>OZ255723.1:0-3352500 GCA_965277255.1 Flavobacteriaceae bacterium | reverse complement strand
GGTCCTAAGGTAGCGAAATTCCTTGTCGGGTAAGTTCCGACCTGCACGAATGGTGCAACGATCTGGACACTGTCTCAGCCATGAGCTCGGTGAAATTGTAGTATCGGTGAAGATGCCGATTACCCGCAGCGGGACGAAAAGACCCCGTGAACCTTTACTATAGCTTAGTATTGGCTTTGGATAAGTAATGTGTAGGATAGGTGGGAAACTATGAAGCGGCGTCGCTAGGCGTTGTGGAGTTAACCTTGAAATACCACCCTTTGCTTATCTAGAGTCTAACTCAGAGATGAGGACAGTGCTTGGTGGGTAGTTTGACTGGGGTGGTCGCCTCCAAAAGAGTAACGGAGGCTTCTAAAGGTACCCTCAGCACGCTTGGTAACCGTGCGTAGAGTGCAATGGCATAAGGGTGCTTGACTGAGAGACTTACAAGTCGATCAGGTTGGAAACAAGAGCATAGTGATCCGGTGGTTCCGCATGGAAGGGCCATCGCTCAAAGGATAAAAGGTACTCCGGGGATAACAGGCTGATCTCCCCCAAGAGCTCATATCGACGGGGGGGTTTGGCACCTCGATGTCGGCTCGTCACATCCTGGGGCTGGAGAAGGTCCCAAGGGTTGGGCTGTTCGCCCATTAAAGTGGCACGCGAGCTGGGTTCAGAACGTCGTGAGACAGTTCGGTCTCTATCTGCTGTGGGCGTTAGAAATTTGCGTGGATCTGACTCTAGTACGAGAGGACCGAGTTGGACTGACCTCTAGTGTACCTGTTGTTTCGCCAGAAGCATGGCAGGGTAGCTACGTCGGGAAGGGATAAGCGCTGAAAGCATATAAGCGCGAAACCCACCACAAGATGAGATTTCTTTAAAGGGTCGTGGGAGATGACCACGTTGATAGGCTATAGGTGTAAGTGCAGTAATGTATGTAGCCAAGTAGTACTAATAACCCATAGACTTATGTACATCGTTACCTTTGGGCACTTCGAGTTTACCTCAGTGTCCAAAGGGACACTCTTTTTTATTTATCCTGAACTAGATTCAGGATCTTATTCGATACACTATTATTTAGACCAATATGTTAACTTATACTTGAGCAAAGCTCAAGAGTTATGAGTGATAAGTGTTGAGTTAAGAGTTGAAAGACTTGAAACTTAGAACTTAAAAACTTACAACTGATCCCGCATCAAGTGCGGGACTAAAAGCTTAGGGTGGTTATAGCATTGGGGCTCACCTCTTCCCATCCCGAACAGAGAAGTTAAGCCCAATAGCGCCGATGGTACTGCCGTTTTGGTGGGAGAGTAGGTCGCTGCCTTTCTTTAATACTGTTTATCCTGAACTCGATTCAGGAACTCAGTATCTAAACTTAAACCTCATATCTTTGATATGAGGTTTTTTTTGGTTATAACTTTAAACTTGAAATTTGTTACTATGTGGGTTAAGGATTGAAGCGACATCCCTCGCCAAAAGCGAGGATACAGCGGAAAGCCTGACCGAAGGGAACCCTATAAAAGCTATTTAAAAGAATTATTTGATTATATAATGATTACTGTATAAAATATTGGTAGATATTTACGTTATAAAGTATATTTCTACTTTCTTTGTCAGGATTTATGAGAAAAACATTTTTTTGCATTTTATTATTGTTTTCAGCCTCCACTTTTAGTCAAGTTGGAGGAGAAAGTGTTTTTCAATTTTTGAATTTAACATCCTCTTCAAGACAAGTAGCCTTAGGTGGTGAAGTTTTAACTTTGATGGATGATGTGAATCAACCTATTTGGAATCCTTCTGTGATTAATGCTGAACTAGACAAACAATTATCTTTTAATTATACGAGTTATTTGGCAGGCATTAATATTGGATCTGCGTCTTATGCTCATGTAATTAGTAGGCGTTTTGGAACTATTCATGGGAGTATCAAATATCTGAATTACGGAACTCTTATTGAGGCTGATGAGAATGGGAATGAAACGGGAACTTTTAAAGCGAGTGATATTGCACTTTCTGTAGGCTATGCTTTTAACCTTCCTTGGACCAATGTTTATATGGGATTTAATGCGAAGTTGATCAATTCTACAATTAGCAATTTTACTTCTAATGGTGTTGCAGCAGATTTTGCTGTGTTATATTACAGTCCTTATAAACCTTATAGTTTTACAATAGTAGCAAGAAATGCTGGGGCACAAATACAATCTTTTGACGGAACAAATGAACGACTTCCTTTTAAGGTAGCAATAGGAGGTTCTTATAAATTGAAATATGTTCCATTACGATGGCATGTGACTTTAGATAATTTGCAACAATGGAATGTAGCTGTTCCAAATCCGTCGAATCAAACAAGTGATTTGGAAGGAAATGTGACGGAAGAAAAGATCTCCTTTTTTACGAATGCGATTCGTCATTTTGTAGTTGGAGCTGAATTGTTTCCTGATAGTGCAATCAATCTAAGAGCTGGATATAATTTTAGAAGAGCGAGTGAATTGAAGTTACAAAACGCGAGATCTTTTAGTGGTATCTCATTTGGTTTTGGGATTAAGATGAATAAATTAAAGTTTAACTATGCGTTTTCTAAATATCATGCTGCTACAAGTGCGAGTACATTTAGTTTACAAATAGATTTGGATAAAAGATAATACATGAGTAAAAAAATTACGATTGCTATCGATGGGTTTTCATCAACAGGGAAGAGTACTATAGCGAAACAATTAGCTCAAAAATTAGGGTATGTATATGTAGATAGCGGCGCAATGTATAGAGCCATGACCTTATTTGCGATGAATCATAAGTATATAGATAATACTCATTTTGATGTAGATTCTTTGATTGAAAATTTGGATGAAGCGAAGTTAGGATTTGAATACAATGCGTCTTTAGGATATGCAGAAATGATTTTAAATGATGTAAATGTTGAAAAGGAAATTAGAACGTTGGAAGTATCAAATTTGGTAAGTAAAGTTTCAGCGATTTCTGAAGTTCGAAAAAAATTGGTTGCTAGTCAAAAAGAAATGGGTAAAAATAAAGGGGTTGTAATGGACGGAAGGGATATAGGAACTGTAGTGTTTACGGATGCTGAGTTAAAACTCTTTATGACTTCTTCTGCGAAGACAAGAGCACAACGTCGTTATGATGAACTGATTGGAAAAGGAGACAAGGTAACCTATGAGGAAGTGTATAATAATGTAGTGGAACGTGATTCGATTGATACCACACGTAAAGATTCTCCCTTAGTAAAAGCGGAAGATGCTATTGAGATAGACAATTCTAATTTAACGAAAGAAGAGCAGTTTGAAATAATCCTAAAATTAGTAGAAGAAAAACTAGGGAATATTTAAATATTTATGGGTCTGTAGCGAGATTTTCCATTTGGGATTCTTCATTACATAATCTACAATTTCTGCTGTCATTTTTTCTTTTTTACTCCATTCTGGTTGTAAAAAAAGCTCGCAATTTTCACCAACTTTAGCAGCTTGTTCTTCAGCGAACTGAAAGTCACTCTTATTGTGAATAATCATTTTTAACTCATCGGCTTCTTGATATACTTCGTCTAAAGGAAGTTTTGTTTTTTTAGGCGACAAGCAAAACCAGTTCCAAGTACCAGAGAAAGAATAGGCTCCCGAAGTTTCAATATGAGTTCTAATTCCCTTAGCATTTAAAGTTTTGGTCAAGTAGTCCATAGACCACATTAAAGGTTCGCCTCCTGTAATGACTACGGTATCAGAGTACTTTTTAGCATTTTCTACAATGATGTCTGACAATGTAGGTGGATGCAAATCTGAATTCCAACTTTCTTTTACATCACACCAATGACACCCTAAATCACAGCCTCCAACTCGAATAAAATAAGCGGCTTTTCCTGTGTGATACCCTTCTCCTTGAATCGTGTAAAACTCTTCCATTAGCGGAAGCATTTTACCTTCATCGATTAAATCTTTTGTTTCTTGATTCATTTTATTTCTTTGCAGCGACTATTTCAATTTCAATATTAGCTCCAGGAACTAAATCGGCTGCAAATGTAGTCCTTGCTGGCTTATTATCGGTAAAAAAAGTTCGATAAACTTTATTCATAGCTCCAAAATCATTGATGTCCGATAAAATTACGGTGCATTTTATAACACTGCTAATATCTGAACCATTTGCTTCTAATACATCTTTAATATTATTTAACACTTGTCGGGTTTCAGCTTCTATGCCTCCTTCAACGATTTTCCCTAATGCATGGTCTTTTCCAATTTGTCCTGTTAAGAATAATAAACCATTGATTTCTACGGCATCAGAAAAAGGTGCACTTTTCCTGCTTTCTATTTTAGATTCTAAAAATTTAGGACTTGTATTTTGTTGATTTTGACAAGAGAATAGAGCGACTACTGTTGCCAATAAAAGGATAGATTTTAGGCTTTTCATTTGTGTTGATTTAAAACTTCAAAGATAAGAAGAAGAATGTCAAGTATTCAGTTTGCAGTCCCCCAGTTCTCAGTCTACAGTAAGCTGTATTTAAAGACTTAATGGTTTTTACATTTTGTAAACATATTTTCAATTTCAATTTCAACTTCAACTTCCATGACCTGTCTTTGCGATCGCGCTAGAGCGTGAGAAGCAATCTCATCAAAATTAGAGTGTATATTGGTCAGATTACTTCGTTATCCCAAAGTTTTGGAATTCCTCGTAAAGACATGAAGATATATTTACACCTTCAATCATACGATAATCAAATAAAAACCTGACATTCTAGGTTCTTGATTCCATAAGCGTAGCGGTCTTGTTTCATCACTTTGAGAGGTCAATTATTTTGAAAGTTATTGGCACTAAATATCTAATAATCTAGAGAATTTTGTACATTTGCACTCCTTTTTACGATAATGGATTAGAAAAAGGATTTAAAAAACATATTTACGTATAATTTCTCTTTGCGTTATCATCGTTAATAATCTGAATAACAATAAGATACAAAAACATTTTCAGCATGTCTGAAGAAACTAAAAAAACGGAAGCTGTAGAAGCTCCAGAAGTACAACAAGAAGTACAAGAAACAGCAGAAGCTACTGTAGAAGTAGAAGAAGTAGCCACTGAAGCTACCATAGAAGTTGTAGAAACTGAAACTGAAGCTGTAACACCAGAACAAACTCAAGAAGATTTTTTAAACAATTTTGATTGGCACAAATACGAAGAAGGTATTGAAGCTGTTGATGAAGCGAAATTAAAAGAATTTGAAAGTGCTTTAGAAGGAATTCAAGGATTCGTAAAAGAGCGTGATGTTATTGAAGGTACAGTAATTAGAAAAACTGATAGAGATGCAATCATCGATATCAATTCTAAATCTGAAGGAGTGATTTCTTTAAACGAATTTCGTTACAATCCTAGCTTAGCTGTTGGTGATAAAGTAGAAGTTTTAGTTGATAAGAGAGAAGATAGTACAGGTCAGTTAGTATTGTCTCACAAAAAAGCAAGAGTCATTAAAGCTTGGGAAAGAGTAAACAATGCTCATGAAACAGGCGAAGTTGTAAACGGATTCGTAAAATGTAGAACTAGAGGTGGTATGATTGTCGATGTTTTCGGAATCGAAGCATTTTTACCAGGTTCTCAAATTGATGTGAAACCTATCCGTGATTACGATCAATATGTAGAAAAAACAATGGAATTCAAAGTTGTGAAAATCAACCATGAATTTAAAAACGTTGTTGTATCTCACAAAGCATTAATTGAAGCTGATATCGAAATTCAAAAGAAAGAGATCATTGGTCAATTAGAAAAAGGACAAGTATTAGAAGGAGTTGTGAAAAACGTAACTTCTTATGGAGTATTTGTTGATTTAGGTGGTGTAGATGGATTAGTTCACATTACAGATTTATCTTGGTCTAGAATCAATCATCCAAATGAGGTTGTTGAGTTAGATCAAAAATTAAATGTGGTAATCTTAGACTTTGATGATAGTAAATCTAGAATTCAATTAGGATTAAAACAATTGTCTGCGCATCCTTGGGAAGCATTAAGTGCTGATCTTAAAGTAGGTGATAAAATTACAGGTGATGTAGTTGTTATTGCTGATTATGGAGCATTTGTTGAAGTTTCTGAAGGAGTAGAAGGATTAATTCACGTTTCTGAAATGTCTTGGTCTACGCACTTACGTTCTGCACAAGATTTTGTATCTGTTGGAGATAAAGTAGAAGCTCAAATCTTAACATTAGATAGAGACGAAAGAAAAATGTCTTTGGGTATGAAACAATTACACCCAGATCCTTGGACAGATATTACTACTAAATATCCTGTAGGTTCAACACATACTGGTACGGTAAGAAATTACACGAACTTTGGAGTATTTGTTGAGTTAGAAGAAGGAATTGACGGATTGGTATATATCTCTGATTTATCTTGGACGAAGAAAATTAAGCATCCATCAGATTTTGTAACTGTTGGAGACAAATTAGAAGTTCAAGTATTAGAATTGGATGTAGAAGGTCGTAAGTTAAACTTAGGTCATAAGCAAACTCAAGAAAATCCTTGGGATGCTCATGAAGCTACGTATGCTATCGATTCTGTTCATACAGGAACTGTAAAAGAGAAAAACGACAAAGGAGCTGTGGTATCTTTTGCTGATGGAGTTGAAGGTTTTGCACCTGGACGTCATTTAGAAAAAGAAGACGGTACCAAAGTTGGTAAAGGAGATACTTTAGAATTTAAAGTATTAGAATTTAGCAAAGAGTACAGAAGAGTTGTTATATCTCATACAGCCATCTTTAGAGAGCAAGAGAAAAGAAATATCAAAGTTGCCGCTAAGAAATCTGCAGAAGCAGAAAAAACGACGCTTGGTGACATTGGAGGTCTTGCTGACTTAAAGAAAAAAATGGAAGCTGGTAAAAAATAATTTTACTACAACCTTATATATTTCAAAGAGGTCGTCTATAAAGTAATTTATAGGCGATTTTTTTTTTGTTATTTTGAGTTTTCAGGAGATATTTTGTTTTTGAGTTCCAAGTTTCAAGTTTAAAAGTTCCAAGTCTGTTCTACATTGCAATTGTGAGCTTTTTTAGGTTATGTGCCATTGCAATAAGTCCTATTTCGGTTTCTACCTTTTCGATTCCTCTAAGCATAAATCGTTTGAAGTTCATATTGTGTTTGATATTGGCAAAAACACCTTCTACATCCCAACAACGTTGTTTTCGATGTTTGACTCCTTGTTCAGATAAGAGGTTTTCTTTCGCTTTTTGTTTAAGACGTATCAGGTTGTGGTTTCTTTCTATAATTCTATTCTCTGAGGCTTTGTGACAAAGTGATCTTAGAGGACATCCACTACAGTTCTTTGCTTGATATATATCGAGCTCTTGTAGATATCCTGTAGTTGTTTTACGTTGTCTATTCCCTATCTTTTCCATGGCTTGTCCCATAGGACAATAGTAGGTGTCTGTATCTTGATTATAATACAGCTTGTCAGAGGTAAAGGGCTTTTTATCAATCTTTAATTTGGCTTGTTTTTGTTCTTTGTGGAAGTAATTGTATTTGACAAAGGTGTCAATCCCTTTATCTTCTAAATCTTGATAGTTTTCTTCACTACCATAGCCTGCATCAGCAGTAATAGAATTAGGAGTTTGACCAAAGTATTCTATATGATCGTTTACTTGATCTATCAGTGTATTGGTGTCATTAGTGGTTTGTGTAATAGCATATCCTGTAATGAACTGGTTGTTAGAGGATGCTTGAAAATTATACCCTGGTTTGAGTTGACCATTTTGCATATGATCCTCTTTCATTCGCATAAAGGTAGCATCAGAATCGGTTTTACTCATACTATTTCGATCCCCTAATTGTTTTTCCTGTTCATTGTATTTTTGAATATTCTTAGGCCAGTTCTTCTTGGCATACCCTAGCTTTTGCTTGATCCTTTTATCAACAGATTTATCTTGTAACGCTGTATTGATCTGATCAATGGCCTGTGATACTTTCTCTGGATCAATCGCTTCAAAATCGGGAGTATTAGGAACCTGATCTTCGTTCGCATAGACCTTCTCTACATAAGACCATAACTCTTTTAATTGTTTACTGATCTTAGCGCGATTGTTTTGGATACTTTTAGACCACACAAAAGTATATCGATTTGCATTGGCTTCTATCTTGGTGCCATCAACATACAAATCTCGTAGACTTAAAAATCCTTGTTCACACAAGAGTAAAACTACTTGATTGAAAATTTTCTTGAACTGCCCCTTTAACTTGCCTGAACGAAAGTTACTAATGGTATTATGATCGGGAGTGATACAACCACTGAGCCACATAAAGTGAACGTTTTCCTGAAGAGTCTGCTCTATCTTTCTAGAAGAATACAAATTACGCAAGTAGCTATACACTAAAATCTTCAATAATACCTTGGGATGGTAACTTGAAGTTCCTCCGCCTTTGTAGCTCTTCTCAATACTACTGATATCTATTTGGTCAATGATCGTATTAACGATACGTACAGGATGATGCAAAGGAACTAAATCATCATAACTCGGAGGAAGTAAAATCAACTGATCTTGATTGTTGGTCTTCCAAACTACTTTTTTATTCATAGACAAAAGATACAAACATCAAAATTTAAAACAAAAAAAGAAGCTGCCTTTTTAGACAGCCTCTTTTTTTTTACACTGAGGCTCTCGAAGTGTCATGCGGAAATACGCAATTTCAAATACGGTTTTCCGTAGGGTGGTTTCAGGTGAAAGAATTACTTTTATTAGTATGCTTTTAGAATTGAGTTCTATCCAGTGATTATAAATGGCGAATAGGAACTTTTTCTGGGTATAAGGAATTGTAAGACATAAAAAGAAAAAGAATGAGTTTAAGAATACTACTTGATGACCAAATTGATAAACTTTTTGAAGATAATCCTGAATTAAATTCTGTCAATAAAAATAAATTTGAAATAGCTGTTTCTGCTTTTGCAAATCTTCAATACCTATACGGGATAGAATTCGATGATTTAATCGATGGCATTATGGGAGAAGGAGGAGATGAAGGAATTGATCACTGCTATATCTTTTGTAACGGTATTTTAATTAAAGATGAAAATTTTCCAATTAATAAAGAAAGTCATATAAAAGTAAAATTCTTTCAAACTAAAAAAGAAAATGGGTTCTCAACTAATGGTTTTAAAAACTTAAAAGAAGGAATTGAAGAAATCTTCAACTTAGAACTTGATTTAGATAAGCTTCAAAAAATTGGAGCTAATCAAGACATATTAGATACTGCTGATTTAATTCGAAAAATTTTTAGAAAATCAAGTAGAGAAAGAGCTAAATTCACCTGTGAGGTCTACTATGCTACAGCTGCTCCTGAAATTAAAATTTCCGAAAAAATTCTACACCTTCAAAATGAGCTAAAACAAAATAATTTAAAAATACCATTTGAATTTGATTATTGGGGTGCACAAAAGTTACTTGATTTGACTGAAAGAGTTGATGAAAGTATTGAACTCAAGTTTAGCTCTCAACCTTTAGAAATAAAAGAAAGAGGGATTGAAATTAGTGGGTTTACTGGTTTTGTAAATGGAAATGATCTTGTCAATTCTTTGATAGATGTAAATAATGATTTTAAAAGTCATTTAACAGAAGGTAACGTTAGGTTTTTTCTAGGGGAAGACAAAAAAATTAACAACTCAATTATTGAGTCAGCCAAAGACCCTGCTAAAGCACAAAATTTTTGGGCAATGAATAATGGTTTGACTATAATTGGAGACTCTATAGAACCATTGGGAAATAATGAATATAGTATTGTAAATCCACAAATTGTTAATGGTTGTCAAACTATTCATTGTTTGTATTATGCTTTTGAACAAATTGAGAAATTACCAGAATCACTGAAAGTATTTGTTAAACTTGTAAATACTGAAAACTTAGAAGTTCAAACCGATATAATTAGCGCTACAAATTCACAAAATCCAGTTAAATCCGCTAGTTTAAAAGCCAATGATAAAATCCAAAGAAATGTAGAAAAATATCTTAAGGAAGTTGGAATTTATTATGAAAGAAGAGAGAATTATTACAAAAGGCAAGGATACACAGGAAACAAAGTTATTGGCTTATTAAAAATGGCACAAATAATACATACTGTGGTTAATAAAGAGTCTGTTGTTGCAATAAATGATACTTCGACCTTATTTGAATCTCAAGTAAAATACGACTCTATTTTTCACGATAGTGCCGATTACGATATTTATAAGTTTGCATCAATTTTATATCAAAAAATATGGACAATAAAAAACTCCGACATAAGAGGAAATACATATGCTGATGAAAAACGTAGTTTGATATCTAAAAGTGGTTTTATCTTCTTACACTCAATGAGTTCGTTAATGATGTCTAGAGCTTTATTTAAATCAGGAGAAAATAGTACAACGTCAGAACAAACATCAACAATTGATATAAATGTTCCATCAAGAAAAAATGAATTTACAAAAAGGAAAAAATGGTTATTAAAGCAATTAGATGATGAAATTTATATAGACAAAATATATAATGAAAGTAAAGATATCTTTTTTAGAGCAGCAGACGAATATTCTACTAGAACTGGAAAGGAAAAAATTTCACTATTCAAAAACAGAAGTTTCGATAAGGACTATTTAATTCCTGAAATTAAAAAGAACATCTAAAATACGCCTTATAACAAAGTATAAAATAGCGTTTTAATCGCTAAAACTAACGTAAGTAAATATAAAAAAGATCAGTGTTTAACCGAAAAACCAGCGTTATAAAATTCACTGCTATTCTTATACTAGACCGTTGATATTAAAAAACCAAAATGGGGAAAAGAAGTTTAAACAGACATAAAAGATCAATTAAGGAAATTGATGAACTTTATGATGAGCCATCTAAAGTAAAGTTTATACATTACTCGGCTGAATCTACTTTTAAAACAAAAGACGACCAAGCACCAAGAGTAGTTGCCATTGCTATTTTAGACTATAAATCTCTAACCATAACAACTTTTTCTATTAATAAAATTGCTGAGCTAAAAAAAATACCTTTTAGCAAAATTAAAGAGAATTATGCAGAGTTAGAAAAAGAAATGCTTGATGAATATTTCGATTATATAAAATCTAACACAAATAACAATTGGGTTTGTTGGAAAATGAAAGATATTACTTATGGTTTTCTTGCTCTTGAGTTTAGATACCGCGTTCTAGGCGGTGAACCGATTATTATTCCAGAAGATAACAAATACCAACTATCTGATTTGTTTAAAGACAAATATGGTTCTCGATATATTTCAAAAGGCAATGATTTAAACAAAGGGAGATTATATAGTTTATTAGAAAAAAATCATATTACAAAAAAACACTTGATGTCTGGATTAGAAGAATCAGAAGCATTTGGAAATGGAGATTTTGGAAAAATAACCAAATCGACTACAAGTAAAGTTGAAGCTATTACTTATCTAGTTACAAAATCGGCAGAAAAATCATTGAATACAGACTCAAAACTGACTCAAAGAATGAAAGAATTTTACGGGTATTCGCCGCAAGGATTTTTTGAATTAGCAAAAACTGATTTCAAAGCAGCATTACTTTGGGGAATAATTGCAGCTGGAATTTTTAAATTAACAACATTTATAATTGAGCAAATGACTAATGCCAATACCATATAAAATTAATTGCTGCTTATTTGCGAAAACTTTTTCGAATTTTATACTCCACCTCCAACAAAACAAAGTACCCAAAATAATCCAACATCACTACAATAAAATGATGGATAAAGTGTACAATCATACCCAACCATAAAGTGTTGTATTTGTTTCAGCATTGCATAGAATAAATTATCTTTGTTCAGCTAATCGAAAATACATGACATTAATCAAATCAATTTCTGGTATAAGAGGAACCATCGGAGGGAATGTTGGCGACAATCTAACCCCTATAGATGCTGTAAAATTTGCTTCGGCTTACGGAACATTTATCAAAAATAGAAACCCCAGAGATGCTGAAACAGGTTCAGCACAAAGGGAAAAAATAACAATAGTTTTAGGAAGAGATGCTCGTATTTCTGGCAAGATGATTAGTAGCCTCGTGGCGAACACTTTGGTCGGTTTAGGAATCAACGTCATTGATTTAGGCTTGTCTACCACACCTACGGTAGAAGTTGCCGTTCCTTTAGAAAAAGCCGATGGAGGAATCATTCTCACTGCAAGTCATAATCCGAAACAATGGAATGCTCTAAAATTATTGAATGAAAAAGGAGAATTTTTAAATGGAGCTGAAGGCGAAGTCATTTTGAAAATTGCAGAAAGTGATGATTTTGATTTTGCAGAAGTCGATGATTTAGGAAGCTATTCAAAAGATAAAAGTTACGTAGAGAAACACATTCAGGAAGTCTTAAACTTAGAATTGGTCGATGTTGAAGCGATTCGAAATGCCAATTTTAAAGTGGTTGTTGACGGAGTGAATTCTACAGGAGGAATCTTTATTCCGGCCTTACTAAAAGAATTGAACGTGGCTTGTGTAGAATTGTATTGCGAACCTAACGGAGAATTTCCTCACAATCCAGAACCTTTAAAAGAACACCTCACAGACATTTCTGAGTTGGTGGTAAAAGAACAGGCCGATTTTGGAATTGTCGTAGACCCAGATGTAGATCGTTTGGCATTGGTTTGTGAAGACGGTTCTATGTTCGGAGAAGAATATACCTTGGTTGCTTGCGCAGATTATGTATTGGGAAGATTGGGCGGCGGAAATACCGTTTCTAATTTATCATCCTCAAGAGCATTGCGCGATGTCACCCATAAACACGGAGGAACCTATACAGCAAGTGCAGTAGGAGAGGTGAACGTGGTACAGATGATGAAAGACACAAACACAGTCATCGGAGGCGAAGGAAACGGCGGAATCATTTATCCGGCGTCACATTACGGTCGTGATAGTTTGGTAGGAGTCGCTTTATTCTTATCGCATTTAGCACAACAAAAAGTATCTTGTAAAACATTACGAGAAAGTTATCCGAGTTACTTTATGAGTAAAAATAAAATTCAGTTGACACCACAAATTGATGTCGACCAAATTTTAGAGACGATGGCAGCTACCTATGCAGATGGTCCCGAAATTTCGGGAGTAAATACCATTGACGGTGTAAAAATTGATTTTGAAAACGAATGGATTCATTTACGTAAATCCAATACAGAACCAATTATTAGAATCTATACAGAAAGTAATTCACAAGAAAACGCAGACGCATTAGCAATACGTTTTATTGATGAAATCAAAAAAATCATCGCATAATTATGAATTCTTTAGAGCAGTATTTTAAACCATTTAGAGACCAGATCATCGGAATAGATCAAACCTTTGTTTCGCCTTATGGAGAGCAAAAATTGATCTATACAGATTGGACAGCGAGTGGTAGATTGTATCGCCCTATTGAAGAAAAGATGATGAATGAATTTGGCCCTTTTGTAGCCAATACGCATACAGAAACATCTACATCTGGTGCCGCAATGACTTTGGCGTATCACGAAGCGAGAAAGATGATCAAAGCCCATGTGAACGCAAACGAAAATGATGTGCTTATCACAGAAGGATCTGGAATGACGGGTGTTGTCAATAAATTCCAAAGAATTTTAGGATTAAAAGTTTCTGAAAATTTAAAAGAGCATACCAACATTCCTGAAGATATAAAACCCATTGTTTTTGTGTCTCATATGGAACATCATTCCAATCAAACATCATGGTTAGAAACCATTGCTGATGTAGAAGTTGTTCCTTGTAATGATGCAGGTTTGGTTTGTTTGCACAAATTTGAAGAATGCATCAAAAAACATCAGCATAGAAAGCTTAAAATAGCGTCTATTACTTCCTGTTCTAATGTCACAGGAATTGAAACAGAATACCATGAAATCGCGAAACTAATCCATCAATACAATGGCTTATGTTTTGTAGATTTTGCCTGTTGCGCTCCCTATGTAAATGTAGACATGCACCCAAAAGAAGAAGGCGCACATTTGGATGCGATTTTCTTTTCGCCACACAAATTTTTAGGCGGACCAGGAACTTCCGGAGTTTTAATTTTCAATAAAAAATTATACAAAAATCTCGTTCCAGACAATCCTGGAGGAGGAACGGTTTCCTATACAAATCCTTGGGGCGAACATGATTATTTTGACGATGTAGAAACTCGTGAAGATGGAGGAACTCCCGCTTTTTTACAAACGATTAGAATTGCATTGTCCATTCAATTGAAAGAACAGATGGGGACAGATATGATTGAGAAGCGAGAAGCAGAAATCAATGTAAGGTTGTTTGACACACTCGAATCATTGCCCAATGTAAAAATCTTGGCTCCGAATCATAAACACCGATTGAGCATTTTTTCATTCTATTTAGAAAATGTACATTTTAATTTGGTGGTAAAATTATTAAACGATCGCTTTGGAATTCAAACTCGTGGAGGTTGTTCTTGCGCAGGAACTTATGGTCACTTTTTATTGAATGTAGATCAAGAGACTTCTAACCGAATTAAAGATCAAATTTTAGACGGTTGTTCTACTGAAAAACCAGGCTGGGTTCGTTTGTCGTTACATCCTACCATTAAAGATGAGGAGGTCGATTTTATCTGCGCCGCTTTAAAAGAACTCTGTGCCAATATTGATACTTGGTCTTCTGATTATAAGTATGACCCGCTAAAGAACGATTATGTTCACAAATCAGTAAAACCCATAGAACAAGCATTGGTTGCGGATTGGTTCTCTTTATAATGTAGCAATGTGCTAATGTAGCAATGGATTAATGTAGCAATTCCATTTTCAACTTCAGTTTCAGGGTTTCAGAGTTTCAAGTTTCAGAGTAATTTAATATAATTCGTAAATATATTTTCAACTTCAACTTCAACTTCAACTTCGGTTTCAGTTTCAAAGTCTCAAAGGTTAAATTGTTTTTATAGAAAGTAAAGTTTTGCAATTTTCTTCTAGCTTCTAGCTTCTAGCTTTAATTTCAACTTCAGTTTCAAAGTTACAAAGCCTAAAAGTTTCAGAGTTGTAATAATAGCAAAGTAATTTAATGATGTCTTTGCGAGTGATTATTGAGCGAAGTCGAAATAAAAACGACTCGTGCTGAGCTTAGCCGAAGTAAGCAATCTGCTTATTAATAATTCGTAAATATATTTTCAATAGTAAATATATTTTCGAACTTTCATTACACATTACACATTACACATTACACATTACACATTACACATTACACATTACACATTACACATTACACATTACTCACCTAACAACTTTCCAAGCTTAAACTTTTCAGCTTTCAACTAAAAAAGTATCTTGCATTAAAATTTAACAAATGGGTTTTGTGAATTCGGTTCGGCATTTTTTTGAGCGACATGGATACCATGTATCATCAAGATTGGCAGATAGATTGGGGATGAGAGCGTTGAATGTTCGTTTGTTTTTTATTTACATCTCTTTTGTTACCGTAGGATTGTCTTTTGCATTTTATCTCACATTAGCATTCTTATTGCGTTTAAAAGATATGATTTACACAAAAAGAAGTTCTGTATTTGATTTATAAGAAGATGTTTAAATCTAAATTACAAAAAGCATTATTACTATTAATCTTGATTTTAACCATTGGCGTTGCAGGCTATATGCTTATGTCTGGAGACACATTTGTAGACGCCTTATACATGACTGTAATTACAATTTCTACAGTTGGATTTAGTGAATTACATCCTTTAAACGATCAAGAGAAGTTATTTACCATATTTTTAATAGCCACAAGTATTATTAGCTTTGGGTATACAGTATCAGCATTTACAGAATATATAGTAAGTGGTCAGTTGTTTCAACAATTAAAATTGAAGAAAGTGCAAAAAAAGATTGAAAAATTAAACGGACACACCATTATTTGTGGTTTCGGAAGAAACGGAAAACAAGCGATGGTAAAATTGAAGAATTACAAACAAGAGTTTTTGATTGTTGAAAAAGACGAAGACGTAATTCAA
This sequence comes from Flavobacteriaceae bacterium, assembly GCA_965277255.1. Classification (GTDB taxonomy): domain Bacteria; phylum Bacteroidota; class Bacteroidia; order Flavobacteriales; family Flavobacteriaceae; genus Polaribacter. The sequence continues at coordinate 3,336,562 of OZ255723.1, read as the reverse complement.
GGAATTGACGAATCGAAAACATTCAATATTCATGGAGATGCAACAACAGATGAGATTTTAAAGAGGGCAGGAATAGATAGAGCATCCAGCTTAATTACAGCATTGCCTTCCGACGCAGATAATTTATTTGTAGTATTAACTGCAAGGCAGCTAAATAAAAACTGTAAGATTATCAGTAGAGCATCCAATGAAAGTTCCTATGATAAATTAAAGATTGCAGGCGCAAATAATGTGATCATGCCAGATAAATTAGGAGGAGATCACATGGCATCTTTGGTGGTAACTCCAGATGTCATTGAATTTGTAGGACGATTAACCATAGAAGGAGAAACAACCGCCAATTTAGAAGAAATCTCAGTAAATGATCTTCCAGAAAAATACTTAGACAAAACCATTTTAGATCTCGATTTAAGAAGAAAAACAGGTTGTACAGTAATTGGATATAAAGCACCCGATAATAGCTATATCATTAACCCAGAAGCTTCTGTTGAATTGGTAAAAGATTCGCACTTGATTGTCTTAGGAAGACCTGAACAAATTTTAAAACTTAGAGAACTTTTTTAATGAAATTTCTCCATGGAGAGTTTAGGTTGAATAAAGAAAATGAATACAAAGAAGTGGAATCTGAAATTGAAATAACGCAATAAATATTGTTCATGGTTTCAACTTCAGGCTCAGGTTCGACTTCAATTTCATAAAATAGAAACGCGTGAAAAGTATTGTAATTACAGGTAGTAACGGATTACTAGGGCAAACCTTAGTCAATTTGCTTTTAAGTGAAAAAGAAACCTATACAGTCTACGGACTTTCTCGCGGAGAAAATAGAAGCGGTCGTACAGACTTTTCATATTCTGAGGTTGATATTACCAATCAGAAAGTACTATCTGAAACGCTAAGAAAAATACAACCCGATTTTATTGTGAACACAGCAGCAATGACCAATGTAGATGCTTGTGAAGACGATAAAAAGAATTGTGATCAATTGAATGTTGAAGCCGTAAAATATTTAGCTCAAATTTCTGCAGAAATCAATGCACATCTAATACATATCTCTACGGACTTTATTTTTGATGGAGTTCAAGGAAATTATAAAGAAACAGACAAACCCAACCCGCTAAGCCATTATGGATTGTCTAAGTTGAAATCAGAAGAAGTACTGACGAACGCTACAATTGACTTTACTATTTTGAGAACTATTTTAGTCTACGGAAAAGTCAATAATTTAGGTCGAAACAATATTGTATTGTGGGTAAAAGAAATGTTAGAAAATAACAAAGAAATTACCATTGTTAATGATCAATATAGAATGCCAACCTATGTAGAAGATCTAGCCATGGCGTGTAAAATATCCATCGATAAAAAAGCAAAAGGAATCTTCAATATCTCTAGCAATCAATTACTAAGTATCTTCGAAATTGCACAACAAATAGCAGAAGTTTTTGACCTAGATAAAACCTTGGTGAAACCAATTTCTACAGCAACTTTAAATCAAAAAGCACCAAGACCTCCCAAAACAGGTTTTGATTTATCAAAAACAAATAAAGACTTAGATTTCTATCCAAAAACTTTTAAGGAAGACTTACAAAGATTTAAAGAATTCCTAAGCTAAAAATTACTTTTAACTCCCAAAAGTTGTTCGTAGCTCATTTTTTTATGATATTGCGAACTACTAAATTAAAAACAACTATTTCTCATGAAGAAAAAACTTCTATCACTACTACTTTTAGTAGTTCCTATGTTAACGTTTGCGCAAGAAAAAGGATTGGATCAGCAAATTGATGCAGCTTTTAAGCCAGTATCAGATTTCTTTAGTGAAGTAATATTCTTTACTATCCCACTTGCAGGAATGGATGTACCTTTTGTGTTACTTTTATTAGTAGGTAGTGCATTGTTTTTTACAATTTACTTTAAGTTTCCAAATATTTTTCATTTTAAAACAGCGATTAACGTTGTAAGAGGAAAATATGATGAACTAGACCATGCTACAGTGAATCCTGAACTAGCTATTGATGGAGATATTGTAGATACAATTAAAGATGAAAGCGAAGAAGGAGAAGTAACTCACTTCCAAGCATTGGCTACAGCCGTTTCTGGTACAGTAGGGAATGGTAATATTGCAGGTGTTGCATTAGCAATTGCATTAGGAGGTCCTGGAGCTACGTTTTGGATGGTTGTTTGTGGTTTCTTAGGAATGTCAACAAAATTTGTTGAATGTACACTAGGAGTTCAGTACAGAGATGTAGGTGAGGATGGAACTGTATATGGAGGTCCTATGTACTATATAAGTAAAGGATTAAAAGAAAGAGGGTTTGAAATATTTGGAAAAATAGCGGCTATTATTTTTGCTATTTTCTGTATTGGTGGATCATTTGGAGGAGGAAATGCAGCACAATCTAATCAAGCAACGGTAGTATTAAAAGAGCTAATGGGTCTAGATAGTACAGGAGCAGGGTTTTGGATTGGAGTTGTAATGGCTATTGTCGTTGGTATTATCATCATTGGAGGAATAAAAAGAATTGCTTCTGTAACAGAAAAAGTAGTACCATTTATGGCGGTGTTATATTTATTAGCTTGTTTGTATATTTTAGGAGCTAATTTTTCTTTAGTAGATGATGCGTTTTCTTTAATATTTAGAGAAGCATTTAATCCAACAGCTATTGGAGTTGGAGGAGTTATCGGGGTATTGTTAGTTGGATTTAAAAGAGCAGCGTTCTCTAATGAGGCTGGAGCAGGTTCTGCATCTATAGCGCATTCAGCTGTAAAAACAAAGTATTCTGCATCTGAAGGATTAGTTGCATTGCTAGAGCCATTTATTGATACGGTAGTAATCTGTACAATGACAGCATTAGTTATTATTATTTTTAACTTCGGTGGAGATGCATCAGGAGCAACAGTTTTCCAATATGGTGGAGATGGAGATGGAGCTGTAATGATTGATGGAATTGCCTATGAAGGAGCAGGAATTACATCGAAAGCATTTGCTCAATACATTCCTTATTCAAATGTGTTCTTAACAGTAGCAGTAGTGTTATTTGCTGTTTCTACAATGATTTCTTGGTCTTATTATGGATTGCAATCATGGAAGTTCTTATTTGGTAGAGGAAAAGCAGCAGATATGGCATATAAATTATTATTTTTATTATTTGTTATTATTGGAGCTTCTGCAAGTATGAGTTCAATTTGGGCATTCTCTGATGCAATGATTTTTGCAATGGTATTCCCTAACATGGTTGGATTGTATTTCTTGTTCCCAGTGGTTAAGAAACAATTAAAAAGATATACCGATGCTATAAAAGGCAGTAATGCATAATACCTAAACTGAGTTTAGGATCATTTATCGGCGCTAAGAAAAAGAAAAAATGAAAAAACTGAAATCCCATTTCTGGTATACAAAAAACCAACGGAATGGGATTTTATTTTTGTTAACGATCATTTTAATAGTTCAATTTCTATATCATTTTGTCTCCTTTGAGGAAAAAGGCAGGATAGATATAGATCAAGCAAGCATTGTCTCTTTTCAACATCAAATAGATAGTTTAAAACAAATAGAACTAGAAAATAGAAAACCTAAAATTTATCCGTTCAATCCAAATTATATTACCGATTATAAAGGAAGTAAATTAGGAATGTCTATAGAAGAAATAGACAAACTCTTAGCTTATAGAAAAAAGGGATTGTTTGTAAACTCAGTAAAAGAATTTCAAAACGTTACTCAAGTTTCCGATAGCTTATTAAATGCAATCTCCCCCTATTTTAAATTTCCAGATTGGGTGACTAAAAAGAATAAAAAACGCACCAAACTACCTAAGAGGTCTTTTAATAACGAGATTAAAAAAAGAAAGGAAGAAATATCAACCACCGATATTAATTTGGCAACTCAAAATGATTTTCAAGCCATAGAAGGAGTCAATGAAAACCTATCAGAGCGAATTGTAAAATACCGCACAAAACTTCAAGGCTTTTCAATCCCAGAACAACTCTTTGAAGTTTGGGGGTTAAAAGAAGAAGTAGGAACTAAAATTCTTCAAACCTTCTCTATAAAAACACCTCCAGTCATTCAAAAAATAAATGTAAATACAGCATCTTTTAAAGAAGTATTATCCATTCCATATATAGATTATCAACTTTGTGTAAAGATTTTTGATTATCGTGACGAAGTAGCTGAGCTTCAATCTATTTTAGAATTGAAAAATATCGAAGGTTTTCCACTAGATAAATACAATAGAATAATCTTATATTTGTTAGCTCAATAACGCAACACAAATCATTGAATGGCGAATATGTATTTTACTGAAGAACATGACGTTTTCAGAGAAAGTTTTAAAGATTTTTTACAAAAAGAAGTTGTTCCTCATATAGAAAAGTGGGAAAAGACAGGTAATATAGAACGATTTATCTGGAGGAAGTTCGGAGAGATGGGATATTTTGGGTTAAGTAGCCCAGAAGAATATGGCGGATTAGATTTGGATATTTTCTATATGGTAATCTTCTTAGAAGAATTACAAAAAATCAATTCAGGAGGATTTGCCGCTGCGATGTGGGCTCATGTTTATTTAGCAATGACTCATATTAATAAAGAAGGAGACGATAGAATTAAAAGAGAATACTTAACGCCAAGTATAGATGGAGAAAAAATAGGATGCCTTTGTATTACAGAGCCATTTGGAGGTTCAGATGTTGCAGGAATGAGAACTACAGCAATAAAAAAAGGAGACCATTATATTATTAACGGATCTAAAACATTCATTACAAACGGAGTTTCTTCAGACTATTTAGTGGTAGCCGCTAAAACCGATCCAGAATCAAAACACGCAGGAATGTCAATTTTTGTAATTGATAGAGAAACCCCTGGAATTTCAGCAACCAAATTAGACAAGCTAGGATGGAGAGCCTCAGACACAGGAGAGATAGCCTTTGATAATGTGAAAATCCCAGTAGAAAATTTAATGGGAGAAGAAGGAAAAGGATTTCCTTACATCATGCAACATTTTGCCCTAGAGAGAATCATTATGGGAATCAATGCGCACGCAAGAGCAGAATATGCTGTTGAGTATGCAATCCAATACATGTCAGAAAGACAAGCCTTTGGCAAATCGCTAGATAAATTTCAAGCACTACGACATAAAGTAGCAGAGATGGCGAGTGAAGTAGAAATGTGTAAAGAATTCAATTACTCTATTGCAAAAAGATTAAACGAAGGCGATTATGTAGTAAAAGAAGCCAGCATGTCTAAGTTACTCTCTACCAAAATGGCAGATCAAGTTATTTACGACGCACTTCAGTTATTAGGAGGATACGGTTATATGGAAGACTATCCCATGGCAAGACTCTTAAGAGATAGTAGGCTAGGACCCATCGGTGGTGGAACTTCGGAGATTCTAAAAGAAATCATCGCAAAAATAATCATTGACAAGAAAGAATATAAAGCAGCTACCTAATCCATAACTCATAATTCATAATTCCAATCAGGGCATTCCCCTGCGGGTCACGCTTTCGGTAGTCGCTCTCTACGAGGAGCTCCAACAAAACCTCAATCGTTAATGCAAAATCCACTAGCGTTAGAGATTTTAGAAACAAGACCGTTTCTCTTTATCCTGAAATAAATTTAGGATCTAAGAACAAAGACTTTATATAACTGAAAAATCAACTTTTAAAGTATTATATTTTTGATATGATGTAGTTCTCTTTAAGGCTATATCTTTTTTATACAGCATTTTTTTAACGTTATACTATTTAACTATTTGAAAATCAAATAATCTTGATTCTTGATTCTCAAAGCGTAGCAGTCTTAGGTCTTACTTTCGAATTTCAATGATTCAAGTGATAATAATTAGTCAGTAATTAGGTGGTAATTAAGATTTTCATTGTACATTTGCAGTCCAATTTAAAAAAGAAGATATTTAGCACATTGCAAATATCAAAATATAAAAATATTTAGAGAACATTGAAAGGAGGTGCCATCATATGTTAATTATACCAGTAAAAGAAGGAGAGAATATAGACAGAGCTTTAAAACGTTTCAAAAGAAAATTTGACCGTACAAAGACTATGAAGAACTTGCGTAACAGAAAACATTTCACAAAACCATCTGTGGCAAAAAGAGCTCAAAGAATTAAAGCATCTTACGTTCAAAGACTAAGAACACAAGAAGAAGTTGGTTAGACTTTTTCTCACAATATAGAAACCCGTATCATTCGATACGGGTTTTTTTATGGAATCGATTCAGTTACTTTCAAACTTTTTTTATGGTATTATATATCCTTTGTGATTCTCCGCGTTGCTTTGTGTTGCTTTGTGAGATAATTTAAAGCATAGGTCATTTCAATAATCTGAAAATCAGATTTTATAAATTTCCAAAGAATAAATGAGTAGCTCCAAGAGTTAGTCGTCTGAACCTATTTGTATTTTTCAACGTAGCAAATCTACCCACTAATTTTTGTGACTGATCCGAAATACATTGAACACAATTCACTAACTTTGAAATACACTCTTTTGTTTTATGATGCATATAGATGCTTTTCTAGATTACCTACTTCTCGAAAAAAAATATTCACAACATACCGTTATTGCCTATAGAAACGATTTGATATCCTTTAGAGATTTCTGTGCTGTAGAATACGACCAAGAAAACATCATTGAAGTTAATTATGCTCAAATAAGATCATGGATAGTTAGTTTAGTAGATGCAGAAGTTTCAAACAGAAGTATTAATAGGAAAATTAGCTCCCTAAAATCGTTTTATAAATTCTTGCGAAAAACAAAACAAATAGATAGTAACCCTTTAGCAAGCCATAAAGCTTTAAAAACTGCAAAAGAAATTCAAATTCCATTTTCTATCAAAGAAATAAACAATGCAATTTCTGAAATTGAAACCGATACCGATTTTGAAGGAATAAGAGACAAACTAATTGTAGAACTTTTTTATTCTACAGGAATGAGGAGAGCAGAATTAATAAATTTAAAAATAAGTGCTATCAATTTTTCCGACCGTACAATAAAAGTATTAGGGAAGAGAAATAAAGAACGATATATTCCTTTATTACCAAGTGTTATAGATACCATAAATACATACCTTAATCTAAGAATAAACTCATTAGAAAAAGAAGACTATTTATTACTAACTCAAAAAGGAAACAAAATTTACGAAACACTTGTTTATAGAGTTATAAATAATTACTTTAGTAAAGTCTCCACGAAAGTAAAAAAGAGTCCACATATATTACGGCATTCTTTTGCAACACACCTATTAAACGAAGGAGCAGATTTAAATTCGGTTAAAGAATTACTAGGACATTCAAGTTTAGCCTCTACCCAAGTTTATACCCACAATAGCTTGGAACAGATAAAAAAAGTGTATAACCAAGCTCACCCTAGGAGCACTAAAAAACCAGATTAATGAAAGTATATACGCAATCAGTCAATTTCAACGCCTCAGCAGACTTATTAGACTTCATAGAAAAGAAGGTAGAATCATTAACAAAGTTTCACGATAAGATAGTAGACGCAGAAGTTTTTTTAAAATTAGAAAATTCAAGCGTTAAAGAAAATAAAATTACTGAGATTAAAATAAATATTCCAGGTAATGAATTGATGGTAAAAAAGCAATTCAAAAGCTTCGAAGAAGGAGTAAGTACTGGGGTTGATTCACTAAAAAGAAGATTAAAAAAATCAAAAGAAAAATTAAGAGATTCTATACCAATATAAAAAGCATAAAAAAGAATACAAAAAGTTTTAGAAATTAAAAAAACTTATTACATTTGCAGTCCGTTAGAAATAACGGATTGTTTTTGTTTAAAAACAGCCGATGTAGCTCAGCTGGCTAGAGCAGCTGATTTGTAATCAGCAGGTCGTGGGTTCGAGTCCCTCCATCGGCTCTTTTAAGAAAGAAAAACGTAAAGGAAAACTAGTAATGATTATAAATCTAAATACTAGCTATTGGGACGAGAAGTTTATCCTGAGCGTTTTACAGTGAGCGTAGTCGAACTGCAGTCGAAGGGAGTCCCTCCATCGGCTCAAAAACAAAAAAATAAGTTCATTAAAATAGTGAAATTTTGGGGAGATACTCAAGCGGCCAACGAGGACGGACTGTAACTCCGTTGACTATGTCTTCGCAGGTTCGAATCCTGCTCTCCCCACAAAAATTTTAATAAAAATGCGAGAGTAGCTCAGTTGGTAGAGCGTCAGCCTTCCAAGCTGAATGTCGCCGGTTCGAACCCGGTCTCTCGCTCAAAGGGTAAATAATCATCAAAAGTGTTAGGGTGAGAAGTTTATTCTGAGCGTTGAGTCGAGGGAAACCCGATTTCTCACTCAAAATTTTCCAAGCCGGTGTAGCTCAGTTGGTAGAGCGCATCCTTGGTAGGGATGAGGTCACGGGTTCAAATCCCGTCGCTGGCTCGAAATAAGAATTTATTAGACACTAAATATATTTAACTAAGAATTAAAATTAACAATCATGGCAAAAGGAACTTTTGACCGTTCGAAACCACACTTAAACATTGGTACTATCGGACACGTAGATCACGGAAAGACTACATTAACTGCAGCTATTACAAAAGTTTTGGCTGACGCAGGTTTGTCTTCAGCATTATCATTTGATCAAATTGATAACGCACCAGAAGAAAAAGAAAGAGGTATTACAATTAATACATCTCACGTTGAGTATCAAACAGCTAATCGTCACTACGCACACGTAGACTGTCCAGGTCACGCGGATTACGTAAAGAACATGGTAACTGGTGCTGCTCAAATGGACGGTGCAATTTTAGTTGTTGCTGCTACAGACGGACCAATGCCACAAACTCGTGAGCACATCCTTTTAGGACGTCAAGTTGGTATTCCACGTATCGTAGTATTCATGAACAAAGTTGATATGGTTGATGATGAAGAATTACTTGAATTAGTAGACATGGAAGTAAGAGAATTACTTTCTTTCTATGAGTATGATGGAGATAATGGTCCTGTGATTGCTGGTTCAGCTTTAGGAGCATTAAACGGTGAACAAAAATGGGTAGATTCTGTAATGGAATTGATGGAAGCAGTTGATACTTGGATTGAAGAGCCATTAAGAGAAGTTGATAAAGATTTCTTAATGCCAATTGAGGATGTATTCTCTATTACTGGTCGTGGTACTGTTGCTACTGGTAGAATTGAAACTGGTATCGCTAACACAGGAGACCCTGTTGAGATCATCGGTATGGGAGCTGAGAAATTAACTTCTACAATTACTGGTATCGAAATGTTCCGTCAAATCTTAGATAGAGGTGAGGCTGGAGATAATGCAGGTATCTTATTAAGAGGTATTGAGAAGACAGATATCAAAAGAGGTATGGTAATCACTAAACCTGGATCTGTAACTCCACATGCTAAATTCAAAGCTGAGGTTTACGTTCTTAAGAAAGAAGAAGGTGGTCGTCACACTCCATTCCATAACAACTATCGTCCACAGTTTTACGTACGTACAACTGATGTAACAGGTACTATTAATTTACCTGATGGAGTAGAAATGGTAATGCCAGGTGATAACTTAACTATCACAGTAGACTTAATCCAACCAATCGCGTTAAACTTAGGTTTACGTTTCGCAATCCGTGAAGGAGGAAGAACAGTTGGAGCTGGTCAAGTAACTGAAATTTTAGACTAATTTTTAGTCAACAATAATAAGTTTAATTGTCAAGGTGTCCCGATTTTATCGGGATGCCTTTATCAATGAATAGAGACGGGTTTAGCTCAGTTGGTAGAGCACTGGTCTCCAAAACCAGGTGTCGGGAGTTCGAGCCTCTCAACCCGTGCTAAGTAAGAATAAATTTACACTGAGCGTAGTCGAAGTGAAATATACAAATAAAGAAAACAAATGAAGTTTATACAATATGTCAGAGACTCTTTCGAAGAATTGAATAATCACATGACGTGGATATCTAGACAAGATGCCCAAAAAACTACTGTTACAGTAGCGATATTTACGATTCTGTTCGCTTTGGCTGTAGCTGGTATAGATTATGTTTTTCAAACAGGATTAGATAACTTTTTCGCATTATTTAAAGCAAACTAAGAAATGGCTGACTCAGTAATGAAATGGTATGTTGTAAGAGCAATTGGAGGACAAGAGAATAAAGTAAAGTCTTATATAGAGACTGAAATTTCTCGTTTAGGCCTTTCTGATTTTGTGAGTCAAGTGTTGGTTCCTAAAGAAAAAGTAATTCAAATCCGTAATGGAAAAAAAATAAACAAAGAGAGAGTTTATTTTCCAGGATATATTATGGTAGAAGCTAATTTATCTGGTGAAGTTCCTCACGTTATAAAATCAATTACTGGTGTAATTGGTTTTTTAGGTGAAACAAAAGGAGGAGAACCAGTTCCAATGCGTAAGTCTGAAGTAAACAGAATGCTTGGAAAAGTAGACGAATTAGCAGTGCAAGATGAAAATATTGCAATTCCTTTTACAGTAGGAGAAACTGTGAAAGTAGTAGATGGACCTTTTAATGGTTTCGACGGAACTATAGAAAAGGTAAATGAAGAAAAGAGAAAATTAGAAGTTATGGTTAAGATTTTTGGGCGTAAAACGCCACTAGAACTTAGCTATATGCAAGTGGAGAAAATATAATTGTTACACAAATATATCGATGTGTTTTTTGGCTTCCAATTAGAAAAGACATCATTTTAAACATTTAGTAAAATGGCAAAAGAGTTAAGTAAAGTAGTAAAATTACAAGTTAGGGGAGGTGCCGCGAATCCATCGCCACCGGTTGGACCCGCTCTAGGTGCTGCTGGTGTTAACATTATGGAGTTCTGTAAGCAATTTAATGCTAGAACTCAAGATAAACAAGGTAAAGTTTTACCTGTTGTTATTAGCGTATATAAAGACAAGTCTTTCGAGTTTGTTGTAAAAACGCCACCTGCTGCAGTACAATTAATGGAAGCGGCAAAAATCAAGAAAGGTTCTGGAGAGCCTAACAGAAAGAAAGTAGCGTCTGTTACTTGGGATCAAATTAAAGTTATTGCAGAAGACAAAATGGTAGATTTAAATGCATTTACTGTAGAGTCGGCAATGAAAATGATCGCTGGTACAGCTCGTTCTATGGGATTAACAGTTAAAGGTAATGCACCTGCATAAACTTTATAAAAACTAGTAAAATGGCAAGATTAACAAAAAAGCAAAAAGAAGCTCACGCAAAGTTAGATAGCTCTAAATCATTAGATTTAAATGCTGCTTCTGCTTTAATCAAAGAAATTACTAATGTAAAGTTTGATGCATCTGTAGACCTAGCAGTTCGTTTAGGAGTAGACCCTCGTAAAGCCAATCAAATGGTAAGAGGAGTTGTTACACTTCCACACGGAACAGGTAAAGATGTAAAGGTTTTAGCATTAGTAACACCAGATAAAGAAGCCGATGCTGAAGCAGCAGGAGCTGATTATGTTGGTTTAGATGAATACCTTCAAAAAATTAAAGGAGGTTGGACAGATGTAGATGTGATTATCACAATGCCTAGTGTTATGGGTAAATTAGGTCCCTTAGGAAGGGTTTTAGGTCCTAGAGGTTTAATGCCTAATCCAAAAACAGGAACGGTAACTATGGATGTTGCAAAAGCAGTAAAAGAAGTAAAAGCAGGTAAGATTGATTTTAAAGTTGATAAAACAGGAATCATTCATGCAGCAGTTGCTAAATCATCTTTTGATGCTGATAAAATTGCAGAAAATGCAAATGAATTATTACAAACAATTATTAAATTGAAACCAACAGCATCAAAAGGAACATATATTAAGAGCATCTTTATGAGTTCTACTATGAGTCCTAGTGTTGAAGTTGATGTAAAATCTGTTTCGTAAGCAGTTAAAATGTATCATTATGACTAGAGAAGAAAAATCACAAGTAATACAAGATTTAACAGCCCGATTAGCAGATACTAATGTTATCTATTTAGCAGATATTTCTGGATTAGATGCATTAGCCACATCAAACTTACGTAGAGCTTGTTTTAAAGCAAACGTAGAATTGGCTGTTGTAAAAAATACATTGCTTTCAAAAGCAATGGAATCTTCTGATAAGGAGTTTGGAGAATTACAAGATATTTTAAAAGGTAATACCTCTTTAATGATTTCTGAAGCAAGCAATGGGCCTGCTAAAGTAATCAAAGAGTTCAGAAAAAAATCAGACAAGCCTGTATTAAAAGGTGCATATGTTGAAGAAGCAATCTATGTTGGTGATGACCAATTAGATGCTCTTGTAAACATCAAGTCTAAAGAAGAACTTATTGGAGATATTATCACAATCTTACAATCACCTGCTAAAAATGTTGTTTCAGCATTGCAGTCAAGTGGAGGTAAATTATCTGGTATCTTAAAAACGTTATCAGAAAAATAAATTAGCGCACTAATAAACTAAATAATAAAAATTTTTAAAACAATTGAAATGGCAGATTTAAAAGATTTCGCAGAACAATTAGTTAACTTAACAGTAAAAGAGGTTAACGAATTAGCTGGTATTTTAAAAGACGAGTATGGTATTGAGCCTGCAGCAGCAGCTGTAGCAGTTGCTGGTCCAGCAGCTGGAGGTGATGATGCAGCAGAAGAAAAAACTGAATTCGATGTAATCTTAAAAGCAGCAGGAGGTTCTAAATTAGCAGTTGTAAAACTAGTTAAAGAATTGACTGGATTAGGATTAAAAGAAGCAAAAGGTATCGTAGATAGCGCGCCTGCACCAATTAAAGAAGGTGTTTCTAAAGATGAGGCTGAAGGTCTTCAAAAATCTTTAGAAGAAGCAGGAGCTGAGGTTGAGCTTAAATAAGCTTTAACAGATCCAACAAATTAAGGTTTAGGTACTGAAAGTCATTGGCTTTTAGACCTAAACCATTTTGTGTATATATTCGTTCTTTATTTAATTCAGATTTTTAATCAAAAAATATTCACTTTTGGCAACGAAAAACACTACTGAAAGAATCAATTTCGCATCATCTCAATTAGGAACAGACTATCCAGATTTCTTGGATATTCAAGTAAAGTCTTTCCAAGACTTTTTCCAATTACAAACTAAAGCAGAAGAGAGAGGCGAAGAAGGTTTGTACAAGACCTTCATGGATAATTTTCCAATTACAGATACACGTAATAACTTTGTACTAGAATTTTTAGACTATTTTGTAGATCCACCAAGATACAGCATTCAAGAATGTATCGAAAGAGGATTAACCTATAGTGTGCCTTTAAAAGCACGTCTAAAATTATACTGTACAGACCCTGAGCACGAAGATTTCGAAACTATCGTACAAGATGTTTATTTAGGAACCATTCCTTATATGACAAACTCTGGTACGTTCGTAATCAATGGAGCTGAGCGTGTTGTTGTATCACAATTACATCGTTCACCTGGTGTATTCTTCGGACAATCTTTCCATGCAAACGGTACAAAATTGTATTCAGCAAGAGTAATTCCTTTTAAAGGTTCTTGGATAGAATTTGCAACAGATATCAATCAAGTGATGTACGCTTATATTGATAGAAAGAAAAAATTACCAGTAACTACTCTCTTTAGAGCCATTGGTTTTGAAAGAGATAAAGATATCTTAGAAATTTTTGATCTAGCAGAAGAAGTAAAAGTTTCTAAAGCTGGTTTGAAAAAAATACTAGGTAGAAAGTTAGCGGCAAGAGTATTAAAAACTTGGTTTGAAGACTTCGTTGATGAAGATACTGGAGAAGTTGTATCTATTGAACGTAATGAAATTATTTTCGACCGTGATACCATCATCGAAAAAGAACACATTGATGAAATAATTGAAGCAGGTGCCAAAACTGTTTTGCTTCATAAAGAAGACAATCAGCAAGCTGATTATGCAATTATTCATAACACATTACAAAAAGATCCTACAAACTCAGAAAAAGAGGCTGTAGAACATATCTATAGACAATTACGTAATGCGGAACCGCCAGATGAGGAAACTGCAAGAGGAATTATTGATAAATTATTCTTCTCTGAGCAACGTTACAACTTAGGTGAAGTAGGACGTTTTAGAATGAATACCAAGTTAGGTTTGAATGAGCCTATCGATCAAAAAGTATTGACAAAATTAGATATCATTACCATTATCAAATATCTAATTGAGTTAATCAATTCTAAAGCAGAAGTAGATGATATTGATCACTTATCTAACCGTCGTGTTAGAACCGTAGGTGAACAATTAGCAAGTCAATTTGGTGTAGGTTTAGCCCGTATGGCACGTACCATTCGTGAAAGAATGAATGTTCGTGATAACGAGGTATTTACTCCAATCGATTTGATTAATGCGAAAACATTATCCTCTGTAATTAACTCATTCTTTGGAACCAACCAGTTATCTCAATTTATGGATCAAACAAATCCATTAGCAGAGATTACACACAAACGTAGATTATCTGCATTAGGACCTGGAGGTTTATCGAGAGAAAGAGCAGGATTTGAGGTTCGTGATGTACACTATACACATTACGGTCGTTTATGTCCAATTGAAACACCAGAGGGACCAAATATTGGTTTAATTTCTTCACTTTCTGTATTTGCAAAAGTGAATAACTTAGGATTTATTGAAACTCCATATCGTGAAGTTAACGAAGGAACAGTTGATAAAAAACAAGAACCAATTTATTTAAGTGCAGAAGAAGAAGAAGGTAAGAAAATTGCCCAATCTAATTTAGCATTAAATGAGAATGGTAGCATTGCTGGAGAAAAGGTGATTGCTCGTGAGGAAGGAGATTTCCCAGTAGTAACACCAGATACAATTGATTATATGGACGTTGCTCCAAATCAAATTGCATCGATCTCTGCATCATTAATTCCTTTCTTGGAGCACGATGATGCAAACCGTGCTTTGATGGGATCTAATATGATGCGTCAAGCCGTACCATTATTACGTCCTCAATCTCCAATTGTTGGAACTGGATTAGAAAGAAGAGTAGCAAAAGATTCTAGAATCTTAATCAATGCAGAAGGAAATGGAGTTGTAGAATATGTTGATGCGAACAAAGTGACCATCAAATATGATAGAACAGAAGAAGAAGCATTGGTAAGTTTTGAATCTGATGAAAAATCATACAACCTTATTAAGTTTAGAAAAACCAATCAAGGAACTTGTATCAACCTAAAACCTATTGTTAGTCAAGGCGATAGAGTTACAGAAGGACAAGTACTTTGTGAAGGTTATGCAACTCAAAAAGGAGAATTAGCTTTAGGTAGAAATATGAAAGTAGCCTTTATGCCTTGGAAAGGGTATAACTTTGAGGATGCAATTGTAATTTCTGAAAAAGTAGTTCGTGAAGATATCTTTACTTCTATTCATATTGATGAGTATTCTTTAGACGTTCGTGATACTAAATTAGGAACAGAAGAATTAACCAATGACATTCCAAACGTTTCTGAAGAAGCTACCAAAGATTTGGATGAAAATGGAATGATCAGAATTGGTGCTGAAGTAAAACCTGGAGATATTTTAATCGGTAAGATTACTCCAAAAGGAGAATCAGATCCAACTCCAGAAGAAAAATTATTAAGAGCCATTTTTGGTGATAAAGCAGGTGATGTAAAAGATGCATCATTAAAAGCCTCTCCATCATTAAAAGGTGTAGTAATTGATAAAAAATTATTCAAGAGAGCCGTTAAAGATAAAACCAAGAGAGCTAGAGATAAAGAAGCAATTGCGACTTTAGAATCTTCTTTTGTTTCTAAATTTGATGATCTTAAGAATGTATTAGTAGAGAAATTATTTGCGTTAGTAAGTGGAAAAACATCTCAAGGTGTATTCAATGATTTAGGTGAAGAGATTTTACCTAAAGGAAAAAAATACACGCTTAAAATGTTAAATGCTGTTGAAGATTATGTACACTTAACAAGCGGAGTTTGGACTACAGACAAAACGTTAAATGCACACGTAAGTGAGTTAATTCATAACTATAAGATTAAAGTAAACGATTTACAAGGTGTTTTACGTCGTGAGAAGTTTACCATTTCTGTAGGAGATGAATTACCAGCTGGAATCTTAAAACTTGCTAAAATTTACATCGCTAAGAAACGTAAATTAAAAGTAGGAGATAAGATGGCAGGACGTCACGGAAACAAAGGTATTGTAGCTCGTATTGTAAGAGCAGAAGACATGCCTTTCTTAGAAGACGGAACTCCAGTAGATATTGTACTAAACCCATTAGGTGTACCATCTCGTATGAACATCGGTCAGATTTATGAAACAGTTCTTGGTTGGGCTGGTCAAAAATTAGACAGAAAATATGCGACTCCAATTTTTGATGGAGCCTCTTTAGATCAAATCAATTCATTTACTGATGAAGCTGGTGTACCAAGATTTGGACATACCCATTTATATGATGGAGGAACTGGAAAGCGTTTCGACCAACCAGCTACTGTAGGTGTTATCTATATGATCAAATTAGGACACATGATTGAAGACAAAATGCATGCACGTTCTATTGGACCTTACTCGTTGATTACTCAACAACCATTAGGTGGTAAGGCACAATTTGGAGGTCAGCGTTTTGGAGAGATGGAAGTTTGGGCATTAGAAGCATATGGAGCTTCAAGTATCTTGAGAGAAATTCTAACAGTAAAATCGGATGATGTAATGGGTAGAGCTAAAACATACGAAAGTATTGTAAAAGGTGAAACCATGCCAGAACCAGGATTGCCAGAATCTTTCAATGTATTAATGCATGAACTAAAAGGTTTAGGATTAGATCTTAAACTAGAAGAATAAATTTACAGAATGCTTTCTGAGTAGAGAATCACTTTTTACTCAGAGAGCTTTATTAACTATATGGGTCTGAGACCCCAATTTTAATTCGATACCATTACCATGGCAAGAAAAAACGAGAAGTACACTGTAAAAAAGTTTAATAAAATCTCAATTGGTTTAGCATCACCAGAATCTCTTTTAGAGAGTTCTAAAGGTGAAGTATTAAAGCCAGAAACAATCAACTACCGTACACACAAACCTGAAAGAGATGGGTTATTTTGTGAGCGTATTTTTGGTCCTGTAAAAGACTACGAATGTGCTTGTGGTAAATACAAAAGAATCCGATACAAAGGAATTGTTTGTGACCGATGTGGTGTTGAGGTAACAGAAAAGAAAGTACGTAGAGATAGAGTAGGGCACATTAGTTTAGTGGTTCCTGTAGCTCACATCTGGTATTTTAGATCGTTACCAAATAAAATGGGATACCTTTTAGGATTACCATCTAAGAAGTTAGATATGATTATCTACTACGAAAGATATGTAGTAATTCAAGCGGGTATTGCAAAAAATGCTGAAGGAGAACCGTTACAAAAAATGGATTTCTTAACAGAAGAAGAGTATTTAGATATTTTAGAAACCCTTCCTCAAGAGAACCTATATTTAGATGATTCTGACCCTAACAAGTTTATCGCTAAAATGGGAGCAGAGTGTTTAATTGAGTTATTAGCTCGTATTGATTTAGATGAATTATCGTATCAATTAAGACACAAAGCAAACACAGAAACGTCTAAACAACGTAAAGCAGAAGCTTTAAAAAGATTAAATGTTGTTGAAGCATTTAGAGATTCTCAAAAGAATAGAGACAACAAGCCAGAGTGGATGATTATGAAAGTAGTTCCGGTAATTCCACCAGAATTACGTCCATTAGTTCCATTAGATGGAGGTCGTTTTGCTACTTCTGACTTGAATGATTTATACCGTAGAGTAATCATCAGAAATAATCGTTTAAAAAGATTGATGGAGATCAAAGCTCCAGAAGTAATCTTACGTAACGAGAAACGTATGTTACAAGAATCTGTAGATTCATTATTTGATAACACACGTAAATCATCCGCAGTAAAAACAGAATCTAACAGACCTTTAAAATCATTATCAGATTCATTAAAAGGTAAACAAGGACGTTTCCGTCAGAATTTATTAGGAAAACGTGTTGATTATTCTGCACGTTCTGTAATTGTTGTTGGACCGGAATTGAAATTATTTGAATGTGGATTGCCAAAAGATATGGCAGCTGAATTATACAAACCTTTTATCATCCGTAAATTGATTGAAAGAGGAATTGTAAAAACAGTAAAATCTGCAAAGAAAATTATAGATAGAAAAGAACCTGTTGTTTGGGATATCTTAGAAAATGTGATTAAAGGACATCCAGTTTTACTGAATCGTGCCCCTACTTTACACCGTTTAGGTATTCAAGCATTCCAACCAAAATTAATCGAAGGAAAAGCAATTCAATTACACCCGTTAGTGTGTACAGCTTTTAACGCGGATTTTGATGGGGATCAAATGGCGGTTCATTTACCATTAGGGCCAGAAGCTATTTTAGAAGCTCAATTATTAATGTTGGCTTCTCATAATATCTTAAACCCTGCAAATGGTGCTCCAATTACTGTACCTTCTCAGGATATGGTACTTGGTTTATATTATATGACCAAAGAAAGAAAATCAACCAAAGAAGTGCCTGTAAAAGGAGAAGGATTAACATTCTATTCTCCAGAAGAGGTAACGATCGCTTTTAATGAAGAGATGGTTGAATTGAATGCTGGAATAAAAGTAAGAACGAAAGATATTGACGAAGACGGAAATTCAGTGACTAAAATCATTGAAACTACAGTAGGTAGAGTTCTATTTAATGAAGTAGTTCCTGAAGCAGCTGGATATATCAATGAAGTATTGACAAAGAAGTCTTTAAGAGGTATTATCGGTGGAATCTTGAAATCAACAGACATTCCTTCAACAGGAAAGTTCTTGGATGAAATCAAGAATATGGGATATAAATTTGCCTTCCAAGGTGGATTATCTTTTAGTTTAGGAGATATTATTATCCCTAAAGAGAAAGGAGCTATGATTGCTGAAGCTAACAAAGAAGTGGATGGAATCGTTTCTAGCTATAATATGGGATTATTAACGCAAAAAGAACGTTATAATAAAGTAATTGATATTTGGGGTAGAACCAATAATCAGTTAACTGAATTGTCTATGAAACGTTTGCGTGAAGACCAACAAGGATTTAACTCAGTATACATGATGTTAGATTCTGGAGCAAGGGGATCTAAAGAGCAAATCCGTCAGTTAACAGGAATGCGTGGATTGATGGCAAAACCTAAAAAATCGACTGCAGGAGGTGGAGAAATTATTGAAAATCCAATTCTTTCTAACTTTAAAGAAGGACTATCGATTTTGGAATACTTTATTTCTACACACGGTGCTCGTAAAGGTCTTGCAGATACAGCTTTAAAAACTGCCGATGCAGGTTACTTAACACGTCGTTTGGTTGATGTTTCTCAAGATGTAATTGTTAATGAAGATGATTGTGGTACGTTAAGAGGATTAGAAGTAACTCCATTAAAGAAAAATGATGAAATTGTAGAATCTTTAAGCGATCGAATTGAAGGACGTGTAGCATTACACGATGTGTATGCGCCTGGAACTGAAGATATAATAGTTACTGCTGGAGATATTATAACTACAGTTGCAGCAGATGAAATCCAAAAAGTAGGATTAGACAGAGTTCAAGTAAGATCAGCATTAACCTGTGAATCTCAAAGAGGTATTTGCGCCAAATGTTACGGTCAGAGTTTATCTACTCGTAATAAAGTTCAAATTGGTGAAGCTGTTGGTGTAATTGCTGCTCAATCTATTGGAGAACCAGGAACGCAATTAACACTAAGAACATTCCACGTTGGTGGGGTAGCAGGAAATATTTCTGAAGAGAATCAATTGAAAGCGAAGTTTGATGGTAAAGTGGTTATTGAAGATCTAAGAACTGTAGAAGGAAAAGATAAAGAAGGTAATGTTGCAGATATTGTAATATCAAGAACCGCAGAAATCAAAATCTTTGATAAGAAAACAGGAATTACTTTAAGTACCAATATCATTCCTTATGGTTCTATCATCTTTAATAAAGGATTAAAATCCATCAAAAAAGGAGAAGCTATTTGTGAGTGGGATCCGTTTAATGGTGTGATTGTTTCTGAATTTGGAGGAAAAGTGAAGTTCGACAATCTTGAACAAGGTATGAATTACCAAGTGGAGATTGATGAACAAACTGGAAAGCAAACGAAAGTAATTACAGATTCTAAGAACAAGAAAATCATTGCATCTTTAATTATTGAGGACAAAGATGGTAATGCTTTACGTTCGTACAGTTTACCAGTTGGAGCTCAATTAAAAGTAAGTGACGGAGATAAAGTTGATAGTGGAGATACACTAGTACAAATTCCGCGTAAGTCTGGTAAAGCAGGAGATATTACAGGAGGTTTACCTCGTGTAACAGAATTATTCGAAGCACGTAACCCATCAAACCCATCAGTAGTATCTGAAGTAGATGGTGTGGTTTCTTTCGGAAAAATTAAACGTGGTAACAGAGAAATTATCGTTGAATCTAAAACTGGAGATATTAGAAAGTATTTAATTAAACTTTCTAACCAGATTCTAGTTCAAGAAAATGACTTTATCAAAGCAGGTATGCCATTATCAGACGGAGCTACAACCCCTGAAGATATCTTAAGAATTCAAGGACCTTCAGCTGTTCAACAGTATTTGGTAAATGAAATTCAAGATGTATACCGTTTACAAGGTGTGAAAATTAATGATAAGCACTTTGAAGTTGTTGTACGTCAGATGATGCGTAAAGTAAGAATTATCGATTCTGGTGATACTTTATTCTTAGAAAATCAATTGATTCATAAGAATGACTTCATCAAAGAAAACGATGGTATTTACGGAATGAAAGTGATAGAAGATGATGGAGATTCTGAAAACTTTAAAGCGGGAATGATCATTTCATCACGTCAGTTAAGAGATGAGAATTCATTATTACGTAGAAACGATAAGAATCTTGTAGTAGCCAGAGATGCACAACCTGCAACAGCAGAACAAGTATTGCAAGGAATTACAAGAGCTTCATTACAGACAAAATCATTTATCTCTGCGGCATCGTTCCAAGAAACGACCAAAGTATTAAATGAAGCAGCTGTAAATGGTAAAGTAGATCATTTAGAAGGATTAAAAGAAAATGTAATTGTAGGGAAGAAAATTCCAGCTGGAACTGGTATGAGAACCTACGATCATTTAATTGTAGGCCCAAAAGAAGAGATCGAACAAAGTTTTAACTAAGAATCGTAATGGACGAAAATCAAAAAAAGGACGGACAAATAAACATTGAATTGGATGAAGCGGTTGCAGAAGGAACGTATTCTAATCTAGCAATCATCAACCATTCGGTTTCAGAGTTTATTGTCGATTTTATCAACATTATGCCAGGTATTCCTAAAGCAAAAGTGAAATCGAGAATTATCTTGACACCACAACATGCTAAAAGGTTAACCAAAGCATTGGCTGATAATGTTCAAAAATTTGAAAAAGCCAATGGCGAAATTAAAGACTATGAGCAACCTCCAATTCCATTGAATTTTGGACCGACAGGTGAAGCATAAAAATAAAACCCGTTCCAAATGGAACGGGTTTTTTTCTTCTTAGGAAGAAAACGAATTACTTTCTTAATTAAAAGTCTTGCTCAATTTCTTCCAGTTTTTATCTGCTCCTGCGACTAGTTTATCATGATTTTTTTCATTTAACCATAATTGTTGAGCATCCAAATTAAGATCATATAAGAACAAGAAATACTTCCCATCTTTTACAATAAACTTATTTGGGTCTGGTCTAAACTTTGCTCCTGCATAAGTTCCAAAAGCACAGAACCCACCATATTGAGGTTTGTATTTATTTGGATTTTTATCAAACTTCTTTTTTTGTTCTGCAGATGTAAAGTAATACGTTATCTTTTCATGTACCGACTTAAACTCTTTGAGTCCTTTTTGAGCAATTCCCAAATCTAAATAGGATACAGGACTATATCCTTGTAAATGAATCGTACTATTGTCTACATTGTTTGCTTTTCTATCTTGAGCATTTACTGATGTTCCTATGAGTATTGAGAACATTACAATGACTAATTTTAATGATTTCATTTTTGTTGTTTTATTATAATGGGTTAAAATTTATTTTCGATTTATTTTACGTAATCCTTGATTTTTTTTTTGACTTTCTTCCAAAGTGTTATTATATGAGACTAGAAGTCGATTTTAATAATTGATATCTAACTTTAAGAAAAATGGAGACACTATTTGTTTAGCTTTTATAATTGCTAATTCTTGGAAATTTGCTTATCATTTAGTTAGTAAATAAGTCTTAATTCTTTATTCCAAAAGCGAAGCGGTCTAATTTCTTTTTAGTCGAACACTATTGTTTTTTTATGAAACGATGGCAGATTATACTGCGACTTCCGATTTCTGTAAACTCACTACTGTTAATACAGCAGCTCCGTTTATCCAGTAATAGTAAGCGTCTATTCCTTCAAATGAGAAAATAAATGGAGCGATAATAAATACTACCGCTACTAAAAAATCTACGATCAAATGAATTTTGTATGAGATAATTCTATATACTCCCAATTGATGATCTGTTAATAACGTTAGAATAAAAGCTGCAATTCCGGTTGCTACAGATAACTGTAAAGCCACTGGGTTAGAATCTCCTAATCCTAATAAAAAAGGAAGTGCTATCAGCGCTACAGCGACAGGATAATCTAAAAATGCATGTATTTTTTTCGTTACGAATTTCATAATACTAAATTTTAAGATTGAACTTATTGTGCGTTAAAGTATTCTTCTTGAATTACTTTTCCTTCATCATTCCATACCCTACGGATAATTTCATGCCAGTAGATTTTACTACCGTCAACCATGTCAAAATCGAATGTAAATTCTGATGCGGAAACATTTCCATCTACAATAGAATGATGATGCGTAATACCATTTACTTTCGCGATAGCACCTGCAAAACCTTCCATTTTTGAGATCATTTCATCTTTTCCAGTAGTACCACCATCTCCATAATCTGAAGTATTAGCGTTATCTGCAAAGAATTCTGTTACTGCGTCTACAATAGCTCCTTGACTTACTATTGCATCCATTTTTGTTACTTGTTGTTTAATATTCATCTTTTATCTTTTTATGATTTATACTGCAAAGATGAAGTAGAAAGAAAAGTTAAATACTACAAAAAAAACGCTAAGAATTGTACTTTTTGGATTTGAATTGAGTAGGAGTAAGTTGCGTATAATGTTTAAAGAAACTTGAAAAATGATTGGGTTCTTCAAAACCTAATCGATGCGCAATAGAATGAATACTATCACCATTCAATAGCATTAGTTTGGCAGTGTTGATAAGCTCTAAACGTATGAGTTGCCCTAAAGAAATATTCATTTTCTTTTGAACTTTTTTAGACAAAGCCTTTACAGATAAGTTTACTTTATCAGCATAGAAATCAAGAGATCTTTGTTCTGTATGGTGTTTTTTTAGCAGTTCTATAATATTCTGAGAGAACAAATCTCGATTCTTATAATCAAAATTTTCTCTGAATTCTAATGGACTTTGTCCTGTCGATTTTTTAAATACTCTATTGAAGTAAGCCGCATCTTTAAAACCTAACTCGTAAGAAACCTCTTGGATGTTTTTTTCTGTAAATGCAATTTCTTTTTTACTCTCAACTAATTTTTTAGAGCTCATCAAATTTTTTATAGACAGTCCCACTTTATTTTTAATCAAAGCCTGAGCATCATACCCTTTTTCATTGATGAGACTAACCAAATCTGCACTCGTTAAATGATTCGAAAACTGTTTGTCAATAATTTCTTTAGTATCAAAGATGATTTGATATTCCTCTTTATTTGCCTGAAAAGGATTCTGCCAATACCATTGTTTTGAAGAGACATCGATAATGTCAGATGAATTTTCAGAAAGCATAGACTGTGATAGAAAAGCCAAACAATCTTCACACTCCATTAAATTGATGTATCCTAAGGAAATAAGATGCTTAAATAACACACGTACATCGTCATTATAAAACTTTGATTCATCCGAGAATTGGATACGTCGAACTACAAAATCATCCGATAAGAACTTTATATACTGACCTTTCTCAAGGAAAATTGCTTTTTCTTGCCAATCAAAATAATTTTTAAAATCGACTTGAATACTTCCATTTCCTGATAAGATATGGATAAGCGTATACTTTTCTATAAAATATACTTTATTGATTTCAGGTGAAATTTTCTCAACGTTCAATGTGCCGCTATTATTCTTTTATAATTCGTAATGATGTTATTGTATCATCTTTTTTAACCTTGATAAAATAAATTCCATTAGACACATCTGTTAATTGAAATACGACTTCTGATGAATTTCTAAATTCAGATTCACGAATCAATTGACCCGAAAGATTATACAGTTTAAGGCTTACAGAGGAATAATTACTTTCAAAAGAAAAATGAATACGATCATTGGTTGGATTTGGAAAATAATTAAAATCCAATCGATCATTATCGGTTGTAGAAAGTACTGAAGTATCTATAGTTTCGGTTTTTTCATCCCAGCTTAAAATATCATTCTCTGTATATAATTTCACATCATAACTTCCTGTAGTTGCGAAAGTATGCATTGGATTTTGGTCAGTACTTGTAAACCCATCGCCAAAATCCCAAAACCATGAAGTAGCACCAACACTAGTATCTGTAAAATCAAAAGTTAAACCAGTATTTGAATGCGTAAAGTTTGCAGTGGGTTTGTGTTGTCGCCATAAAAAATTAGTGATTTTATCAAAAATAATATCCCAAAAAGCATTGCCTCCCATGCCATCACTCCAAGTTCCATTGTCAGTGCCATAGAACTCGTGACCTTCACCAGTAACAAAATAGGTTTCTTTATCTGTGATTCCAAGATTGTCTAATCGATTATTAATAGTATTGCTTCCGAAGGTGTCATCTAAGATGGGGAAATTAAATGGAGATCCAATTTCAAAAGGAACAACAGTGTCGCTATCACCATGCACTAATAAGACAGGTTTATCATTATCAGAAGTAATCAAGCTGGTGTTTTGTACCGCGCCCCATAAAGAGACAACCGCATCTGGCATTCCGTTGAAGCTTAAGTTATTTCCAACATCCAAAGAACCCAAATCGGGTGTAGTATGATTAAAAGGCGGAGTTACATTGGTATAATTATTCACGCCAGCTTCAGCAGGAATTTCACTGAGGTTATCTAAATAAATACTATGCAAACCAATAAATGCTCCAGCGCTGCTTCCCACAAAATATACTTTATCAGGATTAATACCATAAGTACTGGCGTTTGCTCTCAGATATCGAATTGCAGCTCTTCCATCTTGTATTCCTCTATAAACTGCTCTAATACCATGCAAGTTGGCATTGGTTATTGGGTAAAACCCCAATCGGTAGTCTATAGTAGCAGTGACATACCCTTTTTTTGCTAGTAAATCACAAAAAGCCATCATGTCATCATGATTTTTGTTTCCGAGAAGAAACCCGCCAGAATGCGCAAATATAATTACAGGTCTATTGTTATTTGTATCACCTTGCGGGACATAAATATCCATTTTTAAATCCGTTGCAGTTGTATTACTTTCTACTGTAAAAGGAGTGTTTATTGAAGGTGCAGTTCTGTAAACAACATTCTCTGTGATTACTGAAGAAGAGAAAAGAGTTTCAGTATATCTATAATCTTGTGCCGACGACAGCCAATGAAAAAATACAACAATGAATAAGGTACAGAATGTCTTAAAATTCATTTGAATTTAAATTTTTCTAAAGGTATTGTTTTCTTTTTGAAAAATATTCAACATGAAAGCGAACTCAAAGTATAATGTGCAGATTTTCAGCAATAACTATTTTTTAAAGCTCTATATCCAATCCACAATTAGCAATAAATTGATTGTTAAATACTTTCCGAGTAGCACTATCTAATAATGTATGACGCGCATTTAACCAGGAATCTACGGCTTGTTCACCATACATATTTTTGACACGTTCTGCATTTAAGTGGAAATTAATTTTTCCCCAATGAAGTGTAAAATGAATTCCTTTCTGCTCTAAAAGATTCCATATTTCTTCATAAAAATCACGTGCAGCATTAGAATCAATCCCATCCAATTCAAGCACACAAGTTTGTGTAAATCTGGTGAAGCCCAAAGTAGCTTTGGTTCCTTTTACATACCGAAGCGATAATCCGCCAGGGAAAGCTTGTGTTTCGTTTAGTTTGACAATATCTTCTACCACTTGTGCAGCATCTTTAATATCAATAGCAATGGCAGCACTTGCCACTTTTCCTCTAAATTTTGTATAATTAAAAATATCTCCAATTCTTCCATCTTGTGGAGGTTGTGGTTTAAAGGCTAAAGAAAAAAGACTATTGACAAGTTTTGGAATTAGTAGTTGATTGAATGGTTTTAATAGATCCAACATGGTTTGGATAAAACCGAGTAAGTCATCACCATAGGTGAATTCTGGGTTCTTTTTAAACTTTTCATAATCTGGATCAAAAGGCTTTTTATACATGAACTTTATAAAACCGCCTTTTTCTGGATTGTTCTTTTCGAATTTATGAGGGTTAAAAAGGACTTCAAAATGATATAAGTCTTTATCTGGACCGCTTCCAGGAAGATTCAATCCTGAGAAATCAAGTGTATTCATTGCTTTTTTAAGCGTATCGTCATACGGTAAATTACCAATACGATGTTCTTCCAATAAAAAGACAGGTTCAGTTTCTATCATTACACCATGAATGAAACCAAAGCTTCCAAAAGAAACCAAGGCAGCTTCAAATAACGCATCATCTTGAATGACTGTTGCGTCTAGCCAATTCGTGAATTTTTGTGAAGCAATAGGATATGATTTTCGTTCTATCCAAACATGCGTATCAGCACCCGTTACAATATGTAAACCAACAACAGCATCATGTACAGCGCCAACTTTAAAAGCCGCTCCGTGCGTTCCAGTAGATATTGCTCCGGCAATGGTTTGCCCATTACTAGCACCAGAAGCTTTGATACTACGTTGCGGATTGCTCTCTGAAAGACGATTGTTTAATTCGAAAATAATCGTGCCACATTGTAGAAAATATAGATCTTCAGGCTTTTGTGCATAGTGATCTGAAACATAAGGTTCGGTTACAGGAAAAGAATAGTTTAGCGATGAGGTATCAATAATTCCGCCTTTGGCAACACCACATTTGGTAAAAGACCATCCGCTACCCATAGCTCTTAATTTCAAATTGTTTTCAATTCCATGTTGAATTAACCATTGAAAGTTCTTTGTAGATGCTAAATAACGATCTCTTCTTTTTGGATATTTTTCACCCTTTGGAGGATTACGCAATTTAAAAGAAGCATTTTTAACGAGCTCTTGTGTAAAGTTTTCATGACGATTCATCCATTCGTCAATAGGGATTTGACTGATTCCTTCTGGTAACATATTGTATTTTTTTAGTCGTCTAAACCATCTGCTCCATTAGCAGGTCGAGAACATTCATATTTTACTTTTCGATGGTTCACAATTCCTATCGTGATAGCAGACAAGAGAAAACCGCCAAAAGTGGTTTTTACTTCAACATTAGCCAATGAGCCTTCTGTACATATTGCATAATTGCTATCATCACCATCTTTCGCTACATAGACATCTTTTCTGTACATGCCCCATAAATAACTCCAATCACTAGTTTGATAATAAGTGTTATTAGCGTGACTGTCTCCGTAATTACTAGCAATAACTTTTGTAGATGTACAGCTACTGGAAATTAGAAACGTAAGTAGGAATAAAGAAAAAAAGGTAAATCGCTGAATTCTTTTGAATGATTTCATGGTTCTAGGTTTTATAAAATCAAAAATAGTTAACTCATTGATGGTTAGATAGGGGAAAATCCCCCTAAATAATTCTCTATAAGGTATTTGTATTACAAAAGTGAAATATAAAGAGCAACGAAAGGATACCTACTGCTAAGTATTTAACATAGATATTAGCAGCGTATATGATAAAATTGCCTAAAAATTTTAGACTCGTGAATAATAACTTATATTCTTAGACCTTTCAGGTTTTCAAAACCTGAAAGGTCTTGAAAACTAAGCGATTGCAGTATGGAGAATAATTTTTGCCATGTACTTAGAGATATAGATTAAAACAAGCTTATTTGATTCGTTTGATGTTTGTCAAACAAAGAATAATCGAGTGGGGTATATATCGTATCTTTTAAATAAAGTCTTCTCGCCAATTTAAATTGCGCCTTGATTTGCTCAGCAAATTTTCCTTCACCTCGCATTCTAGTTCCATATCGACTATCGTTTAAACTTCCATGATGACAATCTTCAATTTGATGTAGAATTTTATCTGCTCTATCTGGATATGTTTTTCGCACCCAATCTGTAAATATTTTTCCAATAGCACCATTCAACCTTACAATAGTATAAGCAACTGATTTTGCTCCTAATTCAGCGACTGTTTTTACCAACCGTAAAATTTCATGATTGTTAATAGCAGGAATGATAGGTGCCATCATCACACTTACAGGAATTCCATTTTCAGAAAGAATTTTCACCGTTTCTAATCGCTTTTTGATAGATGCGGTTCTAGGTTCTAAGGTTCTTCGAGTTTCTTCCGATAAAGAAGTAATAGAGATATTCACATGAATTAAATTCAATGCAGCCATTTCTTTTAGAATGTCTAAGTCTCTTAAAATCAAAGCATTTTTGGTAATCATACTACAAGGGTGCTTTAATTTCAACAATACCTTTAGCATGCTTCTAGTAATCTCTAATTTTTTTTCAATAGGTTGATAACAATCTGTATTCCCAGAAAACATAATCCCCATAGGTTTCCAATTTCTGCTTTTTAGTTTTGCTTCCAACAATTCGGCGGCATTGGATTTGTATAAAATTTTCCGTTCAAAATCCAAACCCGCAGAATAGCCCCAATATTCATGACTGTTTCTTGCATAACAATAGATACAACCGTGTTCGCATCCTTGGTAGGGGTTCATAGAATATTGCAATCCGATGTCTGGGCTGGTTACTTTATTAATGATGGTTTTTGGGAAAATTTCTAAATAGGTTGTCTTATTAGAATCTGCGCTTTCGCCTTCTTTCTCGCAATAATTCAAAAAGTCGTCTCGCATGATGTATTCATGTTGTAAAAATCGATTGTGGGTGTTTAATTGCGCACCACGTCCTTTAATGGTATCCATAGGTAGTTATAAGAAATTAGAGATACAAACGAGAATACGATAGAAGTTTCGATTCTAAAAGTTTGAAGTACTAAAGTTACATTAGAAAATTGGAAAAAGAAAGTGTGTTGATAAATTTTTTATCGCAGAAAAGAAGTCTTTACTGATTCATCGAAAATAATTCCTGAAACAAAAAAAGCCCTAAAGAAAAAATCAATAGGACTTTTAAAATCTAAACTTGAAATTTGGGGGAACTATATGTTAAATAATCTAATTCAAAATACATTACTGCATTCCATTCAAACTTAAGGTAAAAAAATATTAAAAAAGATGATTGAAATCAATATTTTTTAAAATACGAGAAAGTGTTTCTGGTTTCATTCTTAAATATGATGCAATATATTTATGTGGTACTTCTTGAAATAAATGAGGACTTCTTTTAAAAAGGCGTTCAAATCTTTTATGTGGTGTAAAGGTGATCAAATCAATTTCCCTCTCTAATTGTTGATATACAACATCTTGTAGGAAAGTATTCCAAAGAATTTTATATTCTTCTTCTGAATTGATGAAATTCAAAAATTCTTCTCTGGAGATTACTTTTAGTTCGCAATTTTTAAGTGCTTGAATGTAATATAAAGTAGGATTTCCACTTAAAAAACTATCTAAAGGGCTTACAATAGAATTTTGATAGCCAAAACGAATGGTATGTTCTTCGTCTTTATCTTCAATATAAACTCGTAAACTTCCTGCATTAACAAAATATAAATAGGGGTGAACCTCTCCTTTCTGAGTAAGAAATTCGTTTCTTTTCAATGTGATGATATCTGACCATTGATCAGTTAATTTTTCAAGTAATGTTTGAAGAGAACCCAAGATTAATCTATTTTTCTAGTTTTATTCAATAGATAAAAATCAGCTAAAACCAAAGCAGTTAAAGCTTCTATGATAGGAACGGCTCTTGGAACGACACAAGGATCATGGCGACCTTTTCCCATGATAGCTGTCTCTTCACCTTTAGAATTGATGGTATCTTGATTCTGCATGATGGTAGCTACTGGCTTAAAAGCAACACGAAAATAAATATCCATTCCATTGCTAATTCCACCTTGAACCCCACCAGAAAGATTGGTTTTTGTAGAACCATCAGCATTAAAAATATCGTTGTGTTGACTTCCTTTCATTTTTGTTCCTTCAAATCCGCTTCCAAATTCAAAGCCTTTTACAGCATTTAAAGACAACATGGCTTTTCCTAATTCGGCATGAAGCTTATGAAAAATAGGTTCTCCCAAACCAACAGGAATATTTTGTGCGACACAAGAAATGGTTCCGCCGATGGTATCGCCTTGTTTGCGAATTTCTTGAATCTTTTCAATCATTTTTTCTGCCATATTTTCATCAGGACAGCGAACAATATTAGACTCTGTTTTAGAAAAATCAAGATGTTGATACTCTTTACTCATCTCCAAATCGCCAACAGAAGAAGTATATGCATTGATAGAAATATGAGAAATCAATTGTTTTGCCAAAGCTCCAGCAACAACCCAATTGGCTGTCTCTCTTGCTGAAGAACGTCCACCACCGCGATAATCTCTGATTCCGTATTTTTTATCATAGGTAAAATCTGCATGAGATGGCCTATATACATTCGTATTATGAGAGTAATCTTTCGATTTCTGATTGGTGTTTTTAATGATAAAACCAATAGAAGTTCCTGTTGTTTTTCCTTCGAAAATTCCAGAAAGGAATTCTACTGTATCGGGTTCTTTACGTTGCGTAACAATTTTAGACTGACCAGGTTTCCTTCTATCCAATTCTGCTTGAATTGCTTCTGAGTCGACAGTCACACCTGCAGGGAATCCGTCAATAACACCTCCGATTGCTATACCATGAGACTCACCAAAAGTGGTCAATTTTAATAGATTTCCAAATGAGTTAAATGCCATTAAAAAAGTTCTAAAATTTGTTTAGCTAAGATAGTATAAAAATTAGGAAACCATAACTTGATTGCCATTGCTAATACCATAATAATTAGCGCTTTTTTTACGAATTTATCACCCTTATTTACAGACCACCTACTCATTATCCAACCACCAGTTGCGTTTCCTATTGATAGAATAAATCCGTATTTCCAATTGATTGCATCATTGTAAGCAAAAATTGCCACAGCTGCCAAAGAGTAAATTAAAGCAACAAAAACTTTAATAGCATTGCTCTTTACCAAAGAATAATGATTGATACTCGATAAAAGTAATAAGATAATAAATCCTACACCCGCTTGAATAAATCCGCCATAGATTCCTACGAAGAAGAAAGCCACGATTCCCAACCAAAAATGTTTCCCAGTAATTCGTTCCATCAAATCTTTTGTGGAAGTTTTTGGTTTAATAATCATGTAAACGACAATCAATACCATAATAACTCCTAGAATCTTATTGAATAGGTCTCCTTTAATATCTACGGCTAAAAAAGCTCCGATGATAGCACCTAGAAAAGCGGAGATCGCTAAATAAATACTATAAGGAAATGCAGAGACTCCTTTACTTTGAAAGCCTTTGACGGCAAAAATATTCTGAATAATAATAGCAATTCTATTGGTTCCGTTGGCAACATTTGGTGGTAATCCTAGAAAGATTAATAGGGGTAAGGTAAGGAGTGATCCACCGCCAGCAAGTATATTAATAGCGCCAGCAATGATCCCTACAATGATTAAAAAAACGTAATCCCACATGGTTCTTTTATTGAAAGGATAAAAGTATTATAAAATTTAATAAGCTGACTTAGAAATAAACGGTTAAAAAAATTAAAAATGCTTTTCCAAAACGAAAAAGCTTTCTATATTTGCACCCGCCTACGGGAAATGTTTTTCCCTTCGGCGAGCAAGCCCGCTTAAAAGGTAAAGGCAGAAGACACTGGAGAAATGGCAGAGTGGTCGAATGCGGCAGTCTTGAAAACTGTTGACTGTAACAGGTCCGGGGGTTCGAATCCCTCTTTCTCCGCAAAAGAAACCCGAAACGAAAGTTTCGGGTTTTGTATTTCCAGAAACGTTGAAAATTTATTTTCATAAGTAAATGGAAATACAAAACCAATCAAACAAAGTTTGATTTAGGGTTTTATGTTTGCTAAGGATTTCTTTTCTGGGATCAACGTAGTTAATCTCTCTTTCTCTAACAATCTTGTAGGCGTTTAATTTATAAGGTTTTTAATATTTATAAACTCTTTCTGTTATATAAATAGGCTTATCGTCTTCATAGGTTACTCTAGTTATCCAATTACCTTTACTGTTATATGTATAGATTAAGGTACTCTTATCTCTTAAAACCCCGTCTGAGTTATATGTGCTTAGCTCTGATAAATTTCCTTTTTTATCATATTTACGCGTGGAATTTTCACGAAGAATACCTTCTGAATCATAATTCCTACGGTCTACCATGTTTTTATTATTGTCATATTTGTAAGTAACCTTGTCGGAAAGGCTTCCGTCTGAATTATATATAACTAGTTCTTCTCGCTTACCTTTGTTATTATAAATAGATTTTATTTTGTAAAATAACTCACCTTCTGAGTCAAACATATTTTGCTCTATAGCATTTCCTTTTTTGTCAAATATAAAACTTGATTTTTCTAATAATTTACCCTTTGGACTATAGCGATTTTGTTCTACTAAGTTTCCTTTTTTGTCGTAAATAGAAATGTTTTTTTCAGATAATTTACCATTAAGACTATATCTATATTCTTCTAGTATATTACCTTCTTCATTGTATGTGAATGTTATTTTACTTTTTAGGCCTCCTTTAATTAATTTCCCAAATTTTTCAGAAACATCATAGTCTGTTTCTTCAGTATATTTTACTTTTCCTTTTATATTAAGAAAATGGAGATCGCTTTTATTTTTTGAACAGCTAACAAAAAATAATGATGCAGCAATAATTGTAATAATTTTTTTCATCATGCTTATTTAGTTAATAATTAGCTTGGGGACTAACTTTTAACTTGAAAAAAGATATTTCAAAGAAATGAAATCATTTTCATTTGAAAAAATGGGAAACCTCAATTGTTATTTTTTTGAAAGTAGTTATTCATGTAAACTTAACAAGTTTTTAAACACACAAAACAATAGGTATATATACCTATAAAATCCAAAGACAAAAAAATTAACTTAGCTTTTCTAATTATAGAATTTAAGTCCTCTAATACAAAGCATATATATGAACACAACTGAACGTATAGAGTTGAAAGATATATCTACAAAATTACTAAATCCTGAAACGACTGCAGTAGAAGTAGAACAAGTTATTAACCAGTTATATGCTTATTTTCAGGAGTTTGCAGAGATTTCTTTAAAAGAAGAAGATTTAGATCATTTGGCTGCTGTACCTGCAAAAGCTGGGAAAGCATTGTCTTTTAATCATGCGGCGGAATGTTTGTTAGATTACAAACGAACGGTTAAGTTTTTAAAAGGTTTTGTACAAGCTATTAAAGACAAGCAAGAACAATACCCCAATGAAACGATACAAGTATTTTATGCTGGCTGTGGACCTCTTGCTCCTTTTGTGACATTGGTAGCACCATTGTTTACAGCAAAAGAAATACAATTTTCATTATTGGAAATTAATAATAAATCGATAAGAGCTGCAAAAAAACTTATTCAGAAGTTAGAGTTATCAGACTATGTTCAAGAATACCATATGACGGATGCGATAACCTTTACACTTCCAAATCCAGAGAAAATTCATATTTTATTTAGTGAGACTTTAGATTCTTTGTTACACAGAGAATGTTATGTTCCTATTTTATGGAACTTATTGCCTCAATTGCCAAAAGAAACGACCATTATCCCTGGAAACGTACAGATTAAATTATGCTTTAAAGAAGGAGGAAAAGAAACTCCAGCTGGAGTAGTATTTGATGTTAGAAAAGCATTGTCAGAAAATAAAAAAACAAAAGAACTGCCCGAAAAATTTCCTTCTATGGTGGTTAGTCTTGCAGACGCAGAACAATATTACAGTGTTATTTTAGATACAGAAGTTCAGATATATAAAGACCAAATACTCACACGGAGTGAATCTTCATTAACCTTGGCTTTAGAGATTCCTATAGAAAAACCTGTGACTCATAAAGGCGTTGAATTTTTCTATAATTTGAAACCTGAACCTTCACTTCAGTTAAAAATGCAATAGGCATCCTTACTTTTTATATGAATATATAAAACTTAGGAAAAATCCTTCTTTTGATTTTTTTACTTTTGTGATGTAATATGGATTTATTCAACCAAAATAGCGTTCAAAATATTCTTCCTTTTGATGGAGAAGTTATTTACCATGGTCTGATTTTAAAACGCAAACAATCCAATTTTTATTATCAAAATTTGTTTGATGAAATTCCTTGGGAAAACGATGAAGCCATCGTATTTGGAAAACATTATATCACCAAAAGAAAAGTAGCTTGGTTTGGCGATCAAAACTACAGCTACAAATATTCTGGAGTGGTGAAACAAGCACATATTTGGACACAAGAATTATTGACTTTAAAAAAGATTGTAGAAGAAGTTTCTGAAACGACCTACAATTCATGCTTGCTTAACTTATATCATTCTGGTGATGAAGGCATGGCTTGGCATAGTGACGGCGAGAAAACATTGTTAGACAACGGAACCATAGCTTCCTTGACTTTAGGAGCTGAACGTAAATTTTCTTTTAAACACAAGGAAAACAAACAACGTGTTGATATTGTTTTAGAAAATGGAAGTTTACTACTGATGAAAGGAATAACACAGAAGAATTGGTTGCACAGACTACCGCCGACTAAAAAAGTACAATCACCAAGAATAAACCTTACTTTTAGAACTATTGAGATAATGTAACAATGTAACAATGTAACAATGTAGTAATGATAAATAATTGTAAAATTTACTGAATCACATTCACCTCAATTTCTAAAGAGATTTCAAAAGTATCTAAAATTGTTTTTTGAATTGTTTTTGCTAATTCATAGATGTCTTTTCCATTTGCATTATCATAATTCACCAAAACCAACGCTTGTTTTTCATGAACTCCGTAATCACCAAAACGTTTCCCTTTAAATCCAGCAGTTTCTATGAGCCAACCTGCAGGAACTTTATGTTGAATGTCACCTTGAGCGGAGTCGAAAGGTCTTATTTTATAACTAGGAATGTTTGGATATTGTTCTTGTAGTTTTTCAAAATGATGATCGGTAATCACAGGGTTTTTAAAGAAACTCCCGCTATTTCCAATCTTCTTTGGATCGGGTAATTTAGATTGGCGAATGGTAATCACTGCATTAGAAATATCCTTGATCGTTGGAGATGAAATATTCTGATTTGCCAATTCAGTTTCAATAGCTCCATAACTTGTATTGAGTTTGTGATTGTTTTTTGTCAATTTAAAACTTACAGAAGTCAGTACCACTTTTCCTTTCAAATCATTTTTGAAAATAGAATTTCGATATCCAAACTGACAATCAGTGCTAGAAAACTTGAGTTTTTTACAAGAGGCAATTTCTAAAGCTTCTACTTTAGTAATCACATCTTTTACTTCAACACCATAAGCGCCAATATTCTGAATAGGGCAAGTCCCAACATTCCCAGGAATTAAAGAAAGATTTTCGATTCCTCCATAATTTTGTGAAATACACCACAGCACAAATTCATGCCAATCTTCACCCGCATTGACAGTAAGATAAACCTCATTTTCGTTTTCGTAATCAATAGAAATTCCTTTGATATCAATATGAACAACTAATTGATCAATATCCTTTGTTAGCAACATATTACTACCTCCGCTTAATAAAAAAAGATCCTTTTCAAAGGCAATGACTTTTTGAAGCTCATAGAAACTGCTTACAGAAATAAACCGTTTGGCGGTTACATCAATACAAAAAGTATTGTAGGGTTTAAGAGATATGTTGTGTTGAATTTTCAATTCTTAATTTATTATGTCTTTACGATCACATTTTGGTGTGAGAAGCAATCTTTTTAATCTAGCGTAAAATAATGCAGAGATAAAACCAATCATTTTTATTTGTTATAGCTATCCAAAGCTATTTTTAAAATCTCAACACAGCGAATTAAATCTTTTTTATTTAAAACATATGCTATACGAACTTGATTCTTTCCTTCTCCTTCCGTTGAATAAAATCCACTTGCTGGAGCAACCATTACAGTTTCATTGTGATGATTAAATTCCTCTAAGATCCAACGCGCAAAATCATCTGTATCAGATACAGGCAATTCAGCTACACAATAAAATGCACCTTTCGGATTGGCTACTTTTACACCATCAATCTTTTGCAATTCAGAAATCAAGGTATTTCTTCTTTCTACATATTCTTCAATGACATCATCAAAATAACTTTGTGGTGTATCTAAAGCGGCTTCACTTGCTAATAATGCATAAGTTGGTGGGCTTAATCTTGCTTGAGCAAATTTAATGGCAGTGTTAATGAACGTTTCATTTTTAGAAACAATACAACCAATTCTAGCACCACACATACTATAACGTTTCGAAACAGAATCGATCATAATAGCGTGTTGTTCCAGTCCATTTTCAGACATTACTGAATGATGTGTATTTCCATCATAGGCAAATTCTCGATACACTTCATCAGCAATTAAAAATAAATCATGCTTTAAAACGATTTGTTTTAGTTTTTCAATTTCCTCTTTACTGTATAAATACCCTGTAGGATTTCCAGGGTTACAAATCAAAATTGCTTTTGTTTTGTTAGTGATTAATTTTTCAAAATCTTCAATTTTTGGCAACGCAAAATTATCTTCAATTTTAGAAATTACTGGAATCACATTCACTCCAGAAGCGGTAGAAAATCCATTATAATTTGCATAAAATGGTTCTGGAATAATAATTTCATCACCCGGATCTGTAATACTACCAATTGTAAAAAGTAATGCTTCAGACCCTCCTGTAGTTGCAATAATAGTGTTTGCACTTACGTTGATGCCATTCTTCCGATAATATGCAGCTAATTTTTCCCTATACTCTTCAGAACCTTCAGATCTAGCATAAGACAATACTTCTATGGTATTATTTTTTACAGCATCCAAAGCAACCTTAGGTGTTTTAATATCAGGCTGACCAATATTTAAATGATATACTTTCGTTCCATTTTTTTTAGCAGCTTCTGCATAAGGAACTAGCTTTCTTATAGGAGACTCAGGCATTGAAAGCCCTTTTTGAGATATTGAAGGCATAATTAAAAAGATTGAATTATCACATGCAAATTTGCAAAATATATTTTAGAAATTGATTAGGATTCATAGATGTTTTAAAAGGTTAAAGTTTTCCAAAATACTAAAGTAGGATTGTTAAAATTTGTACATTGTAGTTAACAAACTACATTGAATTGAAAAACTATATTTATTCTTTACTATTCATCTTTAGTATTGGAAATATCCAAACAGCTAATAGTCAGGATGGTTTCCGATTTTTTGGCAACCATAAAGGGTATCAAGACACTTCTTTTCGATTGATTAATAACTTGATTATTATTCCTCTAGAAATAAACAATAAGAAATTAAATTTCATTTTAGATACTGGAGTTAATAAAACTATTATTTTCAATTCTTCGCAAGCAGATACTGTATTCTTTAGAATGAAAAAAAGGCATCAATTGTTGGGCTTAGGAAGAGGAAAGCCAGTAGATGCTATTATCTCAGAGAATAATATTTTTAAATTAGACAACTTAATTAGCACGGGTCATAGTGTCTATATTATTGTAAAAGATGAATTTGATCTTTCTTCTAAAATGGGTACCACAATCCATGGAGTGATAGGCTATGATCTTTTGAGAAACTTGATTTTACAAATCAATTATAGAAAAAGGAAAATTCGATTTTTTGACCCTAAAACCTATCAACATCAAAAGTGTAAAAAGTGTGAAGAATTTCCTATGACAATTTATCAGAACAAACCTTTTATAGATGTTGCCGTTCAAATAAATGATAATTCAGAAACGAGAATTCCAGTAAAAATGTTGGTAGATTCGGGAGGTTCTGATGCTCTTTGGCTCTTTGAGCATACGAAAGAAAAAATTGTAACTCCAGAAATTTTTTTCAATGACTTTTTAGGAGTAGGACTTAGTGGAACTATTTATGGAAAACGTAGTAGAATTAAAGCTGTAGAATTAGCAAACTATATAATTAATGAGCCCACGGTTTCCTTTTTAGACAGTATTTCTACAAAAAATGCTCGTAAGTATAAAGAACGAAATGGAAGTATTGGGAATAATATTTTGAAACGTTTTATAGTTTGGATAGATTATCCAAATCAACGATTGATGCTCAAAAAAAATGGCTCTTTTAAAATTGGGTTTGACTATAATATGAGCGGAATTGAAGTTGTATATAATGGTAAAATATTGGTGCAAGAGAAGATTACAAGTTTTGGAGAAAGGTTTGGTAGAGGCGGAACTGCAGATGGTTCTGCAAGTAATTCTATAACTCTAGTGACCAATTATGTATATAGGTTTAAACCAAGTTTTAGAGTGAATGAAGTATTGAAAGGATCTCCTGCATTCATTGCTGGAGTAAAAGAGGATGATATTCTAATAAAAATTAATGGAGAACAAGTTCACAATTATAGATTGGAAGATATTATAGCCAAGTTTCAACAAAAACCTAACAAGCGAATCAGACTCACTATTTTACGAGATGGAAAATTAATCAGAATAGAATTCCGATTAAAAAAGATTGTTTAGCTGTCAGACAAGATGCTCTTTTTCTTTTCAGGAGCATTTACCTTTTCTATGTATCCTTTGATTTTTACAATTTTACGAGCACTCTTAGCATTCGAATAAATGGTAATTGCTTTAGAAAAACCACCAGGTCTTTTGGTATCATAAGAAACTTCAATTTTACCTTTTTCTCCTGGCATAATAGGTTGTTCAGGTTTTTTAGGAACTGTACAACCGCAAGAAGCTTGTACTTTGGTGATAATTAAAGGTGATTTTCCAACATTGGTAAATTCAAAAACACGAACTCCATTAGATCCCAATGTTATTTTTCCGTAATCGATAGTTTCAGTTTCAAATTTGAACTCTGCTTTTAAATCATCAGCAGCTTGCCCAAAAGTCGATGCGCTTATAAATAAAATAGCGACAAAAGTATAAAGTGTTTTCATAATGTTTAAATTTTGTTGTTTTTCATACGTTTTTCTACTTTGTAAAAGTACAAATAATTTGGTTTAAAAAAATAGCTACAAGTTTTCAATTCTTTGAGATAGTTGTACTTTTGTAGGCTATATTCAAAAAGTATTCCAAATTTATGAGCATTCCATCAAAATATGATGCAACTTTAGTAGAAGACAAGTGGTATGATTACTGGATGAAACACAATTATTTTCACTCAGAAGTAGACGAAAGAGAACCGTATACAATCGTCATTCCGCCACCAAATGTTACAGGAGTTTTGCACATGGGGCACATGCTAAATAACACCATTCAAGATGTGTTAATTCGTCGTGCTCGTTTGTTAGGAAAAAATGCTTGTTGGGTTCCAGGAATGGATCATGCATCTATTGCCACAGAAGCAAAAGTTGTTGCCAAATTAAAAGAACAAGGAATCAATAAATCTGATTTAACCCGTGAAGAATTTTTAAAGCACGCTTGGGATTGGAAAAATGAATACGGAGGAATTATCCTTGAACAATTAAAAAAGTTAGGTGCTTCTTGCGATTGGGAACGCACCAAGTTTACCATGGATCCAGACATGTCTGAAGCTGTCATCAAAGTTTTTGTTGATTTGTATAACAAAGGCTTGATTTACCGTGGATATAGAATGGTGAATTGGGATCCGGAAGCAAAGACTACCTTGTCTGATGAAGAAGTGAATTATGAAGAAAAACAAGGGAATCTATACTATCTATCCTATAAAATTGAAGGAAGCAATGATACCTTAACGATTGCTACTACACGACCAGAAACTATTTTTGGAGATACTGCTATTTGTATCAATCCAAATGACGAACGATTCACGCATTTAAAAGGAAAAAAAGCAATTGTTCCATTATGCAATCGTGTGATTCCAATTATTGAAGACGAATATGTTGATATCGAATTCGGAACAGGATGTTTAAAAGTAACACCTGCTCATGATGAAAACGATAAAGTATTAGGAGACAAACATCAATTAGAAGTTATTGATATTTTTAATGATGATGCTAGTTTGAATTCTTTCGGATTGCATTACCAAGGAAAAGATCGTTTTGTAGCTCGAAAAGAAATTTCTAAAGAGTTAGAAGAAAAAGGATTTCTGGTAAAAATAGAGCAGCATACCAATAAAGTTGGAACCTCAGAAAGAACCAAAGCGGTAATAGAACCAAGATTATCAGATCAATGGTTTTTAAAAATGGAAGATTTGGCGAAGCCAGCTTTGGAATCAGTTTTAGAAACGGGTAATGTAAAACTATTTCCGAAGAAGTTCGAAAATACCTATCGCCATTGGATGGAAAACGTTCGCGATTGGAATATCTCACGTCAATTGTGGTGGGGACAACAAATTCCAGCCTATTTTTATGGCGATGGAAAAGAAGATTTTGTCGTTGCAGAAACGAAAGAAGAAGCTTTTAAGTTAGCGAAACAAAAACTAGCTGTCACCTCGAGCGCAGTCGAGAGGTCTTTCACAATTGAAAACCTACGCCAAGATCCCGATGCACTAGACACCTGGTTTTCCTCATGGTTATGGCCCATGTCAGTTTTTGACGGAATCCGTAATCCTGAGAATGAAGAAATCAACTACTATTATCCAACCAATGATTTGGTTACTGGTCCAGATAT
The DNA here is from genome assembly GCA_965277255.1 of Flavobacteriaceae bacterium. GTDB lineage: Bacteria > Bacteroidota > Bacteroidia > Flavobacteriales > Flavobacteriaceae > Polaribacter. Next base: position 3,295,707 of record OZ255723.1, on the reverse strand, counting down.
TTTATTTTTCTGGGTAGCACGAATGATTGTTGCTGGATACGAATACAAAGACAAAAGACCTTTTGAAAATGTATACCTAACAGGATTGGTGCGCGATAAGCAACGTAGAAAGATGTCTAAGCAATTAGGGAATTCGCCAGATGCGTTGAAGTTAATCAAAGACTTTGGAGCTGATGGTGTTCGCGTTGGATTGCTGTTGAGCTCAGCCGCAGGAAACGATTTAATGTTTGATGAAGCTTTATGTCAGCAAGGAAAAGGATTGGCAAACAAAGTTTGGAGTGCTTTTTACTTGACAACATTATGGAAAACTTCGGATGCTGTAGCGCAACCAGAATCTAGCAAGATTGCTATTAAATGGTATCGTTCAAGATTTCAAAAAGTATTGGCAGAAATAGAAGATCATTATAGCAAGTACAGATTGTCGGATGCAATCATGTCGATTTATAAATTGATTTATGATGATTTTTGCGGATTGTTTTTAGAGTTAGTAAAACCGCCTTACCAACAACCGATAGATACCAAAACCTACCATGAAGTATTAGAAATTTTCGAAGACAATTTGAAAATTCTACATCCATTTATGCCGTTCCTAACCGAAGAAGTTTGGCAATCTATCAAAAAGAGAACACCAGAAGAAGCTTTGATTATTGCAAAATATCCAAAAGAAACTTCTTTCGATTCAGAATTGATTGCAAACTTTGAGTTTATAAGCGATGTGATTTCTGGATTAAGAACCGTTCGTAAAGAAAAGAACATTGCATTTAAAGATGCCATTGAAGTATTAGTCATCAATAATGAAGGATTTACCAATGAATTCAATTCAGTAATTCAGAAGTTGACGAATGCTTCTCAAATTACTGAGGTAAAAGAAAAAATTGACGGAGCTTCTTTCCGTGTAAAATCAAACGAATACTTTGTGCCTATTTCAATTGATGATATTGATGTAGAAGCAGAAATCACTAAACTAACTGCCGAATTAAAACGCGCAGAAGGTTTCTTATTCGGAGTTCAAAAGAAACTGTCTAACGAGCGTTTTGTAAACAACGCACCTGAGCAAGTCATTGCCTTAGAGCGTAAAAAAGAATCTGATACTTTAGCGAAGATTGAGACGATTAAATCGAGTTTGGAGAGTTTGAAGTAAGACAATAAAATAGATAAAAGAAAAACCACTTTATACTGAATGAATTTCAGGATGAGGTGGTTTTTTTGTTTGCGTTAACTGAGGAAATTTGCTTTAGATGTGGTTTCCCGTAATGTTTTTTAGGGAGAATATTTTAAATTGAAATTCAATTTAAAATAAACTAAGAAATGAAAAAATTTAAAGACGACCCAAGACAAGAAGATCTAGACAATCACGCCAATCAATTAAACCCAAATAATGATGAGTATTGGCATTCAAGAGAAGATCGAGTAAATTAATTATGTTCTTAAAAGCTGTATCGAACTCACGTTAAATAAGAAACTATATGTTTTACGTTTTTTTTGTTTTTATAGACTATGGTAACTTTTAGTAAACAGAATATATTTAGCAGGCTATTTTAAGTACACTTATACTTGTTGTTCTCTAAAATATAATAATAATGAAAAATAATATTATTTAAATACAAAATGGAAATAGGAAAAGAATTTTTAGGTTTTATTTCCGATTACCTAAAAAGCATAAATAAAAATGCTCAATATGGTCAGATAATAAAATCTGCAGTGACTGATTTAAAATCTTCTAACGTGTTAACTTCTGATTTTTTGTTTAATCTAATTTCAATTTCCCCAGAATTTATATTTTCTAAAGTAGGATCAAGAACCAAAGAATTTAAAAACCAAATAGAAATTTGGAACCCTAAAAACTATTCTAATATAGATTCAGTTGAAGGTGTATTATCTTGTCATGCTTTAAGCCCAATGGGTGATTCAATATTTTTATTATCTGATTTAGGGAGGACTATGCGTGTTTCTGCAATATTGGATAAAAAAATGATTATTATGTTAGCTGATGAAGAGTGGAGTAAATATAATTGGGTTGCAAGTGAGCTTGGAACCTCAAACTTAACACGAAGTCATACTTGGAGGAAAAAAGACTTGTACGATAGGTTAGGTGTTGAAGTAGATACTTGTAACCTTACTAATACACCAAGTAAGCTAACTAAACATCAAATTGAGGAAATAGGTACTGCTTATGAAGATTTAGTAAGAAGTATTTTCGGGAAAGAGTACATAGGTAGAAAATTAGATAGAGAAGAAGCTAATTTTCTCAGATCTAAATATAAATTATATTCAAAGAATAATCCAGGAATAGATTTTTTAAATATCTCCTTAGTTAAGGAGAAAATGAAAGCTGAAAAAGAAGTTATTTTTAACCTCCTTCAAACGTTGAGGCAGTTTGATCAAAACACTTTTATTTACTATTTCACACAAAGGTTTCATCAATACAAATATCAAAATTATCTTAAAATAGCAGTTCGGTCTGAGAAAAATTTTGATTTACCTTTTTATGAGTTGGATTCTAGATTAGAGAAGAAGGGTGTTAATTTTTCATTCTATTTTGAAAATTATAAAATGTATGGTGACACATTTGTAATTCCATATTATTTTCCATCAGGTTCACTTTATGAAAACAAAGAAAATTTAGAATTTCATTTTAAAGAGACAATTATGCTGAATGATTCTGATAATAAAGAAAAGATTATGAATTGTTTTTGTAAAATGAATTATCCTTATAACGCAAGACTACTTTCAGATCTTATGAGTTTTGCTCATTTCTTAATGTTTCCATTAAATTCAAATGAAAAACAAAGCGAATATCGTTCAAAAATTAGAGATTTATCTAAGATAATATCGAATGAGTTTTTTAAGAGCTGGAAATTTTATGTTCGTCCTAAGTCTGATTTCAAAAAAAGAGTAGAAGCTTGGTCAGATAATATCTTTACATCTGAGTTATCAAGCAAAACAATCTTACCGTACTATTATTTCCCTTATGTAGAGCTTAAAGATGGTGAAAATATTAAAAGATATGGTGAATATCTTTCAGTATTATTGAGAGAGATTATTATTATTACTAATCATCCTTTATATCATAAAAGCTAATTAAAATGAGTACTTTATCTGTTGTTATTATAGTTGTTATCGCATCCATAATAAGTGGTTTTTTGAGCTGGGGAATAGCGGAGAAGAAGAAATGGACCCTAATTACATCTGCTGTAATTATAGGGTCTGTGATATCATATTTAGGAACTATTAACTTATATATGCATAATCAATTTAATAAAATTGAAAACTTAGTTGGTTCTTACAATAATGAGTTATCTAAAGCTCAAAACGTAATAGAAAGTTTGGATAAGAGAAATAACAAACTCACAAAAAGGATATTTAAGGATGAATTAAATAATCTAGAATATATTTTAGATAAAATATCTTCTCAAAATGAAATTATAGTTGAGAAAAATGAAATTCTTAATATTTGGACAAAACTTATTACCAATTCAAAGCAATCTTTTTATGCATCTAATTTGGTTCCACCGAGTGAATGGCAGTATGTAACTTCGGATGATTATGGTATAAAACCACAAAAAGAAGCAATATCTAGAGGGGTAGATGTTAAAAGAATCAATTTTTTTGATGAGGATTCAGAAATTCATAAAGAAGGAATAGAATTGGTTTATAAAAACCAAAGCGATAATGGAATTCCTTCACAAAAAACATCTCTTAAAAGTGTTGAAGATAATTTTACTTTTAATTCATTAATAGAAGAGTTAAGAACTGCAGATGTTGTTCTAGTTGATAATGAAATTTTACTTCTTACTATGGTGAATAAGGACTATGAAATGCAGTTTGCTGTTTTAAGTTTTGATGATACAAAAATCTCAGCTGCACAAAAGTTTTTCACCAAAATATTTGAAAACTTCAAACCCGTGAAAAATGAATGATATTACATAAGGTTTTTTTAGTAGTTACTAATTTTATTGCTTTATTTGCCTATTTTAGGTATTTTATTCAAGTTAAAAATGATTCTTCAACACCAAATCCAACCACTTGGTCTATTTGGTTTTTTACAGGTCTATTAAATGCAATAACATATCATTCTATAGTAAAACATAAGTTAGATTCAATTTTTATTTGGGTAATATTATTTTGGTCTTTGATTATACTAATATATAGTCTTGTTAAAGGAAAGTTTACAAAGTTTAATGTAATAGATGCCATAAGTTTAATTTTGGTTATTATACTTTATGTATTCTATTTTTATTTAAAAAATGACGTAATAACACATGTTTTGATTCAATTTGTTTACATAATATCATATGTTCCAACTATAAATTCTTTAATAAAAAATAAAAGCAGAGAAGATGTTGTCGCATGGTATTTAGCCTTTTTAACATACTTTTTTGCTTTTATTGGGTTAGTTGTAGCTAACGAAAAAGAAGCTATTAAGTATTTACACATTATTTTAAATGGTTTTGTTGGTAATGGAGTCATGATATACTTAATAAAGAAAAGAACTGATCAAACTTTATAAAAGACAATTAATTATTTCGTTTTAGTCTTTATCGCCAGTGAACCCCTTAGCTCGAATTTGCAATCCGAAAATTAGATATTCTAAGGTTTAATCACCCTCCGAAACCCAACAGTCGCCAACAACCCAACTAGCGGAAACAGTGTAAATAACTGAAACAAATTTTGATATTCAATCACAGTAGGGTTTTCTCCAAGCATATAACCCGAGAGTAGCGACATAAAAATATCTGGCGTATAACCAATAAAAGAAATGATGCCGACCAAAGTTCCTGTTACGGCAATCGGAATTTTGGCTTCCTCAATAATGGCAAAATACAAACCACGTAAAGAATACGTTCCAATCACCATCAAGATAAAAGTAAAAATTGAAATTAATATAGGAGAATTATCTAGTAAGCCAAACCCAACAAAAGAAGAAGAAATTGCCATCACAGCAAAACTCAAAAGAATCAATTTAGAGGGCATGTATTTGTCGGCAATATAGCCAATGGTTATCGCAGCAATAGGGCGAATCCATTGAATTAAAACGCCAAAGAAAGAAGCTTCTTCCAGAGTGTAATTCCAAACATCTTTTGCATAAGTAGAATACACATCTGTAATCTTATAGGCAGAATAGGCACAGACAATAATAATCATATGAAAAATGACTTTTGGCTGTACAATCACTTGAATAACTTTCCCAAAATCAAACGTTGGAGTCTTGTCTTCTGTTTCTTGACTCATTTCATCTTTTGCCTTCAGAACTTTCCACACAAATACAGAAACCAACAAAACAATCACCGTGACAAACCCAATGATAAACTGCATGGTTTTTACTTTGTCATCTTGCGTAACTTGTGTTACATCTTCTGGGAAAAATAAACTAGGAATAAATGCACCAAATGTAGCAATCAAAGCAGCAAAAGCGCCACGACCTCCATCTAACAAGCCAAAAGACAAACCTTGATTAGTTGAATTCCCCCATTGTCGAGTTGCCTTAATCAAAGTAGCCCAGAAGAGAAGAATGGTAGAAATTCCCCAAAAACCATATAAGATTCTAAGGCTTTCAAAAGATGGAATGGTAACCATCCAAACGCCACCCAAAGCTGTTAAAATTAAAGAAGCAGATAATAATTTTCTAGCCTCAAGTTTATCAGCAAAGTAGCCGCAAAAAATATAAGAAAGCATTGCAGTAACTCCATACAAAGCCTGCGCTTTTCCAATCTCAAAATCCGATATTATAAATGCTTCACGAATAATCGGACGAAAAACACGAATGAGAATAAAAGGCAATAAAAAAATGGCTTCACCAGCAATGATGAGCGCAAACATAGAAAGTGCTTTACTTTTGGATTTCAAATTGGAAAGATTTAGAATCTAAATGTACGAAATTCAGTTGGCAGTAGGCATTTGTCTTTACAATTCCCAATTTATTGAGGAGAAGCCTGCCCGAACTGTTACAGGCGGGCAATCTGTCTGTTTATGTTAGAAAGAAGTAAATATATTTTCAAGTGTAAATATATTTTCGAAAATTTAATGATTGACTTCCTAAATTAAAATAAAAAGATTGCTTCATTTCACTGCGTTTTATTCGCAAAGACATTGTTCATTGATAATTATTCATTGATCATTGTAAGGCTTCACGCAGTATGCTAATCGGATGTTTCGCAATTCGTTTGGTACCATCAAAAATTTGATGTCGACAACTCGTTCCCGCCGCAGCAATGATGGTCTTTGTTGAAGTGTTTCTCACTTTCGGAAATAAGGTATCTTCACCCACTTGCATACTTACCTTATAATGTTCCTTTTCATAACCAAACGAACCCGCCATTCCACAGCACCCTGTGTTCATAATAGTAGGTTTGTAGTTTTTCGGAATGTTTAACATAGAGAAAGTCGCGTGTGTGCTCGACAATGCTTTTTGGTGACAATGTCCGTGAATCTTAATTTCTTTTTCTTGACTTGTAAATAAATGTACGTCAATGTTTCCTTTTTCAAATTCCTTACTTAAAAATTCTTCAATCGTACATGTATTTTTGGCAATGTGCTTTGCAGCTTCCTGATCATCTGCCAAACGAAGATATTCATCTCTAAAGGTTAAAATAGCAGAAGGCTCAATTCCAACCAAAGGAATTGTATCAGAAACCAAACCTTTAAACAAAGTCACATTTTCATTTGCCAACTCTTTTGCTTCCTTTAAAAATCCTTTTGAAATAAAACTACGTCCACTTTCAGGGTGATCTATAATGTGTGGATTGTATCCCAATCGCTTTAAAACAGCAATCGTGTCTTTTCCAATTTCAGTATCGTAGAAATTTGTAAACTCATCACAGAAGAGATATACAATTCTTTGACTGCTAGAAGGCGTTTGTTTTTTGTGCCAAGCTTTTAAGGTTTTTGGAGCTAGTTTTGGAACACTTCGTTCCGTTGCTACGCCCATAATTCTTTTTGTCAAAGACGTGTTCAAAACCAAGTTTGTCAAAGCAGGAACAAGGCTTCCCAGTTTGTTATACTTGACATTATTTGCAAACAATTTACTTCGGAACGAATACCCATTTTCTTCTTGATATTGATATAGAAACTCGCTTTTTAAAGCTGCGACATCTACATTGCTCGGACATTCAGAAGCACAAGCTTTACAACTTAAACAAAGGTCGAAGACTTGTTTTAATTCTTGGTGATTAAATTTATTCGCTTCTTCAGAATTCGTTAAAAATTCACGCAAAGTATTCGCTCTAGCACGTGTGGTATCTTTTTCGTCTTTGGTAGCGCGATAACTCGGACACATCGCTCCACCAGCAGAAGCAGGTTTTCTACAATCGCCAGAACCGTTGCATTTTTCTGCTAATTTTAAGATGCCTTCGTTATCAGAAAAATCCTGAATCGTTTCAATTTCAGGCTCGTCTCTGTCAATGTCGTACCGCAAACTTTCATCCATCGGAAAAGCATCTGTGATTTTTCCTTTGTTGAATACGCTATGAGGATCAAAAGCTTTTTTGATTCGTTTCAACAATTGATAATTGTCATCACCAATCATTAAGGGAATAAACTCAGCTCTAACAATTCCATCTCCATGTTCACCGCTAAAAGAACCTTTGTATTTTTTGACCAATTCTGCCGTTTCCGTAGTAATCTTTCGGAACAGCACCACATCTTCAGATTTCTTTAAATTTAGAATCGGACGTAAATGCAATTCGCCAGCGCCAGCATGTGCATAATACACGGCTTTCTGCTGATATTTGTCCATGATGCTCGTAAACTCTTCAATATAATTGGGCAAGTCATTTAGATCCACAGCGGTATCTTCAATACAAGCCACCGCTTTTTTATCGCCAATCATATTGCCTAACAAACCCAATCCGGCTTTACGCAAATCAAAAACACGTTTGATATCATTTCCCGTTATTTTAGGATGATGATATCCGAAACCATTTTTCTGTAAATCGGCAATTAATTCATCTGCTTTCTTCTGTGCTTCTTCTAAAGTTTTTGCTGCTACTTCCAAAAGCAAAACGGCTTCAGGATCACCTTGAATAAAGAATCGATTTTTTACTTGCTCACGATTGTTTTTAGTACAATCCAAAATCACTTTGTCCATCAATTCACAGGCATACAAATCGTGATTCATGATCAATACCGTCGCTTTTAAACTTTCATTGATGCTTTCAAAATGCGAAGCGATCATGACACTTTCTTTGGGCTGAATTTCATCCAACTGCAACCTAATCGCAGTAGAAAAAACGAGCGTTCCTTCACTTCCCGATAATAGTTTAGCGACATTAATATTTGGGTTGTTTCCACCAAACAAATCAGAATCTAATAATTCATCCACCGCATAGCCTGTATTTCTTCTGTGGATAGACGGTTTTGGAAACTGAGATTTTATTTCGTTTTGAACAGACTCTGAAGCAAGTTCAGAATACAAAGACTTGTAAATTTTTCCTTCTAAAGATTGCTCACGGATTTTTGCTTTGAATTCTTCTGAACTCAATTCTTGGAAACGAACGCTAGAACCATCGCTTAACAATCCATCAATTTGAAGTACTTTGTCCCTAGTAACCCCGTACTTGATGGAAGTACTTCCTGACGAATTATTGCCGACCATTCCACCCATCATACAACGATTGGATGTTGAGGTATTAGGACCAAAAAACAATCCAAAAGGTTTTAAAAACAAATTCAATTCATCGCGAATAACGCCAGGTTGGACGGTAACGGTTTTGCTGATTTCATCAAAAGCAAGCACACGTGTAAAATGCTTGGAAACATCTACCACAATACCATCACCTACACATTGTCCAGCTAAAGAAGTTCCTGCTGTTCTAGGGATTAATGTCGTCTTATTTTGTGTAGCAAATTCAATGAGTATTTGAATGTCTTTTTCATCTTTTGGAAAAGCAACAGCCAACGGAATTTTCCTGTATACGGAAGCATCAGTGGCATACATGCTTTTGTGGAGATCATCAAAAAAGAGTTCTCCAGAGAGTTTATGATGAAGAGCTGAAAGCGCTTTTTTTTCAATCATTAATTTACATTTGTACGCTTTGGTCTTCTGGAAATTGACTAGGAATTTCATCGCCATTTTCATCCAACATCTGACGTAAATCTATTTCAATTCCCCTAGCTATGGTAGAGATAGGAACATCATTAGGGATTCCCTCAAATGGATTTTCACCAACACGTGCCATCCGTTCCATAATATGAAATGCCCAAGAGACACAAGCACAAAAAGGAATCGCTAACCAGATGAAATAATTTCCAACAGTAGGGTAAGTCAATACAATTTTATGAGCAATATTTGCAAACTCAGGAATAATACCAAAAGGCAATAAAACCACAAATAATTTCACTAAATAATACGCTAAACTGGCATACTGTCTTGGGTAAGGGAAGTTTTTTATACGTTCTGATTTTCCTTGATGTGTAAATAATTCTTCCAGTACATTTTCTAATTCTAAGAAAGAAAACTCCCATACGTGCCCGCTTTCTTTTAACTCTCTAAGATGCTTAGATTGTAAATATAAAATGGCAGTTTGTTTGTTGTTTTTACTCAAAACATAGGCTTCTTCTTCAGGAGATAAATATAGCATGAGATTGTCTTCCAACGTCGATATTTTTTCAGGAATATGAAGCATCTCTGTCCATTTTCTATTGCTCCTTGAAAGATGAGAAGTCTCCCATGATTTGCGCTGTCTCATTGCATAACGCAGCGCCGTCATCCAAGCAATATGTCTATAAATTAAAGTTCGTTTGTGCTCTTTTAAAGCTGATTTATCCATGGGTTTCTTTGCATGATTGTTACTTACCATGTCTTGAATTTTCATTCCCCAAGTTCTGGAGCTATTTACAATAGCTCCCCAAATCTTTCTTGATTCCCAAATTCTGTCATAGGCAGCATTGTTCTGAAAACCTACCATAAATGCAACTGCTGTACCAATCAAAGCAACGGGTGTCCATGGAACATGTAAAAAGGTAAGTCCAAGAATTTCGTAGAAAAAAGTGATCAATCCAGCATAAGCAAGAAAAATAAAAGTTTCACCTTTTGACCAGATGAACATGTCTTTTACTGAATATCGTTTTTTGGTTAGCATAATGATTTCGTTGAGTACCAAAAATAAGGGTTTCTTATGAAGTTAGAAAACTGTGGAGTTGAAAGTTATGAGAGTTGTTAAATCTGAAATAGTAATACAAGAAAACACTTTAATTTTATGTAATGTGTAAAATTTTACAGGAAAATTTTGAATATGAAAATGACTGGTGATGATTTCTTATATTTGTTGAAATCAAATTCTAACCAAGCATGAAAAAATTAACGCTTGCTTTCGCATTTTTAGTGATCACTCTTTCGATAACTGCGCAAAAAGTTGACCTACACTATTACATTCCGAGCAATGAACGATATAATAATAGCATTCCAACACCTAAAGATGTCATCGGACATGAAGTAGGGGAATGGCATATTACGCATGATAAATTGGCGGAATATATGAAAGCCTTGGCAAAAGCTTCGGATAGAATTACGATTGAAGATAGAGGCAAAACCTTTGAAGGAAGACCTATTTTATTATTGACAATTACATCGCCAGACAATCACCAACGATTGGAAGAAATTCGCCAGCGTCATATTGATGGAACAAACGATGCTTCTATTGATGTGTCCAACGACCCGATTGTGGTGTATCAAGGATTTTCAATTCACGGAAATGAACCGAGTGGTTCTAATGCTTCGTTAGCAGCAGCCTATTATTTGGCGGCTTCTACAAGTTCTGCGACAGAAGATTTATTAAAGAATACAGTCATTTTATTTGATCCGTCTTTTAATCCTGACGGATTGCAACGTTTTGCCTATTGGGCAAATACAAATAAGAGCAAGAACGTAAATCCAGATCCAAACGACAGAGAATATACAGAAGTTTGGCCAAGAGGAAGAACCAATCATTATTGGTTTGATATGAATCGTGATTGGTTGCCAGTTCAACTTCCAGAATCGAGAGCAAGAATTGCATCGTTTCATAAATGGTTGCCGAATATTTTAACGGATCATCATGAAATGGGGTCGAATTCTACCTTCTTTTTTCAACCTGGAATTCCAAGTAGAACACATCCTTTGACTCCTCAAATGAATCAAGATTTAACCAAAGAAATCGCAACATATCATGCAAAAGCGTTGGATAAAATAGGATCACAATATTATTCGGAAGAAAGCTTTGATGATTTTTATTACGGAAAAGGTTCTACATTTCCAGATATTAATGGAAGTATCGGAATCTTATTTGAACAAGGAAGTTCTAGAGGTCATGCGCAGGAAACTACAAACGGGTTGCTAACATTTCCGTTTACGATCAGAAATCAATATACAGCAGCAATGTCGACTTTAGAGGCTGCAAAAAACATGCGTGTTAAGATTTTAAAATATCAACAAGATTTTTATAAAAAAGCCAGAAGTGAAGGGGCTAAATCAAAAGCAATTGTTTTTGGTGATGCAAAAGATGCTGCTAAAAGCTATCATTTGGCAGAGGTTTTAAAAAGACACCAGGTAACAATTCACGAAGTAAAATCTGACTTTTCAGCAAGTGGAAAACAATTCAAAAAAGGATATAGTTATGTAGTTCCTATGAATCAGAAAAATCAGCGTTTGGTAAAAGCGATGTTTGACGTGAGAAAAAGCTTTCAAGACAGTTTATTCTATGATGTATCTGCGTGGACATTCAATCATTCTTTTGGAGTAGATTATGCTGAAAATGTTTCATTAAACAAAGCGGGCGCTGAAATCAAAACTTTACGATTTGAAGAAGGTGGCGTACGTGTAAAAAGCGATCTAGGATACTTAATGCCTTGGAATGAATATTATACTCCTAAAGCGTTGAATGCAATTTTACAAAAGGGATTGCGCGCAAAAGTATCGATGAAAAATTTCAAAAACGGAGGTTTTTCGTATGATTATGGAACAATTTTTATTCCTGTTCAGAACCAAAAATTAGATTCGAATGAATTGTATAAATTCTTAAACAAAGTTGCTGATGAAAGCCATTTAAAAATCAATGGAGTTTCTACAGGGCTGAATGATGGAATTGATTTAGGGAGTAACAATTTTAGAAATATCAAAAAACCAAAGGTTGCCATGTTGGTGGGTAATGGAATTAACGTAAGTGATCCTGGTGAGATTTGGCATTTGTTCGATCAACGATATGATATGCATGTGACGAAGTTGGATATGACCTATTTTAATAGAGTTGACCTTTCTAAATACACAACTTTGATTGCTCCGAATAGTAGAAGTATGAGTAAGTCTAACGTTGAAAAATTAAAAACGTGGGTTCGTAATGGTGGAATTTTAATTGGCTATAGAAGTGCTATAAATTGGTTGAATAGCAATAAACTAATTAGTTTAGAACTTGACAAAACAAAGATTGATACGATTAAAAATGTTTCATTTGAAGATCGATCGAAGCAAAGCGGAGCGCAGTTTATTGGCGGCGCTATTTTTGAAGCGAAAATTGATCGCTCTCATCCCATTAATTTTGGATATAAAAATGATAAAATCGCTTTATTCAGAAACACAACAATTTTTATAAAACCAGATAAGAAAAGCTATAACAATCCAATTCAGTATACAAATAATCCTTTGTTAAGTGGTTATATCTCAAAAGAAAATGCGAAAATAATTAAGAACAGCGTTCCTTTTAAAGTACAACGATCGGGTAGAGGTAGAGTGATTGTTTTTACAGACAACACCAACTTTAGAGCTTTCTGGTACGGAACGAATAAGTTGTTAATGAATGCTGTTTTCTTTGGAAATCAAATGTAGTTTCAAAGTTCAAAGTTCAAAGTTCAAAGTTCAGAGTTTGGGGTTGGAAGAAAAATGTCTTTGCGATCACGCCAAAGCGTGAGAAGCAATCTGTTTAAGCCGGAAGTTTGAAGTTCTGAAGTTTATGTCTTTGTGATCAAACCAAAGTGTGAGAATTCGGTCTGCCGACAAAACCAGGCAGTCTTTTGATTTTGTATTAAAAGTCAGATGTTAAATATTAGAAAGATGAAATAAAGTTTTTCTGTAACAAATCCGTAGAAAAAACGTCTTTTAGATGTACTAACCAATTTATAAGCTATGAGTTTTTTACGTGTATTATTAGCAATTTTTTTTCCACCACTATCTGTGATTGATAAAGGTTGTGGGTCTTTTTTTATTATTCTTTTATTAACGCTTTGCGGATGGATTCCTGGTGTCATTGGAGCTTTAGTAATTTTGAACAATCCGAAGAATTAGTCTTCTACAGCCTACAGTTTTCAGTCTTCAGTAATTCAGTAATCAGTTTCAATTTCGTTTTCAATTTCGTTTTCAATTTCAGTTTCAGGTTTCTGAGTTTCAAAGGCGCAAAGTTCTTTAGTGGCAAAGTTTTAAAGAACTTGTCTTTGCGAGGGTAACGAAGCAATCTGTTTATTAGTGTTCTTAAAGTTTTAAAGTTTCAAAGTTTCAGAAGTCGTAAAGTTTTTTTTGTATTTGGTAAATATATTTTCGAACTTTTATTACACATTACACATTACACATTACACATTACACATTACACATTACACATTACACATTACACATTACACATTACACATTACACATTACACATTACACATTACACATTACACATTACACATCACCAAAGATATTTCCACAAAATCCTAAGACTTACAAAAGCAATTAAGATAGCAGTTGCTTTTTTTAATTGAATGGAAGTAAAATAACGATTACTGATTTTGCTTCCAATTTGTCCGCCAATGAACACGGTTAGTAATAAGATAGACGTCAAGTTCCAATCGATAGAAAAATCAGGATTTACATATTGACCCGCTAAACCGCTAGCAGAGTTTACAAGAATAAAAAAGCTCGCCGTTGCTGCAATCTTTTTAGGAATATCCCAATGCGTTACATGTAACAATGGAGCTAGGAAAATTCCACCGCCAATACCCACCATTCCAGAGATAAAGCCAATAATTCCGCCATATCCCGCATTTTTAGAAATACTTAAATTTTGATTTCCACTTTCTTTAGAAATGACCCTTTTTGAAATCCACATGGTGATTGCTGCAAATAGCAATGTAAAACCCAAAAGAACAAAAAAGAAGGTCTGACTGATTCTTAAATACCCACCTAAAAATGCAAGTGGAATACTAAATAGAACCAACGGAATAACTTTTTTCCAATTGTACAATTTTTCCCTGTAGAAAAAAATAACATTTCCAGTTACGACAACAATATTGCATAACAAAGCAGTCGATCGTATTTGCGTGTAGACAATTCCAGTCAATGCCAACACAGCCAAATAACTAGACCCACCACCAAAACCTACAGACGAATATAAAACTGCGATCGCAAAAAAGAGAAGAATAATGTGCCAGTTAGAAATAATGAGATCTATAATCAAGTGTAGTTGCATTGTGTAAATATAATTTTATCTTGCCTTTTTTCTATAAAAAAGCATATTTTTATACAACTTCAAAAAGTGATATCATATGAACTCATATTGGAAAACAAACCTTAAATATTTACTGATTCTATTATCGATTTGGTTTCTAGTTTCTTTTGGCGCAGGAATTTTATTTCGTGAATCACTTGATACTATTAGACTCGGCGGATTTAAATTAGGGTTTTGGTTTGCACAACAAGGATCTATTTATGTATTTGTCATACTCATTTTTGTCTATGTGCGATTGATGAACAAACTAGATGAAAAACATGGTTTTAACGAAGATGAAGAACTTTAAAATAAGAGTATAATGAACATTCAAACTTGGACTTGGATTTTAGTTGGTATCACATTTACATTATATATCGGAATTGCTATTTGGTCAAGAGCATCCTCAACAAAAGAATTTTATGTCGCTGGAGGTGGAGTTTCTCCCTTAGCAAATGGTTTAGCGACTGCGGCCGATTGGATGTCGGCAGCTTCCTTTATTTCAATGGCAGGAATTATTTCCTTCGGAGGATATGATGGTTCTGTTTATTTGATGGGTTGGACAGGAGGTTATGTCTTATTAGCCTTATTACTAGCTCCTTATTTACGAAAATTTGGGAAGTTTACCGTACCCGATTTTATTGGCGATCGTTATTATTCAAACACCGCTAGAAGTGTCGCTGTCTTCTGTGCAATACTGGTTTCGTTTACCTATGTAGCAGGACAAATGCAAGGTGTAGGGATTGTATTCTCACGATTTTTAGAAGTCGATATTACCACGGGTGTCATTATAGGAATGGTCATTGTACTTTTTTATGCCGTTTTAGGCGGAATGAAAGGAATCACCTATACACAAGTCGCACAATATTGCGTCTTGATTTTTGCCTTTATGGTTCCTGCCATATTTATTTCAATTCAAATGACAGGAAATCCAATTCCACAATTGGGATTTGGAGGTGCAGATGAAGGTGGAGTGTATCTGTTGGATAAGTTAGATGGATTGCATAGAGATTTAGGATTTGCTGAATATACTTCTGGAAGTAAATCGATGCTAGATGTTTTTATGATCACAGCAGCATTGATGGTTGGAACTGCAGGATTACCACATGTTATTGTACGATTTTTCACTGTGAAAAAAGTATCTGATGCCAGAAAATCAGCAGGTTGGGCATTGTTGTTTATTGCTATTTTATATACAACGGCACCAGCTGTAGCCTTATTTTCAAGAACTAATTTAATTGACACAGTAAGTAATAAAGAATATGCTGAAATGCCAGAATGGTTTAAGAAGTGGGAAACTACAGGATTGATCACGTTTACAGATAAAAATAACGATGGGATTATCCAATATGTAGGGAATGCAGAAGCGAATGAACTGGTAGTTAACAGAGATATTATGGTTTTGGCAAATCCAGAAATTGCCAATTTACCCAATTGGGTAATCGCTTTGGTAGCAGCAGGAGGTTTAGCAGCAGCATTGTCTACAGCAGCAGGATTGTTATTGGTGATTTCATCGTCAGTTTCTCATGATCTCATCAAAAAAATGATCAAACCGAATATTTCTGAAAAAGGAGAATTAATCGCTGCAAGAGCTTCTGCTGTAGTAGCAGTTTGTGTGGCTGGCTATTTTGGGATTAATCCGCCAGGTTTTGTCGCGGCAACAGTCGCTTTGGCATTCGGATTGGCGGCAGCGTCATTTTTTCCAGCGATTGTGTTAGGAATCTTTTATAAAAAAATGAATAAAGAAGGCGCCATCGCAGGAATGGTTATAGGAATTTTACTGATGCTTTTTTATATGACCAAATTTAAATTTGATTGGTTTGGCGGAGGAACAAAAGAAGATTGGTGGTTTGGAATTTCGCCAGAAGGTTTTGGTACTATTGCAATGATTGTTAATTTTATTGTTTCAATTTGTGTTTCAAAATTTACAGCATTACCTCCAAAAGAAGTTCAAGAAATAGTAGAAAATATTAGAATACCAAGCGGAGCTGGAAATGCTCAAAATCATTAAAAAGAATTCATGTCGTTAGAAATTAATTCCCTTCAAGAATATAAAGAAGCCTATCAATCAAGTGTAGAGAATCCTTCCCAATTTTGGGGAGAAATCGCAGCACATTTTTTATGGAGAAAAAAATGGGATCATGTTGTTGAATATGATTGGTTACAACCAGAAACGAAGTGGTTTTCAAATGCAAAACTGAACATCACGGAAAACTGCTTGGATCGTCATTTAGAAAAAAGAGGAGGTCAAACGGCTATCATTTGGGAACCCAATAGCCCTAATGAAAAAGCAAAACACATTACATATAAAGAGTTACACAGTCAGGTATGTTCTTTTGCCAATGTGCTAAAAAACAATGGCGTTGTAAAAGGAGATCGTGTATGTATTTATATGCCGATGGTTTCTGAATTGGCGGTTGCTGTTTTGGCATGTGCTAGAGTAGGAGCGATTCATTCCGTAGTGTTTGCAGGCTTTTCATCAACTGCATTGGCAGCAAGAATAAATGATGCAGCATGTAAAGTGCTATTAACTGCTGATGGTGGATTTAGAGGCGATAAAATCACAGCATTAAAAGACATTGCCGATGAAGCCTTAAAGACATGTCCGTCCATTGAAACCTCTATTGTTTTTCAACGAACGAAACAAGACATTACATGGAATTCCAATATGGATGTTTGGTGGCATGAAGAGTTAGCGAAAGTTGATGATAATTGTCCAGCTGAAATCATGGATTCAGAAGATATGTTGTTCATTTTATATACATCAGGATCAACAGGGAAACCGAAAGGAATGGTACATACTTGTGGAGGTTATATGGTCTACACGACGTATTCGTTTAAAAATGTTTTTCAATATAAAGAAGGTGATGTGTATTGGTGTACTGCGGATATCGGTTGGATTACAGGACACAGCTATATTGTCTACGGACCTTTGGCAGCAGGAGCAACTTCTGTGATGTTTGAAGGAGTGCCGAGTTATCCAGATTTCGGTCGATTTTGGGAAGTTTGTGAAAAGCATCAAGTGAATCAGTTTTATACAGCACCAACGGCTATTAGAGCTTTGGCGAAACATCCAACGGATTTGGTCACTAAATATGATTTGTCTAGTTTAAAGATTTTGGGAACCGTTGGTGAACCTATAAATGAAGAAGCATGGCATTGGTATGACGATCATGTTGGAAAAAATAAATGTCCAATTGTAGATACTTGGTGGCAAACGGAAACTGGAGGAATGATGATTTCTTCGCTGGCTGGAGTTACTAAAGACAAACCCACATTTGCAACCTTGCCATTGCCTGGAATTCAACCTGTATTGTTAGATTCTGGCGGAAAAGAAATCACCGAAACAAAAGCGGAAGGAATTCTAGTGATCAAACATCCTTGGCCATCATTAGCGAGAACTATTTATGGAGATCACGAGCGATATAAAAATGTATATTTTTCTGCGTATCCAAACCATTATTTTCCAGGCGACGGAGCTTTACGAGACGAGAATGGAAACTACAGAATTACAGGTAGAGTAGACGATGTAGTGATTGTCTCTGGACATAATTTAGGAACGGCTCCTATTGAAAATGCAATCAATGAACACGAGAAAATTGTTGAAAGTGCCGTAGTTGGTTTCCCACATGATATTAAAGGAAATGCCTTGTATGCCTATGTAATTACCTATGATGGAGTGGAAGAGAACGATCTGTTAGTAAAAGAAGTAAGAGAAGCTGTAGCTAAGACTATTGGACCCATTGCGAAACCCGATAAAATTCAGTTTGTAAAAGGGTTGCCAAAAACGAGATCTGGAAAAATTATGAGAAGAATTCTACGTAAAGTCGCTTCTAAAGACACTTCAAATTTAGGTGATGTATCTACCTTATTAAATCCAGAAGTGGTTCAGGATATTATTGATAATTCGTTTTAAGGCTCAAAGGTTCTGTGGTAGAAAGCTTAAGTACCAAAGAATTTTCTATCTTACCTGCGAGGTGGGGTCGTTTATATTTGCTTAATATACTTTTTTGTAACTTTCTAGTATGTAAAATGTCTCATGTTCAGCTAATTTAAAAACAAAAATATGGAATCAAATAAAAAAATGGGAAGGCTTGTAGGAGTATTGTTTCTACTCATTTTTGTTATAGGTATTGTAGTATATCAATTTTTACAAGGCCCAGTACTTTTTTCAGATGATTTTCTAACGACCACTTCTGTAAGCTCTAATAAAATTATTGTTTCTATTTTACTTTTATTTTCAAGTGGAATAATTTCTATTGTCATAGCGGCATTTTTATTTCCAATTTTCAAAAAACATAGCATCATCCTGGCACTTCTATATTTTGCATTTAGCATACTAAGCTTTATCGCTATTTCTATTGATAACATTAGTGTGTTGTCTATGTTAGAATTAAGTCAAGAATATATAAAAAGCGGAACTGATAATTCAGAAATGTTAAATACTATAGGGAATATATTTTATAAAAAACATTGGTGGACTCACTATTTGAGTTTATTGATTTCTTGCTTCTCAGTTTTTATTTTATACTATACATTGTACATGTCTAGATTAATTCCAAAAATTCTCTCGATTGTTGGGATAATAGCAGTCATTCTAATGTTTATTGAAATGTTATTTTCAATTTTAGGGAATAGTATTAGTATGAATATGTTACTTCCTATCGGCCTGATTCAATTAATACTTCCTCTTTGGTTAATTTTTAAAGGATTGAATACGCCAGTTTTAGAAACTAAACTAAAATAACTGAATTCCTTAAGGAAAAACGGTAAAGAATATCAAAGCTTCAAAACGTTTGGTTATTAGTTATTTGTAAATATATTTTCAACTTCAACTTCAACTTCAACTTCACCTTAGCTGCGACAAGTGGTTCCAGTTTTTATTTGCTAAATTAGTTGTTTACACATACAACAAACTCCATTGCTAAAATGAATTGTACACTTTGTGGTTCGACACTTATAAAGAAAAAGGATGCGTATTATTATGATTGTGACATTTGTAAAGCCATTGTAAAAGATGAGATATATTACTTAATCGCTGACGAAGAAAAAGCAAGATATGAAACTCACAATAATGACGTAAATGACATTCGATATCAAAACTTTACATCGCCGATTACCAATTATGTCATAGAGAATTTTTTACCCGAGCATAAAGGATTAGATTTTGGAAGTGGTACAGGTCCTGTGATTTCAAGCATGCTCATGAAGAAAAATTATGATATTATTCAATACGATCCCTTCTTTGCTCCTGATCAAAATGTATTGAACAATCGGTTCGATTATATTGTTAGTTGTGAGGTGTTTGAGCATTTTTATAATCCCAAAACGGAAATTGATAGACTTACATCTTTGTTAAAAAAGAATGGAATGTTGCTTATTATGACAATGTTATATAATGATCAGATTGATTTCAAGACATGGCATTACCGAAAGGATCCTACCCATGTTTTTATATATAGAAAAGAAACCGTCGAATATATCGCAAATGAAAAGAAACTAGAGATAGTCATTTTAACCGATAGATTCATCGTATTAAAAAAAACAGGGTATAGCAACCTGAAAGATTACTAGCCAATAAAAACTTGTCCAAAGAAAAGCAGGATCAAAAAAGGTTAAAACACTTATAAGAATGGGCTATAGAGCCTAAAGGTTCAATCATAATATTTTCAACTTTTGCATGAAAATAAACTTAACATTATGAGAACATTAAACAATATTTTATTGAAAACAGTATTTGCTTCTATGCTGATAGCATCTTTTTTTAGTTGTAAAGTATCAACAACTGATAAAAATAATTTAATAACTGGTAGAATTTTAGATTTAGATAAAAACCCAATTTCAAACGTAGTCATAAAACTAGATGACAAAATAATTGGAAAGAGTAATACCAAAGGAGAGGTTAGTCTGAGTAGCACTAGCTTTAAAACAGGAAATGTTTTAAGCTTTGAAAATGCAGCCTTTGTCAAAGTGTATAAAGTAATGAAAGAGGGATCTACTCTTGATGTCTTTATGAAAAGAAGAAGCGATTCCTTTAAAGTTGATACAGAAAAAGGAGGTGTAATTAAATTTGGAGATGGAGGATTATTAAACATTCCTAAAAACGCTTTCTCTTTGAAAAATAAATTGTTCAAAGGAAATGCCAATATTCAAGTAACCTATATAGATGTCACCAATGCTAGAGAAATAATGAGTGCTCCTGGAGCTTATATTGCTGAAAATAAAGAAGGGGATTTATATCCACTGACTTCCTTTGGAATTGTTGAAATAAATGTTCGCGATTCAAAAAGCAATGATGAATTAGATTTGGGTGAGGGAATTTCTTTAGAAATATCATATCCAATAAAAACAGAAAACACTCCAGACAGCGTAAATCTGTATGAGTTAAATGAACAGACAGGCTACTGGTCGGAGAGAGGTTTCCTAACGAATAATGGTTCTACACTCCAAGGAGTTGTAACCACTGTTAATAGCGCTTGGAATGCAGATGACCCTTGCTCTCAGCAATTAGTTTGTGTAAAAATAAAAATTCAATATGCGAATATAAGCGGAGGACCTAGTGGTTGTCGTTTCAGTGCAACGGGATTGTCTTATCAAGGCTTTGACGGATTTTATTATCCTGACTCAAATGGAGATATTCAGTTTATGGTTTGTCCAGATAGCGCCTTTAAAATAGAAGGATGTTTTTTGACTTGCACAAACTGTCCAGGAGCTATTTACAGTAAAATGATAGATTTATCTACGATTACTATGAACCCTAGTGGTTGTACTGATTTGGGAACTTGGGTGATTCAAAATTAAAGGGTTCGTAGGTATAGATCAATAATGAAGTGCATAGACGAACAATAATTTTGCTTAAAAATAGAATAATTGGACTTTATCGATATTTTAAGAAGAAGAAAAGCAGCCTTTAAAAAGCTGCTTTTCCTTTGTAGCGAAGACGGGATTTGAACCCGTGACCTCAGGGTTATGAATCCTGCGCTCTAACCAACTGAGCTACCTCGCCATGGTGATGCCTTTAGAATTATTTAATTTTCTATCTGAAACGAACAATCCGACTTTTTAAGAATATATCTTTTTACAGGCTTGTCAGCTGAAGGAAATTTATTTCCGTAGGCGGGTGCAAATATAATTCAATTTTGCTGTTAAGCAAGATGAGTTTTTAATTTTTTTTAACTGGAATTATTACCTATATTGGCAAGGCGATAGTTCTATTTTTAGATAGCTATCCAAACACACAAATAATCAAAAATGGACAAAGTTAAATTTGAAATAGAATTCCCGATTCATGCCTCCCCAAGCATGTTGTATCAATATTTCTCAACACCTTCAGGATTAGAAGAATGGTTTGCAGATAAGGCGAATTCTAGAGGGAAAGTAATTTCTTTTTTTTGGGACGATACGGAAGAACAAGCAACCATCGTTTCTAAAAAAAATGGAGAAAGAGCACGATACAAATGGGTAGAAAGTGGAGATGATGAAAGTTATTTTGAATTTTTTATTCAAGTAGATGAAATCACTAAAGATGTTTCCTTGATCGTTACAGATTTTGCTGAAGAAGATGAGGTGGAAGAATCTAAAATGTTATGGACAAATCAAATAGATGAATTAAAGCACAGAATAGGAGCTTAATCTTTTTATTAGAAAATTAAAGATGGTTATAAGCCATTGTATGGAGATACGTCAACTTTCAGTATCAAAATAATAAAATAGTCTTGGTGTACATACCAAGGCTATTTCTGTTTTTATACCATTTCAGTAATTTAGCGATGGAAATGGTATTACTCTTCCGATTTAAAGTAAATTTGCATCTACCTACGGAAATAAATTTCCTTAGGCGAAAGCCCAAAAGAATACTATATGTTAAACTACAACGGTGATCTGGTAACGTTTGATGAGGTTACGATTACTCCAGACAATAGAGCATTTAAATATGGCGATGCTATTTTTGAAACCTTAAAAGTTGCCAATAATAAAGTCGTTTTTTGGGAAGATCACTACTTCCGATTAATGGCTTCTATGCGAATGCTAAGGATGAAAATTCCTATTGAATTCACATTGGAGTTTTTAGAAGAAGAAATTTTAAAAACAGTGAATGCTTCAAATTCAACGTCAAATACAAGAGTCCGATTGTCTGTCTATAGAAAAGATGGAGGTTTTTACAAACCAGCATCCAATCAAGTGGATTACCTGATCGAAGTAAAAGAAATTGAATATCAAAATAAAGAAACTTACAGAGTAGATTTGTATAAAGATTTCTATCTGTATTCTGGACATTTATCTACCATAAAATCAAACAATAAGTTAGTACATACCTTGGCGAGTATCTATGCAGATGAAAACGACCTAGATAATTGCATTCTTTTAAATGAACGCAAAGGAGTGGTGGAAGTCACCAATGGGAATATTTTTTTGATAAAAGACAATAGTGTAAAAACACCTTCATTAACCGAAGGCTGTTTAAAAGGGGTCACAAGAGGTAAAATTATCAAAATGATTACTGATCATCCTGAATATACCATAGAAGAAAGCGCAATTACTCCTTTCGAAATACAAAAAGCAGATGAGGTTTTTATCACCAATTCAATTATAGGAATACAATCCGTAACAAAGTATAGAAAAAAAGAATTCACCCAAACCATCGCAGATAAGTTGAGATCTAGTCTAAAAATAGTAGAATTAACTGGGAATTAATTAAGATGGATGTCACTTGGGGCGTTTGCCCAAATTTTATATTCTCCACCTTTTTGTAGCAATTTATTTTTCCAAAGCGATTTATTATCAGCAGATAAGATATTTTCAAAATCGTTTTCAGAAACAAACCAAGAACTGTTTTGTAATTCATCCTCAAGCTGATCGTTGCTCCAACCTGAATATCCTAAGAAAAACCGAATGTCTGTGCTTTGAATTTTATCTTCCAATAAGAGATTTTTTAAAGAGTCAAAATCTCCACCCCAAAAAATTTCGTTGCTAACCTGAATACTTTCAGGAATCAAATTTGGGATTTTATGAATAAAGTAAAGATTATCTTGTTCTACTGGACCACCTTGGTATACTGTAAAAGAACAATCAATGTCTGGAATGATGTCTTTAAGCGTAAACTTTAAAGGTTTATTTAATATAAAACCTACAGAACTACGAGTATTGTGTTCGGTAAGTAATACAATGGATCTATTAAAGGAATCATCATTTAAAATTGAGGGTTCCGCGATCAATAAATTTCCTTTATGTGGTTTTAAGTTAGACAATTACTTTTTTTATTAAATATAACTAAAAATTAGAAACAAAAAAACCCTCTTTTTAAAAAGAGAGTTTTTTATATTTAGTGGCTTGAACCTTAGTTTATAGCACCGCTTAAACCAGCTCCAGCTTTAAACTTAGCTACATTCTTAGCAGCAATTTTGATTTCTGCACCAGTCTGTGGGTTTCTACCATTTCTAGCAGCTCTTTTAGATACTGACCATGTTCCCCATCCAACTAAAGCAACTTTACCACCGCTTTTTAAAGTAGAAGTTACATTAGAAGTTAAAGATTCTAAAGCTGCTTTTGCTGCCGCTTTAGAGATACCTGCGTCAGCAGCCATAGCATCGATTAAATCTGATTTGTTCATAATAAAATAGAATTTAAAATTAATTGATATTTTTT
Source organism: Flavobacteriaceae bacterium (assembly GCA_965277255.1). Lineage (GTDB taxonomy): Bacteria > Bacteroidota > Bacteroidia > Flavobacteriales > Flavobacteriaceae > Polaribacter. The sequence continues at coordinate 3,271,633 of OZ255723.1, read as the reverse complement.
TGCTTAAATGCTCAACAAATATAGACGGATTAAGGGTTCGTGCAAGTTTCAGCCACTAAAAAGAGGTGTTTTGTTAATAAATGGCATCAAATTGTTAATAAAGGGATTTTTTTTATGCAAAAACTACAGGTGTAGTGACAGTAAGGCTTTAGAGCATATTAGCATCAGAAGAAAACGAATACCCATTTAAAAGACTCTGAGCCTCTAATTTTTTCTTTCCAGAAACTTTCATTTCATCCAAATAAATATAGCCTCCATTCACCGAAACTTTGATCTCTTTTTTAGTGGTTGTTATCCGACCAATTGCATCTGAATGTTTAGCTTCTTCTTTTCGAACTTTATAAACTTTAAGGGAAACAACGCTTTCATTATTGTTCATTTCTGTCCAAGCCGCAGGAAACGGATTCAATCCTCTGATGTGATTGTAGATAGATGCTAAAGAATCTTGCCAATTAATTTTACAATTGTCTTGATTCAGTTTGGGCGCCATTTTTAAATCTAGATTTGGCTGTTTTTGAGTCGTTACTTTATCCTCTTGAATCAACTGAAGCGTTTCTGTAACTAAGGAGGCTCCAAGATTCATTAATTTATCATGCAGTTCGCCTACAGTCTCATCGTTATCAATCGCAATTTCTTTTTGTTGAATGATTTCACCCGTATCAATTTTTTCATCAATAAAGAAAGTAGTCACGCCCGTTTTCTTTTCACCATTAATAATAGACCAATGTATGGGAGCAGCACCTCGGTACTCTGGTAATAAAGATGCGTGCAAATTAAAGGTTCCGTAAGCGGGCATATTCCAAACCGCTTTTGGCAACATCCTAAAAGCAACCACCACTTGCAAATTTGCCTTCAAACTTTCTAAGGATTCTAAAAAATCAGGATTCTTAAGATTGGTAGGTTGTAAAAGATGTAGACTTTGAGATACCGCATATTTTTTCACCGCAGATTCATTGAGTTTTCTTCCTCTTCCAGCAGGTTTATCGGGTGCGGTAATTACACCCACAATATTAACATTGCTTTCTACCATTTTTTTAAGAATGGCAACAGCAAAATCAGGTGTGCCCATAAAAACGATTCGGAGGTCTCTCATTTCACAAAAAATTTATTGTCGTTTGTAATGCCTAAAACATCTTTCGATAAAAGATGTCGCAAATGTATTAAAACATCTTCTGGATTTGCTTCGAGTCTATTGATTATTTGTTGTTGAGAAATCTCTTGTGATTCTTTGATCAAGTTGATTAGCTGCTGAGTCAGATCTACAGATTTCTTTTTCTTTTTTGAAATACAAACATCACACATTCCACATTTTTGTGCTTCAGGTTCATCAAAATAGTGAAGAATTTGTATGCTTCTACATACTTGATCATTTTCTATAAACCGAAGTAAATCTTCCGCCTTTTTAGTTTGTTGATGTAAATACGTTTCAATACTCTTAGAAATTCGGTTGATTGTTTTATCATCTTCCCTTGGCATTAAAAAGAACAATTCTTGATGCAAATTGGCTTCATGATATTCAATAATGGTATGTTCATGAAGTTTTGTAAGCTGTTCTTTCACTTTTAGGGAAGTAGTACCCAACTTCTTGGCGAGAAGAAATTCATTGATTTTTACCTCCTTTTGAAAAATACCAGGATAACTTCTTAGCAAGAAATCAATCAACTGAGCAGCATGTGTATTTTGAGCTTTGTGATTTTTGAGCTTGTAACTTTCAACAATGAATTGTACGGTAGATTTTTGATGAAACCGTTCATTTAAGTGAATGATTCCGTTTTTTTTCAGAATTCGTACAATAACAGCGGTTTTCTTTTGTACAAATTTGTATTGATTGCAAAACTCCTGAAAATTAAAATCAAAACGTGTTTCAATTCTTTCACCTTTGGCAACCTGAAAATATTGATATAACTTTTTATGGACCTCTTTAATTTCTGAAATGTTAGGAATATTCTCAATGGTATTTCTTTTAAAAGCAATGCGATCATTTTCATTTTGTAAAACAACAGAGAAGGATTTATTTCCATCTCTTCCGCCTCTTCCTGCTTCCTGTACATAATTTTCAATACTCCCAGGTAAATCTAAATGAACCACTATTTTTACATTGCCTTTGTCAATTCCCATTCCAAAAGCATTGGTCGCCACCATAATAGGCGTCTCTTCTTTCATCCACAGATTGAAAGCAGTAAACTTATCTTCCGCTGACATTCCACCGTGATAAAAAGAAGATTTGTAACCATTGCTATTAATATGCTGTGAAATTTCTTCAGTCTTTCGCCTAGAATTCACATACACAATAGATGGAGCTTTGTTTTTGGCAAAGATCTGTTCTAACCTCCCCAGTTTATTTTCCAGCGTAAAAATCTGATATGCCAAATGATCTCTGTAAAAAGATTTTTTAAAGATGGCTGGATTTTGTAATTCTAAGTTTTCAGCAATATCATCAATTACCTTATGCGTAGCAGTAGCTGTTAAAGCAATCATATGTACATCAGGCAATACTTCTTTTATATTTTTTATTTGTCGATAGGAAGGTCGGAAATCGTGCCCCCATTCAGAAATACAATGCGCCTCATCAACAGCAATGAGATTGATGTTTAACTCGCTAACCTTTTGAATAACCAATTCTGATTGTAATCTTTCTGGCGATAGGTATAGAAACTTGAAACTTCCGTATTTGAGATTGTCAAAGAGTGTAACAATATCATCAATACTTGTTTTACTTTGAATGGTAGTGGCCTTGATTCCTTTACTTTCTAAACTTTCTATTTGATCCCTAATTAATGAGATTAAAGGAGAAATGACTAAGCAAATACCATCATTTGCAAGCGCTGGGATCTGGTAGCAAAGCGATTTTCCGCCACCTGTTGGCAATAAGGCAATGACATCTTTTTTTTCTAAAACTGTATTGATAATTTGTTCTTGCGAACTTCTGAAGGAATCAAAACCCCAATATTTTTGTAAGATCTCTTGTGGTAGATTCATGTATTGATTTTGAGCCAATTTAAAATAAAATTGGTTCTTTCTTTTATAGACCCAAACGGAACATTAATAATGGAATAGCCTAGTTCTTTATATGCTTTTTGTAGGTAGATGTCTATCGTTAAAGACTCTTCATAACTCTCATAACGCTCACTGTCAGAGGTGTATATTTCTTTCCAAGGTTTAAATAAAAAGACATAATCGTATTTATACTGAGTGCTTTTTTCTAAAAAGTAACTAGGATAGGCTTCTTTTGTATATTCCATATAGGCATGCACATCTGGCAATCCTCTATCAAAAAAAACAATGTCAGAACTGCTTTGAGTAGCCGCTATGTATTGTTGTTCTCTACCTTCTAATAATAATTTACTAAATAAGATGGGATCTGTTAAAAACAATTGCTCAATTCCCTCTTCTTTCGCTTTTATAGTAACTTCTCTAGAAACTTCAGGCATGCAATGAAACTTTCTATTTTCTAACGCTGTTAAAACAGATGATTTTCCTGTTCCAGGTCCTCCGATAAGCACTATTTTTTTCTGCATGAAACAAAAATATAGTATTAATTTATTATAATGATAATATGATGTAATTTTGTAGCCGTTTCAGAAAATAACCTTCTAATATAGCAGGATGCAAGATAGAGATAGTTTTTACAAGAAATTAAAAACTCAGTTAGAGGAGACTACAAATTTTCCATCAGATTATTTGTACAAGTTTATTGTTTCTTCGGAAGGAAATAAAGTTGATCAAGTACAAGATTTGTTTAATAACAAAGGTGCAGTGATTAATACTAAAAAATCAAAAACAGGAAAATATATTAGTGTTTCAATAGTTATTAACTTAGCAAGTTCAGAAGAAGTAATTTCTTATTATAAACAAGCAGAAAAAATAGAAGGAATTATATCTTTATAACCCGATAATACATAAAATAATCAATTCAAACAGATGAAAAAAAATAGCATACTTTTAATTTTATTTTTAATCAGTTTTAATGCATTTTCGCAGAAAGATGATCAGACAATAGTAACCATTAACGGTGAAAAAGTTACGGTAGGTGATTTTAAAAAAGTATATGAAAAAAACCTAAATGCCATTGATAATGAAGAAGCAAAAGATGTTACTAAAAACCTCGATTTATTTATTAACTACAAGCTAAAAGTAAGTGAAGCTTATAGCATTCAACTAGATACGTTAAAGTCTTATAAAAGAGAAATGGAAACGTATAAGAATCAATTAACGGCTCCTTATTTACAAGACAAAACCTTTTTGGAAAAATTAATAAAGACTGCTTATGACAGAACTAAAAATGAAATAAGAGCAAGTCATATTTTAATTAGATTGCCTCAAAAAGCTACTCCAAAAGACACCTTAGAGGCGTATACTAAAATCATAGATGCACGAAAAAGAATTCTTGCAGGCGAGCCTTTTGCGAAAGTTGCAAAAGAAGTATCGCAAGATCAATCTGCTGCAACGAACGGAGGTGACTTAGGATATTTTTCTGCATTTAGAATGGTGTATGATTTTGAAGAAGCTGCCTATTCTATAAAAATGGGAGAAACATCGCTACCGTTTAAAACCAGATTTGGGTATCATATTGTACATAAAACTGGAGAGAGAAGCTCTAAAGGTGATAGGGAAGTAGCTCATATTTTAGTTACAGATACAACTAGCGTTGGTAAAACGAGTATCGATGAGGTGTATTCGAAACTAAAAGCTGGAGAAGATTTTAAAGAGTTAGCAAAGCAATATTCTAATGATAGAAACACCAAAGACAAAGGAGGTGTTTTGCCAAAATTTGGTAGTGGAAGAATGGTAAAACCTTTTGAAAATGCAACTTTTAGTATCGAAGAAGTTGGTGGTTTTAGTGAACCATTTAAAACTCGTTTTGGTTGGCATATTGTAAAGTTGATTAAAAAATATCCGATAGGTTCTTTTGAAGAAATGAAAAAAGAAATTAGCGAAAGTATAAAGAAAAGTGGAAGAGCAAGATTGTCGGACAAAGCAGTGTTAAACAGACTCAAATCTGAATATACTATAGAAGAAATAGCAGAAGCAAAAGAAATTTTTAAAAGCAAGGATATTAGAACAAAGCCAAAAGACTCTTTACAAAAAGTAGTGATAAAAATCAATGAGAAAGAAATCACTCAAAAAGAATTTGTTTCTTATATATTGAATAGAAGACACCTTTCTATTGATGAATTGTTTAAAAACTTTTTGGATGCAGAAGTCCTCACTTATTTTAAAGAGAATTTAGTAAATACCAATCCAGAATTTGCTTATACCTTAAAAGAATATGAAGATGGATTGTTGCTTTTTGAATTGATGCAACAAAAGATCTGGAATAAATCAAACGATACCATTGCATTGCAAAATTATTTTGATACTCATAAAGAGAATTACAATGGAAAAGAATTATCCAATATAAAAGGAAGGGTAATGAACGATTACCAAACGTCTATAGAAGAAAATTGGGTAAAAGATTTAAGAGCTAAAAATAAAGTCAAAATCAATAAAAAAGCTCTGAAAAAACTCATTAAATATTACAGAAAAGAATCTTGAGAAAATATTGCGTCATATTTATACTCTTCACTTTAGTGTCTTGTGAGTTTTTAGGTCTAGAAAAAAAAGACATAAAAATCAAGCAACCTATTGCTACTGTACACAAAAAAGAATTATATAAAGAAGATATAGAAGCTCTTTTGCCTAAAAATATTAGCAAAGAGGATAGCATTATTTTTGCTAGAAACATCATCAATAATTGGGCTACGAAACAATTATTGATAAGAAAAGCAGAAGAAAATAATTCGAAGAATGACAATTCTGAAGTGAATAAATTGGTTAAAGATTACCGACAAGCCTTATTAATAAACGGATATAAAGAAAGGTTGATACAACAACAACTAGATACGTTGATTTCCGACCAAGAAATTGAAGATTATTATAGTAAGAATCGTAGTAATTTTAGATTGAATGAAGAATTATTAAAAGTAAGATATCTTCATTTTTCTAGTGATTTATTAGATAAAAAAGAAGTTGTCAAACTTTTTAAAAAAGGAGACATAGAATCTTTGGAAGATTTAGAAACAAAACAATTAAGTTTTAAATCAATGATTTTAAATGATTCTGTTTGGACGAGTTTAGAAAATGTTTTGTTAAAAACCACATTTTCACGCCAAAATTTGTTAAAAAAAACCAAATTCATCCAAAAAGAAGATTCATTAGGTTTATATTTGGTCGCAATTAAAGATGTTTTAAAAAGGAATGATATTGCTCCTATGAGTTATATGAAACCTACCATAAAACAGATGATTTTACATCAAAGAAAGCTTCAGTTAATTAGAGATATAGAAAAAATAATAGTAAAAGATGCAATTCAGAATGAAAGTTTTAAGATCCATTAGTACAGTACTATTTGTATTCTTATGTATGAATACTATCAATGCACAAAAGATTAAGATTGATGGCGTAGGAGTAGTAGTAGGGAAAAACATAGTATTAGACTCAGATATTGCTAAATTCAAATTAGAATTAGAAAATAATAGCGAAGGAAGAATTAAGATTAGTGACTGTGAAATGTTGGAACAATTGATGTTGCAAAAACTATTAGCACATCATGCAGTTATAGATAGTGTTATTGTTTCTGATGCTGAGGTAAATTCTCAAGTAGAACGTAATATTCAATTTTTTAGTCAAGAATACGGAGGTGTCGATAAAGTGGTGAAAGCCTATGGATTTAATGACCTTGAAGATTTGAAAAAAGAATTGTTTGGTATTGAAAAGGAGAATGCGCTTATTCAAAAAGAGCAAAGAAAAATTACAGAGGATGTAGACGTTACTCCAGAAGAAGTAAGAATTTACTATAATGGCTTAAAAGAAAAAGGAGAATTACCTGAGTTTCCTGCTGAAATTGAATTAGCACAGCTAATTATAAATGCAGAACCTACAGAAGCTGAGAATCAAAGAATTATTAAAAAACTTACTGAGATTAAAAAGGATATAGAAGAAGGAGCTAGTTTTCGTATGAAAGCGATCATTCATTCTAATGATCCAGGGGTCACTCAAAATGGAGGAAAATACTCCATTAATAAAGACAGTCCATTCATCAAAGAATTTAAAGAAACAGCATTTACTTTAGATGTAGGTCAAGTTTCAGAGCCCTTCAAATCAATCTTTGGATATCATATTATTCAGCTTCACGAGGTTAGGGGAGATACAAGAATAGCTTCACATGTATTAATGCAACCAGAAATTCCTCAAGAGAAATTGGATGAAACCAAAACGAAAGTAGAAAAGATTAAGAAAGATATTAAAGATGGTATCATCACTTTTAAAGAGGCTGTAAAAAAATATTCTGAAGATGATGCTACTAAAAACAATGGAGGAGTCATTATTAATGAGTATACAGGAGAAGCTACATTCGATTTAACAAGAATGGATCCAGCATTGTATGCAAGAGTTAATAATTTGCAAAAAGGGGAAATGACAGATGTTTTTTATGATGAGAAAAGAGGAGGAGAGAAGATGTACAAAGTGATGATTATGAAAGACAGAACCAATACTCATATTGCAGATTTGGTTGAAGATTATGTAAAAGTTCAAAGCTTAGCATTGCAAAAGAAAAAACAAGAGATTATTGCAAAATGGTCTAAAGAAAAAATAGGAGATACGTATATTAAAATTAGCGACGATTTCCAGAAATGTACTTTCGAAAAAAATTGGAAAAAAGAAACTTCTAAGTAATGTCAGACGTAGCGGCAATTGATAACCTAGTTGTCAAATTTCAGGATTTAAAATCTGAAATTGGCAAAGTAATTATTGGTCAAGAACAAGCAGTAAATTATGTGTTACTTTCTGTTTTTTGTGGCGGACACTCTTTATTAATTGGAGTGCCAGGTTTGGCAAAAACACTTTTGGTAAATACAGTTTCTGATGCTTTAGGCTTAGATTTTAAAAGAATTCAGTTTACGCCAGACTTAATGCCTTCAGATATCTTAGGAAGTGAAATTTTAGATAAAAACAGAGAATTTGCATTTATCAAAGGACCTATCTTTTCTAATATTATTTTGGCAGATGAAATCAATAGAACACCGCCTAAAACGCAAGCTGCTTTATTAGAAGCGATGCAAGAAAAATCGGTAACGATTGCTGGGAGTCATTACGTTTTAGATTTACCATTTTTAGTATTGGCAACTCAAAATCCGATTGAACAAGAAGGAACCTATCCGTTACCAGAAGCTCAGTTAGATCGATTTATGTTTTCTATTAATTTAGAATATCCTAGTTTTCAAGAAGAAGTAGAGGTCGTAAAAAGTACAACGACAAATATTTTATCAAAAGCTAGTTCTATTCTATCTGCAAAAGACATTCTTGAAATACAACAGTTAGTTCGTAAAGTTCCTGTTGCTGATAACGTCATTGAATATGCTGTTGGACTGGTTGCTAAAACAAGGCCAAAAAGTAAAGAAGCGACAGACTTAGTAAAAAAATATTTAGATTGGGGAGCCGGACCTAGAGCTTCACAGAATTTAATTCTTGCTGCCAAAGCAAACGCTGCGGTAAACGGAAAATATTCTCCAGATATTGAGGATGTAAAGAAGGTAGCCATTCCAATTCTATCACATAGAATTGTAAAAAATTACAAAGCAGAAGCAGAAAATATTACCGTTTCGGATATTATCAATTCGTTATTATAATTCTTCCTCAGCTTCAAAAAAGCTAAAGACACTTCCACCATATTTTTTAGCATAAGAAAACGCATCATGAGAAGATAAATCCATGTGCTTAGAATGCTCAATAATAAGCATGCCATCCGTATTTAGTAAAGCTCTTTTAAAAGTAATGTCTACTATTTTTAGAAACTTTTCAATGTCCATATCATAAGGAGGGTCTGCGAAAATAACATCCGATTTTAAAGGTGTTTTTTCCAAGAATTTAAACACATCGCTTTTGTAGGAATTGATCGGGAAATCAAACTCCTTAGCTGTATTGAAAATAAATTTTGTACAGGAAAAATTCCCATCAATAGCATAGATGTTTTGTGCGCCTCTCGAGGCAAATTCATAGGCAATATTGCCCGTTCCTGAAAAAAGATCTATGACAGAAATTGAATCAAAGTAATAATGATTGTTTAAGATATTAAACAAAGCTTCTTTGGCAATATCGGTTGTAGGTCGTACGGGTAAGTTTTTTGGAGCTGTAATTCTCCTTCCTTTGAATTTTCCTGAAATAATTCTCATCCTAGCAATATAAAGTTTGAATGTTGGTGAATACCTTGATCAACATCCAAAACAGAAGAATTGCTGCTTAAAAAATCTAGGTTTCTTATATACTCAAAAGCAATTTGATAGAGTTCAGATGTTTCATCAATATCGCCCAATAGTAACGTAGCAATAACTTCAGGATCGAATTTTAATTGCTCTAAAGTGAAAAGTATATAATAGATAAAATCTTCTTTTGTAGTAAATTCAAAAGAGTTGTAAAAGAGTAACTTTTGATCTTCAATAACAACAATATCAAAAAGGTTATGATGAACATTTACATAAAACATGGAACCTTCATCCGATTTTGTAATCAATTTTTTAATTAAGAGAGAAGCATGATGTTTGTATTCAAACTCCCCAAAATTTTGAAAGAGAAAATTATTGATGTTTACATAGGGAATGTAAACATTCTTCATTTGTAAATCATCCAACTCATCATAGACAATTAAATCCGTAGTAATGGTTCTAATGGAATACTTTAGATAACTTTTAAGAGCATCTTCTTTAAAATAGGGATTCGGTACTAAAGCGTTTAAATTGTTTTGATGAATGACTTGTACAGATTCAAATTCGTCTTGTAAGGATTGATCTGTTTTAAAAACTTCTTTCAGTTTTTCTAATATCGTCTCGGGAGAATTCGCTTTTTCTTCAAATTGATACGAGGTAAATTGATATACTTCCTCTTTTGAATTTGAAATACAAAAAGAAAATCCACCCAAACTGAATTGGATGGACAATTTTCTTTTAGAAATATCTTCTATTGATTTATTTATCGTTTTCTTGTGCACGATCTTCTTTGTCGTAAAATGGAGGCCAGTTACCACCTGTAGACACTTCATCTAAAGAACCTACGGATACGTACTCGCCTTTTATTTGATCTGTAGCAATGGCTTCTTTTTCTTGTTTTACCAATGAAGCATCCATTCCTTTAAGAATAGGTCCTTTTTCGGTTCTAGCTTCAAATACAGGAACTTGCAGACCTGCAATCTTTTCAACGCTTCCTTTCTGAAGTTCAAATTTTGCACCTTCTACTCCAGGAACATTAAACATATTCTTATAATCTCTACCTTCAAAATCTTTTAAGATAGCTTCATAAGCAATGGTATCTTTCACCCTCTTTTCAACATCAACCATGACAGGTTGCCATTTACTTCCTTTATTTACTTTTATAACAGTATCTCTAGTTTCTACGATAGCACGTTGTGCCGTATCTATAAAACTAATTAAGGCAATTGGATCATCAGTATAATCTCCTGTGACCTCTTTATATGCAATCTCTGCATCTCTAATGATTTTCAGATTCTTAATTACTTTAGCATATCTAACTGTTTTCTTCTTATTAAAATTGATCGGCTTCATAACACCGCCGTATATTTTAACGATTAAAAATACAGTTAAAGCTAAAAAGGCAATAGATGCCACCCACCTGAATTTAAGCGGTAAATATTTAACGATAACTACAGCTAAAATAAATGCAACCACCAAGGCTGCTATAATCATTATTACTACTCCCATTTGTTGTTATTTTTTTAATAGTATGCTCACAAATCTACAATTTTTTTTTAATGATAAAAACTTTTAAATACAAATCAACGTATCTTTAACGCTTTAATCTTTTCATGCTTAAAAATACTACAGATTTTCATCAAGAACTTCTTGCAAAATTTCCTTACCAACCGACCATAAAACAGTCTGAGTTGTTCCATTTGTTGGTCACATTTATCTTTTCTAAAGACCATCAATCTTTATTTTTATTGAAAGGATACGCAGGTACAGGAAAAACAACCACAATTAGTACTTTGGTGAATAACCTATGGAAATCTGGAAAGAAAGCCGTTTTACTTGCTCCTACTGGAAGAGCTGCAAAAGTTATTTCAGGGTATTCCAAAAAACCAGCATTCACAATTCATAAAAAAATCTATTTTCCTAAGAAACAAAAAAATGGTTCTGTAGATTTTACATTACAACCCAATAAGCATGCCAATACTATTTTTATTGTTGATGAAGCATCAATGATTCCAGACAGACCTCAAAATTCTAAACTCTTTGAAAATGGTTCGCTTTTAGATGATTTGATTTCTTATGTCTATTCTGGACATCAATGTAAATTGATTTTAATTGGAGATACAGCACAATTGCCTCCAGTGAAGTTATCTATAAGTCCTGCTTTGGAAGAAGACCGATTGGCAATTGATTATAACAAAAACGTTCAAAATATAGAATTGACTGAAGTTACGCGTCAACATGAAAACTCAGGAATCTTGGCAAATGCCACTTTGTTGCGAACGTTGATAGAGAATGATACTATTAATTTTCAGTTTGATCTTGACTTTCCAGATATCATTAGATTAACAGATGGTTATGATATTGAAGATGCCATTGTTAGTGCCTATGATAATGATGGAGTAGAAGATACGGCTTTTATTGTACGTTCTAATAAAAGAGCCAACCAATACAACCAACAAATAAGAAGTCAGATTAGAGGTCAAGAAAACGAGATTTCTACGGGCGATTATGTCATGGTTGTAAAGAACAATTATTATTGGCTGAAAGATTCTTCAGAAGCTGGTTTTATTGCCAATGGCGATACTTGCGAGATCTTGAGAATTAATGCCATCAAAGAGTTGTATGGTTTTCGTTTTGCTGAAGTAGAAATAAGAATGATAGATTATCCAGATCAAATGCCTTTTGAAACCGTTCTTCTTTTAGACACCTTAACCAGTGAGACTCCTTCTTTGTCTTATGAAGAGTATAACAAATTGTACGAAGCAGTAAAAGAAGATTATGCAGATGAAAAATCGAAGTACAAACAACTCTTAGCGATTAAAAGGAATGTGTATTTTAATGCATTACAAGTGAAGTTTTCGTACGCAATTACCTGTCATAAATCACAAGGAGGGCAATGGAGTACTATTTTTATAGAACAACCGTATTTACCTGAAGGACCTTCAAAAGAATATTATCGATGGTTGTATACGGCAATAACCAGAGCACAAAAAAAATTGTATTTGATTGGTTTTCAGAATGAATATTTTGAGGAGTAATTGATGTGAGTTAAAAAAGTTGATTTTTTTTTGGAGGTTCCCACGCTAGAAAAAAGCGTGGTCGGGCTTTACGCTATATCCCCCGCCAATGCGGGGGGATGCCGCTTCAATCCCTAACCCAGCCCTTAAGGAACAATCGACCAGTCAATAGAACCCATTACCGAAAGATTATCTAATTTATCAAAGTATATGACAAAGGGGTGTACGACAAATTTCACTTTATGATGAAAACATGTCACTGCGAGGCAAATTTATTTGCTGTAGCAGTCTGCTCTTTATCTGGCAGATTGCTTCGTCTTTTCAATCCTCGCAAAAACAAATTAGTGAAATTTGTCGTACACCCTGACAAAGAATTATCTAAAAAATTAAAGCGCTCGTAAATAGCAACTTACATCCTTAGACCTTTCAGGTTTTTAAAACCTGAAAGGTCTTGCTATTCTATACTCAAAACAAATAGCTTTTCGGTATTAAACCTTTTTAATTAAAAGAATAATTAAAAAAGAGTCGACCGTAATCGTTTCCTCTATTTTTTCTCAAATTGGGCAGTTTGTTGCTGTGAAAATGATATGCATAGCCAAAATTCCATCTATTGACAGTTATCTTATAACCCAATTCTAAATCAAATCGTAAGGCTCTTGGACTAAAAGTAACGGGACTATCATCATTAAACAAACTTCCTTGAATGGTTGCATCATAAAGAACATAGGTGAGAGAGGTTTGATAATAGAAAAAAGATTCAGCTTCTCTTACATAAGAAGTATTTTCATTGTTTAAATGAGTAGTAAAAGCGATTGTATTATCAATAGGCTGTAACTTTTTTAATCCGATTCTTCCCATAAAACCAGATGAAAGCTCAGTAAAAATGGTTCCTATTCTTAGGTGGCTCAAAAAATTAATGTCGTAGAGATTTGAAGTATCTGTATCTAATTCCTTTGTGTAATACGTATCAAAATTTAACGCTAACATATTCCTAATTTGATACCTCCAACCATCAGGAGCAATAAAATTATAGATGTCATGAATAAACTCTTGTAGTTCTTGCCCCATAGCATTAGGCCCTACAACTCCTACTTGTAAATTTGTTTTTAAAATGGATGCATCCTCGTAAGTTCTAATGACTCCAATATTTGCATACAAATAACCTGCAAAAGGTCTGTCATGTTCGCTCACACTTATAACCGTAGATTTGAAGGGCGTATAAATCTCATGACCAACTTGTAATTCATAAATTTTCTTTTTAGTCTTTCCGAAATTCTTAGCTAAATAGCGGAAACTGAAAAACATTCCGTTTGTATAATATTGGTCTTTGCTCTTTGAAACATAAAGATCATTATCATTGACAAAGCTAAATTCTTTAGAAAGTTTTTGCTGAGAAAAAGTCGTTACATACAAAAACAAGAAAAAACCTAGGAAAGAGTACTTCATGAACACAAATATAGATATGTTAATAATATAGGAAGTTTTAAAATGTGTTAAAAAAAAGTAATATTTTAGAGGGCACTTATCAATATTAGATGGCCGATTCAAAACTAACATTAAATTCAGAAGATTTTTTCAATGCTAAAACTGCGAAAAATTTGCTTTCAGTGATGAAAACAAAAGGAGTTTCGCATCATAAAGTTGTAGAAACCTTAGCCTATGAAGAACAATTAAGGCAGCTGCAAATAGAGTTGGTAAAACTACAGCAATGGGTTTTAAAAGAAAATAAAAGAGTCGCTGTAGTTTTTGAAGGTAGAGATGCAGCAGGAAAAGGAGGCAGTATTAGAAGGTTTATGGAACATTTAAATCCAAGGTCTTCCAGATTGGTTGCATTGAATAAGCCAACAAATGTAGAAAAAGGACAATGGTATTTTCAACGATATATCAAAGAGTTGCCCAATCCAGGAGAATTGGTTTTTTTCGATAGAAGCTGGTACAATAGAGCTGTAGTAGAACCGGTAATGGGATTTTGTTCTGATCAAGAGTACAAAGAGTTTTTGGTACAAGTCCCTGAATTTGAGCACATGCTATATGAAGATGGACTGGTGGTTATAAAGTTTTGGCTTTCTATTTCTAAAGAAGAACAGTTAAAGCGATTTGATGCTAGAAATGCAAATCCATTAAAACGATGGAAATTCAGTCCGGTTGATAAAAAAGGACAAGAAATGTGGGATACATACACACATTATAAAGAAGAAATGTTTAGTAAAACACACACTTCTTATTGTCCGTGGATGATTATTAAAACCAATAACAAAAAGGTGGCGAGGTTAGAAGCGATGCGTTATGTGCTTTCTAATTTTGATTATGAAGGTAAAAAAGAAGCTTTAACAACGCTAACTCCAGATCCTAATGTAGTGATGCGTTATTATAGATCTGCATTTCAAATTGATTAATTATGGAAAGAGAACTGACACCTTTAGAGTTAAGAAAACTCAATTCAAGTAAAGCACTTACAGCATTACTATCTAGAGAACCTATAAATGTTGATAGAGCTTTACGATATGTAGATTATGAGCGTAGGTTAAAAAAACTTCAAATAGAAATCATTAAACTTCAAACCTGGGCTATTGAAAACAATGAAAGAATTATTGTTTTGTTTGAAGGAAGAGATGCAGCAGGAAAAGGAGGTGCAATTCGTAGAATTACCGAGAGAATTAATCCTAGACATATTAGAATTTTAGCACTTTCTAAACCTACAGAAGATGAGCAATCTCAATGGTATTTTCAAAGATATATTCAACAATTACCCAAAGCTGGAGAAATTGTTTTTTTTGATAGGAGTTGGTATAATAGAGCCGTAGTAGAGCCCGTAAATGGATTTTGTACAGATGAACAATATCAAATATTTATGGGACAAGTAAACGATTTTGAACGAATGATTTTAGAATCTGGAATTCATTTGGTAAAGATCTATATGTCCATTTCTAAAAAAGAACAGGCGAAACGCTTTGATGAGATTAAGAACGATCCGTTAAAGCAATGGAAAATGTCTCCTGTAGATGAAAGAGCTCAAGAATTATGGGAAGATTATACGCAGTATAAGAATCAAATGTTTGAGAAAACGAATATTGAAAAATCACCTTGGAAAGTGATTAAGGCCAATAGAAAAACGGAGGCTAGAATCAATGCTATGAATCACATTCTTAAAAGTATTCCCTACGATAAGGAAATTGAAGTTTAATTGACTTTAACGGCAGATTTTACCTGACTAAAAATAAAGAACATTTCTGCTGCAATCTCTCCATTCGTTTTTAAATACGTTTCATTTTGTTTTTCAGAACCATCAGAATGTTTTGGGTCTACAAAAGGTAGATGAAAACGATGCTTTGCTTCAGCGATAAAAGGACAATTCTCATCAGCACTATTGCAAGTGGTAATAGCGATATAAGGTACTTTGTTCATTTGATCATCAAATATTTTTGAGAAACCTAATAGAAACTCTTCTGTTTCTTCAAAAGAAACTCGATATACAGGGTTTAGATGAGAGAATTCTTCCACTTTAAAAGAAAAACCAACTTCTTGTAATGTTTTTACAGTATTGCGATGAAAAGCAGTTACTTCTGTCCCCCCAGAAAAAGTGCCAATGTTCAAGTCAAAATAATGAGCTGCATAGAAGCCCCATACTTGTCCTAATTGACTTCTTCTTGAATTGTGTGTACAGATAAAATTTAAGTAAACAGGAGTATCAGACTGATAGCTATCTGTAATTTTAGTAGCAATATCAGATAAGAGTTTTTTTCTATCTTCTTTAAGAACATGGTTTTTATAACTGTTTTCAAAGAAAACCTTTGTCTTTATAGCATCTGTTTTAATCATCTTCTTACTTTTGCTGCAAAGATAAAGGATCATCTAAAATACAAGTATTAAGTAAAGGTTAAGAATGCGTTTTGAAATTGGTCATAAAGTAGCAGTCATTGATGATGTTCTAAAAGGAAAAGTCATCGATATGGAAGGTGAATTCATTGAAATTCAGGATGATGAAGGAATGGTTTATAAATTCTTTCAAAGTGAATTGGTTATTATTGAAAAAGATCAGTACGAACTATCAAAATATTCAGATATAGCAAACCCGTTATTAAAAGAAAAACTCAAAGAAACAAGTCAGGGAAAAAGTCATTTTAAAAAACAAAAAAACGAAGTTGTTTTAGAAGTAGACCTTCATATTCATCAATTAACAAAGACGACTAAGGGAATGGATAATTTTGATATGCTCTCGCTACAATTAGATACAGCAAAGAGAAAGTTAGAATATGCAATTTCAAAAAGAATCTCTAAGGTTGTCTTTATTCACGGAGTTGGAGAAGGGGTTTTAAAAAATGAACTTCAGTATTTATTCAATAAATATCCTGTAAATTATTATGAGGCTTCGTATCAGAAATATGGGTTAGGAGCTACTGAAGTTTATATTTACCAAAATCCAAAGTCATAATTTATAGATACTTTTGCAAAGTCAATAATTCATCAAAGTGAAATAAATAGAACGCGTGAGAAAAGTTTATTTAGATAATGCTGCTACAACACCCATTGCTCCAGAAGTAATTGAGGTGATGCAATTGTCTATGCAAGAAAATTTTGGAAACCCTTCGTCTAGTCATCAGTACGGAAGAAAAGCAAAGAATATTGTTGAAAATGCTAGGAAGAAAATAGCCAGCTTTTTTAATGTCACTGCTTCTGAAATTATTTTTACTGCTGGAGGCACGGAAGCGGATAATTTAATCTTGATCAATGCGGTTACTAATTTAGAAGTAACACGAATTATTAGCTCTAAAATTGAACATCATGCAGTAACGCATACGATTGAGTTTTTAAAAAAGGAACATCACATTGAAGTTGTATATGTTGATGTTGAAGCTGATGGAAGTATTCACTTAAATCACCTTGAAGAGTTATTAAAAAGTTCAGATAAGAAGACTTTGGTCAGTTTAATGTATATCAATAATGAAATTGGAAATATATTGCCATTGCAAAAAGTATCTGATTTGTGTGTAGAAAATAATGCGTTGTTTCATTCGGATACGGTACAAGGAATTGGACATTATCAAATTGATTTAAAAGCTACGCCTATCGATTTTATGACGGCAAGTGCTCATAAATTTCACGGACCTAAAGGTGTTGGTTTCGCTTATTTTAAAAAAGGTTTTGGAATAAAACCCATGCTGCATGGTGGCGATCAAGAAAAAGGAGCAAGGTCCAGTACGGAAAATGTACATAGTATTTTAGGAATGTCAAAAGCTTTAGAGTTGGCTTCTGATTCTTTAGAGAAAGACAAAGCTCATATGAACTCTCTAAAATCGTTTTTTATAGAGGAGTTAAAAAAAATCAATGCTGGTATTCGTTTTAATGGATTGTCTTTTGATCTGGAAAAGAGTAGCTGTACTATTTTGAATGTGTTGTTACCTGTTCAAAATGAAATGCTTTTGTTTAGCTTGGATTTGCATGGAATCGCTGTTTCTGGTGGTAGTGCATGTCAGAGTGGAAGCAGTGTTGGGTCTCATGTACTAAAAGAGATTTTAAATGCTAAAGATGAGGCTTTCACTTCTGTGCGGTTTTCATTTAGCAGGGATACAATTCAAGAAGATATTGAGTATACTCTTAAAAAAATAAAGGAGCTACTTTAAAGTAGCTCCTTTATTTTTACGATGATTTTTATATTTAATCTACGATTATCTTTTTGGTAATTTCTCCTTTGTCTGTAGTTACTTTTACAATATACATAGCAGAAGGAGCATTGAAACTTAAACGTTCTTCAGTAGTATTGGAGAATGTTTTCCAGGTTTTTATTTGTTGTCCCAGAATATTAAATACTTCTACTTTTTTGATCACAGAACCATTGTTATTTCTAATAATAATCTGATCGGTAGTATTGTTTCTAAAGAGATTAAACCCTTGGAAAAGAGGATTGTCATCTGTACTCAATGCTGTTCCTCCAAACAATATAACAAATCGGTTTGTATAGGTTCCTTTAGGTAAATTTAATTCTATAGGGTCTTCTAGGTTGTACAACCTTCCAGTCATCAAATCTCCTAGGTAAACAGTATACCCTTCCAAGTCAGTGAGTTCATCTAGCATTATAGTAATAGGAGAATCAGAGTCGATAACAAATCCAAGTGGAACTTGTAGATCTGTATTGATTTCACCAACACCTGCAATAATCAAGTTGGATTCAATTTGATCAAAATCCCAGAACATATCTGTAGGTTGTAAGTCAAATATCTGACTGTCAAATCCACTTTCATATTCAAAAGTATTTCCTGGTTTAAAATTGACTCCTAATTGTCTGTGAATATCAGTATTTGAATCATTTACATAATCCATTCCAATTTTTAAATTTGGATATTCTTCAATAGTTTCTGCGGGTCTAAAAAAGACATTGTTTGTACTTGCAGCTCTTTGCGAATTTTGGAAGGTTAAGACCCCTCCTTTATTAGCAGGCGCAGTGACAAAGAATCCTTGCCCAACAGCAATAAACTCTGGTGGAGTCATATAAATTCCTTCACCTAAACCAGCAGTTCCATCTACCACAGAGTTAGCAGCTACACCCATAGCTTCATTACGTTGAGAATATCCTCCAATATAACCAAACCTGTCATGCCCTTCAATAATTGTTGTTGTTGAACTTTCTCCTTGATGTTCCCAGAAATATAAGGTACCATCAATGGTATTAGAATTGTCAGAGATAAATTGTTGTGTGTCTATTACACTAGGGTAGGGATTTCCGAGTAATGATGTTGTTGCTGGGGTTAAAACTTTGGTGTATGTTCCATCATTAGGGCTTCCCATAAAGGTAAAGTTCTGAGGGGCTCTTCCTGTACTTTTCATAATATACCCTTCAGCTACATTAATAGCTCCTGTACTTAGCCTTTGTTGCCAGTCGTTTCTATCTACTCCATTGTAGTATGCATAAATCCACCAAGTTGCAATTGTAATAGGATCCGTTGGAGTACTATTTAATGTTGTTGGATCTGAACTATTATAGTTTTGGAAATTAATTTCTTTAATAAGTGAATTTTCACGAGTAGGAGCAGTACCATCATGCATTATATCTGCTACGGTATAGTTTGTGTCCCCAAGATTAGCAACTACGGGAGAAGACCAATAGTTATATCTGAATTGACTTGGTGTAAGACTTGCTTGGTCTCTATAAATTACCCCACTACCTTGTACGTTAGAAAGTCCTGTATGAGATTGTACTAATTGTGCATCACCAATCAAACGAATTTCTCCTTCTAATAAGAAATCTTGATCGAATTCTAAAAACAAATCATTGTTAATAACCAACTTAGAGTTTGGTTTAACCCATACACACTCTACATTAGCACTAGCAATCATTACAGCATTTCTTAGTGTTGTTTCTGCATCAATAACCAATACTTTGGTTCCGTCTGCACTAGGATCTATTGTAGGAGCACCAGCAGTACCAGCCCCACCTGTCCAAGCATTTGCATCACCATTCCAGAAGATTCCTAAAGTATCTGAATAGGTGAAATATTTGGTTCCGTTAAAATCAAAGTCAACCACATAACTAGCTACGCCATTTACAGTTCTTGGAGTGACAGGGATGTGTTTTACATTGACTGTAAAATCTGAATCATCAGCTACTTTAAATAAGATAATATTGGACTCATTAAGAGCTGCATCTACCGTTGATTGTACCGCAGCAACTTCTACAGTACCGATATTCCCTGTTTCAACAATTTTCCAAATTCTGTCCATCTGGTTTTCAGATTCACACAATAATGTTCTTGCAGATGTATTGACCAGATTGGCATTATTATTCCCCCACATCAAAAAGGATTTATTGGTATTAATGCTATTACCATTGCTAGCATTATTTGTAGCTACTTCTCTTAAACCAATGGTGATGATGGCGTCAGAGTTTACGGATCTGGATTGCTTTTGCATTAATAGCATTCCATCATCACGACCGATACCTGCTACATCATTATGATAGGTACTATTTTCAGATTCATTCCAAACAATGGTCGATAAATCTTGTAAAATATAATCACCTTCAGTAATAGTGCCATCATTATCTGTGATATCTAATGTAAACCCATATTTAATGGCTAAATAGGATTCTATTTGTTGTTTTTGAGCAGCAGTATGAGCAATATCAAAAAGTATTACTTCAGCAACACTACCATTAATAACTCTTGTTGTATTTGTTCTATCTCTACCTACATAATAAGTATGGCTAGCATTTGATAGATTTGAAAGGAAAATTCTAGATTGCAATTCAAAACTGTCAGGTCTTGGACTTGTTGTTAGTGTTGTAGCCAACCCATTTACAAATTGAGTACCATTTATAACATCTGCGGGAGTATTTGCTACATCAAATACAGCTGTATCATCTGTATTTCCATGACCTATACCATTTCCGTCGTTATTTGTAAAAGCAGAAGTAAATGAAGTAGTAGAAGTGTCATTGTAGACAATATACATGGTTCTTGGATTCAAGTTCCCAGTAAATGTTAGTACGTCATTATTAGCAGGAGTAAAGGTCACAGTAGGGTTGAAGTTTAATTCAACCGCTGTGGCATCAGGCTGCGTTCCGCCAGCTCCCGTAAAATCTGCATTGGATGTCGTTTGGTCTTCCCAAAGAGAAACATTGCTACCTCCAGTAGTCCCAATATCTGCACGTAACCATAATGTATTACCAGTTATCATAGGATTAGGTCTGTCATCATCAATATCTCTGTAATCTACATCGTTATAATCTGCAGCAGGAGTGTTACTACCTGTCGTACTTGCGTCAGAATCAATATCTGGTAAATCAGTAAGCGGATTGTCAATATCGTCATTTACATCAATATCGTTGACAATTCCTTCGAAAGCATCATCTAATCCATCACCATCAGTATCTATTCCACTAGCTGTATTTGCATTTCCATTTTCTAGGATATCATTGATACCATCACCATCAGAATCTGTATCGAGATAATCAGGAATAGCATCACTATTATTTCCAGTAATATTATCTGTATTTACAGGAGTTATTGCAGTTCCATTAACGGGGCAAAATGAACAACTCGGATCATAGACATCATCTAAACCATCTCGATCTAAATCAGAAAATCCAGCACCAGAACCAGAAGGCGCGATGTACCCTGTGGTTGACTGTGCTTCTATATTGTCTGGAATCCCATCATTGTCTGAATCAATATCTAAGCTATTTGGAATTCCATCAGCATCACCATCAGGAGCTGCATCTTCAATAGTATCTAAAATCCCATCATTGTCATCATCTACATCTGAAACATCTGGAATACCATCTCCATCAGAATCCAAATCTGTGGAACTATCTCTATAATCTACATCGCCCGTTGTTCCTGCATCATTGTCTACATCTAATAAATCATTGACAGGGTCGTTAATTTCGTCGTTTACATCATAAGCTTCACCAGGAGTAGCATCTGAACCTTCATAAATATCATCCAAACCATCCCCATCGGAATCTGTTCCAAGTGATCCTGGATTGAGAGTAATACCACTTTCATCTGCATCTAAGAATGCATCACTGTCTGAATTTGTTGATCGATAGTCAGGTTGATCAGTACCACTAAAATCATTAGGAGTTAATCCTGTAGCGGTAAAGGTATCGTTGTTTTCATAGGCTTCATCTATCCCATTAAGTCCAACATTTCCTGTAGGAGCTGTATAGCCTTGAGTCGTTTGTAATTCTACATTGTCTGGGATACCATCATCATCAGAGTCAATATCAAGATAATCAAGGTTTCCATCCGTATCAGAATTTAGCGGAGACTCTGTTCCGTTTGAACCTGTTGGACCGGATGATACCGTATCATCAAAAGCATCATCTAAACCATCCATATCTGTATCATTTCCTGATAAAGAGATAGCACTATTACCACTGAGTTGAGATTCTGTAATATCTAGAATCCCATCACCATCTGAATCTAGATCTAACGAGTTTACAATTCCATCACCATCAAAATCAGAAGCACTACAAGATGTATGTTCAGAAACTGTAGCTTCAATAATTTCTAGCCTACCATTACTTCTTGCAGTCATCTCTATTTGTAGATATTGCGTTGCTTGAGTTAATGTGTAGTTTGATAAAGTAACACCCGTTATATCTGTATCATTAATCGTTACAGGATTTGTACCACCACCTAAATCTACTGTACTGTTTGGAAGCTGGGCAATACGTAATGTTTTACCATCATTATTATTTTTCCACAAGTGTAACTGAATAATTACACCCGTTGGTATGACTCCACCTAAATCTACTACAATGTATTCCCCAACTCTATTTAGGGGGATTCCATTATTACCTCCTAAATCTCCATCATTAATAAGTGTTAGAGTTCCAGCAGGAACACCATTACCTCCTCCAGAGTCTACTACAGCTCCAGAAGGAGCTTCAGAAACAGTTGCGCAATTATCTTCAGTAGTATCTAAAATACCATCGTTATCATCATCAATATCAACAGAATTTATAATTCCGTCTCCATCAGTATCAATTCCTGCCAAGGAATCTCTATAATCTACATCTCCACCGACATTTACATCTCCATCGGCGTCTAGTAAATTAGTACTTGGTGTATTTATTTCATCATTTGGATCGATATCATTGGTGCTAGCACCTTCATAAAGATCATCCAAACCATCATTATCTGTATCAGTTCCAAAAGTACCTGCATTTGCAGTAATACCACTTTCGTTAACATCAAGTGTTCCGTCTCCATCTGAATCTGTTTCTCTATAGTCATAATCTCCTCCAGAACCGACATCTCCATCTGTGTCTATTAAAGTAGAACTTAGTCCAGTGGAAGAAAAGGAATCGGTAAAGTCGTAAGCGCTGTCCAATCCATTTTCTCCAGGAACTCCATTTGGAGCTGAATATCCTGTAGTTGTTTGTGCTTCTACATTGTCTGGAATTCCATCATTATCAGCATCAATATCTTTGTAATCTGGACTTGAGTCTGAATTGGTTAAAGCACCATCTGTATTTGTAGGAACGATTTCTGTTCCATTAGTTGCACAAGGTGTACAATCGGAATCATAAGCATCATCTATACCATCGTTATCTTCGTCTGTACCTGCTAAACCAATGTACCCTGCAGTAGTTTGTGCTTCTGTATTGTCTGTAATTCCATCGTTATCAGAATCTAGATCTAAGTGATCTGGAATACCATCTGCATCATGGTCTAAGCTTGTCCAAGTTCCATTAGCATTTAAAGTATCTCCTCCAATTCCTGTAACATAATCTGGATCTTCATAATTAGGAGTTCCGTCTGAATCATCATCTGCTGAAGGGTCTCCGTTGAAACAAGGAATTGAATCTGCTGAGACTGTAAATGGTGTTGAAGTAAATCCATCTCCAAAAGCAGGATTATTACCAAAAGCACTTGTCGTATTATAAACTTCAATACCATCTATTAAGACTCTAAAAAAGGATATTCCGTCTACAGCATCTGCTACTGTAAATCCATCTCCAAAAGCATCGATAACTTCTAAGGTATAATCTCCTACTACAGTAACGGTCACCTCATTAGGTAAGGTTGGGTCTACGTTTATAGCTGTACCTGCATAATTTTCAGTTAGGATTATATTATTACTGGGATCTCTTAAATTCCAAGTAATATCTTCAGACCATTCGTCGAAATTAATTTCTACAGAAATTGTTGAATTTGCAGTAGTTCCTGGGGCTGTATTACATAACTCTCTTGCGTCTGTAATTCCGTCGTTATCATCGTCTAAATCTACAATATCAGGAATTCCATCATCATCCGTGTCTAGACCCGTTACACCATCTCTATAGTCTACATCTCCTCCCGTATTTACATCTGTATCTGCATCGGGTAAATCTGTAGAAGGTGTGTTGATATTATCGTTTATATCATAATTAACATTGTCTTGGTCAAAATTATTATCAAGACCATCTCCATCTAAATCAGAACCACTTAAAATATTCCCTTCACCATTTTCATTGAGGTCTGTTATACCATCATTATCTGAGTCATTATCTCTGTAATCTGGTAAATCGGTAATATCAGTATTTGTAACAGTGATGCCTATAAGTGAGTAAGTATCTACATTTTCATAAGATGAATCTACTCCATTTATCCCTACATTTCCAGTTGGGGCAGTATATCCAAGTGTTGTTTGTGCTTCAACATTGTCTGGGATACCGTCATCATCTGTATCAATATCTAAATAATCTGGAGTTGTGTCGTCATTTGCATTTCCTGAATCAAAAGCATTAGGAGTAATTCCTATAGAACCTTCTCCAGCTGAAGTTCCATTAGGGGTGGTGTCATATACATCTACCAAACCATCCATATCGCTATCTGTAGCCACAAATGCTGTAAAACCTGCATCTGTTTGTGCTTCTATATTGTCTAAAATTCCATCATTGTCAGCATCTAAGTCTAAATGATTGGGTATACCGTCACCGTCAAAATCATAAGCATCAGGATATCCATCTGAATTAGCATCTGTATAATCTGTTGTTGAACCATCTCCAGTTCCGTCATCATTTACGTCTTGATAATTGACAATACCATCACCATCTTCATCTCCATTAGGATCGTTTCCACCACTTTCTACGGTATCTAAAATTCCATCATTGTCATCATCAATATCTACGGCGTCATCGATACCATCACCATCGGTATCTAAGATTTCTAAGGCATCTACAGAATCAACGGATATATGAACAGATTCTAGTAAAGCACTACTATTTCCAGGTGCCCAACCTCCATTTCCACCTGGATAAATAGAAAAAGTTTGAGTTGTACTACTTGCTACAAATATGATTGTATTGTTAGCCCAAACTTCTTGGGTAATTGCAGTAATTGTTCTTCTAGGGTCACTACCAGTTTGAAAGTCAAACTGATCTATATAAGTACCAGAATAATAGCTACTAGAACTTCCATCTTGATTGCTTAAGACCGACATAGAACTAATGGTTAACTTATAGATTCTACCTATAATTAATCCTGTCATTGTAGTTGTTACATTTTCTTCAGGTTGCCCATTTATTTCTGTTCCAATATCACGAAGTGAAATCCAACGAACATCACCAGAAGGAGGTAATGGTAATGGTCCATTTAACCAGGTGGCTGAATTTCCAATAGTAACTGTAGAAGGTCCTCCTGCTTGATCTCTGTTAGAAATCTCTGGTGTTCCATCTATTAAAGGGTCAGCATCTCCCCATCCAATAGGTGTACAGTTTGCACAAATACCAGCAGAAGTTCCTGTTCCAGGAATGGTTTGTGCATTTATTTGTTGGTTTTTTAAAAAAAAAGCGAGTAAGAATACTACAGTTAAGGTCAGTATTTTTTGTGTATAAACTAATTTGCCTCTTCTAGAGGAAAACTTCAAAGTGCCTTTATCCATTTTCTTTTAGGTTATTGGGGGACCTAATCCTATCTAATTTCAAATTTTATGCCGTACATACGAACATTAGCTCGCAAATATAAGAAAAATTAAGAAAAAGTTAACATTTTATCTTTAGAGATAGAATTTAACACCAAAAGCCCAATAAATTTTGAGCTTTTGGTGTAAGTAAGTTTAGTATTGATTTTGTCAATCAATCTATTAGTATCTTCTTTGTAATTTCCCCTTTATTTGTGGTTACTTTTACAATATAGATAGCAGATGGTGGGTTAAAATAAAATCGCTCTTCTGTTGTATTTGTGAAGTTTTTCCATAATTTTATTTGTTGCCCCAATATATTAAATACTTCTATTTTTTTAAACGTTGAACTGTTGTTGTTTCTGATGATGATTTCATCAGTTGTATTATTTCTAAAGAGATTCAATCCTTGTAAAAGTGGATTGTCATCTGTACTTAATGCTGTACCTCCAAACATTAGTACGAAACGATTTGAATAATTTCCTTTTGGAAGATTTAATTCTACCGGATCTTCTAAGTTGTACAATCTTCCAGTCATTAAGTCTCCCAAATAAATGGTATACCCTTCCATATTTTCTTTTTCGTCCAACATTATATTGATAGGAAAGTCTGAATCGATAGTAAATCCAAGAGGAATTTGTAAATCGGCATTAATCTCTCCCACACCCGCAATAATTAGGTTAGATTCAATTTCTTCAAAATCCCAGAACATGTCTGTAGGTTGTAAATCAAATACTTGACTGTCAAATCCACTTTCATAATCAAATGTATTTCCTTCTTTAAAATTGATTCCTAATTGTCTGTGAATTTCAGTATTGGTATCACTAACATATTCCATTCCCAATTTAAAGTTTGGAAGGTTTTCATCGTCTTCGGAAGAACTTCTAAAAAACACATTATTTGTATTTGCTGTTCTTTGCGAATTTTGAAAGGTTAATGTACCTCCTTTGTCAGCGGGAGTTCCTACAAAGAACCCTTGTCCTACGGCAATAAATTGCGGTGGTGATCTATAGACTCCTTCTCCTAAACCAGCGGTTCCATTTACCACGGAATTTGCAGCGACTCCCATGGCTTGATTTCTTTGTGAATACCCGCCAATATAACCAAATCGATCATGTCCTTCAACGATGGTGGTTGTAGAGCTTTCTCCTTGATGTTCCCAGAAATATAAGGTACCATCAATTACATTATCATTATCGGTGATAAACTGTTGTGTATTTAATACACTCGGATATGGGTTTCCAAGTAGGGAAGAGGTTCCTGGTACTAGTACTTTGGTGATGATTCCATCATTGGGACTTCCTACAAAAGTGAAATTTTGAGGAGAACGCCCTGTACTTTTCATAATGAACCCTTCTCCTATATCGATAGTTTCTGTATTTAGTTCTCGTACCCAATCGTTTCTGGTAAATCCATTATAGTATGAAAATATCCAATGGTTAGCTATCGTAATTGGGTCTGTAGGTGCACCGTTTAACGTACTAAAATCTCCTGTATATCCTATAAAATTAATTTCTTTGATAGTCGAATTTTCAGAGGTAGGTGTAGTTCCATCTTTCATAACACTTCCTACAGTATAAGATGTATTTCCAAGTGCAGCAACTACAGGAGAAGACCAATAACTATACCTGTATACGCTAGGCACGTTTGTAGCCTGATCTCTATAGATAGTACCACTTCCTTGTACATTCGTCGATCCTGTATGCGATTGTACGAGTTGTGCATCTCCAATCAAACGGATTTCACCTTCTAGTAAGAAATCTTGATTGAATTCTAAGAAAAGGTCACTATTAATCACCAATTTAGAATTAGGTTTTACCCACACACATTCTACATTAGCGCTTGCAGTCATGATTGCATTTCTTCCAGAAGTTTCAGCATCAATGACTAATATTTTGGTTCCGTCTGCACTAGGATCGATTGTAGGAGCATTTGATGTTCCTGCACCACCTGTCCAAGCATTTGCATCTCCATTCCAAAAGATACCTAATATATCAGAATAGGTAAAGTATTTGGTTCCATTAAAATCAAAGTCGGCAACATAACTAACAGTACCATTTACTGTTCTTGTTGCTACAGGAATGTGTTTTACATTGGTAGTGAAATTTGCATCATCGGCTACTTTTAGTAAGATTACACTTGTTTCATTTAAGGCATTATCTACTGTTGCTTTAACAGCAGCAATTTCTACAGTACCCACTGTACCTGTCTCTACAATTTTCCAAACTCTGTTCATCTGATTTTCAGTTTCACATAGCAATGCACTTGAGGTAATAGTAGCTAAATTGGCATTGTTATTTCCCCACATCAATGCAGATTTGTTGGCATTGATGGAATTGATATTGCTTGCATTGTTGGCTACAATATCTCCCAAACCAATGGTAATGATGGCATCAGAATTAATGGATCTGGATTGTTTTTGATACAATAAAATGTCATCATCTCTTACAATTCCTGCTACATCATTATGATAGGCACTGTTTGCTGTAAAACCCCATACTTTGGTAGTTTGATCGTTTAGTAGATAATCCCCTTCTACGATGGTTCCATTATTATTGGTACTCTCTAAAGTAACTCCTGATTTGGTTGCCAGATAGGATTCTACACTTTGTCTATGAATAGGTGTTAATACACTCCCAAAGACAATGATTTCTGAGATAGATCCATTGAAATGGAAATCGTTTTTTCCTATGGCTCCAATTTGTAAAACATTGGATGTTTCAGGACCATGATTAGGAGTGAAGTTTGCTGATTGTAACCCGTTAGCATACACAAAGGCTCCATTAGTAGTATCTTCATCAAAGGTTACGGTAGTTACTACGGTATTTCCAACAGGGAATATATTAGGAATGTTTAAAGTTGGACCAGATCCATTAGCAACTAAATTGTTTAAAGTTGTTGTGTTTCCATCCAAAATAAACCGATCCCAAGCACCATCGTCTTCACCCCAAACACCACCAGCAGAATTGACTGCAGGAGTATAGACCGCAAAAACACTAATATCTGGATAGGTATTTGAATTGATATTTAGATTGGTGGTGATATAATCACCATTTCCATCAAAGGTTACAGTAGGGTTAAAATTGATGAATTGATTGATGGTTGGGTTTCCATTGATTGTATTTACAATTCCTGTATTGGTCTGATCTGTCCAACCTGTTAATGTTGTTGATCCAGAAGCACCTCTATCTGAGCGTACCCATAAGATTCTTCCTGCCGTTATTGGCATTCTGTCATCGTCAATATCTCTATAATCTACATCGTTGTAATCTGCAGCAGGCGTATTGCTACCAGGAGTACTTGCATCGGTATCGATATCAGGAAGATCAGTTAATGGATTATTGATGTTATCATTTACATCATTGTCTGTAACGACTCCTTCAAAAGCATCATCTAAACCATCACCATCGGTATCTATTCCACTGGCAACATTGGCATTTCCGTTTTCCAAAATATCATTAAGGCCATCACCGTCAGAGTCAGCATCCAAATAATCAGGAGTAGTATCTGTATTGTTTCCAGTGATATTGTCTGTGTTGACAGGAGTGATGGCAGTTCCATTGGTAACGCAAGGTGTACAATTAGGATCATAGACATCATCTAGACCATCCATATCTACATCAGTAATTCCAGCACCAGAACCTGAAGGAGCAATATATCCAAGAGTGGATTGTGCTTCTATATTATCTGGAATACCATCGTTGTCGGAATCGATATCCAAAGCATTTAGTATACCATCGCCATCAGCATCTGAACAACCACTAATTGCAGGGTAGGAGATATATCCTACTTCTGCACGACCGCTTCCGTTTTCTACTAACATACTAATGCGGATATGGGTCGCGGGACTTCCTGTTACTGTGTAGGAGAAATCACGCCAAACATTGTCATCATTTAAATCTCCTGTAGAAACAGGATTTGTTCTGTTATTTCCAGAGGCATCTGATTGCTCAAATTGCAATGTTTTATCATTATTATTATCTTTCCAAATTCTCATAGTGAGGACAGTCCCAATAGGGATTTCTACTCCTAAAGCAACAACTAGTACATCATTAATATTATTGAATTCTGCGCCATCATCATTTTGCGTTAAAATTCTGGTTTCTTGACTCACTCCTTGATCTAAGGTAATTGCATTGGCAATTCCAGCTGAGATTGTAATTTCATTACATTCATCGGTATCTAAAATTCCATCATTGTCATCATCAACATCAACATCATTGGCAATTCCATCCATATCAGTATCTAAAAAGCTACTTATATCACGATAATCTACATCTCCTAATGCATTGGCATCATTGTCTATGTCTAATAAATCTGTAAGTGGATTGTTAATTTGATCATTCACATCATAAGTTTCGCTTGAGGTTGCATTAGATCCTTCATAAATATCATCTAAGCCATCACCGTCAGAATCTGTTCCAAGAGTTCCTATGTTAAGAGTTATACCACTTTCATTGGCGTCTAAAATTGCATCATTATCAGAATTGGTATCTCTGTAATCGGGCTGATCTGTCCCATCAAAATTTACAGGATTTTGTCCAATAGCAATAAATGTATCATTGTTTTCATAGTTAAAATCTACTCCATTGCGTCCTACAGTTCCAGACGGAGGGGTATATCCTTTAGTAGTTTGGAATTCTACGTTGTCAGGAATTCCATCATCATCTGTATCGATGTCTAAATAATCTGGTGTTATATCTGTAGCTATTGTTATAATAGGAGTTATTCCATTTGAACCTGTGGCTCCAGTAGTTGGAGTTGCATCAAAAGCATTGTTTAGTCCATCGTTATCACTATCTGCACCTGATGGAACAGTAGGTCCTGTACTTGGCTGAGATTCTATGATATCTAAAATTCCATCATTATCTGAATCTAAATCTAGGGTATTTGGAATACCATCTCTATCAAAATCTGAACAAAGAGTAATTGCAGGGTAGGAAATATAACCTACTTCTGCACGACCACCGCCATTTTCTACCAACATACTAATACGAATGTGAGTTGCTGGACTGCCTGTTACTATGTATGAAAAGTCACGCCAAACATTGTCATCATTTAAATCTCCTGTAGAAACAGGGTTTGTTCTATTATTTCCAGAAGCATCTGATTGTTCAAATTGCAATGTTTTATCATCGTTATTATCTTTTTGTACCCTCATGGTTAGGACAGTGCCAATAGGGATTTCTACTCCTAAAGCAACAACTAGTACATCATTAATATTGTTAAATTCGGCACCATCATCATTTTGCGTTAAAATTCTGTTTTCATGACTCACTCCTTGATCTAAGGTAATTGCATTGGCAATTCCTGCAGAGATTGAAATTTCGTTACATTCAACTGTATCTAAAATTCCATCGTTGTCATCGTCGATATCTACAGAATTAATAACTCCATCACCGTCAGTATCTACTCCGATAAGATTATCTCGATAATCGACATTACCACCAATATTAACATCAGAATCTAGATCAATTAACCCACCAGTTGCTGGGTTGGAGATATTATCATTGACATCAAAAGCACTTCCTGTGGTATTGACTGTATCGTAGCCATTGTCTAAACCATCTCCATCGGTATCAGAGCCTGTAAAAGTTGGGCTTCCTGTTCTTCCTTCTACATTGTCGTTAGTTCCGTCTCCATCAGAATCTGTATCTCTAAAATCGGGTTCTGCATCTCCGTCAGTATTGACAAGAGATGTGTTTAATCCTGTAGAAATATAGAGGTCTGTAAAGTCATAGGCACTATCCAAACCATTATTTCCAGGAACTCCATTAGGAGCGGTATATCCTAGAGTAGATTGGGCTTCTATATTGTCTGGGATTCCGTCATTATCTACATCAATATCTATGAAATCTGATAGGGAGTCAGTGTCTGAATTTGTTGGATTTATTCCAATAGAACCACTAGCTCCTGTAGTTGGAGTTGCATCATAAGCATCGTCTAAGCCATCATTATCTGTATCTGTTCCCGTAGGAGCTGTAAATCCGACTGTAGTTTGCCCTTCTAGATTGTCTGTAATTCCATCATTATCAGAATCTAAATCTAAACGATTTATGATTCCATCACCGTCTGTATCAAAATCTACACAGCCAGTAATTGAATTCCATCTTACATGATCTACTTCAGCTTCACCACCAGATTCAATAGCATCTAGGCTAATACGTAAATGTGTGGCAGAAGTACCAGAAATAGTATAGTTATAGTTTATAAAAGATGTTGTTAAGCTACTGATTGTAAGGGGATTTGATGCGTCAGAGCCATTTGCAGTATTGGCTTGTTGAATCCTAAATGTTGCAAAATCGGTACCACTATCTCTATCAGCTTCAATAATTACAGTTGTACCTACTGGTAAGGATCTACCAAAAGCAACCACTAATATAGAACCTGAAGGACCTGTAGTGTTGAACTCAGCACCATCGTTATTATTTGTCAAAATTCTCTCTTGTCTATCTACATCTGAATTAAATGTAATTGCAGCGCCAGTACTTGTTGGAATTGCTCCAGCAGGGATAGTTGTATTTTGACACTCATTACTATCCAAAATTCCATCATTATCATCATCAATATCCACAGCATCAGGAATAGTATCTCCGTCAGAGTCTAAACCATTAATGGCGTCTCTAAAATCGACATCACCTCCTGTATTTACATCTGTGTCTGTATCTGGTAAGTCTGTTGAAGGTGTGTTGATGTTATCATTTACATCGTAAGAAGCATTGTTTTGATCAAAGTTATTATCCAAACCGTCACCATCTAAATCTGAACCACTTAAGATGTTTCCTTCTCCATTTTCATTGAGGTCATTTGTATTGTCGTTATCTGAGTCTGTATCTCTAAAATCTGGAAGGTCTGCTCCATCTGTATTTACTAGCGTAATTGCTGCTGGGCTAAAAGTGTCTATGTTTTCGTAGGCTGAATCTAAGCCATTGACCCCTACATTTCCAGTTGGAGTTACATAGCCTAAAGTAGATTGTGCTTCTACATTGTCGGGGATTCCATCATTGTCTGCGTCAATATCTGTGAAATCTAATAGGGAGTCAGTGTCTGAATTTGTTGGATTTATTCCAATAGAACCACTAGCTCCTGTAGTTGGAGTCGCATCATAGGCATCATCCAAACCATCATTATCGGTATCTGTTCCCGTAGGCGCTGTAAATCCAGCTGTGGTCTGTGCTTCTACATTGTCTGTAATTCCATCTCCGTCAGAATCTAAATCTAAACGATTTATGATTCCGTCACCGTCTATATCAAAATCTAAGCAGCCCGTAATTGAATTCCATCTTATATGATCTATTTCAGCTTCACCGCCAGCTTCAATAGCATCTAGACTAATACGTAAATGTGTGGCAGAAGTACCAGAAATAGTATAGTTATAGTTTACAAAAGATGTTGTTAAACTACTAATTATAAGGGGATTTGATGCATCAGATCCATTTGCAGTATTGGCTTGTTGAATTCTAAATGTTGCAAAATCGGTACCATTATCTCTATCAGCTTCAATAATTACAGTTGTACCTACTGGTAAGGATCTACCAAAAGCAACCACTAATATAGAACCTGAAGTACCTGTAGTGTTAAATTCAGCACCATCATTATTATTTGTCAAAATTCTTTCTTGTCTATCTACATCTGAATTAAATGTAATTGCAGCACCAGTATTCGTTGGAATTGCTCCAGCTGGGATAGTTGTACTTTGACATTCATTAATATCTAAAATTCCATCATTGTCATCGTCAATATCCACGGAATTTGCAATGCCATCACCATCAGTATCTTGACTGTAAGTGTAGTTTGTAGATAAAAGAAAGAGCCCAAAGATTAAAATAAAAATATACTTTAATCTTCGATTTTTATAAAACCTTACATTAGTTATTCTCATGAGTGTATAGGGATTAGGGATTAAGAATAATATTTGGGGCAGTAAAATGTGTTTTTTAAATATTTGAGTTTTTAGGTTTAATTTTGATTCATAATTTAATAGCATGTTTAAAACAAATACTATAGTTGTAAAAATACTTGGTTAAATCATAATGTACAATCCCTTGATTTAGTGAAATTTTCTTCTCCCTAAAAATGGGGAACAAAAAAAAGAGCTCGATTTTAATCGAGCTCTTTTTTGTTTATAAATGATGATTTATTTTGTAGACTAATCCACGACTATTTTTTTAGTGATTTCACCTTTCCCTGTGGTTACTTTTACGATATAGATAGCAGATGACGGATTAAAATAGAATCGTTCTTCTGTTGTATTGGTAAATGTTTTCCAAGATTTTACCTGTTGACCTAATACATTAAACACTTCTACCTTTTTAAGCGTAGCGCTATTGTTATTTCTGATGATAATTTCATCTGTTGTATTATTTCTAAAGACATTGAGTCCTTGTAACAATGGATTGTCATCTGTACTTAAAGAAGTGCCTCCAAATAGAATTACAAAACGATTTGTATAATTTCCTTTAGGAAGATTTAATTCTACTGGATTTTCTAGATTGTATAAACGTCCTGTTACCAGATCCCCCAAATAGATGGTATAGCCTTCCATATTCTCTTTTTCGTCTAACATTACTGTGACAGGGAAATCAGAATTAATATAAAAACCAAGAGGAATTTGTAGCTCTGTAGTAATTTCTCCTAGCCCAGCAATGATTAAATTGGATTCAATTTGGTCAAAATCCCAGAAGATGTCTGTGGGTTGTATGTCAATGGTTTTACTGTCGTACCCATTTTCATAATCAAAGGTATTTCCTACTTTAAAATTGGCTCCTAATTGTCTGTGAATTTCTGCATTGGTATCATTTACATAATCCATTCCCAATTTAAAGTTAGGAAGTTCTTGATCATTATCAGAGTCTGAAGAATTTCTAAAGAATACATTGCTTGCATTGAAACCTCTTTGCGAATTTCGGAACTGTAATATTCCTCCTTTGTTTGCAGGAGTCGTTACAAAGAATCCTTGTCCTACAGAAATAAATTGAGGAGGAGATCTATAGATTTCTTGTCCTAAACCAGCGGTCCCGTTGATTACTGAATTTGCAGCGACGCCCATAGCTCTATTACGTTGTGAATATCCGCCGACATACCCAAATTCACCATGCCCTTCTGTTTGTACATCGGTTGTGGTCGATTCTCCTAGGTGTTCCCAGAAGTAAAGAGTTCCATCGATAACATCCTGGTTATCAATAATAAATTGATCTGCATTGATGACACTCGGATATGGGTTTCCAAGTAGGGAAGAAGTTCCTGGTGTTAAAACTGCAGTAATAACTCCATCATTTGGACTTCCCATAAAAGTGAAATTCTGAGGAACGCGTCCTGTACTTTTCATAATAAATCCTTCACCTATATTGATATTTCCTGTATGTATCTGTTGTACCCAGTCATCTCTGTCTACTCCATTAAAGTATGAATTTATCCAAAAGCTGGCAATGGTAATAGGGTCTGTTGGTAGACCGTTTAATGTGCTTAAAGCTCCTGTATAATCTACAAAATTAATTTCTTTTGGAGTAGAATTTTCAGAGGTAGGAACGGTTCCATCCTTCATGACACTTTCTACGGTATATGTTGTATTTCCAAGAGCAGCTACTACTGGAGTTGACCAATAATGGTATCGATATGTATTGGGTACTCTAGCTTGTTGATCTCTATAGATAGTACCATTTCCTTGTACATTAGAAGGACCACTATGAGATTGAATAAGTTGTGCATCACCAATTAGACGAATCTCTCCTTCTAATAAGAAATCTTGATCGAATTCTAAGAAGAGATCATTATTGATTACTAGTTTAGAATTAGATTGTACCCATACACATTCTACATTGGCACTGGCTGTCATTACAGCATTTCTTTGTGCTGCTCCTGAGTTAATGACCAATACTTTTGTCCCGTCTATAGCTGAACCAATAGCATCAACCGCTGGAGCACCTGCCGTACCTGCACCTCCTGTCCAAGCATTTGCATCTCCATTCCAGAAGATACCTAATATGTCTGAATAGGTAAAGTATTTGGTTCCATTAAAGTCAACGTTAGCGACATAACTCATTACACCATTGACGTCTCTGGTGGTAACCGGAATGCTTCTTACATTGGTGGTAAAGGCAGCATCGTCTGCTACTTTCAAGAAGATTACACTAAGTTCATTAAGAGCAGCATCTACGGTTGTTTTTACAGCGGCTACTTCTACGGTACCCACTGTACCCGTTTCTACGACTTTCCAGACTCTGTCCATTTGATTTTCTGTCTCACAAAGCAGGGCAGAAGAAGTAACAGCTGTTAAACTAGCATTGTTATTCCCCCACATTAATGCAGACTTGTTGGCATTAATAGAATTGGTATTACTATCATTGTTGGCAACAATAGACCCTAATCCCATGGTAATAATCCCATCTGAGTTTATAGATGAAGATTGTTTTTGATAGAGTAGCATATCATCATCTCTTACAATTCCTGCTACATCATTATGATAGGCAGCACAAGTTGTATAGTTCCAAATTTTTGTGGTTTGATCATTCAATAGATAATCACCTTCTACAATAGTACCATCATTATTGGTAGCATCAAGCGTAATTCCTGATTTGATGGCTAGGTAAGATTCTACACTTTGTCTTTCTAAAGCAGACAATACACTTCCGTAGACAATAATTTCTGAGATAGATCCAGAAAAATTAAAATTATTACTTCCTAATGCGCCAATTTGAAATAGGTTTGAGGTTTCAGGGCCATGATTAGGAGTGAAGTTTGCTGATTGTAACCCGTTAGCATATACAAAGGCTGCATTATCTTCATCAAAGGTTACTGTAGTTGCTACAGTACTTCCAATAGAAAAAATATTAGGGATGTTTGAAGCTGCAGTAGTTCCGCTAGAAACTGCATCATTCAAAGAAGCGGCATCCAATATAAATCTATCAAAGCCGCCATTATCTTCACCCCAAACACCACCAGCATTGTTAAAAGCAGGTGTATAAACTGCAAAAATGCTAATGTCTGGATAAATATTTGAATTGATATTTAAATTGGTTGAGATGTTGTCTCCAGCACCGTCTAGAGTAACAGTAGGATTAAAGTTAATGAATTGAGTGATCGTAGGATCTCCATTAATTGTATTTACAATTCCTGTATTTGTTTGATCTGTCCAACCTGTTAGCGTTGATCCACTGTTACTGGTATCTCTATCTGAGCGTACCCAAAGAATTTTTCCAGCCGTAATTGGCATTCTGTCATCATCGATATCTCTATAGTCTACATCGTTATAATCTACAGCTGGAGTATTGCTACCTGCTGTACTAGCATCCGTGTCGATATCTGGTAAATCTGTTAGCGGATTGTCAATATCATCATTGACATCGTTATCTGTAATGACTCCTTCAAAAGCATCGTCTAATCCATCCCCATCAGTATCTATTCCACTAACTGTATCTGCATTTCCATTTTCTAGGATATCATTGATTCCATCACCGTCAGAGTCAGCGTCCAAATAATCAGGAGTAGTATCTGTATTGTTTCCAGTGATATTGTCCGTATTGACAGGTGTGATGGCTGTTCCATTGGTAGCGCAAGGTGTACAATCAGGGTCATAGACATCGTCTAAACCGTCCATATCTACATCTGTGATTCCAGTACCTGACCCAGAAGGAGCAATATATCCAAGAGTGGATTGTGCTTCTACATTGTCTGGAATTCCATCGTTATCGGAATCGATATCACGAGAATTTGGAATGCCGTCATTATCATCGTCAGATGAATCTGGAATGGCATCTTCTACAGTGTCTAAAATCCCATCATTGTCATCATCGATATCCACATTATCAGGAATTCCATCACTGTCAGTATCGAGATCAAAACTGATATCTCTATAGTCAGCATCTCCTGTAGTACCAGCATCAAGATCTGAATCTGTTAAATCAGTCACTGGATTATTTACTTCATCATTGACATCAAAGGCTTCACCTGCTGTAGCATCGGAACCTTCATAAATATCATCGAGACCATCTCCATCAGAATCTGTACCTAGTGTACCTAGATTTATGTTGGTCAAACCTTCATTGCTATCTGTTACTCCATCATTGTCTGTATCTGTATCTCTATAGTCTGGCTCGTCTGTACCATCAAAATTAACAGGCGTTAATCCAGTTGCTGTAAATGTATCGTTGTTTTCATAAGCAGTATCTACTCCGTTGAAACCTACGGTTCCAGAAGGAGCGGTATATCCTTGTGTAGATTGTGCTTCTACATTGTCAGGAATTCCATCATTATCTGCATCAATATCCAAATAATCAGGATTGGTGTCTGTGTCTGTATTTATTGGAGTTGTTCCATTAGATTCGTTAGCACCTGTAGTTGGTGTGGCATCAAAGGCATCGTCTAAACCGTCCATATCAGAATCTACTCCAGATAAGGCTATGGCTCCTGTAGAGGCTTGAGATTCTATGATGTCTAAAATTCCATCTCCATCGGAATCTTGATCTAGACTGTTTGGAATTCCATCATTATCATCATCTACTAAGCAAGTGGAGTCAAAGTTACCTCGTACCCATAATGTAAAACTCTCAGTATTTGCAATTTCTCCAGGGAAATCTCCTGAGGCATTTCTAATTCTCTGAAAATCTATAACTGGTAACCAGCGCATTCCACTGTCATTACAAACAAAAATAATAACATTCTGTAAAGAAGTTGCACCACTAAAATCACATGTTGAATCTATTGTGAGTGCTGAAGCTTCAGTACCTACCCAAGAATCATTAATTGCATTGTCTGTTAGTCCTCTATTTAATGCAGTATTGGTAGTTATTCTAGAGAGTATGGTTGCATTGGTGGTTGTGACATCTAAATTGCCTCCAGAATGAGAAATTCTAGCTTCATTAGCATCAGTTAATTCAGCTAAGACAGTAGGGTTTAATATTCCTCTTGTGCTATTCGTTAAAGCAGTTGTTTGTGGTAGATCATCATCACCATTTCCAAAATCTATGGCTACTTGTACATATCCATTGGCATCTACATAGGTAGAAAAGGTATCTCCGTTTAAGTCAAAGAAATAGACTCCTGCAGAAGTTACGCTTCTGGCTTGTCCTAAGGAGGTAAAAGGAGAACCAACAGTTCCACCAACACATGCGCTACTACCTTCTACGGTATCTAAAATCCCATCGTTATCATCATCGATATCTACACTATCAGGAATTCCATCATTATCGGTATCAATTCCAGCGATATCATCTCTATAATCTACATCACCATTTATTGTATTAACATCTCCATCTCCATCTGGGAGGTCTGTAGAAGGTGTATTTATTTCATCGTTGACATCAACATCATTGGTGCTGGCGCCTTCAAAAGCATCATCTAATCCATCACCATCGGTATCTGTTCCAATAGGAGCATTTGCATTTCCGTTTTCAAGAACATCATTGGTTCCATCTGCATCGGAATCTGTATCTCTAAAATCAGGTTCCGCATCTCCATCAGTATTTACAAGTGATGTACTCAATCCTGTTGAAGTATAGAGATCGGTAAAATCATAAGCGCTATCCAAACCATTATTTCCAGGAACTCCATTAGGAGCGGTATATCCTTGTGTAGATTGTGCTTCTACATTGTCTGGAATTCCATCATCATCCGCATCAATGTCTAAATAATCGGGGGCAGCATCTGTATCTGAATTTGTAGGCGTAACTCCATTAGAACCCGTAGACCCGCCCGAAGGAGTAGCATCATAGGCATCATCCAAGCCATCACCATCTGTATCTGTTCCAGTTGGAACTGCAAAACTAGCAGTAGTTTGTGCTTCTAGATTGTCTGTGATTCCATCATTGTCAGAGTCTAAGTCTAAGTGATTTGGGATTCCATCGTTATCTGTATCTGTAGTAAAACAGCCATTTCCTGTAGCTTCTGCTGTAGATGTTAATCCAAAAATATCATCACCGCCACTTAAATCGTATTCAAATGTTACTGCAATAGTAGTTACTGGTGTAGAAGGGGTTTCAAAACTGTAAATACTTCCATTTCCGTCTCCTACATATATGGTGTTAACTCCGTCAGATGCCAAGCCAAAAGAACTTGCAGGCAGGCTTCCCATGTCTATAAAACTCACAAAATCATTATTGCTGTCGATTGTAACCCGATATAAATGAACATCAGTGGTTCCAATAACTGGGAGCCAAGCAACATAAACAAATCCGTTAATGAAAATAAAATCACCTGCAGCTACCCCAGAAGGAAAAGTATGCCAAATTGTAGAAGTTCCAGTGGCAGGGTTTATTCTATAAATCTCAGCCGAATCATTTGCTCCTACATATGCCATTCCGTCTTCGCCAAAAGAGAGAGAATTAAACTGAATGGCCGAACTAGCAATTGTGGCTACTGACGTAAGTGCGCCAGTAG
Source organism: Flavobacteriaceae bacterium (assembly GCA_965277255.1). Taxonomy (GTDB): domain Bacteria; phylum Bacteroidota; class Bacteroidia; order Flavobacteriales; family Flavobacteriaceae; genus Polaribacter. Next base: position 3,231,615 of record OZ255723.1, on the reverse strand, counting down.
ATTGATTGACTAGAAATAAATTTGCACTATTAAAAGTAACAGCATATAATTGACCATCAGGAGCAAAGCCAATATCTCCTACTGTATTAGAAGTACTAAGTGTAGCAATGTTTGCTTGGGTAGGAGTTCCATTGATATTACTAATCTGTATAAGATCCCTGTCTTCATCGTTAGCCCATAAAGATCCATCAAATGTTGTACATGAAAACCCTTCATTGATGTCTAAAATCCCATCGCCATCATCATCAATGTCTACGGTGTCAGGAACTCCATCACCATCTGTATCTAATCCGTTTGCACTGTCTCTATAATCTACATCGCCACCCGAATTTACATCTGCATCTGCATCGGGAAGATCTGTAGCGGGAGTATTGATGTTGTCATTGACATCATAAGTAACATTGTTTTCATCAAAATTATCATCGAGTCCATCTCCATCGGTATCGGTTCCGCTAGTTGTATTATCAACATCTCCATTTTCATTGATATCTGTAGTTCCGTCATCATCGGAGTCTGTATCTCTAAAGTCGGGTTCTGCATCTGCATCTGTATTTATTAAGACTAAAACAGTTGGGTTAAAAGTATCTGTATTTTCATAAGCAGCATCTAAGCCATTAACACCTACATTGCCTGTTGGCGTTACATATCCTAAAGTAGATTGTGCTTCTACATTGTCTGGGATTCCATCATCATCGGAATCAATATCTGTATAGTCCGCACCAGAGGTTCCATCTGTATTGACTGGTGTTGTTCCATTAGAACCTGTAGCTCCAGTAGTGGGAGTCGCATCATAGGCATCATCGAGTCCATCATTATCTGTATCTGTTCCTGTAGGCGCAGTAAATCCAGCAGTAGTTTGTGCTTCTATATTGTCTGGAATTCCATCCCCATCAGCATCTAAATCTAAGTCATTGGTAATTCCATCCCCATCAGAATCAGCACATGTTGTCATAATAGCAACAGTATTGGCTCTTACCCATAGTGTAAGACTCTCTGTATTGGGAATCTCTCCAGCATTAAATGTGATTTTTTGCTGAGAAATATTAGGGTTCCAATGCATTCCATTTCCGTTTCCACAAATGTGTACAATATTTTGATGTAAAGCAAACCCAAGACTTGAATTACAACTAGCATCAGCTATTAAAGCAGTAGCTCCTGTTCCTGTCCAACCATTATTGATCCCATTATCGACTGCACCTTGATGTATGGCAGTATTGCTTCTAATTCTAGAGAGTATGTTTGTATTGTTAGTGGTTACATCAAAATTACCTGCAGAATACGAAATTCTAGTTGCTACCGCATCGGTTAATTCTGCTAAGACCGCAGGGGTTAATATTCCTCTGGTACTATTTGTTAAAGAGGTTCCTTGAGGTAGCGCCCCAAAACCGTTACCAAAATCAATAGCTACTTGTACATAGCCATTTGCGTCTACATAGGTAGAAAAAGTATCTCCATTTAAATTAAAGAAATAAACTCCTGCAGAGGTTACATTTCTAGCTTGTCCTAAGGAAGTGAAAGGAATGCTTGGTGAAGATCCCATGCTACCACACTCAACAGTGTCTAAAATCCCATCACCATCATCATCAATATCAACAGAATTATTAATTCCGTCACCATCTGTGTCTATATCTGGACCGATAAAGTTATCGCGATAATCTACATCGCCACTACCAGAATTCACATCGCTATCGCTATCAGGTAAATCTGTAGATGGCGTATTGATGTTGTCATTGACATCATAGGTAGTATTATCTTGGTCAAAGTTATTGTCCAGACCATCATCATCTAAATCAGAACCACTTAATATATTCCCTTCTCCATTTTCATTGATATCTGTAGTGCCGTCTCCATCGGAATCTGTATCTCTAAAGTCGGGTTCAGCATCACCATCAGTATTGACTAATGTAAAGGAAGTTGCACTGTATGTGTCATTATTTTCATAAGCGGAATCCAATCCATTGGTTCCTACAGTTCCTGTGGGTGTAAGATATCCTAAAGTAGATTGTGCTTCCACATTGTCTGGAATTCCATCATCATCTGCATCAATGTCTAGATAGTCAGGGCCAAAAGTTCCATCTGTATTTACAGGAGTTGTTCCATTAGAACCTGTAGGGCCTGTATTAGGAGTTGCATCAAAAGCATCGTCTAAACCATCATTATCGGAATCCATTCCGCTTGGGGTAATAGTACTTGCTGTAGTTTGTGATTCTATGCTGTCTAGAATTCCATCTCCATCGGAGTCGATATCTAAACTATTAACAACCCCATCCCCATCTGCGTCAGCTAAACTGGTATATTGAATTACAACCAATCCATCACCTGCTGGTATTCCAGCTTGTCCTTTTCCAGAAATATAATTGCTATTTCCAGAGTTTCCTGGGAATTGTCCAGATCCTCCGATTAAAACACCGCTAGAAACACTGGAAAGGCTCGTTAGGATAAAACTTGATCCACCACCACCGGCTCTTTCTTGTGGTTGCATGCTTGTGTTGGTATTTTGACCAACACCACCACCACCACCTGAGTATCCACCGCCGCCGCCGCCGCCGCCGCCAGTGTTAGCAAAAAAAGGTGAATTACCACCAGTACCTCCAGAAACCCCGCCAGTACCTGTAGGGTTTGATCCAGATGTACCCAAGACCTCGGAAGGACTGGAGTTATTGCTATTAGGGAATAATGAAGAGTCTCCTCTTGCTCCTCCTAATGTTAATTGACCTCCTTTTCCTCCACCATCATTATTGTTGGGAGAAGACGTAGATGTATTGGCGGAATCGCCTCCAGCTCTAAATATATTTCCTCCAGTAGTAACGAGAGTTCCGTTACCTCCTGGACCTGCAAATGATGTAATGTGCGCTGGTCCTCCTCCAGAACCACCACCACCACCAATAACAGCGATCATAGTACCATTAAGGCTTACTGAGGTGTATCCACCTCCAGAAGAACCGCCAAATGAGTCAATTGTAGGGCCACCCGCACCACCTCCGCCAATTTGAGCGAATGAGTCATCTGTTGTACCTCCTTGTCCTACAAAAATATTGATAATATCTCCAGGAGTAACATCTAAAGTAAATCCTCCATATCCACCACCACCTCCAGCAGCAGCAGTTCCTCCACCGTCTGAGTTTCCTCCACCAGCACCCCAAAGGTCAATTGTAATTTGTGTTATGCCTTCAGGAACTGTAAAGTTTTGCGCACCAAGAGACGTGAAGTTATTGGTTATAATTGTTGTTACAGATTCGTTTACATCTAAAATACCATCATTGTCATCGTCGATATCAATAGAATCGGCAATGCCATCACCATCGGTGTCTTGACTGTATGTGTAGTTTGTAGATAAAAGGCTAAGCCCAAAAATTAAAACAAAAATAAACTTCAGACATAGGCAGTTATTACCAAGTCTTAAATTTTTTACCCTCCTCATATGAAAAAAATTTAAATTACTTTATATAGTTAGAAAAACATTAAAATATTATTCTAATTGATGATGTTATTCTTCAAAAAACAAAAATTCCTTTTAACTATGTGTTTCTTTATGGTATAACCTTACAAATATATAAATATATGTTTACTTGTAGTACATTTTGAACTCAAAACTCACTCGAATTGACAGAATTTTGTGCAAAATGCACAACGGGTTATATTATTTGAAAGTTATTTTATCAATCAAAAACTACTTTTTTAGTAATTTCTCCTTTATCAGTAGACACTTTAACAATATAGATTGCAGAAGGAGCAGAGGCTTTAAGTCTTTGTTCTGTAGTGGAATCAAAGCTCTTCCAAGTTTTAATTGCTTGTCCTAGAATGTTAAACAATTCTACTTTTTTAATTTCTGTATTGTTGTTATTTCTAATGATAATTTCTTGAGAATCATTATTTCTATAAACATTGAGTCCTTGTAGCAATGGATTGTCATCTGCACTTAAAGAACTACCGCCAAAGAGAATTACAAAACGATTGGAATAGTTCCCTTTTGGAAGGTTTAATTCTACAGGGTTTTCTAAGTTATATAACTTTCCAGTGATTAAATCACCCAAATAAATGGTATACCCTTCCATATTTTCTTTTTCATCTAGTAGTACTGTGACAGGGAAATCAGAATCAATGTCAAATCCAAGAGGAATTTGTAAATCGGCATTAATCTCTCCCACACCTGCAATAATTAGGTTAGATTCAATTTCTTCAAAATCCCAGAACATGTCTGTGGGTTGCATATCAAAGGTTTTACTGTCGTACCCGCTTTCATAGTCGAATGTATTTCCTTCTTTGAAATTGATTCCGATTTGTCTGTGAACTTCTGCATTGGTATTATTGACATAATCCATTCCTAATTTAAAATTTGGAAGGTCTTCATCTGCATCTGAAGAATTTCTAAAGAATATATTGCTAGTATCGAAACCTCTTTGTGAGTTTTGAAATAATAGGGTTCCTCCTTGATTAGCAGGAGCACTTACAAAGAACCCTTGCCCTACTGCAATAAATTGTGGAGGAGATCTATAGGTTTCTTGTCCTAAACCAGCGGTTCCATTTACTACTGAATTTGCAGCAACACCCATGGCGCGATTTCTTTGAGAATATCCACCAATATATCCAAATTGACCATGACCTTCTGTTTGTACATCGGTTGTGGTAGATTCTCCTAGGTGTTCCCAGAAGTAAAGAGTTCCATCAATAACATCCTGGTTATCAGTAATAAATTGATTTGCATTGATGACACTCGGATATGGATTTCCAAGTAAAGAGAAGGTTCCTGAAGTTAAGTTTTTAGCTATGATTCCATCGTTAGGACTTCCTGTAAAGGTAAAGTTTTGAGGAGCACGACCTGTACTTTTCATAATATAGCCTTCACCAATATTGATGTCTCCTGTATGTATCTGTTGTATCCAATCGTCTCTGTCCACTCCATTAAAATATGAGTATATCCAAAAGCTGGCGATGGTAATTGGGTCTGTAGGTGCACCGTTTAATGTGTTTAAAGCTCCTGTATAATCCACAAAATTAATTTCTTTGATGGTAGAGTTTTCAGAAGTAGGCGTGGTCCCATCTTTCATCACACTTTCTACGGTATAAGATGTGTTTCCACGAGCAGCTACTACTGGAGATGACCAATAATTATATCTGAAAGTATTGGGAAGTCTTGAGGCTTGATCTCTATAAATTACACCATTTCCTTCCACATTCGTCAGTCCTGTATGCGATTGTACGAGTTGTGCATCTCCAATCAAACGGATTTCACCTTCTAGTAAGAAATCTTGATTAAACTCTAAGAAAAGGTCATTGTTAATCACCAATTTAGAATTAGGTTTTACCCACACACATTCTACATTAGCGCTTGCAGTCATGATTGCATTTCTTCCAGAAGTTTCAGCATCAATGACTAATATTTTGGTTCCGTCTGCACTAGGATCGATTGTAGGAGCATTTGATGTTCCTGCACCACCTGTCCAAGCATTTGCATCTCCATTCCAAAAGATACCTAATATATCAGAATAGGTAAAGTATTTGGTTCCATTAAAATCAAAGTCGGCAACATAACTAACAGTACCATTTACTGTTCTTGTTGCTACAGGAATGTGTTTTACATTGGTAGTGAAATTCGCATCATCGGCTACTTTTAGTAAGATTACACTTGTTTCATTTAAGGCATTATCTACTGTTGCTTTAACAGCAGCAATTTCTACAGTACCCACTGTACCTGTCTCTACAATTTTCCAAATTCTGTTCATCTGATTTTCAGTTTCACATAGCAATGCACTTGAGGTAATAGTAGCTAAATTGGCATTGTTATTCCCCCACATCAATGCAGATTTGTTGGTATTGATAGAATTGATATTGCTTGCATTGTTGGCTACAATATCTCCCAAACCAATGGTGATGATGGCATCAGAATTAATGGATCTGGATTGTTTTTGATACAATAAAATGTCATCATCTCTTACAATTCCTGCTACATCATTATGATAGGCACTGTTTGCTGTAAAATCCCATACTTTGGTAGTTTGATCGTTTAGTAGATAATCCCCTTCTACGATGGTTCCATTATTATTGGTACTCTCTAAAGTAACTCCTGATTTGGTAGCCAGATAGGATTCTACACTTTGTCTATGAATAGGTGTTAATACACTCCCAAAGACAATGATTTCTGAGATAGATCCATTGAAATGGAAATCATCTTTTCCTATGGCTCCAATTTGTAAAACATTGGATGTTTCAGGACCATGATTAGGAGTGAAGTTTGCTGATTGTAACCCGTTAGCATACACAAAGGCTCCATTAGCAGTATCTTCATCAAAGGTTACGGTAGTTACTACGGTATTTCCAACAGGGAATATATTAGGAATGTTTAAAATTGGACCAGATCCATTAGCAACTAAATTGTTTAAAGTTGTTGTGTTTCCATCCAAAATAAACCGATCCCAAGCACCATCGTCTTCACCCCAAACACCACCAGCAGAATTGACTGCAGGAGTATAGACCGCAAAAACACTAATATCTGGATAGGTATTTGAGTTGATACTTAGATTGGTTGTGATATAATCACCATTTCCATCAAAGGTTACAGTAGGGTTAAAATTGATGAATTGATTGATAGTTGGGTTTCCATTGATTGTATTTACAATTCCTGTATTGGTCTGATCTGTCCAACCTGTTAATGTTGTTGATCCAGAAGCACCTCTATCTGAGCGTACCCATAAGATTCTTCCTGCCGTTATTGGCACTCTGTCATCGTCAATATCTCTATAATCTACATCGTTGTAATCTGCAGCAGGAGTATTGCTGCCAGGAGTACTTGCATCGGTATCGATATCAGGAAGATCAGTTAATGGATTATTGATGTTATCATTTACATCATTGTCTGTAACGACTCCTTCAAAAGCATCATCTAAACCATCACCATCGGTATCTATTCCACTGACAGTATTTGCATTTCCGTTTTCCAAGATGTCATTAAGACCATCACCGTCAGAGTCAGCATCCAAATAATCAGGAGTAGTATCTGTATTGTTTCCAGTGATATTGTCTGTGTTGACAGGTGTGATGGCTGTTCCATTGGTAACGCAAGGTGTACAATTAGGATCATAGACATCATCTAGACCATCCATATCTACATCAGTAATTCCAGCACCAGAACCAGAAGGAGCAATATATCCAAGAGTGGATTGTGCTTCTATATTATCTGGAATACCATCGTTGTCGGAATCGATATCTAAGCTGTTAGGAATTCCATCAGCATCTATATCTGCAACTGCATCTTCAATAGTATCTAGAATTCCGTCATTGTCATCATCGATATCTAAAAAATTGACAATACCATCACCATCCGTATCAAGACCAGATATACTATCTCTATAATCTAAGTCTCCAGTTCCACTGGCATCGTTGTCAGTATCCAATAAATCATTGATAGGATCATTAATTTCATCATTTACATCATAGGCTTCACCAGCAGTAGCATCGGAACCTTCATAAATATCATCCAAACCATCCCCATCGGAATCTGTTCCAAGTGACCCTGGATTGAGAGTAATACCACTTTCATCTGCATCTAAGAATGCATCACTGTCTGAATTTGTTGATCGATAGTCAGGTTGATCAGTACCACTAAAATCATTAGGAGTTAATCCTGTAGGGGTAAAGGTATCGTTGTTTTCGTAGACTTCATCTACCCCATTAAGTCCAACATTTCCTGTAGGAGCTGTATAGCCTTGAGTCGTTTGTAATTCTACATTGTCTGGGATACCATCGTTATCAGAGTCAATATCAAGATAATCAAGGTTTCCATCCGTATCAGAATTTAGCGGAGACTCTGTTCCGTTTGAACCTGTTGGACCGGATGATACCGTATCATCAAAAGCATCATCTAAACCATCCATATCTGTATCATTTCCTGATAAAGAGATAGCACTATTACCACTGAGTTGAGATTCTGTAATATCTAAAATACCATCACCATCTGAATCTAGATCTAACGAGTTTACAATTCCATCACCATCAAAATCTACGGCATCGCCTTCTACAGTATCCAAAATCCCATCGTTATCGTCATCAATATCTATTGCATTTATTATTCCGTCTCCATCTGTATCTGTGCCAACAAGATCATCACGATAATCTACATCTCCACCTGAGTTAACATCTGAATCTCCATCTGGTAAATCTGTTGAAGGTGTATTTATTTCATCATTTACATCGACATCGTTTGTGCTAGCACCTTCAAAAGCATCATCCAATCCATCATCATCAGTATCTGTTCCACTAATAACATTGTCGGTATCTCCATTTTCAGCGATATCGTTGGTGCCATCGGCATCAGAATCTGTGTCTCTAAAATCGGGTTCAGAATCTCCATCAGTATTGACAAGAGAGGTGTTTAACCCTGTAGAGATATAGAGATCTGTAAAGTCATAGGCGTTATCTAAACCGTTATTTCCAGAAACTCCATTAGGAGCTATATATCCTAAGGTAGTTTGTGCTTCTACATTGTCTGGGATTCCATCATTGTCTGCATCAATATCTAAATAATCAGGATTGTCATCTGTGTCAGAGTTTGTTGGATTGACTCCAATAGATCCACTAGCACCACCACTAGGGGTTGTGTCATAGGCATCATCTAAACCATCATTATCTGTATCTGTTCCCGTAGGCGCTGTAAATCCGACTGTAGTTTGTCCTTCTAGATTGTCTGTAATTCCATCATTATCAGAATCTAAATCTAAACGATCTACGATTCCATCACCGTCTGTATCAAAATCTACACAGCCTGTAGTTGAATTCCATCTCACATGATCTATTTCAGCTTCACCACCAGATTCAATAGCATCTAGGCTAATACGTAAATGTGTGGCAGAAGTACCAGAAATAGTATAGTTATAGTTTACAAAAGATGTTGTTAAACTACTAATTATAAGAGGATTTGATGCATCAGATCCATTTGCAGTATTGGCTTGTTGAATCCTAAATGTTGCAAAATCGGTACCATTATCTCTATCAGCTTCAATAATTACAGTTGTACCTACTGGTAACGATTGACCAAAAGCAACCACTAATATAGAACCTGAAGGACCTGTAGTGTTGAACTCAGCACCATCATTATTATTTGTTAAAATTCTTTCTTGTCTATCTACATCTGAATTAAATGTAATTGCAGAACCAACATTTGTTGGTATTGCTCCTGCAGCGATAGCTATATTTTGACACTCATTAATATCCAAAATTCCATCACCATCATCATCAATATCTGTTAAGTCAGGAATTCTATCACCATCTGTATCTAATCCAGTTACACCATCTCTGTAGTCTACATCTCCGCCACTATTGACATCAGAATCTGCATCTGGAAGATCCGTTGAAGGTGTATTGATATTATCGTTTACATCGTAGGTAACATTGTCTTGATCAAAATTATTATCGAGTCCATCTCCATCTAAGTCAGAACCGCTTAAGATGTTTCCTTCTCCATTTTCGTTGAGGTCTGTAGTACCATCTCCATCGGAATCTGTATCTCTATAATCGGGTTCAGCATCTCCATCTGTATTGGTTATGGGAATAGTAACTGGTGTAAAAGTATCTACATTTTCATAGGCTGAATCTAAGCCATTGGTTCCGACATTTCCAGTAGGGGCTGCATAACCTAAGGTAGATTGAGCTTCTACATTGTCTGGGATTCCATCATTGTCTGAGTCGATGTCTAAATAATCAGCACCAAAAGTTCCATCTGTATTTACCGGTATAATACCGTTTGATCCTGTGATTCCAGTAGTTGGAGTCGCATCATAGGCATCATCCAAACCATCATTATCTGTATCTGTTCCTGTAGGAGCAGTAAATCCAGCTGTAGTTTGAGCTTCTAGATTGTCTGTAATTCCATCATTATCAGAATCTAAATCTAAACTATTAAGAATTCCATCACCATCTGTATCAAAATCTACACAGTTTGTAATTGAATTCCATCTCACATGATCTATTTCGGCTTCACCACCAGATTCAATAGCATCTAGGCTAATACGTAAATGTGTGGCTGAAGTACCAGAAATAGTATAGTTATAGCTTACAAAAGATGTTGTTAAATTACTAATTATAAGAGGGTTTGATGCATCAGATCCATTTGCAGTATTGGTTTGTTGAATCCTAAATGTTGCAAAATCGGTACCATTATCTCTATCAGCTTCAATAATTACAGTTGTACCTACTGGTAACGATTGACCAAAAGCAACCACTAATATAGAACCTGAAGCACCTGTAGTGTTGAACTCAGCACCATCATTATTATTTGTCAAAATTCTTTCTTGTCTATCTACATCTGAATTAAATGTAATTGCAGCACTAGTATTTGTTGGTATTGCTCCTGCAGCGATAGTTATATCTTGACAATCATTAATGTCCAAAATTCCATCGCCATCATCATCAATGTCTACGATGTCAGGAATTCCATCACCATCAGAATCTAAACCAGTTACAACGTCTCTAAAATCGACATCACCTCCTGTATTTACATCACTATCAGTATCTGGCAAATCTGTAGAAGGCGTGTTAATTTCATCATTTACATCTGCATCATTGATATTCGATCCTTCAAAATTATCGTCCAATCCGTCTCCATCGGTATCAATTCCGCTTGTAATAGTATCAGAATCTCCGTTTTCTGCAATATCATTAATACCATCTGCATCCGAATCTAAATCTCTGTAATCTGGTTCTGTATCACCATCCGTATTTATTAATATAAAAGTAGTAGCACTGAACGTATCATTATTTTCATAAGCTGAGTCTACACCATTTGTACCTACACTTCCAGAGGGAGTTATATATCCTAGGGTAGCTTGTGCTTCTACATTGTCAGGAATTCCGTCATCATCAGCATCGATATCCAAGACATCAGCTACAGAATCAGTATCAGAATTTATAGGAGTTGTTCCATTAGAACCAGTAGGACCAGTGGTAGGAGTGGCATCAAAAGCATCGTCTAAACCATCATTATCGGAGTCTATTCCACTTGGAGTAATAGTACTTGCTGTAGTTTGTGATTCTACAATGTCTAAGATTCCATCTCCATCTGCATCTAAATCTATATGATTAGGAATTCCATCTGCATCTGTATCGGTAGTAAAACAACCATTTCCTATTGATTCAGCTTCAGATGTTAATCCAAAAACTTGATCACCGCCACTTAAATCATATTCAAGAGTTATAGAAATGGTTGTTACAGGGTTTGTAGGAGGAATGAAGCTATAGATAGATCCATCTCCTACGCCAGCGAATAATGTATTATTACTGTCAGAGGATAATGCAAATGTATTGGCGGGCAAAGCTCCCATATCTCTAAAACTTACAAAATCATTATTGCTGTTAATTGTAATTTCATATAAACGAATATTGTTACTACTATCAGTAGGCCTCCAAGCTGCATAAACAAATCCATTAAGGAAAATAAAATCTCCAGCAGAAGTTGACCCTGGGCCAAAATCAACCCAAAGGGTAGAAACTCCAGTATTAGGATTGACTCTATATATTCTAGTAGAATCGGAAGCGCCTACATAAGCAAATCCATTTTGGTCAAAAGAAAGTGCATTAAAATCTGGGCTAGCTTCAGGGAAAGGAACTGTTGCTACAGAGGTGAGTGCACCTGTAGACAGGTCTACGCGAAATAAATCAAGGGAATTAAATATTACAGCATATAGTGTACCGTCAGGGGCAAAACCAATATCGCCTACAATTTCTGTTGTATTTAGTGTGACAATATTTGCTTGGGTTGGCGTACCATTGATATTGCTTACTTGTATGATTTGCCTGTCTTCATCGTTGATCCATAATGAACCATCAAAGGTAGAGCATATAAACCCTTCATTGATGTCTAAAATACCATCATTGTCATCGTCTATATCAACGGAATCAAGAATGCTGTCACCATCTGTATCTTGACTGTATATGTAGTTTGTGGAAAAAAAACAAAGTCCAAAGATTAAAATAAATAAATATTTTAATCGTGTACTCCTTTTTAATCTTAAATTTTTTATCCCCCTCATAAAAAAAACTTAAATATATTTATAGTTAGAAAAACATTAAAACTTAGTTTTAAATGTTATTCTAATAATGTTATTATTCTTCAAAAAGCAGAAATTCATATGATAGTTAAACAAGAATTTCTATTAATATGTACGTTTTTAGGATATAACCTTACAAGTTGATTATATTTTTAAATAATAAGGAACTTTTTTAGTGATGTCTTATATTGTTAGAAACAATATAACTTTGAAGGTAGTAACTTTTATGGCTTGTATTAAAATCAATACTTATTATGTATGACGTCAATTCTATTTTTTATTCATAAATTTTGTAGATAAAAAAGAACTCAAAAAGCGTAAATAAATTTTCGATTTTCTCATATAAAAAAAATACACTTAACAAGAAGTGTATTTTTTTATGTGTATTATTTGAAAGTTATTTTATTAATCGAAAACTACTTTTTTAGTGATTTCTCCTTTATCAGTAGATACTTTAACAATATAGATTGCAGAGGGGGCTGATATTTGCAGCCTGTGTTCTGGACTAGCATCAAAGCTTTTCCAAGTTTTAATTGCTTGCCCAAGAATGTTAAACAGTTCTACTTTTTTAATTTCTGTATTGTTGTTATTTCTAATGATAATTTCTTGAGAATCATTATTTCTGTATACATTGAAATCTTGTAACAATGGTTCATCGCCTGTACTTAAAGCAGTGCCACCAAACATGATTACAAAACGATTGGAATAGTTTCCTTTTGGAAGGTTTAATTCTATTGGGTTTTCTAGATTGTACAATCTTCCAGTAATTAAATCGCCCAAATAGACAGTATATCCTTCCATATTCTCTGTTTCATCTAAAATTACTTTTACAGGATACTCTGAATCGATATTGAATCCAAGTGGTACTTGTAGATCAGCACTGATAGCATTTACACCTGCAATGACTAGGTTAGATTCAATTTGGTCAAAATCCCAGAACATATCTGTAGGTTGCATATCAAAAGTTTGACTATCATATCCACTTTCATAGCCGAACGAGTTTCCTTCTTTAAAATTGATTCCTAATTGCCTGTGAATTTCTGCATTGGTATCACTTACATAATCCATTCCCAATTTAAAGTTTGGAAGTTCTTCACCGGCATCTGAAGAATTTCTAAAGAATACATTGTTGGTGTTTGCTGCTCTTTGTGAATTTTGAAATCTTAATGTACCTCCTTTATTTGTTGGCGTACTTACAAAGAACCCTTGTCCAACGGCAATATATTGTGGTGGTGAGGTATAGGTTCCTTGTCCTAAACCGGCGGTTTCATTTACTACAGAGTTTGCGGCTACACCCATAGCAGAATTTCTTTGTGAGTATCCTCCAATATATCCATATTCTCCATGTCCTTCTGTTTGTACATTGGTTGTAGTTGATTCTCCTTGATGTTCCCAGAAGTATAAGGTACCATCAATTATATTGGAATTGTCCGAGATAAATTGTTGTGTATCTATGACGCTAGGGTATGGGTTTCCAAGTAAGGAAGAGGTTCCGGGTATTAATACCTTGGTAATGGTTCCATCGTTAGGACTTCCCATAAAAGTGAAATTTTGAGGAGCGCGTCCTGTACTTTTCATAATAAACCCTTCGCCGATATTGATGACTCCTGTATTTATTTTTTGAACCCAATCGTCTCTGGTAAACCCATTAAAGTAAGAAAATATCCAATAGCTGGCAATGGTAATAGGGTCTGTAGTAGATCCATTCATTGTGTTCAATGCTCCAGTATACGCTACGAAATTAATTTCTTTAATACTAGAGTTTTCAGAAGTAGGTGTAGTTCCGTCTTTCATGACACTCTCTACAGTATATGTTGTATTTCCAAGTGCAGTGGTTACTGGCGATGACCAATAATTGTATCTATAGGTATTGGGTACCATTGTAGCTTGATCTCTATAGATAACACCATTTCCTTGGACATTGGAAACTCCTGTATGTGATTGTACTAATTGAGCATCTCCAATCAAACGAATTTCACCTTCTAATATAAAATCTTGATCGAATTCTAAAAACAAATCATTATTGATGACTAGTTTAGAATTCGGTTTTACCCAAACACATTCTACATTTGCACTGGCAGTCATTATAGCACTTCTTTGTGCTGCCCCTGAATCAATAACCAATACTTTGGTTCCGTCAACTCCTGCGCCAATTGCATCTACAGCGGGAGCATTGGATGTACCTGCTCCACCTATCCATGTATTTGTATCCCCATTCCAGAAGATTCCTAATACATCAGAGTAAGTAAAGTATTTGGTTCCAGTAAAGTCAACGTCAGCAACATAGCTAGACACTCCATTGACATCTCTTGTGGTTACAGGAATGTGTTTTACATTGGTTGTAAAACTAGCGTCATCTGCTATTTTTAGTATAATTGGACTTGTTTCATTTAAGGCAGCATCTATGGTTGCTTTTACGGCAGCTACTTCTACCGTACCTATAGTGCCTGTTTCTACAATCTTCCAAATTCTATCCATTTGATTTTCTGTCTCACAAAGTAGGGTGCTTGAAGTAATTGCAGTTAAACTAACATTATTATTCCCCCATATTAATGCAGATTTGTTGGTGTTGATGGAATTAGAATTGCCAGCATTGTTCGTTGCTATAGCTCCTAATCCGATGGTAATCGTTGCATCTGAATTTATAGAAGTAGATTGCTTTTGATTCAGTAGCATATCATCGTCTCGTACAATTCCTGCGACATCATTATGATAGGTACTATTGGCAGTATAGTCCCAGATTTTTGTGGTTTGATCATCCAACAAATAATCACCTTCTACGATGGTTCCATCATTGTTGGTAACGTCTAGAGTAATTCCTGATTTGATGGCTAGGTAGGATTCTACACTTTGTCTGTGTATAGATGTCAGTACACTGTTATATACAATAACCTCTGAAATAGATCCATTGAAATTGTAATCGTTAACACCTAATGCCCCAATTTGTAAAAGGTTTGATGATTCAGGACCATGATTGGATGTGAAATTAAGAGATTGCAAACCATTAGCATAGGCAAAAGATCCATTGGCAGCATCTTCATCAAAAGTAATAGTAGTTACAACCGTACTCCCGGCTGAAAAAATATTGGGAACATTTGTAATCCCACCTGTACCACTTGAAATCAAATCATTTAATCCGCCGCCATTATCAAGTAGAAACCTATCCCAAGATCCGTCATCTTCGCCCCAAACAGCACCAGAGGTATCATTCGCAGGCGTATAGACTGTAAAAACACTAAGGTCGGGATAGGTACTTGCATTGATGCTTAAATTGGTAGTGATATAATCGCCAGATCCATCAAAGGTAACGGTAGGGTTGAAATTGATGTATTGATTAATGGTTGGGTCTCCAGTGATAGTATTTGTAATACCCGTATTAGTTTGATCTGTCCAACCTGTTAGTGTTGTAGTACCCGCAGCATCTTTATCTGAACGTACCCATAAGATTTTTCCTGTTACATCTAGAATTCTATCGTCATCAATATCTCTGTAATCTACATCGTTATAACCAGGAGCATCAGGTTGGGTGCTATCTGTAGTATTGACATCGGAATCGAGATCAGGAAGATCAGTAGCAGGTGTGTTAATATCATCATTAACGTCGCTATCATTGAGCACCCCTTCAAAAGCATCATCGAGGCCATCTCCATCGGTATCTACGCCACTTTCAGTATTGGCACCTCCATTTTCTAAGATGTCATTGATACCATCACCATCAGAATCGGTATCGAGATAATCGGCTGAAGAATCAGCATTATTTCCAGTAATATCATCTGTGTTTACAGGAGTCAATCCATTTGAACCTGAAACACCAGAAGTATTGGCATCATAATTATCATCCAAACCGTCCATATCTATATCTGTGATTCCAGTACCAATACCTGAAGGAGCAATATATCCGTCAGTAGATTGTGCTTCTACATTGTCTGGAATTCCATCACCATCCGAATCGATATCACGAGAATTCGCAATTCCATCTGTGTCTATTACTAAATCTGGAATAGCATCTTCTATAGTATCTAAAATCCCATCATTATCATCATCGATATCAACATTATCAGGAATTCCATCCCCATCTGTATCTGGCGATGATTGTAAGTCTCTATAGTCTACATCGCCTGTAGTTGCTCCATCATTGTCTTCGTCCAATAAGAAATTGACAGGGTCATCAATTTCATCGTTTGCATCGTAGGGTTCACTTGCAGTAGTATCAGCACCTTCATAAATGTCATCCAAACCATCACCATCAGAATCTGTCCCTAGTGTACCTGCGTTTAGATTGGCATAACCAAAACCTTCGGCTACATCAATGATTGTATCATTATCGGTATCTGTATTTCTATAATCAGGTTCATCTGACGTATCAAAGTTATTAGGTGTTAATGCAGTAGCTGTAAATGTATCATTGTTTTCATAGGCAGTATCTACTCCGTTGAGTCCTACTGTTCCAGAAGGAACCGTATACCCTTGAGTGGTTTGTGCTTCAATATTGTCTGGGATTCCATCTTCATCAGTATCAATATCTAAATAGTCTGGATTCCCATCATCTACTGTGATTACAGGTGTGATTCCATTAGACCCAGCAGCTCCAGTGGTAGGTGTAGCATCAAAAGCATCGTCCAATCCATCTCCATCGGTATCCACTCCAGATAAGGCAATTGCTCCTGTAGAAGCTTGAGATTCTGTGATGTCAAGAATTCCATCACCATCAGCATCTTGGTCTAATGAATTGACAATCCCATCGCCATCAAAATCATTGGAAAGAAAGGTATTTGATCGTACCGATAATGTAAAACTTTCAGCATCTGCGATTTCTCCAGCAAAAAAACCACTGGTATTTCTAACTCTTTGGTTTGAGGTTTCTGGAATCCAAATCATACCACTTGGATTTCCAACAATATTAATAATGGTTTGGTGCAAAGAATTTCCAGTTGTTGATGTGCCTACAGCATCTGTTGTAATAGCTCCAGCTTCTATTCCTATCCAATCCTCATTGATGACATTATCTGCTTGACCTTGATGTAAGGTAGTATTGCTTGTAATTCTAGAGAGTATGGTTGCATTTGTGCTTGTAACATCGATATAACTAAAGGGATGAGAAATTCTAGCCTCGTTAGCATCGGTTAGTTTTGCTAAAACCGAAGGAGTTAGTATTCCTCTAGAACTATTTGTTAACGAAGTTCCTTGTGGTAGATTCCCAACACCGTTTCCAAAATCAATAGCTATTTGTACATAACCAAAAGCATTTACATAGGTAGAGAAGGTATCTCCACTTAAATCAAAGAAATAGACGCCAGCTGAAGTACCGTTTCTGGCTTGGCCTAAAGAAGTAAAAGGAGTACTTGCTGAAGTACCGTCATTACCATCTTCAACGGTATCTAAAATTCCATCGTTATCGTCATCAATATCGACACTATTAGGAATTCCATCACCATCTGTATCTGTACCGACAAGGTTATCACGATAATCAACATCTCCACCAGAATTGACATCTGAATCCCCATCGGGTAAATCTGACGACGGTGTATTTATTTCATCATTGATATCGGCATCATTGGTACTGGCGCCTTCAAAATTATCATCGAGTCCATCACCATCTGTATCGGTTCCGCTAACTACATTATCGGTATCGCCATTTTCAGCAATATCATTGGTAGTATCACCATCTGAATCTATATCTCTAAAGTCAGGTTCTGCATCTCCGTCTGTGTTGATTAATGTCGAATTTAATCCTGTAGATGAATATAAACCAGTAAAGTCATAGGCTGTATCTATTCCATTGTCTCCTGTACTTGCATTTGGTGCTGTATATCCTAAGGTAGATTGTGCTTCTACATTGTCTGGAATTCCATCATCATCGGTATCAATGTCTAGATAGTCAACAAAAGCATCGGTATCAGAATTTGTAGGAGTGATTCCGTTAGATCCTGTTGCTCCTGTTGTTGGTGTGGCATCATACGCATCATCAAGTCCATCACCATCAGTGTCTGTTCCTGTAGGCGCTGTAAAACTAGCTGTAGTTTGTGCTTCTAAATTGTCAGTAATTCCATCATTATCAGAGTCTAGGTCTAAACAGTCGAAAATTCCATCTGCATCAGTATCTATAAAACGCTGAATATAAATATCATCTAAATACCAATCATCTAAGTCTGCTGTATGAGAGAAGACCAAATCTGCCGATGCTACTTGCGGTTCTGGAATACTGATTGTTAATGATGTTTGTACATCTATCGAAAAACTACTTAAGTTTCCTGATGCACCATTTTCATATACAATGGTTGCAGGACCACTTGTAACTGGGTTTGTGATTACTGCATATCTTGTTCCATTAAAAGACACGTCTAATTGTGCTGTAAACCCCATATTATTATTTCCTTCACCCGCTGTAATTAAGAATGTTAGATCTACAATATCTGAAGGACTGTCAAAATTTTGTATTGTTTGCGTTAATGTTTGCCCAGTTGCACTGTCGGTTTCATTAGCTGCAAAATTCACAAAGGTCCAGCCGCCGCTTGAAGTCCAGCCAGTACTTCCGCTATCAAAATTACCATTTGTTACTGCATTTAAAGAGCATTCAATAATGTCTAAAATCCCATCATTGTCATCGTCTATATCTATAGCATCTCCTATTCCATCTCCGTCAGTATCAAACCCTACAATACTGTCCCTATAGTCTACATCTCCATTGGTAGTATTAACATCGCTATCGCTATCTGGTAAATCTGTTGACGGAGTATTGATATTATCATTAACATCATAGGTAACATTGTCTTGGTCAAAGTTATTATCGAGTCCGTCACCATCAAGGTCAGATCCACTGAGGATATTTCCCTCTCCGTTTTCATTCAAATCAGTTGTGCCATCACCATCGGCATCTGTATCTCTAAAATCGGGCTCAGCATCATTATCTGTATTGATTAAGCTTATTGTGGTTGGACTGTATGTGTCTTCATTTTCATAAGAGGAATCTATTCCGTTATTGCCTACGGTTCCAGTGGGTGTAGTATATCCTAATGTTGTTTGTGCTTCTACATTGTCAGGGATTCCATCATCATCAGCATCAATGTCTAGATAATCAGAATTGGAATCAGAATCAGTATTTGTAGGCGTTATTCCGTTAGACCCTGCTGCTCCTGTAGTGGGAGTTGCATCATAGGCATTGTCTAATCCATCGCCATCTGTATCTACTCCAGTTGGAGCTGTATAACCAGCCGTTGTTTGCGCTTCTCTATTGTCTGTAATTCCATCACCATCAGCATCTAAGTCTAATGAATTAAGAATTCCATCACCGTCATTATCAGAACATACTATAGCTACAGTATTAGCTCTTACCCATAATGTAAAACTCTCATTGTCTGCAATTTCTCCAGCAAAAGCACCTGCATATCTAATGGCTTGAGCACCACCACCAGTAGGAATCCAATGGAAACCTGCTGAATTTCCATTAACGTGCACAATATTTTGATGCAAAGAATTTCCGGCAGCTGTAGTACCGCTAGCATCTACTGTAATAGCAGTTGCCTCTGTCCCTGTCCAATCATTATTAATCCCATTATCAGCTATACCTTTATGTAAGGTAGTATTGCTCCTAATTCTAGAAAGTATGGTTGCATTGGTTGTGGTCACATCAAAATTACCTTCTGAATGCGAAATTCTAGCTTCATTGGCATCAGTTAGCTCCGCTAAGGCTGCTGTTGTTAAAATTCCTCTGGTACTATTTGTTAAAACTGTTCCTTGTGGTAAGTTTCCAGCACCGTTTCCAAAATCAATGGCTACTTGAACATAGCCATTGGCATCTACATAAGTAGAGAAAGTATCTCCGTTTAAATCAAAGAAATAAACTCCTGCAGAGGTTACATTTCTGGCTTGCCCTAAAGAAGTGAAAGGTAGACTAGCAGAGCTACCGCAAACAAGTTCTTCAATGGTGTCTAGAATTCCATCGTTGTCGTCATCAATATCGACTGAATCTGCAATACCGTCTCCATCGGTATCCTGTGCATAACTAATAGTACTTGTTAAAATGAATAACCCTAAGGTTAAAATGAAGATTGACTTTAAGCTTTCGCTTTTTAAAATTGTAGTTTTCATATTTATTATAAGTTGGGGGTTGCTTAATTAATAAACCGATTACTATTTTTAGAGATGTAGTTAATAAAGTGATTTTGAAAAAAGTGTTTTAATCGCCTATAGAAATAAGGCTTTACTACTATTAAGAACTAATAGTAATAAAGTAATTACATAGTTTTGGAACTATATTTAATTACTGTATGATCCTCCTCTCAAATTCTATTAATAATTTTCCTCTCTTATTGTAATTTTTGCCTACAGAATGTAACTTAAAAACTGTTTTATTGTGTGATTGATAGTCGTAAGCTAGATTACAGTTATTAATAGTAAGTTATAAATGTACAAAAAATAACCTATTATTTTAGAGGCAATAAATTTTAATGAAGTATTATTTGTGCTTTTGTATTCGAAAAAAAATGTGATTTAACCTTAAAAATAGGTGTAAAATATTCTCTATAAGTATTTTAGAATTTGTTAAAGAAGGTGAAAAAAATTAATAAAATTTTAACATTACTCTAAATGAAATCTATACTTTTTTAAGGGAAATGCCTTACAGATTTCAATACTTTCCTTAAAACTCACTTCGACTTTTCAATTAACCCGTTATAATTTTTAGTTATTTCTTCTTTATCAATAGTGAGTTTTACAATATATAA
The DNA here is from genome assembly GCA_965277255.1 of Flavobacteriaceae bacterium. Taxonomy (GTDB): domain Bacteria; phylum Bacteroidota; class Bacteroidia; order Flavobacteriales; family Flavobacteriaceae; genus Polaribacter. Next base: position 3,210,854 of record OZ255723.1, on the reverse strand, counting down.
AACCTATTTTTTAGCGAAATTCCCAGAAATCTTTGAAACTACCTTGCCCAACAGATTGTAAATAACTAGATATGTAGTTTTAGTATTAATTTGAAAATTCGCCGCCTCTTGGTATCAATTTAGATTTTTCTGGATAATAGCGCAAAATACATAGCGATGATTTACAAAGACAGAAAAGACGCATGTTGAACTAAAACCTCTCTGCCTTTAGAGATTGAAAACCTGAAAGTTACAAAGGGTTTTCTTATTAAGACCAACCTTACTGAGGAAGGAGGTATAGCTATTCGCTTTATAAAATCTAACCAAAAAGGGGTAGATAAAACTCACCATTTCTGGGGATTGTATAAAAGAAATTTCTGTCTTATATTTGGTATAGATAGTAAGACGTTACTATCTTCTTTTTCATAGCAATTTTTGTCCGCTCATACTCTGAGCGGATTTTTTTATCAATTCTATTTTGCAATTACTGTAAAAGAAAATGATACTTTTTCATTTTTTTTACCATATTTGCACCTGAATAAAATTAAAAAAACAAAAAAGTTTAACCCTATGAGTCTATTTTATACACATAACAAGGACACTAAAATGATATTTTTAGAGCATATTTAATTGGTAAAACTTTGCATCACATAAAATCATCAAAAGCGTCCAAGAAATTGGACGCTTTTTTTATGAACCTGTTTTATTGAATGACAATTGTAATTCTGAAATTACATACAAGGCAATCAATGAGTTATCAAAAAACTCAACTTCTGTAGCAATACGGGCAGGAATTCTATTGCTTAAATTGAATATAACTAATTGATTATCAATAAAATAAATTCATTTTTTATTTGTGTAATTCAAAAATACATTTCATCTTTGCACCGCAATAAAGCAAAACAATATTATAAATCGAAAGCAATGAATCTATTTAATTCAATTAAAAGTACTGGAGAACTGGAAGTTCTTTTTTACTCGCTTCGAGACTACTTATACGAATAGAAATACACATGAATATTCTTATGAAGTCCGAAGCCTAAAACGTTTCGGACTTTTTCTTTTCTCAGGTTTTCCTGTATTCTGAATCTTTTCGAAACCCCAAAAGTTCAAAAAAGAACAAAGTCGAATTTAAAAGATAACAAGTGAAACCGCCACATATAAAGGCAAAAAAGGAAAAAGAGTTTCGAAAAATTTTAAAAAGGCAGTATGAGTTATATAAAGCGATTAGAGATTTAGGATACATCAAACTAGAAGAGCCTATTCGACATGGTTGGTATCGAGAATTGGTAATTACTCACGGTATTTCAAAGTATAAACACGCAGAAGAATATCTTGAGGTTTATAATAAAATTCAAACTGATTTTTGGGGAAAAACCAAGGAGAAAGCTCAGGAAGCATGGGATCGTAAATGTTCTTTATATATGTTGAGTAAAGACAAGCCTACTATTAGTAAAAAACAATTTAATAGGCTGAGTGATGAAGCAAAACATATTTGCGTTCCGTTTCGATATAAAACAAGATCTCGAAATTGGAAAACAAGATTTTACGTGAATTTTCCGAAAGGATGCACCAAAATTAAGTTTACAAAAGCCTATATCACACATCGAAAACGAATTGATCCAAATTTACAATCCGAATTAAATTTTTTACAAGGAGAGTTGTTGAAACCTAAATTGTATGAATTGGATTCGAAAGGATATTGGAATCGTTGGGATCGAATGTCGAAGTCTTTTAAAAGAAAAAATGAGGCTCATAGAGTAAAAGAACGTTTATCAAAATTTAGAAATAAAGTGATAAACGATGATTTAGAAAGAGTAATGAACAATGAGTAATTACGAATTATGAATGTCATCTCGAGCTTGTCACACTGAGCTTGTCGAAGTGAAAGTGAACTTGCCTGCTGCAAGCAGGGTCGAGAAATCTCAATATTAATTAAAAATAAAAGATACCCGCTTACTCGGGCATATTATGGGAAATAAACTAAAAGGAAAAGACCTAATCAAATTAGGCTTTCCAAAGAATAACAGTATCAATATCGCTTTAGGGCAAATCAACAGATACAGAAAAAAAGAAAAAAAAGAACGTATCCTAGAAGAGGCTAAAGAAGTATTGAAAGAACCAGCACGGTTTGAAGGCGATGCTATTTGGGGAAAAGTGGTAGAAGGTTTAATAAAACCAGTAGAAGTAAAATTCCACGAGTTAAAAAATACCAGAGCACCCTTTTCTATCTATGGCGAAAATGAAATTGACGACTCAGCAAAGTTTCAATTGTACAACGCGTTGAAATTACCAATTGCAGTTTCTGGAGCATTAATGCCCGATGCGCATCATGGATATGGTTTGCCAATTGGTGGGGTTTTAGCAACAGACAATGCCGTGATTCCTTATGGAGTAGGAGTGGATATTGGTTGTAGAATGGCGTTGACCATTCATCCAATGAAAGCTTCTTATTTAAAAGGAAAGAAGCACCAATTCGAAAATATATTGTCGAATCATACCAAATTTGGAATGCGAGAAACACATGATAAAAAACACGATCATGAGATTTTTGAACACGAAGCGTTTACAAACATTCCATTGATAAAGCGATTGAAAGACAAAGCCTACCGTCAGTTAGGAACCTCAGGAAGTGGGAATCACTTTGTAGAATTTGGAGTTGTTTCTATTACAGATGAAAACAACGAATTCAATTTAGAAGTAGGAGAATACGTAGGTGTTTTATCACATTCAGGTTCACGCGGATTGGGCGCAAACATTGCAAAACATTATACGTACTTGGCATCAAAACAATGTCACTTACCAAAAAATGTACAGCATTTGGCTTGGTTGGATATGAACTCGCACGACGGGCAAGAATATTGGATGGCGATGAATTTAGCGGGCGATTATGCAAAAGCTTGTCACGATGATATTCACGCTAGAATTGCAAAGTTGATAGGTTCTAAACCGATTGTAAAGATTGAGAATCATCACAATTTTGCATGGAAAGAACAAGTGAATGGAGTAGAGCGAATTGTTCACAGAAAAGGAGCAACGCCAGCAGGAAAAGGAGTCTTGGGAATTATTCCAGGTTCTATGACGGCACCAGGATTTATTGTTCGTGGATTGGGAAATGAAGATAGTTTACAATCTGCTTCACACGGTGCAGGAAGAAAACATTCGCGTAGCGTATGTAAAAATAAATTCACAAAAAGTGGACTAAAGCACATGCTAAATATGAATGATGTGAGCTTGATTGGTGGCGGAATTGATGAAGCGCCAATGGCATATAAAGACATCAGAAAAGTGATGAAGAATCAGCAAGAATTGGTAGAAGTTGTAGGAAGCTTGACTCCGAAGATTGTACGAATGGATCGGTAATTCAATGAGCAATGATTAATTAACAATGATCAATGAACGTAAAATTAATTATGAAAAGAGAATTATAAATGGTGCCTGAGTACTTCGATATACTCAGTATAGTACTTACCGAAGGCACAATAATTATGAAATAAAAATGGATTCCCGATCAAGTCGGGAACGACTAAAGTCGATGGAAAGAAAAACAATACAAATCACAGCAGGAAAAGGCCCAGCAGAATGCAATTGGGTTGTAGCCAAAGTACTCAAAGTTTTCTTAAAAGAATTGCAAATGCGTAAAATGAAATACACCATTTTGCATCAAGAAAAAGGGAATGAGAACGGAACCGTACAGTCGGCTACAATCCAGCTTTCTGGCGACAAGCAACTTGTTGCTGCTTTTTTGAAAGATTGGATAGGAACGATTCAATGGATTGGGACTTCTACATTCAGAAAGTTTCACAAACGTAAAAATTGGTTTGTCGGAGTTTTTGAAGTAGCGCAAAACAAAACACTTGAATTGAAAGAACATGAAATCAAATATCAAGCAATGCGGAGTTCTGGTCCTGGCGGACAACATGTAAATAAAGTAAGTTCTGCCATTAGAGCCGTTCATGAGCCTACAGGAATTCAGGTGGTGGTGTTGGAAAGCAGATCACAACATCAGAATAAAAAACTGGCAACACAGCGATTACAACAAAAAGTAGCTGAAAAGAATTTGGAAGGATTCAAAACATCGATCAAAGATCAATGGGAGAATCATCGAGAATTAGAAAGAGGAAACCCTGTAAAAATATTTACAGGAACCGATTTTAAGCAGGATAAAAAACAGAAGAATTATAGATCAAAACGTCAGCAGTTAAAGAATGATTTGCGTGATGAAACTTAACCGTCATTCCGAATGAAATGAAGGAATCTCATGAAGAGATTGCCACGTCTTTTTTTTAAACGAGTTCAAAAAAGCCTCGCAAAGACAATAAAAAAAGTAAGAATGTCAGTACATCACGCTAAGGCGTGACACTCGAAGTGACAATTAATAAACATTAAATAAAAGATGCCATACTATGGGAAATTATACAAACAACTACGTTTTTAAAGCGATGGAAGAATTCGATTACAATATCGAGTATGCAGCAGAAGCTTTAAACTATGCCTTGTCTTATGACGAAAATAATACAATGGCATTAACATTAATGGGAAGATTGTATGCAGAAAAATTATTTGATTACGAAACTGCTATCGAATACTACAAAAGAGTATTAGGGGAAAGAATCAATGCATTTGAAGTTTACAATGTGTATATCACAGCCTTATTAAATAATGAAGATTACAAAGAAGCAGAAGATTTTATGGATTTTGCTTTTACAGTAAAAGGTGTGAACAAAGCAATGTTGTATATCAACAAAGCTGTGTTAAACGAAAGATTATTGAACTATAAAAGAGCTATGAAAATGATAGATAAAGCAGCGAAATACAATTATGAGACTGACTTTATCTATATCATAGAAGAAGTGAAAAAGCGTATTAAGGGAAAAATGCCCAAGAAAAAGAAGAAGAGAAAAGGACCCAAATCATAAAAGATTTGGGTTTTTGGTTTTATTTAAAAAGTAATGAGGCATTTAAAGATAACTTTCTAATCATGTCAGACTTTCTTTTAAAACCTTAATCTCATCACGTAGTTGAGCCGCAACAATAAAATCTAATGCTTTGGCAGCTTCTTCCATTTGCTTTCTACGATCACGAATTCGTTTTTCGATTTCAGATTTTGGTAAGTATTGTAAGTCTTGCTCTGCGGCTTCTTGTATGGCACTATTGTATTGATAAGAGGCAACTGCTTTTCGAGACAGTGTATCATCAATTTTTTTGTTGATCTGAGTAGGAGTGATGTTATTTTCAGTATTGTAAGCAATCTGTTTTTCTCTACGTCTATTGGTTTCATCAATGGTTCGTTGCATGCTCCGTGTTATTTTATCTGCATACATGATTGCTCTACCATTTATATTCCGTGCCGCCCTACCAATAGTTTGGGTTAAAGAACGATGCGAACGTAAAAAACCTTCTTTATCGGCATCTAAAATGGCGACTAAAGAAACTTCGGGTAAATCCAAACCTTCACGAAGTAAGTTAACTCCAATCAACACATCAAACAAACCTTTCCGTAAGTCTTGCATAATTTCCACACGTTCTAAAGTGTCTACATCAGAATGGATATAACGACAACGAATAGCAACACGACTCAAATATTTTGTCAATTCTTCTGCCATTCTTTTGGTTAAAGTAGTCACCAAAGTTCGTTCATCTTTTTCTACTCTAATTTGAATTTCTTCAATCAAATCATCAATCTGATTTAAACTCGGACGAATTTCTATTTCTGGATCTAACAATCCCGTCGGACGTATTACTTGCTCTACAAATACTCCTTCTGTATTTTGTAATTCGTAATCAGCAGGAGTGGCACTCACATAAATAGTTTGATTCTGAATTGCTTCAAATTCTTCAAACTTTAAAGGCCTATTGTCCATGGCTGCAGGCAATCGAAAACCATATTCAACCAAATTCTCTTTTCTACTTCTATCGCCACCGTACATGGCATGGGTTTGCGGAATGGTTACGTGACTTTCGTCAATAATCATTAAATAATCTTCTGGGAAATAATCTAGCAAACAGAAAGGTCTGGTACCAGGATCTCGTCCATCCAAATAACGAGAATAATTCTCAATTCCCGAGCAATACCCTAATTCCCGAATCATTTCCAGATCAAATTCTGTGCGCTCTTTTAAACGTTTTGCTTCTAGATGTTTCCCGATTTCTTTGAAATAATCAACCTGTTTTACCATGTCTTCTTGAATTTGATGAATGGCATTTTGTAAAACATCAGGAGAAGTCACAAATAAATTTGCTGGATATATGGTAAGGCTTTCGTAGCTTTCAATCACTTGATTATTAACGATGTCTATGGATTCAATTTCTTCAATCTCATCGCCAAAAAAGTGGACTCTATATCCATTCTCTCCATAAGAAGGAAAAATAGTAACCACATCGCCTTTTACTTTAAAAGTTCCACTTTTAATTTCTACATCACTTCTAGAATACAAACTGGTGACCAATTGATGTAAGAATTTTGTTCTTGAAATAATTTGCCCGACTTCAATCGGAATTATATTTTTCTTAAACTCTACAGGATTTCCAATTCCATAAAGACAAGAAACAGATGCAACAACCAGCACATCCCTTCTTCCTGAAAGTAGGGAAGACGTTGTACTTAAACGGAGGCGTTCAATATCATCATTAATAGAAAGATCTTTTTCGATATAAGTTCCCGTTACAGGAATATAAGCTTCTGGCTGATAATAATCATAATAAGAAACAAAATACTCAACAGCATTTTCAGGAAAAAACTGTTTGAATTCCGAATACAATTGAGCTGCCAACGTCTTATTATGTGCCAATACCAAAGTAGGCCTGTTTATTTTTTCGACAACATTGGCTACTGTGAAAGTTTTTCCAGATCCAGTAACACCCAAAAGCGTCTGATATTTCTCTTGAGAACTAACCCCTTCTATAAGTTGTTTGATGGCATCTGGCTGATCTCCAGTAGGTTCGAACTCAGATTGTAATTTAAAATCCATTTTATAAAAATACAAATCCTTTTCATTTATGATGCGATCTATTTCAATAAAAAGTAGTTGCCTAAAAAAGGAGTTTTTTATTTTTTCGGAGGTTCCCACGCTACAAAAGGCGTGGTCGGGCTTTCCACTATATCCACGCCAAAAGCGTGGGATGCCGCTGCAATCCCTAACCCAAGTTCTAAACAACAGACTACAAGCCGTTTTCCTTAGTTCCTTTGATTTCTCAGCATTGCAAAGTTCCCTTTTCTATTAATAGGGGGTCTGTTAGTATTTGCAGGAACAAGAATAATACTAAACCAATAATCGTCCGATGGGAGTGCTTTCCCATTAAAAGTTCCATTCCAACCAGGATTGTCAATATCAATTTCAGCGATTACTTTTCCAAATCGATTAAAGATATGTATTTGTGAAGAAGGGAAGAATGTTGAGTTTGCACCTTTGATTGCCCAAGTATCGTTCACCCCGTCATTATTAGGAGTAAAGAATTTAGGGAATACTACTACCGATACTAATAATGAGGCAGTTCCACATCCATTTTTATCACGAACTAATATGGTATAAAATCCACCTTCTAAATTTTCAAAAAGCGGATCATCTTGAAAAGGAGTTGTTTGTCCATTGTCCTCATTGATTAAAGCATATTCATAATCACCAATACCAAGATTGGTAGGATCTATGGTAATAGAATTATTATCGTTATCATCCACAATAATTACATCATCATCTGTGATGGTTGCAATGATGGATTCATCAACTTGTATTGTACGTACTCTCGCACATGAGACACCATTCTCATCGGTAGTTCCATCAGTAGTAGATGCCGTTATGGTATAGAGTCCACCCGATGTAATGGTAATTTCAGAAACTCCAGCAATCATATTTCCATTAGGATCTGTCCATACATAATCATATACCGCCGCAGGATTTTCTACTCTAATGGTTAATGGAGGTCCATTCAGACATACAATCTGAGGAGTGGTCACCTGAAAATCAGGCAAAGGGTTTACAATGACATCAAACGTAAAATCATCATTGACACATAAAGTATCGTCATTCAACACTCGTACATAAATAGTTTGTTGACCAGCCACCGTATTAGAATACGGACTGCTAAGAGGACTATTTCCAGAGCTTGCATCTGCAGCTGTTTCATGGAAAGTAACTGTAAAGTCATCCTCGTCTTGCAGAGGTCCTAAGATTCCAAGAATCTGACTATCGAGATCAATATTTTGTATAAACCCATTGGTGTCATCTCCATCAGTAGCATCATCACAGTAGGATAGATTAGAGACATTCTCAGTGGTAGGTTCAGGATTTACAATGGCGTTAAAGTTAGAGATTCCATTGGCACATTGAGTAGCGGAATTAAATACTCGAACATAAATGATCTGAGAGAACGGCACAGAATTAGAAAATGGACTTCCTAAAGGTAATATTCCCGCTTGTGCATCAGCTAAAGAAGCATGATAGGTAACACTAAATATAGCAGGATCTTGAGTTCCAAGAACACCAGGAGTTTGTAGTTCTAGATCAAAGCTTTGTGAGAATCCATTTTGAGCAGAACCATCCGAATCATCATCACAGATTTCAAGGTCTTGTACAAAGTTAGCCACTGGCAATGGATTTACAATCAAATCAAACGAAGTATGATCTGTAAAACACAAAGTTGTATTGTTGGTTACTCTAACATAGATAGTTTGTAAATCCGCCACAGTATTGGTATACATACCAGAAGTAGTAATGGCAGCAACACCTGCATTGGCATCTGCCGCATTGGTGTGATAGGTGACTGTATAATCTGCAGGATTTTGAGTTCCTAAAATTAAAGGTGTTTGACTCTCAAGATCAAAGGTTTGTACAATGCCATTAAAACCATCCCCATCATCTAAATTATCACAGAGTTCAAGATCAGAAACATCCGTAGCTGTAGGTACAGGATCAACAGTTAATGTAATATGTGGTCCAAACCCAAGACAGTCATTGTCAAGATCACTATCTACCCGTACATAGATTTGTTGTGAGTTAGGATATCCAATGTTTCTATAATTAGCCGTATCAGTAATAGCGTTTAACTCAGCCAGTGCATCTGCTTGATTACGATAGTAGGTAATGGTAAGCGCTTGTGTAGGAGGGAATAGATTCCGTATTTGAATATCTACACCACTAAAATCAAAAGTAGCCACACCATCAGTATCATCATTATCGATATTGTCATCTCCGTTGATGTCTAAGAAATCATCACAGTTCTCAAAGTTTCTTTGAAAGGTAGCAGGGATTCCTGTTGTAGAAACGATGAGTGTTACCTCCGAGATTCGATAACAACCAAAGGTAGAAATGGCACGTGCCCACACAATATCTGTCGTTACAGTTCTATTGGTAAATACAATCGCATCAGCATCAGATATAGCATTGGTGTCATTTTGAGCATCTAAGAGTGTAGGATAAAACACAAATGTTTCGTTGATAAAGTTGTCAGAGATATCGGTAGCTGCTTCATTGAGATTGAAATCAGAAAACCCGTCAGTATCAGTATCACATTGTCTTAATTCTACGGCATCAGTGATAACAGGCAATGGACGAATAAAAATATCAAAATTGGTACGATCTGTAAAACATCCCGTTGTATTATTGGTAACTCTTACATAAATGGTCTGCGTATTGGCAATGGTATTGCTATACGGTGATGAAAGTGGATTGGCTCCTGAATTTGCATCTGCAGCAGACTCATGATAGGTCACTGTAAAATCAGCGGGATCTTGTGCGCCCAAAATCGTTGCATTTTGACTTTCTAGGTTAAATGATTGTACAAACCCATTGGTGTCATCTCCATCACTATTATCGTCACACAACTCTAAAAAGCTTGCAGGTTGCGCTGTAGGAACAGGATCTACAACCAATGTAATATGAGTACCTACATACAAACACGTTGCATTGGCAGGATTCTCTACACGTATAAAGATTTGCTGTGTGTTGGGTGAACTGATATTTCTATAATTACTAATATCCGTAATTTCATTGATAGCACTATTTGCATCAGACAATGTTTGATAATACGTAATGTTGAATGTTTGCGATGGTGGAAATTCAGCGATAATTTCAGCCGTAGTTGCACTAAAATCAAAGGTAGTAACTCCATCTGTATCATCATTATTAATATTATCAACTCCGTTGATGTCTAAATAGTCATCACATACATTAAAAGTTCTTTCGAATGTAGTTGGAATGACGGTATTTGTAACTTCTAAATTAATTTGAGAAATTCGGAAACAACCATTCACAGTAAAGGTTCTTACCCAAACGGAATCGTTGGTGTCATTTATGTTGGTAAATGCAATCGCATCGGGAGCAGAAATAGCATTGGTATCGTTTTGGGCATCCAATAATGTAGGGTAGAATATAAATATTTCATTGACAAAATCTGCTGAAATATCTGGATTTGCTTCAGTAAGATCAAAACTAATAAATCCATCTTGATCTGTATCACAAAGTTGCAATAAGACAGGACTGTTTACAACAGGTAAAGGGTTGACCACTAAATTAAAAAGAGCAACTGAAGAGAAAGTGAAACATCCTGTAGCATTATTGGTTACCCGTACAAAAATGGGTTGCGTCACCGCTGTTATATTTGTATACGGATTTATCTTATCAATTGGACTTAGATCATTATTTGCATCGTCTAGAGATTCGTAATAGTTAACGGTATAATCGGCAGGATCTAATGAAGGACCTAAAACCTCGGTATCTTTTGTTGATAATATAAAATTTTGCACAATTCCATTGGTGTCATCTCCATCTGTATTATCATCACAAAATTCATAATCAGCAGGGTTTTGTAGTACAGGGTTTGGGTTGACCAATAAATTAAAACTTGTGGTTACGGGCATACATGCATTGGGAGCAGCTGTATTTAAAACTCTAGCAAAAATTTCTACAGATACAAATGGCGTAGGGCTAGTATACAAACCAATAATTGGGCTTAAATTAGCATTCGCATCTGCTAAGGTATTGTAGTAAGCTACCTCAAAAATTGCAGGATCTTGCCCATCTAATAAATCTGAATCAAATAATGTTGGTAAATCAAATGAGAAACCATCGACTTCACATTGTTCATAGGTGGTAAAAGGCAAAGTACCAATAGTAGCTTGAGGATGAAAGGTAATCACTACTTCGTCTTCTCCTGTATTTCCGTCCATATCGGTGACTTCTGCTTTATAAATTCCAGAGACATCATCATCAATAACTAAGGTAGGATTTGTTTCTCCTACGAGTTCCATAAATCCTGCTCCTGTATCTACAAACCATTTATAACCTACTGCTGTTCCCATAGAAGGTGTAGCATCTAAAGTTACTGTAGTTCCTTCACATACATCTTGATCTGCTCCTAAGTCGCCAACTACAATTGAGCAATCTAGAGGGTTTGTGCCAGGAGAACTATCAATTAAATCTCCAGTCCATTCAAGTGTAAATTGATTATTACTACCAGCAAAACTGTTAATTAACAATAAGTATTCTTTTCCTGTTTCTACTAGAAAATAACTTGAGTAACGAATATTTTGGACGCCTGAAACTGGGTCTACTCCTGCGCCTGTATTTCCATTTCCTCCAGAAGTAGAATAGTTACAAACAAAATTTCCATCTACGCCTCTCATTGGGTCACTTAAATTACCGCATGTGTCGTCTGGCCCGTATAAAGCAAAATCCCAATCTTCACCCATGTCAAAGGGGATGATATTAAAGCCCATTTCGCCAGTGCCTGAAGCTCTGAATCTAAACCAAATTGAATTTGCTTCAACTGTAGTAACAGAACCTGAACCAGTTCCGAGGCAACCAGATCCTGATAGTCCTGGGAAATCATCTACTCCTAAACCATTTACGTTATGATCTTGAGTTGATGTTTCACATACAGCAATAGCACCTGCACAGTCAGAAAGTTGAGAGTAAATATTAATGCTAGTAAGGAAAATTATAATTAAAAGTATACGTTTAATCATCCTTTTTTATTTTTTGGATATTACTTTTTGCAACAATAGAATCATTTTTGATTAATTCAAAACTATAATTACCTTTCTTAAAATTCCTAAAATTATATTTAAAACCAAATATCTTTCTATCAGAAATTTCTAACTCTTTTTTTAGCATTTCTTTTCCTTTGCTATTTATTATTTTTAAATTATAAATCCCTTTTTTCGCTACAACAACAGAAATAGAAGACCAGCTTTCTAATGAACTAGGTGATACAGTAATTTTGTTTTCTTGAGAAAATAAGAAGGTGCTAAAAAGCAAAAATGATAGAACGATGATTATATTTTTCATTTTCAATGAAATCTAGGATTAGAGTTGCTAAGATAAAAAAAAGTATTGTACTATGTTAACGCTTTGTTAAGGGATTTATGATGTGTGAAATAAAAAAACGTGTACTTAACAAGCACACGTTTTTAAAGTAATTTTTTCTAATTATTATTATTATTTAATAATTTGTTTTATCTCAGATTTGCCATTTGTATACATTGTTTTTATAAAATAAATACCTTTTGAAAGCTGAGAAGTATTGAGTTCTACTTCACTTGTTGTGTTCTCTGTTTTTTGACTTAATAGGATATTTCCATATTTGTCATAAATGATAATTTGTACAATCGGATTCTTTTGATCTTGTTTAAGAGTAAGTTGAGTATCAAAAGGGTTGGGGAATAAAGAAAGGTATTTATTTTCTGAATCAATAATTGTTAAATCTTTGTTTTTTAATGAATTTCTTCTAATTGTAGCTGAATTATCTTCATCTATAACCCTTAATAGAAAGCCGTCTATGCCACCATTATGAGGTATAAATTGATTGTTTTCAAGTAGCATATCATCGTTTTGCATATGACCTCCAACGAATAGCTTGTTGTTATATACACTAATATCTCTTCCTTTAGCAATATTACTATTTGTTGGAAAAGAAGATTTATACCAGACAATATGATTGCTAATGTTAATTTTTCCTACCCATAAAAGATTATTACCGTAAGTAGAAATGAAAATATTTCCATTATGTTCAACAATATTTCGCGAAGGATATATTTTCCAAAACTCATTGCTGAAAGGGATGCTTCCAGTTTGAATTTCATTAAGATTCGAGTCTAATGTAACTAAATAAGGAGGGTGGGTTGCAGGGTTCGCTAAACTCATAGTTCTCTTATAACTATACAGCAAATTCTGACTAGAGGAATGTTCTATTGCAGTATAATACGTGCTTTGTGATACTTTATGTTGAATTAAATTTGAATTAGAATTTATCTTTATTAAAAATGTTAGCCTTTCAAATGTTGGGTTTATGCTTTGAGGTATTGACATGCTATACAAGCTATTGGAGAAGTAGTATGTATAACCTCCTGTAGCTATAGTAGTTATATATATATCATCATTTTCAGATACTGTCATATTATCAGCAATGGGAGTAGTAATTACAGGAGTTGGATATCCATGAGATAGGTTAGTATGTACAGATTTACTCCAATCCATTATTCCTAATCCATTAAATCTCAGGATAGTAATTTCATTAAATCCATCATCACTAAATCTTGGAATGTTATGAAAGCCGCTTTGATCTGTTAAATTGAAACTATAGTGAGTATTTAATAGTAAATAAATATTTCCATTACTAGAGTTTATATCCATCCAATATTCATCACTTCCACCTCTAATATTTGAAATAGTATTTTCCCAAACGATATTGCCATTAGAAGAATCTAATTTTGTTAAGTAGTACTCAGTCGTGAAAGGATATGTTGAGACAGGAGGTCCATTAAAACTATATTTTTCTCTAGAGAAAAGAATTAACTCATCAAAGTTGTTAATTTCTATGCTAGTAGGGACTTTCAATTGAGATATATCTTTTATCCATACTAAACAACCAGACGGGTTGAATTTAATAAGGTAAGTGGTACCAGTAAAATTAATGCCTTCAAATTCAATATTTCCACTAGAATTACCTACTACATATACATTTCCATTAGAATCTGTAGTTAAAGTTCTTATACCTTCAGTCTCAAGAGTTCCTGAAGATGAACCTATGTTTTTTAACCAATTACATCCTGTAGCACCACATAAAGCATTTTGTAAATGTGTTAAATTCTCAATGGCAAATTTCATTCTACTTATTTGTCCATTTGTAAAGCCTCCAAGGTTTCCTTGATCTGTACACATTACTGGTGCATAAGACATGATGTTTGTTTCGTCTGGGTTATAGATGTCTCCCCAAAAGTCAGTGATATTTAGTGGGTTTGTAGCAGTGCTTGGCGTCCAACTACAGGTATTATAGATTTCTAAATCTCTAAGATCTGGATCAGCAGGAGTATCCATGACAAAATCGCCACATTGTACTCCATTAGGGATACTAAAATCTAAAGGTCCCAAACGAGAATTGTTTACATATTCTTTACATTTTCCAGCAGGAGCAGCGATCTCTTCTGTAGTTTCATGGGTATGATATAAGCCTAATACATGGCCCATTTCATGAGGGAAGATACTGGTTTCTATTAAAGGAAGACCACCATCACTTGTCCCTCCAAAAATATAGAGTGCACTTGACACACCTGATCCATCAGTAAAACCACCTCCTGGACTCATAAAGGGATCAGAAGGTCTTATTCGTGTAGGTCCAAAATAAATATCGATACCATCTGTATGTGAACTATGGTCTAAAATATTGTCTGGATTAAAAAATAAATCGGTATCGTTAATTTCATTGGTAGATCCATCCCAATTAAATGAAATATCTGCACTGCTAAACTCTTGATTTAAAAATTGGATCGCCTCTTGAACTTGTAATGTAGTAACCCCACCTGTTGTATCCGTTTTGTTAATTACATGCACATAAATTTTAAAACAATGATCACTAGAGTTTCTTATATATTTAGTGGGATTGTGACCTGGAATCGGATTTGTTGTACTTGGTGTAGAGCAATAGTCGGTTCTTACGGGAGTTAGAAAACCTCTTTGGGCTTCAATTGTAGATGTAATAGCAAATGCGCATAGTAATATGCAAGAAAGAATAATTTTTTTCATGACTGATTTTTTTTAATTACTTAATGGTTAGTAATTTAGAAATAATAAATTAATTATGAAAATATTCTTGATAAAAAGAAAAATAGGCTAAAAATGAAGTTACCTAAGAATCGTATTTTCATTGATGAAGTAAAAAATTAATTTATAGGGGTTTACCTTCTATTTCTCAGCATCGCAAAGTTCCCTTTTCTATTAATAGGGGGTCTGTTAGTATTTGCAGGAACAAGAATAATACTAAACCAATAATCGTCCGATGGGAGTGCTTTCCCATTAAAAGTTCCATTCCAACCAGGATTGTCAATATCAATTTCAGCGATTACTTTTCCAAATCGATTAAAGATATGTATTTGTGAAGAAGGGAAGAATGTTGAGTTTGCACCTTTGATTGCCCAAGTATCGTTCACCCCGTCATTATTAGGAGTAAAGAATTTAGGGAATACTACTACCGATACTAATAATGAGGCAGTTCCACATCCATTTTTATCACGAACTAATATGGTATAAAATCCACCTTCTAAATTTTCAAAAAGCGGATCATCTTGAAAAGGAGTTGTTTGTCCATTGTCCTCATTGATTAAAGCATATTCATAATCACCAATACCAAGATTGGTAGGATCTATGGTAATAGAATTATTATCGTTATCATCCACAATAATTACATCATCATCTGTGATGGTTGCAATGATGGATTCATCAACTTGTATTGTACGTACTCTCGCACATGAGACACCATTCTCATCGGTAGTTCCATCAGTAGTAGATGCCGTTATGGTATAGAGTCCACCCGATGTAATGGTAATTTCAGAAACTCCAGCAATCATATTTCCATTAGGATCTGTCCATACATAATCATATACCGCCGCAGGATTTTCTACTCTAATGGTTAATGGAGGTCCATTCAGACATACAATCTGAGGAGTGGTCACCTGAAAATCAGGCAAAGGGTTTACAATGACATCAAACGTAAAATCATCATTGACACATAAAGTATCGTCATTCAACACTCGTACATAAATAGTTTGTTGACCAGCCACCGTATTAGAATACGGACTGCTAAGAGGACTATTTCCAGAGCTTGCATCTGCAGCTGTTTCATGGAAAGTAACTGTAAAGTCATCCTCGTCTTGCAGAGGTCCTAAGATTCCAAGAATCTGACTATCGAGATCAATATTTTGTATAAACCCATTGGTGTCATCTCCATCAGTAGCATCATCACAGTAGGATAGATTAGAGACATTCTCAGTGGTAGGTTCAGGATTTACAATGGCGTTAAAGTTAGAGATTCCATTGGCACATTGAGTAGCGGAATTAAATACTCGAACATAAATGATCTGAGAGAACGGCACAGAGTTAGAGAATGGACTTCCTAAAGGTAATATTCCCGCTTGTGCATCAGCTAAAGAAGCATGATAGGTAACACTAAATATAGCAGGATCTTGAGTTCCAAGAACACCAGGAGTTTGTAGTTCTAGATCAAAGCTTTGTGAGAATCCATTTTGAGCAGAACCATCCGAATCATCATCACAGATTTCAAGGTCTTGTACAAAGTTAGCCACCGGCAATGGATTTACAATCAAATCAAACGAAGTATGATCTGTAAAACACAAAGTTGTATTGTTGGTTACTCTAACATAGATAGTTTGTAAATCCGCCACAGTATTGGTATACATACCAGAAGTAGTAATGGCAGCAACACCTGCATTGGCATCTGCCGCAGTGGTGTGATAGGTGACTGTATAATCTGCAGGATTTTGAGTTCCTAAAATTAAAGGTGTTTGACTCTCAAGATCAAAGGTTTGTACAATGCCATTAAACCCATCCCCATCATCTAAATTATCACAGAGTTCAAGATTAGAAACATCCGTAGCTGTAGGTACAGGATCAACAGTTAATGTAATATGTGGTCCAAACCCAAGACAGTCATTGTCAAGATCACTATCTACACGTACATAGATTTGTTGTGAGTTAGGATATCCAATGTTTCTATAATTAGCCGTATCAGTAATAGCGTTTAACTCAGCCAGTGCATCTGCTTGATTTCGATAGTAGGTAATGGTAAGCGCTTGTGTAGGAGGGAATAGATTCCGTATTTGAATATCTACACCACTAAAATCAAAAGTAGCCACACCATCAGTATCATCATTATCAATATTGTCATCTCCGTTGATGTCTAAGAAATCATCACAGTTCTCAAAGTTTCTTTGAAAGGTAGCAGGGATTCCTGTTGTAGATACAATGAGTGTTACCTCCGAGATTCGATAACAACCAAAGGTAGAAATAGCACGTGCCCATACAATATCTGTCGTTACAGTTCTATTGGTAAATACAATCGCATCTGCAGCAGAAATAGCATTGGTGTCATTTTGAGCATCTAAGAGTGTAGGATAGAAGACAAATGTTTCGTTGATAAAGTTGTCAGAGATGTCAGTAGCTGCTTCATTGAGATTGAAATCAGAAAACCCGTCAATATCGGTATCACATTGTCTTAATTCTACGGCTGCAGTAGTAGTAGGCAATTCACTAACAATCAAATTAAAAGCGATAGAGGTATCATTACAATCTACATTACCAACATTTTCTACACGAACATAGATTGGTTGGATGTTGATGATTGTATTGGTATATAGGACATTTTTATTGATGACATCTGTACTATTACTAGTTTCTGCACCTACCAAAGTAGTATGATAGGATACATTGTATTGTGCAGGGTCTAAACTCCCTAAAATTTCAACATCTTTGGTAGATAATAAAAAACGATCGACAAAACCATTGGTATCATCTCCATCGTCAGCATTGTCACAAATTTCATAATCTATAGGAGCTGTAGGAATAGGAATACCCGTTACTTCTATCGTAAATGAGCCATCTGCAATACAATTAGTACTGTTTCGATTTACAACTCTTGCATATATTGTTTCGGTTGGACTTGTATTGTTATGGGCTGTTGGACTCGGAATCAATGTTGTATATGCTGCATCAGAGAAATATTGAACTTCAAAAATAGCAGGGTCTTGTCCGTTTAAAATTTCAGTATCTCGAGATGTCAAGTCAAAAGTTTCCATCAAATCTCCATCGACATCACATATTTGAAAATTACTAATGGTTGGATTAATCGTTGCGGCATCTACAAACTCTAAGAAAATATCGTCACTATCTATACAACTACTACTGATAGAGATTTCGCAGGTATAAGTTCCGTCTCCTAAATTAGCATTATAGGTTTGATCAGTAGCTCCAGGAATAGCAACTCCATCTTTTAACCATTGGTAACTGCTTGCTACAATATTTGCCATCAGAGGAATTGAACTTCCACAAACAGCAGTATTATCTGCTGTCACAAAATCATCGCCTAAATCCAATCCTAAATTAAAACTCCCAGCTTCTAAAAATACGGCAGAGTCAAATTGAGTATCTACTGCATCAGCAATTACTAATTTAATGTGATAGGTGGTATTTGGAATTACAGTAGCAGTTGCCGTTAAAACAACTGTTCTACCTCCGAAATTGGTATCTCCTAAATCATACCCTTGAAAAAAAGTTTCATTTTCTGCTGGACAGCCTCCATTTGCTGCTGATGTAGGAATTTCTGCATGAACATTTACAACACTTACAGGAGTAGTTCCATCGGGTAAAACAGCAATATTATCATAGGCAGTTGTTCCTTCTTGCCTTAACAAAAAAGCAAAACTATCTGCAAAATCACAAGGAAACCCTTGGGCAGTTTCGTACTCTTCAGATGCCATTAAATATCTAAAACTAATCGTATTTGATACAGGAACGAAATCAAATTCAAATACTGTTGCGTTAGAAAATGGTCCGCCTCCAGGAATAGCGGCAAGCAAATCAGCGTCTCCACCTGTACCAGAATCAGTACCTAAATCTGGGGTTGCAGGATTGCTGGAATTAAATGCATTTCCTGTGGTTAAAATTATTCCTTCTTTAAAAGGGAATCGACTATCAGTTTGCCTTCTAAAATATCCATAACTTTTAGTTGTAACATCATCTGGATTGCCATTGACTAATGAAGATATGTTATCTACATTGGCACAGTCCCCGTCTATTAAGATATTGCGAATTAGGTCTTCAGGAGAAAATACAGCTTCTGGATCAGCTGCATCATTCACACTTATTGTCTGTGCATACCCAGAAGATATACTTGTCAAAAAACTAATAAAAAAAATAAGAAATGAGGCTTTTTTAAAACCTCTAGTAGTTAATTTCATTTAAGGGTGATTTGAATATAACAACTCAAAGTATAGTATGTATATTGAACTCGTTTAAACTTTTTAAATTCAAGCGAAAAAGTTTAAACGAGTTTCATTAATTCCTTTTATTTCTCAGCATCGCAAAGTTCCCTTTTCTATTAATAGTGGGTCTATTAGTATTTGCAGGAACAAGAACAATACTAAACCAATAATCGTCCGATGGGAGTGCTTTCCCATTAAAAGTTCCATTCCAACCAGGATTGTCAATATCAATTTCAGCGATTACTTTTCCAAATCGATTAAAGATATGTATTTGAGAAGAAGGGAAGAATGTTGAGTTTGCACCTTTGATTGCCCAAGTATCGTTCACCCCGTCATTATTAGGAGTAAAGAACTTAGGGAATACTACTACCGATACTAATAATGAGGCAGTTCCACATCCATTTTTATCACGAACTAATATGGTATAAAATCCCCCTTCCAAGTTTTCAAAAAGCGGATCATCTTGAAAAGGAGTTGTTTGTCCATTGTCCTCATTGATTAAAGCATATTCATAATCACCAATACCAAGATTGGTAGGATCTATGGTAATAGAATTATTATCGTTATCATCTACAATAATTACATCATCATCTGTGATGGTTGCAATGATGGATTCATCAACTTGTATTGTACGTACTCTCGCACATGGGACACCATTCTCATCGGTAGTTCCATCAGTAGTAGATGCTGTTATGGTATAGAGTCCACCCGATGTAATGGTAATTTCAGAAACTCCAGCAATCATATTTCCATTAGGATCTGTCCATACATAATCATATACCGCCGCAGGATTTTCTACTCTAATGGTTAATGGAGGTCCATTCAGGCATACAATCTGAGGAGTGGTCACCTGAAAATCAGGCAAAGGGTTTACAATGACATCAAACGTAAAATCATCATTGACACATAAAGTATCGTCATTCAACACTCGTACATAAATGGTTTGTTGACCAGCCATCGTATTAGAATACGGACTGCTAAGAGGACTATTTCCAGAGCTTGCATCTGCAGCTGTTTCATGGAAAGTAACTGTAAAGTCATCCTCGTCTTGCAGAGGTCCTAAGATTCCAAGAATCTGACTATCGAGATCAATATTTTGTATAAACCCATTGGTGTCATCTCCATCAGTAGCATCATCACAGTAGGATAGATTAGAGACATTCTCAGTGGTAGGTTCAGGATTTACAATGGCATTAAAGTTAGAGATTCCATTGGCACATTGAGTTACGGAATTAAATACTCGAACATAAATGATTTGAGAGAACGGCACAGAGTTAGAGAATGGACTTCCTAAAGGTAATATTCCCGCTTGTGCATCAGCTAAAGAAGCATGATAGGTAACACTAAATATAGCAGGATCTTGAGTTCCAAGAACACCAGGAGTTTGTAGTTCTAGATCAAAGCTTTGTGAGAACCCATTTTGAGCAGAACCATCCGAATCGTCATCACAGATTTCAAGGTCTTGTACAAAGTTAGCCACCGGCAATGGATTTACAATCAAATCAAAAGAAGTATGATCTGTAAAACACAAAGTTGTATTGTTGGTTACTCTAACATAGATAGTTTGTAAATCCGCCACAGTATTGGTATACATACCAGAAGTAGTAATGGCAGCAACACCTGCATTGGCATCTGCCGCATTGGTGTGATAGGTGACTGTATAATCTGCAGGATTTTGAGTTCCTAAAATTAAAGGTGTTTGACTCTCAAGATCAAAGGTTTGTACAATGCCATTAAACCCATCCCCATCATCTAAATTATCGCAGAGTTCAAGATCAGAAACATCCGTAGCTGTAGGCACAGGATCAACAGTTAATGTAATATGTGGTCCAAACCCAAGACAGTCATTGTCAAGATCACTATCTACACGTACATAGATTTGTTGTGAGTTAGGATATCCAATGTTTCTATAATTAGCCGTATCAGTAATAGCGTTTAACTCAGCCAGTGCATCTGCTTGATTACGATAGTAGGTAATGGTAAGCGCTTGTGTAGGAGGGAATAGATTCCGTATTTCAATATCTACACCACTAAAATCAAAAGTAGCCACACCATCAGTATCATCATTATCGATATTGTCATCTCCGTTGATGTCTAAGAAATCATCACAGTTCTCAAAGTTTCTTTGAAAAGTAGCAGGGATTCCTGTTGTAGACACAATGAGTGTTACCTCCGAGATTCTATAACAACCAAAGGTAGAAATGGCACGTGCCCATACAATATCTGTCGTTACAGTTCTATTGGTAAATACAATCGCATCAGCAGCAGAAATAGGATTGCTATCATTTTGTGCATCCAATAGCGTAGGATAGAAGACAAATGTTTCGTTGATAAAGTTGTCAGAGATGTCAGTAGCTGCTTCATTGAGATTGAAATCAGAAAACCCGTCAGTATCGGTATCACATTGTCTTAACTCTACGGCTGCAGAAATAATTGGTAATGGCTCTACAGTTAATACAATTGCATTTGAAGTATCATCACAACTATTTCCTGCTCTTTGTAAGAAAACTCTATATTGATAGTTATCAAAGGTTAGAGGTAAGTTTGTAATTTGTAAACTAGTGGTTGTGACTCCATTATAGGTTGCATCATCAACAAGATTTGACCAAGTCGCACCACCATCATTACTTACTTCCCATTGAAAAGTATCTGCGGTTGAATCTAAGGTGATTGTAGATGTAGATTCTTCACAAAAAGCAACATCTTCAAAAGGAGTGTTCAGTAGAATGGGTGCTCCTGTACTATAATCTAAATTTGGAACTGTATACCCATCAGGTATACCAGTTACTTTACCATTGGCATCTACAACCACGGGTAAAGGACCAATAAAATCGTCATTATTAGGATCGGCATAACCCGCTTCAATAACATCTGAACATCCATCTCCATCACTTTCTGGGTCTAAATAGTTAAAGATGGTATCTGTATCTAAATCCTCAATTGTATAGGCTAATACAAAATTATCGGGGACAGTTTCTAATGCATCTACAAGACCATTAGCTCCAGCTGTAGTTATTGCATTGTCAATGATTCCATCTAAATCTGCATCGGCTTGACCATGACCCGCTTCAAACAAATCGTAGACACCATCATTATCGGAATCTAAATCAAGAATGTCTAAAACACCATCAGCATCAGAATCTATTGGCATTACACCAACACCGCCAAATACATCATCTAAACCATCTAGATCAGCATCAGTTCCTAAAAGTGTAAAGTTTGTACCTTGTACTTCTATAAGGTCTGGTATTCCATCATTGTCTGAGTCTGCATCAAATGCATTTACTATTCCATCATTGTCTGTATCAATTCCAAAACAAGTCAGCATTAAATTCCCTGAAAAAGAAGAACTCTCTGCAATATTGCTTAATAAATGTTTAAAAGTAACTTGAGTTACATTGTTTGCAACCAATCGAAATGGTGTTGTACCTGTAGGTGTAGGGTTGAGTCTAAAACGTATTTCAGAAGAAGAAAAGTTATCTACTCCAGTTTCAAAAATATCATCAAAGTCACTATCAACGAGTAAAATGTTATCGGGGTCCAGTAACGTAATGTTTTTTGTATTGGGACCAATGGTTAAGATAAAAGTTTCTCCATTGACAATTGTATGAGCTACTGCTGGATTTTGAGTGAATTCAATGTTTGAAGCTTCATTAAAGTCAAGAATATATTCTAATTCCGAATTTGTAGCTGCGTCAACAGTAGAAGTAAAATTGCTAGTAGCATCACCGGTAAGGGTAGAAGTTCCTATTTGATTTAATGTAGGTGTAATAAATGTTGCATCTGTAGAAGCATCTGCAAAATTTAAAACAGGAACATTAATGTCTGTAAAGTCAAGTATTACATTTCCTCTAGACTCATCACAATTTAAAATACCATCATTATCTAAATCAATATCAACATTGTCTATAATTAAATCATTGTCTAAATCATCCGGACATAAACTCACAGGAATTTCTTGAGATTCAAAAGTAGCACCAGAACAAACCAAAGTTCCTATTAACTTATAACTACCAGCTAAACTAGGCGTAATCATCCCTGTAGTATTACCAGTACTTACAAAACCACCCCCTGTGCCATCATCAAAAAACCATTCAACAGAATCAAATAAATCGGTATTGATAGATTGTAAGGTAACATTAGGAATACAATTACCTAAGGTGGCAACATCTGTATTAAAGTTAATTTCTGGTGGCGAAGGGAAACCTGAATAGAAACTCCCTGAGGCAGCTGCAGTATTCTGATTAAAATAAGCGCAATATAATTCGCCAGTACTTTGTACAGAGACGTTACCTGATAAAGAAAAACCAGCTGTTGTTAACGTTTTATAGGTAACATAATCAGGATTTCCATCTACATCAAAAGGGCCTTCAGCTGCATCAAAAGATCTAAGAATACCATCTTCAAATACTTGAACTGTAGCAGTTCTATTTGTAACGATGGTAATTCCTCCATTAAAAACACCAGCACCAATATTATCAATATTTGCAATATTATTTACATCTCCACGGTTTTCACAACTTAATGGAGGCACAAAAAACATTCCTTGATTGGGCTCGCCATTTGCAGTTCCTCCTACTCCTTGATAAGCAAAAACTGGAGTAGAAGTTCTGACATACATATTTCCACCAGAACTATACCCATTACCATTATTTCCAATACCATCTCCTTCAATTACTACCCATTCACCAGCATTTAATGTTGTTTCTGCAAGAGGGTTGTTATTAACAAAAACATCTGTATTGTCTTGGTGTGCTACAATTAAAACGTTTTCCCATTGGTTAGATGCAGCAGTACTTCCATTACCGCGTACAAAAATATATTCGTTTCCTACTTTAGAAAAATCTACAATTTGGTCTACTCCATAATCTCTACCTCCGCCATCTGCAGAATTTCCAAAACTATTAGAGGCAGAACCTGTATTGACTACAATGGGTTTGTCTGCATTGATAAGTGTACCTATTAAATCATTAGGAGCACCGCCAAAAGCAACAGCAACAGCAAGTAAATAGGTTTCACCTTCATTCAACATAGCATTGATAGGTGTTGCACCTGTATGATTTATAATACTAATTCCTGCTGGAAAATCACTAAAAGTAACGCTAGTAGTATTTTCAGTAGCCATTACCGATAAAAATGTTAAATATCCACCTCCATTAGATGGAGGAACTCCTTCATATGCCATTCCTCCAGCTCTAAACACCGTTCCAAGGCTGGAAGAACCTTTACTTACGAGTGCACCTGCGTGGAATTGATTTGCTCCTCCAGAAATAGCCTGTCTAAATCGTACGGAAACATAAACGACATCTTCAGCTTCAATAATATAACCTTTATCTCTTATTACAGTATTAGTTGCCCCAGGTTCTACATTTAACTGAGAGTTGTTTGCAGGAGCATTGCCAGGTGAGTCTGCTATATTGTGAACATAAGGTGTAGAATTTGAAACAATTCCAGTAATAAGAGTTCCGCCAACAGGTGTAATCGTAAAGCTTACATTTCCATTTCTTGGTGTGGAAATATAAATATATTGATTTCCAATATCATCAGAGGTTGTAATAGGTGGAATATAATGTTTTGTACTTAATTGACTAAAAGTAGATTGAAAAGCTATAAAACAAAAAACAAAAGCAAAGAAATATTTTAGACGCATGTGATTTTAAACTTTGTATACAAACGTCAAATATAACTGAAAAGTATTACAAATCCCTCTTTTTTAACAGTGCATAGGAGGCATAAATAAAGATAAATGTCCAAACAGAAACAATCATTACATCTAGAAATTGGACTGAGTAATCTTTAGTGAATTGTTCTCCAATTTGATTCGCGACAGTTTTTACAGCATTTAGCCTTGAAAATGGCTCTTTGATTAAGTTAGACATAGATTCAAAAGGGAAGAATTGCATAACATTACCAACCTTCTCAAAAATGTCATCAGCTCCTCTAAAGTTGTAAAAAAGTAAGCCTTTAAACATACTTTCAATAATTAGCCAAACAACCATAGCACCTACAGCAAATGCCGAACGTTTTACTAGGATTCCAAAGAACAATCCAAAAGAGAAAAAACCGATTAGTTTTATAAAGAAGCCAAATAAATAACTTAGTTCAGAGAAAATGATATTAATTTCATTATAGTCAGAATAAATTAATCCTAAAACTAAAGAAATAACAAAAATAAAAATTGTAGAAAATGTAGCAAAAGCAATGACTGTATAGAATTTTGAAAGAATAAATTCTTTTTTGCTTAAGCCATCAATCAAATTTTGTTTTAAGGTTTTATAGCTATACTCATTGGCCATCATGGATACAATGACCAATAACAAAAAGAATTTAAGTATTGCAGCCATATAAGTATTGAAGTGCCATATATAAGGGAAATTAAAAATTCCTGCATCTGCTAAATGGAACTGTACTGGACCGATATCAAATTTTATTGCGGCAATTAATGCAATACAAGTTAACAATCCAAAATAGATAATAGATAGAACCCTGCTGGCTCTGTTGTATCTTAATTTGTGAAATTCTATAGTGAGTAGTCTTAACATGACTTGTTGTTTTGTGGTTAGTTATTATTCGTTAGATCTAAGAATTGTTGCTCTAAGCTAGGCATACGTTTCACCAAATGCGATAAAACAATTCCACGACTAAATAAAAAGGAATTGATCTCTGAAGCTTCCATTTGGCCGCTTAAATGAGCAATAATAAAATCTCCTTCTTTTTTAACAGCGCTAATTCCTTTGTGCTCTTCTAAAAGTTGCATTAGTTTACCGTCATCAGTATCTACTTGCAATTCTAACAAGCCATTAGAAGCTGTCATTTCATCAACTCTACCACTGTATAGTTTTATTCCTTTTCTAATGACTACAACATGACTACAAACTTTTTCTACTTCATCTAATAAATGAGAAGCTAATAAGATGGTGGTTCCGTTTTTAGCAATTCCTTTTATAATCTGTCTTATCTCATGAATTCCTTGTGGATCTAAACCATTGGTAGGTTCATCAAGAATTAAAATCTCAGGGTCATTTAACAATGCAGAAGCAATTGCTAAACGTTGTTTCATCCCTAGAGAAAACGTTCTAAACTTACTATTTCTTCTTTCGTAAAGATTAACGGTCTTTAGTTTTTCATCAATTTTTTCGGTAGTAATTCCTTTAATCGTACAGATAAGCGACAAATTTTGTCTTGCCGTCATATAAGGATAGAAATTAGGTCGCTCTATAATTGCGCCTACTTTTTTTAAAGCCTGATGTGTAGAAAGCTTTCCGTTAAACCAGCTAAAATCGCCCGAAGTTCTGTTAACTACATTTAATATGATTCCTAATGTGGTAGATTTTCCACTACCATTAGGGCCTAAGATTCCGTATACATTTCCTTTTTGAATATCAAAAGAGAGATTGTTTACTGCGTGAACTCGACCGTACTTTTTGTCGAGGTTTTTAAGAGATAAGATTGTTTCCAAGAATGTATCTGTTGGTTAATTGTTAGTATGACGAACAAGATACAAATATGTTACAGATATTAGGATTGAAACTGAAATTGAAATTGAAATTGAAAAGTATTGAAGTTGGGAATGTTCAAAGTTTTAAAGTTGAAATATAAAACCGTAAAATATAAAAGTTGCAAAGTCTTAGAGATTGAAAATATAAAGAACTTGTCTTTGCGAGCATAGCGAAGCAATCTGTTTATTGGTGTTCTTGAAGTTTCAAAGGTTCAAAGTGGTGAGTTGAAATATAAAAGTTGCAAAGTTAAATAGTTTTTCAGTTAAAAAAAGAGTCGCAATTTTCAGCATCTAGCATCTAGCATCTAGCATCTAGCATCTAATAATTATCAAAATCCATATCGTCTAGATTATCAAACTCATCTTTAAACTCATCATCTAGGTCATCTCCAAAGCTTTCCGCAACAAATTCTTTTTCTGGAGCTTCTTTAGGAATCTCTCCAACGGATAAGATTGTTTTTGGTAAATCGGGAGTAGAATCATCAGCAATTTCGACAACTTCCACATAAAACGTCCATAGATTTAAAAAATCGTAGACATAAATTAATTTGTCATTTACTTCTGGAAGTGTTTTTCTTAAAAAGCAGTTCTGCATAGAAATTCCTTCTCCTGCTTCTGACATATTAAACAATGGAATTTCCTGACCTTGATTCCACTCATGATCCGTTCTGTAAAACGAAGCCATTTCTTGTCCGTTGAATCCAAAAGATTTGGAGATTACAGTATGTAAAGACTCTAAATTTGATGCATTGCTTACTAGAATAGTACGGATTACATCTTCTTGAGTATCTAAAATAACACGAATTTTATACATGGATTATTGCTAATTAACCGCAGCAAAATTACAATATTTTATATGTATTTTTACACAACAAATGAATTAGCATGGATAAAAAAGAAATTTTGAATGGATTTAACCAAGGTTTTAAAAATACATTGATGGAAACTCTTGATATTGAATTCGTTGATGTAGGTGAAGATTTCTTAACGGCTAAAATGCCTGTAACCCCTAAGGTTCATCAACCTTATGGGCAATTGCATGGTGGCGCCACTGCTGCATTAGCAGAGACAGTGGGGAGTGCCGCTTCCCATTTTTTTATCGATGCAAAAAATCAATTGATTAACGGAATTGAACTAACCATCAATCATGTTAAAAGTAAAAGAGAAGGTGAGGTGTTTGCCACTGCAAAAAATATTCATAAAGGTAGATCTACTCATTTGTGGGAAGTGAAAATTGTAGATGAAAAAGGTAATTTGATCTCTATTTGTAAAATGACCAATATTGTTTTAGAAAAGAAATCATAATGAGGATTTTAAAAAAGTTTCTTAAAATTTTAGGGATTATTATTCTGCTTCTTTTAGTAGGCGTTTATATTCTTTTTTATTGGGGAACTTCGCCAAAATCGGATAAAAAAGTATTCGAAGAGTTTCAAGAGTTAGGAGTGATTCCTGTCATTTCTAAAGAAAAATTCAAATCATTTGAATATAGAAAAGTAGCGATAGAACATGATACTACTTTACCAACCATTATTTTTGTACACGGAACCATTGGTTCTGTCTTAGATTTTAAACAGTATATGACTGACAGTTTGTTTCTAAAAAAAGCAAACATGATTATTTACGATCGGATAGGATACAATTACAAAGAGAAGAATAAAGTTCAAGAATCAATTGCGTTTGAAAGGAGTATGTTGGAAGATCTTTCTAAAAACCTATCACCAGAAAAAACGATTTTGGTAGGATATTCTTATGGAGGACCGATTGCTTTGGCTTCGAAAAAGAAATACAAGAAAGTTATTTTGCTAGCACCTGCTGCTTACAGTAAGGTAGAACCCATGCCATGGATGTTGAACTTCTATAAATGGAAATTAACTCGTTGGCTGGTGCCTCCGATATGGAAACAAGCCTCAAAAGAGAAAATGACGCACAAAAAAGATTTAGAAAATTTTGAAAAGAGTTGGAATAGCAATCCCAATCAGATTGTAAGCATTCATGGAAATAAAGATTGGATTGTTCCGTATTCAAATTCAGAATATCTTTCGAATCAATTTCCAAAAGAACAATTTAAACTTATTACAATCAATGAAGCAGGACATGGACTTGTTTGGTCTAATTTCTTGGAAGTTAAAACTGCATTATTAAAAGAATTAGACTGATTTGATTTTCGATAAACTATCTACATTTTACGCTAAAAAATTACCTTTTGTGTGCTTTAGAAAGCCTAATGAACAAAAAGTAAACGGGTACTTTGATGCGAATTCAAATTTGAAGTATTCCAATTCCTATACTGAAGAAGGCTTTGTTTTTGCACCTTTTGATGATAAAGATGCTGCCATTCTTTTTGACAAAGAAACTTGTGAAATTATTGAGGAACCTTATAAAGAAGAAGAAAAATCCACTTCTGAAAATAATATAGAAATCATAGCTTCAGATAAAAACGAACATATTCAACTGATTGAAAAAGGAATTGAAGAAATCAAGAAAAATCAGTTTAAAAAAGTAGTGCTTTCAAGAAAAGAAGTGGTGAAAATCTCTAATCTGGAAATTGTAAAAACGTTTAAAAAACTACTTTCTCACTATGGGAATGCGTTTGTCTACGTTTGGTATCACCCAGAAATTGGTCTTTGGATGGGAGCAACGCCAGAAAGATTGGTCACATTAAAAAACGGTCAGTTTAAAACCATGGCTTTGGCAAGTACTCAAACCTATCAAGGAAATATGAATCCAATTTGGGGAGAGAAAGAAAAGAAAGAACATCAATATGTGGTTGATTATATTGTCTCTCAGATAAAAGATAAAAGCAACGGAATTGTTTTAGATACATTTTATGTTTCTGAAACATATACCGCTAAAGCAGGAAATTTATTGCATTTAAAAGCTGACATACAAGGAAAGATTGATGGTTTTAATCTTAAAAACTTATTGAATACTTTGCATCCAACTCCAGCAGTTTGTGGTTTGCCAAAACAAAAAGCAAAACAGTTTATCTTGGAAAATGAAAATTATCAACGAGATTTTTATACTGGTTTTTTAGGAGAAATGAATATGAACTCAGAAACTGAATTGTTTGTGAATTTAAGATGTGTAGAATTCTTGGAAAATTCAGCAAATATTTATGTTGGAGGCGGCATTACTGTTGATAGCAATCCTGAAAGAGAATGGGAAGAAACTATTGCGAAAGCTAAGACTATCAAAAATGTTTTATGAACAAATTGCAGATGTTAGATCGCTACGCTTTTAGAATCAAGAACCCAAACAGGACGTACCTTTAATTCTATTAATACTATTCTTGTATTTGTGGCAATAGTATTTATGATCTTTTTGAGGTGACTAGTCCTAAATAACCGTTACAGTTTTTATTAGGATTAAAGTTACAAAATCTCTTCACAAACCATGGTTTGTGAAGAGATTTTCTTTTTGTATGATTTTATTTTGATGCTATTCTGTTTATGCATTTGTCCAGGAGTATTCATCTGACAAGACCAGTGAGGTCTTTTGGTATTATATATTCTGATAGATTGCTCTACAATTTTACGCATCAACTTGATATTGATTTTCGACGTTTCCATTAAAAACTCTTGTTTTAATATTCCATTGATTCGTTCTGCTACTGCGTTTTGATACGGGTCATAGGATTCGGTCATACTACATTTTATATCTGCATTATCCAATAGTTTCTGATAATCATCACTACAATACTGCAAACCTCTATCAGAGTGATGTATTAGTCTTTGATTGGGATAACTTCTATTTTTAATGGCTTTTTTCAAGGCTCTCAAAGAAGCTTTCACTTCAAGGGTACTATCCAGATAATATCCCATAATCTTCTTAGAATACGCATCTGTGACTAAAGATAAATACATGGGATTTTGTCTATTTCCTACATAGGTAATATCAGATACCCACACCTGTTCTGGTCTTTGTATAGTCAACTGTTCAAGTAAGTTTTTATGCTTTCTAAACCTATGATGAGAGTTGGTAGTGATATGATAACTACGCTTAGGTTTAATCAACATATGATTCGCCTTTAGAATGGTAAACAATTGATCTCTTCCCACACCTAACTCTTGTAATTCACCTTTTAGAATATAATATAGCTTTCTAGTGCCGATACGAGGCTGTTCTATACGAACTCTATGAACTAATTCCACTACTTTTGAAGCAATATCTCGTCGCTTTTGTCTTGACTTGATAGCCCTGTAATATACCTGCCTACTTAACCCAAGTAACTCACAGGTGGATGAGATACTCTCTTGATGATCAACTCTAAACATATCGATTACTTGGGTTCTGAGTTTTTTCTGATAGGAATATTATACTCTTTCTCTGCTAGATCAATCATCATATCAAACAAGATAGCTTTCTTGTCTGATCGTTCAATGCGATGTTCTAATTGTGCTTTTTGCTTTTCTAGTAAACGAAGCTTTTGCTCTAGCTCCATAATTCTTTGTTGTGGAGTTTTTGACATGATAGAAGAACTTTGATTTTCCCAATCAAAGTTACCATATTTTCGTAGCCAAGTAACAACCGTCTTTCTACATTGAATGCCATAACGCTTGGTGGCCTGAGTCGTTGATAATTCACCTCGCTCAATCTCTGCTACAATACTGAGTTTTAAACTTAAGGGATAATCTTTCTGGGTACGCTTTTCATAATTAGTTTTCATTACACTTAAAATTTAGTGTAACGCTATTTCAGGACGAGACAAGGTAAAAATAAAAAACCATCAACTTTCGTTAATGGTTCCTTTTGTGTAAATTGAATTTGAATTTTCAGCTGTTAAATATCTTCGAAATTAACATCTGTAAAACTTTCTGTTGTTTTTTTCTCTGTAACTTCTTCGGTAGTTTCCTCTTTTTTGAAGTCTTTTTGATGACGTTCACTAATTACCTCAGATCCTTTTTCATTAACGATAAAGTCAGTGGCTTTCGCTAACATCTCTTGGAAATCATTAAAGTCTTCTTTATAAAGATATATTTTGTGTTTCTGATAATGATAAGAACCATCATCATGTGTAAACTTTTTACTTTCTGTAACTGTTAAATAATAATCATCTGCTTTTGTAGATCTAACATCAAAAAAATAAGTTCTCCTTCCAGCTCTTAATACTTGTGAAAAAATCTCCTCCTGTTCAACTCTATCCGCCATAACTCTGTGTAAAATATTGTATTGTTTGTTTATAATAAAGGAACAAAACTAACAAAATATTCTTCTTGGCAAAATCTAAGACTATATTTCTTTCTCTAGAAGTTGTTGTTCGTAAAGATCTTTATAGTATCCTTCTTCATTTATTAATTGATTATGAGCACCTTGTTGAATAATTCTCCCTTCATCAAGAATTATAATTTTATCAGCATTTTTTGCAGATGAAACACGATGACTAATGATAAATGTGGTTTTATTTTTAGAAACTTCTTCTAAATGTGTTAATATTTTTTCCTCAGTTTCTGTATCTACGGCTGACAAACAATCATCAAAAATTAATATCTGCGGGTTTTTAATAATGGCTCTAGCAATAGAAACACGCTGTTTTTGTCCACCAGAAAGCGTTACACCACGTTCTCCTAAAATTGTTTGATATCCATCTTTAAAATCAATAATATTTTGATGGACAACGGCTTTTTTAGCAGCAGTAATAATTTCATCTTCAGAAGCATCTTCTTTTCCGAATTTTATATTATTAGAAATGGTGTCAGAAA
This sequence comes from Flavobacteriaceae bacterium, assembly GCA_965277255.1. Lineage (GTDB taxonomy): Bacteria > Bacteroidota > Bacteroidia > Flavobacteriales > Flavobacteriaceae > Polaribacter. The sequence goes on along the minus strand of OZ255723.1, from coordinate 3,178,411 downwards.
ACAAAAAAGGATCTTGAGGCACAAAACCAATATCACTCCTTAAATCATCTAAATTAACCTTCTGAATAGAAGTATTGTCAACAAAAATTTCGCCACTAGAAGCATCATATAATCGAGAAACTAAATTGACAATACTAGATTTCCCAGAACCTGTTTTCCCTAATATAGCAATAGTTTCGCCTGATTTTACTGTAAAACTGACATTTTTCAGTGCTTCAATATTTGTATCATCATAGGTAAGGGAAACGTCTTTAAACTCAATAGCACCTTCGGTTTTAAAACCTTCTGTAGTATTGTTTTTAATTTCTGGAACCTCTTTTAAGAACTCGTTAATTCTTTTTTGTGATGCTTCAGCTTGCTGAACCATAGAAGTTACCCAACCAACAACAGCCACAGGCCAAGTTAACATGTTTACATATAAAATAAACTCAGCAATCACACCAATAGGAATTTCGCCATTAATATATTGCTTCCCGCCAACGTAGATAACCGTTAAGTTACTAACCCCAATTAATAGAATCATTAAAGGAAAGAACAAGGCTTGTATTTTATATAAGCTAATATTTTTTTGCTTGCTTTTATCAGCCAAATCGTCAAAACCATCAATTACAACTGGTTCTATTCCATAAGATTTTACAACATTAATTCCAGAGAAAAACTCTTGATTAAATGTGGTTAGCTTTGAGAGATATTGTTGAACAACAGTGCTTTTCTCATTAATAATTTTACTAATATAAAATATTGAAATAGAGAGTATTGGGAAAGGAATTAGTGTATACATTGTTAAAGTAGGATCTACTTTTAACATCTGAGTAAAGCCTACAATAAATAGAAAGATCATATTCATCGAATACATCACAGCAGGACCAAAATACATGCGTACCTTAGAAACATCTTCACTGATTCTATTCATTAAATCTCCAGTTCTATTTTTCTTATAAAAGTTGATGGAAAGTCTTTGGTATTGTTGATAGATTTCATTCTTTAAATCAAATTCTACCAAACGAGAAGTCACAATAATGGTTTGCCTCATTAAAAAGGTTAAAATACCTGCTAGAACTGCAACGAGTACGATGAAAAGAATATTCCAAAGTAGGTCTTCTTTTACAGAAGATTTATCTGTAAGCTCTCCTTTTAAATACGCTTCTACAGAATTTAAAGAATTCCCAATAATTCTTGGAATTTGCAGCGATAAAATTTTTGAAAAGATCGTAATTATACCACCTATTAGTAATCTCCATTTATATTTTAAAAAGTACTTATTTAGATACCGTAGGGCTTTCATTAATGAGTTTTGTTAATATCTTTTCGTTAAAATATATATAATTAAACAGTAATTAATTTGATATGATTTGAAGATATCATATTTTTGCACGTTGTTTTTTGAGAAATATTCAATTTTCAAAGATTACTATAAAAGCCTAAATATGACATCACAAATTATAGATACTGCTGCAATTAAGAACGATCCTGTCTTTGGACAAATGTCTTTTGACGGACACGAACAAATCGTTTTTTGCAACGACGAAGATACGGGATTAAAAGCAATTATAGGTATTCATAATACAGTTTTAGGACCCGCTTTAGGAGGTACAAGAATGTGGACTTATAAAAGCGAATGGGATGCATTAAATGATGTGTTGCGTTTGTCTAGAGGAATGACCTATAAAGCTGCTATTACAGGATTAAATTTGGGTGGAGGTAAAGCTGTAATTATTGGAGATGCAAAGACTCAGAAGAATGACGATTTGATGCGTAGGTTTGGAGAGTTTGTACATTCTCTTAGCGGAAAATATATTACTGCTGAAGATGTTGGAATGGAAACCAGAGATATGGACATTATCCGAGAGGTAACTCCACATGTAACAGGAATTTCAGAATCTAAAGGAGGTTCAGGAAACCCTTCACCAGTTACAGCCTACGGAGTGTATATGGGAATGAAAGCTGCATCTAAATACCAATTTGGAACAGAAAATTTAGAAGGAAAAAAAGTGTTGGTTCAAGGAGTTGGTCATGTTGGAGAAACCTTAGTAAAACACATTACCGATGAAGGAGCTCAAGTGATTATCAATGACATTAATGAAGCAAGGTTAGAAGAACTTTCTAAAAAATACAATGCAAATGTTGTTTTAGGAAATGATATCTACGGACTAGATGTAGATATTTATGCTCCTTGCGCTTTAGGTGCTACCATAAACGATGGGACAATTCGTCAATTAAATGCGAAAGTTATTGCTGGAGCTGCTAATAATCAATTGGCAGACGAGGTGAAACACGGAAGATTATTAAAAGAAAAAGGAATTGCGTATGCGCCAGACTTTTTAATCAACGCAGGAGGGATTATTAATGTGTATGCAGAGTTAGAAGGATATAATAAAGAAGAAAGTATTCGAAAAACAGAAAACATTTACAATACTACCTTAGAAATTTTCGAACTCTCTGAAAAGAAAAACATCACAACGCACAGAGCAGCATTCAATATTGCACAAAATAGAATCGATATTCGTAAAAAAGAAAAAAACTCTTAAAAGGAGTAAAAAATAATGATACTTTTGCAGGGCGTTTGATATTTTTATCATTCGCCCTTTTTATGAAAAAAGTTCTTTAGATGATCAATAGAAGACATATACGAGTTAAGGTAATGCAATCTGTATACGCGATGATTCAATCTCACAATGATGATATCGTAAAAGAAGAAAAGTTTGTAAAGTTTAGTATCAAGAAAATGTTCGATTTATATGTTCTATTGCTACACTTACTTGTTGAGGTTCAGAAACTAGCCGAACAAAAACTAGAGATTTCTAAAAAGAAATACCTTGCTACCAAAGAAGATTTAGCACCCAACACCAAATTTATAAAGAATAAACTGATTAAAAAGATTGCAGAAAGCAATTCCTTATTACTTCACATAGAAGCTCAAAAACTGAAGAATTGGTCTTTAGATGATGAATATGTAAAGATTATTTGGGATCAGTTACAAAAGAGTGATGTGTATGTCAAATATTTGAATACCGTAGAAGATTCTTACAAAGTAGACAAAAGCTTTGTAATTGATTTCTTTAAAGAAATTGTTGCTCCAAATGAAAAGCTAGCTGAATATTTCGAAGATGTCAATATCACTTGGGTAGACGATATTCCTTTTGTAAATACTTGGATTGTAAGAACATTGAATAAACAAAATACAAACGGACCTTTTTTATTAGGAAGCTTATACAAAAACCAAGATGATGAAGATTATGTTGGTGAGTTATTCCGAAAAGTGATGCTTAATCACCATACATTTGAAGAAGATGTAAAATCACACACCCCCAACTGGGAGTCAGACAGAATTGCTGATATTGATATGATTTTAATTAAAATGGGAATCTGTGAATTTCTCCATTTCCCTTCGATACCTACAAGAGTAACCATTAATGAATACATAGAAATTGCTAAGGATTATTCAACACAAAAGAGTGGTTACTTTGTAAATGGAGTGTTAGATAAACTATCAAAAGAATATTTGCAAAGCAAAAGATTAGTTAAAGTTGGTAGAGGATTGTTATAATTTATTATTTTTACAAAAATTTTATATATCATGAAAAAAATATTCATTGCTTCAGTACTAGCATTATCAACAGTACTTTTTATATCATGTGGTGAAAGTAACGCCGCATCTAAAGTAAAAAAAGAGAATTTAGATTCAGCTAAAGAAAGAGATGCAGAAATTAATAAAGGAGCTGCGTCGATTAAATTTGATCAGACTGAATACGATTTTGGTACGGTAGATGAAGGGACGGTTGTAGAAGCTAAATTTACGGTGACGAACTCTGGAAACACAAATTTAATAATTACAAAAGTGCAACCATCTTGTGGATGTACAGTTCCAACTTGGCCAAAAGAACCTATTGAACCAGGGCAATCTTCAGAAATTGTAGCTAAATTCAATACAGCAGGAAAACCAAACAGACAGTCAAAAACATTGACTTTATTTACAAACACAGCATCTGGGAAACAAATTCTTACATTAAAAGGTTCTGTAACACCGAAAGCTAAATAGTAATAATGATCCAAACAATATTTTTACAAGAGGCTTCTGGTTCAAGTTTAACAAGTATGCTTCCTTTTTTGGCAATGATTTTAGTGTTGTATTTCTTTATGATACGACCACAAATGAGAAAGCAGAAAAAAGAAAAATCATTTCAAGCTGAAATAAAACGAGGAAGTAAAGTAATTACCTCTAGTGGAATTCACGGAAAGATTGTTGACTTAAACGAAACAGAAGGCACAGTAACCATAGAAACCGGAGCAGGGAAAATAAAATTTGAACGCGCTGCAATTTCCATGGAACTCAGTAAAAAATACTTAACACCTGCCAAAAAATAGGTGAAAGAATAAAAAAAAGAAGTGAGCTATATGCTCACTTTTTTTATGCAGTTAATTTTGACATTCTTATGGGATTGGTTAGATTGCATGTAATATTTAGAATCTATGAGTCAATTAAAATCAGGAAATAGTACAGCTCCCAAAAAGGTCATTCTATTTATACTAGCTTCTGTGTTCTTTTGGTTTTTGACAAAGCTTTCAAAAGAATATGATGATACCATAGATTATCCTGTTGAATACATCAACTTACCCAATGATAAACTGCTACAACAGGAACCCATTAAAAGCATTGATATTCATATTAAAGCATCAGGATTTAAATTAATATCAGCTGCCTTATTTCCGCAACAGATTAAAATAGATGCTTCTAATTTAGCAGCAAAGTCTAGTACAGAGTACTATTTACTAGTATCACAACAAAGATTAGCAATTCAGAGGCAGATGAAAACAGGTGTAGAAATCGATCATTTTATTGCTGATTCCATTAACTTTAATCTAGGATCGTTAAAAAGTAAAAAGATTCCTGTAAAATTTAATTCCAATCTCTCTTATGATACTGGATATGAAATAGATGGAGTATTTACAATAACACCAGATTCTATTAGTATTTCTGGGCCAGAATCTATTTTGGATACCATTCACGCTGTTGAAACATTGGTGTTAACGAAGAAAGAGATTCATGAATCTATTCAAGAAGAATTAGGAATAAAGAGTTTTTCTGCCAACAGTAATATTAGGTTACAAGAAAGTAAAGTAACAGTGTCAGCTAGCGTAGAGAAGTTTACAGAAGGGGCTTTAGAAATTCCCTTTCAAGTAAAAAATCTACCAGAAGATATTGTGATGAACACCTATCCAAAATTGATAAAAGTGACCTATAGAGTAGCACTTGCAAACTTCAATAAAATTAATGAATCGTCATTTGTTATAGAATGCGATTATCAGATGTCTCTAACCAATAACTTAACATATTTAGTACCTAAGTTGGTAGAAAAATCTAATCTAGTAAAGAGCGCTACTATTTCGCCTAGTAAAATTGACTTCATTATAGAAAAATAAAATGATCGTAGGTATAACAGGAGGCATAGGCAGCGGAAAATCTTTAGTAGCAAAAGAGTTTTGTTCCTATAAAAACACTTCTTATTACCATGCAGATGAAGAAGCAAAAAAGTTGATGAACCAATCTGATGAGATTAGAAACCAACTTATAAAAGAATTTGGAACAGAGAGTTATCAAAACAATCAATTAAATAGATCGTATATCTCTTCAATCGTTTTTAAAGATGCTTCAAAATTAAAGCAATTGAATTCTATTGTACATCCCGTAGTAAAAAAGCATTTCAAAGACTTTGTGAACGATCATAAAAATAATGAGATGATTATTTATGAAAATGCAATTCTTTTTGAAATAGGAAGTGATATTTTTTGCGATGTAATTATCAATGTAACTGCAAAAATTGAAGATAGAATTCAAAGGGTCATTCAAAGAGATAAAACAACAAGAGAAGCTGTTCTAAATCGCATCCAAAATCAATGGTCAGATTCTAAAAAAAATAGGCTATCAAACTACACAATTCACAATGATAAGAAAGAAGAAACTTTGTTAAAAGTTCAACAAATCCATAATTTTTTAACAAAAAAGTAAACTTTGCTTTAGGAATATTTAATTTTTTTGTTAAAATTTACTTAAAAATCGACTAGATTTGTTAATCTAAGTTAAAAACGGAAACCACCGTACAATAAGATTTATTTTTGAGTAATGGGTAAGAAAATTTTCATCCTTATTGTTGTATTAATGAGTACCTCACTTGTTGGTATTATCTCTGTTCAATTGTATTGGATTAACAATGCAATTGAGAGTAAAGACACCCAATTCGATAGCGACGTAAAGAAAGCTCTTGCAGCCGTTTCAGAAAGAATAAAAACCAAAGAAGAAGATAAGTTTTATAGAAATATCAAACCCTTTGCTAATAGCAAACAATTTTTGAGTAGTGCACAAATTAGAAACTACCTTATTCAGCAAATAGATACTGCTACTAAAAGTAAACTTTCATTTGGTTCTACAATCATTGAAGAAGATTATAAAGTCCCGCTAGATTTTTTGAACGACGCTAACTTTTTAGATAATGATTCTATTATATTCAAACGACTGACAAGAAAGAACGATTATTTTCAAGGACAATTTGTTACAGGTAGTAAAGAAATTCCTTCCACTTTTAATGAAAAAAAGTTTTCGGTAACCAACAGATTAGAAGAATTAGAGAGGGATTATCTTTCTAATTTTCTAAGTGATTATCAGAGTGTTATTCCTATCTATCAAAGAATTAGTAATAGAGAAATAGACAATACCTTAAAAGAAGAACTAAAAAGAAGAGACATAGAAATCGATTATAAATACGGAGTTTATAATAACGGATTAGCAACAAAATTAAAGTCAGGTTACTATACAATAGACCCAGATAAAAGTTACAGCTACTCTTTATTTAAAGACAGCGAAGGAAACAGTGATTATACATTATATATAGATTTTCCTGAAAAAAACAAACATATCTTATCAGACATTTCATACATATTATTACTCTCTCTATTCTTTATTTTTATCATTATTGTTGCATTTTCAAGTTCCTTATATCAATTGGTGAAACAGAAGAAAATTTCTGAAATCAAAACAGATTTCATCAATAATATGACGCACGAATTTAAAACACCAATAGCTACAATCAATCTTGCTTTAGATTCCATAAAGAATCCTAAAATTATAAATGACGAAGAAAAGGTTTTGCGTTATATCAAAATGATTCGTGACGAAAATAAAAGAATGCATGGTCAAGTAGAAAATGTATTGAGAATTTCTAGACTAGAGAAAAATCAAATAGAAATAAGCAAAGATGCCGTTGATATTCATGACACCATTGAAGATGCAATTACGCATGTTAACTTGTTAGTTTTAGACAAAAAAGGGACGATAACTACGCATTTTAAAGCAATACAAGCTGAGGTGTTGGCCAATCATTTTCATATGACAAATGTCTTGGTGAATATTTTAGAAAACGCATTAAAATACTCTGTAGACCCACCAAAGATTGATGTATTTACAGAGAGTACAAGCAAAAATTTAATTATCAAAATTCAAGACGAAGGTATAGGAATGAGTAAAAATGCTCAGAAATATATTTTCGATAAATTCTATAGAGAACAGAAGGGGAATATTCATGATGTAAAAGGTCATGGATTAGGATTGGCTTATGCAAAAGAAATCATAGACAATCATCACGGAACGATATTTGTAGATAGTGAAAAAGGAAAAGGAAGCACATTTATAGTAAAATTACCTTTAATATAAACTTAATCAACATGGGAAGTAAAAAGATTTTATTAGTAGAGGACGATCCAAATTTTGGAACCGTTCTAAAAGATTATTTAGCATTAAACGATTACAACGTAACACATGCTAAAGACGGAATAGAAGGTTTAATTATGTTTAAGAACAATGATTTTGATCTTTGTATCTTAGATGTAATGATGCCAAGAAAAGACGGATTTTCTTTAGCACAAGACATCCGTTCAACCAACAAAGAAGTGCCAATTATCTTTTTAACAGCAAAGACAATGAAAGAAGATGTATTAAGAGGGTACCAAGTTGGAGCAGATGATTATCTGAACAAACCTTTTGATTCTGAAGTCCTTTTATTCAAAATAAAAGCAATCCTTCAAAGAAAAGAGTCAGAAAGTACAACAGAAAATGAGCAATTCGAATTTAATATTGGAAACTTCTTTTTCAATTCTAAATTACGTCACCTTTCAGTAGGAAAGGAAGAAGAACCACAAAAGTTATCGCCCAAAGAAAGTAAATTGTTACGTATGCTAGCATTGCATAAAAATGATTTAATGCCAAGAGAATTAGCATTGACTAAAATTTGGAGAGATGATAATTACTTTACGTCTAGAAGTATGGATGTTTACATTGCTAAATTGCGTAAATACCTTAAAAAAGACGAAGGAGTAGAAATTTTAAACATTCACGGAGAAGGTTTTAGATTGGTAGATAAAACATAACCAATACAACTTCCCAAAAAAAATAAGCTCAGGTTGAATTTTTCAACCTGAGCTTTTGTACTTTTATAATATGGCAGAAATCGTTAAAATTTATAATGAAAACCCAAATCCAAAAGAAATTCAAAAGATCGTTGATGTTCTTAGAAACGGAGGGTTAATCATTTATCCAACAGATACTGTTTATGGTTTGGGATGTGATATTACTCGTACAAAAGCCTTAGAAAAAATTGCAAAAATAAAAGGCGTGAAACTAGAAAAAGCCAATTTCTCTTTCGTTTGCAACGATTTAAGTCATCTTTCTGACTATGTAAAGCAAATAGACACGCCAACCTATAAAATTTTAAAAAGAGGATTGCCAGGACCATATACGTTTATTTTGCCAGGAAGTAATTCATTACCAAAAGTATTTAAGAAAAAGAAAACAGTGGGAATTAGAGTTCCCGATAATAATATTGCGAGAGCCATTGTAGCAGAGTTAGGAAATCCAATTGTTTCTACTTCTATTCATGATGACGATGATGTTTTAGAATATACTACCGATCCAGAATTGATTTTTGAGAAATGGCAAAACTTGGTGGATGCTATAGTAGACGGAGGTTATGGAGATAATCATGCTTCTACCGTAATAGATTTAACAGGTTCCGAACCCACAATCATTAGAGAAGGAAAAGGAAGTTTAGATATTTTGTAATGCCTAAAATTGAACTAGAAACTAAGATACAAACCACAGATATTAAAAGAGTCTTTGACCTTTGCAGAAGTATTGATCTTCATATACGTTCTACAGAAAGATCAAAAGAAAAAGCCATTGCAGGGAAAACTTCAGGCTTAATATCATTTGGAGAAACAGTGACATGGAGAGCCAAACACTTAGGAATTTACCAAACATTAACCTCTATCATTACTGATTGTGATTCCCCTACTTTTTTCGCTGATGAAATGGTAAAAGGAGCATTTAAAAGCTTTCGACATGAACATTATTTTTCTCAAAATGAAGATTCAGTAACCATCAAAGATATTTTTGAATATCAATCACCATTTGGCCTTTTAGGAAAGTTTGTTGATTTTTTGTTTTTGAAAAACTATATGAAACGATTTTTAGTAGAAAGAAATCAAACGATTAAAGAATATGGAGAAACCAATCTTTGGAAAGAAGTGTTATAATTAACAATTAACAATTACTAATTAGTAATTACTTCAACCGTTTAAACGTTCTTCTTCTTCCGATTTTTCAGTAGAATCTTGCTTTCTAGGTCAATTACTTACTTCGAATTTAGAGCTTTCGCTAAGGCTTAATATCTTTTATTAGACATCATTCCCTTTTTAACTTGTTGTTATTTTGTTATAGTGTGTATTTTGTAAAATGCTTATCAATAGATGATTGGCGTGGAATCTCCCTGTTTGTAGGGAAAAGGGAATTTCCCCATTTCTGGGGATTGTTTTGTGTTGACGTATGCAATATATTTATTAAAAAAATATAGCTTGTTGAAAAATTAACTTCTTTGCTGTGGTTTAAACTTTTTATTTTATTCAAAAGCCATAATGGATTGCCCAATGTATAGAGCATATTGAGTTGACTTTAAGTTTAAAAATTTCAAACTATATTTTTAAAAATTGAAAATGAGGAAACTAAAAATATATAGAGGTTAAAATGGACTGACCATTCAAAATCGGAAAATGTGAAAGTTGAAACCGAAGTAAAAGAAAAGTAAACCGAGTTAATCGAAAATCGAAAGAGTAGAAATTGTTATTAACTAGTAAAGGTCTTAAAAACATAAAGAAAGGCTTTTCTCTAAAAAAAATTAAAATGAATATTTTAAACACACTTAGAAAACCGTATTTTTGTATATTCTTATCATCTATAATATTATTTTCGTCTTGCTATAACTCTTCTAACGATATATTAAGTTCTGAAGAGATAAATACTTTAGCAATGGAAAAATATGTAGAAAAGCACATTTCACTAACTAATGAGTTAGCGGGAATTTTCGCCGAAGAAAAAAACATTGATATAAATATTTTATCATCATCACCTGATTATTTTAACAGTATTGATGAATTTAAAACATTTCTTAAAGATGCTAGAGTTGTAAAAGCTTTGGAAATAGCAAATCTAAGTTCAGAAATACAAAATAATACAGATAAATTCCTTCAAAATTTAAGTATTGTAAATAAAGAAGAAATCAATAACCTTATTTCTGCAGAGATAAATCGACAAATTAATAATAATCTATATTTATCCAAGAGTTCTGATATTTGTAGAGATAATTGGTTAAGGGCAAGAGAGAGGTGTGAAAGAAATTTTGCGATAGCAATTGCTGGATTGGCTATTTCAGGGTTTTTTACTTTAGGTCTTGGAACAGTAATAGGAGCAGGAGTCGCAGGTACAGTTCTAATTCTTTGTGGTAATGATGCAGCTAATGACCTTACCGAATGCCGTAATAATCAACAGTAACAGACAGATGAAAAAAAGACATATAATTTTTATACCCCTTATACTGATTTTATTAATACAGTTTTTCGACAAAGAAGATAAATACTTGTATCTACAATATGTTCTACTAATATTGATGATTGTTGCCCTAGTTATAAAACTTGTAAAAACTAAATCTCAAAATTAAAGTAGTATAACACGGTTTATAAAAATAGCAGTTAAGTGCAAAGATGTTAAGTTTGCGCTTTCTGCTATCTTTGTATGAATCAAATTTATAGTAAATCTATAATACCAACTTCTGGAAAAAAGTGTTGTAATTAGAAACCTCAAAGGTTTTTAAAACCTGTGAGGTTTAAAAAAAGGTTTTGATAAGTCTTAATTCTTTGTTCTAGAAGCGTCTTGTACTAAGTTGTACCCTGAAGTTTTCCAACCCTGAGCTTTTACCCAAAGCTTGTTGAAGGTTGCCGAAGTAAGCGATCTAGTATCTTTTTTACCTTAACCGTTTAAACGTTCTTCTCCCCAAAATAAAATACTGCCAAACAATACTAGTATGTAAGTTGTACTCGTATTTCTTCTGTAATTTTTTTCGTTTCTTTAAAAAACGATAGAAGTTTTTATAAACACTAATATGAGCTCTAAGAATCGCCCAAGTATGAATAGGTCTCAATTCTAATAAGAATTTAATACCAGCAACACCATCCAAAATTAATCTAGAAAAAACGACAAACAAAAACCATTGTTTCGGAACATTTTTAATGACATTTAGTAAACTATTTCTAAAGTTTAAAAACGTTTTATGCGGATTTGTTTCTTGCAAAGTAGCACCACCAACATGGTAAACCGTTGAAGTCCCAACGTATTTAATATCAAAACCTTCATTGAGTGTTCTCCAGCACAAATCTACTTCTTCCTGATGTGCAAAATAATCCTCATCAAAACCATTTAATTGGTGATATACTTCAGACCGAATAAAGAAACAAGCACCTGAAGCCCAGAAAATCTCAGCGATATCGTCAAACTGACCTTCGTCCTTTTCAAGGTGATTAAAAACACGTCCTCTGCAATACGGATACCCATACAAATCGATAAACCCGCCACCAGCACCCGCATACTCAAACTTGTTCTTGTCTTTAAAATCCAACAACTTAGGTTGAATGATTGCAGTGTTTTCTTCACGATGAAAAACATCTAAAATAGGAGGTAACCAATTTTGAGTCACTTCCACATCAGAATTAATCAAACAATAAATTTCAGCATCTATAGTAGTCAAAGCATCATTATATCCCTTTGCATAACCACCATTCGTAGCATTTTCAATAATATGAACTGACGGGAAATGCTCTTTTACATAAGAAATAGAGGTATCTGTACTGGCATTATCTGCCACGTAAATAGCTGCCAATTCCGAACTAAAATTCACAATAGAAGGTAAGAATTGCTCTAGCAATTTCCTTCCATTCCAATTTAATATGACGATAGCTACTTTCAAATTTTATATAACGAACAACTAATATTTTACTGAATTCTCCTGTGAGCGTTTTAAGAGTGCAAACTTACCATTTCTATTGGAATCAGAAATGTAAAGATTTATTAAAATTAATAGTTAGGAAGTTCTTTTAAGAAAAGGTAGGTTTCATTTTCTAAATCCATCTGACAATAAAAATGTTCTAAACCATTGGTGACCATCAAATAATTGGACTGCAAAGTAAGATTGTACCGTGCAATTTGATCAAAAGAATTTTGAGAAATAGCAACTGAAGGAGCCTTACATTCTATCAATATTTCTGGAGCTCCTTGAGTATTAAAAACAATGATATCAGTACGCTTGTTAAGTGTGTTGACCTTCAATTGTTTTTCAACAGCGATTAAAGAAATAGGATATTTTTTCTCTTCAATTAAAAAATGCAATACATGTTGACGTACCCATTCTTCTGGAGTTAAAATCACATATTTTTTTCTAACAATATCAAAAATAAGTGTCTTATTTTCGCTAGATTTGAGTCGAAAAGAATACGATGGAAGATTGAGTTGTTGCATGGAGTAAATTTACTTTATTTTATTCTTTTCTATCATTAACAATAAATAATAATGGATAATTCAGTAAAAACATTTTTATCATTTTTGATTAGTAAGAATGAAAAAATTCGTACTAAATTATTTTTTGCTTCAATATTCTTTTTATTGATGATGTTACTTAATAACATTTTTGGTTTTTCTTACTATCATAATTATGATAAAAAAATAAAACAGGTAAAAGAGTTAAACATCTTGTTAAATGATACAACTGTTAATATCGCAACTAAGGAAAAATTAAAAAAAATTCGAAAAGAAATCTTATCTAGGAAAAATATATTTGAGACAATTTCGTCTTATAAAGTTTCACCTAATGATAAAGAAGGTACTCAGGAATATGTTTTCTCAAAGGAGCATAAAATATTGAACTTCTTATCAACTTCATGGTACTTTTTAATTGCTTTTATTATAAGTTTGTTAGTAGAAATTAAAAAGAGTAAAAGGATAGATCTGTCTGAAATAGGGACTGTCATATTAGTTGGAGGAATGATGTTAGGAATTAGTCTAGGCCTTTCTTTTTTGACAAATTTAATACCGATATTCAACCCAAACTATGTTTGGCTTAATTATGTTTTTAATTTTGTAATAACTCTAATGTTATTTTTTAAGTTAATTGTGCTTGATATTGAAGGATGGAGAGAGGAGCTAAAAAGAGTCTAGAGAATGAACGAAATCAATCAAATAGTTTCTGATATTAAAAGCGGAAATATCAAACCCGTTTACTTCTTAATGGGTGAAGAACCATACTATATTGATAAAATCTCTGATTATATAGAACAAAATGTGTTGGATGAATCCGAAAAAGGTTTCAATCAGGCAGTCATGTATGGTAGAGATGTTTCTATTGAAGAAATTGTGGCTTCTGCAAAACGATTTCCGATGATGGCAGAACGTCAAGTTCTGATTGTAAAAGAAGCGCAAGATTTAAGTAGAAATATAGAAAAACTAACTTCCTATGTAGAAAACCTACAACCTTCTACAGTGTTGGTTTTGAACTACAAATACAAGAAATTAGACAAACGTAAAAAACTCTACAAAGCTGTTGCTAAAAACGGACTGATTTACGAGAGTAAAAAATTATATGAAAACCAGGTAGCCGATTGGATTCGAAGAGTTTTAGGAGGAAAAAAATATCAGGTAGAGCCAAAAGCATCCCAGATGTTGGTAGAGTTTTTAGGAACTGACCTCAGTAAGATTTATAATGAGCTTGAAAAATTGATGACGATTCTTCCGGTAGGAACCATCATTAACCCAGAACATATTGAAGACAATATTGGAATCTCTAAAGATTTTAACAACTTCGAATTGCGAAAAGCAGTAGGAGAGAAGGATATTTTAAAAGCCAATAGAATTATCAATTATTTTTCTCAAAACCCAAAGAACAACCCTTTGGTAATGACCATTTCTTTACTGAATAGTTTTTTTACTCAATTACTGATCTATCATGGATTGAAAAATAAATCCAGAGATAATGTCGCTAAAGTATTAGGAATCAGACCTTTTTTTGTAGTCGATTATATTACTGCAGGTAAAAATTACCCCATGCGAAAAGTAGCTCAAATCATTGCTTTACTACGCGATGCAGATGTAAAAAGTAAAGGAGTAGGTGCCAGTAATCAAAGCCAAGGAGATATTTTAAAAGAACTCTTGTTTAAGATGATGCATTAATTCTTTTTGCTTTACAATAGAAAGTACGTAACAATTAAAGTAATCATAATTAGAAAACTAATTGATAGTATAATGATGTTTTTGATTCTTTCCCTTCTAAAATCACTTCGAATTTTATCTTTTAACCGCTTCATCTCTGAAGTTGAAATTTCAGGAAAATCAAATTCATCTTTCGATTTATAAGCTTCAAGATAACCCTCTTTCTGACTTTTCAGTTTTGCTCTTAAATCAGCTTTACGCCATTTATCAGCTTCTTGTCGCTTGATTAACACTGTTAAAGAACCCTATCCATCCATACTATTTTTTCTTTTAAAGATACAGATTTAAAATTTGGGTATGAAAAAGCCGAGTCATTAACTCGGCTTTCAATATTTTCTTCAGAGAAAAAACTTATTCAGATTTTTCTTCTTTTTTAACTGCTTTATCAGCAATAATTCTAGCATCTCTATTGGCTACTTCCCAAGCAGTATGGAATACCAAACGAGCTCTGTTTTGTAACATTTCGTAATTAATCTTATCAGGAGTATCACCTATACCGTGATAATCTGCATGTGTTCCATTAAAATAAAAAATAATAGGCACATTATATTGTGCAAAGTTATAATGATCAGACCTGTAGTAAAAACGATTCGGGTCGTTGTCATCATTGTATTTGTAATCCAATTCAATATTGGTATACTTTTTATTGATCGCTTCAGAAATATTATGCAATTCCGTACTTAATTTATCAGAACCAATTAAATAGACATAATTTGGGTTCCCTTTATGTCTTTCATCCACACGACCGATCATATCGATATTCAAATCTGTTACCGTATTTGCAATAGGAAATGTAGGATTCTCAGTATAATAACGCGATCCTAGTAAGCCTTTTTCTTCACCTGTTACATGTAAGAATAGAATAGAACGTTTTGGTCCATTTCCTTCATTAGCTGCTTTCTTAAAGGCCTGAGCGATTTCTAAAATAGCTACAGTTCCAGAACCATCATCATCAGCACCGTTATATATTTCTCCTTTTTTATTCATTCCAACATGATCTAAATGCGCAGAAATTACCACAATTTCATCGGGTTTTTCCGTTCCTTTGATAAATGCCAAAACATTTTCTGAATCTTTTAAATTTCGTGCTCTGGAGAATTTATTCAAATAAGTAGCCGGAACTTCTTGAAAATAATCATCACCTCCTAAAGGAGAAGGAATTCCTTCACTGATATAAAAATTCTTTAAATATTCTACAGCTTTCTTTTGTCCAGGTTCCCCCGTATTTCTTCCTTCAAACTCGTCAGAAGCATAGGTAAATAAATGATTTCCAAGATCTTTAGCTGTAATAGTAGAAGCATATTTTAAAGATAAGTCTACATTTTTGTCGGCCACATTTGACGCACTATTCTTTTTAGTAGTAGTACTTTGTGAAGAGCCGCAAGAAGCTAATAAAAGCATGCTGGCTACGAAAAGTATTTTTTTCATTGAATTAAAATTAATTTTAGTTTGATGATTGGTCTCTAAAAACTCTTTTTTGTTACAAAAACTCAAAAGTAAAATTTACTCATTTTTGTTGATAACAAATTGTTCTAAAGTTGCGTTAAAGTTAACAATTTCTGATGGAAATAAAGACTCAAAAGCATTTTGATCAATTAATTCTTTTGTTGAACCGCTATGTATTTCTTTATCAGTTAGTAAAATGAGTTGATTTGAAAATTGGATCGCTAAATTTACTTCATGTGATGAGATGATAATTGTCTTTTGAGTTTCTTTCACCAAATTACTTAATAACTGAAATATTTGAATCGTATGATGAATATCTAAATGTGCAGTAGGCTCATCTAGAATAATAATCTCTGTGTCCTGAGTTAAAGCTCTTGCAATTAAAACACGTTGTAATTGTCCATCACTCAATTCATAAAAACGTTTTTCTGAAAGATGCGTCGTTTCAGTTTGCTGCAATGCCCATTCAATCTTATCAATATCTTCTTTCTGCAAACGATCGATCCAATTGGTGTGCGGTTGTCTACCTAAGGCAACTAGTTCAAAAACAGTTAACTGACTTTCAGGCAAACGTTCTGTTAATACCATACTTAGCTTTTTAGAAAAGGTCTTAAAATCGTAGTGCTCAATGTCTTTTCCATCCAAAGAAATCGTTCCAGCTAATGGTTCTTGCAGCTTTGTGATAGTTCTTAGTAAAGTTGATTTTCCTATACCATTCTTCCCTAAAACACTCACCAATTTCCCTTTCTGAATCGAAAGATTTATTTTTTCTTGAACTGTATGTGTTTGTTTTTTACTTGCATAACCAATAGTCAAGTCTTTAATTTCTAAAACGGTATGATTGTTTTGATTATTCATTACACATAAATTTTCTTTTTACGGATTAACAACCAAATAACTACAGGCGCACCAAACAACGATGTAATGGCATTGATTGGAAGTGTAAATTCACTTGTGGGTAATTGAGCGATCATATCACAAACCAATAAAATAATAGCACCTAAAATAGCCACAGCAGGAATCAATATTTTATGATTTGATGTTTTAAAAATCAATTTTGTAATATGAGGAACCGCCAAACCAATAAAAGCAATAGGGCCAGAAAAGGCAGTGATAACTCCCGTTAATAAACTCGTAATAATCAAAATAATATTTCGACTTCTTTTGATGTTAATTCCTAAACTTTTCGAATAATTTTCTCCTAATAAGAAACTATTTAAAGGCTTGATAATTTGAATCATACTCACAATTCCAAAAAGGAAAATAAGACTAAAAACCAGCAACTCGTTCCAAGATAAATTGCCAAGACTTCCAAAACTCCAAAATACATATTGCTGTATTTGAGCAGCTTCACTAAAATAAGTCAATACACTAATAATAGCCGCAGTAACCGTACCAAACATCAAACCGATAATTAAGATAGACATGGTGTTTCTTACTTTGTTAGCGGCTAGCATTACTGCAAATAAAACCAATGCAGCTCCCAAACTAGAAGCAATTGCTAATGCCCAATTAGAATAATCGATGGAAGCAAAGACACCTCCAAAAATACTAGAACCAAGAATTAAAATAGCAACACCCAAACTTGCACCCGAAGAGATTCCCAAAACAAACGGACCCGCCAATGGATTTCTGAATAAGGTTTGCATTAATAACCCAGCAATAGATAAACCTGAGCCTACCAAGATGGCTGTAATTGCTTTGGGAATTCTAAAATTTAAAACGATGATTTCCCAACTTTCTTTGGAAGCTTCACCTCCAAAAAGAATGGAGAATATATCATTGAAAGGTATGGAGACAGATCCCAAACTAATATTCGTAAATCCTAAGATTACCAATACAATAGAAAGAATGATAAATTGACGTTTATATGATTTTGTAGTTTTCAAATTTCTATCATGACATAATCGTTAGATCTTTTCTAAAAAAGCAACTAATTTTTGAATCGCCAGTCCACGATGACTAATACCATTCTTTTGTTCTGAACTCATCTCTGCAAAGGACTCTGAATATCCTACAGGTTGAAAAATTGGATCATAACCAAATCCGTCTGTACCTGATTTTTGTGGTAAAATTTCACCTTTACAAACCCCTTCAAACAAATATTGTTTTCCTTGTAAATTTAAAGCAACAGCTGTTCTAAACTGAGCATTTCTGTTGGATTTTCCATGTAATGCATTTAAAAGCTTTTCCATGTTCTTTTCAGCATTCCCATGTTCTCCAGCATATCTTGCAGAATACACTCCAGGCTTTCCTTCTAAACTTTCTACTTCCAATCCAGTATCATCTGCAAAGCAATCATACCCATATTTTTGGGTGATGTAATCCGCTTTCAATTTTGCGTTGCCTTCCAAAGTAGTTGCAGTTTCTTCAATATCTTCTGTACAACCAATCGCATCTAAAGACAAGATTTCGATAGTATCAGAAAGAATTTCTTGAACTTCTTTTAACTTGTGAATATTGTTGGTTGCAAAGACTAATTTCATAATTAATTGGTAAAAGTAAGGAATTAAACTTGGTTGTTTTGTAGAAAAAAAAGTAAAAAAAACCAAAAAAACTACTACTTTGCACAAAGTAATAAGTTTTTACAAACCCTTATGGACACTGACTTGTCGTTTAAATGTCGGGTGAATGTAAGCGATAATAATTTGAGTAAATCACAAAGACACGTAACATTGTATGGAATTTAAAAATGTATTTACGATGAAACAACCAGATTTAGGTAAAAAGATATCAGAGTTGAGAAAACAAAAAGGGCTTACTCAAGAGGAATTGGTAGAGAAATGCAATATCAATGTAAGAACTATACAGCGAATTGAAGCTGGAGACGTCACACCAAGAAGCTTTACAATAAAAACAATTTTAGAAGTTTTGGGAGTGGATTCAGAAACTTTTTTCGGAGCATCAATTCACGAAGAAGAAACCGCTAATTTTTCTAAGGAAGATGTGAGCGCTTTAAGAACAAGTTGGGTTGCAGCACTCTTTTTTACCATCTTTACTGGAGTAGGTTTAATAATTGAAGTTTTTTTAGCAACTAGTCATGGTAGTTCTTCGGGAGAATTTATTTACAGAACTATTATGGGAGCATTTTCATTAGTTACTCTATTTTTCTTTTTGAAAGGGTATAAAATA
The DNA here is from genome assembly GCA_965277255.1 of Flavobacteriaceae bacterium. Lineage (GTDB taxonomy): Bacteria > Bacteroidota > Bacteroidia > Flavobacteriales > Flavobacteriaceae > Polaribacter. The sequence goes on along the minus strand of OZ255723.1, from coordinate 3,159,201 downwards.
CTTGGAGAACGATTTAAGCATAACTCGTTGGTTTCTGCTACGTATATTTATTTTATTCTATCTTTTATCATGACTTCTATTACAATTATAATAAGCATATTTGATGTTGGAGAAGGTATGGTAGAAATCATAGGGGGAGTCCTGCTGATACTTATTTTAGGAATCGGAGAATTAATTTTAGGATTAGGAATTCAAAAGTTAAAAGATCAATTAGGATCTTTTGCCCAAACTTTAGGGATTATTAAAATTGTGAATGGAGCCATGTTGATCACAATAATTTTCTCACCTATTTCAATCTTTATAGCTGTTCCAGTTTTAATCATGGAAACCATATTCTTATATCAAACAGCGCAAAAATTGAGTAACTAATTATTCATGGTGATAGGGTTCATTCTTTAGAATGGTAAAACCACGATACAATTGCTCAACGACAAACAAACGAATCATCTGATGGGAAAAGGTCATTTTAGAAAATGAGATTTTTCCCATTGCTTTTTTGTAGACCGATTCAGAAAATCCATACGGTCCGCCTATGACCAAGACCAATTGTTTAATTCCAGAATTCATTTTCTTTTGTAAGAAATTGGCAAACTCAATAGATCTATATTCCTTTCCTTTTTCATCCAATAAAATCAACTGATCCGTATTTTGAAGTTTGGAAAGAATGATTTCACCTTCTTTTTCTTTCTGCTGTAGTTGACTAAGGTTCTTCACATTTTTAATATCTGGAATGACTTCCAACTGAAAGTTGATATAATGCTGCAAACGCTTTTGATAATTTTCAATCAATTGATTCAAATTTTTATCATCCGTTTTGCCAATAACTAGAAGTTTGATTTTCATATATTGTGTCAGGTCGAGCGCAGTCGAGACCTATTTAAAATAAATACTGCACAAATTTATTCGTTTTTACCAGAGTACATGACAAAAAAATGACTAAAAAAATAAAATGCTAGTAACTTGCATTCTTAGACCTGAAAGTTTTCAAAAACCTTTCAGGTCTTGAAAAATGAAGTGATTGAAATATAGAAAATAATTTTTGCGATGTACAATTGCCAATCACGAGTGTAGCATTAAGAACTCATAATTACTAATTATGAATTCGTAATTAATAATTGATTCCTATTTTAGCAGTACCAAAAATTAAAAATGATATCTCCAGAACAATTTGAAAAAGAACTAGAGCTCATTATAAAAAATGCTGTCCGAGAAGATATCGGAGAAGGAGATCACACTTCACTCTCTTGTATTCCTAACGAAGCACAAGGAAAAGCAAAATTGCTGGTAAAAGATTCGGGGATTATTGCGGGAGTCGAGTTTGCTAAGAAAGTATTTCAGTATATAGATTCAGAATTGCAGGTAGAAACATTGATGAATGATGGTGCCAATGTCCAATTTGGCAATGTGGTTTTTTATGTTTCTGGAAGATCACAATCGATTTTACAAGCAGAACGTCTTGTTTTAAATGCCATGCAACGTATGAGTGCGATTGCCACGAAAACCCGATTTTTTGTCGATTTATTAAAAGGAACCAACACACAGATTTTAGATACTCGGAAAACTACGCCAGGCATTAGAGCCTTGGAAAAGTGGGCAGTAAAGATTGGAGGTGGAGTCAATCATCGTTTTGCATTGTATGATATGATAATGATTAAAGACAATCACATCGATTTTGCTGGAGGAATTACCCAAGCAATTACAAAAACAAAATCGTATTTGACGGAAAAGAACTTAGATATTAAAATCATTGTAGAAGCAAGAAGTATTAAAGAAATCCAAGAGATTTTAAAAAATGAAGGTGTCTATCGAATTTTAATTGACAACTTTTCTTTTGAAGATACCAAAGCTGCAGTACAATTAATTGATGGAAAATGTCTGACAGAATCGTCAGGCGGAATTAACGAAGAAACCATCAGAAAATATGCAGAATGTGGTGTTGATTTTATTTCATCAGGAGCCTTAACACATTCGGTATATAATATGGATTTGAGTTTGAAGGCTGTTTGAAAAAGGAAGTTAAAATGATTTGTCTTTACGAGGAATCCCAAAACTTTGGGATGACGAAGTAATCTGCCTATTTGAAGTAATCTATTTACTAATAGTTGAAAAAAGTTAGAAACTAAAACTTCAACAATACCTGTCGGCAAAGTAAGCTCAGTTTGACAAAAAAGAAAGAGATCGCTTCTCACGCTTTAGACGTGATCGCGAAGACATATATTAAAACAATAAAAACTACCCGTTGTGCATTTTGACAAAATTCTGTCAATTCGAGTGGGTTTTGCGACTGAAAAGAGCAAAACTTGTATCGAGAATAAGAATTTTTGGATATGAATCTGCTCTCGATACATCACGCTTTTGGCATGACATTCGAACTGACATTTAGTTATGTTTTGAATTCAAAATGCACAACGGGTTAAAAACTTTAAAACTTTATTACTTTTACACAGCTTAACTAAAAACATGAGTAAAGAAATAGAAGACAAACTAGAAAAAATACCAGTCATTAATTTGTTGGTGAGGCTCGGAAAGAAGATAAAAATTCCCGGGTTAGAAGGAATGTCATTATATGATGTGATAGAAATGTATATCATCGGAATTGTAGAAGGTGCTTTAACCACACGTGCTAGCGGAATTGCATATAGCTTTTTTATGGCAATTTTTCCTTTTATGCTATTTGTCTTAACATTGATTCCCTATATTCCTATAGACGGATTTCAAGAAAGTCTATTAACGTTAATTTCTGAAGTCTTGCCACCCCAAACTTTTGATGCTGTAGATACAGTATTGTTAGATATTTTAAACAACAAACAAGTTGGACTGTTATCCTTTGGTTTTTTGGTGTCGGTTTTTTTAATGACCAACGGCGTGAATGCCATTTTTGGTGGATTTGAATTTTCCTATCATGTAAAAGAAGCGCGTAATTTTTTAAGAGCCTATTTCCTTTCTATGTTGGTGTCTTTAATTATGGCATTGTTCTTAGTGATAACAGTAACTCTAACAGTGTTTTACAAGTTGTTATTAGATGCAGCCATCAATAAAAAATGGATAGAAGACGAAACCCTTTTACTATCCGTAGGAAGAGGCGCATTATTTGTCATTATGATTTTCACCATCGTTTCCATCTTGTATAAATACGGAACCAAAAGCGGAAAATATTCAGGATTCCTCTCGCCAGGCTCTGTGTTTACAACAACACTATCCATACTTACTTTTTATCTGTTTAGCTATTATGTAAATGAATTTGCGCAATACAACGAATTATACGGGTCCATAGGAACACTATTGATCTTAATGCTATTCATTTGGTTAAATGCGATTATCCTTTTACTAGGTTTTGAATTGAATGCCAGTATTTACTCCTTACGACTCAAAAATAAAACGAAAGAGACCGAATAAGACTTCGAAGATTTTTCGGATATTTGCCGAATCAATTATTAATTAATAATTGATAATTAATAATTACTAATTGAGCATGAAGCCAAGCATTCCAAAAGGAACCCGAGATTTTTCATCCACAGAAGTTGCCAATCGTACCTATATTATGAATACGATTAGAACTGCTTTTGAAACCTATGGATTTCAACCCATTGAAACACCAAGTTTTGAAAACTCTTCCACCTTGATGGGAAAATATGGCGAAGAAGGAGATCGACTGATTTTTAAGATTTTGAATTCAGGAGATTATTTAAACAAAATTGATGATAACTTATTAAACTCTAAAGAAAGTAATAAAGTAACGCCAAAGATTTCCGAAAAAGCCCTCCGCTACGATTTAACGGTACCTTTTGCCAGATATGTAGTCCAACACCAAAATGAGATTACCTTTCCATTTAAACGCTATCAGATTCAGCCTGTTTGGAGAGCCGATCGTCCACAAAAAGGACGCTTTAGAGAATTCTTTCAATGCGATGCCGATGTTGTAGGAAGCAAGTCCTTACTACAAGAAGTAGAGTTTGTACAATTATACGATGCTGTTTTTACCAATTTAAAATTGACGGGAACCACCATTAAAATAAACAACAGAAAGATTTTATCAGGAATTGCAGAGGTCATTGGTGCAAAAGACAAACTCATTGATTTTACCGTTGCTTTAGACAAATTAGATAAAATTGGAGAAGAAGGTGTTGTCAAAGAAATGCTTTCAAAAGGAATTTCAGAAGCAGCCATTGAAAAAGTAAAACCATTGTTTCAAATTTCAGGTTCAAATGCAGGGCAATTGGATGTCTTGGAAAATTTATTATCAGCATCAGAAGAAGGCGTAGAGGGTGTCAATGATTTACGTTTTGTCATCAATACAGTCAATGAATTGGGATTACAATCCGCTTCTATAGCATTAGATGTAACCTTAGCCCGTGGATTAAACTATTATACAGGAGCAATTTTTGAAGTGGCTGCACCCAAAGGTGTACAAATGGGATCGATTGGCGGTGGTGGAAGATATGATGATCTCACAGGAATCTTCGGATTAAAAGATGTCAGTGGTGTTGGAATCTCTTTCGGCTTGGACAGAATTTATCTGGTCTTAGAAGAACTCAATTTGTTTGACGAAGTAGCACTACCAAAACCCAAAGTATTGTTTTTAAACTTCGATGCAGAAGCCAATTTAACCCAGTTAAAAGCAGTTCAAGCTTTACGAAGAGCTGGAATTAAATCGGAGATTTATCCAGATACAGCTACGAGTAATAAGCAACAAAAGAAGCAGTGGAAATACGCTACCAATCGTGGTATAGAATTTGTAATTTCCAATGTAGAAAACGACCAATTCACCCTAAAAGAGATGACGCAAGGGACACAAGCAATTTGTTCTTTAGAAGAATTGATTGCTAAAACAACCTAAAAAGTCGACATGAAAGTCGTAAATTTGCGGCTTATATTTAAAACTCAGAACACTACGAAGATGAAAATAAGTGAAGATAGAATTGATGAGCTAGGAGAAAATCATATTGGAACATCCGCAAAAACACCATTGCGCGATGATGCCTTTGATATTTCAGACAAAGAAAAAATTGCAAGAATCCAAGAAAGCGTCAAAGACATTCTAGAAACTCTAGGAATGGATTTGGAAGACGATAGCATTAAAGGAACTCCCAAAAGAGTTGCCAAAGCTTTTGTAAAAGAGCTGTTTATGGGATTAAATCCAGAAAACAAACCCAGCGCTTCAACCTTTGATAACAACTACAATTACGGAGAAATGTTGGTGGAGAAGAATATCGTTGTGTATTCTACCTGCGAACATCACTTATTGCCCATAGTAGGAAGAGCACATGTGGCTTACATTTCTGATGGTAGAGTAATCGGATTGTCTAAAATGAATCGTATTGTAGAATATTACGCAAAAAGACCTCAAGTACAAGAGCGTTTAACCATGCAAGTTGTACAAGCCATGCAAGAAGCTTTAGGAACAGAAGATGTTGCCTGTGTCATAGATGCAAAACACTTATGTGTAAATTCACGCGGAATTAAAGACATTGAAAGCAGTACCGTTACTGCCGAGTTTGGCGGAAAGTTTAAAAACAAAGAAACCAAACAAGAATTCTTAGATTATCTAAAAATGGATACGGACTTTCAGAGTTTGTAAAAAACGATCAAAATATAGACAAAAGCGCCGTTAGATTTCTAATGGCGTTTTTTTTGCGCTTAATTATAAGACCTGAAAGGTTTTCAAAACCTTTCAGGAACTTATTTCTGGGTGACGTTTTTTTTTGGAGGTTCCCACGCTTTTGGCGTGGTCGGGCTGTATACTGAACTCGTTTCAGTATCTTATTTTTTAATACAGATCTTATACATCTTTAATATAGATGCTGAAACGAGTTCAGCATAAAAAAGGATGCCGCTGCAATCCCTAACCCGGTAGTTACTAATAAGAGACCTTTCAGGCTTTTACTTGTCCGCCGTAGTCATAAGATGAAGGAGGAAAACCTGTTAGGTCTCAGAACGATCTCAAAACTAAATTTAACTTTTCTCTAAACTTTTTTGCGACACATTTTAATAACTTACGTTATACTCATAGAAACCAACCAAAAGAATCTTTTTTGAACGAAAGAGCGCTCATACAAAAATGCAAGGAGCATGACTATTCTGCTCAAGTGATGCTATACAATTTGTATAAGGATATGATGTATAACGTAAGCTTCAGAATTGTAAAAAGTAGGGCAGATGCAGAAGATGTTGTTCAAGAATCTTTTATCAAAGGATTTGATAAAATAGACCAGATTAAAGATGAAATGAACTTAGGAGCCTGGTTAAAGAGAATTGTAATCAACGGTTCTTTAGATCTAGTTCGAAAACGAAAAAAAGAATATTGGATTGAAGAAAAATCGATTGTAGAGAAAGGATATCAGGAAATAGAGTTAGAAGACGATTCAAGCATTACCATAAAAATGATCAAAGAATGTTTGGAGAAATTGAAAGAAAAATACCGCATCATTTTAGTGTTGTATATGATAGAAGATTACAACCACAGAGAAATAGGAGAGATGCTCAAAATCAAAGAAAGCACTGTTAGAAATCAATATAGAAGAGGAAAAGCAAAATTGCTAGAAATGCTTCAAAATAGACAAAAAGATGAATTTAAAAGAATACATACAGGAACATAAAAACGAATTTGACGATCAGAAAATTTCATCAAAAGCAGATGCGCTTTTTAAAGATCGGTTGCAAAAAGAGTTTCATAAACCTAAAAAAAGTAAGCTAATCTATTTTAGATATGCTTCTATTGCTGCTGGTTTGGCAATTTTAATGACCACAGGTTTTTGGTTTTTAAACATGAAACAGAAAGAAGAAAAGAAACAGCAACTGTTAGCAGATCTAACAGATTATTCTACAGGAACTCGTTTAGAAGCAGTCTATCAATTCAATGACGCATATCAAAAAGAAGACAGACAAATTATTAAAGTATTGATTAAAACCTTGCTAGAAGATAAAAATGTAAATGTAAAAATCGCTACGATAGACGCCTTATTGAAATTCCCTCAAAATGAGGAAATCAGAACAAGTTTTATCACTGCTATCGAAAAAGAAAAAGAACCTTTAGTACAAATTAAGTTAATTAACTCATTGAGTATTTTGAGAGAACACCGTGCACAAAAACCTCTCGAAAAAATTATAAATAGTAAAGAAACATTTCCTATAGTCAAGAATAACGCAACATTGGCTATGGCAACCTTAAAACAATAATTATGAAAAGTATAAAAACAATTATGATCGCATTGCTAGTTGTTACAGCCCATGCATCTATCGATGCACAAGAGAAAAAGATACCATTTAACAAAGGAGTTTTAAAAATAGAATCCTCTAAGAATTTTATCATCAAAGGATATAATGGAAACGAAGTCATCATCAAAAGTTTGCATAAAAACAAACTGAGACAGAGTAGCTTTACGCGATCTAGTTCTCAAGGGTTTAGCTACCAAGTAAATGGGAAAGCAAACAATTCTCAAACTGCTGCTGTAATTGCTCCTGCGCATACAGATAGTGTGAGAACCAGAAAAGGTTTTGGACAGTTGTACTTTTCACATCAGGATCAAGACCGAAAAAAAGGCTTGAAAAAGTTAGGAAAAAAAGAAGAAAATAAAGAATTCGGAATTTACTTTACCATTGAACAAAAAGATGGAGAACTGATCTTTAAAGACAACAATCAAGGTCTATTTGTAATGCATAGCGATGAGAGTTATGAAATTATGATTCCGAACAGTATAAAATTAAACTGGAATACAAGTGGTTCGTCTGGACAAACAGTTTTTTATAGTCATAAAGCATCGTCATTATCAGATTTTAATGGAGAGGTAGAAATTTCATCTTCTTTAAATAATTTAAAACTAAATGATGTGATTGGACCCGTTTCTATCAATACCATAGGAGGGAATGTTACCATTACTTTCGATAAGAAAACTCCAAAGCAATTGTATTCTATTTATAGTAACAATGGCTTTATAGATATCACATTACCAACAACTTCGGATATTGTTGTAGACGCAAATGCATCTTCTATTTATAGCGATATCGATTTTAAAGTTTTGGAAGAAAAAGAAAAACTTGGAATGCAGGAAATGAAATTGAAATTGAAAAGCGGAAGAGTAAAACTGAAACTAAATGCTGGATTGGGAAGTATTTATTTGAGGAAGAAGTAAAAATTACTAGAGCATTATAAAATGTCATTATTCAAGACTACTGAGTCAAGAGCCAAGACCGTCTTGACTTTTAGACACTGAATTTATTTTAGGATAAAGCGTAGCGATCTTATTTCTAAAATTAAGTTGGAAAAATCGTATTTATGACAGATTGCTATGATTTAGCTATATAAATCAACCATCAACAAAAACCGTTTAGAAACTTCTAAACGGTTTTTGTAATTTTTAGGTTTAATAAAGAGAATTTAAACTTCTTTTATTTTAAATATAATGTAAATAGTCACGTAACATTAAAATCGTAACTGTTGAAAATAAAAATAACATTCCGAAAATCAGAAATGCATTTGGAATGACTAATGTCCATAATTTTGAATTAATCAAAATTTCAAATTCATTTTCATTTTTAAGGTAATAGATTTCCTTTCTTTCAGGTAAAATGGTTTTTGGTTTAGTGGTCAACCCAGATGAATGGGTCTTTTCCACAGTTTCACCTTCAATAGTTTTAAATCTAAATCTAGGGTAATAGTAAGTAGATTTATCATTTCTAGTTTCAGAAACTTCTTTTATATAGCTTATAATTTCAGCTTTTATTTTTATTCCATTTTTTTTAAAATTCCGCACATTACTTTTTAGATAAAGTCCAATTCCAGAAAATATAATTCCAATAATAATTAATACTATCATTTTTATTCAGTTTGGTCTTCAGCCTGTAGTTATAGGGTTGTATAAGATTAATCACGTTGTTTAAGTACCTAATTTAGAAAATAAAAATCGAACTTTCCAGCTACGAGCAAGTTAGAAAATCTGCAAATTCTGAAGCTTCGAAATTCGTAAGCCTGTCCTGAGCCTGTCGAAGGGTAGGGTAGAACTAACGATAAATTATATACGTCTTAAGTTAGGCAAAGCTTTTAATAAATACCATGGAATAAACGTTCGAATTATTAAGTCACGTTTAATTTGTAATTCTATTTTTTTCTTGTTTATAGGTATACAGAGCCAGTTAGATGCTTTATTTGCTGATAAGTCGTTTTTATTTACTTTAGAAATAGAAAATTTATTTATTTTGAATATATTATAGCCTAGTTCTTTAAAGAATTGGCTTATGTCTTTTGGTTTTAAATCAGCATATTTAATTAAAAGCTTTGGACTAACTTCAATAACTACAATGGGGTTGTGTTTTTTTAAAGTATTCTTGGCTCCACGAAGGACAAAAGGTTCGTGACCTTCTGTGTCTATAGAAATAAAAGTTACATTGGTAAACTCATCCAAAAAATCATCAAGTTTAGCAGTTTTAACCTGAATCAGATCAGAAGCAGAAGCTTCATGATTATTAATTATTTTCCCAGTACCTGAAGATGTTTCAGGAGGAACAGAAAAAGATGCTTCACCTTTCTTATCAGATATGGCATATTCAAAAACATTAAGAGATTTCTGAGTTTTAGATAATTCTCGGAGATGTTTTAAATTTACAGGTAAAGGTTCAAATGCATGAACTTTTGCAACATTATTTACGATATCACAAAATGAAACAGTTTCGGTTCCAATATTTGCACCAATTTCAATTATATCGCCTATTGCATGTTTAGATATTGAATTTGAAATTATTACGTTTCTCCATTCGAAAAAGCCATGGATAGAAAAATTATATCCGTGAAAATCAAGAGTATTACTTTTTAAATAAGAACCAGTAATAGATTTTTTTTTGAAATCTATTTTATATTTTCTTGCTAGCTCAAGTGGAAAAATAAAATTCCGTATTCTTTGAGAAATAATAGGAGGGAAACATTTACAGATTTTCTGAGCAAATAATATTCTTCTTTTTGGGTTCATTTTTTTAATTTTGTCTAACGTTTTTGAGTATGTTTCAGTTACGTTGTTTCAGCGCTAAATATAGCAAATACGAACTGAATAGAAAATCCGCGACTCCCAAAGCTTCGGGAGTCTCAAAATCAATAATAAACTCAACTTTCCAGCTTTTATAATTTAAAGTTCAATTTTATCATATCTCCCCATAGTACGTATATTTACTGTTGTGCAAAGCTAATACTTGATTGTCTTTGCTAATATGATCTCAATTCCAGGAATTAATAAGCCTAAAAAGAATACTAAAAACATTAACCTATAAAAATGGCGAAAGTATTTATTCATCTCATTTCTAAAAATTTCGACGATTTCCCCTTCCTTAAATAAATCATACAAACCTGTTTGGTATAATGCTTTACCAGTTTTCTCACTTATCCCAACAAATTTAGTTGCTTCTTCTATGATTTTTGATTCGAGAATACCAATTAAGAAACGATATTCGATTTTTCTCTTCGTTTTGTGAAATAACCCTTGAATAAAGTTATAATCACTAGCTTCAACGGTTATGGAGTCTGTTTTATAAATGTAATTATCAAGGTATTTATTGACAATTTCTTTCGTAGAGATATTCTGACTTAATAAAGAGTCAGAAACAATTGAGTTCAAAAAACGATATGCAAAGTCAGTTGCGACTTCTTTATGCTTGTCTATTGCTTTGTTGACTTCAACCTGTGTATTCTTCACTGGCGCATACTTTATTGCAAATACAATGAAATAAATAGGTATAATTACAAAATATAGTTTTACCAATATTCTAGCAGCCTTAGTCCTTCTTTTAAACAATTTAAGTTTATTGCAAATAATCAATATAACGATACTAATAATGAGGAATAAAGAAATCCACTTTGCATATGCGGTAACATATGAAAGATAATTAATTTCCGTCAGTAACTTTAAATAATCCATTGTTTTATGTTATTCAATTTTGGTTCCTAGTCTTTTAATTTTGTATAACGGTCTGAGTTATGGTTTTGGTAAGGAATAAGTCAGAGACTTTTTTACCTAAGAAATAAGCCGTTTTAAAGTTAGCAAATTTTCTTTCTTTTTCATTCAGTACGCTAAATTATAGCATTGTTGTAGCACGTTATTTTTCAGTTTTATTTCCTTTTGTATCTATATAGTACCAATTATTCGACAGGAACATTTTTTGTCCACTAGATATTTTAACCATACAAGAATCCGAAACTTGAGCTTTACCCAGAAAAAATGAATATGCGCATTTAAATTTTGGTTCTATAATTATTTCCCCGTTTTTGTTAGCGTATCCATACAGATTGTTTTTTATAATTCTAAAGAGCCCATTTTCGATATAATCAGGTCCGTTGTCAAATTTTACAACTTGAAATAATTCATTCGCATTTTGGTCAATTCCGATTATTTCCCCAGTTCCTTTTTCGATTACCATTCCGAAATTTTTAATAGTGTCGGTATAACAATAATAGTATTTTCCGATTGGTATAATTGTATCTCCTTTTGAATTCATATAGCCAGAAGGAATCCCTATTTCGTCAAATTCTCCCTCATAAAATTTAATCAAATAATTGTCTTTTTTTGAGCTACAAGCTGAAATCAGCATAGTGATTACAATTCCGAAGATGAGTTTTTTCAATATTATAGATTACTTATTTAAACTTCTAATTTAACAAATACGAACTGAATAGAAAATCTGCGACTCCCGAAGCTTCGGGAGTCGTAAGCCTGTCCTGAGCCTGTCGAAGGGTAGGCTAGAACTAGCAATTAATTTTATACGGTGTTGTAGCCAGTTATTTTTTCCATTGCCACCATTTTCGATTTGGAATATTCTCTATTTTCACAGGTTTATCTTCTATTATTTTTCCGTTAAAGTCCAACAAATATTCATTGGATTCCCAATCAAAAAGTCTAATATGATTCCCTTCAATTTTCACTTCTTCTTTTCGGTCCATATTTATCCAAATATCTCGGGCTGAAAAAGTCCATTTTATATTTCCATTAAAATCAATTCTGTGAACTCCAATTTCTCCTCTTAAAAGAATGTCGTTTTCTAATTCATAGAACTCAAAAATTTCAGCAGTATCTGGTCTTATTTTCCAATTAACTTTTAAAGAATTCAAGTTTATAGAAATGATTGTAAAACCAAGACTTAAAATCAGGTTGTCATTCTTGATGATTACAGATTGACCTTCGTTGTCATTTTTCGTTTTTGGATATAGAATAAATGCTCCGTCAATTCCAGTTAATAATAAACTTTTAGTTGAACTATTTTTTTCAATTACATCTATTTTAATTACAGAATAGAAATTCCCATTTTCAACAACTTGAATGATTGGAATTTTTTCTCCTAATTCAATTTTCTTGCTTTTAGTATTTGAACTTTCATACGATAAATCTACTTTCCATTTGTCATTCAAAATTGAAGTTTCGTGCTCAAAAAAGATATCTTTTGTTACTTCCATTTTATATATTCAATTTCATGAGGATTTGCTTTAATTGGCTACAACTAGTTACACCCCATACATAAATATAAACGTTTAGCATTTGATATTTCGGGATAAGAGAACATTGTCTACTAATAAGACATGCTCAAACGGATATTATTTAAAAGTGTTTAATTATTCACCAAAACCCATTCGCCCTTGTCTATCAACGGAATGGCTTGTTTGTATTTGACAACTTTTTCTTCGCCACTCATGACGTTCTTGATAGTAACACGCTCGTTTCTACCGATTTTAGGTTGATCTCTTACCACAGTTTCAACAGGTTCTTGTTGCTGTTGACGAGAATTACTAATGGCTTGCTCCGTTGTGTTTTGTACATCGGCTTTGCTCAAGTTTAATTTCTCACGCGTTCTTTGACGTTCTTCTGAAATTTGATTGTTGGCCTGATTTGGCAATTCACCTTTAAACAAGAAGGACAATACCTCACGATTTACTTTATCAATGGTTACTTTAAACAGTTCAAAAGCTTCAAACTTATAGATCAATAAAGGGTCTTTTTGCTCGTACGATGCATTTTGTACAGACTGCTTTAAATCATCCATTTTACGTAAATGATCTTTCCAGTTTTCATCAATAATGGCTAGCGTGATATTTTTTTCAAAATCTGTTGCCAAGGATTTTCCTTGGGTATCATAGGCATCTTTTAAATTTGTTGCTACCTGCAATGTTTTTGAACCATCGGTAAACGGAACGACAATACGTTCGTATCTATCCCCTTCATTCTCATACACATTTTTAATTACAGGATAGGTTAACGTAGCATTTCTTTCTACTTTATCTTTGTAATGAGTAGTAACGATGTCATACAATTTATTGGCTAATTCTTGTTCTGTTAACGAATTGAACTCATCTTCACTAAATGGTGAAGTCATGGAGGTAAATCGAATTAACTCGAATTCAAAATTTTGAAAATCTTTGGCTGCTTTATTTTGATTGATAATTGCTTCACAAGTATCATAAATCATATTCGCAATATCTATTTGCAGACGATTTCCATCCAAAGCATGTCTTCTACGTTGATATACAAATTCACGTTGCGAATTCATAATATCGTCATATTCTAACAGACGTTTACGAATTCCGAAGTTATTTTCTTCTACTTTCTTTTGCGCTCTTTCAATGGATTTAGAAATCATAGAATGCTGAATTACTTCGCCTTCTTTTAATCCCATTCTATCCATCATTTTTGCAATTCTATCAGAACCAAACAAACGCATTAAGTTGTCATCCAAAGCAACGTAGAATTGTGAAGACCCTACATCTCCTTGACGACCCGCTCTACCACGTAATTGTCTGTCAACACGACGAGAATCATGTCTCTCTGTACCAACAATCGCCAAACCTCCTGCGGCTTTTACTTCATCAGATAATTTAATATCCGTTCCACGTCCCGCCATATTGGTTGCAATCGTTACAATTCCTGGTTTCCCAGCTTCCGCAACAACATCGGCTTCACGTTTGTGTAGTTTTGCATTTAAGATATTGTGATTGATCTTACGCATTTGTAACATACGACCTAACAATTCTGAGATTTCAACAGAAGTGGTTCCTACCAGTACAGGTCGTCCTTGCTCCACTAATTGAACAACATCTTCAATAACCGCATTGTATTTTTCACGAGTAGTTTTGTAAATGAAATCTTCTTTATCATCACGAGCAATGGGTTTGTTGGTTGGAATTTCAACAACATCTAACTTGTAGATTTCCCAAAATTCTCCAGCTTCAGTAATCGCCGTACCTGTCATTCCAGAAAGTTTGCGATACATTCTAAAGTAATTCTGTAAAGTTACTGTAGCAAAGGTTTGTGTTGCATCTTCAATCTTTACATTTTCTTTGGCTTCAATTGCTTGGTGTAATCCGTCAGAGTAACGACGACCGTCCATAATACGTCCCGTTTGCTCATCAACAATCATTACCTTGTTTTCGATTACAACATACTCAACATCTTTTTCAAATAGACTATAGGCTTTTAAAAGCTGATTCATGGTATGAATACGCTCACTTTTTATACTAAAGTCTTTGTACAACTTTTCTTTAGCGGCTGCTTTTTGTTCTGGAGTATCGTCTTCTTTTGCATCAATCTCACCAATTTCCACACCTAAATCTGGTAATACAAAGAAATCTTCATCACTTGTATTGGTTGATAAGTGCGCAACTCCTTTGTCAGATAAATCAATAGAATTATTTTTTTCTTCAATTACATACCACAATTCAGCATCTACTTCTGGCATCAATTTATTATTGTCTGCCATGTATGTATTCTCAGTCTTCTGTAAGATTTGTTTTACTCCTTCCTGAGATAAGAATTTGATTAGAGCTTTGTTTTTTGGAATTCCTCTAAATACACGAAGTAATAAGAATCCACCGTCTTTTGTGTTTCCTTCTGCAATTAATTTTTTAGCCTCTGCCAAAACACTTACCAAATATTTGTTTTGTAAAGTAACCAAGTCGGCAACCAGAGGTTTTAGTTCGTTAAATTCATGTCTGTCTCCTTGTGGTACAGGTCCAGATATGATTAAAGGAGTTCTGGCATCATCAATTAAAACAGAATCTACCTCATCAATAATCGCATAATTTGGAGCTCTTTGTACCAAATCTTCTTTAGAGCTTGCCATATTATCACGCAAATAATCAAAACCAAATTCGTTATTGGTTCCGTAAGTAATATCTGCGTTGTATGCTTTTCTTCTGTCTTCAGAATTTGGTTGATGAAAATCAATACAGTCTGTACTCAATCCATGAAATTCAAACATTGGAGCCATCCAAGCTCTATCACGTTTTGCTAAGTAATCATTTACAGTAACCACGTGAACTCCATTTCCAGTTAATGCATTGAGATAAACGGGTAGGGTAGAAACCAATGTTTTTCCTTCTCCAGTCATCATCTCTGCAATCTTTCCTTGGTGCAATACAGATCCACCAATTAATTGTACATCATAATGAATCATGTCCCAGGTAACTGGTTTCCCAGCGGCATCCCAAGAGTTTTGCCAAAAAGCTTTGTCTCCTTCTAAAACAACATGTTCTCTTGTTGCAGAAAGCTCTCTATCAAATGGAGTGGCTGTAACTTCAATCTCTTCATTGTTTACAAAACGTTTGGCTGTTTCTTTTACCAGAGCAAAAGCTTCTGGCATCAATTCTTCAAGAACAGCTTCAGATGCTGCATAAAGATCATCTTTTAAAGTGTCAATTTCGGTAAAGATATCTTCTTGTCTGTCTATATCAGCTTCTTTAGCTTCACCTTCTAACTTCTCAATTTGATCGCTTATGTCTTTAGTTCCTTCTGCAATTCTTTGCTTGAACTCATTGGTCTTATTTCTCAGCTCATCATTAGATAGGCTTTCCAATGAAGCTTCAAAGGCTTTTACCTTTTCTACGATAGGTTGTAGTATTTTAAGGTCTTTTTGTTGTTTATCTCCAACAAATATTTTAATTACTGAATTTAGGATACTCATTCTTTATAGTGTGTTTTATTCCTTTTCTCGCCCTGTCTCTAAAGGGTTTTAAAAGTAAACAAAAAAAAAGCCTCAATAGAGACTTTTTTTTGTATTTGATTTTGTTTTTTAATATTCATCTTCGTTCCAAAGATAATCTTCTTCGGTCGGATAATCTGGCCAAATTTCTATAATGGAATCATAAGAGTCACCTTCGTCTTCAATTTCTTGTAGATTTTCGGCAACTTCAAGAGGAGCACCAGTTCTGATGGCGTAATCAATTAGCTCATCTTTTGTTGCTGGCCATGGAGCATCTGCTAAATAAGATGCAAGTTCAAGAGTCCAATACATTTCTTAAGGTTTAATTTTCTGCAAAAATAAATTTTTTACTCAAAAAGTCAAGTTTTTTTTGAAATATATATTAATAAAAAAAGAACTTCGTTATAATTTCTCAGGAATCCATTTAACTTCCTCAGCTGATAGGTCTTGTGACAACTTCCGTGCCAGCACAAAAAGGTAGTCAGAAAGTCGGTTTAAATATGTTAAAACGTCTGGATTTATCTCAGCTTCTTCATTTAATGACACAGAAAGACGTTCTGCTCTTCTACAAACACATCGTGCAATGTGACAGAATGACACCGTTGTATGTCCGCCTGGAAGAATAAAGTGAGTCATTTGTGGAAGCTTAGTATTCATAAAATCGATTTCATCTTCTAGAAACTGAATTGACGAAGCATTTATTTTAGGAATGTTCAATCGCTCCTTTCCGCTTTTTAAAGTCTCTTTTTCTGGCGGAGTGGCCAACATAGCCCCTAAAGTGAATAAATCGTTTTGAACTTTTATCAGAGCCTTTTTGGTCTCTTTATTAGTAGCTTGGTCTTTTACCAAACCTACATAGGAGTTGAGTTCATCAATGGTTCCGTATGATTCTATTCGTAAATGATCTTTAGAAACTCTAGTACCACCAAACAATGCTGTTGTTCCTTTATCTCCTGTTTTTGTATAAATTTTCACACGTTTAAATTTTAATAATTAATTGGTTTTATGATAATTACAAAATTAAGAACGTGCATAACCACTCATTAGACTCGTTCTCTCATTAAAAAATTCAAAAATTCTCTTTTGGGAATCTATTTTTAAAATTTGATAATGTTCGTTTCACAAACGCAAATTTAAGCATTATACTCTGATGGTAAAGTGTTCTTTTTCTTGTTCTTTTCTGAAGAAAACGAATCCCCATTGAAAAGTATCTATGGTCACTTTAACCGTCTTGTGATTTTTGATTTCTTCCCAAGCCTCTTCCATTTCTTTGCTCCAGTGAATATCATCAAAGATGAAAACGGAATCGTTATGAACAGATTGTAAACACAGATGAAAATAATCTAGCGTCGCTTTTTTGGTATGATTGCCATCAAAATAAATGAAATCATAGGTTTTGTTTTTTAAAACTTCGGGAAGTGTAGATTGAAAATCGCCTATCGACAATTGAATGTTTTTGAAATCATAAGCATGGAACATTGTTTGAGCAATATTGGCTGTTTCTGGACAGCCTTCCAGCGTGGAAATTTTAGCTTTTGGAGCTGCCAATGCCATCACAGCTGTACTTAATCCAAGCGAAGTACCTATTTCTAATAAGGAATTTGGCTGAAAATAATGTATAACTTTAAAGAGCAGTTGACTCCTTTTTTTAGAAATTCCAGCATGTTTCGCAATTTTTGATACCTGCCTAATATTTGAAGAGAATACTTTAGAACCTGCCCCAAAATCGGTAATCTGTATCGTATTGTTGTTAGAAATCAACTCTTTTCTATAAGTGTTGAAAACTTCTAAGGCGCTCATTTTTTGTTTTTTATAAAAACATTTTGTCACTAAATCATACACAAAAGGCGAATGCACACCGTGTTGGTTTTTAGACTTTATAATGAAATTTAAATACGAGATGATTCTTAAAAACAATTTCTTTACGATTTGTTGACGAAATTAATGGAAAATTTATTGGGTTACACTTATAAAAATTATATTTGCCTTTACTAATTTTAGTGTACTAATATGAGAAAAATTCTTTTGTTGCTAATATGTATAGGTTTTTTGTCTTCTTGTGTCCCCAACAAAGATTTAATTTATCTACAAGGGAAACCAGTTTCTAAGAGCGATATTCACAAGGTTAATAATACTCCTTATAAATTACAGGTTGATGATATTATCTCTATTGAAATAAAAGCTGTTGACGAAAACTTAGTGAAACTATTTCAAAAATCTACCAATGGAGCTGCTGCTGCTGGAAGTCAAAACGCAACTCAAGGTGGAGGTTATTTTTCAGGATACTCAGTTGATAGACATGGAAACATTAGACTGCCTAAATTAGGAGAAATTAATGTTTTAGGATATACAACCAAAGAAGTTCGTCAAAAAATAGAAGAAAAGTTAACGCCATTATTTACTAATAAAGATGATTTCTTTGTGACAGTAAAGTTAGACGGAATAAAATATACAGTGATGGGTGAAGTAGGTAGCCCAGGACCAAAAGTTATTTATCAAAATAAATTAAGTATTTTAGATGCAATAACAAACTCAGGCGATATTACTGTAGTTGGAAATAGAAAAAACGTAGAGGTATTACGTTTTACACCGACAGGTACCGAAAAGTATACAATTGATTTAACCAATATTGATGCATTAAATTCTGAGATTTTTTACATTAAACCCAATGATTATATCAATGTGCAACCTTTGCAACAAAAATCTTGGGGTACTGGAACTACAGGTTTACAATCATTAACTACGATTGTTTCAGTTTTTACCTTAGTAACATCTACTATTTTAATTGTAAGAGGATTGTAGTTTATGAGTAGTAATTCAAATTTATCACCCAATAGTTCTGAACAGCAACAAAGTACGTTCGATGTAAAATATTACATCTTTAAAGTATTAGGGTATTGGCAACTTTTCTTAGTAACCATTATTATTTCAGTAATTGTTGCTCGTTTCCTTAATGGGTATAGAGCCAAATTATATAGTTTAGATACCATGATTTCTGTGAAAGAGGAAAACAATCCTTTATTTTCTACAGGAACCAATCTAACATTTAATTGGGGTGGAGCTAGTGATATATTAGAAACGGTCAAGATTATTCTAATTTCTAGAACTCATAATGAAAAGGTGGTCTCTCGACTTCAATTTTATATAGATTATTTAGAAGAAGGAAGGTATCGGTTGGAAGATGTCTACGGAAAAACTCCTTTTGAAATTGTTGTAGATACTTCGGGATATCAATTATATAATAAACTGATAAAGCTTGAGACATTAGAAGGGAATCAATTTAAATTATCTTTTGATTTTAATGAAACAGGAGAAAACCAATTGGTACGTTATACCAATAGCGATTTTTCTCAAAAATACAAGACAACTGATAAAAGCTATGAAGGCATTTTTTCCTTTAACCCCTATACGATTCCTGACCCCCAAAAGCCAAAAAATCGGAAGATTTCAAATGTAAAAACTCCTTTCTTTGATTTCAATATATCATTAACCAAATACCAAGACATTGTTACACCTGGGAAAGTGTATTTTATAAGGTTTAATAATTTTAACGGTACCGTAGGTAGAAATAGAGGAATTAGGGTTGTCAATGTTACTCAAGGAGCTTCATTGATAAGGCTTCAAAAACAAGGTGCGAATAAGAACAGAATTGTAGATTATCTAAATGCTTCCGTACAAGTATTATCGGATGATAAGCAAGAACAAAAGATATTATACGCCAAAAAAACAAAAAAATATATTGACGACCTATTTGAAAAGGAATCAAATAGCTTAAAAAATATTGAAACAGAAATAGGTGATTATAAAAGAGAAAATGAGATTTATAATATATCTGCGGAAGGAACAGAATTATTTACTCAGACAAAAGATTTAATCAATAGTATTAAAAAGATAGAGAAAACGATAGGAGATATAGATCGATTGGAAGCCTATGTAAGATCGAATGATGTTTATAATTCTAACGTACCTGTACCTGCTTTTGTTGATATAGACGATAATAAAATTGGTGCTATTGTTGGTGATTTGATTAGCGAATCAACAAAGAAAGAGCTACTAAGGAATACGGTAACTCCTAGTCACCCAGAATTTATAAAATCAGAAAGAGCATTAAAACGAATAAGAGAAAATCTTTTTGAAAATATATCGAACAATAGAGAAGCCTTAAAAAAGAGAAAAAAAGATTTACAAAAAGAGCTAGATACTTCTGATAAAAAGTTAAAATTGCTGCCAGAAAAAGAACAACAATTAATCAAGTTTCAGAGAAGTTATAGTTTCTCAGAATTCTATTATAGTTATTTAAAACAAAAAAGTTACGAAGCCGGAACAGCTATTGAAGCGAGTGTTTCTGATGTAAAAGTAATTGATACTGCATTAGATTTGGGACAAGGACCTATCTATCCTAAACCCACTTTTAATTACTTGGTAGCTTTAATGTTGGGAATCATCTTTCCATTATTCTACATCATTATTAGAGAAGTTTTAGATAATAAAGTTCATACTGTAGATGAAATTGAAAAACGATACCAAATTCCTGTTTTAGGAGTTGTTGGTAGAAATACAGGGCTCAATAATTTGGCGGTTTTTGAAAGACCAAAATCTTCGGTAGCTGAATCTTTTAGAGCATTAAGATCTAATGCACAGTTTCTATTTAAAAGTGATACAGGAAAGAGATCAAAAACGTTAGTGCTTACTTCTTCTGTAAGTGGAGAAGGAAAAACAATGATTTCTATTAATATGGCTACAGTTTTTGCTTTGAGTGGTAAGAAAACTGTGTTAGTTGGATTGGATTTAAGGAAACCTAAAATTTATTCTGATTTTGAATTAAAGAATGATGTAGGAGTTGTTAATTATTTGATCAACCAAAAAAGTGTTGAAGAGATCGTTACACAATCAAAGATTCCTAATTTGGATATTATCCTTTCAGGTCCAATACCTCCAAATCCATCAGAACTATTACTAAGTGAAAAATGTGATGCGTTAATTCATCAATTAGAGAAAGAATACGACTATATTATTATTGATACACCACCAGTTGGTTTGGTTTCTGATGCATTAGAATTGTTTAAATATGCGGATGCTATTTGCTATGTTATTCGTCAAAACTATTCTGAAAAAGGAATGATGAAGATGATTGATGGTAAATATGTCAATAAAGAAGTGACCAATATTAGCTATATATTTAACGACTTTACCATTAAAAGTAAGTACGGCTATGGCTATGGCTACGGCTACGGTTACGGATATGGTTATGGTTATGGTTACGGTAAATACGGAAATGGATACCACGAGAATGACGAGCCAGAAGGCTTTATCTCCAGAGTGATTAACTTTATCAAACCAAGAAGATAATTAACGCGAATTCGATATAACTCTTCAAACTTACTTTGATTATCAGGAACTTATAAGTATGTCAGGTCGAGCGGAGTCGAGACCTCTTTAAAAAGATTAGATTTTGATAGCTTCTCAACTTATCTTGAGTAGAGTCGAAACACTCGAAGTGACATTAAACTCTTATCCAAATTATTCAAGGTAGTTCGCTAATTTCTTTTCCTTTACTATACACTTTATCGATACTGTGGTTGCCAAAATCATAAGGTAAAAAGTTGTATGATTTTATAGGATTTGTAATACTGAAACTGGCGTACTTTCCTTTAGAAATACTTCCCATTTTGTCAGACAAACCCAAAGCATAGGCTCCATTAATGGTTGCTGCATTGATGGCTTCTTCAGGCGTCATTTTCATTTTGATACAGGCCAAAGAAACAACAAAGTTCATATTTCCAGAAGGCGTAGAACCAGGATTGTAATCTGAAGCCAAAGCAATCGGTACATTAGCATTCATAATTTTTCGAGCATCAGTATAGGGAATTCCTAAAAAGAATGAGCAAGAAGGAAGTGCTACAGGGATGGTTTCAGCCTGTTTTAAAACTGCTAAGTCTTCATCCGTTAACACTTCTAAATGATCTACAGACAAGGCATTGTTTTCTATACTTACTTGAATTCCGCCAATCGAATTAAATTGATTTACATGAACTTTTGGCGTCAATCCATATTTTTTTCCAGCTTTTAAAATTTGATCGGTTTCTTGGGGTGTATAATATCCTTTTTCACAAAACACATCAATATAATCTGCTAATTTTTCCTCAGCAATTTTAGGAAGCATCTCATTGATGAGTAAAGAAATATATTCTTCTCTTTTTTCTTTGTAATCCGAAGGAATTGCATGTGCGCCTAAAAAAGTTGCTTTGATCGGAATCGAAAAATTTTCTCTCAACCGTTGAATTACACGAAGCATTTTTAATTCACTATCAACGGTTAAGCCGTAGCCTGACTTGATTTCAATAGCACCAGTTCCCATTTTAATAATGGTGTTCAATCTGTTTGCAGACTCATGATACAATTCGTCTTCAGACTTATTTTGAAGCTTTTTAGCCGAATTTAAAATACCGCCACCTTTTTGTGCAATTTCCTCATAAGTCAATCCGTGAATTCTATCCACAAACTCTTCTTCTCTCGTATCCGCAAAAACCAAATGCGTATGAGAATCACACCAAGTTGGTAAAATGATTTTCCCAGTAAGATCAATTACTGAATCGGCAGAAATGTCTGCGATAGTATCCATAGTTCCAAAGTCGACAATCAACTCATCTTCAATCAAAAGGAAGGCATTTTTTAGTGTAGGTAAAATGCTCATTTCTTTTCCTGAAACCTTCAAAATAGAAGCGTCTCTTACTTGAATAAGCTCTTTGATATTGATGAATAAAGTTGTCATAAGAATTGATTACTTTCGTTAGACAAACATACATTAAAAAACCAAAATTGAATGTTACACGATCACGAATACCCTGCATATTTTAAAAATTTTATTGAAGGACTCACAAGCAATGGGAAATCTATTGTAGAAAATATGGAAGAAACTGGTAATGATTTAGTCAACGATTTATCGGGACTTTCTGAAGAAAAACTATTATTTGCCTATGCAGAAGGAAAGTGGACGATTAAAGAATTGGTACAACATATTATAGACACGGAACGTATTTTTAATTATAGAGCCTTACGATTTGCTAGAAATGACAGTACTAATATTGAAGGTTTTGAACAGGATGATTATAATGACAATGTGGATGCGAATGCCAGAGATTTTCAAGAAATGTTAGAAGAATTCAGTTGGGTACGAAAGAATTCGATTGCTTTGTTTAAAAGTTTTTCTGAAGAAGCGCTGTTAAGAAAAGGATTAGCTTCTGGAAATCTAATTTCTGTAAGAGCTATTGGTTATATTACTTCGGGACATCAACAGCATCATTTAAATGTGATTAAAGAGCGGTATCTGTAATGTTAGAGGCTAGAGACTAGACGATGAGAGACAAGACGCGGGAAATAGGGTAGAGGAAGTTACAGAGCTTCAAAGTAGTCTGCAGTTTTCAGTCTACAGTCTACAGTCTACAGTTTTCAGTCTACAGTCTTCTGTATGTCCCTGATATAGGTTGACCACTTTAAACAAAGTGTAAACTATATGAAAGCAAATTTAAAACAATTAAAAAAACAGCGGATTTACTCAGAAGCATTTAAACGAGGTCTGGTCAAGGATTTTGAATCAGGTCGCTTTAGCGTACTCCAATTAGAAAAATTACATGGAGTAAATAATGTGACAATTTATAATTGGATTTATAAATATTCTACCTTTAACGAAAAAGGGATCCGAGTGGTAGAGAAGAAAGATAGTAGTTCAGATGCATTAAAAAAGCTTGCAGCTCGTGTAAAAGAGCTTGAAGGTATTGTTGGACGTAAACAAATAAAGATAGATTATTTAGAGAAGGTTATAGACATTGCAAGTGATGAGCTAAATATTGATATCAAAAAAAATGTCAACACTCCGCAATCCACTGGTTTGGGCAGCACCAACAAACAATAACTTTTAGTATGAATCAACTATATAAAGTTATTGGTATTAGTAAACAAGCTGTTTTTCAATACCAAAAAAGGCAAGCTATTTTTGACAATCAAATTTCTCAATTGATTTTAGAGGCAGATGACTTACGTAAGGATCATCCAGGTTGTGGAGTAGAAAAAATGTATCATATTTTAAGCCCAAGTTTTATAGGTCGTGACAGATTTATAGATACAATGATGGCTTTAGGTTATAGAATAAAGAAAGTAAAGAACTATAAACGTACTACAATTGCTGGAAAGAAATTCTATCCTAATCTTATTAAAGGGTTACAAATAAGTAAACCAAATACTCTTTGGCAGTCTGACATTACTTATTTACCTCTAAATGGCAAACATTACTATGCTGTGTTTATAATAGATGTCTATACCAAAAAGATTGTTGGCTTTAAAGTCTCTGATAACATGAGAGCTCAGGCTAATGTGTCTGCTTTAAAGATGGCTTTAAAAGATAATCAAGCACCCAAAATACATCATTCAGATAGAGGTAGTCAATATACTTATGGAAAATATTTAGAAATTTTAAGAGCTAATAATACTAAAATAAGTATGTCTTTTAGTGGATTAGATAATGCCTATGCAGAACGTATTAATAGAACTATTAAAGAAGAATATTTAAATTATTGGAACCCTAAAACATTTAATCAGTTAAAGTCATATGTAAAAAGAGCAGTAGATAATTACAATATGATTAGAGCTCATAAACATTTACCAAAAATGAGTCCTGATAAATTTGAGAAATATTGGACAAAATTATCAACCAACAAAAGACCAATAATTACTATTTTTAACAATCAAATTAATAACTAAAAACGGTCAACTCTATTTAGGGATATACATTCAGTAATCAGTTTCAATTTCGTTTTCAAATTCAGTTTCAACTTCAAAGTTATCAAGTGGCAAAGTTCCAAAGTAATTATGTCTTTGTGAGCGACGTTGGGAGGGAAGCAATCTTACCTTCAACAGGCAGATATGTTTATTGGTGATCTTAAAGGTTTAAAGTTTCAAAGCGGCAAAGTAGTCTTCAGTTTCAATTTCGTTTTCAAATTCAGTTTCAGCTTCAACTTCAAAGATTTTGTAATTCGTAAATATATTTTCGAAATTTGCCTACTGCCTACTGCCTACTGCCTACTGCCTACTGCCTACTGCCTACTGCCTATTGCCTACTGCCTACTGCCTACTGCCTACTGCCTACTGCCTACTGCCTACTGCCTATTGCCTACTGCCTACTGCCTACTGCCTACTGCCTACTGTTTTCAATACTCAATCTTATCCTGCTTCTCCGACCATTTTTGAAAAGGTTCTAAAGCAATGTCACGCCCGACTTGTTCAAACGGAATACTTCTTTTTTCATAAGGCAAAGGAATTTCCTTGTAAATAAATTCGTCATCAAAACCAATATTCGCAGCATCTACTTGATTGCTCCCATAATAGACTTTATCAGGTCTCGCCCAGTAAATAGCACCTAAACACATCGGGCAGGGTTCACAAGAAGTGTATACAATACATCCATCCAATTGAAAGGAACCTAAGTTTTTACAAGCATCTCTAATGGCTGTGACTTCTGCATGTGCCGTTGGATCATTGGTAGAGGTTACTTTGTTGTTTCCTCTTCCCACAATTTCACCATCTTTTACAACAATACAACCAAAAGGACCTCCTTCGTTATTGCTCATTCCTTTTAAAGCTGCTTGTACAGCTTCACTCATAAATTCTTCGTGGTTTGTCATCTTTATTATTTTAAACTTCCTGTCATGTCTTCTGGTTTTACCCATTCATCATATTGCTCTGGAGTT
Organism: Flavobacteriaceae bacterium; assembly: GCA_965277255.1. GTDB lineage: Bacteria > Bacteroidota > Bacteroidia > Flavobacteriales > Flavobacteriaceae > Polaribacter. The sequence goes on along the minus strand of OZ255723.1, from coordinate 3,133,516 downwards.
ACATATCCCAATCGTACAGCTTCTTCTTTTAAGGTAGTTCCGTTTGCATGTGCAGTATTTGCAATTTCAGCAGCTTTGTAATAGCCAATTTTGGTATTCAAAGCAGTCACTAGCATTAACGAATTGTTTAGCAATTCATCAATTCTAGCTTGATTCGGTTCAATTCCAGCAGCACAATTCACATCAAAAGACACACAAGCATCACCAATCAACTGAGCGGATTGTAATACATTGGCAGCCATCATGGGTTTGAATACATTGAGTTCGTAATGACCTTGAGTTCCTCCTACGGTTACGGCAACATCATTTCCCATCACCTGAGCACAAACCATGGTAATCGCCTCTGCTTGGGTTGGATTGACTTTCCCTGGCATGATAGAACTTCCTGGTTCGTTCGCAGGAATAATGATTTCTCCAATTCCAGAGCGAGGCCCAGAAGCCATCATACGAATGTCATTGGCAATTTTATTCAAAGAAACTGCCAGTTGTTTTAAAGAACCGTGAGTTTCTACCAAAGCATCATGAGCAGCCAAAGCTTCAAATTTATTTTCGGCAGTGACAAATGGGAATCCTGTAAATTCAGCAATGTATTTGGCAACTAAGACATCATATCCTTTTGGAGTGTTCAATCCTGTTCCTACGGCAGTTCCACCTAAAGCCAACTGACTTAAATGTTCTAATGAATTGTGCAGCGCTTTTAATCCGAAGTTAAGCTGTGCCACATAGCCAGAAAACTCTTGACCCAAGGTCAGGGGAGTGGCATCCATTAAATGAGTACGACCAATTTTTACAACACTTTTAAAAGCTTCCGATTTTGCTTGCAAAGTGTTTCTTAATTGTTCAACACCCGGAATGGTGGTTTCTACAATTTTTTTATAGGCAGCAATGTGCATTCCTGTTGGAAATGTATCGTTAGATGATTGCGATTTGTTTACATCATCATTGGGCTGAATTGTTTTTTCGCCTTCACCAATCACTTTACCAGCAATTTCATGGGCTCTGTTGGCAATCACTTCATTCACATTCATATTCGATTGCGTACCCGAACCTGTTTGCCAAATCACCAAAGGAAACTGATCGTCTAATTTTCCTGCCAAGATCTCATCACATACCTGTGCAATTAAGTCACGCTTTTCAGTAGCCAAAACACCGAGCTCTTCATTGGTATATGCTGCCGCTTTTTTCAAATAGGCAAAACCATATACAACTTCCAGTGGCATGGATGCAGCGGGACCAATTTTAAAGTTGTTTCTAGAACGTTCTGTTTGTGCTCCCCAATACTTATCGGAAGGCACTTGAACTTTTCCCATAGTATCTTTTTCTATTCTGTATGACATGAGTGATATCTAATTTGTTGGTTGATGATCGGTCGTTTTTGAAAGTGTAAAATTACGAAATCCATAAGAATCAGTTATGAACAATTCCGACTATTTTCTTGTTGAAATATTTCTGGAAATGTTAGTTTGAATTGAAATTATCTATTATTTTTGCAGCAATAATTAAAGAAAGAATTCGATGTTAGATTTTTCTCAATTTTCAGGATTGGTTTTATTCATGTTTATTTTCACAGTAGGTTTTTGGCTGTTGATATTCTTATTAACGTTTGTTGTTCCTTATTGGATTGGCGGAACGATTTGGGAAAACATGAAATTAAAAAAAGAAGCAAAGAGAGCTGCTGAAGGTAAGTAGTTTCTAAAAATATATTTAAAAGGCTCATATTGATACTGAAATAAATTCAGCATGAATACGAGCCTTTTTTTGTGCCGTGTATTGAAGTTTTTGAGATTTAATCCGCCACGAATTCACAAATATTTTTTAAATAGATAATTCAACAGATATTTTTACTAATACAATAGCATTCGTGTATTTGTGGCACTTATAATGAAAGTTTAATTATTTCGCAGAGTAAACACAGAGAATCACGAAGATTCGCAAAGGAAAAGAATTTTGGACATGAAGCTGTTCTCGATACATCACGCTTTTGGCGTGACACTCGAACTGACATTTGGTTCTATTTTGAATTCAAAATACACAATGGGTTTAATTAGTATAATTTTTCAAGGTAAATCCAAAGGTTAAAAACTCATCTTCTTGTTGTTGACCTGCTATGACAATACTTTCATAGGTACGTAGGTAGTTGATTTTAAAGTTTAAAAACTTCCAAAGAGGGAATTCTACAGCGATATCTGCTCGCCAACGAAAATTATTTCCTTGTTCTAATGAAGGTTGAAAATACATTTCATGATTTAGCATCATTTTGTTTTTGAATAGATGATAGGAACCACGTACCCAAAGTGTACTACGAAATGTATTGATGGATGGACTGTTATTATATTCCGTGAGGTTAAAGTCGGCTCTTTTAAAATGGGTTTGTTCGTATTCGCTTGTCAAGGACATTTTTAACCAATTCTTTTTTTTGTTGAGAATTTGATAAGTAACTCCTGCACCAAACAGAGAACGGATCTCAATTTCCCTTCTAAAATTGGTACTGACAAACCCCAAAAATAGTGGATAGAATTTTCGCTCAGGATTGATGTATAAAAAGTTAAGACTTAAAAAATCTTCGTCAGCTTTTTCCTTTCCAAATTCCTGAAACACATAAGAATTTCTGGTTTTAAAAACCCATTTCTTCCAAGGTTTGACACTTATTTCTGACTTGGCTCTGAAAATTAAGGTTTCTACATTTCCTCCTTGCCAAAAGCCTGTTAAAGACAAATTGGCTTTAAAGTTCAAGGAATCACTTTCATTGATTTGTGCAGAAAGGATAAAAGGGAGGAAAAAGAAAATGGATAAAATCTTCTTCATGGGAATTCAGGATAAAACGACTCATTTTTTAAAACGCGCCAAAAATAGGTATTTGGAAGTTTTTTCTAAAAAATACTTACGATAAGCTTTTCGTATACCCTGAACTTGATTCAGGATCCATATATAGGATAAAGCGCCACGCATTGAAGCTCTCGAAACTTTACAATGAGACCTCGAAATTTTATATTGAGGCTCTCGAAATGCAGAAACCTGCAGTTTCAAATGCGGTTTTCCGTAATGTGGTTTAAAGTGAATGCTTTAAGTTTATGATTAATAGGAATAAAAATTTTTTTATCCAGAAAACATGACTGATAAACAGGAATGTTGTTCTGTATATAATGGGTTTTACACTAGCTCTAACAAGTCAGCCATAGAGTCAGCACATTTCATTTTTTTGAATATAAAATTGGTTTAAAATGAATCAGATAAAAAATATTAAAAGAAAAAGTAATTAGTCAAATTTGATTTTTTGAAAAATGTAAAAAAAGTTACACTTCGTATTAATGAACACTCAAGAAATATATGACAACCAAGAGTTGAAAGTTTATACAAAATTGTAGACACTTTACAAGTTTAGGCAACAGGTTTGTTAATTAATAAAACTAAAACTAATGATAGAAACTAAAGTTATCATTTCTATTCCTGAAGGGAAGTTAAGAGATTATATTGATGGAACAATTAGACCTGATACTCCTGAAGAATATGTAAGACAAACAGTTGAAAAAAGACTGATAAATGAACACAAATATTTTAAAGACCAAATTAAAATTGAATATGGTGTTCAAATGGGTTCTGGGAAGAAAAGAGCTGATATTGTAATTTTCCAAGAAGGTGAGACAGACGAAGAAAAAAAAGACCAACATAATATTCAAATAATTATTGAGTGTAAAAAAGAATCGATTAAACCTACTGATAAAAACAATGGAATTGGGCAGCTAAAAACATATATGGCTGCTTGCAATAATTGTGAATGGGGAATGTGGACTAACGGACTCCATAAAACAGTTTACAGAAAAGTAAAAAACGATAAGAACCAAACAATATTCGAAGAATATAACGATATTCCTTCTGCAGATGGTACAATAGATGAACACGAAAGACCTAATAGAAACACATTAATTAAAGCTTACGAAGACAATCTATTATTTACTTTCAAAACATGTCATAACATTATTTATGTAAATGAGGGATTGCAAAAGCAACCAGCATTTTTCGAATTTCTAAAAATAATTTTTTGCAAAATTCATGATGAAAGAAATTTATTGAATCCAATTGAATTTTTCACAACATCTAAAGAAAGAAATTATAAAGACGGACAAGCAAGTGTTTACAAACGTATTTCAAAAATATTTAATGAAGTAAAAAAACGTCACGGTCAAATATTTGAGGAGAATGACATTATTAAATTACATCCAAGAACAGTAACTTATTTAACAGCTGAGCTTCAAAAATATGCACTTCTAACTACTGATATTGATATTAAAGGGAAAGCTTACGAAGAACTTGTTGGTTCTAACTTAAGAGGAGATAGAGGTGAATTTTTCACACCTAGAAATGTAATGAAGATGGCAGTTGCAATGATTAACCCAAAAGATACAGAAAAGGTTTTGGATAGCAGTTGTGGAACAGGCGGATTTATAGTTACAGCAATGAACGTAGTAATAAATAGAATTAAAAAAAGACTCGAAGAACAATATGGAGAAAAAGCAGGATGGAGTGCAGATATTTTATCCGTTTACAATCAAAAAATATCTGAAATAGCTGCAGAAAATTATTTTGGTTTTGATATAAATCCTGACCTTGTTAAATCTACCAAAATGAATATGGTAATGAACAATGATGGTAGTGGAAATATTCTACAATTAAATTCACTTTTGCCACCACAAGAATGGGAAGAAGAAACTAAAAAAGCACTTGCAAAAGCGTTAGGGGTTAAAGCAAGTGAGATTAGAAACCATAAAAGTTTAGGGCATTTTGATGTTATTGTTACAAACCCGCCATTTGGCTCAAAAATACCTATCAAGGATCAACAAATTTTGGAGCAATTTGAAATCGGTTACATTTGGAATAAAGATGATAAAGGTAATTGGTTTAAAACAGATCGATTGCAATCTAGTGTTGCACCAGAACAACTTTTTATTGAAAGAATTATACAACTTTTAAAAGAAGGTGGAAGGACTGCTATTGTTTTACCTGATTCAATACTTGGAGCACCAGGGTTAGAATATTTAAGATATTGGCTAATTAAACAAACTAAAATTATTGCTAGTGTAGATTTGCATGCAGATGCTTTTCAGCCAAGAAATGGGACGCAATGCTCAATTCTATTTTTACAAAAGAAAACAAAAAAAGAAATTGTAGAAGAAGAAAAATCCAGAGAAATAATTGATTATGAAATCTTCATGACTATGATTGACCATATTGGACATGATAAAAGAGGTGGAAAAATATTTAAACGCGATGAAAGAGGAAATATCATAATGCTTGAAGTAGAAGAATTAGTAAAAGAGAAAGATGCGGATGGAAATTTAATTGCTCGAAAAGAAGTAACACAAGAAAAAATAGTAAACGATCAAACTATTCATGTTGCAAATGTTTTTGCAGACTGGAAAATAAAACAAGGAATAATATGGTAAATAGTAACTTAGCATATAGGTTTCAAGAATTAGAAGAAGAAATTGATTACACCTATTTACCTAATAAACTGAAGTACATTTCAGTTTCATTAACAGAAATATTCAACAATAAACTTAGATTGGAGGCCAATGCTTTTAATATTGAAACAAAAGTTTTAAAAGATAAAATCATTAACAATAAAAGTGGATACACAACAATTGCGGGCTTATGTAAATCTTATAGACCAGGAATAACAAAAAGAAATTATGTAAATAAAAAAGATGGTGTTCCTATGTATACGCCAACTCAAATCACAGAAATACAACCAAAATCTTATAAGTACTTATCAAAAGAACAAATAAAAGAATTAAGTGATTGGATTTTAGTAAAAGGAGAATTAGTTCTGACATGTTCAGGAACAGTTGGAAAGGTTTCTATGATTTCAAAAACATTATCGAAAAAAGTGTTTTCACAAAATATGATTAGGCTTTACGATTATGATTATATGGGATATATATATACATTTCTTCAATCTAAAACTGGGAATAAAATCATTACATCTAATAACTATGGTGCTGTAATAAAGCATATTGATCCAGAACACTTAGAAGGTGTTGTTATTCCAAATGCGCCTAAATACTTAAAAAAAGAAATTCATGATTTAATTCTTAAATCTTATAATTTAAGAGATCAATCGAATGTATTAATTGATAAAGCAGAAGCAATTTTATATAATGAACTTCAGTTGAAACCAATTCAAGAACTTTGCCATAATTATTACAATAATAAAATAGACCTAAGAAATTATACTACTAAACTGAGTCATGTTAATTTTCGTTTTGACAGTTCATATCACTTACCTATTTTCGATACAATTCTGAATCATTTAGAAGAAAAAAGTTTTGAAATTAAATATTTATCAAACCCAGATGTAACAAAGTCAATCACTTTACCTGGTAGGTTTAAAAGAACTTATGTTGAATCTGAAAAATTTGGAATCAAGTTTATTGGAGGTAAACAAATTTTTGATTTAAACCCAAATTCTGAAAAATTTCTATCTAAATCTATACATGGAACTCGGCTTGGGGAACAGTTAATTCTTAAAGAAAACTGTCTTTTAATTACTCGTAGTGGAACAATTGGAAAAGTAGTATTAGTTCCTAGACATTGGGATAATTGGGCAGCAAATGAACATATTATTAGAGTTTTTCCAAAAAACAAAGAAATAGCAGGTTATATTTTTTGTTGGTTAAACTCAGAGTATGGCTTAAATATGATAAAAAAACATACTTATGGAGCTGTTGTTGATGAAATAGATACAAGTCATGTAGGCGATATTCCATTACCTCTTTTGAAAAATAAATCCAAACAAAAAGAAATTAATGATTTAGTTTTAAAAGCAAATGATCTAAGATATAAAGCACACTTGAAAGAACAGGAAGCTCTAAAGCAAATGGAAAATATTTTAAACGATACAAATGAATAGCCAAAAACTCAAGCACATTTATTTATGCCAACAATAGCAAATTTTGCAAAAAAATAACGAAAGCACAATAACATATGAAAATAACGGATTAGTCTAAAAAATAATACTTAAAATTCATTATTTTCTATACAAGACGATATAATCAATAATTCCACAACATAAGCAAAACGTCAAAAAAGACTAAGGCCTCCCAAAATCTTCACCACCTTCAAAATCATCACCGCCTCTTCGTTGGCGACCTCTTTTCTTCTTCTGATTGAAACGATAGGTAAAGTTTAAAGAAATCTGTCTTTGTCTCCATTGGAATTCGCTATACTGCTCAAACACGCCTTCTACAAAGGTTGTTTGCTGTCTTTTACGGCTGTTAAAAACATCTCTAACATTCAAGCTTAACGAAGCTTTCTCTTTGAATAAATCTTTGCTGGCAGCAATGTTCATACTAAAAATCCCTTCTCGTTTCGATTGTGCATTTCTACTTGGTCCGCGATAATTGCTGTTAATTTGCAAATCTGTTTTTCCAGGTAAGGTCAGCTTTTGATTCAATCGGATGCTATACGACGTGTTTTTAAAATCGAAGTTTTGTGAAACATTGGTTGTTGGGTCTACAAAATCTCCGTTTGTAGTGACACGAAACAAATTAAAATCAGTGTTAATATTCCATGCCTTAAAAGGTCTGTAGTTGAGAGTCAATTCATAACCCACTCGTTCTTGAGTAGAAAGATTCACTGGAGATCTTCGAATAATTGGATCGCCATTATCCGTCAATTCTCCCGTATCTTGTTGAATGAATTCCCAGTTGTCGGTACTTTTATTATAATACACCGATGTACCAAAAGTGACTTTCTTCCATCGTTTTAAATAGCCTAGTTCAAATGCATCCGATATAACAGGATCTAAATCGACATTTCCACTGAAGATATTACTTTCACTAGAACGACTTGGAAAAGGGTTTAAAAATCGACCACGAGGACGTCTGATTCTACGATTGTATCCAATGGTAAAACTTTCACCGTCTTTTAACTCATAGCCTAAATTAACGGTTGGAAATAATTTTCCATAGGATTTTGAATCGACTGTCGTTGATGTTTCTTGTTCAATATCAATGGCAGTATGTTCGAAACGAAGCCCAGCCAATAAAGAGACTTTTCCAAATTCTTGTCCGTATTGAAAATAAGCAGCATTGATCAATTCCTGATAATTAAAAGCGTTGTTTAATCCCGTATCAGGAACCAAAGGTCCGTCAGGGAAAACTTGTCTTTCGGCTAAGTAAAAACTGTTAAAAATGTCTCTGTAATTTCCCCTGTATCCCAATTCATATTGAATCTTTTCTCCCACAGGAAGTACATAGTCTATTTGTAAGAGTCCGCGCTTTTCATCCTGATTTTCAAGAACTTGTTCTAAATCATTCAATAAATTCGCTTGTGTATCTACTTCAGTGATATTGTTAAAAACATCCTCAAGCTCAGTAGAATACTGTAAATTGATGGAAAGCTTTTTACCATTTCCGTCAAAATTGTTGATATAATCTAAGGTATATTGAATTCGATCTTCATCTTCGCTTTCATCTTCCGTTCTTAAGGTAGCTTCATTGATACCACCAGAAATATCAAAACGGTTGATAATATTGGTGTTGACATCATCATCATTTCCTTTATTTAAAACGATATTTCCAATAATACTTGAATTCTTGTTGATATAGTGCTCTATACCAAAGCTGGTAAAAAGAGACCTTCCCAGTCTGCCAAATACTCTTTCTTCAATAACACGCGCATTTTGTGCACTGGCAGAAAAGAATTGAGAATCGCTGAATGAATTTCCTGGAGCGGCTCTATAACGCCAACCCGTATTGGTAAAGAAATTCCATTTTTCATTTCTCAGATTTGCATTGAAAGCGACACCATAATTTTCGGGGCTTCCAGCATTCAATTGTAGTGAACCGTTAAAGCCTGTAATTTTATTCTTACGTAAAATAATGTTGATGATTCCAGCCGTACCTTCTGCATCATATCTTGCTGATGGAGAGGTGATGACTTCTACTTTTTCAATGGCTTCCGCAGGAATTTGTCGCAAAGCATCTGCGCCGTTAATTCCAACCAAAGCACTTGGTCTGCCATCAATTAAGATCGTAACGCTTTCGTTTCCTCTAAGGCTTACAGCTCCTTCAACATCAACTTGTACGGAAGGAACATTTCCGAGTACATCGCTTGCCGTTCCTCCACGAACAGACAAATCTTTTCCGATGTTATAGATTTTTTTGTCTAGGCGAATATTGACGGTGGTCTTTTCAGCAACCACCACCACTTCATCCAATCGATTAGCATCTTCTGTTAGTTTGATGGTTCCAAAATTCATGGATTTGTCAACCAACTTATTTTGTTGAGTGACGGATTTAAAAGAGATGTACTCAAAAGTGATATCGTAGGTTCCTTTTGGGGTTTTGATACTGAAATTACCTTTTTCGTCTGTAATTCCTCCACTTATTTTTTTCGTTTTTACACTCTTTAAAATAACAGTTGCATACTCAAGAGGGGCATTGGTCTTGGCGTCTACAATTTTTCCTGAGATTGTTACTTGGGGAGGGGTGGGTCTTTGTGCAAAAAGGCTAGAAACAGCCAATATAAAAACTGCAAATAATGCAATACTTTTCTTCATCTTGAATCGGTGGTTTTTCTCTTCGACTGCAAAGGTCTTATTAAGTTTAATGTCGACTTGTTAATATTGTGTTAAACAAAAGGAATGTTGTATAAACGGAACAGGATTAAATGATTTGTTTAATATTTAATGGAGGTCTTCCTACAACGGCTTTCCCGTTATTGACAACGATAGGTCTTTCAATTAGTTTTGGATTCTCAATCATGGCTGTAATGATTTCAGAATCACTCAATGTTTTTCCTTTGTAGTTTTCTTTCCAAATGGCTTCATTCTTACGCACCAATTCTATGGGACTAATTCCCAACAAGTCGATGACAGCTTTTAACTCATCATAGGAGGGAAGCTCCTTTAAATACTGTCTTATTTCAAACTGTTGACCAGATTCTTGTACAATTGCCAAACCTTCTCTAGATTTTGTGCAACGTGGATTGTGGTATATTTTTATCATTTTTTTTAAGTTTCAGAGTTAAAATAACTTGTCTTTGCGATCCCCAATTTATTGGGGAGAAGCAATCTGTTTATTGATGTTCTTAAAGTTACAAAGTGGCAAAGGTTCAAAGGTTTCAGAGTTTCAAAGTTAAAATAGCTTGTCTTTGCGATCCTCCAATTTATTGGGGAGAAGCAATCTGTTTATTTTTTAGTTCGAAAACATGAGACTGCTTCGTTCCTCGCAGAGACAATTTTTCGAACTTTCACAGATCACACTTATTGCTACATTTTCACATTAACTCATTGTTACATTAATCACTTTTCTGCCCATTCAACATTAAAAATGCTTTTAAAAACGGATTGATATTTCCATCCATTACCGCATCAACATTTCCAGTTTCATGAGCCGTTCTGACATCTTTCACCAATTTATAAGGATGCATCACATAATTCCGAATCTGACTTCCCCATTCGTTTTTCATTTTTCCAGCTTCAATATCATCTCTTGCTGCTTGTCTTTTTTGTAATTCTATTTCGTACAATTGAGATTTCAGCATTTGTAAAGCCGTAGCCCTGTTATCGTGTTGTGAACGAGAATTAGAACAAGAAATCTGAATTCCCGTAGGCTTATGCGTCAACTGAACTTTGGTCTCTACCTTGTTTACATTCTGACCACCAGCACCGCTAGAACGTGCTGTGGTAATTTCTATCTCGGCGGGATTTATTTCTATTTCAATCGAATCGTCAGCAACAGGATATACATAGACAGAAGCAAAAGAAGTATGACGTTTTGCATTGCTATCAAACGGTGAAATACGAACCAATCGATGAACTCCATTTTCTCCTTTCAACCATCCAAAAGCATAATCGCCATCAACTTCTACAGTGACCGTTTTTATTCCAGCAGAATCTCCAGCCTGATAATTCAATGTTTTTAATTTAAAACCTTGCTTTTCTGACCACATGCTATACATCCGAAACAACATTTCTGCCCAATCGCAACTCTCTGTTCCTCCAGCTCCAGCTGTAATTTGAATAACAGCACTCAAGCCATCCCCTTCTTCAGAAAGCATATTTTTAAACTCGATATCTTCTAGAAATGAAGCCGTTTTTTCGTAGTGTTGTATGACTTCAGCTTCGTCAACTTCTCCTTCCTTATAAAAGTCGTAGAGGACTTGTAAATCCTCATCAAAGCTCACCGCAGTTTTATAATCATCTACCCACTTTTTCTTGAAACGCAAAGATTTCATCAATACCTCGGCTTCTTTCGGATTGTTCCAAAAATCTGGATTTGCTGTTCTTTCTTCTTCGTTAGAAATTTCAATCATCTTTTTATCGATTTCTAAGTAGTTCTTTAGTTTAGAAACTCGACTTGAAATATCCTTTAGCTGTTCTTGTGTTACCATAGTCTTGCACAAAAATACTGGAAAAAATGAGAAATAAGATTATAAATAACTCAATGTCTAGTAATACTAAACTTATTAAAGAAGTTTTGTGAATATATAATATATTAGCTTGTAAATTCTATAGAATAATTAAATTAAAGAAAAAGTATTATGTTACAAAAGAATGTAGTTAACAGAGAGTTATTTGATAAAAAAACTTTTTTCACTCTAGGAGGAACATCTTTAGCCGTTTGGCTGCTTTGTTTAGTAATATCCAATTTTGATCCCCAAGCTAAAATTTTCACCCCTACTCATTATCGGTTTATAGCTTTAACAATAAGTTTTGTTCTAGCTATTCTAATTGTTGTAAAAGAAAAGAATAAAAGTAAGATAGAAGATTGGATAATAGCTTTTTTCAATGCACTCCTCATTTTTGTTAATGCTTCTGGGTTGAATGCAATCTCTTCAAAATTGACTTTTGAAAACATTAATACAATAGAGCAAAGAAAAATAGATATTGGAGAAGTTCAAAAAGCTTCTTTATTTAATTTACAGTTAAATACTAATTTTTTTAAGAATCAGGTTCAGTGGTGGGTAGATGATGAGTATTTTTTAGAGAAAAAAAAAGTTGAAGTAGAGAATGAAATTTTAAAAAAGAAAATAAAATTTTTAGAACAAAAAAAATACAAAAATAAAGAAAACGAAGATTTCTTTACACCGAAAGACTCTCTGAAGATTATAATTAAAAAATTGAAAGATTCTATTTTAGAAATAAACAATAATAAACCACATAGTAAAAAAAACATAGAATCATATAATAATTGTGTAGATAGGCTAGAGAAGATATCTAAATCTTTAGATTCAATAAAAAAATCGAATAAAAACTTGCGTTACAACTTGAGGAATATGGGATTACTAAATCGAAAAATAGATTCTTTAAATTTAAAAATAAGAGACTTAGAAAAATTTATTAAATTTAATAACTATGATATACTAATTGTTAGAATAGATAGATTGAGAAATGAATTAGTAAAATGTAAAACAAGATTTGACCAAAATTAATTTTTCTGAGTAATATATTTATTAAAGAAACAAGAGAGTGTCAAAAACAAGAAAGGTATTTTCCCTTTCTGTTATGATGAAAACAAAGATTAACCTTTTAAGAGTTCTCTTTTCTACCCAAAAGAAATAATTATTTTTATAAACTAACATGGACTAAAATGAAATCAAGAAGAGACTTTGTAAAAGCAACAGCATTGGTTGGAACAGGGCTGGCTCTGTCACCCAACTTAGCCTTTAGTACTTCAAACCCTAAAAAAGAAAAACTTAATATAGGCCTTATTGGCGTTGGACTTCGAGGAACCAATCACCTGACCAATTTGTTGCAACGGAAAGACGTTGCCATTACAGCAATTTGTGATATAGATCCGAAGCGTATTGAGATCTGTTTATCACATATTAAAAAAGCCAAATTCCCAAAACCAAAAACCTTTGGCAAAGACACCCTAGATTATAGAAACCTTCTTGAAGAAACTTCGGTAGATGCGGTAATTATATCTACTCCTTGGTTATGGCATACACGGATGGCAAAAGATGCAATGTTAGCTGGGAAATATACTGGACTAGAAGTCTCAGCAGCAAATACGATGGAAGAATGTTGGGATTTGGTAAATACTCATGAAAAGACAGGATCTCATTTGATGATTCTTGAAAATGTAAATTACCGTCGCGATGTGATGGCAGTGCTGAATATGGTTCGAGAAAATATATTTGGAGAACTGCTTCATTTTCGTTGTGGCTATCAGCACGATCTGCGGTTTGTAAAATTAAATGATGGTGTTACTCCTTACGGAAAAGGAGTGGAGTTTGGAGAGAAAGGAATTTCCGAATCGAAATGGAGAACACAGCATTCCTTGTTGCGTAATGGAGATGTATATCCTACGCATGGTGTGGGACCGATTGCAACGATGTGCAATATCAATCGAGGAAATCGTTTTGTGTCGATGACTTCCCATGCTACGAAAGCCGTTGGCTTGCATAAATATATTGTAGATAATGGCGGAGCCGATCACCCGAATGCAAAATTAAAATTCAAACAAGGAGATGTCATTACATCTACCATAGAAACTGCGAATGGAGAAACGATTATTGTGACACACGATTGTAATTCTCCACGTCCGTATTCATTAGGATTTCGTGTTCAAGGTAGCGAAGGATTGTGGGAAGTAGATGGCAGCCGAATGTATATCGAAGGAAAATCAAAGCCTCACCGTTGGGATGAAGCACAACCTTGGTTGGATACATACGATCACCCTTTATGGAAAAAATATGGCGAATATGCACAGGGATCTGGACATGGAGGTATGGACTTTTTTGTATTAAATGCTTTTGTTGAATCGGCAAAACAAAATATAGCACCGCCTTTAGATGCCTATGATGCGGCAGCTTGGAGTGCCATCACACCACTTTCTGAATTATCTATAGAAAATAATGGCGAGCCTCAAAATTTCCCAGATTTCACCAGAGGTTTGTGGGTGACTCGTAAACCTTATGATTGGATTAAAGACAGCTACTAAATATGACTTTAATTAAGGAAGTTGTTGGGAAAGCTCCTGGACGAATTTGTCTTTTTGGAGATCATCAAGATTATCTAAAATTACCAATTATTGCCTGTGCCATTAATCGGTTTGTTGAAATTTATGCTGTTCCAAATGACTTAGAAGAATTTCATTTAGAAATGCCTGATATAAAAACCTCAAGAAGGTTTCATATTCATGAAGCGTTTGAAAACCTTGAAAAAGGAGATCATATTGCATCGGTAGTTCGAGTCGTAAAACGTTATGGATGTATTCTTGATAAAGGGTATACAATCACCATAAAAGGTACTATTCCAATAAATGCGGGACTTTCCAGTTCTTCTGCTGTTGTTGTGGGTTGGACTCGATTCTTATTAGAAACTTTTGGATGTGAACAAGAAATAACAGATCAATTGATCGCTCAGATTTCATATGAAGCTGAAGTGATTGAACACAATTCCCCAGGTGGTAGAATGGATCAATATACCATTGCTATCGGAGGCGTTATTTTTTTACAAACAGATGATTCCGCTATGTATAAAAGAATGGAAACTTCGTTAGAAGGACTTATTATTGGAGAATCCGGAATTCCAAAAAATACGGTCGGTTTGTTAGGCGATTTGAAAGAGAAAGCTTTCCGATCTATTGAAATTGTGCATCAGTATGATGCTGATTTTGACTTATCTTCAGCAACACTTTCTGATATAGAAAAGTATTCAGACATTCTTTCCGAAGAATTAAAACCGTTCTTTTACGCTGCAATTAAAAATCATTTGATCACTCAGGAAGCATATATCGCTTTGAATGAAGAAGTATTGAATTATCAGAAAATCGGGAAATTGATGAATGAACACCATGCAATACTAAAAAACAACTTAAAAATCACAACACCTAAAATTGATAAAATGATTGCTGCTGCCATAAATGCTGGAGCATACGGAGCAAAAATTGTGGGTTCTGGAGGAGGAGGAAGTATTTGCGTGATTGCTTCTAAAGAGCATCAACAAAACGTAATGGATGGTATTTTAGAAGCTGGAGCTGTAGATGTGTATACCGTGAGTGTTGCTTCTTGAAAAACTTTTGCATGATGATTATCATTTTCTATATAGCTTATAAATGATAGCCTTCTACAGGCTATTTTTCTTTATTTATTGTAAATTTACCTTTCCACAAATACACCCAAAATGAAAAAAATATTCACGGCAATTCTTTTTTTAAGTTTTGTATCTCAAATTTCAGCACAATTTTTTAAAGACAATAAGAGTGTCAAAAAATACGATGGTTATTTTACTTTTTATTATGATGAAAGCAAAGACCAGCTCTTTTTAGAAATCGATTCACTTGATAAAGAGTTTCTATATATAAACTCACTTTCAGAAGGAATTGGTTCTAATGATATTGGATTGGACAGAGGACAATTAGGAGGAGAACGTGTTGTAAAATTTCAAAAGGCAGGAAATAAATTATTATTAGTACAACCCAATTTAGATTATAGAGCAATTACGGATAATATAGAAGAGAAAAAATCTGTAGAAGAAGCTTTTGCGAAATCGGTTTTACACGGTTTTGTAATCAAAGAAACCAAAGACGGTAAATATTTGGTAGATGCTAGCTCTTTTTTTATGAGAGATGCACACGGTGTCAAGAATCGTTTAGCAAGAGGAGGTCAAGGAAGTTATAGTCTAGACAAAAGCAAGAGCGCTTTTAATTTAGAAAGAACCAAAGCATTTCCTAAAAATGTAGAGTTTGATGTGATGCTAACATTTAAAGGAACACCCAAA
The DNA here is from genome assembly GCA_965277255.1 of Flavobacteriaceae bacterium. Classification (GTDB taxonomy): domain Bacteria; phylum Bacteroidota; class Bacteroidia; order Flavobacteriales; family Flavobacteriaceae; genus Polaribacter. Next base: position 3,117,786 of record OZ255723.1, on the reverse strand, counting down.
GGTTTTAATATTAGAAGTGTAACGCCTACATCCTCTTTAGTCACTGTACATCAACATCATTCTTTTGTAGAATTGCCAGATGATAACTACAAACCAAGAGTCTACGATCCACGTTCGGGGTCGTTTCCTATGTCGTATTTAGATTATGCAACCCCAGTAAATCAATCCATTACCAAGCGTTTGATTTATCGCCATAGGTTGGAAAAGAAAAATCCAGATGCTGCAAAGAGTGAAGCAAAAGAACCCATTATTTATTATTTAGATAGAGGAACTCCAGAACCCGTTCGTTCTGCATTATTGGATGGTGCTAGATGGTGGAATCAAGCTTTTGAGGCCATCGGTTATACCAATGCATTTCAAGTAAAAATGTTACCAGAAGGAGTCGATCCACTAGATGTTAGATACAATGTAATTCAATGGGTGCACCGCTCTACGAGAGGCTGGAGTTATGGAGGTTCCGTTTCCGACCCTAGAACAGGAGAAATTATCAAAGGACATGTAAGCTTGGGATCGTTAAGGATTCGTCAAGATTTTTTAATTGCTCAAGCATTGAAAGCTCCGTATGCTACTAATGATTCAGATGATGATTTTGCACTGCAAATGGCTTTGGCAAGAATCAGGCAATTGTCTGCTCATGAAGTTGGTCACACCATTGGTTTGGCTCATAATTTTGCAGCAAGCACCAAAGGAAGAGCTTCTGTAATGGATTATCCACATCCGATGATTTCTATGAAAAATGGGAAAGTCGATTTTTCTGATGCTTATGATACCAAGATTGGTGATTGGGACAAAGTTTCCGTTGCTTATTCATATTCTGAATTTAACGAAAATGAAGCGCAAAAATTGAATGAGATCTTAAACAATGCCTTTAAAAATGGTGCGCGTTTTATTTCTGATCAAGATGCAAGACCCAGAGGAAGTGCTCATGCCTACGCTCATTTATGGGATAATGGAGCCAATGTTTCTTCAGAATTAGAAAATGTTTTGGCTATAAGAAAACAAGCCATTGCAAATTTTTCAAAAGACAATATTAAAACCAATGAACCCTACTCTGTTTTAGAAGATGTTTTTGTTCCCTTGTATTTCTTTCACCGTTACCAAACCGAAGGCGTTGTAAAAGTTATTGGAGGTTTGGAATATACCTATGCCATTAAAGGCGATGGAAATACGATTGTTAAAAGAATTGATGGAAAGGTTGAACGAAAAGCATTAACATCAGTTTTAATGACTTTGGATGTTGAAGAAATAGGAATTCCGAAAAACATATTGAATTTATTTCCGCCAAGGGCGATGGGTTATGGAAGAAGTAGAGAATCTTTTAAGAGTAAATCGGGCGTTGCTTTTGATCCGTTTGGTGCCGTAGAAACTGCTTCAAATATGACATTGAGTTTGTTATTGCATCCAGAAAGAGTTACTCGATTGGTGCAACATAAAAGCTTAGAAAATAGTCAACTAGGATTGGTTGAGGTCTTGGATGAAATCATTTCTAAAACCATTAACAAATCATACAAAGATTCGTATCAACAAGAATTACAAAATGTTGTCAATGTTCAAGTATTGAATCAGTTATTTGCATTGTCTTCCAATCAGAATACCTACAAACAAGTCAACGCGATTGTGAATGCGAAGATTTATGAAATTCATGAACTTTTAAAAAAATCAAAAGTCAAAGGAATTCAACAGATATACAATCAAGAAATGATGAAAATGATTGTCGATTTTAAAAAGAATCCAACCAAATTTAAAAAACCAAATGTGCCTAAAATTCCAGACGGATCCCCAATAGGAATGGACTAGGTTTGTTAGGTGTTAGAAGTAAGAAAGAAAGTTATCTTTGCGACTTTCATTTTTTAAATGAAACAATATTAATTTAGAATTTGTAAGTATAAGATCGCTTCGTTCTTCTCGCGGAGACATTGATTTTTGAAGAGAATAAAGTTAAAAGTTTAGACCAAGTTATTATTAAAATTAATTATGATTATAGATTTAATTTCTGATACCGTTACCAGACCTACAAAAGGAATGTTAGAAGCGATGATGAATGCAAAAGTTGGAGACGATGTATTTAAAAGTGATCCTACAGTCAATTTATTACAAGAAAAAACAGCGGAATTATTCGGAATGGAAGCTGCATTATTCTTCCCTTCAGGGACCATGGCAAATCAAGCTGCCATAAAATTACACACACAGCCAGGCGACAAATTATTTTGCGATAAATGGGCACATGTCTACAATTATGAAGGTGGTGGAGCAGCATTCAATTCTGGAGTTTCTTGCAAGTTAATTGATGGAGATAGAGGAATGTTTACCGCAGAGCAATTAGAAATAGCGGCGGCAGGAAGATCAGATATTCATGTTCCATATTCCAGACTGGTTTGTATAGAAAACACAACCAATAAAGGAGGAGGAGCTTGTTGGGATTTTGAAGAATTGAAAAAAATCAAACAAGTATGTACAGATAAAAATTTAGAGTATCATTTAGACGGAGCGAGGTTATTCAACGCGTTGGTCGCTAAAAATGAAACTCCAAAACAATATGGCGAGTTATTTGACACCATTTCTATCTGTTTATCAAAAGGCTTGGGAGCGCCAGTAGGATCTATTTTATTGGGAACCCAAGAGCATATAGCCAAGGCATTACGGATACGGAAACTGTTTGGAGGCGCCATGCGTCAAACGGGATTTTTAGCAGCTGCAGCAATTTATGCTTTGGACAATCATGTAGAACGTTTGGCAGAAGATCATCAAAAAGCAAAAGATATAGAAGGTGTATTAAACACTTTGTCTTATGTGAAAAAGGTAGAACCTGTTGAAACTAATATCGTGATTTTTTATGTCAATGATGATTTGAATGCTGATGATTTTATTGCTAAAATGGCAGAAAAAGAAATTCTACTCACTCCGATGGGAGATGGAAAAATTCGTATTGTAACACATCTTGATTTTACTGATGAAATGTTAGACATTCTCATAAAAGAATTGAAATCATTTTAAATCAAAGAGGTAATCTGAAAATAATAACTTATATCAAAAAGATTGCTTTGCTATACTCGCAAAGACAATTTTTTAATTTGCTTCTTCAAGCTTTGTAAGCTCCTTATAATTTCTATTTAACTTCTTTAATAACAGACCATATAAAAGGTAGTAGAAGAGTGATAAGAATACAAGAACTACAACCAATGCTATTGCTTGCGAAACAATATAGACAGTAAGCAACTGAGAAGACTCTACGTTTATCTCTTGAAACTTAAACATCGTTTCAATAGCTCCTGGTGTATTTGCAATGATAACATTTATTATAATCATGGCTAATACTGTTGCTAAAACATTATAATACACATAAACCTTTACAGTTTTTCTAACTCGGATAATCTTTTTAATCAAAGTTTTTGTATTCTCAACAGTAGATACAGAGGTATAATTTCTATAGAAAACGATCAAAAAGAGTATCAATACAAGAAAGTTAAAGTAGTATGTGAAATCAATGTATTGCATCAGATGCAACTCTTCATATACGGCCACATAATTTAACTGTGAAAAAATAATATTTAAAACAATCCAAAACAAAAACTCTAAAGAACCTATAATAAAAATCCATTTTACGATAGAAGTAGACTTTGCTTGAGTCATCTTATAAATCTCTAAAGCAGAGAGTTTATTTTTTTCTTCTGGCTGGTTTTCCCAAGCCTTTTTATATTGTGCTAAATCCATATCATTAATCATTTATGGGTTTAATGTTTTTTTTAATTTCTCTTTTGCTCTATTCATTTTTACTCTAGCATTTACTTCGGTAATACCTAGTGTTTCTGCGATTTCTCTATAGGGTTTATCTTCTAAATACAAGAATATCAACGCTTTGTCAATGTCATTTAAATTTCTAATAGCTCCATATAAAGCTTCCAATTGAATTTCTTCAGTATCATCATATTCATGGGATTGTATTTTAAATGACAATTCACTAATATCTTGAGTCTTTACTCTACGAGTAGATTTTCTATATAATGAAATTGCTGTATTCAAAGCAACACGATACATCCAAGTACTAAATTTAGAATCGCCTCTAAATTTAGAATAGTTTTTCCATAACTGTATAGCGATCTCTTGAAACAGATCATTATGTGCGTTCTGGTTGTTTGTATATATTCTACAAACTTTGTGAACGATATTCTGATTTGTCTCAAAATCTGATAAAAAACTATGTTCTAATTCAGTTTGCACTCGCTAGTTAGTTGGTTTGATAAATAAGTAGCAAGTTCGTTAAAATTGTTACAAAAAATAGCAGTAAACTTTTTTTTAAAATAAAACAAGTATCTTTGTTTAAGATAAATGACATAAGGTTGAACAGTATTAAGAGAGAGTTTACAATCAAAGACCTTGAAAATATTTCAGGGATTAAAGCACACACCATTCGTATATGGGAAAAACGCTATAACCTACTTTCGCCTCAAAGAACAAATACAAACATTCGATATTATTCACATCAGAATTTACAGAAACTTTTAAATATTGTGTTATTAAATAACAACAGTTTTAAGATTTCTAAAATAGCTAAAATGAATGAAGAAGCGATTACTTTAAATGCCAGAGAATTAGCTTTTAAGGTTGCAGTAAATGATGAAGCAATAAATTCTTTGAAGCTTGCTATGTTTCAGTTTGATACCGTTCTTTTTAATAATACCTATACCAAACTTCTTCATAAAAAAACCTTTAGAGAAGTTTTTAAAGAAGTATTTGTGCCTTTTTTAGAACATATAGGATTGTTGTGGCAAACGGACACATTACTACCTGCACACGAACATTTTATATCCAACCTTATTTCGCAAAAGATTCAAATTAACACAGAAAAGTTGCAGTATAATGTAACGAATAGCGAAAAAATATTTGTGTTGTTTTTGCCAGAAAATGAAATTCATGAACTAGGGTTGTTGTATCTCAACTATGAATTGATCTTAAGAGGTTGTCAAACTATTTACTTAGGACAAAATTTACCTTTAAATAACCTCAGTTATTTCTTTGATAAAAAGAAAGAAATATGCTTTATTACTTCAATGACAATACAGCCTTATGACGATAAGTTATCGGAATACTTTTACCAGATAGATGATGTTTTAAAGAATTCTAATCACTCTCTAATTGCCATAGGAAAAAAAGCAATGGATGTAAGTAGTTACAGTTTCAATTCAAACATTAGCGTCTACCCATCTACTGTAGATTTATTAAAATCATTATAATTTTCAATTGAATATATTATTTTGTTTAATATATTTGTATATTTGTTAAACAAAAATATAAATGAGTAAAAAAGTTCACATCATAGGTTCAGGTTTTTCTTCCTTAGCAGCAGCTTGTTATATGTCGAAACTCGGATATGAAGTCACTGTTTTCGAAAAGAATAGCACCGTTGGAGGAAGAGCAAGACAATTAAAAAAAGATGGATTTACATTTGATATTGGCCCAACATGGTATTGGATGCCTGATGTTTTTGAAAGATTCTTTGCTGATTTCGGTAAAAAACCTTCCGATTATTATGAGCTCAAAAAATTAGATCCCGCCTATAAAGTTTATTTTGGTGAAAATGACTCATTAACTATCAATGGCAATCTTGAAGAAGTATATGATGTTTTTGAAGCAGAAGAGAAAGGAAGTTCTGAGCATTTAAAGAAATTCTTAAAATCTGCGAAAGATAATTATGCAACGGCTATAGAAGACTTAGTATATAAGCCAGGTGTTTCCCCACTAGAACTAGTTACCCCAACTACGATTACTAGAGTTTCGCAGTTCTTTTCTACAGTTAGAAAAGAAGTTCGTAGGAAAATTAAAAGCAAGAAGTTAATTCAAATTCTTGAGTTCCCCGTTTTATTTCTCGGAGCAAAACCTAGTAATACACCTGCATTTTACAATTTTATGAATTATGCAGATTTTGGATTGGGAACTTGGCATCCAAAAGGAGGGATGTATAGTGTTGTTACTGGAATGAAAAAATTAGCTGAAGATTTAGGCGTAGAGTTTATTACCGATTCTGATATAGAGAAAATTCATGTGTCAAATCGTAAAGTAAGTGGATTAAGAGTGAATGGAGCGTACATCAAATCTGATTTGATTTTAAGCGGAGCCGATTACCATCATACAGAAACATTGTTGGATAAACAATATAGACAGTATTCAGAATCGTATTGGGAAAAGAAAACCTTCGCACCATCATCACTTTTATTTTACGTAGGTTTTGATAAGAAAATTAAAAATGTAGAGCATCACACTTTATTTTTTGATACCGATTTTGATGAACATGCAAGAACAATTTATGATAACCCAAGTTGGCCAGAAAAACCATTATTCTATGCAAGTTTTCCCAGTATTACAGATGCAAGTTTTTCTCCAGAAGGAAAAGAAGCAGGAGTCTTTCTAATTCCGCTGGCACCTGGAATTGAAGATACAAATGAGATTAGAGAAGAATATTTTAAAAAAATTATCAAAAGATTAGAAGTTTTAACAGGACAAGAGGTAGAAAAAAATATTATATTTAAAGAGTCATTTTGTATAAATGATTTTGTTAAAGATTATAATTCTTATAAAGGAAACGCGTATGGTATGGCAAATACTTTGATGCAAACAGCCTTTTTAAGACCAAAAATCAAAAGCAAAAAAGTTGAGAATTTATATTTTACGGGACAATTAACTGTTCCGGGCCCTGGAGTCCCCCCGTCTCTTATTTCTGGTAAGATAACGTCTGAGCTTATAGAAAAAACAAGATCATACAATGAAACCAATGATTAAAAAAAATAGTATTCTAAAAGAAAAGAATGATGTAATGGTTCCATGTAATGTGAAAAACAATAAAAACAACACATGAAACAATTATTTGATCAAGTGAGTTTTGATACCAGTAAACTGGTAACAAAAAAATATAGCACTTCCTTTTCATTAGCTGTAAAAATGTTATCCCCTAAAATAAGATCAGCTATTTATAATATTTATGGATTTGTACGCTTTGCGGATGAAATTGTAGATACTTTTCACGATTATAATAAAGAGGAATTATTAGAAGATTTTGAAGTAGAATATTATAAAGCCATGGCTAACGGAATTAGTTTGAATCCCATACTGAATTCCTTTCAAGCTACTGTAAAAGAATATAATATTCCCAATGAAATGGTGGATGCTTTTCTAAAAAGTATGAAAGCAGATTTGTCTAAATCTGTTTATACAACTCAAGAAGAGTACAATGAATACATCTATGGTTCTGCGGATGTTGTTGGCTTAATGTGTTTAAAAGTTTTTGTAAATGGCGATGAAGCACAGTACAATGAATTAAAAGCTGCTGCGATGCGTCTAGGTTCTGCTTTTCAGAAAGTAAATTTCTTGCGAGATTTAAAAGATGATTATGAGTTGTTAAATCGCTCTTACTTTCCAAATGTAAACTTAGCTTCTTTAGATGCTGCATCTAAAAAAGAAATTATTGAAGAAATTGAAGCAGATTTCAATTATGCTTTTCATCTTGGAATCTTGAAATTGCCTGTTGAAGCAAAGTTTGGAGTCTATATCGCTTATCGATATTATAGAAGATTATTGAAGAAATTAAATAAAGTTCCTTCCTCGAAAATTATTGAAACAAGAGTTAGAATATCTGACCCAATGAAGCTAAATTTGTTGGCTAGAAGTTATGTGAAATATAAATTAAACATGATATAATGCTTGTACTCATTTTAATAACAATAGGTACTTTTATAACAATGGAAGGAGTTACATGGTGTACACACAGGTTTGTAATGCATGGGTTTTTGTGGTATTTGCATGAAGATCACCATCAGCCTAGATACCAAACACCTTTTGAAAAGAACGACTTGTTTTTTATCATTTTTGCAACTCCAAGTATTTTATTATTCTATTTTGGAATCCGCCCAGAATTGAACTATTTATTTTTTATTGGCCTAGGAATTCTATTGTATGGAATTGCATATTTTTTGGTGCATGATGTTTTAATACATCAAAGATTCAAATGGTTTAAACATACCAACAATAGATATTTGTTAGGGTTAAGAAAAGCACATAAGATTCACCATAAAAAATTAGATAAATTTCATGGTGAATGCTTTGGAATGCTCTTTGTTCCTTTTAAATACTTTAAAAAACCGAAGGTTTAAACAAGATAGCATTTTGCGATCTAAGTTATCCATGAATAGGTTCTAAAATATCTACACAAAATGTAGCTTCTAATACAAATTTCTTTCTTATCTTTTCGGCATTAATTATAGGATTTAAACCTTTTATTTCATCTAAAGATCACATTGATTTGCCCGGTATTTATAGCATATTATGCTAATCTAAAACTTGAAACTTGCCGAAATATGTAGACGAGTTTTAAACTTTAAACTGTATTAATGGAGGATTACGACTACATAATTACTGGAACTGGAGCTTCTGGTTTAATGCTTGCCTATCGTATGGCAGAAGACCCTTTCTTTGATGACTATTCCATTTTAATTATTGACAAAGAGAAAAAAACTCAGGACGATAGAACTTGGTCTTATTGGGAAAAAGGTGAAGGAGAATGGGATGATGTTGTGTATAAATCTTGGAATAAAATTCTTTTTAATAGCAAATCTTATAAAGCTGAAAAATCAATACTTCCCTACCAATATAAAACAATTCGTAGCGGCAAATTTTACAAAAAACTATGGTCGGTTGTAGATGCAAAAGAAAATATCACATTTATAAATGATACAGTCATAAACATCAGCCACAAATCACATAGTGCTTCTGTACTTACCTTAAAAACAGAATATCACACTTCTGTATTAATTAATAGTATTGCATTTGATAAAGGCTACAATCAGCAGTTAAGATTTCCTGCTTTGCATCAGCATTTTGTAGGTTGGTTTATAGAAACTGAAGAAGATGTTTTTGATGATGAAGTTGCTACTTTTATGGATTTTACTGTCGACCAAAGAGACAATACTCGATTTATGTATGTGTTACCTTTTTCGCCCAGAACAGCATTGGTAGAATACACACTATTTTCTAAAAACTTGTTGGATTATAAAGAATACGAAAGCGAAATTAAACAGTATTTAAGAAAGAAATCCATTAAAGCCTATACAATTACAGAAAAAGAACAAGGAAATATTCCAATGACAGCCTATAGGTTTTGGAAACACAATTCTAAAAACGTTATTAATATAGGCACTGTAGGTGGCTGGTGTAAACCCAGTACAGGGTTTACATTTAGAAATACAACTAAAAAAACAAAAGAATTAGTTGAATATTTTAAAACAGAAAAAAGCCTTAGAAAGTTTCGTAAGAAATCTAAATTTTGGGTGTACGATCTTTTACTGTTGGATGTATTAGCAAAAAGTAATCAAGTAGGATCTAAGATTTTTACGGCTTTATTTAAAAGAAATTCCACCACTAGAATTTTTAAGTTCTTGGATGAAGAAACCAACTTTTTTGAAGATTTAAGAATAATTTTCAGTTTACCGCCATTCCGATTTATCATAGCTTCTTTCAGAAGAATCTTCTAAAAATTACGATTTCATTCTTTTCTTACAATTCGTCCTAAAAAAAATACAACTCGGTAGCTTTTAGTTTTCACAATTCAAAGTTCGTTGCACATTTGCTGTATAATTAACTGAAACTGAATCTCCTGAAATAAATTCAGGATAAAAATTACAGGATCAATAAAAACAAAACAAATGAAAATTTTAGTAACAATTGTAGCAGCAGCATTGATGTTTGTAGGAAGTATGAATACAACATCAAACAAAAAACAAAAAATCACAGCAACAGTAGTAAATGTTACTAGTGATAGCGGGAAAGTAAGCTTTGCTTTATATGACAAAGAAAGCTTTATGAAAGTACCATTAGATTCAAAAAATGGAAAAATTGTAGACGGTAAAAGTACCGTAACATTTGAAGACGTAGCAGCCGGAGAGTATGCCATCATTTGTTTCCATGACAAAAATGATAATGACAAAATGGATTTTCAAGAGAATGGAATGCCAATGGAAGATTACGGAGCATCTAATAATGTGATGAGTTTTGGACCACCACAATATGCAGATTCTAAATTTACAGTTTCAGAAGAAGATGTAACTCTAGAAATTAAGTTTTAAAGAATATATTAAAGGTTAAAGAACTTTAATTAAATTTATAACCCGAACCAAAGACACGCCAAATGAGTAATCAAGGAGTTTTTATGATAAAAAGTCAAGATCTAAAAAAAGGATTTGTACTATGTTTAAAAATTACACTAGTATTTACAATTCTTTTTGGAGTGATTTTACCGCTACCCGATTTCTCTTTTGAAGGCTTATGGAAATCATTTGTAATTTCTGGGTTGTTTTCATACGGAATGGGATTTGGAAATGGACTCATTAATAACTATCTAAGTTCTCAATGGGATTGGATTACACAAACTAACCAAAGAGTAACAGCGGGTATTATAGCAACTATTTTATATACGGTACCTCTTGTATTAGGAATTAATTATTTAGCAATTATCATTTGGGGTAATGTTGATCCTGCAAATTTTTTTAGAGGAAATAATCTTTGGGCTCATCTGTTTTATATCATTTTATCTTTAGGAGTTTCAACATTTTTTCATGCCAGAGGTTTTATGAGAAATTGGAAAGATGCAATGACTCAGAAAAGTACTAGACAAGAGATTGTAGCCAAAACAGAAACAGCAAAATTTGAGTCTTTAAAAAGTCAGATAGACCCACACTTTTTATTCAATAGTTTAAATGTATTGACTTCTTTAATAGGAGAGAACCCATATCAAGCAGAAAAGTTTACTACCAAACTTTCTAAGATCTATAGATATGTTTTAGAACAAAGAAATAAAGACCTAATTCCATTATCCGAAGAATTAAAATTCGCTAAAACCTATATGGAATTACTTGGAATGCGATTTGAAGACGCAGTACAATTTGAGATTCCAACTACGGTAAGCAACGAAGAATTAAAAATAGTGCCTCTTTCATTACAATTACTGTTAGAGAACGCTGTAAAGCACAATGTAGTTTCTTCTTTGAAACCGTTAAGTATTAAAATTTACGAAGAAGAAGGACATCTCATTATAGAAAACAACATCAATCCAAAAGAAGCAATAGGAAAAAGTACCAAAGTAGGACTAAGCAATATTGCAGATAGATATGGATTAATCACTAAAAAAAGAGTGATGATAGAAAATAACAACAAAACATTTAAGGTGAGTTTACCTCTCCTTACTCAAATGAACAATATTATGTATTCAGACGATTTAGAAAACAGCAAATATGTACGCGCAGTAGAACGTGTAGAAAAATTAAAAGAGTTTTATCAGAACTTAGCATCTTATGTGATTATTATTCCTTTTTTAATCTTTATTAACCTTTATTTTTCACCACATTTTCATTGGTTTTGGTTTCCAATGGTTGGATGGGGAATAGGTGTTATTTTCCATTGGTTAGAAGCCAATAATTATAATATTTTCTTAGGAAATAACTGGGAAGAGAGAAAAATTAAAGAAATTATGGACAATAATAAGCCTAAGTATTAAGACCGATGAAAGATAATTATATGAAAGAGATGCAACATTTAAAAGCTCAGAAAAGAGTAAAGAAGATTAAAGGTTTTTATACTCATGTATTGTTTACCATATTTATAGTTCCTTTTTGGATTTTTATCAACTTAGAATTAGTTCCTCAGTATCATTGGTTTTGGTTCGCCATTATAGGATGGTTAATAGGCATTTTTATTCACTGGTTATGCGTTTTTGGGTTTAAAAAGTTTGGTTTTGGAAAAAACTGGGAAGAGAGAAAACTTAAAGAAATGATGAATAATGATACCTCTAAACTTTAATAAGATGGAAAGCAACTATATAAGAGAAAAGCAATATATGAAAGCTCAAAAAAGAGTACAAGACATCAAAGGGTTTTATGTTCACTTAGTAGTAACAATATTCATTATTCCTTTTTTGATCTTTATTAACCTGAAATTTGCTCCAGAATTTCATTGGTTCTGGTTTGCTACAGTAGGAATGTTATTAGGGCTTATCTTTCACTGGCTAGGCGTTTTTGGATTTGAAAAATTAGGGTTAGGAAAAAACTGGGAAGACAAAAAAATTAAAGAATTTATGGATCAAGATAATCGCCTTAAATATCAATAAGATGGAACAAGGTTATATAAAAGAAGAACAATATATAAAAGCAAAAAAAAGAGTAAAAGATATTAAAGGATTTTATGTTCATTTCTTTATAACAGTATTTAATATTCCTCTTATAATTTGGGTGAATTTACAATTTTCACCTGGCTATCACTGGTTTTGGTATGCAATTATTGGTATGCCAATTGGACTTTTCTTTCACTGGCTAGGCGTTTTTGGATTTGAAAAATTAGGGTTAGGAAAAAACTGGGAAGAAAAGAAAATAAAAGAGTTAATGGAAGAAGATGATAAGTTAAAACGTAGTTAAAATGGAAAAAGATCATTTAAAAGAACAACGATATAAAAAAGCTCAAAAAAGAATAAAAGATATTAAAGGATTTTATGCTCATTTTTCAATCTATATCATTGTAAATCTTTTTATCAGCGGACTTATTATATACGGTGAAAGTAATGATGATATTGATGTTACTATTTTTCCTGTGACAATTTTTGGAGTATATTCTACGTGGTTATTTTGGGGAATTGGAGTGTTCTTCCATTGGTTAGGCGTTTTTGGCTTTAAAAATATCCTCGGAAAATCATGGGAAGATAAAAAGATTAAAGAGCTGATGGAAGAAGAAAATAAATTAAAACGTAATTAAAATGGAAAAAGATTCTTTAAAAGAACAACAGTATTTAAAAGCGAAGAAAAGAGTAAAAGATATCAAAGGATTTTATTCCCATCTTTCAGTCTATATAATTGTAAATATCTTTATTAGCGGACTTGTTATATACGGTTTAAGTTATGATGGCAATGATAGTTTTTCTGAAACTATGACAAATTTTGGAGTATATTCTACCTGGTTGTTTTGGGGGATCGGGGTGTTTTTTCACTGGTTAGGGGTTTTTGGATTTAAAAATATCCTCGGAAAATCATGGGAAGATAAAAAGATTAAAGAGTTGATGGAAGATGACGAAAAAAGAAGTGGCAAAATTTTAAAAAAGTAAATGATGGAAATAGACAATAATAATGAAGATAAAAGGTACATACGAGCTAGAAAACGTGTGGAAGAATTAAAGAAATATTACAAGCATTTAACAGCATATATTTTGGTAAACATTTTCCTCTCTACTATAAGAATTGTAAATGATGTAAGAGGCGGAGACACTCTTGGAGAGGCATTTCTTGATTTTGATAACTTCTCTATATGGTTGTGGTGGGGAATTGGTTTAGCATTCCATACCTATAGAGTTTTTGGAGCCAGGTTATTATTTATGGGAAAAGACTGGGAAGAAAAAAAGATCAAAGAATACATGAACGAAAAATAATTAGTAAAAAGAATGAATGTTATCATCATAGAAGACGAAAAACCAGCAGCAAGAAGGCTAAGCAGAATGTTAAATGTACTAGGAATTGAACCCAGTGCAATGCTTCATTCTGTAGAAGAATCTTTAAACTGGTTTCAAACCAATGAGCATCCAGAATTGATCTTCCTAGACATTCAATTGTCAGACGGTTTATCTTTTGAGATTTTTGAAGAAATTGAAGTAAACAGTGCAATTATATTTACAACGGCGTATGATGAATATGCACTAAAAGCATTCAAATTGAATAGTGTAGATTATCTATTAAAACCGATTGATGAAGACGAGTTAAAAATAGCCATCGACAAGTATAAAAATCAACAACCCAAAGAATCAAACCTTCAAGTGAATATAGATGACATTCGCAGACTTTTAATCAACCCAATAGATAGAAAGTATAAGAAGCGTTTTACGATTAAAATAGGGCAGCATATTAAAATCATTCACGTAGATGAAATAGAATGCTTTTACAGCGAAAACAAAGCGACTTATATTCATACCAACGGGAAAAGAAATTATTTAATTGATGGCTCGCTAGAACACTGGCAAGATCAATTAGATCCAGAACAATTCTTTAGAGTAAACAGAACGTATATGATTCATATTAATGCCATAAAGGACATTATAGCCTATACAAATAGTAGATTGAAACTCATTTTGCATTCTTATGACGAAACTGAAATTATTGTGAGTAGAGAACGCGTAAAAGATTTTAAAAATTGGATTGATAGATAACTAGTGTTTAAAGTATGGGAAACTTGAATTTAAATTAAAACTTCAGTTTCAATTTCAACTTCGAACTCAATTTAAAATTCAGTTTCAATTACAAAGTTTTTGAGCTTCAAGAGTACAAAGTTTTATATCTTTACACCAATAATTTGTAGTTGTAAATAACATTTTATCAATTAAAACGTTTTATATACAGTTTCATAAGAAAATAGAATGAAAAAAACCTTACTTTTTACCCTTTCCATTTTATTAACCTTATTAATATCTAGCTGTAGCGACAGTGAGAAATTTGAGGTAAAAAAAGGAAAAGTTGGATATCTTTCTCCAAAAACTTCTATCAAAGAATTAAAGGAAATATTTAAAGGCGATTCACTTGTCGCTAATCTAAGCGAAGGATCACTAGGAGACAATTATTTTCAAGACGATGATGAGTATTTGATTTATGATAAAGCAGGAAAACATCTATTAACGATTGTTCCAAAAGAACAGTTAGATTCTACGTCTACAATTAAAAGTATTCAAATTTTTGATAACCGCTTTAAAACTGAAACAGGATTGAACATAAGTTCCTCTTTTTCTGAAATTAACTTGAACAATAATATCAATAAAATTGAATCGTCATTTTCTTCAGCAACGTTGTTTATCGATGATTTAAATGCAACCATTACTATTGATAAACAAGAATTGGGTTTAAAAGCCTTTAGCACTCAAAAAGTAAATTTAGATCAAATTCCAGATTTGGCTAAAGTGAAATCTTTTATTGTTTGGTTTAACTAAATGTCCAAAAAATACACCATCCAAAAAAGCCCATTTGTAGTTCCAACTACAGACGGAAAACTCATTGAAGAACATTTCGGAAATGCTACGGATGGGAATTCTCAAATAAGTATTGCACACATGATTGCGCCATCGGGTTGGAGTGAGCCTTTTCAAACACCTGAATTTGATGAGTATACCTACATCATTAGAGGAAAAAAGCAATTCATTATAGAAGGAGAGACCATTGTTTTAGAAGCTGGTGAATCCATAAAAATTGAAAAAAATACGCGAATTCAATATTCCAATCCATTTGTAGAAGCATGTGAATATTTAGCCATTTGTCTTCCTGCATTTTCCCCAGACTCTGTCCATAGAGAAGAAGAATAAAGGAAACTTATTTCGTTAAACTTATACTAAACTCATTAAAAGCTTTCATTGTTGTTTTAATTTTAAATACATTGATAGCAATTAACCAAGCGCGTTTTTAAATTTTTGTAATGGAATTACTGCAAAAATATTATAGAACAATTACAATTCTATTCTTTGTTTTGATACTTATCATATCATTTCAAACCTTTCAACAAATATTCTATATAGAACTTTTTGAATTAGCTAATGACGCAAACTTCTTTGATGTCCTTAAAAAACAATCCTATAGATGGATTATTTGGTTAGCTATTGGTCTCGTATTGCCATTCACTGTAAAAAGAGACAGCGCTAAAGAGAAAAACCTGCTATTGTTCTTTAAACATTTTTGGATCATTTCTTTGCTCGTTTTATTAAATATTATAGTCATCTCATTGCTTCAAATTGTGACTTCAGAGCAAGAATTTACAATGGAGGTTTTATTCAAAGAGAACTTTTCTTTTTTCCTTTTTCAAAAGGCACCAATGTATACTTTGGGTTATTTAGCAGTGGTGTTTATTCTTTTTTTCAATTTAGAAAATCAAAAGCTAAGTATAGAAGTACAAGAACTTATTGAGGTTAAAAACTTCAATGAAGAAGCCTATAAAAAACTAAAAGAAAATAATACAGACAAAGCAAAGATTTTAAGCATAAAGGTTGGAAACAAAAGGAAAATCATTTCCATTAATGAGATCATTTGGTTAGAAGCAGATGATTATTGCGTGATTGTCCATACTATAAACCAACCGTCTTATACCATGAGAAGTTCCTTAAAAATACTGGAAAACAAACTAGACACTAATTTTTTGCGGGTGCATAGAAAGGGAATTGTAAACATGACCATGGTCAAAGAATTTTCTACATCTCATGCCACATTGGTTTTACAAAATGATGATAAAGTTCCTGTTTCTAAAACCAAAACCAAGGCAGTACACCGTTTTATCAAAAACGAATAGCTTTAAGACTTCTATTTCACTGCAAAAGATGATTGCTTTACTGCAAACTAATTTTTCAAAAGCAAATTTTTCATTTATTTGAATCAAAATATTTATAGCATGAACAAAATGATCTTAGTACTCGCAATTTTAATATTGACAGCATATTCGGCCTCTGGGCAATTTGAATATGCAGCTTCAAAAGAATATCCTTACGGTCAATACAATCCAGCAGCTCCAGAACAATTAAAAGACTATGAAGATTTAATTGGAGTTTGTGACTGCAAATCAGTATCAAGAAAACCAGATGGGACTTGGGCAGGACCTGTAAAAATGAAATGGACTTGGCAATACATTATGAATGGAATGGGCGTTCAAGATTATACGTTAAAAGAAGACGGAACACATTCAGGAAGTATTCGTCAATATGATAAAGATAGTTTACAGTGGAATGTTCATTATTACACTTCACGAAGAACCTCGGCAGTGTTGCCAGTTTGGACAGGAAATAAAAAAGACGGGAAAATTGTTTTGTACAGAGAACAGAAAGCGCCCAATGGAACAGAAGGCTTTTTTCGTTTAAGCTTTTATGATATTTCTAAAAAAGGATATAAATGGATAGGTGAGTGGGTAGATATCTCTGAGACAGTGGTTTTTCCTACTTGGAAAATAGAATGTACTAGAGAATAAAATCAAAGTCTCGATTCAAAAGAATCGAGACTTTTTTTACTGAACTATTAAGGGAAAATTTAATACGAATCAGTATTGACTATCAACGTCGAAAGGTATTCTTTCTATTTTATACATAATTGCGGATTCCTGTAATTAGGAGTAAAAAATTTGATATTTAAGCGCTGAAATTCTAAAATCTTTAGAAATAAGACCTTATTGTTTTCTCTTTTTCTCAGGATTAAGATGTGTGTTAAAAACAGAATACACAATCACTTCATTATTTCGTTGTTCATAGATAATTACAAAAGGGAATTTTTTAAGAGGAAGCTCTCGAAAACACGGATTCCTTTTGATGGTAAAAAGATGTGACCACCTTTTAGTGTTTGAAAATATCCATCTAAATAGTTATAAAACTCAACTCCTAAACCTGTTTGTTTAGATTTATACCATTCTATTGCTTTTGAAATTTCTTGCTGAGCTTCATTTTCAATAATGAGTTTAAAAACCATATTTCTTTTTAAGCTCTTGCTTTACTTCATCCCATTCTTTGCCTGAAGATTCACCAGATAGATATTTTTCCCTTCGCTCTTCAACAATTTCATATTGACTGTCGGAAACTAGAGAGGGAGAATCGGTAGTATTTATAGAATCAAAAACACCTTCTAAAGTCAGTAATTTTGAATCATCTTGGATGATTTTGTTAAATGATTCAATCAATTTATTTCTCAATTCTACTGCTCCCATAATATCAATGTTGTAACTCAAAAATCAGAGTACATGACAAAAAATTGTCTAAAGACTTTAAACACCAGTAAAAGTAACTTACATTTTTAGACCTTTCAGGTTTCCAAAACCTGAAAGGTATTGAAAATTATGCGATTGCAGTAGAGATAATAATTTTTGCCATGTACTTAACTCAAAGATACATTATTTAATAGAAAATAATTATTTTTTTTTAGCACTAAATAGTTAAAAAGACATTAAAATATTGGATAAAAACACCACAAATTACTAGCCTAAAAAATAAGTATATTAAGAACTTTTTCTCTTTCTAGCCAACAATGTGTTTTTAAGAAGCATCGCAATGGTCATTGGACCAACACCACCAGGAACAGGAGTAATAAACGCCGATTTTTCAGAAACTTCATCAAAAGCAACGTCACCTAGCAAACGATAACCACTTTTCTTTGTGCTGTCTTCAACTCTGGTAATTCCAACATCAATAACAGTTACATTGTCTTTTATCATGTCTGCTGTTAAGAACTCAGGAATTCCTAATGCAGCAATAATAATATCTGCTTGTAACGTGATTTCTTTTAAGTTTTTTGTTCTACTATGAGTAATGGTTACAGTAGCATTTCCTACGTTTCTTTTTTGAGATAATAAAATACTCATCGGGCTCCCTACAATATGACTTCTTCCAATCACAACAACATGTTTTCCAGAAGTTTCTACTTGGTATCTGTCTAAGAGTTCTAAAATTCCAAATGGAGTCGCAGAGATAAACGTAGGTAAGTTCAATGCCATTTTTCCAACATTGGTAGGATGAAATCCATCTACATCTTTATCTGGGTGAACCGCCATGATAACTTTTTGCTCATCAATATGTTTGGGTAAAGGTAACTGAACAATAAACCCATCGATGTCGTCATTAGTATTCAGATCCTCAATTTTTGAAAGGAGTTCTTCTTCTGTAGTTTCATCAGACAATTGTACCAAAGTAGATTCAAAACCAACACGCTCACAAGCTTTCACTTTCGCATTTACATACGTTAAGCTGGCTCCATCATTCCCTACAATAACAGCTGCTAAATGCGGAGTTTTATTCCCCTCTTTTTTTAACTGCTCAACTTCTATTGCAATTTCATCTTTAATGTCTGAGGAGGTTTTTCTACCGTCGAGTAAAATCATTTTTTTTTAGTTTTCAGTCTACAGTTTTCAGTCTGCAGTACAAATTATTTGAACTTTGTAGGATGAACGATCATATAGTTAATTAATTTTCCAACCTCTTTACTTATATCTTCTAATCTTTCTTTTTCAATAACATTAATATAATTACATGCTAATGCAAATTCCAACCAGAGTTGGGTTTCAGAATTTTCGCTATCTGCATCAGACATTTTACTTTTAAAATGTTTTTCATATTGACGCTTTCTATAACCTTCAGCTATTGCAGAACAAACAGCTCTACTTGATCGTATAATTTGAGATGTCAATGCAAATCGTTCTTCAACAGGAAATGCTTTTGAAATCTTAAATATTTCCATGGCCAAATCAAATCCTTTTTGATAAGCCAGTAAAGTTTTAAAACTCATTTTAAATTATTTTCTTTTTCACACAAATTAAAATACTGCTCACTGTTGACTGATCTACTGCCAACTGCATACTGATGTACTGCATACTGATGTACTGCCAACTGAAGACTGTAAACTAACCTACTGCATTCCCTTCATCATTTGCATCATTTTTCTGCCCCCGCCACCTTGCATCATCTTCATCATTTTGCTCATTTGATTGAATTGCTTCATCAATTGATTGACTTCTTGTACACTTGTACCTGAACCTTTTGCAATCCTTTTCTTTCTACTAGCGTTTATTGTTGTGGGCGTACTTCTTTCTGAAGGCGTCATGGAATGAATAATGGCTTCAATTCCTTTAAAAGCATCATCATCAATATCTACATCTTTCATGGCTTTACCAGCACCAGGAATCATTCCGACTAAGTCTTTCATGCTTCCCATTTTCTTTATCTGCTGTATTTGCGATAAGAAATCGTCAAAACCAAACTGATTTTTAGCAATTTTCTTTTGAAGTTTTCTTGCTTCTTCTTCATCGTATTGTTCTTGAGCACGCTCTACTAATGAGATAACGTCTCCCATTCCCAGAATACGATCCGCCATACGGTCTGGATAGAATACATCAATTGCATCCATTTTTTCTCCAGTACCAATAAACTTAATCGGTTTATCAACAACAGATTTAATAGACAAAGCAGCACCACCTCTTGTATCACCATCCAGTTTTGTAAGAATGACCCCTTCAAAATTTAAGATGTCATTAAAAGCTTTTGCAGTATTCACAGCATCTTGTCCAGTCATAGAATCTACAACAAACAAGGTTTCTTCTGGAGTCACAGCTTTGTGAATATTAGAAATCTCAGTCATCATTTCTTCATCCACAGCCAAACGACCCGCGGTATCAATAATCACGACGTTCTTGCTATTTGCTTTTGCGTGCTTTATGGCATTCAAAGAAATTTCAACAGGATTCTGATTCCCAACTTCAGCATATACTTCAACACCAATTTGTTCTCCAACAACTTGCAATTGATTAATGGCAGCTGGACGATATACATCACATCCAACCAATAAAACGTTTTTACTTTTCTTGGTTTTTAGATAATTGGCAAGTTTACCAGAAAAAGTTGTTTTACCAGAACCTTGTAAACCAGACATTAAAATTACTGTCGGACTTCCGCCTAAGTTAATCCCAACAGAATCTCCTCCCATTAATTCGGTCAGTTCATCTTTCACCAACTTCACCATCAATTGCCCAGGATTCAATGTTGTTAAAACATCCTGACCTAATGCTTTTTGCTGTACTCTTTTGGTAAATTCTTTGGCAATTTTAAAGTTAACATCGGCGTCTAGCAACGCTCTACGAACCTCTTTTAAGGTTTCGGCTACATTTACTTCTGTAATTCTACCGTGACCTTTAAGAGTATGTAAGGCTTTATCTAATTTTTCGCTTAAATTATTAAACATAGGGTTTACTTGCTTTTTTTGGAAGCTACAAATATAGAAAATACCACTCTTTTACTCAAGTAAAATGTAGACTTAATCGTTGTTGTTTAATAAAAAGGCGTAAGACCGCTTCGCTGCAAGAATCATGAGCCAAGACCTATAAGTAGGTAATTGATAAACAGTAACTTTAGACAGAGTTAATGTGTCTTTATTGTAAATATATGATTGTTAAACTTTAGTCTAGGCTCTTGCAGCACAGCGGTCTTGATTCTTACTTCTTTTACAGAAAATTAATCCTTCTTAGAAAGTAGACTCATCATAAAATTGATCAAATGTATAATCGTAGCCAACATAAAGATGAAAAAAGCCAGGATGAGAATAATATTCATCCTAGAAATTTCGTCATAACTCCTTGAAACATCGGATTGAAAAATGAAATAGAAAAGAGGAATCATTGCAATAACCTGTAAAACAATATGAAGTATGGTCAACCCTTTTCTAGCAGGTTTGTTGGTAATACTTAAAGAAGCGTAATTAACAGCAATCAACACAAAAAATAAGGTAGAAAAAAGGCTAATACTCCAGATTTTTAAATCGATTAAAGTTCCGTATACAGCAATTTCTAGAGCATTGCGTTTATTTAATAAACCAACAATTAAAGTGATGATGGCTAGAAGAAGAAAGAAATATTGAGGTTTTTTAATGATTTTTTGCATATTAGTATTTGTTCTCTAATGTTGTAAAATGATGTTCCGTATGATGAGCAGTCCACATGATAATTTCCCGTAGTGTCATTCTTCCCATCAAAGGATGTGGTAATAATAAAGTATCTAAGTGCTTATCTTTTAACTTATTCGTTTTGTATTGTAATTTCTTATTTAGAATCTGTAATGAGCTCATTAAGTGCTTTTTATCATCTAGGCTAGGCGTTTTTAAATCTTGATTAAAAGTTCTAGCCCCTTCTTTATTTTCTATGAGACGTTCCTGATATCGCTTTGTTACTTCATCATAAGATCGAGAAGGCCTGTTAGAAGTTCCAAACTTAGATTTCAATAAAAACTTAGGCATTTTTAATGCTTTGTTTAACATTTTAATGCTCGTGACTAAATGCAAAATATGTTGTCCCGTTGTCCATTTACCTTCCGGGCCTTGAGTCCACTTTTCATCAGGGTGATTTTCTAACCAATTCAATAGTCTTTGATGCTCAGTTTCCAATCGTTTTACAATATTTTCTTGATCCATATAGTATATATATTCTAACAGACAAGATACAAAAGTAAACGGATTCTACAATTCACTACAAAAATGTTGCAGTTCAATACATCTTGTTTTTTTTCAGACGAACTGCCACATACATTTGTTTCATCAAAAATCGATAAAACTAAAAATCATGCAATCAATACAATTAAAAAAACTTTTCTGGGGAGCAATCCTAATCGTTAGTTTCTTAGTGAATCCATCAGAAATTTTAGGTCAAACAACAGTATCTTCTGGTACTTTTCATACAACTGATAGTGACGGAACAAAAACCGTTACTATAAAAAACGGACAGAAAGACTTTAAAATAGAATATGAAGGAGAAATTACACTTTCTGATGACGATAAAGATGTTATAGGAATTTCTAGAGGAGGTTATATAGAAATTCGTAAATCTAGATTTGGGAAAAGAAGAAGGATTGTTATTGAAGCTGAATCTGGAGGAAGACTTTCAAAAACATATTATGTAGGTAGAAAAGAAGTGGCGTTTGATCCAGAAGGAAAAAACTGGTTGGCGCAAATTTTACCAGACGTTGTAAGAAGTACAACCATTGCGGCAAAGAGTAGAGTAGAGCGTTTTTATAAAAAAGGTGGGGCTAAGGCAGTGATGAATGAATTAGAAGAAATAGATTCTGATTATATAAAAACTGCTTATATGAAGATTCTATTGAAAAAGAATTTAAGGGATAAAGAGCTGGTGAACGTGATTAATACTGCAGGAAGAGAAATAGAATCTGATTATTATGTTTCACAAATTTTAAAATCGAATCAAAAAGCATTTTTAAGAACAGAAGCCACTAGAAATGCATATATCAATGCCGCGAAGAGCGTAGGTTCTGATCATTATGTGACTCAAATTTTAAAAACTTTAATTAATGATTCTACGATAAACGATCGTCAAATGTCAAGTTTGTTAGAGATTACAAAAGGAATTGGTTCTGCTCATTATATTACTCAGGTGTTGTCATCAATAATGAATAAAAGAGATTTGAACAAAGAAAATATGGCAACCATTATGAATCTGTCTAAACAAATAGATTCTGACCATTATAGAACTCAAATCTTACGCAAAGCACTCAAAAAGAAAAACCTTTCTAAAGAAAACTACGAAACCTTTTTAAGTAGTTTAAGTGAGATTGATTCAGATCATTATGTTTCTACAGTGATCAATGATCTAATAGTAGATGATATGGATAGTGCTTCATTAGCGAAGCTATTAAATATTGTGAATCAAAACATAGATTCAGATCACTATGCAACAAACATCTATAAAAAATTAGCAAAAAATAATAAAATTTCGGAAACTCAATTGATTCAATTAATGGAGTCAGCTTCAAGAAATATTGGTTCAGGACACTATTTGTCTACTGTTTTGATAGCCTATTCAAGTCGAGTAAGAAACTCTTCTCAGAAGGTAAAAGATGCATACTCAAAAGCAGCAAAAACAATTAAATCTGATACCTATTTTGGAAGAGCGATGAAGGCACTATATTAGAATTACTGAGGTAATCAATTTATTTTTAAGATTGATTACCTTAGTTCAATGCAAACCAACAATCAACTAACCCATAACTTTTTTGTGAAAAAACATCTTTTCATAATTCTATTAGGAGCCATTTTAGGTTTCGCTATTACTTATTTCATTGTATTAGGTGACGCTGTTGATTCAGTGTCACTTAGTGCGTTAGAAATTATTGCAGCTGTTTTAGGTGGAATAAGTAATGTCTATCTTATTTACTTTCTCGCATTAAAATTAGACAAATTATTACCTTGGTATAAGCATGAAGAAAACAGACTTTTAATAGGAATTTTAGTACACTTTCTCTCGAGTTTTTTATGGAGCATTCTAGTGCTTTATGCTTATAATGGATTGTTTTTGAATGGTGGAGATTTTCAAATGATGACCACGCATAATCTGATTAAACTGGGAATTATTCTTTTGATTCTGATTATCATTTTTGAAATCATCTATTTTGCACTCTATTCTTATTATTCCTATACAACATTCCAAATTGCCACAGTAAAACAAGAACGCAAGCAAATAGAATTACAATTAAAAGCCTTAAAATCTCAATTAAGTCCACATTTTTTATTCAATAGTTTAAACACAATTTCTTCATTGGTTTTTAAGGACGAAACCAAAGCAGAAGGATTCATTAGACGTTTGGCAGAAATGTATCAATATACCCTAAATAGCTATCAACTTAAACTCACATCTTTAGAAGAAGAGCTAGCATTTGTAAACTCATATCAATATTTATTACAAACAAGATTTGGATCAAAGTTTCAATGTGACATTGAAATTGACGATGAATTACTAAGAACTAAAATTCCGCCATTAACCTTACAAATGCTATTAGAAAATGCAGTAAAACATAATGTTTTGGAAGAAGAAAGCCCGTTGTTAGTCCGAATTACATCCGATAAAAAATATATAAAAATTGAAAATAATGTCACCAGAAAACCCAAACAAGTAACTTCATTTAAAATTGGATTGAAAAACATAAACTCAAGATATTTACTACTTCATACAGAAGGAATTATAGTAACAAACGGACAACGATTTGAAGTAAACATCCCTATTATTTTATGAAATGAGTAAACCTATGTTAAAATTTAATGAAATATTTAATAACGAATTACATCTGACAAACCATAAAATAAAAAATATCAGATGAAAAAGTTATTTATACATCAACCATTATTTAGACTCTTAAGCCCTATCTTCAGTGGGGTTGTAGTGTACTTGTTGATTCTCTTATTGAACAACAATGTAATACAATTACAAGAAGAATTTTTAAGCGAAGAATTATATGTCTGTATAGGACTTTCATATATCATTCAAGAATTTTCCAGAGTATTATTACTCGTTTTTAAAAGAATTCCTAAGTTAGAAAACACAGTCTTCAACCTACTTTTTCAAGTGATTATCTCATTGATACTCTCAGTAGTTATTGTAACAATTTCCATTACGCAATACTATAAATATTGGGTTGGCTATTCCGCCGATCAAGAAGAGCTGACTGTGTTTAACAGTATTTTTTGTGTGATCACATTGATCTATATTTTATTGTTTATCAGTCACCAATATTTGTATAAGATCAATTCAGAAAAATTAGAACAAGAACAATTGATCAAACAAAATATTGAAGACGATTTTCTACAATTCAAAAGAGGAATTAATCCACATTTATTATTCGAAAGCTTTGAAGCATTGATTATTTTAATGCATCAAAACAAAGAAAAAGCAGACGATTTTATAGATCATTTGGCGACTATCTATCGATACATTTTATCCTCAAAAGACAGGCAATTAGTAAGAGCAAAAGAAGAATATGAGCATTTAAAAGAACTAGAAAACCTCTTTAACAAATTGCCTTACAGAACAATAAGTATAGAATATTCAGTAGTTTCAGACTTTTTAATCGTTCCAGGAGGATTGTTGTTTTTAATTGAACTGATTGTAAGAAAAACCATTATGTCTTCTAGCATACAATTAAGCATTGAAATTATTGAAGACGATAGCACTATAGAAATTTCATACATAACACAGGATAAAATTAATTCTAAATTAACACTCGATGATTTTGAAGAGATCAGAAGAGTTTATTCAGTATACAGTGAACGAGAAATGACAATTGAAGAAACTGAAGAAAAGAGAATAATTTCTTTGCCAAAACTAACCACCAAAAACGAATCAAGATGAACGTTGTTATTATCGAAGATGAAAATCTAGCCGCAGAAAAACTAGAACGCTACTTATTAAAATTCGATGCAAAAACTGAAATCATAATGCAACTAGTTTCCATTGAAAGTGCTGTTGATTGGTTTCAACATCATGAAAATGAATACGATGTTGTATTTATGGATATTCAATTAACAGACGGGTTGAGTTTTGAGATTTTCCACCAAGTAAAAATTAACAAACCTGTTATTTTCACCACAGCTTTTGATGAGTACGCAATTGATGCTTTTAAAGTAAATAGCGTAGATTATATTTTAAAGCCCATCACATTTACAGACGTATCCAAAGCAATGAACAAGTTAAAGTCCATGCAGGATATTTTTGGAATCAACGAAGCTGTTGAAGGTGTAGAAAAGATGATAGGAAAAAAGAAGCTAAAAGACCGATTTTTAGTTCGTTTGGGAAATCATATTCATTCCATTAAAACTGGAGACATCGCTTTGTTTTATGCAGAAGGAAGAACGGTGTATTTGATCACTAATGAAAATAAGAAGTTCATTTTAGATTACAAATTAGTAGACTTATGTAATGTCTTAGATGTTTCTTTGTTTTATAGAGCCAACAGAACTTTTATTGTAAATATAAATACCATACAAGACGTTATTGTCTACTCTAACAACCGATTAAAGATCACTCCAAAATCTAAAGTAGAAAAAGAAATTATTGTGAGCAGAGAGAAAGTTTCCGCATTTAAGAAGTGGTTTGAAGGAAGTTAAAAGTAGTTCAGAATTCAAAGTTCAGAATTCAAAGTTCAGAATTCAAAGTTCAAAGTTCAAAGTTCGGAGTTTGAGTTTCAACTTCAATTAATATTGTCTAAGTTTTCCTATTCAAAATGGTTGTTGTATTTTTCTGCCATATTTCAACAACTCAAAATGACAAAGAATACTACGTTAAAAGAATTATCGAAAATTTTAGAAGTTTCTATTTCTACAATTTCTAAAGCTTTAAATGATAGTCACGAAATTAGCGAGTCTACAAAAGAAAGAATTAAAATAGCCGCGAAAAAGTATAATTATAGACCCAATAGAATTGCAATCAATTTAAAATCAGGAAAGACAAACACCATCGGTGTTATTTTGCCTAGTATTAAAAACTTCTTTTTAGCGCGAGTATTAAGAGGAATAGAGAATGTGATTGCTAAAACGGATTACAATATTATCATAAGCATTACCAATGAATCTTTTGAAAAAGAAGTACAATCAGTAGATACACTTTCTAATGGTTTTGTAGACGCAATTATTATTGCTGTTTCAGAAGAAACTCAGATAAAACAAGATTTCTCTCATTTAATGGATGTTCAAAGCGAAATGCCATTATTAATGTTAGATCGGGTGGTAAATTCTATTGACTGTGACAAAGTTTTAGTAGATGATTATGAAGCCGTATTAAATGCCGTAAAAGGTTTACTGTCTTCAGGAAGAGAAAGAATTGCTTTGGCTTCAACAATTAACAGTTTAAACGTTGGAAAACTAAGAACAAAAGGATATGTAAATGCGATAGAAGGCAAACAAACTCCTATGATCATTGAAGGAAATGAAGAAGATATAGAAGAAAAAATTGCAACACTCCTTGAAAAAGAAAATATAGACGCTATTGTAGCTTTAGATGAAGAATCATCGTTAGCATCTTTTAGAGTTGGAAAAAAGAAAAAAGCATTGAATAATAGAGCAATTTCTATCATCGGTTATGCAGGAACTACAATTTCAGAACATTTAACGCCAAGTCTAACAACCATCAATCAACACGGAAAAAGAGTAGGAATAACAGCTGCAAGACTATTGCTGAGAAAGCTAGAAAAACCTTTAAAAGATCCAGAATCTCTGATTGTAAAATCTACATTAACCCAAAGAGAAACGAGTTAAATTCAGTAAGCAGTCTTCAGTCTCAAAGTAATTGTCTTTGCGAGCGATTCCGAAACTTCGGAAGGAGAGAAGCAATCTGTCTAAATAATAGAAGAAGAGTTTGTTTCCAGTCACAGGTGTCTTGTCTCTTGATTCTAGTTTCAAGTTAACCCTTCGGTTTTCTTCAAAAAGAATTAGTCGTAAATAAATTTACTAGTGAAAATATATTTTCGAACTTTCATCAATCATCAATTTTGATTCTAACAGCGACTTGTACTGAGCTTGCACCCTGAGCTTGTCGAAGGGTGTCGAAGAGTGTCGAAGTAAGCGGTCTTAACGTCTATTTATTCAGCAGACTTAAACTCCAATGCCACACCATTAATACAATGTCTTTTCCCTGTAGTTTCTCTAGGACCATCATCAAAAGAATGACCTAAATGTCCACCACAAGTCGCACATTTTAATTCCGTTCTAGCATATCCAATTTTGTAATCTACATCCAATTCAACAGAATTTCCTATCGCTCTATCAAAAGAAGGCCATCCCGTTCCAGAATCAAATTTATGATCAGATTTGTACAAAGGAGTTTTACAAGCAGCACAAACATAAGTTCCTGCCGAATATTTTTTATTTAATGGACTGGTAAAAGGTCTTTCAGTGCCAGCCTCACGCAATACATAATATTGCATTTTGGTAAGCTCTTTTTTCCATTCAGCTTCTGTCTTAACAACAGCATATACCTTTTTATCTTTCTTTTCTGTTTTCTGAGCAACACCAGAACAACTCATTAGTAATCCGATGACAAATAGTGAGAGTATACTTTTCATAAGTTTAAAATTATATAGTTAATGTGTCGATGTCCTCTATGAGGTTTTATGTATTTTGTAGTATAAATTCAACACTTTTATACACGATTTCCTGATTCCTTAAAATTTTAGTGTGACCCAATCCATGAGTAATTAATAAAGAACCATTCTTTAAACTCTGACGAATCTTATAGGCACAACTTACAGGAACATCACCATCTTCTGTATCATGAACAATCAATACAGGAATTGAAATTTCTTTAGCAACATAATGACTCGCAAAATCATCAGCTTTTAACGTCCAATTTTTTTCCAAACCCGTCTGAATCTTTCTTGCCGATTTCTCGTTTAACATCAAGTTTTTAGCAAAATTTTTAATGATATCAGATACCTTATCGCCAGAACCAATGGCAACAAAAGTTTTTAAATTTAGAAAACGAGCACTAGCATTGTACAAACTCATTGCCCCAAAAGAATGACCAATTGCAGCTTCAAAAGGACCGTAAGTTTCATCGATCTTTTTTACAACTTCCAAAAAATCAGGCATAGAAGCAGTTTTTCCAGATGATTTTCCATGTGCAGGACCATCAAAAGAAATAACCATATATCCTTTCTCCAATAACCGATCAGCAAAAGCAAATAATTGCGTACTTCTTCCTGCCCAACCATGAGCCAATAAGACTTTCTTTCTAGAATACCCATAAGAAAGAATTTCAATTTCTTTATGGATTTCAGGAACCAACAAACGCTTTTGTTGAGCGCTTTGCAACATATATTGCTCCCGTTTAGGAGTCGCAAAATTAAAAGGAGTTACAAACAACTTTCTTGCAAAAGAAGCCGCTAAAGAAGAAGAAAAGAACTCTAATAATTTAGCAAATAAACTTATCAGCTTCGGAATTTTTAAGCTGACAGTTAAGGATTTATTAGCCTCTAAAAGATGTAATGAATTATGATGGGTCAAAATAGTTTGTTTTTTGGGGGTTCCCACGCTCCAAAAAGCGTGGTCAGGCTTTCCGCTGTATCCACGCCAAAAGCGTGGGATGCCGCTGCAATCCCTAACCCAGATTCTAGGGAATAGATAATATTACCTAAGAAATTATTTTTAAACTCAAAATAGAATATGTAATTTTAAAAAATGGTACAATTCCATATTTCCTTCACAAAAATAAGGAATGATCTCGGTTATCATCATTAATAATTTTAGAAAATGAGAAGAATAATTTCATGGGCAATTATAGGAATTTTATTTGTTCAATGTACTACAGTGCCTATTACAGGAAGAAAACAATTTAATATTGTCAAAGATGAAAATGTCTTACCGGCTAGCTTTGCACAATACAAAGGGTTTTTAGAAAAGAATAAAATTTCTAAAGATGTAAAGAAGACAGCCCAAATAAAAAATATTGGAAAAAACATTTCAGAAGCAGTAGATCGCTTTATGAGAAATAACAATATGCAAAAAGAAGCCAATTCGTATCAATGGGAATTCAATTTGGTAGAAGACAAAACAATAAATGCTTGGTGTTTACCAGGAGGAAAAGTGGTGTTTTATACTGGAATCTTACCGATTTGTGAAAACGAAGACGGAATTGCTGCTGTAATGGGACATGAAGTTGCGCATGCCTTTGCGAAACACGGACAAGAAAGAATGTCGCAAGGACAATTACAGGCTATTGGCGGAATTGCAGTTGCTTTAGGAACACAAGGAAAAGAAGAAGACACCCAAAGAATTTGGAACATGGCCTATGGTCTCGGAACCAATGTTGGAATGTTAGCCTTTAGTAGACAACATGAAACAGAAGCAGACAAATTAGGATTGGTTTTTATGATTATGGCAGGATACAATGGAGAAGAAGCCGCAGAAGTTTGGGTACGAATGAGTAAAAAAGCAGGAGGTAAAAAAGGACCACCACAAATTTTAAGTACACATCCGTCTAATGAAGACAGAATAAAGATATTGCGATCCTATTTACCTGAAGCCAAACTGTTAGCTGCAAAATATAATGCGCAGACAAAATAAAGAAGGCTTTCTATTCAAAATATCTGCTTTGAGTATATAAGTCGGTGAATTTAATTATCTTTCAACCCGAAGCTATTTGTTTTGAATATAAAATGATAGCAAAGAACTTAAACCAAACAACATGTTAAAAATAGGGGACAAGAAACTCATCAATGCTTGGGCATTTTACGATTGGGCGAACTCAGTATATTCATTGGTAATTAGTACAGCCGTTTTTCCAATTTACTATTCTAGTATGACTGAATCTTTTCAGAACATAGAAGGAAAAGTAACTTTTTTAGGAACGCAATGGGATCCAACTACCTTGTACGATTACACGATGGCATTTTCTTTTTTAATTGTTGCTTTTTTGTCACCAATTTTATCTGGTATAGCAGATTATAAAGGAAATAAACTTGGATTCTTAAAAGGATTCTGTTTGTTAGGATCATTGTCTGTAATGAGTTTGTTTTTCTTTGATGGAGAATCTACACTATGGGTTGCTATTGTATTTACCATTTTAGCCAGTATTGGTTTCTGGGGAAGTATTGTCTTTTACAATGCGTATTTACCAGAAGTTGCACATCCTGAAGACCAAGACAGAGTAAGTGCAAAAGGGTTTATAAACGGATATGTAGGCTCTATTCTACTATTAATTCTCTGTTTAGTAATGGTAGAAATGCATGAAACATTTGGGCTAGAAAAAGGATTTGCTACGCGTTTGTCTTTTATTTTAGTTGGATTATGGTGGTTAGGGTTTGCTCAAATTAGTTATAAGAGATTACCAAATCATAAAAAAGAAAATCCAAGCGGAGAAAAGGTCATTTGGAAAGGTTTGAGTGAATTAAAATTGGTGTTAAAAGAATTAAAAACTCAACCATCACTTAAAATCTTTTTAACAAGTTTTTTCTTATTTAGTGTAGGAGTACAAACGATTATTTTAATGGCTGGAATTTTTGGAGCTAAAGAACTTAAGTTAGAAACCTCTAACTTGATTTTAGCAATACTTTTAGTTCAATTCGTTGCTATTGGAGGAGCTGCACTATTCTCTCGTATGTCTAAAAAATACGGGAACATAAAAGCATTAAAAACAACAATTATTATTTGGACATTGGTTTGTTTTATCTGTTTCTTTTTAGATAGAGAACAAGAAAATGTTGAATATTATTTTTATGGTTTAGGAGGATTGATTGGTTTGGTGTTAGGAGCCATACAATCTTTGTCTCGCTCTACCTATTCTAAATTGTTACCAGAAACAGAAGATCACGCAACGTATTTTAGTTTTTATGATGTCACTGAAAAAATAGCCATTGTTATTGGGATGATTACTTTTGGGCTCTTAAATTCTATAACGAGTTCCATGCAGTACAGTGTATTAAGCTTAGCAGTTTTCTTTTTAGCCTCTTTTGTGGTATTAAGTTTCTTAAAAGGAAACAAGTATGTGAGGTAGATTATTGTTTTAATAATTTCTTTAGTTCTCTATATTTTTCTAAAAGAGTTCCTCTGTAACCCCAATTTTCAGTTTCGTCCTCAACTTTAGGGTTTATGAATGTTCCATCATCGGCAATTATATCAATAGATTCTAACCCCATCTCTTGAGTATTTCTTTTTTGCTCTTCTGTTTCATCATAAATACCCATCATTTCCTTTGAATATTTCCAATCCTTATCAAACACTTCTTCAAAAAGACTTAAAAATTCTTCGATTGAGTTTTTAATTTTGTTATCCATAATTTATACAAACATTGAAATTGTTAATTTACATATTAGAAATAGAAACTACAACAAATTCATTTGCAGCCATTCATTTGCTTTTCTAGACTTTTTCTCTTGTACTTTATTTCGGTTGTAGAACCTAATTTGAGCAGTATTCTCTTCTAAATTTAAAACTGCCCAATTGTGTCTGTTATCAATGCTAATCCCCAAACCTAGTAAATTGATATGCATTCCTGAAGAAATAAACTGCGGAGGTGTTTTACAATTCAAGTTTCTGAATGTCTTTGGAGGAACAAATTTATTATAATGTACATCACCCGCTAAAAAGAATGTGTTCGGTTTGTTTTCAATGAGATTGCATAACTTTTTAAGTTGCATCGGATATTTACTCCAATTTTCTGAACTTTCTGTCAATGAAATTCCCCCACAAAGAAGTGTATATTGTAAGTTGTGTTCTAATTTTTCCTCAATAAAAGCAAACTGTTCATCACTAATAACTTTGTTATTCTCCCCAAATTTTTCAGCATCAAACCGATTGTCAATAAAAATAACGCGGGCTAAAGGTGTATCAATATGATAATACACATTGGGCATATTGGTAGAACACTGCGTATATTGATGAAATAATGCTCTTGAAACTTCCTTCTTTTCGGCATCAACCAAGGCTCCATTTACATTGTTCCAAGCAAAATCATGATCATCCCAAATGGCATAAAAACCATTTTTAGCACGCATTTTATCAACCAATCGTTTAAAACTAGGAACCTTCTCAAACTGATTGATATATTTTTGCTCCATGACCCTTTTAAATTTCTCTACACTATACTTTTTGGGAGTTCCAATATAATCTTTAGAAAAAGGCCAAATCCCATAATCCATATAGATATTATCGCCTAAGAGGAACAAATAATCAGGATCTTCATCATAGATATAATCCCATTCTTTCTGCTCCTTAAAAGCTTCATAACGTATACAAGAAGTAAAAACAATCTTCATCTAAAAGTTAAAAAAACCAAGGTATAAAAAAAGCGTTGTTTTCTATAATAGAATGTACTTGAATTAATTTTGGGAAAACGAAACTAATGATCTCTTTATTTAGATAGCTTCTTTAGTTTTATGTATTTTCAATTACCCCTTATAAAAAGGCAATCTCACAATCGTAGCAGGAATTACTTTTTTA
Organism: Flavobacteriaceae bacterium; assembly: GCA_965277255.1. Classification (GTDB taxonomy): domain Bacteria; phylum Bacteroidota; class Bacteroidia; order Flavobacteriales; family Flavobacteriaceae; genus Polaribacter. The sequence continues at coordinate 3,084,514 of OZ255723.1, read as the reverse complement.
CGAACTTGAATAAAAATTTCATTTCCAGATTTTGAAATTGCTTTAGGAACATATCCCAAACCAATTCCTTTTCCTAAAGATGGACTCATGGTTCCAGAAGTTACAATTCCGATTTCATTTCCTTCTGCATCTACAATTGGATAATCATGACGTGGAATTCCTCTTTCTGTCAATTCAAAAGCGACTAACTTTCTAGTAACTCCAGCTTCTTTCTGAGCCTTTAAATTTTCAGAATTCACAAAGTCTTTGGTAAATTTAGTAATCCAACCCAAACCAGCTTCAATAGGAGAAGTAGTATCGTTAATATCATTTCCGTAGAGACAATATCCCATTTCTAAACGCAAGGTATCACGTGCAGCCAAACCAATTGGTTTGATTCCGAAATCCGCGCCAGCTTCAAAAACTTTGTTCCAAACTTGTTCAGCCTGATCATTTCGTACATAAATTTCAAATCCGCCAGAACCCGTATATCCTGTTGCAGAAATAATCGCATGATCAACACCCGCAAAATCCGCGACTTTAAACTTATAAAAAGGAATCTCAGCCAAATCAATAGAAGTCAAAGATTGCATGGCTTCAATGGCTTTTGGACCTTGAATTGCCAGCAAAGAAAAATTGTCAGAAATATCTTTCAATTCAGCACCAATTCCTTCATTATGGACATTAATCCAATTCCAGTCTTTTTCAATATTAGAAGCATTTACCACGAGTAAATACGTATGTTCTTTTACTCTATAACAGATTAAATCATCAATAATTCCACCTGTATCATTAGGAAAACAACTGTATTGTGCATCGCCAATTTCTAGTTTAGAAGCATCGTTAGAAGTAACTCTTTGAATCAATGTCAATGCATTTTCACCTTCTACTAAAAATTCACCCATGTGACTCACGTCAAAAACACCAACGCCATCTCTTACGGTTAAATGTTCTGCGGTGACACCCTCATATTGAACGGGCATATTATAACCTGCAAACGGAACCATTTTTGCTCCAAGTGCTTCATGAATATGAGTTAATGCTGTATTTTTCATTTGTTTTGATTTATTGATTTCCCTCTAAGGGAATTTGATTTGTGTAGCGCAAATTTATTGAAAATACTTAGAATGAAGCCTTCATTTTTAATCCAAAAATTCTGTTAATTATTTTAAGAAAGAAAGAATAAACCCTAGCTTTGGTTTTTACTTAAAAAATCAACCCATGAAGAAATTATTTTCATTGCTATGCCTCTTTTCTTTTATCGCTTTAGGAATTGCACAAGACGGAACCCCTACAGACTATTTATCAAAAGAATTTCATAAGGAAAGAAGAGATTTATTGCGTAGCAAAATGCCTAAAAATTCGGTAGCTATCGTTTTTGCAAATCCAATAAGAAATAGAGCCAATGATGTAGATTATATATACCATCAAGATCCAAACTTCTATTATTTAACAGGCTATAGAGAACCGAATGCAGTGTTGATAATTTTTTCTGAAGATCAAGTAGCTGAAGATGGAAGTACCTACAATGAAACTTTATACGTACAAGAACGGAATCCAAATGCAGAGATGTGGAATGGAAGAAGGTTAGGAACAGAAGGAGCTAAAAGTCAATTAGGATTTGCAACAACATTTAAAGGAAGTGAGTTTCTTAAAGCTAATATTGATTATAAAAAATTCGATCAGGTTTTTATTGATGGAAAATTTAAAGACGATTATAGAAATTTAGGTGGAAATGCAGATGTTTTTGATTTGGTGGTTAATTTCAAACAAAAATCAGGATATAACCCTGAAAGTTATCTTTCTAACGCTAAGAAATATTTTTACGGACAAATTACTGAGACTCCTATAGAAAATAGAGCGAATGTTGTTGCGTTGATCAAACAATATGAAAATCAGTATTCTGAATTAAAGGAAGACGAATTCATTCAAGGATATGTAAATGCAGCTGATGAAAAGTTAGCAAAAGACATGCAACAAAAAATGGTGTTAGCAATGAAACCTAAAACCAATATTGATATTGATTTCTTGGGAGGTCAACTTGCAGATTTACGCGAAGTAAAAACAGCAGAAGAAATTAAACTATTAACCAAAGCAGTTCGTATTTCTGCAGTTGGACAAATAGAAGTGATGAAAGCCATGAAACCTCATATGTCGGAAACCGAATTGCAAGGAATTCATGAGTTTGTCTACAAGAAATATGGAGCAGAATATGAAGGGTATCCTTCTATTGTAGGAGCAGGAAACAATGGATGTATTTTACATTATATAGAAAATAACAAAACCAAAGTTGGAAACGATCTCGTATTGATGGATTTGGGAGCTGAGTATAGAGGCTATAGTGCAGATGTAACTAGAACCATTCCTGCCAACGGAAAATTTACAGCAGAGCAAAAAGCAATCTACGATATTGTGTATAAAGCTCAAGAAGCTGGAATCAAAGCAAGTGTAGTAGGAGCAGGTTTTGGAGCTCCAAATGCGGCTGCAAAAGCGGAAATTAACAAGGGATTATTTGAACTTGGAATTATAAAATCTGTAGACGAAAGACATCGTTATTTACCACACGGAGTTTCACATTACTTAGGATTGGATGTTCATGATCCGGGTTTATACGGAAACTTTAGAGCAAATTCTGTCATTACTGTTGAACCAGGGATTTACATTCCTGAAGGAAGCAATTGTGATAAAAAATGGTGGGGAATTGCAGTTCGTATTGAAGATGATATTTTAATTACTGAAAAAGGCCCTGTGAATCTTTCAGGTGAAGCGCCAAGAACTTCAGATGCTATTGAAAAAATGATGGCAAAACCAAGTGTTTTAGACGCTTTTATATTACCTGATTTGGACAAAGAATAATGAGTAAAGAACAACCTAACAATCCGTTACACGGAATAAAACTAGCTACTATTTTAGAACAATTGTATTTAGAATATGGTTGGGAAGAATTGGGAGCGATTTTAAATATTAACGCTTTCAAGAATAACCCGACGTATAAATCTAGTTTAAAGTTTTTAAGAACCACACCTTGGGCTAGAGAAAAAGTAGAGAAGCTGTATTTAAAAACGATGACGTAATTTAATTACGTCAACCTGAATTTATTTCAGGTTCTCATACTCTTAGAATAAAGCCCCTAAAACAAGTTAAGAATGGCAGCTTTATAAATTTATTGACTAATAATCTCCAAAACAAATTCTTTCGTCAATGGTTTCCCATTGGCGATTTTTTTGATGTTTTATTTTTGATCCGTTTTCGAAAATAATTCTCAATTGTGAATCTGAAAATTATAAGAACTACTAAACCAATGGCTATATTTTTAATTGTTTCCATAATCAATTCAGTTTGTATTTCGAAAGCATGAAAAATTGAACGTATTATTCCTTTTCAGTTTGAAAACAAAATAGCAAAAAAGCAAAGCTTTTAAATTTGAACTTAATTGTTATTTATTATATACTGCTTTGTACCCTGTTATAATTCTTCTTTTTTTGATTTACTATTTTTAATTTTAACAAAACAATAAAAGAAATAAATAGCTAGAACAAAATTAATTGCAATTGTAAATATCTTTAATACATTTTTGAATTTTCCTTCAGGTAACCCATTATTTATTACGTCACCAAACTCTATTCCGGCAACTAAGGTTAATAGACAAAATAAGAGTAAATGTATGTTTGGATATCTTCTTAATAAATTATTCATAATTATTTATTATTGTTATTATCGCCACATTCTATTCCAACAGTAGCTGAAGCAGCTATAAAACTTGCAGTAGCAAGATAACAAGCTGTTGCTACTGTTGCCGCTGCTGTTGCTGGATTACAAGCAGCTACTAGAGCAGCAGATGCAAGCGCTAATTTTGCAACAGCAAACCAACAACTTCTTTGTTGAGTATTATCTGTGAAAAAACTAGGGTTCTGATTCTCTATAAGTAATACAACATTTGCCAAATATTGAAATTTCTCTGTTTTAAAAGAGCTTAAATTTGCATCCTTAACATCTTCTTCAAGAACCGTAATAGCTTCAGATATTTCTAATGTACTAAGATTCGTGTTGAAATCAGTAAGTATTTGCATTTCATTCTCATCCATGATTTCATTCTCATAAATGTAATTTGATATAGCCTCATAAGAATCTAGTTGTTTAAAACTAGTACTATAATCCAAACTTGTACCAAGTTGGCTATTAATTTCATCTAGAATAAGATTGTTGATTTCCAATCTCGATAAAGATGACTTATTATCAAACTTAAAAGATTCTAAACTTATCAGGTTTCCTTTATTACTCTCATAAAAGGAGAAGTTAAATTTCAGGTTTTCAGAAGCTTGTTCAAGTTCATTTTCTAGAATCAATTCATTACCATTACAAGAAACAAATAATATCAATGAAGCCATAAATATAGACAAATATGACCTTCTTAAAATTTTTAAAATATTCATAGTTTTTCAATTTTAGGGAAAAGTCTATTTATTTTGACTTCTCCAAATTAATAAAATTTTCTTTTCTACTCTTTCGATTTTCGATAGCTCGGTTTACTTTTTCTTTTATTTCGGGTTCTACTTTCACATTTCCGATTTTGGAGGGTCAGCCCGTTTTTTTGACCGTATTTAGTTATTATAGCTACTACTGAGGAGTTTTTCTTGTATAGCACTTTTAGTATTATGATATTAAAAAATAAATAACCGTTTTTTGCAATTCTCTAAGAAAAGAGTGGGAATAATTTCAACAAGCGATATTTTTTGTATAAATCTATTTTATATTTGAATACAAAACAATCCCCAAAATTGGGGAAATTTCCTTCTCCCCAAAAATAGAGATACTTTGTTTTAAGTAGCTGTTTATCTGTGTGTTAAAAAACAATAGCTATAATAAAATAATAACAAGAAAAAAGAGAGAAGATTCCTGTTTTTAGAAATGTAGAGTAGAAAAGTACACTTTTTTCACCATTTCTATAGATAGATCTTTTCAAATTTATTGTTGATTCTTAGGGGTTGTAAAATACTAAAAAGTCAACGTATTATAAATACAAAATTGTATGGTCTTCGTGAGAAGCCTCAAAGCAACGAAACGATCTGCCGATTTGCAAGATAATCTGTCGTATCAGTTCGAATGAGCGTATCACTAAGACGTACTGAAACAACTATTGATTAATTATTTCCAAAACCAATGCTTTTGTTAATGGTTTTCCGTTGGCAATTTTTTTGATGTTTTCAAAGGTGAAAACAAAGTCACAACCCTTTTTATACTCAGAACATCCGTAGGCAGTTTTTCCTTTTAAAATGGTGCCTTGTTTGCATTTTGGACAAGGTATTCTCTCGGTGTCTTTACGAGCCCCGAAACTTCGGGAAGGCGAAGTAATCTCATTTTCATTAGCAGATTGCGTCATTTCATTCGCAATGACTGAAGCTTGTTTTTTAGGTTCTAATTTAATAGTGAAACTTTCATCAAAACGAAGCAATCCTTCTACAGTACCATTTTCAGTTTTAAAGCCTTTTAGATTGGTGGTTGAACCTTTGTCTAACAAACGAATCAATTGATTTTCAGAAATCTTCTTATCGTGAATTTTATACGAAATTTTAAAATCACATTGATTCTTGTATTCAGAACATCCATAAGCAGTAGATCCTTTTAGTATTGTTCCTTTTTGACATTTCGGACAGGTTTTTCCTGCAACTTGTTTTTTGGATTTGTCATTACGAGGACGTGAGGACGAAGTAATCTTTTTATCATTAGCAGATTGCATCGTTTCTCTCGCAATGACGTTAGATGAAATACGAGTTGTAGATGTATTAGAACGAACTTCATACACCAGATCATCCACCATTTTTTTCATGTTCTTGATAAACGTTCCAGCATTGAATTCCCCGCGCTCAATTTCTTTTAAACGTTTTTCCCAACGCCCCGTTAGTTCAGCAGATTTTAGGAGTTCATTATCAATCAAATCAATCAGTTGAATTCCCGTTTGCGTAGGAATGACCAGTTTCTTTTTACGTTCTATATATTTTCGTCGGAATAAAGTTTCTATAATACTCGCACGAGTAGAAGGTCGCCCAATTCCGTTTTCTTTCATCAACTCACGCATTTCATCATCATCTACTTGTTTGCCTGCAGTTTCCATGGCGCGTAGTAAACTTGCTTCCGTATAGTTTCTCGGAGGCTTGGTTTCCTTTTCTAAAAAAGAAGGTTCATGTGTACCTTTTTCACCTTTCATAAAAGTTGGTAAAATCGCTTGTTCTGAATTTGATTTCTTGCCTTTTGTTGCTTTGTTCGTGTCACCTCGATCGGAGCCGAGAGGCGAGAAGTCAAAAACGACTCTCCAACCTTGTGTGAGAATTTCTTTCCCAGTAGTTTTAAAAGGAACCTCCGCAGCTTTCCCTAAAACAGAGGTATTGGAAACTTCACTATCCTCATAAAAAACAGCAATAAATCGCCTGGTAATGATATCATAGACTTGTTGCTGATTGTATTGCAAATTTCCTTGAATTCCTGTGGGAATAATGGCATGATGATCAGTGACTTTTGCATCATCAAAAACCTTTTTAGTCTTCCTGATTTTCTTCCCAAGCAAAGGTTGTGTGAGTTCGCTATAGTTTGTCAACCTTTTTAAAATTCCTCCAACTTTAGGATACAGGTCATTCGGTAAGAAGGTCGTGTCAACCCTTGGATAGGTCACTACTTTCATCTCATACAACTTCTGAACAGTTTTCAGCGTTTCATCCGCAGAGAATCCGAACTTATTATTGCAATAAACTTGTAAACCTGTTAAATCAAACAGTTTAGGCGCGTAGTCTTTTCCTTTCTTTTTAGTAACAGAAACGATTTCAAATTCAGCAGCTTTTACTTTTTCTGCTAAAGCTTGACCTTCTTCTTTTTTGGTAAACCGACCTTCTTCATAATTGAATAAGGTATTCCTATAGGTGGTTTGTAACTCCCAATACGGTTGCGGTTTAAAATTTTCAATCTCTTTGTACCGATTCACGAGCATGGCTAGGGTAGGAGTTTGCACTCTACCAACAGACAATACTTGTTTGTATCCACCATATTTTACGGTATACAAACGCGTAGCATTCAAGCCTAACAGCCAATCTCCAATGGCTCTAGAAAATCCAGCATAATAGAGATTGTCATATTTTTCGGAAGATTGTAAATTTTCAAATCCGTCTTTGATGGCTTCTTCCGTTAAGGAGGAAATCCACAAACGTTTGACTTCTCCTTTATAATTTGCTTGATTGATCACCCAACGTTGAATCAATTCTCCTTCTTGTCCAGCATCCCCGCAATTGATAATAACATCCGCTTTTTCAAACAAACTTTTAACAATATTGAATTGTTTTTGAATTCCAGAATCGCCAGTAACTTTCGTAGAGAATTTTTCTGGCAGCATGGGTAAGTTGTTCAAATCCCAACTTTTCCAATGCGGTTTGTAATCTTTGGGCTCTAAAAGTGTACACAAATGCCCGAATGTATAGGTTACAGCATAGCCATTTCCTTCATAGAAACCATCACGTTTGGTGTTGGCTCCTAGGATGTTAGCGATCTCTCTTGCGACACTAGGTTTTTCGGCAATGCAAACTTTCACACGTTTAAACTTTAGTCATTTTTAAAACTCATAAACTATGAATTTTGAACAGCGAAAATTAATGAAATTTAAAAGAAATAAAGCGTGATTTTTAAGAGAAATCTATGCAATAAAATCAGTTCTTACTGAAAAGGATTATTTTTAACCCTTTGTGCACTTTGATTTATTTATAATAATTGAATGTCAGTTCGAGTGATCACGTTTTGAGGTGATCGTATCGAGAACAATCTTTAAAGGCGAAAATTTGATTCTCGATACTAATTTTACTCATTGTCATTCATAAAATTAACTCGAATTGACAAATTTGATTCAAAATGGACAACAGGTTGTTTTTAATAAAATATAAAAGGCTATTTACATGAATGAATTTATGCAAGCTGCCATCAACGAGGCAAAAAAGGGAATGGATGAAGGCGGAATTCCGATTGGTTCTGTGATTGTATATCAAAATAAAATTATAGGAAGAGGACATAACAAAAGAGTGCAAGAAGGAAGTGTGGTCTTGCATGGAGAAATGGATGCTTTTGAAAATGGAGGCCGTCAGTCAGCTCATGTGTATAAAGAATGTACCTTGTATACAACACTGTCACCCTGCCCAATGTGTTCAGGAGCCATCTTATTATACGGAATTCCGAAAGTTATTATTGGCGAAAACAAAACCTTTTTAGGTTCTGAAGAATTACTTCAAAAAAATGGCGTAGAAACGATTGTCTTAGACAATAAAGAATGCATTGACTTAATGAATGAGTTTATAGAAAAATCTCCAGAATTATGGAATGAAGATATTGGGGTTTGATTTTAAATATGAATAATAAATGATTTTTTATTTTCTACATTCCTTTCAATTTCTTTCCGAATTCTGTTATCAATTCTTTTGCTAATTCAAAAAACACCTTTTTTAAAATAGATTTCCTTCTCGTTTAATTTATTAGCAGGTGCTGGTTTAAACTCGGTATTATAATAAAATCCGCTTTGATTTTGTGTGTAAGAATTAATTTGAAAATAAAAGTCAGATTCAGAATCAAGATTTTCATAGTGTATGTAGCCTTTTTCAGGTTTTACAAATTTTGATTCAGAAGGAATATTTTTTTTTTAAGTTATTTAATTGTTGTAGTATTTCTAAAGGATATTTCTTTTTCATTCTGATTTCTATTCGGTTTTTTCAAATTGTTTGGAACAAAGGTAATATATAATTGAAAATCAAACAATCTAGGTTCTTGATTCTAAAAGCGTAGCGGTCTTAAGTCAAGCTTTCAGATACTAATGACAACCAAGTATAACTACCTGATTTTATACTGTTTTTTGAATAGGATAATTGTTTGTTGTAACATTAAGCAATGAAATCATAATCTAAACGAAAAATCATGAGTGTCAATTTTGCTTCTACCGTAGGTGTTAATTTTAGCAATACCTTCCAAAAAACCCCAATTTCTGTAACCACTGCTGCTTCACAAATTTCAGGAATAGGTACAAAAATGGTGAAGATGTACAACTACACACAAACCGATTTTATCGTAGCTGCCAAAGCTCAAGGATTACAAGTGATTATAGGGATTCCAAATGACGATTTAAAAGCACTTCATGATAATACAGCAAGTACCATTAGCGCAATTGTAAGTGTAGTAAATACATACCAAGGAACCATCGCTATGGTTTGTGTAGGAAATGAACCTCTTGGACCTTGGTGGAAAAACGCATACAGCGGACTTCTTGTAAAAGCAATACAGAATTTAAATGCTGCACTTATCAAAGCTACAATTCCAACACCATTAACAGTTCCTTTCAATTATGCAATTATGGATACATCCTATCCACCTTCAAAAGGTATTTTGAAGACGGCTCACATTGCTATCATTAAAAGTGTCTGTGATGTGATTAAAAGTTCTGGTGGCGTATTTATGATTAATATTTATCCTTTTTTAGATAAGAATACAACAGCCAGTATTCAATTACCATATTGTTTATTTACGGCGACTTCTGTTGCTGAGGGATGGGTTATCGATGGAAGTTACACCTATAAAAACATTTTTGATGCATCCTATGATGCTTTGTTTGTGGCTCTTACTGCCAATGGTCATGGCGATTTAAAGATAGCAGTAGGAGAATGTGGGTGGCCAACAGATAAAGACGATTATCCAGATGCAACCGTTGGAAATGCAACGAGGTTCAATCAGAATTTAGTGGCGCATTGTAAAAGTGGTTTAGGTACGCCTCGTGTTCCTAATGTAAATATCAATTGTTTCATTTTTGAAATGTACGATGAGGACACCAAAAGCATAGATGCAGGAACCTTTGAAAGACATTGGGGAATCTGTGATAAAACAGGAAAAGCAAAGTATACTTTAAGTCTTTAAAATTGAATAGATGTCTTTGCGATCACGCTTTTGCGTGAGAAGCAATCTGAATATTATTAACTCTTAATTTACAGACCTGACAGGTTTTGGAAACCTGTGAGGTCTAAGAACGTAAATTCTTGTTAACTACCATTTTTGCTATGTATTTAAAAATATTTGTGAATTCGTGGTGAGTTAAAATACATACAAAATACTTTTACTTAAACACAATATTTAATCTTTACTCTTTTAAAAATCTACCAATTCCTGATTCCTTAAAATATCCTCAAAAGTCTCTCGCTTACGAATCAAATAATCATTTCCTTCATAGAGCATTACTTCCGCAGGTCGATAACGAGAATTGTAATTAGAAGCCATAGAGAAGCAATACGCCCCAGCATTATGGAAACATAAAATATCCTCTTCAGAAATTTCAGGGATTCTTCTATTGGTTCCAAAGGTGTCCGTTTCACAGATATAACCCACTACCGAGTAATATCGATCTCTTCCTTCTGGGTTTGATATGTTGGTAATGCTATGATATGAATCATACATCATGGGTCTGATTAAATGATTAAATCCACTATCAATTCCCGCAAAAACTGTTGAAGTCGTTTGTTTCACCACATTCACTTTCGCTAGAAAATATCCAGCTTCAGAAACCAAAAACTTCCCAGGCTCAAACATCAATGTAATGTCTCTTCCAAAATCTTTACAGAACTGATTGAATCGCTCGGAGAGTTGGACACCCAATTGCTCAATATCTGTAGAAATATCACCTTCTTTATACGGAACTTTAAACCCGCTTCCAAAGTCGATAAAGTCAATAGCATCAAATTGTTCAGCCACATCAAACAAGATTTCTGTCGCGCGTAAAAAGGTATCAATATCTAAAATATCAGAACCTGTGTGCATGTGAATTCCGTTGATGTGCATTCCCGTATTTTCAACCACACGTTTGATGTGCGGTACTTGGTGAATGGAAATCCCGAATTTTGAGTCGATATGACCCACAGAAATCTTAGAATTTCCGCCTGCCATAATATGTGGATTGATTCGTACACAAACAGGTATTTCAGGATGTTTTTGTCCAAATAACTCTAAGATGGATAAGTTATCAATATTGATTTGTACTCCTTTCTGTGCTACTTTTTCGATCTCTTCTAAAGAAACCCCATTAGGCGTATAAATAATTTTCTGCGGATCAACACCAGCTTCCAACCCCAATTGAACCTCTTGAATAGAAACTGTGTCCAATCCAGAACCTAACTTTTTAAAATATTTTAGAATATTGATATTTGATAATGCCTTAACTGCATAATTAATTTGCACTTGATGTACACTAGAAAAAGCATTGGTAATTCTTTCATATTGTGAAGCAATCTTTTGCGTGTCATAGACATACAAAGGACTTCCGTATTTTCCTGCTAATTGAAGTAGAGTTTCTCTATCCATTTTATCGTTTTATAAGACGAAAATAGAGATTAAAACCAAGGCAAAACCTATTTGTTTAAAAATATAACATATTGTTATTTTTTGTTAATTGATGATGTGTCTACTCACCAAATATTTTTAGAAAAATGTTCGAGAAAATTTAATGGTTAGACCTAAATTATTAGTGACAGGTAGTTTTATAGGATTACTTATTCTATTGCTATTTATATTTTGATTGTATACAATATATAAATTTGTAGCTTCATTTGGAGTGAATCTAAAGCGAATATTCCACCCTATTATCTCATCGTTTGTATCATATTGAATATAAGTATTTAAGAAAGATTTAGAAGAGAACGAGAATTTAAACCTAGAGTAATACAAGTCTGAATTGACTTTGCTTTCAGTTCCATTACTATAATTACTAGGGTATTTAAATCTATTGATAGTGACTCCAAGTTCAGTTTGAAATTTCTTGGTAAAGTCATAATTAAATGTTGCTTGATACGTGGCTCTATTTCCACCATAAAACTGCCCAAATATAGCACTTCCAGAAATCACGTAAGGATGCGCATTACCAGTTGAAAAAAATGGTTCAATATTCCACATTTTATAATTTCCTTTTGGAATTATAATGTTCTGAGAGAAGCCCCATGGAGTAAATAAATTATCTTCTTGAAATACAGGAAAGAACATTCCAAAATTATACCCAGATTTAAAAGTTATACTTGAATATATATTAGTTTGTAGGAATTGAGGCCTGTTGGTTGATGAAATCCAATAGCGAGTCGTCCAATTTCCAATAGAGATACGTTGTAAAAAAGAATGATTCGTATACGTTTTTCTCCATCCATGATTTAATGTTATTCTTTTTGTATTTGGTCTTGAAACAAACCCTAATTCTGGATTGAAACCTTTGGTGTATTCCCGGAAACGATATTCAAAACCAAATCCATTAGATTTAAAGGTGTTAATTGTAGCGCCATACATGTACTTAAAATTACCTTCTACTTTGTCAAACGTCGACGCAAAAGTAAATTGTGTAAGTAAGTTATTTTTGATTCGTATACTACCATCAATAGCAGTTAGGTAATTATAATTATTATTAGAAATTTTGCTCGTTCCTAAAAAACCTATATAAGAACCTAGTTGACCAATACGCCTTCTTAATCTAACAATACTCATGTTTTGAGTTGGAATTACATCATCTATTTTATTCGTTTGCATAGATAGAAAACCATATTCAAAATTATTTCCTTTTCCTATAAAACGTATTCCTGCAATTATAGGAACAGTTTGTCCATTTTCAATACCTATTCGCCTAGAATGAAAAAGTCGATGATTAAACTGATTAGAATTAAATAAGTCTGCATTTTCTAAAAAGAACAACCTCTTTTCAGAAAGAAAAATAGGAAATCTAGTATTATTAATAACTCTGTCGTCTGCTTCAGCCTGTGCAAAATCAGTGTTTAATGTTATATCTAAAGCTTGGTTAGGGTTTGGTCTATATTTGAAATCAACACCAATATTGCTTAAAACTTTATCTAATGCATTGTTTTTAACAAATCCTTTCTCCTCTAACACATTAGTTATATTTATGAAATCTGTATTTGAGGAGTTCAATTTATTTTCACTAATGATTCCTCCTTTTACATAAGGAGTTATAAACATTGGCTTTAAACTCGGTAAACCTTTTAAGGTAACTTCTAGTGCATTTTTATATTGATAAAGAATAGGTTGTCTATCAGTTTCTAGTAAAGGAGATAAAATACGCTCATTATTATTTTTATAATTAATAACTGCCTTTATGAGCATCTTATTTTCTGGTAAAGGAAGATAACGCAAAGAGGTGAACGGAATTCTCATTTCCATGCTCCAGCCGTATTTTTCTATAGAAGTTGAAACATCCCAAAATGCATTCCATGAACTATTAATTTCTTGTCCATTTCTATTCACTTCGTAATCATATCTTGATCCTAGAGGATTTGTACTAAAAACTAAACTATTGGTATGATCATTATAACTATCTATATGAATTTCAAGATAATCATCTCTATTCAAAGGAACATCCCGTTCTAAAATTTTGGCAAACATTTTTGATGGGTCTTTATAGGTTATTTTCGCTCCAACATATAAATATTGATCGTCATACATTACATAAACAATAGGAGATTCTGAAGCTTTTATACCAAGATTAGGTTCAAATTGTTTAAAGTCAGTTATACGCAATGCTTGTTGCCAAACTTGTTCATCTAATTTGCCATCTAGTTTTACAATGGTATTTGTTTTAGGTAAATAGACTTGAGAATAACATAAAAAACCATTTAGTAATAATATATTGAAGAATAGAAACTTTTTAACTTGATTAGTCATTTTTCTTATCGGTATTATTTAAAATCCAAATAACCAATATTTGCATAGGCTAAACAATACTTATGCAGTGAATAGACATGTTTTTGATAACGAAAGGAAGATGCCTTTTAGATAGAATTCTTTTTTAAGATTTCCTTAAGACTTTTTATATATGATCGGCTTACAGAATGTGATTTTCCATCCTTCATAACTACAACAATTTTATTATTTGATGACTGTTGTAGCTCAGTTAGATGTAAAATGTTAATAATAGCAGATCTATGAATTTGTATATAAGAAGATTTGGGTAATGAAGCTAAAATGTCCTTCATAGTCCTTCTAAGCAAAAAATCGCCTTTGTCTGTATGAATGTTTATATAATATCCTTCAGCTGATATCCAATAGATATTTTCGTTTTTCAGTAGCACTTTTTTATTTCCACGTTTTACTTGTATTGTTGTCGACTCACTAATTAGCAAATCTTGTCTTCTTTGATAGTTTATATAATAAACAGCTGTAGTTACTAGAAATAGAATATCTATTAAAGACCAAAAAATGAAAAAATATGGAAATACACCAAATCTAGAGCTTTTAACGAATCTATATGGACTAAAAAAATTACTATAAAAAACAAACCAACCCCAATGAATTAAAATTGGGCTAATGAAATATAAAGCATAATATAAATGTTTGAGCATGCCAGAATAAATGCTTTTCCTTGAAATAAATCTACCTAAAAAAGGAGTGAATATTATCCAAGGAATCCAAACCATTAATTGCCAAAAAACGACTTTTAAAAAGTTAATTTGTTCTCTTGATGAATCCTCTTTCCAGTATATAAGTATAGACATTATAAAAGAGTAGAGAAAAATAAAAATGAATAACTTTAGTTGAAGACTAAGACGATATGTTTTTTTTAGATTCAAATACTTTTGAGTATAATAAAATTTTAGAAGGGACTTTTCTAAACTTCATCAAACTTAAATAATTAGTTTTTTATAAAGCTAATAATATCTTAATTAAAATTTTAAAAATAGTAGTGAAAATTCTGTTGATAACTAATGTTCATGGGCATTTTGATTTTTGCTTGGAAATCTTATTTTAGCGTGGAGTTCAAAACAGGAGAAAGATATATGGGTCAAGAAACTAAATACACAGAAGATAATATACGATCACTCGATTGGAAGGAGCATATTAGAATGCGACCTGGAATGTATATTGGTAAATTAGGCGATGGTTCATCGGCTGATGATGGTATTTATATTCTAGTAAAAGAAGTTTTGGATAACTCTATTGATGAATATGTGATGGGAGCTGGAAAGACCATCGAGATTTCCATTCAGGGTAACAAAGTTTCTGTACGAGATTATGGACGTGGAATCCCGTTGGGTAAGGTGGTAGATGTAGTTTCTAAAATGAATACAGGAGGAAAGTACGATTCAAAAGCCTTTAAAAAATCAGTAGGATTAAACGGAGTTGGAACAAAGGCTGTGAATGCATTATCCTCGTATTTTCGAGTTGAATCGAATCGAGATAATAAATCAGCTTCCGCTGAATTTGAACAAGGAAACTTAACCCATCAAGAAAACTTAGACGAATCATCAAGAAGAAAAGGAACCAAGGTTTCCTTTATTCCCGATGAAGCCATCTTCAAGAAATATAAATTCAGAAATGAATATGTAGCCAAAATGTTGAAAAATTACGTCTATCTAAATCCAGGATTGACCATAGTTTTCAACGGAGAAAAATTCTTTTCAGAAAATGGATTAAAAGATTTATTGGAAGACAACAACAATCAAGATGATATGTTGTACCCAATCATCCATTTAAAAGGAAATGATATTGAGGTGGCAATTACCCACAGTAAAACACAATATTCAGAAGAATATCATTCGTTTGTAAATGGACAACATACCACACAAGGAGGAACGCATCAAACTGCTTTTAGAGAAGCTTTGGTAAAAACCATTCGCGAATTCTACGGAAAGAACTTTGAAGCCTCAGATGTGCGTAAATCCATTATTTCAGCCATTGCCATCAAAGTAATGGAACCTGTTTTTGAAAGTCAGACCAAAACAAAATTAGGGTCTACAGAAATGGGAGGTGGTTTGCCAACGGTGAGAAGTTATATCAATGATTTCTTAAAAACCAACTTAGATAATTATTTACATAAGAATACCGTTGTTGCTGAAAGCATTCAGAAAAAGATTTTACAAGCAGAGAAGGAGCGTAAAGAACTTTCTGGAATTCGAAAATTGGCAAGAGATCGTGCTAAAAAAGCAAGTTTACACAATAAGAAATTACGTGACTGTAGAATTCACTTAGGAGACACCAAAAAAGAAGCTTATTTAGAAACGACCTTATTCATTACCGAGGGAGATTCGGCTTCAGGGTCTATTACCAAATCACGAAATGTAAATACACAAGCCGTTTTTAGTTTAAAAGGAAAACCTTTAAACTCATACGGATTATCGAAGAAGATCGTATACGAGAATGAAGAATTCAATCTGTTACAAGCAGCTTTAAACATAGAAGACGGACTGGAAGATCTACGTTATAACAATGTTGTTATTGCAACGGATGCAGATGTAGACGGAATGCACATTCGATTGTTACTAATTACATTCTTCTTACAGTTCTTCCCAGAACTCATCAAAGAAGGACATCTCTATATTTTAGAAACTCCGTTATTTCGAGTTCGGAATAAGAAAGAAACCCATTATTGTTATTCAGAAGAAGAAAAGAAGAATGCCATAGAAAAATTAAGAGGAAAACCAGAAATCACTCGATTTAAAGGATTGGGAGAAATTTCACCCAATGAATTTGTACATTTTATTGGTGATGATATTCGTTTAGACCCAGTAATGCTAGACAAAGAAATGTCGATAGATCAAATGTTGCAGTTCTATATGGGGAAAAACACACCCGATAGACAGAAGTTTATCATCGAAAATTTAAAAGTTGAATTGGATATTGTAGAGGAAATATAATTAAACTTTAAACGATAAACGTTTAAAATACATGAGCGAAGAGATTAACGAGCACGAAGAACACGAAGAAGCGTTAGAGAATCAACAAGATTCAACTGAACCTCAAGAAACCATTACCAAAGTGACAGGAATGTACAAGGAATGGTTTTTAGACTATGCTTCTTATGTAATTTTAGAAAGAGCAGTTCCTGGTATCAATGACGGATTGAAGCCTGTACAACGTCGTATCATGCATTCTATGAAAGATTTGGATGATGGACGTTATAACAAGGTGGCAAACATCGTGGGTCATACCATGCAGTACCATCCACACGGAGATGCTTCTATCGCAGATGCTATGGTTCAAATTGGGCAAAAGGAATTGCTTATTGACATGCAAGGTAACTGGGGGAATATCCTCACAGGAGATCGTGCAGCAGCTTCACGTTATATTGAAGCGCGTTTGTCAAAATTTGCTTTGGATGTGGTATTCAATCCAAAAACTACAGAGTGGCAAGCATCTTATGACGGCCGTAAAAAAGAACCCGTTAATCTTCCTGTAAAATTCCCATTATTATTGGCACAAGGAGCCGAAGGAATTGCAGTTGGACTGTCAACCAAAATATTACCTCATAATTTTAATGAACTGATTGACGCTTCCATAAAATACCTGAAAGGAAGAAGTTTTACCATTCTTCCAGATTTCTTAACAGGAGGAATTGCAGATTTTACAAATTATAGTGATGGAAAGCGTGGAGGAAAAGTTAGAGTACGAGCAAAGATTTCTCAACTCGATAAGAAAACATTGGTCATTACAGAAATTCCTTTTGGTACAACCACCTCTTCATTGATTGATAGTATTATCAAAGCCAATGAAAAAGGGAAGATCAAGATTAAAAAGATTGAAGACAATACAGCAGCCAATGTAGAAATCTTAGTGCATTTACCGCCAAATATTTCACCAGATAAAACCATCGATGCCTTATATGCATTTACCAATTGCGAGAACTCAATTTCGCCTTTGTGTTGTATTATTGATGACAATAAACCTCGTTTTATTGGAGTGACAGAAATGTTGAAGACTTCAACAGATTATACCGTTCACTTGTTAAAAAGAGAATTGGAGATTCAGTTGCATGAATTAGAAGAGCAATGGCATTTTGCTTCTCTAGAACGCATTTTTATTGAAAATAGAATCTATCGCGATATTGAAGAAGAAGAAACATGGGAAGGCGTTATTAAAGCTATAGATAAAGGATTACAGCCACATATCAAACATTTAAAAAGAACGATTACCGAAGAAGATATTGTTCGTTTGACAGAAATTCGAATCAAGAAGATTTCGAAGTTTGATATCGACAAAGCAAAACAACATATAGAAAGTTTAGAAGATAAGATTGCAGGAGTTAAAAAGCATTTAGCCAATTTAATCGAATATGCAATTGCTTATTTTAAGCGATTAAAAACTACGTACGGAAAAGGAAAAGAACGCAAAACAGAAATCAGAACCTTTGATGATATTGTAGCAACAAAAGTAGTCATCAGAAACACCAAACTCTATGTAAATAGAGAAGAAGGATTTATAGGAACTTCTTTGCGTAAAGACGAATATGTTACCGACTGTGCAGATATAGACGATGTAATTGTCTTTAGAAAAGACGGTAAGATGATCGTTACAAAAGTAGCTTCAAAAACCTTTGTAGGTAAAGATATTATTCATGTTGCTGTCTTTAAAAAGAAAGACAAACGTACCGTTTATAATATGATGTATAGAGATGGGAAAGGCGGGCCAAGTTATATGAAACGCTTTACCGTTACAGGAGTTACACGTGATAAAGAATATGATTTAGCAAACGGAAACAAAAATTCTCTGATTCATTATTTCTCTGTAAACCCAAACGGAGAAGCCGAGGTAGTTACCGTTTTATTAAGAGCAGTTGGTAGTATTAAAAAATTAAAGTGGGATATAGATTTTGCAGATTTAGCAGTCAAAGGCAGAGGTGTTCGTGGAAATACCATTACCAAATTTGCCATTCGAAAAGTGGAATTTAAATACGCAGGAGTTTCTACCTTAAAACCCCGTAAAATATGGTTTGATGATGCCGTACAACGTTTAAATGTTGATGGTAGAGGAGAGTTACTTGGCGAGTTTAGAGCTGAAGACAAAATCTTAATAGCCAATCAGTCAGGAAAAATAAAAGCCGTCACTCCAAATTTGCAAAT
Organism: Flavobacteriaceae bacterium; assembly: GCA_965277255.1. Taxonomy (GTDB): domain Bacteria; phylum Bacteroidota; class Bacteroidia; order Flavobacteriales; family Flavobacteriaceae; genus Polaribacter. Next base: position 3,065,651 of record OZ255723.1, on the reverse strand, counting down.
GCATTTTGAAGACGATATGATTGTCTTGGAAAAATGGAAATCCAACAAACCCATTTCTGTGGTATACTTTGACGGAGAAAAAGAACGCTATTATGTAAAACGTTTTCTCATTGAAGTGACAGACAAAGAAGAAATCTTTATTTCTGAACACCCAAAATCGCAATTAGAAATTATTGCAACAGATTATAGACCCGTTGCAGAAGTTGTGTTCTCCAAACGTTCCATAGAAAACAGAGAAATCAATTTTGAAGAGTTTATCGCTATCAAAGGAATTAAAGCACAAGGAAATCAATTAACTACAGACAAGATCAAACAAGTAAATTTGTTAGATTCTTTGCCTTATGAAGAACCCGAAGAACCTGCTGTTGAAGATGTAGAAGTTGTCGACGAAGAAGAAGTTTCTGTGGAAACAGAGAATTCGAAATCAGAAGAAAAACCGCCTACTAAAAAATCAACAGAAGAAGACTCAGAGAATACAAAACCCAGCGATGATGGGCAAATTACACTCTTCTAACATAACATAAATTAAAATATTTTTAAAAGGCCTGTAATCTATTTACAGGTCTTTTTTTGCTTTTTAAAATCACATAATCATGTGAGTATTAAATCACCTGAACATGTGTTTTGCGGCACAGTATTCTCAGATACTTTTGGACTGTATAAAATGATCATTTGTATAGGTGCTATCCGAAAAACCTAGAAAGAGTAGGAATGAATTTAAATCAAATAGTATGTCCGATTATTTTAAAAATGCTGTTCAGGTAGAAGATGGGAAACATTATGAAATCCCTCATTTATTCTCTATAGAAAAATGTACAAAAGAAAAGTATAAAATAAAATTTTGTGCAGATTTAAGCAGCGATAAAGGGAAAGTTTATTTAAAACTACATGTAAAAACACCTTTTGGGAAATTCTCTTCAGAACAATACACTTTTAACTCAGATAAAGATTTTAATCTAGAATTTAAAAGCACTAAGGTAAGTGCAAAAATTTTGATTAAAGAGTTTGAAGTCCACAATGCTGAAATCACATTTAAACTAACCATAAAAGGTTGTGTAACAATCATGTGGATTGGAGAGAAATGCATTGATCAAACAATAGATGTGAAAATGCCAGTTTCTACTTCTTCTATAGATAGCCTTTTTGGTAGAGCTTCATCGGGAGACTTAGCACTTCTAATGCTAGGAGATAAAGAGAATAATTGTTCATGTAATCAATAACTTAAATCCTATATAATTATGGAAAATGTATTTGAAACCGCGACTAAGTTTATCGAACGGAATCGCAATATTGACCCAAAAACTTGGAAGGACCTTAAAATAGCTAGCGCTTCCAATGAAATTCAAAATGTTTTTAAATGGAGTTCAGAAATTAACCTCTATGACATTCCTTTAGTAAACAAAAAAACACGAGAAAGATCAGGGTATCTTTTAATCTCAGAGTCGAAAGAATTACCCCCAGTAATAGAATACGCTACGGAAGGACTGTCTCTAAAAGAACAAATTGATGGATTGGTAACACCCGCTTTGTATGCTTCAGAAATTGATGCAACTCCCAAAGAATACCATTTTATTACATCCACAGAAATATATGTTGAAATCTTTAATGAAAGAAGTAAAGAATCATTTTTGATAAATGTCCCAGACTTATTTGTGATACAAAAAGAGTCTATAGATAGTTTTAATAGACAAGCTAGAGAAGAATTTAATAATGCAAGTATTGATGAGCAATGGTATGCATTAGAAGATAATGATTCTAGTGGAGCATCGAAAATTGTATTAAATAAAGCAAAACCAACTCGTTATCAACAAAACTGCGATTCATATTCATTAGATCAAGTATGTAAAATTGATCTTTCTGAACCAAAAACATACTGTTCGCCTAGAAGAATTTCAGGTTGTGTACCTGTAGCATGGGCAATGTTACTCTCAGCTTGGAAGAGAATGAATTTTGAAGATTCTTCCAAAATATGGAAAGGCTCAAGTACTTGGAATATAGAATGGCCAAGTTGGCAAGGAACTGTAAACCCAAGTAAATCAGCAGAAGTAGAATCCACAATCTGGAAACTTCACGATTTAATGGATACTACAGCCACCGGCGGTACTAGTGATAGTAAAACGATTGAAGGCGCAAAAATTTTCTCAACATTTGATATGTCTTGGAAATTCTCTATTGCAGTAGATCAAGATTTCTCTTTCGCACAGAAAATCATTCAAGCTGGTCAACCTTTCCTTTTTGACGGTTATGGAAAATGGAGCTCTATTGATAAAAAGTTTAGCAATTCAGTAGGGAATGACAAAGGAGGACATGGAGTAGTGGCTTATGGATATGACAAAACTGATAAAATGCTCTTGGTAGCAATGGGCTGGGGAACAGGTACTCCTAACAAATGGATTCATCACGATCAGTATTCCAGTAGAGGATATACATATAGAGTAAAAAGTGAAGAATCTCGTACAAACATTTACGAAGTTCAATAACACTAAAAATAAGGCGGTATCCGAAAAGCCTAAAAAGAGTAGGAATCAATAAAAAAACAATTTATTATGTCAAAATTTAATTTAAAAATTCAGTTTACAAATGAGCAATTAGGATTGCTTAAAATGATGGGGTCAAATGTTATTATCGCAAAACCTACAGGCGGAGATAATCCAAATGTTGCTTGGCAAGTATTCTCTCCTCTTCAGCACAATACAGTTGGTTGGGAAGAAAAATATGGAGTTTATGCATCAACTACTCAGGTAACTAACGGTGCTACGTTAGATCAATTATCAAAAGTTGATGTAGGAGCATTAATGAATAAAGTATATACATTACAGGATAGCGGAGCCATGACAGGACCTACTAACGGACAAGGAGCAGCTAAAGATTCCTTTTCATTGGTAAATAAATATGATAAAAAAGATTTTATGACGGTAGGTTTATACCAAGACGCAAGAGTAAATGGAACAGAAATCGCAGGGAACGCATTGTCTGCAGCACCAGTATTGTTGGCAAGTACAGCAATCATGACTCCTTACACAACTGTATATGTATGGTTGCAATCAAAAGTTGTAAGTAATACTGTGGTCACTTCAGTAACATCACCAATGACAGAATTACGATTTGGTGGGGGTGTCGATGAAATCTCTGTGAAGTATGACCGTGATACTGGGTTCTTTATAAATAATGGTGAAGAATTAAGGTTAGATGCAAATAAAATTATTAAAGGAATAAATCCAATTTTATAAACAAACATTTTCAGGGCAATGGTAAAAATTGCCCTGTTAACTTAAATAAAAATAAATAGTATGAGTTTTACAAAAGATTTAGTCATCGTACATTTTCAGGAAGGTTTTTTCAATACTGGAAATTAACTTCTTGTAGTTTTTATATTGGATTAAGAGAAACAGGTATAATTACCTGTTTTCCAGTAGCTTTCAATAAAACCTATAGAAATTTTCTAACTTTAGTAAAACATTAACCCTCTAACATTAAATATTATGAATTCCTATAGTTTATCGGAAAAATCGAAGATTAACGCCCGTGTATTTAGATACCAAAGTGCAAAAGTAGAATCTACCAAAAAAGTTGCTGTACATGTTCAATTTTGGACAAATAATACTGGAGATTCCCTTGATTTTATAAGCATCAAAAACAAAAAACACTGCGTAAAACTTGAATTAAAAGTCAAAAGAAACCTTAAAGGAAGTAAGTTAAATGATTTTTTTGTACCCATATCATTTTGTCAAGTTTTTGATAGTAAAAATAAGGATGAAAAAATAGATTTTGAATTTGAATCTGAAGGAAGAGATCTATTTGTTATTTCCATTGATACAGGAGATAAACCAACTGGCGGAAAGAGGTCTGTTGTAACTTATGAGGATACAGATCTTATTGATGATACATTATTGTAAAACCATTGTTAATCATTAAGATATGAGAGTTAAAATCTTCGTAAAGTTATTTTTTCTAACTTTTCTTATAAAAAGTTGCACAGATAAATCATTAGAGAATATTTCACCCGAAGGTTTTCAATTATTTAAAACTAGGGTTGATAGTCTAAACGATCTTTCATTTTCTTTGTTGAGAAAGAAAGATTATGCACTTTCAATGAAGACATTTAAATATACAGATTCACTAGCTCGAAAAATTGATTATTTGAAAGGATTGTCAAGAAGTTTACGAGGTCAAGCTTATAATTCTTACTTTACTGGTCAATCTGTAAATGCATTAGATTATTTAAATGAAGCTGAGGAAGTTGAGCAAGAGATAAATAATTATAAAGGATTAGCAGCTACTTACAACACTAGAGCGTTAATTTTTAAAAATAGTGGTCTATATTCTGATGCTCTAAATAACTATAGAAAAGTTCTAAGTTTAAATGACTTTTTATCTGAAAAAAATAAAAAAGTCTGCTTAAATAATATTGCAAATACTTATACAAAAATATCTCGATATGATTCTGCAGTAGTGTATTATTTAAAAACGTTAGAGCTAAAATCTGTCATAGAAAATCCAAGGACTTTATCCATTGTATACACCAATCTTGGTAATGCAAAAAGTCTGCTAGAAAATTTCCCAATAGCTCAAGATTATTATGAAAAAGCTTTGTCAAAGGCTCAAGATGCAGATGATATTAGACAACAAGCAAAAACTCATAACAATTTAGGAGCTTTGTTTTTTGAAACTAAAAACGATAAAAAAGCACTGTTTCATTATCAAAAGAGTATAGATATTAAAGAAAGATTTCAAGATTCCTTGTTATTGGCACAAACGTATTTAAACATTGCCGATTTGTATGCGCAGAGGAAAAGTACAATGTTGTTTGCTAAAGAATATTTAAAATATTCAGAGCTCGTTTTTGAAGAATTTGATGATAAGGAAAACTTAGCCAAAGTCTACAGAACGATTGCTTTATTTTCTGTTCAAAATAAAGATTATCCTTTAGCAAAATTATTTCTCTTAAAGGCTGAAAGATTGGTTTCTAAATCATCAGATTTAGTTCTTAAAAGAGAGATAAGTAAAAGCCTTGCTGAAGTGCTTAATACTTTAGGAGAAAGAAAAAAGGCGTTTGAAAAATATCAATATTACAGTCAGTTAAAAGACTCTGTTTTAAACACAGAAAAACTTTGGCAGGTCGCAGAGTTAGAAAAACAACATCAAATCAAGATCAAACAAGGAGAAATCTCATTATTACAAAAAGATCGCGATTTAGCCGAGCTAAAAATCATCCAAAAGAAAACAGAAAATCGTAATCTTTCTATTACTCTTTTTGGAACAGTTTTTATAGTAATGCTGTTGATACTTCTCATCGTATATCTACAGAAATTACGAAAAACCAATAAAAAAATTACTGCTCAAAAAGAGCAATTATTAGAAGAACAATTAGAAAACCTGATTCAGAATCAAGAGATAGAAATCATCAATGCTACTTTAGAAGGAAGAGAAAAAGAAAAAGCACATATATCAAAAGAGTTGCACAATAATGTAGGAAGTTTACTAACCGCAGTGAAGTTCCATTTAAATGGTTTTAATAAGAAATTAGTTTTGTCTCACAAAGCAACTCAAGATTTGTATTTCAAAGTTGTACAAATGGTAGACAATGTGATTAATGAAGTACGAGTCGTGTCACACCGATTAGATGCTGATGCATCTGCAGAATTCAATTTAGAAAAAGCAATTGTAGAGTTTAGCGATAAAGTACAGAATAAAAACCTGAAGATAGAAACATCCATTCATGGATTAGATAATTTCCCACATCCGCAAACTAGCATCTTTATTTTTCGAATTCTTCAAGAGTTGGTTAACAATGCTTTAAAGCATGCCAAAGCATCTTTATTGACATTATACCTCACTCGAAGTGAGAAAAACATCAACATTATGGTAGAGGACAACGGGAAAGGATTTGAAATGAAGAATCCGAAAAAAGGAATTGGTTTGCATAGTTTAAAGAAACAGGTTTTAAATAAGAAAGGTGATTTTACCATAGACTCAGTAAAGATGAAAGGAACCACCATAGTAATTAATATTCCAGTGTAATACAATGATAAAATTAGTAATCTGTGACGATCATGTATTAATTTCAGAAGGCATTGAATTGATGCTTCAAAATGAACCAGATATATCTGTTGAAAGGATAGTATCCTCTGGAAAAGAAGCGATCGATTTTTTAAAAGAAAATGACGACATCGATTTGATGATTCTGGATATCTCTATGCCAGATATGGATGGTTTATTGGTGCTGGACGAATTACAACGATTAGAACTCAATACTAAAGTATTGATACTGACCATGCATGATAAAATAGATTACATCAGAAATGCTGTTAAAAAAGGAGTAAAAGGATATCTCTTAAAAAGTACTGAAAGTAACAAATTGATCAAAGCCGTTAAGAAAATAGTTGACGGCGAAACCTATTTCGATCAGAAGTTAACAGAGATCTTGATGAGTGATCTGGTAGAAGAAAGTGATGAAAAACCAAAAGGAAAAATACAGTTAACATCCAGAGAAATGGACATTCTCAAATTATTGGTGAAAGGAAAAAAAACCAAAGAGATTGCAGATTTCTGTTTTATATCTATAAATACTGTACAGACACATAAGAAGAATATTTATAGCAAATTAAATATCCATTCTGTATCAGAGCTCATTAATTACGCTTACAAACATAATTATATAATAAAATAGGGCAATTTTCACTGCATCTTCTCAAAAAATGTCAATTTGTAATCAGGAAGTAAATCTGGATGGGTAATTTTTATAAGATCTTTTAAGACCAAATCTGGTCGAGTAGGAGCCAACTCATAATAAATAACACCACCAGTTTTTCCAGTTTTCGTTGAAGGCGTATATATTTTATCATTTTGATATGAAGTAAAATCTACATAATGTTTATTGCTATTAATCATTTGCTCTTTAGAAGAGAAATAGCCAGGAGCAATCCAATATTCAGCCTTCTGACCTTTATCAAAAACACTTTCAAAACTTAAGGATAAACTTCCTTTTCCTTTAGAATCTTTCCATAAATAATCAGCATTTGCATGTTGTAAATATTGCGCAACAAAACTTTCCCCACCGGGTAAATTCCAAATATCCTTACTCATAATCGCACCCGACAATACTGTTGGTTTATGGTTAGAATTCTTTGCAATTTGTTTTGCTGTTAAATAATTCGTTTCTATTTCCTTAAAAATGCTATCGGCTTCCTTTTCTTTATCAAAGAGAACACCAAAGAATTTAATCCATTCCGCTCTACCTAAAGGAGTTTCTTCTAACCAATCTCCATTTAAGATGACAGGAATATTATTTTGTTCAATAGTATTGTAAGTTTTATTTACTTTATTCATTGCAAAACCAACCACTAAGTCGGGTTGCAATTCAAATAAAATTTCGGTGTTTAAAGAGGACTCTTTCCCCAATTCTCTAATCAATCCATCATCAATCCGTTGTCTCGTTTTTTCTGAAGAGACATATTTTGTGTTTTGAAATCCAATCAATTTGTCTTCAACGCCTAACAATTCTAACATGGGAATGTGCGTGGTAGAAGTCACCACAATTTTTTCTAAAGGGATTTGAATTGTTGTCCCTTTAAACCCAATGTTCTTTGTTGAAGATTTAGATGTTAAAATATATTCGAAAGTTTCTTTAGAGTTTGGATATGGATATTTTATAATTAGTTTTTTGTGTTTTTCAAAATTCTGAATATCAAAACCTTTAGAGTATTTTACTTCATGTTTTGGTTTAATATTAGAGATATCAACTTTCTTTACCCTTTTTTGATTGCATAAAATCAAAAGAACCATTAAAAAGAAGAATGCAATGGGTAAGAGCCGATTTGTTTTCATCAGAAATATTTGAATGACACAAGATTACAAAAATGTTTTAAAAAAGACTTCGTGAAATAAAATTATTATACATTTGCCTCGATTTTAGGTTTCATTTTTAAAAATGAATTAAAAGGGAATTCGGTGAAATACCGAAGCTGTTCCCGCAACTGTAAATATATTCTGAACTCGTTTCAGAATCTTATCAAAAGATAAGTTGTTATACTTCATGCCACTGGCAAGATTACCAAATAAAGTTTGGTGCAAGCTGGGAAGGTATATAACAAAATATAAGCCAGGAGACCTGCCAAAATCAAACTATAGAATTAAACTTTCGGGATAAAGGTTTGTGTACTATTATAACCATTTTCGTACAAAAATTTTACCTGATTTATTTATTAATTAGTAATTACACCTACGTGGAAAAATTGAAATATTAAATTAAAATTATTTTCTTTTCAATAGAAACCTAAGGTAGTAAGTAACTTAATTTTCTCGTTCGCCATAGCGAACGCGAAGGTGAATTAAATCATTAAAAATGAAAAAACAATGTGTAATCATTGGTGCTATAGCGTTAAGTCTATTTAGCACAGAACTCTTTTCACAAGAAAAAGAGACGACTTCGAGTACTTCAGTCACAAAAAAAGAAAAAAGAGAAGCATTAGACGAGATCGTCATAGACTCTCGTTTTAAAATCAAAAAAGAAAACTCTGGAAAAATAGTCCACAAAATTACTTCGGCTGTTATAGAACAGAACAAAGGAAAGACGGTTGTAGATGTTCTCAACCGTGTTGCTGGATTTGAAATCAACGGAAACACTAGTGTTTATGGACAAACTCTTGGGTATTTTGTTCGAGGTGGACGCTCTAATGAAGTTGTAATTTTAATTGACGGATTGCAAGTAGTAAATCCACTACAAAACAATTTTGATTTGCGTTATATTGATTTAGAACAAGTAGAATCAATAGAGATTAGTAAAGGGGCTTCCAGTACATTATATGGTTCAGGCGCCGCAACTGCTGTGATTAATATTCGTATGAAGAAGGCAAAAGAAGGGACATTTAACGCATCCGTAGGAACTTTTGTTGGCACCAATAAAACCCAAGAATTTGAGAATTCAGGAAGCTTAGTTGAAACCAATTTTGGAATTAACGGCAGCACAGAAAACTTTAACTATTTAGTTACGTTTTCTACCTTTAATTCCTCTGGAATCTCAGCAGCAGAAGATCAAGGGGTGAATCAAGTTTTTGAAGATGATCCCTTTAAAAGAAACAATTTTGATCTACGTATAGGATATAATTTTTCTGATAAATTTAGAGCAACTGCTACATTTTCTACAAGTAATTTTAATAACAGTTTTGATGCAGATTCTTTTACAGAAGGAGTTAATCTCTCTAAAGAAACAAATTATCGTTTTGCGTTGCAACCTCAATATCGTTATAACAAAGGAACGGTAAACTTTAATTTTGCATATAGTAAATTCGATACCGATTTTCTAAATACATCATTCCCTGGGAAAAGTAACGGGAAAAACCTGATGGTTGATGCTTTTATCAAACACAATTTTAATAAAATTAAATTGATTGCTGGAATCAATTTACAAGATAATGAAATCCAAACTTTTTCAATTCCTTTTGGAGGAACTGAATTGACAGAAACTCAGTTTGTGCAAGCGCCAAAAACTACCATTACTGATCCGTATGCGAACTTAGTTTATATTTCTGAAACAGGATTTAACGCCAATGTTGGTGTACGTTGGAACAATCATGATATATACGGAAGTCATGTTGTTTACAATATAAACCCATCATATCGTTTCAAACATGAAAATGGATATACTAGAGTATTTGGTTCCTATAGTACAGCATTTGTTGCGCCATCTATTCAAGAATTATTTTCATCATTTGGAAACCCAAATTTAGTCCCACAAGAAAGTCAAACATTAGAGTTTGGTGCTGAGTATAAGTGGAAGTCATTTACGTTAAATGCGGTGTATTTTAAAAGAGATATTGAAAATATCATTATATTTGATACTGTAGCTTTTAGCTTAGTAAACGGTGGAGATACAAAAATTAATGGCTTAGAAGTGAATTCGTCTTTCGATATTACGGACGATTTAAAAGTAAATGCCAACTATACTTATACTGAAAATAGCGAGATAGCCATCCGTATCCCCAAAAGTAAATTTAATATAGGAACGACCTATAACTTGTTTAAGGAAACAAGTCTGTCTTTAGATTATCAGTTTGTGAGTGATCGCGATGATACAGATTTTAGAGATTTCTTAAATGTACAAGATGTAACCTTAGGATCCTACTCTTTATTAGATTTTGGAGCAACGCATAAATTGATAAAAGGTGTAACATTATATGCTAATGTAACCAACATATTAAATGAAGACTATCAAGAAATCTTTGGGTTTTCAACCAGAGGAAGAAATTATAAATTGGGATTCAGGTTTCAATTTTAGATATAAATATTATTTCCCCCAAGCCTTTGTATCCTATAAAAAAGGAACAGAGCAAAGCGCCGATTTATCGGCGCTTTTTTTATGCTATATGATCATTGAAAAGAATGTTGTGTGAACACTTGAGATTGAAGTTGAATCTGAATCTGAACTTGAAATCAAAACCTTAAACCTTGATTTTTTCAAACTTTAAACTATACTTTGTGTATCTCAGAGAGGCTTTGAGAAACTTAGTGGAAGTTCATAAAGCAATAAGAAGAACTTAAAAATATTTTGCTATAAAAATTTCTTTACCTCGTTCTTTAGAAAAGCAATTGCCGTATCCGTCGGCGGCATTTTTTTAGAATAATCTAACAAAACATTTTCTCGAAAGTCATTTGCAGAATTAGAAGTGGTAGCTACCTGTTTTAATTTGTTGATAACAGCCGATTTAGCCGCAATAATCACATTCCAACATTCGTCGGTAATATACAGTTGTTGTACCAAATTATGTTCAAACTCCTGTTCAATATTAGCCAAAAGCAATTGTAAGTAGTCATCAGTATTTGTACCAATTGGCTTTACGCGTAATAGTATTTTCACAGGATTAATTCGCTCACAGAATAGCAACATACGTTCATAGGCTTGTAGTTTTATGGGCAAAGACTCTTTTTTCTTGTTGGCTAACAAGTCCATTTTCTTTTCCGTAGTATCTTGTTTTCTCAGTCCACTCATTACAAAATAAGCAACCACACCTGTAACCAAAGCGGGAATGGCATAACCAATACCCTCCAAAATTTTATCTTCCATGATTCAAAAATAGACGATTTGTATTTGGTGAGCAAGTGTTAAAGTTATAAAGTAGTTGCCAGTCTAAAGTCTACAGTCACCACTTTGCAGTCTACAGTAATCAGTTTCAAAGGTTTTTGTAATCCGTAAATATATTTTCGCATGCAAATTTATTTACAAATAGTGATTTCATATTTTATCATTCATTGCACATTACTAATTATTCATTATAACAACTCATCCCCAAAAAGCTACATTTCAGTAACAACACTTTAGTAGACCCAATTGCTTTTACGACATTTGAATCAAATTAATAACCAACCAATGATTCAAGTAGAAAACCTTTCCAAATCGTTTCAAAATATTCAAGCGGTAAATGATGTCAGTTTCACGATTAATAAAGGTGAAATTTTTGGACTTCTAGGACCTAATGGTGCTGGGAAATCCACCACGTTGAACATGATGAGTACTATTTTGAAAAACGATAGCGGTACCATTACTATTGATGGTTTACTGTTGAATGGAAACTCAACTCAATTCAAACATTTAATTGGTGTTGTTCCACAAGAAATTTCATTGTATGAAGAACTTTCTGCCTATCAGAATTTATTGTTTTGGGGAAATTTATACGGAATTCCTTCCAAAGAATTGAAGAATAGGATTGATGCAACTTTAGAACTTATCGGATTATCAGATCGGAAGAAAGATTTAATCAAAACCTATTCAGGCGGAATGAAACGTAGGATTAATATTGCTGCAGCTTTGTTACACGAACCGAAAGTATTGTTTATGGACGAACCTACTGTGGGAATTGATCCGCAAAGTAGAAACCACATTTTTGAAGTGATAGAAGCTCTAAACAAACAAGGAATGACCATTATTTACACCACACATTATATGGAGGAAGTAGAGCGTTTGTGTGATCGTATTGCGATTATCGATTCTGGAAAAATCATCGCTCAAGGAACGCAATCCGAATTGAAGGAGTTGGTACAAACTAAGGAAAGTATTCAATTGGAATTCGATTTTCTTTCAGAAAATATTATAGATAAACTTCGTAAAGTGCTTCCATATGCCATCACACAGAATGAAAATAAATTGTTGGTAGAGAGTACGGTACAAGAGCTTTCTAAGATAATTACAGCGTGCAATGGATTGCAATTAAATATTAAAGACATACAATTGAACAAAGTAAACCTAGAGGCAATTTTCCTCAATTTAACAGGAAAACAATTACGTGATTGACATCTTAAAGTGAAGAACTGAATGTCAGTTCGAGTGATCACGCTTAGGCGTGATTGTACCTGCCCCGTCAGTCAGGTCGAGAACAATTATATGAAGCGACATCATTAATTAACAAAAACTAGAAAAACCAACCATGCTAAGCAACATCCTAAAAAAAGATTTAAAAATCTATTTCTCTGACAAAAAAGGAGTGTTAGTCACTTTTTTACTGCCCATCATTATGATTACCTTATTTGCTTTTGCCTTTGGTGGCGTTGGGAAAAAGAAAAGCGCTCCCAAACCTTTGGGTGTTTTGGTGGTGGATAAAGATTCCACAGAAACCTCACAGGAAATCATTGGAAAGTTGAATGCCATGCAAACCATCCGCTTAATCGCCTCTGAGGAAGAAAAAGCGCTAGACTTTGTAAAGAAAGGGAAAAATGTAGCGGCTTTGGTTTTTGGAAAAGGGTTTTCGGATGCAGTCGCAGCCGATACAGACTTGCCGATAGAGTTAAAATACGATGCTGCAAGAGATCTACAAATGCGAATTGTACATACGGTTTTAAAAGAAGGTTTTAAGTACCATTTAGGAAAAGCAGATGTGATCAATAATATCCAATTAAAAACGACCTCGCTTATCAAAGAAAGTTCTACCAAAGCACATCCAGGTTTGGTACAAGCAGTAGGAGGAACGGCCATTATGATGTTACTATTTAGCATTGCAGCCGTTGGCGGTGGATTGCTAGACGAAAAGGAAGCCGGAACTTTAAAACGTTTATTGATTGCTCCCGTAAAACCATTAGACATTTTACTGGCAAAAATGGGAACCGCTATGCTAATTTCTATCTTACAATTAACCACGATGTTCGTCTTTGCTTGGTTGGCATTCGGACTGCCTATTTTTATGGATATATTCTCATTACTTCTACTAATTTTATGCATTTCTTTTGCAGTATCTAGCTTTGGTGTTTTCTTGGTATCTACGGTGAAAACACGTCAGCAATTGCAAGGAATGAGTACTATTATTATCATTCTAATGTCGGCCATAGGAGGGAGCATGATTCCTATTACAATGATGCCCGAGTTTATGCAAAACATTGCAATAATTAGTGTGAACTACTGGGGCATTGAAGGTTTCTTTGATATTTTCTGGAGGCAGTTACCATTGGTAGACATTCTTCCAAAAATGGGAATTCTCCTAGCCATTGGCTTGGGAATGGTGTTCGTTTCTATACGATTGTTTAAGAGGAATATTGTGGCGTTGGAGTAGAGTGTGAGATTGGAGGTTCGGGTTTTAAATTTGAGTGAACGGGTAAAATTAGTGCTCTCAGAGTGGATGGGTAATATACAGATTACAAATTCGTAGGGAAGGCGTTTAGAGTCAAATATTGACATGTATGCATTGTTCTACGTTTCATTCTTAGTTTCAATTTCTGAATCATCATCTGTAATTAATTCTACAGTCAAACCAAGGTCTTTGAAATTATAAATATCGACTTTATCGTAATGGTCAACAAAAAATTCATTTCCAATAGCTGTTTTATTTGACAATTGAAAATCAGGGAAGTTTGTATATACCTTATAGTTGCCTGCTACTACCCATAAACGAGGACTGGGTTTGATACTTTCATTTCTATTTAGAAATTCAAGAAAATTTTCAACCCTTTTTTGGTAATTATTCGTGTGGTATAACCTGCTATTGGTTGAATCATATGCTTCTGCACCAGCCATCATTATCAAAACATCATCTTTTCTCAATAAACGCTTAAAGAAATCATCAGAACCTGTAAAACTATCTCTGATTTCCATTCCTTTTTTGTCATTCAACTCAAATCTTAATATTCTTGTATCTAACATATGCTCATCTTCTTCCTTCATAACAAAAATTTTCGCTTTATTCTTTTTCAATAGATTATGGTTTTTCTGCAGAACATTTTTCACGATTCTTGAATAACCAAAAATCATTATATAAATGTTAAGTTTATTTTCCTTTTTTATCAACTCCTCAAACTTAATTATAAAAGATTCAGAAATTTTTGTCATGGCATTTTCGTACTTCTTAACCAAATTCTCTCTTATATTTTTCAATAGGTCTAATTCGGTAAGGTCTAAATCATCTTTTTGATTATTCTTAATTTGGCTTAAGAGGGAAGGAATCTTAAATTCATGTTCGTTCTTATAATTTTTAGAATAAAAGTTTTCCAATGAAATTAATAAATCAAATCCATAATGTGCTTTACTCCTGTGGAGCAACGCTTTGAAATCCTCATACTTTTTTTCTTCTGTTGCTTCTACAAGAGATTTTTCAATCAATTTAGATAAACCTCTTGTAAAAATTTTTAATGACTTTGAAGTCGATGTTGCCGAGGCGAGTCCTATGATATAGCTATGGATATTATCAAACGCTATTAATTGAATAAGAGAACGTTTACGACGGTCTACAATATCATTGATTATTGAAGAAACTTCACTCAATACTTCTCTAAACTCATAAAGATATCTAATTGAACCAAAATCTTTATTTTTGAGTAAATAAAGCATAGATTCTGATGCGTGAAGTAAAGTTTCGACCCTTAGCTCGAAAATATATGGGGAAAACTTTGTTATGTGGTGACTAAATTCAATTGGCAGAATATTTAGCTTAAATGTAGTTTCTTTTTTCAAGGCTTTCGCATTAGAAATTTTCTTGTAATAATTTGCTTTAAAATTCACAGTGTTATCTCGAAATTCCTCAAATATAGTTATCCAATCTTCCGTTTCAAACATTGTAAATATGTCACTAAATTCTTTTTCGTTTTCTGTCTTGCTCAACTTGGTGATTTCATCCCCAAGTCGCACGTTTAAAATAAATTCATTACAAAGTTCCCAGTATTTCAATGATACAAAAGTGAGTACTTGGCTTTGGTTCAAGTTACTTAAACTCAGGGAAGAATAACTTTTAGATGGTAGATGGTCTATTATTTTACGAAGAAGTAAGGGAGAGATCAAAACAATAATAAAATCTATTATTATAAATAAGACTAAAATTGTAAGAATTTTATTATTGTAATATAAAGGGAAACCTTCAGGGTTACTATTGTAATAAAATGTAAATATTGCCCAGATTATTGAGAAAACTATTGAGAATACAGTAAATGCGAAAGCCAGAACAGTTCCAGAATGAGACCATAGGGTTGTATAAATATTGTTTACTCGAATAAGATTTAACTCTTTGTATCTTTGCTTT
Source organism: Flavobacteriaceae bacterium (assembly GCA_965277255.1). Taxonomy (GTDB): domain Bacteria; phylum Bacteroidota; class Bacteroidia; order Flavobacteriales; family Flavobacteriaceae; genus Polaribacter. The sequence goes on along the minus strand of OZ255723.1, from coordinate 3,050,160 downwards.
CTTTTCTTTTTTGAAAGCATTTGTTTTAATTCTTCACTTAGACCTTTGGGAATAGGATAAAAATAAAGATAAAATATTTTGATTTGATAGGTGAAAAATTTGCCTAAGAATAGAAGTGAGTTTCTAATTATTTTGGAAATCATTTGTTTGTTTAATTGAGTTTAACTCAGAATTTTTTCCATAGAGCTGCTAAATTCAGTATAAAAGTTACAAAGGATATATAACTTACTGGCTAACCTCAAATATATAGAGATGACATAAAGAGAAATTGAGGAAAACCGTAAAGCCACCCAAATTAAGCATAGGTAAAAAGAATTGTTTTTAAAAACAGGTATAAATACGGGGTAACTTTTTTAACACAGAAAAAACAATATGATTGATACTTCTGGAAGCTTTATCTAGTATGATGTTGTTTACATATGAAACACAAAAATTAACAACTCAGTTTTTTAAACTTCAGGAGTAATTCTTCTTGATTATTGATGGACATTTTTCATCAATTTTTTTGACAATTTTTTAAATGTAAATTAGAGCTAGCTAACCAATAAAACATATTATTTTTTTCCTTAATCCCAACAATCATGAAACAAAAAGTAAATCCTTTAAAAGCAAAGAAAGTATTTGGTTTTGAACTCGTAAGTTGTATCTTAATCATGTCTTTTTTTCTATTCTCAAATTGCCACCCAGGGCAAGAATTTATTCCACTTATCGATTATACAAAATCCACGCCACCCAAAGACATACCTTCTCGATATGAAGATGCAGATTTAACGGCACTCTCACATTTTGCATGGCAAGAATTTATTGCATTGAATTGGCCTGCAAAAAGCGAAAGTAGAGGATTACCAGATACAAGCCAAACCAATGGTTTTATATCTGCGAGTCAAGTTGGAGCGGACACTTATACACCCGTTTGGCAAACCTATTGGCATCGAAATGAATTATTTCCAGATACAGGAAAAACACCAGTAATACCAAGTACTAGTGATAGTACACCTCCCAATTATCAATACGCTAAACTATATTCATATGGTGGAAGCGGCACAGGAGATTACACGTTATGGAATAATCTAGACGAAAAAAATGAGCTAGGTGAAGATGTAGTATATGCGCATTCTACAACTACGATTATAGACCCTACATACCAAGTGTTATATGAAGCAAAAATGAATTATGCTGGCTCTCATTATATCTATACGAATAATTTGAATGACCCTACAACTAGAGCCAAAAAGAAAAAAAAGACAAAGAATACAATAGCCGCTCAAGGTGTTTGTGATATAGAAGATAATCCATCAGAATATATTTGCCTTCCTTGCGGTGATATCACTAGTGGCGAAGAAGGAAATATAGAAATTAAAGCTGCATGGCGTCAATTAAACCCTGCTGTAGATGTAATTGAAAATTTCCATACACAAAAAGTCATTTATTACAAAACGGTAAAAGTAGAAGGAGTGGTAGAGACCAATTACTATAATGCAACAATGGGGCTAGTAGGGTTGCATATCATTCACAAAACCAAGACATTTCCAAATTATGTATTCGCTACTTGGGAACAAAAAGACAATCTTTCCTCTGGTTTAGTGTATACAGAGAATGTCACTGATAAATTTGGTGATAAGAAAAACACAAACCATGATATTTCTAGAACACATCCTATTCCACAAGCAATTAAAACTGTAAACTCTACAGTTAGCACACATTTGAAAAATAATAATTCTGTTTGGCAGAATTATAAATTAATCAATGTACAAGCAAAACCTATTGATGTTTCTAAATTAGTAGGAAGTCATACAAATCCTGATAATTCGTATTTCTACCTTTCCAATAGCGTTATTGAAAGTAATAAACAATTACAAACATTTACAGGCTCTCCTACAAACCCAAATATTAATAATGTGATTTACAAGCAAAAACCTATTAATATGGGAGGCTGTATGGGGTGTCATGGAAATGCTCAAAAAGCAGGAACTGATTTTAACTTTTTAATAGACCACGCACCTTTTTCAGCACCAGAAGCCATAACAAATATTTTGGGTTGTCCTTCTGGAGCAGAGCCTTTTGCAATTAATAGCTGGAAAGATGTTAAGAAGTTTTTTAATTTATGTGTTGTAGAAACAAGTTTAGGTAATAATTTTCATGGTAAATTTTGGGACATGCCTAGTAAAACAGATAAACAAAACCATACATATTTTACTACTATGAATGTCCCACATGTATTAGGAGGTAAAGTTAGAATTTGTAAACCAAATCATAGTGACGAATCTATGATTATAAGTTATCTTAAAGGTACAGACACAAATGGTTTACATATGCCACAAGGAGGGCCATATTATACTGGCGCGCAAATAGCAGAGTTGGCAAAATGGATAGACGCAGGCTGCCCTTATTAAATAATAAGATAAACGAACTTAATTATCAAAAAGCAGTTGTACATGTATGTCAACTGCTTTTTTTGTATCATGTTAAGGTTTAAAGTTTCAAAAATGTATTTACAAGCCTTTCGACTGTCGCACAAGACAGGCTAAAGTGAAGTAATCTGTTTAAATAATAGTTAAGTGTCTAGTTTCTCAGTTCTCAGTAAACAGTATGTGCATCTTGCTTCCTTTTCCTTTTTCAGGTTTAGTTTCAAAGTTTCCGTGGTAGTCTTGATTTCTTGGCTCTTGAATCTTCAGGTTTTCAATTCCAGTTTCAAAGTTTTTTGCATTCTGTAAATATATTCTTGAACTTTCTCACATCCCTAATTATTCATTAACAATTATTAATCACTCATTACTAAACCAACTGTTAACTGTTCACCAAAAAATGTAGATAACTTTACTTGTCGCTATCCCCGTAGATTGGTATTTTTGAGGCTTACGATATTCAACCTTGGCAAACTACTTAGATTCCTTAAACCCAGCCCAAAGAGAAGCAGTTTTACAGAAAGACGGACCGATGATTATCATTGCAGGTGCAGGTTCTGGAAAAACACGAGTGCTTACGTACAGAATTGCGCATTTAATGCAGCAAGGAGTAGATGCATTCAATATCTTATCGCTCACCTTTACCAACAAAGCAGCCAGAGAGATGAAAGAAAGAATTGCAGGTGTTGTAGGAGCTAGCGAAGCCAAGAACTTATGGATGGGAACCTTTCACTCAGTATTCGCAAGAATCTTACGTTCTGAGGCAGACAGATTAGGATATCCATCCAACTTTACCATTTATGATACACAAGATTCCGTTCGTTTACTTACAGCGATTATCAAAGAAAAAGGATTGGATAAAGACAGGTACAAACCCAAACAAATATTAAATCGTATTTCCTCTTTTAAAAATAGTTTGATTACTGTACGCGCTTATTTCAACGATTCTGATTTACAAGAGGCCGATTTAATGGCAAGTCGACCAAAAGTAGGAGAGATCTACAAAGAATATGTAGAACGTTGTTTTAAATCGGGTGCTATGGATTTTGACGATTTATTGTTAAGAACCAACGAGTTGTTAGCCCGTTTTCCAGATGTGTTGGCAAAATACCAAGATCGTTTCAGATACATCATGGTAGATGAGTATCAAGACACCAACCATTCACAATACATTATTGTAAGAGCTTTGGCAGATCGTTTTCAGAATATTTGTGTTGTGGGTGACGACTCTCAGAGTATTTATAGCTTTCGTGGAGCCAACATTCAAAACATCTTGAGCTTTCAAAAAGACTATCCAGATGTAAAAACATTCAAACTGGAGCAAAACTATCGCTCTACCAAGAACATTGTCAATGCTGCCAATTCAGTCATAGAAAAGAACAAAACCAAATTAGACAAACAAGTTTGGACTTCCAACGATCAAGGAGAATCGATCAAAGTAATGCGAACCATTTCCGATGGAGAAGAAGGACGTTTTGTAGCGCAATCTATTTTTGATAATAGCATGAACATGCAATTGCAATATGATGAATTTGCAATTTTATACAGAACCAATGCACAATCCAGAGCTATGGAAGATGCATTGCGTAAAAAAGGAATTGAATACAGAATCTATGGGGGAATCTCTTTTTATCAACGTAAAGAGATTAAAGATTTATTGTCGTATCTAAGAATGCTTATCAATCCAAACGATGAAGAAGCCTTAAAACGAATCATTAATTATCCAACAAGAGGAATTGGAGCTACAACAATAGACAAACTAACCATTGCTGCCAATCATTATAAAAAATCGATTTTCGAAATATTAAAACATTTGGACAAAATTGATTTAAAACTGAATGCTGGAACGACGACCAAATTGCAGAATTTCCTGAATATGATTTTGCGTTTTCAGATAGATGCACAAAAGATGAATGCTTTTGAAATAGCAGATTTGGTGGTAAAACAGACAAGATTGGTCAAAGACTTAGAAAAAGAAGGAACCCCAGAAGCCGTTAGTAAAGTAGAAAATGTACAAGAGCTTTTAAATGGTGTTAAAGACTTTATTACCGATAGAATAGAAACAGGGGAGGATGCTTCTTTAACTGCATTTCTTGAGGACGTTGCTTTGGCTACGGATTTTGACACGAATAAAAAAGACGACAAAGCCAGAGTTTCCTTAATGACCATTCACTTGGCAAAAGGATTAGAATTTCCGTATGTATATGTTGTTGGCTTAGAAGAAAATTTATTTCCTTCTGCGATGAGTATGAATACACGTTCCGAATTGGAAGAAGAAAGACGGTTGTTTTATGTAGCATTAACCAGAGCAGAAAAAGGAGCCTATTTAACCTATGCGCAAACCCGTTACCGTTGGGGAAAATTAACCGATGGAGAACCCAGTCGTTTTTTAGAAGAAATTGATGAAAAATTTTTAGAATACATTGCTCCCAAAAAAGTAGAACCTTCTATCAATCGTTTTGTAGATCAGAGTATTTTTGGTGATGCGCCTAAAAAAATCCGTTTCCAAAAACCAATTCAACGTCAAAGAGCAGAACGAGAACAGGCAAAGAAAACTATTTTTACACCTCCAAAGAATTTAAAGAAAGTGTCACATACATCACCAAAAGCAAATTTATTTGACGATAAAATTGCCGTTGGAAATATTGTTGAACACAATCGATTTGGACAAGGAGAAGTTTTAAATTTAGAAGGAACCGGAGCCAATAAAAAAGCAGAAATTAAGTTTGGTACAGTAGGAAAGAAGAAACTATTACTACAATTTGCCAAACTGAAAGTTATTGGTTGACAATTTGTTCAGCCAAACCAAAAATAAATACTTAATTTGCAATACAAGATTGATTAAAATATCTCACCATACATGATAGACTACGATTTAGAGTACAATGCAGAAAGACCACATTTAATTATCCCAGAATATGGAAGACATATTCAGAAGCTGGTAGACCATTGTATCACTTTAGAAACTAAAGAAGAAAGAAATAAAATGGCAAAAGCTATAGTGGATGTCATGGGGAATTTACAACCGCATTTAAGAGACGTGCCAGATTTTAAGCACAAACTTTGGGATCAATTGTACATTATGTCTGATTTTAAATTAGACGCAGATTCTCCTTATGAAAAACCTTCAAAAGAAGAATTACAAGAAAAACCAGAATCTTTGCCTTATCCAAAATCTGCTAATAAATATCGTTTTTACGGAAACAATATTCAGATTATGATAGACACTGCTTTAACCTGGGAAGAAGGAGAAATGAAAGAAGCGTTGGTATATACCATTGCGAATCACATGAAAAAATGTTTCCTAAACTGGAACAAAGACACTGTAGAAGACGCTGTGATTTTCTCTCACTTGTATGAGCTCTCAGATGGTAAAATAGACATTAGAAGTTCTGACGAAGTATTGTCTGAAAGTAAAAACCTATTAAGAAAAAGAAATACCCAAGGTCAAGGTCATAAGAATCAAAAAGGGAAAAATCAACACAACAATAATCATAAAAATAGAAAAAGATAGATGGCTTCGTTTAAGATAGAAGGTGGTCATAAATTAAATGGTTCAATCACTCCACAAGGAGCAAAGAATGAAGCATTACAAATTTTATGTGCTGTATTATTAACTCCAGAAAAAGTAACCATTCATAATATTCCAGATATTGTTGATGTCAATAAATTGATTTTTATCTTAGGAGAATTAGGAGTGAAAGTTGAAAAACTTGGAAAGAACTCTTACAGTTTTCAATCCGATGAAATCAATCTAGACTATTTAGAATCTGCAGAATTTAAAAGAGACGGAAGTTCATTAAGAGGTTCCATTATGATTGTAGGTCCGTTGTTAGCACGATATGGAAGAGGTTATATTCCAAGACCTGGAGGCGATAAAATTGGTAGAAGAAGATTAGACACACATTTTGAAGGATTTATCCGATTAGGAGCCACATTCCGTTATAATAAAGAAGAATATTTTTATGGTGTAGAAGCGCCAGAAGGATTGACAGGAACTGATATGTTGCTAGATGAAGCTTCAGTAACAGGAACTGCCAACATTATTATGGCATCAGTTTTAGCCAAAGGAACCACCTCCATCTACAATGCAGCTTGCGAACCTTATATCCAGCAATTGTCAAAAATGCTGAATAGTATGGGCGCTAAAATAAGCGGAGTAGGCTCTAATTTGTTAATCATTGAAGGTGTTGAAGCTTTAGGAGGTTGTACACATAGAGTTTTGCCAGATATGATTGAGATTGGTAGTTGGATTGGAATGGCAGCAATGACACAATCTGAATTGACTATTAAAGATGTTAGTTGGAAAGACTTAGGTCAGATTCCAAACGTATTTCAAAAATTAGGAATTCAATTAGAAAAAAGAGGAGACGATATTTATATTCCTTCTCAAGAAAGCTATGAAATACAAAGTTATATAGACGGTTCTGTACTTACAGTTGCCGATGCCCCATGGCCAGGATTTACTCCAGATCTATTAAGTATTGTATTGGTAATAGCGACACAAGCAAAAGGAACCGTTTTGATCCATCAAAAAATGTTTGAAAGCCGTTTGTTCTTTGTCGATAAACTCATTGATATGGGCGCCAAAGTAATTCTGTCAGATCCACATAGAGCCGTTGTTATAGGACACAATCGTCAATCACAATTAAAAGCGACCAAAATGACTTCGCCAGATATTAGAGCTGGAATTTCTTTATTGATTGCTGCTTTGTCTGCCAAAGGAACCAGTATTATTAATAATATTGAACAAATAGATAGAGGATATGAAGATATCGAAAATCGTTTGCGTTCTATCGGAGCTAAAATTGAAAGAATAGAAAGTTAAAACTGAAAATTTTAATGCTGAGATGTCACACGGAGTCTGTAGAAGTGTCGAAGCATAATTCAATAAATTAAATAAAAAAATAGTGTCAATCTGACACTATTTTTTTATTGGCAAAATTATTGACTATAAATTGTCTACAATTTAACCATTATAAAAGATGAGTAAAAAAGAAAAGAACCAAGAAGAAGAAATGAATATTGATGCACAGGAAGTTCAAACAGAAGAAAATCAAGAAGTTGCGAAAGATGAACCGACGGCAGAAGAATTAATTCAACAAGAGAAAGATAAATATTTACGTTTGTTTGCTGAGTTTGAAAACTATAAAAAACGAACCACCAAAGAACGTATCGAATTATTTAAAACTGCCAGTCAAGAACTAATGACATCTTTACTGCCAATTATGGATGATTTTGATAGAGGCTTGGCAGAAATTAAAAAAGCCAAAGACAAAGAGTTGTTAAAAGGAATGCAATTAATCAGTGATAAACTGAAAAGCACTTTAACACAAAAAGGACTGTCTGAAATAAAAGTAAAACAAGGTGATGCATTTGATGCAGAAATTCATGAAGCAATCACTCAAATCCCTGCGCCTTCTGACAAATTGAAAGGTAAAATCATTGACGCAGTAGAAAAAGGATATAAGTTAGGAGATAAAATTATTCGCTATCCGAAAGTAGTGATAGGACAATAAAATAGTACTCAGTAATTGAGTTGGCAGTATACAGTCCTGCTCACTGAAAAACTGAATACTGCATACTAAAAGAATATGGCAAAACAAGATTACTACGAAACACTAGGGATTTCCAAATCAGCGAGCTCTTCTGAAATCAAAAAAGCTTATCGTAAGATGGCAATCAAATATCATCCTGATAAAAATCCAGATGATGCAAATGCTGAAGCAAAATTTAAAGAAGCCGCAGAAGCTTACGAAGTACTAAGTGACGAGAATAAAAAAGCACGTTATGATCAGTATGGTCATGCTGCTTTTGAAGGTCCACAAGGTGGCGGTCACGGAGGATTTGGCGGTGGCGGAATGAACATGGATGACATTTTTAGTCAATTTGGTGATATTTTCGGCGGCGGATTCGGTGGTTTCGGCGGAGGTGGAGGATCTAGAAGAGCCAGAGTAAAAGGAAGCGATTTAAGAATTCGAGTAAAACTAACGCTAGAAGAAATTGCAACAGGAGTTGAAAAGAAGGTAAAAGTTCGTAGAAAAGTTCAAGCGAGTGGAGTTTCCTATAAAACATGTAGTACATGTAACGGTTCTGGTCAACAAATGCGAGTAACCAATACTATTTTGGGTAGAATGCAAACCGCTACAACTTGTGGAACTTGTAGAGGAGCAGGTGAAACTATTTCTAGCAAGCCAAACGGTTCAGATGCACAAGGTTTAATTGTAGAAGAAGAAACAGTATCCATTCAAATTCCAGCTGGAGTTACAGAAGGAGTACAACTAAAAGTAGGAGGAAAAGGAAACGATGCTCCAGGAAAAAGCGCTATTTCTGGTGATTTATTAGTTTTAATTGAAGAAATTCAACATGAAAACTTAAAAAGAGAAGGAACAAACATTCATTATGATTTGTATATAAATCTTTCCGAAGCAGTACTTGGAGTGAATAAAGAAGTAGAAACTGTTAGCGGAAAAGTGAAAATAAAAATCGATTCTGGAACACAGTCAGGTAAGATTTTACGATTGAAAGGAAAAGGATTGCCAAGCATAGAACGTTATGGATCAGGAGATTTCCTAATTCATGTTAATGTTTGGACACCACAAGAATTAACAAAAGAACAGAAGCAGTTTTTTGAGAAAATGAAAGATGATGACAACTTTCAACCTGCACCAAACAAATCAGATAAATCGTTCTTTGAAAAGGTAAAAGATATGTTTTCATAATTTTTTTAAAATTTTTTGAAAAAAAGCATTGTCAATATAAATAAAATATTAAATTTGTCTTGTTGTTGTGCAAACAGCAACACTTTTTCTTTTTCATAGCAATTTTTCCCACTCAAACTTTGAGTGGGTTTTTTTATGAATAAAGATTGTATTTTTACAGTAATAAAACTACCTCGATGCAAGCATAGGGGGTATTGAATTTAGTTTGTTACGCAAACAACATAATTCCCGATCCTAAGGTTGGGAAATTAAACCTACTCTTCTCGTCTGCCAAAGCGAACGCGAAGAAGGATTAAAAGCAGACCTATCTTATCGCCACGCCAAAGGCGTGGAGGAAAGTCCGGACACCACAGAGTAGCATAGCGGATAACATCCGTCCGATGTAAATCGAGGACAAGTGCAACAGAAAGCAAGTACAGTTCGGCTGTAGTGAAACCAGGTAAACTCTATGCGGTGCAATGCCACGTATATTAGAGCTTGAGGGCAACTCGCCCGATTCTAAGGGGTGGGCAGATGGATCCTGATGGTAATATCAGGACTAGATAAATGATAAGACTCATTTTTTTGAGAACAGAATCCGGCTTATTGGTCTGCTTTTTTTATATTTTCATCTTATTTTAAATTGTCAATTTGATAATTTACAGCCTTCTTAAGATGTTTAAATTATGAATTATCTAAATATATAACGTTTTAGTATATTATATTTATTAATTTATTGACTTTAGTGTTTATCTTTTAAATGTCATACAAAAGCATTAATTTTGTTCAACTAAAAAATAACTTAAACACACTTATATGGCTTTTGATATTGATATGATCAAAAAGGTTTATAGTACAATGGTAGAACGTGTAGACGCTGCCAGAGAAGTGACTGGAAAACCTTTAACACTTGCAGAGAAAATATTGTATTCTCACTTATGGGATGTTAATGCTGAAAAAGCATTTGTTAGAGGAAAAGACTATGTAGATTTCGCTCCAGATAGAATTGCTCTACAAGACGCAACAGCTCAGATGGCTTTATTACAGTTTATGCAAGCTGGAAAAAGTAAAGTTGCTGTACCAACTACAACGCACTGTGATCACTTAATTCAAGCTAAAAACGGAGCAGGAACTGATTTACAAAATGCTTTAAATACAAGTAATGAAGTATTTAATTTCCTAGAATCTGTATCTAATAAGTATGGTTTAGGTTTTTGGAAACCAGGAGCAGGAATTATTCACCAAGTTGTATTAGAAAATTATGCATTTCCAGGAGGAATGATGATCGGAACAGATTCTCATACCGTAAATGCTGGAGGATTAGGAATGGTCGCCATTGGAGTAGGTGGAGCTGATGCCGTAGATGTGATGGCAGGAATGGCTTGGGAATTAAAGTTTCCAAAATTAATTGGAGTAAAATTAACAGGAAAACTTTCTGGATGGACTGCACCTAAAGATGTGATCTTAAAAGTCGCTGGTATTGTTTCTGCAAAAGGAGGAACAGGAGCTATCGTAGAATACTTTGGTGAAGGAGCTACAGGAATGTCTTGTACTGGAAAAGGAACTATCTGTAATATGGGAGCTGAGATAGGAGCTACAACTTCTACTTTTGGTTATGATGAATCTATGGAACGTTATTTACGTGCTACTGATAGAGATGATGTTGCCGATGCAGCTAATGAAGTAAAATCGTATTTAACTGGTGATGATGAAGTATACTCAAATCCAGAACAATATTTTGATCAAGTAATTGAAATCAATTTATCAGAATTAAGTCCATTATTAAATGGACCATTTACACCAGATTTATCAACCAAAGCTGGTCATGATATGACAGATGCTGCAACAGCTAATGATTGGCCATTGCAAGTAGAATGGGGATTGATAGGATCTTGTACCAACTCTTCTTATGAAGATTTATCAAGAGCAGCATCAATCGCACAACAGGCTATAGACAAAGGATTAAAAACAAAAGCTGAATTTGGAATTAACCCAGGGTCAGAAAAAGTACGTTATACAGCAGATAGAGATGGTATTCTAAATGTTTTCGAAAGACTAGACGCAAAAATATTTACAAATGCTTGTGGGCCATGTATTGGTCAGTGGGGACGTTATGAAGATCCTGCCAATGCACCAAAAAATTCTATCATTCACTCTTTTAATAGAAATTTTGCGAAGCGTGCAGATGGAAATCCAAATACTCATGCTTTTGTAGCTTCACCAGAAATGGTAGCAGCAGTAACAATTGCAGGTCGTTTAGATTTTAATCCGATGACAGATTCTTTAATTAATGCGGATGGTCAAGAAGTGATGTTAGATGAACCAACGGGTTGGGAATTACCACCAAAAGGATTTGAAGTAAAAGATGATGGTTATTTAGCACCAGAAGAAGATGGAAGTCATGTTCAGATTGCTGTTAAAGGAGATTCTGAAAGACTACAATTATTAGAACCTTTTACTCCAATTGGAAATGAAATCAATGGAGCTAAGTTGCTAATTAAAGCGCATGGAAAATGTACTACGGATCATATTTCTATGGCAGGACCTTGGTTGCGTTACCGTGGACATTTAGATAATATTTCAAACAACTGTTTAATCGGTGCTGTTAATTCATATAACAAACAAACCAACTTTGTGAAAAATCAATTGGATGGCGAATATGATGCGGTTCCTAAAACGCAAAGAGCGTATAAAGCAGCAGGAGTACCTTCTATTGTAGTTGGAGACCACAATTATGGAGAAGGTTCTTCTCGTGAGCATGCAGCTATGGAACCTAGACATTTAGGTGTTGTAGCAGTTTTAGTGAAATCATTTGCTAGAATCCATGAAACAAACTTGAAAAAACAAGGAATGTTAGGATTGACTTTCGCTAATGAAAGTGATTACGATTTAATACAAGAAAATGATACATTCAACTTTATTGATTTAAAGGAGTTTGCTCCAGGAAAACCATTAACTATTGAGGCTGTTCATGCTGATGGTAGTAAAGACCTTATTGTAACAAATCATACCTACAATGCTGGACAAATTGAATGGTACAATGAAGGATCTGCTTTAAATTTAATTAAGAAGCAAAACGCTTAAAAACTATAAATTTTAATTAGAAACTCCTAAAGAAATTTAGGAGTTTTTTTGTTAAACTATTGTGCCGCCTTCAATTCGGTTTTCCCGAATAAATATCCTTATTGCATAATCAAAATCTAAGAGTAAAAATTATTTTCTATACTGCAAACACTTAGTTTTCAAGACTTTTCAGGTTTCCAAAATCTAAAAGATCTAAGAATGTAAGTTGCTATCCACTAGTGCTTTAAATTTTTAAACAATTTTTTGCCATGTACTCTGGTCAGAAGTATAAAAAATAAATATATTGCACTTATAGTCTTCTTATGAATCTGAAAAACTATTCTAATCATCCTTTATTAGTTATTGATGAAGCAATTCTAATGACTGATTATGTGCCTATTGATATTTCTAAGTCAAACCTTGAATTGCAGGAATTTGATATATCATCTTCAAAAGAGTGGACACATTATATCGAAAAGTATTTGCACAAATACAATGCTAAAGTTGCTTATGGAGGTTACTTAGAAGTTAGAAACCTTTACAATAGAAGTGATTATTTCAATTCATTAGATGAGGACAAAGAAAGAAACATTCATCTAGGAATCGATTTATGGTGCAAAGCAAAAACTCCTGTTTTAGCTGTTTTAGACGGAAAAATTCATAGCTTCCGTAATAATAAGAATCATGGAGATTATGGCCCGACAATCATTTTAGAACACAAAATAAATGATGAAGTATTTTATACATTATATGGACATTTAAATATAGAATCTATTCAAAATATTGCAATTGGAAACATTGTTAAGAAAGGAGAAATGATTGCTTCTTTAGGAGCATCTTCTGTAAATGGAGATTATGCGGCACATCTTCATTTTCAACTCATTAAAGATTTACAAGGGAATTTTGGAGATTACCCAGGAGTATGTTCTAGAGAAGATCTTAAATTTTATACAAAAAATTGCCCTAACCCTAATGACTTGTTAAAGTTAGCAATCAGATAAGTACTTTAAAAGAATATCATGTTAGTTAAATAACGTAGCTTCGACTTAGATAAGACGTTAGTTTTTACATGAAAATCACAAAATCACAAAAGTACAACCTTCTTGCATTTGTAATTATTATTCTATTTATAGTTCCACAGACAAGGAAACCAATCCAAATAGGGATTCATAAAGTATTTGGCTTATTCAGTCCGTCTGTAGTTTCTGAAGACAGTAGAGCAACATTAGAAAATTACGATTGGAAATTAGTAAGTAATAGTGGTGAAGGGTATAATTTAGAAGAATCTAAGGGAAGCGTTGTTTTTGTGAATTTGTGGGCAACTTGGTGTCCACCTTGTATTGCAGAGATGCCAGAGATGCAAAAACTATATGATGATTATAAAGGTAAAATAACGTTTTTATTTGTTTCTAATGAAAATCAAAATAGAGTAAATACTTTTTTGAAAAAGAAAAAATACAACTTTCCAACTTTTCAACCTTCTAGTAATATGCCAGAGCAATTGTATAGTAAATCTATTCCTGCTACCTATATCATTAATAAAAAGGGTGAAATTGTAATTGATAAAAGAGGTGCTGCCAATTGGAATGGAAAATCAGTTAGAGATTTACTGGATCAGTTAATTTTAGAATAAAAGAAGGTATTAAACCAAGATCTCGCTAGATACTGAAACGAGTTCAGCTAACAGCGAGATTAGATCAACTTACAATATTGAGTTCGTCTTACAGACTTCTCAACATTGAGTTTCACTAAAAAAAATGCCTGATGCAACATAACGTCGCATTCAGGCACCCAACTAACCAACCGTTGTAATTATAATTACGATTGTTTTATCGTTAAAGGAACTCTATAGATTTCTCCTTTTTTAAGCCCTTTAACATTTACTGTTTGATAATTTAATTTGCCTTTTACATAACCGTCAACTGTAGTGCTTTTAGAATCAACAGATATAATAATTATCTGATTTTCATTGTTAAGCATCAATGACAATTCTGCTTTTACATCTTTTCCATTTGTAAGATAAGCAGGAACTTGGTCTCCTAATAATTTTACAATCTTACTACGTAATTGTTTTGAACTTTTCTTTGGTTCTGATTCATTTGTTGTTGCTGTTGCTGTTATTGTTACTAATGACAAAGCAAATACTGCTAATAATAATTTGATTTTTTTCATGATGAGTTATTTAGATTAAACGTACAACCATAAGACTAGCCAGAAATAAAAATGTTTCACTTATAGTGCCAGTTTAATAAAAACTTAACGTGTTTTAACAATTCTTTGGGTAATCAACTGAATTCAGGTTGCTATTCTGTTAAATAATTTGGGAAAAATATTAGGTAGAACTATCGAGAATCAATTTTTCTGTTTTAAAACCTGTTCTCGATACAATCACGCCATAGCGTGACCACTCGAACTGACATTTAGTTAATTTCAAGAAAATCAAAATACACAACGAACCCATTATTCAGTAGATATTGAATAGAAGCCACGTTAACAATTAAGAAACTTCGTTTAAGGTATCTAAAATAATCTGACAACCTTCCAGAATCTCTTCATTGGTGATGGTCAATGGTGGGGTAATTCGAATTGCACTCCCTTCAAAAAGCAAGAAAAATAAAATGAGCCCTTTTTCTAAACAACGATGAATCATTTTTGCAGCTAATTCAGGAGATTCCACAATAGCAGCCAACATCAATCCTTTTCCTCGGATTTCTTTGATAGATGGATGTTGTAATTGTTCTCTAATGAGTTTTTCTTTTTCTAAAGTATTCTGAATAAGGTTAGCATTTTGAATTGTATTGATGGTAGCAACACCAGCGGCAGCAATAATAGGATGTCCACCAAATGTAGTAATATGCCCTAAACTTGGATTCTCTTTCAATACATCCATCATATTCTTTGGAGCAATAAAAGCGCCAATAGGCATTCCGCCCCCCAAACCTTTTCCTGTAATAATAATGTCTGGTGTAACGTTATAATGTTCAAATCCCCAAAACTTTCCCGTTCTTCCAATTCCAGTTTGAATTTCATCCAGAATTAGCAAAGCGCCCACTTCATCACAGCGTTTTTTCACCTTCTCCAAATACTTATTTTCGGGAACAATAAAACCCGCACCACCTTGAATGGTTTCTAAAATAACTGCAGCCGTCTTTTCTGTTATCTTCAACAAATCGATTTCTGAATTGTAACGAATGAATTTTGTGCCAGGAATCAAAGGTCTAAAGGCTCTGTTTTGTTGTTCAGCTCCAGAAACACTCATGGCACCTTGTGTGTTTCCATGATAGGAGTGATGTGCTGTTATAATCTCTGACCTTTTCGTAAATCGTTTGGCTAGTTTTAAAGCACCTTCACAAGCTTCCGTTCCAGAATTGGTTAGATAGACACTAGATGAATTGGGAAGCGTTCCTGCGAGCAGTTTGCACAATTCTAATTGAGGTTTCTGAATAAATTCACCATAAACCATCACATGCGCGTAAGAATCTAGCTGATTTTTTATGGCTTCAGTAACCTTTGGATGTTGATGTCCTAAGCTATTTGCGGAAACGCCAGCAACAAAATCAAGGTATTTTTTTCCATGGGTATCATAGATGTAGCTTCCTTTTGCTTTTTCTATTTCAACGCCTAAAGGATGTAAACTTGTTTGTGCTTGATATTTTAAGAAATCAGAATTCACACGTATAAACTTTAATGATTATTTGATTTCTTTTCTTTTTTCTCAGTAGATTTTGAACTCTTAGTTGAAGTTGATTTCTTTAGATCTGGAGTTTCTTCTTTATCTGTTTTATCTGTATTTTTTGATCGTGTGCCTTTTGTCTCTAACTTGCCTATATTAGGAGCAGGCTTTTTCTTTTTTGCAAGTTTTTTTCGAATGGTTTTTCCATCTTTAATAAAGATGTCTTCTTTTTTCTTAGGTTGTTCATCTTCTCTCCAGACAAAACCTCGTAGTTTTTTATCCTTCTCAGGGAACATAGATGGAGGATAGGTTTTCCCATCCGACTGTTTCAAGCATTTAATTTTATCAATCTCATTATTCTCCAATTCAAACTCAATATTGCTACACAATTGTTTGGTGATGGTTTCTAGAACTCCTTCATCATTTCTATTGTAATTAACAGCTTCACCATTTCCCTTTACCAAAAGAGTCCGCAGTTTATTTTCAATAAACTTTCCGTACATATTCTTTCCTTTGATTTGATTGAAGTTGTTTGGGTCTAAAGAATCTTTCTGAATGATAAATGAATTTCCTAATATTTTAAGTGAATCTAATTTTTCTGTTTCTTTATTGGAAAGCAATTTGATGCTATCTCCAGTTATCTGACTTTTTCCAGACCAAAGAACAGGGTTGTAATACATTCTAGTAATACCTGTAGCTTGATTGGTATGTAAAGAATCTGCTTTTCCTTGCAAATCTTCTTTAAAAATCTTTACATTTCTATAGGTTCTTATAATTCTAAAATCTTTTTTTCCAGTAACAAGTAAAGTATCTCCATGAATAAACATGGAATCTTTTTCTACTACGGAAATTGCCACGGCTTTTTTAATCATAAAAATTGAATCTATCTTTTGATAAAATTCAGCATAATTTCCTCTGGCAACAAAATTCTCAGCTGTGTCAATCACTCGAATGTTATTGGTTGCTGATGCAAAACCTCTTGGTTTATCGTAATACAAACTGTCTCCTTCAATAGTTCGATCATCTAGATATAATTTTGCATTTTTTACAAAGTGGGAAATGTCAGTTTTTGTATCGTAAAACCCTCTTTCTGATTCAATTTTATTTCCATCTTTTTGATCTGTAATTGTTGATGGACCGTACAAGTAAGCTTGACCTGAATTTGTATAATAATCTAAATGGTCTGATTCTATTAAATTATCGGGATTTGTAATGTTAACCCTTGTTGTAGCTGTAAATTTCTTATTCTCTAAATAATAGTTTCCATTTTTACTGGTTAAGACATTGGTTTCATCTTTGATGGTGGCGTTGTCTCTATAAAATAACTTTTGATTGAGTCGATCAAAATATAAAGTGTCTGTCGTTAATGTCATCTGAGGGTCTTTCAAAATAACATTTCCCCAAGAGATTGCTTTTTTTGAGTTGGCATCGTAATCTACATAATCACTAGTTTGATGTATGGTATCTCCTTGATTGATTAGGACATCGCCAATGGCTTTAAAAAAGTTGTCTTTTCTATAAAAGAAAGCTTTCTTACAATCTAAGATTGCTCCTGCATGTGCAATTTTCACATGACCA
Organism: Flavobacteriaceae bacterium; assembly: GCA_965277255.1. Lineage (GTDB taxonomy): Bacteria > Bacteroidota > Bacteroidia > Flavobacteriales > Flavobacteriaceae > Polaribacter. Next base: position 3,032,740 of record OZ255723.1, on the reverse strand, counting down.
ATTAAGATGGTTGCCCCAGGATGTTTCTCCTCATCAGTATAGCTTAAATCAGATTTTAGAATCTTAATTTTTCGCTGTTGAGAAACGCCCATAAATGAGGTGAATATGAAGATAGCAAGCAAGATCCTTTTCATGATTGTATTCTTGTTTTTTGGCTAAAATACTGAAAAGTGAATGTCAAAATTCTTAAATTTAAGATAAAACTATCGAACGATGGTCTGCTTTCTATCCGGCCCTACAGATACTATTTTAATGGGAACACCAGTCTCTTTCTCAATAAAATCAATATAATCCATTAAGTTTTTTGGTAACTGACTTTCTTCCGTAAGTGTTGTTAAATCTTTCTGCCAACCTTTGAATTCTGTATATATGGTAGAAACATTTTCTGGTTCTATATTATAAGGCAGGTGAGAGATTTCTTCTCCTTTGTATTTGTAGGATGTACACACTTTTAATGTATTAAATCCAGACAATACATCACCTTTCATCATCATTAATTGCGTAACGCCGTTTACTTGAATAGCATATTTTAAAGCCACTAAATCTAACCAGCCACAACGTCTTGGTCTTCCTGTAGTTGCACCAAATTCATGTCCAACTTTAGCCATGGTTGCTCCATCGTTATCAAATAATTCAGTCGGAAATGGTCCAGAACCTACACGTGTCGTATATGCTTTGAAAATTCCAAAGACATCGCCAATTCTATTGGGTGCAACGCCCAATCCAGTACAAGCACCCGCAGCAGTTGTGTTTGAAGACGTTACAAACGGATAGGTTCCAAAATCAATATCTAACAAAGAACCTTGAGCACCTTCAGCCAAAATGGTTTTTTGTTCTTTGATCGCATTGTTTAAAAATTCTTCGCTATCAATAAATTGAAGTGTTCGTAACTTTTGAACTCCTTTAAAGAACTCTTCATGAAGTTCTTCTAAATCGTATTGAATATCAACATTGAAAAAGCCCAACATTCTAATGTGCTTTTCTGTTAATGCTTGATATTTTTCTTTCCAATTGTCTAATTCTAAATCTCCAACGCGCATTCCATTTCTTCCAGTCTTGTCCATATACGTTGGACCAATTCCTTTTAAGGTAGAACCAATTTTTGCTTTTCCTTTGGAAGTTTCAGAAGCAGCATCTAACAAACGATGTGTCGGTAAAATTAAATGTGCTTTTCTAGAGATTAATAATTTTTTGGTGTAATCTATTTCGTGTTTGTCAAGATTTTCTAATTCTTTTTGGAAGATTACAGGATCTATCACCACACCATTTCCAACAACATTTAACGCTGTTTTATGAAAAATTCCAGAAGGAATTGTGTGTAATACGTGTTTGTGACCATCAAAAATTAATGTATGTCCTGCATTGGGTCCTCCTTGAAAACGAGCTATAATGTCGTAATTTGTAGTAAGAACATCTACAATTTTTCCTTTTCCTTCATCTCCCCATTGTAGTCCTAGTAATAAATCTACCGCCATGTAAATAAGTTAGTTGTGTGTGTTAGTTGTCTGATTTCTTTTTTGTTCCGTAAAAGTAGAGTGAGTGATTGTGGATGTCAATATTGAATACTTCCTCGATTGTTTTTTTAATAACTTGAATTCTAGGATCACAGAATTCTTTTACTTCTCCTGTATCGGTTAGAATTACATGATCGTGTTGCTTATCAAAATAACTTTTCTCGTATCGAGCCATAGAATGACCTTCAAACTGATGTTTTCTTACCAATCCGCAGTCCAATAATAAATCAATAGTGTTGTAAAGAGTAGCTCTACTTACTCGGTAGTTTTTGTTTTTCATCTTGATGTATAAAGATTCGATATCAAAATGTTCATCTACGTCGTAAATCTCTTGTAGGATAGCAAACCTCTCAGGAGTTTTTCTATGTTTATTTTCTTCTAAGAAGCTAGTAAAAACCTTTTTTACAATGTCTTGGTTTTCATTTGAGCCCATATAATCACTTTATCAGTACACAAATTTAAGCTTATTATTGATAAAAGTACTTGTTTTTTAAGAAGGTTATCTACATAGTATTAACACGTTCTACTTTTTGAACGCCTTCTACTTTTTTAATGTTCTCAATAAGCTTGTTTAATTGTGTTTTATTTTTAACACTAATGGACAGTTTTCCATCAAAAACACCTTCATCACCTGCAATATTTATGCTGTGAATAAAAACGTGCATATTGTTAGAAATAATTCGCGTTAGATTGTTTACAATTCCTCTGTTATCAACGCCGCTAACTTTTAAAATGGCTTTGAATTCTTGCTGTGAAGAATCAATCCACTTGGCTTTAATAATTCTATATGCGTAATTTGATTGCAAGGAAATTGCATTCGGACAATCTTTCTTGTGGACTTTTATTCCATCATTAATGGTAATGAATCCAAAGACTTTATCTCCAGGAATTGGATTGCAACATTTAGAAATTGTATACTCAAATTTTTCATCATCTTGTCCAAAAACCAGATCGTCATACTTGTTTGTAACTTCCTCTTTATCAATAATTTCCTTAGAAGGATTACGTTTTAAACGACTTTTAAAGAAGTTTACAAAAGAGTTGTTTCGCTGACTTACAAAGGCTTTTAGTTGGGTATTGTCAATAGCACCACTTCCTATTCTAAAGAACAAGTCGAAGCTCGTTTTTAACTTAAAAAAGTTCACCAATTCATTCACCACCTTTTCATTAAATGGAATTTTTAAGTGACGTAATTTTCTGGTTAGAACGGCTTTTCCTTCTTCTGCTATTTTCTTTTCTTCGTCTTTAAGTGCTGTTTTAATTTTTGTTCTTGCTCTGGCTGTAATCACAAAGTCTAACCAACGAACATTGGGTTTGTTATTGGCAGCAGTGAGTACTTCAATTTGGTCACCGCTATTTAACTCGTGACTTAGAGGAACCAACTTCCCATTCACTTTTGCACCTCTACATTTTAAACCTACATCTGTATGAATTGAAAATGCAAAGTCTAAGGCAGTTGCTTGTTTGGGTAATGATTTTAAATCTCCTTTGGGCGTAAAGACATAAATTTCCTTCGCATATAGATTCAATTTAAAGTCTTCAACAAAATCTACAGCATTGATGTTTTCGTTTTCTAAGGTGTCTTTTAAACGATTTAGCCAGCCTTCTAGTCCGTTTTCATTTTTGACTCCTTGCTTATATTTAAAATGAGCTGCATATCCTTTTTCCGCAATTTCATCCATTCTGTTTGAACGTATCTGAACTTCTACCCATTTTGCTTCTGGTCCAATAACAGTAATATGTAATGCTTCATATCCTGTTGATTTTGGTTGAGAAATCCAATCGCGAAGGCGAGAAGGGTTGGGTTTAAAATAGTCGGTAACAATTGAATAGATTTTCCAAGCGTCAAATTTTTCATCATCAGAAGTGGGTTCAAAAATAATTCGGATGGCAAACTTATCGTATACTTCATCAAAAGAAACATTTTGATTCCGCATCTTACGGCGTATTGAAAAAATAGATTTGAACCTTCCTCTAATGACATAAGAGAAATTTTCTTTGTTCAATCCGTTTTTTAATGTCGCGGCAAAAGATTTAATATAGACATCTTGTTCTTCTTTGCTTTGACTGATTTTACTCGCGATATCATTATAAACATCGGGTTCTGTATATTTTAACCCTAAATCTTCTAATTCGGTTTTGATGTTGTACAGCCCCAAACGATGCGCCATAGGAGCATAAATGTATAAGGTTTCTGAAGCAATTTTTACTTGTTTGTGGGCTGGCATTGCATCCATCGTTTGCATATTGTGTAAACGATCTGCAACTTTAATTAAGATAACACGAACATCATCATTCAATGTGAGTAACATTTTTCTAAAGTTCTCTGCCTGAAGGGAATGATTATCTTTTTTTAAGCTTGAAATCTTTGTTAATCCGCTAACAATTTTAGCAATGGTTTCTCCAAACATTTGCTCAATGTCATCTACAGAATATTGGGTGTCTTCAACAACATCGTGTAATAAAGCGGCAGCAATAGAAATCGCTCCTAATCCAATTTCGTTGGCAACAATTTTTGCCACAGCAATGGGATGATAAATATAAGGCTCTCCTGTTTTTCTGCGTTGTTCAGAATGTGCATCTACAGATAAATTAAAGGCTTTACGAATCATCAATTTATCTGCACGCGATAAGGTCTGATAGGTTTCTTTCAACAAATCTTTGTATCGCTTTGCAATTTCTTTATTTTCTTCTTCTATGGTAGCAGTGTATTTCAATTGTCAATTGTCATTTATCAGTTAACAATTATCATTGTTCGTTGATAATTGTTTATTGGTCATTATAAGATTGAAAGTAGCACAAAAATTGGGTTTGAGCAAGTTTTTTAAAAGGATTACTTTTTTAAATTTTGAACACGTTGTAAGAGTGTTGGGTGTGAGTAATGCATAAACACATAACTTGGATGTGGCGTTAGGTTACTCAAACTGTTTTTAGATAGTTTTTTTAATGAAGTCACCAAAGAATCGCCAGCAAAAGTTTCTTTGGCATAATTGTCAGCCTGATATTCAAATTTTCTGGAAAAAGAATTCATCACCAAACCTGTAATTTCTGAAATAGGAGAATATAAAATTCCAAAAGCAATCAAACCAATATGAAAACTAGGAATGGAAACTCCCAATGCCTCTGACAAGACGGGCGTATTGATAAATAAAGACAAGATAAACAGCATGAATCCAGTGAGTAGGATGGAAGTGATTAAATTAAAAATGATGTGTTTTCTTTTGTAATGTCCGACTTCATGTGCCAAAACGGCAACAATTTCATCAGTCTCCAAATCATTAATCAAGGTGTCATATAAAGTGATTCTCTTTTGAGAACCAAACCCTGAGAAATACGCATTGGCTTTTGTAGAGCGTTTTGAGCCGTCAATCACAAAAATATTATCGAGTTTAAATCCGACAGAAGTTGCATATTTTGTGATGGCATCTTTCAATTTGCCATCTTCTAAAGGAGTTTGTTTGTTGAACAATGGAACAATCAATTTTGAATAGAACATATTCATAAACAGAGAAAATACAGCGACCAATCCCCAAGCATAGAGCCAAAAGTCTTTTCCTGTAATTTCATAGAACCAAATGATGAGCGATAAAATTCCACCTCCAAGAACAACAGTCATGAGCCAGCCTTTGATCTTATCAAATACAAAGGTTTTTTTTGTGGTTTTGTTGAATCCGAACTTTTCTTCAATGACAAAGGTTTTGTAGTAGGAGAAAGGTGTGGTTAGAATATCGCTACCGATCATAATGACTCCAAAAAAGATCAAAGCAATCAGAATTGAATTGTCAGTATAACTTCTCGCAAATGTATCGACCCAAGCAAATCCATCTAAAAAGAAAAAGCCTAAGGTTAATACAATGGAAAATAGGGAAGTCAAATTTCCAAAACGATGATTGGTCTTTTTATAGGCTTGTGATTTTTTATATTCATCAGCATCATAGACATCATTGATTTCTTCTGGAACCGCATCATCAAAGTGTTTCGCATTTAAAGAATCTAGAATTTTATCGACAATAAAGTTGATGACTAAAATGGTAATGAGTATATAAAATAGTGTGGTTGGTGCCATGGTAATTCGCAATGTGTAATTATTAATTAATAATTAGTGATGTGTGATTAGTAATTATTCTTTTGAAGATTCGATAATCTTATATAAAATTTTCAATATACTGGTTAATTCTACTTCTAATGAATTGAATTGAGAAACATTGATATAGTTAGTATCTTTTAATATTCTCAACCAATAGTGTGTTTCTCTTGCTTCTTTATAAGAAATTGACATTTTAGCTCGAAAATCTCTTTTTGAAATCCCACCAATAGCTTCTTCTACATTAGCTCCAATTGATGTGCCCGAATTTTAAAATTTGTTTTGATAGTACGTATTCTTTTTGATGAACTAACTCTCGGCTTAAATTGACAATTTGGACTGCAAAATTATACGATTTGATTGCAATAATATTCTCTTTCATAATTTTTTATTGCAAATTACTAATTATCATTAAAATAGTAGTAATTATTTTTAATGCTTAACATATGATTAGAAATAATTAATAATTGAATAGTATCAATTTATTTTTTGATCTGTTGTTTGAACAACCAATCCATCATCATTGTATCACTATAGGCTGCGATCCATGAAAAATGGCCTGCTTCTGGATATTGAGTGAACCCAGGATTGCCCCCAACTTTTGTTAAGGCTTCCAACATATTTTGTGACAATATTGGACTTACCGTGTGGTCTAGCGCTCCATGAAAAATCCATAAGGGTATATGAGCGATTGTAGATGCTTTTGAAGGATCTCCGCCGCCACAAACAGGCACTGCTGCTGCAAACAAATTGGGATGTCGTGAAATGGCATCAAATGTTCCAAAACCTCCCATAGAAAGACCTGTTATATAAATACGATTGGAATCTACTGGCAGCTTTTGTTTGACATCATTAATTAATTGGATTAAAAGTGGGAGTCGGTTGAAGCGACATATCTTCATAGGAAAAATTCCCCCAACTCATATTCCTAGGACATTGTGGTGCTATGACAATAGGGCGGTGCATTTTCATAGTTCTATCGGAGGCAAAATTTAGGACACCCCATTTTAATTGAGATTCATTATCATTGCCTCGCTCTCCAGAACCGTGCAAAAAGATAACCAAAGGGTACTTGGTAATAGTGTCATAGTCAGAAATAAGTTGCCTGTAATTCAAAGTTTCTCCCTCTGCATTTGTATATTTTTCAAAACTAAAAAGAGTCGATTGGGAAAATAAAGAGGTTATGTTTCCAAAGCAAAAAAGGAGAATGAATGCAATGGTTAAATAGGATTTCAGTAGTCTCATTTTTTTAGAATAAATTTTTTAATCAATTATTAATTACTCACTCTTTGTCTTTTCGCCTCAAAAATCAAAATAGCTGCAGCCACAGAGACATTCATAGAATCGATTGCTCCTTGCATTGGAATATTGATGTTTTGTGTGGCATGGTCTCGCCAAACTTGTGTTAAACCTGTAGCTTCCGTTCCAACAACTAAGGCAGAAGCATTGGTGTAATTCTCTTGTGTATATTCATTAGAATTCTGTAATGTGGCAGCGTAGATGGCAATGTTTTTTTCTTTTAAAAATGCAATGATTTCTTCGGAAGTTGCTATGGCAATCTGATTGGTAAATACGCATCCTACACTAGAACGAATGACATTCGGATTGTAGACATCTGTTCTGGAATCGGCAAGAATTACGGCATCTAAATTAGCCGCATCAGCAGTACGTAGCATGGCACCAATATTGCCAGGTTTTTCAATTCCTTCTGCAACTAAAATCAAAGGATGATTACTTTTAAACTGAATAGAATTTAAACCAATGTCTTTTGTTTTTGCGATAGCAATCAGACCTTCTGTAGATTCACGATAGGCAATTTTTTGATAGATTTCTTGAGTAATTTCAATCAGTTCTATTCCATCAAATTGAGCAAGCTCATCATCTATGAATTTACTAGGAACAAAGAGGAGGGAAGCGATTTCATAATTGCCTTTTAAAGCCAATTCGATTTCACGCTTTCCTTCTATGATGAACAATCCTTGTTTTCTGCGTTCACGAGATTTCTCTTGTAACTTTAAGATGTTTTTAATGAAAGGATTTTGTAGGCTTGTGATTTGCTTCATCAGCACAAAAGTACCGAAATAAACTTCATAAGAAAAGGCTGCCTACATCGAGCAGGGGAATTTATAAACGAACAACCTATAATATACAGATTGTTTCACTTTATAGCCTGTCTTAAGTGACAGTCGAAAGGTTCGTAAAGACTCATTTTTCTGTGTTTGTAAAAAAAGTTTTTATACCCACCACGAATTCATTAACAATAGATTTGTGTATTTGTGGCGAATACATTAAAATGCTAGATTCCTCAAAGAGACATAAAAAAACCAAGATCATACTAAAATTAATTCAGTATAACCTCGGTTCTTATTTAAAATCATAAAGGGATTATTCCCCGTTGATCTTGGTATTATAACGTTTCCAAAGTTTGGTTTGATGTGTTTCTAAACTAATTTTACGCCCTTGAATGAAAGCATCCGTTAAGATATTCGTTCTCATGTCTAAAGCATCTCCTTCAGAAATAAAGAGTGTTGCATCTTTACCCACTTCTAAAGTTCCAGCGATATCATCAATCCCTAAAACCTTTGCAGCATTTTGAGTGATCATTTGTAAGGCTTTCTCTTTATCAACTCCATAAGCCGCATAGGTACCTGCAAAAAATGGCAAGTTACGTGTGTGCATACGTTCAAACTGACCTTCCATACCAATCGTAACGGTTACTCCTTTATCGATTAGAATTTTGGCAGTTCTAAACGGTAAATCGTAATCGTCATCTTCGTTATTTGGAATTCTATGTGATCTATTAATAACCACAGGAATATTATTCTTCACCAGTAAATCAGCTACTTTATCAGCATCATCTCCATGAACAATTACAATGTCGTTGATTCCTAATTCCTTGGTAATTCTTACAGCATCGGTGATTTCTTTATGTCCGCTTACATGCACAAAAAGCTTTTGAGAACCGTTGAATAAGCCTTTTGTAGCTTCATAAGGAAGGTTCATTTCTGCTTTATCTCCTGCTAAATAACGCTTTGCATCAGCAAAATAATCTTTGATTCCTTGAATGTTCTTTGGATACTTGCTATCAGGTTTTAATGTGGGATCTTCTCCCAACCACCATCTTCCAGAAGTAAAACTTCCTGGCCAGTTGATATGAATTGCATTGTCGGCTTTTACTACGGCATCTTCCCAATTCCATGCATCTAACTGCATTACTGAAGAAGTTCCAGAAATGGTTCCTCCTCTAGGTGTTGTATCAGACATAAGAATTCCATTCATACGTAATGATTCTATCACTTTACTTTCAGCATTGTAAGCAATTAAACTTCGTACATGCGGAAGCATATCTCCCGTTTCATCGAAGTCTCTTGTAGCTCTTACGGCATCTACTTCAGACAATCCTAAAGATCCGTTTGCTGCAATAAAACCTGGATATACGTGTTTCCCTTTTGCATTGATGACAGTTCCCTGTCGTGCAATTTTTGCATCGGCGCTGCCTACAAAAGTAATCTTACCGTCATTAAACATAATTAATGAATTCTCTATGACATTACCATTTCCTAAATGAGCGGTTGCACCTTCAATAGAGATTGCAGTGGTTTGTTTAGGAGCTGGTGTTTGTTGTGCGGTTATATTTCCTGCTAAGAAGAAAAATACCAAACTAGCGATTATATATTTTTTCATTGTTTTCTATATTTATACTGAATTTATTTCAGTAATTATTCGGTTTCACAAGTAAAATTCTTCAAAATTTTCTTCTTTGGGGCTTGTGTTTTACCGCCATTCATCTTTTCGTTTAACATCATGTTTATGAGCTTGCTTTTTTCTGCTTTGATTGCAGCACGCTTTTTCATGTCTTCTTCGATATCAAAGTATACTTTTCCTTCAATAATTGTTTTCTCTGCTTTGGCATAAATGGATAGAGGATTGTCGCTCCAAAGAACAACATCTGCATCTTTCCCCACTTTAATACTTCCCACTTTATCATCGATGTGTAATAATTTCGCTGGATTGATGGTTACCATTTTCCATGCATCCAATTCCGACATTCCACCGTATTTAATGGTTTTTGCAGCTTCTTGGTTTAATCTTCTCGACATTTCTCTATCGTCTGAATTGATCGCTACAGTAACTCCAGCATCGTGCATAATTGCTGCGTTGTATGGAATGGCGTCTACCACTTCAAATTTGTAAGCCCACCAGTCAGAGAATGTAGAACCTCCAACACCGTGTTCTTTCATTTTATCAGCGACTTTGTATCCTTCTAAAATATGTGTGAATGTATTGATGTTAAAATTGAATCTCTCTGCAACTTTCATCAGCATATTAATTTCACTTTGTACATAAGAGTGACAAGAGATAAAACGTTCTTTATTTAAAATCTCAGCCAAGGTTTCTAACTCAAGGTCTTTACGATAAGGTTTGCCGCTTTTCTTTAAAGCGTCATATTCTTTAGCTCTTTGGAAATAGTCTACAAATACTTGTTCTGTTCCCATTCTTGTTTGTGGGAAACGAACTGTTTGGTTATCACCCCAGTTGGATTGTTTTACGTTTTCACCCAAAGCAAACTTGATAAATTTTGGCGTGTTTTCATAGATCAATGCATCTGCATTTTCTCCCCATTTTAATTTGAGGATGGCAGAACGACCTCCAATTGGATTGGCAGAACCGTGTAAGATTTGAATAGAAGTAACTCCACCGGTTAAGTTTCTGTAGATATTGATGTCGTTAGGATTCACCACATCTTCAATAGTAACTTCTGCAGTAGAATTATGTCCAGATTCATTAATTGCTGAAGCAGCTATATGAGAGTGTTCGTCTACAATTCCCGCAGTTAAATGCTTTCCAGTTCCATCAATTACTTTTGCTCGTCTTGATTTTAAACCCTTACCAATTTGAGCAATCTTACCATCTTTTAAAAGTACGTCTGTATCTTTTAAAATACCATCAGCTTCACTTGTCCAAACAGTCACATTCTTAATTAAAATGGTTTCTTGTTTTGGTTGTGTCGCATTTCCTAATCCGATGTTTGGATAGCTAACAGGAAAAACAGTAGGAGCATCTGTACTCTCTTTTTTCTTGTCTTTCTTGGTTGCTGAGCTTGTCGAAGCATCTTTTTTGGTATCTTCTTTATCAGGACTATTAGAAGCAGACCAAGCTGATTCTGTTCCATCAGCAGTATAAGAAGTTCCCGTTAAACCAGCATCATTTGCTTGTGCAACAATTCTAGTATAGTTTCCTCCATCATTAATTGTCATCTGAATCCAACCAGTTTTAAAAGCAAATTTAGATTTCACTTTATCTTCGCCAGATTTTAAACTTCCACTTTGTTTTGCTCCTTTCCCTGAAACGGTTAAATCAAAAGATTTTCCATCAATAGAAAAAGTATAAGAACCTGTAATATCTTGAATGTTCATATCGTTGACAATATGGCGATCTCCTTGAACCCAGTTTTCATAAATAGTCGTTTTCTTATCAAAAACATCACCATTTGTAACAATGAAATTAGCATGACTTCCAGCGTTCAAATTCCCAATATCAGATTTTCCAATCATTTGAGCAGGAATTGTAGTTAAAGCTTCTAGGGCTTTTGTTTTGTCAAAACCGTATTTGATGGCTTTCTGTAAATTTTTATGAAAAGAACCTACAGATTTTAAATCGTGAGTAGTCAGCGCAAATGTGACACCGTTCTCAGACAATACTGATAAATTAGAAGGCTCTTGATTCCATCGTCTCATATCTCCTAAAGAAATATAATTTGCTAATAATGGATTGCTAACATCATAGGCTTTTCTAAAGTTGATAGGAATAATCATGTTAGCGCCTGTTGATTTGATATCGTTGATTCTTTCATATTCGTCTCCGCCACCAACAATGGTATATTGAATTCCGAATTCGTCACCCACTTTATCAGCACGCATTACATCTAAATAACTTCCTGCATCAAAAATTTGAATCAAATCTTTGTTTTTGTTTAATGCCTCTAAAGCTGCATCTGTATTTTTAGCATTTCCGCCTGCATACCAATCCGCATCAAAATAGACTTGTCTTAACAATGCCATTGCACCCATTCTTGAAGTTGGGTAGGATTGTCTTGACAAAACACTTTTACTGAAAGATAAATACTGTGCAGATCTTTTGTCTAAAATTCGATAGCCATCAGATGAAGATGAATTCAAGGCAACTAATGTTCCATTACCTCTCACAATTCCATCTTGAAGATGTGTGTTTACAACTCCAAATCCAGCATTCACCAATTGTTTTGCTTTTTTAGCATCGAAAGAAAAACTAGCAGTAGCATTAGTTTCTGGTCGGATATGATCGTTCCAGTAGTATCCTTTTCTAGTGGCATCGTACTGAGGTGTTCTATTATTATTTCTTGATCTTTTAGGTTTTGCTATACCAAAATCAGAATAAATATCTATAAATGATGGATAGATTGTTTTACCTTTAAGATCTACAGTTTTTGTTCCTTTAGGAATTGTAACTGATTTGCCAACACTCACTACTTTACCATCTTTAACTAGTAAAGTTCCTTTTTTAATGATGTTTGTGGGTGTGACATAAATTTTTGCATTTGTAAATGCAACGGTCGTGTTTTTGGTAGTCTTTACGCCCGTGTTAGTTGGAAAGTACTCTTGCGCTTGTAGTAGTGAAACTGACAAAAGCATGAGGACTAAAAATAGTTTTCTCATATTTGAATTAGTTTGAATTGTCTATAAATTTATTGAGAACCAAACTCATTAAGAGTTTTTTAAGGTCTTTTAACAAAATTTTAAGATAAATAAAAAAACCTCAAGTGAGGTTTTGGAATAAAAAAAGAGGGTTTTTCTTTTGAAAAACCCTCATAGATTCAGTAATCTACTTTGGGGCAATTCAACTACTGAGAGATCATTTTATAAGTGATGATTTCTTCGTCTGTCATCCAATGAACATCATCTGGCGATGCAGCATTGATGGTGAAAAAGTAAAAAGCTTCGGCTTCAGTTTGACTAAAACCAACGGATTTATAATATTCGATATAAGGTTTGTGATATTTATGGTCTTTAGGAAAATCAGTTGCTTTTTCGCCGCCTCCGCCAGCCCAAGAATGTACGCCAATTCTGGTATTTGCTCCTTTTGTTCTGCTTTTTCCAGATAAGAATAAATCAGTTCCTCCTGAAGCAATCAATCCATTGTCATTTAAATGGGTATTGAAACCATTCTTATGAACATACTTTGCAAGTTTTAAATTGACTTCATCATTAATGGATCCTTCACAATTTACAATTTCTAACCTCTTTATCTGAGGGTGTTGTTCCGCTAAATCTTTAAAAGCCGTATAAGCAGATGAGTTGATAACTCCGTCTAATACAATTGATTTTTGGTCTTCAGATACTTTAAAGATAGTTGCTTTTTCTAATTGTTGAATTTCTGGTGATAGCAATCCACAGCCCACATTTAATAGGAATGCGAATGCAATAAAAACGAAAATGATTTTTGTTCTCATAGTATTAAAATTATAATTACTCATATTTATATTGGTTTTACTCCATAAAAAAAACACATACCAAAGTCTTATTTAGACTGAAGTATGTGCTTCTTTGTTTTGGCACAAAATTTCCAAAAATTATACCCTCTATATCTTCTTCAGTATTAGAGTACAACTTAGTATGCTGAAAATTTTCTATGTTGTGTTAGAAAAACATTACGAATTTAAAACCTTTTTTTCTGAACTTCAAAATTTAGTTGAAAAAGAATTCCTTGCGACTTTGCTTTTGGATTTTTGATGAAATGTTTTCGCTATCTCATGAATAGAAGTTAGATGTAACAGATTGCCTGCCCGATGCAGGCGGGCTTCGTCATGTTTCCTGAAACAAGTTCAGGACAAGCCTCGCAAAGACAACCTAGGAATGTCTTCGCGAACCTTTCGACAATAGCTCAAGGCAAGTTAAAATAAAGCGATCTCATCTAGGGAAAATATTCACTATTGAATTCCTTTGCCAGTTTCATTATAATAATTAATCAGTAAATCAACCACATAATTATAAGAATCCACACCTTTTTGTTGTTTGTTGGACTTTAAATAAGCATTGTATCCTTTTTTCAGAATGGGTTCAAAAGGATTTTCATAAGACTTCCAAAATGCTGAAGATGCTTTAAAATCTTTTACAACTCCTTTGTTAAGCGTTTTAAAGATTTCCCAATAGGTATCAGAATCTCTTTTGTATAATTCAAAAATAGCATAGCGTGTAGCCATTCTGTATGCTGCATACCTGAAGTACTTGTTTTCGTTTGAAAGTGCTGCTAGAAAACCTACAAAATTGGCTTCATTCTCAGCAGCAAAACCAATTTGATGTGCCATTTCATGACAAATGGTAGTAGGATAACTCGTTTTCGGAACCCTACTGTTTACCTGTGCTTCTCCCGTTAAAGGATTCAAATAACCAGAAGTTCCGTTATAGGACTGAATCAAACTCATTAAAGAACTTTTGGCAGTTCCATATCGGTACTTAAATTGTGGCAAATCTTCAGACAAACGATCATATCCGTTTCTTGCTAATTGATACATTTCCTTTTGAGAATACGGATTTTCTACTTTTATAGTATCTGATTTTGCAAGTTCTATCTGTAGATTATTCAGTTTTCTGATGAAGAAAGAAGAGAGCTCTATTAATTCTTCATTACTATATTTTGTTTTTTTATAGCCTAAATTTTTGGATAAAGGTTCTCGATAATAATTCAAGCCCCAAAACAAATAGAAACAAAAATAAATGACAGAAAAGAAAGCTGTAATACTCAAAATTTTATTGATAATGTCTTTAAACTTTGTTTTAAAAAGTCGGTAGATAAAACGGAGTGCATAAAAGATAAAAAAGAAGATTAATAAATCACCGATAGAAAAAGGAATCCAACCCAAAAGAATTCGAAATAACGAACTGATATAGGGATAAATACCATTCGAATAATATTTTTCTACAGTAGAAGGAAGATGTTCAACCCATCGCATTAAAAGGATTTGAACGCCTAAAAAAATTGTTAAATAAAGATTTCTTTTTTGTATCTTCATAAGCAGTAAAAGTACATAAGAATTTTACAACTTGATACTTTGTTAACAGGATAATAACAATTTGGTTAACAAATCTTGTGTACAAATAAATTTCAGGAACCTGAACTGGGTTCGCAGGTAAAAATATACATTTGCTGTCATGGAAAAAATGCAACCAATTACTGGGACAAAGATTGATAAGGCACGAATTATTAGCCTAGAAAAAGGAAAGATTCCACCTCAAGCAGTTGATTTAGAGGAAGCTGTATTGGGAGCAATGATGATCGATAAAAAAGGAATTGATGATGTGATCGATATTTTGCATCCAGATGCATTTTATGAAATTAAGCATCAAGAGATTTATCGAGTGATTTATAACCTTTTTCAAGAGTCGCAACCCATTGATTTATTGACAGTTTCTAATGCATTGAAAAAAAGTGCAAAACTAGATTTGGTTGGTGGCGATTTTCATTTGATCCGTCTCACACAAAAAGTGGCATCTTCTGCACATATTGAATTCCATGCACGTATTATCTTACAAAAATACATTCAACGTAGATTGATTAGTATTTCTAGTGATATTATTGAAAAATCTTACGACGAAACTGCGGATGTATTTGATCTATTGGATCATGCTGAAGCAAAATTGTTTGAAGTAACACAAGGAAATTTAAAAAAGAGTTCAGAAGGAGCAAGTGATTTGGTAAAACAAGCTTTGACTAAAATTCAAGAGATTTCTAATCAAGAAGGAATGAGTGGTTTGGCTACAGGATTTACCAAATTAGATGCATTAACTTCTGGTTGGCAACCTTCCGATTTAATTATTATTGCTGCGCGTCCTGGTATGGGAAAAACGGCCTTTGTAATTTCTATGGCTAAAAATATGGCGATCGATTTTAATCATGCTGTAGCCGTATTCTCGCTGGAGATGTCATCGGTACAGTTGATTACGCGTATGATTTCTTCGGAAACAGGATTGACTTCAGAAAAGCTGCGTAAAGGAAATTTAGAACCACACGAATGGGAGCAGTTGAACGTAAAAGTAAAACGTTTGTCAGATGCGCCTATCTTTATTGATGATACACCTTCATTATCCATTTTTGATTTACGTGCAAAAGCACGTCGTTTGGTGTCACAACACAATGTAAAAATCATCGTGATTGATTATTTACAATTAATGACGGCTGGTACTCAAGGAAAAGGTGGTGGAAACCGTGAGCAAGAAATCTCTATGATTTCTAGAAACTTAAAAGCCTTGGCAAAAGAATTGGAAGTTCCTGTAATTGCACTTTCTCAGTTATCGCGTGCTGTGGAAACTAGGGGAGGAAGCAAACGACCCTTACTATCCGATTTACGTGAATCTGGAGCGATTGAGCAAGATGCAGATATTGTATCCTTTATTTTCCGTCCAGAATACTACGGAATGACAGAATGGGACGACGACGATCATATACCTTGTGAAGGACAAGGAGAATTTATTGTCGCAAAACACAGAAATGGAGGGTTGGATAATATTCGATTGAAGTTTACTGGACATCTAGCAAAATTCTCAGACTTAGATGAAGGCTTTAGTAGTGAATTCCAATCAAGTATGAACAGTGATTTTGCTGATGATGTTTTCCCAGATTCGCGTATAGAACCTAAAGACGCGTTTGGAACTGAGGATGATGATGTACCGTTTTAATGTATAAAATTTAACGAGACTGTCAGTTCGAGTGTCACGCGAAAAACGTGATGTATCGAGAACATTGGGGTCACATTGTTTTAAAAGCATATTGACTCTGCTTGATGTGACACTTCAATTTCTAATTCTTAAACAATTCATAAAAAAACAAATCAACGAATCAACACATCAACAAAAGATTGTATTTTTACCCTGAGCTTGTCGAAGGGTTAGTGCTTCATGAGGTTCAGCATGACAATTCATTATGAAGAAACTCCTATTAATACTTACTTTCTTATTCTTGTCAAATTCCGTTTGGGCATCATTTATTTATGTACCCATGAATCATGACAATCAAAAGAATCACCTAAAAGCCTACGGGATTGTCTTTTTCTCTTTACAGTCGGGTTTAAAAGCCAAGTGGTTGTTGAATTATGATGGCGGTGCATTTTTAATTGAAAACAATACATTGATTGAAAACGAATGCAAAATTAGAGGCGTTTCCTATCAGATCATTTCCGATGCAAAAGCGCAATTGATCTTACAAGACATCTCATCGCCTTCTAAAAATCAAGAAGCGGTGACTTTAGAGAAAGCGCCAAAAATTGCAGTATATTCACCCAAAGACAAAATGCCTTGGGACGATGCAGTGACCATGGTCTTAACCTATGCAGAAATTCCTTTTGATGTTATTTATGACGAAGAAGTATTGAATGACAAATTACTTTTATACGAATGGTTGCATTTACATCACGAAGACTTTACAGGTCAGTATGGGCGATTTTATGGAGCGTTTAGAACTGCTCCTTGGTATATTGATGGAAAACAACGTGCAGAAAAATCTGCAAAGAGTTTAGGGTTTAATAAAGTCTCTCAAGCAAAGTTAGCCGTAAGTAAGAAGATTCGAGAGTATGTCATTGGCGGTGGATTTATGTTTGCCATGTGTTCTGCAACCGATAGTTTTGATATTGCTTTGGCAGCAGAAGGAGTTGATATCGCCGAATCTATGTTTGATGGCGATCCATCAGAATCTAATTATCAATCTAAGATTGATTTCAGTAAAACCTTTGCTTTTAAAAACTTTAATTTAATTCGGAACCCTACAGTGTATGAGTTTTCAACGATTGATATGACTCGCAAACGTAGAATTCCAAAGACCTCTGATTATTTTTCTTTGATCGAATTTTCTGCCAAATGGGACCCCGTTCCTACCATGCTCACACAGAACCATACACAATTGGTAAAAGGCTTTATGGGACAAACGACCTCTTTTGATAGAGCCCTAGTAAAAGCCAATGTATTGGTCATGGGAGAAAACAGAACCAATAGAGAAGCTCGTTATATCCATGGAACCCAAGGAAAAGGGTTCTTTACTTTCTACGGAGGTCACGATCCAGAAGATTATACCCATAGAGTAGGAGATCCTAAAACCGAATTGGATTTACATCCAACCTCTCCAGGCTATCGTTTGATTCTAAACAATATTCTATTCCCTGCGGCTAAGAAGAAAAAGCAGAAAACTTAAAATGCTATCTCATTCCGACAGAGTGAAACGACGAGAAATCTTAGGAAGTTTTCTCAATATGTCTATTAATTTACAGATCACTTCGCTCGTAATCTCACTCGTGAAGACATTCGAGTATTGTCTTTGCGAATGAAGCATGAATGAAGCAATCTCTTTAATAACAAATAGATTACTTCGTCACAAGTTCCTCGTAAAGACAGTATTGTAAATATATTTTCAACTTCAACTTCAATTTCGGTTTCAGAGTTAAAAAGGTTAAATAGTTTTTTAGTTAAAAAAAAAGAATTGCAATTTTCTTCTAGCTTCTATTCTCTCTTTCTCACTCAGAACTTTGAATCTGAAAACTTAGAATTTAGAACTACATACACATCGTTAATAACCTGTTGATTTCACTTTCAAATAAACCTTGTCAAATGCGTTTTAAAAAATTACTTTTGCTCAACAAATAACATTTCATGTCTAGAACACAACAACTACAAGATTTTACCCAACAAGTAAGAAGAGATATTTTAAGAATGGTTCACGCTGTGAATTCTGGTCACCCTGGAGGTTCCTTAGGATGCGCAGAGTTTTTTACTGCTTTGTATCAAGAAGTAATGGACTATTCTACAGATTTTTCTATGGATGGAAAAAACGAAGACCTATTCTTTTTATCCAATGGTCATATTTCACCAGTATTTTATAGTGTGTTGGCAAGAAGCGGTTTCTTCCCTGTAGAAGAATTAGCAACGTTTAGAAAATTAAATACACGTTTACAAGGACATCCAACAACGCATGAAGGTTTAGAAGGAATTAGAATTGCTTCCGGTTCTCTCGGACAAGGAATGAGTGTTGCCATAGGAACTGCAATTGCTAAGAAGTTAAATGGAGACGATAAAACCGTGTATTCTTTGCATGGTGATGGCGAATTGCAAGAAGGACAAATTTGGGAAGCTGCAATGTATGCATCCGCTAAAAAAGTTGACAATTTAATTTCTACGGTCGATTTAAACGGAAAACAAATTGATGGTTCTACAGATGAAGTTTTAGCTATGGGAAGCATCAAAGCAAAATTTGAAGCTTTTGGTTGGGATGTTTTAGAAGTAAAAGAAGGAAATGATATCGATGCAATTATAGCTGGTTTAGCTGAAGCAAAATCAAGGACTGGAAAAGGAAAACCCGTTTGTATCTTATTATACACAGAAATGGGGAATGGCGTTGATTTTATGATGCACACGCATGCTTGGCATGGAAAGGCTCCAAATGATGAGCAGCTAGCGAACGCATTAGCACAGAACCCAGCTACGTTGGGGGATTATTAAAACTTCTTTGAGTAATTTTAGGAAATTTCAAATAATAATCCTGTGATGTTTAAATATTACAGGATTTTTTGATTTATGTCTTTGCGATCCCGCCTTAGCGGGAGAAGCTCGCCTGTATCGGGCAGGCAATCTGTTTTATGAGACTGCCACGTTTCACTCGCAGTGACAAACAATTTTTTTATGCTTTTCTTCACAACTGCCTGTAAGTAAAAAAGTATCTTTACGTCAGTAAACTAAATTTAACACATGAAAATAGGAATTGTTTGTTATCCAACTTTCGGAGGAAGTGGAGTTGTGGCTACAGAGCTAGGAATGGCGCTGGCTGACAAAGGTCATGAAGTTCATTTTGTCACCTACAATCAACCTGTTCGATTGGATTTTATTTCACATCAGCTTCATTTTCATGAAGTTTTGATTGAAGAATATCCATTGTTTCAATACCAACCTTATGAATTGGCTTTGTCAAGTAAATTGGTAGAAGTGGTTAAAAAACACAAGCTTGATATTTTACATGTACATTATGCAATTCCCCATGCTTACGCAGCCTATATGGCAAAGATGATGTTGAAGGAAATAGGAATTGATATCAAAGTTGTGACAACACTTCACGGTACAGATATCACTTTAGTGGGAAGTCATCCTACTTATAAAACTGCTGTAGAATTTAGTATCAATAATTCCGATGTAGTAACAACTGTTTCCAATAGTTTAAAACAAGATACATTACGTTTATTCACCATCAATAAAGATATTAAAGTTGTTCACAATTTTATTGATACCAATAAATACGATAAAGAAAATCAACAGGAATGTAAACGAGTTGCATTGGCAACACCCACAGAGCGAATATTGACGCATATTTCCAATTTCAGACCTGTGAAAAGAACGGAAGATGTGATCAAAATTTTTAAAATAGTACAAAGAACAGTCCCATCTAAATTACTAATGGTAGGAGATGGTCCAGAAAGAATTAAAGCTGAAAGATTGGCGAAAGAACTAGGAATTAGTGACAAGGTCATCTTTTTAGGAAATAGCCATGAAGTCGCTAAAATCTTATGTTATACCGATGTGTTCTTATTACCATCAACAAGTGAAAGTTTTGGATTGGCTGCTTTGGAAGCCATGGCTGCAAATACACCTGTAATTTCTACGAATACAGGAGGTTTGTCAGAAGTAAACATCCATGGAAAAACAGGATTTTTAAGCAATGTTGGCGATATTAAAGACATGGCTAACAATGCTCTGAATATTTTAGAAAGTGATAAAGTTCTGAGTTTATTTAAGAAGAACGCCAAAGAACATACAAAGACATTTTCTCTAGATACTATTTTGCCAATCTATGAAGAGATTTACAATTCTGTTTTAGAGGAAGTTAGCTAATCTTCTTTTCTGCTCGTTTTGCTAGATAAGCAGGTATTGACTGATCACTCCCAACTGGTTACTGTAGACTGCTTTACTGTAGACTGTTAACCGTTATAGTAGTCCAAACTTTCAATAATCAAATCGTTCTGAACTTTACAATCTAGTTGAAAATCCTCGAAATCATTCAATAGGACAAAGTTAACCTGACCATCAACGTTTTTCTTATCGTGTTTTAATAGCTCAATAATTGCTGGGTAATCCGATTTTTCAATGATTACTTTATCATAAATAGAAGACACAATTTCTTTTACCTCAGAAACTTTTTCAGAAGGAAGCTTTAATACTTTAGAAGAGAGATAAGATTCACAAACCATTCCGATGGCAATAGCTTCACCATGCGTCAAGTTTTCTTTGACGTTAGATTCTAAAAAATAAGATTCTATAGCATGACCTAAAGTATGCCCAAAGTTTAAAATTTTACGCACTCCATTTTCCTTGGGGTCTTTTAAAACAACTTCGTTTTTTATTTCAATAGAACGATGTATTAATTGGTTGTTTTTAAGATGGTTATAAAACTTTACTTCATTTAAAACTTTAATATCATAAGTAAGACCGTATTTAATGATTTCCGCCATTCCAGAACGCGTTTCTCGTTCGTTTAGCGTGAGCAAATAATCCTCATCAATAATGACCATTAGCGGATTTACAAACAATCCAATTTGGTTTTTTAAAACACCCAAATCAACACCCGTTTTTCCTCCAACAGAAGCATCTACCATACTCAATAATGATGTCGGAATATTAACAAAATCAATTCCTCTTTTATAAGTAGAAGCAACAAATCCGCCTAAATCAGTAATCACTCCACCACCCAAGGTGATTAATAAACTTCTTCTATCAGCATTCAAAGCAGTTAGTGCTTCCCAAACTCCGCTGCACGTCTCTAAATTCTTATGAATTTCTCCAGATTCAATTTCTATAACTTCAATGCGTTTATCAGTCTCAAGAAAAGGAATGAACTTCGGGTAGCATAAATCCATAGAATTTTCATCTACTAAAATAAAAATGGAAGAATAGTCCTTTTCAAGAATCAATTTGTTCAATTCTTGATACCCTGTTTCCTTAAAATGAACGAAATATGTAGCAGCTTTTATTGATTTCATTTGTGTATTAAAATTCTGATGCAAATTAACTACAAAATATTGAATAATATGTATGAGCTAATTATCTTTGTTTTGTTAAAAATCAACGAATGAAACTCTTCAATAATACCGAAATTGCCTTTTCTTTAAAATCCGACTCCGAATTAGAAAGAGCTTATTTTCTTTTCAAATTGATACAAAGTCAACCGATGGTCAGAATCGGTACGGCAGTGACCAATTTTGCATTAAAAGCACATTTGCCGGTAGAGGGCTTGATTCGTTCTACCGTCTTCGATCATTTTTGTGGAGGTGTTACAGAAGAAGATTGTATTCCTAATATTGAAAGAATGTTTCAAGAAGGCGTGCATTCTGTGTTGGACTATTCCGTAGAAGGAAAAGAAACCGAAGAGCAGTTTGATTATGCAAAGAATAAAACATTAAAAAGTATCGAATTTGCAAAAGAAAAAGCATCTGTTCCTTTTGTCGTATTTAAACCCACGGGAGTGGGGCGTTTTGAGTTATATCGAAAAATCACAGAGAAAGAAGCATTAGACAATGAAGAGAAAAGCGAATGGTTGCGAGTGGTTGAACGTTATATTACAATCTGTGAAAAAGCTAAGGAATATGATGTTCCTATTTTAATTGATGCTGAAGAAAGTTGGATGCAAGATGCTGCGGATAACTTAGTAGAAGAATTGATGGAAAAATTCAATACAGAAAAAGCCATTGTATATAATACCTTACAAATGTATCGTCATGATCGGATTGAATATTTAAAAGGATTGCATCAAAGAGCCTTGCAAAAAGAATATCACATCGGATTAAAAATTGTGCGTGGTGCTTATATGGAAAAAGAACGCGAAAGGGCTGAGGAAAAAGGATATCCATCACCAATTTGTATAGACAAGCAAGCAACAGATGATAACTACAACGAAGCCATTGTTTATATGATGGAACACAAAAAGATGGCTTTGTTTGCTGGAACTCATAATGAAGAAAGTTCGTATCAATTAATTGAATTGGCTAAGCAACATAAAATTGAACCTACAGACGAACGCTTGTGGTTTGGGCAATTGTATGGTATGAGTGATCATATCAGTTTTAATTTGGCGAAAGAAGGCTATAATACCGCTAAGTACGTGCCTTTTGGTCCAGTAAGAGATGTCATGCCTTATTTGATAAGAAGGGCAGAAGAAAATACATCCGTTTCTGGACAAACAAGTAGAGAGTTAAATCTCATCAAAGAAGAAAGAAAACGTAGAAAAGTATAATGAATACGGTAGAAGAACTCAAAGAACTCCTTCAAAAAAATAAAAAACGGTTAAACAAAGAATTGCAGCAAAGTAAGGAAGCAATGAGTTTGATCAAAAAATCGACCCATACTTCCTTGTCAGAAGATGAAAAAGAAAAAATTAAAGTACAATTGTTAGACATTTGTAAAGCAGTTCCTGCATTTGCCGTTTTCTTATTGCCGGGAGGCGCCTTATTACTTCCTTTATTAATCAAGTTGATTCCCGATATTTTGCCCAGCGCTTTTCGTGAAGATGATGGTGAATAATGGTCAATTAACAATTATCGGTGAACAATTGTCAATGAGTAATTAATTTTTAATTTTTTTATTCCATTACATTTTACAGCTTGTCTTTGCGATCCCCAAATTTATTGGGGAGAAGCAATCTGTCTAAACAATAATTGTAAAGATTTAAAGTTCGAAAGTCAATTTCAGCTCTAGCTTAGTCTTGTCTCTTGGTTCTTGCTTCCAAAACCTTATACAATTCCAATTTTTAAATATTCTGCCTATCAGTTAGTTCGCAACAAGTCTTGATTCTTGGTTCTAGATTCTAGCTTCTTTTTAACCAAGCTCGCTAATTTAAACCTTGACTTTTACTAGTATCAATCCTTAGATTCTGTCTATCAGCTAGTTCGCAACAAGTCTTGCCTCTTGCCTCTAGATTCTAGCCTCTTTTAGCCCAAGTACCATCCTTAGATTCTGTCTATCAGTTAGTTCACCACAAGTCTTGATTCTTGGTTCTAGATT
Source organism: Flavobacteriaceae bacterium (assembly GCA_965277255.1). GTDB lineage: Bacteria > Bacteroidota > Bacteroidia > Flavobacteriales > Flavobacteriaceae > Polaribacter. Next base: position 3,009,083 of record OZ255723.1, on the reverse strand, counting down.
CTAGCCTCTTTTAGCCCAAGTACCATCCTTAGACTTTGTCTATCAGTTAGTTCACCACAAGTCTTGATTCTTGGTTCTAGATTCTAGCTTCTTTTTAACCAAGTACCATCCTTAGACTTTGTCTATCAGTTAGTTCACCACAAGTCTTGATTCTTGGTTCTAGTTTCTTGATTCTTTTAATCAAACAGTTATTAATTTACAGATTACTTCTCACGCTACACTTCGGCATGCTCAGTGTAAGAAAGCGTGATCGTAAAGACAATAAAATACACTTTACTCAATAAAAACCCGATACCCAACCTCAAAGCCTAAAAGATTGTAACCACTATTAGGCATTTGAATATTAAAATTAGAAACATGTCCGAAGTTGCTTCCTATATAAATCTCAGAACATTTCCAAGTACGAGCAAGGCCAAATGAAAGATTTTCAATAAACGTAAATCCTTGCGCCAAACGTTCCGTTTCCACATCAATATACCCAGCACCTAAGCCCAAGGTAGCTTCAAAATACACTTGATGGAACAACAACCTTCTCATCTGAAAACCCAATTCAAAAGCATACAAAGAAATTGTTTTCTTTTGAGACAAATGCGCTCTTTGCTCCTCAAAGTTTGGTTCATCAGGAGTTATAAATTGGATGTTTAGTAACTGATGTTTCGCAATTTGAAATTGAGGTTGTACAATTAAATTAAAATCCCAATTCTCGTATTTCTTTAAATTATAAAAAAACTGAGCCTTAAAAACATTGGTTTTATAATCATAATCCCTATCAAAAAACAAAATATTATTCTGCTTGGCACTGTTAAAAAGAAATCCGACCTTTTTAAGCTTACGCGGTTTTGCATCCTCATTCTGACCATGAGCCAATGAGAATAGCATAAAAGCCAATAAAAAGAGTGACTTACGCAAACTGTTTCGAAACATTTTCAGCTTTTCTACTCTGTGAATAATCATAAAAACCTTCACCAGATTTTACACCTAATTTTCCAGCCTTTACCATATTTACCAATAGAGGACAAGGTGCATATTTCGGATTTTTAAACCCGTTGTACATTACTTCCAAAATAGACAAACAAACATCCAGGCCAATAAAATCTGCTAGTTGCAAAGGTCCCATCGGATGCGCCATTCCCAATTTCATTACCGTGTCAATTTCTTGCACACCCGCAACACCATTGTATAAAGTTTCAACAGATTCGTTAATCATAGGCATTAAAATTCTATTCGCAACAAACCCAGGATAATCATTGACTTCAACAGGAATCTTATTAATTTTTTTAGATAAATCAACCGTAAACTCCATCACCTCATCAGAGGTATTATACCCTCTAATAATTTCCACCAATTTCATAATTGGTACAGGATTCATAAAATGCATTCCAATAACCTGAGTAGGTCTTTTAGTCGCCGCAGCAATCTCAGTAATAGAAATAGAAGACGTATTGGTTGCTAAAATTGTATCCTCCGGACAAACGGCATCCAACTCCTGAAAAATTTTCAATTTTAAGTCCAAGTTCTCAGTAGCCGCCTCTACCACCAAACTCGCATACTGAGTTCCCTCTTTAATAGATGTGTAGGTAGTAATATTAGAAAGTGTATTCTCCTTGTCTGCCTCAGTAATTTTTTCTTTCGCAACCATTCTATCCAAATTCTTGGTAATCGTTGCCATACCTCTGTCTAAAGAAGCCTGTGAAATATCAATCAACTGAACATTGTAATTAAACTGAGCAAACGTATGCGCAATCCCATTTCCCATTGTTCCAGCTCCAATAACAGCTATATTTTTCATTCTATTCAATTTATCTATTTATAAAAATATTTATTTTTTGGGCGTTCAAGCGGGCTTTCCGTTCCAATCTTTTTACACATTCTTTTGTAAAAAGGATTTCCACTGCAATCCCTAACGCGAATTTATCAGCCAGTTTTAAGCTTCTAAAAACAATCAATAATTTGTTGTGCAACACGTAGCGCATTTGTTCCTTGTTCTAAAGAAACCACAGGAACCGTATCATTTTCTACAGCATCCGCAAAAGATTCTAATTCATCTAAAATGGCATTATTAGGAGTCACTTCAGGATTGTCAAAATAAATCTGCTTTTTAACACCTTCAGCATTCTGAAGAATCATAGCAAACTCACTAGGAGTTTCAGGAGCATCTTTCATTCGTACCACCTCAGATTTTTTCTCTAAGAAATCAACAGAGATATAGGCATCTTTCTGAAAGAAACGTGACTTCCGCATATTCTTCATAGAAATTCTACTCGCTGTTAAATTCGCAACACAACCATTTTCAAACTCTATTCTGGCATTCGCAATATCTGGAGTTTCAGAAATTACCGTAACACCACTTGCATGTACGTTCTTTACAGGCGAATTCACAACACTTAAAATAATGTCAATATCATGAATCATTAAATCCAATACCACAGGAACATCCGTTCCTCTAGGATTAAACTCGGCCAAACGATGACACTCTATAAACATAGGAGAACCAATCATTTCTTTCACAGCAGTAAATGCAGGGTTAAAGCGTTCTACATGTCCAACCTGACCGCGAACATGCTTCTGACTTGCCAAAGTTCTGATGGCTTCAGCCTCCAAAACAGTTTTGGTAATCGGTTTTTCAACAAAAATATGACAGCCTTTTTCAATCGCTAATTTTCCACAATCAAAATGAGAAAGCGTAGGAGTCACAATATCTACAACCTCTACAGCATCAATAAGTTCTTCAACAGAATTATAAGCTTTATAGCCAAATTCCTCAGAAACTTTTTTAGCGTTCTCTTCAGAAGGATCGTAAAAACCTACCAATTCATAACGCTCAGATTGTTGTAGTAATTTTAGGTGAATCTTTCCCAAATGACCTGCGCCTAATACTCCTGCTTTTAGCATATTAATTAAAATTTGATGTCTCCTCGAGCGTGTCACGCTGAGCTAGTCGAAGCGCAGTCGGAGATTTTATTATTATGTTATTTTATATTGTTTTCAATCGAGTTTATCTTGAGCTTAATCGAAAGGCTCGAACTGACAAATTACGTTAATTTATATGATAAAAAATCAACGGCAACAAAGATACAATTTTATAGGAATTTTCTCCGAATTATTCTACTTTTAGAACGCTTTAACCCATCTAGATTTGAAAGACACTTCCAAACACCAAGGCCTTAGAAATCAGCTAGCAAGTGTGCTGCAGCAAAAAGGAATCACAGACAAAAATGTACTAAAAGCCGTTCGTAAAATTCCACGACACCTGTTTATCGACTCCTCTTTTGAAGATCACGCCTATCAAGACAAGGCATTTCCTATCGCAGCAGAGCAAACCATTTCACAACCTTATACTGTTGCTTTTCAATCCCAAACATTACAAATCAAATCAGGAGATAAAGTTTTAGAAATAGGAACAGGTTCAGGCTATCAAACAGCCGTTTTGTTAGAATTAGAAGCAGAAGTATATTCCATAGAACGTCAACACGAACTCTTCAAAAGAACCTCTTTGTTTCTTCCCAAATTAGGATACAATCCAAAGAAATTCATTTTTGGAGACGGCTACAAAGGATTAAAAGAACAAGCCCCGTTTGATAAGATTATCGTTACAGCTGGCGCGCCGTTTGTGCCCAAACCATTATTATCACAATTAAAAGTAGGAGGGATGTTGCTCATTCCTGTAGGAGATAAAAAACAAATAATGACTTTGTTTATTCGTAAATCACCCAAAGAATTTGAAAAACACGAATTAGGAGATTTTGCTTTTGTTCCAATGCTTCAGAAAAAAGCGTAGTTTTTTCAGCGAATAATGAATAGTTATGAGTTTTCAGTTTTAGTTTCAGTTTCGACTTCAATTTCAAATTAATGATTTGTATAACTAGAAGCTTGAAGTAAATATATTTTCGAAATTTCACACATCACATTAATTCATTGCTGCATTTTCATATTGCTGCATTAAGAAATTTCACATTTCCATATTAGTCAACTACTTCATGAATCACTGAGAATTGTATTTATCTTCAATTAAAACGTATTTTTGCAAAATAATCGGACAGAATGAATCAGGATTTTAAAATGACGGCTACGACCTTAAAAGGTTTAGAAGGTGTTCTAGCAGACGAACTAAGAAAGTTAGGTGCTCAAGATATCAAAGAAGGTATACGAAGTGTTTCTTTTCGTGGCGATAAAGGTTTTTTATACAAAGCAAATATTGCTTTAAGAACCGCTATTCGTGTTTTAAAACCTATTAGAACCTGTAAAATTTATGATGAAGAAGATTTGTATGAAGCTCTTCAGAAAATCAAATGGGAAAAGCATTTAGATGTAGAAGGAACTTTTGCCATAGGAGCAGTTGTAAATTCTAAGAATTTTACAAGCAATTCTCATTATATCGCTTTAAAATCAAAAGATGCTGTTGCAGATTATTTTCGACATAAATATAGCAAGCGTCCAAATGTAGATTTAGATTTTCCAGATGTAAAAATTCATGTACACATTCAAAAAGACTGGTGTACCATTTCCTTAGATTCTTCAGGTGATTCTTTACACAAACGTGGTTATAGAAGTGCAACGAATATTGCTCCAATCAATGAAGTATTGGCAGCCGGTTTGGTTTTATTATCGGGGTATACAGGCGATGAAAATTTTATAGATCCCATGTGTGGTTCAGGAACAATTTTGATTGAAGCCTGCATGATTGCTTGTAATATTCCGGCTAATATCAATCGTAAACAATTTGCTTTTGAAAGATGGAAAGATTATGACGAAGATTTATATTTTATCATTCAAGACGCCTTATTAAAGAAAATTACAAATTCTCATTTTAAAATGATGGGATTTGACAAAGCACCTTCGGCAATTTCTAAAGCGAAACAAAACATCATCAATGCAAATTTGGATGAGTTTATTGGTGTGCATCATGTCAATTTTTTCAATTCAACCAAAGAAGTATTTGGGAAGACAACCATTTTATTTAATCCGCCTTATGGAGAACGTTTAAATATTGATGTGAATGAATTCTACAAAAAGATAGGAGATACTTTAAAAAACAATTATTCGAACTCTACAGCCTGGATGATTACTTCTGATATGCAAGCCTTAAAACATGTCGGTTTACGAACCTCCAAACGAATAGAACTAAAGAACGCCGATTTAGATTGTCGATTTGTAAAATACGAATTGTACGAAGGTACTAGAAAGGCTAAAAAGCTAGATGCTAGTGAATAGTTATTTCGAATTACGTACAACAAGCAAGAGTAATCTCTTTTCGTTTTTGTAAAACGAAGGCTACCGAAAAGTCAAGATGTTAGACCTGAAAGGTTTTTAAAAACCTTTCAGGTTTAATTTTATACGATCCTTACTTCATTTTCTTAATAATCTTTTTCAAAGCCTTGTTAGGCTTTAGCTTATTGTCTTTTTTTGAACAATAACCAGCAAGGGTTTTTGATGCAATCTCATGGATTTCATTATCTGACAATTTTTTATTTGGATTATCCAAAGCAGCTTTTGCCAATGCTACCATATACATCGCAAATAAATTAGAACTTCCTTTTGTTACTTTCATTGCATCTTCACCTATATTGAAGGTGTAATCCGTTCCAGACATCCATTTAATAACAAATGCCATAGCAATAATTCTATTATCAGTTTCAGGTTTTATGGGAGTTCTTAGCAGAAAGTTAACAGTTTTTAATACTTCAGGTTCTGCTTTTTTATAGTCTTCTAAAGTGGTGAATTTTATGTCATTGATTTTGTTAAAATCTTGAGCATTGAATTGTAATGATACAAATAGGAATACAGAGAGAAAGATGACCTTTTTCATAATAGTTATTTTTTTTTGATTAATGAAGTGAAGATAAGAAAAAAATTAAGAACTAATCATTCGTTCTTTTTACCAATGAAAGCATCAACCCACTAAGAATTAATAATGAGCCGATAATTCTGTTTTGTAAATGGATTTTCCTTTTGTCTTCTAAATACTTTTTCAATTTTGAAGCAAAATTCACATAGATAAACAAACAGATACCGTCAATGGCTAAATAGGTAAATCCTAAAATAGCGACTTGCGGAACAAATGCATGGTTTTCATTAATGAACAAAGGAAATAAGGCTGCAAAAAACACAATGGCTTTAGGGTTGGAAGCTGACATAAAGAAACCTTCTCGATACAATGCAAAGAAGCTTTTCTCTTTCTTCTTTTTTTGAAAGTTTCCAGCAACAGGTTTTGAAAAAATCTTTGTGATTCCCATATAAATCAAATAGCCAACACCAATCCATTTGATAAAACTAAAAACAGCTCCCGAAGAAATAACAATAGAGGCCAAGCCTAAAGAAGACAAAATAATCTGTAAACTGTTGGCGGTTAAATCTCCAAAAATAGTACCTATCGTTTTTTTGGCACCATGATTCATACTATTCGCCGTTGCTAACAATACACTTGGTCCTGGAGTAATTCCAATGATTAATACAGTTCCTACAAAAGAAAGCCAGAGTTCTAGTGTCATTTTATAGAGTTTTAAAACATTAATTTTTCATTACCTTATTTATAATATCATTAGTTGGCATAGTTGGACCTGAATCATCTTTTAATAAACCTGTATCTGATCTACTAAATAAAGATTGTAGAATTAATTGACTAGCTTCAGGTTTCATTTCAGTATCTCTCAATAGAGCAAGGTAAAAAAATGTTAAAGCATGTCTTTCTTCTGCATCACGTGCCAAGTGATATGAACTAAACATTACTTTAGTTAATGATTTGATTACATAGGCAACTAGAGATACTAAGACTAAAAAGACTACTGACCATCTAATTATTGTTGCTGTATCTTTTCCAAAAACTTTATCAAATATCCAATCAGGAGAAACTATTAATAATGACGCTAAAAAAATAGATGTTAAAAGAAGAATCCATATTACTATTAATCTTATGTTTTTAGCATCATTATGGTATTTCGTAGATTTTTTTTGCCAATATTTTGCAGGAGCTTCTAGCATCAATTTTTTTTGATAAACCTCTTCAACTTCAGTAATATTATTTTTTGAGTTTTCATAAAAATGGTTAAACTTATCTGTTGACTTATCATACCATTCATGGAATTCAGTTTCTTTTGATTTTACTAGGTTTTCAAAATCAATAGATTGAGATTTCAAATTATCATTTGATTTATCTATAAGTTCTGAGATTTCTTTTTCTCGTTCTGAAACGTAATTTTCAAAATTATTTCTTATTGTAGAAATAGCTGCTTTTTCATTTGTTCTTCTTTTAGAGAAGCCAGAGTTAATGCTATAAACAAATTCATATGCTTTTATAGAACCTTTAATGGAATCTATTGTATTGATTGATGAGTTTATATTGAAGAGAAAATTATATGCACTGCTTACATAATTAGAATTTTCAATGTGTAATTTCTTTAAAAAATCAAATTCAGGAGAATTGGACGTAATAACTTTAGTTCTGTTATCAGTATCTTTAGATATGAGTATTTTTTTTATCTGAACTAATTTATTTGCTATTACATGTTCATTATAAGTACTATTAACTATATCTAAAACTTGAGATTCTATTTTTTTAAAATGATGTTTTGAATTCTTGAGATAAGAAGGAAGGTTAGAGACATTCTTATCTTTATTTTGATTTATTAAAAAAACGTATACGCTTTGTAGTCCTTTTAAAGCTAAACTATCAAAATCAATATGAGGATAATCTATTGTTACTGAAAATTCATTAAATGTGTTTTTATGTTCGGATAGATTTATGTTTTTTCTGAACTCTTTCGGTGTCATATTTTTTGTTTTCTTGCTAATTTAAAACAAAACAGAGATTTATGTTTTAAAAGTTCTACTGTATTATTAACATTTTTCAGTAATTTTTTGAACTGTTTATTGAACCAGTTTCAACCATTCCTCAGGATTCTCCAACATCGGAAAATGTCCTGTGTTTTCTATCCAAAACAATTCGTTATTCGGAATTTCAATGGCTATTAATTCAGCAATTGCAGGTACAGCAACGGGATCATTTTTAGCCCAAACAATCTTAGTTGGAATTTGAGTTTCTTCCAATGCGTCAATCCATCTGTCCCAATAGGTATAACGTTCATTTATATATTGACTCAATTTATGAATTACTTTTCGTCCGCCATTGAATTCAATTTGATCCCACATATCTTTTAACTCATCATCGGTCACTTTAGATTTATTGTGATAAACATTCCGTAGGTTTTTCTTGAAAATAGGGTAGGTCATTAGCATCGCGACGTATTTTCCCCAGAACCGATGTTTTAATAACTTTTGAATGGTTCGCAATTGCGACAATTCAATATGCATACTTCCATTGCAAAGGATTAACTTTTCAATTTCTATGTCCAATTCATTTGCATTGTCTCTTGCCAGAATTTCAGTGGCTACAGAAGTTCCATAATCATGGGCAAACAATGTGACTTTTTTCAATTCCAATTTCTTCCACAAAGCCAAAGCCATATCAGCTTGTTCTAGTAATGAATAAGAATAATCTATTGGTTTATCTGAAAATCCAAAGCCTAAATGATCGTGTACAATCACTCGATAATGCTTTACTAATTCAGGCATTACTTTGTAATAATCATAAGAAGAAGTAGGGTAGCCATGAAGAATAACCATGGTTTCCTTAGAAACATCGCCTTCGTTTGAAGACCCATTATTAGAATCAACAACGAATAGATTTCTTCCGTTTACAGATATAATTTTTCCTTTAGATTTCCATTCGTTGGCAGTCATAAATCGTTATAAATTTCTGAATACAATGTAGTGAAAATTCAGTAGTTTTGAACATGAATAGTCATTTCGAAATGAGCTTGAAAAGCGATCGAGAAATCTTCTGCTACATTGTTGAGATTTCTCGCTCCACTCGAAATGACATATTATTTGAATAAAAACTTTGCAATACTTTATAAACGTCATACTGCCCATTCCAATTCAGAAAACATTTACCTATTCGGTTACTGAATCTGAATATGAATTCCTAGAAAAAGGGATGCGTGTGGCAGTGCCTTTTGGAAAAACAAAGATGTATACTGGATTGGTCTTTCAATTGCATGAAAAACCACCAGAATTGTACGAAGCCAAAGATATTCTTCAGATTTTAGATGAAAAACCCATTGTAACTGAAATTCAATTAAAACATTGGGAATGGATTTCTAGTTATTATATGTGCGCTTTGGGCGATGTGTACAGAGCGGCTTTACCATCAGCGTTTTTGTTAGAAAGTGAAACCATTGTCTATGAAAACAAAGCTTTTGAAAATGAAGCTATTTTAAATGATGATGAGTTTCTAATCTATGAAGCATTACAACATCAATCGCAATTAACAGTCCATCAAATTGCTGATATTCTTGGAAAAAAGAAAATACTCCCCATCATTAATGAGCTGATTAAAAAATCAGCCATTTATATCAAAGAAGAAATTTACGAACAATACAAACCCAAGTTGGTGAAGTATGTTAGGTTGTCTTCTAAATATCATTCAGAAGATTCTTTAGAAGGTTTGTTAGAAGAATTGTCACGAGCAAAAAAACAACGAGAAGTTGTATTGAGCTATTTTCAGTTGGCAACGAATAAAAAACCAATCAAAGCAAAAGATTTAGAAACTCGATCTGGAGCCTCATCTGCTGTTATCAAAGCGTTGGTTGATAAAAATATCTTTGAATTTTATCATGTAAAGACAGACCGTATTTCTTACAAAGGAGAAACCAATGCATTAAAAAGTTTGAATGAATTTCAGGAACAAGCTTTGAAAGAAATCAAAACTTCTTTTGAAGCCAAAGATGTTATTCTATTGCATGGAATTACAAGTTCTGGAAAGACAGAAGTATATACCAAATTGATGCAAGATGTTTTAGATACTGGTAAACAAGTGTTGTTTTTACTACCTGAAATTGCATTGACGACTCAGATTATCGTTCGATTACAAAATTATTTTGGAAACCAGATTTCTGTTTTTCATTCTAAGTATTCGATGAATGAACGAGTAGAAGTATGGAACAATGTTTTGGATAATAAACCGAAAGCGCAAATCGTTTTAGGCGCGCGTTCTTCCATCTTTTTACCATTTAAAAACTTAGGGTTGATTGTAGTTGATGAAGAACATGAAACTTCGTACAAGCAGTTTGAACCTTCACCAAGATACAATGCACGTGATGCAGCAATTGTGCTGTCTCACATGCACAAAGGAAAGATTTTGTTAGGTTCAGCAACTCCGTCATTAGAAAGTTACTTTAATGCAAAAGAAAACAAATACGGATTTGTGGAACTGAATCGTCGATTTGGAAATGTACAATTGCCAGCGATTGAATTGGTGGATATCAAAGAAAAACAGCGAAAACGAGAAATGAATGGTCATTTTTCTGATACTTTAATCAAGCAAATTCAAGAAGCGCTGGATGAAAAAGAGCAAGTTATTTTATTTCAAAACAGGCGTGGTTTTTCTCCGATTGTTGAGTGTAAAACTTGCGGAGTTTCACCTCAATGTCCAAATTGCGATGTGAGTTTAACCTACCATAAATTCAAGCATGAACTCAAATGTCACTATTGTAACTATCATCGTGCTATGCCGAATAACTGTGGAGCTTGTGGAAGCAATCAATTGAATACCAAAGGTTTTGGAACGGAACAAATAGAATTGGAATTGAAAGAATTGTTTTCTGAGTATTCTGTTGGAAGAATGGATTTAGACACGACTCGTGGTAAATATGGTTATCAGAAAATCATTGGTGCTTTTGAAGCCAGAGAAATTGATATTTTGGTAGGAACACAAATGTTATCCAAAGGATTGGATTTTGACAATGTCTCTTTGGTTGGGATTTTAAATGCTGATATGATGTTAAACTTCCCTGATTTTAGAGCACATGAGCGTGCATTCCAAATGATGGTACAAGTGTCGGGCAGGGCAGGACGTTCTAAAAAGCAAGGAAAGGTGATGATACAAACATACAACCCCTATCATCAGATTTTACAACAAGTTTCTACAACCGATTATACAGCTATGTATAAAGAACAGTTGCAAGACCGTTGGCAATATCATTACCCGCCGTATTATCGTTTGGTGAAAATCACTTTAAAACATAAAAATTATCAGAAGGTAGATGCTGGAATTATTTGGCTGACAAAAGCTTTGCAAAATGTCTTTCATGAAAATATTTTGGGTCCGACTGAACCAGCAGTTTCGCGAATTCGGAACCAGTATATTAAAAATGTGCTGCTAAAAATTCCGCCGAAACAATCCTTAGGAAAAACAAAAGAACAAGTAGAAAAAATTAAAAATACCTTTCAAGCTGTTGCGGATTTTAGACCGATTCGTTTTATTGTAGATGTAGACGCTTATTAGGTTTATTAGGCATTAGGTGTTAGGTGAGAACTTTACATTTAAAAATGACTTGTCTTTGCGATTGCGCCTTAAGCGAGAGAAGCAATCTGTATTTCAAAGTTCTAAAGTAATTGTTAATGATTCCTAACCATAAAAAAAGGCAATGGAATCTATGAAACAAAGAAAATAGATACAAAGGAGTTTAACCTTTTTTTTATAAAAGTGAATAAAATTTTAAATACAGATTTCGATTAGGCTTATCTAGTTGTCGTTTTTTTCAATTGAATCTCTTTTACAAAAATGCCTTGATCTAAAAAAAACTGCTCTTTATAAGGTATAACTTCAAACCGTAAACCATACCTTTTTAAAATAGCTTCATTTTTTGTGAGTTTTAGTGTGTTTTCTTTTTTCTCGCTTAGAATATAAGATAATTGACTAAATCCAATTTTTAAGAAATAGAGCCCAGCTGCAAACAAGCCAATTAAGATGATAAATAAACCTTTAAGTCCAGTTAAACTATTTCTAAAATAGTCCATGAAATAATCATTGTAAAAAAAATAATCCGCCACGATGCAGCTAATACCTAGAGCTATTGAAATAAAGGCAATGGTAAATGACCTTATTTGATCTTTCTTTAAAAATAATTTATGGTTAACAAGCTCAAATAATTGTTCTTGTAGTACTGAGTTATATTCGGCTTTTATACACGTACTACTAAAATCTGGTTTCTCATTTGTTAATCCGCAAATAATACCCGTTTTAAAATCTTTTTTTTGATGATCACAGAGTTTACAATGATCTATTTGTTTAATGGTTTTCATAGCTAATAGTATAATAGAAATAACAATTTTGATAAAAATATAAAATATATTTCAAGTAGTAATAGATTTTAAGTAATCTATACTATATTGAATTAATTAGAAATATCGCTCGTCTAATAAAAAAATAATTACATGTTAAGCAACCATTTTCAAACCGTAGTAGTCTTTATATTTGTAAGCAGGTAAAACAGAAAATCCGGATTGAAAATTATACCATTACATACTTCACAGAAATCGGTCATAAAAAGAGCGATTCAACAAAATAGAGAAGCTCAAAAAGAAATTTTTGATCAGTTTTCTCCTAAGATGTTGGGCGTATGTAGAAAGTATGTAAAAGACAATCATCATGCAGAAGAATTGATGTTGTCTGGTTTTTTAAAAGTATTTACTCACTTACAAAAGTTCAAAAACGAAGGAAGTTTTGAAGGATGGATCCGCAGAATTATGATCAATACATGTTTGTCATATTTGCGAAAAAAAAATCCAATAAAGCCTACCGATGAAGAATATGTTTATCATAGTTATGCTACAGAAAACTTAGAAAACACTTCTGTAGAAGATATTCAGAGACTTATTGATGGTTTGCCAGAAGGATATAAAATGGTGTTCAATTTGTTCGCTATTGAAGGGTATAAACATTCAGAGATTGCCAAAGAATTGGACATCACAGTAAGTACATCAAAATCGCAATTGTTCAAAGCAAGAAAATGGTTGCAAGAGAATTATAATAAGATGAATCAGATTAGTAATGGAGACAAATAATTTAGAAAAGAAGATTCAACAAAAATTGCAAAATAGGGAGATACAACCCTCGGCCTCGGCTTGGGAACGATTGTCTCATCAATTAGAAAATCAAGAAAAGAAGAAAAAGAAAGGATGGTTTTTATATATGGGTTACGCAGCATCAATTTTGTTGATAATTTCATTATTCTTTTTCCTTAGCGATGAACAAACCAATGAAACAGCAATTCCAGAAAATACAATTGTAAAAGAAGATATTAGCATTCCTGAGATTAACACAGATAAAATAAAGGAAGTGATTGAGCAAGAAGATGCAATCGTTGTAAATCCCATTCAAAAAGAAGAAAAACTAATAGGTACAAAAAAAGAATTGCGTAACAAATTGATGGAGACTAACAATTTAAAAGAAACTGTAATCGCTCAGAAATCAGTTGTTAATAAGGAAAAACCTGTTGAAGCTAAGGTAGAAATACAAGATGTAATTCGCCAAAAAGAAGAAATGGTAATTGCAAAAACTATAGAAAATAAAAATGAGGAGTTAAAAAACCAAACAAATTTCAAAAAAACCAACAGTACTATTTCTGTTGATAGCGATGCTCTTTTGTATGCAGTAACACATAGCAAAGAAGAAATAAAAGGATATTATGAAAAGTATAAAATATCTAGAGCAGAAGTTTTAAAAACGATAGAAAGTGAATTGAAGAAATCGAAATTAAAAATTGATCCGAATACAATTTTAGCGGAAGTAGAAAAAGATGTAAACGAAGAAAGTTTCAAGAATAATTTTTATCAACTCATTAAAAAAAGAGTTTCTGATGTAGCAGTTGCTATCGCAAATAGAAACAATTAAATCAAAAATTTAAAGTATATAATTATGAAAAGAATACTATTCATACTAGTGTTGTTTAGCACAACTATTGCCCTATCTCAAGAAAGAACTTTTGAAGATGAAGTAAGAAAAATATCAAAAAAGATTGATAGAATTACCAAACAACAAAAAGATTCTTTACGAGAAAAAGTACGAGAAATTAATGTGCAGTTAGAGAAAGAAGAAATTACAAAAACAAAAGCTGATCAATTAAAAAAAGAAGCTGCTGTATATCACGCTAATAGAATAGAAATGTTGGTAGGAATAGAACAACGCAGGCTTCAGCTCTTAGTACAAGCGAAAACAGATGGAAAAATACTAGGTGAGGACAAACATTATGAAGAAAGTACATTCACTATTGGAGGAAGAACATTTCAACTGCGACTTACCGATGAAGATTATGATGAAAGAAGAGAGCGAAGAGAACGACGTTATAGAAGAAGATGGGATAGAAGAACTACCAGTCAATTTGTATTTGCCTTAGGAACTAATAATGTCTTAGACAATCATCAAATAGGGTCATTGAGTGATTCTCCATATCAGTTTTGGAAATCTAGATTTTACGAAGTAGGTTTCACTTTTAAATATCGCCTGAAAAAAGAAGCTTCAAAAACGTATTTAAAATATGGAATTTCATTCTTGTGGAATAATTTACGCCCAGAAGATAACTTATATCATGTAGTTAATGGAGATCAAACAGAATTACAAACATTTCAATTTTCTACTTCAGAAAGTAGATTGCGCCATGTACAAATGATATTTCCAATGCATCTAGAATTCGATTTTTCAAAAAGCAGAAAATATGATGATGGAACAATAAGTGATCGTAGAAATAAATCTTGGCGGCTTGGTTTAGGTGGATTTGTAGGATTCAAATTAGGAACAAGACAATACTTAGAATATAGAAATGCATCAGGAACAAAAGTAGAAGAATTACAAAAAGGAAGCTTTAATACCAATATCTACAACTATGGTGTAAGCACTTATTTAGCTTATAGAAACTGCGGATTGTATGTTAAATATGATTTAAACCCATTGTTTAAAGATACTGAAACACGAAACGTTTCATTTGGAGTACGATTTGACTTTGATTAAATAAAAGCAAACAAGTAGTTAGCTATTTACATTATTCATAACAATAACTCTTTTATTTTCAGTCTTTTCTCTTTTTTCAGAGTTGTCTTTGCGATCACGCCTAAAACGGGAGAAGCCAGCTTGCATCGGGCAGGAAATCTTTTTCTATGAGTTGAAAAACTCTAAAGTGGCAAAGGTTCAAAGTAGGGTAGTTTAAAAGTAAAAATGTTTGTTGATACTATAAATTTTCTCTAAGTTTTGAGCTTCTTGATTAGAGTAGATTGTTATTAATTGTAATTGACATATCTATTCTTAAGTAATAATTTATGCCAATAATCCTCAAAAACACTATTTTATTAGACCTGAAGTTGGTTTTAATAATTGATACTCTGCTTTAAGAAAATGCACGGACTATTAGTTTAGACTTTGACTTTTGCAACCTCCAGTTCTTAACAATTCTGTTTATCAGTTAGTTAGCAATAAGTCTTGTTTCTTTACTCTAAAAGCGTTTTGTGCTGCCTGTCGAAGCAAGCGGTCTAATTTCTTTTAGTCTGACACAATTGAAGCTTCACTCAAAATTCACAATTCGACACCTAAAATTCATAATTAATACACTACTTTTGCAACTTCAAAAAAAGCAAGTATGCAATCTATAAGAAACATCGCTATTATTGCCCACGTAGATCACGGTAAAACTACCTTGGTAGACAAGATTATTGACCAAGCTAAAATCTTAGACGATCGTAAAGAACGTAAAGATTTATTGTTAGATAATAACGATTTAGAAAGAGAAAGAGGAATTACTATTTTATCAAAAAATGTATCTGTAAATTACAAAGACGTAAAAATCAATGTAATTGATACTCCTGGTCACGCCGATTTCGGAGGAGAAGTAGAGCGTGTTTTAAAAATGGCTGACGGTGTTTTATTACTGGTGGATGCTTTTGAAGGTCCAATGCCACAAACTCGTTTTGTATTAGGAAAAGCGATCGAATTAGGATTGACTCCCATTGTAGTTGTCAATAAAGTAGATAAAGAAAACTGTACTCCAGATTTAGTCCATGAAAAAGTATTCGATTTGATGTTTGCTTTAGACGGTACTGAAGAGCAATTAGACTTTACAACGATTTACGGTTCAGCGAAGAATGGTTGGATGAGTACAGATTGGCAAGAACCTAAAGATAATATCTTAGATTTATTAGATGCTGTTATAGAATCTATTCCGGAGGCTCCTTATAGAGAAGGATCTCCTCAAATGCAAATCACTTCCTTAGATTTCTCTTCTTTTACAGGAAGAATTGCAATTGGACGTGTATATAGAGGTGATCTACAAGAGAACAAAGATTATATGTTGTGTAAAAGAGATGGTTCTACCAAAAAAGTAAGAATCAAAGAATTACACGTTTTTGAAGGAATGGGAAAAGCAAAAGTTTCTAAAGTAAGAAGTGGAGATATTTGTGCGATTACAGGTCTTGAAGGTTTTGAAATTGGTGATACCATTGCAGACATAGAAAACCCTGAAGCATTGCCTAGAATTGAAGTAGATCAACCTACAATGAGTATGTTGTTTACCATTAACAATTCGCCTTTCTTCGGAAAAGAAGGAAAGTTTGTAACCTCTCGCCATATCCGTGATCGCCTGTTCAAAGAGATGGAGAAGAATCTTGCATTGCGTGTAGATACCACAGATTCAGAAGATAAATTCAACGTTTTCGGACGTGGAATCCTTCACTTATCAGTATTAATTGAAACCATGCGTAGAGAAGGGTATGAGTTACAAGTGGGACGTCCGCAAGTGATCATAAAAGAGATTGATGGTGTAAAATCAGAACCGTATGAAACATTATCGATAGATATTCCAGAAGAAGTAGCTTCCAAAGCAATTAACTTAGTTTCCTTACGAAAAGGAGATTTATTAGTGATGGAACCTAAAGGAGATTTACAACACTTAGAATTCACAATTCCATCTAGAGGTTTAATAGGATTGCGTAATAAGATTTTAACGGCAACAGCTGGTACCGCAATTATCAACCATCGTTTTTCAGAATACGGTCCTTATAAAGGAGATTTCTCTGAAGACATTAAAGGAGCTATTGTCTCTTCTGCTGCAGGTAAAGCAACAGCTTATGCAATTGATCGATTACAAGATAGAGGACGTTTCTTTATCGATCCCAATCAAGATATTTACATCGGACAAGTTGTTGGAGAAAACAGTAAGGATACCGATTTAGGAGTAAACTTAATCAAAGGAAAAAAATTGACAAACGTTCGTTCTTCAGGAACAGATGATAGTGTTAAGATTGCTCCAAAGATTGATTTCTCTTTAGAAGAATGTATGGAATATATCAAAGTTGATGAATACTTAGAAGTCACTCCAGAGAGTTTGCGTATGCGTAAAATTTCGTTTAGACCATAATTTACACTGAAGCTTCCATGTACTGAGCTTGCCGAAGTATCGAAGTGTTGTCATTTCGACGTCAGGAGAAATCTCATAAATAAAGTTAAAAAAGCTCAAGAATTTTCTTGAGCTTTTTTATTGTCTCTAAAAGATAGTTTTTTAAACAAGGATGCTGATGAGAAAAAAAACATTTGCGCTTCCCAAAATAAGCTCAAATACAATCCCTTGAATTAATTGTTTATTTGGTTTTCCGTCTAACCCGATGCTTACTATTCTTCCTATTGCAAATCCAAGAAAAATTAAGGAAGCAACAATAAATGATGTTGTCGTCAATTTAGAAATAATTGTTCCTAATGAAATAACTATTCCCCCTAATAACATGACAGAACTTACTCCTCTCATTTCGTTTAACAAGTTGACGTCGTTCTCTAGTTTTATACCAGAATTCTTTAAATATGTATTTATAGGGTTCACTAATCTCATTGTCCCTGCAAAGATTAATAGAAGACTAGATAAAGACAATACGACGATTTTTACGATTTCCATTTTTTTGTTTTTAATGATTCTGATGCAAACATAAAACGGAGTTGTGACAGAGGTATGTCAGGGGTATTTTTGATCTTTCACATAATCCTCAAAATACTTTTGTATCGTCATATTATGTGGAGTAAATGTTTCATTTTTAAAGCTTAAATGTTCAATAAAATCGATTCTAAAAGCTCTAAAACCATTTCTTAAACGACAAAAAGCAATCAATAGAAAATTTCCGTGAATGCTATAAATAGCGAAAGGTTCAACATTTCTAGTAGTTTTATCCCCCTTTGAAGAATTGTAAATAATAGTGAGAATCTGATAATTTGTAATAGCAGATTGAATCTGCATCAAGTTATCACTTGTCTTTTCTTGATGTTGATGACCGCCAAAGAAGATTCTTTCTGTTAACAAATCTGCATTTCCTTTTTGAGAATATCGAAGAATGGCTTTGATTTTCTCCAAAGCACTTGAAACATTATCACTAAAAGATTTGTCTTTATTATGAATGATGAGTTGTTCAACCGTAATCAAAGCATTGGCTTCATCTTCTGTAAATAGGACAGGAGGAAGGTGATACCCTTCCATAATAGAATACCCTTTACCTTCTTCCGTGACGATAGGTATTCCCGATTTTTCAAGTGTGCGAATATCCCGATAAATAGTTCTGACACTTACATTATGTTTCTCAGCTAAGTGTTTAGCCGTAATGATTCTCTTTGATTGAAGCTGTGTAATGATCGCAGTTAATCTCGAAAGTCTAGGTTTTTCTTCCATTGTAAAATCTTAGTATGCTAAAGTAATTTATTTCAAATAAAACAGATTTTTCTTTAGAAGAATGTATGGAATACATTAAAGGTGATGAATATTTAGAAGTCACCCCAGAGAGTTTGCGTATGCGTAAGATTTCGTTTCGACCTTAATTTACACTGAGCTTGCCGAAGTATCGAAGTACTGTCATTTCAACGTCAGGAGAAATCTCATAAATAAATTACAAAAAAACTCAAGAATTTTCTTGAGTTTTTTCCATTACTCATACTTAGTTGCTAGGCAGGATTCACACAAATAAATTGATGTAGATGCCCAATAGCTAAAAATTCAAATGCATTTTAAATTACTTCGTTATCAAAGTATACCATATCTATAGATATAGAAATTGTTAAAAAACAACTAATGGAATACTACTTTCTGTTAAAGAAAGTAAAATACCTGTTAAACCTAGCCTAAAAATGATACTTCAATTTTAGTTTTATTCTTTTTTTAACTTTCAAAAAATTGAATTCTAAATAGTATTGCACCAATACTAATTTAAAATTAACTAATTATGAAAAACTATTTTTTTACATTATGCATCTGTTTCACGATGACAATTTCAGCACAAGAAAATCAACAAAAAAATCGAACCGAAATCAAACTAAATGCTTTCTCTATTGCTTTAGGAACTGTAGAAATTGAATTTGAAAGAACAATCAATTCTAATTCTTCCTTAGGTCTTTCATTCTTCAGTACTTTTGGCGATTTTGGCAAAGCTTTTTCTCTTGATTATGATAGCGGTTTTACAGGCTTCTATAGACGATATTTTGGAAAGAAATACGCCAGTGGCCTATTTTTAGAGGGGTTTGGAATGTTTCATAACACAAAACGTCAAAATATTTTTGATCTAAAGAGAAGTAATGATTTACTTATTGGGTTGGGTGCTGGTTATAAATGGGTTTCTAAAAGTGGAATTATCTTACAAACAAATTTTGGGATGGGTCGTAATTTATTTGGTAGCCCAGAGAATATAGGCGGTAGAGCAGGAATAAGTATTGGATATAGCTTCTAAAAAATATAAACTTAAATTTCGTTTAAGAATAATTAAATCGTTTTGCCATCGGGAGAAATCTCGTAAATAAATTACAAAAAAACTCAAGTGTTAACTTGAGTTTTTTTAATGACGATGATTTCTACTTAAAAAACCAACAAGTAAAAACACTTGTTTTTATTAATAAATGAAAATTTCAAACAAATATTAAGAAACTGATAAAAATTACCTTTTAAGATAACTTTTTGACTTCATTGTTTGGAAAACTAAAAATAAAACCGCAATCTTTGTTCAGAACAAAACAAGAAATGAAATTTATTCAAAATCATCGTCATCATTTTTACAATTCGACTCAAGCGAAGTGAAAGTGTATTGAATAAAATCAAGATATTTAAAAACCCGTTTGAGTACATCGAACGGGTTTTTTCTTATACAAGATTTTTCGAACGATGTACTTAGGCATAAAAGTAAGATACCCGCCTCAGGCAGGTTCTCAAAAATAGATACCCGATTTCTCGGGCATAAAAGATGAAGAAACTAAGAATAGCAATTCAAAAATCAGGGAGACTCAACGAAGACTCTCTAAAGTTGATTAAAGATTGTGGAATCTCAATCGACAATGGAAAAGACCAATTAAAAACATCAGCGCGAAATTTTCCTTTGGAAGTATTTTACTTACGAAATGGAGATATTCCTCAATACTTAAAAGATGGTGTTGTAGACATCGCCATTATTGGAGAAAATGTACTCATTGAAAAAGGAGAAGACATTCAATTTACAGAACGTCTAGGTTTCTCAAAATGTAAGGTTTCCCTAGCCATTCCTAAAAACGAAGAATATCTTGGAATGGACTATTTCAAAAATAAGAAGATTGCAACATCTTATCCAAATACCGTAAAAAAGTACCTGAATGACAAAGGAATTCAAACCGATATACACATCATTAACGGATCAGTAGAAATTGCGCCCAATATCGGTTTGGCAGATGGAATTTGTGATATCGTTTCCTCAGGAAGTACCTTGTTTAAAAACAATTTAAAAGAAGTAGAAATTTTACTAAGTTCAGAGGCAGTATTGGCAGTTTCGCCTAAAATCACTCAAGAATCACAAGGAATTTTAGACAAATTACAATTTAGAATCGAGTCCGTTTTAAAAGGAAGAAGTTCCAAATATGTATTGCTCAATGCACCAAATGATAAGTTGAAAGACATTTTAAAAGCCTTGCCAGGAATGAGAAGCCCAACAGTTTTGCCATTGGCAGAAGAAGGTTGGAGTTCAGTGCATTCAGTGATTAGCAAAAATCAATTTTGGGAAATCATTGATGAACTCAAAGAAAAAGGAGCAGAAGGAATTTTGGTATGTCCAATTGAAAAAATGGTTTTATAAATTCTTTTTAGAGTTTATAAAATGCTGAACCAGTTTCAGTATATGTGTAAGATTTTAAAATCCAGTAGAAAAGAGAGTCAAAAGACCCTGAAACATTTATCCTGAATTTATTTCAGGAAGTTGAGGGTTGATTAACAAGTTAATCATGAAAGTTATAAAATACCCAAACAAACAAGATTGGTCATTCCTTTTAAAAAGACCAACACAAACGGTTGATGATATTGAAACTACCGTCAATCAAATTTTCTCAGACGTACAAAGAAATGGAGATGCTGCTATTGAAAAATACACATCTATGTTTGATGGGGTACAGATAAAAAATAGTACTGTTTCAAAAGAAGAAATAACAAAAGCAAGTCAATCTGTATCCAAAGAATTAAAAGAGGCGATACAAGTAGCCAAATCCAATGTCGAAAAATTCCACACAGCACAAAAAACAGATATTGTTTTTCTAGAAACGATGTCAGGCGTAGAATGTTGGCAAGAAAAAAGACCCATTGAAAAAATCGGATTGTACATTCCTGGAGGAACTGCACCATTATTTTCAACGGTGTTAATGTTAGCAATTCCAGCGCAGATTGCAGAATGCAAAGAAATTATTTTATGTACACCGCCAAATTCAAAAGGAGAGATTGCGAATGAAATCTTATATGCAGCACAATTGTGTGGCGTGACAAAAATTTGTAAAGTAGGAGGAATTCAAGCAGTTGCGGGATTGACCTTTGGAACAGAAACCATTCCGCAAGTATATAAAATATTCGGACCTGGAAATCAATTTGTAACCGTTGCAAAACAGTTGGCTACCAAATTCGGAGTGGCTATTGACATGCCAGCTGGGCCCAGTGAATTATTAGTTGTGGCTGACGATTCAGCAAATGCTTCTTTTGTTGCTTCCGATTTGTTAAGTCAAGCAGAACACGGAACCGACAGTCAGGTGATTTTAGTTTCTAGTTCTAGTACATTCATAGAATCCGTTTCGAGTGAGATACAAAAACAACTCTCTGAACTGCCAAGAAAAGAGATTGCTCAAAAAGCAATTGATAATTCGAAATCTATTTTGGTCAAAGACAATCAAGAAGCATTAGAACTAATTAATGAATACGGACCAGAACACCTTATTATTTGTACTGAAGATGATGAATTTTTTGTGCTAGGAGTTATCAATGCAGGGTCCGTTTTTATTGGAAACTATACACCAGAAAGTGCAGGAGATTACGCTTCTGGAACCAATCATACATTACCAACAAACGGATTCTCAAAAGCCTATTCAGGAGTCAATTTAGATAGTTTTACAAAAAGCATCACGTTTCAAAAGATCTCTAAAAAAGGAATTCAAAAGATTGGTAGATCCATAGAATTAATGGCGGAAGCTGAAGGTTTACAAGCACATAAAAATGCTGTAACCTTGAGATTGAAAAGTTTAAAAGAAAAATAGATGTCTTCGCGAATCCCGAAACTTCGGGATGAAGTGATCTCAATAAAAAGATTGCTTCAGCTTTTTCAAAGCTTCGCAAAGACAAACAGCATCTTGATACATCATGCTTTAGCATGACACTCGATGTGACAACAAGATAAAAATGAATATAAATAACCTCATAAGACAAAACATCAAAAAAATGATGCCCTATTCATCCGCAAGAGATGAATTTAAAGACTCATCTTCTGATATGATTTTTATTGATGCCAATGAAAATCCGTTTGATAATGGTTTAAATCGATATCCAGATCCGCAACAAAATTTGGTGAAAGATGAATTGGCTAAAATTAAAGGAGTTGACAAAGAACAAATCTTATTAGGGAATGGAAGCGATGAAGTCTTGGATTTGATTTTTAGAGTTTTTTGTGAGCCGAAACAAGATGTAGTGATTGCTTTGCCACCAACCTACGGAATGTACAAAGTGCTGGCAAACACAAATGATGTTGAATTGGTCAATATTCCTTTGTTAGAGAACTTTCAACCTAATGTTGATGCGATCTTAAAAGCTCAAAACAGAAAAACAAAGATTTTGTTTTTATGCTCGCCAAACAATCCGACTGCCAATAGTTTAGAAAGTGATACAATAGAAAAATTGATTCAGAATTTCAACGGAATTGTGGTGATTGATGAAGCCTATATCGATTTCTCAGCACAAGAAAGTTGGTTGTCACGTTTAAATGAATTTCCAAACTTGATTATTACGCAAACCTTATCCAAAGCTTATGGCTTAGCAGGAATTCGTTTGGGAATCTGTTATGCTTCCGAGGAGATTATTGCAGTTTTAAATAAGATTAAGCCTCCTTATAACATCAATCAAATGACACAGGAAGTTGCTTTAAAAGGTTTACAAAACCAAGACAGCGTGCATCAAGAGATACGAGAAATTATCTCAGAAAGAAATCAATTAATCAACGACTTAGAAGAAGTCGCATTGGTGGAAAAAGTATATCCTTCAGATGCTAATTTTTTATTGGTAAAAGTTGATGATGCAAATAAACGATATGATCAATTAGTGAAACAAGGAATTGTAGTTCGTAATAGAAGTAGTCAAGTTTTATGTAAAAACTGTTTACGGTTTACGGTGGGAACGAAGGAGGAGGGTGAGAAATTGATAAAAGTACTTTTATCAATTTCGAAATCCTGAACTTCTATGCTGAGCTAGTCGAAGTATGTTTCAGGAGAAAAGAATTACCATAACTCATTTTAGAATGAAAAGTGGTAACTAAACTTGTTTTTAAGAACAGGTGAATATGAGCAGATTAAGTAATTATTATTGTTACATATTGAGTAACAAAAACAGAACGGTAACCTATATAGGATATACAGAGAATTTAATTAGAAGAATAGAGCAACATAAAAAAGGAAAAGGGGCTTTATTTACAAAGAAGTATAGTATCCATGATTTAATTTATTTTGAAGAGTTTGACTCAAAAAAGAAAGCTAAAAAAAGAGAACGACAATTAAAGAATTGGCATAAAGAATGGAAATGGAATTTGGTTAAAGAAACCAATCCTAATTTAGAAACATTAAAAATATCCTGAAATAAATTCAGGATTCATAACAAGTTATGAAGAAAGTATTATTTATAGACAGAGACGGAACGTTAGTGATAGAACCACCAAGTGATTATCAATTGGATAGTTTTGAGAAATTGGAGTTCTACCCAAAGGTGTTTCAATACTTAGGAAAAATTGCCAAAGAGCTAGATTTTGAATTGGTGATGATTACCAATCAAGATGGGTTAGGAACGGAAAGTTTTCCAGAAGAAACCTTTTGGTCCGTTCACAATTTTATCATGAAATCCTTTGAACAAGAAGGAATCGTTTTTAAAGAACAGGTCATTGACAAAACCTATGCAAAAGACAATGCACCGACAAGAAAACCCAATACAGGATTGTTAACGCACTATTTTTCTGAAGAATACGATTTGGAGAATTCTTTTGTGATTGGTGATCGTTTAACAGATATAGAATTGGCTAAAAACCTTGGAGGAAAAGGAATCTTTATCAACGATCACCCTGAAGTAGGAGAAGATGAAATTTCTGTCAAAAGAGAAGATTTGAATCAATTTATTGTTTTAGAAACCAATAGTTGGGAAGCAATCTATCAATTTTTAAAAGTTCAAGACAGAACAGGAAGTATCACTAGAAACACGAACGAAACACAGATTCAAATTGATTTGAATTTAGATGGAACAGGGAAAAGTGATATTGATACAGGAATTGCTTTCTTCGATCATATGCTCGATCAAATTGCTAGACACGGACAATTGGATTTGAATATCAAAGTCAATGGCGATTTGGAAGTTGATGAACATCACACTATTGAAGATACTGCCATTGCTTTGGGTGAAATTTTTGCTGAAACTTTAGGGAACAAACTTGGGATAGAACGTTATGGTTTTTGTTTGCCGATGGATGATTGTTTAGCACAGGCAGCAATCGATTTTGGGGGACGTAACTGGTTGGTTTGGGAAGCTGATTTTAATCGTGAAATGGTAGGGAAAATGCCAACAGAAATGTTTTTCCATTTCTTTAAATCGTTTACAGATGGAGCCAAATGTAATTTGAATATCAAAGCAGAAGGAACCAATGAACACCACAAGATAGAAGCTATTTTTAAAGCTTTTGCAAAGGCAATTAAAATGGCGGTAAAACGCGATGTAGAAAAAATGATTTTACCATCAACAAAAGGAATGTTGTAATCAATTATCAATGAGCAATTAACAATGATCAATAACTAAAATTAAAAACCAATTGTGAAAGTCATAATTATAGATTACGGAGCGGGAAATATCAAGAGCATTCAGTTTGCCTTTAAACGATTAGGTGTTGATGCTA
Source organism: Flavobacteriaceae bacterium (assembly GCA_965277255.1). Taxonomy (GTDB): domain Bacteria; phylum Bacteroidota; class Bacteroidia; order Flavobacteriales; family Flavobacteriaceae; genus Polaribacter. The sequence continues at coordinate 2,983,823 of OZ255723.1, read as the reverse complement.
TTTTGTCTAGTGATGTGAAGGAAATTAAAGCAGCTGACAAAGTTATTTTCCCAGGAGTAGGAGAAGCCAGTTCAGCAATGAGAATGCTTAAAAAATCTGGTTTGGATGTGATTATTCCAATGTTAAAGCAGCCAGTTTTAGGCATTTGTTTGGGAATGCAATTGATGTGCAATCAAACAGAAGAAGGAAATACCAAAGGTTTGGGAATTTTTAATGTGGATGTGAAACGTTTTTCAAATGATGTAAAAGTTCCTCAAATGGGTTGGAATACGATTTTTGAATTGAATTCTCCTTTGTTTGAAGGAATCAAGAACAATGATTTTATGTATTTGGTGCATAGTTATTATGCTGAAGATTCATCAGAAAGCATTGCAAAAACGATGTATGATTTAGAATACGCATCTGCATTGCAGAAAGACAATTTTTACGGAGTACAATTTCACCCAGAAAAAAGCGGGAAATCTGGGGAGAGGATTTTAGAGAATTTTTTAAAACTAGAGTAAATGTCTTTACGAGTAATTCCGAAGTTTCGGAATGACGATGTAATCTTATTAATAAGATTGCTTCTCCCCAATAAATTGGGGATCGCAAAGACATGAAAGAATAATTAAAAACAGATTCCCAGCCACACTTCGATACTTCGACAAGCTCAGTACAGAGAAGCGTCAGTGTTCGTTGGACATGATAATAATAATAATGAGACCCTGAAATAAATTCAGGGCGATTAACAAGTTAATCGATGAGAATAATACCAGCCATAGATATCATAGAAGGAAAATGTGTCCGACTCACCAAAGGTGATTATAACACAAAGAAAATATACAATGAGAATCCGCTAGAAATCGCGAAAGAATTTGAAGATGCTGGAATTGAGTATTTGCATGTGGTAGACTTAGATGGTGCGAAAGCAAGTCATATTGTGAATTACAAAGTATTGGAGCAAATTGCTTCTAAAACAAATTTGAAAATCGATTTTGGAGGCGGACTGAAGTCGGATGAGGATTTACGGATTGCATTTGAATCGGGAGCCAATCAGATTACCGGTGGAAGTATCGCAGTAAAGAATCCTAGCGTTTTTGAACATTGGATTGAGAAATACGGAAGCGAAAAAATCATCTTAGGTGCAGATTGTAACAATGAAAAGATTGCAGTGAATGGTTGGCAAGAAGAAAGCGAACTAGAAGTGATTCCGTTTATAAAAGAATATCAAACCAAAGGAATTGAGTATGTGATTTGTACAGATATTTCTAAAGACGGAATGTTAGAAGGACCATCGTTTGATTTGTATCAAAGAATATTAAAAGAAACTAAGTTGTCAGTTCGAGCGCAGTCGAGAACTATTGATGAAACAAAAGGCTTAAAACTCATTGCTTCAGGAGGCATTTCAACCTTTGATGAAATTCCACGACTAGCAGAATTGGGCTGTGAAGGAGTGATTATCGGAAAAGCGATTTATGAGAATAGAATCAGTTTGAAGGAGTTGGAGAATTATATTTTAGAAAGTTAAGTCTTTACGAGGAAGAATGACGAAGTAATCTCATTAATATGATTGCTTCTTCCCAATAAATTTGGGGTCGCAAAGACAGTGAACAATAATTAAACAGTTTCCCGCATACGCGGGAATGGCAAGCAAATGTTAACAAAAAGAATTATACCGTGCTTAGACATCAAAAACGGAAGAACCGTAAAAGGTGTCAATTTTGTCAATTTAATTGATGCAGGTGATCCTGTGGAATTGGCAAAGCAATATGCAGAAATTGGTGCTGATGAGCTGGTATTTTTGGATATTTCAGCAACCTTAGAAGGGAGAAAAACCATGTTAGAAATGGTGCTGAAAGTGGCAGAACAAGTCAATATTCCGTTTACAGTTGGTGGCGGAATCTCCTCTGTAGAAGATGTGGATGCATTATTAAAATGTGGAGCGGACAAAATATCCATCAATTCATCAGCAGTAAAGAACCCTGGGTTAATTAATAAATTGTCACAGAAATTTGGAAGTCAATGTGTAGTGGTTGCCATTGACGCAAAACAAATTGAAGGAAAATGGCTGGTGCATTTAGCAGGAGGAACCATTCCAACTGAATTGGATTTATTCGATTGGGCAAAAGAAGTCGAGCAACGTGGAGCAGGTGAAATTTTATTCACCTCTATGGACAATGACGGAACTAAAGCAGGATTTGCCAATGAAGCTTTAGCAAAATTATCAGCCTTGGTGAATATTCCCATTATTGCTTCTGGTGGGGCAGGTTCTGTTCAACATTTTGTTGATACATTTACCAAAGGAAAGTCAGATGCAGCCTTAGCTGCCAGTGTCTTTCATTTTGGGGAAATCCCGATTCCGGAGTTAAAACAAGAATTAAAAAAGAATACTATAGAGGTGAGATTATAACTGTCTTTACGAGGAATCCCGAAGCTTCGGGATGACGAAGTAATCTGTAAATTAATAAACAGATTGCCACAGAAAATTTGTCACACTGAGCTAGTCGAAGTGGAGTTGAGAGAAAATTTTCTTCGCAAAGACAAGCTAAATAATAATTAGATTTCCATTTTCATGGAAATAAAAAATAAATTTTTAAATGAATATCAATTTCAATAAAAACAAAGACGGACTCGTTCCAGCAATCATTCAAGATGCAAGCACAAAAAATGTGTTGATGTTGGGTTATATGAACCTAGAAGCTTTTGATAAAACGCAAGAAACTCAAAAAGTAACGTTCTTCAGTAGAACCAAAAATCGTTTATGGACAAAAGGCGAGGAGAGTGGCAACTTTTTAAACTTGGTAGATATCAAATTAGATTGTGACAATGATACTCTATTGATTAAAGTGAATCCAGTTGGACCGACTTGTCATAAAGGTTCAGATACCTGTTGGAATGAATCGAATGATGAATCGTATGGTTTTATTTCTAAATTAGAAAATACGATTGCAGATAGAAAAAGAATATCTGAAACTGATCCTGACCTTCGGCAGGATATCAAACAAAGTTACGTTGTATCTCTGTTTGATAAAGGAATCAACAAGATTGCACAAAAGGTTGGAGAAGAGGCTGTAGAAGTTGTGATTGAAGCAAAAGACAACAATGATGACTTGTTCTTAAATGAAAGTGCTGATTTACTATTTCACTACTTAATATTACTACAAGCAAAAGGCTTTCAATTAAATGATGTAGTTGCTGTTTTAAAGTCGAGAAATAAGAGCTAATAGGGAAGAAATAGAGACTTCAAAAAACAAAGTATAAAAAAAGCATTGCTTTCGCAATGCTTTCTGAAAGTAGAAAAGTTGATTGTCGGTTACTTTTTCTCTCGAATTTTTTTGTAACCTTCCCAATCAAAATCTTGCAAAAATTCCAAGGCTTTTTTAGCGCCAAGGTTAAAAAGATTTACTTGCTCTTGTTCTGTCATATTAAAATCAAGCCAATTGAATGTTACATTGGCATCAATACGACAAATCAATTTGCTAAAATCTGGATTTTTTAATAAGAAATCATAATCATGTATTTGTCGCATGGTGCTTACCATGGCCAAACTGATTCCTCCAATATTGTCAGCTTTACTATACGTATTCCTATACGCACTTAAACGAGCACCAAAAGTGGGCATTCTGGGTACTCCACCATCGGGTCTATGGAATACATCAATAGGGAAATTAGACAGCATTCCGCCATCTACAAAACTTACTTTGGGAGGCACAGGGCCTTTATAGCGAGCAAGATCATACCAAGCTTGATTGTGTATTTCTTCGTCTCCTTTTCCTTCTACAGCGTTTGAATCATAATTCGGGATATTATCTACCTGAAAAGGTTCAAAGAAAAAAGGAATGGACATTGACGCACGAACCATCTTAGCAGGAGGTACGATATTTACATCTTTCCAATACAAGCCTGCCATCCTTGGGAATTCAGTTTTGGTATGCGTAGTAATGTCAGAAGCGATGATGGCAAACTTAGCGCTCATATTTGTAATTTCTTCGCCAGTTTGTACATTCTTCAATCCACGAGGTAACTTTTTTCGTAAATTAACAAGATCAGAAAGTGTTTTGATATTGCTATCTTCCAATTCTTTGGTAATCCATTTTTCAAAATCGTTACCAGGATTTAATCCCAATCTTTTTGTAATGGCTTTATAAATACGTCGTATATTCCAAATCAGTGAGAAAACCAATCCTTTTTCCTTTTTGATTATTTTGTTAATAATCTTCCGAATTGCAGGGTGTCCGTCTACAAAATCAAACAAATCTTTCTTGCTTAGGATGTCTAAGATTTTTTCAGATTTAGGTTCTTTGATTTCAGCTAAACCTGCCATCATTACTGTATTAATAGCCCCTGCAGAAGTTCCTGCTAAACTAAAAAATCGAATTCCTGCTTTTTCTAGTACATAGGTGTAACCAACTAAAGCAATTCCTAAAGTACCACCACCTTCTTGTACCAAATCTACATATTGGTTTCCATCAGCATCTTCTACATCAGAATAGCGTTTTCCTTCGGGAATGTTAGCGATAATTTCGTTAATTGTTGGGTTGTTTGTGAAACTTGTGCTCATAATTTTAGAATTAAAGTTTGTAATTAAAACCTACGGCATATACTTCATCATTAATAGCATCAAAAGGAAGTTTTCCTTTCGCATAACTAACATACAAACCTGTGCTAGATTCTAAAGCCATTACAAAGTAAAAATGCTCGTCTAAATTGGCAGCCTTAATTAATTGACTGGCATCTAGTTCTTTATAGTATCGAATGTTGGCATTGAAGTAGATGTTCTCTTTTTGAATTCTAGAAACAAAAGTTCGGAAACTAGATTCTACTTTGACTCTTCTAAATGGATCTAAATTTCCTAAAATAGTTTGTCGCTGAACATCATTTTTTGGGTTCACATTGTCTAAGCCAATTAAAGCTGTTGGCAGAGTAGAACCATAAGGTAGAAAGCTTTTATCTGTTCCAGTAACCCATCGTACAAAAGCAAAAGGGTAATCAAAAATATTTAATTTCGCTAGTGTACTGTTGTTATTCCATGCTTTGGCTCCTAATTGAAGGTCACCTCCAAAGACATATTGTTTTTTAGTAAAATCTTGATTTGATTCTAAGCTAAATTTCCCATTAAAAGCTAAATAATATTGATCAGAAAAATGCAGATATTGGGCTCTTTGTTTATATAAGTCTTGAGAATAAGTACTTTTATCATCGTTTTTTAAAGCAATTTTCTGGTTGATTTGAATAAGCTTCAAAGCATCAGCCTTGCTATTCTTTTTGGAAACTCCTCCAGTAAATCTAGAAAAACTATAATTCAAAGAAGTTTCTAAGAAATCGTTTGGATTTATATTGCGATTGAACGCCACATTTCCATTCATCTTAAAACTTAAAGTATTTGAAATACGAGAGTTGTCTTTTTTTATAAAATTGGAATAGTTAAAATTAAAATTGTAAGTAAACCCTAATGCTGATGGAGTATTGTCGACTGATTGAAAAGTTTTGAATTTTATATTCAGATCATTTAAAAAAGCCCAAGTGCTATCCTGTTTAATGGCAAAATCTATAAATTGCTTCCAAGCATTATCATAGAGTACAGGGTCTTCAATTACCCCCTTTAAAGTTTCTTCAAGAGTTCCTTTTGTAATTTCTCCTGCTTTAAATTTTTCAATTAATGGTTGAAGAATTTCATCCAAAAATTTACCATCTTGTGCTTGACTCGCCGTATTTATAGATAGTATAAACAGCAGTGCGATAATTATTTTTTTCATGTTGAGTTCGTTTAGATGTTATTTGGTTGATTTTATGATTCTGTAAGAAACTTATACAATTGATCACAAGTATCCGCTAAATCACTTACTAGTTTGTCTGCATTTGATAAAACAGCAAGTATTCCAGCTACAGCAGAAGATCCGTTAATTCCACTTTCGTATTCACAACGGTAGGTGTTTATAAGGGTATTATCTAATTGATCTGCTAACATTTCTGCAGCAATTTTTCTTTCCGCTTCGCTGGACAGTGAATTATAAAAAGTCAAATCCGACATTTTCAAATCACCACTCTCTTGATAATCAGTTGTTAATTGTTTAAAGTCTTTGAGTGTAATCCAAATTGTTACACTCGCTGTAGGTGCATCACTCCAATTAGCCATATTATTTTAAGTTTAGTAGATTAAAGCTATAAACCTACGATAAAATAGGTATTTACACATGCGTATTTCCGCGTGTTTTTTTGCGTATTTCCGCATTGGGATAAAAAGAGGTAATCTGAAAATAATGCTTTTATTGTCTTGACTTCGATAAGCTCAGCCTTACACGCAGGTATTATTAATCAAAAAACTTTGTTTCTTGATTCTAGGAACGTCTTGTACTGAGCTTGTCAAAGTAATCGATATAACTTACTTATATTTAGTGATTTAAATCTTAAAATTAATCCCTAGAACTATATTTCTTCCTGGATTCAAAATACCATCTGCCTTTAATCGAGATAAATGATGTGTGTATTGAGTGTCAAATAGATTTGTAATACTCAATGTTGTTTTAAATTTTATTGAAGCCAAACGGACATCACCACCCAATCCTACATTGAATAAATGATAACTTTCTGTCGGTGTTTCAAAAGTACTTACTCTATCTTGTTGAAATGTAGACTGTAAAGTGATAGAAGCATATCCTTTTGTAAACCAAGAACCAGCGTCAAATTCTGTTCTTAAAGTATTTCTCCACGTATTTGCTGGAATCAACGGTAAGGAACTTCCGTTTGCTTGTTCGCCGATAACTATCTCTAAACTACTTTCTAAATGCAACCAATCTAAAGGATGTGGATGTAAATGAAATCCAAATTCACCACCATACAATTTGGCATTTTCTTGGATATAAGTAAACACTGGATTTCCGTCTTCTACTGCTCCAGTGGGTGAAATGAAAATATAATCATTGATCTTATTATAAAAACCATTGGCAAAAAATTCGATATGATCCGTATCATACTCTAAAGCAAGATCAAGTTGTAGGTTTTTTTCATTTTTTAAATTAGGGTTTCCAATTTCAAAACGATTGGTTCCATGATGAACTCCGTTAGAACTCAATTCTGCTAAATTGGGAGCTCTGAATCCACTTGCCACATTAATCCGAGTCGTAATAGCATCAAAGAGTGCTGTTTTATAACCTAGAGATGCTGTAAAACTATTGTAGGAGTTATCCAAAGGTTCAAAAATATGAACCTCTCCATCATGTTCAACCTCATGTCTTTGAGTAGTTATAGACCGATTGTCATAGCGAACTCCCGCTTGTAAAGAGTTTTGGTTCCATTGATGATTGATGGTGGTAAAGAGTCCAAAGTCATTGATATCAGCATTGGGAATCAACAGCTCTTCGCCAAAATTTCGATTGGTTTGTGAAATTCCTTGAACCCCAAAGACGGCATCTATTTTTCCTAGTTTTGGTAAATGATATTTTACATTGTAGGTAAATGTTTTCAAATCCATTTGCAAAGCAGCTTCTTCCTCATCATGCTCAGGTTCTCCAGCTTCTTCTTCGTGTTCTTCAAATTCATTTCTATCATTAAAGGTATATCCCAAATCTACATCCAATTTAGAATCTCCAAAAAAGAAGTGATTGTGTAGGCTCAATATATGATTATCAATCAGTTGATAAGGTTCGGAAACCGTTTTGGAATTAGATTGTATTGCAATTCCTTCTGTCAGTCCTAGTTCAGAACGATTAAAATTATAACGAAGTTCACTAGAAAAAGAATTTTTGTTAAATCCAATTCCTGTTTTAAAATCTCGTTCATTAAATCGACTGTTAGTGACTCTTTGTCCGGTTGGAACTTTATAATCTGAATGTGTAGAAAAGGTTCCTCTAGCTAAAAACTTCCAATTTTCTGAGGATGTTTTAACTCCTAAAGAAGTATTAGAACCTAAAGTGTTTCCAAAATATTGCTGATTGAAATTCAATTGTGTTTTGTGACTAGGCGCAAAGCGTTCTGGGTTGATATACAAAACACCGCCCAAAGCATCTGAACCGTAGAGTAGGGAAGCAGGACCTTTTATAACTTCAATACTTTCTATTCCAGCGGCATTGATTCCCAATCCGTGTTCATCACCAAATTGCTGATTTTCTAAACGAATTCCTTGGGTATAAACCAGAACTCTGTTTCCACTTAAACCTCTAATCACAGGTTTACCAATTCCACTTCCTGTAGAAATTTGTGAAACACCAGGCACATTTTCTAAGCCTTGAATTAAGGTAGTTGCGCCCGATTTTTGAATTGATTTGGCTGAGATTCTTTCAACTTTCATCACATTTTCGGATTGAAGTTTGTTAAAAGGAGTCGAAATAATAATTTCATCTACTTCAAAAACGGCTTCTTTTAATATGATGTCAAACGTCTCTTGACGATCTTTTAAGTCTATTTTTTTTACGATGGTTTTATATCCTAAGTAAGAAAATGAAATGGTAAAATTTCCGTTAGGAATATTATCCAATTCAAATTTACCTTCACTATTTGTTGCGGTTCCTTTGTGTAATTGTGTGATATAAACTTCTACATTAAACAAAGGATTTTTATTGATATCTGTTACTGTTCCTGAAATACTATTCTGCGCATTCAAAGAAATGCAGCTCAAGAAACATATAATTACTATATATACTTTCATTATTTTATTTTACTGTGAATTAAAAAATTGCTCTTTTTCGTGGCAAATTATACAGTAAAATAAGGCGGAGCTCTTGAGGATTTTTTAGAAAGACTGACAGAAACTAAGCGAACGGGCTTATTGTCATTAAAAGTATGATAAAATGAAGTAGGAATTACTTCATGTCGATTAGGAAAGAAGATCAAATCAGTTTCTGCTTGTAAATGACATAAAACACATTCAAATTCATCTTCATGAAAATGCTGTTCAACATCTGAAGTACAAATATTGTGATGATGCTGTTCAAATGCATGTACCAACTGAATACTAGCGGGTAATAGCAATAAACATGCTAACAAAAGAATACTATGTTTTCTAATCTGTCTGATCTTATTTGGTTTTTCGAATTTTCATATTCAGTACTTCAACACCTAAAGAAAATGCGATCGCAAAGTACAAATAACCTTTTGGAATAGCACCTACAGATTTGTTAAAAATTTCTAGATGAGATAAATGCGCTCCTTCTGCAATTAACATAAAGCCGATTAGGATTAAAAACGACAAGGCAAGCATTTGTATGGTTGGATTGTTATTGACAAATGTATTTACAGGATTTGCAAAAATCATCATAATAATCATAGAAATAATCACTGCAATAATCATGATTGTCAATGCACCATTCACACCATTGGTCATACCTACAGCGGTTAAAATAGAATCGAAAGAAAAAACAATATCGATGAGGATAATTTGTACAATCACTTTTGAAAAAGTGGATGTCTTTTTTGGCTTTTCTTCTTCTTCTTTAATCTCTCGTTGTTCCATTTTATGACGAATCTCCTTGGTACTTTTGTACAAAAGGAAAAGTCCTCCTAAAAATAAAATAATACTTTGTCCAGTAAGCCCTACACTTAACCAAGAAGTGTGAATGTTCCAAAAAGGTTCTTTTAAGGCAATCAAATACGAAACACTAAAAAGCAATAATATACGGGTGATCATTGCCAAAGATATTCCGATATAAGTCGCTTTTTTTCGTTGATTTTCAGGTAATTTATTTGCGGATATGGAAATGAAAATAATATTGTCAATTCCTAGAATGATTTCTAAGAAAGTCAGGGTCAACAAAGCAACCCAAGTATCAACATGTAAAAATATTTCCATTTTATTTTACGATGTAAACAGTTCCTGGTTGTTTAAAATTGGAATACCCAATTTTTGCACTGAAACTATAAGAACTATCCGTTACTTTGGTAATTTGAACAAAGATAGGATCCTTGTCAGAAGCTTTTCTAGGAGACTTCATTCGTAGTGTATAAAAGAAGTTATTCTTCCATTTTATATACAAAGTATCAACTCTGACTTCTTCTTTTTGATAACTTCCAGAATCTGTAGAAATCTCTGTATATTTCGTATAACGCTCAATTTGTAAACTATCAATTCGAGTGATGATGGTTTTATTATACCCTTTTCCAGCAGGAATTTCAAAAACTCCTTTTTGAAAACGCTCAGCATTTCCTGTAGGTTCTGGTTGACATGCGAAAAATAATAAAACACTTAGAAATAAAACTAAAATGTCACTTCGAGTAATTTTTGATAAAAAATTGTATCGAGAACTTCTCGATACTAAATTGCTGCGCAATTTCACTCGAACTGACAACCGTTTAAAATTTAAAATTGAGACCATTAGATTCCTGTATAATTAGATGGAGTAATTGCTTTTAATTCCGTTTTAATTGCCTCAGAAACTTCTAGTGAATCTATAAAATTTGCGATGGACTGCCGATTAATTTTTTCATTGGTTCTTGTTAAACCTTTCAACGCTTCATACGGATTTGGATAGGCCTCACGTCTTAAAATGGTCTGAATAGCTTCAGCAACTACAGCCCAGTTGTTTTCTAAATCTTCTTCAAACTTCGCTTCGTTTAACAATAATTTATTCAATCCTTTTAGGGTAGAAGCAAAAGCGATTAGGGTATGTCCAAAAGGAACACCCACATTTCTTAAAACTGTACTATCTGTCAGGTCTCGTTGCATTCTAGAAATAGGAAGTTTCGCTGATAAATGCTCAAAAATAGCATTGGCAATTCCTAAGTTCCCTTCTGAGTTTTCAAAGTCGATAGGATTCACTTTATGTGGCATGGCAGAAGAACCTATTTCTCCTTTTTTAATTTTTTGTTTAAAATAATCCATGGCAACATAAGTCCAAATATCTCTATCCAAATCAATCAAAATAGTATTGATTCTTTTTAAAGCGTCAAACAAAGAAGCCATATGGTCGTAATGCTCTATTTGAGTAGTTGGAAACGAATGGTACAAACCTAGTTTTTCATTCACAAAATGAGAACCAAACGCCTTCCAATCAATAGAAGGATAAGCTACCTTATGTGCGTTGTAATTTCCTGTTGCGCCTCCAAACTTTGCGGCATTTGGAATGTTGACAAAAGATTTTAATTGTTCTTCTAAACGAACTACAAAAACTTCAATTTCTTTTCCTAAACGTGTAGGAGATGCTGGCTGACCGTGAGTTCTTGCCAACATAGAGACTTCTGCCCAATCTTTAGACAATTCCTTTAATCGATCTATAACCTTCTGCAATTCATCCGCATAAACTTCGCTAATAGCGTCTTTTATGGAAAGCGGAACGGCTGTATTGTTAATGTCTTGAGAGGTTAATCCGAAATGAATGAATTCTTTGTATTGCTGTAACCCAAGTGCATCAAATTTTTCTTTGATAAAATACTCAACGGCTTTTACATCGTGATTGGTTACCTTTTCAATATCTTTTATTTTCTGAGCATCATCAGCATTAAACTCATCATATATCTTTCTGAGTTCTGGAAACAAAGAAGTATTAAAATCGGCTAATTGAGGCAAAGGAATTTCACAGAGTGCGATAAAATATTCGATTTCTACTAAAACGCGATATTTGATTAAAGCTTCTTCAGAAAAATAGTTTGCTAGTTGGGCAACTTTACCGCGATAGCGACCATCAATAGGAGAGATGGCATTGAGTTGTGTAAGATTCATTTTTGGTGCTGTGTTCTAAAGCACAAAAATAGAAATTACTAGAGTGATTTCAGCATAAAAAAGAATTTATCTATAACCCGTTGTATATTTTGAGTTAAACTAATTTTCGGAATGTCAGTTCGAGTGATCACGCTATGGCGTGATTGTATCGAGAACTAGTTTGTAAGCAAAAATTCTTCTTCTTGATAGTTCTGCTGAGCTAGTAGAGACAAGCAGTCTTAGTTTAACTTTCCAATGAATTTATCTATATACCTTTCTCTTAATAATTTTTACTTCATTTTTCCGCTCTAAATTTTTAATAACTCGAATCACGGTTTCCACTCGTAAGCCTAATAAATCTGCGATTTGTTGCCTTGTATATGCTACTTTAAAAGCAAATTTTTCCTTGATTTTAAAAATGTCATGTTTTAAATAATCTAAAAATCGTAAAACCCGATGTTCTGGTTCATGACTAGAAATTTCTGAAGCGATAATTGCTTTGTAATACAATCTATTGGCCAAGGCTGTGGTAATTTCTAAATGTACTTCTGGATTTTCGTATAATAAATTAATTAAGGATTCTTTGGTTAAAACTAAGATAGAACTATCAGAAAGTGTTTCTGCATTTGCAGGATATCTAACATCAATGAATAAAGGAGGTTCTCCAAAACTTTGTGATTTATAAAAAAGACCTTGAATAAATTCCTTTCCATCATCATTATAATTGTTCATCTTTACAGCACCATGAACTATTTGATAGTAATAGCGAGCATTTTCATTTTCAGAGAAAATAATTTCACTTTTTGAATACTCTTTGAGTCGAGCTCCATATTTAAGAAGAAGTTGTTCGTTAATCATTATGATTTAGGTCATAAAGCTTCAATACGTAAAGATATACTTTTGAAGCCTAAAATACTTAGAATGGAAGTTAGAGAAATTAAAAATAGAGACGACATTTTTTTACTGGTTTCAACATTTTACAATCAAATAAAAAAAGATGATTTTATTGGACCTATTTTTTTAGAAATGATCCCAGATGAAGAATGGAATCCGCATTTAGAAAAATTAACTGATTTCTGGGAATCTAATTTATTCTTTAAAAGAATTTATAAAGGAGACCCGATGAAAAAGCATAAAAATGTCGACCAACATTTTAATCACGGAATTACTCAAAAACATTTTGGAAAATGGTTAGAACTTTGGTTTTCTACAGTAGATTCATTGTTTTATGGTGATAAAGCTAATGAAGCCAAAGAAAGAGCACGGAATATTGCATCCATACTCTTTCTTCGAATTTATGAAGCTAGATTACACACTAAGACTAATTAAATAAATAAGCGCAATAAAATTGATGCCTACATTTATAATAAAAGCCCAAACAATGGTTTTAAAAGATCGTTGACTTAAAGCAACAACATTCGCTCCCATCGCTAATACAGCACATGTCATTAAGATAATAAATAAGCCTTTGCTTGCAGCTATTGCCACTGTAATAGACGCTAAACAAGTTCCTAGCATAATTAAAGCGACACTAATTCCTATAGCATTGATGGTTTCTTTTTCAATTGCTTTGTTGATGCGATTGATAATATTGAAACTTAAAACTTCCTTTTTTTCTACGTGATGTAAGATTGTTGTATTCATGATTTTTATATTGATACAACAAAGTTATCCTGTAGGTTACATTTTATTTATGACTAGAATCATAAACGAAAATTGAATGCATGACAAAATTTGTTTAGCGTGTTGCTGCTAAAAACCTTCAGATTTGATAAGACCTTTCAGGTTTTTAAAACCTGAAAGGTCTCAGAACTTATAAAGAACGATGCTTTTCTATAGCGTCCAAAATATACCTCCCTCTGGCTTTACAACCTTTGCTTTCGTGAATAATTTTGCTGCGAATCAAATGCTCTAATTCAGGATGTACCCAATCTCTAGATAAGCCGAATAAGAACAGACTATTCATAGTATAGGCTCTAACTGCAATTTTTTGAGGCGTAATTAACCAATCAAAACCAGTTTCTATAATCGTTTCAATATGTGAATCTTTTAAAGCATTTTTCACCAAATTATCTTGTTTGTTGGTATATGCAACGGCTAAATGTTCACATATTTTAGCACAAGGCCTCGTAGCACTATCAAAAGTTACATGTTTAATATTGCTTGTAAATGTCTCTAAATGAGGAAGAATTACATTCAAATCGTTATGAGTACAAATCCATTCTAAAATCCAAGCGGCTTTGACGGATACTTTATCATTAACCTGAAAAGTAATAGCAACCAAAGGAGCGACTAATTCTAATCTGTCTAACACAATATTTGCTACCCTTTGCCTGTTATCTCTTTTAGCGTTCTCAATATTATTGAGTTCCTGAATTAAATACGCTCTATTCATTAGATTTGGTCGAAATATGTATATTTACGTTAAATAATTAATTGATGCTAAAGATAAAAAGACTCATTCCTCTTTCCATTTTATTCTTTGTTTTTTTTGGACTTTCTTCTGTAAATGCCCAAAAAATTAATCAATTCAACAAGAATAAAAAACGAACAGGTGTTTGGAAAAAATATTATCCCAACAAAAGAATTCGTTATGTAGGACAGTTTGTAAACGGAAAAGAAGTAGGCACTTTTAAGTACTACGACATTACAACGTCTAAGCATCCAACCATCATTAAAAAATTCTCTGCCGACTCTAATTCGGCTGATGTCACTTACTATACCTTAGATGGTAAACTTCGTACAAAAGGAAAAATGGTAGGTAAAAACCGAGTAGGAAAGTGGATTTACTATTTTACAAATGGGAAATTATTTTCTGAAGAGTTTTATGTCGATGGAAAACTAGAAGGAGATCTCAAAAACTACTATAATAATGGCAAAGTTTTAGAACATACTCAATATAGCAATGGCAAGAAAAATGGGTTTTCTAAAAAGTATTCTGATGAAGGAGTTCTTATTGAAGAAGTCAATTATCTAAATGATGTCTTACATGGAGAAGGCAAATATTATGAATTGAATGGCGATTTAAAAGAAGAGGGACTTTATAAAAACGGAAAAAGATTTGGGAAATGGGAGTTTTATATCGGAGGAAAAAAAGCGACAGAAAAAGAAAAAAGAAAAGCAAACCTATTTAAAAAAAGCGAGCTCAAAAAGAATGAAAATAAAGATAACTAAAGAGAATTTCTCGTGATAATAAATCTATCTTAGAGTTTGAAAAAATCCATCAGTTTTTACAATAAGAACATCAATACTTTCAATAGAAACTTCAGAAGCATTTTCGTAAATTTGCATCGAAAATAAAAATAATGCAAAGAGTAATAGTTGGACTTTCTGGCGGTGTAGATAGTAGCGTTACTGCATATCTTTTAAAAGAACAAGGATATGAAGTGATTGGTCTTTTTATGAAAAATTGGCATGACGATTCTGTAACCATTTCAAACGAATGTCCATGGTTAGAAGACAGTAACGATGCTTTAATTGTTGCAGAGAAATTAGGAATCCCTTTTCAAGTAGTCGACTTAAGCGAACAATACAAAGAACGTATTGTTGATTATATGTTTGATGAATACGAAAAAGGAAGAACTCCCAATCCAGATGTTTTGTGCAATAGAGAAATCAAATTTGATGTTTTTATGGACATTGCGCTGAACTTAGGTGCCGATTATGTTGCAACAGGTCATTATTGCAGAAAGGACGAAGAAGTTATTGACGGACAATCCGTTTATAAATTATTAGCTGGAAAGGATACCAATAAAGATCAATCTTATTTTTTATGTCAATTGTCGCAAGAGCAACTGAAAAAAGCATTATTTCCCATCGGAGAATTGACCAAGCCAGAAGTAAGAGAAATTGCTAAAAAAGCAGATCTAATTACTGCAGAAAAGAAAGATTCTCAAGGCTTGTGTTTTATTGGGAAAGTCCGTTTGCCCGAATTTTTACAACAAAAATTACAGCCTAAAGATGGTGTCATTGTTCAAGTTGCAGGAGATTCAACGATTTATCAAAGAGACATTCCAAACTTTTCTAACAAAGAAGAAGAGCTGAATTTTTATGCAACCAAATATCAATACCATCAAGAAGATGGTAAGGTAGTTGGAAAACATCAAGGAGCACATTATTTTACCAAAGGTCAACGAAAAGGATTGGCCGTTGGAGGCACTAAAGAACCTTTGTTTGTTATTGAAACAGATGTCAATAAAAATGTCATTTATACAGGCGAAGGTAAAAATCATAAAGGACTGTATAGAAGTGTCTTGTTTGTCACTCAAAACGAAGAACATTGGATTCGTGAAGATTTAGCTTTACAACCTCATGAAACCATGGAAGTACAAGCGAGAATTAGATACAGACAAGTTCTGGAAAAAGCCATATTGTACAAAGTAGAAAACGGATTGTTTGTAGAATTCGAAAACCCGCAATCTGCTATTCAGGAAGGGCAATTCGTTGCTTGGTATCAAGGCGAAGAGTTATTAGGTTCTGGAGTTATTTCGTAGTTTCGTTAGATGACAAACAAAATCACACAACTTTTTAATATTCAATATCCCATTGTTCAAGGAGGAATGATTTGGGTAAGCGGTAGGAAACTAGCTTCTGCAGTTTCTAATGCTGGCGGATTGGGTTTGATAGGGTCAGGTTCTATGTATCCGGAAGTATTACGAGAACACATTCAGAAATGCAAGAAAGCAACAGACAAACCTTTTGGTGTGAATGTTCCGATGTTATATCCTCAGATTGAAGAAATCATGGAGATTATTGTGGAAGAAGACGTGAAGATCGTTTTTACTTCGGCAGGAAATCCAAAAACCTGGACAGCTTTTTTAAAAGAAAAAGGAATCACAGTTGTGCATGTAGTAAGTTCTGTAAAGTTTGCTTTAAAAGCAGAAGCCGCTGGCGTTGATGCTGTAGTTTGTGAAGGCTTTGAAGCTGGTGGACATAACGGACGTGAGGAAAGTACAACCTTTACATTGATTCCGATGGTAAAAGAATCTGTGAAGATTCCTGTTATTGCCGCAGGTGGAATTGGAAGTGGACGCGGAATGCTAGCAGCGATGGTTTTAGGAGCCGATGGCGTTCAAATTGGAAGTCGATTTGCAGCCACTGTAGAATCTTCTGCCCACGAAAATTTCAAGCAGACTATTGTCAATGTAAAAGATGGCGATACACATTTAACTTTAAAAGAATTAGCACCCGTTCGTTTGGTAAAGAACCATTTTTATGAGCAAGTACAAGAGTTGTATCAGCAAAACCCTACTATAGAACAAATCAAAGAATTGCTAGGAAGAGCAAGAGCTAAAAAAGGAATGTTTGAAGGCGATCTAGAAAATGGCGAATTAGAAATTGGTCAGATTGCAGGAATCATCCACAAAATAAAACCTGCCAAACAAGTCTTGGAAGAGATTATAAGTGAGTTTGAGAGTGTTAGGAGTGGGTTTTAAGAATAAGTACACAAACCTTTTTGATTTGTAATTGATATACAAACAATTTAGGGTTTATTTTTTATTGCTCTTTATAATCTTCAATTAATTTTTTCAACCCTTTGTCAATATCTTGAGGAATCTCTTTAAAATTGAAGTCATTTGGTATTGTTCTAGATTCTTCAATAATGCCATTATTTATTCTCAATAAAGTATACTCAGTTTCTTTGAAGCTTTTGAAGTTAAATTCATCTTTTATTTCTTCTTCATGAGTGATTATATAAATTCCATTTGCCCAATCAACAAGAACCTTCCCATTTTTTATTTTTTCAGCTTTAAAAACATTTGATAAATCAACTCCAATTTTTTCAGCTCCGTCAAAACCTAAGCCTATATGCAGATTTATAGATTTCAAGAACAATTTATTTCCTTCGATTTCCCAAACACCATTTGGTGCTCCATTCAATTCAAAATTTTCCCAATTGTAAACCCAATTCATGTGATCATTGTTGAAATATTCTAAGATAATACTATTCCCTTGTTTTCCAGTGATGTAACCATTTTTTTCTTTAATAGTTACTTTTTCTTTATCGTGTAACCTGAAATAGTAACTTATATAAGATTGATTTAAATAAAGTATGGAATGTTTACTCATGAGTTCCATATTTAAGGTGTCTTTTTTAGATATATTTTGGATTCTTTTTAAATCTTCATCTGTGATTTTTTCAGTTTTTTGAATTACTCCATTTTTAATATAGAAATAGACAGAATATTCTATATTCCAATAGTTCTTTTCATCTCTTTTTTGACAAACTAAAACACCATTAAACCAATCAGCAAATATTTTATCTTCTGAAGAAAAGTTTTCGTCTTTAGATTTGATATTAAATTTTTGTGGCTTGTATTTTTCTTCTTCTATTGCCACCTCAATAATATAGAATTTACCTCCGTCAATTTTCCAAGTCGCTACATGCCCTCTATAATTTGCAGTGCTTATCATTTTAAAAGGGTATTTAATATTATTTTGTTGATAATATGTTTCTAAAGGTGAAGGATGTCCCCAACCAATATTAACAGTTAACTTTTCTTTTCCATAATGTAAGATATCTGACTCTTGTTCTGTTGCGAATAATTGGTTTGAAATCAGAATTAATAAGACGAAGAAGGGTATTATTTTTTTCATATGCTTTTTTATTTTTCTAATCGAGCAAATACTACATAGAGATGTAACTTATTGGCTTATCTCAAATGTAGAAAAAATATTTTCTAAGAATATGACTAACAGGGTTATAAAGGTTACATTTAAAGAATTTTTAACATAAACGGGCATTTGTAGATCAAAAACTAATTCAGGATAAAAAAGTAAATATATTTGCAAGGAATTCTAACAACTCATTTATAATGGACGGAACAAATAGAAAAGATATTCAAGTTGGAAATGAGGTAGCTGTCGTCCAAAAACACCATCAAAGAACTGGAGAGTTAACAGAAGGAATAGTCAAAAGAATTTTGACCAAATCGTCGAATCATCCGCATGGTATTAAGGTTCAATTGAATACAGGAATTGTGGGTAGAGTAAAGTCAATTTTTTAAGAGGTTTTTTGTATAAATAAAAGAAAATCAATATTTTATCATTTGTTATTAAAATAAGATGTAACTTTGCGCCTCAATAAATAAAGTTGTCGATAATTAAATAGACAACATCAATACAACACTATTATGAGTAAAGGTACCGTAAAATTTTTCAACGAATCTAAAGGATTTGGATTTATCACTGAAGAAGGAAGCAACAAAGAACATTTCGTACATGTATCAGGATTAATCGACGAAATTCGTGAAAACGATGAAGTTGAATTCGAATTAAGAGACGGAAAAAAAGGATTAAACGCAGTAAACGTAAGAGTAATCTAATATATACTACTAGTTAATTTTTAAAGGCAAAGCCCATCCAATTGGATGGGCTTTCTTTATTTTACAGGAATTTGTATATGATATAACTTCCTAGTTCTATTATTCAATTTGTTTTCTCGTAGCCAAGGATTGTAGAGCTTTAACTCTTTATAATTTGTATTGAATTGCTTAGCAAAAGAAGCAATGTTGGTAATAACGGTATCTACTTTTACAGTTCTAGTTTTGGGTAAAACATAGAGATCTTCCTTATCAAATTCAAATCCATATTGTTTTGGCTGCGACAGAATTTCTTTTAAAGCGACAATTCGAAAAACATAACGAGAAGTTTCAGAATTTAAAAGCAAATCATAATAACTATTGACTTGTTGCGTCTTTAAACTTCTAGAAATTCTTGCATTACCTGCATTGTAAGCAGCAGCAGCGAGTGTCCAACTTCCAAAACGTTCTTTGGATTTTTTTAAATAATCCGCAGCTACTTTTGTTGCCAGCTCTAGATTATAACGTTCGTCTACATTTCTATTGACTTCCAAACCATATTCTTTGGCAGATGAACGCAAAAAATGCCAAAATCCTGAAGCTCCAGCGGGAGAGGAGTTGTTTTGCAATCCGCTTTCAGCAACCGCAAGATATTTGAAATCGTCAGGGATTCCATATTTCTTCAACAAAGGTTCTATGATTGGAAAATATTTATGCGCTCTTTTAATCAATAGCAAACCATTGGATTGCCAATAAGTATTAACCAACAACTCTCTATCCATTCGTTCTTTAATATCAAAACGATCTGTAGGAACTTCCTCTCCAGCAAATGTCAACCCTTTCGGCATTTTTAAAGCCTTGATCGTATAGGTTTCTGCTGTGTTTTTTGGACCTACATCAGAGATGTAAACGGCATTTATAAAAGAAATTGAAAGTATGGTTATGGATAAGACTGATAAAAATCGAACTGTTTTCTGCATTGAAATCTCCTTGAATTAGTAATCCTTAAAATTAAGGAATTGCAATTGACTTATCAAGTTAAAGTAATGTGAATAATGAGGTTTTTTTTTGGAAAATAGATGCTTCGACAGGCTCAGCAACCAGCGTCGACATCGCTTCGGAAAACTCAGGGTATAAGCTTAGTAACTAAGAGTAAAGAGAATAGAAGAAAGAACAGAGAGAAAAGACAAAATTAAAAATAGAATAAAAAAGGCTATTTCATTTTTACGCTTACTTTGACCTCGTAGAGCAAGTAGGCAGGAAGATCTATTTATCTAACTTTTTCTATAAAACGAAAAGATTAAACAGACTTGCTGTCAACTCAAAAAATAATGAGTAGATATAAAACGAAAATAGTACTACAACCTAACCAGAGAAAAAATAGCGCTAATTAAGAACTCAAATGCTTTTTAATTATTTCAGAAATTGTTTTGGCTTTTAAAAGTATCATCGTATGCGTTCCTTTTTCAATAGGAATAAAATCTTTGAGATGTTTACTCGGAAAAACATGATCTTCCGTACCGTGAATGTGAAGGATATTTTCTGGCGGATTTTCTTGCTTCCAATGCAAAACATGATGAATCGCCCATTTCATATAATCTGCATTTCTTACAGACAAATACATCTTATACAATTCAGCTCTTTTCTTTAAGAAATCACCTAAAAAATATTTGGTATAGGCGTCTAAGTTTTCTACAATTTTTGTAGGAAAGAGTTTGTATGTTTTGGTTGCTTGAATAAGCTTCAAACGGTTTGGGAACTCGTGACTTGACTTAATACTCGATATGATGATAATTTCCTTAATATCAATAAGTTTGGCTATTTCTTGCACCAAGATTCCGCCAAAAGAAACACCAATTAAAATAGGATTTTTATGTTGAATATCTTCACACATTCTTTTGGAATACTCTTCAAGAGACTCATGAAAAGAAAGCGGAATCTTCCATTCTAGAAAATGAAGTTCGAAAGTATCTTCGGGTAAAGTAATATGCTCAAATATCTTTGGACTAGCCCCCAAACCTGGCATGCAATATATTTGAATTTTAGACATTATTTTAGAAATCTTTTGTTGTATAAAATGTCTTCTATAAAAACGTAAATATCTGTCAACCTATCAGGAGAATCTTTCCAAAGCCGAACCGTTACTTTTTTATCCTGATAAGTAATTACAGTTTCTGCAAAATCTTTTGTTCCACTTTTTGTGTAGCGTCTTTTCAACTTTAAAAAATTAGACTTCTCTAAAATTTGAGAGAGCTTTGTAAATTGTCTGGGTGATAACTTTACAATACGAGTTCCTCTAACATGGGTATATCGAATGCCTTTGTAAGTTAAAATACTGTCTTTGGTAATCAAAACTTCAAAAACAGGACAATCTCCAGAACAGGCTTTCTTTTTGAGTTTCACCAATGTAGGGTCAACTTTTTTTTCTTTTTTCGGTACAATAACTTCTTTCGGGGTTTCCTTTTCGATAATGGGTGCTGACTTTTTCTCCTTAGTAGAAGTTTCACAGCTGAAAATCGCGATAGAAAGACATAATAAAAATATTTTTTTCATAGAACTAATGATATAAATTATTGCCTTTCGACATACTCAAACAAGTGTTCAAAAGAACACTTGTTTAATGATTAACTACAAGGCTTTCATTCACAAACTCAAAACGAACCAAGCCATCCTGATCAATCTTTGTTAAAGTAACTTCGTGTAATGTATTGACCAATGCTGGGTTCCAGGGTGTTTTTACTTTTACATAATTTTCTGTAAACCCGTGGATATATCCTTCTTTGTTTTCACTTTCAAACAAGACAGTTAAGCTGTTCCCTAACTGATTCTCATAAAATGCTCTACGTTTTTTTACTGACAGTCCTCGTAACATTTTACTTCGTTTTGCTCTTACATTCTTGGGTACCACGCCATCTAATAAAACGGCTTCAGTATTAGGTCTTTCAGAATACGTAAAGACATGTAAATAAGAAACGTTCAAATCATTCAAATAATTGTAGGTTTCTAAGAAATGTTCGTCAGTTTCACCAGGAAAACCGACAATCACATCTACGCCAATACAAGCATTGGGCATCACTTCTTTAATCTTAGTAACACGATTTGTATACGTATTTCGTAAATAACGACGTTTCATTTTCTTTAATAAATCGTCACTACCACTTTGCAAAGGAATGTGAAAATGAGGAACAAAAATTTCCGAGTTGGAAACAAAATCGATAGTTTCATCCTTCAATAAATTAGGTTCTATAGAAGAAATTCGCAAACGATGAATCCCTTCCACTTGATCCAATTCTTTGACCAATTCAAGAAAAGTATGTTCGTGTTTTTTGTTTCCAAATTCGCCTTTTCCATAATCGCCAATATTCACACCCGTCAACACAATCTCTTTAATTCCCTTACTGGAAATCTCTTTGGCGTTTTGCAACACATTTTCTACCGTATCACTTCTAGAAATTCCTCTTGCTAAAGGAATGGTACAATAGGTACATTTATAATCACATCCATCCTGAACTTTTAAGAAAGCACGAGTACGATCACCAATAGAATAAGAACCGACATAAAAATCCGCGTCAGAAATCTCACAAGAATGAACTTCTCCAATGTCGTTTTTCGTTAAATCATTGATATAACTGGTCACATTGAATTTCTCGGTAGCTCCTAAAACCAAATCGACACCATCAACAGCCGCCAATTCTTCAGGTTTTAATTGTGCATAGCAACCCACCGCAATTAAAAAAGCATCTTCATTTTTCTTCAATGCATTCTTTACAATGGTCTTAAAACGTTTATCTGCATTGTCAGTAACAGAACAAGTATTTATGACATAAACATCTGCCTTCTCTTGAAAGTCTACACGATCAAAACCTTCACTGACAAAACTACGGGCAATCGTAGAAGTCTCAGAGAAGTTAAGTTTACATCCTAAAGTGTAAAATGCTACTTTTTTATCTGCATTCATTCTTGTACATTTAAAGGCGCACAAAGTTACGATAATTCTTAAAAAATAGGTGAGTACTGAAATCATTTTTGAAACGAAAAGATTACTAGTTAGAAAACTAATAATGAGTGATATAAATCCGTTTAATACCATGCAAAGCAATCCGAAAGTAATGCAATACGTAACGGGTGAGATAAAGTCTTTAGAAGCCCATCAAGAAGAATTGAAGCAATTAATTCAATTTTACGACAAAGAAGGAAATAATTTTTGGATCTATGCCATTGAAAGAAAATCGGATAAAGAATTTATAGGAACTTGTGCTTTTATCAAGGATGATAAAGGAGATGATGAGTTGGGATACCGATTTTTAGAGAACTATTGGAGATTGGGTTATGGTTACGAGATTTGTACAGGAATTGTAAATTACAGTCAGTCTGTAGGAATTCCTAAGCTGATAGGTTATGTGGTAGATGTAAATATTGCTTCTGCTAAGATTCTTGAAAAGTGTAATTTTAAAGTAGTTGACAAAGGAATTGAACCTCATTTAAATCTTCCAGAAACTAAATACGAATTGATGTTATGATAGCTAGCGATTTACAAGCTCCTTATTATGCTGTAATTTTTACGACACTTTTGTCTGATGATGTATCAGAATATATGGAGACAGCCGAAAGAATGGAAGCGTTAGCAAAAGAACAAGAAGGTTATTTAGGAATAGAATCTGCAAGAAATGAAGTGGGAATTACTGTTTCTTATTGGGAAAGCTTAGAAGCTATTGTACAATGGAAAAACAATATAGAGCATACGGAAGCTAGGAATAGAGGTAGAGAACAATGGTACAAACAATATCAATTACGAATTTGTAAAGTAGAAAGGGAGTATGGGTTTAAGAAATAGAAAAAAGAACATAGACTCAAGAAACAAGACAAATGTACTTGCCTTGTCGGTAGACAGGTTGGTGAGTTTTTTTTACTGCTTTCTTTTTTTTGTTCTTTTTACTTCTTGTGATGAAAGAAATTCAAAATTTGATGATTCTCAGGTATTTCGATACAATCAACATGCAAATATTGTCACCTTAGATCCCGCTTTTTCGAAAGATTTAAGAACGATATGGGCAACGGCTCAATTGTTTAACGGATTGGTTCAGTTAGATGAGGGTTTACATGTACAACCTGATATTGCGAAGAATTGGACAATTTCTGAAGATGGAAAAACATATGAGTTTAGCTTGCGAAAAGATGTGAAATTCCATAAGCATGTTTTGTTTGGAAATGATTCCACAAGAAATGTCGTAGCGAAGGATTTTGAATATTCATTTCATAGATTAATAGACCCAAAAGTAGCATCTCCAGGTAAATGGGTTTTGGATTATGTAGATCACTTTAGTGCGAAAAACGATTCGACTTTTGTCATTCAGCTAAAAAACTCTTTTCCGCCTTTTATAAGCTTATTGAGTATGCAATATTGCGCAGTTGTTCCGAAAGAAGCAGTTGACTATTTCGGTAACGAGTTTAGAGCAAATCCTATTGGAACGGGACCGTTTCGATTTAAATTATGGGTAGAAAATATAAAATTAGTA
The DNA here is from genome assembly GCA_965277255.1 of Flavobacteriaceae bacterium. Classification (GTDB taxonomy): domain Bacteria; phylum Bacteroidota; class Bacteroidia; order Flavobacteriales; family Flavobacteriaceae; genus Polaribacter. The sequence continues at coordinate 2,959,398 of OZ255723.1, read as the reverse complement.
TTTCGAAAAAACCCGCTGTATTATGAAAAAGACGAAGAAGGCAATCAATTGCCCTATTTAGAGGCCGTTTCTACTACCTTTTTACCCGATAAACAAAGTGAGTTTTTACAATTTATCCAAGGAAATTCAGATTTTCTAAATAGTATCGATGCATCTTATAAAGACAATATTCTAACATCTACAGGGGCTTTGAAGGAAATCTATTCAGATAAAATTAATATGATGAAAGGACCGTATTTAAACACAGAATACTTAGGGATTCTTTTAGATGCAGAGGAAAAAGAAACCAGTTCTATAAAGATTCGTAAAGCCATGAATTATGGTTTTGACAGAGTAAAAATGATTCAATATTTAAGAAATGGAATTGGTACACCAGCCGTAAACGGTTTTATCCCCAAAGGCTTACCATCATTTAATCACATGGAAGGATATACCTATCAACCAGAAAGAGCACGGAAACTAATTCACGAATACATTTCTGAATCTGGGAACAAAACCCCATCGATTACTATTTCAACCAATAGCCAGTACCAAGATATGTGCGAGTTTATTCAAAGAGAAATGCAAAAAATTGGCTTGGAAGTTACTGTAGATGTCATGCCGCCATCCACTTTACGAGAGCAAAAAGTTAATGGAAAACTTTCTGTTTTTAGAGGAAGTTGGGTAGCGGATTATCCAGATGCAGAAAATTACTTGTTCATTTTCCATCGTAAAAACTTTTCGCCTAACGGTCCCAATTATACGCATTATAAGAATGATATGTTTGATGCTTTGTTAGAGCAATCCATCAATACTACAGATACAAAAGAGCGCCATCGTCTATATCAAAAAATGGATAGTTTAATAATGTCTTCTGCTCCCGTAATTCCGTTATACTACGATGAAGTGGTACGTTTTACACATAAGAACGTTAGCGGATTGGGAATGAATCCCATCAATCATTTAAACTTAAAGAGGGTCAAAAAATAAGTAATAAAAATTCAAAGGTTTAGCAAAACAGTAAAAGTTTATTTTTTTTGGAGGTTCCCACGCTCCAAAAAGCGTGGTCGGGCTTTTCGTTATATCCACACCAAATGCGTGGGATGCCACTGCAATCCCTAACCCAGATTCTAAGTAACATCACGTTAATTAAGAAGCTAAAAGACCTTATTTTTTCAAATTCAATCTCGCTAGAATAGGGAAGTGGTCTGAGTACTTTACATCAAAAGTTTTAAAATAATTGACGTCAAAGGCATCATCAGCTAAGATAAAATCGATTCGCAAAGGGTAGCCATAATCAAAAGTTTTTCCTAAGCCTTTTCCTGCGACTCTAAAAGCATCTTGTTTGTCTTTTGAAATCTGACGGTAGACCCAAGAAAATGCAGTGTTATTAAAATCTCCACAAACTATTTTTTTTCCTTTCCACAACTTTTCATGAGCTAAGAATTGCTCGGTTTGAAGTGCTTGTTCTTTAAAAGCAGTTTTCATGCGACGCAATAGTTTGTCTGAATTTTTTTCACCAAAATTCTCTTTATCTGGACTTATTTTCAAAGACTCTAAATGAACATTATAAACTCGAATGGTGTCGCTTTCTTTCACAATATCGGCAAAAATGGTATTGTTTGCACTGTGTTTAAAATCTAAGGAACCCGAATTAATAATTGGATATTTGGAGTAAATAGCCAATCCAAATTTATTTGTTTTCGATTTTGTTTTGATGTATTTATACGGATAAGAAATCTGAATATTATCAGATTCAAAAAACTCTTGAATGGCAAGAACATCGGGCTTCTTTTCATTGATAAAATCATAAGTTTTTTGCGCAACTGAATCATTAGGGTTCCATCCATAGACATTAAACATTCGAACATTATAGCTCATTACTTTCATGTCGTCATTGAGCGGTGTTTCCTTTTGAGAAAATTTATAAATAAGACTAATATATCCAAAACCTAAAAGGATAATCAATGTAGATAAAATGAATTGTTTTTTCAATTTAATCATCCAATAAATGGCAAAAAGAAGGTTCATCAAAAACAAAACAGGAACTGTTAAACTCAGAACAGCAAAGCTTGGAGTGGACTTAGGAGATACAAAAGGAAGTATATAAGAAAACAGCAAAAGAATCGCTACCAAAGAATTGGTAAAGAATAGAAATTTATCCCAAAACGATTTTTTTTTCACAGGTTTAAATTTTAGTAATTAATTGACATAATTATAAAATTAAGAACGTGTACAACCACTCGTTCTCTCATTAAAAATTTTAAACATTCCCTTTTGTGAAGTTATTTTTAAAATTTGTTACTATTCGTTTCATGCAATTTAGACTGTTATTTTCCTTGTTTAAAAAGGAAAGCTTTCTCTTCTTTTGTTAGCGTATCATAGCCAGATTTACTAATCTTATCTAAGATTGCATCAATTTGCTTTTGATTCATATTTTTTGCTGTAGCAGAAACCGTTTTCTTTTTTGATTTGTGTACAGTTCTTAAAGGTTTCTTTTTGGTTTTAAATAAACCAGTTAGCCAACCAAAAATATTGATTGGTTTATTCCTTGCCTGAGAAACGTATAAATAACCAAACAAAGCACCGCCTAAATGAGCAAAATGACCACCTCCATTATTTCCAGAAAGTTGAATGAGATCTAATAAAATAAAAATCCCAGCTAAATGCCAAAGCTTTACATATCCAATAAAACGAAACTTTAATTGATAGTTTGGAATATAGGTGGCAATACCTATCACTATTGCAGAAACTCCAGCAGAAGCCCCCAATAAAATAGGCCTTTCTCCCAAAAATGCTGGAAAGTAATTCTGACTAAACATAAATAAGATTCCGCCGAAAAGTGTTCCTAATAGATAGAAACTCAACAATTGTTTGGGCGTAAAATAATCTAAAAACAACTTTCCAAAAAAGTAAAGAACAATGCAATTAAATAGAATGTGTAAAAAACCTGCATGCAAAAAACCATAGGAAATTATAGACCAAGGCCTGCTAATCCAAATCTCAAACGAAGAAGGCAAAGCAAACCATTGGACAATAAAATTATCACGACCTTCAAATAATCCTGAAAAAGAACTAATAATGAGTGTCAGAAGAAAAATACCAATGTTAATATAGATCAATTGTTCTACAATAGACCCTTTTTTAAATTGAGCTTTTATGTCGTTGATAATGCTCATTAATTATATCGTTTGAATTGATTTTGCTTCCAGTAATAAGCAATGATAAACCCTATAATGGCGCCGCCTACATGTGCAAACCTCCCAACATTATCATTTGGTAAACTTAAAGCTCCTAAAAATAAATCTGATAAAACTAAAATAGATATAAAATATTTATTTGTCAAAGTAAAAGGTAAAAACAACAATCCAATTCGAGCATTTGGATATAATACAGCTGAGGCAGCAAAAACTCCAAAGACAGCCCCAGAAGCACCTACAGAAGGAGTATGATAGTAATTAAAAAAATCACTCATTTTTTGATTAGACACAGTTACTATTGCATCATTATATCTTCCAGTATCCAAAATGTTTTGTATATCAGCAACACTTAAACCATTGTTTATCAATTGATCGTATATTAAATCAAATTGAAAATAATTTATTGATGTAGCAATTATTCCTGCTCCAATACCACTAGAAATATAAAAAAAGAGAAACTTATTACGACCCCATAATTGTTCTACATGACTGCCGACTACCCATAATAAAAACATATTAAAAAAAATGTGCCTTATATCTGCATGCATAAATAAATGCGTCAAATATTGCCAAAGTCCAAAATGTTCATTCTTTGGAAATTGTAACGCAAGAACATTAGTGAAATCAAGGTCTAAAAGTTGAGGGGCAGCAAATAGGATAGCATTTATAATAATTAAATGCTTAATTGCGCCTGTAAGATTTAGTCTGTTCATATCTTAATGTGCAAAAAGTTGATCGATTTCATTTAAAGTCAGTGTTTTAAAAGTCGCTTTTCCTGATGGCGAAACACTAGGTTCTTTACAAGAAAACAAATTATTCACTAAACTTTCCTGCTCTTTTTGTGATAAATACACCCCAGTTTTAATCGTTAAGGATTTTGCAAAAGATTTCGCCATCAAATCGAAAGGATTAAAATTGGCATCTGGAACATCTAAATTGACATTTTCTAACAATTCTTCAAGAACAATAGATACTTGACTTTCTGAAATAGAAATGGGTGTTCCTTTAATGGTCACAGATTCTTTGGTAAACTCATCAAAATCAAAACCAGCGCTTTCTAACTCAGATTTTAAGGTATAAATGGTTTCAATTTCTGCGGACGAAAATGAAATGGTAATCGGAAATAGTAATTGTTGACTGTTGGCATCTTTAACTGTAATGCTTTCCAAAAACTCTTCATATAAAACACGTTGATGTGCCAATGATTGGTGAATTAAAACCATTCCGGATTTTATAGAACTCAACAAATATTTTTTCTGTATTTGAAATGTTTTATTGGCTTGATATGCTGTCTCTTTTTGAAACAGAGTTTCTTGCGATTCCATATTTTCTGTATGTACATACAAACTTTCCCAACTACTATGATCTTTCTTCTGAGCAAAAGAAGCCGCTCTTTGCGCTTCCTTTTTAAAAGGGTTAAAGTTGGGATCTACAGAAATTTTTGGAGCAGTTGGAGTTCCCTGACTTTTATTGAAATTATACGGAGTATCTAACGTGGCATCTCTATTAAAATCTAAAACGGGAGCAACATTATATTGCCCTAAGCTATGCTTTACCGTAGCTCTTAAAATGGCATACATTGCTTTTTCATCATCAAATTTAACCTCTGTTTTTGTGGGATGAATATTGATGTCGATACTTTTTGTAGGTACTGTTAAGTATAAAAAATAGGAGGGGTGAGATCCTTGTTCTAACAAGCCATCAAAAGCCGATAGTACCGCATGATGCAAGTAAGGACTTTTTACAAAACGGTTGTTGACAAAGAAAAACTGTTCGCCTCTTTTTTTCTTAGCATATTCTGGTTTAGCCACAAAACCTTTTATTGAAATCAATTCTGTTTCCTCATCTATAGGAACCAGTTTCTCATTCATTTTAGCGCCAAATATTGAAACAATACGCTTTCTAAGATTACTATCATTTAAATGATAAACTTCCGTATCATTATGATGCAAACTGAAAGCAATTTCTGGGTGCGCTAAAGAAACACGTTGAAATTCATCAATAATATGTCTGGTTTCTACAACATTCGATTTTAAAAAATTTCTTCGTGCAGGAATATTATAAAATAGATTTTTAACGGCAATGCTTGTTCCTTTTGAAGTGGCAGTCATTTCTTGATAAACAATCTTACTCCCTTCAATTTTTAGTTGAGTTCCTAATTCTTGGGCATCTAATTTGGTTTTCATTTCTACATGAGCAATGGCAGCAATAGAAGCCAAAGCTTCTCCTCTAAAACCTTTTGTATGTAGTTGAAATAGATCTTCGGCAGATCTTATTTTTGAGGTGGCGTGTCTTTCAAATGACAATCGCGCATCAGTAGCACTCATTCCTTTGCCATTATCAATGACTTGAATTAATGTTTTCCCAGCATCTTTAAGAATTAGTTTAATGGAAGTTGCGTCAGCATCAATAGAGTTTTCTAATAATTCTTTCACAACAGAAGCGGGTCGTTGTACAACTTCTCCTGCGGCAATTTGATTGGCCACATGGTCTGGTAAAAGCTGAATGATATCTGACATTAAATCAATTTATGCAATTCAAAAAGATAGGCTACTATTCCTACTAAAATCGCAATAATAAATGCTAATCTTCTTGTAGTTTTAGAATTTCCTGAAGTTTTTTTTGATTTCTTCCAAGCGCTTTTTAAATTATCTTTTGAAAAAGCAATTGTTATATCATCTTCATTATGAGGACTTTGATCTTCATTAGCATACTTTTCTTTTAATTTTTCTATGCGTTCCTTTTTTTCATCATAATACCTTGGGGTATAATTGAATACATAATAAGATCTTGGCTTAAAAGCACCACCTAATCCGAACATGAGAGTTTAACTTTAAAAGTTTATTTATAAGGTATCAAAAATGAGACCAATTTAAGAACTAATGCCAAAGTTACTTAATAAAAAAGAAGCTGTCAAGCGATGTTGGCAAGTAAGTTGTTAAATCTGTCCTAAAGCAGCCATTTTAATAGCAGCGACGGCACACTCAATCCCTTTGTTTCCATGCTTTCCGCCAGATCTGTCTATAGATTGTTGTTTGGTATTGTCTGTTAAAACACAAAATATAACTGGTGTGTCATACTTTATATTCAAATCTACAATGCCTTGGGTAACTCCTTCACATACAAAATCGAAATGTTTGGTTTCACCTTGAATAACATTCCCAATGGCTATGATGGCATCTACCTTTTGACTTTCTAGCATTTTTTTGCAACCATATACCAATTCAAAGCTACCGGGAACCTCCCAAGAAATAATATTTTCTTGCTGAGCACCACAATCTAAAAGAGCTTTTATAGCTCCTTTGTGAAGGTTTTGTGTAATATCAGGATTCCACTCAGAAACAACAATCCCAAATCGAAAATCTTTCGCATTTGGGATTGTAGCTTTATCGTAAGTGGATAAATTTGTTGTTGCCATTAGTATTATTGTGCGTATTTAGCGCTACTAATATATTTGTCAATATCTCTCCCTAATTCAGTAGTAGGATATTTTTCTTTGATTTTTGTGAATAATTTTTCAGCTTTTGAAAACTTTCCTAATTCCATGGCTACTTTACCAGCTTTCATCAAATACAATGGACTTGAAAATTCATTATCTTTTTTGTTGGCTGCTTTTTCATAGTAATCTAAGGCTTCTTCTGGTTGATCGATGTCAGAAAAAGCATCACCAATTGCACCCAATGCAATAGGACCTAAAAGCTCATCATCAGAATCAAATTTACTTAAATAATCGATTGCTTTTTGGTATTCTTTCATTTTTAGATAAGAAACACCTGCATAATAATTTGCAACATTTCCTGCTTTAGTACCGCTAAACTCACTTGCAATATCTAAAAAGCCATATTTACCATCAGCGCCATCCAAACCTAACTGTAATAAAGAATCTACCCCAGAACCTGCTGTAGATGCCTCATCAAAATATTTTCTTGGGAAAGCCAATTCATTAGAAGCTTTTAATTCTGTTGGCTCTACTACGTATTTGTTATATCCTAAAAAACCTAGAATTAAAACAATTACAATTACCAATCCATAAAATAATGGTTTGCTATTTTTCTCTATCCATTGTTCTGATTTAGAAGCAGTTTCATCTAGAGTGTTAAAAACCTCAGCAGTTGTACTTTGCATGTCAGCAGCTTGCTGTCCTCTCTTATCTTTTGGCTTAGAACCTCTTTTCTTATATGTTGCCATATTCCTTGTAAAATTAGTAGGCGCAAAAATAGTTTTTTTAATTGGATTCTGAAAGCCCAAGCCCATCTGTTGTGAATTATTTTTTCTAAATGATTGGTGATGAAAAATGTGACTTAAAAAGAAACGATGATTAAATATATTTTAAGGTTAGTTTTTCGTTATTTTTCGATAATTTGCAACATCTTATTCAGTAGGAATAGTACCGATGTATTTACAGAAATTATCATTATTGAATTTTAAAAACTTTGACTCGAAATCATTTGAGTTTAAAGAGAAAATCAACTGTTTTGTGGGGCAGAATGGCGTTGGGAAAACCAATGTGTTGGATGCAATTTATTATCTTTCTTTTGCTAAAAGCTATTTTAATCCCGTCGCTATTCAGAACATTAGACATAACGAAAGCTTTTTTGTCGTGGAAGGAGATTATGAAATTGAAGAAAGGTCTGAAAAGATAATTTGTAGCTTAAAAAGAGGGCAAAAGAAGGTTTTAAAGCGAAATGGAAAAGCGTATGAAAAGTTTTCTGATCATGTTGGACAAATTCCATTGGTAATTGTTTCTCCTTCGGATAGAGATTTGGTCACGGAAGGAAGTGATACGCGTAGAAAATTTATTGATGGCGTTATTTCTCAACAAGATAAAAAATATCTCCAAGATTTGATTGCGTATAATAAAGTGCTTTCACAAAGAAACGCGTTGTTAAAGTATTTTGCTGCCAATCGTATGTTTGATGCGATGAATTTGGAAGTCTACAATGATCAGTTGGTTTCTTATGGTACTAATATATATGAGAAAAGGAAAGAGTTTTTGGAAATGTTTATTCCGATATTCAACAAGAAATATCAAGTAATCTCAAATGATAAGGAACAAGTGAATCTGGTATATAAAAGTCAGCTTCAGATATCTTCTTTCAAACAACTGTTGGAGAATAGTTTAGAAAAAGACAAGATACTACAATACAGTACAGTCGGAATTCACAAAGACGATTTGAGTTTTGAAATTGGAGAGTATCCTATTAAGAAATTCGGATCTCAAGGTCAACAGAAATCCTATTTAATTGCTTTGAAATTAGCACAATTTGAGTTTATTAAAGAACAGTCTAATTTAATACCGATTCTTTTATTGGATGATATTTTTGATAAGCTGGATGAATCTAGAGTTTCACAGATTATTGAATTGGTAAATAATGATGAATTCGGCCAGATTTTTATTACAGATACTCATACAGAAAGAACTGAAAAGGCAATTAAAGAAAGCGACAAGTCTTATCAAATTTTTAAATTGTAGTATTATTAGTTTCAAAGTTTCTAATGTTGACGAATTAGACCAAAGTTTAACTGAACCCGTTGAAGTCTTTTATTTTAAATAGCAGTGCAAAACATAAGTAATGGCAAAAAGAGAAAACGAATCCAATCCAATCAAAGATTTAATGCAATCTTTTATCAAAGAGAATAACCTTTCTAAAGGAATGCAAAAATTGCAGGTAGAAGAGGCTTGGACAAAATTGATGGGACAAGGAGTTGCTGCGTATACAGACTCTGTTCGACTACAAAATAAAACACTGATTATAAAACTTTCTTCCTCTGTACTAAGAGAAGAATTGAGTTATGGGAAAGAAAAAATTATTAGAATGATCAACGAAGAAATGGGAACGGAGCTGGTTTCTAAATTGATGTTGGTGTAGGCTTGGTTGTGCTAGTGTACACTTAAAATGACTTGTCTTTGCGAGTCTTTCGACTGTCGTTCAAGACAGGCTAAGGCGAAGCAATCTGTTTATTGTGTTTCAGAGTTGCAAAGCTTCAAAGTAAGTTTATTAATATATTTTCAACTTCTTAAGAAACTTTTTTCTTTCAGATCTTATTTTCAAGAACTAAAAAGACTTTTAGTAGGAGCGTAATAACACTTGTATTACCCCGTAAAAATGCCTGTTTTTATTGGTTTTCAATTAATTAATAGTCAATTCGGTGAAAAGGTATTTGTTTTTTACATAATTTTAAAAATGAGTATTGTATAACACGTTTTGATAAACATTACGCAAATAACTTTACAAAAAACCTAATTAACTAAACCAAAAGATTATGAACAAAACTAAAAACTTAATTAGTATAATTGCTTTGATTTTACTAGCAGTCGTATCATGCAAAAAAACTGAAGGTGAAAAGACAACTACCGAGGATGAACTTGCAACTTATGCAAAAGATAGTATTATATGTTTAGCAGATTCGTCTTGGTTTGCAGTTAACTCTACAACGGGAAAAAGAGACACGCCTGCACCTCAAGAAGATAGCACGAGTGTTTTTGGAAATAATGCTACGGTAACTAATTGTGACTTTCATCAATGGTCTTGGCAAAAATTTCTTTGGTTAACAAATGATGTTTCAGGAGAACCATTATTTATGAAAAATCTAATTCAAGTAGACAATCAAAATACTCCTGTAGCTAACGCTACAAGTAGTAAAATTGTTCTTTCCGCAAAAGATAACCTTCAAGCTACTGGAGATATTCTTAGATCAAATAGTGCTTATAGCAAAGATGGTACTAATTACGATGTATATTATTCTATTCATGTAGATAGTACATTGTATAATAGCATTAATGAATATGCTAAAATGGATAAAAGTAAATATGTAGATGTTACTTTTCCAGTAGGAGCTTTAGAATTGAAAGTTGCTTGGGTAGATGCGAATGCTATTAAAGATACTAGTTCTTATTTTTTAACAAATGCTTCTATAGCAGGAAAAGATACTCAAATAGCATTGTTAGGAATGCATGTTGTAGGTATTGTGTATAATCATCCAGAATTTGTTTGGGCTACTTTTGAACACGATGATTTAGTACCATACTACGATTGGAAAAATACTACAACTACAGATATACCTGTAACTTCAGAAACAAACAAATTATTTTTCAATAAAAATGCTACTGCTACTATAGCCAACCTTGCAAGTCATTATAGTGATCCATCAAAAGATAGTCTAGATGTATTTGCTGTTAATCAATATGGAGTTCCTCGTCAAGCTCAAAATACTTTTTTAGCTACGAGTCAAAGTGAACCTGAAAACTATAATAATATTGATGCTATAAACAAAAGTGTTAAATCGCAACTTACAGGTATTTGGAATAATTATTTTTATAATGGATCTATTTGGATTGATACAGAAAATTATGATTACCCAACTGAACAAGCTCAGTTATTAAATACTTTAGGTAGTACTTTAAGCAATTCAGCGCCAGGTAAATTACCAAGAGGTTCTGTTGCTGCCTATAATATAACTATGGAAACGTATGAACAATTAGGTTTTAACCCTCCTGCTCATATTTATCAACAATCTGTTGCTACAATGGGCAATTGCTTTTCTTGTCATAGCAGTGATAACTCTCCTTTAACGATAAGTCATGTTTTTAATGGAGCTGTTCTTAAAGCTCAAGGAAAATCTAAAAAAGAGACAAAACAAAAGCACATAAAAGAAATAGCCAAATTCTTTAAAAAGCATGAAATAAAGTAGCGTAAAAAGAGATTTTATATATAAAATAGCACAGAAAACCTTCTCATTTTGAGGAGGTTTTTTATTTTTACTTGTAATATATTTTCTAAATGCAAAACAACGACTTACAAGAAGTTTATAATAGAGTTCAACCTCATATTCATAAAACACCTATTTTAGATTCTCGATTGATAAATGAATTGGCTGGCTGTAAAGTTTATTTAAAATGTGAGAACTTTCAAAAAGCGGGCGCTTATAAAATCCGCGGAGCCACCAATGCAATCTTACAATTGTCAGAGGAAGAAAGAAGTAGAGGAGTGGTAACACACTCTTCTGGGAATTTTGCGCAAGCTGTATCTTTAGCGGCTAAAAACTTAGGCGTTTCCGCTTATATTGTGATGCCTACAAATGCTCCAAAAATTAAAAAGGAAGGAACATTGAGTTATGGCGGAATTGTTACGGAATGTGAACCTACAATAGAAGCTAGAGAAAGAGCGTCAAGAAAAATTCAAAAAGAAACAGGAGCAACGTTTCTACACCCTTCAAATGACATTCATGTAATTCATGGTCAAGGGACAGCTTGTTATGAATTATTACAACAAGAATCAGGTTTTGATTATATTATAACTCCCATTGGTGGTGGTGGACTAATTGCTGGAACTTGTTTGTTTGCTAATGGGTTTTCACCAAAAACAAAGGTAATTGGTGCGGAGCCTTTTGCTGTGGATGATGCCTATCGCTCTTTACTGAGTGGAAAAATAGAGACCAATAAAACCACAAATACCATTGCAGATGGTTTACGTACTCATTTAGGAAATCACAATTTTCCAATCATTTTAGAACACGTAGATCAAATCATTCGCGTAACAGAAGAAGAAATTATAAGAGCGATGAAACTGGTTTGGGAACGAATGAAAATTATTATAGAACCTTCTAGTGCGGTTGCTGTCGCTGCTGTTTTACGAGAAAAAGAACTCTTCCAAGGAAAAAAAGTAGGCGTTATTATTTCTGGCGGAAACGTGGATTTAGAGAACTTACCTTTTTAGCTTCTGTCCATCACTCTCCAGTTAGCAGCATTCAGTTTCGATTTCAGGTTCAATTTCAATTTCGGTTTCAAAGTGAATAGTGAAAACACTTTCGATTTTAACTTGGGTTTTTATGTTCAAAATTTTTAAATTTCTCTAGCTTCTAGCTTCTAGCTTCTAGCTTCTAGCTTCTAGCTTCTAGCTTCTAGCTTCTAGCTTCTAGCTTCTAGCTTCTAGCTTCTAGCTTCTAGCTTCTAGCTTCTAGCTTCTAGCTTCTAGCTTCTAGCTTCTAGCTTCTAGCTTCTAGCTTCTAGCTCATTGCTACATTTCCACATTAACCCATTATTACATTAACTATATAGTATTCAATGCTTCAATCACTTCTGCGCGTTTTCTTACTGAAACAGGAACGGTATTTTTATCTTTTAAAATTAAATACCCACCATCAGATTTTATAAAAGCTTTGATGTATTTCACATTGACCAAATGACTTTGATGTACTCGTAAAAACTGGTAATTCTTCAGCATATCTGAAAAAAACTTCAGTGTTTTGGTCACTAAAATTTTACTGCCATCTTGAAAGAAGAATTCTGTATAATTATTGTCAGACTGACAACGGACAATTTCATCCAAATCCACAACTACAATTTTATCTAAGGTATGTAAAGAAATCTTCTGAGGTCTTTGATTTGGTGTGTTGATCGATTGTTTTAATACACTTAATTGTTCCTTGTCGGGTTGAATTTGTTGCATTGCCTTGGTAATAGCGATGTCTAAATCTTCATCAGAATAAGGTTTTAAAACATAATCAATAGCAGCAAACTTAAAAGCTCTAATGGCATATTCGTCACTAGCAGTGACAAAAATGATTTTAGAACGTAGGTCTGGAAAAATCTCAAGAACATCAAAACCAGTCCCGTCACCTAACATGATATCTAGAAATAAAATATCGGGTTGTTGTTTACGCAATAATTTAGCTGCTTCTACAACACTTTTTGCTTTCCCAATAATTTGAATGGCTGGATGTTTTTGTTGAATATCATTTTCCAACAGATTCAGTGCTGCTGGAATATCATCTACTAATATGGCGGTATGTGTTCTCAATTAAAAATCGGTTTTTAAAGGTAAATGAAAAGAGACGACTGTACCGTTATCTTCTTTAATATTGAGCGAATTTACTCCTGATAAACTTTCTATTCGCTCTTTGGTTACTTGTAATGCCATGGATTGATGATGACTTTTACTTTGTTGTTTTGATGTTGAAATTCCAACGCCATTATCTCTAATTTCACAATGCAAAAACTCTTTATGTATGGTAAAATGAATACTAATTTTACCTTTTTCGGCTAACTGTTGAAATCCATGTTTCACACTATTTTCAACAAAAGGCTGAATTAACATAGGTGGAATCAATATTTCTTCTAAATCAATATCTTTTGTATCTGTATGAACTTTAAACTCAAAAGCATTCACAGCCATTTGCTGTTCTAAAGTTAAGTAATTTTCTAAGGTTTTAATCTCTTCTTGCAATGAAATTTCTTCTTGTCGAGAACTGTTTAAAATACTTCGCAATAAGGTAGCAAAAGTATTGATAGTACTATTCATTTGCTGTGTTTCACCTTCAGACCCCATCGCCTTAATTCCGTTGAGTACATTAAAGATAAAATGCGGATTCATCTGTAATTGCAAGGCTTTTTGTTCTAATGACAACAAATGATTTTCTAAAGCCAACTGTTCAATCTTACGCTTGTTTTTTCTTTTTATCCTTCTAAAGAAAATGATGACTAACAACAAAACAATTAGTCCTAAAGTTGAAAAAGCAGTCTGTTTAAACCAAGATTTTTCAAATAAAGGTTCATCAATAAAAAACCGAAAGTTAATTAATTCACTTTCTTCCCAATCTATATTTCTAGCCTGTACGGTAAACGTATAATCTCCGTTGTTCAAATTTGGGAAATCAATAAAAGGAACAGAGCTCCAAGGACTATATTCTCCGGTTAATTTCCAACGATATTCTACCCCTTTTGGGTGATTAATATCAATAGATTTAAAGTGAAAAGAGAGGTGATTTTCTGTAGGTTTTAATTGAAGTATTTCGTCATATTTATTGATATTGATACTGTCTAGGGGTTGATAAGCAACTTCAACATTTTCAAATAAAATAGTAGGCTTTGCCTTTTTCAATTGATTGTTTGAAGGAATGTATTTTGTCAAACCATTCATGGTTCCAAACCAAATGTTTCCTTCGTCGTCTTTATCAACCGAATTCTGACAGGTTTCGATGCCTAAAAACCCATCACTTCGATTAAAATAGAAAACATCACTAATAGAGTTGTTTTCATCCAAAACAATTTTATTGACACCTTTTTCGGTTCCTGCCCAAAGATTATTTTCATTATCAAAAATCAATTGATAAATATTATTAGAGTTCAAGTTTTTAACTCCAGTCAATTTCTTTATTTCTCTAGGCTTTTCTAAGCTAGAAACCCAAATACCATCACCTAAAGTCCCTAAGTATATATTTCGATCTTTGATTAATAAAGTTGAAATAGAAACATCCTTTTCTAAAATTCGATAATAATCTCTTACTTGCCCGTTTTGGATGTATCCTAAACTTCCATTTCTAGTGGCATACCAAACTTTTTCATTCTTACCACTTTCAATAGCAATGTCATTGATATATAGATCTTTAATTCCATTTTTGGTACCATAAAATGTTTTCTCTTGTGGAATGGATAAATTAGATTTCCCATATTGCATTTGTATAATTCCCGAGGAATACGTGGATACCCAAATAGAATTATTACTCACTTTAATTTTTTTAATCCAATTGGATGTTAAACCATCTTCTGTAGTAATAGTATCGGTTTCTAAAATAAATTCAGGAAATACTTTTGAGTCTAGTTTATCAAATTTGGATATTCCTTGAAGTGAATCTAACTGAATATATTTTTTTTTGAAGATGAGAATCCCTTTCCCTTCAGTCCCTACCCAAACATTGTCATAACGATCCGATGCAATGGTTTTTACTTTGACATTGTTTAGATAACCTTGATCTTCTTGAATCGGATAAATCCCTAAAGGATCAATTTTTAAAACTCCTTTTTCAGAATTTGAAATCCAAATTTCATTATTGGCAGTTTTATGTATGGCATAAATTCGATTTCCTTTCAATCCTGAATTTTTATCGAAATGTTTAAAGTTATTTTGCGTCAGTTTATACAAACCACCACCTGAAGAGGCAATCCAGATATTGTCTTGCTTGTCTTTTAAAATTGACTTTATTTGATTAACAATTAACCCGCTATCTTGATTTACAGATTGCTTTTTATTGAAATTTTGATCCAGTATAACAATTCCTTCTGAATCTGTTGCAACCCAATATTCATCATCAATTAAGTGAATTCGATTGATTCTACTCGCTTGACTTTTCACCCTGAGAATTTTCTCATCCTGAATCACTTTAATGCCTTCATCAAAAGTAGAAGCAATCGTATAATCTCCAACTTTTATGAGTGATGTGTAATCAGCATCATCGATTTTATTTGTTGAAGTAGGATTCTCTAATTGATCAAAACTCCAGAGTCCTTTCTTCGTAGCAATTAAGTATTGATTTTTACTTTTTATAAGATCAGTAACAATGTTTACATCTATTTCCGAAACCAATCGGATGGGCTTTAAAGAATCCTTTTCAAAATGAAAAACACCTTTTTCTGTAGCTAAATAAATATGATTTTTTAGTTGAACAATTTTGTTCACCTTAGGGCTCTCATAATTCGTAAATTTCCCTTTGCTGTAAATGGAAAGTCCAGAATGTGTTCCTACAAAAAGACTATCGTTTTTGACAAGAAGCGTATTGACAAAATTAGATTTGATGCCTTTCTTTTCGTTAAAAACAGTAAACTCATCGCCATCAAAACGAGCCAAACCACCGCCTTGCGTTGCCAACCATAAATAACCGATAGAGTCTTGTACAATATCATATACCTGGGATTGTGGTAAGCCTTCTTTTGTGGTGAAGTTTTGTAATTGACTGTTTTGTGAATACGAGGAAAAGTTGATGAAGAGAAAAGAGAGAAGAGAAAAGAGAATTCTGTCAGTTCGAGTGTCACGCATTCTGCGTGGTGTACCTACCTTAACGGCAGACAGGTAGAGAACCTTACTAAAATAGAAAGATATAAATCTTTTCATCTCGACTCCGCTCGATATGACAAAAAGAAAATATAAAATACCTTTTCTATGAAAGCGAGAATCTACTTTCTTGGATTTCTGCTTTCGCAGGAATGGCAATATGTTATTAACTATATTCACAAATCTTTGTAATTAAGACGACCCTTTATAATACTTAATTCCTCTATGAGGGCAAACTTACATAAAAAGTAACTGCTCATTACAAACAGTTACTTTTCCAACCAAAACAAATAGCATTCCAAACTTAGTTCATCGCGTATAAGCGAAGGTTTTCTGTGTCAGGCTCTACGTGTTGTAAATCTCCATAAGGTTTTATAAGAGGCTTTAATACACATAGCACTGTAGTTTTCCCTTTAATAATCAACTTGTTGCCTTTTACAGACGACCTCCATCTGAACTTTTCTAAAGGAATGTTATACTGACTTATTACTTTTGATAATTGTTCATTTTGTTCTATCCAATCCATGATTTCTTCTGGCAATTTAAATTTTGGCATTTCGTCATCAGAATTGGTATAATCGAATTCCCATTGTACAGGAATACTAAATCTATGCGTATAGGCATCTCCAACATATCTTTCTTTTTGATTGTTTAATGCATCATACCAGTCAATATCTTTTTCTTCTGGATATTTTCTAGCAATCTCTTTTGATAAATCTGTTTTTCCAGGCGATTGAGAATATGGAAAGAAAACATAGTACGGTTTTGCTAAATAATGCTCCGAAAATTCTCCTCCAAAGACAGCATAGTAAGGTGAAGCGACTACACTTGGAACTTCTTCACCGACAAAAGCATCTTTTAATGTTTTCATTAATTCTGTGTCTTCACCCAATCCTTTTGAATGGAAAACTACTTTTGTTTTTGTACTAATTCCCGCTTTTAAAGTAGGCAATGTTCCTTGTGTAATGGTTTTTCGTAAACTTTCTGCGGTTACTCGATCACCTTTAATTAAAGTTTCCATGCTTAAACCTTTCCAAGGATTCCCATCAGATACAATATGTATTTCACCATAAGAATTGCCATCGTAATTTTTGTTTAACCAAGTAAAAACCTCTTGCATAGAAAATGCGTAGTCAACAACTTCAAATTCTTTTTCCAAAAAATAGGAGCGAGCATTTTTATAAAAACTCTTATTTTCTGTATCTATTCCAGTAATAAAAACTATAGGTTGTCTAAAAGTTTCAATTTTTACTTCTTTAGTTTCTACATTTTCAATAACATCTGCTACATCAGTAGTTTTTGCTTCTTTCTTTGTGTCGCAGCTAGCGAACTGACCAACAACAAGGAGTAATCCCATTACTACACTTGCTTTTACGATTGCTTTTTTCATTCTTCTTTTGATTTTAAATTATGATTCCTTTTTGTATTATAGTATTATGTAGGTGTAAATAATGTTTAAGAGTCACAAATGTCACTTCGAGTTATCGCGCCTTAGCGTGATAGTATCGAGAAGCATTATAGTTGAAAATTTTCTTGTTTTCGATACAATTTTCTTGACTTCGACATACTTGGATAAACTCAGTACAGGTTTTCCGTCTGACAGAAAATCACTCAAACTGACATAAATTTTCTTATCCAATATTCACGTTATTAATGTTTGCTTTTTAGGTTGTTAGGCAGCACTTCAAAAAATGAGATGAGTTTGTTATTTTTATTTCAAACTATTTGTTTCTTTTTCAATAGATACAATTTCCCCATCATTGTTGATTGTGCACGTTCATCGCATTGAGTAAATTCTGATCGTTTTTTGAAAACTGCCTGTAACCATATTTTCTACATTTCTTTATTGATACTTCAAATGTAGGAGGGAATGTGACCGATAAATATTGGTATTTAGAATTCGTAGGAAAGAAACTAGAATTCGTAAGAGAAAATACATACTTTTATCAGATCCTTCAGGTTTTCAAAACCTGAAGGGTCTCCATTAAGTATATGAATTGCTTAGCTAGAGCTCGCAAAAAGTTATTTTGTAACTTGATTATAATCAATCAATACGGTAAGGTTCTCTTGTGAAGGGTTATCTGCAAATGAACGTAAGTAAGTATCCATATAGTTAATAATACGTTTTTCTGGGTAGAACAAAACCTTATTATCATACTGTGCCCATTCGTTCATATTTATATAGGTCTGACCTTCATGATAACGATAAAATTGTTGAATGTGTTCTGGCAATTTATCTTCAAGATCTTCTCCAATAATGACATTGTAATAATTCAGATCAGCTGTAAAAAAATGAAAAGAGAGTAAGTTATCATAGATGCCAAAAAGGTTATTTCCAAGAGGTAATACACATGTAATGAATAACATTAATACTCTTTGTTTGTCAAATAGTTTAAAGAAAAAATCAAAAGAACTTACCGTTTTTAATCCCCAAAATAAAACAACAACACTAATCATATTCTGAATATTCCAAGGAACTACGTTGTAGCCATATCCTAAATAGAATAGTAAGAAAGTGATAATGGCGTGCATTCCTAAAATAAACCCAATAGCAAATTTCCTAGTTTTATTAAACAGCAACATGACTCCCATAGAAGCTTCTAGCCAAGGAACTAAATAGGTGAAGGTTTTTAAAAACCATTGCGGTAAGAAACTAAAATGTTTTTCTAAGGCACTTAACCATTGCACATAAAAAGCGTCATTTAACTTTTGAATTCCACTCCAAAAATACGTGGCGAAAAAGATGAGAATAACAGCGTATAAAACTTTTTTAGCATCTGTTTTTCTAGGATAAATAACAATGGCCAAAATGGTTAAAAAGGATTGATAAAAGTAGGGTTGTAATCGATTTTGGTCAACCAAAGCTAAATAAATATAGAGTAGCAATACTGTCCAACCCAACCAACGTTTATTAAAGAAAATGTATATGATTTGACTTCCGAAAAAGAACCACCAAAAGATAGTGTCGAAGATTCCTGTAGGAACCGGAATCCAATCAAACAAAGGAATTACAGGAAAGTTTTTGGATGTTAACCATAACTTTGGAGCATACAACATTAAAATTAATGTAGAAACTAACGCAGCGATGCGTGTCCAATTAATTCTTTGATGATCGGTTATCTGTAAATTCATGTGTCTAAAATACCAACTTTTCTTTGAGATATTTCGCAGTATAGGATTTTTTGTTCTTAATCAATTCTTCAGGAGTTCCTTCAAAAATTAAATTGCCACCTTTTTTTCCGCCTTCCAAACCAAGATCAATAATATAATCGGCACATTTAATCAACTCAATATTGTGTTCAATTACAATAATAGAATGCCCTTTTTCTATCAATGCATTAAAAGAAGCCAATAGTTTTTTAATATCGTGAAAATGCAATCCTGTTGTTGGTTCATCAAAAATAAAGAGTGCTTTGTCTTTTGTATTTCCTTTTACCAAAAAGGAAGCTAATTTAATACGCTGTGCTTCACCACCAGATAATGTAGAGGAAGATTGACCTAATTGTACATATCCCAATCCAACATCTTGTAAAGGTTTTAATTTACCTGCAATTTTTGTTTGTTGATGTTCAGCAAAAAAAGCGACGGCATCATCAATAGTAAGATTAAGAACATCATCAATATTCTTACCTTCAAAATTCACTTCTAAAACTTCTTTTTTAAATCGTTTCCCATTGCAAGTATCGCATTGTAAATGAACATCAGCCATAAATTGCATTTCAATGGTTACTACACCTTCGCCTTTACAAACTTCACAACGTCCGCCTTCAACATTAAAAGAGAAATGTTTGGGTTTGTAATTTCGAATTTTAGAAATTTTTTGATTGGCTAACAAAGCTCTAATATCATCATAAGCTTTAATATAGGTGACCGGATTGGAACGTGAAGAACGACCAATAGGGTTCTGATCAATAAACTCGATGTGTTTTAATTGTTCAAAACTTCCTTTTACTTCTGTATGTTGACCAATTTTCTCACCATAACCTACCATTTTCTTTTGCATGGATGGATATAGAATCTTTTTAACCAAGGTACTTTTTCCGCTTCCCGAAACACCTGTAATGACAGTTAAACTATTTAAAGGAAATGTTGCATTGATATTTTGGAGATTGTTTTCTCTAGCTCCAATAACTTGAATATAATTTTTTGAATGCCTTCTAGTTTTCGGAACTTCTATTTGTAAGTCTTCATTTAAATACTGAGCCGTTAAAGAATCGGATTTTAAAATCTCATCATAGCTTCCTTCGGCAACTACATGTCCGCCATAAGTTCCAGCTTCTGGACCAATATCAATAATATAATCGGCAGCTTTCATGATATCTTCATCATGTTCAACCACAATAACGGTATTTCCTAAATCTCGTAAATCTTGTAAAACATCGATCAATCGTTCTGTATCTTTTGGGTGCAAACCAATACTTGGCTCGTCTAAGATATACATAGACCCTACCAAACTACTTCCTAAAGAAGTTGCTAGGTTAATACGCTGACTTTCTCCTCCAGACAAGGTGTTTGAGGTTCTGTTTAAGGTTAGGTAACTTAAGCCTACATCTTGTAAGAATTGCAAACGACTGTTGATTTCTGCCAACAAACGCTTCCCAATTTTCTCTTCGTATTTGTTCAATTCTAACTGTCCAAAAAAGATAGATAGTTCATCCAAAGGTAAGGTAACCAAGTCTGAAATTGTACTGCCTCCAACTTTTACATAGTCGGCTTCTTTTCGTAATCGTTTCCCTTGGCATTCTGTACAAGTGGTTTTTCCTCGATAGCGAGAAAGCATGACTCGGTTTTGAATTTTATAACTTTTTTCTTCTAATGCTGAAAAGAAATGGTTGATTCCATGAAAACTATTGTTTCCGCCCCAAACCAATTGTTTTTGTGTTTCTGTCAATTCAAACCAAGGCTTGTGTATAGGGATGTCAAACTTATAGGCAGAGGCTATTAAATCTTCTTTATAATGTCTGTATGAGTCAGATCGAAAAGGAAAAATAGCATCGTCATAAATAGACAAGCCTGTATTTGGAATGACCAAATCTTCATCAATTCCAATGATGTTTCCGTAACCTTCACAAGTCGGACATGCTCCATATGGATTGTTAAAACTGAAGAAATGTGTGTTGGGTTCGTAAAAAATGATTCCGTCTAATTCAAATTTATTATTGAATTCGGTGCTAATGTTATCCGTAAGGCTTTCAATCAAACAAACACCACTTCCTTCAAAAAAAGCTGTTTGAATGGAATCTGCCAAACGATTGTAGAAATCTTCATTATCCTGGACAACAATTCTATCTACTACTAATTTTAAATCAGCGTAGCTTTTTTCATCAGTAGGTAAATCGTCAATTCGGTAAATTTTATCTTGATATTTTAAACGCGCATACCCTTGTTGAGATAAGACTTTTAATACTGTTTTGATATCTCGATCTTCATTAATCACAATCGGGCAAAGCAATAATAGTTTTGTCTTTTCTTCAAAATCTTTGACAAAATTAATAACATCTGCTACGGTATGTTTCTTTACCAGATCACCAGAAATAGGAGAGAAGGTCTTTCCAATCCTAGCGTACAGCAGTTTGATGTAATCATATATTTCTGTTGAAGTACCTACTGTAGAACGTGGATTAGTGGAATTTACTTTTTGCTCAATAGCTATTGCTGGAGCAATTCCTTTGATATAATCTACCTTGGGCTTGTGTAGTTTCCCTAAAAACTGACGCGCATAGGATGATAAACTCTCTACATAACGTCGTTGTCCTTCTGCATATAAAGTATCAAAAGCCAAAGAAGATTTCCCTGAACCCGACAAACCAGTAATAACAACTAATTTGTTTCTTGGAATAACGACATCAATATTTTTTAAATTATGGAGCCTAGCACCTTTAATAATGATATTTTCTTTGGGATTTACGCTAGCGATATCTAAATTCATGTGCTTAAAAAACAAGCGCTAAAAATAATCAATTTTTCACCCTTTTTTAAATGAATTGAATTATAATTTGTTAAAAAGTTTGTCAATCAAAAAAATAATTTTAATCTTTGGACTTCTAACAATCACATAATTATACGCTTATAGTAAAAAACTACTTTTAAAATTATTTAAAATAATAACTGGAGAAGTCCCTAGAGCTTTTCGTAAAAAGTAGAATTATGACGTATAGAAATTCAATTCCAGACAGTACATTAGTGAGTAATTACATTCAAGGTAGCGAGCCTTGTATTGAAGTATTAATCAAAAGACATCAACAACGCCTCTATAGCTTTATTTATAGTAAAGTTCAGGATAGAGATATCACTGAAGACGTATTTCAAGACACTTTTATCAAAGTAATAAGAACCTTAAAATTAGGGAATTACAATGAAGAAGGGAAGTTTTTACCTTGGGTAATGCGTATTTCCCAAAACTTAATTATTGATCATTTTAGAAAATCAAACAGAATGCCGTCGTTTAAAAACACGGACGAATTTGATATTTTTTCTGTGATTAGTGATGGAAATTTAAATGCTGAGAAACAACTGATTAAAGAGCAAATTTTATCAGATGTAAGAGAGTTAATTAAAGAATTACCTGAAGAACAAAAAGAAGTTTTGGTGATGCGTATGTATAAAGACATGAGCTTTAAAGAAATCAGTGAGAATACTGGCGTAAGCATTAATACTGCTTTAGGCAGAATGCGTTATGCTTTGATTAATTTGAGGAAAATTATAGAAACAAATAAAATTATTTTAGTGAATTAGCAATAAAAGTAAAATGGCTTCGTTAGGATATTGAAAGACAATTAATAACGATATTATATGGAGCAACTTTACACTAGAAAGTCTTCCGAATTTAGGAAGCAACCTAAACAAGAAACAGTTCAATTTTTGATAAATTTTTCAAAATCGCTATCAGTTTTGAAAACCAAATCAAATTTTCTCATTGAATTGAATTTGAATTAAGAGTGGAAAAAGTCTTGACACGAGTCGAGGCTTTTTTTATTGTACTAACTGCGCGAAGTCGAAGTTACCAATCGAGTGTATTCAACTGCACTCAAACGTCATTTATTTTTTCTTCTTAAAATACTCATCCAAGACAGACTTTCTTCCAATTGTACTGGTGATAATGTCTTTGTCTAAATCCCAACCTCTAGCTGGAGAATATTCTCTTCCATACCATATGATTTGTAGGTGTAAATCGTTCCATAATTCTCTGGGGAAGATTCTCTTAGCGTCTTTTTCGGTTTGCGTTACATTTTTTCCATTGGTTAAATTCCAACGATACATAAGACGATGAATATGTGTATCAACTGGAAACGCTGGAACTCCAAATGCCTGACTCATTACAACACTGGCAGTTTTATGTCCAACAGCAGGCAATTCTTCCAACCCTTCAAAAGATTGAGGAACTTCACCATTGTATTTTTCTATCAAAATTTTTGATAAGCCATAAATTCCTTTTGACTTCATTGGAGATAATCCGCAAGGTCGTATGATTTCTTTGATTTCTTCTACCGTCATTTTTACCATATCAAAGGGATTATCGGCCTTAGCAAATAATAATGGAGTAATTTTATTTACACGAACATCGGTACATTGAGCGGACAGTAATACTGCAACTAATAAAGTATATGGATCTTTATGATCTAAAGGAATTGGAATTTCAGGATATAAATTTTGAAGTGTGTCAATTACAAATTGAACCTTTTCGGCTTTGGTCATATTTATTATAAGTTACAAAGTGTGTAAGTTGTAAAGTTACAAAGTAGAAGGGGAGTTTTAAAGAAAAAATTACTACTTCTAAAATTCCCAAAACCTACCTGCATTGAGTATCTTTGGTGCTTTGAAACTTAAAAAAACATGAATACATTAAAAAAAGGTGATCAGGCTCCACAATTTGAAGCAAAAGACAATCAAGGAACTACAAGAAAATTGAGCGATTATGCTGGAAAAAAATTAGTGGTTTTCTTTTATCCAAAAGCTGATACGCCAGGTTGTACAGCTGAAGCTTGTAATTTGAGAGATAACTACCACACATTTTTAGCGAAAGGTTATGATATTTTGGGTGTGAGTGCAGATTCGGAAAAGAAGCAGCAAAAGTTTGTAGACAAATACGACTTGCCTTTTCCTTTGTTAGCTGATGAAGATCATGCTGTGATTAATGGATTTGGTGTTTGGGGTCTTAAAAAGTTCATGGGACGAGAATATGATGGAATCCATAGAACAACCTTTATCATTGATGAGAATGGTATTATAGAAGAAGTGATTTCTAAAGTGAAAACAAAAGATCACACAGCGCAGATTTTATAAAGTAAATTTTAGAATTAGAGACTATATTTTAGTCTATATCTAAACTATCAAAAACTTTCTTAATTTTATTAAAGTTTACTGATTTTTCTAATATTGGATATTTATTTTTTAGATGATGCTCTTCATGATAATTGTCGTTTAAAGCCTGACCAGTCATTATTAATATTTGAGGTTGAAAATCTAATTTATTTTCTATTTTTTTAATCAGACCGAATCCATCTAACTCGCTCATAGAAGATAAATCAATGTCTATAATGACTAATTTATAATGACATAAATCATTCAAGTTTTTAAAATCTTGGCTTCTAGGATAATTTTCAAAAATTAAATTACCGCCATAATATTTTTTATTTGCATACTCAAAAGCCATTTCTAGAGTATCATATTCATTTTCAAATATTGCTATTTTCATCAGTTTGTTTTTTAAATAATAAATGTAAACTTATCTTACCTTCTGACAATTTTATACTACCTGAAATTGTCATTTCTTCAATCAAAGATTTCATTATCAAAACTCCGTGAGAAGTTCTTTTTAATATGCGATCTCGATTTTTTGAGTTAAAATCGTCTTTTAGTTCATTAACTTTTTTTTCATCCTTTTTATTGTACTTGTTACTAAAGACTACTTCAAAAAAATCTAAGCTTTCATTAAATAAAACTTTTTCTTCACCTATTGAAAACTTTTTTAAATTAGTGACCCAATCGGTTAAGAGTATATATAAACCATCATCATTGATATTAACCTGATATTTATGTGCAGAAATTATATTCCAATTTAAATCAAATTCAAAAGAACTAAAATAATCTAACCAAATATCTCTGACTAAACCAAATAAATCTATTGGAGATTTTAATTCAAGTTGACTTGATGAAAAAGGTTTGCTAGGTTTATTTAATATAATACTTACTCTATCCATTAAGAGGTTATAATTTCTTTCAAGTTGGGCTAACTCTTTAGAATACATTTTTAAACCATCAGAGTCCATATGCCCCATTAAATTCTCTTTTGACATTTCTATGAAATTATCTAAAGAATTGAATCTGTTTCTTATAAAATGCATTGCTTTTTCTGCATTTTGTATATGAAAATATTTTTCTCTAAACTCTTTAAGCATTTTTTTATTTTCATCAATCATATAGTTTTCTAAATCAAATACTCTTGATAACCTTTGAGTTATGGATTTTAATAAATTATTATAATAAACATTAAATATAGAGCTAGAGAAATCTTCAATTATAAAAACAAATAAATACGTACTTTTTTTTGTTTGATTAATTAAAATCAAATTTTTTGATGCATCTTCATCATTTAATGCAACTTTAATGTTTGAATATAAATTTTGATTATCTCCGTCGTTTATTAAAGAAAAAACTTCTTTATGGTCAATTTCATGAGACCATAAAAATATTGAGCTATTTTCTAATATAATTGAGTTCTCTACTATTTTAAAACAAACGATATTTGAGAACTTTGGACGATAAAACATTAAAAAAGTTATTTTATTTAAAACCTTTATAATGCCTTCATAAACTTTATAACTTTTCTTTATTTCAAGTTCTAATTCAAAGAAACTTTCAATTTCAGTATTTAAATTAGTTACATTATTAAAAAACCTAGCACGTGAATCAATTATAAAATTGATTGTAACGAAAACCAAAGTGACATATATAAAAGACCAATTAAAAATATAATTGTTTAATGTATAAAGAGAAATTATAAATAAAACATAAAGAAGTATCGATTTCTTTTTTCCAGTATAATTAGGAGCGTTTATTATTGGTAATAATAAAAAGCAAATAGTTGTATAATCAATCCCTTTACCATAAAGTAAAAAAAGGATAAATGCGTAATCATTAAACAACCTTATTTTTGACAAAAAACCATCTTTGAATATCGTAATAATATATATGAAAATATAAGGGATGATTGCTAGTATATACCAATACAATTCATAATAATTTTCTCTATATAAAACTATTGATAGCCCAAAAAAAACTATCATTATCCTAAAGAATATACTTAAGATTTTTCCTGTAAATTTATTAATTTGCATTATCTTTTTATTAAGTCAGTTAATTTCCCTAATACTAGTGAAATAACATATATGTATATAAATAATTTTCCAATTACTAATAGAATTATTGATGTTATATCTAATGGGGTAATTTTAAAATTTGGATTTGCTCCAATTAATGCAGAAGTGATATTAATGGAATGATTTAAAAAGAAATTATCAGATAATTCTAAATAGCTCAGGTCGTAGTTTAAAATTTCCATAAATTCAAATGGAGCAGGTAAAAGAATTAGGTTTATAATGACTAAAATTATAAATAAAGTTAAAAAAAGAGAGTATATGTTTATCAAAGGAAAGTAAATAAATAGTTTCCAAATTGAATTTATATTTAAAAAATTCTTAATTGAATTTTTAACTATTTCTTGATTTTTTATTTTCTGAAACTCTTTTAATTCATTTTTAAAAGAGCCTTTTTCCAAAAGTCTAATAAAGTAATTTAAATAAATTATTCTATCATTATAGTTAATTTTTTGTAGTAGTTCATCAATTCTATCAAGGCTTATAGTATCATAATTATTTGGTCCCATTTCAGCTAATTCAATCAATGAATTAAAATAATATTTTACATCTATGGATAAATTATGATTGAAGTTTTGAAATTTAATTTCATTTAGTTTAAACTGTATAATATTATTAAGTATGTTTACTTTTCCAGTAATACTGAGATTATCAGATTTTAATTTTTCATACTCATTACTGAGAAGTTCCTGCATAGATTTTTTTTATAAAAATAAATTCTAATATTAAGATAGTAATTTGAGGACTGCCTAAAAGTAGTAATTAAATAGTAAATAATAAAAAGGAAAACCTTATTATAATGATCGCTTTGAAGGCGAACTTTTTGCTAAGTAATTTCTCTAACGAGGCATTTTAATATTTTATTAATAAATAAAAAAGCTATCCTATACTCTGTAACTCTTTTTCAATATCTTTTAAAAGAGATTCTGCTATTTCCTGAATACTTAAATAGATTCCCGTTTACACGGGAAATTATTGTAGTTCTTTCAACTCATCCTCAATACTTTTAAAAAGAATTTTTGCAATTTTCAGGTATTCTTCCCAACTGAGGATTTGATGATGTTCAGTGCGATATTTAAGGACCAAAACAGAGACATACTCTTTGTTTAAAGCCAGAGCTTCAATATCTAAGTTAGGAAGTATGGTTGGCTTATCTAAAAAGTCGCCAATAAACTCTTTAGAAGGAACTAAAATTTTAAAAAACTGAGGAATGATATTCTCATAGATTTGCTTGATCGTATTTTCATCTGTATAATTTCTCTTGGTAACTCTATAATAATCAAATATTTGCTGTCTTAAAAAATTGTGTTTGATGCAATTGATTGTCCCTGCACCCATGCTTTCATCAAAAGTTCCACTGTTTAAATCAAATCGATTTTCATTGGCAACAGCAAAATTCAATTGCAAGAATTTAGTTGCGCTATAACTGTCAGGAGCATTTAAAATTCCAAAAACAGAATCAATTTTTAATTGCCTATTTTTTGCATTTAAAATATTAGCTTCTAATTGGGCAATATCACCAGATAAATCCTCTTTCATATTTACGAGAATTCTAATTTCTTCCGCATCTTGTTTTGATTGCTCGTTCAAATTATCTATTTGTAAGGCTATTAAAATCCCGATTACAACCAGAACTATTTCACCTATGGCATAGATTAAATACTTGCTGAATTTGTTTTCTGCGATGGCATACTCTCTAATTTTACGAAAGAATTTTATCATGGTTTGGCGGTTATAATGAATGCTAAGAAACTTCCTGAAAAGTAAGCATTAATTTGGAAAAGAAACAACAAAAGTTTGTAGATAAATATGAACTATTTCTTATTACCAGGTAAAAAAATCATTTGATTTTAGATTATAAGTGCTTATTGTATAATATTTTCTTGATAAATTAATAGTTCTTTTTTGGTGATAAAATAACCTCTCATTAATATAAAAATGAAATCTTGAAGAGCTGCAAAAAGAATGGCTAAATTGTTGTCAAAATACATTGTATTACCAAAATAAGGAAGATCTTCTGCTATGTATTTTTCAAAGTTTTCTTTTATTTGTGGTGTTATTTCTTCTCGATATTTCTCATTTTCCAATAAACTATTGATTTCTTTTTTTAATTTAAATTCTAGCGCTTTTATTTTTTTGAAGTTCGACCTAATTGATTCATAATCAGTGTGAAAATTAATGAATTGTAGCCCTTCAGAAATAGTAGTATAGATTTCGGATTTCTCTTTATAGATTTCATCAAAATCAAAAAAATTTTGGTAACTACTTTTTAAATTACTCTCTACCCCTAATTTTTCTTCTTCTTTAAGAAAGAAAATATAGATTTGTTTGTCATTCTCTATAATTTGATTGTTAAACTCCTCTAAATCAAATTTTAAACGAGTTATCAAATTAGAAGCTTCTTTTCTTTTGTATCTTTTTCCATCATAATCAAATGATTTTATAGGAATGGTTTTCTCTTTAATTAGCTGTAATATTTCAATATCATTTTCTAAAGCCATTACTGTATAAATTAAATTGACTTTACTTTCTGAAAACAATTCTTCGAAACTAGGTGTTTCATGAGAAACATTTACTTCTTTAAGATCGAATTTTAAAGGGTTTTTATCGTCATAATAACCGTTATAAAATTTAGAAAATGAATTCTTTTTGAGTTGGTTTTTATACCCTTTTTCAAACTCTTCGTAAGAGATCAGCTGTACTTCACCTTTATATTCTACTTGTTTAAAAGGAATGATTGTCAATTCTTCTTGTATGACATCTAAATTGTTAATCAATTCATTTGCGAGTTTGCTTTTTCCTTTGATTATGCGTTTTGCTTCATCTTTTAAATTATGGATTCGATCTTCAGTACTAGGATGTGAAGCCCATTGGTCTTTAATAATGAGTTTAGATTTGTTAAATTTATTTAAGTGTTCTAAAGTAATCTCTGGTAAAGAATTAGATAAAGAAAGCTCACTTTTTTCGGCAAGTATATTCATAACAAAGAACTGCTCTTTGAAAACATTTTTGCTTTTTTGATTTTCTGCTATACGGTCTCCATAGTATCCAAAAACCGAAGTCAGTGAAAAGTCTGCCAACTGCATTCTTAGAAGAGAGCTTACTAAAGGTTCATAGCCAGTTACGGAAGCGGCAATCTTATCGGCATGAAATTCCATTTCTCTTGAAAGTGCGAGATAACTCTTATTTACCAAACTATAGATTTGCTTTAAAATCCATTGTATTGCTTGTACTACTTTAAAAGAGATTATAACAAATATGGCTAAATAACTACTGGTGTCTGCCCATTTTTGTAATCCTTTATCATAATCATCATTTTCATAAAGTAAATTAAAAATAACCTGGTTTACATAGTACACATAACTTCCTACTTTCATCGATTTTTGGGAAAAATGACCAAATTCGTGTGCTAGGATAGATTTTAACTCTTCATCTGTTATGGTATTAATCAATCCCATTCCAATTAATAGATTTTTCCTCACAGGAAAAAACATACTCCAAAAACTGGAATTGTAAAAGACAGAGGCATTGACCTCGGGTGATAAATAGACTTTCTTTGGGAAATCAGTTTTTACTTCATCTACAATCTCATGAATAAGAGCAAATAATCGAGGTTGCTCTTCTTTTGTTATTTCTTGTAAATGAGAACGATCTATTTTATGAGATTTAAAAAGGAACTTGATTAAGAATGAAAAAACAATCAGACCTAAACTTGCCAAACCAATACCGATAATAATAGTAAAGAAGCCAGGCGATCTTGTTATCAAACTAATAGCAGAATGAAAACTAACAATGGTAATACCTATAGAAGCTGCTAAAAGAATAATATATGTTATAACAAATATTAGAATAGATAGTATGACCTTAGTTGCCTGAAATTTAAATTCTGGCGAAATTTTAATTTCTTTCATAGAAATAGTATAGCAATTTTAAACTTGTTTTATAGCAAAGTTTAGTAATTATGATAATTTTTAATAATTACTAAAATAGTAAATTTATTTATACTAAGAATTTTTACTTCGGAAACAAACTTTTATCCAACCCTGGAACAATACGTAAAGCGTTTTTGTAATAGACTTTCTTTAAAACGTTATCTGGCAAGTCTAGACCATACATTGGCCAAAAAGCATGGTATTTCTTATGATAAGGGAAGTATTCATCTGCACTTTCTAAGACCCTAAAATAAGTTGGAAATTCCCTAGGTTTCCAGCTATCTTTCCCAAATAAAATGCGATCTTGATATTTGATAAAAAATTGTTTTGCAAATCTAGGTTGACGGCCTAATTCTGCAATGATGGCTCCAATACCTACATGCATGTTTGGAATTTCATCTAATAATTGACCAAGTTTTCCTAAATCATTTGCCAACCAACTCATATGAGCACTCACAAAGTTTGTCTTAGCATGTTTCTTAAACATAGAGTGTTGTTCTTGCATCAAGGTTTCCCATGGAGCGGGATTGTTAGCACCGCGTTTTCTTCTGGGTCTTGTTTTCAGTTCTAACCAACGCTCATTGTCAGCATTAAAATCATCCCAAAAAGGTTTAGGATCTGCAGTGTGAATCAACACAGGAATTCCCAATTCGCCACACTTTGCCCAAATAGGATCAAGTCTTACATCATCGACTGTTACTCGATTTCCATTAACGTCTTTATCACGCAATCCTAAACTTTTATAGACTTTTAAACCTCTTGCTCCGTTTTTTACATCTTCTTCTAGCTGTTTAACGGTTTCTTCTATCCATCCTTTTTTTCCAACGTTTCCATTGAAACGAATGTTTGCAAAAACGACAAATCGGTTCGGATAATGATCTGCAATATTTTTCACAGATTTTTGTAAGTCAGAACCTGTTCTTCCACTTAAGTTAACCATAATTCCCATATTTAAAGTATCCATAGCAGCAATAACAGGCGCTAGATTTTGCGTTGGCATTCTGTATTGATGTCCGTGAATATCGATAAACGGAAACTTTGCTTTTTTGAAGATCTTTCCCGGAACTACTAATGTCGACTTTGGATTGTATTCTTCAAAGGTGAGGTTTTGGGAGGTTAAAGATGAAAGAGAAAAGAGAATAAAGAAAAGAGTAAGGTAAGGTTTCATGTAATGATTGTTTTAGTCTTGCTAAAGATAATCATCTTGAAATATTCTAATAAGT
This sequence comes from Flavobacteriaceae bacterium, assembly GCA_965277255.1. Taxonomy (GTDB): domain Bacteria; phylum Bacteroidota; class Bacteroidia; order Flavobacteriales; family Flavobacteriaceae; genus Polaribacter. The sequence goes on along the minus strand of OZ255723.1, from coordinate 2,927,861 downwards.
TTTTAGGACATCTTTAACATGCATGAGAACAAATTCTTACCTATTTTTATTGGTGCTTAGATCAAAATTAAGTTGCTTACCGTCTTTAGCAGCTTTATTGTCTTTCGTCATTCCAACTGCTATTCCTATTGCCATTCCAATAGGCAAACCAATACCTAATAAGCCCATGTTTCCTATACTTGCCCCAAAAGCTGCTCCCATAGGAATACCAAAAGTAGACATTCCTAAAATCATCCAAAGATTACGATAGTAGTTTTTAGGAACTATTTTATGTTCTTTTTCAACCTTTTTTAGAATTTTATGCTGACCAATACGCAATTGTTTTCTGAAAGCTCTTTCTTCATGGGAAGTGTTAATGAGTTCTATTTGTTCATTGATAAAACTAATAACTGGACTCGATAATTTTTGTAAACGAAGTTCATTTAACAAACTATTTAAATTTCTATATAAATTCTCTGCTCTTGAATTTGAAAAATGAGTCCTGTTTTTAAGTTGTTTAATTTCCATGAGGTTTTTATTGCAATGTGTTAGACAGAGATATAGTCGAAATGTTACGTTTTTATAAAAGGATTACTTATTTACCACTACGTATAACTGTATACTTCGTTTTCTTCAATTTGATAAACCAATTCTCAAAGTATTTATAAGAAAGGGAACTGATAATAATGGTTATTAAGATAATAGAAATATAAATAAGAACATTGTACACAGTAACATCTTGTACAGGAAACACCGAATTAAAAATTGCAAAACAGCCATACATTATCATTGGATGGTACATATAAACACCATAAGAGATATTTCCTAGCTTTTCTAAGAACTGACTTCTAAGATTAAACCGAAAACCGTCTTGTACAATAAAAAGTATTTGTAAAGCCACAATACTGCCAAAAAGAAACCAAGGAAGCATATAAAAAAGTCCTCCAATAAATAGCGCAGTATTGACCAGAAATAATAACGGACTTTTTAAAACAGTCATCAAAGTGGCATTCTTATAGAATAATAAGAAAGCTCCTATAGAACCTATTGCCATATAGTGAATTGATAGAATGTTAATCATGTGTGTTGCCCATTCGGCAATTGATTCACTAAAAAATGAAATAATATAAGGAACTGCAGGTAAAAGGCTAATGAGCGTAAGAACTATAATAAATATAGAAACCTTATTTATTTTATTGAAAAGATGTGGCCAAATCAGATAAAACTGTTCTTCAACTCCTACAGACCAAGCTTGGGATGCACCAACTACTGGAGCTGCGAATATAACAGCTAAATTGGGTAAAAACAAGAGAAAAAGAATCAATGCTGTATAAGGTGAATCTTGAAGTGACTTAATGGCTCCGTAATAATAGCTTTCGTTTTGCAATGCTTCTATATTGTTTGCTAGTAAAGGAATAATAGCAAAAGAAATAAAAACAATAAAATAATAAAGTGGCCATATCCGTAAAATACGCCTGACGTAAAACTTCTTTACATCAATTTTTTTTAACCTATTCTTCTCTATAAGAAGTAAATAAGAAATTAAAAAACCACTGAGAATGAAAAAAATATAAACTCCATTTTTACCAAGACCGGCAATAAAATCACTTAGAAATGTATTAAACAAGCTAGAAAAACCTTCTCTTTTTTTGTACAATTCTATATGATGAAAAACGACAAAGAAAGCCGCAATAGCTCTTAATTCGGTTAAACCTTTTAGGTAAACTTTTTTCATCGATTGATTATTATCACATAGATAAGATTAAAACTTCATTCCAACTCTAAAGTTTAGAATACGTCCCGATAAGAAGTTTGGAACACCAAATTGGTTTTTGGTTGCTACGTCACGTACCCAAGTATTGGTAATTGAATTCTGGATATCAAACATATTAAAGAGTTCTAAACCAGCAGTTAATTCTTTAAACTGACTTAACCAACCTGTTTTGTATCGTTTGTTAGCATCAGTAAAAACGTATAAAACACCTAAATCAGCACGACGATAATCTCTTAATCGGTTTTGAAAATCGTAAGGATCTGAATAGGCAGGAGCTCCGCCAGGAACACCAGAATTATATACTAAATTCAAATAGGCTTTTAAATCTGGTAGGTTAGGCACATAATCTTGAAATAAGATTCCTAATTTAAAACGCTGATCTGTTGGACGCGCAATATATCCACGACCGTTAATATTTTCTTCTGTTTTTAAGAATCCTAAACTTATCCAGCTTTCATTTCCAGGAACAAACTCACCATTCAAACGAACATCTAATCCAGTTGCATACGCTTTGGTTAGGTTGTTGGCTTGGTAACGAATTCGGACATTGTCAACAGTATAGGAATTTACATCGCTTAGATCTTTGTAATAAATCTCTGTGGTCAGTTTAAATGGACGGTTCCACATCGTAAAACTATAATCACTACCAATAACAGCATGAATAGATTTCTGCGCTTTTACATTGGGATTGATATTTCCGTCAAAACCTCGTAATTCCTTATAAAATGGAGGTTGGGAGTAGAGTCCACCTGAAATTCGGAACAACATGTCCTTCTCCCAATCGGGTTTGATTGCAAATTGTGCACGTGGACTAAAAATAAATTGATTGACCGCAGCGCCATTGTTTGCTTTTACAGACCAAGATTGTCCGCGTACTCCGACATTCCACCAAACTTGATGTTCACCAATAAATGTTTTTTTACTGTACTGTACAAAACCAGAAATACGATTGATTTTCAATGTGTTTTCTGCTCTAATGCTTTGAAAAGGAGTAATAGGTCCAGTAAACGGATTGTAGGGTTGATCGTTGATAAAACCTAATCCAATGGGACGAATAGAGAAGCCTAAGGAGTCGATTACTTCAAACTCTCTAATACGGTCTCTGATATCTTCTGCTTGATATTTAACGCCAAAATCTATTTGATCTTCATCCTTTTTATAAGTTCCTCGAATTTGAACATTGCTAATCAAAGCATCCAAATCATTACGAGAATGATTTAATTGAGAGCCAATTCCTTCAGAAAAAGAAACATCTCCAAAAGTTTCTGAACCAATATTAGAATCTACTTCCCCTAAATTATAAGAAGCAGCAATATCAAAATATTCTTCTTCTTGTGTATTAAAAGCAGAAATAGTTCCTGTTAATTTTAAATCGTCATTTGCCTGATAGTCTACACTCACTGCTCCAAAAGCAGTTAAGTATTTATCTCTTTCCTGCCCATCATAAAAAACAATTAATTCTAAAGGCGCAGCAACAGTTCCAAAACGTGTTCTACGTGTAACAGGCTGGTAATCATAATCATTGAGTGAAAAATTTCCTAAGAAATTAAAAGTCCACTGTTCATTGTATTTATAGGATAAAAAACTTTGTACATCTGTAAACCTAGGTCTAAAATTAGTTTCAATTTGCTTTGAGTTTACAAACAAACTGTTATCACGATAACGGACTCCTAGAATAGCACTTAGTTTACCATCCAATAGTAAATCTTCAATGGTAATACTTCCACCCAATAAACTTCCGTCTATAGAAGCAGCAAACTCCTTAGGCTTTCTATAGGTAATATCTAAAACTGATGATAACTTATCACCATATTTAGCTTGAAATCCACCTGCAGAAAAATTGATATTCTGCACCATAGAAGAATTGACAAAGCTCAAACCTTCTTGCTGTCCAGAACGAATTAAGAAAGGTCTATAGACTTCAATTCCGTTTACGTAGACTAGGTTTTCGTCAAAGTTTCCACCACGTACATTGTATTGAGTACTTAGTTCATTATTATTACTAACACCAGGCAACGTCATTAATAAAGTTTCTACACCAGCATTACCGCCAGGAATTCGCTCTACTTTTTTAGCATCTATTGTTGTAAGTCCTTGTGCATCTTTTTTATCACTACTTTTTACCGTAACCTCATTTAAAATTTCACTTTCAGAGCGTAGAATAGGAGAGAAGCGAATCACATTCCTTTTTTTGGCAAAAAACTCTTTGGTTAATGTACGATAACTAACATGACTAAACTCTAAAATGATTTTTTGATTTAAAGGGATTCTTATTTCATAAAACCCTTTATCGTTGGTTGTGGTTCCTGCTGTTCCATAAGTAATGGATACATTTTCAATAGATTGATTTTGGGAGTTCTTTACAAACCCTTTAACAATCGTAGTTTTTTGAGCCCAAATAAATGCAGGAAATAGGAATAATAAAAGTAAAAATTTTCTCACGTAATTGTTGTCCTTTATTTTTTATAAAACGTAGAAGTATAGGTATTCGTATTTCCAACGTTGTCTAAGACTACAAGTTTAAAGATATGTTTGCTACCAACCAATTTTTTATCCCTAAAATCGTAAGATAATTTTTTCTTTTTCAAATTGTATTCCATCAGAACCCATTCACCGTCTATCGTTGCCTCGTATGATTTTATGCCAGATTGAGCATCAGAGATTTTAATGGTCAAATAATTCAAGCTAGAAATCCAATCGTTTTTCTTGAAGTTAGAATTATAAATTTTAGGCTTCTGATTGTCAATAAGTAAAGTATATTTACCTAAAGTTTTAGTTGTAGTATAAATTTTACCTGATTTTTTCTTTGTATTCTGATAATTTGCATATTTTTTGTTGTTAATATTGGCAATATATAGTTGATCTAAATCCGATTTTTTATACAACGTACTATCAAAAGTGATGGTAAATCTTTTATCTAAAGGAATATTTGGTTTGTGTATATGAGCAATTTTCCCATCAACAGAAAAATTTAAAAAAAGATTTTCATAAAAAGTATTCTTTGGGAAAGCGATGGTAACACCTTTTTGAGTGAATTTATGAAATTTCGTTCTTTCTATTCTATATGCAGTAGTATCAGGTTTCTTTGTAAATATTGTATTGCTAGGCCTTCCAGCGATGGGAATTTTGATTTCAGAAGTATTCCCTTTAAAATCTTTTACGATGATTTGTACATTATAACTCAGTCCATCTTTGATATCAATGATACCATCATTGATTAAATCTTCGTAAATACTAAGTCGATTTACATCTTCTCTATATGTCTTTTGAATCCTGCTTTTGTATTTAGCATAATGAGGATAATCAATTAATAAGTTGATGTATTTACTCTCTGCAAATGAAAAAGTCTCTACATCATGATAATAATGCCTTTTCCCGTTCACTAGCATTTCAATACTATACACTCCATTTTTATTAAGCGCAGTTCCCAATCGATCGTAAGTGTTAATCCCAAAACCAATTTTACCGCTGGCACTAATCCTATTGGTCACATAGCTATTTAATGTGTCTTTTTTAAAAACTACAATTTGTTTTCTATTATTCTGATTGATTCTTGAGTTCGGTTCAATAGGATATACCATCAACTTATTGATTCTTGGCGCTATTGAATCTTGAATCTCTAAACCAAACAACATGGGGTTGATAATATGTTCAGTTTTTGTATTTCTTATTTCATAATGTAAATGTGGAGCAACAAATCCGCCTGTACTTCCAGAATATCCAATAACCTGACCTTTTTTAACTGGAATTTCATTTTCCTTTGGAAAAATATTCCCAGTCTCATAACTTCTTTTTTTGTACTGTATGTCTTTTACATATTCTTGAATTCCATCACCAAACTTACTCAAATGCGCATATACCGTTGTATATCCGTTAGGGTGAGTCACATAAATTACTTTCCCATAACCCCAAAGTGCAACTTTAATTCTAGAAACATAACCCTCTGCAGTTGCATATACTTTTAGACCATTTCTGCGTTTTGTTTTTATGTCCATTCCCGCATGAAAATGGTTGCTACGCAATTCACCAAAAGTTCCTGAAAGTACTAAAGGAATATCTAAAGGGCTTCTAAAGTAGTCTGTTGGGTATTTAGTTTGACTAAATCCTACAAAACTTGAAATCATAAATATGAATAGGAAATATTTTTTCAATCCTAGAAATTTTCAACGAAAATAGGAAAAGTATCGAAACTTTTATGTTAAGAACTTTCATAATATTTTGTTGATTACTACGAAAAGCAAAAAAACTGTTGTTAGTTCTAAAACAGAATGCTAACTTTGTTGGTATAGTTTTATAACTAATAGCTTAATGAGTAATACGATTGAAGCAATTCATTTACTGGAGGATAAGTTAAAAGGCTTACTTTCTAATTATGAATTTTTAATGAAAGAAAATGAGATTTTGCTTCAGAATACGTCAAAATTACAACATCAACTTTTAGAAAAAGAGCAATTAATAGAGCAGCAAGAAAAGAAATACAGCCTGCTTAAGATTGCAAAAACTATAGAAGGCAGTGATAATAGTACAAGAGATACAAAACTCAAAATAAATGCTTTAATTCGAGAAATCGATAAGTGTATCGTTCAATTGAGCGAATAATAAAAGTTCATTACAATCGTGGAGAAATTAAAGATTAATTTAGTAATTGCAGGTAGAACATATCCTTTAAGTGTGAATAGCACGAAAGAAGAAGAAGGGATGAGAAAAGCTGCAGCGAATATTAATCAACTCATTAGCAGATATGAAAAAAATTATGCGGTGAGTGACAAACAAGATGTTTTAGCGATGTGCGCATTGCAATTTGCATCGAAATTAGAAATATCCACCTTGCATGAACAAGACACGAATTCTGAAGCGTTAGATAAGATAAATGAACTTACAAAGTTAGTAAGTGGCCATTTAGAATAAGTTCTTTAAAATATAATAATACATTGCCTACATTAGTTATTTGTTTGATAAACTCAACACTAATCTATTATGAAGGATAAGTCTTAGTTGCTAAAGCAAGCCTCAGTTGCTGAATTTTTATGTTGAACTCGTTTCAGTATATTTCAGCACCAAAGGGATCCTTGATCAACTAGTTAGTCCTAAACTTGTCATAATGGAGTTTATATAAACCCAATTAATGTAGGCTTTTTTATACAATCAAACCAAAATTATGAATGAAATGATACTTCCTGTAATCACAGGGTTTGTAGGATTAATATTAGGATTAATTATTGCAAAAATTTTAGAAAAATCAAGATCAAATAAAATAATATCATCAACAAAAAAAGAAGCAAATACACTTATAAAAGAGGCTAGAGTAGAAGCAGAAGCTCTTAAAAAAGACAAAATATTACAAGCTAAAGAAAAGTTTATAGAATTAAAATCAGAACACGAAAAAGTAATTCTTAGTAGAGAAAAGAAGATTTCAGAAATAGAAAAAAGAGCAAGAGACAAGGAGTCTCAAATACAATCTGAAGTTGACAAGAACAAGAAATTGAACAAATCTCTTGAGCAGAAAGAAAATGACTATAACTACAAGTTAGAATTCTTAGATAAAAAAGAAGATGAAGTAGAGAAGCTTCATAAAAGGCACGTTGATTTATTAGAACAGATCTCTGGTTTTTCTGCTGACGAAGCAAAAAAGGAGTTGGTAACTACACTTAAAGAAGAGGCAAAAAGTGATGCCATGGCCTTCATACAGGAAACTGTTGAAGAATCCAAATTAACTGCACAACAAGAAGCAAGAAAAATTGTTTTAAATACCATTCAAAGAGTTGGAGTAGAACAAGCAGTAGAAAACTGTGTTTCCGTTTTTAACTTAGAATCTGATGATGTTAAAGGAAGAATCATCGGTAGGGAAGGTAGAAATATTAGAGCTTTAGAAGCAGCAACAGGTGTAGAAATTATTGTTGATGACACTCCAGAAGCAATCATTCTTTCTTGTTTTGATTCCGTTAGAAGAGAAGTAGCTAGATTATCCATGCATAAGTTAGTGACTGATGGAAGAATACATCCTGCAAGAATTGAAGAAATTGTAGCGAAGACAGAAAAACAAATCAATCAAGAAATTATAGAAGTCGGGAAACGTACTGTCATCGATTTAGGAATTCACGGATTACATCCTGAGTTGATTAAAATGGTAGGAAGAATGAAATATAGATCTTCTTACGGACAGAACTTACTACAGCACTCTAGAGAAGTTGCAAACCTTTGTGGTATTATGGCTTCTGAATTAGGTTTAAATCCTAAAATAGCGAAACGTGCTGGATTGTTACATGATATTGGTAAAGTTCCAGAAACGGAAAGTGAATTACCGCATGCATTATTGGGAATGGAATGGGCAGAAAAATACGGAGAAAAGAAAGATGTATGTAATGCTATTGGTGCTCACCATGATGAAATAGAAATGAAGAGTTTAATTTCGCCAATTGTACAAGTATGTGATGCAATTTCTGGTGCTAGACCTGGAGCAAGAAGACAAGTGCTGGATTCTTATATTAAAAGATTGAAAGACTTAGAAGATATCGCTTTTGGGTTTACAGGAGTACAAAAAGCTTACGCTATTCAAGCCGGACGTGAATTGCGTGTTATGGTGGAAAGTGGAAAAGTAAATGACACTAAAGCTGCTGAATTATCTTTTAATATCAGTCAGAAAATACAAAACGACATGACCTATCCTGGTCAAGTGAAAGTGACAGTAATTAGAGAAACAAGAGCTGTAAACGTAGCAAAATAAAAAAATAAAATTCACGTCGATCTGTTTATTGGCAGATCGACGGATTATTTTCTATTGATCACTAATAATATGTTCCAAAGTGGTTTCATAGAGTGGCTTTTTAATCATTTTACTTTTTAACCAAGCGTAAAAACTCATCACAAAAATATCTTCCTTCTCGGTATCAATCCATTTAAAGGAATCTTTCACCCTATTTTTAAAGACTTCTGAAGTAACTTTCTCTGGGTTCTTGTAATAGTTTTCTACCAATGAAAGATAACTGATAACCCGTTCTTGTTTAATTTCTTTTAAATATGGATAATAATTCCGTTTAAAACTAAGTAATCTAGATTCTAAAATATCGATATGATTTAATTCTAAGTGCAATAAAACTTCAATCAAATTCTTTTTGATGGTCCATTCTTTTCCAGCTTTTTCAATATACCATTTGTCAGTATGATAAAACTTTGTGAAAAGACTCCAAGCTTTTTTAAACTCGCCTTTTTGAAAATAGAAGGTAATCAAGCTCAAATAAATGTCTAGTAATGAATCTAAATCGGGGTGCTTTTTAGTGATAAAAGGTTCTAAAATTTCAATCGCTTTTTCTTGTTGATAGTTATAATTATGGTTTAAAGCAAGTAGTAAATTATATTTCAACAGAAAGAAAGAGTAATATTTTTTACGTTGATCTAGCATGCTGTCATGCATCAATTCTAAGTAGTTCAATGATTCTTCAAATTTTTTGTTGCGAAACAAAGCATTGGCAATCATATACAAAACATGAATATGATAATACAATTGTTTCTCTTTTGCTTTGTGTTCTTTAATGATTTGGTAGGTATTGATTAAAAACGGTTCTATTTTTAAGTACTCTTTGGTGGCAAAAGCAGAAATACTCACAATGGTAATGAGCTGATACAAAGATTTAAAAGACATAGAATCGTTTATACTAATGTTATGTTCTTCAAAAATTTGTGCTGTCAGAGTTTGAAAATCTAAAACAACTCCTTCATAAGTTACTGTGTTGATTGCCTGCCGAATCTTTGCATACGCAATGTTTAGTTGTTCATCTAGATTGTATTTCTGTTGATTCTCGTTGAACTTCTCTATTAAATCATCTATAGAAACTGAATGATTAGCATGAGCGTATTGTATTTTAGTGTGATAGATTTCATTCAATAAAGTAAATAATTGATATTCTTCGGCTAAATTTTCAGCTTTATCTAAAATCTTATAGCCCATTTTATAATGACTCCTGATCAAAAAGCTCCTAGCAGCTAGAATGTATTTGATGATCTGCATATCAATTGAGTTTTCATCTTCTAAACTGTTGTTTGCTATAAAATCAATAATGGATTGATGCAGTCGTTTTCTCAAAGCATAAAAAGCATCCTTTTGATTTGAGGAATAAAGTTTCTGACAAATCTGCTCTGTAGATAGTTCATCGTGCGCTAAAAGTTTAAATAATTGGATATTTTTCGTATCGTTTCTTTTGTTCTTTTTCTCTAGAAATACAACGAATTGCTTGTGCTCATCAGAAGAAAGTGCCTTAATTATTGCATTTAAATTTGTCATTAAATCGTCAGAATTTAAATTATATTTTCAATAAATATAGATAATATATCTTAATTGTACATAAAATATATCGTCAGTTTTAGTTGAAAGTTGTATTTCCCACCATTTCATTCTTTCGCAGTTTTGTGGTGTAATCATAAAACAAAAAAGATGAATTATCAAACAACAGTTTCTTTAAAAGAGGAACAGAAATTAAAAGAAAAGAAAAACAAAGTATTTGACCAAAAACCTACTCCAGCTTTTATTGGAGCATCATGGACGGTTTTATGTATCGGAATGATTTCATTTTGTGTAGGCCTATGGAAGGCAGATATGTTATTAAATGAAAAAGGCTATTATTTTACAGTATTACTATTTGGATTGTTTTCAGTAATCTCAGTTCAAAAAGCTGTAAGGGACAAATTAGAAAATATACAAGTGACAGAAATATATTATGGAATTAGTTGGTTTACAACTGTTGTATCTATTTTATTGCTTGTTATTGGACTCTGGAATGCGGAATTATTGCTAAGTGAAAAAGGATTTTATGGAATCTCGTTTGTGTTGAGTTTATTTGGAGCTATTACAGTGCAAAAGAATACAAGAGATATTGCCTATGTAAAGAGCAATGAAAAGGAAAAAGAAGATTAACAAATTTGTTTTGTTGATTGCTAGTTGATTAACTAGAGAAAACCCTGTGGAATCAATTCTACAGGGTTTTTAATGTGTTTATTATTGTGTGTAAATGGATTCCCGTGTTGACTTCGACAGGTTCCTTCTGACACGCAAGAATGACAAAAAGAGAAATACCTAAATCACCTGTGGTGGCCACCAAACTAAAAAGAATTTTTTGAGCTCGCCTGTAGTCAATTTAATCCAGCACAAAGGCGAAAATTCTCGTTGTAAATACTCATTACTGCTTGCAATGAAATCATCATAATTCAGCCAAGCTACATTTGTATGCGGAATGACCAGCCAATCTTTCTTATGAGGAATGTAAAACTTTGCGTTTTTGAATTGTGAAACTTCAGAAGGATGAATGTAAAACCCGATGATACAATCTGAATTGATACTTGAATCAATTGCAGGATTCATTGAGAGCGGTACAAATAACTGTGCCTTAAAATAAACCTGTTGACTGATCTCTTTAACATCTAGACGGATACTTTCTAAATATTCTCTACATTCTTCAGAATAGAGTAGTGGTAACTGTTTTTGTTGCAATTTGTCTAATTTTTCAATCAAACTATCTTTTCTATTCGGACCTATCCAATGTTGGATTTCATTTTTTCCTATTGAGGCATCAAACAGATAAAACTTATAGACGATTTCTAAATGAATGGGTTTTCCATCTTTTAATAAGATACAATCCAATTCTCCTAAAGTAATTTTGTCTTTTGAAATCTGTACATTCTCGGAAACTAACTCAATAGTATCATCCTGAGAAAGTTGATGCGAAACAAAACGTTCTACATATTTTCCCAATCGGAGTTTGGATGCTATGATGGCATCAAAAGAAATAGAAGCAGGCTCAATTTCGAATTGAGTGAGATTGTAAATAGTATTTGATTTCCAAAGCACAGGAGTGTTTAGGAAACCTTCAAACTGTAATTGTATTTCTTTTGTTTTTTGATGCATTTATGTTATCGTGACTTCGGCTTCGCTCAGTCACCGTATCATGGGCATTGAGTGGAGTCGAAATGACACTTATATAGATATCGAAAATACAAACTCTTTTAGAATCTTTTTGTAAATTGACCTTTCAAAAATTTCACTCATGCAATTCGAGAAATCAAGCTTACAATATTTAAAAGATTTAAAGAAGAATAACAATCGCGATTGGTTTACAGAAACCAAACCTACCTTTAAAAAAGCGCAAGACAATGCAAAGGCCTTGTATGCTGCCATTCGCGAAAACTTGGAACAGCACGATGAAATTGATAAGTTTAAATTATTCCGAATTTATAGAGACGTTCGTTTCTCTAAAGACAAAACACCTTATCAGCCACATTTTGCAGGTTCTTTCTCCAGAAATGGAAAACACTTACGGGGTGGTTACTATTTAAGAATACGCCCAGGAGAGAGCTTCTTAGCAGGTGGGTTCTGGCAACCTGAAAAGGATGATTTACTTCGTATCCGTAAAGAAATAGAAATGGATGCTTCTGAAATGAGAGCCATTTTAAAAGACAAAGATTATGTCAAATACTTTGGTGGTCAATTTGAAGGCGAAGAATTAAAATCTGCGCCACGCGGATTCGATAAAGAACATCCTGATGTAGATTTGCTCCGTAAAAAAGGATTTATAGCCGTTCGTAATTTTACAGATGCAGAAGTGTTGGATAAAAACTTCTTACAAGAATTAGATAAAACCTATAAAGCACTGCGCCCGTTTTTTGATTATATGAGTGATGTATTGACGACCAATTTGAATGGGGAAAGCTTGATTTAAAAAGCACGGAGCTTCTAGAGCCTATAGACTGTGTACTGTCTGTCGACAAGGCAGGATCAAGACAAGCAACGAGCCTACTCAAACTGTTACAGGCGGACGATCTCATCAAGATAAGAACTAACATTAAAAGATTGCTTCTCAGTTCCTGAAACTAGTTCAGGATAAAATCGCAAAGACAGGTATTAATGCAAATATATGTACGTTTTAAAAGAACAAAAATAGAGGTTGCCTAAAAAGTGAAATTTTGTCAATTCGAGCGAAATCGAGAACTTTTAAAGTGTTTGTCTTCCATTGTATCTCGACTCAGCTCGATATGACATTAGTTAATTTCAAGACTTTTTAGACGCCTCTATTTTATTGTATTTCCATTTTCTTAAAACCCAGTTCCAGGATCGTCTGGAGGAGAAGCCGCTTGTGCCTTTTTAGGATGCAATAAGATATAAGTTCCTAATGCAGTTAAGGCTGCATATTTTCCGTAATTACCGATTTTGTGTAAGGCATCTTTACGAGAAATCTTTTGATCGTTATTTTGTGTTTGATTTTTCATGTTTGTCTTTATTATTCGATAATTAATTTGGTATTCAATTTTCCATTTCCAGTTTCTAACTGAACAATATAGATTCCTGCCCTTAACTCTGGAAGCGGAACATCATTAACACCATTTCCTTGAAAAGAAGTAGCCAATACTTGTTTTCCTAAGATGTTGTACATATTTACTCTAGCTCTTCCATTTTGGATTCCTACTATACGTAAGTTATTGCTATCTGAAGTATAGACACTTAGATGGTCTAAGTTGATCTCATCCGTACTCAAAGCACTAGAAGTCGTATGAATATAAAAACGTCCAATACCATTCAAATCACTGGTAAGTGCTGTACTAAACTCAGTAGATCCATCTAATAAAGTAAACGAATCATCCTCTTTATCTTCTAGATAAACATTGAGTCCAGCAGGTAAGTGGGTAGCTAAAGCAGAAATACTAATATTCGTTCCAGAAGTAGCATTGATTCCCACTGGAACCACCATGGTTTCAAAACCAGTATCAGGCAATGATTGAATCCCAAGATCTTGACCAGTACTGCCACTCACCAAATGTGTATAGATCGCAAAATCATTAGCAACACCAGCAAAGATGGTACTATCGTATCCATTGTCCCACCCAGTGGTTGTTCCATCAATATAAAAGATATCCGCATTTTTTGTCAGGGAGCCATCAGTAAGACTCAAAAGAATCTCAGGTCTTGTAGAAGATGTTCTTTGAAAGCTATCTGTTTGATGCGATTGCATCGCTTCTGTAAAGTTGAATGTATTAGATCCAGTAGAACTCACAAAGAACCCTTGTCCAGGTGCCGCATAAAAAGCAGCAGAGGCTAAATTGATAATATCATACGAATTGGTTGCTTGATCCCAGAACCACAAAGTATTTTCTGTTAAACTAGCAGTATTAACCGTTAATAAATTATTAGTAGCATGTGCACCAGTGTTAGCAGCAAGAAAAGAAGGATATGGATTTCCAACTAAATTAAAGGAATTGGTATTGGAACTAATAGAAACTCCAAGGTCAGCTACAGGCATGGTTCCAGAAAAAGAGATATCACCAGCAGCAGCTAGTTTTACAGAATATCCGCCTCCAGAGGTGAATGCACCAGTAGAAGCAGCCGTTTGAAAACTCCAAGCTGTCCCATCGTTTAGATAAGGAGCCAGTCCAATATTAGATCCTGTACCAGCTGCAAACGTATTATTAGTAATGAGATCTTCAATGGTTTCACCCGAAACAGGCGATCCTAACAAATACCAATTGGTAGTGGCTAAGTTTCTATTATAGGTTACAGTACCAGAGAATGTAGATTGTGCAATTAACGAAGTACCCGATGCCATAGTAACAGAACCAATTGTAACTGCAGAACTAGCTGTAGGGTAATTGGTTAAACCAGCAAGGACAGCTATATTGTCTGAAACACCAGGCGAAGAACCTTCTGTCCAATTGCTACCCGTTACCCAATTAGTATCTGTAGCACCTATCCAAGCATTGTCTGATGTATTATAGACTCTAACATGACCAGTTTGACTTTCATTATTAGGAGCTCCAATGGCAACGATTGTCCCATCTGCATTCATACTCACAGAAGAACCAGAACTATCAGTAAAAGCTTCTCCATCAATATCGCTACCAATTTGTGTCCAGGTACCAGCAATGTTTTGATAGATGCGTACATGCCCAGAGTCAGAACCATTTCCGTTATTACCAGTAGCCCCAATAGCCACAATGCTTCCATCATCATTGATGCTTACAGAAGTACCAGAGAAATCACCAGTAGCTTCTCCGTCAATATCTGCACCAATTTGTGTCCAAGCCCCAGCAATGTTTTGATAGACACGAACATGTCCTGAGTTAGAACCATTTGCGTCATTACCAAAAGCTCCAATAGCCACAATACTTCCATCATCATTGATGCTTACAGACCTACCAGAGAAACCACTAGTAGTTTCCCCGTCAATATCACTACCAATTTGTGCCCAGGTACCTGCAATGTTTTGATAGACACGCACATGTCCTGAGTTAGAACCATTTTCGTCATTATTACTAGCTCCAATAGCCACAATGCTTCCATCTTCATTGATGCTTACTGAAGTACCAGACTGATCATCAGCCGCTTCTCCGTCAATATCGCTACCAATTTGTGTCCAGGTACCAGCAATGTTTTGATAGATGCGTACATGCCCAGAGTTAGAACCATTTGCGTCATTACCAAAAGCTCCAATAGCCACAATGCTTCCATCATCATTGATGCTTACAGACCTACCAGAGAAATCACTAGTAGCTTCTCCGTCAATATCTGCACCAATTTGTGTCCAAGCCCCAGCAATGTTTTGATAGACACGTACATGTCCAGAATCACTACCATTTCCATCATTGGCAATAGCCCCAATAGCCACAATGCTTCCATCAGCATTGATGCTTACAGAAGTGCCAAATTGATCACCAGCAGCTTCCCCGTCAATATCACTACCAATTTGTGTCCAAGTGCCAGCGATGTTTTGATAGACACGTACATGTCCTGAGCCAGAACCATTTCCGTCATTAAGATTAGCTCCAATAGCCACAATGCTTCCATCTGCATTGATACTTACAGACCTTCCAGAGGAATCAAAAGCAGCTTCCCCATCAATATCACTGCCTATTTGAGTTTGAGAAAAACTAACAAAGGGGATGACCAAGAATAAAAAGAATAGTGCTTTTTTCATCGTTAATATATTTGTATGGATTAGAAAAAGAGGGGGAAGTAAAAAGCAAATAAAGAGAAATTATACGTACTAACCAAAAATTTATGAAATAATGGATTCAGTGAACGGTCTTCAGTTTCAGTTTCAACTTCAATTTAATGATTTGTATAGTTAGAAGAAGATAGACGTAAATAAATTTTCAAGTGTAAATATATTTTCGAAGTTTGTTAGGTGTTAGTTCAATTACTAATTATCAATTATCAGTATTCAGTTTCGACTTCGATTTCAATTTAACGAGTCATAAAAACAAGTGTTTTTGTAAATATAAACGCTTAGAGTTTCGATAAAGGTTTAGTTAAATTTAATTGTTCTTTTATAGCGCTTTCAAAAGTTTTAGAAACAGGAATTTCTTTGCCCTGTATTTTTACAAAACCGTTTCCAATGAGTGATATTTTAGAAGTGTTCACAATAAAACGCCTATGTGCTTGTAAAAAAGTATCTTTTGGCAAACTGCTTAAAAATTCTGTGAGCTTGGCTCGTACCAAATGTTTTTTATCTTCTAAAAAAACCTCTAAATAATTACCTTCGGATTGAATGTATAGAACATCAGTAAGGTTAAGCTTTATACTTACATAATTGTCTTTAATAAAAATACTGTTAGTCGTTGCTGTTTTTTTGTTTTTAAAGCTTTGTATGGCAATGTCTATAGTAGTTAATAAAGTAGGCTCGTTATAAGGCTTCATTAAATAGCCATTAGGTTGTGTATCTTTTACTTTTTGAATAGTTTCTTGATCTCCGTAAGCTGTTAAATACACAAAAGCCAAATGATGTTCTTTTCGAATTTTATTTCCCAGCCAAATTCCATCTTTGATTCCAGATAAATTAATATCAATAAGAACTATATCTACTTCTTTGTTTTTTAAGGCAACCCAGGCATCTTCTGCATTAGAAAATGAGCCAGCTATGGCATACTTATTCTCTTCCAGAATAGTTTCTAAAGCAATTCTGTTAACGCCATTGTCTTCTACGACAAATGCTGTTTGAGGATGATTCATTAAAAAGGGACTTAATTTATATTGTGAGGGAACACAAATATATAAATCAATCCTCTATTATTCAATGTTTTATTCTTAATTTCTATTGTTGCATTAATTTCTTCAGCCAAATAACTGACTAAACGATTACCAAATTTTGACTTTTCATACTTTTTTTCTTGTGAACTCAAACCGATTCCGTCATCTGCATATGTAAAATAAAATGCTCCTTTTCTCTCACTAATCGTTACTTCAATTGTACCCGTATCATCATCTTTAAAAGCATGCTTTAAAGAATTGGTAATCAGCTCTGTTAATATTAATCCCAGTGGGTTTGCATAATCAATATGCATTTCAATTCCTCCAGCATGTACGTGATAGTCAATCTTTTTTTGAGAATACACGTTGATTAAACTTCCGCCTAATTTTTTAATATATTCTTCAGCAGGAATTTTAGAAATATCATCTTTTTGATACAACATTTCATGTACTAAAGACATAGAACGTATTTGATGTTGAGATTTCGCAATTACCTCATCAAAATTAACAACACCTTTATTTTTAGAATGTGTTGTTAACAAACCAGAAACTACCTGGAGGTTATTTTTAACTCTATGATGAATTTCTTTTAATAAGGTTTGCTTTTCTTGTAATGCAATGTCCAATTTGTTTTTTTGACTACCGATAACACGATTTTTCTTTCTGATACGTAGATTGAAAAAAATAAAACCCACTAAAGAAAGGACTAAAAAAGAAATGCCAATCCATTGATAAGTAATGGTCTTTCCTTCTTCTTTAATTTTTAACCTACTCTCTTCTAATGCTTTTGTTTTTTGATTGGTTTCAAACTCAACGGTATTTAGTAGGAATTTTTTTTGCGTTTTTTGTGTTTCTATAGAGTCTACCAAATATTCGTATCTCAGAAATGAAGAATTGGCTTCTTTAAATTTTCCCAATATTAAAAGGGATTTTGCATTTAACAACAGTGATTTTTGTTCAATTGGGGCATTTGTATATCCGTTTAAAATGGTAAAAATACTATCTAAGTAAACGCGTGTTATTGTAGGTTTTTTCTTTTGATAGAAAACATCTGCAATATTATAATATGCACTGACCACAATATGCTTTTCATCAAATCTTTTTGCGCTTTTTAACTCTTTATAATAGTAAGGAAGTGCTTTTTCTACCCGCTCGCCCTTGAATTCTAAACTGGCAATATTAGATTCAATCACATTTACAAAATGGCGATCATAAGCACCAGAATTTTTTTCTTTGTACACATACGTATCAATAATATCAAGTGCTTTTTTATAATAAAACTTAGCACTGTCTGATTGTTGTTCTTTTGCAAAGCACAAACCAATATTATTTACAATACTACTTTGCTGAAAAAATTGTTTTGCCTCAAACAATTCCTTTGCATACTCTTTGTATGAAACGATTGCTTTTGAGTAATTTTTTAATTTGTAATGTATAAAAGCCAATTCTCCATTATAGGATTCTTCTTTATTTAGATATCCATATTTTTTACTGTAAAAATGATAGTTTGATAAAATTTCAAAATATTCATCATTAAATTGACCTATAGTTTTATAAAATTCTTTTAAAAGATAGTATAAATCTCTAATGACAGAAGTTTCATATAGCTCATCATACTCTAATAAATCTTTAATTCTTGCAATGGCTTCTATATCGTTTTTAAGGTGAATATAAATGGCTAAAATATTTTGTTTGGCTACTATAATTTTTTCAATGGAACCATTGCGTTTTGCCCAGTCCAAAGCACTTTCAAAATACTGGATGGTTTCATCAGAAGAGCTAAAGTCATTGAGTATATCAAAACCTTTGCTTTTATATTTTAGGTTTAAACTTACAGAGTAATCAAATTCTTTTAAAGAAGATACTGGATTGAGCTTTATTTTTTGCGCAGAAATATCATCTGCCCTAAAAAATAAAAAGAGGAGGAAGATAAATGTTATGATTGAATATTTTCTATAGAACTGCATAAAAGGTAAACTTAGGTATTTTAAAATTTGCAAGAAAAAAAATGTGAAGTAATGTCACTTTTTTGTGAAGTAATGATTTTTAGTCGTCAGTTAGCTGTTAGTTCAATTACTAATTTCAACTTCAACTTCAATTTACAATATTGAGTACATCTTACAAATTTCTCAACATTGAGTTTCACTAATAAAGTCTTTAGAAATATATACAAAGTAGTATATTTGCACCCACAAAATTTTTCAAATGAAAGCTGGAATTGTAGGATTACCCAATGTAGGAAAATCAACCTTATTTAATTGTTTATCAAATGCGAAAGCGCAAAGTGCTAACTTTCCGTTTTGTACCATAGAACCTAACTTAGGAGTAGTAAATGTTCCAGATTCTCGTTTAGAAAAATTGGAAGAATTGGTAAACCCAGAACGCGTATTACCAGCAACTGTTGAGATTGTTGATATTGCAGGATTGGTAAAAGGAGCAAGTAAAGGAGAAGGATTAGGAAATCAATTCTTAGCAAACATTCGTGAAACAGATGCTCTTTTGCATGTGTTGCGTTGTTTTGACAATGACAATATTATTCATGTCGATACTTCAATTGATCCGGTAAGAGACAAGGAAACCATTGATATTGAATTGCAATTGAAAGATTTAGAAACTGTTCAAAAGCGTTTAGAACGTGTAAAGAGAACAGCGAAGACGGGAAACAAAGAAGCGCAAGCGGAATTGGTTGTCTTATTAAAAATAGAAGAAACCTTATTACAAGGAGTTTCTGTAAGAACCATTGAGTTTACAGAAAAAGAAGAAGAGTTTGTACACCCTTTACAGTTTATCACTGCAAAGCCTGTATTGTATGTTTGTAATGTAGATGAGAATTCTGCGGTTTCAGGAAACTCGTATGTAGATGCTGTAAATGAAGCAGTAAAAGACGAAAACGCAGAAGTAATTGTATTGGCAGTAGGAACGGAAGCTGACATTACTGAATTAGAAGATTATGAAGAACGCCAGATGTTTTTAGAAGATATTGGCTTAGAAGAAGCTGGTGTTTCTCGTTTAATTCGTTCTGCCTATAAACTATTAAATCTCCAAACCTATTTCACGGCTGGTGTAAAAGAAGTACGCGCTTGGACCATTCCAATTGGTGCAACAGGACCACAAGCGGCGGGAGTAATTCACACCGATTTCGAAAAAGGATTCATTCGTGCAGAAACCATCAGCTACGAAGATTATGTTACTTACGGAACAGAAGCCAAAGTAAAAGAAGCTGGAAAAATGAGAGTAGAAGGGAAGGACTATGTTGTACAAGACGGAGATGTGATGCATTTTCGATTTAACGTTTAGTTAATTCTAACTGTCATACTGAGCTTCGCTAGCCCTGAGCAGTTCAACAAGCTTACTGTATTACTTTGTCGAAGGGTCGAAGTATAATTTCAGAATCTTATAAATAGCAAAAGTTAGAAATTCAAAAAAAATCAAATATTTCGCTATGTATAGTTTATGTATAGGTTTGTTTTTATTTTGATTCATTCTCTATAACTACCTTCGTAAATTACAATCAAACTTGATTTATGAAGAATTTTTACATACTACTTATTATACTGTTAGCACATACAGGGTTTTCTCAAAGTTTACCAATTAACTTCGAAGGAGATATTACTACTTCAGACTTTTCAGACTTTGATGGAGGGACAGCCATTGTAACTTCCAATCCAATGCCATCAGGAATTAATACAAGTAGTTCTGTGGGGCGAATCGTTAGAGATGGCGGAGCTGTTTGGGCGGGTAGTAAAATTCTATTGACTGACAACCTAGACTTTTCTGTATTAACGAAAATTACAATGAAAGTATTTACTACTGCACCAGTAGGGACTACCGTCAAATTTAAGCTAGAAGGGTCAGGACCATCAGTAGATGTTGATGCTATGACGACCGTTTCTGGTACTTGGGAAACTCTAGAATGGATTTTTGTAGGTACTCCTAATAACCTTAACGAGATTGTTTTTATGTTCGATTTTGGGAATACAGGAGATGGCACTGCTAGCTCAACCTTCTATTTTGATGATGTCGAACAAGTAGCAGGTCCAACCGCTCCAGTACCAGCTTCATTGCCAATTGATTTTGAAACAGGAGTTGTTGATACTGATTTTCTGAATTATAGCGGAGCAACGGCTAGTATAATTCCAAACCCTCAAATTGATAGTAATAATACTAGCGCTACAGTTTGTCAGATTGTACGTGACGGAGGAGAGTATTGGGCAGGAAGTAAAATATTTCTTGACAATACTATTGATCTTTCTACGGAATGGCACATATCTATGAAGATATACACAACAGCACCAGTAGGTACAAGAATTAAATTAGAATTAGAAAATGTAAGTGGTAGAACCAATTTAGATTATTTGACAACAGTCTCAGGAGAATGGGAAACTGCAAGTTGGAATTTTGATGGTCAGGCTAACGATTATGATAGGTTACAATTTATATTTGATTTTGGTAATGTAGGAGATGGTACAAGTACGTCTACTTTTTTGTTTGATGATGTGCAGCAAGTAGCTGGTCCTGCAATTCCAAATCCTACACCGACTAGTTTACCAATAGATTTTGAAACAAGTGTTGTTACGTCTGACTTTACCAATGTGAGTGGCGCAATAGCTTCAATCATTCCAAATCCGCAGATAGACTCTGATAATACGAGTGCTGTTGTTGGACAATTTATAAGAAGTGGAGGAGCGCCTTGGGCACAAAGTAAACTTGCATTAACAGACTTCATTATGAACATGTCTACTAATGGAGCTATTTCTATGAAGGTGTTTACAGATGCTCCCGTTGGCACATTACTTAAATTTAAAATAGAAAGCAATGTAGACAATTTCGCAGATGAACGAGATGTTCTTACTACCGTATCGGGCGCTTGGGAAACCTACACTTGGGATTTTACAAACCACGATAGCCCTATTTATAACGTAATCACGTTAATGCTAGGTTATGCAACACCAAACGATGCATCTGCCAACGCAACGTTTCTATTTGATGACATAGAACAAGTAGCGAGTACTTTAAGTGATGACAATGATCAATTTTTAGAACTTAATGAAATAAGTAGTTATCCGAATCCTGCAAAAGATGCCTTGACTATTAGTTCCAAAAACGAACAAATTAAAGCAATTACTATTTTTAGTATCCTTGGAAATCAGGTTATGAACCTCCGTCCAAACAGCCTTAAGACAATTGTTGATGTATCTAATTTTGCTAGCGGTATTTATATAGCTAAGATTTCAACCCTTTCAGGGTCAGGTAGTATTAAGTTAATCATTGAATAGAATAATAATTCAAAAAATAACGCCAAGTTTATTGTCTTATTTAGTGGCTAGAAAGAGTACTTTTTATTTACTCCTAGGATGATACTCTTCAACTACCTTTTTTAAATAACTTTTATCTAAATGAACATATACTTCGGTAGTGGTAATGCTTTCATGTCCTAACATTTGTTGAATGGCTCTTAAATCGGCTTTGCCTTCTAACAAATGAGTTGCAAAAGAATGACGTAAAGTATGTGGACTTATTGTTTTTCCTAAGTTTATCTTAACAGCCAAATCCTTTAAGATTAAAAAAACCATTTGGCGACTCAATCCCTTTCCTCTTCGATTCAAAAATAAAGTATCTTCAAAATTCTTGTGAATGTTGATGTGAGATCGAATGTCTTTGATATAAAACAGAATGTATTTTTGTGCTTTTACATAAATAGGAACAAACCGTTCTTTATTTCCTTTTCCTAAAACTCTAATAAAACCTTCTTCAAAAAATAGATCCGATATTCGCAAGGTAATTGCTTCACTCACACGAAGACCACAGGCATACATAATTTCTATAATAGCTCTATTGCGTTCTCCTTGTGGTTTGCTTAAATCGATAGCTGTGATTAGTTTTTCTATTTCGTCATAGGATAATGTATCGGGAAGTCTTCTGCCAATTTTTGGGGTTTCTATAAGCTCCGTTGGGTTTTCTTTTCTGTAGTTTTCAAAAATCAAGTAATCAAAAAAACTGCGCAATCCAGAAATAATTCTTGCTTGACTTCTTGGGTTGACTTTTTTTGCAACTTCGTAAATAAATTTCTGAATGGAGTCTTCATCAATAGTAATAGGAGTGATAACAAGCTCATTTTCATCTAAAAAACGAACGAGTTTTTTAATATCTCTCCCATAATTTTCAATGGTGTTTGAAGACATTCCTCGCTCTATCTTTAAATAGAGTTGATAATCTTTAATCGCTTGAGTCCATTTCATATCATGAAAGTAATGAAAACAAAAATAAGTCTGTTAAAAATTTTCAAGAAATCTCAAATAGCTAATAAGATGTTGATAATCAAGATATTGTATTTTTTATTATATTTGAAATTCAACTTAATATCAAAACTTTAATTAAAAATCACATTATGAGAAAAATTATTTTTGTTTTTGCATTTATAGCAGTTACAATGACTGCTAATGCACAGTTTAGTATTGGAGCAAGTGTCGGGCTCCCAACGGGTGATGCTGGAGATGTTACTTCAGTTTCGTTTAGTGTTGATGCTGCTTACATGTTTGAAGTATCTGAAACTATAGACGTTGGTTTTACGGGTAGTTATTTATACTATTCAGGAGACGACCCTTTTCCTAACTGGTCATTTTTGCCATTGGCAGGAGCTGCACGTTTTGACGTAGGAAGCAACTTTACTTTGGGAGCAGATTTAGGGTATGCCATTGGATTGAACCCAGATGGGAACGACGGAGGGTTCTATTATAAACCTCTTGTAGGTTATGCCTTCAATGAAAAAACAACATTAAACTTATCTTACTCAAGTGTAAGCCTTGATGGAGCAACTGTCTCTAACATTGGTTTGGGAGTAATGTTCGGAATTTAATTTTATTATTGATAATATATCATTAGGGAAGTATTATGCTTCCCTTTTTTTATGAAAAAATTGTATTTTCGTCGTATGAAATTAGCAATCATTAACGGTCCAAATTTAAATTTACTCGGAAAAAGAGAACCAGAAGTATATGGTTCTGATTCTTTTGAAGATTTTTTAAATTTACTTCAAAAGAAATATCCTAAAGTTTCTTTTGAGTATTATCAATCTAATATAGAAGGGGAGTTGATTGATAAACTTCATGAAGTTGGATTTGATTATGATGGAATCATTTTAAATGCTGCTGCATATACACATACTTCTGTAGGAATTGGAGATGCTGTAAAAGCAATTGAAACACCTGTAATAGAAGTCCATATTTCTAATGTACACTCTAGAGAAGAGTTTAGACATAAAAGTTTTATCGCTGCAAACGCCAAAGGAGTTATTTTTGGTTTTGGACTTAAAAGTTATGAGTTGGCTATAGAGAGTTTTCTCTAAATTCTGAACTAGTTTCAGAATCTCAATCAAGATAATCTCAAATCTCAATTAAAGTAGTTCCAGAATCATTTTAATTGTAAGACCATCTTTATGTTTGACCTTTCATAATATGCGTCTTTTTCTAGTTCTACTTCTTCAAAACCTACTTTTCGATACAAATTAATAGCAGGCGCAAGGACTTTGTTAGAATACAACATGATTTTTTCCCATCCTTGTTGCTTTGAAAATTCGATACAGTGATCCATTAATTTCTGACCAATTTTTAAGCCTTGGTATTTTGGAGAAACTGCCATTTTACTCAATTCATAACATTCTTTTTCGTTGATTAAGGCAACTGTTCCAGCAATTTCACCATTAAATCTAGCAAAGAAAACATACCCATCATTATCAATAATATAAGACTTCGGATTTTCCAAAACCTTCTTGTCATAAGGCTCTACATAGAAATAAGCTTCTAACCATTCAATGTTTAAATCATGAAATACTTTTGAATATTCATCAGAATAATCAATAATGCTTACATGTTCTCTAATTTTTGACATGATTCTATTGTATAGACTATTTTCTCCTTGTCGCTGTTCAGTAAAGCGAATATGATTCATAAAAGAGGTAGGGTCTCTGTCAATGAACTCTGTCAATTCTTCTTGCATAATTCTCCAAACTGGATTTAACTTTTTAATCAATGCTTTTCCTTTTGGTGATAGGGAAACCATTTTTTTTCTTTTATCGGATGTATCCGCAGAAATTTGAATCAATTCCTTTTTAAGCAATATGTTGATGAATTGTGTGACGGCGGGTTGTGATATTTGTAGCAGGTTGGTAATATCTCCAACGCTAATTAATTTTTCATCATTAATCGTTTTAAAAATAGGGAACAAGTGAGGGTCAAAATCCAAATAAAGACTTTTATAGACCTTTTTTACATCCCTCATTAAGATTTCGCTTAAGCGTTTCATTCTTGACCCAAACCCTAGTTCTTTAAATTCAAAAAATTTATCCATAGTTATTTATATAAGTACTTATGCAAAAATAATAAACTCTTGATAAACGATCAAGAGTTATTAAAATAAAATTTGAACACACGGCAAAAAAACATAAATTTTGAACAAACAACTTTAAATCATACCTATTAAAATGTTGTCTCCTCGAGCGCATTCGAGCGATCTTTAAAAATAGAAACGTAATTGTTAACAAGGTCTCGACTGCGCTCGACCAGACATTTGGAGAATATTTAATAGTTTTTGTTAAGTGCTAAAAATATTAAATCTTACTATCTATCAGCGCAATCATTTCTGCTTCTAAAGCAATAGCTTTATCGTAGATAGCTGCGGCCTTAGAGAGTATTTGAGAAGCGAATTCTCTATCTTTAATATCTTTTGCATTGATGCGAACATTAAAATAAGCTCCAATAACTGCTGTTCTTGCACAAAGCGCTCCAACACCAGCATCAGACAAAGAATTCTGAATTCCTTCTTTTGCCATCGCCATCATTACTTCCATAGAATTACAAGCAGTTTCCATCACACGGAAGGGAATTTCTGTAGCATACTTAGTTGCGTTTTCAACGGCTTCTTTTCGTAATCGTATTTCTTCCTCATTAGATTTTGGCATTCTAAAACCATCAATAATTTTATTAAAAGCATTGGTATCTTCATCAACTAAGAAAAGTAGTTCATTTTTGTATTGTTGACCTTTCTCGGCCCATTTAGAATAGAATTCCCATCGGTCATCCCAACCCGCTTTATGCGCAGATAAATTGGCAACCATCGTTCCTAAAGAAACTCCCAAAGCTCCAACATAAGCAGAAATAGATCCACCACCTGGCGCCATAGATTCAGAAGCTGTTTCTTCAGCAAATCCCTTTACTGTAAAGTCTATCAGCTTTTTTTCAGCTTCAGCATTCATTACATATTCTATGATTCTTTCTTGTGGATTAAAAGGTTTTAGATCGTCTAAACCAAGAGACTTTATAGCAATTTTAATTTTCTCTGCATCACTAATTCCTAAAGAACGTTGTTGTTTCACTAAGAAATAATCAGCAGCATCTAACATGGCTTGTAGTGGAACCAATCCAACCAGTTCAGAACCTGTAACTCTAATTCCTCTTTTATCAGCAGCTTTTACAGTTTCATCAAAAGCTTCATGCATTGAAGTAATAGTAATATTGGTTAAATTATAAGAAATTTGAGCAATTCCGTACTCTTCAATATACCAACCAATTCCTTTTACAGCTTTCAATTTCCCTGGAATTCTAACAGGTTCTCCATTTTCATCCAATACTTTTTTACCAGTAATTGGGTTTCCTTCTCGCTTTACTCTTCCAGCTTCTCTAATATCGAAAGCAATAGCGTTGGCACGTCGAGTAGAAGTAGAGTTTAAATTGATATTGTATGCAATTAAAAAATCTCTAGCTGAAATAGCAGTCACTCCAGAACTTTTAACTTGACTATTATAATTAGTAGGACCAAAGTCTGGTTTCCAATTTGCATCAGATAGTTTATTTTCTAAACCTTCATATTCACCAGAACGAACAGTCGCTAAATTTCTTCTTTCATCTTTGGTTGCTGCATTTTCATAAAAATAACCAGAAATACCCAATTCTTTACCCACTCTTTCACCCAATTGATGCGCATATTTCGCAGTTTCTTCCATAGAAATATTGGCAATAGGAATTAGCGGACAAACGTCAGTAGCACCAAACCTTGGATGCTCACCAGAATGCGTACTCATGTCAATAAGTTCTGAAGCCTTTTTTATCAACAAAAAAGCAGCTTTAATTACTTGCTCTGGTGCTCCTACAAAAGTAATTACAGTTCTATTAGTTGCCTTTCCAGGATCAATATCTAATAATTTCACACCTTCTACTTCGTTAACAACATTGGCAATGGAGTGTATTTTTTTTAAATCGCTTCCTTCACTAATATTAGGAACACATTCTATAATTTGTTGATTCATTTTGATTAAAAATTTGATGTAAAAGTAGTTGATATTAAACTTGATTCAAAATGTTAAAATCAGTTAAAAAAAATTATATTTGTCATAGTTCCCCGAAGACAGAATAGCCAATTTTAATTTGCTATTGATAAAACACACTCATACTTGTCTAGGTTTTTATTTGATGTTTAAAATAATAGATAAACTTTATAATAAGAAGATATCTTCCAGAGGTTTAGCGATCTTTAGAATCCTATTTTCAGCAAATTTATTTTTTGAAGCCTTATACATTTATAAGTACAGAGAATTGTACTTTGACCCAATTCCTTTTTTAGAACCTTCTCATATAGATTTTGGATTGCCTTTAATCATATGGATGATTGTATTGGTCATGCTGGGCTTAGGTTTGTTCACGAGAATTGCTTCTATTCTTAATTATTTGTTTATCATTATGTTACTCTCTTCACTAGAGTATTATGAATACCATATGGATTATGCCTATTCTGGTGTTAGTTTTCTAATGATTTTATTTCCAATGGCGAAATCTTTTTCTTTAGATAACTTATGGTTGAAGTATAAATATTCCAATACAAAACAGTTTTTTATTCCTAAAGAAAAAGTGAGCGTTCTCTATTATTTCATTTTGATATTTGTGGGAGTCGGAATTGTATATTTAGATTCAATTGTAGCGAAAATCAACTCAGATTCTTGGATGAATGGATTGGGACTTTGGTTGCCAGCCTCATTACCTCATGTAACAATTAACTCATTCCAAGGTTTACTTAATCAAAAATATTTAATTCTTTTCTTGGGATATCTGACGTTTGCTTTTGAATTAATCTTTCCATTTCTATTCTGGGCGAAAAAACTGAGAATTCCATTTGCTATTTTAGGAGTTGGTTTGCACATTGGAATATTTCTTGTTTTCCCCATTCCTCATTTTGGATTAGGTGTTGCTTGTATTTATTTATTGCTGATTCCAACTAATTATTGGGATAAATTGTTCTCTTGGATACAGTTTAAAAAGCCAAAACTCATTTTCTTTTATGATGATGAATGCCCGATCTGTGTAAGAACTAAAATAACATTAAAGCATTTCGATTTTTTGAATGCGGTCACATTTAAAAGTGTTCAGCAGTTCGGATTTACACACGAAGCTTTTTCTGAGATTCCTAAAGAAACACTGTTGTATGATATTCATTCTATCGATTCAAAAAATACGATCAGAAAGGGAGTGTCTTCTTATAAAAGAGCATTCTTATACATTCCAATACTACTTCCATTAGGAATTTTGTTACACATACCAGGGATTTCACACATCCCAGAAAGAATCTATCGTTATGTTGCGTCTAAGCGCGAATTAAAACGCTGTACAGAAGATACATGTGGCTATACACCGCCAGTTTTCCCAACAGATATAGACGATATTAAATTATTGAAAAACCTAGAGGTTAAAAACTTAAGAATCTTCGGAATCAAAGTATTATTACTTCTTGTTTTATTTTTCCAATACAATGCACGTTTTGGTTTTCCTATCACACAGAAAATGATTCGAAATCTGACAGAAGAAAACTTTAAATCGGCAGGAGAAAGTATTATTAAAACACAAGGAAACTTAAGAACGTTCTCTACATATTTCTTTGGAATTACGCCTCATGGGGTTTTTATCGATGGACATTTTAGAAACTTTAATGAATTTTATTCTCTAAAACATAATGGGAAACTTTTGCCTTTTACGAATGAATTTGGACAACCCACTTCATTTTTGCGAGGTGGATCTTGGGTAAATTTTACGTTTAGAGTAAACAGAGTCGGAATCAAAGACAGAAAAGCATTAGAAAAAGGGCTTGTACGTTATAGTTCCTTTTGGATGCATAAAGAAGATATAGATAATGCAGAATTTGAAATTGTTAGAAAAAAGATAAGAGTAACATTTACGTGGGAAAAAGATGTATTGCAAAACAATCTTTCTTCTCCATGGGAAAAAGTTGGAAAATTAACGTGGGATGGCAATGAAGCTAAATTTGAATTAGATCAATAATGACAGTTTCTATTTTACAATCCAATTACATTCCTTGGAAAGGCTATTTCGATTTAATAGCGCAATCCGATGTTTTTGTAATATATGATGAAGTCCAATACACAAAGAACGATTGGAGAAATAGAAATATCATTAAAACCCAAAACGGTCCTCAGTGGATTACAATTCCGGTGAAGCAGAATTCATTGGGACAAAAAATATATGAAACCGAAGCTTTAAAGTTCAATTGGTATAAAAAACACATGAATGCTTTGCAAGCTAATTACGGAAAGACCAAATATTTTAAAGAATACAAAAAGCTATTCTTTGATATTTATGAAAGAGGAGATATGAACCTTAGCGTAATTAACAAACAGTTTATAGAAGCAATTTGTAGTGCATTAGAAATACAAACAAAAATTATAGATTCTAGATCTTTAGATTTAGTAGGAGACAGGCAAGAACGATTAATAGATGCCTGTGAAAAGTTAAACGCAAGTACATACCTTTCAGGTCCTGCTGCAAAATCGTATTTAGAAGAAGATAAATTTAATGAGAAAGGAATAAAAGTAATGTGGATGGATTATTCAAATTATACCGAATATTTTCAATTATCACCACCATTTGTGCATGAAGTGAGTATCTTAGACCTGATTTTTAATGAAGGTCCTAATGCGAGAAACTTCTTAAAGAATTAATAGACTTAATATGAAACTATCAATTGTATCTACATTGTATAAATCCAGAGGTTTCCTTGAGGAATTTATTGCGGGTACTCAAAAAATAGTAGCGCAATTGGCTATTAAAGAATACGAATTCATATTTGTCAATGATGGTTCGCCAGACGATTCCTTAGTATACTTATTAAATGCTAGAGCAACTAACCCAAAAATTAAAGTGGTTGATCTGTCTCGTAATTTCGGACATCATTATGCCATACAAGCAGGTTTAAAAGAGGCTTCGGGCGATTATATCTTTTTAATTGACAACGATTTAGAAGTACCGCCTTCAATTTTAGAATCATTTGCAGAAGAAATGAAATCTGATACCACACTAGATGTTGTATATGGATATCAAGAAAATAGAAAAGGAAGCTTTGCAGAAAAGTACTTAGGAAATATCTTTTGGGTTTTGATCAATAAATTATCAGACACAAAAATTCCGTATAATATTCTTACAGAACGATTAATGACCAAGAAATATGTAAAAGCATTGTTAGAATTAAACGATGCCAATCTGTTTTTAGGTGGAATGATGCATTGGGTGGGATTCAATCAAAAAGGAGTTCCTGTTAAGAAAGAACAACGAAAAGGAAAAAGCACCTATTCTTTTAAAAGAAGAGCAGAATTAATGTTGCAAGCAATTACTTCTTTTTCTGGAAAACCTTTAATCTATTTGTTTTATTTCGGAATTTCTATCTCGTTCTTAAGTATCATTTATATTGTGTATTTGATTGCAAGGAAAGTAATTTATATGGATGAAGTTCAGATAGGTTGGACATCTATGGTCGCAATAAGTGTCCTGATTTTAGGGATTATTTCCACTTTTTTAGGCGTTATCGGAATTTATATTTATAAAATATTTGTTCAGGTTCAAGGCAGACCCAACGCGATCATTAGAAAAATTTATGACGATTCTAATAAAGGATCACAATAAAGTATGAGTAAAAATAAAATGGATTTAAAGAATATTAAAGAATATTATCAAGATAAGTACAAATCTTTTGGAGCGAGTGCTCAGGGAATGGATTGGAAGGATGAAGATTCTCAATACTTGCGATTTGAAATTTTATCTAAATACATAGACTTTAAAGAAAATCCATCCATATTAGATGTGGGTTGTGGAAGTAGTGAGTTTTTAAATTATTGTCAGACGAACAAGTTTGATTGTAATTATACGGGCTTAGACATGATTCAAGAAATGGTAGATGCCTCAAACAGTAGATTTGGTAAAGAGACAGCCATTTTAGGAGATTTAAATTCCATTCCTGAAAAAACAAAGTACGATTATACCATAGCCAGTGGTACATTTAATTTAAAATTGGGAAAGAGTCATGAAGAATGGCAAACATTTTTCTACGAGAACCTGAAAAAAATGTTTGAATTGAGTGAAAAAGGCATTGTTTTTAATTGTATGACAGAACATGTAGATTGGACATACGATCGATTGTACTACCCATCCATATCAGAATTGACAAAGTTTATCAATAAAAACCTATCTCGTAATTTTGTAATAGACCATTCCTATCAATTATTTGAAATCACACTCTATGTCTCAAAGTAGTAAACATAAATTATTGATTATTGGAACAGGAGATTATGCACAAATGGCGTATTTCTATTTGTCTGATGACTATAATATTATTGGCTTTTCTGAAGAATCTGCGTATCGTAAAAAAGATACTTTTGAGTCGTTGCCCATTTATAATTTTGAAGAAATAGAAGAATTGTTTGATGCAAAAGAAATGAAAGTTATTGTCGCTGTAGGACCCAATAAAATGAATACTGTAAGAGAACGATTGTATCAAGAAGTAAAAGACAAAAAATTTGAATGTGTAAGCTTTATTCACCCTAAAGCATACGTTTGGAATGTGGAAGCTGTAGGTGAGAACTCTTTTATTTTCCCGAACTGTGTCGTTGAACCACACGCATCCGTTGGAAACAATTGTGTCATGTGGAGTGGTGCAATATTAGCACATCATTCCACATTAGAAGACCATAATTTTATGGCGCCAGGGGCTTCAGTTTCAGGCAGAGCAACTGTTCAGAAAAACTGCTTTCTTGGAATTAATTCAACAGTAAGAGACAATGTTATTGTAGCAGAAAAAACGATTGTGGGCGCAGGATCTATCATCAAGAAAAATACAGAAAAAAATGGCGTGTATTCTAACAAAGGAACCGATTTGTATAACTTAAATAGCGATAATACCAAAGTATAATATCTCATGTTTATTCCCTTCAACAAACCATACATTACAGGAAAAGAAACTTCATATATTGAAGAATCTGTTTCTAGCGGGAAAATTTCTGGGAATGGAATGTTTACGAAAAAGTGTCAGCAGTTTTTTGAAGAAAACTACGGGTTTAAAAAATGTTTGCTAACTACTTCATGTACAGATGCATTAGAAATGAGTGCGATCCTTCTCAATATCAAAGAAGGAGATGAAATAATTATGCCGTCCTATACTTTTGTTTCTACAGCAAATGCCTTTGTGTTAAGAGGAGCAAAGATCATTTTTGCTGATTCGAAAGAGAATCATCCAAATATAGATGAAACCCAATTAGAAGATTTAATTACGTCAAAGACCAAAGCAATAGTAGTTGTTCATTATGCAGGTGTTGCTTGTGAAATGGATACGATTATGGACTTGGCAGAGAAATACAATTTGTTTGTTGTAGAAGATGCAGCACAAGCGATAGATTCTTTTTACAAAGGGAAACCTTTAGGAAGTATTGGGCATTTATCAGCATTCTCATTTCACGAAACCAAAAACCTACAATGTGGTGAAGGAGGTTTGTTAGCAATTAATGACACACAGTTTCAAGAAAGGGCAGAAATCATTTGGGAAAAAGGAACCAATAGATCTGCTTTTTTTAGAGGTGAGGTCGACAAATACGGATGGGTAGATATTGGTTCTTCCTTTTTGCCTTCAGACGTAACAGCAGCTTTTTTATGGGCGCAGTTAGAAAGTTTAAAAGACATTCAATCCAAGAGAAAAAGCATTTGGAATTTCTACAATGAGAAATTACAAGTTCTCAGAAAATACGGTGTTCAATTACCAGAAGTTCCCGAATATGCCACTAATAATGCACATATGTTTTATATGGTGTGCAATTCTACTGAAGAAAGAAGTGATTTAATTCGTTTTTTAAAGAATGATGAAGTTCACTCCGTTTTTCACTATTTGAGTTTACACAGAAGCCCATTTTATAATGACAAACACAAAGGAAACGCGTTAAAATCATCCGATGCTTTTACTTCCAAATTAGTGAGACTTCCTTTCTATTACGAATTAAGCGATGCACAATTAGAATTTACAACTCAAAAAATACTGTCGTTTTATGAAAAATAATATAAGAACTATTCTTACGAAAGTGAATTTCATCATCGTATCAGTTATATTATTGCTGTACTTTTTCATCCGAATAGGAAAGGTATTTACACGACCTAACGCAAAAGGAGATGAAAGTAGTTTTTTAGAAATGTTCAATTTTTATTTAGAGAATGGATATGCAGCAACATTATCAGAAGGAAGTTCAATTTTATTTAACCTAGCTTCCTCTTTTTTCAACTTATTCACATCCAATCCGCTGTATGCATTAAGAGCTACAAGTTTATTCTTTGGAATTTTTGCTTTTATTATGGTTGTAAAAATTCAGAGAATATTTTTTCCTTTAGACAAACAGTATGTACTATTGGCATTCCTTACGTCACTCAATGCATTAATTGTAAGTAGTATTATTCTCTCAGGAATTAACGATTCAATAGTCTATTTCTTAGCAGTACTCTTGGTATTTTTTATTCTGAAGTTCCATCGAGATAAAAATACAATCAAATCGGCCATATTCATTGGCTTGACAATCGGTGCGATGTTTCTAACCAGAAAAATGTCGTTATTATATTTACCTGCAGCTTTTATTGTTTTATTGATGCTATATCACAATATCAAATTAAATACACTAGCGAAAATAAAAAGTTTAGGATTGATTTCATTGATGACAATTTTAGTGGTTGCAGTATTCAATTTTCCAAATCTAAAAGAAGGAAAAGGAATCTCTTTTCATCAAAAGAAATTAGATAAAGAAATCACATGGATTCAATTGCAATATCTTACCGCAATGAAGAATGCAAAAGGAGAGGTAGCCAATGGTCAGCACGTTACCATTGAAGAAACAAAGGCATATATTGTAGAAAACGGAAAAGAATCGTTGCCAAAGAACTCTTTTATAAGTGCCATCTTTTTTGATTTTGGTTTTACAGTAAAACAGTTTTTCAAGAACACCGTTCGTCAATTAACACCTATTACCAGACTTACAGGACTATTATTCCTGTTTTTAGTTTTGGTGGCGTTTTTAAACCTTAAGAAAAATCGTTTTAAACTCTCATTTCCTAAGAATCAATACATCATATTATTCAGTATTCTATTTATTCTAACATTGTGTTTTATTGTTATTACATACATAGAGCCCAGATGGTATGTGAGTGTTCTCATTCTTTTGCCTTTGCCTATTTATAGGATTCTTCAAGAGTATACTGAAAGTCAAAAGAAAAAAGAACTCATAAATTTCATTTTTATCAATGCACAATTACTGTTTATTATAGCAATGAATGTACCCTATATATTTTCAAATTATAAAGATTTATTACAATTTTGAAGTTGATGAAAGACGATAAATGGCTTATAGAAATCACCCCAAAATCTAGCTTATTAGATTTTAATCTTAGAGAAGTCTGGAGTTATAGAGACTTGCTGATGCTTTTTGTAAAGCGTGATGTAATTACTTTGTACAAACAAACCATTTTAGGACCACTGTGGTATATTATTCAACCATTGCTAACTTCAGCAATTCTTACTCTAGTATTTAACAATTTAGCAGGAATTACTCCAGAAAACGGAATCAACCCTTTCCTATTCAATTTAGCAGGAG
Organism: Flavobacteriaceae bacterium; assembly: GCA_965277255.1. Lineage (GTDB taxonomy): Bacteria > Bacteroidota > Bacteroidia > Flavobacteriales > Flavobacteriaceae > Polaribacter. Next base: position 2,893,157 of record OZ255723.1, on the reverse strand, counting down.
TGACTACTTGGAACTATTTTAAAGAATGCTTAACCGCTACTTCAGATACATTTAAGAAAAATGAACAAATTTTTGGAAAAGTATACTTTCCAAGGATTATCATGCCAATGTCTATTGTCATATCAAACCTCTTAAAGTTTGTCATTCAATTCGGAATCTTTATCGCGTTTTATGGCTATTTTGTTTTTGTCAATGGAGATGAAGTATCGCCAAGTAAATACATAGCATTCTACCCTTTAATTATTTTATTTATGGGAATGATGGGCTTAGGATTAGGAATGATTATATCTTCTTTGGTCACAAAATATAGAGATTTAAGCTTCTTAGTTGCTTTTGGAGTACAATTGCTTATGTACATTTCCGCAGTAGTTTTTTCTATAGGATTGGCAAAAGAAAAATTACCAGACTATTATTGGGCTGTAGAATACAATCCATTAGCATATTTAATAGAAACCAGTAGGGTGATGTTGATTGGTACAGGGGAAGTTACACAATTCGGGTTGATCTATACAGGAGTGGTAAGTATTGTCATTTTAATTTTTGGCGTACTTATTTTTAACAAAACAGAAAAAAGTTTCATCGATACTATCTAATATGTCAGAGATTATTTTACAAGTAGAGAATGTATCTAAACAATACCGATTAGGATTGATTGGCTCAGGAACATTGAGTCATGATTTAAATCGATGGTGGCATAAAATAAGAGGAAAAGAAGATCCCTTTTTAAAAGTCGGAGAAGCCAATGACAGAGCTTCAAAATCCAATTCACAATATGTTTGGGCTTTAAAAGATATTAATTTTAATGTACATCGAGGTGAAGTTTTAGGAATTATAGGAAAAAACGGAGCAGGGAAATCAACCTTGTTAAAAATACTATCACAAGTTACTGGACCTACGACAGGAAACATAAAATCAAAAGGAAGAATTGCTTCTTTATTAGAAGTAGGAACAGGTTTTCACCCTGAAATGACGGGAGAAGAAAACATCTTTTTGAATGGAGCCATTTTAGGAATGACTAAAAAAGAAATTAAATCTAAATTAGATGAAATCATTTCTTTCTCTGGCTGTGAACGTTATATAAAGACTCCAGTAAAACGCTATTCTAGTGGAATGAAAGTCCGTTTAGCATTTGCCGTTGCTGCACATTTAGAACCCGATATTTTAGTAGTTGATGAAGTTTTGGCTGTTGGAGACGCTGAGTTTCAAAAGAAAGCCATTGGTAAAATGAAAGAGATTTCTAATACCGATGGAAGAACCGTTCTTTTTGTAAGTCATGATATGACAGCCATTGAAAACCTTTGCGATAAATCGATTCTATTGGAAAACGGAACTCTAAAATCCTATGGAGAAACATCAGAAATCTTAAGACAGTATTTGAGCGATAGTGAAGAAAGTTATGTAAAGGATTTAAAAGATCACAAAAATAGAAAAGGAAGTAGTACACAAGTTTTAGAAAAAATCACATTAGGAGACGGAGTTTCCAATGTGTATTCTGGACAAAATCTTGATATTTCTATTGATTTTGATACTAGAAAACTAGAAAATCTGTCATTTGGTTATGTACTAAAAAATGAGAAGAATCAAATATTATTTGCAGAAAACTCCTATCAAAAAGAAGATTCAATACAAGTAATTGAAGGAAAAAGTCAATTACAAATTACATTTCAAAATTTAGCATTGTCACCAGGTTCTTATAGCTTATCGCTCTATCTCGGAAATGGAAAGTTAGATATTGATATTATAGAAGACGCAATTACGTTCATGGTATTTTGGGATACCGAAACAGATAAAAAACCGCCATTAAAAGAATTTGGTTCCTTGTATTTAGAAACCAAATGGGAATATTAGATTATGAGTGAGATTTGTATTTTATGCAAAAGCAACGAACTTCAAACAGTTCAGAAGGTAAAAACGTCAGACATTAACGACTTATATGTACAAGATCTGAGTGTTGATGTATTGTCAGAGTTCAAAGGAAATGAATATGTAGACTATAAAAAGTGTAAGAACTGCCATTTACATTTCTTTTCCCCAATATTTACTGGAAGTCCAAAGTTTTATGAATCCCTACTAAAACCAGAAGAATTTTATTATAAAGACGATCGATACGAATTTTTCCTAGCCAAAGAACATATTAAGAAATCCGATAAAGTCCTTGAAATAGGGTCGGGAAGTGGTCACTTTTCTCAAATCATTAATGTGGATGATTACACAGGATTAGAATACAATGACAAGGCGATTGCTGATGCCAAAGAAAAAGGAATCAATCTGATCAAAAAATCAATAGAAGAATTTTCAAAAGAAAATAAAGACACTTTCGATGTTGTTTGTAGCTTTCAAGTATTAGAACATGTAGATAGTCCAAATACCTACATACAATCTTCTTTGGATGTATTAAAAAAAGGAGGGTTGATCATTTTTGGAGTTCCATCGGCAGAATCAATACTCACAGACAATATCAATCATACATTAAATTTTCCGCCCCATCACATTACAAGATGGTATAATAAAACCTTTGAAAATTTTGAAAAAGTCTTTGATGTTGAATTAATTTCTGTGAATAACGAACCGGTTTCTGATCGACTAAAAAAGAGTTATACCATCAATCAACTAACAAATAACGTCTACAAATTGTTTTCCAAAAAAGATATGATTATGTCGAATACAAGCAGGTTTCGATTTGTAAAAAAAGTGGTTAAAAAATGGATTGATGTGTTCAATATTAGATTGAATACAGTAAATCAAAAAGGCGAAGCAGTTATAGTCGTTTTGAAAAAAAAGTAAAATGAAAATTCTCTTTGTTTGTCAACAATATATTCATTCATCACGATGGATCAATCAGCTAAAGGATACACATCACGAAGTATTCCTTTTTGATTGTTTGGATCGTGAGATTCATGAAGACTTACGTTGGACAAACTACTATGAAAATTGGTCAGGGAGAAAAATTAAATACATCAAAGGAGAAAAATTTCTAAAAAAGAAATTACCAAAACTTTACGATAAAATAGAACCCAATTTAAAAATAACTGCTGCTGAAAAACTCACTGAGATTATCAAAGAAATTCAACCCGATTTCGTACACTCTTTAGAAATGCAATCTCAAACTTACCCACTATTAAAAGTGAGAGAAAATTTAGAGTTTGTTTGGGGGTATTTTTGTTGGGGAAGTGATCTGTTCTTGTATCGAAACGATTCGTATCACAAATCAAAAATTCAAAAAGTACTATCAAAACTAGATTATGTCTTTACAGACAATTCCAGAGATGTTTCTTTAGCAACATCCAATGGTTTTACAGGAACTTCATTTGCTAACCTGCCTGGCGGCGGAGGTTATGAGGTAGAAGACTTACAAATGTATAGTCAACCATTAGAATTGCGAAATTTAATTTTGATTAAAGGATACGATCATTGGGTTGGAAAGTCCATGCAAGTATTAGCAGCCTTAGAATTGATTGTGGACACGATTGAAGATTATAAGATTTATGTGTATTCAGCTCATGACCATGTAGTTGAAAAAATAAAAGAACTAAATGCAGCACATGATTTAGACATCCAATATTCTTCAAGACATCAGGAAATCTTACATGACGATTTATTAAAGAAATTTGGTAAAGCATTAATTGCAGTTGGAAATAGTGTTTCTGACGGAATACCCAATACCTTGTTAGAAGCTATTGTTTTAGGAGCTTTTCCGATTCAATCAAATCCAGGAGGAGTCACAGAAGATTATATAGAAGAGGGAACCAACGGTTTTTTAATTCAAGATCCTATGAATCCAGAAGAAATTGCAAGCAAAATAAAAGCAGCATTGAATGATGGAGCATTATTGGAAAATGCATGGAAAATCAATAAAGTAAAATCACAAGAATTGTCGAGAGAGAAAGTTCAAGAGAAAGTGATCAATATTTATCAAAAAATTGAAGACGCACTATGAAAAAAGTTCTCTGCATTGTAAATACTGGCCAAATATCTTCCAATACTGATGGAGGATCTTCAGTGATTTACAGTCATTTAGAACTATTACATCGACTCAAATATGAAGTTGTACTCTTAGCTGTCAGTTGGAATGATAAATTTGTATATCAAGAAGAGGATTACCTAGAAGTGAAAGAATTTGTTTCTAAAATCGTTCCACATCAAATAGAGAAAGGAAAAAGAAAAAGAGGTCTCGATTGGGTTTATCATGCTTTCGTAAAACCTACGGAGTTTGAATATTTTTTTGTGAATAAAGTCAATACCGATTTTTTACAAGATTTTGTACAAAAAGAAACGATAGACTTTGTTTGGTGTGAATGGAGATGGGCAGCAATTTGGGCGCTAAAAACCCCATTGAATGTTCCAAAAATATATTCACATCACGATTGGGAACATAAATTAGCATTGCTTCGTGAAAGCCCGAGTTTGAATAGAAGATTTCATTCATTTCAAAAGAAACGAGTAGAAATAGAAATGGTAAAAACGATGGATGCTTGCATTTCAGGTTCAGAAACAGAAACCAAAGAAATAGAATCCATTTCAAAGAAGAAAGCGCTCTATTTACCAACGACATATACTTCTACGGAAGTAACGTTAAACCCTAATAAATACCCATCATTAGTACATTTGGGTGGAATGGGAACTACGGCAAACCGATTAGGATTAGAACGATTTTTAGATGTGTGTTGGAATGATTTGAAAAAAGAGATTCCAAATATTCAACTAAAAATAATTGGTAACTTAGAAAGAGCACAAGATTCTTTGAAGTCAAAATTAGAGGATGAAAAAATTTTAAAACTAGGTTTTGTAGAAGACTTAACCACAGTACTTTATCCAGAAGATATTCATATTGTACCTTGGGAGTATAATACTGGAACCAGAACAAGGATTCCAGTTGTTTTAAATCACCAGCAAGTTTTGGTAGCGACAAAAGAATCCGTACGATGTTTCTCTGAACTCAACTCAGAAAATTCAATACTTTGTGAGGATTTAAACGAAATGAAAGATCAGATTATTCATTTGTATTCTGATAGAGAAAAGTTACATTTGTTAGCGGCTAAAGGAAAAGAGACTTTCCAGAACGCATTTACTTCAGAAAGTCAACAAAATCGATTAAAAGATTTCTTAAAAACAATTCATTTGTGAGAAGAACGATAGAGATAAACGGCAGAAAAATTGGACCCAATTTCCCCCCATTGGTCATTGCAGAAATTGGCATCAATCACGAAGGTTCTATACAAGTAGCCAAAGAAATGGTAGATGCAGCACATAGAGCTGGCGTAGAATGCGTAAAACATCAAACGCATATTGTAGAAGATGAAATGAGTGGCGAAGCTAAAAAAGTGATTCCTGGAAATGCCGATGTTTCTATTTATGAAATTATGAGACGTTGTGCGCTCAATGAAGAAGATGAAACAGAGCTCAAAGCCTACGTAGAAAGTAAAGGAATGATTTTTATCTCAACTCCTTTTTCAAGAGCAGCATCAGAGCGATTGGAAAGAATGAATGTTCCTGCATATAAGATTGGTTCTGGCGAATGCAACAATTACCCATTATTAGAACACATTGCTTCCTTTGGAAAACCTGTTATTTTAAGTACAGGAATGAATACCATAGAAAGTGTCGCCAAGGCTGTTGCTATTTTTGACAAAGCAGATGTTCCTTTGGCATTATTGCACACTACTAACTTATATCCAACGCCACCAGAATTGGTGCGATTTGGAGCGATGAAAGAACTTGCTGAGGCATTTCCAAAAAATGTATTTGGACTTTCAGATCATACAATTACCAATCACGCTTGTTTAGGAGCTGTGGCTTTAGGAGCCTCAGTTTTAGAACGTCATTTTACAGATCATATGCAGAGAACCGGACCAGACATTGTTTGTTCTATGGATGAAAATGCCTGTAAAGAACTGATTGAAGGAAGTCATTTGATGTGGACAATGCGAGGTGGTAAAAAAGAACCCGCAAAAGAAGAACAAGTCACTATTGACTTTGCTTTTGCAACCGTAGTTACCATCAATCCAATTCAAAAGGGAGAAGCATTTACAAAAGAAAATTTGTGGGTAAAAAGACCTGGAACAGGTGATATTTTAGCAGATAAATACAATGATATTTTAGGAAAAAAAGCAACAAAAGATATTGCTTCTGATGTTCATATAAATTGGTCAGATATTGAGTAGTAAAAGAAAAATAGTATTCCTAACTGGAACAAGAGCTGATTTTGGAAAACTAAAATCACTCATTCAGATTACGCAAGATCATCAAGATTTTGATGTACAAATCTTTGCTACAGGAATGCATTTGGATGCACAATACGGATCTACAGTCAACGAGATTTATAAAAGTGGATTTAAAAACATTCATGAGTTCAAGAATTATGATCATATTGAACACATGGACAGAACTTTGGCAAAGACAATTACTGGATTTTCAGAATATATTTCTGAACAAAACCCAGATTTGATAGTAGTTCATGGAGATAGAGTAGAAGCACTGGCAGGAGCTATTGTTGGAAGTTTAAACAATGTTTTGGTCGCACATATTGAAGGCGGAGAAATTTCAGGAACTGTGGATGAATTGATTCGACATTCTGTAAGTAAATTATCGCATATTCACTTAGTATCCAATGATACTGCGAAGAAAAGATTGGTGCAAATGGGAGAATTGGCATCTTCAATTTATAGCATTGGTTCTCCAGATTTAGATTTGATGAATCCTGCTAAACTGCCCGATTTAGATTTTGTGAAATCCTATTATGAAATTCCGTTTGATGCCTACGGAATTGCCATGTATCATCCAGTAACAACAGAATACAATTCGATAAAAGAACACATTACCGTTTTTGTTGATGCACTATTAAATTCCAACAAAAATTATGTGGTTATCTTTCCTAACAACGATATAGGAACCAAAGAAATTTTATCAGCCTACAAACGATTAGAAAACAACCCTCGATTTAAAGTGTTTCCATCTTTGCGATTCGAATACTTCTTACGATTATTAAAAGAATCGGAATTTATCATAGGGAATTCGAGTGCGGGAGTACGAGAAGCACCACATTATAATGTTCCTACTATTGATATTGGAACACGACAAAACAATAGATCAAAAGCAAAAACAATTCAAAATGTATCTCACAATCATCAAGATATTTTAGACGTTATTGAAAATTGCGATCAGAAGAGAACAGAAGACATTGATATTTCTGAATTTGGATCTGGAAATAGTGACCAATTATTTTTAGATTTATTGAATTCAGGCAAAATATGGGAAGTAGATTGTCAAAAACAATTTCAAGATTTATAAGTGAAAATAATAGTCATCATACCCGCAAGAGGAGGATCTAAAGGAATTCCTAAAAAGAACTTAGTTGAAGTTGGGAAGAAACCTTTGATTCAATGGAGTATTGAAGCGGCTTTGAATTCTGAATTGATAGCTACGACTGTTGTTACTTCTGACGATGATAACATCCTGAATTTTTCTAAAACTTTCAATGAAGTAATATGTGTAAAAAGACCGGATCATCTTGCAAAAGATACTACTCCTACAGCACCAGTAATTACGCATGCATTGAAAGAATTAAAGATTAATAGTGATGAATACCAATATTTGGTTCTTTTACAACCTACATCACCTTTAAGAACGGCAGAAGATATCAATAAAGCAATTGATGCCATTAAAAAGACCAATGCAACTGCTTTAATAAGTGTAAACAAACCAGAGCATCATCCTTTAAAATCGTTTGTAAAAAATGAAGAAGGCTATTTAACAGGATTGGTGAACAATACTTTTCCTTTTATGCCGAGGCAAGAATTGCCAGAAGTATATCAGCCAAACGGAGCTATTTATATCGTAGCTATTGAAAAATTTTTAGAATCAGCAGATTTTTTTACAAACAAAACAATTGCATATTTAATGGATCCTGCTCAAAGTATTGATGTAGATTCTGAAGAAGACATTAAAAGAATAGAAAATCAACTCAAAATATAAGCCATTGTCAGATTTAAAACTCATCATCCCCGTATACAATGAAGAAGGAGCAATTCACGCTGTAATCAACGATTGGACTCAGACACTTCATCAATTAAATATTGATTTTTCAATCTACGTTTTTAACGATGGTTCTAAAGACAATACCTTGCAAATCTTGAATGATTTAGCAAAAGAGAATGATAAACTTGTTGTGGTAGACAAGAAGAATTCTGGTCATGGTCCCACAATTTTGAAAGGCTATAAAGAAAATATGGATGCCCAATGGTTGTTTCAAGTAGATTCTGATAATGAATTAAAAGCCAATGAGTTTGAAAAGTTTTGGAAAGTAAGAAATGATTATGATTTTTTAATTGGCCGTAGAATCCACAGAGATAGCCCATTACCTAGGATTATAACTACAGGAATTTCTAGACTTACCGTTGGTTTTTTCTATGGAAATAAGGTAAAAGATGTGAATGCACCTTTTAGATTGATGAGAACAAGCAAATTTAGAGATGATGTTGTAAGAATTCCTGATGATACTTTTGCACCCAATTTAATTGTAGCAGGAATTGCGAACATTCGAAAATTGCGCATCAAACAATTTGATGTCACGCATCACAACAGAGAAACTGGCGAAGTTTCCATAAAAAAATGGAAGCTATTCAAAGCTGCTTTTAAATCTTTGATCCAAACCATTCTTTTTAGATTTAAAGCATAATGAAAAAACTTCTTTTCTTATTAATTATAGTATTATTCACTCCTATATTATTTTTAGGATTCTCTACAGACGCCAATGTTTATGCGTACATGGGGAGATTGTTAGTAAATGGTTATGTACCTTATGTAGATGGCTGGGATCATAAAGGAATTTCCTTGTATTTCATCAATGCGATTGGTTATTTAATAGGATTTAAATCACATATTGGAATTCGAATTTTAGAATTGTTTTTAATTAGTTACTCATTCACAAAAATATTCAACAGATTAACACACTTATACTCAAAATTAGTTGCATTTATAGCTATTGTGATTGGTCTCTTTACATTGAAATACTTTTTTGACGGAGGAAACATGACGGAAGAATATGGAGTGGTTTTCACATTAATAGGAATTTCACTCTTGTTAAAAGATAAGATTAAAACACTTGATTATGCAATTATAGGTGCCTTATTTGTGATCAACCTTACCATAAGAGCAAACTTGATTTCTTTCTGGGTAACGCTATTTTTAGTGTATTGCATTCAACTTGTTTTTGGAACCAAAAAATGGAAAGAGTTTTTATTGAGTTTTTTAAAAATGGGTTACGGAGCCTTAGTTGTAGTCATCGTTTATCTCATCTATTTTTTAAGTACAGATAGTTTGTCAGCCTTTATTGATGCTGCATTTACGTTTAATTTCTCATATTCAGAATCAACATTATCAAGTACATTTCAAGCCATTCTAACCTCAGTAAAAAGATATCACTTATCTATTATTTTCTTTTTAGGTTTTATCGTTTCTATCATAAGATTGGCAAAAGACAAAACACGATTTGTAGAGTTGCTTTTAATCCTTTGGGTTCCTATAGAAATCTACTTTAGCAATATGTCAAATAGACTGTATGCGCATTATTTTCTAATGTGGATTCCATTACTAATTTTATCAGTAGTTGTTATTTTATCTGAAGCGAAAGAAAGATTTAAAGCATCAAATAAAGTTTTGATTATTGGAAGTGCTGTACTCTTTGTGATTTGTTTTTATGTTCCTTCCTATATGACACTCAGAGACTTACAAAGAGTTGTTACGACAGAAGAAATGACCGATGGGGGAAAAGTAAGTAATCACATCGCAGAAAACTATAAAGATGCAGAACTCCTCGTTTGGGGAAATTCTAGTCACCTGTACAATTTAAACGATAAAAAATCACCGACCAATTTCTTCTACCATTCCACATTTAAATACGATACTGAATTGATTCGAGAGAAGATTGATGAGTTTACTCAAGAAGTACTTGAGAAAAAACCTACGTTGATTATTGATGGGAAAAGAAACGGAATGATTCAGTTAGATGAGTCTAATAGTGATGAAATTGATTTAGGGCAAAAAGGAAACTTAGAAGAATTTTTAGGGGTTATCAAAACCTATTATGTTCTAAAAGAACAAAAATATGGAGTTGATTTTTACGTATTAAAAGAAAATGAGTAAGAGTAAAAAAGTATTATTATTAATTCAATCGGGTTATAGCGCTAGAAATTTTATTCTTTCAGGGTTTTTAGACACGACTGAATTAGACATTACTTTTTGGTCAGATCAAGATTATATTCAACAATATGGAATTGACAATAAACTGGTTAAACTTCCTGAATACGATTATCATTGGAAAGTAAATTTCATTCAGAAAGTCAAAAATAGGGCAGAACTTTACTTTAACGTCAAAAAGACAAAAAACAAAAATTACCTGTCTTATTTAGTGAGTATTTACAAAACAAGTTCATTTCGCAATCAACTAAGAACTTGGATTACCAATGTAATTGCTAAGTACTATGCCAATGAAAAAGGTATTCAAAAGATAGACACTCCTTTTTATAAGTCAATACGAAAAACAAACTACTACAAGCAATGCAAAGAGCAGCTTTTAGCAGCAAAACCTGAAGTTGTTTTTTGTACACATCAAAGAGCCAGTGTAGCAATTGCTCCCATGTTGGCAGCAAGAGATTTAGGCATCAAAACAATTTGTTTTATTCACTCTTGGGATAATATTCCAAAAGGCGTTCAGTTGGTAAAAGCAGATAGCTATTTTGTGTGGAGTCATTATATGAAAGAAGAAATGTTAGTACATTACCCTTTTGTGCAACAAGAAGATATTGTAGTTACAGGAACTCCGCAATTTATGTGTTACGAAGATGAAGCTTATAAAATGTCTCGAGAACAGTTTTACAAAGAGTTTGATCTAGATGCTTCAAAGAGATATGTATTATTCTCTGGAAATGATAAAACTACATCTCCTAATGATCCAATTTATTTATCAGATGTTTGTAAATCTATAGAAGAATTAAACAAACAAGACGATACTTATAGAGTATTGTTTAGACCAAATCCTATTGATAAAAATGAAGGATTTAATCCTGTTTTAGAAAAATTTTCTAAGATTCTTACAGAAATAAAACCCGATTGGTTTGGCGCTGATGTTTTTCTATGGAATCAAGGCGGGCCCAATAAGAAAGATTTATCACTCTTAGTAAATACTATCATACACTCAGACCTCGTTGTAAATATGGGCTCTACAATGGCTTTAGATGCAGCCATATTGGGCGTACCCGCATGTTATATTAATTATGATGTGCCTAGTAACTATAATTGGTCTGTAGAAAGAACCTATCAATTTATTCATTTCAATATTATCAAAGACATCCATCCTGTTTTTTGGATTCAGAACAGAAGTGAATTGAAAGAAAAATTACAAAAAGGATTAGAAAACCCAGAAAAAACATTGAAAGGTAGACAACAATGGATAGAGCGTGTTACAACATTGCCTATCAGAGAAACCAACCAAAGAATGTGGAAACATTTAAAAGATACTCATGAAGTTTAGCCTGATCGTTTGTACATATATGCGCCCAAAATCTTTGACAGATCTGTTAGAATCTGTCAAATTGCAAGTGCAATATCCCGATGAAATCATTATTGTTGATGGATCTACAAATGAAGAAACAAAAATAGCTTTAAGCAAAAACGAATACAAAAATCTTTCCTATTTTAAAGTAGATGATGAAGATAGAGGGTTGACCAAACAAAGAAATTTTGGAATCTCTAAAGTAAACGACACCATAGAAGTGGTTTGCTTTTTGGATGATGATATTATTCTGACACCAGAATATTTTCAAAACTTAATGACTACCTATGAAACCCATCCAAATGCAGGAGGAGTGGGAGGATATATTATCAATGAAGTATTATGGAGTCAACTCCAACCCAATCAAAAGGTAGGCTACAATCAATATGCAGATAGCGGCTGGGTAAGAGGTTTAGGGCTGAGGAATGTAGTTAGAAAGAGATTGGGATTATTGTCGAATAGACCGCCGTGTATGATGCCAAAGTTTTCTAATGGTTTTTCTATCGGTTATTTTCCACCCATAGATAAAACATACAAAGTAGAACACTTTATGGGCGGAGTCTCTTCATTTCGCAAGCATGTTGTAGATACGATAAAGTTTTCGACATATTTTGAAGGTTACGGTTTGTATGAAGATTCTGATTACTGTTTACGAGTTTCTAAAAAATATGATCTGTATGTAAATACAGCAGCAAAACTAGAACACTTTCATGAACCCTCTGGAAGACCCGATCAATTCTATTACGGAAAAATGGTGACCAGAAATGGTTGGTATGTATGGCGAGTTAGATATCCGAATGTAACATTGAAAGTAAGAATTCAATGGAATTTTATTGCTATTCTATTAGCAATAATTAGATTTACAAATGTATTTACATCAACAGATAAGAAAGCTGCGTTTACAGAGTCTGTAGGAAGATTTTACGGACTACTTACTTTAATTTTCAACAAACCAAAAGTTTCATATTAATGGAAATAAAGAAGAAAACAATATTCATTACTAGCTCGCCTCAAAGAACATCTGTTAACAACTATTTTAATGAAATCGGGAGGGAATTACTATTAAGAGAGTTTAGAGTTGTTTTTATTTTTGACAAAAACTATGTACGAGAGGATGACCCGAAAGGATTAATTTATCTTACATGGCCAAGTAGAAGGCCAACCAAATTGAAAGATTTTCTTTTTTTAAGAAGTCAAATAAGAAAGTACAAACCAAGTCATATTATTAGTAGTTTTAGCGCTGTAAACACTTGTATAATTACAGGTTTTTTTTGCGGAGTTAAAAATAGAATAGCATGGAATCATACCTTATCAAAACAATTAAAAAAAGATTTTTTAGGGTCTAAACTGAATTTTTTATTTTTAAGGCTTCGCAAAATAATTATATTGAATCTTTTTGCTACTGAAATTCATACAAATTCAAAGGAAACAAAAATTGACACAAATCTTTTTTTGAAATACTCATTAAAAAAAATAAAAGTAATAAGTTTTTTACTTCAAACTATAGATATTGATACTACAAAGAAAGAAAATGTTATTAGTTTTGTTTCAAGATTTAGCCCCTCAAAAGGTCAGATTGTTTTAGTTAATTCTATTAAATATATTTTGAAAAAACATCCAACTTACAAATTTTACTTTATAGGAGGAGGGGAAGAAACAGAAATATTAAAATTAAAAGAAATTGTAAACAAAGAAAAACTAGTTACTAATGTCGTTTTTCTAGGTAAATTAAGTCAGAAAGAAGTGTATAAAATATTGAGTATATCTAAGTTACATGTGTCGGCAAGTATAGATGAAGCTTTTGGAATGGTAAATTTAGAGGCGATAGCACTTAACACACCTATACTAACTCATGAAGTTGGAGGTATTAAGGACATATTAGAAGATGGTTATAATGGCTATTTTTTTAAAATGAATGATTCTATTGATTTGGCAAACAAGATTAATAAAATATTAGATGATAGTAATCTTTATAATAGACTTCAAATAGGAACTTTAGATACATTTAAAAATCGTTTTTTATTGAACAAAGAAAATTTAAATAAAAAAATAGACTTAATTTTAAGTTAATGGAAATAAAAAACAAAGTAATATTAGCAATAGCTCCACATTTAGATGATATAGAATTAGGATTAGGAGCAACCATCCACAAATTGAGTGATGATAACACGATTCATTACTTAGGGTTATCTATGCCACCATTGGTAGAAAAAGGTGTTTTTATGGATGAGTTTTGGGAAAGCTGTAAACATTTGAAATTGTCTAAAGACAGAATGGTTTTAAAAGATTACAACCCAAGAGATTTGTTCAAAGACAGAATGGATATTTTGCAATTGTTTTATGATACCAATAAAGCAGTTAAACCAGACATTGTATTTGTTCCCAATAGCAAAGACATTCATCAATCGCACCAAGTTGCCTATCAAGAAGCAAGAAGAGCTTTTAAATATTCAACTATTTTAGGCTATGAATTGCCTTGGAATAGTATGTCATTTGATATGGATGTCTTCATAGAAATTTCTGAAGAAAATATCAAAGCAAAACAAGCTTCCATCAATTCCTTTGAAACACAAAAAGAAAGAATGTTTTTCAGCAATGATATCATTACTGATCTTGCTAAGTTAAGAGGAAAACAGATTGGGAAGGAGTACGCTGAATGCTTTGAGTTAACTCGAATTATTATATAAATCTCTAGCTTTTGATAGTATCTGCACACCAACCACATTTTCTTCCATGGTTAGGTTACTTTAATAAAGTAGCTAGATCTGATGTCTTTGTTTGGTTGGAAAATGTTCAGTTTCGGAAAAACTATTTTCAAAACAGAACAAAAGTAAAGGTTGCTAACAATGAGTTTTGGTTAACAGTAACCGTTAAAAAAGCGAATTTAGAGACTCCAATTTCTGAAATAGAGATTCTAAAAGCAAAAGACTACAAAAAGATTCCTAAAACATTACAAGCCAATTATTCGAAATCGCCATATTTTAAAGACTATTTTCCTGATATAGAAGCAATTTTAAACTCAGACACAATGAGTTTGAATGAGCTAAACTTTCAATTGTTTAACTACATGATTGCTACTTTAGAAATCAAAACAAAGATTGTAAGGTCGTCAGAAATGATTTTAGGAGAAGACGACCCAAATTTAAGGCTGATAGAGATTTGTGAAAAACAAAATGCTACGGATTATATCGCTGGAAAAGGAGGTTCTAATTATATGGATGCAGAACTATTTCATAACAAAAATGTAAATATCCTTTGGCAAAATTATCCAGTTAGTGATGTTCATTACGATCAATTAGGAAAAGAATTTTTACCAGGATTGTCTATTATAGATTCACTATTTAATGTAGGAGCAGAAAAAACTAGAGAACTAATCTTTACCGAATGGAAAAACTAGGAAAAAGATTGATGGTTATTTCGGCCGCACCACATTCTTACAATAAAGAGAATGCACCTGTTTCTTATGAACCCTATGTAAGAGAGATGAATTTGTGGACAGAATTGTTTGATGAAGTCGATATTTACACACTCATTCAGCCCTATGATGAAAAACAACATCATAAGTTTGCTTCCTTTAAAGACTCTAATGTTCAATTAAAAAGACTGTTAAGCTTTAACGCTTCTAAAGGAATTTTACATAAAATAGGATTGATACTTACATTACCAATAGTCACGATTCAATTGGCAATTGTACTTAGAAAATACGACGTTGTAAATATCAGAAATTCAGGGTTTTATAGTATTATTTTAGGTTTATTAACGAGGGTTTTCAACAAAAGAACCGTGACTAAATGGGCGGGAAGTTACCAACCTTATGAAGGAGAAAACTTTATCACTAAAATAGACAGAAGCGTCATAAACAGATTTCATAAAAAACATAAAGTGTTGATTTATGACAAGGTGTACAAAAAACATTTTGTCAACTTTATTCCCGCTTTAATGAGTACTGCTGAAATAAAAGCAGCCAAATCTTTAGCAGAAGAGAAACCAAAATTGTCTAAACACCTAGAAATTATTGCTATCGGTAGATTGTATTGGGCAAAAAATTTCGAATTGATTTTTGATGCATTGCATGTTTTACATCAAGAACAAAACTTAAATTTCACTTGGCATTTTCATATGATCGGCGATGGCGATTTAAGAGGAAAACTTGAAGGTATGATGAATGACTATCAGTTAAATGATAACGTTACATTTCACGGAGGGCTGCCATTTAATAAAGCACAATCTCACTTAGCAAAGAGTCATGTATTAATCATGCCTGGAGAAAAAGAAGGTTGGCCAAAACCCATAGCAGAAGCTTGGGCACATAATGTATATCCATTGGGAGCAAATAAAGGAAATATTCCAGATATTATCACGTCAATAGACCGAGGAATTGCTTTTAATCCAACAAAAGAAGAACTAGCAAATTCCATTAAAACAGCATATAATTATCTTATTGACAATGAAAATCCTAATTTTACAGGATATGCCAGAGAATATTCATTAGAAAATTTTCAAAAACAACTCATAGAAATCATAAAAGAAACAGCATGATTGTTGGAAAAAAAATCTACCTAAGAGCCTTAGAAGATTCAGACATGAATTTTATGTTATCATTAGTAAATGATCAAGAACTAGCGTATTGGGAAGGGAGAAATGAATTTTTAGTGTCAGAAGAAAATCAAAAAAAATGGTTCGAAACTTACAAAGGTACGGGCCATCGTTTTATTGTATGTGAAAAAGAATCTGACAATCGTTTGGGATATTTTTCTTTTAAGCATACAGACAAAACTTCAAACAACGGACTAGTCGCTATAAAATTAATCAATGAATCTAGAGGAAAGAAAATAGGAACAGATACATTAAAGACAGCAATGTCGTTCTTATTTAACAAAATCAATGTTAGAAGGTTACACACACATATTATAGCGTACAATGATGCTTCAAAATATTTATTTGAAAAATGCCATTGGATACAAGAGGGAGTAGAAAGGCAGTCGATTTATATGAATAACTCCTATCATGACAATGTATTATATTCAATTTTAAAAGATGAATATTTGGAGAAAGAAGATGTATATTATTTAAATCTTTTTAACTTCTCGTAATTGATGGTGAGAGTATTGCATGTATTAGATTCTTTAAGTGTAGGAGGAGCAGAAGTACTTACTGTAAACATTCTGAATTTGCTTTCTAAAGACAGTAGATTTAAAGCAAATATTTATGTTACTAGAAAAGAAGGACCCTTAAAATCTAATATTAATACTCAAGTTGATTATATTTTTCTCGAAAAGAAGTCAATCTTAGATTTTAAGTTCTACAGAAATCTAATCAAAAACATTAAAAAAAATAAAATAGATATTATTCACACACATAACACTTCCTATTTTTCTTGTGTTTTAGTGAAGCCATTTCTTCCTAAAAGAGTAAAGTTAATATGGCATAATCATACAGGAGCTTACGTTGGTTTGTCAGGACTAAAATTTTGGGTACTTAAAATAAGTTCTTTATTTTTTGATGCAGTATTAAACGTAAATAATGAACTCAATATATGGTCTGAAAAAAAATTATGGAGTAAGAATAATTTTGTATTGAATAATTTCGCTTTTTTTTCTAATGAAGACAAGACGACAAAACTTAGAGGTGAAAAAGGAAAAAGAATTGTTTGTTTAGCAGGTTTAAGGCCCGTTAAAGATCATGAAAGCCTAATAAAATCATTTGAATTAGTTTTACAAAACCATCCAGATTGGACTTTACATCTCATCGGAAAAAATTATGAGGACGAATATGCAGGAAAAATTATAGACTCCATATTAGACAGGAATTTAGAAGAAAGTATTTTTTTCTATGGGCTAAGGCATGATATTAAAAACATTCTAAATCAATCTACTATTGGAACGCTAACCTCGAAATGGGAAGGGTTTCCAATCTGTGTTTTAGAATATGGCTTAGCAAAATTACCAGTGGTATTAACTAATGTTGGGCATAATAGAAAATTAATAGAGAATGATAGAGCTTTAGTAGCTCCAAATAATTATTTAGAGTTATCAAAAAAAATTATGGAAATGATTGAAGATGAATCTTTAAGAGAAACTGTGAGCGAAAAACTCAGTAAAAAAGTAACAAGTTTATTTTCTGAAGATTATTTCATGAATGAGTTAAAAAGTATTTACTTTAAGCTATGATTAAATTTGTAACAGAAAATAAAGTATTGTTTATAATCTTACATATCTTTATTGGGTACCTTACTACATTTTCTTTTTTTCCTTCACCTTTTGGTTATTTAATTATTACTTTATGTGTCGCTGTAGTATTATTTTCTGGAAATAAAAATGAAGAAGCCTTCGTTATCGCTGGTTATTTAATTGGTCTAGAAGTACTTTTAAGAATGATTAAAGGTTCTCCATTATTTGAAACAGGAAAATACTCGGTTATAATTGTATTATTTATTGGCATGATGATAGGGCAAACCAAACAAAAGCTGTCCTTAGGCTTTCCAATATACCTTCTGTTATTATTATTAGGTATTGTTTTTACAAGTGTTCCAGATGGTGAGTCTATACGAAAAGCAATTGCATTTAATTTAAGCGGGCCATTTATGCTGGGTGTATGTGCGATTTATTTTTACAAACGAAATATTGCATTAAAAGAACTTTTTAACGCAATGTTTTTCTTTTTGTTACCAGTTTTTTCTATGGTGACTTTTATGTATTTTAGAACACCAGACTTTAGTGAAATAGCATTTGGAGGAGTATCTCTTTCAGAAACTTCTGGCGGATTTGGACCAAATCAAGTAGCTACCATACTTGGTTTTGCAATTTTTGTGGTTGCAATTTTTATGGTAACTAAAAGCAAGTTAACAGGATTTGTATTCTTTGATGCGATCATTTTAATGTATTTTACTTATAGAGGCTTACTTACTTTTTCTAGAGGAGGTATTCTAACTGCAGGAATATGTTTTGTCTTTTTTGCTGTTTTATATATTATTCACAAGAGAGATTACAAAAAGTTTTTTCAGTACATTATAGTGGTTGGGGTTTTTTTAACAGGAATTTGGGTGTATACTTCTGATGTTACTGGAGGTGCTATTGATAACAGATATTCAGGTAGAAATGCTAGCGGAATAAAAAAGGCTGATGCTTCAGCAGGAAGATTAGATTTATTTACTTCTCAGTTAGAAGGTTTTACGAATGCCCCAATTTTTGGTATTGGTGTTGGAAATGGGAAGTACTTACGGTTTGAAAAAGGAGATAAGAAAGGAACTTCACACAATGAAGTTACAAGACTTATTGAAGAACACGGTTTAATAGGAGTGTTTATTTTAGTAATGTTATTAATAATACCATTATCACATCTTTTAAAACTTAATAATTTGCAACGAGCCTTATTGCTTTCATTTTATATGTTTTGGTTTTTAACAATTAATCATTCAGCAATGAGAATTGCTTTTCCAGGACTTGTGTATGCTTTATCTCTAATTAATTTGAAGCATGAAGAAACATAAAACAATTCTTTACATTGGAAATGATAATTCAGAAAGAACAGGGTATATAAATACAATGCATACCTTAAGTTGTTTATTAGAGAAAGAAGAATTTACTGTCATTCGATCTTCCAATAAAAAGAACATGATCATACGATTATTAGATATGTGTTTCTCAGTAATCAAACATAGAAAAAAGGTAGATTATATTCTAATTGATACATTTAGTACGCTTAACTTTTATTATGCTTTATGTGTTTCTCAAATAGCAAGAATGTTTTCTATTAAATACATTCCAATACTTCATGGAGGGAACTTGCCAAGTAGAATTGCAAAATCGAGTTATTTGGCGAAGCGAATATTTAAGAATTCATATAAGAATGTTTCACCATCCAATTACCTCAAAAATGCATTTGAAAAAGAAGGCTATCAAGCTACATTCATTCCTAATATATTAGAACTCGAAGAATATCAATTCAAAAAAAGAGAAGCCTTAAAACCGCGATTATTATGGGTGAGAGCTTTTAAAAATTTATACAATCCACTACTTGCTATTGAAGTTTTAAAACGAGTAAAAGGTAAATTTCCCGATGCAAAACTTTGTATGATTGGACCTATAAAAGATACTTCTATTGAGGACGTAAGAAAAAAAATAAAAGAAAATGATTTAGAGAATGATGTAGAAATTACGGGAGTGATGCCTAAAAAAGAGTGGCATAAAAAATCTTTAGATTTTGACATTATAATAAACACTACAAATTTTGATAATACTCCAGTTAGTATCATGGAAGCTATGGCTTTAGGGCTTACTGTAGTGAGTACCAATGTAGGAGGATTGCCCTATTTAATTGATGATGCTAAAGATGGATTTTTAGTTGAAAAAGAGAATCCAGAGGCTATGGCAACAGTAATTATAAATTTGATAGGAAAAGAAAATAATGAAATTACTTCGAACGCAAGAAACAAAGTAGAAAGCTTTGGTTGGAATGTTGTGAAGAATAAATGGTTTGAAATTTTAGAATAGATGTATCAATCATTTTTAGAGAAAATAGTATTACCATTGGGAGATCTCTTAAACAGATCATCCTATATAAAACAACTTAAATATTGGAGAAAAGTTGATGGTTATTCTGCTAAAAAACTAAAAGAATTACAAACTGAAAATTTAAATAGACTGTTGTCACATACCTTAGAAACAGTTCCTTTCTATAAAGATTTAAAAACCGATTCAGAAAAACCAGAAGAAAGGTTAAAGCAGTTTCCAATCATTACCAAATTTACAATAAGAGATCACACCGATGCATTAATTTCTAATGCTTATGATAAGGAAACATTGGTTTCCTATTCTAGCAGCGGATCTAGCGGTGTACAAACCACTGTTTATATGACCAAAGAAGAACAGTCGGTTATTCGCGGAATTTTAACACATTGGTGGGAATGGTCGGGATATAGCGTTGGAAAACGAATCGTACAAACGGGAATTACACCTAACAGAGGGTTTCTAAAATCAATAAAAGACAGATTATTCAATACCATTTATTTAAACGCATTTTCTCATACTCCAGAACAATTAAATGACGTATGTCAAAAAATAAAGAAAAACCCTAGTAAGTTTTATGCAGCAGGTTATGCATCCTCATTAAATGTTTTGGCTGAATATGCGATTGAAAATGAATATGATTTAAAGCTCAACGGAATTATAAGTTTGGGTGATAAATTATTTGAATCCTATAAAAAGAACATTACAAAAGCATTCAAAGCGAATGTTTACGATACCTATGGGAGTAATGAAGGGTTTATGATTGCTGCACAAGATGATTTAAAATACTATTACATATTAAGTCCACATGTGTACGTAGAAATCCTTGATGACGATGGTAATGAAGTTCCAGACGGAGAAATGGGAAATATTGTTGTTACTAGGTTAGATTGTTTTTCAATGCCTTTAATACGATACAAAATTGGCGATTTAGGAATAAAACTTCCTAGAGAAGAATATCCTAGAGAAAGGAAATATAATTATCCTTTACTAAAGCAAGTTGTAGGTAGAGAAACAGATATCGTTTTATTGCCAGATACAAGTAAAATGGTAGTGCATTCTTTTACAGGAATCTTTGAATACATTCCAGAAATAAAACAATTCAAAGTAATTCAAGAAGATAGAAACGGAATTACCATAGAATATATAAAATCAAAAACATTCAAACAATCTGCAATCAATAAAGCTACAGAAGCATTAAGAAAATATATAAAAGACCATCAATTTAGCATCAATTTTAAAGAAGTGAATTACATTGCGCCAACAAAATCAGGAAAACCACAAATCATTGAATCAAGGTTAAAAAGATGAAGAAGAAAATAATTTGGGTATTGAACATGACAGCTGGAAAAACAGATTCTGGCTGGGGAGAAAGACATTATTATTTCAGTAAGTTTTGGGTGAAGAAAGGATATGAAGTAAAAATAATTTCTGGATCCTACAATCATTTGTTCCACAATCAACCTAAAGTAGACGATGATAAAAAGTTCACACTAGAAAAGGTAGAAGAAGGAATCACTTTTTGCTGGGTAAAGATTCCAAAGTATGATGGCAGAAGTATTTATAAGCTGTGGAGTATGATTCGTTTTGCAATAAGAACAAGAAAACTATCTTCAGAATTATTGGGGAAACCAGACTATATCTTAGTTTCTTCAATGCCAATATTTCCAATTTTAACAGGTCATTATTTAAAAAAGAAACTCAAAGCTAAAAAACTACTTTTTGAAATTAGAGACCTTTGGCCTTTAACACCCATGTATTTAAAAGGCTATTCTAAATGGCATCCAATGGTATTGGTCATGTCTTGGGTAGAAAAATTTGGCTATAAAAAATCAGATGCAATAGTTTCACTCTTACCCAATGCAAATGTATATATCGATAAAATTTCTAAAGACCCAACTAAATTTCACTGGGTTCCAAATGGAATCGACGAATCGTTATTAAATAACGAAGAATTGCCTGATGAAATTAGCAAAGAAATCCCGAAAAATAAATTTGTAATTGGATATACAGGTACTATGGGAATGGCCAATGCTTTGGAATATCTGATAGAATGCTCTATTTTATTAAAAGAAAATAAAGACATTCATTTTGTATTTGTTGGCGATGGTTATTTAAAGAAAGAACTACAAGAACAAGTAAAAGATAATACAAACGTCACTTTCATTCAGAAGATAAATAAAAACCAAGTCCAAGCAATGTTAAGCAATTTTTCGGTTTGTTTTGTAGGTAGAAATAATACACCTCTTTTTGATTATGGAGTGTCTTCCAATAAATTTTTTGATTATATGCTGTCAAAAAAGCCCGTAATCTCTTCTTCAAATAAAATTAAAGACCCTGTTGAATTATCTGGATGTGGATACGTGGTAACTCCAGAAAACCCTGACTCAATAAAGGAAGCGATACTGAATTTGGAAAAAATGTCTGTTGAGGAAAGAGAAGAAATCGGAATGAAAGGCTATGATTATGTGACCAAATATCATAATTTTAACTACTTAAGTAATTTGTATATTAAATTGTTCGATTGATAGTTTTACACAGCTTTTTTTTCATAATTTTGAGCTAGTTTCATATTCCCCTAATGAAAAAAGATATGATAGTAGTATTATGAGTATAAAAATCTCTCATATTGACTTATCAGAAAGAAAAGTTCTCTTACGATCTTTTGATATATTATTTATTGTTTTTAGCTTATGGGTATCTTCTCGTTTCTTTGAGCAAGATTACGTAAATTTTGAAAGTACATTTATTTATGGCTGGCTTTTAACGCTCACATTCTATTTTTTCTTATTTGGAGAAATATTTCAATTGTATAATCTAAATGTATCTAACAATAGTTTTAAAGTAGTACGCAGTTTATTTGTTACGACTTTTATCACTACGCTGTTCTTTACATTTACGCCTTTTTTCTCGCCGTCGTTGCCAGAAAATAGAATTCAAATTATTCACCTTTTTTTATTGATTCTGGTTCCTGTGTTGATCTGGAGATTCCTATATATGTGGGTATTATTTTCTCCTAAATACTTCAAGGACATTTTAATTATTTGTCATTCTTCGAGGTTAGACAGCTTGTTAAACCTAATTGACAATAATGGTTTACATAACCTTACGTATTATCTTTCAGATAAGAAAAATGAAAAGCACGATCGATTTAAAGACATCAAAGGTTCTTGTGTATACGAATTGGTGAAATCTGGGCATGTAAAAGAAGTTATCATTAGTACGAGAGGTTTCAACAAAGAAATTGTTTCTAAATTAAATAAAGATATTATTACACTATTTGAAGAAGGAATCAATATTAAAAGCTATGAAACGTTTTATGAAGAAATTACAGACAGTGTTCCCAAAGAATATTTAGACCATCATTTTTATAAAAACATTAATCTAAGTCGTAATAGCGATAATAAATTATACCAATTTTTTCATAGAATCTTAGATGTTATCATATCAATAGTTGGATTGTTATTCTTTATTATTTTAATTCCAATTATATTTTTATTGAATTTAATAGGAAACAGAGGCCCTTTATTTTATACCCAAAATAGAGTAGGAGAGAAAGGGAAAATCTTCAAAATATTTAAGCTGCGATCTATGGTTGTAGATGCTGAAAAAGGAGGCGCTGTTTATGCTGAAAAAAATGACAAAAGAATTACTCTTTTTGGCAAATTCCTCAGGAATACACGATTAGATGAAGCCCCACAGTTCTATAATATTTTAAAAGGAGACATGAGTTTGATTGGCCCCAGACCAGAACGACCAGAATTTGTAAAAGACTTAGAAGAAAAAATTCCTTTTTATGCGATACGACATGTGATAAAACCTGGACTTACAGGTTGGGCACAAGTAAAATATCCATACGCAGGAACTCTTGAAGAACAAGAGAAAAAACTACGATATGATCTCTTTTATATCAAAGAACAAAGTCTATTCCTAGACTTTAAAATTATCATCAAAACAATTACTACCGTTTTATTTTTTAGAGGACAATAAGCTATTCAAAAAGTAATAGCGTACCAAAAGCATTCCTAGAATAGGAAGGATTGCTAAAGAGAATGATTGAAAACCAGTAAACCAAACGGGGATCGTAAGAATTAATAAAACCAAGCAGGCTTTTATATAGACAGATATCCATTTGGGTTGTTGATTCTTTAAAAAGAAAAAAGCAACAATGATATTTGGAGCAAAAGCCCATAAAAAATTGAAGTTATTTGGCGTTGTAAAATGATCTGTAAAGAACCATAAAAACACGATTAAAACACCAAAAGTTCCAGTCATAAAAAAAAGAAGGAAATCTAACCATTTAGATCGTTTGTTTCTTTTCTGATCTTTATAAGTAATTAGGATTGTCATCAACAAAAGAAGAGAAAAAATAAAAGTAGGATTGTACCATTTTATTTTAAAACGCTTTTCTTCAAAGTTTAGGATCGTTGTTTCTTTTTTAATCAATGCTTTAGAAGTTGTACTGTCAATCTTCGTTGCATCTTTAAAAGCGGTATATACATAATCAGGTAAATACATATATTGTTCAGCAGTTGCTACTTTGTCAAGTTTATTTCCCAATGCTAAATTAATACCAAAACTTCCCCAAGTGTTCCAAGGTAATTCTCTATGCATCAATTGTCTTAGGGTGAGCTTTTCACTTGCATATTCTGTTGGAAATTGAACCTTATCACTTAAGATGCTTTTTGTGAGTTCTCTTAGTTTTGTAGCACAATTATTAAAATAAGGATCATATAAATACTCAGCATTCTCAGGCAATGCATTGGTTCTGAGTGTTAGAAAAAATTGTTGCTTCTCTTCTTGTGTTAAATCTAAAATTTGCTCTTTCATCCACCTACCATCAGCCTTATTATTAGCTACAAAATTGCTAAAAGGACGAATGCCTAGTTTGTACAATAATTTTCCTTTGGCAAAATTGGCGTAAAAGTTAGGCTGATTAAAATCAAACAATCCATAATTAAACACATAATCAAAATTCTTAAGAGCTGGATCTTTTATTCGAATCGCACTGTGCCCAAAAGTTTCAAATAAGGCATCACCAGGACCCACAGTAATCATACTCATTTCTGAATACACAGAAAGTTGAAGACTTTGTGAATTAATATTGTGAATTGAAAAACCTAAAAATAAAAATAGAAAGTAAATTTTTTTCATGATTATCTTAATATATGGTAAAAACTATTAAATACATTTCTGGTGTCAGGTCGAGCGCAGTCGAGACCTCATTATCATTGGTTTTTTGTGATGCGCTAAATTATCTTCTAAAGAAACTATAATCAATTTTTACAGAAAAGATATTAGAAAACAATGCATTTCCAATACTTCCAATGTTGGTCAATGCATAATCTACTTGAATTCCTCTAAAAATAAAACCAACACCTAGATTGGGTTGTAAAGAGATGTTTGTACTGTTATCAAACTCTGTCGTTTTTTGAAAATTACCAACTCCAGCTCTTAAGAATACAAAATTTTCATAATCGAACTGAAGACCAATCGATGGATCGATACTACCAAATCCAGTAGAAATAATATCGTTTGTTCTGGCAAAGCGTAGATTCAAATCAAATTCTGCTAGCAGATGAAAAGTTCTACCAATATCAAACTTTCGTGCCATTCCAAATTGAACTTTGGGCTTAGTAATTTCAGTAGTTTCTGGTAATTCTTGATTCTGACCCGGAATTGCATCTTGTATCGTAGCAAATGCATCTTCATCAATAGTCCAAATATTAAAAGTTGTTGTAATATCTCTAATCATCAAACCAAATTTCCAATTGCCTCTTTCGTATTGAATTCCAGCATCCAAACCAAATCCCCAAGAATTTGCAAAATCTCCAATAGTTCGCCTTACAATTTTGGCATTAACACCCAAATACAAATCTTTAAAGATTAAATTTTTGGCGTAACTAATATTCAAAGCATAATCAGCAGCAGAGAATAAACTAATTCTATTAAAGTCGATATTGCCCTGACTATCAATTAATTCTGTAGTATTTAAAATGTCATCAACACCAAATCGAATCATAGAAATACCCAAAGCACTCTGATTGTCAATAGGCATGGCAAATGCAGCATAATTATAATTTGCAATTCCTGCAAAATAAGAAGCGTACATAATAGAGCCTTGATAATCTTTTATGTTTACCAACCCCGCTGGATTCCAATATCCCGCATTTACATCACTTGTGGTAGCAACAACAGACCGACTCATTCCTAAGGCTGCAGCATCAACACCAATATTCAAAAATTCATTCGAATAATTTCGAAGCACCTGTGCGTTCGCAAGAAGTGGAAATAAGAGTAAAAATAAAAGTTGTTTTCTTTTCAATGGAATAAAAATTCTATGGGCAAATATCTAAATATAATATTGAAATAACTTTAGAATTGAAGAGATATTGTGTCAATTAGAAGTTGTCTTTCAGAAATTGAATCATTCTATTTTCTAACCAACGATTATCTTGAGAGATAAATCCAGAAATAAACCCAACATGACCGCCATATTTTGTGGTCTCTAAATGGAATACATCAGAATCACCAGCTTCTTCATAAGGGTAACATTCTTTTGATAAAAAAGGATCGTCTAGAGAACTAATTAATAAAGCAGGCTTCTTAATTTTTGGTAAAAACGGCTTTGAACTCGCTTTTTCCCAATAATCTTCTGGGCTAGAAAACCCAAAGACAGGAGCTGTATACAGTTCATCAAAATCTTTAAAAATTTTGGCTTTGAATAGTTTTTCTTTATCTAACTGATATTCAGGAAATTTATGTGCTTTTTCTAAAACCTTTAACCGTAAGGTTTTTAAGAATTCATCCATATACAGTTTATTCTTTAAGGTACTCATTTCCCTTCCAGAGGAAGCCAAATCTATAGGGACGGAAACTGCAATTCCACCTGCAATGGTATCAGAAATAGTATCTGCATATTCACCTAAGTACTTCAATGTTAGATTCCCGCCCAAACTATAACCGACAATCATGATCTTTTGATATGAATAATTTTGTAAGAGATAAGAAATTACAAACTCAACATCTTCCGTTTTTCCACTGTGATAGGTAGGCAATAATAAATTATCTTCTCCACTACAACCTCGTAAATTAAAAGAAACCGTATCAATTCCAGCCTTGTTAAATTCTGTAGCAGCGGATAAAATATATTTTGATTCTGAACTTCCTTCCAAACCATGAATAAGTACTACCAACTTATTGGAATCTACGAAGGAAAAGTCTAAATCAATAAAATCTTTGTCCCAAGTATCAATTCGAACACGTTCATAATTATGCGTCTCTTTCGTAAACAAAGGTCTATAAATGGTGTTAAAATGACCATTTCTAAAAGGAAGAGAAGGGCAAAAGTCAGATTCTAATATAGGCATTACACAATTTTTGTTTTTAACAAATTTAATAAAAATGACAAAACAAAAAAACTGATGGGAATATGACTATGCTTTAAACAAATATGTATAAAAAAGCACGATTTTAAAAACGAAGAAAAAGGATTTACTATTTTAGCCACAGAATTTAAACCGATGAATATCAAAAAACACATTCCCAATTTATTTACGTTAGGTAACCTTTTTTGTGGAACTTTAGCTACAATTTTTGCTGTTCGAAGTGAATTTGAAGTAACCGCTATTCTAGTAGTTCTAGGAATATTTTTTGATTTTTTTGATGGATTTCTAGCTAGAATTTTAAAAGTCTCTGGAGAATTAGGAAAACAATTAGACTCATTAGCTGATATGGTAACCAGTGGAGTTGTTCCAGGAATTGTTATGTTTTTCATGTTTCATGAAAATTATATTAAGTATAGTAATAATGTTTTATATCATACTGAAAAAGAATATTATGATCAAAGCGAGCCTTTTGTTTTTATAGGTTTGCTTTTAACCTTAGCAGCATGTTATCGTTTAGCAAAATTTAATATTGATACAAGACAATCCAATTCCTTTATAGGTCTGCCAACACCAGCGATGAGCTTGTTTGTGATTTCATTACCATTAATTCAAATGTATACAGATATAGAGTTAGTAAAAGAAATCATCAGTAATAACTACTTTTTAATTGGAGTCACTTTAATATTAAGCTATTTAATGAACGCAGAGCTTCCTTTATTTTCATTAAAATTTAAGAGCTTTGGATTGAAGGAAAACATCTACAAATACCTTTTGATTACTCTTTCTGTTGTTTTATTAATAACAGTTCAATATTTAGCAATTCCGATCATTATTATTATCTACATTATTTTGTCTATTGTAAATAATATGACAACTAAGCATCATGCAGTTTAAATCAATTAGAACTTTTATTGGGGCTAAAAAATTTGATGAATCTCGTCAATTTTACAATGACTTAGATTTTTCCGAAAATGTTTTGTCTGAAAAGATGTCTTTTTTTTCTGTGAATGATAAACTTGGGTTTTACCTTCAAAAATATTATGCGAAAGATTGGGTCAATAACTCGATGTTATTTTTAGAAGTTGATCAATTAGAAAAATACTTACAAGAATTAAAAGCGAAAAAACTCACACAAAAATATTCTAGAGTACGACTTTCAGAAATTGTAGAGAATGAATGGGGCAGAGAATTCTTTTTGCACGATCCATCAGGAATCCTTTGGCATATCGGAGAATTTTATTGAAAAAAAGGATTAAACTCCTAAGTTATTTAACTAAGTTCTTCTTTTCTTTCAATTCAAAATCTTGACCTAAATATACTTTACGTACCAATTCGTCTTCAGCTAAATCTTTAGGAATTCCTTCTTTTAAAATTCCACCTTGATACATTAAATAGGTTCTGTCTGTAATAGCGAGTGTTGCTTGTACATCATGATCAGTAATTAAAATTCCGATATTTCTGTCTTTTAAATGGGCAACAATACTCTGAATGTCTTCAACAGCAATAGGGTCTACACCCGCAAAAGGTTCATCTAATAAGATAAAGTTTGGATCGGAAGCCAAACAACGAGCAATTTCTGTACGTCTACGTTCACCACCAGATAATAAATCGCCTCTATTCTTACGAACATGACCTATATTAAACTCTTCAATTAAGGATTCTAATTTGATTTTTTGCTCTTTTTTAGACAGGTCTGTAAATTGTAGTACAGACATAATATTGTCTTCTACAGATAATTTCCTAAAAACGGATGCTTCCTGAGCCAAATACCCAATCCCTTTTTGAGCCCTTTTGTACATAGGATAACTCGTAATTTCTTCGTCATTTAAGAAAATTTGTCCACCATTCGGTTTAATCATTCCAACAATCATATAGAACGATGTTGTTTTACCAGCACCATTAGGTCCCAGTAAACCAATAATCTCACCTTGCTGTACTTCCAAAGAAATCCCTTTTACTACTTGGCGACTACCATATGTCTTTTGAATATTTTCTGCTCTTAAAATCATAAATCAAATATAGGAATTGAATCGAGAGGTTTTCTTAAAATACTTATAAATCATTCGCTTCTAAAGCTTCCCAGAATTCATAAGCCCTCCGTAAATGAGGGATGACAATAGTTCCGCCTACCAATGTAGCAATAGACATGGTTTCCATCATTTCTTCTTTGCTAATTCCTTCTTTATAACAGGTCTCTAAATGATAGGCAATACAGTCATCACAACGTAAAACTGCTGAAGCTACTAATCCAAGTAATTCCTTTGTCTTAACTGGAAGATGACCTTCTTTAAAAGCATTGGTGTCTAGGTTAAAAATACGTTTAATGACTTTATTGTCTTCACCTAATATTTTATCATTCATCTTAGAACGATACTCATTAAACTCTTGAACTTTATTTGTTGGCATTTTTTTGTTGTTTTTTAATCACTCTTTTAGATACTTTAATACTTATCTCATACAAAATTAATACAGGAATAGCAACAATTACCTGACTAGCAACATCTGGCGGTGTAATAATAGCAGCTACAATTAATACAACAACCAATGCATGTTTTCTGTACCGCTTTAAAAATTGAGGAGTTATCAATCCTATTTTAGTCAAGAAGTAAATAATTACAGGCAATTCAAACATAATAGAAACCCCTAAGAGCATGTTCGTTACCAATCCAATATGAGAATCCATTGTAAACTGATTGGTAATCATTGGAGTAATCTCATAGTTGTATAAGAAATCAATAGAAATAGGCGCAATCACATAATAACTAAAGAGAACACCTACAAAAAATAAGAAAGAAGCAATAAAGATAAAACCTTTAGATTTTTTAATTTCTTTTTCTTGTAATCCAGGAGAGACAAACCTCCAAAATTCCCATAATATATAAGGAAACGAAATAATGAGCCCTAAAATGAACGAAGTCCAAATAGAGTTCATTAATTGTTGCGTAACTTTTATCGATTGTAGATTATTAGGTAAAACAACATCACAAAAACCACTATCCATACCTAAAAGCGTAAAGAAATCACAAAATAGGCGATAGGTAATAAAATCAGGTTTTAAATGCGCTAACAAAAAGTCTTCATATACATACTTCTGAAAAGTAAATAATACGATGGCTATTACAAAAATAGATATTGCGCTTCTTACCAAGTGCCAACGTAGCTCTTCTAAGTGAGCTAAAAATGACATTTCTTTTTCTTGGGTCATCTAATAATTATTTTTTTATTCAAAAGGATTAATTGTACAGATTCATTTAAAACGACTTCTTTAGTAACAGTATTTCTATTTTGTAAATTTTTCAATGAATGATTTTTTATACTTTCTATAAATAAAAAAAGTTATATATTTAAGTAATCTAAATGTAACACAAATTTACTACAAAATTAATAGACCCCAAAGATTTGTAACGATACAAAATGACGAATAATTTATAATGGATATATACGCTCCTTTAAAAAAGTTTTTCGGCTTTAGCCAGTTCAAAGGTTTGCAAGAAGGTGTCATAAAAAGCATCCTTGCTAACAATGATACGTTTGTAATCATGCCAACTGGCGGCGGAAAATCACTATGTTACCAATTGCCTGCTTTAATGCAAGACGGTACTGCAATAGTTATTTCTCCTTTAATAGCATTAATGAAAAATCAAGTAGATGCCATCAGAGGTATTTCAGAGAATCATGGGATTGCACATGTTTTAAATTCCTCATTAAACAAATCTGATGTCAATCAGGTAAAAGATGATATTTCTAATGGAATCACAAAACTTTTATATGTTGCCCCAGAATCCTTAATCAAAGAAGAATATGTCAATTTTCTAAAAGAACAAAAGATTTCTTTTGTAGCCATTGATGAAGCGCATTGTATTTCTGAATGGGGACATGATTTTAGACCTGAATACAGAAACTTAAGACACATCATCAAACAAATTGATAGTGTCCCAGTGATTGGATTAACTGCCACGGCAACAGAAAAAGTTCAAGAAGATATTTTAAAAACCCTTGGAATTTCTGATGCGAAAACCTTTAAAGCTTCATTTAACAGACCGAATTTATTTTACGAAGTAAGACCAAAAACGCAAGATGTAGAAAAAGACATCATCCGTTTTGTGAAGCAACGAATGGGTAAATCGGGAATTATCTATTGTTTAAGTAGAAAAAAAGTTGAAGAAATTGCTCAAGTATTACAAGTAAACGGAATCAAAGCAGTTCCTTATCATGCAGGTTTAGATGCCAAGACCAGAGCAAAACATCAAGATATGTTCTTAATGGAAGATTGTGATGTCGTAGTTGCTACGATTGCATTTGGAATGGGAATTGACAAGCCAGATGTTCGTTATGTAATTCATCACGATATTCCTAAAAGTTTAGAAAGTTATTATCAAGAGACAGGTCGTGCTGGCCGTGATGATGGTGAAGGATATTGTTTAGCTTTTTATGCGTATAAAGATATTGAAAAGCTTGAAAAATTCATGGCAAGCAAACCTGTAGCTGAGCAAGAAATAGGACATGCATTATTGCAAGAAGTTGTAGGATATGCAGAAACTTCAATGTCTAGAAGGAAATATTTACTGCATTATTTCGGAGAAGATTTTGATGAAGTCAATGGAGATGGAGCAGAGATGGATGACAATACGAAGAATCCAAAAAAGAAACACGAAGCAAAAGAGGATGTCGTAAAACTATTGTCAGTTGTTAAAAACACCAAAGAAAAATACAAGTCAAAAGATATTGTTAATACCATTATAGGTAAGGAAAATGCAATGTTAAACTCTCATAAGACTCATTTGCAACCATTTTTTGGTTGTGGTAATGATAAAGATGGAGGCTATTGGATGGCATTATTACGACAAGTGTTAGTTGTGAATTTTATCCGTAAAGAGATTGAGCAATATGGCGTGATAAAATTGACTCAAAAAGGAATCGATTATATTGAGAATCCAGCCTCATTTATGATGACAGAAGATCATGTATATTCTCAAGAAAATACAGCGGATATCATTACAAATGAAAAAAGTACTGGAGGTGCAGCAGATGAAAAATTAGTTTCAATTTTAAAAGACCTAAGAAAGAAAGTTGCTGTAAAAATAGGCGTTCCGCCATTTGCAGTTTTTCAAGATCCATCCTTGGATGACATGGCTTTAAAATATCCGATTACTATGGATGAACTTTCTAAAGTTCATGGAGTAGGAGAAGGGAAAGCGAGAAAATTCGGAAAAGAATTTATTGCATTAATTTCTCAATATGTTGATGAAAACGATATTATAAGACCCGATGATTTAATTGTAAAAAGTACAGGAGTTAATTCTGGGTTAAAATTATACATCATTCAAAATACAGATAGAAAGCTCCCATTAATTGATATTGCGAAATCCAAAGGATTAGAAATGGATCAGTTGATCAAAGAAATGGAAGTTATTATTTATTCTGGAACCAAATTGAATATTGATTATTCTTTGGACGATTTATTAGATGAAGATCAGCAAGAAGAAATCTATGACTATTTTATGGAAGCCGAATCCGACAAAATACAAGAAGCCTTAGATGAATTTGATGGCGATTATGACGAAGAAGAACTCCGACTCATGCGTATCAAGTTTATTAATGAAGTAGCGAATTAAAATAAAACCCAACTCCTAGAGTTGGTTTTTTTTGCTTATTCAGTAATTTTTTTCAATTCTAGTGCAAGAATTAAAGCTCTACTTTGATATTTTCTTTCTTTATTTCTTATATCATCATTTATAGTATTAGAGTTTTCTGCAATAACAGCTTCTCTTAAGGAGATGGCTTGTTCTTTAGTTTTTAGTAAATTTTTATTAGCGTTTTCTTTTTCTTTATGAGCTATAATAGCTGTTTTTTCGGCTGCAGTTTCTGCTTTTCTACTTATATTTCTTCCGAAAACATAACCAATTGCTGTAAGTACAATTACTTCAATACCTGAAAAAAGAAATAAAAACCTAGACCATGTGTTTTCTTTGATTTCAGTATCTTCAGCTTTAAAAAATAAATAGACAATTAAACCTAAGTAAAAAACAAGTACAATAAATGCTATATTATATCGAATTAATTCTAGAAAAGGACTATTAGTTTTTTCTTGTATTTCTTTATTTGTTGTTTTTTTGCTTTCCATCGTTTCTAAATTTTAAAGATTTATCTAAAACTAGAAATAAGACTAGAATGTTGTTATACCTACTAATAGGTAATTTAAAACTGATACTTTTTATCAATGGCATATTTAATCAACTCATTACCAGAAGTTAATTCTAACTTCCGAATCATGTTTTTACGATGTGTGTCTACCGTAGATTTGGCAATAAATAATTCCTCAGCAATTTCTTTAGACGTTTTTCCGTTGGCAATTAAATGCAAAATTTCTTTTTCCCGATTCGATAAAACTACTTTATCCGTTTTTCCAATAGTCACATTATCTTCTATATAATCGTTCATAAAATTAAAAGCGACATTTGGGTCAAAAAAAGTTTCTCCACTTGCGACAGTTACAATGGCTTTCGATAACATTTTAATTCCAGAGTTCTTTAGAATATACCCCGTAGCACCCGCATCTAACATTTGCTTGATGGCATCAGGTTGGTCAAACATGGTCATGGCCAATACATGAATATGAGGGAATTGTTTTTTGATTTGTTTTGCCGCCTGGATTCCATCCATGATAGGCATTCGAATATCGGTAATCACCAATTTAGGCTGTTTTAAAGCCACCAATTTTACTAGATCTTGTCCGTTGTTTACGGCTCCAATAAAGTTGACATCCTCGTCGTATTCAAAAAAAGCTTTTACTCCGTCAATGAGCATTTGGTGATCTTCAGCAATGGCTATGGTAATCATGGGGTTTGGTTTTTCTTTTTAGCAATATAAAGTTATAAAAAAGTTTCCTTTACGGAATCCCTCATTGTAGGTAATTTTTCAAAATAGATCCTTGAACTAATCCCGCTTTTTAGCGGGATCTCATGTTTATTCTAAAAACCTTTACTGCTCACTTGTGGATTATTTTCTACTCATGGTAAACTTTAAAAAATCATCAATTAAAAATTAATATGATTTATAATTACGTGATTGGAATATTCATAATCACAGTAGTTCCTTTGGTAGGAGTGGAGTCTATGGTAAAGCTTCCTTGTAAATGTTCTATTCTTGTTTTTATGGAATGAATTCCCATTCCTTTTTGACTATCAACCTGTGAGACATTCATTCCTTTTCCATTGTCTTCAAGGATAATATTGAGATTGCCTTCATACTGAGAGACATTAATAGTCGCCTGTTTGGCATCGGCATGTTTGATAATATTAGCAACCAATTCTTGAATGATACGAAATAACGAAATCTCTAAGCTGTTATCCAATCGTTTTTCTAACCCAAAATGAACAACTTCAATTTGTACTGCATTGGCTGAAGATATTTTCTCAGCCATCATTTGTATAGCAACTAATAACCCTTGATTGGCAATGACTCCAGCATTTTTAGCATGTGCAATGCTTCGTACTTTTAAATAAGCTTCATCGATCAAGCCTTCTGTTTTATCAAACAAGGTTTCTTGATCTATTTTTTTCTTTTCTCTGTTGATTTTTAAATTCTCAAAATGCAATTTTAAAGTCGCCAACACACTTCCTAAATTATCATGCAAATCTTCCGCAACACGCTTTCGTTCTTTTTCTTGACCTTCTACCATGGCGTTAATGGAAGTGATTTCTTGTTCTTTTAAAAGTGTTAGGTTCTTTTGAGTTTCTAGTTCTTTTTCTTGGAGTGCGAGGATGCGTTTCTTTCGAGAGTTTTTGAGTTGTAAATAGCTTATCGTACTTATTAAAAGGATGAAAGTGGAAATCACAAAAATAATAATTTGTTGCTCATTTTCCTTTTTCTTTAATCTAACATTATCTTCTTCTTTTTCTTTAGCTTTTACAACCACATTTTTTATCGAGTTTCCGATTATATTTTCTCTAAACCTTATTTTATATTCAGCATTCATAACAAATTTTAGTTGCTCATACCCTAACTTATATTTATTTAGTTTCGCATTATTTTTAGAAGAAATACTATTAATATGTAGATAAGAATTTATAGGATAAGATACATCAATATAAAGCTTAGCGGAATCGAGGTTTCTGAAACTTTCTTCGATTTGATTACTTTCATAATTCATTTTTGCTAACCAGTAATAAGTTCTAAATTTGATATATTTTAGAAAAGGATATTGTTTAGATAATTTTAATGCTTTATTATGAAATGATATAGCTTTGTTATAATATTCAAGGGCTTGATTATGAAAACCTTTTTTCTTTTTCTCTTTTGAAATTGTTTCATAATGAATAGCTTTTAAAGAATAGTACAATATGTGAAGCTTACTTTTTTTACCAATCTTAAGTGATAATTTCTGTAGTAAATCTATAAATTCTTGAGCATCTCTTTTTGTAGGGTCAAGATTTTCCATTCGAAAGTATGCTTTTAATATATTCTCCCTGAATTTCTCATTAGATGAAGATGCTAATCCTGAGTATTCATTTAAATAAGGTTTAAAATCGTCATTTAATTGAACATATTCATTTTGATAAAACTCTAAAATACTTAAAATTGAAAATTTTAATAGGTTAGAGTCATTTAACTCTTTAGCCGTAATATATGCATCTATAAAATAGGTAAAAACATCCTCAGGCCTTTTCCTGTAGAAAAGATGATAGTATGCTTTTCTTAATTGATAAACATATTTGTGCAAAGAATTCTGATTAAAGTTTACTATTGTGTCAAATTCAAAACTTTTTTTTTGTCCTTTATAAAAAAGAAGGTCTGACAATTTTGTCAAACCTTCTTTTAGCTCAATATCTTGTAAATCTTCAATAGACTTTTTCGCTTTTTGAAATTCTAAATTTGTAATTTCATTAAAATATGCGTTTAATAATTTTTTATTATCATTGTTACCATAAGCATGAGAGCAAATGAAAATAAATAAAATAGATATAAATTTAGAAGAGTACTTTTGCATACCCTCTAGGGCATATACCACCAGGTCCTTTATAACTTTTTCCATTTTCGTTATTATTTTCGTTATCAACTACTCTATTTAATCTATAATCTAAAAACTCTTCAGGATAAGGATAAGGAGCTCTTAATCCGTCTCCATAGAAAAACTCAGTATCAAATATACCAGAATTTGGCTTATCAATTTTATTGAGCTTCCTCCTAATAGATAAATAATGATCACTAAAACTCCCTAAGCTACTATTAATATTAACATTCTTGATTAAGCTAGAAGGGTGAAGAGCTTTAACCAGAACATCAAACACGCCACATTTTATCTCAGAATGAGGAGATCTAGAAGTTGATAAGTAATTAGTTACAGTTTCATTTTCAAATCCTTTAAAGTTAACAGATACCAAACCCATTTTAATCATGCCTTTGAAATTCAATAGAAAAAAATCTGCATCTATTACTTTTCCATTAGCGATATTGAATTTTCCATAAATTGAATAAAAAGTTAAATAAGATTGACTGGAGTAAAGCAATTGATAACGGCTGTTAGACGCTTCAGAAAAATGAACATTTGTTGAAAGTTCCATAATTTTAATATTTTAAGTTAATAATGGGGTAAAAATAGTATTAGAATTATCAGTAATTATACCTACTTATAGGTATTTTCTACATCTTGTTTACTATGTTATTTAGCAGAAATTAAAATTTTAAATGATGATAAAAGCAACTCTTATTGGGATTAAAAATTACAACTATTACGATACATTAGATGGATGTCATAATGATGTTAAAATATGGGCACAAATTTTCTTTAATAAATTTGGTATTATAGCCAAAGAAAAATATGATATAGATAAAAAACAGACTGTAGAGTCATTAGAAGAACTTATTAGCTCACTAAATGATGGTGATATAGGAGTTTTCTTTTTTTCTGGTCATGGAGTTAATAAAATTAATATAAATAATACAAGTCAAAGATTACAAGGTATTGTTACTAGTGATGATTGCATTCTTTTTGAAAAAGTTATAAGAGAAAAAGCCGATGGTTTACATAAAAATGCAAAATTAATATTCATTCTTGATGCTTGTTATTCTGGAGGCATCGCTGAGGCGGAAAGTTTAATGTTTTTTAAAAACAGTTTTTCAATTAATAAACCAAAGGAAAAAGGAAAAAATACTTTAGATTATTTTTCAGAAGAAGAATACAATTTATTAAACAAAAAAGATTTACGAGAAGCATCTAATAAAATCACTATTTTAAGCGCTTGTGATGTTAATGAATATGCTTATGAAAAAGAATTTGAAAATGAAGGTTTTTTTGGTTTCTTTTCTTACTATTCTAGTTTAGTGATTAATGAAAATAATGATTTAGACTATATAACTTTTATTGAAAAAGTTAATGAGAAAATATCAATAAATGAAAATGATAAACAAAACCCTGAATTGTATCCAATAGTGAATAATAATGATAAGTTGTTTTATTAATTCTATAAAGTAAAAACAGTCAATAAGATTCCTGCAAGAATAGCAAGGAATTTTCGAAGGTTAAAAGTGTGG
The DNA here is from genome assembly GCA_965277255.1 of Flavobacteriaceae bacterium. Classification (GTDB taxonomy): domain Bacteria; phylum Bacteroidota; class Bacteroidia; order Flavobacteriales; family Flavobacteriaceae; genus Polaribacter. Next base: position 2,855,181 of record OZ255723.1, on the reverse strand, counting down.
TTTTCAGAGCTTTCAAAGAGTATTATGGTAGAGATATGTAAAAAGACACCAATGATGATTGCCGTAATTTCCATGATGTATTTTTCAAACAATAACATTTCTTCAGAGAGTAAAACTCCTAAAGGACTCATCAATGCAAAGACCGTTAAGAAGATAATAACAGTAGATTTTGAAAATTTTGCGTTCAATAAAAAGGTAGTTAAAACGACAGCAATCGGAATTTTATGAACCACAATGGCCCACAATAAGTTTTCTCCTGCATGATGAATAGGCAATCCTTCTGAAAAAGCATGAATACACAAACTCACAAAAAGAAGAGTAGGAAAGGTTTTTCCATCAGAATGTGAATGGATATGTCCGTGTTCTGCACCTTTAGAAAACGATTCTAAAACTGATTGTAAAATGATTCCAATTAGAATACACATTCCAATCATTTTAGTATCCTCAGCATGACCATAAACGTCTGGGAGTAAATGTAAAATAGCCACTGATAATAAATAAGCGCCACTAAAAGCGAGTAATAGTTGGACAATCTTTTTATTAGGTTTTACAATTAAAACCAATAAAACTCCAAATAGGACAGACGCTAAAAGAAAAATATAACTCATGTAGCAACTAATATTAATCGATCTGAAGTTTCAGCATTAAATTCAGACAACTCATAATCACCAAAAATATGTTTTATTTTCAATCCAGCTGTCGCAAAGTAATTTTCAAACTTCTCTAAGTCGATATATTTTACCTGTTCTGTATACGAATGGTCAATTCCTTCGTCCGTAAATGAAATGTGTTTTAAAATGAGCCCATTTGAAATTTCACGCTCAAGATGAAAGGCAATACCATCCACAGTTTTTACCTCCTTAGAAACAATGTTACTGTTAACATTCACAACATTTAAAAAGTCCAAGACAAAAACGCCATGCTCTTTTAAACCCTGTTTCATGTTTTGTAATACTTGAATTTCATCCTCATCAGTTTCAAAATAACCAAAACTTGTAAACAGATTAAAAATTCCATCATATTGATTAGAAAGCGATTTGCGCATATCACAAACTTCAAAACTCAATTGATCATTTTCAAATTGTTTGGCATATTCGATACTGTTTTCAGACAAATCTCCGCCAGTTACTTGATATCCTAACGAATTTAAATAAGTAGCATGTCTTCCTTTACCACAAGGCAAATCCAAAATATGAGCCGTTTTAGAAAGCTGTAAGAAATCAGTAATATTTCTCATAAACAGTTGCGCATCTTCATCATTTCTGTTTTTATATAACGTATGATAATAAGGAGTATTAAACCAAGATGTAAACCAATCAGTTTCTTTCATAAGACTAAGTACGCAAAAATACACTTTTCTTACTGATAAAATAAATCAATGATACAATGTCATAAAGAGTCCATCATTCATTTCTATGAAAATTTATTTGCTATTCGTAAATGCATTTTCAACTTCAACTTCAAAGTTTCAAAGTAATTCTTGTGAGTAGTAAATATATTTTCACACATCACAAATTTTTACATTTTACACATTAAATAATTAGTACATTAATTAATAACTCTTTTCCAAATCGCCGTTCTTCCAAATAAAGAAATTCCGATATAACCACGAAGTTTTAAGGTATTTTTGTCTAATAATTTGATGTAGCATTTGTATTCCTTTCCATTCTTAGGATCCAAAATTTTACCACCAGACCATTCATCACCTTTCTCTTTCAAACCCGTTAAAATTTCCATTCCAACAATAGGTTCATCCTTTCGTTTTCCAGTACACTTAAAACAAGTCGCAGATCGTTTTTTAGGGTCGCTTATAGAGATAATCTTCGCATACGCTTTTCCATCTTTTTTATACACCTCAACTATAGATTCAATTTCATTCGTTTCCTCATCAAAAGAATTCCATTTACCAAAAATGGTTTGAGTAAATCCTGAAATACTAAAAAGTAAAATAAATAGAAGAAAAAGTAGTTTTTTCATAATCATTATTTTGACCTCACAGGTTTTTGAAACTTGTGAGGCCTCGTAGTAATATTTGTTTTTAGTCGTATTTAGCATCAAAATTAGCATCCCACTTTCCTTGAACTCTTAAAATTTGTTCAATCACATCTCTTACACAACCCTCACCACCTTTTTTATCTGAGATATATTTAGAAATTTGCTGAATCTCAGGCGCTGCATCATTTGGACAACAAGGCAACCCAACCAATTTCATGACAGGATAATCAGGAACATCATCGCCCATATACAAGACATTTTCTGCTTGTAAATTATACATATCTACCAATTCGTTGTACTGTTCAATTTTATCATGAGCACCTAAATACACATCTTTAATTCCTAGATTTTGTAAACGAGTTTTTACTCCTTCGTTTTTACCACCAGTAATCACACAAATTCTCAATCCAGCAGTAACAGCAGCTCGCAAGGCATATCCATCTTTAATATTCATCTGGCGCACCAACTGTCCATCAGGCATAACAGTTACAATTCCATTGGTCAAAACACCATCAACATCAAAAATGAGTGTGCTAATTTGTGCGAGATATTGCTTATAACTTTTTTCCATGTTGCTGAATTGATTCTGTAAGTTTTAAATAAATTTCTTGTTGCGCTTTGTTGAGCAAATTTAGATGATTTTGAATAGTTTTCTGATCATTTCTTTTTGCAGGTCCCGTTTGAGCTTCAATAGGAGATAAATCCTTGATTTTTTGTGAAGTCTCTAAAATCAAAGACTCTAAAATATCAAAAGGAACATTGTATTGTTTGCAAATATCATTGGCAACAACATACATATGGTTTGTAAAATTATTGACAAAAACTGCTGCTACATGAATGCTCTTTCTTTGCTCAGAATTAATAGGATATACTTTTCCTTTCAATGCAGTAACCAGCGTTTCTAATTTTGTGAAATCATCCTTATTTTCAGTTTCTAAACAAAAAGGAATATCATGAAAGAGCACTTCTTTTTCTTTTGAAAAAGATTGCAAAGGATAAAAAACACCTTTTCCAGAGTTACTTTTCAACGCATTCATATGCACGCTTCCAGAAGTATGTGCCACAAAAGAATTGCTAATTTGAGACGATATTTCAGAAATAGCATCATCATGAACAGCAATAATAGTGACATCTGCAGGGACTATCAATTCTAGACTGTTGGTGGTAGGAACTATCTTTTTAAGAACATCTAAATCAGTAGAATTCCTCGTATACACTTGTTTTAAATTGACACTGTCAATTTTTAAAAAAACATGGATTAAATGTGTGGCAACATTACCACTTCCTACAATAACAACGGATATCATGCCACGAAGATATTGAAATTATTTATGGATATTTTGTAAAAATATTTTGCATATTTGTAACTGATGATTGTTTAAACTCACTTCACGTACTTAGTCTTTTTCAAAAAGACTCCTCTAAAGGCCATCGAAATTTTATCGAGAGGCTATTTATTCAATTATTCAAGACACTATTATAATGACAACAGAGAAACAACCAAAACAAAATATCTTTTCACTATTCATGAATGCCCTTCGAGGCAAACAAAACGATTTCACTACAGGAAGTATTCGTAGAGCAGTTTTTATGCTCTCCATTCCGATGATTCTAGAAATGTTGATGGAATCCATTTTTGCATTAGTAGACATCATCTTTGTATCACGAATTAGCGAAAACGCAGTAGCAACCGTAGGTTTAACAGAATCTGTATTAACATTGGTATACGCTATAGCCATCGGATTGAGTATGGGAGCTACGGCTATCGTTGCTAGAAGAACGGGAGAAAAAGACAGAGAAGGAGCCAATCAAGCCGCCATACAAGCCATCTTTTTAGGAGTTTTTATTGCTATGATTATCAGCGCAATTGGAATTATCTACCCAAAAGAAATCTTAGCATTGATGGGAGGGGAAGCCGACCTAATAGAAGAAGGTTATGGCTATACACAAGTGCTCTTAGGAGGAAACATGACCGTTATGTTGCTTTTCTTAATCAATGCTGTATTTAGAGGAGCTGGAAATGCTTCTATAGCGATGTGGACATTAATTCTTTCGAATTGTTTGAATATTATTTTAGATCCCATTTTTATCTTCGGATTGGGACCCATTCCTGCCTATGGAGTTGAAGGAGCAGCCATTGCAACAACTACAGGAAGAGGAATTGCAGTATTAGCACAATTGATTATTTTATTCAGAGGAAACTCATACATTAAAATTGCTTTAAAAGACATTGTCTTGCGAGTAGAAGTCATGTTGAATTTAATTAAAGTTTCTTTAGGAGGAATTTTTCAATTTTTTATAGCCACAGCGAGTTGGGTATTTTTAATGAGAATAATGTCGGAATTTGGAAGTGAAGTATTAGCAGGTTATACCATTGCTATTCGTATTATGATGTTTACATTAATGCCAGCTTGGGGAATGAGTAATGCAGCAGCTACTTTGGTAGGGCAAAACTTAGGGGCCAAAAAGCCAGATAGAGCAGAAAATTCAGTTTGGAAAACCGGAAAATATTGTGCCATTTTTATGGGATTGGTTTCTTTAATCTACATTTTCTTTGCTTCAACCTTTTTGGGATGGTTTAGTGATAATCCCATCGTTGTAAAAAATGGAGCATTATGCTTACAAATTATTGCAGCGGGATATATCTTTTATGCTTACGGAATGGTTGTGATTCAATCTTTTAATGGAGCAGGAGATACCAAAACACCAACATGGATTAATTTTATTTGTTTTTTCTTATTCCAATTACCTTTTGCATATCTAATGGCAATTACCTTAGATTTTGGACCAACAGGCGTTTTTTGGGCAGTAACATTGGCAGAAGTATTAATTGCTATTATTGGTATTTGGTATTTTAGAAAAGGGAAATGGAAAACGGTACAAGTTTAGTCTATCTTTCGTAAATTCGTTCTTTAATCGATTTAGAATGAAAGAATCAAAAAAACCTGGAATAAATACCATATGCACACATATTGGTGAAGTAAAAGACGAGCAATTCAAAGGAGCTATTTCTCCTATGTATATGTCAACCTCTTATGCTTTTGAAGGAGTAGATACCAAACGATATCCACGATATTTCAATACGCCCAATCAAGAAGCATTGTGTAAAAAGGTTGCAGCCTTAGAAAATGCCGAAGATGGCTTAATCTTTTCCTCAGGCATGGCAGCAATTAGTTCAGCATTATTTGCTTTTTTACAAAAGGGAGATCACGTTATTTTACAACAGGTGATTTATGGAGGAACCTACAATTTTGTTGTACGAGAATTTGAAAAATACGGAATAGAATATTCGTTTACAGAAAGTCATTCTGTTAATGACTTTGGAGCATTGATTCAATCCAATACTAAAATCATCTATATAGAAACCCCATCAAATCCATTGTTGGGTATTACAGATATAAAAGCCATTTCAGTATTGGCAAAACAGCGTGGAATTTTAACGATGATAGACAATACATTTGCATCTCCAATTAATCAAAATCCAATTGATTTTGGAATTGATGTTGTTGTGCATTCAGCGACCAAATATATGGGTGGACATTCTGATATTTCTGCAGGCGCCGTAGCAGCATCCAAAGAGCATATTACTCAGATTTGGGAAACTGCACGAAACTTCGGAGGAAACCTAAGTGATTTTACTGTGTGGATGTTAGAACGAAGTATGAAAACACTGAATTTGCGAGTAAAAGAACAAACCAAAAATGCACAGGTAATCGCAGAATATTTAGAAAACAATTCAAATATTGATCGTGTGTATTACCCTGGATTGAAATCACATCCAGATCATGAATTGGCAAAATCACAAATGAAAGGTTTTGGAGCAATGTTATCTTTTGAATTGGCAGAAGGAATTGACTCCATGGAGTTTCAGAATGCTCTGAAGTTAATCAAACCTACGATGAGTCTTGCTGGACTAGAAAGTACAACGGTAAGTCCAGTGCAAACAACACACGCACTTTTAAGCGAAGAAGAACGATTGGAAAGAGGTATTAGAGAGGGTTTGATTCGTTTTTCAACAGGAATAGAAGAACCAGAAGATGTTATTGCAGACATAGAACAAGCCATACTAAAGACTAAAAAAGTAGTAGCATGAAACTAGACATTTTAGCATTTGGAGCACATCCAGATGATGTAGAATTAAGTTGTGGCGGAACCATCGCCAAAGAAATATCATTAGGAAAGAAAATCGGAATTATTGACTTAACTCGTGGTGAATTAGGAACTCGTGGTTCAGCTGAATTAAGAAAGATAGAAGCAACAAATGCGGCTGAAATTTTAGGAGTTTCTGTTCGCGAAAACTTAGGATTTGCAGATGGTTTTTTTGTAAACGATAAAGAACATCAATTAGAAATTATTAAAATACTTCGCAAGTACCAACCAGAAATTGTTTTATGCAATGCAGTTGATGATCGACATATAGATCACGGTAAAGGAAGTAAATTGGTTTCTGATGCTTGTTTTTTAAGTGGACTTCAGAAAATTGAAACGGAAATAGGAGGTAAGGAACAAGAAAAATGGAGGCCTAAACAAGTATATCATTATATACAATGGAAAAACTTAGAACCTGATTTTGTGATTAATGTCACTGGGTTTATGGACAAAAAAATGGATTCGGTAATGGCCTATAGTTCTCAGTTTTATGACCCAAAAAGTAAAGAACCGCAAACACCGATTACAAGTAAAAACTTTACAGATAGTATAGAATATAGAGCTAGAGATCTAGGAAGGTTAATTGGAGTAGATCACGCAGAGGGGTTTACAACAGAACGCTTTGTTGCTGTTGATTCATTAGATAAATTAATCTAATTTTTTCTTTCTGTAAATTTAAAAAAAAATTATATTTGCACCCGCTTTGGTGATTAAAGGCATTAGCCTGATAAGAGCAAAAGTAAAAATGGTAGTTGTAGCTCAGTTGGTTAGAGCATCGGTTTGTGGTACCGAGGGTCGTGGGTTCGAGCCCCATCTTCTACCCAAAAATACAAAGCTTCTTCAGAAATGAAGGGGCTTTTTTTGGTTCTAACAATTTTTAATGGAACAGGGGCGAGAAGTTTATCCTGAGCGGAGTCGATGGGAGCCCCATCTTCTACCCAAAAATACAAAGCTTCTTCAGAAATGAAGGGGCTTTTTTTGGTTCTAACAATTTTTAATGGAACAGGGTGAGAAGCGTTGCGCTGAGTTTGTCGAAGTGTTTACCCTGAGCGGAGTCGATAAATTGATCAAGACAAAACAGAGAATGACTAAGGTTTGCAAAGAAAAAGAACTAGAAAAGCAAAGTAAAGAATACCTTGTTTGGTTTCGTTATAGAAAACGAAAGCATTCGAATAAACAAATTTACTAAAGAATAGAAATAAAAAACTCGTCACTTTCGCAACGAGTTTGATTCAATATTTTAAAGAAAGTTTTCTTAGAACTTCTCTCTTCCTGAGAAATGGAAATTTCCTTCAATTTCAGCATTTTCATCACTGTCAGAACCGTGAACTGCATTTTCTCCCATAGAAGTTGCATACAATTGTCTAATTGTTCCCTCAGCAGCGTCGGCTGGATTTGTAGCGCCAATTAAAGTTCTAAAATCTTCAACAGCGTTGTCTTTTTCTAAGATAGCAGCAACGATAGGACCTCTGGTCATAAACGCTACTAACTCTCCAAAGAAAGGACGTTCGTTATGAACTGCATAAAAAGTTTCAGCATCATCCTTAGTCATTTGTGTTTTTTTCATTGCCACAATTCTAAACCCTGCAGCGTTAATCTTTTCTAAGATTGCTCCTGTATGTCCGTTTTCAACACCATCTGGCTTAATCATGGTGAATGTTCTATTTGTTGCCATTTTTGTTATTTAATGTTTTTAAAATCGCGGCAAAAGTACATAATTTTTTAATTAAATTGTATCTTCGCACCTTATGATTTTGAAACAAATAAACGAGTTAGAATCGTTTTTATCTACACCAAAAAATATTGTTATTGTTGGACATAGAAATCCAGATGGAGATGCAATGGGCTCTACTTTAGGATTGTGCCACTATTTAAGGAAGAAAGGACACAAACCAACTGTGGTAGTCCCGAATGAATATCCAGACTTTTTACATTGGTTACCAGGCTCAGATACAACCTACAGATTCGATTGGCAAAACTCACAATCTCAAAGAGCTATTAAGGCTTCAGATATTATATTCTTATTAGACTTCAATGCGTTGCATAGAGTTGGAAGTGATATGAAGAATACTTTAGAAACATATCCTAATGACTTTGCATTGATAGATCATCATCAACAACCTGATGATTTTATGTATATGTATTCAGATACAGAAATGTGTTCTACTTCTGAAATGATTTATCACTTTATAGAAATGATGAATGATGTAGATTTAATAGATGAAGATATTGCTACTTGTTTGTACACAGGAATTATGACAGATACTGGATCTTTTCGTTTTAGATCTACTACCAGTACTACACATAGAGTCATTGCTGATTTAATTGATAAAGGCGCACAGAACGATAGAATACACAGTAATGTATATGATGCGAATTCTTATGGACGCTTGCAATTACTAGGACAAGCGTTGAGTAATCTAAAAGTAATACAGGAATACAAAACAGCTTATATTACAATTTCTGAAAAGGAAAAAAAGGAGCATAGCTTTAAAAAAGGAGATACTGAAGGTGTTGTTAACTATGCCTTATCGATTTCTGGTGTAGTGATGGCTGCAATTTTTATTGAAGACAAAGAACAAGCAATTATTAAAATATCGTTTAGATCCAAAGGAAGTTTTTCTGTGAATCAATTTGCTAGAAGTTATTTTGATGGTGGAGGACACGACAATGCTGCTGGAGGAAAATCTCTTCTTTCTATGGAAGAAACTGTTCAAAAGTTTGTAGATTTATTGCCTGAAAATGAAGATGCATTAATTACATCCTATGAAGCATAGTTCTCTTGTTTTATTACTCATTATTATTCTAACATCTTGTTCGGAACCCGAAGCGAGAAGGCCCGTAACTTTTAGTAAAACATACACGTTGGCTTCAACTACAGAAGAATTTAAAAATCTAAATAAGATAGAAGAAGTTAAAATTCAGAATTATATCAAAAAAGATAGTCTACAAGAATATATATCTTCTGCAAATGGTTATTGGTTTCATTACCTACTAAAGAAAGAAGGCGAAACTAAAACTCCTCAAAAAGAAGACGTTGTTGAAATTAGTTATGAAATATTAGATTTGAATAATAACGTCATCTATTCTAAAGAAGAAATAGGAATTAAAGAATATAAGGTAGACAAAGAAGATTTTATTCCTGCGCTTCAATTAGGAATCAAGAAAATGAAAAAGGGAGAAACAATTAAATTTGTCATTCCGTCCTTTAATGCATTTGGTATTGTTGGAGATAACCATAAAATAGGAATCAATCAATCTATAATAAGTATAGTCACATTAATTAATATTAAATAAATAATAAAATGAGTATTAAAAAAGTTTTTGCTTTTATCATAATTTCAGCAAGTATGATTTCTTGTAGCAATCAACCTAAAGAGGTGAAATCATTGGATAATAAAATAGATTCAGTAAGCTATGCTGTTGGTTTAACGATGTCTATGCAGTTAAAAAGCAATTTCAAAGAAGTAAATGAAGAAGTTCTTTTGCAAGCCATAAGAAACGGTTTGGACTCGACAAACTTACTGATAGATACAAAAGAAACGCAAAAGATTATAAGACCTTATTTTCAACAGAAGCAACAAGCTGCGGCGAAAGAGCAACAAGAAAAAGCAGCAAAAGAGGCAGAAGCAAAGTTTGGCGATAATAGAAAAGCTGGAGAAGAATTTCTTAAAGCAAACAAATCCAAAAAAGGAGTAGTAACTACAGCGAGTGGTTTGCAATATATTATTCTAAAAGAAGGAAAAGGTGACAAACCCAAAGCAACCACTAAAGTAAAAGTACATTATCATGGTACTACGATTACCGGTGAAGTTTTTGATAGTTCAGTAGAAAAAAAGACACCCTATGAGTTAGGTGTTCATCAATTTGTAAAAGGTTTTGGAGAAGGTTTGCAATTAATGAAAGTTGGAGCCAAATACAAGTTCTTCATTCCTCAAGAACTAGCTTATGGAGTGCAACAAAGAGGAGCAATAATTAAACCATTTTCAGCATTGGTTTTTGAAGTAGAATTATTAGATATTATAGATAAAAAATGAGAAAACTAATTTATTTTTTCTTTTCACTTGCAATTTTTACAGCATGTGAAAATGCAGCGTACAAAGACTTAGAAGATGGTATTTACGCAGATATGGAAACGGATAAAGGAACCATTATTTTTAAATTGTATTCTGATGAAGTTCCATTTACGGTAGCCAATTTTATCACATTAGCAGAAGGTACCAATACAAAAACTGCCGATTCTTTAAAAGGAAAGAAATATTATGACGGACTCACTTTTCACAGAGTTGTAAAAGACTTTATAGTTCAAGGTGGAGATCCTTTAGCAAATGGGCGTGGAGGACCAGGATATTCATTTTATAACGAATTTGACGAAAAATTAAGACACGATAGTAAAGGTATTTTATCCATGGCGAATGGAGGAGGAACAAGTACCAACGGAAGTCAGTTTTTTATTACTTACAAGCCCACACCTTGGTTAGATGGATTTAATAATGATAATAAACTAAAAGATTGTTCAAAACCACGTGTAAGCTGTCATTCTGTATTTGGAAAAGCAGTTACTGGTTTAGAAGTAATTGATTCTATTGCTCAAACTGATTTAATAAAATCGGTTAAAATTGTAAGAATTGGTAGTCAAGCTAAGAGTTTTAATGCGGTAAAAGAATTTGAAGACGGATTGGCAAGAGCTCCTGAAAAAGAAAAAGAAAGACGTGCAGTATTTGCTAAGGAAGATGAAGCCAGATACAAAAAGTTTTTAGCGGATAAAGAAATTTTTTATAAAAAGATGGATGTTGATAAAGCTATAAAAACGGAATCAGGATTACAAATTATTACGTATAAAAAAGGAAAAGGAAAAAAATTCAATGCATCTATTCCAGCAACTATTAATTATTCAATCTATCTAGGTGACGGTAAACTAATACAAAGTACAGAAGGAAAAATTCCATTTACATTTACAATGGATAAAACTCCTTTAATTACTGGAGTTAAAGAAAAAATCACGAAGATGAGAGAAGGAGGAAAAGTACGATTGTTTATTCCATATTACATTGGATATGGTGAAGCTGGAGGAGGGCCATTTCCACCAAAAGCAGATATTATTTTCGATTTAGAACTTATTAAAGTTGGAGAATAATTGTTAGAGAATCTACTACAAAAAGATACGGATTTACTCATTTTTCTTAACAATTTAGGAAGCGAACAGTGGGATGGATTTTGGTTAGCGTTAACGAATCAGTTTCATTGGTCACCATTGTTCGCTTTTCTATTATTTTTAATTTTCAGAAAGTTTGGCTGGAAGAATGGACTGCTAATGGTGGTGTTTATTGCTGTGATTGTTACGTTCTCTGATCAATTTACAAATTTCATAAAACACTCTTTTCAACGTATGCGCCCTTGTAATACAGAAGGTGTTACCGAGCAATTGCGCTCATTTATATACAAACCTGGCGGCTATAGTTTTTACTCAGGTCACGCTTCTTTATCAATGACCATTACAATATTTCTGATTTTACTATTAAGAAAGCATTATAAATACATCATATTACTTCTTGGTTTTCCGTTACTGTTTGGCTACAGTCGAATTTATCTAGGAGTTCACTATCCGTTAGATGTATTTACTGGATATATATCAGGAATCTTTTTTGGAACGATATTTTATTTCATTCAAAAGAAACTAAGAATCACGACTCGATTTTCTTGAGTAAATTTCTTTGTTCACAGGATTTAAGAAAATCAAAAGGAAAATTGCTCCGAAAAATAATTCATAGACTTCCCATTTTCTACTCAAATTAGGTAGAATAGCGATAAAAATAGTATTGATTAAAAACGCTGCAATGTGACTTAACTGTGGAATAGGAACTACAAAACGATTCACTAGGTTTTTAACCCATTCATACTTTTTATATAAGAAAGGTAGTAGTAGTAAATACAGTGCCATTACCACTGTTAAAAGCTGACTGAAGATCAATTTATTCAGTTTTACGCCTCCCACTTCAAGGTTGTGAAAATTGGTTTCTCTTTGTACATTGTTTTCCTGGAAGAAATCTCCAGATTGAATATCAAAAAGTCGTTGACCCCAAGAAATTTCTTCACCAGCACCAAATAAGAAGATAATAGCAAAAAAGAAAATTCCCAATCGCCATAACGCTGTTCTATTTTTTCTTGTGAATAATCTTGTAAACTGAAGTAAACTAATGAAGAGTAGAGAAACAAATGTCAAGTATTCAATTGCTCCGTCTTCTTGTGCAAAAACATCGTCAAAATAGACTTTATCAGTAAAACCTATATATACAGATGCCGCGAGCACGATAAAAAGAAAAGAAAAAATAAGAATTTCTATTTTGGTCAATTTTTGAAAACGTAACATAAATTATTGCATAAATGAGAAACAAAGGTATGAGAAAAACTTAATCTTTAATAGTGTATTTAAGAAGTTTACTTGCTCTAATAATATCTATCTTTTTTGAGTTCGTAATACCAATTCCTATTGTTTTATAATATTTAGGATCAAGCTTAAGAGAATACTCAAAACGAATGCTTCCTTTTACAACGCTTTTTCCTTGAATAAATTGAGAGTCAATATTCAGAATAGCTTTAATTAAATGTTTTTTAACTTTTTTATCTTTTCGAAAACCAAGATAAATATCAAAATCATCAACATGGATTGATCGTTCAAAATTATTCTGAATTACTACAGGAATCGTATTTATCGAATTTTCTTTAAGAACAAGTTCTTCTTCAGTAAAATGAATTTCTAATTGAGTCAAGTCTTTATAATCAGCAATTACCGTAGTAAAAACCGAATCTTTTCCTCGTACTTCAGTTCCGAAAACTGTATGCTCTAATGGAATTCTACTAATCAAAGCAGCTTGTTTAGCGGATAAATCTTGATTCTTTTGAAGTATTACAAAATGATTATTTCTTCCCAAAAAATTCTTCATATAATATACGGTTTCTTTAGTATAATACCAGTATGCAGATGCATGCTGATAGGAATTGATAAAAATTTTCTCTTGTCCTTTTATTTTTGATTGTAATTCTTTTGCCCACTTTTCATTACCGTGTACACCCAATTTTTTAGGGCTTACAGCTTCAGACATCATAAAAATTCTTGCAATCAACATAACAGCGATGTTTATAGTTGCAAGTCGTACAAACCACATTCTACTTTTCTGTCTGGCTATTAAAAAATCATAGCCAATCAGAATTAAAGGAATACTAATTGGAACAATCCATTGCGCTTGCACACGACCTCTAAATGAAGAAAAGAAAAAGAAAATTAAAAACCCTAAAATGATAAAATTTAAACTTTTAGAAAAAGCATCTTTTGTTTTGATGTTCTTAAAAAATGCCTTGTATAAAATTGGAAAAGTCAACCCAACAATCGCAATTATATTTACAAAATGCATTAGGGTATGCTCAAATTTATACGCTCTATTAGAAACACGTTCCTGTAAATGATATCGAAATGAAGGGAAGTCATTCATCCATTGCCAATGCAAATGTGGAATGTATAAAAGGAGTGCGCCCAAGGCAACTAGCCATAATTTGTAATCCTTGATTAATTTCCAATTGGACAATAACACAAAGAAAACGATCAGAATTCCTTGATACTTACTATACAACATTGCTGCGATAGAAAAAGAAAGTAATAGATAACTGAATGTACTTTTCTTTGTGAGATACTGTTTATAAGCAAATAAAAACAACCCAGAAAAAAGCATCAAAGGTGCATCTGGAGTTGTAATAAACCCATAAACATTTAATAAGGCTGTAGAAAAGAAGAGCAGTAGAAACAGCCAAAGAAATTCTTTTTTCTTAGGGTGATCTATGGTAATCCAAACAATATAAGTAAGTAAACTAAAGCTTACTGCTGAAACGAAACGAACTCCGAGTTCACCCGCAAATAAAAAATCACTGATGTAAATCCATAAGGCGACCAAAGGAGGATGATCAAAAAATCCCCAATCTATATGCTGACTGTAGATCCAATAATACGCTTCATCGGGTAACAATTCTGTAAAACTTCCTTGGATTACATTGATGATAAAAACAATGAAAATTACAATGGATAATAGAAATTTCGAATTCTTAAGGTTTCTCATTATATAAATTCAATAATTTTTTAGCAGATAAAAAAGGAGTCGTGCTGCCATTTTGCAATCGTTCAATTTCCTCTTTTAAAGCACTTGCGATTTTATCATTCTTAAAAAAAGAATCGTGTAGGTTTTGCTGAATGGTAGATTTTAACCAGAATTTATTTTGCTCATTTCGTCTTTTGACAAAAAAATCGTTCTCTTTCGCTAAAGAAATATATGCTTCAATCATTTCTAAAACAGCATCAATTCCAGTGTTTTGTAATGAGCTCGCTGTAAGTACTTTGGGTTGCCATCCGCTTTCTTTGGGGGGATACAAATGTAAGGCTCTGTTAAACTCAACTTTCGCAATTTTAGCGTTTTTTACATTGTCTCCATCAGATTTATTAATCACAATCGCATCAGCCATTTCTATAATTCCCCTTTTAATTCCTTGCAATTCATCACCCGCGCCTGCAATTTTCAAGAGCAAAAAGAAATCAACCATAGAATGCACCATAGTTTCACTTTGTCCAACACCTACAGTTTCTATAATAATGGTATCAAAACCAGCAGCTTCACAAAGAATAATGGATTCTCTTGTTTTTTGAGCAACGCCCCCTAAAGAAGTTCCCGAAGGAGAAGGTCTAATAAAAGCATTGTTGTCAGTAACCAATTCTTCCATTCTTGTTTTATCACCCAAAATACTTCCTTTGTTCACAGAACTACTTGGGTCTACTGCCAAGACGGCTACTTTTTTACCCAGATGAGTCAGATGTTTTCCAAAAGCCTCAATAAATGTGCTTTTTCCAACACCAGGAACCCCAGTTATTCCTATTCGAATTGATTTATTTGCGTGAGGCAAACACTGTTCTAAAATTTCATTCGCTTTTTTTTGATGCTTAGCATTCGTACTTTCAACAAGTGTAATGGCTCTACTTAAAAAAGTAATATCACCATTTAGAATTTTTGTAACATACTCTTTTACAGTATGTTGTTTGCTTCTATTGACTTGAATTTTTTTTGCAGCACTTTTACTGGTAGTCTCTGGTTGAGAAACACCTTCTTTTTCCTGTAACGAAGAAGCTTGTTTTTTGGTCATATAATTGGATGACAGAAATAATCATGTAAATTTAGAAATAAAATTACAGTAAAATGCAACACTGAAAATTTAGTGTCGTCTATAAGGTAACTAATCAATTAATGAGTCAGACAAAACAAATACATCACAGCATCATCCAACGATGTAAAAAGAATGATGCTAAAGCACAAATGGAGCTTTATAATTTGTATTGTAAAGCGATGTTTTTAGTTGCGAAAAGATATCTGAAAGATGATTTTGCTGCTGAAGATGCAATGCAAGATGCTTTTATTAAAGCATTTAGGAAGATTGATAGTTATAAAGGAGAAGTAAGTTTTGGCGCGTGGTTAAAACGAATTGTCATCAATCAAAGTATTGACGAACTAAAGAAAAAAAGATTAGAAATTGTTTCTATAAATGAAGAAACATACCAAGTTTTAGACGATGATAATTGGCAAGTTGAAGATGCTACCACCATGCAACACATTGTGAATTGCATCAAAGAACTAAAAGAAAAATACAGAGTTGTACTCTCGTTATATTTATTAGAAGGATACGATCATCAAGAAATTTCTCAAATATTGGGAATTACCGAAGTCACATCAAGAACAAATTTATTACGAGGGAAAAAGAAATTACAAGAACACTTAAAATCAATACGTTATGCCGAAGGATATTAGAGAAATGTTGGAGAATTACCCAGAAGAAACTGCAAATTTATCTTCAAATCATTCCAATAAGTTTGAAAATAAATTGATGAAAGAATTACATCAAGAAAAACAAAAATCAAAGCACCTAACATACAAATGGCTTTCTATTGCTGCTTCTATAGCTCTTTTAATAAGTGTTGCTATTCAAGTTTTCAATAAGAAACCAATAGAACAACCTATAAAAAAGAATGAAATTAGTTTAGGGTCAATTTCACCAGAGTTAAATACCATAGAAACTTATTATACCAATAGTATCAATCTTGAGTTAAGTGAACTTGAGATTACCGAAGAAAACCAAGAAATTTTAGATAGTTACCTCAATAAGATTGGAGCGTTAACTACAGAATATAAAACATTAACCAAAGAGCTCAATACAAAAGGGGTTAATGATGAAACCATCGATGCATTAATTAGTAATTTAAGATTGCGATTACAGCTGTTACAACGTTTAAAAAAGCAATTGAATAATCTAAAAGAATTAAACTCAAAACAAAATGAAATTCAACAAGTATAAAAACATTTTAACCGTTTTTGTTCTCGCCGCATCAGTTTCTGTTGTTGCGCAAAAACAAAGTAAAGACTTTACCGAAAAGTTCGCCGTAAATAAAGATGTTAAAGTAGAGATAAATGCGTCTAACGCAGAGATTAATGTCTCTACATGGAACAAAAATGAAGTGCTAATACAAGCGACCATAGAAATAGATGGACTTACAAAAAAGGAAGCCGAAAAATACCTAAAGAACTATCAATTTGAAGCCTTAGGAAACAGTAGTAAAGTGAAAATTACTGCTGGAGGAAACAACAGTTTTCGATTTGCAGACAATGATTTTATCATCTTTAATAAAGACAATTTTGTCATGCCAGACATCGTAATTCCAGATTTTGAAATGCCAGAAATTGTCATGCCTGATATGAATATTACAATACCAGATATTGATTTTGAAAACATATTTATTGATTTGGATGACATTGAATTTGACTTTGATCAATATGATAAAGATGGAAAAGATTACTTCTTTGTATGGAAAGACAATGCCAAAAAAATTAAGATCAAATCCAAAAAAGAATGGGAAGATTTCAAGAAAACCAAAGAATATAAAAAGTGGAGGAAGGAAATGAAAGCCAACAATGAAAAGATAAAGAAAGAATTGGCAAAAGCTCGTAAAGAATATAACAATACTGATGTTGAAAAAATCATAAGAGAATCTCTTGAAAAAGCAAAGAAAGCAATGAAAGAGATAGACATGGATAAAATAAAGAAAGACTTTGATAAGGTTAGAAAAGACTATCATAAGAATTTTAAGAACAGCTTTATTTTCGATACAGGTTCCGATGAATTGATTATCAATGATAAAAAAGTAAAGATCAAAAAGAAGATTACCATAAAGGTACCCAAAGGAGCTACGTTTGATTTGAATACACGTCACTGTAAAGTAAAGTTACCAAAGACAAAAGCCTCAGGGAAAGTGTCTTACGGAAGCTTTGATGCAAACGGATTGGATGGAGGAGATTTAAAAATCTATTACGCTCCAGTAAACATAAATACCCTACATACAACCACTTTGTCTTTAAATAATGTAACCGATGCAAAAATAGCATCGGTTACAAACACAACGCTAACATCAGATTCTGGGAGCTTAGAGGTTGATGAAGTCTTTTCTAATGTGCACTTAGAATCTTCTTTTGGAGAATTGGTCATTACTAAATTAAATTCAGGGTTAAAAAACTTCAATTTAATTTTAAAACAATCAGAAGCCGAAATTGATGGGAAACTTTTAGGAAAGAATTTTATCTCTGTAGTTGAATCTTATGGCGATAAAAATGATAAGTCAAACTTTAATGGAAGCTTTACAATTAAAAGCAAAAAAGAAGGACTTGTATACATTAAAGGGAAATACAGTACACTGAAATTAACAAAATAGTATTGACTAAAAAACTACGCTAAAAATTACCAAACTTCTAACAGAATTCTATTTCTGTATTCTTTATAAACTCCCTATCTTTAGCCGTGAAAAAATAGACGCTATTTTATGGAACTCTATAAAGAGAATCAACTAAAGATATACAACTCTCTCTCAAAAAACAAGGAAGCTTTTGCACCCGTACATGAAGGTCATGTAGGAATGTATGTTTGCGGACCCACCGTTTATAGTAATGCACATTTAGGAAACGTCAGGACTTTTATGTTTTTTGATGTTGTTTTTCGTTATTTCCTGCACTTAGGATATAAAGTACGATATGTACGTAATATTACCGATGCTGGACATTTAGAAAATGATGCAGATGAAGGAGAAGACAGAATTGCAAAAAGAGCTCGATTAGAGCAAATAGAACCTATGGAAGTTGTACAACGTTATACGGTTGACTTTCATAATGTACTTAAAAAATACAATTTCCTTCCACCGAGTATAGAACCTACAGCAACCGGACATATTGTAGAGCAAATAGAGATGATTAAAGAAATCATTGAAAAAGGATTTGCCTATGAGATTAATGGATCGGTGTATTTTGATGTGGTTGCTTATAACAAAGACAATCATTACGGAATTTTATCAGGAAGAAATATAGAAGATGCTATTCACAATACAAGAACTTTAGACGGTCAGTCTGATAAAAAGAACCCACAAGATTTCGCACTTTGGAAAAAAGCCGATGAAAGACATATTATGCGTTGGCCATCACCTTGGTCTGATGGTTTTCCAGGATGGCATTTAGAATGTTCTGTGATGAGTACCAAATATTTAGGAACTCAGTTTGACATTCACGGTGGCGGAATGGATTTAAAATTCCCACATCACGAATGTGAGATTGCACAATCAAAAACCTGTTCAGGTGAAGAACCCGTTAATTATTGGATGCATACGAATATGTTATTGTTGAATAGTCAGAAGATGGCAAAATCGACAGGAAATTATATTTTGCCAGACGAAATATTAACAGGAGAAAATAAAATTTTAAGCAAAGTATTTTCAGCAAGCGTTGTTCGTTTCTTTAATATGCAAGCCAATTATAGAAGTATTTTAGATTTCTCTAGTGATGCTTTAGAAGCTTCAGAAAAAGGATATTTAAAGTTGATGGAAGCCGTAAATTCATTGGCAAACATTTCACCAAGTAATTCCTCTTCTATCAATATAGAAGCATGGAAAGGGAAGTGTTATGAAGCGATGAACGATGATTTTAATACACCTATCTTAATTTCTCATTTATTTGAAGGCGTTAAGTTTATCAATCAATTAAAAGAAGGAAAAGAAACGATTACCTCTGGCGATTTAGAAGTATTCACTACAACAATGAATGCTTTTGTTTTTGATGTCTTAGGATTGTTAAACGATGCAAAAGAAGACAGTTCAGATAAAATTGATGGTGTTGTAGAACTTTTAATCAAACTAAGAAAAGAAGCAAGAGAAAATAAAGATTGGGCATTGTCTGATCAAATTAGAGATGAATTGTTGGTATTGGGAATTCAATTAAAAGATGGGAGAGAAGGAACTACTTTTTCAATGAATTAATTGAGAAATGAATCAATGAGTTAGTGTAGCAATGATAAACAAATAAACCTTGAACCTTAAACGCATTATTACATATCCATTTGTATTACTCGTTCGGTTTTATCAAGTAGCAATTTCGCCTTATACTCCTTCAACCTGTAGATATACACCAACGTGTTCACATTATACAATAGAAGCATTGCAAAAAAGAGGGTTGTTTGTTGGAGGTTGGTTATCTTTAAAGCGAATTTTTAGTTGCCATCCTTGGGGCGGAAGTGGACATGATCCCGTTCCAGAAAAGAAAGAAGAATAAATAGAATGTCTTTACGAGTCATTACGAAGCTTCGGGATGACGAAGTAATCTGTTTTTAATTAAGAGATTGCTTCTCACGCCAAGGCGTGATCGCAAAGACAAAAAAATATAAGAATATAGAATATGAATTTTTTATCCATTGTTTGGGATCCTTCAATAGGAATTGATCTTGGTTTTTTTACCATTCGTTGGTACAGCTTAATGTTTGTCGCTGCTTTTTTATTAGGATTGCGACTGATGAAAAAAATGTACATTGAAGATAAAATAGCACCTGAAAAATTAGACACGCTCTTTATTTACACGTTTGTGGCAATGCTAGTAGGAATGCGTTTGGGTGAAGTTTTCTTTTATAGCTGGGATTACTATCAAAATAACTTATTAGAAATTATTTTACCCTTTAAAAAGGCTGCAGGAGAATCAGCTTTATTTGGATTATTAGACGGATGGAGGTTTACAGGATTTACAGGATTTGCCAGTCATGGTGCGACTTTAGGAATTATTATCGCGATGTATTTCTATTCTAAAAAACACTTAAAAAAACCATTGCTTTTTATTCTAGACAGAATGGCAATTGTCTCTGCAATTGGAGCAGCCTTTGTAAGGCTTGGAAACTTTTTTAATTCAGAAATCTACGGAAAAGAAACAGGCTCTAGCTTTGGCGTTATTTTTGAAGCTGCGGGAGAAAAAGTTGCCAGACATCCCACTCAACTATACGAAGCATTTAGTTATTTAATCCTATTTTTTATTCTTTGGAGGTTCTATTGGAAAACAGATAAAAAGCAACAATTAGGATTCCTTTTTGGAGTATTTATGATAGGATTGTGGTCTTTACGATTGATTATAGAATTCTTTAAAGAAGCTCAAAAAGTTGGAAGAGAAGACTGGGTGTTTAATTCTTTAAATACTGGACAAGTATTAAGTATCCCTTTAATTTTAATCGGATTTTGGTTAGTCTTTAGAAAAGGAAAAGTCGCAACTACTGACTAATTTTAAACGATTAAAATAGTTGCCTTTGTGAATCTTTTAATCGTCGCTTGTCTACCGACAAGGGAGGCTCAATGCAGGTGAAACGAAGCAATTTTATCAATAAAAGTTATTTTTCTATAAAGCTTATAAGCTAAATGCTCCAATATCTGTCACACCATTTTTTAATGTATCGTGGTCTACTCCAATTCCGCTTACTTCTGCGCTAGCATTAAAATGTTGTGCCATTTCATAGTTGCCATCATCTAGAGCTTGTTGGGTCCCGTTAAAACTAGTTGAACAAGACAACCATCGATACTCACAAAGCTTTTGATTCATTAAAGCATTGACAGCTGCACCGCAACCGTAAGCTCCTATCTTATAAGTAACGTCCCCGTTACCTAATGTTTTAAATGCATTCTGAACTCCTATAAAATAAGGAATGATATTACTTTGAATTTGTTCATTTGTTACATCTAAATCAACAGCAAAAAAGATAGCAGAATTAAAAGGTTGTTTGATGGTGTTTGCTGCATAATGAAATGCTCTCACTGCATTGCTATAACCATTATCTTCACTAAAAGAATTGAGATTTACTCCGTCTTCAAATACAACACCAATCTGCATACCTGCATCTGAAATGGCTTGAGCTTCTGGTTGGGTAATTACCTTCCAATTTACTTCAGAAGCATAATACCGAAAAACAATGTTTATTCCATTGGAAGCGATGCATTTAACTTGATTTTCCGTGTTTGTTGATGTGTCTATAATATTCATGATACTAATATGTTGTTTTGTTTCACGAAAATTAATTAAAATATAAAGGCAATCATCAGGTACATCTACCTGATTATTTTTTATTTAAATGGAATAAAAACGGAAACCTGTAAACTACAATAACGGAATACTCATTTCAAACTCAAATAAATTGTTAGTGTCGAATGTTGATTTGAACTTGCGTAATTTTTGTAAGTTTTTATCTCCATAATATATTTCTAAAAGCTTCAATCGACCTTCTGGAGTTTCTGGATTTTCTACCAAATCTTTATCTATAAAATTGATAAATGACCCTTCAGTCAACGGAGATAAATGGGTTCTAAAATCGGCAACCCATTGTACATACTGTTCATTTCTAGCCTGATTGCTAAAAGCATTGCTGATATCATCCCACCAACATTGTATTTGTAAAAGGTAGGGTTTCTCAGAAAAGGCAAACACTCTGTCTTTTGGATCTTTTCTTACCGCCCCGCCCAAACAATGGAAACTCATGTACATATTTACATCTCCATAATAACACGATTTAGAAAGGAAATCATAAATCTGTTCTACCATTTTTTTGTTGTCTTTTTTCTCGTAATCTTATGGAAAACTAGACGAAACTTTATGTGGATGTGGACGATCACAAGTAGATGATGGCGGATCTGGAAGAATTCGTAAATTACGTTTTCCACATTTCTTAGGAGCTTCAAGCCCTTGTTCAAGTGTAGTTGTTGGGTTTAAGAAATTAGCAACTACAGATTGATGCCTAGCCAAAGAAGAAGGGCTTTCGTTTTTTGTTTCGATAAGTATTTTTTTCTTTACATCATAAGTAACTTCTTCCAATAGTGTAAAGTCACGTTTTCTAGGAATGTATCCTTTAAATTTTTTCCGTAATAATTTTACCAACTCTTTTTTCGATCCGTAGAATTGCCCACCCATTCTACCATGTACCAAACTTACTTGTCCACCTTTAAACTTCTCTTCTTCTGGATCAATAATAATCATGGTGCAGGATGATGAAAGTGCAGGATCCAATTCAGATTTTCCAGTAATTGCATGCAAGTCCATCCATCGTTTAATAACACCTTTAATTTCATTAGGTTCTGTCCATGTTAATGTAAACGAAGTCACTTTAGGAGTCAATGGAGACAATCGAAATTTAAAACGAGTAACCACACCAAAATTTCCACCACCACCACCTTTCAACGACCAAAAAAGCTCAGGAAGATGATGTTCAGAAACAGTTTCAATACTTCCATCTGCAAGTACAATTTCTGCTTCTAATATATGATCACAAGTCATTCCAAAATTACGAATAGAATAGCCCCAACCACCACCTTGAGTAATTCCACCAATATTTACAGATTGGCAACCTCCTCCAGGAATTGTTTGATTATTTTTCTCCAGCTCTTTGTATGTAGTTTCTAGTTGTTTTCCAACGGGAATCCAAGCCTCACACTTATTACCTTTTACATATTTGATGGTATTCATTTCTGACAAATCAATAATAATGACGCCATTTCCTGAACACATTCCTTCATGTTGATGTCCACCAGATCGAACTCTAAACGTACGTTCATGATCTCTAGAAAAGTTAATGCAATATTGAACATGCTCTGCAGTTTTACAATAGGCAATAGACATGGGTTGATGGCCAAAACGTGTATTAGAAATCGCCCGCGCATAATGATACAACGAATCAGTTCGATCTATAATGATTAAATCTTTTGGAGCTTGATTTTTAAATTCTGAAGGAGTAGTTTCTGACATAGTATATAATTAAATAATGACTGATGTCTATAAACTTACTAAAAAAGGAACCGTCTTAAAGTGAAATGATTAAAATCAGGTAGAAATACGTAGTTGTTTTCATTATGAAACTGAAAATAATGTGGTCTATCCAAAAATTGATTTTTTATTCATAGCAATTTTATGATTGTTTTTATGATCAGCTGATGGTATTGCCATTTAAGTTAAATACATCTAAGTTGGCAAAGGTGTGAGTTCCTTCATCAAAATCTGTAAAAACATAGATCTGTTTACATTTTGAAGGCGCATACTTTAACTTTTCCCAAGCTGATGGATTGTTTTTTTTGTCGATGATATAATCCATAAAAGTTCCTGAATCTGGATATTGATGATCATCTTTTGGGTTATCATTCCCCTTTTCTTTATGTCCCCAGATAGTTTGACGCGTAGAACACATTACCGTTGAGTAATCTCCATCATCAAATATTTTTTTCTTTTGCAAATCCTCTATAGCATCATAAAATACTACATCCACAGGTTTTTTTGTTACTTCTGAGTGCACACGTGGATCAATAGCAGGATAAATAGTGCAAAAAGGATTCGGAGTACTAGAATCCGCTCCATCTTTAGGATCTTGCGTTAATATTCGCCCGATTGGAAAATAGGTGCCAGCCATCCAGCTAGAAAGGCAGCTCCCCAAATTTTTAGCTTGAATTTCACCAGCTGGCGGCTTTCCATAATCATTTCCTTCTTGTGTTAAACGTGTTAAAGAAACTTTTACTACGCTAGAATCTGGTAAAGGATAATCAGGATTTGGGTTTGTAATACGTTTAGGTTTTGCATCATCAGGAAGGTCATGTCCATGTCTAATGATAATGAGTGCTTTTTTCGCCATGTTTAAATGTTAAAGGTTGTTGATTTACTTGTTAGATACAAGTTGCGATCATAAACATAAAGAAAAAGAAATCACTTAAAGATAATGTTTCAAAAATCAGGTAAATATACCTAGGGTAATTTGGAGTCTACATTCTACAGTTTGCAGTCATCAGTTTTAACTCCAGTTTTGTAAATTTATTTACGAACTTTTAGTATTCAGTTTAAAAGTTAGTTTCATTATTCTTTGTACTTAATACTTTATTCTAGCCTCCAACTTGTTATGCTAAGTTCTTTTTCACTTCTTTTTGTAAGAAGATAAATGTGATTAGTGTAGCCATGATATCTGCAATAGGAAAGGAAAACCATACGCCATTCAATCCGAAGAATTTGGGAAGAATATAGACCAATGGAATCAAGAAAATTCCTTGTTTTAACAAAGTCAATAACAAAGCAGGTAAGGCTTTTCCAGCCGCTTGAAAGTAAGCAGAACCCACCAACTGTGTGGTAATGACAGGAGTTGCTAAGAAAGCGTACAACAATGCATCAGGTGCTTCGGCTATTAATTTTGCATCGTTTGTAAAAATACCCGCTACGGCTTCAGGAAAAATAATAATCCCAAAAAAGATAACTGTTGCGACGCTAGTTCCATAAATAATAGCAGTTTTAATGGTTTCTTTTACTCGTTTCGAATCTTTTGCACCATAGTTATAGCCCGCAATGGGTAAGAAACCTTGCGTGACTCCTAATACAGGAAACAAAGCAAACATCATTACACGATTGATAATTCCGTATACAGCAATCGCATTTTCACCTCCATATCGAAACAGGGTTGCGTTTAAGACAATCATTAAAAGACTAATTGTTCCTTGCCTAACTACAGTAACACCGCCTAATTGTACAATCTCTTTAACAATAGGAAGGTTTAAAATAAAATACTTAGGAGTAATAGTGAGCTCACTTTTTTTAGAGAGAAAGAATCCAAAAATAAACAATCCACAAATCGCATAAGATATTGAAGTAGCCAATCCAGCACCAAACATTCCCCAATCTAAAAATTTGATAAAAACGATATCCAAGACAATATTTGTAAATGCAGGAATAATCATTGCGTACATGGCAAACTTCGGTTTTCCTTCAGCTCTTATTACTGGGGTTCCCATCATGGCAAATGCTAAGAAAGGAACTCCATACAATACCACATGAAAATATTCAGTAGCAGGAACTAAGATTTCTCCATTTGCGCCAAATAAAAGTAGTAATGATGAGCAGAAAAATGTACCCATAACTACAAAAAAGACAGACAGCCCTAGGGTCATTGAAATCTGATTTCCAAAAGTTTGAAAAGCTTTTCCAAATTCCTTGGCTCCCAAAGCTCTTGAAATAATAGAACTACCACCAATTCCAATTCCCATTCCGATAGAAGAAATAAGAAATACAATAGGCAAAACAACAGTAATGGCAGCAATAGCCAAAGAACCTATCCATTTGCCAACAAAAATAGTATCTACAATCATGTTCAACGACATGACCAAAATTCCTAGAGAAGCTGGAACGGCTTGTTTTATAATAAGTTTACTGATTTTTTCAGTACCTAAATCGTTGGCTAAGTTTGTCATAAGTTGGTCGCAAATATCAACATTCTAGACAATGAATTTTCGATTCAAAAAATATTTAGGGATAAATTAACATATCATTTCATTTTGAGTTAAGTTTGTCTGATGCGTGTTTTTCAAGTAAATTATAATGTTGATAAAAAACATATTGATGATTTAAATCATGTCAATAATGTAGTGTATTTGGAATGGATGCAAGATATTGCAAACTTGCATTGGAATCAATTAAAAGAAGGTCATGATACCTCTAAATATGTTTGGGTGGTAATCAAACATGAAATAGATTATGTACGTCAAGCATTGTTAGGAGATGAAGTTCAAGCAAAGACTTGGGTAGGCGAGACGGCAGGAATTAAATCGGTGAGACATGTTGAGTTCTACAAGAACAATAAATTGCTTGTAAAAGCACAAACTACCTTCTGTTTGTTGGATGCAAAAACATTCAAGCCCACAAGAATAACAGATGAAATTTTACGCACGTTAGCTCCGAAATAACTGTACCTTTGTAGGCAGAATTAAACATGAGTTATGAGCACATTTGCGTCTTTAGGAATTCGAAAAGAATTTGTACAATCGATCAAAGAATTAGGAATTTCTAAGCCTACGGAAATTCAAGAAAAAGCAATCCCAATCCTTTTAGGAAAAAAAACAGATTTCATAGGATTAGCTCAGACTGGAACTGGAAAGACTGCTGCTTTTGGATTGCCTATTGTTCAGCAAGTAGATCCAAAAAAAGATGCGGTTCAAGCATTGGTTTTATCGCCAACGAGAGAACTGGTACAGCAAATCAAAAAACAGCTATTTAAGTTTACCAAATACTATGATCATAAGGTCTTTGTAGAAAGTGTTTATGGAGGTGAAAAAATTGATCGTCAGATTCATAATTTGCAAAGAACAACGCATGTTATTGTGGCAACTCCAGGAAGATTGATTGATTTGATTGAAAGAGGAAGTGTCAACCTTAAAGAAATTAAAACCTTGGTATTGGATGAAGCTGACGAAATGCTGAGTATGGGTTTTAAACAAGATCTGAATAGGATTTTAAAATATACTTCAGGAGAACGTACTACCTGGTTGTTTTCTGCAACGATGCCCGAAGAAATTCAAAGGATTATCAAAACTTATATGGACCCAAATGCTTCTCGTGTTGAAATCAACAGAAATGTTTTGGTCAATGCTAATATCAGTCATCGTTTTGCAAGAACGACTATCAAAGAGAAAACGGATGCGATCATTCGATTTTTAGAAGGAAGAAATTCAGAAAGAGGAATCATTTTTTGTAGAACCAAAGCTGGAACACAGAATTTAACCAAAGTTCTCTTAGAAGAAGGTTTTTCTGTAGGAGCCTTGGAAGGCGATATGCAACAAAGAGATCGTGAAAAAGTAATGCGTGCTTTTAAAAATGAAAGTCTTCAGTATTTAATTTCTACGGATGTTTCTGCAAGAGGAATAGATGTAAGCGGATTGTCTTTTATCATTCACCATCAATTGCCCGAGAAATTAGAATATTATACACATAGAAGTGGAAGAACAGCAAGAGCAGGGAAAACAGGAGTTTCTATTGCTTTTGTATTGCCGAGTGAGATTCAACGAATTCACGAAATTCAAAAAGAACTAAACATTACATTTACAGAAACTACAATTTAAATGAAATGGACATCATTTATGTGTTAGATATTATCGGAACTTTTGCTTTTGCAATTAGTGGCGCTTTGGTAGCTTCTAAGAAAGATTTCGATTTGTTTGGAGTGGTTATCATTGCTTTTGTTACTGCTGTTGGTGGCGGAATGCTACGCGATATTTTAATTGATGCGCATCCAATTAACTGGATCGGTGATTTGAATTATGTCTGGACAATTTTTGCTGCTGTGATTTTTACATTTTTATTAAAAAGTAAAATTGCACCGCTAAGTAAAACGCTCTTTTTATTTGACACCATTGGTATTGGTGTTTTTACATTATTAGGATTGCAAAAAGGATTGGCCTATGATTTACATCCATTTATTTCTTTGATTATGGGAATGATCTCAGCCGTTTTTGGCGGTGTAATTCGTGATGTATTGACCAATGAGGTTCCTTTAATTTTCAAGAAAGAGATTTATGCTTTGGCTTGTTTGTCAGGAGGAACGGTTTATTTGATTGCTGTTCAATTCTCATTACCAACTTCCATCAGTTTTATTATTGGAGCTATTGTTATCATCATCATTCGATTAATTGCAGTACGATATCAATTAGAACTTCCAAAAATTAAAGATGATATCTTTGGAAAACTAAAAGAATAGTCACTATGATATAAAAGCCATAGTTTTGAAGTAAAGAATAAAATAATGGCTTGTCATTCCAAATGAGGTAGGAAGAGGAATCTCATTAATATAAGATTTCTCGTCACTCGTTCCTCGTTCTGTCGAAATGACCGCATGCACTTATAAGCATAAAATGATTATGAAGAAATTACACTT
Source organism: Flavobacteriaceae bacterium (assembly GCA_965277255.1). GTDB lineage: Bacteria > Bacteroidota > Bacteroidia > Flavobacteriales > Flavobacteriaceae > Polaribacter. Next base: position 2,826,948 of record OZ255723.1, on the reverse strand, counting down.
TAAAAACCTCACAGAGTTTAAGTCCATGATAGGGAAGGAGTTGCCTGCTTCTGAATGGATTACCATTACTCAAGAAATGATTAATGATTTTGCAAATGCAACCTTAGACAAACAGTGGGTTCATGTAGATGTAGAAAGAGCTGCAAAAGAATCGCCTTTTAAAAGTACCATTGCGCATGGGTTTATGTCACTATCGATGTTGTCTAAGATGCTAGAAGACATTATTTCTATTGATAGCGTGAAAATGGCGTTGAATTATGGACTTAACACTGTACGGTTTCCACACCCAGTTCCTGTAAATAGTAGATTACAAATGCATTCTTCCATTAAAGCTATTGAAGATCAACAACAGGGAGTGAAAATTACATTTTCTTGTAAAGTGATGATTGAAGGAATAGAAAAACCAGCTTGTGTCGCTGAGTTTCTTGGGATGATGTTTGAATGAAAAAAGCATCTCAGATGAGATGCTTCTTAATTTTTTTATGAGGTATCTCGTTATGACAGCCAACCTTTCTTGATACAATTCTTGGAATAAATAACTAAAAATAGGCCAATTGCTATTGTTAGAATAGGCATAATTAAAGATCCAGGACCGTATACTTCCATCGAATTTGCAACAAAGAAATTGTATATAAATTGAACTATTATCCCTAAGAATGAAAGTGAGAAAATAATATTAGAAAGTTTTTTCTTTAATAATAAAAGTAAACTACCTAAAGCACCTCCAAATACTGCTATTCCAAAAGCTGCAGTAGCCCAAGATGGCATATTATTAATGATTTCTAACTGTTCAGGTGTATACATAGCTGTAAAAGATTCCGTTCTGTAAGCTTGCATAAGGTATGCAAATACACCTAATAGGTTCCAAATAAGAGCAATAATCCCAATAGCCCAAAATAGACCATTAGGTTTATTTGAATTGTTTGACATAATAAATAAGTTTTATTGATTGAGTTTTAAATTTAGAAAAATAATTTTAAATCTATTTGGTAGTTTACAAAATGTAAAGTATATTTGTCATTATGTAATAAAAATTTGTCAATTTGTAAAATATTAATTATGTCAAGAGAAACAATTTGTGAAAAAGAACGAACAAAAATAGAGAAGCTGAATAAATTTCAATTTCCAAATAAATTTAAAAAAATAGGGTATTATATTACTTTCATCACTTTTGGACTGATGATCGCCAAAAAGTTTGTAGATGAGCCTGATTGGGTAAAACCGGTATTATCAGGAATACTCTTATTAGGTATGTTGATGATTTCCATGTCTAAAGATAAAATAGAAGATGAATATATTGATAGCTTACGATCTCAATCCTATCGATTTTCCTTTGTTATAGTTGTACTCTATTCTTTAATTCAACCATTAATTAATTATGGAGTTGGGATATTATTTGATGAAACTGAAAAACTAGAAGGCTTCGGTTATTTCCAAGTATTGTTTTTTATGTTAGTAGTCCAACTAATGGCATTTTACCAGTTAAAAAGAGTAAGTAAGCTAGGATGAAAAATACACTCAAAGTGCAACGCGCCATCAAAGATCTTACACAAGATGATCTTGCGAAGGAGATAGGTGTGTCTAGACAAACGATTAATTCGATAGAGAAGGGGCGTTATGTACCTTCAACAGTATTGGCATTAAAGCTATCCGCAGTTTTTGAAATCTCTGTAAATGACTTTTTTGAATTGGAAGATGATGATTAAATGTATTCTTTACATCACTACAGTACTGACGCAGATTGTATCTACACTTTTTTAAAAAGAGTATATAATAACTTTGAATTAACTATTTACAGTTTATCAGTTAGTTAGCAATACGTCTTGGTTCTTTATTCTAAGAGCGAAGCGATCTAGTTTCTTTTAATTCCCTCGAATAGCATACCATTTCGCAACGGAGTTTTCAGCAGGTCTTCCCTTAATTTCAAAATCACTGTTGTTCCATTGCCAGATGTAGGTTCCAGCAAACCAATCTTTTGTCCACAGTTGATCATATAAAGCTTCGTAAGCTAAGTACTGTGTTTTTTCAGACTTCTTTGTATACAACTTGCTAAAGAAGAATGAACCCCATTCCCAAGGTTCTTTAGTCGCGCTTGCATCAGGTCTATAACCCACTTCTGTAAATAGAATTTTCTTTTGGTGCTTGTTGGCTAAATCTTCTAAGGTTTTGATATGTGGTTTCCAACCTTCTTTAATGGATTCTAAATTGGGATTTGCATGATCTGTTAAAGGAAAATATCCTTGAATTCCAATATAATCTAGCTCATCCCAAAAAGTAACGTCATTAAATGCTCCGTCCCAGTTAGCGGCATAGGTGAGTTTCCCAGAATAAATTTCTTTGATTTCTTTGATCAATTCTTTCCATTTTTTAGGTTGATGTTTTACAGAGCTTCTCAATTCTGTACCAATGCAATACAATTCAACCTTTGCTTTTTCAGCCATGGTGGCGTAATGCAACATGGTTTTTCGATACGATTCAAACCAAGTATTCCAATCTTCTTCATTCTCAAAATTGATATTCGATCTCCAACCCGATGACATCCACAAATGTGGTTTTAAATGTACTCGAATGTTTTTCTGATGTAATTTTTCAATATTTTTTATAAATGAAGTATCTCTGGATGACCAAACTCCTACATCTTTTGGATTCCGAATGGAGTTTGTTTGTTCACTCTCTTGATAGAAATAAGGTAAGACAGCCACCCATTCTACATTCGTTTTAATCAATTCCTGATGCGTTGTTCTGTTACTTCGTCCAACATCATATACACCCATTCCGCGGTGTTTCCCATCAATTGCATATAAATCTTGAATGGTATCAGTCTTATTTTCAATGGCATAATTCCAATCATATTTAAAATCCTCATTGTTATTGAAGTAGATTAAAGATTTAATTGCAATAACAACCAATAGGACAGGAGTCAAAAATCGAAGGAAGAACTGTTTGGCAAAAACTCGAAAACCTCTTTTCTTACAGATTCGAATAAAATAACGGATAATTAAGAAGCTTAGATAAAAAATTAGGATAATACAATGAAGGAAGATGAATCCAGATAGGCTAGATATAATCTGTATATAATTATCCCACAAATCTTTAAATGTAAACCTAGGGTTTAGCAAATTCAATAGAAACACTAAGAAAGTAAATATCCATGTAAATAGATATACTTTTAAAAACGATGTAATTTCTTTCTTCAAAATGAATCGGAATTGTATGTATGACGTTTGCAAAAGTGAAAAGTTACGTTTCCTTTTTTAAATAACAATGTAATAACATTTCAACATAAGAAAAATGGTATTTTTGCAGTAAAATTTTTCAAAAACTGTGAAGGCCTCCAAATCAAAAAAATCATTTTATTTCATCGCTGTTTTCTTATTGATTTCTTTTTCAATATTCGGACAGGTAAAAACGACCATTCAAGGAAAAGTGACCGATGAAAAAGGAGCTCCTATTTTTGGCGCTACTGTATATCTCGTCAATACTGATTTAGGTTCTGTGACCAATGAGAATGGGACATATGAAATAAAAAATGTAATACCGGGTTCGTATAATCTAACAGCTAGTTTTGTTGGATTTAGCTCACAGACAAAGTTTAATAGTATTATAAAATCGAAAGGAAACCCATCGTTTAATTTTGTTCTAATCGAGTCTACCGAAGAATTGGAAGAGGTTGTGATCAACAATCAAAATAAAATCAGCAGACCCAGAGAAACACCATTATCAACGCAAACATTATCAGCAGTAGAAATTGCAACCTATCCAGGAGGAAATAATGATGTAGTACAAGTAGCACAAACCTTACCCGGGGTTTCACCTTCTGTGGGAGGTTTTCGAAACGATTTGATCATTCGTGGTGGTGCACCTAATGAAACGGTGTATTATTTAGATGGAGTAGAAGTGCCCAATATCAATCATTTTGCGACACAAGGAAGCGCTGGCGGACCGGTTGGATTGCTCAATGTTTCTTTCATTAGCGATGTTACTTTGTCTACATCCGCTTTTGGAGTACAATATGACAATCCTTTATCGGGAGTTTTACAGTTCAAACAGCGTGATGGAAATCGAAAAAGCTTCAATACAAACATCCGTGTTAGTGCTACTGATGCCGCTTTTACTTTTGAAGGTCCTTTGTTTAAAAAAGCGCAAGAAGAGAGCAAAACAAGTTTTTTATTTTCTGTAAGAAGAAGTTATTTGCAAGCCTTGTTTAAATTGATTGGTTTGCCAATCAGACCGAATTATTGGGATTATCAATATAAAGTATCACATCAAATTAATGATTATAATGATTTATATATCATAGGTTTAGGTTCAATTGATGATTTTTCTGTTGAAGCTCCAGACGATTTTGATGAAATTGCACAAGCCGTTTTAGAACAAGCTCCTTTTATAGAACAGAAAACAAATTCTATTGGGATTACCTGGAGAAAACGGTTTGAGAATGGTTCTGGATTTATGGAAACTACCCTAAGTAATAATCGTTTAGAAAATATATTTACGACCTATTTAGATACGGAAAATGAAACAGGGATTATTTTTAGAAATGATGCTGTAGAATCCGAAACAAAGCTAAGATATCAACTCACAAAATTTGTCAACGATTGGAAATTTACAGCGGGTTTTAATACGCAATATTCCTATTATACAAATAGTACTGTGAACAATACCGACAATAGTTTCTTTGATGGTGAGATCGATTTCATGAAATACGGATTTTTTATAAACGCAACACATTCATTTTTCAATGATAAATTAGACGTATCTGCTGGATTTAGAATGGATGATGATAGTTTCACAACGGATAATGATTTATTAGCGACGTTTTCGCCAAGAATATCGCTATCCTATGAATTTGTACAAGATTGGAGGTTAAGTGCCACAGTTGGACGTTATTTTAAAATTCCGCCTTATACCATACTCGGTTTTAGAGACAATAGTGGAAATCTAATCAATCAAGATAGTCACTACACACAAAGCGATCATTATGTAATTGGGTTACAACATTATTTAAATCCTTCTGCAAGTATTTCTTTAGAAGGATTCTATAAACGCTATGCAGAGTATCCAGTTTCTGTCTTAGATGGTGTTTCATTGGGAAATAAAGGAGCCGATTTTGAAGTTTTGGGAAGTGAGGCTATAGAAACAGTAGGCAGGGGAAGAAGCTATGGTTTGGAGTTTCAATACCAACAGAAACTAACCAATGATTTTTACAGTATTTTTTCCTATACTTATTTCTTTAGCGAGTTTACAGGCTTTGATACATCAGTGTATATTCCGTCTGTGTGGGACAGTCGACATCTGGTTTCTTTTGTGGGAGGTTATAAATTAAAAAAGAATTGGGAGATCAGTTCTCGTTATCGTTTTGCAGGCAGGACTCCTTTTGTTCCTAAAGACTTAGCACAATCGTTAATCAATTATCCAGAAATCATTTTAGATTACAGTCGTTTGGGTGAAGAGAAGTTGAAGATATTTAGTCAGTTAGATGTTCGTGTCGATAAGAAATGGAACTACCAAAAATATACTTTGAACATCTTTTTTGAGGTACAGAATATTTTAGCGCAAGAGATTCCAACGCCGCCAGAGTATGGTTTGACGAGAGATGCAGATGGAACACTAATCAATCCAAGAAGTTTGACAGAGATTGAACAAAACACCAATACACCGATTCCTAGTATTGGAATTGTGGTAGATTTTTAAAAGGTTAAGGCTTTTATCTAGAAGTTAAAGTAAACAGGAATGTGGTACCTTTTCCAATTTCAGATTCTATCCAGATTTTTCCACTGTAATTTTCCACGATCTTTTTCACAATAGCTAAACCTATACCGGTGCTGTCAGGTTTGTCAGATAGTTTATGAAAAATCTTAAAAATCTTATCATAAAATTTCTCTTCAATTCCAATTCCATTGTCTTTAAATTTAAAAAGAAACTCATTGTTTTCTTTTTCACATTGAATATTAATGATACACTTTTCTTTATCATTATATCGTATGGCATTATGAATTAAGTTCTGAAAAAGCTGCTTTATTTTTGTTTCATCTCCAACAAAACCTGAATGCTCTAAGTTGTTGATTATTTCTACTTTATGATTTGCTTTGAAGTAATCTGACAACTCATTTATTATTTTCTCAAAATCGATAAGTTCTTTTTTTTCTGTTAGATAGTCCAATTGAGAATATTGAAATATACCTTCAATTAGCTTATCCATTCTATCTATGTTAGACCCCATTTTATCAAGTAAATCCTTGCTATCTGATTTTACTTCTAAATCTTCCTTGAGCCAATAAAAAAGAGTGTTTAAATTTCTTAGCGGTGCTTTTAAATCGTGAGTAACAATATGTGCATAGTCGTTTAATGAAATATTCCTTAGCTCTAATTCTTTTTTCTGAACTTCAATATAATCGCTCTTTTCTTGTAGTTTATCATTGAGTTTTAAAACATTAAAATTACTCCTTAAGCTCAACCCCCAGAAGAAAATAATTAAAAGAGACCAGCAAGCAAACATATAAGACAACGAATTGTTGATGATGTACTTTTCTTTATAGGCGATTCCCAAATTAAAAGTTAAACCATATTTTGTGATGCTAGAATTCGTAAATTCAGAGCTAAGAATATCAAAATTCTTATAATATTCTTGATCAATCCTATTATGGTAAACTTTAGAGCCGTCATGTACCATTTCTCTATCAAATGTAGTTCCGTTCTCAACAGAGAACATAAAAGCAAATTTGGATGAAGATTCTACTTGATAAATTGGTTCTATAAGGTTTTTAAAATTGATGATAGCAGCGATATACCCAATCGTTTTACCTTTTGTAGTAACTCTAAAATCTAAAGGAATTCCAATCCAACCTTCTACTAAATTGATTGGAGGAAACAGCTTCATTTCTTTAGATTTCATTAGATTATTTAAGCGTTTGATTTCTAAAGAATCTCTTAAATCAATAACTTTTTTTCCAATTAAATTGTATCTGTTAATAGAATATTGATCAAAATTATAAACAAACTCATGATTAACATTCAAATATGAAATTACTATAGAATCATTAAAATTAATGCCTACCAATTGCCTTTTTAGAAAAGTTTGTAATTCTATTTGAGTTGGAATGTCATCTTCTGAGAATTTAGAATGTATTCCAGACATTAATGCTGCAAATTTCTCGATAGAAGCATCAAACCTTTCAATGATTCTCTTATGAGTATCCTGAAGTTGTTGATCTCTTATGACTTTATCATGATCAACTATTTTAGTGTGGAAGAAATAAATAACAAATAGACCAACTACAAGAAAAATAACATAAAGAATCTTATTCTTGAAGACCATGTATGCTTTAGGGTTTAGAAAGGTCTAAAGTAACCTAAAGATTTTTAAATTCCTTCAAGAAATTCAATTCCTTTTTGTAATACGACAGAATTAGGTACAGTAATATCCTTCCCTGAACTTGTTTTAATATGTACATAGAAGCCTGTAATGTCTTTGACCACTCCAGTAAAATCGAACTCTTTATCTAAGATTCGTACTTTATCGCCAATTTTTAATGGATGATAAAAGAAGAGGATAACACTTGCTGTTAAATTGGATAATAAAGACCACTGTGCAAACAATGCAATTCCTAAAATAGCGAAAACAGAGGAAAAGAATATGGATAGTTCTTTTAAATCTATTCCAAGAATAATAATAACAGCCGTTATAAAAACCAAATAATAAATAAAATAGAAACTATTTAAAACTACTTTTTTACGATTCGGTTCTAGTTTTTTAACCAAAGAAACTTTTTTGGTGATCTTTTTAGTAATTGCCATTAATATCAACAAGACAATAAATGCAGCACCAATAATAGCGACTTGAATTTTTAACTCCATATTTTAAGGTTTAACAATGCGAAGTTATGCACTTTTTTCAGATTAAAGATTCATCAAAGTTAAAGTATTTACCGAGGTTACTCTCAAATTTAAATTGATAATTATTTTCTATCTTGGTGGCAAATAATTTGTTCAGCAATTATTTAGTCCCCAAAACTAAAACAATAACGATGAACAAAGAAGCCCTTATAGTAATTCCTGGACTTGATTCTAAGGAAGTCGGTTTTGCTTTAAATAGAGTAGTAGATAGGATGATCAATCAACAATCTATTGCCACAGTGAATAAGATTAGTACACCAGAAAGTCCAAACATGGAAAGTGTTGAAGTGACTTTTGAAGATACTGGCGTGAAAAAACGTATTGATATATACGAAGTTTTTTGGGGAGATGTTATTCATGAAAACACTTCAAAAGATCTTCCTATTCTAAAACAAGTCATTTTTGGATTGGAGTTGATTTTATTTTGGCTAATTTCTCCCATTTGGAAAGGAGCGCTCAAAAATAAATGGATGTTTCTGGGAATTTGCTTTTCTGGATTATTACTAATAGGATGGTATGTTTCTATTGTTGGTGTTTTTATATCAGCAGTTGATAATACAGATATTGTTACGAGTATAAAAGGGCTATTTTTAGAAGCGCCTCCTCAGGACGAACATATGAGAATGGGCATGTCTTTGGAAGAAGTTCCAAAATTGATCTCTAGTTTCTTTACCAAAATATTTGTTCTTGTAGGTGTCGTTTTAGGATTGTTTCCTGGTACTTTAAACATTATTTTAAAAGTATCTGGTTTTTGTATGAAGTATATCAAAAGTAAGCTATTGCGAGACGATGTAAAGAATCGCATTCGTTTACAAACCAATGCAATTGTTAAAAACCCAGATTACAATCGAGTTACATTCTTTTCTCACAGCTTGGGTGTAGCTCCAGCATTAGACTTTTTATCCACTTATGAAAATCCATCCCAAAAACGAATTCGTAGTATTACCATAGGCGGAGCTATTTCGTTTTTATCGTATAAAACACAGCTATTTAAAGATTATTTAACCGATAGTGTCAACAATACAAATATTGAAGAATGGCAAGATTATTTTTCTAAAGAAGATTGGTTGTGTTCCTATGAATCGATTAACAAATATGGTGATCGTTTTAGTTCAGAAAACTTACAGTTGGATAGCAGTTGGTTGAAGCGGCTAGGCACCAAAACACACAGAAAGTATTTTGATCATTCTACTGTGATTGAAAAATTGCTTACAGATTAGGAGTAATTACCTAATTATGAGTATAGTTTATGAGTGCTTTTGCATTTTTATTTGTTCCCTAAAACATTAAAAACAAACACTATGGAAATTTACAGTTTGCATTCTATCGACCTTTTTTTACAAGGGACTTTTCTTTTATTGTGCTTGATTCTTGGATTGGTTATCATCTTTAAAGACAATCTACAGTCATATAAAAAAGAAAAGACCGTTGCCAATTTATCTGAATACATTCACGAGTTTTTTAAAAACTTATTGAGCCTAATAAACATTGGAGCTAAAGATCAAAAAATTAAGAGCTATAAATACTTAGGGTTGATTCCTATTTTTATTATCTCTGCTTTTATTATTGGCATTTTGGGAAAAGGAATTGCAGATGTTTGGATAGATTCTAAGAGCAAAAATCACTTATACCTTAAAACTACTTGGGGAAAGAGTGTTCTAATGAAAGATTCTGAGAAATTAAAACTAGTAGATTTAGAAAAAGAAGGCGAATCGTTTAAAGATATTGTTAGAAAAAAGAGTTTTAAAAAGGTTTTTGATAAATCTCCAGAAAAGTTTGATAAATTAATTGTTCAACAAATTTATTATCAATCAAAACATGAGATTTTGCTACAAGAAAACTATGCCAATTACGTAAGGAAAAGTCAAAGTATTGCAGAATACAGTAGAATATTTTCATTAGGTTTTTTCTTTCTAATGGCTTGTGGTTTTCTGAATTTAGTGATTATGATCTTTAGAGTTATTTTTTACAAGAAAGATGAAGAAGAAACTTTAGTTAAAGAAGGTGAAAACAAAGAAGAATCAATTGAAGATTATAAAATTTTTAGTGTTCCCAATGGTGTGATTTTAATATTTCTTGGATTTTCAATAGTTAGTATTGAAGTGTTCATCAATCCATACTTTAAAAGTTATGATTTGATGTCGTGGGAACATTTTGTTGTTTTCCTATTCACGTATTTTGGACTCCTCATTTTTCTATTTTTCCCGTTTAAAAGATTCAGAGAACTTAAATTTTCATTCTTTATCTATTCCATTATTTATTTGGTAAGTTATTCAGGGTATTTTCTCTCTTCCAGAATATGGCTAGAATCAGAAAATCAAGTATCAAGAAAAACATATGGATTGTATAAATCAAACCATATCACTGATTCCATCAAAGAAATAAAATACGTAAGAGATAGCTTAAAATTAGATGTTGACAGTTTAAAAAAGTAACATTTAAACAATAAAAAAGAGAGTAAAATTTATTTACCCTCTTTTTTGTTACAGATATTATTATTTAATATCCTTTAACATTTCTTGAATGGAACGTTCTAATTGTTGATCTCTACCTTGGTCAATAATTCCAGGCATATTCTTTACTTTAATCATTGGTTCTGTTTGATTGTTTTCCATCCATTCTCCAGCTTTGTTCTTTGCACTAACAGGAACAACTCCCCAATAAGCACCATTTGGTAAACCTTCCCAACCTGCAAAACTACAAGTTCCAGGAACGGGCATTCCTACGGTCTTTCCTATTTTAAGATCTGTATAGCCAGAAGCATAGCAATGTCCGTCTGAATACATACTTTCATTAAAGATAGATAATGTAGGTTTTGTCCAACGAGAAGTAGGTTCTCCACCTACAACTTTAGCTTCAGTTGCATAACTAATAAAAGGAACTCCTGTAAAGAACATTGCTAAATCTGCAACTAAATCCCCACCGCCATTAAAACGTGTGTCTACAATAACTCCTTTACGATCAGCATATTTCCCCATCATTTCTTGGTAAATATTTCTATACGGACCGTCGCTCATTCCAGGAATATGGACATATCCTAATTGACCTTTACTCAATCGATTTACTTCTAACTCGTTTGTTTTTACCCATCTTTTGTACAAAAGACGATTTTCTGCACCTAAAGAAATCGGTTTTACAGTAATGGTTTGTCTTTTTTTAGTTTTTGGATCAAGAATGTCTAACAGCATAAATTTTCCTGATTTTCTGTTTAAGTATTTTGCAACGTCTTGATCTTTATCAACAGTAACACCATTAATTTTTTCAATGATCATTCCTGCTGAAATTTTATACTTAGCTTTATCTAAAGGACCTCCATTAATAATTTCATCAATTAAAATACCATCATCTTTGTGATTGTAATTCATAAAGATTCCTAGAGAAGCTGTTGCATCTCCATTAGAGATTCCACCGCCTCTAAAACCAGAACCAGCATGAGAAACGTTTAATTCACCTAACATTTCTGATAACATTTCAGAAAACTCATACCCATTACCTATAGATGGTAAATATTTTTCATATTCTGTTTTCATTTTATTCCAGTTGATTCCATGGAAATCTGGGTGATAAAAGATAGCTTTTGTACGAATCCAAACGTGATCAAACATGGCAGCTCTTTCTGCATTCTCATTCAACTGCATTTCACTATTAATCTTAACACCTTTTTGTTTTCCAGTTTCTGGACTGATTTTTGAAATTTTACCACTGCTTAATAGGTATAAATTTTTCATTTCTTTATCCCATTGCAAACTCCCGAAACGTGCATTCAGCTTCATCACCATCTTTGTTTCTTTTGTACGAAGGTTTGTACTCCAAAGATTAGAACGTCCTTCAAAACTGGCTAAATAGTATAATTTATCGCCTTTTTTAGAAAGTACGGCATCACCAAGGCTGGAGGAGTGGATCGTTAACCTACGAGATCTATCTTTCATATGATCCCAATCAAAAGTAAGTGGCTTTACTTCTTTCTTATCTTTCTCTTTTGTTTTTTTAGTGTCTTTCTTGGAATCTTTTTTATCTTTCTTTTCTTTTTCTTTGTTCTTTTTTTCTTCTTCTTTGATTGCCTGCATCAATTTGTAATCTTCATCACTTAAATTAAACTCATCCCATGCATCTTGTGTAAAAAACATACTATATACATCACCTTGAGAGCGACCACTGGTTGCATATGATTTTAATCCGTTTTTATTGCTAAACCACAACATTTGTTTACCATCATTTATCCATTTTGGTCTGTAATCATAATACCCACTTTCATTAAGATTCATTCTTTTCGAACCGTCTGCAGCAATTAATAAAACATCGCTATTGCTCAAAGTTTTGCTCCAATCTACTAACAACCATTTGCTATCTGGACTCCAAGTAAAATACTTATCTCCATCACGCATGTGAAATAAGTCTTTTGGAGTCATCAGGATTACTTCTTTTTTAGAATCTACATCCTTTATTTTTAAGGTTCTGCGACCCTCTATAAATGCAATCTTCTTTCCATCGGGAGAATATTGAGCCAAATAGTTATCTAACTTATTCTCAATTAAAGGTTCTTCTTTAATTAATGTAGCAGCATAAAAGAAAGGTTCTTCTTTTCGTACTTTTTCAGTTTTGTAAACACTCCATTTGCCATTTCGTTCGCTACTGTAAATAACAGATTTGCCTTCAGGACCCCATGTAACAAAACGTTCACGTTCTGGAGTATTGGTCAATCTTTTGGTAAATGATTTGTCAATTGAGGTTACAAAAACTTCACCTCTAGCGATAAAAGCAATTTCTTTTCCATTAGGCGAGATAGACATTTCATTGATTCCTCCGTTTACAGAGATAAATTTATCTGAATTTTCTTTGTCTTGAGTTCTAATATGAACTTTAACTTTGGAAGGTTTTTTACCTTCTTTCATTGTATATAATTCTCCATCATATCCAAAGGAAAGAGTTCCACTACCCATACTTAAAAAACGTACTGGATGTAATTTGAATTTTGTGAGTTGTTGATCTTGATTTGGATTGTCTAATGAAAGTTTATGAATATTATAAGTTCCGCTTCTTTCACTTAAATAATAAATACTTTTCTCATCACTACTGAAGATAGGTTGTCTATCTTCTGCTTTATGAGTAGTAATCATTTTATGTTTTTTTGTTTTTATGTCGTATGTCCAAATGTCCCTAGCGATAGAAGATGTATGATGTTTTCTCCATTCATTCTCTCCGCCTTTTTTATCTTGGTAAACCATCGTTTTACCATTCTTTGAGAATTGAACATATTCAGCAGGAACTGTGAAAATCTGACTAACTTTCCCTGTTTTTACAGGAACACTATACAATTCAGGTTGTGATCCAGTTGGATATTGCCTGTGATTTACATCATCTTGACGTAAAGTGCCAAAAACTACTTCTTTATTGTTTGAAGAAAAAGTGTAAGGATATTCATTGTTTGAATGAAACGTTAAACGTGTTGCTTGTCCTCCATTGGAATCCATTACATAAATGTCAAAATTACCATAACGATTAGATGCAAAGGCAATTTTGGAACCATCTTTACTCCAAACAGCTTTATAATCATGTGCGCTATGATACGTTAATTGTATTGCATTTCCACCAGAAGTAGCAACCTTGTATAAATCACCTTTGTAGGTAAATGCAATTTGAGTTCCATCAGGAGAAATTGAAGAATGTCGCATCCATTTTGGATCATCTTGCGCTTGAATTGAAATTGAAATAAATAGAAATAAAAGTGTTAGTTGCTTCATTTTTTAAAGTTTGCAACTAAAATAGCAATTTATACTAGGTTCTTAATCACAAACGATAAAGAAATATTTACTTGTTAGATAACTATCTCACAACCTTCTTTTGGAATAAAACGGTACCGCTTTTAGAAAACCCTCTTAGAATATAAACTCCATTTGCTATATGGTTCATAGATAGTTCTATTAACCCATTGTGGTTTGATTTCTTCTCTGAATAAACCTGTTCTCCGTTTAATGAGATTAATTGCACATCAATTTCGCCTAAGAAAGGTGTTTTTATCTTCAATAAATCATCTTCTACAGGAACTGGATAAGCCACGGTATTCATATCGATACTAGGATCATCACTATTTAAAAATCCAGTAAAATACGATTGCGCCAAAGCAAAGGATTCTTTTCCAATTTTATCACCAATAATTCTACCGCGAATATCATCAATAGGAGGGTGGATGCCTCCCCAGATTCTTGATAAACTTGTTTGATCTGAAGCATCTCGATAGGTTGCCCATTGTAATGTAAAACTTTCAGAAGGTCCTTCTTCGAAAACTAAGAAATCGTTTTGTGCAACATCAAAAGTTCCCATTCCACCAGGGAAAAAAGCATCACCAGTAATTAGAGTCAATACTTCTGAAGCCGCCCTAGAAAATGTAGAATGCCCAGAAACATAACCAGCAAAAGGAGGTGTTACAAAAGTTGGGCGCTGATACGGCCACCAATGTGTTCCTAAAATCCAATCGACTCCTGCAATATCAGTATCTGGATCAGAAATGAAATCTGGTCCTTTCCATGATTTTACTTTTATTTTTCCAACATTTATATCGCCTGGTCCTGCTAAAACATCACCGGTTTCAACCAATTCAATTAAACCTGTAATTAAAGGCAATCCATGAGGATCAAAACTTGCTAAATTAGGGTCTGTACTTTGTCCTTTTGATGCCATATACCGAATGGCAGAAATTGGACGAATATAATCGTAGTATCCTTTAATTCCCCAAGTATCAATAGCAGAATCATGCATTGCGCCACCCAAAACCAAATAACTTTTTACATCCCATTCTAAATCACTGACTACAGTTCCTTCTCCTCCAAACTTTTTTACAGTTTGAGGATGATCACTTACATAATTCATTAAGGTAAACCAATGACCAGGAGGTGTTTCAGAATCAGGGCCATCCGCCCAAAATTCAGCTAAAACACGAGCGTAATCGGCTCTTTTTACCATTTGAGGAACATAAGCTGCATTCGTAGTAGGATTGGTAGTATGACCTGTTCCGCTATCGCCACCCTCTGTGAAATTATAAAAAGATTGATATTCTTCAAAAGTAGTTGGAAACTCAGTGATCGCTACATTCCCTATAGAACCTGGAGAAATATCAATCATTGTATTGTCTGCAGGATCTAAATGAGCTGACCAAGCAATCACCAAAGCAAAATGCCATTTATAAGGATCTTGGATTCCATCCATGGCAGAATTTTGAATATATACAGGCGCCCCAGGGTCATTGTATACATAACAGTCAAACTCATCATTTAAAATATCAAGATCGTCATTTTTTAAAGAAAATGGTATAACTTCTCCCCATTCAGGGTTTAAAAAATCGGGTGTTTGTAAAGGAAAAAGATTTCCACTCTGATCTATAAAAACATCAAATGCTAAAGGTTGCCATTTGTTCGGATCAATAGCAGAGTTATCTTGATATAATTCTAAGATTAGAGGCTCATTATCAGGAGTGTAATGTAAATTTTCATATCCGCCTGCTTCATTAGAACCGTCTTGCATTCCAAAAGCAATCATTTGTTCAGCCAAATAATTCCCTAAAGCTGCATAAGAGTTTGTTGAGTAATCCGTAGAAGTAAAGTTAGCGTCATAACCATAGGATTCAAACAATAGTGTAAAAGCTGGTAAAGAACTTGTTGCGCCAGGTGAACTCGCAAATCGATGATTTAACAGTCGATACATTGCATAACTTGTAATTTCATGTGTCGCCGCACTTACATCCGAAGGAGTTGCTATACCATCAAAATTACAGGCATATCCACCAAAGTTTTTTCCTAAGAAAATAGTTTCTGCATTCGAATCAAAAATAGCCCAAGCATCATACATTAAAACAGAAGTGTGAAATAGATTTCTTGCATGAACCGTTGGACGCGCAAAATCATTTCTAATGGCTTCTAATAACTCATCGTTCCACTTTCTAGCAACAGAATGTTGTGCATGACTGTTAATCGATTGAAAAATAAAAACAAATATGATGATCCTCAATAGTACTCTCATGAAAAACAAATTTTTACAAAAGTAAAAAATATATGATGAAAATGGTTGATTTTTTAAAGATGAGTTCAATAAAAATGTAGCATAAAACTGTCAAAAAAGGGGGAAAACCCTGTAGTGCATTATGAATTGAATCTCTAATTTTACGATCAATAATTTTCATGATTGATAGGGGGTTACGAATTCGTAAAATCTATGAATTTATATTAATGGAAATTTAGAGATGACATTGTCACTTGGAGTATAATACCTCCCAAACAAGTAATCAGGGGACTCAGTTTGGGAGTTATATTCTAACACTTCACTACACTTTTATAAGCGATTTATATAATTTTTTAATAATCGAATGCTTAGCTTTACATAGATAATGTAAATGTTTTATGATTTTATATATTAAAAAAATAAGTTTATTCATGCTCATTTTTATGACGCTAAGTGTTTTTTCTCAAGTGGATACTTTGGTTATCAAACCTAATGGAGAACACATTAAAGGCGACATCATAAAACCGTATACCAACAAGTGGAAACTCACTTTTGTAGATGCTCAAGGAAACAAAACTCCAAGAGGTGTTTGGACAGATTACGGTCAGATAATCACGTTAAAAGGAGTGAAATATTTCCATCGTTTACAAGATTTATACAATGCAAATATGGAGTTAACTGACACTTGGATTAATATGGTGGATTATAAAACACTCAAACCTGTCAGTTTTCAAACCATCAACCCACAAGGAGGTTTTTCATTGTATCAATTCGATGGAAACAAAGTAATAGGTAGAACAAACCTTAATAAAGAGAAATCAATTAAAGAATCCACAGCCAGTTTAAAATCAAATGTATTTGATTGGAACTTATACGGAATGCTACTAGTAGGTTTGCCTTTCAAAAAGGATTTGGTAGCCAAACTACCTTTTTATGACAGCAATACCAATACCTTAAAATGGTTGGTATTGACGATTGAAAAATCAGAACAGGTAAAATTATCAGGGAAAGAATATAAAACTTGGAGGATTGTTACCAATCAGAAATTGATTTTTTGGATGAGTGAAGAAAGCCCGTATGTCATCAAACTTACATTAGACTTAGGAAACAATTCCTTTATGCTTTGGGAAGCTTTTTAAAGTGATCAATTTACTATTACCTTCAGCTAGGAGTGTCATCAATGGAGTATAATTTGGAAAAAAGTAACAGATAATTGATTGAATCGTTATTAAGATAAGTGTTTTTCCATGAAAAAAAGAAGATTTAAAAAACGTATTTGGATTCCAATAGTTGTATTGCTATTGGCTATTTATCCTTTGTACATCACTGTTTTTGTCAGTGATATTCCTATCACACAACCCAATGTAAACTTTAAACCAGTTGGAAATTTAGAGTTAAAACAGGACACATTAATCAATCATTGGGGTGATTTCTTACCTGTAGAATCAGGAAGGTTTGTTGTAAAAGAAGACAGAGAAAGTGCTGCTTCCAATCATATTGAAATTTATTTCCGCCGATTCAAAACAAGTGCAAGTCAACCCATGTCTCCCATCATTTTTTTAGCAGGAGGTCCAGGTACATCAGCAACTGAAATAGGGAAGACCCAATATTTTTATCTATTTAAAGAATTGTCAAAATATGCTGATGTTATTTTGTTAGATCAAAGAGGCGTAGGACAATCGATTCCAAATTTACATTGCCGTAATTTTTTAGAAACGCCAACTGATATTGTCAAAGATGTACAAGAAGAAATTTTGAAAGATTTGGTTAACAAAGGCAAAGAATGCGCGGCTTCGTTTACAGATATGGGAATTCAACTTCAAGCCTATAATTCATACAGCAGTGCTTTAGATATCGAAGATTTAAGAGTTGCTTTAAACTATGAAAAAGTGAGTTTATACGGATACAGCTACGGAACTGAATTAGCACAATTCTATATTAGAGAATTTGAAAAGCGTGTAGACAAAGCAATTCTTGCAGGTTCGTTAGCACCAGATCATGGACTAAAATTACCTTTTGAAGTAGAACAGCAATTTAAAAAAATGGATTCGTTGATAAAGTTAGATAAAAAACTTTCAAAATACATTCCTGATTTTATTGAACTGGTAAAGAGTACACATAAAGACATACAGTCTACACCCAAGTATATTCAAGTTCCTATGCAAGATGCTTTTGATGATGATTTTCCAGAGAAAAGCATCGGAGCCTTCGTTGCATTTTTTAGACCTACTTGGAATATGACTTTAACAGACGATCACTTACAAATGATAGTGGCTGAAAACATTGGAAAAGATAGTTGGATCTCTCGTTTTCCAAGCTTTTACTATAAAATAGCTCATGATAGTTTGCAAGAAGTAGGAAATGGACTAAGAAACTTTAGAGGCAGAAGATTACCCAACGCCTTGTTTTTTACGGCAAATGCTCATAGCGGCTACACTGATGAACGTTGGGCTACTTCGGTAGCACAAGGCGAATCTTCTTACCTTTCTCATTTCGGAATTTCCTACGGAAGGTATCCAGAAGTTTATCAATCTTTTGGAATTGAAAAAGTAACAGGAATGAACAGTCCAGTATTTTCTAAGGTAAAAACCTTGTTGATCAGCGGAACCTTAGACGGAAGAACACCCATGAATTTATCAGATGTTATAGCTGAAAGGTTCCCAAATAACTATCGAATTGTTGTTGAAAATACAGGTCACAATGGACTGTTAAACAACGAGATACTAGAAGGAGTTAAAGGATTCCTTCAAGACTCTTTAAAAACCAATGTCACGATTCATAAGCCTATTGAATTTAAGAATCCTGTTCCTTTTCAGTATGCAATAAAAGATACCATTGTAAATCAGGTGAAAGAGAAAGGAGCAAGAGCAGGAATAGCATTGTATAAAGAACTGTATCAGAAATACAATTCAGTGGACGATTATATTTTCGATTTTACACCCAATCCATTTTATGCTGTCGCTTCTGATTTTATTGAAGAACAAAACTATAAAGAGATTATTGAATTGCTTTCCTATTTAATTGCCATCTATCCAGAAGATGCATTACTCTACGATTATTTAAGTGTAGCCTATTTTGAAAGTGGAGATACAGATAAAGCAGCCTTCTGCTCGCAAAAAGCCTTAGAAATAAATCAGTTTGATGGAAATGCTCATATAATGTTGAGTAGAATAACTTCGTTAAAAGAAGCTCAATAAGCCAAAAATCATTTAAATTAATTTTCTAAATGTCAGTTCGAGTGATCACGTTATAGCGTGATCGTATCGAGAACAAATTTAAAAACTATCGTATAGTTTTTGTATAGGTCTATCTTTTTGAGAATCTTGCATATTGTAATACTTTGCATACTTCAATTTTAATTTCTGGCTGAATGCTCATATCCAACAAGTTTACAAGAACATTTTTATTCCTTTCAATACTTTTTATTCACTTTAGTACAAGCGCACAATTTACACCCGTTGGTGATGGAAGTTACACCAATACGTTTCCAGGTACAGATTCAGCAGGTAGAAACTCTTTTCCATCAGGAACTCCACAAATAAGTGGAAGCGCGATAGGAAAACCCGTTCCAACAAACGATTGGTGGTCGGCTTTGATAAAGAACGATCATACCAACAACTTATTCAATTATCCCTTAGCACTACGTACCATTAACCAAGGATTGGTAGTAAGTTATATCGTACCTACATCAACCCCGAATGGAAGTAGTGAGCCTATGGATACTTTTTTACCCATTACAGTAGGAGTGACTGGATTAAATGCGAGTAGAGCTACTGTTTCCGATTATTCAGATTGGACAGTTACCGCGAATTGGAATAATGGCGGGCATGATTTTGAAGCGACTCTTGGAATTGCAATGCCTTTTATTTACTTCACAAAAGCAACATCAGACGTTGCAGAAATTGAAATTACAGAAGGTACTGTAACGATTGATAACGAGATGATCATCATAACCAATTCACATAGAGGTTCTAATTATGCTATTTATGCACCAACAGGAAGTACATGGACACAATCTGGAACAACCTATACATCCACATTAAACGGGCAAAATTATTGGTCGATGGCTTTTATTCCGCCTAGCGGAAGTGTGAGTACTATTGCCAATGAATACAAGAAATACGCCTATGTATTTCCCAGCAATACAAGCACAGCATGGAGTTATAATGAAAGTAATTCTAAATTGACAACCACGTTTACCGTAACTACAGATGTAAAGGAAGGTTCGGAAACCAATGTTTTATTAGGGTTGTTACCACATCAATGGGCAAATTTAAGTGCCTCGTCACCACAACCTGATGAATATACATTTCCTTCAATTAGAGGCGAAATAAAAACCTTAGACGGAAATACATTCACCGTAGAGAATACATTCAAAGGAATTTTACCAACATTGCCTTATTTAGATAATTATAGTACAGGCTTTAATCCCGCCGAATTAGACAATAAAATTTCTCAAATAGAAAACGAAGGATTGGCAGCATGGACAGATTCTTATAATGAAGGTCAGGTGATGAATCGAATGATTCAAACCGCTCGAATTGCAGATGAAATGGGAAATACTGTGGCGAGAGATAAGATGGTTGCGACCATTAAAGAAAGATTAGAAGATTGGTTAAAAGCAGAATCTGGGGAAGTTGCTTTCTTATTTTATTACAATAGTACTTGGTCTGCAATGTTGGGATATCCAGCAGGACATGGACAAGATAATAACATCAACGATCATCATTTTCACTGGGGATATTTTATTCACGCTGCTGCCTTTATGGAACAATTTGAACCAGGTTGGGCCGCTCAATGGGGCGATATGGTAAACTTATTAATTCGTGATGCAGCTTCCGATGATAGAAACGATACATTATTTCCTTACTTAAGAAATTTCAGTCCCTATGCAGGGCATAGTTGGGCCAATGGTTTTGCCACTTTTCCTTTTGGAAACGATCAAGAATCATCATCAGAAAGTATGCAATTTGCATCTTCTTTAATTCACTGGGGAACACTTACAGAAAATGATGCCATTAGAGATTTAGGAATTTATATCTATACCACAGAACAAACCGCTACGGAAGAATATTGGTTTGATGTGAACAACAGAACATTTAAATCAGGATACGGATTTAGCGTTGCATCAAGAATTTGGGGAAATGGGTATGACAATCAGACCTTCTTTACTTCAGATATTGCTGCGGCTTACGGAATTGAACTTTATCCAATTCATGCAGGCTCTTTGTATTTAGGTCATGATACTTCCTATGCAACATCGTTATGGTCAGAAATTTCAACAAATACTGGAATTTTAAGCAATGAAGAAAATCCTCATTTATGGCACGATACTTATTGGAAATATTTATCATTCACAGATCCACAAGCAGCTATCGATTTATACGATTCCTACCCAGACCGTACCTTAAAGTTCGGGATTTCAGATGCTTTCACCTATCACTGGTTGCATGCAATCAACGCAATGGGAACCGTAAATTCAACGGTAACAGCAGATTATCCAATTGCAGTTTCTTTTGTGGATGGAGGCCTTACGACTTATGCAGCTCATAATTATTCTGATGCACCCATTACAGTAACCTTTTCTGACGGATATACATTAGATGTTCCTGCCAATCAAATGGCAACCAGTAGAGATATCGATGCTACAGGCGTTTTATCATCAGATTTCGATCAAGCGTTTCCAGGCGGAAGTGTCAATCTTACGGCAACCGTTACAGGAACTGGAATTACCAAAGTAGAATTTTTCGATGGAACTACTTTACTGGGCGAAGATACAACGGCGCCTTACGAACTAGAAGCAGATAACTTAACATTGGGCGTTCATGGGATGTATGCAAAAGTATTTATCAACGATCAATTCAACACCACCAATATTATATCCATTCAAGTTGGAGAACAAGTTCCATTTTTGTCGACACCATTTCAAATTCCAGGAATTATTGAAGCTGGAAATTATGACAAGTTTGAAGGAGGAATCGGCCAAAAAATCACCTATTTAGACACTTCACAAGACAATCAAGGAGATTATAGAACAGAAGAATATGTGGATGCAGTTTCTGATGGAGCTGAAGGAAAAACAATCGGTTGGGTAACAGCTGGTGAATGGTTGGAATACAGTATTGATGTACAAACTGCAGGTTTTTATGATGTGACCATTCGATATGCTTCTGGAAATCCAGTTGGAGGCGGACCTTTTCATTTTGAAATTGATGGAAATATTATAAGCCCAAATGTACCTGCGCCAGCAACAGCTGGTTGGGATGTTTGGGTAAGCAGCGTCATTAATAATGTAGAATTAACCGCAGGAAATCATGTATTGAGATTGGTGGTTACCAATGGGGAATTCAATTTAGGAAAAATGGATTTTGCTTTTTCTAGTGCCTTAGGATATGTTCCACCGATTGCTGATGCAGGTGAAAACGTATCTGTGATGTTACCAGCTACTACAGGTAGTTTAGACGGATCGTTAAGTAATGATCCTGGAGGTGATACAATTACCTATTTATGGGAACAGATTTACGGACCTTCTGTGATCGCTTTTGATGATCATACAGCAGTTTCTCCCAATGTTTCAAACTTAGAGGAAGGCGTATATAAATGTCTATTGACTGTTAGTGATGGAACCTATAGTGCAACTGATGAAGTATTAATCCTTGTATCTGCTACTGGAAATTTAGCACCCACAATCGCAATCACATCACCAACGGATGGATCTATATTTATGGATGGAGAAACAATTCCGATTACTGCAATAGCCAGTGATTTAGATGGAACTATTTCTTTGGTAGAATTTTATGCAGGCTCAACAAAAATAGGAGAAGATACCACAGAGCCTTATACTTTTAATTGGACGGGAGCAACCGTAGGAAACCACATTATTACAGCAATTGCGACAGATGATACAGCAAATACTGGAACTTCAGAGTTGGTGAATGTAAATGTTTCAGAAGTCATGTCTTGTACAGAAACTTCGAACATGGCGCAACAAGGTTCATTTTCTACTGGATATATCGCCACTTTTGCTACCGTAGGAACCAGCGTTACCATGACATTTGAATTATTGGATACGGATAGGAGTGGAGTGATTGCTTATTTATGGCAACAATCACCTTTTACAGAAATATCCATGGATCATGTTTCAGGATTGACTTTTTCAAAAACAATTAGCGGTCAAACTATTGGATCTGACATAACTTATGCTTGTAAGTTTGCTTTTGCAGGTGGTTTAGCTGTTACAAAATACATTACCTATGAAGTAGGGAGTAGTTGTGCTCCATTAAGTGTTGAAGGTGAAATTTGGGATCAATCTATTAGAATGTATCCGAATCCAGTAAGTAATACATTGTATATCAATTCTCAATTAGAACCGATTACAAAGGTTGAAGTCTTTTCACTTTTAGGAACCAAAGTGAAAGAGTTTAAAAACAATCTACAGGCGATTCATATTGAAGATTTATCGAATGGGCTATATTTAATTAGAATGTATACAGCAAAAGGTGTTGCGATTAGAAGGATTCTTAAGGAATAATATCTAAGCCCCGAAAGTTAGTAACTGATAAGCCTGGTGAAGTACTATTTATTATATTTACTTGAATAATGTTTAAGAGTTACGAGTGTCACTTCGAGTTAAATTCTAAAAGAATTTAGTATCGAGAAGTTTTTTAGTTGAAAATTTACTTGTTCTCGATACAATTTTCTGAACTTCGACAAGCTCAGCACAAGACGTTTTTAGATTCAAGAATCAAGGCTTATTGATTTTTAGAAGATTAAAAGTAATGCTCAAAATGTCGACTTTCTGTTTGTCTATTCTCTCTGCTCTTAGATCCTGAATTTACTTCAGGATAAAGTGAAACGGTCTTCCATCAAAAAAATTAAATACTAATGAAAATACATATTACACCACAAAAATCTTTTAAATACAAGAAAGAGGGCATTAATTTTTGCATTAGTTTGCAGGAAAAGATATCTTTGACCCATAATCAAAATACATTTTAAGTAACGAATGGCAAAATCGCAACAGACATTTAATAAAAGTGAAAAAGAAAAAAAACGTTTAAAGAAGCGTGAAGATAAGCGCAAGAAAATGGAAGCTCGTAAGCTTGAAAAAGAAGAGCACGGGACAAAAGGAATTGAATTTGCCTATGTAGATCATAATGGTAATTTAACCGATACGCCTCCAGATCCAGCATTAAAAGTTGAAGTAGAATTAGAAAGCATCGTCTTAGGAATTCCTAAAAAAGAAGAAGGTGATGAGCCAGATCCAGTTAGAAAAGGAAAAGTTTCATTTTTTGATTCTTCGAAAGGATTCGGGTTTATCATTGATACAGAAAATAATGAAAAATATTTTACACACGTAAGCGGTATTATTGATCAAATTGCTGAAAATGATAAAGTTACTTTCGAACTAGAAAGGGGAATGAAAGGAATGAATGCTGTAAAAGTTACTTTGATTAAGTAGATTTAAAAAAGAAGTTAGACCGCTTACTTCGGCACCCTTCGACAAGCTCAGGGTACAAGTTAGCTATAAATAATTTTATTAAAACAGGATTAACGTTTGATTTTTGAAATCGTTACTCCTGTTTTTTTGTTCTTTACAGTTGAGTCTTCCATACTCAATGCTATAGCAGATCGTATTAATTCTTTTACACGTTTAGTTTTATAATCTTTTTCACTGCTAATTGGAATATGGCGCATTAACTTTCCTGTGCCCTGTAATAGTTCATTCGAGTCATTTAATAAGGTACCTTTGTTAAATGCCAAATTCAAATGATTTGTATAAATAGGAACCGTACAAAAACCATCACCCATCTTTTCGGAAACTGAAAATACAGAGGTCAATGCATGTGTATGATATAACAACTCATTGCTTTCTGGACATAATTCTAAAATAAAAGCTCTTAAATTGGTGTATAAATCAATCAACTCTTGTTCTTTATACTTTAAAAAATATTGAAAGTCTGGGTGAATATCTCTTTGGTTTCTCATTCCCTGTTCTTTAATTAAATTATTATTATCACTTGTCACATTTAGCTTGTTGAAATGGTGCTGAAGAATCTTTAAACTATTAAGACCTATATAGTATCATACTGCATTAGTAAAGTAGTAAATTTACTGCATATTTCTACTTGATTATTTATGAATTTATCTAAATTTTAAAGAAGAATATACTACCTTTCTTGCTCTTAATAATTTTATATGATTTCTAGATTCAAGTTTCTCGTTATAATACTTTTAATTTCTGTAAACATTCAAGCCCAAGAAACAAGTCCTGCAAAACAATTTTGGGATCAGTTGCAAACTCATTGTGGTAAAGCTTATGAAGGAGTATTAGAACTCCCAAAGGAGGATAAAGATTTTGGAGGAAAAACACTGACCATGCATGTACGTTCTTGTACTAAGGACGTGATTAAAATTCCATTTTTTGTGGGTGAAGACCGATCTAGAACATGGATTTTAACCTATAAAAACGATCGTATTTCTTTAAAACACGACCACAGGCATAAAGATGGGAGTGAAGACGACATCAATTTTTATGGAGGAATCACCACCAATCCTGGTCAAGCAGGAATTCAAATATTTTCTGCAGATGAGCATACCCAAAAATTGATCCCCGCCGCCTCTACCAATGTTTGGTGGATTACTTTGAATGATTCTGTTTTCACCTACAATCTAAGACGTTTAGGAACAGAACGTGTTTTTAAAGTGGTGATGGACATCACGGCTCCAAAATCCATTCCAGAAGCACCTTGGGGGTGGGAGGAGTAAATTTATTAGACAAATTTTCCTTTAGTGAAATTGAAAAGGTATAGAAAATAAAGTATTTTAGCTAAAAACCTATCTTATGAAGAAGCTACTTTTTTTACTCTTTGCTATTTATTCTTTGACTTCTTACTCTCAAATATTTGTTAATGATATTGATAAAGTAGCAGTAGTCGTAATAGACTATTGTGTGGATGAAAAAGGAAATCGCTATAATGAAAGAATTAATCAGGAAAAATCTACGTATAAAGATAAAGGTTGGCAACTAGGTTGTCTTAAAAATTTTAAGAATTCCAAACTGATGTATCCAAAGAAAATGACAAATGATTGTTGGAATCATGTATATTATTTTGTGAATGAAGATTTAAAAACAAAGTCTTTAGCAAATAAAGAACAAGAACAATGTAAAACCTTTCATAAGGGTACATACAAATATCATAACCCTGCCTATATCAATACTAAAATAATACGCAGAAAGAAAAGACAAATAGAAAAAAGTCCAGATAAAAATCAACGTCAGGTTTATGGAATTAATTGGGTAGATAATCATATCTATACTTTAAAAACATTAAAACTTCCATTAGAAAAGGATAAACATAAAGTTGGTAGACTAATTCGAGTGGAAATTATTGATATAATTGACGAGAACACGTATATCTATAAATCTTTTATAACTGGTATTGAAAACCCAAATGTTATTTATGGATTGATGAGTAAAGTTTCTAATTGATTCTATTTAGTAAAAATGCTAAATGAATAGCTATACTAATCCCATTATTTTTAAACCACTATCCCCAAAACTTAGTATCCAAATATCCTTATTTATAAGGATTGATAACACCTGTTTTAAACTTTATTTTTAGCGCCAGTTAATTTTTAAATAAAAATCATGGCAGGATTGACATTTGAGTCGGTAAACAAACAAATTGAAGCATTGGATTTAGAACAATTAGAAATGAATTTAAATCCGAAATTAAGAAAACAACCGCTAAGCGTCCCTTCTCAAATTTGTATGATTTGGGGAAAAGTAGGAGGGATTGTACGGTTTATGGTTCGTTTACCGCTTCCCAAAAAATGGAAACAAGCATTACAATTGCTCATCAAAACCTTAGATATGCTATGTCCGTCATAAATTGGATATATTAACCTGATTTCCATTAATATAAGATAGTGTGATAGTATGCTACACTAACAGAATATAAAATAATTTTTCATAAGTGATGATGTCCAAAATTATAATTTAGGAGGCTTTTATTATAATTCTTGACTTTATTCTTCATACGGTTTTAGAAATTTGAATATATCTTTTAAATCAATTCAAATGAAAAAACTTATACTTTTTTGCTGCATTAATTTTATGACTATCAGTATATATTCTCAAAAATGTGATATCTCTACATTTCATAGAATGTTAATTTTAAATCAAAAAAATGAAATTCTTGTTGTGAAATTTAAAAACAAAAATCTATGGGTGACTCCAGGAGTATATCAAAATAATTCCCAAACCATCAAACAAGGATTGGATAGTATTGCTTCTACCTATGGGATAGAAATAAGCAGTTTTGAACTAAGAGGAATTTATGGACTAAAAAGCACTTCAAAAAAAGAATTTTTTATCAGAAATATGTTTGTATTGAAAACAACAAATAGGATTACTAAAATGCCTGGGAATATTGATAAAGTCGAATGGATTTCAATAAAAGAACTAGCTAGTATTATTAGTTTTCCACACATAAGTGTATTTATATCTGATGTTTTTAAGTTTCCAAATGCAATAAGAACTGGAACAATTGAAAGAATTAATAGGACTGAATTTAAAATTATAGAACCTTTTTATAATTTAAAGGTGAATAAATGATACTCTTATTTAACGCTATTTTAACAGCCCAAATGCTATTTGAACGCGAATGCTTCACTTTTTTGATTTACTTTTATCAGAACCGTTAAAAATCAGCGCTTTATGAGAGTATTACAAAAGTTAGTTCTTGCTATGCTTCTTAGTCTTCCATTGCTAAGCTTTGCAAATGATATAGAAGTCAATAAGTTATCTTACGATAAGACCAATCACACAGTTAGTTTCGATTTGTCATGGGAAAATAGTTGGAAGAATCAGAAAAATTACGATGCTGCTTGGGTCTTTGTTAAATTCATTGATGCTCAAGGTAATTATATTCACGCAACATTAGCAAAAGACAAACACAGCATTCAAGGTGTAAAAAAAGGAGAATTTGAGTTGCCAGAAGATCGAGTAGGTGTGTTTGTACATTTGTCTGAAACCCATCGGGGAGATGTAAACTGGCGGATACAATTAAAACTCGATCCATCAATTTCAAAACAATTGTCCGATGATTTTATAGTAGATGTATTTGCTTTAGAAATGGTATACATTCCCAAAGGAGATTTTTATATCGGAGCTACAGAACAAGAAGCTATTCGATATGCTTCCTTTTATAAATCCGATGCAGAAGGAAAACCTTTAAGTCCTTTTTTAATTTCTTCTGAAGAACAAACAATAGAGGTCAGTCCAACCGAAGGAAATCTATATTATAGAACGGGAAGATCGACCTATAGAGGCGATCATAAAGGTATTGTTTCTGCACAATTTCCTAAAGGACATGCTGCTTTTTATATGATGAAATACGAAACCACTCAAGGTTTTTATTCAGATTTCTTAAATGCTATTTCTCCAGAATTAGCCAATACTTTATCACCACATACCGTAAAGGCATATTATGAAAAAAAGGGAGGAATCCGATTTACAGACAATCGCTATAAAGCAGATACTTACAACAGACCTGCAAATTATATTACTTGGGATGATGGTGCCGCCATGGCAGATTGGGCAGGTTTAAGACCGATGACTGAGCTCGAATTCACAAAAGCTGCACGAGGCACTGCAAAACCGATTGTGCATGAATTTCCTTGGGGAACAAATACTACAACATCGTTAAAACGTAAGGTAGAATTGAATGATGAATTGGTGTTTATCGACGGCATTTTAGAAAAAGATCTCAATGAAGAAAATAGGGCTGTGTATGGAGCTTCCTATTATTGGGTGATGGACTTGGCGGGAAGTCTCTGGGAAAAGTGTGTTACCATTGGAGATCCTATTGGTAGAAATTATTTAGGCACCCATGGTGATGGTATTATCTCTGAAGAAGGAAGAGCAACAAATACCGATTGGCCAAAAGGAATTAACGAAGAAGGTGGCTATGGATATCGTGGCGGCGGATATTACTACCACGGAATGAAAATTGGAGATTATAATCCGCATAGTCCAATTGCATACAGACCGTATGGAAGTTGGGCAGGAGGAAAGCGATCTATCGCTTACAGTCAACGTTATGTAAGAACGGCGAAATAACAGCTAATACCTTCTTAATTAGATTAAGTTTTATACGAGAGTTAATCTTAATTTTAGTTAATCAAGTTGTAATTATTTGTTAATTTATACATACTATGTAACACTGTTGCTAAAGAGTAGTCTACTTAATATATAACCACTCAAAAATATTTAAAATGACAACAGAAAATAAAACCACAAGAAAATTAAAAACTTCAACCATACAAACTAAAAGTTTGACTTGGAATTCAAGAAGAAATTACAGGAGTAGAGCTAGAATTTCATTCTTTAGTTAATCACTATATTATTTCCCCATTCTTACAGAGCTATAAATGATTAATTTATAGCTCTTTTTTATTGTACGCAAATAGCTTTAAATCAGGTTATTATGAATTATTCAATATGTAAAATTGTAGAAGGAAAGCATCATAACTCTCTTATTGGTAAAAGGTTCATAAAATTGATTTTCAATCATTTAACATTTTTTTAAGAACCTATGCTAATTTAGCCTACTTTTACGGCTTTAATTATTTAGACAGCTATACTTTTTTAATTTCTCACAATCTTTATTAATCTTTCGCTTTCTTCATTTTTTAATCGATGTAATTCAGTCTCAATAGCCTGATATATCAAAAAAAGCTTCAAATAGATTAAGAGGTTACAAATTAAACAACATTTCTCTTAATCCATATTATATGTTGTTTTTGAAGTAGTAAGAATTAAATAAAGAATATTAACATCGATAATCCAAAATTTTCACGAGACAGGGATTCTAACTTTTCAAAAACGTTAAGAAAAAGGGTAAGTACCTATTTTAAAACTCATAATAAGAGTCGAAATGCCAATTCAAGCATGGTTGTAAAAACTGTAATTATGCTGTCCTTATTTTTTGTACCATTAATAACACTTTCATCTGGTGTGGTTTCATCGGTTTGGTTGCTTTTTTCACTGTATATAGTAAGCGGATTTGGAATGGCTGGAATAGGCATGGGCGTTATGCATGATGCGATTCACGGTTCTTATTCAAAAAATAAAAAGATTAACACACTTTTAGGCTATACCTTTAATCTTATTGGAGCCAATGCCACTGTATGGAAAATACAACACAATGTTTTACACCACACCTATACAAATATTGATCATGCGGATGATGATTTAAATGCACCTTTTTTTCTAAGGTTTTCTCCCAATACGAAACACTATTGGGTACATCAATTTCAGCACATCTATATCTGGTTTTTCTATTGTATATCGACCATCTCTTGGGTGACTTCAAAAGATTTTGTGCGCTTAAAGCGCTATAAAAACATGGGGTTTTTTGACCAAAAAAATGAATACACAAAAACATTGATAAGTATGATAGCATGGAAATTGTTTTATTATTCCTATGCCTTATTACTTCCGATGGTTATGTTACCATTTTCATGGGGGCTTATATTATTTGCCTTTTTATGCATGCATTTTATTACAGGTATTTTGGTGAGTATTGTTTTTCAGATTGCGCATATTATGCCTGTCACTGAATTTCCATTACCTGATGAAGAAGGTATGATGGACAATAGTTGGTATGGACATCAATTTGCTACCACCAGTAATTTTTCTCCGAAGAGTAGGCTTTTGTTTTGGCTTATAGGCGGACTCAATTACCAAGTAGAACATCATGTGCTGCCAGATGTATGTCATGTGCACTATAAAAACCTAACTAAGATTGTATCAGAAACTGCACAAGAATTTGGTATGCCATATCATGTGAAAAAATCCATGGCTCATGCTATTTGGGATCATACAAAGATGCTTCGTTCTTTAGGAAAGAAGCAAAAAGTAAGCATGGCGTAAAAACACACACAAACTTTTAATTAAAAATTAAAAGATTATAATAATTAAATTAATACTAATAAAGTAAATAAAATGACAGAAGGAACCGTAAAATTTTTCAATAATTCCAAAGGATTTGGTTTTATTAATATAAAAGATACCGATGATGATGTTTTTGTACATACATCAAATCTTATCGATGAGATTAGAGAAAACGATCAAGTAACATTTGAGGTAGAAAAAGGTGAAAAAGGCTTAAGTGCTGTAAAAGTACGTTTGGCTTAATATAGCTAATCAAAATATTATTTATAAAAAACCATCAATTAAGATGGTTTTTTTGTTTTATTATTTAATTAACCCGTTGTACATTTTGAGTTAAAACACCTTTCTAAATGTCAGTTCGAGTGATCTCGCTTTGGCGTGATCGTATCGAGAACTAATTGAGAAACCTAAAATTCTTATTCTCGATAGTTCTACAGAGCTAGTCGAAGTGCAAATTTTTCTCATTTCAATCGTAAAATTCACTCGAATTGACAGAATTTTATCAAAATGTACAACGGGTTTAATCATACTTTGCTTATCCAATACTTCAGGTGTATTTTTAAGTTAAAACCGCTAAATAAAAGATCAATATACCATCACGATTTTGTCCAATTCCTGAGAACAGTATCGTTACCTTTGCCAAAATTATTTTTTATGTCAAGACGTTTTTCCGATTTAGGAATTCATGATCAACTGCAACAAGGTTTAGCAGATTTACAAATTTTTGAACCTACAGATATTCAAGAAAAAACAATTCCGGTTGTCTTATTTCAGAAAGAAGATGTGGTTGCCTTAGCAAAGACTGGAACAGGAAAAACAGCAGCATTCGGATTGCCTTTATTGCAATTGATAAATATAGAAAACACTGCAGTACAAGCAGTCATATTAGCACCTACAAGAGAACTCGGACAGCAGATTTATGCAAATCTAGTGTCTTTTTCAACCCATATTCCTTCCATTTCTATTGCTTCCGTTTGTGGCGGAATTCCAATCAAACCTCAAATAGAACGTTTAGAAAGCACCACACATATTGTGGTAGCAACACCGGGTCGTTTGGCAGATTTAGTTGAACGAAATGCCGTTGACATTAAAAACATTTCTTACTTTATTTTAGATGAAGCAGATGAAATGGTGAGTGCCTTAAAAGAAGGATTGGATGCTATTATCAAAGAGATTCCAAAAACGAGAAGAACCTTATTGTTTACTGCTACAATGCCAGGAACCATAAAACAATTGGTTCAGAATTATATGTCCAAGCATGTTGTACATATAGAAGCAGATATGTCTACTGTTGGACATCAAGGAATAGACCATCAATATGTCGTAGTAGAACCCATAGAAAAATTAGAGGTATTACTTCATTTTTTAAGCTCTAAGGAAGGACAACGAGGTATTATTTTTTGTAAAACGAAAGCTGCCGTTAATAAATTAGCCAAGAACTTAGCCATCAATAAATTTTCGTCAGGAGCCATTCATGGTAGTTTAACACAGGGAATTCGAGATCGGATTATGGGACAATTTAGAGAAGGTCATATTGATATTTTAGTCGCTACTGATTTGGCTGCTCGAGGAATAGACATTAAAGAAATTTCATACGTTGTAAATTACCATCTGCCAGACACTTATGATACCTATGTACATAGAACTGGACGTACCGCAAGAGCAGGAGCAAACGGATTTTCTTTGACAATTCTGCAACAAGAAGAAGTTGTAGATATTGCTGATTTTGAAGCAGCATTGGGTATTCAATTCAAAAAATTCAAAAAAGCCAATGCTCAAAGTATTGAAGAAAACAATGCTTTATTATGGGCGAAAAAAATATTTAAGACCAAACCCAATCGCGCCATTTCTGAAGACTTTAGAAAACAAGTGAGAACAGTATTTCATCATTTAACAAAAGAAGAATTGATAGAGAAAATATTGGCAAATCATTTAAGGCAATCAAGTTTAGGAACTCAAAAATCAGGAGATTCTAAAAAGAAAAAAGTAAGCAATAGACATGGCAAATAGCATCAAAGAGCAACAAGAGATTCTTGAAAAATTAAAGATTTATGCCTTAAATCCAATGCAAGAAGAAGCTTTGGATGCAATCAAAAACAATGCGAATACCATCCTATTATCACCTACAGGAACTGGTAAAACCATCGCTTTCTTATTGCCATTACTTGCTCAATTAGATCCAGAATGTGCAGAAGTACAAGCTTTAATTGTAGTGCCTTCTAGAGAATTAGCGATTCAAATAGAACATGTCATTCGAAATATGGGTTCTGGTTATAAGGCCAATGCCATTTACGGAGGAAGAACAATTTCAAAAGATAAAATAGAATTAAAACATACACCGGCTATTTTAATTGGAACACCAGGAAGGTTGTCTGATCATTTTGCACAGGCTCGTTTTACTACCAAAGAAATCAAAACATTGGTGATTGATGAATATGATATTTCCTTTGAAGTGGGTGCTGATGGTGACCTAAGAAATATCATCAATCATTTGCCGAATATTACAAAGCGTATTTTGACTTCTGCAACGCAAGGGACTTCCATTCCCAATTATTTCAAAATGGAGAATCCAGTCACATTAAACTGGATCAAAGAAAAAACGAGCCCAAAACTAGCGATACGAACGATTCTTTCTCCTTCTAAGAACAAACACAACACCTTGGTTGATTTACTACATCATGTAGGAAATGATCCTGGTATTGTTTTTTGTAATAAAAAAGAGAGTATTGAAGATCTAAGTCGTTTTTTAGAGAAAAAGAACATTGCACATACTTGTTTTCATGCAGGAATGGAACAAAGAGATCGAGAGCGTGCTTTGATACAATTAAGAAACGGAAGTGTTTCTATATTGATTGCAAGTGATTTAGCTTCAAGAGGTTTAGATATTCCAGAAATGAAATTCATTATTCATTATGAAATTCCAGATGCCTATGAACAGTATACCCATAGAAATGGGAGAACTGCCAGAGTAAATGCAAAAGGAACTGCATATTTGATTAAAGGAGACAGAGAGATTTTTCCTGAGTTTATAGAAAAATCGAAAGTAGAAACTCTTTCTAATACCAAAAACCGTAAACCTCAATTTTGGACGACCTTATTTATTTCTGGAGGACGCAAGGATAAAATCTCTAAAGGAGATATTGCAGGACTGTTTTTTAAACAAGGGAATATCAATAAAGACCAATTAGGAATTATTGAACTGAAACAAGACTGTGCTTTTGTAGCTGTTCCTGTGAGTATTGCTGGCGTTTTGGTAGAAAAGCTAAACAATACACGATTGAAAAAGAAAAAAGTGAGGGTTTATAGTATCTAAAACTTAAGTGCTAATTATAATAAACTCAATAATTAGAATCCATCAAGATTTGCCAATTGCCATCTTTCTGTTTTTTCCAAACTAACATATAAGGAAGCGGGTATGAGCCACTACATTGACCTATTTCATAAACAATTTCAGAATTTACAGGCACAATATGTTTGGGCGTTAGTTTTAATGAATAAGAAGACATATTCATATAACTATATTCTGCTGTAAGTGCTTTTGTTCCTTGCAGTAGGCGACCTCTATTATAATAATAGGCCTCAGGCACATATAATTGTGCAACCAATTTATCGGCAAGATGGGAATTACAGAGCGACATCCACTTTTCCCTAGCCTTGTCGATTGCTGAATGATGAGTACCTGATTTTGAATTTTTATAAATAGTTAGAAATTCAATGGTTACTTCGGCATTGGCTTCCTTTGTTCTAAGAAACATGACGATGTATGCATCAGAATTAATTTTAATTTCTCCGATTTCGTAATTAAGAGACGAGTTGACTTCTATACTGAAGTCTTTTTTATAGGTGCTTTCTTTAAAACTAGCAGTGAATTTTTTCACTTCAAGCGGGTCTTTGATTAGTCCAGACTCCGTAAGAATAATCGCATCGTTTTTTAAATGTTTAAAAAAATTATTTTGCTCAACTGCTGATGTTTGTGCATTTGCAAATAGAGAACTTAAAATGAACAATGAAAATATAAGTTTATTCATAATTAAAAAATTTTAACCGTTTTTTAAATTTGATTATCAATAACTAGCTAAAAATAATTCATTCATTTATAAAAAACCTTCTTTTTTTATTTATTAATGTTAATGAGTGTTAATAGAATACTTTTATAAGACAGCGGTTCGTTCGTCGAAGTTTTTTAGCGTAAGATAAGAAAGAAGAAGAGCAAGCTAAACACTCTTTTGGGTTGCCGACTTATTTGTCCTAGATTGAAGAATTTAAAATTAATGTTTTCGTAATATGGCAGATGTGATTTTCCTTGAAATTAAAGAAATGCAATCTGACTCTGATGTCCCAGCTCGAGCATTTTATGATTTACTTGGAAGACCTCAATATGGACTGCGATATACATTTGTAAAACAAATTGTAGATTATTCGATAATCATCATTTAAACGATTTACCTTGACCTTATCCGTCAGATGTATGGTAGTTGATTAACAAGATTGCACATTTTTTTCCTTGTAGAAGTATAATCTTAAGAATTTTATAGTAGTAATTACTTTAAAATTAATTTGTATATTTGGTTTAACTCAATTCTAATGAGCATATTACTTCCTTTTTTCAATAATCGTCCCTTTGTGTTTTGAAAAATAGATATGTTGAACCATGTCTATCAATCATTATTGGTTACTAGTAATTCAAGTAATCTCTACTCAGTTATAGTTAATTATGACTAATAATGAATTTTATGGATGGCTTAACTAAAAGAATAAAAAAAAATATACCTATAGAAGATGATAGTAATTCATTCATTGAAATTCTTGAAAAAAGAGCGATTAAATCACCTACACAAATAGCATATACTTTTATTGAAAATGGATTGGAAAATGACAATGAATTAAGTTATGA
Organism: Flavobacteriaceae bacterium; assembly: GCA_965277255.1. Taxonomy (GTDB): domain Bacteria; phylum Bacteroidota; class Bacteroidia; order Flavobacteriales; family Flavobacteriaceae; genus Polaribacter. The sequence goes on along the minus strand of OZ255723.1, from coordinate 2,791,204 downwards.
ATCTCTTTACTCTAGGGTTAAAAATATTGCGGCATTAATACAAAGTAAGAACCTAAAAGGGAATGCCATCATTCTTTTATATCGCCCAAGCCTTGATTATGTTGTAGGATATTTTGCTTGCTTGTTTGCAGGAGCCATTGCTGTACCTGTACATACACCGACTTCAAAAAAAATAAATTCGCAATTACTCAGTATCATTACAAATAGTAATTCAAAAGCAATTTTAACAACTGAAAACGTAGCGAATGATTTATCACATAAGATAATAGAAGCACTCCCTAACAATCAATTGAAAATAATCATTACTGATGTATTTAATGCTTCAATTAAGGCTGAATATACTCCGCATTATCCGAATCCAAAGGATATTGCTTTTCTACAATATACATCTGGCTCAACTTCAGCGCCAAAAGGAGTAGTGATTACTCATTATAACCTTATGACTAATTCTCAGAGTATCAAAGAAAAATTTGGGCATACAACCGATACTAATGCAGTAATATGGTTACCACCATACCATGACATGGGACTTATAGGTGGAATATTACAGCCACTATATGTAGGTTTTCCAGTAGTATTAATGTCTCCTTTTGATGTTATTCAAAAACCGTTAAGATGGTTACAAGCTATTTCAAAATATAAAGCAAATACAAGCGGAAGTCCTGATTTTTTCTATGATTTATGTGTAAATAAAATACAAGATGAAGATTCTGAAAACCTAGACTTGTCAAGTTGGGATGTTGCTTTTAGTGGCGGCGAAATAGTACGGAAAGAAACTATAGAATCTTTTTCAAATAAGTTTAAAAGGTGCGGTTTTCAAAAGACCTCTTTTTTATCTGCGTATGGAATGGCAGAAGCTACTTTGATTATCTCTAGTAATCATAAAAATGTTGCTCCTAGTTATTTAAAAGTTGATAAAGAAAAATTGACAAAAGGAAAAGTAGAGGTTAGTACTAATAAAATAAATGCAAAAACTCTAGTAGGTTCTGGAAGTGTCATAAAAAATTCAAAAATTAGTGTCATAAATACTAAAACCAATAAAGAATGTGAAGAAAGAGAGATAGGTGAGGTATGGTTTAGTGGCCCTAGTATGACCAAGGAATATGTGAACAATATAGAAGCTACTAAAAAAAGTTTAGAAAAGTCTCTAGCAATATATCCTAATAAAAAATTTTTAAGAACAGGAGACTTAGGATTTATACATAAAGGCGAGTTATTTATAACAGGCAGAGAAAAAGACATGATTATTATAAGAGGTAGAAATTATTACCCACAAGATATAGAATGGTGTGTAGCAGAAAGTCATGTTTATTTAGCTAAAAATAGAGGCGCTACCTTTTCTATTGATGATGATAAAGAAGAAAAATTGGTAATCGTACAAGAACTTGTACGTGGCTATAAAGAAGAATCTTTAGAAGATGTTTTTCTCTCTATTCGAAAAAATATTTCAAGTGAGTTTAATCTAAAAGTAACAGCTATTGTACTTGTTAGACCTTATTCGATTTTAAAAACTTCCTCTGGAAAAATTCGTAGACAGGCCTGCAAAAAAGCATATCAAAGCAATACCTTAAAAGTTGTAAAACAAAAAGGAAATAAATCAAAAACCATTACTTCTTAATTCACACTACTATGGGGACAATCATAACCAATGAAGAACAATTATTAAAAGATCAAACATCTATTAAGGAAACACTAGATGTTTATCAATCTAGAGATAATAAAGGGGTCAAAATCAGTGCAGAAAGTAATTATCTTTTTAAAACCCAGCGTACACATGCTTTATGGGTTTCTAATTTATTACCACTTTTTGGCTTTATAGCAGGAATTACTCTTATTTTTTATTGGGGGTTTGGTTGGTTAGAATTAGGAATGTTAGTTTCTATGTATTTTTTTACCATTATGGGAGTAGAAGTAGGCTATCATAGATTATTTACACATCGTAGCTTTGAAGCTTCTCCAGCTTTAATTACCTTTTTAGCGATTCTAGGAAGTATGGTAGCACAAGGCCCTGTTATTTATTGGGTTTCAAACCATAGAAGACATCATAAACATGCAGATAAAAGTGGAGATCCACATTCACCTCACAAAGAAGGAAACGAAAGATATGGAGGCTTAAAAGGATTATGGTACTCTCATGTATTGTGGCAATTGCATTCAAAAACTCCTAATAGCGCTTATTTTGCAAAAGATTTATTAAAATCACCATTGATAAGATGGCTTAATAAAACATACTTACTATGGTTAACGCTTGGAGTTCTTTTACCAGCTATTGTAGGTTTTTTAATTACGATGGATTATAAAGGAGCTGTAATAGGTTTTATTTGGGGTGGATTGGCACGTCTATTTATCGTAAACCATTTTACTTATACAGTAACCTCTATTTGTCATGTATTAGGAACTCAACCTTTTAAAACAACAGAACACAGTAGAAACAATTGGGTGCTTGCTATTCCTACTTTTGGACAAGCATGGCATAATAACCATCATGCTTTTCCATATTCGGCAAGAGTGAATTTTGAATGGTGGCAAATAGATCTTGGCGGCATATTTATTCAACTATTTAAGTTTTTAGGGTTGGCAAAAAATTTAAAATTTCCACCAAAAGAATTAATCGAGCGAAAAAAATAAATATTTATAACACAAAAAAATGACAATGATTACTCAAAAAGAAAATAAAAATCAAGCAGAAATTGAAAAATGGATTTCAGATTATTTAATTGATGTATTAGAATTAGAAGAAGATACTCTAGATTCAAATGCACATTTTAACACTTTTGGTATTGATTCAATTACAATGGTTGAAGTATCCTATGAAGTAGGAGAGTGGCTAGGCATAGAGATTGATGCAAAATCTTTATATAAATACCCTACCATAGCAAAAGTCTCTAATTATTTAGAAAAACAAGTTAAAAAGTAAACATGAGTAACTCTGGAGAAAAAATAACTACAGGAGCTTCCAAAGAAGCTATTCAATACCACTATGATAAAGGCAATTCTTTTTACAGTAGGTGGCTTTGTGAAAATTTGGTGTACTCGTCAGCTTTATGGGAAGAGGAAGATACATTAGCATCAGCTCAATTACGAAAATTAGATTATCACATTAAAAATGGGCATGCTGCAGGAACAAAATATGTTTTAGATATCGGTTGTGGCTGGGGAAGTCTATTAGAAAGGTTGATAAAAGAACATCAAGTAGAGAATGTAGTAGGACTTACTTTAAGTCAAGAACAATTAGACTGGGTGAAAAATCGTAAACTCTCTAATGTTGAAGTTCGATTAGAAAATTGGCAAGATCATCGCCCAACAAAAAAATATGATTCTATTATTTCTATTGGTGCATTCGAACATTTTGCAAAGCAGAACCTTACTGAAGTAAAACGAATTAAAAATTACCGTAATTTTTTCAGAAGCTGTCATAAATGGTTAAATAAAGGTAGTTATCTATCACTACAGACTATTGGTTGTGGAAATATGACAAGAGATCAGTTTAGTGATTTTTTTGCAACTGAAATTTTTCCAGAATCAGATTTACCGAGACTTTCAGAGATTTGTATTGCTAGTGAACATCTATTTGAAATAGTGACTATTAGAAATGATCGTTTGCATTATGGAAAAACCCTTCGTGCTTGGTTAAAGAAACTAAGAAATGACAAGACAGAAATTAAAAAGTTATATGGTTTAGAGACTTACAAACGTTATGAAAAATATTTTCAATTAGCGATTATATCATTTGAACAATTTGGAACTATGGATTTGTATCGTATTGCTTTTAGGAGAAATGACAACCCAGTTATTGCATAAACTAAGATACCCGTTTTAAAATAAGAATTGCATTATGTCCGCCAAATCCAAATGCATTGCTCATCACATAATCTACTTTTTTCTTTACTGCTTTATCTCTAGCTATTTGTATGGATGAAGGAATTTCTGGATCTAAATCCTGAATATTAATTGTAGGTGGAATTATATTTTCATTAATCGATTTTATGGAAGAAATAGCTTCTACTGCACCAGCAGCTCCTAAAAGATGACCCATCATAGACTTATTCGCACTTACAACAAGGTCTTTATTAAATTTTCCAAAAACGCTATTTATTGATTTCATTTCAATAACATCACCAACAGGTGTAGATGTAGCATGAGCATTGATATAATCGATCTCTTTTTCAGAAATTTGCGCGTCTTTTAAAGCCAATTTCATAGCATGCATAGAACTCGTTCCATCTGGGTCTGGGGCTACTAAATGATAAGCATCCGAAGTAATTCCTGTGCCAGCTATCTCTGCATAGATTTTCGCTCCTCTATTTTTTGCATGCTCATATTCTTCTAGAATTAATGCACCTGCACCTTCCGACATAACAAAACCATCACGATTTGTATCAAACGGTCGACAAGCTGTTGTGGGGTCATCATTTCTTTCAGACATGGCTTGTAAAGAGTTAAACCCACCTAAACAAGCTTCCGCTAAAGGAGCTTCAGACCCTCCCGTAATAATTATTTTTGCTTTTCCCCATCTAATATTATTAAATGATTCTGCTAATGCAATATTAGATGTTGCACATGCTGCAATAGTGGTGTAATTAATTCCTTTTAATTTATATTTCATAGCAATGACACCGGAAGCTATATTAAAGATAGTTTTAGGAATAAAATAAGGACTGAAACGAGGATTACGTCCATTAACAGCAAATCTTGTAACACCATCTTGAAATGTTGTAAGTCCTCCTTGACCAGTTCCCCAAAGTACGCCAGTATCAAAAGGATCGAGAGTGCTGAAATCAATATTACTATCAGTAACCGCCTGCTCTACAGCTATTAAAGCATATTGAGTAAATAAATCCATTTTCCGTAATTCATTTCTAGTCAAATAGTTTTTTGCATCGAAATTTTTAAGCTCCCCTGCAAAACGAGTTTTTAGTTGTGAAGAATCAAAACGAGTAATATTAGCAATACCATTCATCCCTGCAAGAGAGTTTGTCCAATAATCCTCTACGGAATTACCAATAGGTGTGATAGCTCCCATTCCTGTAACTACAACTCGTTTTGGTTTCATATTTTATATCAATTAAATATTAATTTGTGATAATACATCCTTTTACTTTCATACAATAATGAAAGAGTCAAACTAAAAATACAACTATTTAAAAGAAGTGAATCATGAATTAAGTATAATTTAATTATAGAAAATATTCTCTTATCAAACATATTCGTTATTTTATTCATACTCCATTCTGTGCTAAGTAAATTTTATACCTAATTTTTATTATATTTGAAACTGGTTAACCAAATTGGTTTTCCAATTTTCAATATAAATACAATGAAAAAATATTTGTCCATCTTTTTATTACTATTAATTATTGATGTTCAAGCACAAGTTGTTAGTAATAACACCGATCTTCAGAACGCTATATCAAATGCAGGAGCAGGCACAATTATTGAGATTGCTGATGGTACTTGGACGGATGTACAAATATCAATTAATGTAAATGCCACAGAATCTCAACCCTGTATTATTAAAGCTCAAAATCCTGGAAATGTGTTTTTTGAAGGGCGCTCAAATATCAGTATGGGTGGTTCTTATATTATTTTTGAAGGTATTGTTTTTCAAAATGCCTCAGGTCTTATTACAAGCGGTGGAAGAATAGAGCCTGTTATTGAGTTTAGGGATACAAGTAATAATGATTGTGTAAACTGTCATGTACGAAATGTGAAAATAGATTCTTATAATGGTACGGTAAGTCAAGAGGAAGATATTTTTAAATGGGTCGTTATTTACGGAGAATATAACGAGGTAAGTTATTGCTCTTTTATCGGAAAAAATGGTGTAGGTAGTATCGTTAATGACAATCATAATAACTCAACACCTGATTACACTAAAATACACCATAACTATTTTGCTGATAGAGTTCCTGTAGATAATGATGTGAATGGATTAAATGATCAAGATGCAATACGAATTGGCGTAAGCACGACTTCGCTTTCCGATTCATTTACAGAAGTGTATGATAATCTTTTTAATAATTGGTCAGGTGAAGTAGAAATTATTTCAAACAAAAGTGGAAGCAATAAATATTATAATAACACCTTTAGAGATTACCAAGGTACTTTAACTTTAAGACATGGGAATAATGCAGAGGTATATGGCAATTATTTTTTTGGAAACAGTAATGCATTTTCTGGGGGTGTAAGAGTTATCGGTGAAGATCATAAAGTATATAATAATTATTTTGAGGGACTTAGATATAGAAAACCAAATGGATCAGGATCTAATACCACAGGTGCTTTAAATGTTATGAATGGTTTAAATGATTCTCCTTTAAATGGATATTATCAAGTTAAAAATGTACAAATTGTAAATAATACACTTGTCAACTGTGATCTAGGTATTAGAATTGGAACTAGTTTGAGCGGAGCGACTCTAGCACCAGAAAACCTAATAGTTGCTAATAACATCATCTTAGACTCTGATATTAATGCGTTTCAAATACTTACTGCTCCTACGGGAGCTTCTGAGTATGAAGGAAATATTACACAAAACGGAAGCTGGGATTTAACGAATGGTGTAAATGCTAATCAAACCGTTGCTTCAGGCCTATTAACAAGTGAAACCGATTTTTATAGACTTGCACCTGGAAGTGCAGCTATTGATTCTGGAGTAGGTAGCTATTCCTTTTTAACCGAAGACATTCTTTACGGCAATCGAGAAGCAAACTTTGATGCTGGAGCTGAAGAGTTTGGTTCTGGTGGAAATGTTGGTCCTTATAAGGTTTCCGATGTTGGTACTAGATTAGGTTTTGGTGCTTTAAGTACATTGTCGGTTAGCAATGTAAATTTAGAAGAGAACAAGATTAAATTATACCCTGTGCCTGCTCATGGTGAATTGACTATTTCAAATAGTAATGATATTATTGGAGAGATTAAGATATTCGATGTTCAAGGAAGATTACTACATACACAAAATATAGAATTGAATAGCGCTAAAATTGATATTCGTTATTTTTCATCAGGGATTTATTTTCTGAAAACGACTAAGACTACAGCTCGTTTTATTGTTGACTAAGAGTACTCATCAAAAAACTTTACATATTTAATGTACCGCTTGACACCTATGCCGAACTTGGCTCGTGCTATATTTTCTTTGATGAAAATGAAATAACACCTAAAATACGGCTTTCTCTAAAAACATCTTATTTAAAAACTCTTCTTGTTATATAGCTAATATAACATTCTATAGAGAGGTGTCAATCGACTCTGCGGAACACAAGAGGAGGAAAGGAAAGTTTCTGTAACTACTTGTTTTACAAGCAACACACCTCACTATTTAATTTAGCAATACTTAAAATAAAAATTATACCTATCTGTAGGTATAGTGTTGTTTTTCTGTTTGAAATACATTTATCATGTTAATAATTACAATGATACACTCATTCATTTAAAAATAGACATTATGAAAATCAATCAACTATTGGTGAATCTTTTTTTCATCTTTTTTATGGGGAATTTATTCGCCTTACAAGCACAGAAAGAAGAAAACTTCTTAATATATCCAAAAGAAGTCAAAGATAGTACTGTAACTTATTTAGATGATTGGGATAGCCCCGACAAGCTATTGCAAATTGTTTTAAATAATGAATTTTCCAGATTGATCACAGGAAATACATTAGCTGGTATTGGAAATTATGCTTCTGTCAATACAGCGAATAGTACTTTAGATGCAGCAATCAATATTGTCAAAAACAATAAAGTATACACTTTTAAAATAGAAGCAGGTTTATCAGATAATGTTGCCAATATTTTTAGCAATAGTAAATTAGGTAGTAATGTCGGTCTTGGAGTAACTTATCATCGCATATTTTATAAACCAGGTATTGCTTTAAAAGTTTCGGATGTTACTTCCATTAACAATGAAACTAGAAAAATTGCAGAAACTCATCAAAAAAAATATTTAGAAATCATTAATTTCAAGGTTAATACACAAGCCATTATCCTTAAAAAGCAAAAAGAACATGATAAATTAGTTAAAAAAAAACAGCTATTAGACAACCTCTCTCCAAGAAAAAAAACACTTTTTGGAACAATAACAAAACTCAAATCTCGAAAAAAATTGTTGATAGATAGTATTCAAAAGGTCAAAGATTCTGTAAATAAAATTAAGAACCTTAGGAGAAGAAACCCTACTGAAATGCGGATTGATCAACAGAATTTAACTTTTTTATTTGAAGAGTTGGGCAATATGGTGGATGAATTGAAAACAACTAAAGAAGAAATAAAAGATAACGATGACAAATGGAAAAATTTATTAGAAGAAGAAAACCAGAAGGATCATTTAACCAAATTGTATTCCATTCAAATTAAAACTTCATCTGATGAAATTTTAAAGCTAAAAGATAAGGTATCTAGCTATGATGAAGATGATGAAATCGAAACATCAATAAGTAAAACAATCTTTGATTTTAGCAAAAATCTAAAAAAAATCAATGATATTAAGGCTTTAGACATTTCCGTAGAATGGTTTAGTATTGGTGCGGAAGTTAATTACCAAACCTTTAATTTATTTGATGATACTCGTGATTTTGAAAATCAGATATTTCAAGAAAATGATTTGGTTCCTTCTTTCTTTATTTCTTTAAGTGGATACACAAATAGACCTTTAATTCCTAATAATAAGAAGAAGTCTACTAGGAAAAGTGATCTCGACACTGGTGTAAAGCATATCAAGTATTATTCATTAGGATTTAAAGGAACCTATGGAAATAACTTATCCAGTTTGAATCTAACCGAAGTAAAGACAACAACAGAAGTTACATCCAATAGAGATTTAATTAAACGATTAAATGCCTATGTAGGAAACTTTGAAGAAGAAGAACTGTCAGGGCAATTTTTTGGGGATTTCTACCAATTTATGGGGAATAAAAATAATGTTGGAGTCCATGTAAAAGGAGCTCTAGATGTTGGAAGTTTTCGACCTATATTATCTACTAGAGTAGGGGTTTTAATTCCATTTGTTGATAGTAAGAATATAAAATCATCTGTAAACTTAGAAGTCTTTTTTGGCCTGAATGATCTTTTTAATAAAGCAAGTGATAAATCACTTTTTGGAAGAAATGTATTTGGTATTCAGGCTTCATTACCACTAAACTTTAAACTAATTTAATTATATGGCACGTTATCAAGCAATATGTGAAGAACACGGAGAATGTGGTCTACACAGAGAATCAGAGCAAGAAGCTAAAAACGACAGGAGAAAACATAGAAGAGATGTTGAAGGACCTCATGGTACAATTGAAATTGTAATTTCAAATTAAATTAAAAAAGAGCTGTTACAGCTCTTTTTTATTTGGTTATGTGCTTTTTTAGTTTAATCATCAATATATGGAGCTCCAGAAGCTTTCAACATAACTTCTAATCTGTCCATAGCGTTTTGAATTGCTTTTAATTTATTTTCTGCTTTATTAAGCATATCATTGATAATTTTCATTTGCGCTTTGTTGGTTTCTGTCGGACCATAAGTAGATCGCTCTAGACTTAAATAAATCGTGAACATCTTATCATTAACCGAAGGTGGATTCTTTTCTCCTATTTCTGCTTTGGCCTGATTACCATAGTAATCCGATTTTAAAGTATTGATTTGATCTCTTATAAGCTCTAATTGTTTTAAACCCGTTTCTGGGTTGATCCTACTATGTATTAGTGCTTTGTGCAATGCTTTAGTCTTTTTTTCAGCTTTAACTATAGACTTGTCAATGGCACTTGCAGTTCTTGAAGCTGCTTCATAACTGCGCCAAAAAGCAGATGCAACCTCTGGTGTTGTTCCTTGTAGCGTATTTTTATAGAGCGGTTTCACCTTGAATTTTACTGGAGCATCAAGTTGTTTTATACTGCCATTATGCGACAAATACATGGTTACACTGTAAGTACCTGGCGGTGCTAGCAAACCTTTTAACTCGTTTCCATTAGAACCCTTCATGTCGTTTAGACCTATCGGACTATAATTAGGATATCTTAAATCCCAAGCCGTTCTGTTAATCCCAGATTTTGCTTCTTTAAAGATATTACGTATTACCTCACCAGCCTGATTCTTTATCACAAAGACCAGTTGAGGCTTTTGTTCTAATTTTTCGTCTTCTAAGGCCTTCCATCCTGGAAAAGGAATGTTCTGATTTTTAATATTCTTTTCTTTTGTTTTACGTTGCTCTTTTTGCAATATTGGAGCTTCTTTAAGGTAATAGGTGAGTAATGCACCAAAATCTGGATTAGGTGCTACAAAATGCGAATCACCTTGACTCCCTTTATTAGCTTCAAAACTGAGTTGAGAACGCTGTATATACCACCAAGCATCACGAACTGGGAACAACTTAGCTTCCGCATTTAAATCTGTTTGGGACACGTCTCTTAAAGCTGAATAATCATCTAGAATATAAAATCCACGACCAAAAGACGCTGCAACCAAATCATTTTCACGTTTTTGTATGGCTAAATCTCTAAACGAAATTGTTGGCACCTTGCCTTTTAAAGCGGTCCATTGCTTTCCTCCATCAACTGAAAAGAATAAACCAAATTCGGTACCAATAAATAAAAGGTTAGGTGACACATGATCTTGCACTAATCGCCATACCAAATGATTATCCGGAATGGTTTTAGTTAAAGATTTCCAGGTTTGTCCTCTGTTAGTGCTTTTATATAAATAAGGCTTAAAATCACCATACTTATGATTATCTAAAGCTACGTAAACAGTATTAGCATCATATAAATCAGCTTTGATATCATTGACAAAAGCTGTTGAAGGTACACCAGGTAATTGATTCACTTTAATTTGCCTCCAATTCGCACCTCCATTTTCAGTAACATTAATCAAACCATCATCGGTACCTACATAGAGAAGGCCTTCTTGTTTAGGAGATTCTGAAAGTGACGTAATTGTATTGTAATTAGACATGGCATACACATCCCAAGCATTGTCCCAAGATTGCTGCTTGCCCATAATTGGCAAGGTAATACGCTCTTCATTTTTTGTTAAATCATCAGATATAGCGCTCCAAGAATCGCCTCGATTTTCTGATTTCCAAACACGTTGGGATGCAAAATAAATGGTAGACGGTTTGTGTGGGCTCACAAGTATAGGAGCATCCCAATTAAAACGTTGAATTGCATCGCCCTCGACAGGTTGTGGCTGTATGTCTACAGCTTCACCAGTTTTCATATCTAAACGTGAAAGCGTCCCTTCTTGACGTTCCGCATATACAATATTTGGGTTTCCTGGCTCAGTAGCTGGTTGATGCCCATCCCAATTAAGAATCACGCGCCAATCACTATTTTGTATGCCATGAAGATTATCTGTACGTGATGGACCTCCTTCGGTACTATTGTCTTGAGTCCCTCCATAGATATTATAAAATGGTTCGGCATCATCTACAGCCAGTTTATAAAACTGAGTTACAGGTAAGTTCTCAATGTATTTCCAAGATTTGGTTAAGTCAAAGGATTCATATAAACCACCATCGGTACCAACAAGCAAGTAATTAGGATCATTTTTCCTAAACGCTATGGCATGATTATCACCATGTTTGTTTTTTCTATTCATTCTATAGAAAGTCTTTCCGCCATCTTCAGAAATTTGCATGCTATTATCCATAAGATATAAACGGTCTTTTTGATGTGGTGAGGCATATAATTCTTGATAGTAATGCGGGCCAGTTCCACCAGTAACGGTATTTGACTGTTTAGACCAAGAGCTTCCACCGTCGTTGGAGCGATACACAGCACCTGTTCTACGATCTAACTCAATGGCAGCATACAACACATCTGGATCATGTGGAGAAATGGCTAAACCTGTTTTACCCATGGATGTTTTTGGTAAACCATTGGTTAATTTTTCCCAAGTATCACCACCATCGTCGCTTCGGTATAATGCTGTACCAGGACCATTGCCAATATAGGCGGCAACAGTTCTGTGACGTTGCCATGTAGCTGCATACATACGGTCTGGATTTCTAGGATCATATACTAATTCTGTAACACCTGTCCATTTGTCATCACCCAGTGTTTTTATCCAGGTTTTACCTCGATCTTTACTTTTATATAAGCCACGCTGACCACCTTTACTCCAAAGCGGACCTTGTGCTGTTACCCAAACGATATTACTGTTATTAGGATGAACTTTAACACGAGAAATATGCTGCGTTTCTTTAAGACCCATATTGGTCCATGTTTGCCCACCATCATCACTGCGATAAACACCATCTCCAAAACCAACATGGCGTCCACCAACATCTTCGCCTGTACCAACCCAAATTGTTTCTGGGCGGTTAGGATCTATTGAAACAGTTCCAATAGAGTAAGAGGTTTCCTTATCAAATATAGGTGTCCAAGTAGTCCCAGAATTAATGGTTTTCCATACACCACCAGAACCTACGGCAACATACCAAATGTTTTCATTCTGTGGGTGAATAGCAATATCTGCGATTCGTCCGCTCATAAACGCAGGACCAATGCTTCGAAGTTTAAGACCATTAAAAGGATTTTTTGTAGCGACTTTCTCTTGAGCTGAAGTCGTAAAAGCCATTAAAAAGGTTAACATGATTGTGCAAAAAATGCGGGAAAGTATCTTCATTTTTTAATGTGGTTTGGTTAGATTATAAAGTTAACGAAAATCTAATTAATATCTCAAAGACGATATGAATACTAATACCACAAAGTTTAATGACCAAGCTCAAAACATTATAAATGGAACTATAAACGCTCTGGTAGACCTTTTTAGTGAATGAGTCAACTATCAGGTTAGCATAGTGGTTTTCACAAAAACTTCTTATTTAAAAGCTTTTCTTACTTTGCATTATGTTCAATTGCATATTTTGCCCAATCTACAATAGCTTGTAACAAAGGCACTAAAGTTTTGCCAAACTCAGTTAAAGAGTATTCTACTTTTAATGGTGGTTTTGAGGCGTAAACTTTCCTCTTTATGATTCCATCTTTTTCTAATGTTTTTAATTGCAAACTCAAAGTTCGTTCAGTTACTGTAGGCATCATTTTTCTAAGTTCATTATAACGCAGTGTAGTAGACTTCAAATTATATAGAATGGCTGTTTTCCATTTTCCCCCAATAATACCCATTGCTAAAGTTGCACAGCAGGGATATTCTTTTCCATTGAATTTGTGCATATTTCTGATTTAATTATACTATCATTTTTGACCGTTATTGCAAATATAGAATACTATACTTAATATTGTAACTATATAAAGTATAGTATTTAATTTTAATAATAGAAACACCTGTAATTTCAAAAAATATAACATATGAACTCAGTTTTAATTGATAGTATTGGTTACGCAGGTTTAATCATCAATTTATATTCAATGTCAACCAAAGGAGAATATAAACTACGATTAATCTCACTAATTGCTAATGTAATTTACATTGTATATGGTGCATTAATTAGCGCAAATCCGATAATTATTGGGTGTACTATTGCTGTATTTCTGCATGGGTATCATCTAAGACGATTAAAAATTAAAAAGAATAACAATGATTAAAATAAAAATAGCGAAAGAAGCAGACACAGAAGTTTTAGCACTTTTAGGGAGAATAACGTGGGCTGAATCTCATGGTCATTATATAGATGATAAAAGCAATCTATTAAAATACTTAGACGAGAATTTTTCAGTTTCTAAAACGGAACAAAATATAAACAATCCTAAGAATCTTTTCTACATTATGTATGTTGATGATTTACCTGTTGGTTACGCAAAATTAATACTAAACGCAAAACAGGAAAGTATTGCCTCTCTAAACAATTGTCGTCTTGAAAGGATCTTCATCTTAGATGATTTCATCCCGTTGAAAATTGGAAAACAACTTCTAACTTATGTTGAAGAGCAAGCCAAAGCCTTAAAATTAGATACCATGTGGCTTTCTGTTTATATAAAAAATAATAGAGCTATAAGATTCTATGAAAAAAATGAATTTAAAAACGTTGGAGAATTAAATTTCATAGTCAATGGAAAAGAATATGAAAACATTGTATTTTCTAAAAAGATATAAGCCTTGCAGCCATAATATCTGATATTATGTGTAAATAGCCTGAGATTTCGATAAGCTCAGTCATCATAGGGCTATACAGGAATTACTATGTATTGAAGTGGCAATGCCTGCCTTGTCGGAGACAGGTGTATGGAAAGGGAATCGTTACTGAAATATTAATTAGATAGTTCCTGATTTTAGAATGTTCGATGAATATTGTATATTACACCAATAGTATGATTATTTAAACAATTTATTATGTCAACAATAAGAAAAACAATCACATTTACAGGAAAACAAGACAAATGGATAAAATCTCAAGTTACGAAAGGAGAGTACACAAATGACAGTGAATATCTTCGTGATTTAGTAAGAAGAGATCAAGCAAAAAACGCTAAATTCTCAGCACTTAAAGCTGCTATAACGGAAGGTATGAATAGTGGTATTAGTGATAAAACTGTTCCAGATATAATGAAAGAAGTTGAAGAACGTATGCAAGCAGATGGGCGTTTATAAAGTATCCAAAAAAGCAGAAATTGATTTATCCAGGATGTATGAATACGGAATTGAAACATTTGGGTTAAAACAAGCAAAAGGATATTTATTAGGGATTCACGATCTTTTTCAAATATTAGCGGATAACGTAAATCTTGGACGTGATGCATCAGAGTTTATGCTATCACTAAAACGATTTTCTTATAAATCACACACTATTTTTTATTTAGTTACAGATATTGGTATTTTAATTGTTCGTGTATTAAATCAAAGTATGGATTATGATAATAATTTATAGCTATAGTTTTTTGTCTACATAATTACAATAAAAGACAAGCTTTATAGTTTAAAGCAATTTTACATAATGCCTAATTATGATTATCTTTTTCTGTATCATAATGTTCTGCGTTATGTGCACTTTGTTTTGGAAAAGTAAATGTGTTGTAAAAAACACTTTGAAAAATTAAATGGAATACGCTTTGCCCAAAATGACGATAGGAGAGTAGGGGAATGTTTATGGAGTGGATTATTCTATACTTATTTTCAATTAACTAACGAAATTCCATAAATAATTAATTGTAACAAAGAGCGCTAATTTTAATTGCATTAATAACCATAGTTATAATCTATATTTTAGTATAAATGAATGATGAAAAATAACGTTTGATGGCCTTATCATAAACTATCAGTTTAAGGGATAGTGTCATTTATAATAATTTTCTTGTTGCTAGTTACGCGAATACTCATGTCTGAAGGTTCAATTAGTTGTTCCTTTAGAATTACTTTTTTTTTGAACAAACCAAATGCTTTTTTACCTGTATCGCTGAATATACCAAATTCTTTTATTTCGTAAATTACTTTAATATTATGAAGAACAGCTGGATTGATTTTATTCTCCATTAGGCTAAACCAATCTTCCTCTACTATTGTGTTTTTTAGATTGGCATTATACAAACTTGTGCCATCTAGTTTGGCTCCTCTAAGATCAGCATAACTTAGATCACTTCCTGTTAAAGTTGCTTTTCTTAAATCGGCATTAATAAAGTTAACTCCACTAAGATCGCTATCTGTTAAGTCAGCACCTCTTAAATCTGTGCTTGTTAAGTCTCCATCACTCAAGTTAGCAGAAGTTATGGTTACATTTCGCATATCGGAATTAGTTAAAATTATACTATTTAAATATCCACCAGCGAAATATGAATCTCTAATATAAGATTTGTCAAATGAAGTATACCAATATATGTCATCCATACTTTCTTCACTGATTCCACTATTTACAAGAGATAATAGAAGTTGACCTCTTTCAGGGCTTAACTCTTTAGTCAAGCCTAAACTGTCAATATTTGATTTACTTTTGAGGGAATAATCAAGGAAACGATATGGAAGAAACCCTTGACCAAGTGCTTGTATTCTACTAATTAAAGTTCTTGAGAGAATACTGTCTTTATTTTCCTTTAGTTCATTGTCAACCTGAACTAAAATATTATCCATTAATAAGATTAAATTATTTCTTCTCTGGGCTTCCTCTAAATTGGCTTGAATTTGTATGCGTCTATTTTGTTCTTTTATTAGTTCATTTTGTTTACTTATTATATTATTCTGATTCTTCATTAAAAAGACTGTAATTAAAGCGATAAGCGAGCTTCCTCCAATTGCTAAAACTGTTGGTGAAAAAAATAAGCGCCAAATAAGTGCTCTTTGCACTGATTTTCTTCTAGGATCGTTCAAATCAGACCATTTTTTTTTACGGTTCAAATAATTCGATATTAGATGGTATGGTCTATGTTCTTGTTCGAGTAAATCGGCTTCTAGTTTGGTTATTCGATTATTTTCATTTTTTTTATCACTCATAAACTGCTGATTGATGGTGAGTTTTTAGTTAAACTCTAATGTAATATTGTTAATGACGTAACTTGTTTAGTAGTAATGACGACAAGCATGATAATGGTTTTTAGATATGTTCATTGTGAAAATTCACAACGAAACACTTATTGCAGTTTCTTTGTTCTGATTTCTTAAAATAACAAGGCAAAAGAAACATGTAATGTATGTGGAGCGCAGTAGTAGTAACAAAGTTTTTTCGGTTTTCCATATATTTTTCTTTTATAATAACGCTTTCTTTTAAGCAAAATGGAACACGTATTGGAGTTGCCGATTCCTATTGTATAAAAAAGAGCAGAGAACCTGCAATGTGTATGTGTGCAATGGAAATAAAAGTTCCACTATTAATTATGTTTCAGAGAATTCCTTTTTTAATCTTCTTTTATGTTCTCTGAACCATTTCAGACCACCCCAAATAAAAAGAAACAGTCCAACTATAATCACTACGTAGGAAAATATTTTAAATCGTGACAAATACTTTTCATAGATACTGATTTCCGATTTCTTATAATCAGCATCCAAACTTTTAAAATTTAGATTGTATTCTTTTAGCTCAAGTTTGTTGAATAAATCATTGAATTCAATCTTTTTATCATTGATTTTTTTTGATATTAACTCAGCTTTGTTAGGAGTTGATTTTTTTAAATTAAAAAGAGAATCTAATTCCCTAATAAGAATAGCAGATTTATCTTTATTAAGTTTTATTTCTTGATTTAAATACTGAGCTTCTACAGTAAGTTTTGAATAAATTAGATCCACTTCGTTTTTCTTTAGTTCAATTTCTTGGTGCTGTTGAAATTGATAATAAAGACTAAAAATTATCAAAAACGCTCCAGTAAGAAAAAAGAACTTATACGGGTTATCCGACTTTACAATTGATGAAAAATCCATTTTTAATAATATCTATTAATTCTATCCCGATCACTTCTTAAAGAATCTAATTCATCACTTGTTTGTCTCAGTACTTTTTTAAAAAAGTCTTGTTTGTCTACATTCATTTCTTCTGCTGCTTTCTTCAAATTCTCCCGAGTTATTATACCATTCCCATTATCTAAATACAGATCCATACTTTCTTTAACTGTCAAAATGTTTTGATTAAAGGTATGATTAATTGAATCACCATCTAAAACCACTGTCATGAAAAGTGCAGCCAAAAAAGTTGTATATCGTGCCCCAAAAAGCTTTCTTTTACCCTTCGAATTAAGATTAACAATTGTCGAAAGATCTTCAATGCTGTATGGAAGATCATTAGCTTTTAAATAACCTGCAAAAAGTTCATTGAAGTAGTAAAGCAGTTTTGCTTCTTCTTGAAATGGAATTTTACCATTTTTACCAAGATTAAGAACAAAATTTCCTTCCTCATTCTCAAAATAGAAATCATACAAAGTTCGCAAAATTACATCTTTATGTTTAGAAATATCATAAAAAGCTAAATGAGAACTAAAAACTTGAAAGATCCTGATATCTAATTCAACTTTTCTAAATGTACCAATCCAATCAACAGTTCTCTGAAGATGAGTATGTTTAGTATTATCTAGATATGGATTAGATACTCTTCCAATTGATATATACTCTGAATTTGAAGATGGAATTGCTACATAATCGCCCTTTTTCATTTTAAATACGAAGTTAAAAACTTGATTAGCTTTTTTTGTGACATTGGCAGTTACATAAGATCTTTTTTGTACTGGTGTTTCCCTTATTTTTTTAGCATAATGATTATGATAGAAATCAACTATTCGTACTTGGACCTTATCATAATTGCCTATCCTTCCATTTTTCAAAGTATAAGCTTTTCTGATTTCATCAAGTTTAGATAAGGGAATTTCATTTAGCTGTAATCCAATTATATTATTGTCAAAAAATGTATTATAAAGCGTCCCATCTTCAGTTCTGTTCACCCAGTATCCTCGCGACATAGGAATAACTTGAATTTTACTGGCAATATTGGTTATACTTTGTTGAAGCTTTTCCGTGGTCATCTAGTATCTAAGAATTTAGATTGATGTACTAAGATATCAAAAATATGTAAGTACTATTACGGTTATCCGTAACATGCAGAAAGTGAAATAACCAGACCTAATAAAACTTTGGCAAAAACAATAGGTAAGTAGAGTGGCTATATTTTAGAGGTCTAGTAACAATTTCTTTGGTTTCTCTTTATACAGATTAACTTCTGCGCAAGTTTAGGTATGCAAAAAGTTTCCTAAATATAGCATAACGAACCGTAATTGTTTCCAAAGTTTTGTGCAGTCTTGATTTTTTTATTTCTTTTTTTATTAAGAAAAAAGATAAATAAAACCTTAAGAAGAGAAGTTCTACAGTTTCAATTTATTACATTATGGCTATCAAATAAACCTACAAATTAATTAGCCGTAATTTAGTTCACGCCATTTTTATTGTTTTTTAATTGAGTTCATGAATACTTCGCATTTCTTTTAACATAATTGTTAACGATATAGACCTAAAAGCACTATATCTGCAATTATGTGTAAATAGCCTGAAAAACGGCTATACAGAAATTACTAATTATTTGTACTATAATGTTCTGCGTTATGTAACTTTGCTTAGGTAAAAAGCAAAATCATATTACGGGTTTCCACAAAAATTTCTTTCTTAAAAAGCTTTTCTTGCTACAGTTAATGGAACACTTATTGGAGTTGCCGACATAGGAGGGAAGCTGCAATGTGTGTGGAATGGAAATATAAAGCTAATAATTTTGTATATTTATATGTTCCCATAAAATTTAATAAAAAGCTTTAACTCTATCATTCAATCATTTTTGATTGTATTTTAGAATAAATAGAATACACAAATGGAAGTTCTACTCATAAATTTTGTTATAAGCTTAGGGGCAGGTTTATCTATTAAAGCACATGGAGCACTTTATAATATTGTTTTTAAAGGTAATATTAAACAACAAATTATAGCTTGTTTTAATAATACCTTGGAGGAGTGGTGTCCAAATAAAACTTTAAGAGAACAAGAAAGACAAAAACTTAGCAAGACTATAAAAGCAATAATAGATAATCCAAATTTGGCAGACAGTATTCTGAAAGAAGACCCTACAATAAATCGTTTTCACAAGATGTTTGAAATGAATCTTGCAAAAACAAAATACCAGGCAGCTAATAATTACTTAAAAAACATTAATGATAGAGAAGCTTTCAAAAATTTGGATAAAAAAATGTCTCAAATTATTAATGATCCAAAAAGCATAATAAATAATAAAAAAGAGGTTAAACCTTTGAGTAATGATGAAGTGCTATTATTAAGGTATTTATCCCTAGTTGAAAATTATTTTAGCTTTAACTTAATTGAATCACTTATAACCTATTTAAAACTGGATAAAAAACACTTATTGCAGCATGGTAGTTTAGATAGGTTTTTAATATCAAACAATGATGACAAAACCTTACTCAAAATTTCTAAAGAAACTGCCTTAAAATTTAAAGAACCTATAGATGAATTTGAAAGAAATCAAATTTTATCTTTTTATGGAAGTTATCATCATCAATTAGCACACAATGCTTTAGAACTTAGAGATGCTATTAAAAACACTACTAAATCAATCTATTATTGGCATAAAGTCAAAAATTTTAAGAGATCAAAAATAATTATTAAATCATATATTCATAAGTATAAACTATTAGGTAAATATGATGATTTATCGCGCATCATTAAATTCCAAATTGAAAATGACACATCAAGTAAAGATGATGAATGGTTAAATTTTAATTATGCACACGCAAACTATTTACTCGGAAATTTCGAAGAAAGTTTAAGGGCTATTCGTCCAATACTTTACCAATCCAAACCTCTAAAGTATGGTGATATACATAAAATTAGAGAATATATAAAACTCGAGCTTAAAATATATTTGTTATATACGGAGTTATTATCAGCTATTGGACAACCTGATGACGCCATTCGGATTCTGTTAGGCAAGATAAATATAGTTGTAAAACAAGATTACTCAATTTCTCAATTGGATTGGCAGGTTGTATCTCAAAGTATTTCGAATCTTTCATGGTATTTTATCGAAAAAAAAGAGTATGATACCGCTTTAAGGATATTGGTTAAACTTAAGAAGAGTACAATAATTATTCAAAATGACAGAAGTATCGCAATACTCAAAGCTAGAATTGGTATTTCTCTTTATTACAACAGTAAATATGAAGATTCAGTTAAAGAACTAACAGAGTCTCTATATCTTTTTCAAAGTGCAAATGATGAAAGAGGAGTTGCTTGGGTATGTGGATATTTGTTATGTAACTATCTTATTGATGAAAATGCTTTTAACTCAGGTTTGGTAAAAGATTATTTCATTAAATGTTTAGGAGTAAATTCTATTAATAATTTATTTGATATACGTTATTACGAAATAATAAAAACATTCTCTAAAAACGTTGACCTATTGAATTTAGATGATGGAAATTTAGAGTTATTAAATGATGAATTGCGAAGGTTAGAAATATTAAATCAAAGAGTTAAAAAATCGATAAAAAAAGATGAATATGTAAAAATTTTCTATGTTATTATACGAAGTATTGAGAATGAAGATGTAGACATGTACGATTTGATAAACAGGTTTTTAAATAAAAAAACTGTAAAAATAAAAACTCATTATTTTAAAACCTACTTAAGGAAAGTGAAAAATAATGCATCTAAAATACTTGAAAACTTATTTGTTCGATATATGAATAAAGAAATTTTCTTGAATCATCAACTGAATAAATTAATTACTGAAGCAGTTAAGTTTGATGAAACTGCTTTAGACAATTATATTATTCCAAAGATTCAATATATAAATGAAAACACTAATGACCCTATAAAAAAGCACTATGTTAGAGCTTTAAAAACAGGAAATAGACAAAAGTTTGCATTAGAAATTCTCAATTCTGTTAGTAAAAAAGATGAAGATTATTACAACCTAAAAGGAAACTGTTTAATAGAAATTGACAGAAAAAGAAGCTTGCAGAATTACTCAAAAGCTATTGAGTTATCTAAATCTAAGTTTAATAGAGCAAAATACTTAAATAACATGGCGTGGGTTATTTATAATACTGGTTGGAGAAATATGTATGTAAAAGGGATAGAGTATTGTGAAATGTCGTTAGTTGAAAGAAGATATAGTCATTATTCTTGGCCTTACAGTTTGAGATGTCTTCTCCTATTGAAAATTGATTTATGGAAAACTACTGATGTTGTTCCTAAGATGTTTAATTATTTAAATGAAAATAAAATTAACATAAAGGTTTTAAAGGGAATAATAAATGAAGTGCATAATAAAGCTAAAGCCAATAAGCTGCTATCATTAATTGATAAGAAAAAACTGTAATTAAATGCATAAACTTTTGTATTAGAAGGCAAAAGATAGACTACAAATGAAACCATTAGTGATAATTAACAATATTATATACTTGTACTATAATTTACATTATGTTAAATATCAAATTTATAAATCAAAGAAATTCAGTATTTTATTAGCATTACTCTTTTATCTCTCTTACTACTCCCGTATAATTAATGGATGTTCTATGGCTGCTATTGACATAAACCTTAGCATATAAATTTTCATACAATTGCACAGAGATATTGTACAATTCAGTGCCATCTTTTATTTTAAACTTAATCTGGTAATTCTTTTTCTTCTCATTATAATCAATAGAATATGAATCAGGAACTCCTTCAAATTGAATGCTGCCATTATCTTTATAAGCTCTCCCAGCCAATTGCTCACCGTAATACGGTAATAGAATATCGAGATCATCACCTTTCTTTACAAACGAACTGCTATTGTTCGATAGATTGATGCTATTAGCACTATCACCTGGTGGTAACAATCCCAAACTAGCAATTCTAGTAAAACCATTCGGTTGTGCCCAACGCAAAACGACTTCAAAAGATTTATCATTGATCAATTGCTCAAGGTTTCTCCCATCGCTAGTTTTTTTCGCAATATTTTTTGAACTTTCGCATCCTATCAATAAAATGCCTACGAATACTAAAAGAAATGTTCTCATTGTTTAATCTCAATTTATTTTTTGAACGGTAATGGTGGTTTCAAAAACTCTTTATCAGTTAACCATATTTTAATATCCGTCTTATTTGTTATTCTGTAATATTGTTTGGTTAATTTATCTAAATTTTTAAGCAGCTTGTTAAATTCATTTTTCTTGTCATAAGAAATGGAAATCAATAGTTTTTTTGAATTTTCACTCAGCATAGGATTTATTCCATTATTGGTAATATCCATTTTTAAAACACTTTCTAAACTGTCTAACGGAAAAGTACCTTTTTTATGTTTAAAAATTGTGTCATTATGAATTTCAATTACATTTTTTGATTTGATAATTTTATAAGAATTGTCTTCCCAACAAGGATTATGAAAATAGATAGTTCTAACTTCATTATTTATTTTTAATGTTATTTTTGGAATACTGTCATTACAAACAATCTTTCCAGCTCGTTTAACTAAATCAATCCAATTATTGAACTTTTTAGTATTTAGTTCAACACCAAGACTGTCATTTTCTTTTTTCCATTTTCCAAATTCCCTTTGAACTATGGCTATTTCTTTTTCAATTGGCTCTTGTTCTTTTTTTTCAACCTCCCCACATCCATTGATTAATAGAATTAGGAATATTATGAAAGACATTTTAAGTGTACTTTTCATTTTTAAACTCTTTTTATATATGCATCGCAACAAGTTTTATACCAAATTAGTATAAATCCTAAGGTTTCCTTACAATTTAACACTATATTCAATTGAAGTTTTTAGTTTTCTCTTCAAAACAACTTAGTTTTAATTTTCACAAAGCTCAATTCTTAAAAACTTTGTTTATCAATTAGTTAGCAACAAGTCTTGTCTCTTTACTCCAAAAGCGCAAGCGGTCTTGCTTCTTCTTACAGATACCATTGACAATTTAGAAATATTCATCAATTCATCTTCACGAATGCACTATTTTTGCACGATGCAATCAATCAAGCAAAAAAGCAAATTAGAATTTATCGCATTAATGGCATCTTTGATGTCTATCGTTGCCTTATCAATTGACGCTATTCTCCCAGCTTTGGAAAACATTGGAATTGCCATAGGAACTCAAAGTTCAAGTGACAACCAATTGTTGATTACCATGATCTTTTTAGGTTTAGGATTTGGACAACTTATTTTCGGCCCAATATCGGATAGCTTTGGACGAAAACCAATTATCTACCTTGGCTTTGCTGTTTTTGTTTTGGCGAGTTTTTTATGCATTTATGCTACCAATATAGAAACCATGGTCGTTGGTAGAATCTTACAAGGAATTGGACTCTCAGCTCCTAGAACATTGAGTATTGCGATGATTCGTGATAGCTTTGAAGGCGATTATATGGCGAAAATTATGTCATTTGTTGTCGCTATTTTTATCTTAATTCCCATTGTTGCGCCTACTTTAGGGAAAATCATGTTAGACGCCTATGGTTGGGAATCCATATTTTACAGTCAGTTATTATTTGGAGCACTCGTATTACTTTGGTTGTGGAAACGACAACCTGAAACTTTAAAACCCGAACATAAAAAGAAATTCACCGTACGCCTATTCATTGACGGAACAAAAGAATTTATCAAACACAGACCTGCAATTATATTTACGTTAATTTCTGGTTTTATTACTGGATCATTTATGGTATTCTTAAGCAGTTCTCAACATATTTTTCAAATACAATACGGATTTGTAGATGAGTTTCCGTACATCTTTGGAGCACTTGCTTTTTCTGTAGGATTTGCTACGTTTATCAACGGAACTCTAGTGGTTCGCTTCGGAATGCAAAAACTCGTAAATATTTTTGCAGTGCTCTTTACTTTAATATCTGGCCTATACGTTGTCATTTTCTTTGGTGATCTGAATCCGAGCGTTTACGTTTTAGTTTCCTTTTTTGCAATACAATTCTTTGCTATAGGATTTTTATTCGGAAACGTACGATCCTTAGCCATGCAACCTTTAGGGCATATCGCAGGTATTGGCGCTGCCATCAACGGATTTGTATCTACAGTAATGGCGGTTCCTATTGCAACCTATATTGGCAGTTTTGTAAAGACCACTGCCCTACCTCTATTCATCGGATTTACAGTTTGCGGATTGCTTTCCATCATTTTATTATTGTTTATAAAAAAGAAAGTCGTCGTATGAATTTAGAAATTGTGTATCAAGATACCTACTGCCTTGTGGTGAGGAAACCGAACAATGTTTTAACACATCACGCACATCATTCTAGGAATAAATCAGATGAAAAATCACTATTGCAATTGTTACAAGAGCAATTAGGACAGAAGTACTACCCTATTCATCGTTTAGATCGAAAAACATCAGGAATCCTATTATTGGCAACCCAAACAGATTATGTTTCTAAATTCCAAGAATTGTTTACTCGCAACGAAATTCAGAAGACTTATTACGGAGTCGTTCGTGGTTTTGCTTCTGAATCAAAAATCATTGATTCTCCTGTAAAAGGGAAGGATTCCGATGTGTATAAAGAAGCAGAAACCCATCTAAAATTGCTAGAGAAAATCACCCTAGACATTCCTGTAAAACCTTATGAAACCTCACGATATAGTTTGGTGGAACTACAACCAAAAACGGGACGATTGCATCAATTACGCATACACATGAATAAGATTTCTACGCCTTTAATCAATGATGCAAAATACGGTGATAAAAACCATGATCTCATGTATGAACAAAACTTTGGTTGGACACACCTTTTCTTACATGCAGGGTCTTTAAAATTTACACATCCGTTTACTCAAGAAGCATTACAATTAAAAGCTTCTTTTCCAAATGATTGGATTGCTTTGTTTGAAGAGTTTGGGTGGAGAAATCCACTTTTATAAAGTCGGTGGCTTCGAGAGCCTCAGCCGCCGTAATTAGTAAGTTAAGTTGCATTGGGTGGCTAGGTTCTCGAAGTCACCATTCATATTCAAAAAGAATCTTTAATCCTCGTTGACTGAGGTGCCACACTGAGCGAAGTCGAAGTGCTCTCGAAGCAACAACTATTCAACTTTAAATGAAAGAAAGTGAAGATTTTCAGCAACTTTTGGGGTCTTAGATTGCAAATCAGTATCAAAAAGTCGATTCAGATTATTCCCCGCCAAGTCTTCTAAATAACCCGAAACAATTACTTTATAATCTCCTTTTTCCCAGAATGTTTTTGGAACAAATAAGACATTATTTGCTTTTTTCGAAATCATAAATCCGCCTTCAATTTTTTCTTTACCCTTAAAAACTTCAATGGTTTCTTCGATCAACATGGCATCCAAAGCTTCATGAAAAGAAATACCCAAAGACTCTTTAGTTTCTAGAGTTGGAAGCGTTAATTCCCAATGAGCTGTATTTGGCATTTTAGAATCTCTACCTCCAACAGTAAACGTTTTACCATACTCCTTCCCTAGCGGAATCCCTTCAAAACCTTGTAATGCATCACTAATTGTAATCTGATATGAATTTCCCTCCTTAATTGGAATTCCAAGTTCTTTATTCGGAATTAAATCTTTTTTAATCCTTCCTGGATCGAGCCATAATGTGAGTACAGTATGATTTTTATTCCACAATTCGTTCTCCAATTCCAAAAAGATTTTTTCCTCCTTATTCTCAGTCACATTAAATACTTGAATATAATCTAAGGTCTTTTCAGATTGCTGCATGGGTTTTGAAAATACAAAATACATCTTCAACAAATTCTCAGGAATTACCTTTGCTTGTGGATATACAGCGAGTACTTCAGGCGCTTCAGAAGCCGATTTTTCAATGGTAAACTCACCTACAATTTTACCTTTTTTTAATACTACATAAGACTCTTCAGCAGTAAAAGGTACTAATGGAGAAAACTTAATAAGAGGTTTTTCATCGGCAAACTTTCCTAAGATAGGAATTGTATTGTTTGCCTTTAATGAAACTTGATATTCATCAATGTTCGATCCTTCAAAAGTGATGCTCGTCGCCTTAGTATATTGATAATTGACAGCAACCTCAATATTTTTAGGCTCTTTCTTACAGCAAATTAAAGTTGAAATACAACAAAAAAAGACCAAGGCAAACTTGATCTTTTTTAGGTATTTATGCTGTGTAGGATTTACATCCATTTTTTGCTTCTGTTGTGTAGATATAATACTCCGTCACTTCTTCTTCTTAGAAGTAATACATTTTCTTCATCTAAATTATCTAGCTGTACTACATTCACAAAGGGTAAATTATCGTAGGTCAAACCTGCATCTTTTGCAAATTCAGTAATAGGTTCTGTCATAGAATCTTTAAAGTTTACAATATCGTTAAATTCAATACGCATTATAGGTCTGTTAGAATTCGACATAAAGAACCTCAATTGATCCCCTTTTTTAAAGCTGATAATATCCAAAGGAGAATTTCCAGCTCCCAATTCAGCAATTGTTCTTCCTTTTAAATGCTTCCCTCCTGTTAATTCATCAATAGAAAACAATACCAATGGCGTACAAGTATAACTCGCTAATAAATACTCTTTCTTATCTATTGTAGTCACATCAAAGGTTTTAATCGGCGCGTAAGTTTCATATCTTCCATGAGCCGCATGGTAAATTTCTAAGGTTGCAAAATCTTGTTTTTCCGTAAACGGAAATGAAATGCTTGTAAATGAAGAACTAAACTCTTTGTTAGACAATCCAGAAATTAACACTTTTCCATTGTAATATTTCATGTCAGAAATTGCCCACCTTCTCAATTCACGTCCGCGTTTATCTTTCGCATCTTTCGCCACCGGATTGTTTAATTCTACTTTAGAATAGCTAGCATTGTCTAAAGAAACACTTTTTAATTCTCCATCAACCAATTTCAATAAAACGGGTGTTCCGTCTTTGGTATGAACTGAAAAATAAGCTGTTTTTGAAACTGGATTGACAGCCATATCCGTAATTCTAATATTTTTTACAATCGTTCCTAAAGCAGCTGCAATCTTTACGTCAAAGTCTTCAACGGTAATTTTACCTGCTTTGTCTTTTGCAGTATTATCTTTTGTGTCGATGGCATATACCACCGCATTGTCAGAATCTCCAACAAATAAGATTCCTTCTGGCCCAAAACTCAGGCTATTTATAGAAGCAATACCTGGGTTTCCAGTCACAAAGTCTTTTGTAAGAGTTGTGTCGTTTTTAGTTGTTGCAGCTATTGTAAATAGTACTACAGCAACCAAACTCAATGTGTAGATTATTTTCTTCATGTAGTTAGGTTTTTGATAAAATTAAAGTTTTATAAAATGCAGTCTCGTTTTTAAGTCGTAATTAACTAATTTTTAACAGCTTCAATACTAAGTTACTATACTATTGTTTTGGGGGTTCCCACGCTAGAAAAAGCGTGGTCGGGCTTTTCGCTGTATCCACGCCCAAAAGCGTGGGATGCCGCTGCAATCCCTAACCCAATTTCTAAGAAACAGACAATTAGTTATTTATTCTTCAAAGCATAACGTAATTTGCTCATGTTCAAATGTAGTTTGTCTTCAAAATTCTTAATTCTACTCTTATAAATGATTGTTTTTTCATAAGAATAAACAGCTATTTGATTCTTAAAATCCTTGTTAGTAGTAATAAAACTCAAACAATCTGTATCACAATGCAATTCAGAGCTCCAACGAATATACCAATCAAAATGCTCTACTAAATAGGTATTAAATTTTCGATTGTTTTCTTTGATGGTTTCTTCTTGGGCAAAAACATCTCTTAAATCACTAGAATAATCGACTTGAATATTAAATAAGATTTGTGAAAAACTTGTTGAAGAGAGATTATTATTTTGAATTTGAATCGGCACTAAATCACTTAAATTAATAAAGTCAGCATCTCTGTCATAAAATAAGTGGACTCGAGTTAACCCCTTCAAAGGTTTCTTTTTATCTTTTCTATCTTCTTTTGAAGCTTGAAGGTATTTGATGGATTCATTAAGCTCATCTAAATATTTTAAATAGTTGGTTACCTCACTACTATCTACAGCCATCTGACGATAAATTTGACGAGCGATTTCGAAGTTCTTCCGATCTAGCGATTCTTTTTCGTCTAAACTGATTGAAAAACTTCATATTTATTGTTCTATAGATTGATGGTCAAAAGAAATCAATTCGTTATTATCAAAAGAAGGTGTGACCTCAATGGGATTACAACAAACTTCACAATCTTCTATATAGGTTTGATGCTGAATACTTGCATCCAAAATCATAGAGATTTCTTCCCAGCAATATGGACATTGAAAAAAATGTTCCACTTCCCTACTCTTCAATAACTTTTAAAACGAGTTTCCCTTTTTTATCGCCAGAAAACAAACGTGCATAGGTCTCCTGAAAATTTTCAATTCCATCAAAAATAGCTTCCTTCGATTTTAATTTTCCTTGTGCAATCCAACCGCCCATTTCCTGAGCTGCTTTTCCATAATCTTTGGCATAATCCATTACCACCATTCCCTGCATACTTGCTCTATTGACCAAAAGACTTAAATAATTACTGGGTCCTTTTACTGCTTTTTCGTTGTTGTATTGAGAGATGGCGCCACAAATTACAATTCTTGCGTGCATTCGTAATTTAGTCAATGCAGCATTTAAAATTTCACCACCAACATTGTCAAAATAAACATCAATTCCTTTTGGACATTTTTCTTTCAATGCCTCATAGATATCTTCGGATTTATAATCAATCGCAGCATCAAAACTCAATTCATTCACCAAATAATCACATTTCTCTTTTCCACCAGCGATACCAATTACAGTACAACCTTTAATTTTTGCAATTTGACCAACAACACTTCCTACTGCGCCAGCAGCTCCAGAAACCAATACAATATCGCCTTCTTTTAGTTTTGCAACTTCTAAGATTCCAAAATAAGCTGTCATTCCTGGCATTCCCAATGTACTGATAAATAATGGCATTGGCGCAATCCTAGGATCTACTTGATGCCAACCCGTTCCGTCTGTTGCTACATATTGTTGAACTCCACCCCAACCCGTTAAGCAATCTCCTACTTTGTATTTAGGGTGATTGTTCGATTTAATCACCAAACCAATCGAACCTGCTCGCATTACTTCACCAATTCCTATAGGAGGAATGTATGATTTGTTATCATTCATCCAACCTCGCATGGCTGGATCTAACGAAATATAATGATGCTGAATTAACACTTCTCCTTCTTTAGGTTCTGGAATTGAATGCTGTTTTAAATTCCATGTGTTTTCATCAGGAAAACCAATAGGTCTTTGCTTAAATACGATTTGTTTATTCATGGGTAAGTTTGATATCTTTTTTTTCGAAAGGTACAATTTTCTTGATTTGGGTGTACAACAAATTTCACTTTTTTATAATGAAAACATGTCACTGCGAAGCAAATTTATTTGCTGTGGCAGCCTGCTCTTTATCTGGCAGATTGCTTCGTCTTTTCAATCCTCGCAAAGACAAATAATCTAGTGAAATTTGCCCTACGTCCAAGCTACCATCTTGTCAAAATACTTGGTAGTTGAGGTCGTTACACTGAGCTTGTCGAAGTGCTCTCGAATTTAGGTGGCTGAGGCTCTCGAAGCCACGTTAATATTCCAACAATAACCTCAATTCTTGCTCAAATCTATTTTTTGGCAAATATTGTTTTTCTAATTCTCCTAGAAAAGGAATGGGAGTTTCTATACTGGCAACACGTTTTACAGGCGCGTCTAAAGATTCGAAACAGTTTTCTGTAATCAGAGACGACACATCACTGGCTATTCCGCCAAATAAAGAATCCTCTTGTAAAATAATTGCTTTCCCTGTTTTTCTTACCGAAGCATAAATGGTTTCTGTATCTAAAGGTTGTAACGTTCGTAAGTCTATCAAATCTACTTTGATTTCAGGATTGTTTTCTAAGACGTTTAACGCCCAGTGAACTCCAGCTCCATAGGTAATCACTGTGATATCACTTCCTTCTTTCAATACATTCGCTTTACCGATTTCTATTGTAAAATATTCTTCGGAAACATCTTGATATACAGATCGATACAAGGCTTTGTGTTCAAAAAATAATACTGGATTTGGATCATTGATCGCAGCACATAACAACCCTTTTGCATCTTCTGGAAATGCAGGATAAATTACTTTGAGTCCAGGAGTTTTGGTAAACCAAGCTTCATTCGTCTGACTGTGAAAAGGCCCTGCTCCTACTCCTGCTCCGCATGGCATTCGTACTACCACATCTGCATTCTGATTCCAACGATAGTGTGATTTTGCTAATAAATTGACAATCGGATTGAATCCTGAACTGACAAAATCTGCGAATTGCATTTCCATCACAGCTTTCATTCCGTTGACAGACAATCCATAAGCTGCAGCAACAATCGCCGATTCACAAATAGGTGTGTTCCGTACACGTTCTTTACCAAACTGTTCTACAAATCCATCTGTGATTTTAAAAACACCGCCATATTCAGCGATGTCTTGTCCCATAATGACTAAGTCCTCATATTTCTCCATAGATTCTCTTAAACCTTTGGAAATGGCATCAATAAGCCTGATATTTTCCTTTTGGGTTGATGGAGCAATCAATTCTTGTGGATGTGCTTGGTAGACATCTTTTAATTCTGTTTCTAAATTGGGAACAATTGCTTCTTCTTGATAAGCCAATTGTAAATGTTTGTCAATTTCTATTTTGATATCTTTTTTAGACTGCGCTATAAAAGCTTCATCAATTATTTTTTCTGATACTAAGAAATTTTCATAATTAGAAAGTGGATCTTTTTTTGCCCAAGCCTCCATCAATTCTTTGGGAACATACTTGGTACCACTCGCTTCTTCATGACCACGCATTCTGAATGTTTTGAATTCAATCAATACAGGTCTTGGGTTTTTTCTAATATCTTCTGCGAGATCAGAAACTTTTGTATAGACTTCTTGAATATTGTTTCCGTCTATAATATGACTTTCCATGCCGTAACCCAAACCTCTATCGGCTAGGTTTTCGCAATGATATTGTTCTGATGTTGGCGTAGATAAGCCATAGCCATTATTTTCTACACAAAACAAAACGGGTAAACTCCATACAGAAGCCACATTTAAGGCTTCGTGAAAATCTCCCTCACTGGTTCCGCCTTCACCCGTAAAAACAGCACAAATCTGATTGTTTTGCTTTAATTTGTTTGCCAAAGCGATTCCATCTGCAACGCCTAACTGTGGGCCTAAATGAGAAATCATTCCGACAATATTAAATTCTTGTGTTCCAAAGTGAAAACTTCGATCTCTTCCTTTTGTAAAACCGTTCATCTTCCCTTGCCATTGAGAAAATAGACGATGCAAAGGGATTTTTCTTGTGGTAAAAACACCTAAATTACGATGCATGGGAAGAATGTATTCTTCTTTATGCAAAGCAGAAGTAACTCCAACCGAAATAGCTTCTTGACCAATGCCAGAAAACCATTTTGAAATTTTTCCTTGGCGTAATAATACCAGCATTTTTTCCTCGATTAATCGAGGTTTTAACATGCCTAAATACAAATTGATGAGCGTTTCTTGCTGTATCTCTGAAGTATTGAATTCTAAATTTGTGGACATTCTTGTTTTAAAATTGCATCAAACCTAAGACGAAAATACCATTTTCAAATACAAAAAAAGCCTTAGTGCATCACAAAAATAATGTTATCCTATAATACCTTCAAAATGATTGGTTTAAACAACTCGAAATTAGATATAAGACCGCTTGCTATGGAACTTCGACTTCGCTCAGTTCGAGCAAGTTTAGCAAAGGGTACTTTAAGAATCAAAAATCATGACAGTCTTGGTTCTTGATTCTATAAGTCTTGAATAATTATATAATGGTATTTTATATTGTTCTAGTTATACTTGATACCTCACAGGTTTTTAAAACCTATGAGGTATCTATCACAATTTATTTAAAATATCTGCGGCTTGTAAAAGCGTTTCATCAGTTTTCGCAAAACAGAATCGTAGGGCTTTAAAGTCCAACTGATTTTCATTAAAAACGGATAAAGGAATTGAAGCAATTCCAAATTCTTTGGTGAGGCGTTTTGCAAAATCCACATCTCCTTCTTGTGAAATGTTGGCATAGGATAAGGTCTGAAAATACGTGGCCTGCGTCGGTATAAATTGAAATCTACTATTAGAAATAGCGTTTAAAAATAAATCTCTTTTTTGTTGAAAGAACCTTGGTAATTCTTTATAATGACTTTCTTCTTGTAGATATTCGGCCAATGCTATTTGTATAGGATGATTGACACAGAAAACGTTGAATTGGTGTACTTTTATAAACTCTTGCATCAAATCTTTTGGGCCACAACAGTAGCCCATTTTCCATCCTGTATTGTGAAACGTTTTTCCAAAGGAGGCAGTAATAAAGGAACGTTTCTTTAATTCTGGGAACAAACAGACACTTTGATGCTGTTGACCATCATAAATCATGTGTTCATACACTTCATCACTCAAAACAAGAATATCCGTATCTTTTGTAATACGCTCTAATGCCTGCATATCTTCCTTAGAAAAAATGGTCCCAGATGGATTCTGAGGCGTATTAATAATCATCATTCTAGTTTTGGAAGTAATCTTACTTTCTACCAAACTCCAATCGACTTTATATTCTGGATAGTTTAATTGAATAGGAATTGCTTTTCCGCCTTGAACTTCAATAGAAGGTTGATAACAATCATAGGCTGGATTAAAAATGATGACTTCATCGTTGGTTTTAATAAATGCAGAAATGATCGTAAAAATGGCTTGTGTGGCTCCTGCGGTCACAATAATTTCGCTTGCTGAATTATACGTTGATTGGTATAGGTTTTCAAATTTAGATGCAATAGCTTCTCGTAATTCTGACGTTCCCATCATGGGCGCATATTGATTGTAGCCTTTCTTCATTGCTTTAGAAACCAAGTTGATTAGTTTCTGATCGCTTTCAAAATTTGGAAATCCTTGAGAGAGATTAATCGCATTGTGCTCTTTCGCCAATGCACTCATCACCGTAAATATGGTGGTTTTTACATTGGGAAGTTTGGATGTATAATTCATGATTTGAAGATATAAAAAAACCTCATCAAATTGACGAGGTTCTTATATATTGAGAATAAAATGGCTATAATTCCTTAAAAATTGCGTGCATCATTCTTTTCTTATCGTTAATGCTTTCTTCTAAAGCAATCATTGTTTCGGTTCTGCTTACACCAGAAATTTCATCAATTTTATAAATAATGTCTTTAGCGTCGTTGGTTCCTTTGGCTCTTACTTTACAAAAAATATTGTATTTCCCAGCAGTTACATAAGCAACAGTTACATTTGGAATGCTACGAAGATTCATAATTACACTCTGAGTCATAGAAGTTTTCTCTAGGAAAACTCCAACATGAGCAATAAAGGAATAGCCCATTTTTTCGTAGTTTAAAGTAAGCGTAGAACCTTGTATGATCCCCTCATCTTCCATTTTCTTTACACGAACATGAATTGTACCAGCAGAGACTAATAATTTCTTTGCAATGTCAGTAAATGGAGTTCTTGCATTTTCGATCAGGATATCTAATATCTGGTGATCGATTTCGTCAAGCATGAATTTTTTCATCTTATTATATATTATTCAAATAATATTGCAAAAATATAAATTAAATTCAACCTATTGCCTTAAATCATGAATAATATTCAAGAAAATTAGTTTACGAAAACGTTTTCTTTATGAAAATTTAACATAGAAATGTCTTCTTCTACTTTTTTTGGGATAAAAACAATCGTTTTATTTTTTAAAGTTTCTACAAATTGAAATGCTTCATTGGGTTTATTTTTGAACGTATGCAGAAGGTCTCTAAAATTTTGTTGATTGTTCGGAATTGCAAAATAAGTTTCATATTCCTCATACTTTTCTTCCTCTACAATATGATGAATTCCTTGTAATAAGGAAGCAAAAGTATATTTGCGAGTTTCTTCTCTTTGATAATCATCTGGATAATGTCCAGATTCTATTAGAATTGTTGGATATCCGAGCTTCTGAAAATTATCACCTGTGGCAGTTGGATAGAACTCATCAGTATACCTTCCTACATGATTTGGAATCATCTGTTGAAGTACTTCATTCATGGCAACGATGACATTCATTGTCTTTTTTCTGCCTTCTGTTAGTTTGCGTGTAACTTCTTCTGAAGGTGCTAAAAACGAGATTGTAGCAGGGTTCTTTGTGCCTTCAACACTAAAGATGGTACGTTGATCGTGTAAATTAAAACAAAAATCAGGTTGAAAAGTGTCGAGTACATTTCTTAACAATTGACTCTCTTTAGCAACTCTATTTACGGCATCTCTGTTCAAATCAATAGCATGCGCATTGACGCGTGTATAATTCTCCGCACCATCAGGATTTAAAATTGGAATGATTTTAATAGTACATTCTGATAAAATTTGAGATGAAACCTCATCATTAGTTTGATCGAAATAGTTGAGAAGGTCAAATACAGCTTTGGTTCCAGTGCTTTCGTTTCCGTGCATCTGAGTCCATAAAAGTATTTTCTTAGGTCCAGTTCCTAAATTGAACTCATAAATTGCTCTGTTTTCTTCTGAAGCACCAATCTCACGATATTGTATACAATCTGATGAAGCAAATTTTGGAAATGTTTTCTGAATAGCATCCAAAGTAATCCATCTGCCATAAAGTAGTTCTTCTTTGCAATTTGTATAGTTAGTAAGAATATAGTCTTGTTTCAAGGCTTTAATGATTGTAAATTCTCGTTCACAAAAATACAAGAATACATTGATAGAATTTTAAAAATGTAATTTATCTAATTGTTACAAATGTCAACTGTTCTTTTAATGCAAAAGTGAGGAATGTAATTAGAAATTCTTTGCGATTACTTTTGTAAATCACATCAAATAAATATTTCTTATTGAATTATTAATATTAAAATTATATAGCTATAAATCAATTATTTATGAAATTTACTTAAAGTGTTTGTTTACACCTTATGTATAACGAAAAAAGATAACGAAACTTTAACTAGGAATCTATATATACATATTTTACATTTGTAACACATTAAATTGTTTACAATGGTAAACGGAACAGATTTTACAAATAGACTAAAAAAAATACTAGAACATCATCAATTAACAGCTTCATTATTTGCTGATAAAATTGGCGTACAGCGTTCTAGCATTTCACATATTTTATCGGGAAGGAATAAACCGAGCTTGGATTTTATTTTAAAAGTGACAGGTACTTTTTTGGATGTAGATATTTATTGGTTGCTAAATGGAAAGGGAAGTTTTCCGAAAGAACAGAAAGTAGTCACTCCTACACTACCGAAAGGAAATAATAATCTTTCACCTGAAACATTTTCCGATCCTGGGAAAAAAATTAGTAGAATCGTTGTTTTCTATACAGATGGCACCTTTGATGAGTATAAAAAGGATTAAATCAACAATGAGTAATGAATAATTAACAATTGCTAACCGCTCATTCATTTCACTCCTATTGTTATGAAAAATAAAAAGTAAGAGATCATGATTGACAAATTTTTAAAGGCAAAACATTGGAAACTATTTCTATTAATGATAGGAATTCCAATAATTTTCCAATTTATAATGATAGTATCAATGTTTGTGAATATTGAGACTGACAACAATTCTGGATCTGAGTTTATGTTTGACTACATGAGTTTTGCTCCGATTTTGATGATATTCTTTTATGGAATATTCTTTGTGTGGTTTTGGTCTATTGGGGTTGGGCTTCAAAGAATGATTCCGATTGAGTTAAAGTTAAAAGTCAACAGGTTTAAAATACTCTTGTCTATTCCTACAATCTACGTTCTATTCCTTCTTGGTTTTATCTTTTCCATTTTTAATTTTGGTGAACCAAATCCAGCAATAATTGTTGTAATCGTTCCGCTTCATTTACTTTCAATGTTTTGTATTTTTTATTCCCTGTATTTTGTTGCAAAAACTTTTAAAACTGCTGAATTACAACGAAAAGTGACATTTGGCGACTTTGCAGGTGAGTTCTTTTTGATTTGGTTTTTTCCAATCGGAATATGGATTGTGCAACCAAAAATTAATAAAATGATTAAGGAATACAGTACTAGATATTTGAAATAAATTATTTCAATTACTATTAGAAGTATTTTTTAAAAAGTTTATTTACATTTAACTCATCCAAAACATTGTTTTCTATACAGATGGCACCTTTGATGAGTATAAGAAGGATTGAATCAACAATGAGTAATGAATAATTAACAATTACTAATGACTCATTATTTCTATTTCATTTCAATAAATCCATATTCTTCAATTACGTCCATCCAAATATGGTCTTTGTTGATTGTTATTAATTCCTTAATCAACCTAGTTAAAGTCTCTTGATTCATTTCTTTCTTTTCCATCTCATTTATAAACGCTTTTGAATCATCATTACTTAAGTATCCTGCTATTTCATTAATGTTACAGCAACCATATCCATCAAAAGAAATTCTAACCAAATAAATTCCGTTGTCATCTGAACGATTAAAATCTATAAATACAGAACCATCAAAGCATCCTAAATAATAATCAGCTTTTCGGGTTACAGGCATTGTTGTTTTGAAGAAATTAAAGTTTTCAGTCATGTCTATAACTTTATTTTAACTGTGTCATTAAATGATTCTTTTAATTTTCTGATTTTATTATTGGCTTTACCTGAAGTCAGCTTGTAGTCCATTTTAATGTATTCTATGATGTCATTAGGCGACTGGAAATCGAGTGAAGAGATATAACCTTCATATTCATCTTGAATTTCTCTCCAATCAGAGTATTGTTTTCTATACAGATGGCACCCTTGATGAGTATAAAAAGGATTAAATCAACAATGAGTAATGAATAATTAACAATTACTAATTGTACATCATTAATCACTAATTATTTCATTGCTACATTGCTAAACTATTGAGCCAACTGGGCAATTCCAGTTTTAATCACTTCAATATTGATAGCCTTATTCGGTTTATTCGCCTTTATCTGCTTTTGCACCATTTGACGTAAAAGGTTGATTCCGACTTGATCAAAATTAAACTGTTTGTACTGGTTTCCTTTTGCTACAACGTCTTTTACAAGATTCTGAATGGCTTCTTTATTATTACTGGTGGCTATCTGTTCGTATGCTTTCTGGTAAATAGCTTGAATTTTAGGATTGTTGTTTAGAAACATTCCCGCTAATACATTGTTCGCAATAAATACCATTTCTGATTCGTCTTTTTCTTCAATATAGATTCTTGTTAAGGGTGTTGCTATGATATTTTTTACGCCTAAAGGAAGCTCTTTAGACTTCTTAATGGCAAAATCCTTATCTATATAATACATTCCTACCAATGCTTTCCCTAAAACGCTATAGGACTCGCTTAGTAGTGCTTTATCAAAAATGGGTCTTAATTCTGGATCTGTCAATTTCCCTAAGGTTTCAATAGCTGCTGCTTGGACCAAAGTTTTTGGGTCATTATTCGCAATTCTTTTAATTCTGGCAATGGCAACTTTTTTAGCCCACTTATTAATTAAGTCGATACTTTCTAATGCCAAGATTCTAATCTTATAAAAATCATCATTTAAAGCATCTGCTATGGCATTGTATGCTTTTTTTTGATCTTGACTTTTTGCAATTTCTATCAATGCTTCTCTTTTATGTTCGTAGTTCTCAGCATTTTTTAACTGAAAAATATAATCGCTTAACACCTTGTTTTCTAGGAAATCTGCTAGCAATACACCATCAGCATTCACTTGTATTAAATCTGGAGATTTACTATCGAATGCAAACTTAAAAGAAGCATCTCTACCTTCTACAAAGACATTGTGTCTGGTTTTTGTCCCGTTTTCGAAAATATCAATAGCAATAGGAAATTGAAATTCGTTGATCTGACTCTGAACAAAATTTACGGTGACTGTTTTCTCTAGCGTATTATAATCATAAGAAACCTGAATTTTTGGATGTCCTGGGTTGTAATACCACTGATTAAAGAACCAGTTTAAATCTTTACCGCTCACTTCTTCTAAAGCCAAACGCAATTGATGAACTTCTGCTGCTTTGTATCTATTATCAGTCAAATACTTTTTCAACCCTATAAAGAATGCTTCGTCTCCCAAATAGCTCCTTAGCATGTGTAATATGGCTCCACCTTTGTTGTAACTAACAAGATCAAACATATCTTCTTTATCAACATAATGAAAACGAACAAGACTTTTATCTACATCCCCTTCGCCTTCTTTGTAGGCTTTTAGATTTTCATATAGATGTGAATCGGCATCTTCTTTTCCATATTTGTGTTCTCTCCATAAGTATTCGCTGTAATTGGCAAAGGATTCATTAAGTGTAAGGTTACTCCAGCTTTCAGTAGTAACTAGGTTTCCAAACCAATGATGAAAAACCTCATGAGCAATTGTATTTTCTTGTCGATTTTCATCGATCAATTGTCCTTTCATCTGATTTGCATCTTCTCCATGAACTACGGCTGTTGTGTTTTCCATAGCACCACTTACATAATCTCTTACTACAATCTGACTGTATTTATTCCATGGATATTCTACACCTAGCTTATCAGCAAAAAAGCCAATCATTTCGGGTGTTAAACCAAAGATCTCTTTTGCAAAAGGAGCGTATTCTTTTTCTACATAATAGTTGACAGGAATGTTTTTATACGAATCTTGAATAATCTCAAATTCACCAACTCCCATAAAAAATAAGTAAGGTGCATGCTTTTGATCTAATTTCCAATAATCGGTTCTGTTTGCGCCACTTTTAGTCTGACTGATTAACTTTCCATTAGAAAGTGTTACAAACTTATCTGGAACCGTAATATAGATCTCTTGACTTGTTTTTTGATTGGGAGTATCTATGGTCGGAAACCAGCAACTACTTGCTTCAGTTTCTCCTTGTGTCCATACTTGTGTTGGTTTATTGGGATCAATTTCTAAAGGATTTACAAAATACAATCCTTTCGCACTTGTAATAGCACCACTACCCTTTTGTTTTACTTTTTCGGGTCTTGCTGTATATTTTATGTATAAAGTAAACTCCTCTCCTTTTTTATATTCTTTTGGTAAATCAATGATAATCTCATAACCATCATAGTTATATTCCAATTTTTGATTGTTTAGTTCTATAGCATGGATTAACATTCCTTTTGCATCTAAGACAACTTTATCTGTTGGATAAAAATGTGGTGCGAGTGTCACCCATTCTTCTCCATTCAATTGTTTTTCTTTGAAATTAAAATCGACTTTTAACTTTGTATGTATTAAGTTATGAACCTTTTCTCTTTCTTTTCTGTAAATAGATAATGGGTCCTGAATTTGGGCAGAAACAATTGAAATGGTAAATAAAAATAGAAAGATTGATAACTTTTGAAATTTCATAAGGGTTCTAAATAAGATTTCAAAAATACTAAATTAAAAAAAGGGAGTTGTTAATGGCTCGTTAAAAGAAAAAAAGCCATTATTTCCTTGGAAATAATGACTTAGTAAGTTGGTTTTTGGTTGATAATCCTATTCGAAAGCCAAATTAAATTGTTTTAAATTTAAATTGCTTGGGTCTAGTTTTATATTTTCCATCATCTTAATGATCATGCTTGGGTTCATATTGTCACCTAGAATTCTTGCGATTCCCACACCTTTATCATCTGCATATCCAAAGGCAATTACTTCATCAATAGCATCTCCTGTACCTGTATAATACAAGCTAACTTTCATTCCTTTAGCATTCATTCTCATTAAGCTCTTATACTTATCTGAATTTTTGAAGATGTTTTTTAGTTTTGTTTTTTCAGTATCGTAAGCATCCTTATTGTTTAAAACGGGCAATGCTACTACATTTACTTTATGAATACTTTCTAAAGTATTTTTCACTTCTTCAGACACATCTTCTGAAGAAAGCTTTAAGAAACTCACAGGGAGATCAAAGGTCATAAAGCCTGCTTTTTCCTGACTGTCAACTAAGTATGCTTGTAATGATGATTCGTCTTTACAAGAACTCATCAATGTAATCAACATTACTAGTGATAAAACGGTTGTTATTTTTCTCATGATTTGATTTTTTTAATTCAGCTCTGACGATGGATTCATCAGAGCCAGAATATATGGTTATTTTTTAGTCTCTATTTACTTTTACTTTGCTGCTTTTAGCAAAAGTATCCGCTAGTTTTGACATTTTGTTAATGTCTATGTTTCCTGTTAAAGAAACAACAACAGCTTCAGACATTCCATTTGTTCTTTTATCAATGCCTTTTACAAACATTAATACTTCGCTTACAAAGTCTTTATTTTTTCCAGACTTCACATAAATTAATACGCGAGATTCCTTCTCTTTAATTCGCATTAATTCGATTAATTTCTGACTTTTCACAGCGCTTTTCACCATACTTTCCATTTTAGTGGCAACTTTTGCATCGTCTGTTGAAAATACTTTTAATTCATTTAAATCTTGAATCATTTTAAAGACTTCCATGGCTTCGTTATTCTCTCCACCTTCATCTAAATTGACATTGAATTTTGATAGAATCTCGAAAGCATCTTTGCTTACAATTACAGAAGATACCCCTTCCATGTCCTCTAATTTGTCAAAAATTGATTGACCGTAGCTTAAGGCTGGCGCAACTACTAACGCTATTAATAAAATTACTTTTTTCATGATCTTAGGTTTACTTGGTATTTTTAAATTTACTTGGTTTTAAATATTTTATTTACTGAATCTTCGTAAGCATATAGGTTATTAAAGGCTTCGTTTCCTTTGTTTAAGTTTCCAGATAACATCTTTAAAGCTTTTTGAACTTCATTATATTGTTCTCTTTCTGTTTTAGATAACTGATCTAAAGAAGTTAATGTTTCTACTTCACCTCCAATAGTTGTTCCCATATAAATACTAAATAATAAGACGACTGATGCTGCAACTGATAACCATTTGTAGTTTCTTTTTTTCGGTTTAAACTCAATGGTTTTTGTGTAGGTTTCGTCTTGACTTACTTGAAAGTAAGTGAACATCATTTGATATCCTTCCAAATGTGGCGCAACATTATCGGATAAGAAATAAGCTTTTAATCTCGCTTCTTCTTGCAATGTTGTTTCTGCATTTTCGTACTTTTCGACTAATTTTTCTATGTTAGCTAACTCCATAGTTATGTTGTTTTATTAATTCTTGTCTTATTGTTTTTCTCGCTCTTGATAATGCTACTCTTACAGCCGTTGGTTTCATGTCTAACATTTTGCATATTTCATCAAAATCATATTGTTCTACATCTCTTAATTGAATAATCAATTTCTGCTGTTCAGGTAAATTTTCAATGAGCTTATGTACTTGGTTTACACTATCTCGATACTCTACTTTTTTATCTAAGCTGGTATCTTTTTCTTTATAATTACTATGAACTAAGGTTAAATTACTTGCTTGTTTAGACTTTAAACGATCATAACAATAGTTTTTTGTCATGGTCATGGCAAACGCTTCAACGTTTTTGTAATCTGCTAATTTCTCTTTGTTCCTCCATAGTTTAAAGAATAATTCTTGTGTAGCATCTTCTGCTTCTTCAGTAGAAACCAATAGTCTCTTTGCTAGTCTGAAGACTTTATCTTTAAATGGTAAAACAACTTTTAAAAAGTCAGATTGGTTCATTAGTTATATATTAGTTGTAAATTCTTGATATATTTTACGTCTATTTTATCAGGTTTACATCATTACGACGATGACCTAAATATTTTGTTACATCAAATTTTAAATAAATACTAAGAATCCCTAAATTGCGTTAATTCTTTAAAGAACTTCTACAGATGAAATATACATTTTTAAAAAGACTTGCATTCATTTTTTTAATAACTCTTACATTTATTAGTTGTGAGAAATCGGAAGATTCTATACCAGCTGATATTGAAATACAAGATTTTGTTTGGAAAGGAATGAACGCCTTTTATTTATGGCAGGATCAAGTTCCAGATTTAGCTGACACTCGTTTTTCTTCACAAAATCAATTGAACTCATTTCTGCAAGGCTTTCCTAATCCTTCTGATTTGTTTCAGCATGTTCTTTTTCAACCTGATGTTGTAGATCGTTTTTCTTGGATTGTAGATGATTATGTTGCTTTAGAAAATTCGTTTGCAGGAATTACTTTAAACAATGGTATGGAGTTTGGCTTGATACGTTATGCAAATGATGCTTCTAATGTTTTTGGGTATGTTAGATATGTTTTACCTGGTTCAGATGCAGAAACCAAAGGTGTGGTTAGAGGAATGTTATTTACAGAAGTAGATGGTACTCAATTGACAAATGCCAATTTTAGAAGTTTGTTATTTTCAAATAATACCACATATACCATAACATTAGCCGATTATAATGCTGGAGATCCAATAGCTAATGCGACTATGATTAGCTTAACTAAATCATCAATTCAGGAGAATCCAATTGCTGTTGTAAAAACAATTGATGATGGAGCTCATAAAATTGGGTATTTGATGTACAATCAATTTTCTGGCAATTTTGATGCGCAATTAAATGCAGCTTTTGCCACATTTCAAACTGAAGGTATTACCGATTTAATTATTGATTTACGCTATAATGGTGGTGGTTCCGTAAGAACTGCAACTTTTTTAGGAGGAATGGTTACGGGTCAATTCGATGGCCAATTATTTTCTCAAGAAGTTTGGAATACTAAGGTACAAGCAGCAATTGACCCGAGTAGTTTTATTAATAATTTCACCAATCAATTGAACAATGGTGTTGTCAATGAACCTATTAATAGTTTAAACCTTAATCGTGTTTATTTTATCACAACAGGAAGTACTGCTTCTGCCTCGGAACTGATTATGAATGGATTGTCTTCTTATATTGATGTAAAATCTGTAGGAACAACTACCATAGGTAAAGTTCATGGTTCTGTAACTTTATATGATTCCGAAAATTATACAAGAACTGGAGCCAATTTAAACCCAAATCATACTTGGGCATTGCAACCTTTGGTATTAGAAATTCAAAATTCAAACGGTTCTAATGCACCTGGGGGAATTGTTCCTGATGTAAATTTAACAGAAGACTATGGAAATCTTGGTGTTCTAGGTGAACGTTCAGATCCTTTATTAGATAGAACAATTATACTTATTACTACAGGTGCTAGAATTGGAGTATCTGGAAGGAATAATCCTATTATCTTAGAAGAAATTGGGAATTCAAAATTAAAGAACCCTATGGATAATAACATGTATGTTGAGCTCAAAAAGTAAGCTTTTACTTATAGAAGTTTAATTTGCGAATTATTTTCTTCGTTCGGAACTTTCAAATTGGTTCCGAATGACTCATTCAAATTCTTGATAAAATGCGCTGTTAATAAAGGTGATTCTTTTTCAAGGTTTTGATGTACAAAAAAATGAATTTTCTGTAAACCTAAATCTTTTAACTCTTGTAATCGAAGTACCCATGCATCTAAACGATCATAATCTGTAGGATGATTTGCGCCCACATAACGAATAAAAGCTTCGTTATTTGTCAATCTCATATGCATCATATCTCTTCTACCAGCAGTATCAACCAATACATTCGCAACATTGTTATCTTCCAATAACTGAAAATAATCTTTAGAGATTTTTGCATCCGTAAACCAATCAGTATGTCTGCATTCCACAGCCAACGGAACATCTTCTGGCCAACTCTCTACAAAGTTTTGTAAAACCTCAAAATTCTTTGGCCCAAAATTAGCATGCAATTGTAAAAAAATGGTGCCTAGTTTTTCTCTTAAGTTACTGAAATTGTATAAGTAAGAGTTTACAACCTCTTCTACTCCTTTCAATCGTTTCCAGTGACTAATCTCTTGCCCTAATTTTGGAAAGAACTTAAAATTAGCGGGAGTCTTGTCGTACCATTTCTCAAATTGTTCCGCAGGAAAATTTCTATAAAAAGTAGCATTCATTTCAATACAATTAAACTGCCTTGAATAATACTCTAGTTCATCTTTAGTGCCTCTTGGATAAAAGCCTTTTAAATCGGCTCTGTTCCACTTAGCACAACCGACATAAATAGAAAGATCGTCCTTGTTTTTTTGTTCATTGAGAACACGTATGGTATCTTCATGAGTCTTAGGAATTGTAAAATCAATAATTTCAGGATGGTCAACCTTTCCAAACTTCATATTTTATGTATTTTCGTGATATCAAAAATATCAAAATGAAACGAATCTTAGGGTTACTTGTTTGTATAGTTTTTATCACTTCTTGTCAGAAAGAATATCAACCTAGAATTATTGATGCAGTTTCAATACAAGAATTTAAGATCGATAGCGTTAGTATTAGAGCTATTGTGGCTTTAGATGAATACAGAGTACTATATGCAGGCTCTAATGGTAATTATGGCTATGTAATTAACGAAGAAGTATTAAAATACAAAGTAAGATATCAAGATTCAATAACTCCTTCATTTAGGAGTTTAGCTACAAATGGTATAGATAGTTACATGCTAAGTATTGGAAACCCTGCTTTATTATACAAAGTACCGGTGAC
Organism: Flavobacteriaceae bacterium; assembly: GCA_965277255.1. Taxonomy (GTDB): domain Bacteria; phylum Bacteroidota; class Bacteroidia; order Flavobacteriales; family Flavobacteriaceae; genus Polaribacter. The sequence goes on along the minus strand of OZ255723.1, from coordinate 2,746,328 downwards.
TATTGAAGATAAATTTATTTACAAAGAAGAACATGAAAAAGTCTTTTACGATTCCATGAAATTCTTTGATGAACAAAACGGAATTGCCATGGGCGATCCTACCGAAGATTGTTTGTCAATTATTCTTACCAAAGACGGTGGAAATATTTGGAATAAAATTCCTTGTGATAAATTGCCAAAAGCTGTGGAAGGCGAAGCTGCTTTTGCTGCGAGTAACACCAATATTAAAGTAATTGGCAAAACAGCTTGGATTGTTTCTGGCGGAACAAAGTCAAGGGTTTTTAAAACTACCGACTTAGGTGAAACTTGGGAAGTATTTGAAACTCCTATCATTCAAGGTGATGGACCTCAAGGAATCTACTCGGTAGATTTTGCAGATGAAAATAATGGGATTATCATTGGCGGAGATTATTCCAAACCTGAAGAGAACCAGAAAAACAAAGCCATTACAAAAGATGGTGGAAAAACTTGGACTATCGTTGCGGATGGGCAAAATCCAAATTATAAAAGTTGTGTACAATATGTTCCTGGTACACAAGGAAAAGAAGTTTTTGCCGTTGGTAGAACAGGTATCTCCTACTCTAACGATGGTGGAACATCTTGGAAAGAAGTAAGTAAAGATGGATATTATACCATTCAGTTTGTTGATAGAAATACAGCGTGGCTGTCTGGAAATAAAAAAATTGGAAAATTAATTCTAAAATAGAATGAAAAAAATCTTAGTATTCTCTTTTATCATCATCTTGACTTCTTGTGATAAAAGATCTCAAATCTCAATAGATTTAGATTGTCACCCAGAAACCTATGCTAACCTTGAAAAAGTAGAAGATGTCAAGAAATTATTTGTCGTGCAATTTCCTGATAACTGGAAAACAAACCTGTATTACGACAATAGTCAATCTTCCATTTACACAGCAGATACAACAAAACAGTTAACAGAAACCATGTTGTTAGACGTTACACACGTTTCTAATGCATTAAAACTCGACACTGATTTTATTCAAAAATTCAAAACGAGTTTGTCCGATCAAAAATTGGTAGAAACGACTTCCTATGAACTAAAGTTTCAAGAAAAAGAAACCTATTATTCCAGAGCTTTAGGGAAGAAAAACGGATTCGATTATCAGATTTGTAATCTTTTTATCAAAATCAACGAAAGCAATTATATTCATGCAAAAGCAGAAGTTTATGGAGATTCTTTAGTTAATGAAAGGCTTTGTAATGCAATGGGTTTGATTGAAAAAATAACCTATTAAAAATTCACATGTATTAGTATGAATAAAGAGCATATTACCAACCGATTTATTAGTTATGTTACGATTGATACAGAATCTGACCCAGAAAACCCTGCTTTCCCAAGTACAGAAAAACAATGGGATTTGGCAAAACTCCTAGAAAAAGAGTTGAATACTATCGGAATGGAAGATGTTACCTTGGATGAAAATTGCTATATCATGGCTACATTACCAAGTAATTTGGATTATGAAGTTCCTACCATTGGTTTTGTTTCTCATATTGATACAAGTCCAGATTTTACAGGCGCTAATGTAAATCCGCAGATTCATGAGAATTATGATGGTGGTGATATTTTGTTGAATGAAAAAGAAAACATCGTTTTAAGTCCGTCTTATTTTGATGATCTATTGCTCTACAAAGGACAAACAATTATTACAACGGATGGCACTACTCTTTTAGGAGCTGATGATAAAGCAGGAATTACGGAAATTGTTTCTGCCATGGAATATTTGATTCAACATCCAGAAATTAAACACGGAAAGATTCGTATTTGTTTCACTCCAGATGAAGAAGTTGGAAAAGGTGCACATAAATTTGATGTAGAAAAGTTTGGTGCCGAATGGTCATATACAATGGATGGAAGTGAAATTGGAGAATTAGAATACGAAAATTTCAATGCTGCGGGCGCAAAAGTAATTGTGACAGGGAAAATTGTTCATCCAGGGTATGCCAAAGGAAAAATGATCAATTCCATGACCATTGCCAGTGATTTCATCAATAGACTTCCAAAAGGAGAAGTTCCAGAATCAACCGAAGGTTACGAAGGTTTCTTTCACTTACACCAATTAGAAGGAAAGGTAGAACAAACTGTTTTACAGTATATTATAAGAGATCACGACAAGCAATTGTTTGAAGGTAGAAAACAGTTCATATTAGATGTTGCTGAGAAAATGAATCAAGAATTAGGTTCAGATTTAATTCAAGTCGAGTTAAAAGATCAATATTATAATATGAAGGAAAAAGTAGTTCCTGTAATGCATATTGTCGACATTGCTGAAGAAGTCATGAAAGATTTGGGAATTACACCATTGATTAAACCTATCCGAGGTGGAACAGACGGTTCTCAATTATCTTATATGGGTTTGCCTTGTCCGAATATTTTTGCTGGCGGACATAATTTCCACGGACGTTATGAATACGTCCCTGTTGAATCTATCATCAAAGCAACAGAAGTGATTGTTGGAATTGCCGAGAAAGTTGGGAAGGAGTTTAAAAAATAATTAATGTATATTTGAGAGAATATCGTATTATGAGTGCAGCAGAATTAAAAAATAGAATTCAAACTTTTCTTGATCACGCAGATGAAAGAGTATTGAATATCGTCAATGGAGTTTTTGAGAACTATTATAAAGATGAACAGGTAGCTTTTCACCCTGATGGAACTCCTATGACCAGAAAAGAATATAAAATGGCTCTTGATATCGCTGAAGAACAAATTAAAAACGATGAATATATTTCTGCAGATCAGCTTGAGAAAGAAGAAAAATAATGTCAAAAAAAATTATTGCTAAGGTTGCTTGGACTCTTCAAGCTAGGCAATCATTAAAAGAAATTTTAGATTATCGCTACAAAGAAGTTCCTAAAGCAAGAAAAATAGTTCGTAAAGATGTCATCGATTCATCTAAACAAATTGTTTTTGCTGAACAATATCAAAGAGATAATGTATTTCCTCAGTATAGAAGGATTATTATACGAGATTACAAATTGCTCTATAGAGAGAATAAAAATATTGCTTACATCATGAATGTAGTTTGTACTAAAGCGAATTAATTGGCACTAACCCATAAAGTGTGTAAGTTTCAAAAACTCAGGATTGAATTCAATCCTGAGTTTTTTATTTTATTAACTTTAAATTTTACACATTTATGAAACCAGAAGATTTATTAAACGACGATTTTTTAAAACAATTTAACAGTGGTTCAGAACTTACCAGTTTTTTAGAGCAACTCCACAAACGAGGTGTTGAAAAAATTCTTGAAGGTGAGTTAGATGCTCATTTAGATTACGAAAAACATCAAAAAAGTAAAGGAATTAACCTGCGTAATGGTTATACAAAAAAGAAGTTAAAAACTACTTTAGGAGAAACAGAAATACAAGTTCCTAGGGATCGTGATAGCTCTTTCAATCCAATGCTTATAAAGAAAAGACAAAGCACCACAGAGGGTATTGAGAATGTCATCATTTCATTGTACGCCAAAGGAATGAGCAATAGTGATATCGAAGAACAAATACGGGAACTCTATGATTTTAATGTATCTACTTCCACCATTTCAAGAATAACTGATACCATTACCAATGATGTTATCGCATGGAAAAACAGACCTTTAGAAGCCACCTATTTAATTGTTTGGATGGATGGTATTGTTTTTAAAGTTAGAGAAAATTCTAAAGTGATTAATAAAACGATTTACATTGCAGTTGGTCTTAGAACTGATGGTAAAAAAGAAATCTTAGGCTTGTGGTTAGGTAAAAACGAATCTTCAGCCTTTTGGATGACAGTCTTAACTGATATAAAAGCAAGAGGAACGCAAGATATATTGATTACAGCAACCGACAATTTAAATGGGTTTACAGATACCATAAAAACCATTTTCCCAAATTCAACCACCCAAATATGTGTAGTTCATCAAATCAGAAACTCTTGTCGATATGTGGTATGGAAAGACAAAAAAACGTTTACAAGAGATATGAAACAAATCTATACAGCTCCTACAAAAGAAGCGGCAAAAGCTGCCTTAAAAGACTTTAAAACCAAATGGGAATCTAAATATTCTTATGCCATTAAAAGCTGGGAGAATAACTGGGATGAACTTACTGTATTCTTTGACTTTCCTATTGAAATAAGAACTATTATTTATACCACTAATCTTATTGAAAACTTAAATGGGAAAATTAGAAAGTACACTAAAAATAAACTGTCCTTTCCAACTGATGATGCAGTGATCAAATCTGTTTATTTAGCTCTAAGAGAAAGCACTAAAAAATGGACAATGCCTATTAGAAATTGGGGAATTATATTAAACCAATTTTTAGCTATATTTGAAAACAGGATTAAACTATAAATAATTTAACCCTGAGTTTTTAACTTACACAGATTTTAGGATAGTGTCTATTTTTTCAGGTATTTCTTAAAGTCGACGGGATTCCATTTGTTATTCCAAAATAATTGTATTTCAATTTCACTTGGAGTTTTAACTTTATATATTAAAGTAGTTTGTTTTGAAATTACTAAATGCCTATTATCATCTACTAAAATTCCTAATTCAGGAAATTGTTTAATCTTTAAAATAGTTTCATTTACTAAATCTATAAACCTTAGAACTTCATTTAGGTTCCATTTCTTTAAAATGAATTGTTGTTCTATTTCAAAAGTAAGCTGAGCAGTTGCAGTCCAAACGACTTTCATAACAACCTATAAAGCATTATACCTTTCTCTAGCTTCTTTTATGACATCTTCATGAATTTTCACGTTGCCGTTTAAAGAATCCTCTTTACTTTGCTCTAATAATTGACTTACGATTTCAGGTAATTCGTCATTGAAGTTTTTATTCTCATCAATTTCTTTATTGAAGAAGTTCTCAATTTTCTCTATAGATTCTGGGGTGAAAACACCCATGATCTTTTCCATTAATTGTAGTTTTCTTGATGCTAAATCCATGACATTATATTTTAAGCAATTTCATACAAATATAATGAAAATTGTTTTTGATTTTTTTAACTCATTTTCTTTGTGGCTCTCCGTGTTGTTCTGTGAAATAACGTAACCTGTACTTTCACTAAGCTTCTCAAAGACTCTCAGAGATACACAAAGGGTATAATAGTCTTCAAAGTTTGAAAGTTCTAAGTTTAAAGTTAGGGCAATACGACATTCTCATGAAGTATCAATTTCAATTTACTTTTCTAACTCTCTTTCTTTGTGAACCTTTGTGAGACTCTCCGTGCTGCTCTGTGAAATAATTCACTAAGTTTCTCAAAGGGTTAAGGTAAAACCTATCTAAAAGGCTTTCTCTTTAGAATCCTAGCAAACTTATTTTTTAAATCTGTACTGGTATCAAAAATCATTTGTTCGTTAGAAGGAAATTCTGCATACTGTCTTCTTAGTAACTCTTTATCTCTTTTTGTCAAAGCTTCTTCATCACCTCTGTAAACAGCAAATATATGCTCAAACACAAACTCACTACGAATCGGGAATTGAGACCTATTTTTGTTTTGCTTTAAATCTCGATACACCACATTACCACCTACTAAAACAGATTTAAATTGATTGCTTACAATTACATTCGCTTTCAGTTCTTTAAAAACATCAATTTTGATATCGTTTCCTAAGCTATCTTTTTTGACATTTCCGTTTGCATCTAGTACATATTCCCAACCATCACTTACTTCTTTCTTTCGCTCAAACTCTTTTTCACTGATACGCTCTGGAGAAATTAAAATCTCACGAATATCCAGTACAATACCATAATTATAATCGATATTATTTTCACGATTGGCATGATATTCTGTCCAAAAATTATCCAATCTATAGGTGTCAAAGTCAAGTATTGCAGCTTCCAACCTTTTAGGAATCACTTGTTCCGTTCTATTTCGCACGATCACATGAACAAAATCCGTTCCTGTATAATGAGCTTCTTCTAACAAACTATCAACTTGAGGGTGTGCAGCATTGAGTCTTTTCAACTTCGAAAAATAACCATGCGCAGTTCTAGCATCAGGAATGGTATTGTTGCTTAAAAATTGAGAACCTCTAGCAAATAAAAAATTAGCGTAATTGTCTTTTGCAGTTGCAATTTGGTCTGTATAATTTGCTATTTTAAAAGAGGCATTGGACAATGGCAATAAAGACTGAATACGTCTTTGTCGGTATTCCATTGCTTGGTAGATTTCTAAAATCTCTCTTGTATTTTCTGGATTCCCTTCTTTTTCAAGCAAAGAAACTCTAGAAACATCTTTTGCTGTTGCTTTTTTAAAAGCTTCCTCTAAAAGAAGAATGTGTTCTTTATCTTTTTTCTGGGTGCTACTTTTTTGAAGTTTCTTTATAGAAATTTGGATGGCCTTATCATAATCACCTTCATATAAAAACTTCTGACTTCTTTTGGTACTACTACAATTTGTTAACAAAACGAACAGCAATAAGTAAACAACATTTTTCATTTTGGTTTGGTTTTACCTCCTTCGCATTTACTTCAGCAAGTTCAATATAAAACTGCTTCGGCGAACAAGAAGATAGGATTAAATTTTAAATTGACATCTAACTCTACAGACCTGAAAGGTTTTGGAAACCTTTCAGGTCTTAAAATACTTTTTATCAGTACTTAGACTTTATTTATAAATTAGCGATATACATCTTGTAATCTACCTTTATGGAGGTCGTTTTCGCAAGTAAGCTATACTACTAATTAGTTTTATAAAGTATTGGAAAGCGTTTTTTATTGACTCTTATAATGTTAACTATTTCTTTTTCCGAAACATTTAGTTTACTTAAGTCAATTTTAATTATTCCATTTAATAAGGTGCCTAAAATCAGTTTACTCTCATGTTTTCCTGACAAAATACCAAAATCTAATATATTATTCCAAGTTATTTTTTTTCCATTAAAGTCAATATATTCTTTTTCTACAGTTATAGTATAAACCTTATGATTATTAAGTTTATAAATTAAATAAGAAATAGAAATTATAAATAAAATAATAATTCCTAAAACATTAGGTGACTTTAAATCCCACCCCATATTGTTCTTCAAATTCCCGAAAACTAATAATATTAATAAAAATATTGAAAAAAGAATATGATTTCGGATATTGTATTTTCTATTTGTAAATTTTACCCCGTATGCTTTCTTAACTTTTTGTTGTGCAATTTTTTCAATGAATTTATTTTCAACAAACTGGGGAGTTCTAGCAATTGAACTAATAACTTTAGATGAAAAATATCTCTCACTAGTTTGCTGGCGAAAGACATTTATTTTCTTATCAATTTCTTGTTTATCTAATTTAAAAAGATTGCAATTATCTTCAAAGCTTGGTTGTAAGTCTGTTAACCCACAGATTACACCACTTCTCTTAGATAAAGATTTATTCTTACATATGATACAAAATGCTTTTTGATATTGTTTTTCCAATTCTGTTTTCTAATGTTTTCAGGTCTTAAAAATAAGATAAAGCCAATGATTGTGCCATATTTTTATTTTGCAGGAAGTATTTTTCCAACACATTCGCCAAAACCAATACGTACGGTTTCATTTTCAGAATAAGCGCGCATAATTACGGTATCATGATCATTGATGAATTTTCGTTCCGTTCCGTCAGACAATGTAATTGGATTCTGTCCTCTCCACGTCAATTCTAACATGGAACCAAAACTATCTTTTGTCGGACCAGAAATCGTTCCACTTCCCATCATATCACCCGCATTTACAGGGCATCCGTTTACCGTATGATGTGCCATTTGTTGCGCCATGGTCCAATACATATATTTAAAATTAGAATTTGCCACCACTGTTTCTTTTTCTCCTTCTGGCTGAATTCCTACTTGTAAATTAATATCAAAACTTCCTTTTCCTTCATGCTGTAAATAGGAGAGAGGTTGCGGGTCTTGCTTTGGATTCTCCACTCTAAAAGGTTCTAAAGCATCCAAAGTTACAATCCAAGGAGAAATAGTAGAAGCAAAGCTTTTTCCTAAAAACGGACCTAATGGAACGTATTCCCAAGCTTGAATATCTCTAGCCGACCAATCGTTAAACTGTACCAATCCAAAAATATATTCTTCCGCTTCTTCAATAGGAATTCTTTCTCCTAAATGATTTGCAGCTGTTGTTATAAATGCCATTTCTAATTCGAAATCCAATAGTTTAGAAGGTCCAAATCCAGGAGTCGTAGAACCTTCAGCAGGTCTAGTTTGTCCATAAGGTCTTCTTACTGGTGTTCCAGAAGGAATAATAGAAGAACTTCTTCCATGATATCCTATAGGAATTTGTACCCAGTTGGGTAATAAAGCATTCTCAGGATCTCTAAATAAACTTCCAACATTCGTCGCGTGCTCTTTACTTGCGTAAAAGTCTGTATAATCGCCAACACTTACTGGCAATAACATTTCAACTTCATCCATTCTAAAGATGATTTTATCTTTGTGTTCTGCATTATCACGCAAAGCGCCATGCGTCACATCAAAAATATCAGCAATACGATTTCTTACCAATCGCCATGTTTTTCTACCATCAGCAATAAAATCATTCAAATTATCTTGTAGAAAAATATCGTCTGTTAACGGAATTCCTTTGAAATAGCCTAATTGATGTAATGCACCTAAGTCGATGGCAAAATCGCCAATGCGACTCCCAATAGTAATGATGTCATCTTTCGTAATAAAAACTCCGAAGGGTATATTTTGTATGGGAAAATCAGAGTTTTCTTTTACGTTTAACCATGATTTTCTTTTAGGGTTGTTGGCAGTTATTTCCATTAAATTTTGTTAATAAAGTTTGTATCAAATATACTAGAAAGTTACAACCTTCAAAACGTTTTTTAATTACTTTTGAGTTTCTTAATTAAATTTTAACAATGCAAAGAGATACAGACATTTTTGAACTCATTGATGCCGAAAGAGAAAGGCAACTAAATGGCTTAGAATTAATAGCTTCAGAGAATTTTGTAAGTGATCAAGTAATGGAAGCCGCTGGCTCTGTTTTAACCAATAAATATGCTGAAGGGTATCCTAATAAACGGTATTATGGTGGATGTGAAGTTGTTGATATCGTAGAACAAATTGCGATAGATAGAGCGAAAGAATTATATGGAGCAGAATATGCCAATGTACAACCGCATTCTGGATCACAGGCAAATACAGCTGTTTTTGCGGCTTGTTTACAGCCTGGAGACAAAATCTTAGGTTTTGACTTATCGCATGGCGGACACTTAACACACGGGTCTCCTGTAAATTTCTCAGGAAAATTATATACGACTTCTTTTTACGGAGTTGAAAAAGAAACAGGAGTTTTTGACTATGATAAAATTCAAGAAACTGCAAATAAAGAACAACCTAAATTAATTATTGCAGGAGCTTCTGCCTATTCTCGAGATATCGATTTTAAACGTTTTAGGGAAATTGCAGACAGTGTAAATGCAATTTTAATGGCTGATATTTCTCATCCTTCTGGAATGATTGCAAAAGGAGTTTTAAATGATCCAATACCTCATTGCCATATTGTTACAACAACAACGCACAAAACATTAAGAGGCCCTAGAGGTGGATTGATCTTAATGGGGAAAGATTTTGAGAACCCTTTTGGTTTAAAATTAAAGAACGGAAACCTGAAGAAAATGTCGGCATTATTAAATGGTGCTGTTTTTCCTGGGAATCAGGGCGGTCCTTTAGAACATATTATTGCAGCAAAAGCAATTGCTTTTGGAGAGGCTTTAACAGACGAGTTTTTGCATTATCAAATTCAAGTGAAAAAGAATGCCGCTGCGATGGCAGAAGCGTTTGTTGCAAGAGGATATCATTTAATTTCTGGCGGAACAGACAATCACATGATGCTAATAGATCTTAGAAATAAAGATATTACAGGAAAAGAAGCTGAAGCTGCATTAGGAAAAGCCGAGATTACTGTGAATAAAAATATGGTTCCATTTGATGATAAATCACCATTTGTAACCTCAGGAATTAGAGTCGGAACACCTGCAGTTACCACTCGTGGTTTAAAAGAAAGTGATATGATGACTATTGTTGAGCTTATAGATGAGGTCATTCAAAATTTTGATAATGAAGAAATTTTGAATAATATTGCAGAGAAGGTTCATAACTTCATGAGTCATAGACCTTTATTCATACCCTAAGAATCAAAATAATGCAGTATAAAAAGATAGTATTTATCTTACTTTTCAATGCTCTTTTTGCGCTTCCATCTGAGGCGCAATTAGCTTTTGAAAATGTTGCAGGTACTGTAGGGACTAATTATGCTTATGGAAGTACTACTTATGGTGGTGGTGTTTCTTTTGTAGATTTTGATAATGATGGTTGGGATGATATTACCTACGCTACAGAAGCCGGAACTGAAATTTATTTTTTGAAAAATAATAACGGTGTTTTTACTTCAGTCACACTAAATGGTATTTCCAATACATTAAAAACAAAACAAGTTATTTGGATTGATTATGATAATGATGGTGATAAAGACTTTTTTGCTACTGCCTTTGAAGGTTCAAATAAGTTCTATAGGAATGATGGGAGTATGAATTTTACAGATATTTCATCTAGCATTGGTTTTTTTGAAGATGACCTGTTAACCTACGGCGCATCTTTTAGCGATATAGATAATGATGGTGATTTAGATGCCTTTATTTCTAATAGAGACCTTTCTGAAGTCCAACGAAATTATTTATATAGAAATGATGCTGGAATTTATGTAGATATTACGAATGCTGCAGGAATTCCTTTAGATAGTCAATTGTCTTTTTGTTCGATTTTTTTCGATTATAATAAAGATGGTTATCAAGATATTTACGTTTCCAATGACAAATTAGATCAAATCAATAGACTCTACAAAAACAATGGAGATGGAACTTTTGATGATGTCTCTGTAAGTAGTGGTGCTGGTATTAGAGTTAGTGCGATGACAACAACTTTGGGCGATTACAATACAGATGGATGGTTTGATATTTATGTCACGAATACACCTACAGGGAATCAGCTATTACAAAATAATGGAGATGGAACTTTTACAGACAGAGCAATGGAAACTGGAACTGTATTTTATAGTTTAAGTTGGGGAGCCGTATTTTTAGATGCCGACAATGATGGTTTATTAGATTTATATGTGAGTGGTGGATTAGACGGAAGTATTTCTAGTTTACTTCCATCCGCTTTTTATCACCAACAAAGTGATGGAACATTTGTAATTCCAACAAGTATTGGTTTTGAAACAGATACTCGAGAAAGTTATTCTAATGCAATTGGTGATATTAATAATGATGGTAAACCAGATATTACTGTAGGAAATGATACGGAAACTAATTTTTTGTGGGAGAACAAAACGACCAACACTAATAATTGGTTAAAAGTAAAATTAGAAGGAGTTACTACTAATAAAGATGGAGTAGGGAATACTATAGAAATCAATGTCAATGGACAATCACAATATCGTTATACATTAGCAGGAGAAGGGTATTTAGCGCAGAATTCTTTTTATGAGTTTTTCGGAATTGGTACAGCCTCTGTGATAGATTATATAAAGATAACTTGGACAGGAACGGGTCAAGTAGAAACCATTAATAACGTTACATCAAATCAAACAATTGTCATTAAACAAGGAAGTGGTATTTTGAGTACTTCTAATGAAGTACTATTAGATGACTTTATTGTATACCCTAATCCAAGTAAATCAGGAATATTTTTACTCAATCAACCCATAGCAGAAACGATATCTGTTAGTGTTTATGATGTTACAGGAAAAAAAATTACGTCCTATAAAATCAATCAAAATGAACTTGATATCTCTCATTTAGATAGTGGCGTTTATATTTTAAAACTTCAATCTGGAAAAAAGACATCCATTAAAAAACTGATTAAAAGTTAATACAGTATGAAAAAAGCATTACTTCTTTATACTTTTTTAGCGCCTTTTATCATGAAATCTCAAATATTATTTGAAGATTCTACAAATAGTTTAGGAGCTAATTATGCTTATGGAAACAGTTTTCTTGGCGGTGGAGTTTCTTTTGCTGATTTTAATGGTGATGGATGGGATGATTTAACATATGCTACAGATGAAACTCAAAGAGTACATTTCTTGCAAAATAATTCTGGCGTTTTTAATAAAATTACTTTATCTGGAATTGATCACGATGGTAAAGCAAAACAAGTTATTTGGGTTGATTATGATAATGATGGTGATAAAGATTTTTTTGTAACCAGTATTATTGGACAAAACAAATTATACAGAAATGACGGCGCTATGAGTTTTACGGATGTAACAAATTCTTCTGGCATATTTTTAAGTGATTTGCCTACTTATGGTGCTGCTTTTGGTGATATTGATAATGATGGAGATTTAGATTTGATGTTGTCTAATAGAGGAGATACTTTAGAAACTAGAAATTACCTGTATAGAAATGATAGTGGAACCTTTGTAGACATCACAATTTCTGCAGGAATCCTTATGGAAGGTGAATTATCGTTTTGTGCTGCTTTTTTTGATTACGATAATGACGGTGATCAAGATATTTATATTGCAAACGACAAGTATTCTTATATGAATAGATTGTATAAAAATAATGGCGATGAAACTTTTGATGATGTTTCTATCTCTAGTGGAGCAGGGATAATTCTTGATGCAATGTCAACAACCATAGGAGATTACAACGCAGATGGATGGTTTGATATTTATGTAACCAATACTCGTTTAGGAAATGAATTATTACAAAATAATGGAGATGGAACGTTTACAAACCAAGCAAGTACTACCGGAACCGAATTTTTAAGTACTGGTTGGGGAGCTGTTTTTTTTGATGCTGATAATGATTCTAATTTAGACTTGTATGTAAGCGGCTCATTTGATGGTTCAGATCCAGATTTATTGCCGTCTGCATTTTATCACAATAATGGAAGTAATGTGTTTTCTATTCCAACGGGTGTTGGTTTTGAAACAGATACTAGAATAAGTTATTCCAATGCCATTGGTGATATCAATAACGATGGAAAGCCAGACCTTGTTATTATGAATAATTCTGTGAATAATTTTCTTTGGGAGAATAAAACGGTAAATTCTAACAATTGGGTAAAGATAAAATTAGAAGGAGTTAGTGGTAATAAAGACGGAATTGGGAATAGAATTGAAATTAGAGCGAATGGCATATCTCAATATAGATATACAGTTTGTGGAGAAGGATATTTGGGGCAGAATTCTGGATCTGAATTTGTTGGTGTTTCCAATGCAACGAATATAGATTATATAAAAGTTACTTGGAACACAACAGGTATAGAAGAAACAATTACTAACATTTCTCCTAATCAAGCGATTACTATAAAAGAAGGTAGCGGAGTAGTTTTAAGTACTGCTAATACAGCACTAAATAATTTTAGTATTTATCCTAATCCAAGTCAATCTGGAATTTTCTCTATCCATAATACACAAGCAGAGCCTATATCTATATCTGTGTATGATCTCAAAGGAAAAAATATTGCAACGTTTAATAGCGTTGAAAATCAAATAAATTTATCTCCGTTTGCGAGTGGTGTCTATATTCTAAAGATAAAATCTGGAACTAAAATATCTGTACAGAAAGTAATCAAAGAGTAAAATTTTAATTCAAATATCCCGAAACCCCATGAAAACCTTTGTTTTCTTATATTTCTTACTTTTTTCTAACCTCTTGATTTCTCAAGTAGCTTTTGAAAATGTTGCCAGTACAGCTGGAGCAAATTATGCTTATGGAGATACTACTTTTGGTGGCGGAGTTTCTTTTGTTGATTTTGACAATGATGGTTGGGATGATATTACCTACGCTACAGAAGCAGGAAGCGAAATCTATTTTTTAAAAAATAACAATGGTGTTTTTACTTCGGTGACACTTAATGGTATTTCCAACACATTAAAAACCAAACAAGTTATTTGGATTGATTATGATAATGACGGTGATAAAGATCTTTTTGTTACTGGGTTTGAAGGCGTAAATAAGTTTTATCAAAACGATGGAAGTATGAACTTTACAGACATTTCATCTACTATTGGTTTTTTTACTGATGATCAGTTTACCTACGGTGCATCTTTTGCTGATATTGATAATGATGGCGACTTAGATGCTTTTATTTCCAATAGAGATGGTGTTGCAGACAACCAAAGGAATTACTTATATAGAAATGATGCTGGAGTCTATGTAGATATCACAAGTGCTTCAGGAATTCCTTTAGACAGTCAATTGTCTTTTTGCTCAATCTTTTTCGATTATAATAATGATGATTATCAGGATATTTATGTTTCTAACGATAAACCAGACAATATCAACAGATTGTACAAAAACAACGGAGATGGAACTTTCGATGATGTCTCTGTAAGTAGTGGTGCTGGTATCGGAATTAACGCAATGACCACAACCGTAGGTGATTACAATGCAGATGGATGGTTTGACGTTTACGTTACAAACACACCAGAAGGGAATCAACTATTACACAATAATGGGGATGGAACTTTTACAGATAGATCTTCAGATACTGGGACGACTTTTGACAGTCTCGGATGGGGTTCTGTATTTTTAGATGCGGATAACGACGGATTGTTAGATTTATATGTAAGCGGTGGTTTTGATGGAAGTCATGCTTCTTTTCTTCCTTCTGCTTTTTATCATCAGCAAGGCGATGGAACATTTGTAATTCCAGCAAGTATTGGTCTTGATAACGATACTAGAGAAAGTTATTCCAATGCAATTGGAGATATTAATAATGATGGGAAACCAGACATTATTGTAGGAAATGATACTGAGGCTAATTTTTTATGGGAAAACAAAACGACTGCCACAAACAATTGGTTAAAAGTAAAGTTAGAAGGAGTTACTACAAATAAAGATGGAATAGGGAATAGGATAGAAATTAATGTTGGTGGACAATCACAATACCGTTATACACTAGCAGGAGAAGGATACCTGTCACAGAATTCTTTTTATGAGTTTTTTGGGGTTGGTACAGCCTCTGTGATAGATTATATAGAAGTAATTTGGACTGGAACGGGTCAAACTGAAACCATCAACAATGTGTCACCAAACCAAACCATTACCATCAAACAAGGAAGTGGTATCTTAAGCATACCTAATGAAGAAGTATTTGATGACTTTATCGTGTATCCAAATCCAAGTAAATCAGGGTTGTTTTTAATCAATCAACCCATCACAGGAATTATTTCTGCGAGTATTTATGATGCCGCAGGGAAAAAAGTTGCTTCCTACAAATTAAACCAGAATGAGCTTGATATCTCCCACTTAGAAAGTGGTGTTTATATTTTAAAACTTCAATCAGGAAAAAAGACGTCGATCAAAAAACTGATTAAGAGTTAAAAAATACAATGAATGATTAATCATCCTCATTTGCTCTTTCCACAATATTTTCTGGCAATGCTTTTTTAGCTTTTGCACCTAATTTTTTAAGGTTTTCTACTCTTCTAATTAAGTTCCCATCACCTTCAACCAATTTATTCATTGCAGAAGAATAGTCGGCTTTAGAAGCATCTATTTTCTTACCAATGCCTATTAAATCTTTTAAAAGTCCATCAAACTTATCATACAATCCACCAGCTTGCCTCGCAATTTCCATAGCATTTCTTTGTTGCTTCTCATTATTCCACATCGTATCAATGGTACGAAGTGTTGCCAATAGTGTAGTAGGTGTAACAATCACAATATTCTTTTCAAAAGCTTGATTGTATAAATTATTATCTAATTTTAAAGCCACAGCAAATGCAGGTTCTATCGGAACAAAAAGCAGTACAAAATCTGGAGATTCAATCTTATAGATATCTTCATATTTCTTTTCACTCAACTGCAAAACATGTCTTTTTAAAGAAGCGATATGATCTTTTAAACTCGTCTCACTGATCGCTTCATCTTCAGAATTTACATATTGCTCGTAAGCCGTTAAAGAAACTTTGGAATCAATAATCATCTTTTTATTGTCTGGTAAATGAATGACAACATCTGGTAATACTCTTTTTCCCTCTTCATTGGTATGAGACTCTTGTACAAAGTATTCTCTGTCTTTTTCTAATCCCGATTTTTCCAACACTCTTTCCAATACCAATTCACCCCAATTTCCTTGCATTTTACTATCACCTTTTAAGGCTTTGGTTAGATTAATCGTTTCCTTACTCATTTGTAAGTTCATCTCTTTTAATCCGATGATTTGCTGACGTAAAGCTGCATGGTAATCAATACTTTCTTTATGAGTTTTCTCAACTTTATCCTCAAAAAGCTTGATTTTTTCTCGAAGTGGATTGAGAATCGTTTTCATATTCTCTTTATTCTGTTCGGTAAACTTATTCGATTTTTCGTCTAGAATCTTATTCGCTAGATTTTCAAACTCTTTGGTAAACTTTTCTTGAAGTTTTTCGATCTCATTTTGATTCTCATCATATTTAGTCTGCAAGTTCCTTAAATCACTTTCCTTTCTAATGGTATCACTGAGTAACTCTTCTTTTTCAATTTGAGTACTTTTTAATTCAATTTGAATTCGATTTAAGTTTTCTTCTAACAAAGAATTCTTTCCGTTTACAGCTTCTGATGCTACTTTAGATTTTAAGGTTCCTACAAAAAAGCCCAATGCAATGGCGCCAATAGTAATTAATAAGTAAATAATTATTTCAGACATCTATTAAAAAATAAGTCCTTAAATTTAGAGCTTTTAATATTGACGATGCAAGGATTTTCTAAATTTATATTCATAAACATTCTCGGTTGGAAACTTACAGGTAATTTTCCTTCCGATTTAAAAAAATATATTGTCATTGCAGCGCCTCATACCAGCTGGCATGACTTCTATATCGCTATTTTAGCGAGAAATGTTTCGGGAGAAAAAATAAACTTTATTGGTAAAAATTCTTTGTTTAAAGGACCTTTTGGCTTTTTCTTTCGATGGTTAGGAGGTACGCCGGTGGATAGAACTCAAAGTAATAATTTGGTGGATGCCATCGTGCAGATTTTTGATTCTAAAGAAAAATTCCGTTTGGGATTGTCGCCAGAAGGAACTAGAAAGAAAGTCGAAAAATGGAAAACAGGTTTCTATTATATCGCAAAAGGAGCAAAGGTTCCTATTGTGATGGCAACCTTAGATTTTGAAAACAAACAGGTAAAAGTCTCAGAACCTTATTATACCACTGATGATAAAGAAAAAGATTTTGCACATTTTCATTCTTATTATAAAAGTGTAAAAGGGAAACATCCTGAATTGTTCTAGGCTAGAATAAAAAACTGAAGATTTTTTAGTAATTAATTGACACTATCCTAAAATCTGTGTAAGTTAAAAACTCAGGGTTAAATTATTTATAGTTTAATCCTGTTTTCAAATATAGCTAAAAATTGGTTTAATATAATTCCCCAATTTCTAATAGGCATTGTCCATTTTTTAGTGCTTTCTCTTAGAGCTAAATAAACAGATTTGATCACTGCATCATCAGTTGGAAAGGACAGTTTATTTTTAGTGTACTTTCTAATTTTCCCATTTAAGTTTTCAATAAGATTAGTGGTATAAATAATAGTTCTTATTTCAATAGGAAAGTCAAAGAATACAGTAAGTTCATCCCAGTTATTCTCCCAGCTTTTAATGGCATAAGAATATTTAGATTCCCATTTGGTTTTAAAGTCTTTTAAGGCAGCTTTTGCCGCTTCTTTTGTAGGAGCTGTATAGATTTGTTTCATATCTCTTGTAAACGTTTTTTTGTCTTTCCATACCACATATCGACAAGAGTTTCTGATTTGATGAACTACACATATTTGGGTGGTTGAATTTGGGAAAATGGTTTTTATGGTATCTGTAAACCCATTTAAATTGTCGGTTGCTGTAATCAATATATCTTGCGTTCCTCTTGCTTTTATATCAGTTAAGACTGTCATCCAAAAGGCTGAAGATTCGTTTTTACCTAACCACAAGCCTAAGATTTCTTTTTTACCATCAGTTCTAAGACCAACTGCAATGTAAATCGTTTTATTAATCACTTTAGAATTTTCTCTAACTTTAAAAACAATACCATCCATCCAAACAATTAAATAGGTGGCTTCTAAAGGTCTGTTTTTCCATGCGATAACATCATTGGTAATGGTATCAGTTATTCTTGAAATGGTGG
The DNA here is from genome assembly GCA_965277255.1 of Flavobacteriaceae bacterium. Classification (GTDB taxonomy): domain Bacteria; phylum Bacteroidota; class Bacteroidia; order Flavobacteriales; family Flavobacteriaceae; genus Polaribacter. The sequence continues at coordinate 2,728,213 of OZ255723.1, read as the reverse complement.
AAGTAGATACATTAAAATCATAGAGTTCCCGTATTTGTTCTTCGATATCACTATTGCTCATTCCTTTGGCGTACAATGAAATGATGACATTCTCAATACCCTCTGTGGTGCTTTGTCTTTTCTTTATAAGCATTGGATTGAAAGAGCTATCACGATCCCTAGGAACTTGTATTTCTGTTTCTCCTAAAGTAGTTTTTAACTTCTTTTTTGTATAACCATTACGCAGGTTAATTCCTTTACTTTTTTGATGTTTTTCGTAATCTAAATGAGCATCTAACTCACCTTCAAGAATTTTTTCAACACCTCGTTTGTGGAGTTGCTCTAAAAAACTGGTAAGTTCTGAACCACTGTTAAATTGTTTTAAAAAATCGTCGTTTAATAAATCTTCTGGTTTCATAAATGTGTAAAATTTAAAGTTAATAAAATAAAAAACTCAGGATTGAATTCAATCCTGAGTTTTTGAAACTTACACACTTTATGGGTTAGTGCCAAAAAATAGTTTAGCTTACTCTTCTATCGGAGGGTGTCCATGGATTTTTTCAAAATCTTCATCGAAATTAGCACGTAGATAAGCATTTAATTTTTTGCGATAATCATCTTTCAACCAAGTCACAAAGTTGTGTGTACTTTTAGAAATACATTTTGCGTATTTGTTAATTCGATCATCAATCTCTTCACCTAACATTTTTGCTAAAGCCAGTGCATCATAGACATCTTCACTATTTTCGATACATATTTTTGCATGATGAACAATGGATTTTTCAAGCACTTTTTTAGAAGACTCCCCTGCTCTTATCGTATCTAAATATTCTTTTTTCATATTGAAATAGAGGTCATCAGATTTCGCAAACTCTTTTCTAATATTTACAGGAAGTTCATATTTAAAATTATTTTCAATTTCTTCATCAGAAAGAATGGCATCTAAGTAATAATCTGGAGCTTTAAACATTCTTTGCCAGTCTAAATCTGCACCCCAAGCTCCAAATCTGTGAAAATTATTCCCTAAGTCTACTACATTAAAAGTCGATTTATTATCTAAAATTCGAGAACCACGACCAATCATTTGATAATACAAAGTCAATGATTTTGTCGCTCTATTTAAAATAATAGATTCTATGGTAGGTTCATCAAAACCAGTCGTTAAAATACTTACCGAAGTAATGATGGCATTGGGCGTTTTCTTAAACCACTTTAAAATAAAGTCTCGTTCCTTTTTAGTATTTGTATTGTCTAAATGAGCAATCGGATATCCAGCTTCCTTAAATGCATGAAACACTTGAATAGAAGTATTAATCCCATTATTAAAGATTAATGTTTTCTTTCCTTTAGACGTCTCTTCATAGGCATTGACCAATTTGGTAAGCATATCTGTATTGGTATACAAATCTTCGGACGACTTTACTGTATAGTCTCCATTGGCTCCTACTTCTAAAGAAGTTAAACCAACATTATACGAATACATGTTTGCACTCGATAAATAATTATTGTCAATCAAGTATTGTATTGGTTCTCCAACAAACAATTCTTGATAGTTCTCATACATGGGTAATTTTATATTAGAACTTAAAGGAGTCGCAGTCACACCTAAGATAAAAGAGTCATTAAAAAATTTAAAAATCTTTGTAAAAGAATTGTAATGAGCCTCATCTACAATGACCAACCCGATGTCTGAAATGTCTAATTTTTCATCATTCAATCTATTCTTTAAGGTCTCTACCATGGCCACAAAACAACTATAGTTGTCTTGATCGTCTAATTTTGCAGTACTGTTAATGATTTTGTTATTAACGCCAAATTCATCCAACATTTTAGAAGTCTGCTTACTCAATTCAATTCTATGCGTAAGGACTAAAACCTTCTTTTTAAATTTAGTAATATAACGTCTAACAATTTCAGAGAAAATAACTGTTTTTCCTCCCCCTGTAGGCAATTGATACAATAAATGATAATCTTCTGCTGCAGTATCAAATCGCTCAAAAATTCCTTTTATTGCGGCTTCTTGATAACTGTATAATTCTTTTCCCGAAGTGTTTTTTAAAGTGCTGATTTTTGCTGATTTTTTGAGAACTGCAAAAGTATGAAAGAATCCTCAATTCATTTCCCTATAACTAAAAAAACTTCCGATGAAATCTTTTTAATTGTTATACCTGTTTGTGTTTTGATCTATATAACTCTTCAAATTTATAATTGATTATCAACAACTTATAAGTATGTCAGGTCGAGCGCAGTCGAGACCTCTTTAAAAAGATTAGATTTTGAGAACTTCTCGACTAAGTTTATCTTGAGTGGAGTCGAAAGATATATCAAGAATTTATTATAAATACTTCGAAATCTCTATCGCTGTGATATCGTAATGAGACGTATGAGCAACAGCAACTTCATTTTTTACGATCAATAATTGTGGTGATTGATGCATGACTTGAAATGCGTATCCAACTTCATCAGAGATATCCCTATAGTTTAACAAATCTAAATAATAGACCTTTATATTTTTCATGGATTCATCAAATAATTGTTCAAATCGCTTGATGACCATTCTACTAATTCCACATCGTGTAGAGTGTTTAAAGATCAAAACCGTTTCAGATTTCGATTGTTCTTTAATCTCTTCTAATTGTTTTACTGTCGTTAGAGGAATCCAACTGATGTTGCTTTCAACTTTTTCAGTTTCCTTATTTCCAAATATTGAATTCAATAATCCCATGTTTTATTTTGTTAAGTCGAAAAAAATTAAAAACCTTTCTTAAGTCAGAAAGTCAGTAAAAATAAGCTTTTGTAAGACAAAATGACTGTTTTTATGCCAGAATTTTTACTGGTATACAATTTGACTATATACCATCGATTGTACATTTTGATTCGTTTTCTCGTTATCGAATGTCAGTTCGAGGCATCAAGTAAAAAATTTCATCTAGCGATTAAGATAATATTTGGTATTCGGTTTAGTAAATAAGAATATTGTAATATGTCTTTGCGATCACGCTTCGGCGTGAGAAGCCTGTCTGCTGACAAAGGTAGGCAATCTCATTAATCAGCAGATCGCTTCGTCGCATTTCCTGAAACACACTTCCGCTCCGCTCAGTGTAAAAGTTCAGGACAAGCCTCGCGAAGACAATATGATATGTTTTTGAAGGTTTTTGAAAATTTACAATAATTCGAGAATCAAATGATTAAAAGGCACACAACAAGTTATATACCATTGAAAATTGAAAAGAAAACACTATGAACTTTAACAATTATACCATAAAATCACAAGAGACCATTCAACAAGCACAACAGCTTGCCCAAGAATCTGGTCACGGACAAATAGAAAATGAGCATATTTTTAAAGCAATAACCATTGTTGATGAAAATGTTTTGCCTTTCCTATTGAAGAAATTAAACATCAATATTGATGTCGTTTTACAAGTTTTAGACAAACAATTAGAAAGCTTTTCTAAAGTTTCTGGAACAGAACTAACGCTCTCAAGAGAATCTAGTAAAACAATTACGGAAGCTTCCGTCATTGCCAAAAAAATGAAGGATGAATATGTTTCTGTTGAACATATCATTTTGGCCATTTTTAAATCGAAAAGTAATATTTCACAAGTTTTAAAAGATCAAGGGGTTACAGAAAAAGATCTCAGAGTTGCCATTGAAGATTTGCGTAAAGGAGAACGCGTGACTTCTCAAAGTGCAGAAGAAACCTACAATTCATTAAGCAAATATGCTAATAACTTAAATCAGCTTGCTCAAGATGGAAAATTAGATCCTGTAATTGGACGTGATGAAGAAATCAGAAGATTGCTGCAAATCCTTTCAAGAAGAACAAAGAACAATCCCATTTTAGTTGGAGAACCTGGAACTGGAAAAACCGCCATTGCTGAAGGTTTGGCACATCGAATTATTCGTGGTGATGTTCCTGAAAACCTAAAAGAAAAACAAATCTTTTCGCTCGATATGGGCGCTTTGATTGCAGGAGCAAAATTTAAAGGCGAATTTGAAGAACGACTAAAAGCTGTGATTAAAGAGGTAACCACTTCTGAAGGAGACATCGTTTTGTTTATTGATGAGATTCATACACTGGTCGGCGCTGGTGGTGGACAAGGCGCGATGGATGCAGCCAATATTTTAAAACCTGCTTTGGCAAGAGGCGAATTAAGAGCGATTGGCGCCACTACTCTAGATGAATATCAAAAGTATTTTGAAAAAGACAAAGCTTTGGAAAGGCGTTTCCAAAAAGTATTTGTGGATGAACCCGATACTGAAAGTGCCATTTCAATTTTACGTGGAATCAAAGAAAAATATGAAACCCACCATAAAGTACGTATCAAAGATGAATCTATTATTGGCGCTGTAGAATTATCACAACGATATATTACCAACCGTTTTTTACCCGACAAAGCCATTGATTTAATGGATGAAGCAGCTTCTAAACTGAGAATGGAAATCAATTCGAAACCCGAAGAATTGGATGTTTTGGATCGTAAGGTGATGCAGTTAGAGATTGAAATTGAAGCGATTAAACGTGAGAACGATCAAAATAAATTGAAATCGTTGAATGCAGACTTGGCGAACTTAAAAGACGAACGCAATGAAATCAATGCGAAATGGCAATCTGAAAAATCTGTTGTAGATGCCATTCAAAATTTAAAAACAGACATTGAAGACTATAAAGTTGAAGCAGACAAAGCGGAACGTAACGGAGATTATGGAAAAGTAGCCGAATTACGCTATGGAAAGATTAAAGAAGCCCAGGAAGCCTTAGAAGAACAACAAACAATTTTAGCAAATCAAGAAGGCGATACTTTGATTAAAGAAGAAGTAACCTATGAAGATATTGCTGAAGTGGTTGCAAAGTGGACAGGAATTCCTGTCACCAAAATGATTCAGTCGGAACGTGAAAAACTTTTAAAATTAGAAGATCAATTGCACAAACGTGTGGTTGGACAAGAGGAAGCCATTGAAGCGGTTTCTGATGCGGTAAGACGTTCTAGAGCGGGATTGCAAAATCCGAATAAACCGATTGGTTCTTTCCTTTTCTTAGGAACTACGGGCGTTGGAAAAACAGAATTGGCAAAAGCTTTGGCTGAATATTTGTTTGACGATGAGAATTCTATGACACGAATTGATATGAGCGAATATCAAGAACGTCATTCTGTAAGTCGATTGTTAGGCGCGCCTCCGGGTTATGTAGGTTATGATGAAGGCGGACAATTAACGGAAGCTGTTCGTAGAAAACCCTACTCTGTGGTCTTGTTAGATGAAATTGAAAAAGCACATCCTGATACCTTTAATGTCTTATTGCAAGTCTTGGATGAAGGAAGGTTGACAGATAATAAAGGGAGAATTGCAGATTTTAAAAATACCATTATTATCATGACGTCTAATATGGGAAGTCATAGTATACAAGAGAAATTTGAAAACCTAAAAGAAGATGTCGTGACTACGATGGAACTGGCTAAGACAGAAGTTTTAGGATTGTTAAAACAATCTGTTCGTCCAGAGTTCTTGAATAGAATTGATGACATTATCCTATTTACACCGCTAAGTCGAAATAATATAAAATCTATTGTATCTTTACAATTGGAAAATGTAAAGAAGATTTTAGCGGATCAAGAAATTACATTAGATGCTACAGATGAAGCGATTGCCTATTTGGCCAACAAAGGCTATCAGCCTGAATTTGGAGCAAGACCCGTAAAGAGGGTCATTCAAAAAGAAGTGTTAAATCAGTTGTCGAAAGAAATTTTAGCAGGTTCTATTACGACTGATAGTATCATATTACTAGATTCATTTGATGAAAAGCTAGTATTCAGAAACCAATCGGATTTAATTTTGAGTTAAACAGATTGGACGTACGCCGAAACACCACACTGGAGAGTGTGGTGTTTTTTTATTGACATATGAAGCTATTAAATCATTATGTTTCTTTATTATCTTCACTGATGTTACTTCTAATACTGTCATAAAGTGATTTGACATCATCTGGTTTACCTAAACCTTTTTCTTTTTCTCTAGGGATTTTAAAAGAACTCTCTGAATTATTTTGATCATTAGATTTTGTATAATCTTTATATACTAGACTAATAGCTAAATATTTTGATCTTGTATCAAATTTGTAGTATTGCGGTTGGTTTTGGATAGTATACCCTAAATTAGGATTAGTAAGGTTTTTAATCTCACTATCAATCAAAGTTGTTATTGAGTGATTGATATACTCATAATTTTTGTCCAATAAAAATTTATTAACCTCTGTCAAAACAGAATTGTTTTGATTTATTCTTCCAGAAGAACCTATCTTTATAAGAAACAATTTATGTTGTATTATTGACATATTTATTTTAATATTTTATTTATCTTTTTGTTCAATTCTGAGCATAATAAATTAGCAATTTTTAAAGCTTCACTAGATTCTTTTTCGTCCATTTTAAATATATTATCTAATAATACCCTCATTACCCCTATTTTGTTAATATTATCTCTTCTATCCCATTTTGCTTCATCTTCACCGTACCTATGTTTTAAATAGTGTTTTTTCACTATATCAATAATTGGATTTGTAACTATTTCTGTATGTTTTAATGGCTCAAATTTAATCTTAAAATCAATAATATCAGTCATAGAGCTGTAAAATTGATTATACGCATCAAAGTATATTTTTCCTGGGAAAATATCCTCAAAGTCTCTATTTTCATTATCGCTAAAAAGATCATTAATACTTAACTCATCCCAGTTTTGAGTATCTAGTATTTTAGCAACTATTTTCTTTTCTCTTACTTGCTTTGATATACCATCCGAATCAAAAAGAACAACTCCATTTAGACCTAAGGAATCTATATATTTAATAGCTGATTTTATCTCAGTAGTACCATCCGCACTATATATATTAACCCATTGTAGATTTGGAAACTTAGGGTTTTTAGAAGAGAAATAATTAAATACCCTTGGTAGAGCATATTTCTCAGTAGCACCATCGACTATAATATTAGTATCTCCAACCAAAAAAGAATCATTAAGATACACCCCAAGTTCCTTTCTTAAAATTTCAAAATTATCCCTATAAACTTTATTGTCTATGTATGTGCCATTTTCAGAATTATTTTTTCTAACATATTGCAATGAGTCCATAGAATCTCTTAATATTAAAAAGAGGTTATGAGTTGTATATAATATTTTAGAATTGGAATTTGAAATTGAAACAAATGTATTTAGTAAATCTTTAGATCCTTGTGGGTGCAAATTGTTTCCTGGTTCATCAAGCAAGAATATATTGCCAGCTTTTGAAGAGGCTGTCAAATAGTGTTTGTTAACTATAAAAGCAAAAAAGTATTGAAAGCCAGGACTTCTTTCTTCTATTTCATAGAACTCATCATCTTTCCCTTTAATTTTTTCTTGTACAATTAGACTTACTCGGTTATTGTTGTAAGCAATTTTAAACGACAGGTTAGGGTCTTGCAAATAGTGTTTTTTAAATAATTGGCTAAGTTTAGTTGAAAACCTTTCACAAGCTTGTGGGCTTTTCCTTACTTTATTAAAAATATCGAAATCTTTGCAGCCAGCAAGGAACAGTAATCTTCTCATCGATTCATGTTCTGGTTTTCCGCTTTTTAAATCTTCTATAGATGCTGGAGTTATATTCAGTTCATCATTTGTAAATAATTCAATTGTTGGAATATATTCATATGCAAATTTCTCTAAAAAAGAATTCACCTTTCTTTTATCTTTAAGTTCATCTTTTAAGTTAATAGCTATATTATTTTCCGCATCTACTATACTCAATTGAATACTTTCCGAACTACTACCCCAACGCTCTACCTCTAGTATTAGATTGTTTTTTGTTGATTTTGAAATTTTAACAAGCTTCTCAAGAGTTTCCATTGCAAAGTATTCTTGCGAAATGGATTCAGAATCAGTAGATAACTCAGCTCTTTTAATTGTAAATCTTCCAATTAAGTATGGCATAGCAACATCATATCTTTCAGATGCCTTATTAGTTAAACTTAAGTTGTTAAAAGGTTTAGATAAATTAAGATAACTAATTGCTTCAATAACACTTGATTTACCTGATTCATTTTTCCCAACTAAGCAAAGTATATTATTCTTGATTTTTATATGCAAACTTTTTATTGATTTAAAATCAATAATATGTATTTCTACTAATTCCATATTTAATTCTTACAATATTTTTTAGTGATATTAAATTTAGATGGGACCAAGCTAATATAAAGGTTTTTTAACTTAATTTATAATAGTCCATAATTTTCTGATTAAAATCATTCCATATATATTGTGTCTTTCTTCTTAATGTTTTGTAGCAATAGTGCTGAAATACATTTAACTGCAAAACTTTTTTAGTTTACTGATTTTTGCGGAAAACCGTAAATACCCTTATTTTTATTTTATATGTATCTTCGTTACATCAAACTTTTATATATCATGAAAAGACTATTCTTTATCCTTGCTTTTGTTTTTTGTTCTGTAGCCATGTATGCGCAGGAAGTGACTACCTATTACTTTATTCGCCATGCTGAGAAGTTGCGTGTTGACAAAACGGATAGAAACCCTAGATTAAATCAAGATGGCGTAAAAAGAGCGGAAGCCTGGAAGGAAGTTTTTTCGAATGTAAAATTTGATGCTGTGTATTCTACGGATTACAATCGAACGAAACTCACTGCTAAACCAACAGCGGATAGTCAAGAGTTACCCATCCTTTTGTACAATCCTAGAGAGATGTATTCTGAGTCTTTTCAAAACAATACCAAAGGAAAAACTGTGTTAGTCGTGGGACATAGCAATACCACCAATGTCTTTGCGAATAAGGTCTTAGGAGAGAAAAAGTATCCACAAATAAATGATAATAATAACTCGAATCTTTATATTGTTACTGTGGTAGATGGAAAAGCATCTTCGGTGTTGTTGAAGATTGATTAGTTTTTTTCTAGACCGCTGCGCTTTTAGAATCAAGAACCTAGAACCTAAAGTCAAGACTGTTTTGGTTTCTAGGTTAACTCCTTTTTATGAGATCACTTCTCACGCTTTTAGGCGTGATCGTGAAGACAATACTGGAATGTTCTTATTTGGTGGCTGAGGCTCTCGAAGCCACAACAGACACTTCGAGAGCCTCAGTGTCCGTTAAAAAGAAACTTCTATATTCTCTAAATTAATTTCTGAAGCTTTTATCAATTCGCCTTTTTCAAACGCTATGTCTAGGGTTGATAATTCTATATCAACATTTTTAGGCTTGTAATTATTATGATCCGTAAATCGGACTCCATTGACTACATGTTCTTTTCGCACTTCTCTAAAACGTTTTCCGCCTCCATTTACATGAAAAGTATAGGCCAAATAATCAATTTTAAAATCTACTTTTCCTACCCAATAAATAAAGACATCTTCAAAATCTACGCCGCCTCCTTCTTGAGCAAAAGTGATTTGCACTTTATAATACTCCTCCCCTTTTATTGTGAAACTTTCTAACAACTTTTTCCTTACCGCCCCGTCATTCAATCCATAAGGAAGCACTGAAAAATAGTGAACAGAATTGACAGATTCGCTGTATTTAAATGCCATAGAATCTAGAACTGCATAAGGCAAATCATCTACAAAACGTTGAAAACCTTTATTCGTTAAAACATCCTTTACTGTCGTGCTATCTGTTTTGGTAATTCTTTCGAGAATAAAACCTCCCTCTTTTCGAAATGCCTTGTAGGTTCGCTCTCTAAAATCAAATGAAAGCCTAGAGTTCGCAATTTTATCAGCTCCAGAAGCTGCTATTGATTTGTCTATAATTTCCTGAGCAGTGAGTTGTTTTTCTTCTGGTTTACAAGAAGTTAAAATGGTAACAGATATCAGTAGAAAAAACAATGTTCTCATTGAATAGTATTTGTTGTTTTGTGTCGTTTTCTTTGCTATAAAATTACAGCTATTAAAGTGGACTAAAAATGTATCTTTGTGAAGGTTTTCATAAAACCTTATAAAGTAAGTCGAATACTCACAATGTCAGTACAGAAAAAGATCAACATACAAAACAAAAAAGCTCGGTTTGAGTTTGAAATCCTAGACAAGTTTGTTGCTGGAATTCAGTTAACAGGGACCGAAATCAAATCCATTCGTCAGAGCAAAGCAAGAATTACAGAAAGTTTTTGCGAGTTTAATGAAGGTGGCGAATTGTTTATAGTGAATATGTATATTGAAGAATATATGTATGGACATCACTTTAATCATAAGACGACGAGTGAACGTAGACTGCTATTGAATAAAAAAGAGTTACGCAGCTTAAAAAAGGATGTGGAAGCCAAAGGGAATACGATTGTTCCACTTCGTTTGTTTCTCAATGAGAATGGTTGGGCAAAGCTAGAAATTGCTTTGGCGAAAGGGAAAAAGACGCACGACAAACGTGAAACCATGAAGGATCGTGATAGCAAACGCGATTTGGCAAGAATCAAAAAGAACTTTAATTCATGATTTCTTTTTTAAAGCTGATTCGATTTAAAAACCTTTTAATGGTTTTATTGACCATGGTTTTAACGAAATATGCTTTGATTGATTCTATTGTTACAGCTAGTTATCCAACTACAAAACAGTTTATTATTTTTTGTTTAAGTCTGTTGTTTATTACTGCTGGAGGATATATTTTGAATGACATTTTTGATGTTGAAGCAGATAGAATTAACAAACCTGATAAGGTATATATAGAGAATGTTATTTCTAAAAAAAGTGCTTGGTCTTTATATGTTTTTTTTACATTAATTGGATTAATAACAGGGTTGTATTTATCATTTTCTATGAACTCATCAAGTTTGTCCTATGTATATTTTTATGTAATTGCTGGTCTGTTTTGTTATTCATTTTACTTTAAAAGAGTCGCTTTTGTTGGAAATTTAATTGTTTCAACTTTTATAAGCCTTACAATTATCCTACTCTACCTTTTTCATGGTTCATATTCAAGAGAAAACAATTTATTTGATGGAATCTATTTATTCTATGTAATAATTAGTTATTCAATATTTGCAGGACTTACAACAATGATTAGAGAGTTGTTAAAAGATATAGAAGATATAGATGGAGATTATAAAATAAAAGCAAAAACATTACCTATTATATTAGGTGTTAAAAGAACAAAATCTATCACTTTGGTTTTTACTTTTATTTTAATTGTTTTATTAATTTTATTTTCTACAAGTATTTTTGGTACTCCTAAATATATTTTTTGGGTGATTACAATTACAGTAACTATTCCTTTAGTATATTTCTTTTATGAACTTTGGAATGCTAATACAAAAAAACAATTTCATTTTTTAAGTAATTTGATGAAAATCATTATGTTACTCGGAATTTTATCCATGCTCCTTTTTAAATTTATGTAATGCTACGAGAAAAACTATCTAACTATAACCTTATTCTAGCTTCTGGATCGCCACGAAGACAACATTTTTTTAAACAATTAGACGTTCCGTTTAGCATTGAGGTGAAAGAAGTTGAGGAAATCTACCCAGAATATTTAAAAACTGCTGAAATCACAGATTATTTAGCGGATTTAAAATCGAAAGCGTTTACTGATCTACAAGAGAATGATTTGTTAATTACTTCGGATACGATTGTTTGGTTTGAAGGAAAAGCTATTGGAAAACCCAAAGACCGACAAGATGCTTTTGCCATGTTGAAAGAAATGTCTGGCAAACAACATGAGGTCTATACTTCCATCAGTATTAAAAGTAAATCGTTTCAGAAAATAGTGAATGACGAAACGGTGGTTGAATTTGAAGATTTAATGGATGAAGAAATCAACTATTACTTAGAAAACTTTGCTCCTTATGACAAAGCGGGCAGTTACGGAATTCAAGATTGGATAGGTTTAATAGGCGTTAAAAAGATAGAAGGAAGCTATTTTAATGTGATGGGATTACCTGTTCATAAATTGTATAAAGAATTGCTAAAAATTGTTCTATAGCACTGAATTAAAAACTTATTTTTACGCTTAATTAAGGGCAATGAATTTTGTTGATTATTCATCTGTTCCTTAGTATCCGGGTTAGGGATTGCAGCGGCATCCCACGCTTTTTAGCGTGGATATAGCGGAAAGCCCGACCTTTAGGTAACCCTAAAAAAAAAAATCAACTGTTTGGATTGAATATTTAATTAAAATACAAAAATGAAAAAATACACGTACACAGAAATGAAAGACACTCGGTCTGGTTTTGGTGATGGTTTAACTGAATTAGGGAAAACAAATCCTGATGTTGTTGCACTTTGCGCCGATTTAACGGGTTCATTAAAAATGAATGAATTTGAGAAAAATCATCCGGAACGTTTCTTTCAAATCGGAATTGCGGAAGCGAATATGATGGGAATTGCTGCGGGAATGACTATTGGTGGTAAGATTCCTTTTACGGGAACTTTTGCGAATTTCTCTACGGGACGTGTATATGATCAAATAAGACAGTCTATTGCATATTCTGATAAGAACGTGAAGATTTGTGCTTCGCATGCGGGGTTGACTTTGGGTGAAGATGGAGCGACGCATCAAATTTTAGAGGATCTTGGGTTGATGAAAATGTTGCCTGGAATGACGGTGATTAACACCTGCGACTACAATCAAACCAAAGCGGCTACAATTGCGATTGCGGATTATGAAGGTCCGGTATACTTACGTTTTGGTCGACCAAAGGTTCCTGTGTTTATGCCAACGGATCAGCCTTTTGAAATTGGTAAAGCGGTTACCTTAACGGAAGGAACTGATGTGACTATTGTTGCAACAGGTCATTTGGTTTGGGAATCTTTACAGGCTGCTGAAAAATTAGAAGCTGAAGGAATTAGCGCAGAAGTTATTAATATTCATACGATTAAACCTTTGGATGAGGAAGCAATTTTAAAATCGGTTCGGAAAACGGGTTGTGTTGTTACGGCTGAGGAGCATAATAAATATGGCGGATTGGGAGAAAGTGTTGCACGATGTTTGTCGCAAAACAATCCGACTCCACAAGAGTTTGTTGCGGTAAATGACACTTTTGGAGAGTCTGCTACGCCTGCACAATTGATGGAAAAGTATCAGATTAATGACGAAGCTGTTGTGAATGCTGTAAAGAAAGTTTTAAGAAGAAAATAACCTTTTCTGTTTTTATAGCGTCTTATTTAGATATAACAAAAATTTAAAGTGATGAAACGAACATTAACAAATTTTAAAAATACATTCTCAGAGGAAGTATTTAAAATTTTTAATGAGAGAACGGAGTGGTTGCACACGTTCTCAATTTTGTAATTATCATAAGATCAAATAATTATTAAAATTTAAACGTGTGAAAAAAGTCTTATTAGTTTGCCTTCTTTTTTTTGGGGTGAGTCAGTATTCCGATGCTCAAGTTCAATTCGGATTAAAAGCGGGTGTGAATTACAATTCGGATTCTTTTAATAATGTGTCTAACGATGTTCTTGACGGAGCGGAAAGTAGAACGGGTTATCATGTAGGAGTTTGGTTTCGCGCAAAATTACCTGTTGTTGGTTTGTATTTAAGGCCTGAATTTGTGTACACAGAGTTAAGCAATGATGTTACTTATGACAATAGTACATTAGCCAGAACTACAGATTTTAAACTCAGAAAAATTGATGTTCCTGTTTTAGTAGGTAAGAAAATTTTTGGAGTCGGAAATGTTTATGCAGGTCCAGCTTTTCAATATACTTTATCTTCTGATTTTGGTTTGAGTGATCTTTCTGAAGTCTCTATTGATCAGTTTTCTTTAGGAATTCAATTAGGTGGCGGTATTGAGTTTGGTCGTTTAGGCATTGATGTTCGTTGGGAAAGAAGCTTGTCGAAAACAGAAACTCGATTTGTAGACAATTCTATTAATAGTGATATTTCTTTTGACACTCGGGTAAGTCAGATTATTTTTGGTGTTTCTTATCGATTGTAATGCCAGTTGGCAGTTATCAATGATCAGTTATCAGTAAACAGTTAGTTAGTTTTTTTGAAACTCAAGTTTTAATGAAAATCTTTACGAGTTTGTAAATATATTTTCATTCGTAAATATATTTGCGAGGGTTGAATTGTTTTCTCGAAACTGGATGAAACTATTGCCACAAATACACGAATGTTAGTGTAATAAAATTATTTGCAATTCATAATTGTTTCGCAAAGCAATACGGAAAACTTTTTATCCTATCTCAGAAACAGGATATTACCACAAATACACGAATGCTAGTGTATTAAAACTATTTGTGAATTCGTGGTGAGCTATTACCCACAAAAATGATGTTTAGGCTTTAGTGAGAGAAATATGTCAACGAAAAAGCAGATCGCTTCGTCATGTTTCCTGAAACACACTTCGACTCCGCTCAGTGTAAAAGTTCAGGACAAGCCTCGCGAAGACATTACGATTTACTTTTTTCTGCTTAGACGAAATCGTAAAAACAAAAAACTCTTGAGTTCATACTGAATTCATTTCAGTATCTCAAGAGCTTTTTATACGTAACTAGATTAGTTAGATTCCGTAGAATCTGCATCTAAGTAGTTTGGTGTTCCGTCACCATCAGTATCATCGTTGGTTGGATCGCCATCGCCATCTATATCTTCATTTATTGTTAAGACACCGTCACCATCATCGTCAATATCTTGATAATTAGGAATAAAATCTCCATCAGTATCATCATTTCTTGGATCACCATCGCCATCTATATCTTCATTAATAGAAGGTACGCCATCATTTTCATGATCTGTATTTTCTACAAGGTCAAATAAATCTATATAAAACATTAATGAAACATTACCAGGTATTCCTGTAGTTCCTAAATTTCTATACGCTAAACCAGAAGGCATAAACAATACTCCTTTTCCTCCATCTGCATAATCAATAGGACCAGTAGTTGTAATATTTCTACCTCCTTTAAAATTGGCAAAGCCAAAAGTCCACCCTCTAATAACGGCATCTAAGGTTAACCATACTGGAGACGCTACTCTTTCATCAAATAAAACCAAGTTATCTGTATCTGCTAGATATTCACCTCTATACCTTACCAAAACAGAATCTACTACTGTTGGAAAACCTTTTACTGGATCTGGATTACCTATCCTATTAACAAGGTAATAAAGTTTATAATCTACTTCTTGTTCTGTAATATCTTGCTCCATCAATCTTGAATCATTGATTAGGGCTGTTGCTCCGGAAACTAAAGGTTTTACAGAATCTATAAGATCATCATAATAATGAGTTTCAAAAAAGTCTATTAAAGAATCGCTGTCCTTAAGAGCTTGTGCAGCATGATCAAAATCGGTGAGAACAGGGTCATTACTATTATCCCTTCTACAAGAATAACCAATCAAGACGATTGATAAACATAGTATTAAAAGCTTTCTATTATTAAACATTTAAATTAATTTAGTGGCGCAATTTACCATTTTTATACCTTTGTATAAAATGAAAACTTCTTTTTTAAACTTTTTTAACTTTCTTTATGAGAATTGATAAATATCTTTGGTGTATTCGAGTTTTTAAAACCAGAAGTATTGCTACTGAAGCTTGTAAAAAAGGGCAAGTAAAAATAGATAGTTCTTCTATAAAACCATCGAAAGAAGTTTTTGGAAATGAGGTGATTACCGTTCGAAAGAACCAAATGAATCTTCAGTTTGAAGTGTTAGATATTCCTGAAAGTCGTGTTGGAGCAAAGCTTGTTCAACTTTTTAGAAAGGATATAACGCCAAAAGAAGAGTTAGAAAAATTAGATTTATTGAAGTATTCGAAAGATTATTATCGTAAAAAAGGAATTGGTAGACCTACCAAAAAAGACAGAAGAGATATTGATGAGTATCAAGATCCAACAGAATAAAATAAGAATTCATGACAGCAACCAATAATATTATTTTAGATAACAATCAAATTCACCAGAAAACAAGAAGGATTGCCTATCAAATTTATGAAAGTAATAGTTCGGAAAAAGATATTGTACTTGCGGGTATTCAAGGAAATGGAATGTATTTTGCCAAACAAATCGGTGACATCTTACAAGAAATTTCTTCATTGAATATTATTTTATGTGAGGTTTTTATTGATAAAAAGAAACCCTTAAATTCTGTGAGTACTAGTATAGACTCTAATGATTACAAGAATAAATCGTTGGTTTTGGTTGATGATGTATTGAATTCTGGGACTACGCTAATTTATGGAATCAAACATTTTTTAGATGTTCCTTTAAAAAGATTTAAAACTGCGGTCTTGGTGAATAGAAATCACAAGAAATATCCTGTAAAGGCGGATTTTAAAGGAATTTCTTTGTCTACATCCATTAAAGAACATGTTGAAGTGGTTTTTAACAAGAAAAATTCTAAAGCCTATTTAATGTAGTTTTATCCGTATTTCGGTAACAATAGTTTCTATATCTTTTGAATCTATATGTATTCTATCCTTAGCTTTCATATAAAACTCTCTACGTTCAAAAAGATGTTTGGCAATATATTCTGTTAGTTGATCTTCAGAAAGTGATGCAATTAAAGGTCTTTTGCCACTATTATTTTGAAGTCGTTCTTTTAATGTTGCTATGGATGCTTGCAAATAGATAGATAGAATATCTTCATTATTTTGTATCACATCCATATTTCCAGCATAACAAGGTGTTCCTCCTCCTAAAGAAAGTACATACGAATCATTATTCTCTATAAATTCTTTTAAATAAAGATGTTCTATTTTTCTAAAATAGATTTCGCCTTTTTCTTTAAAGATCTCTGAAATACTATTTTTTTCTTTGTCTTCTATATACTTATCTAAATCGAAAAAGGGCAAATACAGTTTTTCAGCTAAGAATTTACCTATGGTCGTTTTACCACTTCCCATGTATCCTAAGAGGATGATTTTCATGTTTTATTATTTTTTGACGATATTTAAAATTGTTACTTTTTGATATCAAAAAAAACGTTCACAAATATCGTCAAAAAATACAGGAAAACATTTTTTTTTAAATGAATGCCGTTATATTTGCACCTTCTTTTACAGGAGTATCATTTTTTAAAAGAAAGACCTGGTAGCTCAGTTGGTAGAGCATCTCCCTTTTAAGGAGAGGGTCCTGGGTTCGAGCCCCAGCCCGGTCACAAAACTTAGACTTAGAGTTTTATTTTAATGCGCACGTGGCGGAATTGGTAGACGCGCCAGCTTGAGGGGCTGGTATCCGATTAGGATGTGGAAGTTCGAATCTTCTCGTGCGCACTTTATGAATCTGAAGAAAAACTAAAGAACCTTTTCAGAGGACGTTTATTAAATTTTATTAAAAATATCCTTGGAAGCCTTGACGTTTTGCTTATGCAAAAGTCATGGTGCTGACTCTACGTCAGCATTCGAATCTTCTCGTGCGCACAAGTAATTTATTTCTTCTTTACTAGATAATCAGATAAAATAAACGCTGTTTGGATTAAATCCCAAATAGCTACGACTGTTAGCAAGAAAACAGTTAGGAAAACTGAAGGTATTATATCTCTTAAAATTTCGATTTCCTTAATGTAATAATTTATTGTTTCTCTAAAAACAGATATAAGTACAACAATTAATAATCCCCAAATCATAAAGTTTATATTATCCTTCATTCCATCATGAACATTAATTAAACTCTCTCTTTTCTCTTCTTTTTTATCATCTTCGTTATATTTCTGATTTATTTTTCGAATTATTTTGTCAAAAATTGAAGTTATATATGTGTAGAGAGAAATTCCAAAACCAATAAAAACTCCTATAAAAGTAAATAGGAAATCAATTTTTATAAAATAATCATACTGAATTAGTTTATAGTTTGTCAAAAAAAATGAGATTCCAAAAAATAGAAATACGAATTTTATTAACCTATATGTACGTTTATTTTTACTCGTCATCTCCTTCTTCTTCTTTTTCTATCTCATGGTTATTCATATTAGCTATGTCATTGAATAAATCTTCCCAATACTTTTCATCTTTTTCATCAATATTCTCAATTGGTTTTTTGAAAATATCATTTATAGAGCTTATAGTCCTTGATACTCCATCAATAAGGCCTTGAATTACATATTCTCCTGCCCCGCTTGCTAATCTTGATATATGATCTTGAAAAACTTTTTTATGAAAGATTAACCCATTTCTTTTATTTTGAAGTAAGATTTTGAATTTTTCAAAACCAGTTACTTCATGCACATCACTCACCAGTTTATCAGCATCTTTATGAGTTCCAAAAAAATTAGGAGGAGAATAATCAAATTCTATTTTTTCTACTACTTCAAACTCACTTATTTTACTCCATACTTCCCTAGTATCAGTAATAGGATTTAATTTACATTCAATTCTGAATTTTTCAAGGCTAATATTTAAATATGTAGTAAGAGTATTATTAACAGTTTCAATATCTTGAAAAACTGTTGTATTATTTTCTAATAATACAAGTTGTCTTGATACATTAAAGATTAAATATATAAATGGCGTTTTTTCATCTTTAACTTGTTCTATATGTTCTTTTCCTTCTACTGGTTTAACAAATTCTTGTCTTTTTGCTAGGTGCCATATATGTATATCTTCATTCAAGTTGTTAACATAATACATGTACTTCCTTCCAAAATGGAAAAACTGAGCTTTATGATTATCTTTTAAATCAATAAATACTGATTTAAACTTTTCTTCTTTTTTTCGAGTATCAAATAAGTCAGTTTGTGGATCTTCATTCATGAAAATCCTATAAGCAAAAAATTTTGACATAAGGCAATTTCACTCTATTGAGTTTAGTTAATGTGAATAATAAATATTTATGGGACAGATGCAATTTAAGTTTTTTTTTATTAGTATTAGAAAAAATACTAAAGGCTTTCACACAAAATTAACCATTACGTCTGCCATAGATTCCTTACTTTTGTTGGATGCAGAAACATAAAATACTCCTATTCTTATTTTTAGCAATCTCTGTTGTTGCTTATTCACAAACTGAAACGGATAGTTTAAAAATAAAAAATTTAAAAGGTCAAGTTATTGACTCCGAAACAAAAAAGCCATTAAGTGCTTCCCATATACTGAACCTTAATCAAGTGACTGGAACCATTACAAATGATAAAGGTTTTTTTGAAGTGCGAGCTAAAGCAAATGATACTGTATTGGTATCTTACCTTGGATATTCATCCATTAAGATAAAAGTAACCAATGATTTATTAAAAGGAAACGAACTTTTAATCGCCTTATATGAAAAATCGGAAGAAGTAAAAGAGATTATTATTAGATCTTCTAGATTGATTGGTGTGTTAGAAGTAGATGTAAAGCAAGTTCCTAAAGATAAATTTACAAGAATTAGAATCAATGGTGTTCGTCAAACCTACGAAGTAGCAAGACCAAAAACTAGTGATTTCTCCTCTCCTCTTACTGCCTTATTTCAGCCTGTAGACTTTGTATACAAGTTCTTTGGAAAGAAACCTAAGCAATTAAAGAAGCTTCAAAAAATCAAAAAAGAAGACAATCTTAGAAAGATTATGGCTGGTAAGTTTGATAGAGAAGTGATGATGGAATATTTAGAAATGGATCGAAACGATTTACTGAAGTTAATTTCCGACTGTAACTATTCTGAATACTTTGTAAAGAAAGCTAGTGATTTACAAATGATTGAAGCAGTGTTAGATTGCTATGAAAACTACAAAGCCATTAAGAAAGGAAAAATAGAACGGAGTAGATTACCTGATAATGATAATTAAAAAAAGCCAAGACGAGAATCTTGGCTTTTTACAACTATTAAAAACTAACTAATTACTAACTAAAGTATTTCTCTTTAGAGTATACACATCAGACGCCTAGGTTTTAGATTAGTTACAGCACTTCTTTAGTTTAACAGTTATTTAAGAAATTAGCAGTTTTAAGACCAAACCTTTGAGTTTGTTTTTGAGAGGCTTGTCCTTAACTTAACGAAAGGTGTTTCAAGAAACATGACGAGATCAGTCTGTTCAAGTTAGAACTTTTTAACTTTATGAGATCGCTTCTCTACCATAAATTGAGAATCGCGAAGACATTCCAAAAACCTAGTAAAACAAAAAATGCCAACCTTCTAAGGCTGGCATTTTCTATATGTATAACTATTTTCTTTATTGATTTCCTAAAATGATGGGTAGTCCATCTTTCCCAGAACCAATAACAATTACTTTACTGTTAGGAGATTCAGACAACTTTATTGTTGCTTCAATACCTTTATCTTGTAAGATTTTATCCGTTAAAGAAGCACTTAAAATTTTATTCGCATCTGCTTTTCCTTGTGCTTCAATAATTTGTTTTTCAGCCTCTTTCTTCGCTGTTACCAATCTAAATTCATATTCTAAAGACTCTTGCTCTTGTTTAAGTTTACGCTCAATTGCAGTCTTAATTGTTGGAGGTAATGTAACATCTCTAACTAACACGGAATTTAACTGGATATATTGAGGCTCTAAAATCTTTTTTGTCTCCTCAAAAATTTCTGTTTGAATGGCATCTCTTTTGGTAGAATACAATTGTTCTGGTGTATAACGACCCACAACACTTCTAGTTGCAGAACGTATTGCAGGAATGATTACTGCATTTTCATAATCCTCACCTCTGGTTTGATGTAATAATGCAACGGTAGCAGTTGTAGCCTGATACAATACAGATGCATCTAATCTAATTTCTAAACCATTAGAAGACAGCACAGCCATTTTTTCTTCAAATAATTCTTGTTGTCTTACATTGTATTTAAAAACCCTATTCCATGGCATAACAAGATTAAACCCTTCATCTAAAGGTGGTTGATCTGTAACTACTCCACCAATCCATTTATATAACACGCCTCTTTCTCCAGAACCTATGGTTACTGCAGATTTAGAAATTAATATGAATCCAGCCACTACAATTATAGCTGTAATTATAACTCCTTTTGGAAACTTAAATTCTACTTGATTATTTGCCATTTTTTTAATTTTAAAAATTCGATTTAACAAATTTACAATTAAGTTCTTTAATTATAGTTTTTATAAGGACAATCTTCTTTGGAAGATTCTAATTCTAGGGTGATGTGTTCTAAATAAAAATCATCATTATATTTTTCCGTAGTATTTTCTAGTGAACCATTCTATAGTCAGCAACGAAATAATCAAGATCAAAACCCATTTCCAATCAATCAGTTCTTGTTGTTTTATCACAGATTTTTGAGTAGTCACAAATCGTTTGTCATTTAAAAGTTCATTAACAAACTCGTTATTCTGATTTGGGTAGAACAGCTTCCCTCCTGTTTTTACAGCCAATCGTTGTAATTTTTCTTTGTTGGCATTGGTAAACTGATGTTCTACTTCGTAATCATTTACTTTAAAAACACCAGATTGTCGAATGTTCTGCCCTTCAACAGAAACCGTATAATTGTATTCTCCTGACTCTAGAGATTCTAACGTAAGTTGATAGGAATTATCACTCAAAGAGAAAGGAAAAGATTTACTTTCGTTGGTTTCTTTGTTTTTTGCTGTAAAGATCAATGTAGCTCTATCATCAAATTGATAGTTTTCATCTACATAGAAAGCACCAATTTTTATGACATCATTCGCATTGTAAATACTTTCTACATCAACACTCAAACGCTTTCTAATTCTTTTTGAGGATGCATATTGAACGAGGTTTCCTAGAAACTCATCAAAGTTTTGAAAGGAGTTTGTATTGATAAAACTATTGGATCGCCATTTCCACAGGCCTTCTCCAAATAAAAACACTCCTTTATGATTATTGTTATCAGCAGTTGCTAATAAAGGTTGTTGAGAAGAAAACCCGTTAATTGTTTGGTATAATAAGGTTTGATGCGTGGTATTTAAACGGACTTCTCCAAATTGATCTATCAAAGGAGGAAAATCGTCAAAACCGATATTTTTCTGAGAAAATGTTAGAAAACCAGCATTGTAGGTTGCTCCATAATTCTCTGTCTGATTGATGCTATTCTTTCGCACTCCAAAGTTCTGATTATTCAGAAAATTCCAATCCGTTTTTGAGCCTGTAATTAAGAAATAGTTTATTTTATCTTTATGTATCTTATCAATTATATTTTTAAATTCATTATTTAACTGATAGATTATAACCAATTGAAAATCATTTATTTTAATACTTGTATCATTAATTAATTTAATCGTTACTTTTCTTTGTTGATCACTTTCTATAGACTTTTTTAAAGCTCCTAAGTCTGGGTGATAAATGGAACTCAAAATCAATATCTGACTTTGCTTATCAATGACTTCTACAGAGAAACTTTTTCTATTGTTATTCGTATTCTTTTCTCCATTTAAATATTCGATTCTCGCATTGTAAAAGTTAGCACCTTCTTTTTCTGCTTTGATATTGGTACGAACTGTTTGCGCATTTTTCTCCGTATCGAAAGAAAGTAACTTGCTGAAAATAATTTTCCCCCTATTTTCAATAGTATATCTGGCTTTTACTGTATTGTTTCCTTCATAAAGTAATAAGGTTTCTACAGGAAACTGATTGTTGATAAAACTATATCTATTCGCATTCAATTGAACAATGCTTAGATCTTCATATTGAATGGTATCACCAATAACAACAGGATATATAGGTTTATTGATTGAGATGTATTCATAATCACTTCCAACAGTTTGATTTCCATCAGAAATTAAGAGAATTGGGTCATTGTCATTCTTATGAATGCTATGGGTCGTTTTTAAAGCCTCAGAAATATTGGTTTGAGATTCGTCATAGCTAAGAGAATCATTCAATTTGAACTCATTTCCGAAGGAATAATAATTAATGTCAAACCGATTATTCAACTCGGTGTTCTGTTTCACGTTATCTACCAAATTGCTGACAATACTGTCTTGTTGAAAGAAATTAGTGGAAGAAGAATTGTCTACCAATACTGATAGCTTCGGTTTTGTATTGATGAGTGTTGTATTCTGGATACTTGGATTTATCAATAGCAACAGTAATAAAAAGAGCGTTAAAGTCCGTAAACCAAAGAGAAATGGCTTGATTTTACTTGTATCTTTTGTTTGGTAATAATACAAGAAATACCCAATTACAATGCTTAGTAAAAACGAAAGAATGATAAATATAACTGTGGAAGTATCCAAAATTTATGTCGGGTCGAGCGCAGTCGAGACCTATTTTTATAATCTAAAATTTATATGACCTCTCGACTGCGCTCGAGGTGACATTTGTAAGCTTTTCACAATCTTTGTTTAAGCTTATGATATTTATGCGAAAGATAGAAAGAACTCTGCTAAAAAAGAAAAACCTAGGTCTTAAATAGTCCTAGGTTCTTTTATATTTTATGTTAATCTTTTCTTAAGCCTACGCATCTGCGATGCTTCGGCTTATTGCATCTGCGACGCTTCGGCTTATCTTCGATGTTTTGGTTTATTTTCGATACTTCAGTTTATTTGCGATGCTTCGACTTATTAAGTAAGCATTCCGCCATCAACACTTAATGTTTGTCCGGTAATATAACTACTCATATCAGAAGCTAAAAAGATACAAGCATTGGCAATATCTTCAGGTGATCCACCTCGTTTTAAAGGAATCGCATCTCTCCAACTTTGAACTGTTGCTTCGTCTAATTTTCCTGTCATCTCAGTTTCAATAAAACCAGGAGCAATTACATTGCTACGAATATTTCTTGATCCTAACTCTAACGCTACAGATTTAGAAAACCCTATGATTCCTGCTTTAGAAGCTGCATAATTAGATTGTCCCGCATTTCCTTTTAATCCTACAATAGAACTCATATTAATGATAGATCCAGAGCGTTGCTTCATCATAGGTCTGATAACAGCTTTGGTTAAATTGAATACAGATTTTAAATTGACTTCTATTACTTTATCGAAATCATCTTCTGAAATTCTCATCAACAGATTGTCTTTGGTAATTCCTGCATTGTTTACCAAAATATCTATGCTCCCAAATTCGGCTAAAACTTCTTTTGCCAATTCTTGAGCAGTATCAAACTCTGCTGCGTTGGATTGATATCCTTTTGCTTTGATTCCTAATCCATTTAATTCCGTTTCCAATTCGTTTGCTGCATCAACAGAAGAACTGTAGGTAAAAGCGACATTAGCTCCTTGTTTTGCAAATTCAACAGCAATACCACGTCCAATACCACGTGTAGCTCCAGTGATAATGGCAGTTTTATTTTCTAGTAAATTCATAATTTTGATTATTCGATAATGTATATTATTTTAAAACACTTGCAATCATTTCTCCAATCTTAGCTGGTGAATCCACTACATGAATTCCATTTTCTGCTAAAATTTTCATTTTTGCTTGGGCAGTATCGTCTGCTCCACCTACAATGGCACCAGCATGTCCCATGGTTCTTCCAGCAGGTGCGGTTTGTCCAGCGATAAAACCAACGACTGGTTTTCTGTTTCCATCTGCTTTAATCCACCTAGCAGCTTCTGCTTCAAGTTGACCGCCAATTTCACCAATCATTACAATAGCTTCAGTTTCATCATCATTCATTAATAATTCTACAGCTTCTTTGGTTGTGGTTCCAATAATTGGATCTCCACCAATTCCAATAGCCGTTGTAATTCCGTATCCTTGTTTTACTACTTGATCGGCAGCTTCGTAAGTTAATGTTCCTGATTTAGAAACCACTCCAACATTTCCTTTTTTAAAGATAAAACCTGGCATGATTCCAACTTTCGCTTCGTCTGGAGTAATAACACCTGGACAATTTGGTCCAACCAATGTACAGTCTTTGTTCTCTATATAAGCTTTTACTTTTACCATATCAGCAGTAGGAATTCCTTCCGTAATACAAATGATTACTTTAATTCCTGCATCTGCAGATTCCATAATTGCATCAGCAGCAAAAGCTGGCGGTACAAAAATGATCGATGTATCTGCTCCTGCTTTTTCAACAGATTCTTTTACGGTATTGAATACTGGTTTCCCTAAGTGTTCTTGTCCTCCTTTTCCTGGGGTTACACCTCCTACTACATTGGTTCCGTAATCAATCATTTGACCTGCGTGAAATGTTCCTTCACTTCCTGTAAATCCTTGAACGATAATCTTTGAATCTTTATTTACTAAAACACTCATTGGTTTGTTTTTTGTTTCTGATAAATTTGTTGCAAAAATACTTTTTTGCGAGTCACTAAAAAAGAAAATTAATCTTTCTTTTCTTCTCTTAATAGTTTCCTTAAAAGGGCTAATTCTTTTAATTTTTCTCTCGATTCGGAAATGGGTGTTCCAAAATAGGTTTTATCTCCTGCAACTGATTTTGTTACTCCAGTTTGACCTAAGATTACGGCTCCTTTTCCTATGGTGATTCCACTATTGGTACCTACTTGACCCCAAAGTGTTACTTCGTCTTCTATGATCACACAACCTGCAATTCCAGTTTGAGAAGCAATCAAACACTTTTTACCAATAACGGTATCATGTCCAACATGCACTTGATTGTCAATTTTGGTTCCTTCTCCGATCGTAGTATCTCCTGAAACTCCTTTGTCTATGGTACAGGAAGCTCCAATATCTACGTTATTTTCAATAATGACTCTACCTCCAGAAACTAATTGATCAAAACCTTCGGGTCTGTTTTTATAATAAAATGCATCAGCTCCCAACACAGTATTTGCATGTATGGTAACATTGTTTCCAATAACAGCATTGTCATAAATAGTTACATTGGGATGTATTAAACAGTTTGTTCCAATGGTTACATGATTTCCTATAAAAACATTGGGTTGAATGACAGTTCCTTCGCCTATAACGGCTGAATCGGAAATGCTTTCTTTAGAGCTGATAAAAGGATTGAAATGTTTCGTGATTTTATTGAAATCTCTAAATGGATCATCAGAAATTAACAGCGCCTTTCCTTCTGGACATTCTACTTTCTTGTTGATTAGTATCGTAGTTGCAGCCGAATTCAGTGCTTTGGAATAATATTTTGGATGATCTACAAAAACGATATCTCCAGTTTCTACAACGTGAATTTCGTTGATTCCCAATATTTTAAAGTTATCTTCTCCTACATATTCTGCTTTTAATAAGGCAGCAATATTTTTTAATGTTTCAGGAGTTTTAAACTTCATACTGCTCTATTTTTTTCGTCCGTAAATAATAACTCTTGCGAAAAGAACATACATAAAAGGAATTTTGGAGAGCAAGACATCTAAACCATGTCCAAATCTGTTTAATGGATTGTTGTATTTTTTATCTCCGAAAATCTTTAATGAAAGAAAACCAAAAACAACACTTAAGAAATCGAAGAATTCATGTTGAAATGTGAACTTCTTTTTGATAATCTTAAAATCTGATCCCACCAACGCATGTTCGTCTGGTGTTCGTTCTTTCGGATTCATCTTTCGATAAATTTTATAGACTGGATTCATATTTAGAGGTTCCATAAATAATATATAACCCCCTGGTTTTAAGACTCTATGCACATGATTTAAGGTTTTTTCTATATCTAAATGATGTAGAATGGCTCCGCCATAAACAACGTCAAAACTTTCATCTTCAAAAGTCAATTCATTGGCATCCATTAAATGGAAGTCTATTTCATACGGTAAATCAACAGCATTGTTAATTCCTTTATCCAATTCGGCTTGAGAAATGTTAATGCAAGTCACCTTGTTAGGTTCTACTTTCCCTTTGATCCAATTCAACCATTCATGAGAACCTAATTCTAAAACATCTTTTCCTGCAAATGTTTTGCTGATGAGTTTGTCTAAAATTCTTTCTTGTCGTTTATAAGAAAAATGAAACGCGTGCCTTCTTAGTTTTTTAATCTTAGAACGTTCTAGTTTGTCTTCATCCCAATACTCACGTTCGGTCTGATTAATTTTTTCAAGTGTTTTAGACATAGTGGGGCTTATTCTTTAATTCTTTCTTGGTAAGTACCTTTGGTGGTTTCTACTTTTATTTTATCTCCTTCATTGATAAACAACGGCACATTAACGGTGGCTCCAGACTCTACTGTTGCAGGTTTTGTAGCGTTGGTTGCTGTATTTCCTTTTACACCAGGTTCTGTATGTGTTACTTCTAAAATAACACTTGCTGGCATATCTACAGACAAAGGCATATCATCTTCTGAGTTGATAATTACAGTAACAATTTCTCCTTCTTTCATCAATTCTGGAACATCCAAAGTACTTTTTTGTAATGCAATTTGACTGTAGTCTTGTGTATTCATAAAATGAAAAGTTTCTCCTTCATTATATAAATATTGAAATTTATGTGTTTCTACACGAACGTCTTCAATTTTTCTTCCTGCTGGAAATGTATTGTCTACTACTTTTCCGTTGGTAACACTTTTTAGTTTTGTTCTTACAAACGCGGGTCCTTTACCAGGTTTAACGTGTAAGAATTCAACTACTTTATAAATGTCATTATTATATTTGATGCACAATCCGTTTCTAATGTCTGATGTTGTTGCCATAAAGTTATTTTAGTATTAATTATCCTCCCCAATATCCTTTCATGATTCCTCGTTGGGAATTTCGGATAAAAAGTAATATTTCATCTCTTTCTGAAGTAGCTTCCATTTCTGCTTCAATTTTTTCCATTGCTTGTGTGTTGTTGTAATTCTTCTGATACAAAATCCTATAAATGTTTTGTATCTCACGAATTTTATCTGTTGAAAAACCTCTTCTTCTTAGTCCAATGGAATTGATTCCTACATAAGACAAAGGTTCTTTTGCTGCTTTGGTATAGGGAGGAACATCTTTTCTCACTAAAGATCCACCAGATACCATTGCATGGTCTCCAATATGAATGAATTGATGTATGGCTGCTAAACCTCCAATTATTGCGTATTCTCCTATGATAACATGACCTGCTAAGGCAACACCGTTCACAACGATAGAATTGTCTCCTATTACACAATCATGTGCAATGTGAGCAGTAGCCATAATTAAAACGTTCTTTCCAATTTTAGTTTTACCAGATGCATTTGTTCCTCTGTTGATGGTAACACATTCTCTAACGGTTGTATTATCGCCAATAACGGTTAATGAATCTTCTCCTTCAAACTTTAAATCTTGCGGAATTGCAGAAATTACAGCTCCAGGAAAAATCCTACAGTTCTTTCCTATTCTTGCACCTTCCATAATAGTGACATTAGATCCAATCCAAGTTCCGGAGCCAATTTGCACGTTAGCATGAATTGTAGTAAAAGGTTCTATCACTACATTTCTAGCAATCTTTGCTTGTGGATGTACGTATGCTAAGGGTTGATTCATTCTACAGGTCTTTTAGAAATTTGTGCCATTAATTCTGCTTCTACAACTAATTTATTGTTCGCATATCCATACGCTTGCATATGGCATATACCTCTTCGTATTGAAGTAATTAATTCTGCTTTAAATATTAAAGTATCTCCAGGCAGTACTTTTTGTTTGAACTTCACCTTGTCTATTTTCATAAAATATGTCAAGTAATTTTCTGGATCTGGAACGGTGCTTAATACCAAAATTCCTCCACATTGTGCCATGGCTTCAATTTGTAATACTCCAGGCATTACTGGAGCTCCGGGAAAATGTCCAACAAAGAAACCTTCATTCATGGTTACATTTTTCATTCCGATTACATGCTTGTCTGACAACTCTAAGATTCTATCTACTAATAAAAATGGGGGTCTGTGAGGTAAAATATCCATGATTTGATGGATGTCCATTAATGGTGGTTGATTTAAATCAACTTGAGGAATGTTATTCCTTTTTTCCATTTTTATTAGCTTTGATAATTTCTTAGCAAATTGAGTATTTACCAAATGACCTGGTTTGTTTGCAATGACTTTTCCTCTGATTCGAGTTCCCGTTAATGCAAGGTCTCCAATAACATCTAGTAATTTATGTCTTGCAGCTTCATTAGCCCAATGCAATGTTAGATTGTCTAAAATTCCATTCGGTTTTACTTTTATATCGTCTTTCTTAAAAGCTTTTTTTAATTTTTGCATCGTCGCATCAGATAATTCTGAATCTACATATACAATGGCGTTATTTAAGTCGCCTCCTTTTATCAAGTCATTTTCTAACAACATTTCTATTTCATGTAAGAAACTAAATGTTCTGGCATCGGCAATTTCTTTTTTGAAATCAGAGATATGTTCTAAGGTAGCATTTTGGGTTCCTAAGATTTTAGTACCAAAGTCTACCATGGTCGTTACTTGATATTCATCAGAAGGCATTAAGATAATCTCACTACCTGTAACATCATCTTTGTACGATATAATGTCTTTTACTACATATTCTTCAATGTCTGCTTCTAATTCTTTAATTCCTGCTTTTTCTAAAGCTTCTATAAAAAACTTTGAAGATCCATCCATTATTGGTGGTTCTGAGGCATTAATTTCTATTAAAAGATTATCGATATCTAAACCAACGGCAGCGGCTAATACATGTTCTGAAGTCTGAATTTGGACGCCATTCTTTTCAAGATTGGTTCCTCTTTGTGTATTAACTACATAATCTGCTTTTGCTTCTATGATTGGCTTTCCTTCTAAATCTACCCGCATAAATGCAAATCCATGATTTTCTGGAGCAGGTTTAAAAGTCAATGTTACGTTGTTACCAGTATGCAATCCTACACCTGATAAACTTATTTCGTTTTGTATTGTTTTCTGTTTTTTACTCATCATCTACATTTTGAGCATTGAACTCTTTTTCTATTTTATTCAGCGTATTTACTATTTTAGGAAGGTTTTTAAAATACACGTATGATTTATTATAATCTACATAATTAAATGCGGGGCTACCTTGTACTACTGAATTGTCTTTTAGGTTCTTACCTATTCCAGATTGTGCCTGTATTTTAAGGTTGTTCCCTAAATTTAAGTGCCCTGCAATTCCAACTTGACCGCCAATCATACAATTCTCTCCTACTTTGGTTGAACCCGCAATTCCTGTTTGAGCAGCAATAACTGTATTCTTTCCAATTTCAACATTATGTGCGATCTGAATTTGATTATCCAACTTCACTCCTTTTCTAATAATTGTTGAGCCTAAAGTTGCTCTATCAATGGTTGAACAGGATCCTATATCTACATTGTCTTCTATAATGACATTTCCAGTTTGCGGAACTTTTTTAAACTCACCATTTTCATCGGGAGTAAATCCAAAACCATCGGATCCAATAATGGTTCCTGAATGGATTTCACAATTTTTTCCAATCTGGGTTTCAGAATAAATTTTCACTCCAGAAAAAATAGTACAGTTATCGCCAATAGTAACATTGTCGCCGATATAAGAATTCGGGTAAATCTTTACATTTTCTCCAATCTTTACATTTTCTCCGATATATGAAAATGCACCAATATATTCTCCTTTGCCAATTTGCGCAGTCTTAGAAATATAATGAGGTTCTTCTCTTCCTTCTTTGTTATTTTTTACTTGATTGTAAAATTCTAATAATTTCGAAAATGCTTTATAAGCGTCTTCCACTTTAATTAAAGTAGTAGACACATCTTTTTCTAATTCGAAATCTTTATCTACTATTGTAATAGAAGCTTCTGTGGTATATAAATAAGAGTTGTACTTTGGATTCGATAAAAAGGTAAGTGCTCCTTTCTTGCCTTCTTCAATCTTAGCAAGTTCAGAAACCTCTTCATCTGGATTCCCTACAATATCTCCTTCTAAGATTTGAGCGATTTGTTTGGCTGTAAATTTCATCTTTGGCAAAAGTATAAAAAAACTTAAGATTAGGCTAATTCCATTTTCTTAGGATAACAGATAAAATGTTTTGTCACTGGTTTTGAAAGTGCCTGTAAATTTAATTGGTCTGAAGCTTTTGCTATATCTTTTAATTTTCCCTTTTTATTTAAAATTTTAATCGGATCTTTTAGATTGTAAGCTTGATTGGATATCTTGTCTGTAAACACAAAATAATCAAGGTCTTTTTCTTCTATATCAGTAGTTTCTAAAAGGCTTTGTTTAATTTCCTTTTGATATTTTTCAGAGATGCTTTTATCTTGAATTTCGATCTTTAAAAGCTCTCTGTTAACAAGCATTTTTGATAATCTTGATAGTACTTTATCTGAATGATTTGTCCATTCTTTAATTGCTGATAGGACATCATAGTCGTCTAATTTTGAAAATGTATCTAGAACATCTGTATCAAAATTGTCTTTATTGATTTTGTTGTATAGGAAAAAATGCAAAGCATTACTGCTAAATAACGCTACGTTTTGCTCTGCAAGTTCTTTTGCTCTTTTTAAAACTTTGACAAGCATAATTTCTGCCACCAATCCCGTTTTATGTAAATAGACTTGCCAATACATTAATCTTCGGGCGATCAAAAATTTTTCTACGGAATAAATTCCTTTTTTCTCAATGACCAATTCATCGTCTACAACATTCATCATCGCAATCAATCGATCTGAACTAATATTTCCTTCTGCCACTCCTGTATAAAAACTATCGCGTTTTAAATAATCCAAACGGTCTACATCTAACTGACTAGAAATTAATTGATGTAAAAATTTACGAGGGTATTTTCCTGAGAAAACTTCTATGGCTAAATCTAATTTTCCGTGAAAGATCTTATTTAGTTCGTGCATGAATTTCAACGAAATCTCTTCATGGGTAATTTCATCAACAATACTATGTTCTAAGGCATGTGAAAAAGCTCCGTGTCCTATATCATGCAATAAAATAGCAATACAAAGGGCATTTTGTTCATCATCAGAAATTTGAACACCTTTCATTCGTAATACACGAACTGTTTTTTGCATCAAATCTAAACATCCAACTGCATGGTGAAAACGCGTGTGATTCGCTCCAGGATACACAAGATTGGATAAACCCATTTGAGAAATCCTCCGCAGTCTTTGGAAATACGGATGTTCTATAATGTCGAAAATAAGTTCATTTGGAATTCTAATGAACCCGTAAATTGGGTCATTTAGAATTTTTAATTTGTTGGTCGAAGATGTTTTCAAGCCTATATTTTGGGTAACTTACTACAAACTAAAAGTAAAAATGGTAGACTACCAAGTTGATTGTCTTTTTTATTGGGAATATTTTATCAATTTGATAGGAAACAAACCATAACATTTAAATACTTTTATCGTTCTTAAATAACAAACCAAGTTTATATGAATAAGATGCAAATTTTATGGGTAGATGATGAAATTGATTTATTAAAACCTCATATTATTTTTCTAGAACAGAAAAATTACAATGTAGTTACTTGTACCAACGGTACTGATGCTATTGATCTTGTGGAAGAAACAAATTTTGATATTGTCTTTCTTGATGAGAATATGCCTGGTATTACTGGTTTAGAAACTTTAGCTGCCATAAAGCAAATTAGTCCGAATCTTCCTGTTGTTATGATTACAAAGAGTGAAGAAGAATACATTATGGAAGAAGCTATTGGTTCTAAAATATCAGATTATTTAATAAAACCTGTAAATCCGAATCAGATATTATTAAGTCTTAAGAAAAATTTGGATCATTCAAGATTGGTCTCTGAGAAAACGACTTCTAGTTATCAGCAAGAGTTTCGAAAGATTTCTATGGATTTAATGTCTGTAAACTCGCATGAAGATTGGGCAGATTTGTATAAAAAATTGGTTCATTGGGAATTAGAGCTAGAAAATATTAATGATTCTGGAATGCTAGAGATTTTAGAAAGTCAGAAGTCTGAAGCGAATAATTTGTTTTTTAAATTCATCAAGAAGAATTATGAAGATTATTTAACAGCCAATGATAGGCCTACATTTTCTCATACCGTATTTAAAGATTATGTAGTTCCTAATTTAAAGGACAACGACAATGGTTTGTTGTGGATTGTGATCGACAATTTGCGTTATGATCAGTATAGAGTTTTAGAACCTTTTATCAACAATCATTATAAGAAAGAGGAAGAATATTCTTATTACAGTATTTTGCCTACCGCGACTCAATATGCTAGAAATGCTATGTTTTCTGGGATGATGCCTTCTGAAATGGAAAAAAGACATCCAAATTTTTGGAAAAACGATACGGATGAAGGTGGAAAGAACTTGTATGAAAACGAGTTTTTAACAGCACAAATAAAACGATTAAACCTTTCTATAAGTCACGAATACTATAAAATCGTTTCCTTAAAAAATGGAAAAGAATTAGCAGATAATTATAATGGTACAAAGCAAAATGATTTGACTGTTTTGGTCTATAATTTTGTTGATATTTTATCTCATTCTAAAACAGAGATGGAAGTTATTAAGGAATTGGCTGGTGATGATAAAGCTTATAGATCTTTAACACTTAGTTGGTTTAAGAATTCTCCTCTGTTTGAAATTATCCAAAAAGCCCAACAATTAGGTCAGAAATTAGTGATTACTACAGATCATGGAACGATTAACTGTAAGCATCCAACAAAAGTAATTGGAGATAAAAACATCAGTTCTAATTTGCGTTATAAAACTGGAAGGAGCCTTTCTTATGAAGAGAAAGATGTTTTTGCAGTGAGAAACCCTAAAGACATCTTTTTACCAAGCATCGCATTTAACAGTCCATTTGTTTTTGCAAAAGAAGATTTGTTCTTCGCGTATCCAAATAACTACAATCATTTTGTAAAATATTTTAGAAATACCTATCAGCATGGAGGCGTTTCTTTAGAAGAAATGATTATTCCTTGTGCGGTTTATAGTCCAAAGTAGCGATAGTTTTTTAGTTTTGCAGTATGAACTCTATCAATAAAAACTATTCTTTATCTGAATTAAAAGGAATTGCGAAAGAAGTCATTGCAAATTCTGAAAACAAGATTCTTTTGTTTTATGGATCAATGGGAGTTGGAAAAACTACATTGATTAAAGAAATTTGCAAAGAGCTAGGCATTGAAGATGTTACACACTCACCTACTTTTTCATTGGTGAATGAATATCAAACTACTTCTGGAGAAACGGTTTATCATTTTGATTTTTATCGAATTGAAGATGAAGAAGAAGCTTATGATATTGGTGTAGAAGACTATTTTTATTCAGATGCATGGTGTCTTATTGAATGGCCAAATAATGTCCAAAATTTATTACCTTTAAAGTCAGTAGAAATTCACTTAACACAATTGAGTGATGGACAGCGTAACATTCAACTAAAACAAACTATATGAGTTCATTTTCTCCTTTCAGTAAAGAAGAACTATTGCCTCAAGAAGAAAAGCTTGAAATTAAAAAACAAAAAGGAGAGCTCTTCATCGGGCTTCCTAAGGAAACTCACTTTCAAGAAAAAAGAATTTGTTTAACACCTGATGCCGTGGCAGCATTAACGGTTCACGGTCATCGAATTGTTGTTGAAACTGGAGCTGGAGAAGGTTCTAATTATTCTGACAAGGAATATTCTGAAGCGGGTGCTAAAATATCTTATGATGTTAAAGAAGCTTTTGCCTGTACGATTGTTTTAAAAGTTGAACCGCCAACTTTAGAGGAAATTGAACTGATTAATCCGCAGAGTATCTTAATTTCTGCATTGCAATTAAAAACTCAAAACAAAAAGTATTTTGAAACACTCGCGAAAAAAAGAATTACCGCTGTTGCTTTTGATTATATAAAAGACGAGCACGGAATTTACCCGATAGTGAAATCATTGAGTGAAATTGCCGGAACTGCCTCTGTTTTAATTGCTGCGGAATTGATGAGCGGTGAAAAAGGAAATCGTTTATTGCTAGGAAATATTGGAGGGGTTCCTCCTACTGATGTTGTAATTTTAGGGGCTGGAACTGTTGGTGAATTTGCTGCTAGATCTGCCATAGGATTGGGCGCAAGAGTCAAAGTATTTGACAATTCAATTACAAAATTAAGGAAATTACAACACTGTTTAAACTACCCTATTTATACTTCTACTGTACAGCCTAAAACATTATCAAAAGCATTGAGACGTTGTGATGTTGCTATTGGTGCTATCCGTGGAAAAAACCGTTCGCCTATTATTGTTACTGAAGATATGGTGGAGTTAATGAAGGAAGGGTCTATTATTGTTGATGTCAGTATTGATAGAGGCGGTTGCTTTGAGACTTCTAAAATAACTACCCATGCCAATCCTACATTTGAAGCGAAAGGTGTTATTCATTATTGTGTTCCGAACATTCCTTCTCGATATGCCAGAACTGCTTCCTTTTCTATTAGCAATATATTTACACCGTACTTATTAGATATTGCTGAGGAAGGTGGCTTTGAAAATGCGGCTCGCTTTGATAAAAGCTTACGTAATGGCATGTATTTCTACCATGGTATTTTAACGAATAGAACGGTTGCTGATTGGTTTGATCTTCCTTTTAGAGATATTAATTTATTGATACTGTAATCTTTTTCAATGTCAGGTCGAGCCTTTCGACATAGCTCAAGATAAACTAAGTCGAGACCTTGTTATATTAATAATTTAGATAATGACAACCTCTCGACTGCGCTCGAGGAGACATTTGATTTATCTACATAAATTGTTGATTTATAATTTATCACCTATTTAATATTTCTTTTTACTATCCACTAAAATTATTCTCTATAAATTCAGAAAATACACCTAATTTTGCTGTCAAATATTTAGATAGATAAAAAGGCAATAGATGAAATTATTAAAGCGTTTTGGTTATTATGCGATAGGGCTTTCCTTAGGAATTGTAGTCGTTATTTTTATCTGGAAAGGAAAAGATGTTTCTTTTGATTATGGAATGGATGCTAGAACATTGAAATCTATTCGTAAAAAAGCACTTGTTTATTCTGAAAATGCAAGTAAATCAATGGAACAGTTAAAGATAGATAGTATTGCTATTCGAAATGTTTTGACAACGGGTGATGTTAATTTCGGTAAAAGTAATCCTAGGAAAACTCCTTGCGCTGAATATTATGTCACAGGAAAACACAACGAAAAGACTCTTACTTTGTGGGTGATTCGATGTGAGAAGTATGCTACCATTGATACAATTTCTTTTTTAGATTAATATAAGACCTCACAGGTTTTTAAAACCTTTGAGGTCGAACACTATTATTAACAATTCTTATACTTATCATACAGTCCTTTTTTCTCTAAAATCATGGAATGCTAGGTTTAATTTTTTATTAATTCGTATACTTTTTCTCCCAACACATAAGATTCTCTAATATTACTCCTCTGTATTTTATGAAGGTAAATGTTTTCGTCTTTACCCCTCTCAATCATAAAAGAAAATGTTTTTCTACTATTATTCAATATGTTATCGCAAATCACAATTAAGTCATTTTCTAATGGTAATCCGCAATATATATCTGTGGAAAAATAGAATGTGAAGTTTTCAAACTTGTTAAAACCTTGGGCAATTCCTTTTTCGTTAATTCGAAAGCTTTTACTTAAAATATTACCCAAACTATCTTTTAAGGTATAACTTCCTACAAGGTTTTTTTGTCTTGTGTAATAGTAAAGTGGATTAGGAAAAAAATAGTTAGGTGTAAATTCGGAGGTAACTTTTTTATATCGAACAAATTCTTCTTTATAATATTCACTTTTTTTTCTGTAAAGTACCAATGAAGTATTATCTGTGCTCCAAGTTAAGTAATTAGCTGACCCGTAATTAAGATTTCTCTTTTTTGATATTGTTTTATAATAGCCTGTAGAATCTTTTACATTTAAATTTATTTTAAAGCTACCTTGTTCATATATAGTATCATTGTCTTTAACTATGTAATCAGATATTTCTGGATGAAATAAATGGTCATGAAGTAATGAATATCCGATATTCATAATTCCGTTATTTATTTCCTTTGTATTAATTCTTAAACCAACTGGGTAGCCAGAATAAAATGCATTTTTAGATTTGACGGCACTATTTGTCTTTTCGAAAGAATTATAATAGTCTTCAGCAATCCAAATTCCTTCTAATTTTTTTAAATTATCAGTAATTTTCTGTCCATAACCATGAAAACAAAATAGCATTAAGAATATATTTAATAAATACCTCATTATCTCAATTAAGTTTAACAGTTTTTATACTTATCATGCAGTCCTTTTTTCTCTAAAATCATGGGAATGATTTTCTCTAACCTCGATTGTTTGGTTGCTTCTCTTTTTGCTTCTGAAATATAATTTGCATATTCTCTTTGATGACTTAAAGAAAAGGCTTCATATTTTTCTTTTAGTTGAGCGTTTTTATCTAATTCATTTTGAAGCAAATCAGGAATAACTAAAGGTTTCTTATTCCGTTGAGGTTTTATAACTTTTCCAGCTTTCTGATTCTCAATAGCTTCTAATGCATACGCTTTTACAAGCTCTGTATCAATTTCTTCCAGAGAACTGAACCGCCATTGTAACATGGCTTTTGTTTTTCCTTCTTGGGCATTCATTAGCACTTTATGTGTGTCTTTTAATGTTCCGCCTTGAAAGAACCACAATCCGCAATAATTTTTAAAAGCTGCCAATCCAACAATATTCTTTCCATCAAAAGTGTAAGTTGGTGCTCCCCATTTTATAGTTTCTTCTAAAGGAACTTCCAACAATGCTTTTCTTAACACAGAAAGCTCATGGCTCCACTTTTCTTTTTTTTCTATGTATATGTCTACTTTATTCTCCATTATTTTATCCTTTATGTGGACTGCTTATCATCCATTGAATTCCAAATTGATCTGTTAAATTTCCAAATTTCCCTCCCCAGAACACATCCTGATAAGGCATTTCAGTTGTACCTCCATTAGCAACAAGTCCATTGAATATTTTTTCTCCGTGTGCTTCATCATCAGCCATGATAGAAACCGTATAGGCGTTTCCTTTTACAACAGGTTTATGAAAGGTGTCAGAGGCTTTCAATTCGCAATCTTTACCAAAAGACAAGGTTGTATGCATAATTTTATCTTCTTTTCCTTCAACAGAATATTCAGGAGGTCCATCTGCATAACGCATTGTTACTGTGAATTCACCACCTAAAACCTCTTTATAAAAATTCATTGCTTCTTCGCAATTTCCATCAAAAGTTAAGTAAACGTCACATTTCATATTTAGGTGCTTTTAGGTTTAATGCTTAAAAGTAAAGATTTTTTTAGAATCTATTAAAGGTATTAATCCAAGATCCCACAGTTTGCTGAACTCGTTTCAGTATCTAGCGGGATTAGCTCAACTTGCAATATTGAGTTTCACTAATCTACAATTCAGTTTTAAAAAAATGCTCTTTTATTTTGTCTATGTTTTTTATCGATTTTTCAATCCATTCAAAATATAAAGTATCTTGTTCTTCTTTCGTTAAGTTCCAATGAATGTCATCATTGCGTAAGCGAGATGTTGTATTTTCTAATATAATTGCAGCAGCAACGGAAATGTTTAAGCTTTCAGTAAAACCAACCATAGGTATTTTTAGATATCCATCTGCGTTCTCTAGTACATAATCAGAAACTCCCTCCTTCTCTACTCCAAAAACAAATGCCGATTTCTTTGTAATATCAAAATCACGTAATACACAAGAATCATTATGAGGCGTAGTTGCAATTACTTGATATCCTTTATTTCTCAAGCTTTGCAAGCATTCAATTGTATTATTGGTGTCTTTGTTATAATTGTGAAACGTTAGCCATTTCTGAGACCCTTTTGCTACATGTCTGGAAACTTTACTATTGTACTTATTTTCAATGACATGGACATCTTGAACTCCAAAAATTTCACAACTTCTAATCACTGCACTGGAATTGTGTTGCTGATAAATATCTTCTAATACCACCGTAAAATGACGAGTTCTCTCTTGCAATATCTTTTTAAATAATGCTTTTCGTTTTTCTGTAACGAATCCTTCCAAATATGTAAGTAACTCAGTATACATAAGATATCTTAGAATAGTAAACATACTAAATTTTACAATTCTTTTGGTTGTTTTATAGCCTCGGATGTTACTTCATTTTATAATTCAGGCTTTTCAATATTTATTTCATACATTTATTTCGAATCAACAATTAATTAAACATGATGAAAAAAATTAGCTTTTTAAAACTTATTCTTCTGCTCTTTATTACACAAATGAGTCTGGCACAAATAAAAGTTGGAGCGAAAGCGGGTATTAGTTTGGGCAATTTATCAGATAGTGATACAAATATTTATAGTGGAGGATTTTCTTCCAAATCGGGATCTGACTTAGGTGTGTTTGTTGAACTTCAAATCACAAATACATTTTCTATTCGTCCTGAAGTCATTTATACCAGAAAAGGTGGACGAAGAGAGGGCTTACAACCGGTACAAACGGAGGCGTTACTCCCATTTTTACAAGCCAATGGAATTGACCTTCCTACGCTGAATCAATTTGCAATCGCTTCTGGTGGATCAACCATAACTCTTGATAATCCGCTGTATGCAGATTATAATAGTCAATCTGAATTAAACTATATAGAGATTCCTCTTTTGGCACGTTTTCGATTTGGAAAAAAGGAATTATTCTATGTTGAAGTTGGACCTTATATTGGTATCCTAACGAATGCTGAACAACGAACAAGCGGTTCAAGTCTTTTCTATGTTGATAATGCAGGCCAGCTTCCTTTACGAATTCCAAATCCAGCTGGAACACCGCCCTTTTTCAACTTACCAGAAAGTTCTTTCAATGCTTTAACGGATGTAAAAGATAATTTAGAGACTACCAATTATGGAGTTCACTTTGGTGTTGGTTTTGCTAGAGAATATGATCAACAACATGAAATATCTTTTGGAGTAAGAGCTACCTATGGGTTTGTTCCTATTCAAAAAGACAACACGTTTGGAGAAAGTAAAGTAGGTGGAATCATTTTCACTTTTGCGTATTCTTATATTTTTAAGAAGAAGGTATTAAACTAAGATCCCGCTAGATACTGAAACGAGTTCAGTAAACAACGGGATTAGTTCAACTTACAATATTGAGTACGTCTTACAGACTTCTCAATATTGAGTTTCACTAAGAAGAAAGCTTAAAATATATACAACACTACCCGTTGTGCATTTTGAATTCAAAACACAACCAAATGTCAGTTCGAGTGTCACGCCAAAAGCGTGGTGTATCGAGAACAGATTCATAAAATTTTTATTCTCGATACAAGTTTTACTCTTTTCAGTCGCAAAACCCACTCGAATTGACAGAATTTTGTCAAAACGTACAACGGGTACAACACTATAAAATGTTTATAGAATGAAAAAGATCGTAGTACTTACTGGTGCTGGAATTAGTGCTGAAAGTGGCATTAAAACATTTAGAGATGCTGACGGACTTTGGGAAGGTCATGACGTGATGGAAGTCGCGACACCTCAAGGGTTTAAAAAAAATCCTGAATTGGTTTTGGAATTTTACAATCAGCGAAGAAAACAGTTAAAAGAAGTCACTCCCAATACTGCTCATAGAAACTTAGTTGCTCTTGAAAAAGAGTATGATGTTGCGATCATCACACAAAATGTAGATGATTTGCATGAGCGAGCTGGAAGTTATTCTGTCTTGCATTTGCATGGCGAATTGAAAAAAGTGAGAAGTACGATGAATCCGAATTTAATCTACGATTGGGAAGATGATTTAGTTCTCGGCGATCGATGCGAAAAAGGTTCTCAACTGCGACCCCATATTGTATGGTTTGGCGAAGCTGTTCCGATGCTAGAGAAAGCGATAGAAATTACAGAAAAAGCAGATATATTGGTGATTATAGGAACTTCGATGCAAGTGTATCCTGCGGCAAGTTTGATTGATTTTGTTCCTGAAAAAACACCGATCTATTTTATTGACCCAAAACCTACTATTTCTGAAAGCAGCTATCAAAACCTTAAGATTATTGAAGATGGTGCTGTACATGGTACGGAAACCTTATTGAAACAGTTGTTAGATTTATAGAAAAGTCATTTTTTACAAAAAATTATAGTTAACTATTCCCTTATATTAAAACTTAACTCTTTTATCAATTACCAATATTGGTTTTCTACTTCTTTTTTGAAATTGTAATTTTTGAATCTCTTCTTTCACAAGAAATTCAATTTTTGGAACTACCCTTAATTTAGCTCTAAAATGGTCTTTCACTTCCTGTAATAGTATTTCTTTCACCGAAGATGTCGCAATCTTTATAAAAATTTCATCTGTCCCAATACTATTGTGTGAAATTTCAATAATATAGGAATCAATATCCTTAAAATTATTTAAAATATTATGCATTGCTGGAGGATATAAAGTAGTTCCTTTATATTTTATCATTTGTTTTTTTCTACCTATTACAGGTCCTAATCTCATCGTATTTCTACCACACTTACATTTTGATGTATGATTTTTTACAATATCTCCTGTTTTAAAACGCAATAATGGCATCCCTTCTACGCCTAAAGTTGTTATGGTTAATTCGCCAGCTTCACCTTGACGTACAGGTTGATCATTATTATCTAAGATTTCAACAATGATTAATTCTGGGTGATGATGACCTCCTTGTTGCTCTTCACACTCTGTAAAAGCGGTATTCATTTCAGTAG
The DNA here is from genome assembly GCA_965277255.1 of Flavobacteriaceae bacterium. Lineage (GTDB taxonomy): Bacteria > Bacteroidota > Bacteroidia > Flavobacteriales > Flavobacteriaceae > Polaribacter. Next base: position 2,686,929 of record OZ255723.1, on the reverse strand, counting down.
AAGCATAAGTCGAGTACAACTCAATGTTCCATATAGATTTTATTTTTTGTGATAATGTATTTAATGAAAAATCCTGATCACGCAACTGTTCGCCAATGCAAATGGCTCCTTTTATTCCAGATTTGTTCACATCTATATTGTGCTGCTGTGCATATTCAATAAGCTTTAATAAAAAAGAAGGAACAACAATAATATATGTTGGGCTAAATTTTAAGATTGAATCCCATTGCAATTCAGGCATTCCATTTCCAACACGAATGATTCCTACTCCAAGTTCTCTAGCGCCTAAAAAATAAGCCAATCCTGCCATGAATCGTCTGTCCATAGTTGTCATCAGCTGAATAATATCATTTTTATCTATGCCTGCACAACTTAAAGAAATAGCTTCATTATAGGCCAACCTTTTTAAGTCATTATCGGTTAAAGCAAATGTAACTGGCTCCCCTAATGTTCCCGATGTGGTGACATAATCAATGATTTTATTTTTAGGAACACATATAAAATCATCATTAAATTGTTGTAAATCGTCCTTATTCGTTGTAGGAATGCTTGTTAAATCTTCGAGTGTTTTTATCTTGTTTAGATTAACATTATGAGCAGTAAACAACTTTTTATAGAATGTAGAATGCTGATTTAAATACGATAACAGTTCAGAAAGCTTCTTTTCTTGAAATGCTTTAATTTCTTGGGATGAAGCTTGCTCAATTTGAGGGATCATTTGTTTAATTTCCTTTTTAATTTTTTAATATATAAATCAACTTTTCTTTTATCAGAAACTGTTGTAATTTCCTTATTTTTTGCCTTTTCAAAGGCATTAAGTGCTGCGGTAAAATATTTTTTGTGATAATAATACTTCCCTGCTAAATAATAAGCTTCCCAATAGTTTGGATTTGTGTCTTGTAAACTAGTAATAATAGATGGGTCTATATATTGTTTCTTTTTGATAGACAATAACATTTGAGCTCTTAATTTTCTATAATCTTCATAATCTTTATAGGCTTTAGAAAATTGAAATGGGTCTTTTTCAATATTTAAATTATTTACAGAAACTACTTTTTTATTAGAATCATTAAAGATTTCATTTAAATCGTAAGTGACAAACTCTCCCAATTGATAAGGGTTTGATGATACCCATACCAAACGCTGCTCTGGTTTAAAAACAATTGCATGATGTGCTAATAATTGATTCAGTGCTTTCTCATTACCATAACCTATACTTTTATCTTGTAGACCTTCTTTATTTCTTAAAATATCTACTGCGATTTGAGGTGTTATTTTTTGTTGTTGAGCTAAAAGTTCTTCCATTCGCTGATAACGATATTGAGAATGGCTTTCTTTTATATGTTCTATATTTCTTTTATCATTTGAATAAGCTTCACTTTGAAAGTGATTTGAGCATATTAGCTGGTTAGAGTTTGGGACATCATAAATCCCAAAATTCTTTGGAGAAACTTCTATAATGATTGCTTTTTTATCTTTAGCACTTCCAATAAATATCGATTCAGAAACAAATACTTTTCTCTTTTTTGCAATAGCAATGGCTTCATCAATGTTTGATGCGTACTGTAATATTTCTCTATTTAAAATAGAAATTGGTGTTTTGGCTATGAAAGGGACTTTAGATTTTCCAGCATTAATAGTAACTGTAAGACCATGTTCATTCATCCCAGAAACTACGCCAATCATTCCTCCCCAAGTTACAGACATAAATTTATGTCCTTCTGTTGGGTTTACAAATGCAATGATCTTTTCTTTAGCAAAATCATCGCCAGCGTAAAAATCAAAATTCCGACCTATAATTAAACTTCCATCTTCAGTTTTATCTCCCCAAGCTGCAAATGATGAACAACCTACCAAAGCTAAATCTTTTAATGCGTGGCCAATATCATGAGCTCCATGTAAATATAATACCCTTAAATAAGGGGGAGCAATATTGTTATACTCTGTTGTTGCATATTTAGAAAGTCCATAGATTTCAGCTTTATATTCTTCAGGAATATGCAAATACATTTTTCGATTAAACCAGGCCAAAAATTTACGCAATAGCGCTTGTTTTGTCTTAGACGGAACAAGGTCGTTAACTTTGGAAAGGAAAACATGTTCTTGTCTATTAAATAATTCTTTAGTCAGGCTTCCCATAATTAAACCTCTTTCCAACGGATCGCCTTCAACATAAAGCTCCCACAAGCCTTGTTTATTTTTATTTAATGTATTATTTCCTATAGTAAATGTAGAATCAGAAGTTTTAATTCTTTTAGAAATGGATGCATTGTAAGAACTTATATTAGGCAGGTCACGTAAAGATTTAGAAATCCCACAAGAGCTCAATAAAACTCCTAATAAAATAAGGCACAGGCTTCTTTTAAATATGGTTCTCTTCACTCTTAAATGTTCTTTATGATTTAACCACTTTTTCAGTTTTATTAGCAGCTATTATTGTATTTAATAGCTTTTCCAATCCAATAACTTCAGAGCATGTATGCACAGCACCAATAGTAACGCCTAATATTCCATGCATATTTAAACTTTGTCCAGTTAGTAATAAATTTTTAATTTTAGTTCTTGGCGAAATAAAGGAACGTAAAGGGTTATCAGCATCTTTAACATAACCATAAATAGATCCTCTATTAGATCCTATATAATCTCTATATGATAAGGGTGTAGAGGTATACATTTCTTGAATGCAATTGCGTATGTTAGGAACTTTTTTTTCTAATTCTACAATCAGTTTTTCTGCTTTTTCTGCCTTAAATTCTTCGTAAGTTTGCCCTCTATCGTTCTTATTTGCAACGGTATTAAAAGTATTTGCCCAAGGTTCTACTTCATCATATTTCATATAAGTCATTACGGTTAAACTATCTCCCCATTCATCTGTTTTTTTATTAAGCCCCATTGACATCATATAACCTTCGGGCCAACTTTCTTCCGTATAATTTTGTCCGTCCCAAATTTTGTTAGAATCTTTTATATGATAATAATTTTTATTTTGATATTTATAAGAATTGGGTTTTAAGACAATATACAAACTAAAACCTGCGATTATACTTTCAATGTTTTTTACTCTATTGACATAAGCTTTTCTAAACCTATCTTCTCCAGCTAGTTTTAAAGTGAGTTTTGGTTCTATATTTGAAATAAATAAATCTCCTTTAAACTCTTTTCCATTTTTTGTAAATACTGAGCTTATTTTTTTGCCTTCAAAACCAAACTTTACAACTTCATGATGTTTAAAAGCATCTCCTCCATTTTCTTTTAAACGTCTGATTAATACTTTTGAAATCTGACTTCCTCCATTTATACATCTATATGCGCTTTCTATATAAGAATTTATTGTTAATGCATGCACATAAAAGGGAGTGCGTTCTCCATCGCCTGCATATAAAAAATTTGTTCCAGCAAGTACCGCTTGTAATTTTTTATTATTTGTGAGAGAATTTATAAAATCTTTGGCTTTAAGGCTAAAAATATCGGTATTTTCATAGTAAGGTTTACCATGTTTTAATCTATATAGTGGAAACTTTTCGCAAAAATCTTTTAACTTTTCACAATATGCATTAAGTGCTTCTTCTTCTTCTGGAAATTGAACAAGCAAATCTTGAATGAATTTTTCATAGCCCTGAGAATGCTTATATTCATTATCATCATTATCAAAAGTAATCGTATCAAAACCGCTTTCATCTAATTTTTTTAAATTCAAGTCATCAATAATATTAAGGTATTTAAAATATTGATAAAGGTTTTGTCCTTCGTTTAATCCACCAATATAATGAACGCCAGTATCAAAGATCGTTTTGTCTCTAACAAAGGTTTGTAAGTTGCCTCCATATTGATTATTTTTTTCTAATACGCATACACTGTAACCTTCTTTCGCTAATATGTTAGCAGAAACTAAGCCTCCTAAACCACTTCCTATAATTACTACATCGTAATGTATTTTCATTCTTTAATCAACTTTTAGCTAAAATAATACTATTTATATTTTGGTAACTAGATTCAAAACCTAAATGGTGAGCATCCTCAATTTGCAATTCCCTACTCTCTTTTAGTAAAATGATATAATTTAAATCGCTTTTAATAAAGTGAAGAATATGTTTCTCTATATTAATGTTTTTTAAGTTAACAATTAAAACATTTGCTTTATAACTTATCGCTTTTTCAATAGAATCTACACAGATAATTTTACTATTGTTTGCAATATAACTGTTCTTTAGTATTGCTCTACTTGCTTTATTTTCAATATAAGAAATAATGGTTCTATCTGTAGCATTTAAAGCTAGTAAACAGTCTAATTGCCCTGAATCTTCAGAAAGGTGTATAATGGTATCTTTTTCGCCGACACTATTTAGAACCTGTTGATAGGTTTCTTTGTATATTTTAAGATCATTCTTAATATTCTTGTAAAGAATATCTCCTTTATATCTATAATTAGATAACAGTATTTTATGAAAGTAGGTAGAACTTTCCTTTTCTTTTCTAAACTTTTTAAACTCTGCTCTAAAATAGGCTCTTATTTGTTTGGTTCGTGGCGAATAATTTTGGTGAAATCGTTCGTCATCTGGAGTAATTCTGTCTAGGACCTTTAACGTGATATTACCATCTCTAATTATAGAGCTTCCTTTAGGGATAATTTCAGAGTTTCCATGAATAAGTACAGGAATGACGTCTAAATTGAATTGTTCCGCAAGGTAAAAAGCTCCTTTATGAAATCGTTTTATTTTATTGGTTTTAGATCGTGTCCCTTCTGGAAATGCCATTAATGTATAACCTTGTTCTACTTTTCTCTTTAGATGATTTAAACCATTTTCAATACCGCTGGAAACGGGGTAAAATCCCGCTAATTGAACTGCCTTACCAAAAACGGGGGAATTATAAACCCAGTCATTAACTAGAAATATAATCTTTGGATGGAGCATACCAATAGATAAAATGTCTAAAAACGAAGTGTGATTTGCAATAATTATGGATTGTTTTTTGAAATCTTCATTATTTTCATTCACCATCTTTTTTATTAGAAAAGGGTTAGAATATAATACTGATTTCATGAATATTGAAATCGTTTTATGAAACCATTTCATTTTTACTTTTTTAGGAATTGGAATGATTTTCATTAGCGTTACACTAAAAACGGAAAGTAAAAATCCACCCAACCCAAAATAAGTAAATGATGCTATCGAATGAATAAACAACCTTAGTGATGTTGGTCTTTTAGAACGATTTCCAACAAATAATTTAAATAATAAAGGTTGTATTGTAAACGCAACAAAAACGGCAGACAAAACGCCAATAATACAAACCAATGAAATAGTATATAATGCTGGATGTTTCGCAAAAATTAAAACTCCTATGCCTAAAATAGTGGTTATAACTGATAATAAAATTGAGGTTTTATGTATCGATAATGCTTTTTCTCCTGTTCTGTATTCATGTAGCAATCCATTGGAAATAAAAATACTATAATCTATCCCTAGTCCAAAAATAAAGGTTGATATTATGATATTAAATATGTTAAATTCTAAGTTAAAAAAGCCCATTAACCCAATGGTTAAAAGCCATGTAAGACATATTGGAATGCTGGTAACTAGCGTGAGTGAAATACTTTTGTAAAATACAAGAAGTATAATGAGTACTACAATTAAAGAATAACCAATTAAGCTGTTAAAATCGTTTTTTAAGTTGCCTAAAAACGTCTCATTCATTTGCTGTCTATCAATAACTAAAATTTGAGGTTGATTTTTAAAGGCATCAATAACTTTCTTTTTCTCATGAACTTTAACTAATGTTGTTATTGTTGTAAAATGATCTTTTGTCGTTATGTAATCATCAACAGTAAATGTTTTTATTGCTTGGAAATCTTTACTTTCTAAAGGGTTGAAAGTAGTATTTAAAAGGGTATAAAAAGTATTAAAAGTATTAGGATTAAAACCTAAAGCAGCACCACTTTTAATAATATTATTTTTAGTACTTCTGATCGTATTATCATTCCAAAAAGAATTCCATTTAGCTATCTGTTCTCGCTGCTTTATGTTAGAATGTACAAAGGTTCCAACCGAACTAAAATTAATAATTTTATTTTCTGCTTTAAGCTCTTGCAGCTTAAGCAAAATACTATCGTTTATCTGTAAAGCGCCTTGTTCAGAATTACTGTAAGCGGCTAAGTAAATTGATTTTGAAGTGCTGTTAATAAGATTATCTAAACGTTCTTGAGATTCTTTTAGATTTTTAGGAAGGTAGTTAAGTTTCGTTAAATCCTTATTAAATACAACGGTATGATAAGTAAATAAACTTCCAATAAAAAGTATCGAAAGAATACTAATCGCCCATTTGTTCTTATGAATATTGTAAGATGCTACCTTGTCAATTACCGTATTTTTTTTAGCCTTTTTCGGGCTGTCTTTATATACTTGTGGAATAAAAAGTAATGCAAAAAATGAAGCTCCTAAAACACTTACTGCAGCAAAAATCCCTAAATCTTGTAAAGCTTGAGAGTTTAAAAAGAGTAGACACAAAAAGGCCAATGCTGTTGTTAAACTACTCATTAAAATAGGCTTGGTGATTTCTGTATACAAGTTTTTTATATTGTTATTACTTCTTATATGTGTTAAAATATGCAACGAGTAATCTAAAGTAACACCAAGTAAAACGGAGCCAATACCTAAAGAAATAGCAGATATTTTTTCGCGTAACAAATAAAGCAAAGCAATAGCCAAAAGGCCACCAAATATAGTTGGTACAAATAAAATAATAGGAACCGTAAGTTTTTTGTAAAAGATTATAAAAATGAGTAATAGTATTGTTAAGGCAATACTAATAGTAAGACCAATGTCTCTTTTTATTTGGTTTGCATTGGCCACAGCAATTAAAGTACCTCCAAAGTATTCGCTTTGTACTTTGCCTGAAAAAACACGATTAAGCTCGGAGTTTGTACGGTATAATTCTTTTGCAAATAGCGTGTTTTTTGCTGTTTCATTAGCTTCTAAAATTGGAGTAATAAATAATAAGATATGCTCTTTGTTTTTACTTATTAAAAACCCATTTTGCAATGTAAAACCTTCTCCAAAGCTCAGTTCTTGTAATTTTTTTAAAGCTATAAATGAAATACCTAACGGATCTTTTAAAATAATATCTTTTGCAACAATACCGGATGGAGAAATTAACGTTTTATAGTTCTTTAATATAATGGCATCAATACTATCTTTTTGAATTTTGTTTTTAATGATACTATAATCACTGTCATCAAGAAAAAGAGGTAGGTTTTTATATATAAAGTCTATCGTGTTTAAAATATCTTCATTGTCTACTTTGCCTTGTATTTGTTTTATATATTCTCCAGAATTTTTAGAGATACTGTCAATAAATTGTGAAGCATATTTAGTGAGGTCTTCAATAGAACCATCTGGACTACGTGAAATATTTACAATAATTTTGTCTGTAAAATTTACATTTTTTAAGATCTTTTGAATTTGTGAATTTTCATCATTAGTAGGGATTAACTTTGTAATATCTTCTTCAAACTGTATTCTAGAAGATACAAATAGCAATACTAAAAATAGGAGTCCAAGTATACTAAGACTCAATAGTTTCTTTGAATTAAAAGAGAGGTATATGTTGTAAAAGAAGCTATGCATTTGCTACAGATGCTTTTTTCTTCTGAAAGAGTATAAACAGAAAGTAACTTAATAAACCTAATGTTGGTGCAACAATTGCAGCTAGTGTAAAGCTTCCGATTATATATGCTTTAAAATGTTTTAATTCTTCAAAGTTTTCGGTAATATCCGATATATTAAAAGGTAAATCTTGACCTAAGATATAATTTCCCATTTTTATGCCCGCAAAAACGATAAAAGGTATAAAAGGAGGAAGACTTACATTAGAGAATGCAAAGGCTAAGGTCTTATTTAAATTAAAAACTAAAGCCAAAAAAATAACGATAAGTGTATGCAATCCCCAAAGAGGCGTTAGTCCAATAAAAACTCCAAGAGCAATAGATAAGGCTTTTTTTCTTGGAGAGTCATTACTGCCAATAAGGTCATCAATAATAAAACGTTTAATGCTTTTTTTTTTAAATTTTCGGTACAGATTACGCGGTTTTATATATAGAATAGTAAGTATAACCAACCAGGTATTTAATATGCTAATCCGTGTGAAATCTTTAACAGGTCTAAAGTGAGATACTCGTTCGACCTCGTCATATAAAATGTTAATAGGTATGTTTTTAACAATAACACCTTGCCATGCAGCTTTTACAATAACTTCGATTTCAAACTCAAACTTAGTCGTATAAAACCTTAAATTCTTAAGGTAATCAATAGGATAAAGTCTAAAACCTGACTGTGTGTCTTGAAGTTTGATACCGGTTTCTGCCCAAAACCAAAAGTTTGAAAATTTATTTCCAAAACTGCTTTTTTTAGGTACGCTTTCTTGATCCATGTTTCTTGCACCAATAAGGAGTAAGTTTTTATTCTCTGCTTTTTCTAGTTCGTTTATTAAAACAGGAATGTCTTCTGGATAATGTTGCCCATCAGAATCTATAGTAATGGCATAATGATAGCCTAAACTTAGAGCATGTTTGAAGCCTTTCCTTAGAGCATTTCCTTTACCCTTGTTTTTTGGTAAGTGAATTTGCTGTATTTGTGAATAATTGGAAAGTATTTCAGAAGTAGTATCGGTAGAACCATCATTAACTATGATGATATTTTTTGTATGAAATAAAACACCATCAATAACATTTTGCAATGTTTTATGGTTGTTAAAGGTTGGTATAATGACACAACATCGTAAATCTTTTAGTTTATGCTGTGTTGTGTTTTCCATTATTTACCTTCAATATTTATTTTTTCACAAAAGTACCGTTGCATTTCAAAGCAATAGTGCCATCAGTAAATTTAGTAATATTCTTTACTCTAATTGTATTATTTTCTTGAATTAAAGAGAGTTCTAATATTAGATCAGGGTTAATATTAGGATTTATTAAAGCAGTAAATTTCACATTAGAGATATAATTTAAAAACAAGAGACTATTAACTTGGGTTTGAATTATTTCTTTAATTGTTTGAATCATACATACACCCGGAGTTATTGGATTATCTGGGAAATGACCATTAAAAACGTCATGATCTTTATTAAGATGAATGTTAACATGTATCGTATTAGTGTCTACTTGATCTATCTTTTTTATTTTATAAAAATCTTTAATTAGCATACGCCTTTTTATAGATCGAATTGATAACCAACACTTATTTGAAATACTTGATTTAATACGAGATCACTAAAACTTGTAGTTTGTGTGCCCGTGCCTGTATTCACATTTCTACCGAATAGATCTGCGATTCCTTGTTTATAGCCAGCTGTAATGCTAATTCCACTTGCAAAGTCATAACCAATTGCTCCTACAATTGCTATGTCTACTTCTTGTGGAGAATCTACATTTTCATGATTTAATAAAATATCAACAACTGGTGCAATCTGAAAATTAAGTCCGTTTTTACCAACATAGAATTTATTATTTACTGAAATTGATAAATAATTAAGATCAATTTTCAATTCGTTATTGAATCCATTTAAAGAAACTTCACTTCCTTGTTTAGAGTATAAAATTTCTGGCTGCAATGTATAGAATTCAGCAAACTTGAATGATACCGTTCCACCAATATGAAAAGAAGTAACACTTTTGCTGTTTCCAATATCTTCAAGATTGGTTAAATTGGCAATGTTTAAACCACCTTTTATTCCTGGTTTAATTTCTATCTGAGCATTTAAAAGGTTGAAGGAAAATAGTGCGATTACAATTATTGAGATTCTTTTCATAATATAAGTTGTTAAATATTTTTTTACAAAAATAAAGAACCATCTTAACAATAGGAAAAAATTACATTTTAATTTAATTATTTTTTATAAACGTCAGATCAATCTTAATAGGTAACTTCTTGTGTTGAATAGTAATGCTTTTAGCAATTGAATTTTGAATTTCGTTAAATCCAAAAATGATTTTTTCTTTTGAATGTGTAGTATGAATAATTTTAGTTAACTCTTGGGATGATAAGGACACTAAATAATGGTTGTATTTGTTTTTTTCTTTAGATTGATAAATAATATTGTCCTTATCTTTTTTAAATGTTTTGTAAATCTTGTTGTGTTCTTGAGATAGCGTCTTAAAATCGTGCTTAAGTGTATTAATTATAATTTTTCGATTAAGTGTTTCCATAATGTAATGGACTTTAATTTCTCCATCAAGAAGTTCAAAATCAAAAATTTTGTTACCTAAATTTGTTGTAAATACAATCCGCTGATTATTCTTCTTTATCTTTTTAATGATGAGAATACCGCCAAAAACATTGTCGTAAGCACTTATTTTTGCTTTATAGATATAATCAATATTTGTATCAGAAAAATAAGGATTTGAGAATTCTGTTATCGTTGCATTGTATTCAGGTAAACCTTTAATGGTAGGTATCCCACAGGAAGAAAAAAGGACTACAAACAGTAAACTAATTATTAAAAACCTCATCGCTCACAGCCGTATTACGGGTTTTGTTTTTGAAAATTATTTTAGTGTAATCTTTAGAAGGTTCAATCATTTTTACTTCTATAACCTCATTTGAATCAATATTAAATATTAATTCAAACACAGTAATAAATTGAAGCATGCCCTTATCTTTTGGAATAAATTTCACCAAATAACTTTCATTGGTTTTAAAATAAGAAATAATAAATTCATTGTCATCAAACATATTCCCTTTTACACTATTAGTTATAATCTTATTTAGGCTTTTAAACATTTTATTTGATCCAATATCAATGTTACTTTTATCTCCTTCATCATTTATTAAGAGCTTATTCTCTTTAAAAATTATACTATATTGATAGGGTGATGTGTATTCCCATTTTACATCATTAGGAATCTTAAATACTAATTTTCCAAGGGTTTCAATATCATTATTTAAAAAACTTAAATGCTTATATTGAATGAAATCACTGACAATAGTTTTAGTATTTCTATCAAGCGCTATCACATTTTCTTTAAACGTTTTTATTTCGTTTTTATCAAGGGGTTCAGGTTCTTGCGAAAACAATGTTCCGTAACTTAAAAAAAATATTAATATAATACAGATTTTACGCATAGTCTTTAATTTTGAATAAGGCATCAATGGTAATGGATTGATAGCCCTTCTGCTGCAAAAATAACAATAATTGTTCCAAAACATTAACGGTTACTTCTTTTGAATCATGTAATAAAATTACTGATCCTGGAGACACTTTTTTTGTTATTCTATTTAAGATTTCTTGTTCGTTATTTTTAACTGTATCTAATGATCTGATATTCCATCCAATAACCTGGTGTTTCGTCTTTTTAATGGCTCTGGCTATTGATGGATTTGTAATTCCATAAGGAGGTCTAAACAGGTTCATTTTTTTGCCGATAAGGCTTTCAACTAAGTGATTCGTTTTTTCAATTTCGGTGATGACTTTTTGTTTTCCATAAAAATCAAAAAAGGGAGAATGTGAATAGGAATGATTTCCTATGGTATGTCCATCATTTACAATCCTTTTTACGATGTTAGCATGCTGTTCAATTTGTTTGCCAGTGCAGAAAAAGGTTGCTTTGGCTTCATAGGTTTTAAGCAATTCTAATATTTGTTGCGTGAATTTATTGTTTGGTCCATCATCAAAAGTAATAGCAATCAATTTTTCTTTAATATTTGTATTCGAATTATACGCTTTTAAATGATAATTCCAAGTAATAGTAAAACTACCAACAATCGTTATTAATAGCCACAAGAAAATAAGAACAACATAAGCCAGCACAGGAATATTAAAATAATAATCGCTAATCATTAAAATAATGATCAACACAATTGTAATGCTATTTATATTTTTAAATGTTAACATCGAGTCAATAGAATAAAACTGTGTTGTTCTCCTTTAAATTGATTGTATAACAAAATATTTTTATAGTTTGATTTATCTACTTTATTAAGCAATAATGTTTTTGGAATTTTTTGTTGCTTAATAATATTTGTTGCTGCCCAGAAACCAAATGCAGAAACAGTAAAAAACTCACCACTAAGATGTTTGTAATGTATTTGAGATGTTGTATTAAAAATAGAACTCTGTAAATTGTGATAGTAATTATCAAACTCATCTCCGTTGATTCCCAGTAAAATAGCGTCAATATCTGATGCTATTAAACCATTGTGGTTTAAAAACTCTTGCAATTTTTCTTGAATCAATTCTGGTGATGCATTATGAATAGTTTTAATGGCTTTTAACTCACAATAAGTGTTCTCTTGTTTTAAAGATGATACCGTAAAAAAATGTGCACCTTCTCCAAATACTGTAGTAATTGGTTTGGGTTCCGATTCCTCAGCAAGTATGATATCTTGGATAAATTGGCTTCCTAATTCATCAACACCACCCACCAAAATGTTGTTTGCAGCATTTTCATGCAACATAAGTTGTGCATCAATAAGCGCAGATTCAAATGAAACTGAGCCTTGAACATAAGTAACATTATAGCCTTTACATTTAAGGGTTAATGCAATTTGAGCGGCAACAGTATTATGTGTAGATTGAATAAATGATGTTGGGGTTAAATATTGCTCGTCATTATCGATAATAGCATTTAAAAATTTTTCAGAATCTTCAATGCAGCCCATTCCAGTTCCAGTAATTATAGCGTCAGGCATTTCTATTTGAGCTTCATGCAACGCCATTTTTGACGTAGCAATGCTCATCTTCACACCCGTTGCCATACGTCTACTAGCTATAGGATTTATATAATCTTTGTATTTAGGGTGAATCGCATAAGCAATTTTTGACTCATGAAAAATGATTGTTTCTAAGAAACTATTTGAATTAAAAGTATCTTGACTTGAAATTGAAGATGCACTATTTATATAACAGGATTTCATTAATTCTTAGAAAAAATAAGTGTTGAACAATTGCCGCCAAATCCAAATGAATTTGATAATACATATTCTATTGGTTTCTCAGTTACTTTTGTAATTGGAGTCATTTGTAATTCTGGAATAGGAGTATTAAAATTCAGATTCGGGAACATGATGTTTTTCTGAAGCGCTACTATGGAATATACTGCTTCAATAGCACCAGCGGCAGCTAAAGTATGGCCTGTAAAAGCCTTTGTTGAACTAAAGTCTGGAATTGAGCTCCCAAAAATTCGTTTTATTGCGGTTCCTTCTGATAAATCATTATTAGGTGTTGCAGTTCCATGTACATTAATATAATCAATCTCTTTGGGTTGAATGTTTGCAATTTTTAAAGCCTTTTGCATTGCTAAAAAAGCACCTTCTCCATTTTCTGACGATGCTGTTTGGTGAAATGCGTCATTAGCATTTCCGTAACCAGCTACATAGGCCAAAACATTTTTGTTTTCTTGCTTCACTAAAGCTTCGGATTCTAATACCAAATATGCAGCAGCTTCTCCTAAATTAAGTCCTTTTCTATCAGCATCAAAAGGAGTGCAATCTGTATCTGATAATATCATAAGGGTTTTAAAACCATTGATAGTGAACTTTGCCAACCCGTCTGTTCCTCCAACAATGACTCGATCTAGTTGTCCAGATTTAATTAATCGTGCCCCTAACATGATTGCATTTGCAGCTGAAGAACATGCCGTACTTATCGTTGTAATATAATCTGTAATGCCTATATGATTCGCAATTTTTTCAGTACTGTTTCCAGCATGATGACTCTTAATGAATTTTCTACTTTCTGTATTATAATTTTGAAAGTGCTTTTCAGTCATATCCATGCCTCCAACACTTGTAGCAGATATTAAACCTGTACGATAAGAACTAATATTCTTAATACCAGCCTGAATTACTGCTTGTTTTGCAGCAATACTTCCTAATAATGCTGTTCTAGAATAGGTATGATCTTTTGGTAAATTAAGACGTTTTGCTAATTGTTTATTGGTTTGTAGTATTTCACCAACTTTAATATTTTCTTTATGTCGTGTTTCAATATTGACTATGGAAGAAATGCCCTTTTTGTAATGCAAAAGCGAATGACTATTTTCTTCTACAGTGTTCCCTATAGAAGATACAATTCCCATTCCAGTTACGGCAATACGATTCTGGGGCATCTTACTTTGTTCTATGTTCTGTAATATAAGTTGCTAGAACTTCAACAGATGCAAAAACCGCTTTTCCTTCTTTAGGATCAGTAAGTTTAATACCATAATCTTTATCTAACATCACTATCAATTCTAAAGCATCAATGGAATCCAATCCCAATCCTTCACCAAATAGCGCATCATCATCTGCAATGTCTTCAACACTAAAATCCTCTAAATTTAATTGTTCAATTATGCTTTCTTTAAGTTCTTTTTTCAGTACTTCCATTAATTTTCGTTATATATTTTTTTAATAAATTCTTTTGAATATTTGTAATCTCCCTTTTCTGCTACAAGATACATAAACGCATGATATTTGTCATCATCAAAATTTACCCAACCACAAAGAACATATTCGCTTTTTCCATTTTTAATTAAGCTAGAAGTATATTGTTCCATAAGTTTTTCGTTGAATGTACTAGAAACAAAAAACGCATTTTCGCCTTTAATTTGATGCCTAATACTAATTTCTCCAATAGTGATATTTGGTAATGTATAAACAAAAACTGCGGGGCTCGGATAATAGTTTTCTCTATCATTAATGGTTTCTTGGTACCTTCTATCTGTATCTAAACTTGAGCTTCTATTTGAAAGTACAATAGCCATATTTTCTTTGCTTTTGTAATTAATATTGGCATGTTCTAATAGAATTTCTGAGGTCAAAAAGGCTAGTTTACAAAGGTTATCCATTTTAAAAAATTTAGGATAGGCTAATCCTTTCTCTTTATAAATCTGTTTTGAAAATTCTGAAAACACCATTTCAGAATTTTTAACCAAAACATTACTCCCATTTAAAGAAATGGTATTGTCTTTTATGTGACAATAAGCGATTATGTTTTGATTCTTTTTCAAGGGTTTGTTTTTTTAAAAAGAACTGCTGTGTTACAACCTCCAAAACCTGATGCTGTTTTTAGAAAGAAGTTTACCTCTGCCCTCTTTTTCTTTTGAATGACATGTAACGGCATTGAAACTCCTAATTCATCAATACCTAATGAGGTATATAACATATTATTTTTCATAGAATGTAATCCAACAATAGCCTCTAGCAGCCCTGAAGCTCCTAAAGTATGCCCATAATACCCTTTTAAACTATTTAAAGGGATGTCTTGTAATCTTGCTCTATTGAAAGCAATAGCTTCCATTTCATCATTGAATAGTGTTGCTGTGCCATGAGCTGAAATATAATCAATAGTATCTGGGATTATTTCAGCTTCTTTTATTGCTGATAAAATACTTCTATATAGTCCTTCACCATTTCTTGAAGGTCCAGATATATGATTGGCGTCGTTACATGAACCATCACCAATAATTTGTATGTTATCTTTTTTTGATTTCTGATTAGAGATTGCTACTGAAGCTGAAGCTTCACCTATAGTAATTCCATTTCTATTTTTTGAAAAAGGCTTACATGGTTTTTCGCTTATCGCTTGAAAAGATTGAAATCCTGATAATGTAAATTTCGAAACAGTATCACCTCCCACAATAAAAGCATTATCATAATGGTTATTTTCTATAAGGCGTTTTCCAACTGCAACAGCCAAAATACCTGAAACACAGGCATTAGATATTATAATAGGTTCGTTTTTAAAATCAAAAAAGGTTTTTATTTTCTCTCCTAATGCTGGTAAATAAGCACGGTCTGGAGTAAAATGAAATGTGTTTTCTTGTAAGGCATCAATATTTCCTTTTGTAGTTGCAATGATTAATGCTGTTCTATCAGAGATTAAAAAATTGGCTTGAGATATGGTGTCTTGTAAAGACAGAATCATCATTTTCTCAAGTTTGGTATATGTATTAGTATCTCCTATTTTGTTAAACGCATCGTTTAACATATCATTATTAATTATTGAAGCGTAACAGGGTGAGGAACTGATGTTATCATGCAAAGCAATCCCTGATTTTTCTTGAGTTATTTGCAAAATATTTGTTTCGCTATTAAAACCAAGAGGAGAGGTCATATTATTTGCTGTGATAAAAACGTCCTTCATTTTGTTTTTATATTAATCCGTTACTGTCTTTCCATGCTTTAAAGAAAGTAGGAAATGTAAGCGATAAATCATTATTATCGTCTACAAAAACTTGAATCGTCTCTCCTGTACAAACGATTTCTCCGTTAGCGTTAATAATCTTGTAATTGAAAATTATTTTAGCTGCAGGAGTATTAATAAAAGTTGTTTCTACAGTTGCTATTTCACCATAGCGTAAAGGTAATTTATGTTCACAACTCGATTTCACAATGGGAGTTACATAACCTTGAGCTTTGGTATTTAAGTAAGAGATTCCATGTTTTCTACCAAAAGCTTCTCTCCCATCTTCAAAATAATGAAGGTAATAACCATGCCAAACAATCCCTAATGCATCCGTTTCATTGAAGCGAACTCTAATGTCATGAGATACTTTTAATGAATTTTCCGAAGAATTATCTGTTTTTTTTGATTTCATTAGGTCTTTACTTTTTTAACACCGTTTTCATTTGAGCAGTCATAATAGTTTCTTCGCCTAATTTTATTGCTCCTTTTACTAATGTGACACCCATTATTTCTTGCAATATTTCAACTTCCGTTTCTAACTGTTCATTTACTTTTGGAAGTTTTTTGATATTCACATTTTTAATAGCTCCAATATAACCTTCTGGTGCTGGTATTTTTTTAATGTAAAAATGGTAGCCAGTATAAAGTGCTACAGTTTGTGCCATATGTTCTATCAAACCAGGCTCTGTAAGATAACCATCTTGTATAAACATATTATCATTTGTAATTGTTAATCCAGAGATAACTCTCACTTCATCAAAATATAATAAAGAATCTACCATAACTATGGGTGACCTTTGTGGTATAAGTTTAAGAATTATACTTTGATCTACAATTTTTTCTTTAAGTAAATTCATTTTTCAACTATGACTTTAAATCGTTCCAAAAATCAAAATAATTAAACCATTGCAAAGGATATTTTTCAAGTATCCATTCTAAGCTTTCGGTATATGATTTTAGTAATGCATTAGAGTCTCTATGTTTCACAATAGCTGTTCTAGCATAAAGATGATAATGTTTACTCGTTTCTTTCATAACATAAACAAAAATAACAGGTACTTTTAATCGAGATCCAAGTAGAAATGGTCCAGCGGGAAACTTTGTTTCCTTGCCCAATAATGGGTGCGTTAATGACTTTGTTTCTTTCACATATCGATCACCAGTAATGCATATAATTTCATTTCTTGATAATGCTGCATTTATTTCAAAGATATGGGTAAGGTCTTCTTTTATAATGATAAATTTAATGTTAGATTTTGTTGTTACACTTTCAATATAAGCTTTAATATTACTATGTTCAGCATCTGTTGTAAGTAAACTAATGGCTACATTTTCTTCTAATTCATTTAAAAAGTATTCAGCAATTTCAAAATTTCCGACATGTGCACTAATAAATATTCCTCCTTTTTTTGCTTTAAGAATATTTTTTAGCTGCTCAATACCATCAAAATGATAGGTAAACTTATTTCTTAAACCAGATGATATGGCAATTTTATCAATAATAGTTTGTCCGAAGACATAATAGCTTTTGTAAATACTTAAAATGCTTTTTAATCTTGAATAATCTCTTCTTTTTCGGAAGTAATAATAAATAGATTGAGTACTGTTTTTTGCAAAAAAACAGAAATAGAAAGCAACAAAAATCAGGACAAAGTAGGCTGAATATAATCCTAATTTCTTAATACAAAAGACAAATATTTTATATCCTAAAACTGAACCTCTAGATTTTCCTTCCCATTCAGCAGCCATCTTTTATACTACAAGAATTAACTTAATTTATTCTCTATAAGGTTGTAAAAATCTTGAAGAGTAACTATGTTTATAAAATCTTCTCCTACTAACTTTACGCTAAAATTTTCTTCGATAGCAACCACCAAATCAACAAAATCTAAACTATCAAGTTCAAGGGTTTCTTTTAAATTTGCTTCAGGGGAAATATCTTCTTTTTCAACTTCAAATTCATCTATAAGAAAGTTGTTGATTTTTTCAATAATGATTTCTTTATTCATACTAGGTACTATATCTTTTTTATTATTAATGCTGAATTTGTTCCACCAAATCCGAAAGAATTGGACAAAAATACATTAATTTTTTTATCTAATGTTTTGCTAACTAAATTTAATTTAGCTGCGGCTTCATCAGGGTTTTCTAAATTTATAGTAGGTGCAATAAAGGAATGTTGCATCATAAGCATTGAGTATATAACTTCACTAGCTCCTGCCATCCAACATTCATGTCCTGTCATAGATTTTGTTGAACTTACATAAGGTCCACTTTCTCCAAAAACATCAAATATAGCTTTGGCTTCATTTGAATCTCCGACAGGTGTTGAGGTAGCATGTGCATTCACATAATCGATACTATTGACAGGGATATTTGCTTGTTTTATCGCTTTGTTCATAGCGCGAGAAGGGCCATCTATATTTGGAGTTGAAATATGTTCTCCGTTTGATGAAAAACCGTATCCAATAATTTCTCCTAAAATAGGAGCTCCTCGTTTTATTGCTGACTCGTAACTTTCTACAACAAGTGTTGCTCCTCCTCCACTAGGAATAAGACCATCTCTATTTTTATCAAAAGGACGTGATGCTTTTTCTGGCTGACTTTCTTTTGTTGAAAATACACCTAAACCATCAAAACTTCCCATGGCTAGCTCATTAATTTCTTGTGCTCCTCCACAAATAATACAATCTTGAAGATCACTTTTTATAAGTTGATATGCCATTCCAATAGCATGAGAACCACTAGCACAAGCGGCACTTATAGTAAAATTAACACCTCTTAATTTAAAAATAGTAGAGAGATTCATTGTTATGGTAGAATTCATGCCCTTAAAAATAGATCCCGAACCTACTAATGTAGTATCTTTTTTATCTCTAATTTTATCTACAGATTCAATGACAGATTTAGCTGTACTATCATTTCCATATAAAATACCTACTTCATTATTGTCTAAAAATTCTTGAGTAATTTTTGCATTCTTTAAAGCTTCAATAGTAGCCATATAAGCATATGTACCTTCCTCGCCTAAGCTAATACGTTGTCTTCTGGTAAGAAGTTTTTTGAGGTTTGGAGTTCCTACCATACCAGTTAAACATGAGCGGTAACCAAATGGTTTTCTTTTTTCGTCAAAAATAATTCCAGAGCTTCCATTATAAAGAGACGTTTTTACTTCTTCTAAATTTTCACCTATGCAGGAATAAATCCCCATACCTGTTATAACAACTCTTCTCATTTTAATAATTTATTTAAGAATAAATGCCTCCATTTATATTAATTATTTCACCTGTAATATATGAAGCTTTTTTTGAAGCCAAAAAAGAGACAAGATGAGCAACTTCTTCTGGGGTTCCAAATCGGTTAGCAGGCACCATTTTTTTTAATTCTTTTTCATCTAAACCATTGGTCATATCGGTTTTAATAAAGCCAGGAGCTACAGCATTAACAGTAATATTACGTTTTGCTATTTCTTGAGCTAAAGCTTTGGTTGCTCCTATTACTGCTCCCTTTGCTGCCGAATAATTGGTTTGACCTGGTGTTCCTTTAAGGCCTGATAATGAAACAATATTAATAATACGTCCATATCTTTGGACTAACAATTTCTGGATCAAATGGTTTGTCACATTAAAAAATCCGCTCAGGCTAGTATTTACAACACTATTCCAACTTTCTGGTGTCATCCACATAAATAAACTATCTTTTGTTATACCAGCATTATTAACAATGACTTCAATAATGGCTTCTTTATTGTTTTCATGCCAACTGTCTAAAACAGATTTCACTTCTTCATTATTTGTAACATCAAATTGTAATAACTCTCCTGTTCCTCCAGCTTCTTTTACAGCTTCTAAGGTATCTAAAGCCGCTTGTTTATTACTTTGATAGTTTATTAAAATATTATAATTGGTGTCTTTGGCTAATTGAATACAGATTGCTTTACCAATTCCTCTTGAACCTCCTGTTATTAAAGCATGTTTCATTTAATAGATATTTTTACTTTACTACTTTTATTAGTTAGCATTTGAAAAAAGTTCAGCATTTTGATGCCATTTGCCTCCTAATAATTTTCCTTTTTCATTAATGAATCCCCATTTTTTCCCGCTTTTTACGCGCGAAAGTCCTTTATGAAATCCTTTAATTGGGTTTTTATTAAATAACGATAGTCCTCCAGCTGTGATTTGATATACTTCAGGAATTACGATTTTTCCAGATTTATCAATAAAACCCCATAGCTTTTTTTCTTTTATTGGAGCTAATCCGCTAGCTGAAAAAATTTCAGCATCTCTAAATTTAAATCCGATAATTTCTTTTCCATTCTCGTCAATATAACCCCAAAATTTGTTTTTAAGAACTGGAGCCAATCCATTATTAAATGCTCTAACCCTTTTGTAAATAGGTTTAATAACCCATTCACCAGTATTATTAATGAATCCTACTTTTTTATTACTTCGTGCGTATGTTAATTCGGAGTTATCATTAAAGTCCCATATTTTATCAATACCAGCCATCATATTAAATTTACTCTTGCTGATTATTCCAAAGGTTTCGCCTTTTTTTGCCCAAACACCTTTACTATT
Organism: Flavobacteriaceae bacterium; assembly: GCA_965277255.1. Classification (GTDB taxonomy): domain Bacteria; phylum Bacteroidota; class Bacteroidia; order Flavobacteriales; family Flavobacteriaceae; genus Polaribacter. Next base: position 2,666,191 of record OZ255723.1, on the reverse strand, counting down.
ATAGTTCCCTATTTTGGAATACTCTATAGGAATATACACATTTCCTTTTTTGTCAATCATGCCCCAATAATCACCATTTCTAACTCTAGCATGTCCTTTAACAAATGGTTTAATAACGTCGTAAGTCGGTGTTAAAACAAGCTTTCCATCAGTTCCTAAAAGGCCTATTTTTTTGTTTTTTCTATAAAAAGCAACGCCATTATTAAAATCGTAATATTTTTCTGTTACTGGCGTATTTAGAATTTCTCCAGAAGCGCTGATATAATTCCATTTGTCGTCTTTAAGAACCAAAACAAAACCAGAATTATAGTCTTTTACTCTATCATATTCTGGGTTTAAAACCCATTTTCCTGAGGTGTCAATTAAACCCCATTTTTTACCTTTAATTGCAGCTGCATATCCTTCAGAGAAACTTCTTGCTTTTTTAAATTGAGGTTCGATAGCATATTCTCCAGAAGTATTTATATAACCGAATAAGTCATTATCTCTAACTAGCGCTAATTCTTGTGAATTGATTGCAGTATAGGTAATTAAAAAGGCAAATAGTAAAGTTAATCTAAGTGTCATTATACAATGTTATTTTTATGGTTCATAATAAAATCTTTCACCTTATTTACATAAGGATACATAACGGTATCTTCTGTAAAAACAGGAACTAAATGCCGTATGGCATCATACATTTTTTTGGTTTTTGTAGATACTTCATCTTGGACCTTAAGGTATTCAATAGCTTGGATAATGGTTATCATTTCAATAGCAACTACTTCAAAGGCATTTTCAATAACTTTTTTTGTGATAAGTGCTGCATTGGTTCCCATACTAACAATATCTTGATTATCGTTATTGTTTGGGATACTATGCACATACATAGGGTTAGACAGCATTTGGTTTTCTGCCGTTGTTGAAGTAGCAGTAAACTGAACTCCTTGCATACCAAAGTTTAGTCCTAAGATTCCAAGGTTTACAAAAGCAGGGAGAATATTGTTGAGATTTGGATTTAATAAATAGTTAAGCTGTCGCTCAGAAAGCATACTCATTTTGGTAACTACTAACTTTAATTTATCCATTTCTAAGGACACATAATCGCCATGAAAATTCCCTCCATGATATACATGTTGTTCTTCAACATTAACAATAGGATTATCGTTTGCAGAATTTACTTCTTCAATTAAAATACGTTCTATATTATCTAAAGTATCTAAAACTGGACCTAATATTTGAGGCACACATCGTAATGAATAATATTCTTGTATTTTTTCTTCAAAAACGGTTACTTCTGGGTTTTTATTGTATAAAAATTCTTCGCGTTTTCTTGTAAGTTTACTATCACTCAGATGACTTCTCATTTGTTTAGCAACTTCACGTTGTCCTTTGTGTTTTTTTGTTTGATTCAATTCAGAGGATAAGTGATCATCATAAGCCTGAACGATTTCATTTATTGAAGATGAACATAGTATCATCCAATTAAGCAATCGCCTAGTATTTATCGTATTTACAATGCCAATTCCTGTCATAACTGATGTTCCGTTCATCAAGGCCAATCCTTCTCGTAAAACAACAGTAATAGGTTTTAAGTTTTCAGCTTTAAAAACTTCTTTTGTAGGCTTTAATTCATTTTTATAAAACACTTCTCCTTCACCAATCAACACTAATGCTAAATGAGCTAATTGTACTAAATCACCACTTGCTCCTACACCCCCATGTTCATAAATCAACGGAGTAATATCTCGGTTAATCAATTCACTCATTAACTCTATTACTGATTTATGTACTCCAGAATTACCTAATGACAGTGTGTTTAATCGGGCTAACATAGCTGCTTTTACGTACTTAGGGTCTATAACATTTCCTGTTCCTGAAGCATGACTTCTAATTAAATTGTATTGTAATTTTATACGATCTTTTTCAGCTATTTTATATTGTGCCATTGGACCGAACCCTGTATTAACACCATATATGGTTTTATTTTCTGAAAATGTTTTTAAAAAATTAAAGCTATTTTCAATAGTATCAAAAACTGTTTTATTAATTTCAATAGGATTATTTTCAAAAATGACTTCATAAAAATCTTCAATACCTAGCGTTCCATTCAATTTTAACATTATACTAATAATATTTAAAAAAATACTTTAATAACTAAATATAAAATAGTTATTTTGAATTGCAAATTTAGAATAATAAATGGTTCTAAACTACTAAAATTATGGGTGATGAAAATGTTGATGTGCTAATTATTGGGGCTGGACCATCTGGCTGTGTTTCAGCATCTTATTTACACAAAATGGGTTGCGTTGTAAAAGTAGTTGAGAAAAGTAAATTCCCGAGATTTGTTATTGGTGAAAGCTTGTTGCCTAGATGTATGGATCATTTTCAAGAGGCAGGTTTGTTAGATTGTTTAAAATCGCAAAACTTTGAAGTTAAACAAGGAGCCCGATTTATTAAAGGAGATACGGTTTGTAATTTCGATTTTAGTAAAAAACATACGGAGGGATGGAATTGGACCTGGCAAGTACCACGAGCAGATTTTGATAATGTATTGACAAATGAACTTATTGAACAAGGTGTAGATATCGCTTTTGAGCAAGAAGTTATAGACGTTATTTTTAATAATGACGGTACTTCTAAAACTACTATCAAAAATAAGAAAGGTCAAATTAACATCATTGATGCAAAATATATTATCGACTCTAGCGGATATGGGAGAGTTTTACCACGTCTTTTAAATTTAGAAAAACCATCTAAACTTTTAAATCAGTCATCAATATTTGCTCATGTAAAAGATATAAGGCGTCCAGAAGGTTGGGAAGGAACAAGAATAACATTTGATGTTATAGATACACGAACATGGCTATGGGTAATTCCGTTTTCTAATGGAATAACGAGTATCGGTTTTGTAGGGCCTACAGAATTCTTAGAATCTTATGCTGGAACTACGGATGAAAAATTAGCCGAAATGCTAAAACTATCTGATTATTATAATGAAAGGTTTAAGGATATTGATTTTCTATTCAATCCCGTTGAAATAAAAAACTACTCTAAATCTGTAAAACAGCTTTATGGCAAAGGTTATGTTTTAACAGGTAATAGTGCTGAATTTCTAGATCCTGTGTTTTCTTCTGGGGTTACTTTTGCTACAGAATCTTCTTTACTTGCAGCCAAATTAATTACCAAAGAGTTACAAGGTGAAACGGTGAATTGGGAAGTAGAGTATTCAGATTATATTAAAAAAGGAGTGAATGTTTTTGCTACTTATGTAAAGGAATGGTACACTGGAAATCTTCAAAAATTATTTTTTCATCAACCAGAAAACCCTGATATCAAAAAACAAATATGTGCCGTATTAGCTGGGTATGTTTGGGATGAAACGAATCCTTTTGTGAAAAATCATCATAGACTTATTAAGGCAGTCGCTCATATCATAGATATGGAAAATCAAAAAAGCGAATAATTAAAATTATTCGCTTTTTTGATTTTTATAATTTTGAGCTAATTTAAAAGGCTTTTTTCATCATTAATTTAGCCAATGTTTTTCCTGTTTTTGCATAACCTTCTCCCAAACGATCTTCATTACTAAAGGTACCTCCAAACCTGTTTCCTGGTGCTTTAGTACTTGTAATTTCTAATAACACATTATCTCTGTTGGCAGTCTCTACAAACTTTAATAGGGTCGATACTTTTGCTGGTTGCCTCATAACTGCTGCATTCCATCCTGGGTAAATCCATACAGTTTCAACAATAAGAGTATATTTTGCTTCTGGAAGGTCTTCTTCAAATGAAATTCCCTTCTTTTCATATAGATATCGATTCATTAGCTCTAAAAATTTAGGAGCATAAATAATTTCTCTACTCGCTACCCAACTTTTTTTCCAAGCTTTTCCTTTTCCTCTCCCTTTTGATTCTAAATCTGCATATCTTTCTTTTACATATTGATCATTAGTAAGGTTCTTTTTTAAAATTTTCATGTTATTGTACACAAACTCAACATTAATTTCTTTTTGACCTTTAATAAAATCAAAACCACCTTTCACTACTTTCATTTTTTGTGAATGAATTAAGGAAGTACAAAAAAGGATTAGGATAATAGTTAGTTGTTTTTTCATAATAAAATTTTAATATAATTGTACGTTTTGATTTATTCTCGTTATTGAACTTTAGTTAGAGTGTTCGCACTATAAGCGTATGATTCAATTGATTAATTTTCTTCAAAATGTACTATGGATTAGTATATTTTTTTTCAAATATACAATTAATTAAATTATCAAAAATAGCATTATGAGTAGAAATTTAATTGGAAGTATATGTAGCTAAAAATGATAAAAACCTAACAACTTGTGATTAGAGAAATTTTGTTTATCAAGAAATTAATCGGTTAAAATATTCATATAATTCTCCCCTACAAATTTGAGCTCCTTTTTCAATGAGACTAAAGAGTTCTTGGTTTCTCTCAGTACTATAATCTTTATCCCCTTTAAAATAATCTATAGCATCATCTTTAGGGTTCTGTAATAACCATTTATAGCCTTCTTCTGTAAAGAGATCAATGTCTTTATCAATATTGATGGCAATTCTACTCATTGATCCTTTTTCGCATTTGAATAGGTTTGTTGATTTTTGAGAAAAATGTTCTAAATATTCAACTTTAGTCAACACATCTTCCCAAATCATGTCACTGAAAAGGTTTAGCTCCTCCTCTACCAATTCAGGGTTTTTAAGTTTTATTTGATTCCATTCATCAATGTCAATTTTTTGACTCCCTAAAAACTGTGCAAACTCTTGATGCAAAGCTTCAAATTGTTCCTTTGTTAACTGCCTATATTTCATTTGTGCTCATAAAAACCGTCACGCTTTGCGTGACGGTTCAAAGATCATCAATTTATTTAAAATTAGGAACTTAATCTACTCAAAAATTCTATCCTTCATGTTTGAAAAACATGCTTTTTTTATAATGATAATTGACCTTAGCCTTCATTAGGAAAACATTTCAATTGTGAATGTTTAGAGCGGTTGATAAATTCAACGTCTGCCCACATATGATAATTTTCTTCTATGGCTTTGCACATTACTGATAAAGGGCGAGTAGTATAAAAACCAGGTTTTCCTAGAATTTCTTTTCTATCATCTTTAGGAGGGAGATTGATTTTATTTGCATAATATTCTTTTTCTAAAGAATAAAAATCAAAACCATAAAGGTAACATCTAGATATCCCAAGTAATTGAGCTAAGGAGAAAGCTCCAGTAGCAATACCTTGCTTATAAAATAATGTTGTTTTCGGGTCTAATACTTGAGCTTCAAAATCTGCGTAAAACAATTTATCTAAGGAAGAAAATTTTTTGATGATTTCTTTTTGATCAGGAGAATTACCAGTAACGATCCAATTCATAGTTCTACTAGCCATGATAATTGTAGTTGATGGATGAATATACTGATACATTTTTGAAATTGCTTTTTCGTCTCTTAAGACTAAAAAGTCTGGAACAAATTGTTTTACGCTCTCATTAACGCCAATCGTTATAGAAATATCTTCTCTTTTTAATTTAGAGAAATCAAAATTCATAAGAGAGGTTCCAGTGCCTACAGCACAAGCTGTTTTTCCATGATGAAGATTTTTGAAATATTCAATTCCAAATTGAGCATTCTTCAATGCTTTAATTTCTTTACTTTTTCTAATAATCATTATTAATTTTGGTTTTAAGGGGTGAAATTTTTCCTATCCAATATATGGATAATAGTAGTAAAATCCTATGAAGTACCGATTGATTCTTAGCCGTTGGTACTATAGATTTTTCTATTTCATTAAATATAAAAGGTTCTTTAAAAAAAAAATGTAATCCTAAATAACCAACAGCAGTATGACAAATCATAACTTTATAGACAACAAAAAACCAGAGAAGCTAACTTCTCTGGTTTAATTTAATGTCTATGAAAAATGTCAACCTATTTCAGGGCGACTCACACCTTATTTTTATTAGAAACTGTATCTAACTCCAAATTGTGCTTGCCATCTTGATAATAAGCTTGAGTTTACTGTAAAAGTTTCAGTTAAATTTGGGTCAAATGTAAATGTAGGCACAAAAGTAGTTGGATCTACTGATACTCCAATAGGTTGTAAGTTTCTTGGTTGTTCAACCAATCCCCAATCAGAACTTATCAAGTTTCCAAAATTTAAAATATCTAAACTTAATTGTAATGTGTTTGTGTTACTTACTTTAATGTCTTGTAAGATCTTTACATCCAAGCGTCCTCTCCAAGGAGCTAATGCACCATAACGTTCTGCATAATTTCCTCTTCTATCATTTAAATAATCGTCTTGAGCAATGTATGCATTGAATGCATCAGCTTGACCAGCTCCTGAGAATTGCATTTGACCGATTTCTGCTTCAGTAGGAATATATAATAAATCATTTAAGTTAGATCCATCTCCGTTGATATCACCTCCATATGTATAGTTAAATCTTCCTCCTCTTGCATATTCATAAAATGTAGAAATTGTTGTTGGAGCATTTTCACCAAAAATAGTGAATCGTTTAGAAGTCACTGCAATAAATCTATGTGTATCTCCATATCTAGAATGTGATAAAACATCATTATTAGCATTACCTACTACTGGGTTAAATGCAAATGCATCACCTGTAATTTCTGCTTCAATTGAATTCACATCTTTAGAATTCAAGTAACTATAGGCTGCATTTATATACAAACCATTATCAAAAGTTTTTTCAACTTTGGCTGAGATATTATACGTTCTTCCTTTGTCAGAATTTGTAAATACGAATGCATTATTGATTAAATCACCTGGTAAATAATACTCTCTATTGTCTACTCCCGCTAAATTACCCGATGGAGAAGTTAATCCCCAGTTTTGTACGTGCGCTCCATTGATATCTTTAGTATAAGATAGATCTGAAGAAATAACATATCCAGACTCTAATCTATAATCTACACCAATATTTGTTCTCCAAACTTGTGGGAATTTAAAGTCAGGATCAACTGCTTGATAAAAGAATACGTTAGGGTTTCCAATTTGGTTACCAATCCATACAAAAGGTAATCTTCCTGTAAATACTCCTGTTCCTCCTCTTACTTGAAAAGTTTGATCTCCTCTAACATCCCAGTTAAAACCAACTCTAGGAGAAGTTAACCACTGATTTGTTGGTAATTCTCTATTGTCTAAGAATACTGTTTCACCAGTATTAGGGTTTACATAAGGAATATCTGGCACAAAACAACAAGCAACATCAATTACGTCTTGTGCTTTTTCAGAAGTATCAAAATACAATGGTTTGTCAAAGCGCACTCCATAGGTTAATTTCAAATCGTCTGTTACCTCCCATTCATCTTGTATATAAAATGCTAGTTGTCCTACATTCGTTTCTGCTAATGCAAAACTTCCTGCTGTTCCTGCAGCACCAGATGAAAGTGCTCCATGTGAAGCGATTGCAGCATCAAATTGTGCTTGATAGTTAGCCACTAAAGCAGCTTCAGCAGCTGGGTCTCCAGAAGTATTTCTAAAATCGCTAATATCTCCAGAAGGGAAGAAAACTCCTTGAGCTCCATAAACTCCTAAGTTAAATGAATTGTCAAATTCAAATTTCTCAAAAGAAAATCCTACTGTGAATGTATGATCACCTTGGAAGAAGTTCAAGTTATTCGTTAGTTGAAGTACTTTTTGATCTAATTTATTGTTGATCGAAAACGGTTCATGACCTGCAATAATATAATTCGCTCCATTGTTCTGAATTGTTACAGAAGGTGCTGGAGTTGACAATGCATTTCTAAAATCATCAAATTGCGTATATCCAAATTGAAATTTATTCGTTGTTGTTTCATTAAACGTTGAGTTTACTTCGACTAAGAACGAATTGATATTATTATTGATTTCATAACCTGCATTTTCAAACTGTAATGTTGAAGCGCTTGGTCCTCTAAATCCTAAAGCTGTTGGATGTGCTGGTTTTTCTTTGGATGCGTTTAAGAAATTATAAATAACAGCCAAACGATGTCTCTTGTTAATATTCCAATCTAATTTAAAAAGTCCTTTTGTAGATTCAGCATCATAGGTAAATCCTTCAAACGAGCCTGGATTGTAATTGCTTCCATTACCAATAACTACTTGAGAAAGAATATTGCTTACTAATGCTAAATCTGATTCTAGAACACTAGATTCATTGATAGCTCCTGTTCCTCTGTTGGGTGCAAAACCAGAACCAAGTTCTGTAGTTTCGTCTTTTTCAAAATTAGCGAAGAAGAATAATTTGTCTTTAATAATTGGACCTCCAATACTCACACCGTATTGGTTTTGACTTAGTTCTCCTTTGAAAACATCTTGCCCTCTAACTTTCCCTCCGGTAAGGTCTTCATTTCTATAAAAACCATATACAGTTCCTGTTAATGTATTCGTTCCACTTTTAGTTACCGCATTTACTGAAGCTCCAGTAAATCCTGATAAAGTAACATCATAAGGTGCTACTGATACAGAAACCTGATCAATTGCATCTAAAGAAACTGGCTGCGCATTTGTTTGCCCACCAGGAGTGGCAGCATCTAAACCAAATGGGTTGTTGAAGATAGATCCGTCTAACGAGAAGTTGTTAAATTGATCATTTCTTCCTCCAAAAGATCCATTACTTGCTGTAGGTTCTAATCTTGTAAAATCTGATTGCGAACGTGATATTGTTGGCAATGTTTTTAATTGTTGAGAACTAATACTTGTTTGAGCTCCCGTTCTATCGTTATTAAACGTTGCACTTTTAGATGAAGTAATTACAATTTCATCTAATTGAGTTCCTTCTTCAGCAAGCTTAGCATTAACATTGGTAGTTTTTCCTAATGTTAAAAAGATGTTATTTACATCTTGAGAAGCATAGCCTAAAAAGCTAAATGTTACTTTGTAAGGTCCACCTACTCGTAAGTTTGGTACGGTGTATTTTCCGTTTTCTTGTGCTACAGTTCCAGATATGGTTCCTGTTGGCACGTGCAAAACAGAAATGGTAGCTCCAAACAATGGTTCTCCTTTGTCGTCTGTGACGTTTCCTTTTATTTTAGAGGTAGTAACTTGTGCATTTACTGCAAAACTTACAAATAAAAGAAGGGTTAAAAATGATCGTAGTTTTTTCATCATTTGATTAGGTTTTTTTTATGATTTTATCAAATTTAGCTATAAAAAAAAGCCCCTGTTATACAGAGGCTCTTATTTTATCAACATTTAAGTTAACATAACTTATTTTTCTGCAACTACTTCAAAGGTAATTTCTGCAACTACCTCTCTATGTAATCTAATAGAAGCTTCGTATTTACCTAATCTTTTTACAGATCCGCCCACAACTTTGATAAATTTCTTATCAATTTCAGTTCCAGACTTTGCAATAGCTTCAGCTACATTAATGTTGTTTACAGAACCAAATAATTTGTCTCCTGATCCAACTTTAGATGCAATCTTAATTTCTAATCCTTTAATAGTCTCTGCTACTTTGTTAGCATCTTCTATTAATTTAGCTTCTTTATAAGCTCTTTGTTTTACATTTTCAGCTAGTACTTTCTTTGCAGAAACAGTTGCTAAAATAGCTTGTCCTTGAGGAATTAAAAAATTTCTACCGTAACCATTTTTAACAGTTACAACATCATCTTTAAATCCTAAATTTTCTACGTCTTGTTTTAAAATCAATTCCATAATTCTAGGTCTTTAATTATTTCAACATATCTCCAACGTAAGGCATTAATGCCAAATGACGAGCTCTTTTAATAGCTTGTGCAACTTTACGTTGATATTTTAATGATGTTCCTGTTAAACGTCTTGGTAAAATTTTACCTTGTTCATTTACTAAATACATTAAGAAGTCAGCATCTTTATAATCGATGTACTTCATACCGTTCTTTTTAAAACGACAGTATTTTGCTTCTTTTTTAGTTTCAATGTCAAGCGGAGTCAAGTATCTTACTTCACCTTGCTTGTTTCCTTTTGCTTGTTGTTCAATAGATGATGCCATGTCTTATTTTTTTGCAGATTTAACACGTTCTCTTCTTTTTTCAGCCCAAGTTTCAGCATGTTTGTCTAACCTTACAGTTAAATAACGCATAACGCTGTCATCTCTTCTGAATTCTAATTCAAACGATGTAATTGATTCACCAGCTACTTTGTAATCAAGTAAATGATAAAACCCACTTTTTTTCTTTTGGATTGGATATGCTAATTTTTTTAAGCCCCAATCCTCTTTAGAAATCATTTCGGCACCTCTAGAAACCAAATAGTCCTCAAACTTTTGTACTGTTTCCTTTATCTGAGTATCAGATAAAACGGGATTCAAAATGAAAACAGTTTCGTAATGATTCATAATAGTATTAATTATTGTTTATTTTTAAGGGTGCAAATATAGTGACTTTTTTTGTTTTGACAATGCATCTTTTGGATAGAAAAAATGTCATATTTGTGATATAAATCAAATACGGATGGAAATACCAGACATGCCTAATTTAATTCATTATGCAATTCCTTTTTTTGTATTGACAGTACTTGTAGAAATCATTGCTACAGTACGAATTAGAATGGGAAATTATGAATATAAAGATGCAGGAACTTCTATTGCGATGGGTTTGGGAAATGTTTTTATTGGATTGTTTTCAAAAATAATCGTTTTGGGAGCACTTCTATGGGTGTATAATACATTTCGTTTTTTTACAATTCCTTTTATTTGGTGGGCATGGATTCTAGTCATTTTTGTTCATGATTTTACTTATTATTGGTTTCATAGAATTAGTCACACTACCCGATTCTTTTGGGCAAGTCATGTGGTACATCATTCTTCTCAAAAATACAATTTGAGTACTGCTTTACGTCAAACTTGGACAGGAAGTTTTACCTCATTTGTTTTTTATTTATGGATTCCTTTGTTAGGTTTTCATCCTGCAATGATACTCATGCAAATGTCTATTAGTCTCTTGTATCAATACTGGATACATACTGAGTTAATCAATAAAATGCCTCGTTGGTTTGAGTTTTTCTTTAATACGCCTTCTCACCATAGAGTGCATCACGCTACAAATTCTCAATATTTAGATCGGAATCATGCGGGAATTTTTATTATATGGGATCGAATGTTTGGAAGCTTTGAACCTGAAATTGAAAAACCTATTTATGGTTTGACAAAGAATATTGAAACTTATAATCCGTTACGAGTGGCTTTTCATGAATGGATAGATATGCTTTCAGATATTTTTACAAGCAAAACTTCTATTTTTAATCGGTTGAAATATCTTGTAAAACCTCCAGGTTGGAAACATGATGGTACGGGTATAGTTTCTTCTGATCTCAGGAAGGATTGGGAAAAGAAAAATAATTAAGTTTAAAAAGCTCAGCTAATTTCTTGTATATAATTTTCCTTTTTTCTCGAGGTAATTTTAAATAGTACTACTCTATAATTTATATGAACAGTTTATATTGTAAAATTACTTATCTTGTTTACGTTTAAATGCTGGCATGTTTTTTGATCGAATTACATATTATCAATTAATAAAAATCTCTTCTATGGAAACCATTACTTATCAACTAATAACAAAAGCAATCAAGATCAACATACTTGTTTTTATTTTAATTTTTTCGTGCACATTATCTGCACAAGAACCACCTAGTAATCAGATTGAAAAATTGCAAAAAATCTCAGGGTATGTTACTACAGATGATGAGCCTAAAAGCAAAGTAAGTGTGAGAATAAGAAACTCAAATAGAGTTACCAATACAGATTCTAAAGGTTTTTATTCTATCAATGCGCTTCCAGGTGAGACTATTGAATTTTCACATACTGGAATGAAACCAGTTTCAATTCTTGTCGAAGATGTTACAGATATCTTAAACATTGAAATGGGTTTTAGAACACTTAAATTAGATGAGGTTAAATTAAAATCTAAGATTTCTAAAAAGGAAGAAGAAGAAAATCATATTTTTATTACTGAAAGGGGAATTCGTGTAGATAAAAGATCCTCTAATTATGTAGCTGCAGATAGATTAAATCCCGCAGCTATAAATTTGATTAATGCTTTAAGAGGTAAAGTACCAGGATTAAGGGTGTATAGAAACCCCGTTACTTTACAAGATGAAGTTTTTCTAAGAAACAGAAACTCGTCTATACAATCAAATAATGGTTCCGCTATATGGGAAATAGATGGCTTATTATTTTTTAATAGCCCTCCTTTTTTAGATGTAGCTATAATAGAATCTGTTGTTGTGTTAAAATCTTTATTTGAAACAGTTCTTTATGGTTCAGCTGGTAGAAATGGTGTTATTATTGTTACCACAAAAGCAGCGGCGATAAAAAAAAGAAAAAAAGAAAAACGATATACGAACCAAGAATATTATAAAGGCGATGCGGTATCTTTAGAAGACATTCGGTATGGAAAGCCTACTTACCTAGAAAAGTTTAAAGGAATTTCTGCTTCATCAGTACTTGAAATGTATGAAGCGATATATGATCAACATAAGAACGAATCAAATTTTCATTTTTTGATGGTCGATCAATTTGCGAATGTTCTTAACGATAAAAAAAAGGCTTCCAAAGTACTAAGTGATTATGAAAACTACGCAAACAACAATCCTGAAATTTTAAAATCGATTGCTTATAAATATCAAGAACTTGGTTTTCATAAAGAAGCAATAAAAGTGTATAAAAACTTAATGAGAATTCGACCTAAACATGTTCAATCATTTAGAGATCTAGCAAATGCTTATAATGAATTAGGTGAATATCAAGATGCTTGGAAAATCTATCGTTACTATTTACAAAAAGGATATACTCTTGAAAATAACCCTATTGGTCAAATCATGGCTTCAGAAATGACTGCGCTTTATATGCTTAAAAAAGAAGAAGCAAAAATTAAAGATAGAATGGCTGTAGATACTACAGAAAATATTACAAATGATACACGGATAGTTGTAGAATGGAATACTTCTGAAGCTGAATTTATCCTAGAATTTGTAAATCCAGATGGACAAGTTTTTCAGACAGAATATTCTTTAGAAAATGATGACCACCTTATTTTAGAAGCAAAACAAATGGGGTACAATTCTAAAGAATTTATTATTGAAGATTTGGCTGAAGGAAATTGGTTAATGAATTTAACTTATTTGGGAAACAAAAAGTTTGCTCCAACTTATTTCAAGGTTTCAACATATTTAAATTGGGGTCGACCTAATCAAAAATCTGAGATTAAAGTTTATGAGCTATTAGTGAAGGATACGAAAGCACAACTCATAAAGCTAAATAGAGCAAAACTATAGAGTCCGCTTTTTTTAAAGCAAAAAGTAACTCATTTTTATAAACCAATAAATCTAAAAATAGCTATGAAAAAAAATGCTTTATTCAAGTTGCAGGTACTACTTTCAAAATATTTGTTTATTTGTGTTTTATTATTTTCAGGTGTGATATATTCACAAACGACACCTAGCGTTTCTATAGAAAAATCACGTACCATTTCTGGTTTCATCAATTATGATAAATCTCCCTTAGCAGGAGTAAATATCACGGTAAAAGAGTCTGGTGAAGGTGCCATCAGCGATTCTAAAGGTTACTATTCTATTAATGCAAACGTTGGTGAATTGATTCAATTTTCATACGTAGGAATGAAGACTATTTCAATTTTGGTTGAGGATGTTACCAGTACTTTAAACATTGAAATGAAGACTTTCAATTATGAATTGGAAGAAATAAAATTGAAATCAAAAAAGAGAAAAGAAACCGAGAAATATTTCACAACTACAGAAAGAGGTATTCGTATTGATAGAAGATCATCTAATTACATAAGTGCCGATAAATTAAATCCAGCGGCTGGAACTTTAGCGAATGCATTAAGGGGAAAAGTACCTGGAATGAAGGTAGTTAGAGATCCTGCAACATTGCAAGATCAAATCTTTTTGAGAGGCAGAGCACCAGCCCTATGGGAGATAGACGGCTCTTTATTTTACTTTAACCCTCCTTCTTTAAATCCTGCTCTAGTTGAATCTGTTGTTATCTTACGATCTTTATCTGAAACAACACAATATGGAACTGATGGTGCTAACGGTGTTATTATTGTCACCACAAAAGCAGCTGCGATAAAAAAAAGAAAAAAAGAAGACTCATACACTAACAAAGATATTTATGCCAATGATGCTATTGATCTTGAAAACCTTCAGTATACTAAGCCAAACTATTTGAATGAACTTCATGAGATTTTATCTCCTGAAATAGCATTTAATAAATACTTGAAAATAAGTAATGATCATAAATACAAATCAAATTTTCATTTAACGATGGTAAATCATTTTGTGAATGTTTATAATGATAAAAATTTTGCGTCAAAAATTCTGAATGACTATAAAGAATACGCAAATAACAACCCAGAAATTTTAAAAACAATTGCTTACAAATATCAAGAATTAGGCTTTCATCAAGAAGCAATTGAAGTCTATAAGGATTTGATGAGAATACGCCCAAAACATGTTCAATCATTTCGAGATTTAGGAAATGCTTACAGTGAATTGAAAGAATATCAAAAGGCTTGGAAAATCTATCGATATTACTTACAAAAAGGATTTTCTTTAGAACAAAATGCCATTGGAGAAGTAATGGCATCTGAAATGACTGCATTGTATATGTCTAAAAGAAAAGAGGCTAAAATAAAAGAGAAAATGGCAGTAGACACTACTGTTAATATCACAAATGATGTACGAATTGTTATTGAATGGAATACTTCTGAAGCAGAATTTGTATTAGAGTTTGCTAATCCTGACAAACAAGTGTTTACAGTAGACCATTCCCTAGAGGAGAATAACGACCTTATTATAGATGAAAAGAAAAAAGGGTATAATTCTAAAGAATTTATCATTGAAGATCTGATGGAAGGAAACTGGTTGATGAATCTAACCTATTTAGGCAATAAGAAATTTGAACCGACTTATTTTAAAGTGTCTACATATTACAATTGGGCAAGATCAAATCAAAGTGTAGATATAAGGGTTTATGAACTACTAATCAAAGACACCAAAGTAAAATTGCTAGAACTAAATAAAAAAATGATCAATTAAAATGTAATGGAATAAAAAAAGGAACTCAAATTGAGTTCCTTTTTTTGTATTAGTGAATGATAGACCTATTAGTCGTCATCATTATTATCTTTCTTGGCTTTGTTCCAGATTTTCAATTCGTCTGTAGCTGTAATTCCTTCTTTTACTTCGATATTTACACCATCAGAAACTCCTAATTTTATTGTTTTCTTCTCGTATTCGTTTTCGCCAACTTTAACTTCTACGTATGGTTCTTCTGTTTTCTTATCGAAACGTAATAATGCTTCTTTGATAGAGAGTACACTGTCTTTTTGCTCTAAAACAATATCAGCATTTGCGCTATAGTTTGCTCTTACAAAATAGTCGCTGTCTAATGTAATGTTGGCTTTGATTGTAAACTGAACGGCTCCACCTTCTTCTGTTCCTTTTGGTGCAATAAAGTTTAATTTTGCTGGAAACTTCTTTTCTTCAATAGCACCTAAAGAAACTTCAATATCGGTTCCTTTAACTAATCTACTCACTTCAGATTCGTCTACTTTTCCTTCAAAGATCATTTTACTCATGTCAGCAATAGAAGCAATGGTAGTTCCTGCATTAAAGTTATTACTCTGAATTACTTGATCTCCTTCTTTTACAGGAATTTCTAAGATCGTTCCTGAGATTTGTGCTCTAATATCTGTATTGGCAACTCCAACTCCAGAAGAACCACTTTTAATGATCTTATAATCGTTTTCAGCATTGATTAAATCTTGTTTTGCTTGATCGTAGGTAAGTTCAACTGTTTCAAAAGCTGAAGGTGCTAAAACTCCTTTGTCTAACAATCCTTTGTTTCTATCATAGGATATTTTAGCATTCTTCACTCGAAGCTTGATATTATCTACTCTACCTTTCGCACTAATTAAAGATTGTTCATTGGGTACTACTCTTACGGTAGCAATCAAATCGCCTTTCTTTACTTTGGCTCCTTCTAAAAGGTATATTTTGTTGATAATCCCTGTTATTTGAGGCTTGATCTCAATTTCTTCTAATGGAATAACTTTTCCTGTAGCTACAGTTTTCTTAACAATAGTAGCTTTGAAAGCTGTTTCTGTTTTGAATGTCTCTACATTAGTTTTATTCTTTTTTCCAAGCCAGATTAAAATTGCAACAAATGCTACTACTACAATAATCAATATAATTTTCGCTCTTTTACTCATTGTGATTGTCTATATAAACGTTTGGTTAATTATTTTTTTATTTTTATTATTCGTCCCTTAAGGCTTCAATAGGTTTTATTAATGTTGCCATATAAGCGGGTATTAATCCTATTAATGTTCCTAATGTAATTAGGATTATAAATGCTATTAATATGACGGAAGTACCGACTGTAGGGTTTAACAATGTTGGGTCTGGTCCAGAACCAATTGTAGAATCCATAATATACAGTACGGTTCCTCCAAAGACGATTCCCAACATTCCAGCTATGGTTGTTAAGAATATTGATTCTAAAACTACTTGCTGTCTAATTTCTATGGGTTTGGCCCCTATCGCTCTTCGAATTCCAATTTCTTTGGTTCTTTCTTTTACGGTGATCAACAGAATATTTCCAATGGCAAAAACTCCTGCGATTAAAGTTGCGATTCCAACAAACCATGTTAAGAACTGCATTCCTGTTAGAAACCCTGTTATTTTCCCAATTTCAACTGCCATATTAAAGCTTCCAAAAGCTCTTTCGTCTTCAGGATCTACTTTATGTAGGTTTTTCAATGTTAGTTTGATATCGGTTTCTAATTGTTTGATGTCTACACCTTCTTTTGCGGTAATCATCATCCAACCAATTCTATTGGCTCTGTTGTATACTTGTTGAAAGGTTGTGAATGGAATATAAGCAGCTTGTCCATCAAAATCTATATTTCCAGCTTTGTATACTCCTATTACTTTATAATTGATATTATTAATAATCACATATTCTCCAATTGGATTTACGTTTTTATCATATAATTGTTTATAGATATCTTCTTCGATGACACAGACCTTCGCTTTTAATTTAATATCATTGTCATTAATAAATCGACCATAAATCAGTTCTTTTTTCTGTACTTGATCTAGTACTGGATAATCACCGTTGATATTAAAATCTCCAGATTTAAAACCATTTACAATGGTACTGTTAGACTGACTTCTAGGTGCTAATAGTTTTATTTCGTCGAATTCTCTTTTTAATACTTCAACATCTGTCGTTGTTAAACGAACTCTTCTTCCTTTTTGAAAACCTTTAAACGGTTTGTCTGTTCTTTGAGACCAAACAAATACACTGTTTGTTGCAAAATCTCCAAATAAATTTTTAAAGTTATTTTCCATTCCTCTCGCGGCTCCTAATAGGACTACAAGTAAGAAGATTCCCCATAATACACCAATAATGGTAATTATTGTTCGTGTTTTGTTTTTACGGATTCCTCCATAAATTTCTTGCCAAGTATCAGAATCAAATAAAAATTTCATAATTAGTCTGCTCTTAATGCTACAATAGGTTTAATTCTTGCTGCTTTCTTTGCAGGCAGGTAACCCGCTATTAGTCCAGCCAATATTAAGGTTATTGTTGCTCCAACAACAATTCCTTGATCTACACTTGGATCTTTAATAAAATAATCTTCCAAGGCGTCACCAATTTGAGCTAGTATAAAAGTTCCAAGCGATAACCCTAAATATCCAGCAATTACTGTTATCAGGATTGATTCCTGCACTACCATTCCTATAATAGAGGAAGGTTTTGCCCCCAAAGCTTTACGAATCCCAAATTCTTTGGTTCTCTCTTTGATCACAAAAATCATGATATTACTAATCCCTATAATTCCTGCAATTAGAGTTCCTGACCCAACAATGATGACAATTAGAGACAATACGAACATAAACATGTTTACATTCTTGTTTGCTTCTGCCATATTTCTTACTGATAAGGCACTTTGATCATCTGGGTGAATATCTAATTTATTACGTAAATCTCTCTCTAATCGATTACCAAAAGCGACCGCTTGATCTAAATTTAAATTAGGATTGTACCCAATGTTAATTTGGCTTATATAATCGTTATTTCCGTACAACTTTTGAGCAGTTGTTACAGGAATGTAACATTGCCTTTCTTCATTGTCTCCTCCATCATCAGAAAATATTCCAATCACTTTATAGGAGATTCCGCCAACGTTTACTCTTTTTCCTAAAGCTGGTTTCTCACCGAATAAGTCAGATCTTACCAATCGTCCTATTACAATTACTTTAGAAGCTTCATTGATATCTAATTGATTGATATATCTACCCTCATCCATGATTGTTTTTTCTAAGAATTGATGATCTGGATGTACAGCTCTAAATCGATAATTGTCTTGGTTCTTTTTATAAGCAACACTGAAGCTTTTATAAATACGAGCTGTTAAATATTGAATTTTACTATCGTATTTATCACTTACATAATTATAATCTTTATTTTTTAATTGAACTCTTCTACCCGTTTGTAATCCTTTATATGGTTTACTGGTTTTCCATACTCTAACAAACATAGAATTCGCTGCATCATCAACAAAAGCGTCCTTAAACGTGTTTTTTAAACCTCCAACTACGCCAAAAAGTAATGTAAATAATAAAATTGCAAAAGCAATTGTAAATCCAGACAAAACGGAACGTAATTTGTTCTTGTTAATGCTTTGAAATATTTCTCTCCAACGATCTATATCAAACATGATTAAATGGCTTTGTTTTTTGCATTTACTGCCGTATCACTAATAATAATACCATCCTTCAAACGAACAATTCTATCCGTTTGTGCTGCGATCTCTTCTTCATGCGTAATTACAAATACTGTCATTCCTTCGTCATTAATGTCTTTTAATAAATCCATTACAGAATCTGACGTTGTAGAATCTAATGCTCCTGTAGGCTCATCAGCTAAAACTACTTTCGGACTTGTTACTAAAGCTCTAGCGATAGCAACACGTTGTTTTTGTCCTCCAGATAATTCGCTTGGCAAATGCTTTGCCCAATCTTTTAATCCTACTTTATCTAAATAATCTAAGGCAATTTTTTGACGTTCTTTTCTTCCAACTCCTTTATAATATAAAGGCAAAGACACATTTTCTAAAGCTGTCTTATAAGAAATTAGATTAAACGATTGAAAAACAAATCCTAAGAATTTATTTCTTAAGATTGCTGCTTTTTTCTCGTTTAAGTTCTTTATAATTTGCCCATTTAGATAATAATCACCTTCATCATGTTCATCTAGTAATCCGACAATATTTAATAAGGTTGATTTCCCAGAACCTGAAGATCCCATAATTGAAACAAATTCTCCTTCTCTGATATGTAGGTCAATTCCTTTTAAAACATGAAGTGAGTCTTTTCCTATAGGATAGGATTTATGTAGGTTTTTTATACGAATCATTTGCGTTGGTTAATTTTTGTATAAAAGTAGATAATGACTGAGATTGCTGTTACTAATTTTTTGTTAAAACAAAGTTTATACATCTCATCTTTACTACTACTTCCCATAAGACGGCTCTAAATTTAAATTGTTACACTAATATTTAAATTTTTAAGCATTAATTTTGCAAAGTATGATGATTGATTCTAATTCTAAGATCCCACAGGGTAAAAAAATTATTCTTTTTGATGGTGTTTGCAATCTTTGCAATGATTTTGTGATTAAAGTGATAAAAAAGGATGCAAAGAATGTTTTTCTTTTTGCGGCTTTGCAATCTGAAGCTGGTAAACAAATCATTGAACATCTTAAAATAAATATTGCATCAACAGATTCTATTATTTTATACGACCCTGATACTGCATACTATATAAAGTCTTCTGCTGCATTAAGAATTATGAAGGAGTTTTCTGGATTCTGGAAACTCATGCAAGTATTTACAGTTCTTCCCAAAAGATTTAATGATGTCTTTTATGATCTTATTGCCAGGAACAGATATAAATGGTTCGGAAAAAAGGAAAGTTGTATGATTCCTACTCCTGAATTAAAAGCTAAATTTTTAGATTAAATGAAGCTAAAAAAATGGCAAAAATCATACGTATTTTCTAGATGTCAGGTCGAGCCTTTCGGCTTAGCTCAAGATAAACTAAGTCGAGACCTCGTTATCATTGACATTTTTATTTAGAATGACCTCTCGACTGCGCTCGAGGAGACATTATTTTAATCATCAACAAATTAATTAACTTAAAAAGTGTCTATAAATTTTTAATATTTTTTGACATGTACCAAACTAAATGAACTTACCTTCTCAATTAAAATGTGTCATTTTTGACATGGATGGCGTTATTATAGATTCTGAGGAATTGCATAAAAGAGCTTATTACGAAACATTCAAATCCATTGGAGTTGATGTTTCCGATGAATTGTACAAAACACTTACGGGCTCTTCTACGATTAATACATTTCAAAAATTAGTGGCGCTTTTCAATCTTGATCACGATCCTGAAGCATTGGTTGTACAAAAAAGGGATCGTTATATTTATTTCTTTGAAAATGATCCGACTTTACATTTGGTCCACGGTGTTGAATACATTATCAAATATTTTTATGCGAAAGGACTCACATTGGTTTTGGCTTCTTCCTCTGCCATGGTCAATATAGATCGCGTTTTTAATCGCTTTGATTTGAACTCTTACTTTACTGCAAAAATTAGTGGCGCGGATTTAGCAGAATCTAAACCACATCCAGAAATTTTTGAAAAAGCGGCTGTTTTAGGAAATACTCCCAAAGAAAATTGTATTGTTATTGAAGATTCTGATAACGGTGTAAAAGCCGCCAACGATGCTGGAATTTTTGTGATAGGCTACAGAAACCCTTTAGCTGCTGACCAAACTTTGGAAAATGCTGATTTGGTGATTGAAGACTTCTCTGAGTTAACAGTTTTTGTTTAGAAAAACAGGTGTTTATCCTTATTGAATTTTTAGTTAAAAAAACTAACTTCATATCAGTTAAAATGCAAGTATAATTACGAATGAAAAAAAAACTTCTAATAATAGTTGGCGCTGGAGCTTCCAAAGATTTTCGAATGCCTTCAGTATCTGATATTGACAAATTATTTGAACGTTGGGCTAGTCGTTACTTCCCAATAGCTGATAATGAATCGAAAAACCTTTACACTTGGGTTAAAGACGAAGTAGAAACTCATTTATCCAAAAACTCAAAAAACGAGCAATATAGAGTTCAAAATTTCGAACAAACATTATTCACAATTCAAAATATTGCTTCAATATCTGAAAGTAATTATTGGGGGAGTCACAATCCGTTAAATGCATTTATAAATTTTAAATCATTTCCTGAAATACTATCTCATAGAAACAAAAAAGTTGCTGATGGAATGGATTTTCAAA
The DNA here is from genome assembly GCA_965277255.1 of Flavobacteriaceae bacterium. GTDB lineage: Bacteria > Bacteroidota > Bacteroidia > Flavobacteriales > Flavobacteriaceae > Polaribacter. The sequence goes on along the minus strand of OZ255723.1, from coordinate 2,644,808 downwards.
TGCTACATGGATATTTAATCGACGATCTCTTACGTTATTTCAGAAAAAAATGCCTTGAATTACCAACTAAGAAATCTACCGAATTAGCTTCGCTTAGGTTATTTTTTGAAAACCTAAAAGAAGATTTTGAATTAGGCTTCATTAATTTAAATTATGACAATGTAATATTATCTGCTCTTCCTGACTTATCAACGGGTTTTAATCATCAAACTGGTGAATTTGATACAACAAAGTTTTATAATCCAAAATGGAATTTTTGTTACCATTTACATGGTTCTGTTCATTTTGATATGAGAGATGTAAACGGAATTGATAATCACCCTATATTCTGGCAACAGGATTTGAAAAGTAAATTTCATCCAGGTGCTGGTCAAAGGAATATTAATCAAACTAGTAGTGGAATTAAACACCTTAATTCAAACATCATTACAGGTTTAGATAAACCAAATCAACTTCTAAAAATTCCTTTCAAACAATATTTTGGAAAACTTGATAAACTTGCTTATGAGGCAGATTCTTTTCTTTTTATAGGTTATGGTTTTAGTGATATTCACTTAAACAAGGTATTCCCTATTCATCGTTTTGACCCTAAAAAGATACGGAAAGTAGCCGTAATTGATTGGGCTTTTGACAATATAGACGGGTTTTGGTACAGAGCTGATGAGTGGAGTAATGGGTTGGCAACAACAGTTAGATGTAATGCTGTATTAGGTAATGGTGATAAAGGAATTCTACCTCCTAAAGTAGGTTACTATAAGAAAACTAAGACACTTGAATTTTCCCCAAACAAAGAACTTCCATTAAGTATTTGGTACAATGGACTTATTGAAGCTTGTGAAAACGGAGAGTTAATTAAAAGTGCTTTAATCTAAATATGTCAAAAGTGAACATAAAAATTGTATTTCCTCAACTCCCTACTTCAAATTATCTAAAATAAAATCAACGGTTTTGTTGGTATTGTTATTCTTTAAGAAGGATTGGGTAAAGTGTTTTGGTTTTACGGCAAAACCTTTTTCAATCATATAATCAATTTCACTACAGAATTCTAGGCAGACTTTTCCTGTCAATAGTCGATTTAAATCTTTCCCTTCTTGATGGTAATCGTGCACTTTTTTCAATCCCGTTAAGTACAAATAATCTTTGGTGAAACCTCCACCTCTATGGGCTCTTACTGTAATATAAAAAGCTTCTTCTCTATTTAAATCGTAGGTATTATGAAGTAGACGAAAGGTTTTAGAAAACGGATATCCTTTTGCCAAACTATCAACGGCAATCACTCTATATGCCAATTCTTTTAGTCTTTTCACTGTTAAGTTATCAGACATATATTCACTAAAAACCGCTAGTCCTTCTTGAGTTTCTTCGTAGTTAGGGAAACCGTGAGAAAAAATCTTAAGCGGATGTAATAAACCATTCATGGTCGTGACCATATGAACACCAATTTCATGATTGGTTAATACATTCATTTCATTGTCTGAAAATGTATGATTTTCGTTGATGACCAAAGTTTTGATATTGTTCAATACCATGGCAATCGCTCCCATCTGTGAGGAATGCTTGATATCAAACGTAAAGTCGTAATTCTTGGAATATTCTCTAAAAATGCTTTCTGCTTCTTTGCAATTGTATTTTGGCTGAAAAATCTCCGAAGATTCATCTTCAGAATCAAAATGAAGAATAAACTTTGCGTTCTCTACATCAATCTCAGTCGGAGTTCCAAATGATCGTAAACTGTTATAATAGAACTTCTTCCCTTTTCCAATGGTTTCGATACACTGAATTAATCCTGAGTAGGTATAAATAATTTCCTCGTATAAGTTTCTCAGCTTTTCATCTTCGATGACTTCTATAGATTGAGAAAAGAACTCTCTATGCAAATTGAATTTGTCAAAATCCCTGGTTGGGTATTTAAAAACTGGATCTGTTAAATATTTAGAGGCAAAGAATTTTTCTTTCTGTTCTTCAATATTTACAGGGTTTACATAGCTTAGTAGCTCTATTCCTTTTACTAATTGATCTATATAATGATCAATTTCAAAGAGTGCCTTGGTTTCTATGGAAGGTTCATTCATCATAATTCAATATCTAAAAAAGTAGCGTCTATTTTTTAATGTCTGGTCGAGATCTTCTTTTTATTTATGATTTTATATGTGTGACCTCTCGACTGCGCTCGAGGAGACATTCATACACAAGCGCAAATTTATGCTTTATGTGCTTTATAAAAAGCTTCTGCATGAATTTTTAATTCGGTTTTTAAGTACGATTCAACTGCATTGACGACTTCTGGATACATAATTTGCTCTAATTCATCACAATACACCTTTGCTATTTCTGTAGCTAGAACCAAAGTATTGTCGAAATTTTGAGTAATATATTTCAGGAAATATCCATTTCCTTGAAAAGTATCATTAATTTTTGATGTGGATTTAATTCCATGAGGCAGCGGCATTTTTTCTAAGGCTACTCGCCAAGATTCAATTTCATTTGCAAAACGATCTTGATCTACATTTCCCGTTCCTAAATTCCACGTTGGGACTTCTCTATCCCAGCGTTTCCAATTATAACTGTGCATATCATATACAATACAAGCGCCAAATTTTTCTTCCAATTTTGAAACTAAAGCATGTACGACTCTGTAAAAATTATAATGTTTAGAAAGACTTTTCTCTCTCATTTCAGATGATAAAGGAGCATGCCATAATTGCTTTCCCCAAGCATCATCATAAATAGCAGTTTCAGGAGCTCTATTCAAATCATATTCAAAACGCGAATCCATCCCTGCAATAATAATCGGATGAGATTTCACCATTTCTTGAGTTTCTGGGTCTTCTTCAAACCAACGTTCGTATTCGGTATGAATACAGTTGTCCCACAACTCTTTTCTAAATTGATGTCCATCATGCACTGCACCGCACATATAATGAACGTATTCGTCTATTTTAATTGTAAAAGAATAATCATCAGATACTGCATGAAACGTATCTTCTCTTGATATTCTTTCGATGATTTGATCTATTGATAATTTTTCCAATATTTTTCAGATTAAAATGAATTATAAATTGAATATGATAATAACAAAAGAATCGCTATTAAAACTATTCTATAGATTAAAACATGTTTGCTTTCTTCTTTATTTAATTGAACAACCGTAGTGTTTGAAATAGAGTCATGCCAACCTATTTTACCAAAAAATGATAATCCATTAAATGGCATTCTCCTCATTAATGTTCTAGTAACTACTTTTCTAAAACTTACAGAGGTGTCATCAAAAGAAACAATACTTGTATTCGTTAGTATTTTTCCTGGTGTTGTTTTAAAAACCCCTTCGAAAAAGAGGTAATATATGGTGCTAAAAACGGTAAAAACGACTATTCCCGAAAAACGTTCACCTACATATAAATCGGCATATTCAGCAATAGAATTTGGATAATAGAAAACTACTCTGGAAAACAATGTTATTAATAAGAATGAATCAATTAATACATTAAACAATCTTATATACCATCTAGACCTGAGTAATTTAAACTTTGGAAATCCTATAATAATTTCATTACTATTTTCTCGATATTCTTTGATTTTTAAAAAACTTTTTAAGATGGTAAAACTTATGTAAAAAATTAATATATTTTTTATAACTCCCCAAAAATACCAACTTGTTATTATGCTAAATTTGAAAAACATTAAATAAAAATATTCACTAAGAACAATACATGATGAAATACACATGATACATAAACAGAAGGTTAATACTCTTTTCGCTTTACCTTTTGTAACCTTATAAAAAACAGATGCAAAAAGAAAAAGGAAAAAATAAACATATTTCAAATAGCTTATTGAATAATAACTATTTTCTTCTATATAAACATGGAACTTAAAAAAACTGGTTTTGAAAAAATCTAAGTTTACTGGATTGAAGCCAAAAATAGCGGCAATTATTTGAAAAAAATTTGATTCTCTGATGTACAGTGACAATAATGAAAAAACAATTGCCGAAATTATCAAATATAAAATGACAGCAAACGTGTTTTTCTCAATCCATTTCGAAATTTTTTTCATAATAATTAGTTTTTATAATTCTATTGGATTTTTTAATTCACTTCCCCACTCTGTCCAAGAACCATCATAGACAGCAAAATCTTTATAGCCTGCAACGCTGGCTCCTAAAGCTAAAACACAGGCAGTAATTCCTGTGCCGCAAGAAAAGATCATGGGTTTGTTTTCTGTATTGGTTGATTGATATATTTTTTTTAACTGGTCTTTTGATTTTAATTCGAATCCGTTTATGACACTCGAATACCCCAAACTCTTTGATGTCGGAATGTGTCCACTCCTTACATTTTTTCTTGGCTCAGGTTCTAGTCCTTTATATCTTCCTAAAGATCTTGCATCTAAAATACTTTTGTCGCCTTTCTTTAAGGACTCTAAAACAATTGTACTATTGATCAACATCTCTTTATTAGGCTTTGATAAAAAATTGCTCTTTGAATAGGGTGTATTATTTTGTTCTTCGACTTTATATTCTTTTGAAATCCATTTTGGCAAGCCACCATCAAGTACTGCTATGTTATGGAAACCCATTGTTTTGAACATCCACCAAGCTCTTGGGCTCGAGTAAATTCCATGTGTATCATATACCACAATACAACTTTCCATATTAATTCCTAATTCTTGCGCTTTTTCTTCAAATTCTTTAGGCGCTAACATGGTGTTAGGATAGGTTGCATCTTGATCAGAAAACACCTTTTTAATATCAAAAAAACGAGAGAATGGAATACGGTTCTTATGAAGAACATCTTCATGTTTCTTGACGGTTACTTTTGGTATTGTAGCATCTAAAATGATGAGATTCTTCTGATGCAAATTTTCACATAACCAATCGCAGCTTACTATGGAACCTGGTACTTTTAACATTAGGCTTCCTCAACCATCTTTTTTAAGTCCGTCTTTCTTTGGAATGCTGCATTTCTTTCTAATACCTTACTTTCCATGAAGTCCACAACTTTTTCTTGAAGCTTCGTTTTGTATACTTTATTGATGTAGGTAATTCCACCTGGACTCATTACATTCACCTCTACTAACTTGCCTCCTATCACATCGATTCCCACAAAATACAATCCGTCTTTCATCAATCGTGGTCCGATTTTTTGACATAATAATTTTTCTTGTTTTGTTAGTTTATGCTTGGCAATTGTTCCACCTGCAGATACATTAGAACGATGGTCTTTATCTCCAGGGATTCTTCGCATCGCGCCAATAGGAACTCCATTTAGAATCAAAATTCGAACATCACCTTTATCGGCTCCTTCAATATATTCTTGAAGAATCACATAATCTGAGGTTCCGTCTTTCTTGTGAATATAAAAATCTAATAGTGAATTGATATTCCCCATGGCAGATTTCTCAATCAGAATAACTCCAGAACCTCCAAAACCATCTAAAGGTTTTAATATCATTTTATCCGAAGGAGATTCTTCAATCATTTGAACCAAATAGTCTTTATTTTTTGATACGTGTGTAACAGGAATAATCTCATTATTTGGATCTTCAAAAGCTGCTGTATATAACTTGTTATTTGCCTCACGCATTCCTCTTACTGAATTGATGATAAACACATCATCTTTTACAGAATCTAAGAAGTTTAACATTAGCGGATCTAAAGGTGGCTCTGCTCTCATAAAAATAACATCAAAACCTGCTAGAGGTAGCATTTCCTCTCGGGTTGTTGTATTCTTATAAAAAGATTTCATACTTGCAGAAACTTTATCTGCTCTGTTTAAAATTGTACAAAAAGCACTGGTAACACTATTTCTAATGGTAAGGTTAGAAGGTGTACAAATTGCCACTCCATGTCCTCTTTTTACGCATTCGTGAATAAGCGTTAGTGAAGTATCATTTTCTGGAGATTTAATACTCTCCCATGGATACATTAAGAAACAAACATTCATTTTTTATATTTTTAATTTCCTTTTACTTTATCGTAATTGTCATCCCATTCTTTAGGTTGAGGATCGTGTATTTTATCAAATGATTTTGCTATAGCCATTGAAACAGTAGCATCACCTGTTACATTTATTACTGTTCTACACATATCTAAGGGTCTATCTACTGCAAAAATTAATGCTAACCCTATTGGTAATAATTCAGGTGGAAACCCAATACTATCTAAGACAATAACTAACATTACCATTCCAGCACCTGGAACAGCGGCAGAACCAATAGATGCTAACAATGCAGTTAAAACAATCGTTAATTGATTGCTAAACACTAATCCTTCAGGCCATAAAACTTGCATAATAAATACTGCTGCAACCGCTTGGTATAAACTTGTTCCGTCCATATTAATAGTAGCTCCAACAGGCAACACAAAACTTGAAACTTCTTTATCCACGCCTATATGCTCTTCAACTCTTTCCATAGTAACTGGTAATGTTGCTGCGCTAGAACTTGTAGAAAATGCTAACAATTGTGCTGGGCTAATTTGTTTTAAGAACCAAAATGGAGATTTTTTCACATACAACCCCACTACGATCATATAAAAAACTATCATTAAAATCAAGCCAAAAACTACAACTACAGCATATTTTAATAATGCTAAAAGAATATCTGGATCATCAGCCGTGACGACTACTGTAGCTAATAATGCAAATACAGCATAAGGAGCCATTAGCATTATAATATCTACAATTTTTAAGACGACATCATTGAGCGAATCGAAAATATTTTTTAAGGGTTTTGCTTTTTCCTCAGGAATTAATAACAAACTAATCCCTAATAAAATAGTAAAGAAAATAACTTGAAGCATAGATTTATTTTCACTCATTGCTTTAAAAGCATTTGCAGGAACCATATCTACAATAAATTGCAATGGTCCACTTTGTTTTTGCATTCCAGCTTCTTTCATCCTCTCTTGAATCTTTTTATTAGAAGCATATTTTTCTTTCAATTTTACAACCGTTTCTTGCGAAATCCCATTTCCAGGTTTGGTTATGTTTACTAATGTTAAACCAATAGATATTGCTATGATTGTTGTAACAATGTAAATTGCTATGGTACGAAGTCCCATTCTCTTAAACTTAGAGATATCTTTTAAATCAGAAATACCTTTAATTAAAGAAGCAAGAATTAAGGGGACTGCGATCAACTTTAGCATTCTAACAAAGATGTCTCCGAGTGGTTTTATCCAATCAGTTACAAATTTTGCACCCGATCCTATCTGTAGCATGATAACTCCAAAGATGAGTCCCAAAATCATTCCAATTAATATCTTCCAATGAAGAGCTAGTTTTTTCATGTAGTCGTTTTTAATTTGATTTTTGAAAGGTAAAAAATAATTTAGTATTAGTCTAAAAAATATCCATCTCTATCCTTCTTTTACTATATACTTTTTCTTTTTTACTAATAAATTCTTATATTTAGTCGAAAATACCTCCGTTTTCATGAAAAGAAAAATTATTTATCTGTTGATACTGATCGCTTTCAGTATACAAACAAATGCTCAAAGTTTGAGCTACTCAGGAACCAACTCCTTTAATATTACATCTCCAACACATCTTAACAACAGCATTATTCCTTCTCTTGAGAGAACTCCAACAGGAATGACCTTTGGAGATAGTGGTAACAAATTTTATATGGTTGGAGGCGCCGGAGATGTCGTAGTACAATATGCATTAAGTACTGCATATGATTTTTCATCAAGAGGAACTGTAGAATCATATATTAGAGTTAATAGTGAAGAAACTGTACCTCAAGATGTTGCTTTTAACAATGATGGTACCCGAATGTATATTGTAGGAAATCAAGGGGATGATATTACCGAGTATTCTCTATCTACGGCATGGAATGTTTCTACAGCAACTTTTACAGATGTTTTTGATGCGAGGACTGCTATTGAAAATCTTTTAGGAGCTACCAATGGTGATTTATTAACTGGAATGGCGTTTAATGATGACGGTTCTAAATTATATATTTCCGATCGAAGAAGTGATGATGTTTTTGAGTTCGATTTATCAACAAATTATGATGTTTCTACCGCGGGAGCTGTTGTCAATAATATGCCCATTACTGGCGAAACCAATGTTAGAGCTATTGCTTTTAATAATGATGGGACTGAATTATATGTTACTGGAAGTCAAGGAGATGATGTAAACACATTTCCATTAAGTGTCGCCTATGACCTTTCTTCTGCTGGAACATCTTCTGCAGCAACATTACCATCTTCTCCAGAAGGAAATCCACAAGCAATTTTATTAAATGATGACGGAACTACATTTTACATAGCGGGTTCTGTAGATGATGAGATAAAAGAATATTCTTTATCTGTAGCTTATGATTTTAGTTCTACCATTACATTTATTACCGCCAATGGATTTCCATCAGTAGAAATAGCGCCACATGGAATGGTTTTCAATAATGATGGTACCAAACTTTTTGTTGCTGGCGATCAATTGAATGTAGTTTCAGAGATCGCGCTTTCTACTCCCTATGATATTAATACGGGCACCTATACTACTGGTTTGTACGTAGCCACAGAAGAAACTCAGATAAAGGGCTTAGCTTTTAATAATACAGGAACAACATTATACATTATTGGTAATAATGGAGATGAAATCAATGGATACGATTTATCTTCTGCCTATGATTTATCTTCTACAATTACGACTACAACTGGCAGTCCTTTTGACATATCTACTGAAGACAACAATCCTTCTGATCTATTTTTTAATAATGATGGTACCAAATTATATGTATTAGGAAATACAGGAAATGACCTCAATCAATATTCTCTTTCGCCTGCGTATGATTTAACAGATGCCACTGCAGCAAATTTAGATATTGCTTTTCCTCTCAATAATGTATCTGGTTTAGTGATTGATTCAGCGCCTTTAGGAATGGCGTTTAACAATGATGGTTCTAAATTATACATCGCAGGAAATGCAGGAAACGATATCAATGAAATCACATTATCTAATAATTTTGATCTATCAACTGGAACGATTACCAATACCAACACATTCTCTGTAAGTTCTGAAGAAGCTACTATTACAGACGTAATTTTTAATGCGGATGGTTCTAAATTCTTTATCTGTGGAACCAATGGAGATGATATGAATCAATATCAAACCAAAGGAAACTTACCAGAAACTACAGCAAATGATGGAACGATAGATACATCAACACCTTTGGTTATCACATTAACAGGAGACACTTTTGCTGATGTAGATGCCGATGATTTACTGGATTTAACTACCGAATTTACGATTGCTAACTTGCCTTCAAGTTTGATTCCTGTTTTCACATTATCAGGTGGAGATGCTGTTGCTACCTTAACTTTTACTGGAACTGCCGACAATCATTTGAGTACAGATGATGTGGCTAATTTGATATTCACATTTACAGATGATGCATTTTCTTCTTCTAATACTGCGGATGTTAGCCTTGCCCTTGGACATACCAATGTAATGGGAATTGATTTTAGTGACTGTTCTCAAGACATTGTTTATACAACTTCTTGGTCAGGCGGAAGTGGTCCTTCAGGAGCTCCTGACAATACAGATACCGCTTCTGGCGTGAGTGTTCAAGGAGATATCACAATTACTGCTGATGTAAGCTGTGCTTGCTTAAATATTGCAAGTGGACAAACATTAACCGTTGCAGATGGAATACAATTGTCTGTAACTGGAGCTGTTGAGATTATCGGAGATTTACGATTAGAAGGAGAATCTCAGTTAATTCAAACGCATACAGGAAATAAGAATGTTCACGGTACAGGTAACCTTACTATAGACCAAACTAGTGCAACTACAAATATGTATCAATCCGGATCTTGGACATCTCCAGTAACTACCAATGGATCTACATTTACAATTGCAGGAGTTATGAAAGATGGAACTTCCTCTACTCCGCTGGATATTACTTTTACTGACATTCACACTTTAGATAGTGATGGAACCACAGTTCCGATTACAATTAGTGGACGTTGGTTGGCAAAATTTGTAAATGATGTGGATTGGACTCGTTTTTTCGACCCAGCGGTTGAAACATTTAACCCAGGGGAAGGATATAATATGAAAGGAACTGGAGGCCTTGACGGAAGTTCAACACAAAATTATTCATTTGTAGGGGTTCCTAATGATGGAGATTATATACTACCTATAGATGATCTACGATTCAGTTTAATTGGAAATCCTTATCCTTCAGCTTTAGATGCAAATCAATTTATCACAGACAACACTGATGCTATTGGAGGTGTACTTTATTTTTATGAATCAGGTGGAGAATCTTCTCATGAATCTGAAAATTATACAGGAGGGTATGCTACCTATAATGGGGTCACTGGCGTTCCTTTCGGCGCAGGAAAAACACCTGGGCAGTATGTTCCAGTGGGGCAATCATTTTTTGTTTCTAGAGACGTAAGTAGTGCTTTAGGAACAGGAACTATTGGATCTAGCGCAGATATTACTTTTTCAAATGCGCAAAGAGAGTTTGTTTTGGAAGGTGCAACTTCTGTAGTCTTTAGTAGAAATCAGCAAGCTGAAGCATCGGCTCCAATTCTAAAATTAGGATTAGAGTTTGATCTTGATGGCACTCAAACATTCCGAAGACAAATAGCTATTGGTTTTGTTGGCGCTACAAGGGGTTTTGAAAATAATTTAGATGCTCGAATGGCCGAAAGACTACCTACTGATTTTTCATTAACAGTGGATAACAGAACCGAATCTTATGTGATTATAGGTGTTGAAGATTTTTCTCAAGATGCAGAAATCCCATTACATGTATTTTTAGATACAACAAGAGATGTTACATTTTCTGTCGATTCAAAAGAAGGCTTAGAAGACCAGAAAATTTATCTTATCGATAATGAAGAAGGAAAGTATTATGAAATTCAAGATACTCCTAAGTTGCTCAATTTAGATGCAGGAACTTATTTAGATCGTTTTTATATTACGTTTAAAATTCCAGCGACATTAAGTACAGATGACTTTGGATTAAATAATGAAGTAGTTGTTTTTCATGATGAAAATTCAAAACAAATTTTTATCAAAAGTAATACTGTAGCACTAAAAAATGTGAAAATTTACAATTTACTAGGTCAGCTAGTTTTAGATTATCAAAATTCTGATTCTTTAAATAGTATTCAAGTTTCGTCTCAACAGTTAGACTCATCAGTATACATTGTTCATGTGAAAACCGAAAAAGGAGTTCTAAATAAGAAAATTATTCTGAACTAATTTTTTTGAAGCCTTTTGAAGTTGTAAATTTGCAATTCAATTCTTCATAATGGAAAAACTCAAAGAGCGTTGGGGAATAACCTCTAATATTCAAATCTTTTTTATACTTGTTGTTTTTGCCCTCAATGGTTCATTTGCTGCTTGGGTAGCAGACCCAGTAACTAGTTTTATTGGAATTGAAAAAGGTTCAATAAGTGGTTGGATTTATTGGCCATTAAGAATAATTCTTATCTTTCCTATTTATCAATTGACTTTACCCATTGTTGGATTTGTATTTGGACAATTCAAGTTTTTCTGGAATTTTGAGAAGAAATTCTTAAGCAGAATGGGTTTTGGGTTTCTTTTTAAGAAAGAAAAATAGTCAATGGATTTTCAAGAATTTTTAAGCAAAGTAGAAGAATTAAAATCAATACCGCTTGGTGGTTTAGAATCTCAATTTAAATTAGCACCGAAACTGCGATTAAAATACGATTCGCAAAAAATAAAAGCCAACAACCCAAAAAAAGCTGCAGTCTTAGCCTTGTTTTATCCGAATAAAGAAAATAAAGCAACATTTTTATTAACGCAAAGAGCAAGCTATAAAGGAACACATTCTGCACAAATTAGTTTTCCTGGTGGAAAAATAGAGGAGCAAGACCTTCAACTCTCAGATACAGCTTTGCGAGAAACTTTTGAAGAAGTAGGCGTATCGCAACAAGATATTACCATTGTTAGAGAAATTACCGATGTATACATTCCGCCAAGTAATTTTTTAGCAACACCTTTTATAGGATACACAAATTACAAACCGACCTTTAATATTAATGAAGAAGTGCAAACAACTATCGAGGTTTTAGTCTCTGATTTAATGGATGATAACAATTTAGAGAGTATTGTAATGAATACTTCATATATGAATAATATTTCTGTGCCTTGCTTTAAATTGAATGATTACATTGTGTGGGGAGCAACAGGAATGATGTTAAGCGAAATCAAAGAAATGCTAAAATAATGCCTTCTTTGCAATACTTTTGTATTTTAGCAAACTACTATTAAAAAACTAAAATAAATGCCCTTATTTAAAGAGAATCCATTCGGACATATTTTGTGGATCAAAAAATGGCTGATTAGAATTCTGGGAGTCATATCTCATGGGCGTTATCGTAGCTTTAATAACTTACATATTGAAGGTTCAGAAATTTTAAGGCAATTGCCTGAAAATAATGTATTGTTTGTTTCCAATCATCAAACTTATTTTGCTGATGTAGCTGCAATGTTACATGTTTTTAATGCCGCTTTAAAAGGTAGAGATAATAATATCAAAAACGTGGGATATATCTGGAACCCTAAATTAAACATCTATTACATTGCTGCTGGCGAAACAATGCGTTCTGGAATTCTTCCTAAAATATTTGCATATACAGGTTCTATTTCTATTGATAGAACATGGAGAAGTGCTGGACAGAATGTAAACAGACAAGTAAAAATGTCCGATATTTCAAATATTGGAAAAGCCTTAGATGATGGTTGGGTGATTACTTTTCCTCAAGGAACTACCACTCCATTTAAACCCATAAGAAGGGGAACAGCTCATATCATTAAAACCTACAAACCAACAGTAATTCCTATTGTAATTGATGGTTTTAGAAGATCCTTCGATAAAAAAGGTTTGATGATCAAAAAGAGAAATGTCTTACAATCTATGGTGATAAAAGCCCCATTAGAAATTGATTATGAAAATGATGATGTAAAAGATATTATCACAAAAATTGAATATGCGATTGAACAACATCCTTCCTTTTTAAAAGTCATCTCTCCTGAAGAATATGCAAAACAAGAAGAAGAATTAAATAAGAAAAGAGAATTCTGGAATTTGTAGGTGCTAGGTGAAAATTGCGATTCTTTTTTTAAACTAAAAAAATTCTTTAACTTTTTTAAGTCTGAAACTTTGGAGCCATTAAATTCTATATCTATTATTTGAGCAGATTGCTTCTCTCTTGCTGTCGCTCGCAAAGACAACTGAAATCGAAGTTGAAGACTGAAAACTGGATACTGCTTTAAACCTTTGCCGCTTTGAAACTCTGAAACCAAAACTGAAGTTGAAAATATATTTACAAAATGTAAAAAAACCTTTGAAACTCTGAAACTTTTGGAACTTTGGAACTGTTAAATTCTATATCTATTATTTAAACAGGTTGCTTCTCTCCTGTTGTCGCTCGCAAAGACAACTGAAATCGAAGTTGAAGATTGAAAATATTGAGAACTGAAGACTGGATACTACTTTAAATCTTTGCAGCTTACTACATCATTTCAACAAAAATTAAATCAACTATAACCATTATTGATTAGTTTTCATATCTTTATCAAAATTTTTTATAGATGACGATTACCCAATTAAAATATGTGCTTTCCGTAGCTGAATATAAAAATTTTACGGTCGCTGCAGAACATAGTTTCGTTACACAGCCCACCTTAAGTATGCAAATACAAAAATTAGAAGATCAATTAGGCGTGCTAATATTCAATCGTGCTAAAAAACCTATTGAGCTTACTGAAGTGGGAAAAAAAGTAGTAGAACAAGCAAAAATTATTGTCAATGAGAGTAATCGAATTACAGATATTGTACATCAGCATAAAGGGTTTATTGGCGGCGAATTTCGGTTAGGAATCATCCCTACCATAATGCCAACATTACTCCCAATGTTTTTAAATAACTTCACTAAAAAGTACCCAAAAGTTAAACTCATTATAGAAGAACTAACTACAGAGGAAATCATTCGTAAACTAATGGATGGGCATATTGATGCTGGTTTGGCTGCAACTCCATTAGAGAATGAAGCCATTAAAGAAAGACCTTTGTATTATGAACCTTTTGTGGGTTTAATTCCTGAAGGACACCGTTTATTCAATCAGAAACACATTGATTCTGAAGAATTAGAAATGGAGGATATTCTCTTATTAGAAGATGGACATTGCTTTAAAGATAGTGTCATCAATCTATGTAGAACCTATAAAACAGACAATAAAAAAGGGTTTCAATTAGAAAGCGGAAGTTTTGATACTTTGATAAAACTTTCAAAAGAAGGATTGGGAATGACACTTCTTCCCTATTTACATACTTTAGATCTCAATGAAAAAGATCAAAAGTATTTACGTGAATTTACAACGCCACCTCCAGCGAGAGAAGTGAGTTTAATCTATCACAAGTCACAATTAAAAATGCAATTAATAGAAGCTTTAAAAAATACAATCGACGGTGTGATTCGAGGAGCAATATCTTTTAGTGATGTTAAGATTATTAGTCCGTTGCAAAAGAACTAATTCCTTCTAAAAAGTATTAAAATTGAAGTATATCACATCGAACGCAGTCGGGATGTATTAGAAATTTTATTACCTATAAGTTCTAGATTGCCCACGAACAGACAACATTTCATTTTTTAGTCAACCTTCGCTTTTTGTTACGAATACATTTTTTCTCTTAACTCCTTAATTTTCGGGTCAGTTAAAAACTCATCAAATGTAGAATTTCTATCGATTACTCCTTTAGGGGTTAAATCTATAATTCTGTCAGCAACAGTTTGCGCAAACTCATGATCATGAGTTGAAAACAATACCGTTCCTGTAAAATTGATTAACGAATTATTCAACGCTTGGATAGATTCAAGATCTAAGTGATTTGTTGGCTCGTCTAATACCAAAATATTCGCTCTTTTCATCATCATTCTAGACAGCATACAACGAACTTTTTCACCTCCAGAAAGCACATTACTTTTCTTTAATGCTTCTTCACCAGAAAATATCATTTTTCCTAAGAAACCTCTTAAAAAAACTTCTTCTCTTTCTTCTTCGGTTTGAGCATATTGCCTTAACCAATCCACCAAGTTTAAATTCCCGTCTTGGAAGAAACTTGAATTATCTAATGGCAAATACGATTGTGTTGTAGTTACTCCCCAATCAAATTTACCAGAATCAGGTTTTAAATCACCTGCTATAATTTCATAAAATGCAGTAATTGCTTTGGAATTTTTAGAGATAATAGCAACCTTTTCTCCTCTATTTAAATTAATGTGGACATCGCTAAACAAAACTCCTTCATCAGAAGTTTTAGAGAGTCCTTCTACATTTAAAATCTGATCTCCAGCTTCTCTTTCACTTTTAAAGATGATGGCTGGATAACGTCTGCTAGAAGGTTTGATATCATCTACATTCAATTTTTCAATCATCTTCTTTCTACTTGTTGCTTGTTTAGATTTGGCAACATTAGCAGAGAAACGACGAATAAATTCTTCCAATTCTTTCTTTTTATCCTCAGCTTTCTTATTTTGCTGTGCTCTTTGTTTCGCAGCTAATTGAGAAGATTCATACCAAAATGAATAATTTCCAGAGAAATGATTAATCTTCCCAAAATCGATATCAGAAATATGAGTACACACCGCATCTAAAAAGTGACGGTCATGCGATACAACAATCACAGTATTATCAAAATTTGCTAAGAAGTTTTCTAGCCAAGCAATTGTTTCAAAATCCAAATCATTGGTAGGCTCATCCATAATCAAAACATCTGGACTTCCAAATAGAGCTTGAGCTATTAATACTCTAACTTTTTGTTTTCCATCCAATTCACTCATCAATGTATAATGCAAATCTTCTTTGATTCCTAAATTTGAAAGCATTGCTGCTGCATCAGAATCTGCATTCCAACCATTCATTTCTTCAAACTTCACTTGCAGTTCTCCAATTTTATCAGCATTATCGTCTGTATAATTTTCATACAAAGCATCAATCTCAGATTTAATAGCAAATAAATCTTTGTTTCCCATGACTACAGTTTCTAATACTGGATATTCATCAAAGGCATAGTGATCTTGCGATAACACAGACATTCTTTTTCCTGATTCTAAAGAAACATGACCAGAGGTTGGATCCATCTTTCCAGAAATAATTTTCAAAAATGTAGACTTCCCTGATCCATTGGCACCAATAATACCGTAACAATTTCCTTGAACAAATTTCGTATTTACTTCATCAAACAAAACACGTTTACCGAACTGAACTGATAAATTTGAAACTGATAACATTTGTTTTTAGCTTTTTTAATTTGCTGCAAAAGTAAGAAATTGATTTATGTTTTTATCTTCAAAATCAAAGATGTTTGTATCCAATTCAATGAAATTTTCTTTTTTGATTTCATTTGTATATTTTAGCTCAATTTTTAGAAATACTCTAGAGTATTTAAAAACCTTTTAACACGCCATTAACAAGATACAAACATATAGATGTGTACTTTTGTTTAGCAAATGAGACCGAGATTGAACATGACAGAACGATTTAGTAAACTGATAGCATTTTTTATCATTGCGGCATTAGTTAGCTGTACTGGTACAACGGAGAAAAATAGTACTTACTTTGGGGGTAAGATCATCAACCCTAAAAGTAACTATGTTGTATTGTATGATAATGAAGTTGTTTTAGACACTTTTTACTTAGATCAGGATAATACTTTTTTAGGGGAACTTCCTTCTCTTAATAGAGGGCTCTATTATTTTAAACACGGAAACGAACATCAATACATTTATTTACAACCAAAAGACAGTATTTTAATTCGTTTAAATACTTGGGATTTTGATGAATCTTTAGTTTTTAGCGGTAAAGGAGCGGAACGTAATAATATATTAATTGATTGTTTTTTAGAATCTGAAAAAGATGATAAAACATTTTATGGACTTTATGATTTATCTCCATCAGAATTTAAATCTAAAGTTGATTCTATTGAAAAATTAAGATTGGCTCGTTTTGATCAATTCAATACAAAAAATCCCCAAGAATCTGAAAACTACAGAAGCATTCTTAAGATAGCACTTACTTATCCTTTATACAGTAAAGTAGAAAATTATCCTATGGCTCATGCTGCCAAAAAGAATCATGGGAAACATGAAGAAGTCAATAGAGATTTTTACAAACACAGAGACGAAATAGTTTTAGACAAAGACTCTATCATGTATTTTTATGCATATAGAGATTTTATCGTAAGTCATCTATACAACAAAGTAAACACTGCGGGTCACGATATTTCATCAGATGCTTTTACAGTCGGTTTATTAAAGACAATTGCTAGTGAATTAAAGAGCGAACATTCTAGAAACGCTTTATTACGTCAAACTGTAATCTCACATTTTTACAATAAGTCAAGTTGTGAGGTGAACAATGATGCCTTTGAAACCTATTTGAGTTTAAGCACAAATCATAAAGATAAAAAGCTAGTTACCTATTTATTAAACGATAGTAAAAAACTAAGCAAAGGGAAAAAGTTAAACGATTTTAAAATTACAGATTACAACAGAACGGGGAGATCTATTAAATCCCTTATCAAGGGTAAAAACGCCGTAGTCTATTTTTGGAATCCAGAATACGTTAATAAAGATTTTATTGCCAGTAGAATACAATACTTGTCAAAAAAGTATCCTAACGTGGAATTTGTCGGAGTAAAAATTGATGGAAATGGTAAAGATCGTATCAAACAATTAGACATCAAATCTCAATATTATATAGACTCTCAAAGTGAAGCCAATGCTTTTTTAACCAGCAGAATGCCAAGAACCATTTTAGTAAATAACAAAGGAATTGTTGTTAACGGTTATGCTTCTTTATCTTCTCGTAATGTTTATAGTCAAATTAAAAGCTTGGCTAAAAAGTAATTCTACTTTACTCCTATTTATTTTATTTAACCTACATTTGCACGATTTTTATTGAGATGTTAAATTTCTGAAAATCAAAGTCGTTATAAGAATTAGGATTTGCAGGTGGGCGTCTGTGGATCTACAAAAAACACAGTATGTCAACATTTTTAGAGTTAGGTTTAAAAGAACCTATCAATAAAGCATTGACGGATTTAGGTTACGAAAAACCAACCGTCATTCAAGAAAAAGCAATTCCACAAATTATCTCTTCAACAGACGATTTAAAAGCATTTGCACAAACAGGAACAGGAAAAACTGCAGCTTTTAGTTTGCCAATTTTAGAATTAGCAGACGATAGCAACAAAAACACACAAGCTATTATCTTATCTCCTACTCGTGAACTAGCCGTTCAAATAGGAAATAATATTAGAGAATTTGCCAAGTACATTCCAAATATGAAAGTAGTTACCGTTTATGGTGGCGCTAATATAGAGGAGCAAATTCGCGGTTTAAAAAAAGGAGCTCAAATAGTAGTAGGTACTCCTGGAAGAACTGTCGATTTAATCAACAGAAGAGCTTTAAAGCTTGGAAATGTACAATGGTTGGTTTTAGATGAAGCAGATGAAATGCTAAACATGGGATTCAAAGACGAATTAGATAAAGTCTTAGATGCAACCCCAGAAACGAAACAAACATTATTATTCTCCGCAACCTTCCCAAGAGAAGTTGAAGCAATTGCTAGGAACTATATGACAAAACCTGTAGAAATTACTTCAGGTCAAAAGAATTCAGGATCAGATGATGTAAGTCACGAATACTATTTGGTAACCGAAAGAACCCGTTATCAAGCCTTAAAAAGAATTGCAGATTTAAATCCAGATATCTATGCGATTATCTTTTGTAGAACTCGTAGAGAAACACAAGAAGTAGCAGACAATTTAATCAAAGATGGATATAATGCAGACGCATTGCACGGAGAATTATCTCAGGCGCAACGTGATTCTGTCATGGGCAAGTTTAGAAAGAAAACTGTTCAAATATTAGTCGCTACAGATGTTGCTGCTCGTGGATTGGATGTAAACAGTCTAACACACGTTATCAATCATAAATTACCAGATCAAATAGAAAACTACACACACCGTAGTGGAAGAACTGGTAGAGCTGGAAAAACTGGTATTTCTATTGTTTTGGTTAGCAATAAAGAAAAAGGAAGAGTTGGTGCTATTGAACGAATCATTAAGAAAAAATTTGTTCAAGGTAAGGTTCCTAGTGGAAAAGAAATTTGCCAAAATCAATTGATGCACTTAATTGATAAAGTAAATGCTATCGAAGTAAAAGAAAGTGAAATTGAAGACTTTTTACCAAGTATCTATGAAAAATTAGAAGGCTTAAATAGAGAAGAATTAATTCAAAAATTTGTCTCTTTAGAATTCAACTCATTCTTATCTTATTATGAAAATGCTACCGATTTAAATGATTTATCCAGTAGAGATAGTTCTAGAGGTGGACGAGGAACAAGTGAGAATATGACGCGTTTCTTTATTAATATTGGACGTAAAGACAGTTTGAATCCAGCTAGATTGATTGGATTAATTAACGATCAAAACATCGGTGACAAAATAGAAATTGGCGCCATAGATATTTTAGATACATTCTCTTTCTTTGAAATTGATAAAAACTTCGAAGAAAAAACTCTAGAAGCATTTACATCTAACCAACCTGAATTTGAAGGTCGTGGTGTAAATATTGAAATCACTAAAAAAGAACGTGGTGGTGGTAGATCTGGCGGCGGAAGACGCGGAAAAAAACCTTTTGGAAATAAAGATGGAGGCGGATTTGGAAGACGTAGAAGTTCTGAAGGTTCTGGAGGAAGAAGAAATGATAGACCTCGTAGTGGTGGTGATAGGCCTGATAGATCAGATAGAAATAGAAGTGCTAGTGGAGGTGATAGAAAATCTGGTGGATTCGGAAGAAGACGTAGAGAAAGATAAAATACTTTTTATAAAAATAGAAAGCTCATCAGAAATGATGGGCTTTTTTTATGCTCAAAAAAACAGGCAGAAATACCCATGCATTTAAAAAAATCGTGTATTAAATTTAAGTGCAATATTTCTTAAAAATGTTCTATCAAAAATCAACCCCTTTTTTGATGATTAGAACAAACCAATTTGAATAAACTTTAAATAACAGTCATGAGTAAAAAATCAACATCAAAACAAAAACCAGAGAACAATAAGTTAAACGAAATCAATCATATTGTAGTAGTCATGTTAGAAAACAGAAGTTTCGATCATATGCTAGGATATTTATATGCAGATAAAGAAAACAAATCGCCATTAGGACATCCTTTTGATGGATTAACAGGTAAAGAATCTAATAAAGATAGTCAAGGAAAAGAACACAAAGTTTTTCCTATTAACTCTAAAACTCCCAATGCTTATTTCATGCCTTTAGCTGATCCTGGTGAAGGCTATTTAAATACCAATTCTCAATTGTTTAGTAATATCAAAGAACCTTCTCCAATAGTTCCAGCTAGTATGGATGGCTTTGTTAGCAATTTTGAATACACTTTAGAATGGGAGAAAAAACCTAATAGCGGAATGTCAATTATAGGCGATCCAACAGGTAAAGACATTATGGGATGTTATACTCCAGAAATGCTTCCAGTCTTATCAACTTTAGCTAAAAAATATGCGGTGAGTGATGCTTGGTTTGGTTCAGCTCCAACAGAAACATTACCCAATAGAGCTTTTCTGCACATGTCAACTTCTCAAGGAATTTTAGCAGATAAATCTAAAAGTGTTTATACCGCAAAAAGCATCTTTACTTCTTTAGAGGCTGCAAATAAAACCTGGGCTTGCTATGGTTATAATAAACCTCCTTTGGTCCGTAATTTAGTTTCAGATATTACAAATGCAACAAAGAAAAAGAACGGCAATATTGAGCCTTTTGGTGATTTTACAGCTTTTCTAAAAGCTGCTAAATCGGGAGATCTAGCTAATCATGTGTTTTTAGAACCACAATGGGGAGCTAATGGAAATAGTCAGCATCCCAATTACGATGTCTCAAAAGGAGAACAATATTTAAAAGATGTTTATGAAGCTATACGTACTTCTCCTTGTTGGGAAAAAACAGTTTTGGTTATTACCTATGATGAGCACGGTGGTTGTTACGATCATGTTCCACCACCTGAAAATGCTGTAAATCCAGAGCCAGGCACCGTTGGAGAGAACAATTTTAATTTTCAGCGATTTGGACCAAGAGTTCCAACCATTTTTGTATCACCATTGATTGAAGCGGGAACAGTAATTCGAGCTGAAGGTGAAACTCCATTTGATCATACTTCTATCAACAAAACGATACAGAATAGATTTGGTTTAGAGCCATTAACCCAAAGAGACAAAGCTGCTCCTTGTTTTTCAGATGTATTGACTTTAGGTACACCAAGAACAGACGACGTTTTAAAAAATGTAACACCACCAGTTAGCGGAGGTTCTAAAGAATTAAAAGACGATCCTAGTCATTTGCAAATGGTAATGGCACATCACGCTGCAAGTCTACCTATTAGTGATGACGAAGGAAATGGTTATTATCATAAAATGCCAGAATTTGATAAAGGAGATGATGTGATTCGTTATATCAAAGATCGAAATAAAAGATATTTTAAGTACTAGTCAAAAGCTCTTAAGCTTTAAAAGCCTAAGAGTTTTCCTAATATCTGACTATGCGGAAATCCGCATTCTGAAATGCAGATTTCCGCATGGGTTTTTGAAAAAATCTCAATACTTTAGAAAATTATAATAAATCTATGGAATATCTTATTATCGCTATATTATCAGTATTATTAAGTTCTTGTATTCTATACATGATTCTTAATCGCAAGAGGAAGAAAGCAGCAATTAACAAGGAAGCTATTATTTTATTAGAAAGGGTACATAAAGCTTGTAAGTTAATTACTGTAGAAGGAAATTTCACGGAGATATTGGATCATAAAGAAAATGGAAGCATTCTCTGGGGGTTTATTTCACAGGAAAAGCGTGCTTTATTAATTGTGAAGGCAAAAGTTTCTGTTGGTTTTGACCTTACAAAAGTTTCTATAAAAATGGACGCTAAAAATAAATTACTAACAATTCAAGAACTTCCAAAACCAAAAATAATTGCTATTGAAACAGATGTTAAATACTATGATATTCAAGAGAGTGTTTTTAATAAATTCGCATCTGAAGATCATACAAAACTCCAAGAAGAAGCAAAAAAGTTAATTCGAGATAAGGTACCTGAAACACATTTACCAGAACTAGCAAAAGAACAAGGTTTGGAAACCATAAAATTAATTCAAGAGATAGCTGGTGCTTTAGGTTGGAAATTGATAAAAGAACAAACCAATAATAATTTCATAGAAGTTGACGTAATACAAACAACTCCCATTCATAAATTGGAAGGTTAATTTTGTTTATCTTACGTTAGCAAATTAAAACTCATAAATATGTTACTAAAGAAAGGCTCAAGAGGTTCAGAAGTAAAACAATTACAAACTTTTTTAGGGTTATCTGCTGATGGTATCTTTGGCTCTGGAACGGAAGCAGCAGTAAAAAAATGGCAGACAGAAAATGGATTGGTCGCAGATGGAATTGTAGGCTCAAAAACATGGGGTAAAATGCAACCAGCTTCTACTGATAGTAGTGAAAAAATCTTCAAAACAAATGAAGGACTTTCTATAGAAACCCATTATTTGCCTAAAGGAGAATACAAAGAAGGTCCTACAAAAAAAGAATATTTATTTCTACATCATACTGCAGGTTGGCACAATCCTTATAATGTAATTAGTGCTTGGGATAGAGATAGTGGTACCATTGCTACAGAATTTGTCATGGGTGGACAATCTATAAAAGGCGACAGTAATGAATATGATGGAAGAGTTCTTCAAGCATTTCCTGAAGAAGCTTATGCTTGGCATTTAGGAAACAACGGTTCTCAATACATGCACGAACATTCTATAGGAATAGAGGTCTGTAATTTTGGGTATATTAAAGATGGAAAAACTTATGCAGGTACTATTCCACATGATTCACAATTAGTAGAATTGGCAGAACCTTTCCGCGGATTTAAAACATGGCACCGTTATTCAGACGAACAAATAGAAAGTTTACGGAAACTGATTCTTTTTATTGCCGAAAGAGATAGCATAGATGTTAGAGCTGGTTTGGTTGAAGAAATTAAAAAGCATGGAGCAAATGCATTCGAATTTAACGAAGACGCATTTTTTGGTAGAACAAAAGGTATGTGGACACATACAAATACAAGAAAAGATAAATTCGATATGTTTCCACAGCAAGAGCTTTTAGATATGCTTGTCGCTTTGTAGAACTTACAAGTTCATAAAATTAAAAATCTTAAGTAAAAAAACTATTCGTTTTTCACTATTTTTAGCGCTTAGAAACATCTAACCAAAAGAGTGAAAAATTGTAACAGAATTATATTAGGAATTTTATTATTTAGTTTTCTAAGTTGTAAAAACGATAAATCCACCATTCCAAATGATGCTATTTATACGCTAAATATTGAGGTTACCAAAGACATTCCTAAAAATAAAAAAGTGGCTATTCTCCTCCAACAGAAAAAAGGAGATCAAGTAGATACTTATGAAGGGAAAATAGAACGAAGAGGTGGTTATTCAATGTCTTTTCCCAAACACTCGTATGAAATTGACCTACGCAAAGACATCTCTCTCGCAAATTTACCTGAAGATGACGATTGGATCTTGAATTCAAATTATATTGATAAAACATTTCTACGACATGTTATTTCATACGAATTATTCACTGAAATGGGTATCGTTAATGAAGCTCCAGAGAGTCAGTTTGTAGAAGTTGAACTTAATGGGGTTTATAATGGATTGTATGTTCTGATGGAAAAATTGGATAAATCCAGTTTAGATATTAGTAAAAAAGATTCTACCGCTGTTATATTTAAAGAGCCTCACTTATTTAGACAAACATATGATAAAGTGAGACCGCAAAAACCTAACAATTTTCATCAACAAACGTATCCAAAAATACGCACAAGTGATCGATCTAAATTTATAGAGGATACTCGCCATTTTATACTTAAAAGCTCTGATACTGTATTTACTAACGAGCTTTCAACTGTTTTTGACATCAATAACCTAATCGACTGGCATTTATTATTATTAATATCAAACAATAGTGACGGAATACTAAAGAATTTCTATCTATATAAGGTTGATGCTGAAACACCCATAAGAATAGCCCCATGGGATTATGATCACAGTTTTGGGCGTGATGGTGATAATGAATTAAATCTTGATAAGCATCCTTTAAATATAGAAAGATCCATTCTTTTTTCACGATTATTAAAATTTAATTGGTACAAACAAAAGTTGAAAGCAAAATGGAATGCATTAAATCATGCTAACATTTTAAGTGAAAAAGGGTTGAAGCAAAAAATAGTTTCAAAAAGTAATCTTATACAAGAATTAGCAACCAAAAACTTCGAAAAATGGCCAATTGATGGAAAGCCGTATTATGATGCTAATAATTTTCAACAGGAAATTAATATCATGTTACAGTTTATAGAATTACGTCATAAACGGTTAAGAGCGTATTTTAATAACTTGTAAAACAAGAACGCCCTACCTAATGTATACAGATTCTATCAGTACTGATCGTAACTGCTTGTTATACCTTAATTAAAACAAAGACAAATAATCGTTGTAACTACAATATCAAAAATTATAAACACTACAGAAAACCGCATTTTAGAATGCGGTTTTCCGCATGGTATACTCAAAAAGTATAAATATATTAGAAAATTAAACCTGATAGAAAATTACTGTGTGTGTATCCAAATTATTTTATGATTTTAACGAATCTAAAACAAGAGAAATAATAAAAGAAAACTATGCACTTAAAAAAAAGCTTTCCGAAAGGTTTATAGTTATTTAGCTCACCAAATTAAAAGCCTGTGCTAAACTTACCGAAGTATCACTTTTAAAAATGATATATTAAAAACAAGATAATACTCTATAATTATGCTTAAAAAAAAAGAATTTAAAACAATAGAAGACGCCAAAGAAATTCAACCTGATTACTTTAATAACAATCAGAGTATTGAGCGGATAATTTTTAAAAAAATCGACTTTGATACTTTTAAATTCTGTGAATCCTTGATAAGAAATTGCACTTTCGAAAATTGTAATTTTAATAGTTGTATTTTTGAAAAGATTGACTTACAGCGAGTTGACTTTATTAATTGTAGCTTTAAGTTTTGTGATTTAAGCAAAGATTTAAGATACATAACTGGAAAAGTAACCAATTGTAAAATAGAAGATTGTGATTTGTCTTCATCTTTTATTCAAAACACAAAATGGCATTCAACAATTTTTAATGATGTTGATTTTAAGAAAATAAAGGCTAAATCTATTGACTTTACAGATAGTAAATTTTTAAAAATAAATTTTGACGGAGCCAATATTGTTAGAGGAAATTTCTCAAATGTTCTAGGCTTATCAAGGAGTATGTTCTATGATGTTTCTTTAGATGATTGCATTTTTGATTGGAATGAAGCTTTCATAATCATGGAATTCAATAACAATGAGTTAGAAAACCTTTATAAATATGGAATTGAAGAAGTCTTAAATCTAAAAGATATCACCCCAAAAAGGGTTGATAGATATGAATTTAAAGGACGTATTACCGATGAAATATTACAGAACATAATAACATCAAAGTTTGTAATTGCTGAATGTTCTGCAGCAAATAAAAATGTTTTCTTTGAAGTCGGATACGCATTAGGTAATAATAAAAAAATTATTTTTTTAGTTGATAGTGCAGATAACATTCCTTTTGATTTAAAAGATTTTAAATTCATTATCCATAACAAAAGTATCGATTCATTAAAAGAACAGCTAGAAAAAAGAGTTGACTTTTTCATGAGCATCAAATAAAATGTTTAGTAACATAGTTAGTAATCAGATCGAACTGGCATAGTCTTTTGACAGAAAAATCTACAAGTTCAGCCACTACTTATAAAAAATAACTATTCATTCATTAGAAAATCTAGAGGAAATAATTTAGTGATTTTATTAAGGTTAAAAGCCTAGATCTTATCATTTTTAATTACTTGAAAATTAAACAGGTGTTTCTACCTAATGATTGTGCAACTATTTTCCTTAGGTTTGGTAAGTGCAAAATTTCTTGCGATTTCCCTTCATTTCTTTAAAAGAAAACTAGAAAGAATGGTTTTAGAACAAACAGAAATACACAACTAATCATTTAAAACAAATATTATGCAAAGTGGATTATTATCAATGGCTCAGCAATTTTCTGGGTTACCAATGGGCGACCTTATTGGCGCTCCCTTAAAAGCAGCTGCTGAAGGAAACTCAATGATGGCTGTAACTTTTACAAAATTCATGTTAGATACATGTTTTGCTAAAATTCCAGTTGCGGCTCAAGCAGCAGTAGTTGGTGTACCTGCTGATTTGAGTACAGATCCTATCACGCCTGCTATAATTGGCGCTCCTGCGATGCCAGCTTACGATTCTTATATCCCAGTAATGATTAAAATGTCTTTGACTAGAGCCGTATTAACCCCAGGTTCTCCAGCAATTCCTGCAGTAGCAGGAGTAGCAGCTGTACCAGCAGATAATACAGTAGTTCCTCCTATACCTGGAACTCCAGCTGTAGAAGCTGTTGCTGCTCAATCAGCACAAGCTGCCGTAATTCAAAACTTTACAACAACTTTTGATTTACCATTGTTAACCATCATGCCTCTAAACTCATTGGCTGTAGAAACAGTTGATATTACTTTTGATATGGAGGTTAAATCCAGTTTTTCAGATGAACAAAGTCAAGAAACTGTAAAACAAGCCAAAGGAGAAGGTAGTTTTGAAGCCAAAGTGGGATGGGGACCATTCTCAGCAAGCATAAAAGGATCTGCTAGTTATGATAATAAATCTACTAGTTCTAGTAGTCAACATTATAAAAAAGAAAATTCAGCTAGATATACAGTGAATGTTCATGCTGGACAATTACCTTTACCAAAAGGTGTTGGAGTGATTCTTGACGCATTTGCTGGAGCAATTCAACCTATTACTTTGAAATAAAAGGAAAGATTGTATATTTAATAAAATTCATATATAAAGTAAAAGTTGACTTCTCATAAAAGTTAACTTTTGCTTTTTCTTGAATACAACTGCACCATTTCATAATCAATTGATAATAAATAAATTATGGCTCAAGACAATGACTTCAAAAATGCAAATTTTGACAATCAAATAGATATTGAGGCCTTAATTAGCGCACCCTTAGTTGCAGCCTCAAAGGCTAATGTGGTCATGTTAACTGGTCAAACAAGGTTTTTATTAGAGTATTGTTTCACAAAAGAAGAAGACACTTACAAACCTATCATTATCAATATGGTCATGTCTAAAGGGAATTTGACCTCTGAAGATGACCCAAACAATCCTGGAAAAACAATAAAAACCATTAAAAAAGAGGAACTTACTTTTGGTGTTCCATTATTATGTTTGGTTCCTATAAACTCTATGGCAATTAATAAGGTAAATGTAGATTTTGAAATCGAAATTACTTCTGCCAACACATGGAATAGTACACCTTCTAACAATTCCAAAAATAATATTACCGAAAAAAAAGTTGCCTTAAAAGGGAAAATTAAAAATGACGAAAAAAGTCAATATAAAAGCAGTGTATCAAGTAAACTAACCGTAAAGATAGATGCAGGTCCACTACCATTGCCTTTAGGTTTGTTATCAATTATGGAATTGTATTCAAAGTCAATTCAACCTTTACCTATTGAAGACAAGCCTTCTAAAACTGAAAATAATTAAGTAGACACATGATAAATCAAGAACAAGTCATCCCCTGCCCAGTATGTAATACTAAAATTCCTTTTGACCCAACTCAATTAATGCAAGGAGTCAAATTTCAATGTCCAAATCAACAATGCGATGCATCTATTGGATTGGCTATGGAAAGTAAGCCTATTGTAGAAGAGGCTATGGATAAATTCAAAGAGATGAAAGGTACAGTTGGAAAACAGTAATTATGAATAAAAAAATGAAGTTTATTTTTTCAAAGTTAAAATTGATTTCCAATAAAAAGGAAGATCGTCTTAAGTTTGGGTTGAATTTATTTAAGAGTAAGAAAAAAGGAATAAAATCAAACAAAACTTCAAAAAAAAACAAGTCTGAACGACAATCTAAAGTATCTGATCTTGAAAGAATTTTATCTAGTTCTTCTCAAAGAAAAAAAGCAGAAAGTAAAACATTATTAAATTTATCCATTCAAAAAGGAGTTCAAGCTCCACCTATGGGTATTCAGGTAATTAACGATTTTTTTAATCGACCTTTAACTTCTAACGAACAGCAACTATGATCAGTTTTAAATCATTTGTACAAGCAATTCACGATGCCATTTTACAGGCCAACTCTAAGCTTATAGATAAAAATCAAGACGTACTTGATAAATATTTTGAAGAGACCACAGTTCCTGTAACTCCATCTGAGGGAAGTACAGCGGAAGGAGCAGCAACAACAAAAACTGTTTTAAAGCCTATTACTACTATATTAGAATACCCAAGTGTAGATTCTAACGGAAAACTATTAATAACCGAAATTTCTGTACCACTAATAACACTTACTCCTTTGAACATGTCTCAAATTGAAAAAGTGAAATTAACTTCAGAATTTGAGATGCAAATTAATGGCGAAGAATTGGAAATTGAGTTTTCTAATAGAAAAAGTGGAAATATTTTTAGCAGACCTAAAGACACAAAAACTGGAAAAATAGAAATTGTAATTAAACCTCAGGACACAGCTGAAGGGTTAAAAATTCTTGTAGAAGCTTATGAGAATGTATTAAAAAGACAATTTTAAACCATAATTAATATCTAAATAAAAACTACTCCTCCATCATAGAAGCTGCGATCTTTTTATAGACGCCACCTTCTAATTTGCTTCTAATTGCAGAAAATGCCTTGATAGTTTCATCAATATCTTCTTGAGTATGTGTTGCCGTAGGAATCAATCGTAAGATGATCAATCCTTTTGGAATTACAGGATATACTACAATAGAACAAAATACTCCGTGATTCTCTCTTAAATCGTGTACCAATGCCATTGCTTCTGGTACATCACCTTTTAAAAATACTGGGGTAATACAGGTTTGTGTGGTTCCTAAGTTAAAACCAGCATCGCGTAAACCAGATTGTAAAGCATTGGTGTTAGCCCAAAGCTTGTCTTTTAATTCTGGCATGGTGCGAATCATATCCAAACGTTTCAATGCTCCTTTTACCATTGGCATTGGTAAGGATTTTGCAAACATTTGAGATCGCATGTTGTATTGTAAATATTGTACTATATCTTTATCACCTGCAAAGAAAGCCCCAATTCCCGCCATCGATTTAGCAAAGGTTGCAAAATATACATCAATTCCGTCTTGAACTCCTTGCTCATAACCAGTACCTCTACCGTTTTCACCTAAGGTTCCAAAACCATGTGCATCATCTACTAAGAATCTAAAATTGTATTTTTCCTTTAATGCAATGATTTCTTTTAAACGTCCTTGCTCTCCTCGCATTCCAAAAACACCTTCAGAAATCGCTAAGATTCCTCCTCCAGTTTTTTCAGCCATTTTCACAGCACGCTTCATATTCTTTTCAAAGCTCTCAATATCGTTGTGTTTATACACAAAACGTTTTCCAGGATGCAAACGAACACCGTCAATAATACAAGCATGTGTATCTACATCATATACAATAATATCATTCTTAGATACCAAAGCATCAATGGCAGAAACCATTCCTTGGTACCCAAAATTTACAAGATAGGAAGCTTCTTTCCCAACAAATTCGGCACATTCTTGTTCTAATTGTTCGTGGTATTTAGTGTGACCCGACATCATTCTAGCTCCCATTGGGTACGCCATTCCATGTTCTAAGGCTGCTTCTCCATCAACTTTTATCACATCAGGATGATTTGCCAAACCTAAATAATCGTTGATACTCCAAGTAATTACTTTTTTCCCATTGAAAGACATACGGTTAGAAATCGGTCCTTCTAATTTTGGGAATACATAGTATCCTTCTGCTTTTTCAGCCCAATTTCCCAAAGGTCCCTTGTCTGCTTTTATTCTATCAAATAGGTCGTTCGTCATGTTATTAACGTTTTCTTAACTAATCACTTTTTGCGGGTGCAAAGTAACTGAATTTTGAGGAGTTATTCAAATAAAATAGTCTTTGAATGTAAACAGCTCATAACTAAAACGATTTCGATAAGAAATTGTTTCAAATATAGTTAGGTGGTTTATTTTGAGGCTTTTGTGAGTCCGAAAGCTTCTGCTCATCCATCCAAACATCGCTGTATATTTTGTTCATATAACGCGATCCATGGTCTGGAAAGATCAATACAACAATACTGTTTTCATCAAACATTCCTTTTTCTGCGTATTGTTCTGTGGCTTGCATAACAGCGCCACAAGTATATCCAGGGAAAATTCCTTCTTTCTGAATAATTTCTCTGGCTTTGTATGCAGATTCTTTATCTGTCACTTTTTCATAGACGTCAATTATAGAAAAATCTGTAGCCGTTGGAATTAAATTTTTCCCTAAGCCTTCAATTTTATAAGGCTTTACTTCATTCAAGTCTAACTCTCCTGTTTCATGGTATTTTTTTAAGACAGAGCCTACAGCATCAACCGCTAAAATTTTAATATCTGAGTTTTGTTCTTTTAAGTATTTTCCTACTCCTGAGATGGTTCCTCCTGTTCCACTAGCAGCAACCAAATGTGTAATGTTTCCTTCCGTTTGTTCCCAAATTTCTGGTCCTGTAGTTCTGTAATGAGCGTCAATATTCAACTCATTAAAATACTGATTGATATATACTGAATTCGGAGTTTCCTTATGAATTCTCTTTGCAACTTCGTAATAGGATTTTGGGTCATCCGCAGGAACGTTCGCTGGACAAACATATACCTCTGCTCCCATCGCTCTTAATCCATCAATTTTATCTGTAGACGATTTATCACTAACAGCCAATTTACATTGGTAACCTTTTACCATAGCAATCATCGCCAAAGAGAAACCTGTATTTCCAGAAGTAGTTTCTACAATAGTACTGCCTGGCTTTAAAATTCCTTTCTTTTCTGCATTCTCAACAATATGCAATGCAATTCTATCTTTAGAAGATTGTCCTGGATTGAACATTTCTAACTTTGCAAGATACCTTCCTGGTAAATTTTTGGTAATATGATTAAGCTGAACCATGGGTGTTTGTCCAACCAACTCTAATAAATTATGATAAACCCCTTGATTCCTATTCATTCTTTATTTTTTCACAAAAAAACTTCTGTGGCATTTCTTTCTATCGAATGCAAAACTAATTATTTTTTAGTTGTTGTCCGATTAAAATTTTTTCACTTTCTTTTAAAGTTCTATTTTATTTAGGCTGAAGAATGTCATTCTCGTGAAAACGGGAATCCAAACATGAATGTTTTAAGAGATTCCTGCCTTTAATTTATCTTGAACGTTAGTCGAAAGATAGAAATGACAATTGATCATAAACTACAATTATTTCTTATATCTGACTTCTTTAGTTAGTTACTGAAATGTCTTTGTTCTTTATTCTAAAAGCGTAGCGGTCTAACCTCTTCTTTCCCCAACACTATTGGTTATTCTTCCAATTTACCTTCTAAAGCTAAAAGAAAGCAATAATCTCTTGCGGTTTCTTTTAATGAATCAAAACGACCTGATGCACCTCCATGACCAGCATCCATATTGGTATGCATCAACAAAATATTGTTATTTGTTTTTATTTCGCGAAGCTTAGCAACCCATTTTGCAGGTTCCCAATATTGCACTTGACTGTCAAAATATCCAGTAGTCACCAACATATTTGGATAGTCTTTTGCTTTTGTTTGATCGTAAGGTGAATACGATAAAATATAATCGTACGATTTTTTGTCTTTGGGATTTCCCCATTCATCAAACTCTCCTGTGGTCAAAGGAATGCTTTCATCTAACATAGTAGAAATTACATCAACAAAAGGAACAGCGGCTACAATTCCGTTGTACAATTCTGGATTCATATTTACAATAGCTCCCATTAAAAGTCCACCCGCTGAACCGCCCATCGCATATAAATGTTCTGCTGAAGTGTAATTATTTTCAATTAAATGTTTAGAACAATCTATAAAATCATAGAAGGTATTTTTCTTATTCAACATTTTTCCATCATCGTACCATGCTCTTCCTAAATACTGACTTCCTCTAATATGTGCCAATGCATATACAAAACCTCTGTCTAACAAACTTAAACGTGTTGTTGAAAACCCATCGGAAATGGTATAACCATAAGAACCGTAAGCATACAGCAATAAAGGAGTCTCTTTTCCTAGTTGAGTATCTTTATGATACACTAAAGAAATAGCGACTTTTTTCCCATCTCTAGCAGTTGCCCAAACACGTTCGCTTTTGTAATTAGTTTTGTCGAACTTCCCTCCTAGAACTTCTTGTTCTTTTTTGATGTCTTTGGATTGATCTTTCATATTAAAATCAATCACTGAGTTTGGAGTTGTCATAGAATTGTAGGAATAACGAATCGTATGCGTATCAAACTCAGGGTTTCCGTATACGTCTACAGAATAGGTTTCTTCATCAAAAGGCAAATAATAATCTTCTTTTGCATCCCATCGTTTGATTCGAATTTTATTCAATCCGTTGGTTCTTTCTTCTAGTACCAAATATTCTTTAAAAATGGAAACATCTTCTAATAAAGTATCTTCTCTATGCGGAATGACATCTACCCAGTTTTCTTTTCCTGTTTTGTCTACAGGCGTTTTCATCAATTTAAAATTCTTCGCTCCGTCTTTATTTGTTTGGATATAAAAATCATCGCCATAGTGAGATAAACTATACTCTAAATCGCGTTCTCTTTCTTGAATCAATTTAAATTCTCCATGAGGATCATCAGCAGACACCACTCTAAATTCTGAAGAAACGGTACTGTGACTTCCTATGACAATATATTTTTTTGATTTTGTTTTGTATACATAAGTTCCAAATGTATCATCTTCTTCATGAAAAACCTCCACATCTTCGGAAGCATCTGTTCCTAAAATATGTTTATAGATGGTAGAACCACGAAGCGTAACCGCATCTTTTTTGGTGTAGAACAATGTTTTATTATCGTTTGCCCACACTGAGCTTCCCGTTGTATTTTCTATTGTGTCAGCATATATTTCTCCCGTTTCTAAATTCTTAATACGAATGGTATATTGTCTTCTACTTACGGTATCTGTACAAAATGCAACTAGTTTATTATCCCTACTGATGTTTAATCCTCCTAATTGAAAATAATCGAATCCTTCTGCTTCTTTATTTACATCAAATAAAATTTCTTCTTCAACCTGAAGGCTTCCTTTTTTACGAGCATAAATAGGATATTGACCTCCTTTTTTATAGCGAGTGATATAGAAATATTTATTATTGAAATAAGGAACAGATTCATCATCTTCTTTGATCCTTCCTTTCATTTCTTGAAATAAAGACTCCTGAAAATCCTTAGTGTTTTCAGTAACTTTTTCAAAATAATCGTTTTCTGCATGTAAGTAGGCTTCTACTTTTTGAGTTTGCTCGTCTTTTTCTTTTGCAGTTTTTTGTTCATCAGATAAACGCATCCAAAAATAATCGTCAATTCTGGTGTGATTGTGAATGATTAACTCTTTCGGTTGTTTCTCTGCAACAGGCGGTTTTACGTCTGTATTCATTATTTTTTTGATTTATATGCGGGGGCAAAAATAAGGTTAATTGTAATAGTAAATTAGAAGATTACTTTCCTTTTCATTCATTTTAAACAATATTTAGCATTTCTTAAACAATATTTTTGCTGCTTGCTATTTATAGGTAGTACATTTGTAGTTCAGTTTTAAACCGAGCTTCTAAAAAATGAAACCTTCTCATAGACTATGAACAGTAAAAAGAAAAAAAAGTTCACTTTAAAAAAATTAGTAAAATGGTTTGTAGGTACTGTCTTAGTACTACTCGTTTTGCTAGCTACAGCTCCTTATCTCTTTAAAGATAAAATAAAACAATTGGTAGAAAATAGCATCAATAAAAATATCAATGCCACTGTGTCATTTGATGATTTGGATTTGAGTTTTTTTAAAAGTTTTCCTCTGGCAAATGTGACCATTAGCAATACTCAAGTGGTTAACAAAGCTCCCTTTGAAGGTGATACACTTTTTTATTCTGATCAGTTGAATCTAAAAATGAAGATTACAGAACTGTTTAAAAGTGCTGATGAAACCATGCAATTGAAAAGTTTTTCTACGGCAAATAGTCAGATAAATATTCTGATCAACAAAGAGGGAATTACGAATTATGATATTGCCATTAAAAAGGAATCTAGTGATACTTCTTCTTCTGAAGATTCCTCTTTTTCATTAGGCATTCAAAACTATACAGTAGACAATTTAAGCTTTAGCTATTACGACGCTTCTTCTCAAATAAAAATGAAGGCAGAGAATATTTCTCATCGTGGAACTGGAAATTTTGAAGAAAGTATTCTCGACTTAGACACTCAGACCAAAGCATTAGTATCTCTGGAAATGAAAGAGACTAACTATATGAACAAATTAGCGGTCTCTTTGGATGCCATTATTGGAATTGATCTTCAAAATTCAAAATATACTTTTAAAGAAAACAAAGGATTCATCAATCAATTGCCTTTAGAGTTTGATGGTTTTATTCAATTGATTGGCGAAAAAGGAGATCAATTGTATGACTTGACATTTAAAACACCTACTTCTTCTTTTAAAAACTTGTTAGCTGTGATTCCTGCTCAATATTCTGGAGATTTGAAGAGCGTTGAAACAAAAGGAAATTTTGATGCAAATGGCGTGATTAAAGGAACTTTATCAGAAAACACCATTCCTACTTTTGATATTTCATTTCTTTCAAAAGATGCAATGTTTAAATATCCGCAACTTCCAAAATCGGTTCAAAACATCACTGTCAATTCAAGAGTCATCAACACAACCGGAAATATCAATGATACGTATATCAATATCCAAAAATTTGCTTTTACCATTGATAAAGATGTTTTTAATGCCAGCGGAAAGGTTTCTAACATTGTTGAAAATCCTAGTGTAAATATCAAGGCAAAAGGAGTCATCAATTTAGATCATATTGCAAAAGCCTATCCTATAACTTTAGAACAGCAGTTCAGCGGAATTTTAAAAGCGGATGTGAATAGTTCTTTTGATATGAATTCTATTGATAAAAAACAATATCAAAACATCCAGAATACAGGAATGATTAGTCTTAGTGGATTTGTATATGAAGGCAAGGATGTTGCCAAGCCTTTTTTGATCAATCAAACTTCTATTTCTTTCAATACAAATCATATCAAACTCAATGAATTCAAAGCCAAGACAGGCAATTCTGATATTGATATTAAAGGAAATTTAACCAACTTTTACGGATTCCTTTTTAAAGATGAAGTCTTAAAAGGAGATTTTTCATTGAATTCAAATCAATTGAAAGTTTCCGATTTTATGGCAACTTCCACAGAAACTGATTCGAAAGATGAAGCTACTAAAGAAGTTTTAAAAATTCCCGCTTTTCTAGATTGTACATTTCGCGCTACTGCAAAAAAAGTAGTGTATGACAATATCAATCTCTCAAATGTTTCAGGGAATTTGACAGTAAAGAATGAAACCGTAACCCTTCAGAATCTAAATATGAATGCTTTTGGCGGACTCATTAAATTAAATGGCGAAGTATCTACCCAAAAAGAGGTTCCAGATTTTAAAATGAATCTCAACTTAGAAGATGTCAATATTCAAGAATCATTTTCCCAATTGAATATGCTTCAATCTATTGCTCCCATTGGAAATGTAATTGGAGGTAAAATGAATTCAACCATAAAACTTTCTGGGAATTTATTACAAGATTTAACTCCAGAATTAAAAACAATTTCTGGTGATTTGCTAGGCCTTCTCTACAACACAAAACTAAAAGCGAGTAATTCTAAAGTACTTTCTTATATAGGAAATGAAGTGAAGTTTATTGATATAAATAAATTAGATTTAGAGCGCGTAAAAACTCAAGTTACTTTCAAAAATGGAAATGTCGTTGTAAAGCCATTTCAAATGAAATATAACGACATTGGTATTGAAATTGGAGGAACGCATGGGTTTGACCAATCCATGAATTACAATCTAACATTTGATGTTCCTGCTAAATATTTGGGCAATGAAGTAGCGGGTCTGATTTCAAAATTCTCAAAAAAGGATCAAGAAAAAATAAACTCTGTTCCTGTAAAAGCAAATTTAACAGGAAGTTTTTCTAATCCGAAGTTACAAACCGACATTAAAAAAGCAACTTCAGATTTTACGAATAAATTGGTAAAACAACAAAAGGACAAACTAGTCAATCAAGGAAAAGGTAAGTTGTTGGATCTCATCAAGAAAAAGAAAGACACTACAAAAGGGGATACAAAAAAGGTAGAAAGTCTTATCAAAGGGTTGTTCAAGAAGAAAAAGAAGAACAATTAATAATGTGTGATGGGTAATTAGTGATGAATAATAAGTAATAAACCAGAACAGTAATGATTGTCAGTTCGAGTGATTTTGAGGAACGAAAAATCGTATCGAGAACAAATTCTAAAACCGAAGATCTGATTCTCGATAGTTCTACTGAGCTAGTCGAAGTACTAATTTCACTCATAAAAATGAGTAAAATTCACTCGAATTGACAAATTTTCTTTAATTAGTTAATTATACGTTTTTCAGTCTCTTAAAAAAGAGCGTCTTCACCTTCTCTAAGCTGAACTATTAATAGTAGTTTTGTAATGTTTATCGAAAATTGTTAAAATTATGTTTGGAGATATGATGAATCAGTTGCAGCAAGCGCAACAGAAAATTGAAGAAACTAAAAAGCGGTTAGATACTGTTTTAATTGATGAAGAGTTACACGATAAAATTAAAGTCACTGTCACTGCAAATAGAGAAATTAGATCTATTCAAATCGATAAATCTGTAATGAATGATTCTGAAGAGTTAGAAGATTATTTAGTGTTGACATTAAACAAGGCTTTGAAAAAAGCCAACGAAATTAACGAACAAGAAATGGCTGTAGCTGCAAAAAGCGGAATGCCCAACATTCCTGGAATGGATTTATTTAAATAATGATAAAAAGTCTAATACTTCAGGCAGAAGACTATATGCTTCCTTGCCTTAATAAACAAATGTTTGGTGTAGATTGCTTAGGTTGCGGTATGCAACGTGCTTTCTTTTTATTAATAAAAGGCGAGTTTGTAGAAGCATTTAAAATGTATCCCGCTATTTATACGCTTGTTCTTTTAGGTTTATTTATTTTGGTAAACTTTAAACTGAAATTAAAAAATTCCAAACGGATTATTATTACATTAGTCATCATCAATGTGGCGATTATAATAGTAAGTTATTTTATAAAAATGAACGGTTTTTTTGAACATGTATAATTACAGAACGGAACTCCCAAACTCAACAGCTTCTCTTGTTTTAGGGATTTTATCAATAGTCACTTGTTTTTGTTATGGTATTGTTGGCCTTCCTTTAGGTATTATTGCTTTGGTTTTGGGTAAAAAAGCGGTTCGTTTATTTGAATCATCTCCTGAAAATTATCGTGGGCATGCTAATGCGCAAGCTGGTATTATTACTGGAATTATAGGAATTATTTTTAACGGTTTGTATCTAGCAGTTATCATTTTTGCCTTACTCTTTTCAATAAGCTTAGATACTTTACGGCATTTTAACTAGTTATTATATCGTGGATAACCTCTTATATTACTATTTTTGAAAATCTTTTAATTAACTAACTTTAAAAATATGGAAAAAAGTACACTGCCAAATTCAACGGCATCATTAGTTTTAGGAATTTTATCAATTCCTACATGTCTTTGCTATGGAGTCTTAGGACTAATTTTAGGTATTATTGCTATTGTACTTGGTAAGAATGCTCAAAAAAAATATAATGAAAACCCTGATTCTTATACTGGAGAAGGAAATGCTAAAGCTGGAATTATTACTGGCATAATAGGAATCGTATTAAACCTTGTTTATTTAGGATTTATAATCTGGATTTTTAGTACTCTTGGTCAAGATGGTTTACAAGAAATACTTCAGGAGTTTCAAAATAGATAAAATGAAAAGGAGCCAAATGGCTCCTTTTTATTTTTAACTTGTTATTTAGAATAAAGGTTAAAAACTTGCTGCAGCTCCTGCTATTCCTATCAAAAACATCAATAAATAAAATGATATCATTATAATTGTTAGGATTCCGATAAACTTGTAATGAGATTTTAAATACTCAAATGCTTTTGTCAAAGTATCTTCATCATTTTCACGCAATGCACTTTTCATATTTACTGAAAATTTGTACATATAGTAAACTGGGAAAAAGTACAGCACAGCCACTAATAAATAGATTACTGTAATAAATCCTCCACCAAGACCAGCATCTCCGAATCCAGAAAGTGATGAAAATATGGCTCCAAAAAATAAAGCCACAACGACCAATAAGCCTATCGCTATAAATCCAACGATCGATAGAAATTTTGTCCATTTTGCAGCCTCTTTTAAAAATTCTTTTGCGTGATTGTTTAATTTTAATCCACTTGGTTCACTTTTTCCAATGTCATCAATTGCCATAATAATTTAATTTTAGTTAGTTAATTAGTTTAGTTCCTAAAATTAGTAATTGTTTTTTTAATAATAGAGATACAATCCATTAATTCTTCTTTATTCATCACCAAAGGCGGTGCAAAACGAATGATATTTCCATGTGTTGGTTTGGCTAACAACCCGTTATCTCTTAGCTTGATGCAAATATCCCAAGCTGTTGAGCTCTCTTCTGTATCGTTAATCAAAATAGCATTCAACAACCCTTTTCCTCTTACTGCATTGACTAAATCGTTTGTTTTTGCAAATTCTGACAATTCTGATCTAAATATTTTACCCAGCCTATCAGCGTTTTCAGCCAAACCTTCTTCTTCAACTACTTCCAAAGCAGCAATTGCTACCGCGGCGGCAATTGGATTTCCACCAAAAGTAGAGCCGTGATTTCCAGGCTTGATGACATTCATAATAGGATCATTTGCTAAAACAGCAGAAACCGGGTAAGCTCCGCCGCTCAATGCCTTTCCAAGAATTAAAATATCTGGCGTTACATCTTCATGGTTTACAGCCAACAATTCTCCTGTTCTTGCAATTCCAGTCTGAACCTCATCAGCAATAAATAAAACTCTGTGTTTTTCACACAGTGCTTTTGCCGTTTTTAAATATCCTTCAGAAGGAACATATACTCCAGCTTCGCCTTGGATAGGTTCGACTAAGAATCCTGCAATATTTTGATTGTTTTCAAGCGTTTCTTCTAAAGCTTTTAAATTATCGTATTCAATTTTAATAAATCCATTGGTAAAAGGTCCGAAATTCTTTCTGGCAACTGGATCATTAGAAAATGAAATGATCGTGGTCGTTCTTCCGTGGAAGTTGTTTTCACAGACAATAATTTGCGCTTTGTTTTCTTCAATTCCCTTTACCTCATAAGCCCACTTTCTACACAGTTTTAATGCCGTTTCTACAGCTTCTGCACCAGTATTCATAGGTAACAACTTATCGAAACCGAAATACTCAGTTGCAAATTTTTCGTATTTCCCTAAAATGTCATTATAAAATGCTCTGGAAGTTAAGCTCAATGTTTTTGCTTGTGCTACCATAGCATTGACAATTTTTGGGTGACAATGTCCTTGATTTACCGCGGAATACGCAGATAAAAAATCATAGTATTGTTTTCCTTCTACGTCCCAAACATAGACGCCTTCTCCTCTACTTAACACCACAGGCAATGGGTGATAGTTGTGTGCTCCGTACTTGTTTTCTAAATCGATCGCTTGTTGCGAAGTTAATTGGTCTAAAACAGCCATTTAAAAATAATTTAAGGTTTATGCCTTAGTAAAAAAGGCATCGTTTAATACCTTCATTTTCAAGGTATAAACATAAATAATTAAATCTCGCTTAGCGAGTAAAATAACCATTCCTTATCTACCTTTATCCTTTCGAAGATGAACTCACAGAAGCTCCATTATTCAATGAAGGTGAGGTTCGAAAATTCAGCGTGGGAAAGAAATCATCCCTAGAGCCCGCAATTTACTAAATATTCATACTGATTTACAAACTTCGTATAACTATTTCTGAGCAAAATCATCATTTTTTTTCGTTGTTTTGCCACGAATTCACTAATTTTTATGTTTTTAAATATCTAAGATCTAGTAGAAAATTTAGACCTCTCAGGCTTTCAAAACCTGAAAGGTCTTTAAAATATGAGTTGGATTATTTATGCGTTAATGATGAAACTAACAACTCCAATCTTTTAATTTCTCTCATTAATGCATTTTTATTCATTTGCATCCATGAGAATAATTTAAGCATGGAGATCATCATCATACAGATAAAACCTGCCACAGCCCATTTAATAAGTTCTATGGTTTCTGTAGCTTCAAAGAACTGAACTGCGCAATAGATAAAAGCTACTAGGATGATTAAATTGACTGCAATCATCATCACAATAATCCATTTTAGTTTGCCTTTAAAAAGCCCTCTAACCATCCCGAACAATCCTTGTTCGTTTAAATCGTCATAAAATTTAGATTCTTCCTGAGTTAACGTGTCTCTAATTAATTTGTCTATTTCTTCCATGTTATTCATAATAAATTCATTTATTATTTCCGTGTAAACAGAAACCTTGATTTATAATATGCCTCATAAGTTTTCAAAACCTGTGAGGTCTTCTGTACAATTTTAAATTAATCGTACTATTTTTTGTCATTCTCTTTTAAAATTGTTTTTAATTTCTCTCTGGCGTGAAACAACCTCGATTTGGTATTTCCCATAGTTGTATTCATAATTTCGCCAATCTCTTTTAAAGAATACCCTTGTCCGTAAAAAAGTTTTATTACTTGTTGTTGATTTACAGAAAGTTGATTGATGGCTAAAATCAATTGTTTTTTTATTTTTAAGCTATCTTCTTCAACTGATTCAAACGAGGTTTTCGGTTTCTCTTCAAAAATAGCCTGTAATTTTATTCGCTCTCTATTTGAACTTCGCAACCAATCAATTGCTTTTCTATTCACAATACTTATTGCCCAGCTTTTACACTTATTAGGATCTTTTAAATCTTGTATCTTTTTGATAATGACAATCCAGCTTTCTTGTGCAATGTCTTTTGCGACATCCCCATCTTTCACATAAAAAAAAGCAAGCTTACAAAACGACAGATGCCATCGTTTTACCAAAAGAGGCAAAATACTTTTATCACCTTTTTGATAGGCAACAACCAAAGATGCATCGGATATGTTAAATTTATTTCCCATATTTAAATTACTACAATGCTCAATTTAAAAGTCATTGCATTCGAAAGCTTGACCTAAGACCTCTAGAGTCTAGAGTCTAGAGTCTAGAGTCAAAATTAACTGATTTTAACCTGATGCAAAACGGCAAAGAGTTAAACTCAAATCTTCTTATCTGTGAAAGCAATCCAAAGGATAAAAACTCATACCATAGACGTATGAAAACTAAAAAGGTTCGATTTATATCGAAACTATCTTAAATATAATTGAAATATTTATGCTAGATTGAATTGCCTATTATTATTTTTGCCGAATGCGTAGAAAAAAGAAGAACCTCATTTTTGAGAATATCGAAGTTATAGATGCTGGTGCCAAAGGAAAGACGGTTGCCAAAGCTCCAGATGGACGTGTTATTTTTTTAACCAATACGGTTCCTGGTGATGTTGTAGATATTGAAACTGGCCGTAAAAGAAAAGCCTATTACGAAGGGAAAGCCATAAAATTTCATCAGTATTCTGACAAACGAGCTGAACCCGTTTGCGAGCATTTCGAATATTGTGGCGGTTGCAAGTGGCAACACATGAAATACGAAGAACAGCTTTTTTATAAGGAAAAAGAAGTGACTAATAACTTACAACGAATTGGTCATTTAGAGTTACCAAAGGTCACTCCTATTCTAGGCTGCGACAAAACATATTTCTACAGAAATAAAATGGAGTTTTCATTTTCATCCAACCGTTGGTTGACCTATGAAGAAATCAATTCTACTTCAGAAATTGACAATAAAAATGCGTTGGGATTTCATATCTCTGGCATGTGGGATAAAATTCTAGACATCAACAAATGTCATTTACAAGAAGATCCTTCCAATGAAATACGAAATTCCATCAAAGAATTTTCCATCAAAAATGACATTGAATTCTTTAATCCAAGGGAACAAGATGGGCTGTTAAGAACCATGATGCTTAGAATTGTTTCTACTGGCGAGATTATGTTGGTCATTCAGTTTTATAAAGAACATCAAGAGAAACGAGAATTACTCTTGAATTATATTGCTGAAACTTTTCCGAAAATCACTTCATTACAATACGTAATCAATGGAAAAGCAAACGATACAATCTATGATCAAGATGTCGTTTTATACAAAGGAAGAGATCACATTTTTGAAGAAATGGAAGGTTTGAAATTTAAAATCAATGCCAAATCATTTTATCAAACCAATTCAGAGCAAGCCTACGAATTGTATAAAATTACAAGAGATTTAGCTGGATTAACAGGTGATGAATTGGTATACGATCTATACACAGGAACTGGAACTATTGCCCAGTTTGTTGCTAAGAAAGCGAAAAGAGTTGTGGGTGTAGAATCGGTTCCAGAAGCTATTGAGGATGCAAAAAAGAATGCAGAACTCAATAAAATTGAGAATGTGGAGTTCTATGTTGGAGACATGAAAGATGTATTTACACAAGAATTCATCAATGAACATGGAAAGCCCGATGTAATCATTACAGATCCGCCAAGAGATGGAATGCATAAAAAGGTGGTGGAACAAATTTTAAACATCGCTCCTAAAAGAGTGGTTTATGTCAGTTGCAATTCTGCTACACAAGCTAGAGATTTATCATTGATGAAAGAAGCGTATAAAATTGTGAATACGCAAGCTGTAGATATGTTTCCACAAACACATCATGTAGAGAATGTAGTTTTATTGGAAAAATATTAATTTGTTTTGCTGTCAATTCTTTCATAAGAATTAAGACCTTAAAAAAGTAAATATTTAACTATTTATTTCTGAAAATGATTATACTTTAGCAAGGGGGGAATTTTAGAAAAAATAAACAATAAACCTTTTTAAATGAAAAAACTTACAGATTTAGAAATTGAAAAAAGATTAGAGAATTTTCCTGATTGGGATTATTACGATAATGCTTTGCATACAGAATATGAGTTTGGCAACTTTAAAGATTGTATGAGTGCAATGATGAGAATAGCCTTTGAATGTGAAAATTTAAACCATCATCCAGAATGGAAAAATGTCTACAATATGTTATTCATAAAACTGACAACTCATGATGCAGGTGGAATAACAGAATATGATTTTAAATTGGTGAAAGCCATGGAGAGAATTGTAGAAGTTGAAGAATAAATCGTTATTTAGTAGTTTATAAGATGAAAAAGTATTGTTTCCTTTTATTGTTGGCGATTGTTGGCTTTTATAGCTGTGAGAAAGATGATTTCTGTATCGATCCCGTTACGCCCAATTTAATCGTTCGTTTTTATGACGCAGCAAATACTACTCAGCTTAAATCAGTGGATGAATTGTTTGTATG
Source organism: Flavobacteriaceae bacterium (assembly GCA_965277255.1). Taxonomy (GTDB): domain Bacteria; phylum Bacteroidota; class Bacteroidia; order Flavobacteriales; family Flavobacteriaceae; genus Polaribacter. The sequence continues at coordinate 2,601,166 of OZ255723.1, read as the reverse complement.
GCCAAATACTTTAGACACTATTCCAAATATTAGTTTAGATTCTATTGCCATTCCTTTAGATGTGACTACAAGTCAGACGATTTATAATTTTTCATCAGGAACTATACAAGATGTTTTAACTATAGACTACGATGTTGAAGAAGTCTTTGTATCAAGATCATGTGGATTTAAAGCTATTTTCAACAATGTAAATATTACAACCACAAACAACTGGATTGTATCACTATCAACCGAAACAACTACTACTAGCATTACCATAACAACAGTCGAAAATGAATCAGCAGCCCATGTACAAATATCTCATTAGTTTCTGCTTCCTATTTGTTTTTGCTTGCGGTTATGCACAGCAAAACGATACTGAAAAGCCAAAAGATTCTATCGTTTACAAAACCAATTATGGATTTCGTTTAGGAATAGACTTAAGTAAACCCATAAGAGCTATGTTACAAGATAATTATAGCGGATTGGAATTGGTTGGAGATTATAGATTCTCTAAAAGTTGGTATGCTGCGGCTGAAATAGGAACTGAAGAATTTACCACCAAAGAAGACTTTACAAACTCTACATCTAAAGGAAATTACATTCGATTGGGAGTCAACTATAATTCATACAAGAATTGGTTAGATATGAATAATGAAATCTTTATTGGATTTCGTTATGGATTTGCAACTTTTGAACAAACATTAAACAGTTATCAAGTAAACATAGGAAATACTGTTTTACCATCTCAAACAATTACAACACCAATTACGGAAGATGGTTTAACAGCACATTGGTCAGAAATTCAAGTTGGTTTCAAAGCAGAAATCTACGATAATATCTTTATGTCATTCAGTGGGTCTTATAAAATAATGGTCAGTGTAAAAGATCCTGTCAACTTTAAAACACATTATGCGCCTGGCTTTAATAGAGTTTATGCAAGCAATACTGGCTTCGGATTTAACTATACAATCTCATATTTAATCCCTTTTCGTAAAAAGTAATTTAATTTTTTACTAATTTTAACTTTCCATAAATAAATACCCTAACCATGAATAAGGTACCTAGCGTTAACCTCGAAGATTTTTTGTCTGGTGATGAAACTCGAAAAAAACAATTTACAGCAGAAATAGGACATGCCTATGAAAACATTGGCTTTGTTGCATTAAAAGGACATTTTTTAGACGATGCCTTGGTTGATGAATTGTACGATGAAATCAAAAACTTTTTTGAACTTCCAGTCGATACAAAACGTAAATATGAAATTCCAGGAATTGGAGGACAAAGAGGTTATGTTTCTTTTGGAAAAGAAAGCGCTAAAGGTAAAAAAGAAGGAGATTTAAAAGAATTTTGGCATTTTGGTCAATATGTAGAAGACGCTCCAGAATTAGAAGCAGAATATCCAGATAATGTTTTGGTTGATGAACTTCCCAAGTTCAATGAAGTTGGAAAGACTGCCTATAAAATGTTAGAGAAAACGGCAAAGTATGTATTGCGTTCTCTGGCATTGCACCTTGGTTTAAATGAAACTTATTTTGATGAATACATCAAAAATGGAAATAGCATTTTAAGACCCATACATTATCCTCCTATCCAATCAGAACCTAAAAATGCAGTGAGAGCTGCTGCTCATGGAGACATCAATTTAATTACATTATTGATGGGAGCACAAGGAAAAGGGTTGCAAGTTCAAAACCATAAAGGAGAATGGATTGATGCCATTGCAGAACCCGATGAAATAATGATTAATGTTGGCGATATGTTATCCCGTCATAGTAATAACAAATTGAAATCGACCATTCACAGAGTTACAAATCCACCTAAAGAATTGTGGGGAACTTCAAGATATTCCATTCCATTTTTTATGCATCCAATCAGTGATATGAAATTAGATGTATTAGAAGAATGCATTGATGATAACAACCCAAAACAATTTGATGACATTACCGCAGGAGAGTTTTTGAATGAGCGTTTGCGCGAATTAGGTTTAAAAAAGTAAGTACTTATGGACTTGCAAGATCAATTAAAAGGCCTCTTCCCCGATCATCAATTTAAAGAAGAATCGAAAGAAGAGAATACTTCAACTATATGGCTTCAAGATGAGCCATTGCTTTGCAAATATGAAAAAAGAAAAGGAAAACCAATAACTATTATTGATGGTTATAACGGAGCTACACAAGATTTTAAAATTTTAGCCAAAGAAATTAAAACACAATTAAGTGTTGGCGGAAGTTTTAAAAATGACACGATTATTATTCAAGGAGATTACAGAAATCAGATCATGGAAATTCTAAAGGAAAAAGGATTTTCTGTAAAGCGTGTCGGCGGCTAAAATGTTAAATACAACCATCCATAAAATATTATAAATCTAACCAACGTTTCTTTTTTATGAGTTCTTCAATTTTACATATTACAAACGGAGATAGTACAACAGGTTTTTTACAGTCTTTAAATTTTAAGGGCGATTTCATTACGTGGAGAGAGATGCTGTGTGAAGGAAAAACATCGATAGATGTTGGAAGTGAAAAGTTCTGGAAAACCCGCTTCGATTTTTTAAAATCTTCGTATAAAGTTAGCAAAAGAGTCTTTGTTGACTTGACTTTGAAAGAATATCGATCACTTTGTCAAAAGAAAAATCAAAAAGAAATTGTATTGTGGTTTGAGCATGATTTGTTTTGTCAGATTAACATGATTGCCTTAATCAGTTGGTTAAAACGATATCGAAAAGGACAAAAAATAAGTTTGGTTTGTAGTGGTGATGTTGAAGGAAATAAAAAGCGTTTGGGTTTAGGTGAATTAAACAAAGAACAACTTTTGCAGCATTATAAAGACCGAGTAGAATTGTCTCAAGATGATATAGAACAGGCAGATTATATCTGGCAATTGTATTGTTCTGATTGTCCATTACGGTTAGAAACTGTTTATAAATTCAATAAGAACACTCCATTTAAATATTTAAGAGATGCTATTGAAATGCATTTAAAGCGTTTCCCTTCTATTGAAAATGGATTAAATGCTGTTGAAAATTACATCATCCAAACCGCAGATAAAACCCATCCAACATCTAAAAATCAATTGGTTGGAAATTTATTGAAAAATCAAGAAGTCTATGGGTTCGGTGATATGCAATACTTTCAAAAAATTGAAAAATTAAAGTCGTTGTTTACATCATTTCATCCTACAAAATTGAGCAGAAAAGGGAAAAAAGCCTTAGACAATCAACTGAACTTATACCAACATCTAAGAGACGAAAATGCCTATCTTGGCGGCGTTCGTAAATATAGTTTTCTGTACCACAATGCGAATGAAAAGCTATTAAAAATTACTTCGTAAATGAGTATCAAACATTCAGAACTTATTTTAAATCCAGATGGAAGCATTTATCATTTGAATTTAAAACCAGAAAATATTGCCAATGATTTAATTTTTGTTGGCGACCCTGATAGGGTTGATAAAGTGACGTCACATTTCGATGCTATTGAATTTACAGTACAGAGAAGGGAGTTTAAAACAACTACTGGAACCTACAAAGGGAAAAGACTCTCTGTGATTTCAACAGGAATTGGTCCAGATAATATTGATATTGTTTTAAATGAATTAGACGCTTTAGTAAATATTAACCTTGAGAGTAGAACCATCAAAAAAAAGCATACAGCATTAAATATTGTAAGAATTGGAACTTCAGGTTCACTACAAAAAGACATTCCTGTAGATAGCTTTTTAATGAGTACACATTCTTTAGACATCAACGGAATGTTACGTTCTTATGTCACTGATCATATTGCACATCCAGAGCTTGAGAATGCTTTTATTTCACATACGCAATGGAGCCCGAAAAAGACAACTCCATTAATCGTTTCGAATAGTAAAAAACTAGAAGATAAAATTTCTTCAGAAATCGTTTATAAAGGAATGACTGCAACTGCTGGAGGGTTTTACGGTCCGCAAGGGCGTGTTTTACGATTACAAATTCAGGATCCAAACCTAAACCATAAAATGGATTCGTTTAATTATAAAGGTGTCCGAGTAACCAATTTAGAAATGGAAACTTCAGCCATTTACGGATTGTCAAAATTGTTAGGACATCATGCTTGTTCTATGAATGCAATTATTGCCAACAGAGCAACAGGAGAGTTTAGTCAGAATCCTAATAAAGTAGTAGCCGATTTAATTGTATATACCTTAGATAAGATTATAGCTTAAGTTTTGGTAGAAGTAATCAGTTAAAACATTTTATTAGCTTGTCAAAAAGAGGGAAAATAAAAACCCACTTCTCTTTCAAAAAGTGGGCAAGCTAGTCTGGTTGTCTTAGGGAAAAAACACCAGAAAAATTAATTTAAAACCATCTATACACAAAATATAGATATGCTATTAATAAAAGGGTAGATATGATAATTAGACTCACCAATAACCCCAAGATAAAGCCATGCTTACGACCTTTATTGTAAATTATTTCTGATGAGTTCATATTCTGTTTTTTTAATTGTTTTTTAAAAAGTTGAAACTCCGAGCTATAACCGTAAAATTTAAATTCACTCGGAGCCTCACTGGTCAATTGATGACCTCTTGTTAATGATGGTTTTTTCGTTACAAAATGATTCATGTATTTTTTTAATCTTTTAGATAAAACCCAAATTCATAACAGCAGTACTATAAATAATCAATCCTAAAACTGACAAGAATATAATGCAGAAAACAAATCCCAAACTAAAGCCATGCCAATACCCTTTTTTATAGGATTTATCCCATAACTCAAAAAAATAAATCAGATTCATCATTTAAAACTATTGTAGTTATATCTTTTAACTTATGGAGACTTACTCCCGAAGGAGCAAGCATCCAATTGCTAAGTACTAAGGGACTTATAAATTTAATTGTAATTGAATGATTTCAGATTCATCATTTAAAACTATTGTAGTTATATCTTTTAAATTATGGAGACTTACTCCCGAAGGAGCAAGCATCCACATTGCTAAGTACTAAGGGACTTATAAATTTAATTGTAATTGAAAGGAAACTCACTCCCAAAAGGAGTGAGAATCCTTTACCCCCCTTACTCCCAAAGTAAGGATCACTATGAAAAAGCAATATTGTTCTTTTTATTTAACCTCTAAAAACGAAGTCCCGAGCTTTTGCAGTAGGCTTTTTTATTTACTCGGGACTTCTTTCTTAAACATTCATCAAAAGCCTTTTATCTTGTTTTAGGTAATTAAGAAATACTCAGGCCTTTTTCACATTTAATAATCCATTTTGAGTTTTCTTTTTCTAAAAAATACATCGCAGAAAAGCCGTTGAGTTTTCCAAAACCTGCGCCCATAATTACGATTGCTTTTGTGTAGTTTTTATTATAAGCTATTCTTGAAAACTTTAAAGACATATTAAACTTTTCATATCCTTTTCTTTTCAAGTCTTTATAATAATTTCTGTAAGGGATTATAAAAGAATAATCATTCATTTGTATTTGAGAAACATCGACACTTAATTTTTTATGTAAATTTTCAAAAGAAATATAAACTTCTTCAAAATTTAATTTCAAACATTCTTGGATATATTCTTTTTTAATATCTGATAAATATGGTGATTCTAATACTGAATCTATAGCGACAATAAGCTTTCCATTTCTCTTTATTAAAGAATTAATCATTTTTGTAGTGTCTTTTTCTTTATAAGACTCTAGTATTGAATCAATATTAATACTTGAATATGGCGGAGGTGCAGGAAAAGCAAAGTCAACCATTTTTTTGACAGTAATATTGTTATATAATGTATACATCACATCATAATTATGCTGTCTTTCATTCTTTATAGATGTTTGTGTACAACCAATTATAATAAATAATGATATTAAAAAAATAATTATTGAATTTTTCATAATGTTTTGTTTAATCACAACCTGATGCAAAATTAGAATTACCAATAATTTCGTTTTTTCTATTTATTAGTTGGCTGTATTCGGTTGGAGTCATAGTTTGAATATCTCCATTAGCATCTATATATTGGTCATAGTCATAATCCTCTTTAAGACTTTCCCAACCAAAACCATAATAATCTTCCAAAGGAAATCTATTATTGTCTAATTGTCTTATAGCTTTTGCAATTGGAATAATAAAAATATCTTGCATGTGTTGATGTTGGGCTATTGAAGTTGCATAAGTAGCGTTATTTTCAGCTTTATAAATATTATAATAATATAATAAATTTTGACGTTCGTTTGGGTCTATACCTTCATTAAACTCTCTTACATATTTATATATTTCGGCATGTATTCCTTCATGCAATATAGTTGTTGCAAAATCTAGCTTTTGTGTAGGTAATGCCGAAGAAAGAAATTTAATAGTTATATTTCCATTTATTATATCGGCAGGGTCCGTGCATGCTTCTTCACCAACTCCACCATTGCAAAGTCCAGAATATGTTAAAGTTAGATTATATGCTCCCCTAGTAAATTTAGCAACAGTATTTTTAAATAAACTAAGTTCTTTGATTTTATCGTAAATGCATTTATCAAGACCTGTTAAGTCATTTATAATTTGCTCTTCAAAATCTACTTCATTACCATCCATTAATGCTTGAATAGCTTCTGATGCAAATGAAAAACTTTCAAATGAAAAAGAATTTTCTACAAAGAATTCGTTTAACCCTTCATAGGCATCATTATTATCCTCTAAAAAGTCTCTTTGAGCATCGGGAAGGTTAGTCAAAAAGTTAGTCCATTGTGCCGTAAATGTATTTAGAGGAATTGTTTGAACATTGCCTAAACCTCCTCCGCTTCCACCACCAAAATTATTAGATGCAGAAGAATCTCCATAAGTTAGTTCATCACTTCCTGGAGGAGGGCAATATTCTACCAAAACCCATGAACTTGACGTTGTAATTGAAAAAGGTGGATTTCCTCCTTGTGAGGTATCACAACTACTCACTTGGCTTCCGCCAGAGTGTTCTCCAGACCAACAAGGATAATCTGTTGTTACAGATTCTTCAAATTGAAGAACATCATAGCATTCTATATTATTTGTTTTATTGAATGCTAAGGAATCATCATGAATTTCTGTGACCATAACAGCAGTATAATCATAACTATCGGCTAATTCAGGGTACTCAATTAAAAAGTATTTAGTACTGTTCGTTAAAGTATTAGAATGCACAATCAAGTTTTCTAATACATTTTCTTTAGGAACTGTTCTTTCTACTTTAAATGTATATGTCTTTATACTTTCATTAGTGTTTAAAATAGCATACTTCGTATCTATATAAAAGCCATACAGTTCTGAATATAAATAATCATCCTCGATAGTCGAATTTTTATGAAATGAATTCTCAGAAAACTTTAGTGTTTTAAGTGTAGAATTTATACCAGCATCTTTGTTTAAGAACTCTTTGTTTAAAACCTGAAAAGTTGGTGTTTTATGCTGTTGATGTACTAAGTGATCTTCAGATAAGTAATTTTCTTGTTCTTCACAGTTCCATAATAAAAAGGAAATTCCTAAAAATAGGATTCCTAGCTTTAAATAGTTTTTAAATTTTCTTTTTTTCATTTTTTTATAGGGTTTAATAGTTTCTTTTTTTTAACTCTGACAAATTGAAATTTTAAAAGAAAGTTCTAATTTCAAATGCAGATTAATCGCAATTATTGTACCCTAATGTAAATATACTTAATAGTAATCTCTTATAAAGCTTAATATATATACTAAACCTAATCTTAGATAGAGAGACTATTTTCAACATACTTTTATTTATGGTACAACCTATCTTTTCTCTTTATTTTCCTGTATATTTGAGAAAAATAAGAGAGTTTTCGACAAAACAAAAATACAACAATCATTTGATAAATCAAACATTTATTTGATTTATTTTAACTGTGCTAAGTATTTTTCAAAAGAGTTTAACAATGGGAAACATTAATTCTAGACTAAATCAAATATCTGATTATTATAATTTTAAATCTTATTCAGAATTTGCTGCAAAAGCTGGAATCAATCATCAAACTGCCTCCAATTATTTAAAAGGTAAACAAAAACCTGACGCAGAAAAGTTATCAATAATCATACAATCATTTGATGAAGTTAATGCTGAATGGTTGCTTACTGGAAAAGGAGATATGTTAAAAAAATCAAATCAGAAAGGAATATATACAATTGGGAAAGAAAATAAATTATCAGACAAAAATTTACAAATAGTTATTGATACAATTTTAAAACATGAAAATGACTTAATGCAGAACCCTGTTTTTAAACAATGGTATGACAATAAAATATTAATTTGTGAAAACAATTTATTAAAATCCTTAAATAGAAAAAAATAATATTCTTAAGTTATAATTCTTTATTTTTTTAACTCAAAATCGAGAATTAAGAGATAACACCTAATTGTTTTTTTAGAACTAAATTTTCTTCTAAATTGGTACTATATTCGTTTTTCAATTTTCTTAACAACTCCATTCTTTCAAGTGATTCAGCAAGGAATCTTCTTAAAATTTGAACATTTGGATTGTTTTCTGATTTTCTTAAATCTGAATATTCGTTAATTAATAATTCAAATTCATTTATTGCTTCTTCTATGGAAAGACCCCCTTTAGAATATGCCTCCACGAGGTTATTCATTTTCTCACCTAGTTTTTCTTTTTCCATAATCAAGCTCCTTTTAATATTGATTTGTTAACTTCCTTAATAAACTCAAAACTTAATCGCTCAAATTCATCAGATTTTTCACCCCTTTCCACTTTTTTAATCAAGATATTTATCTTTTGCTTTATCAAAAAATAAGTAAAGAAAGTGCAAAATATAGCACATACTAAAATTATTAATATATAACTATTTTTTGAAAAATCTTTTTGTGTAAAGAATATTAAATGTATCATCCAAAAAAAAGAAACAACAATCCCTGTTAATGACAGGAATTGGGATTTGTATTTATCACCCCTAAGTATATCTTGATAAAGAGACTTGCAACTAAAGAATAGTAGAGGTAATACCAACCCAAAAACAAATATCCAAAAATGAAAGCTTCTTCTTCCTCTAAAAGAAAATTCATTATTTATCGCTCTTTTTTCATTGTTAACTTTTTTTATTTCTTTCTTACTTTCAGATAGTAGTTTGGTTATTTCAAGGTAATATTTATCGGAAGTGATTTTTTTTTGATTAAGCTCTTCTAGGTATTTAGCTTGGAGCAAATTTCTGTTTTTAATTATTTCCTTATAATCTTTATTGTTTTGAGCTAATTTCGGAGGAGATGAGTTAAAGAATATATGAAATAAAGACATCGTAACGATAATGAAAGCTACGATGCCTTTAAATAGATTTTTAATCTTCTCGATAGTCATCTTCGTCAATACTCCCGTCATCGTTAGGGTCGACCGAGGTTGTTTCAAATATTGTTTCTTCATCGTTTAAGTCCGTACAACTGACAAAAGATGTTATTGCTAACAACATAATACTTAATAAAACTGCTTTTTTCATAATGATAAATGTTTAAGGTTAATAAAACCTTAAGTTACCATTTAGCAGTATTTTTTAACTATATCTTTATCAGTTAATTATTCAATTTTAATTAACACTATAAATTAAAAACTTATAGCAATTTGTGTATTAAGAGGAGACTTTTACAATTTTAAATTTAAGTAGAACAAAAGATTCTACATTATCAAATATGTCAAATATAATTGATTTATTACATATTATCATTCCCTAGAATTGGTGAAATTTTTAGCTCCCCGTTTTTGGGGAGTCTATGTAAAAAATTGTACCTATTTTGCCTTGTAAAGTATTAGAACTCATTAAACAATATTACTTCTAAATTAATATCAAAACTTACGGGAAACCTCAATGAGGTTATTTAAGTAGGATTCAAATCTGTGATGTTTTTCATTATATAATTGGGTTTGACTCAAAGTACTTAACGAGGTGTTTTTACTTTTCTAACACCAAAGTTTTGATACGTTCTTAAATATCTATCTATAATTCAATATATTTATGACAGTAAAACTAATTGCTCTCAATCATGAAAAGAATCATACAAATAACAATATTTTTATTTTCACTCAGGATTTTTGCTTGCACTTGTGATGTGCCTAAAATAACTGAAAAATATACTAAATCTGAGTTTGTTGCAAAAGCAAAGATTATTAAAAATTATAGAAATCAAATCTCAAAATCTCATTATAAAGCTGACATAATAATAACTGAACTTTTTAAAGGAGAGAGTTTAAAATCAATTTATGTTGCCGGAAGGAGTGATGGAGGTATAGGGAACTCTTGTTCTATATTTATTCCTGAGAATACAGAGCTAATTATTTATGCTCGAAAAAACAAGGATGGAAAATATAGTGTTGGGATGTGTTTTGGCTTATTATACTTAAATAAGAGAAATATAAAAAGACAAAATAGAGAGTTGAGTATTTTGAGAATGTTTAAAGCAAAAAAGATTGCTTTTACAGATAAAATAAGTTACCGTGAAAAAGGAAAATTACACAAGAATTTAGAACAATTTAAAGGAATTGAACTTGAAAAAAATTACGGAATTTATGAAATAACTTTCTCACCCAATTTGACAATTAAAGATGTAATTGAAATAAGTGGTTTTAGAAACCCAATTGATCAAAAGCTAATAGAGATTATTAAGAAAACTGAATGGACTAGTTTCGATAACGGAATAAAAGGTAAGGTCCCAGATAATAGCAAATTATTAATTGGAATTTATTATTACCCCGAAGAAAAAGGACATTTAAGTTTTATAAGTCAATTTTATCTATAAAATGTTGACAATACTGTAAAAATTAATTGTTAAATTATGAATTTAAACAAAATAACTAACCCATATAATATAGAGTAGACAAGTTAAAAATGAAATATACATTAACAGTTACAACCAAGTTTTTAGTTTTTCTTATCAAGTATAAACTCAAAATAATACTTTAAAACGAATGCTTTGAAAAGATTCTTGTTATTTATATCATCATTACTTTTTGTTAGCTGTAATTCCCAATCGGAATTTAATTTAGAGAAAATTCTGAAAATGGAAAACTGGGATAGAATTGTAATAGAAATCGACTCCTATCTGAATAAAAAAAGTGAATACGGAGAGAAAATTAACCGATTGAATGAATCGCAAAAAACCTTATTAATTATTCAAAATTTGGAGAGAGAAATAAACAATGGTGGATTTCATCAATTTTACTTAAACTCTAGCGGAGATTATGCCAACGAAACAATTGATGCTTTAATAAAGGTTAGAGCGAAAAGGAAAGCTGAAATAGTCAAGAAAGCAAACTCAGAATTTAAAAACGGAATCGTTCCAAAGAACAGAGCCATACGACAAATTGAATTGAAATTAATTGAAAGAAAAGCTGAAGAAAACTGGAGTAATTGTAATACTGAGTTTTACAAGCTTAATGACAGATTAACGGAATTGCTAATTGATTTTATAGTAAGCAACAAATCTGATTTTGAAAAATAATGCCTTAGAATAATACATAATCATAATTATAACAGATTTGAGTACTCTTCTATTTAATTCGATAAAGCTCTATAGTTTTGTTTTATAATAATAACAGTAAAAACTCATTATAGAAAATTTAACTTTTAAGAACAAAATAAATTATTTCTCTTTCCGTTATCATCAAGAAGAAAAACTCTAAAAGAGTTTAAAAAAAATATGTACTTTTAACGCATCAAATAATTAACAATGAAAAGAATCGTATTTATTGCAATTTGTGTTTTAGGTCTTATATGTTTTTCTTCCTGTCGAAGTACGTCAGAATCCTGTGGTTTGGCAGAAAATATAACGAAACAAACTAATCAATTACAGCAGCCTTCAGCATTGGTACTTGTTACTGATGTATCATAGGTACTGTTCTTTTTTTCAAATTCAATAAATCCGCTTTTTTTAGGCGGATTTTTTTGTTACCACCTGATTTGTCTTTGTGATCCCAATCCACTTCATCCAAACTCTTATTAATGAGATTGCTTCATTACTTTCGCGAAGACATTCTTAAATTGTCTTTGCGAGCAAAACGAAGCAATCTTTATAATTAAAACTATAGACTTACAGATTACTTCTTTTAGAATTCTAATGATTTCTTGTATTGATTACCACTCAATTTCTTTTTGACCGATACTTTTTAAATACGCATTTGTTTGAGAAAAATGTTTATTTCCAAACCAATAACCTCTGTTTGCACTTAATGGTGAAGGATGGCCTGTAGTTAATACATGATGCTTTTGTTTGTTTATCTTCCCTCCTTTTTTCTTTGCAAATCCGCCCCATAGTAAGAAAACAACATTTTCTTTTTTTTCTGATATCTGTTGAATTACTGCATCTGTAAATTCTTCCCAACCTTTTTTCTGATGACTTCCCGCTTGATGAGCTCTTACCGTTAATGTTGCATTTAATAATAATACACCTTGACTTGCCCAAGATGACAAATCGCCAGAAGTTGGATAGGCTTTTGCAATATCTGTTGTTAGCTCTTTAAAAATATTGATTAATGAAGGTGGATGCGGAACTCCATCATGCACAGAAAAGCACAAACCATTGGCCTGACCAACACCATGATAAGGGTCTTGTCCGATAATCACAACTTTTAAATCGTTAAAAGGACAATGGTCAAAAGCAGCAAATATGTCTTTTCCTTTTGGAAAACATTGTTGTGTTTGATATTCTGTTTTTACAAAATCAATTAAACTTTTGAATTTCTCTTTTTCAAATTCAGGCTGTAAGATATTTTTCCAACTTTCCTCAATTTTAACGTCCATTCTTTGTTATTTTTGTTCTCAAATTTTGATAATGTCTCCTAAACTGGAGTCGAGAGGTTAATATAGGTCTCGACTGCACTTCGGCACCCTTCGACAGGCTCAGGGTAAAAGCTCAGTGTGGCACATTCGACCTGACAATAGTTTTTATCAATCAAAAATACACATTTTGAGTATACATATTTCTGAGAAAGCTTTACAAGATTTAGAATTTACAACCGTTTTACAACAGGTTGCAGAATTCAGCATCTCAGAATTAGGAAAAAAGAAGATTCTTGAAATTATTCCTTTCTCTAAAAAGGAAAGGCTTTTAAATGAACTTTCTTTAACCAATGAATACCTTTCTTCTTTTGAAAGTGAGAATAGAATTCCAAACCATGGTTTTGACAACGTCTATGAAGAAATCAAACGGTTAACCATTGATAATAGCTATTTAGAGCCTGAAAGTTTTTTAAAAATTGCTGCCATTTCTGAAACTGTTGGCGAGCAAAAAAAGTTTTTAAAGAAATTTAGCACTTACTATCCTACACTTTTTCAACGAAGTGAAGAAGTCCAATTTTCAAAAGAAGTTATTGATGCTATCAAACAAGTCATCACTCCTTATGGCGAAATTGTAAACCATGCTTCACCTGCTTTAAAGCAAATTCGAAAAGATATATCGGGCTTGCAAGGTAAGATTGGTCAGAGTTTTTCTAGCGCCTTAGGAAGTGCAAAAGCTTCTGGTTATTTAGACGATATTAAAGAATCTGTTATTGATAATCAACGAGTTTTGGCTGTTCTTGCCATGTATCGCAAAAAAGTAAAAGGAAGTTTATTAGGCTCTTCAAAATCTGGGGGTATTGTCTATATCGCTCCACAAGCAACATTGACCTATCATAGAGAGTTGCAAAATTTAGTATACGAAGAGAAACAAGAAATTATTAGAATTCTTAGGGAATTGAGTGAGAGTATTAGACCCTTTACCCCTCTTTTAGAACTCTATCTAGTATTCCTAACACATTTAGATGTCATTGGCTCTAAAGCGAAATATGCACATGCCATCAACGGGTTGTTGCCAAAGATTGGAGCGACAAAGAAAATATTCTTTAAAAATGCCATGCATCCAATTCTTTGGGTCAAAAATAAAGAAGCGAATTTGGAAGTCGTTCCTCAAACTATTGAGCTGAATGAACAACAGCAAATCATTGTGATTTCTGGTCCAAATGCAGGAGGGAAAAGCATTACATTAAAAACCATTGGTTTGTTACAAGTAATGCTACAAAGTGGTTTATTAATTCCTGTAGATGAACGAAGTGAAACTACAATTTTTGATACAGTTTTAACAGATATTGGAGACAATCAATCTATTGAAAATCAATTAAGCACATACAGCTATCGATTGAAAAACATGCGCTATTTCCTACGGAAGTGTAATGCAAAAACATTATTCTTAATCGATGAATTTGGGACTGGAAGTGATCCTGAATTAGGAGGCGCTTTGGCAGAAATTTTCTTAGAGGAATTCTATCATAAAAAAGCTTTTGGAATCATTACCACGCACTACTCTAATTTAAAAGTTTTAGCCAACGAATTGGAGAATGTAACCAATGCAAATATGCAGTTCAATGAAAGAACCTTAGAACCTTTGTACAAATTATATGTTGGACAAGCGGGAAGTTCTTTCACTTTTGAAGTGGCTCAGAAAAACGGAATTCCTTTTAGCTTGATTAACAAAGCAAAAAAACGTGTTGAAACTGAAAAGATTCGTTTGGATAAAACCATTTCTAAACTACAAAAAGAACGGAACCGTTTGCAGAAAACTTCCGATAGTTTAGAGAAACAAAAGACACAAGAACAAGAGCAATTGGAAACCTTGTTAGAGAAAGAGCAGAAGGTTCAAGATAAATTAGAAGGTTTTCAGGAGTTGTACGATAGCAATCAACGTATGTTATCTTTGGGTAGAAAAACCAATGAATTTCTCAATAAATATTTTCAAACCAATAATAAGAAAGAGTTAACTACAAATTTCTTAAAATGGGTGACTATTGAAAAGACAAAGCATTTAAAAAAGAGCCCCGAGAAACCAAAAACAAAGGCTCAAAAGCAAGAGGTTAAGAAGAAAGAAGCGAAAAAAAAGGAAATCATTCAACAAGCAGAAAAAGAAGTATTACAAAAAGTTGTTGAAGTACGGGAAGTAAAGAAAAAAGAGGCGAAAAAGATTGCCAAAGCGAAAGCAGATTATGTTTTTAAAGTTAATGATAGAGTGCGTTTACTTGACGGAAATGCTGTGGGTACCATCGAAAAAATTGAAAAGAAAAAAGCGTTTATCAATTACGGGATCTTTACCACTGAAGCTTCTTTAGATAAGTTAGAGTTTGTTGAAAAAGGAAAATAATTTTCAATGAGCAATGAGTAATTGTCAATGAATGAATGATTAATTATCCTGATAATCGTGTTACTTATAACAGACACTATCCTAAAATCTGTGTAAGTTAAAAACTCAGGGTTAAATTATTTATAGTTTAATCCTGTTTTCAAATATAGCTAAAAATTGGTTTAATATAATTCCCCAATTTCTAATAGGCATTGTCCATTTTTTAGTGCTTTCTCTTAGAGCTAAATAAACAGATTTGATCACTGCATCATCAGTTGGAAAGGACAGTTTATTTTTAGTGTACTTTCTAATTTTCCCATTTAAGTTTTCAATAAGATTAGTGGTATAAATAATAGTTCTTATTTCAATAGGAAAATCAAAGAATACAGTAAGTTCATCCCAGTTGTTTTCCCAACTTCTAATCGCATAAGAGTATTTAGATTCCCATTTGGTTTTAAAGTCTTTTAAGGCAGCTTTTGCAGCTTGTTTTGTGGGAGCTGTATAAATTTGCTTCATATCTTTTGTAAACGCTTTTTTATCTTTCCAAACCACATACCTACAAGAATTTCTTATTTGATGAACTACACATATTTGGGTAGTTGAGTTTGGGAAAATGGTTTTTATGGTATCAGTAAATCCATTTAGATTGTCGGTTGCTGTTATCAAAATGTCTTGTGTTCCTCTTGCTTTTATATCGGTTAAAACTGTCATCCAAAAGGCTGAAGATTCATTTTTACCTAGCCATAAACCTAAGACTTCTTTTTTACCATCGGTTCTAAGTCCAACAGCAATATAAATCGTTTTATTAATCACTTTAGAGTTTTCTCTGACCTTAAAAACAATACCATCCATCCAAACAATTAAATAAGTAGCTTCTAAAGGTCTGTTTTTCCATGCAATAACATCATTTGTAATAGTATCTGTTATTCTTGAAATGGTAGAAGTAGATACGTTAAAATCGTAAAGTTCTCGGATTTGTTCTTCTATATCACTATTACTCATTCCTTTGGCGTACAATGAAATGATGACATTCTCAATACCGTCTGTAGTGCTTTGTCTTTTCTTTATAAGCATTGGATTGAAAGAGCTATCACGATCCCTAGGAACTTGTATTTCTGTTTCTCCTAAAGTAGTTTTTAACTTCTTTTTTGTATAACCATTACGCAAGTTAATTCCTTTACTTTTTTGATGTTTTTCGTAATCTAAATGAGCATCTAACTCACCTTCAAGAATTTTTTCAACACCTCGTTTGTGGAGTTGCTCTAAAAAACTGGTAAGCTCTGATCCGTTGTTAAATTGTTTTAAAAAATCGTCGTTTAATAAATCTTCTGGTTTCATAAATGTGTAAAATTTAAAGTTAATAAAATAAAAAACTCAGGATTGAATTCAATCCTGAGTTTTTGAAACTTACACACTTTATGGGTTAGTGCCTTATAACAAAATAAATTTACCAAACAACCTACCTCAAATAAACTTTTGATCTTTAAAAATAGAAACTAAATGCGTGACATTATTCGCCTGAAACTCTTCTTTCAATCTATTTAATCTTTTTTCAACAGAACTTATACTTCCTGGCGTGACACTGTGTGATTTAAAATAGATGCTGATTTCCGTCTGAGACAAGCCGGAAGAAAGTAATTTCACCAATTCAATATCATAATCGGTAATTTCGTTTTCATCTTTTTTTTGCAGCGCACGTTCTACCTGTCGAGATAAAAATCGCTTGCCATTATACACCGCCTGTAAAGCTTTTAATAGCTCTTTATTTCCTTCTCTTCCTTTCCAAACATATGCATTGGCCTTGCAATTATTGACCAATGATCTTACTTTTTGGTAATGATCTTCTTGAGAATATACAATAACAGAAAGGTCTGGATATTCTATTTTCAATCTTTTTACCAAAGCCTGACCAGATGTTAGGTCGCGTTTCCGATGATCTTGCTTAAATTCTAAATCGGTAATCACCAAATCAAAAGGACGATGGTCTAAATCAGCTCTTCTTACCTTTAAATACGCATCATCACAATACAATGCTTTATGAACATTTGTAATTCCTATACTTAAGAGGTTTGTAGAAACTCCATCGTTAATTATAGCATGATCATCTACAATCAATACTTTTGTAAACATAGTTATATCATTAATTTTGCATGGAAACCTTCATTGATTCCCGATTCAAAAGTAATCCTACAATTTGCCATTTTTATACGGTTTTCCGTATTTCGTAATCCATTTCCATATTTTAAAACACAACCAATTCCATTATCCCTATAAATTACAGAAACTTTGTTCTTACGTTCTATAAATTGCACAGTAACTAAAGTTGCTTGACTGTGTTTCTTCATATTAGTCATTAATTCTTGAATGACTCTATAGAGCGTTTCTTTTTTTAGATTAGCAATGGAATCCCAGGAAATTTGAGAAATATTTCGTGTAAATATATTTACATCTACTGTTTTATAACTCATGATTAAGTCTATTAACAATTCATCAAAACCTTCCGATACATCTATAGCAGCATAAGTTTTGGAAATGTCTCTGGTCTTTAAATAAACTTCTTCTAGGTTGTCAATGAGTTCTTTTTCTGTATTTGGATCATTTTCCAATTTAGACATCATAGAATAGACATCATTGGCAACTTCATCATGTAGTTTTTTAGAGATAATTCGTTCCGTTTCAAAGCGTGTTTTGAGTTTTTCTTTTTTATGACGATTTTTTAGAGAAAAGTATAAGAAGATAGCACCTGATAAAATGATTCCTGCTATCAATAAATTCCTAATACTCTCTTTTTCTTTTTCTATCCTTTTTGATTTCTCACGTTCTTTTTCTATTTCAACTTTTACATAGTTATATTTATGTGATGCATATTTATCATCACTTAACAACCCAGACAATTTAATACTATCATTAGCATGTTTATATTCTTTAAAATATTTATGTAAGTTTAGATCAACTAGATTAGATAATGCATCTTCAAGATATATATGGTTTTTAGATTCCTTTGCTAATTTATATGCTTTTTCTCCAAATATTTTCGCTTTTACGGTGTCTTTAAACTTATAATATTCAACAATATTTTTATAAGATTCATAAAGTTTTGGATCTCTAATTCTTGTTCTAATATCAATTGATTTTTTCATATATTCTTCGCCATCATTTTCATTCAATATCGCTTTTATATAACCTAAATTGCTAAGAGTAAGCGCTATCTTGTATTTATCTTTTGTTACATTACTAAGGTTATATGCTTTTTCAAGAACTTCCTTTGCTTCTATATTTTTACCCAAATACTTGTATGTAACTCCTATATTATTATAAGCAATTATACTATCTCCTTTATTCTGAGTAAGTTTTAGAACTCTTGAATAATGTTTTAGAGATTGACTATAATCTATTAGTTTTCTTCTAACAATGCCTAACCTATTCAATAAGTATATTTTATAAGAGATTGTTATTTTACTAGCAGGTATACTATCTAAATATTTTATTCCTTCTATGGCAGAAGTTTCACTATCATAGTACTGACCAAGATTATCTTGAATTGTAGCTATTTGTAGCACATCATAAACTATTCCTAGTTGATATTTTTGAGCAGTATGCTTTTCTTTTTCTTCTTTAAAAAATTTATACGCATTTACTAAGTCTAACCTATTTTTAGGCTTCTCAACAATACTTATGTAATAATTTAAACTGTCTTCTTTATGTTGTGAAAATAAATTAGTTACAAGCAAAAAGAAGAGCATTTGGGTTAGTAACTTCTTCGTCTTCATATTTTAAAAGTAAACGTCTTTTTCATAAAAACCTAGTTAGCAATAAAAAAGGGAGCAAAAATTTGCTCCCTTTTATCAAAATTAGGTGTTTCTACCCGCCAGAACTTCCTCCTGGTGGTGGTGGCGGAGGTGGTGGTGGGTCAATCTCCCCTTCTCCACAGCAACCTTGAGTTTCAATTTCTTGCAACAAAGATTCTGGAATAATTTCCTCTTGCGAACATGATGATAAAGATGCCATAATGAGGAAACCCGTAACAGTTATTAAAATTTTTCTATTCATTTTGATGAAATTTTAACATCAGTGTGTCCGTCCGAGGTTTTCTCAGATTGAATTATTGTACCGGTACACACCGATAAATTTTAAAGAGAGGCCTCTCTTTTCGGGAAGTTGGAGAGTCTTCGGAAAGAGTTAAATACTTCCCTATTATTTAAAGCTTCACGAAGCTTCTCCAGAATAGAATTGATCGATTTTACTATCAGGTTATGATGATTCTCGATCGTTTCTATAGACAAAGAAAGTGTCAAAATGATGAATCATAACAATCACAAAACAAGCATTTTACTAACAAAAATGTCGATACATTATAAGGTCAATATTCCTCATTATATGTTCATAAAATGCTTGCATTGTGCACTATATATTTAAACTAACAAACACATAAGAATGAAAAAAAAGCTATTTCAGGAAGTTTTTCAGAAAGCTAAAAAGCAGTCAGGAAGCGTTACAAGGAATGGATTGTCCAATCATCTAGAAAATATCTTTGACAGTAAATTAGGTATGAGAATTACCGCAATTACTTTTGTTAGATATTACAAGAAGTATATTGAAAATGATGAGGCTATTACAAATAACCCGAACGCAGACCTATTAAATAAAGCAGCAGAATACTTAGGTTGTAAAAATTACGAGGATTTTGTGACGAAGAAAGCTTTAAAAAATAATGATGGAAAAGATGAGGAAGATGATGATAGAGTCATTATAACATCAAATTCAGGAGAAGAAATAAAAGACGGGTTCTTTATATGGGTAAAAAGTAATCGGAAAGTTGTTATTATCAACACAGTTGTTTTATTCATAATAACTGTTATTATCTCTTCAGATATATTATCTAAAAAAAAAAGTCGTTGGATGTCATGGCAGAAAAATCATTATATAGAAGTGCAATTTGACCCTAACAAGTATCAAAAAGATCAACTAGAAATTTATGACCAACATAAATTAGAGGTTTTTAAGAAAGTTTTAAATCCAGATTGCACAACAAAATACTTTAATGATAAAAAGGAACCGATTACTTGGTATTACAAAAAGGGGAAAGGAAATCTGGAGATTTTTACGGCTCCAGGGTTGCATCCAACCAACGGAAAAACATTAAAAAAAATCACACGCTATATAATTCGGAAACATATTTGCAAAGAGTTTTGACTAATAGATAATTATCCAATAATTGATTAGCATCTAAAGTTCTAATTGACATGCCTTCATGAGTCTTTTGACTTTCCTTCAAAGCAGCAAAGACGAAATAATCTCACAAATTAGAACTACAATTGGACAGATTGCTTCACTTCATTGCATTGCATTCGCAAAGACATTCAACTACAACTTTCCATTTAAAAAAAATTAAACCAAAAGGTAGGGTAAAATCAAAGTTACCTGTTTACTCATTGAATTAATCCTAATATCAATGAATATGAAAACATCATTTTTAAAAATGTTTACCTTAGTTTCTTACATTTTAATACTATCAACCTTAGTAATTTCATGTACGGAAAATGACACAACTATTACCCCAACGCAGTCAAGTACACAAAATTTAAGAACTGCGATACAAAGTATTACTAGTCCGAATTCCATGACTACTAATCCAAATAATTTGAATCATTCTAGTGATTTTCTAGATGATTTTGAATGTTTTGATTTAGTCTTCCCTTTGGATGTAACTGACGGAGTTACAACTACTACTATCAACAGTTATGACGAACTTTTTGCATATTACGATGCTTTACCAGCAAATGCAGATCCTAATTTTGTTTTTCCTATTACTATAGAGTCTGATGATGGCACACAAGAATCCATCCCCGATTTTCAAGCCTTAGAAGAAGAATTTATAGAATGTATAGATGATGCAGAAGAATGCTTTACCTTAAATTTCCCATTAACTGTAACCGATGGTAATGGTAACAATACTGATGTTGCCAATGAAAATGAATTGTTTGATTTTTATGATAGTTTGAATGATGACGATGAACCTAACTTTATATATCCAATTAGCGTAACATTAACTGAAGATGGTTCTGTTGTGACCATTAATAATGATGAGGAATTTGATACCCTTTATGAAGATTGTTATGATTTTGAAGATTGTGGAGATTTTGAGGAGTCTGCTTGCTTTTCGTTACAATATCCAATTGCTGCTACTTCAGCCGCTGGCGGTGTAGCAATCAATTCAGATGATGATTTAGAAGATTATTTCGACAACTTAGGCGATGATGAAGACCCTCAATTTACATTCCCTATTACCATTGTTTTTGATGATGGAACAGAACAAATGGTGAATAATTTAGAAGAACTTGAAGATGAATTTGATGCTTGTTATGATGATGAAATAGATATTGATGACTGCTTTACATTTAACTATCCTATAACTTTAGTAAAAGACGATGGATCTACCTCAACAGTAAATAGCGATGATGAATTTGAAACCTTTATAGACGATCTAGGAAACGACGAAGATTTCAATTTTCAATATCCTTTTAATGTTACTTTACTAGACGGCACTGTACAAACTGTAAATAATGAGGATGCGTTTTACCAATTATTCGACGATTGCGAATAATATAATAAGGTAATTTTTGATGAGTTAGGCTTTGGAATTTTCCAGGGCCTTTTTTGTTTCTATTCGTATTCTCCTACTTGTTCATCATAAAATGTTGAAGCAGCTTCAATTAAATTAGAGACTTCGCCAGCAAGATCTTCTTCTTTTTCGCCAGATAAATCTTCAAACCACTCAATAGAATCGTCTTTTAGATTGATTAAGAAACGAGGAAAT
The DNA here is from genome assembly GCA_965277255.1 of Flavobacteriaceae bacterium. Taxonomy (GTDB): domain Bacteria; phylum Bacteroidota; class Bacteroidia; order Flavobacteriales; family Flavobacteriaceae; genus Polaribacter. Next base: position 2,579,271 of record OZ255723.1, on the reverse strand, counting down.
TCTGTATGCAACACAAAAATATCTTCAGGATAGTTGCTATTATCAGCCAATAAAAATTTAGGTAGATTCATGATGTTTGGTTTGAATGAGTTTTAAAGTTAAATAATTAAAGCGAATGTATAACAATACTGCGGCAGATGACAAGCCTGCTAAAAGGCCTAGCCAGATCCCAAAGCTTCCGTAAGCTTCTTCTTTTCCTAAGAAATAACTAATGGGAAAACCAATCAACCAATAGGCAACAAATGTAATTATTGTCGGAATTTTCACATCTTGCAATCCGCGTAATGCGCCTAAAACAACGACTTGTATACTATCACTTATTTGGAAAATAGCAGCTGCTAATAACAATTGTGTCGCAATACTCACAACTTCTACATTGTCTGTAAAATTAACAGCATCGTCAAAGTCGACATATATTTTTGGTAAAGCGTGACGGAATATCAAGAAAATCAATGCGAAAAATACTGCTAGTAAAATCGCTAATAAAAAGATGGAAAACGCAATTCTTCTCAATTCTCTATAATTCTGCAACCCTTTTTGATTTCCAACTCGAATCATAGAAGCAACACTTAACCCCATGGCAATCATAAAGGTCATCGATGATAAGTTCAGCGCAATTTGATTTGCTGCTAGTGGATTTTTCCCTAACAATCCGCTCAACCAAATAGCCGCTGTAAAAATGGCGACTTCAAAAAACATTTGCATGGCACTCGGAGCACCTAAGTTGATAATTTTTTTGAACATCAATTTTTCCAATACAAAAAACTTGATGTTCGTTACCATTGTTTTTGATTTCTCTTTTTTCATCAATAACAACCATAAATAAGCCACCATGATAAAACGGGACAATAATGTTCCATAAGCTGCTCCTACGATCCCCATTTCTGGAAATCCAAATTTTCCAAAAATTAATAGGTAATTTAAAATCACATTGACAACATTCGCTATTAATGTAGCATACATAGGATATTTAGTCATAGACAGGCCATCACTAAATTGTTTAAATGCTTGAAAAACGATTAGAGGAATCAATGAAAAAGCCACCAAATCTAAATACGGTAAAGCCAAGGTTACCACTTCTTTAGGTTGATCCATAAAGTATAGCAGTGGTTTGGCAAAGAATACCATCAAAAATAAACTGATTCCTAAAACGGTACACAAAAATAATCCGTGCTTAAACGCAGATTTTGCTTGTGCAAAATTATTTGAAGAATCCGCTTCGGCAACCAAAGGCGTAATGGCAGTAGAAAAACCAATTCCTATAGACATGGCAATGAACATAAAACTATTTCCCAAGGAAACTGCTGCCAATTCTGCCGTTCCCAATTGCCCTACCATGATATTATCTACAAAACTCACAAAAGTATGTCCCAACATTCCAAGCATAACAGGCGCAGCAAGCTTCCAGTTGTATTGAAATTCTTTTGTGTAAAGAGATAAATTCATAAGAAAAGAGGAAATCCGACTGCGAAGATATTCATAATATTTGAGGAATAATTAACAAAACTGAAACATCTCTTCTTTCTAAAAAAATCGTACTTTTGAGGAACTAAACTTTATAAAAAATGGCTTCAATTACCCTAGGCGGGAATTCAGTAAATACTTCAGGAGTATTACCAAAAAAAGGAGAAAAAGCTCCTGACTTTGAACTTATCGCAAACGATTTATCAAAAAAAACATTATCAGATTATAGCGGAACTCGATTGATTTTAAATATCTTTCCTAGTATTGATACTGGAACTTGTGCTACTTCTGTGAGAACTTTTAATAAAACTGCTGCAAACTTAGAAAACACCAAAGTACTATGTATTTCAAGAGATTTACCTTTTGCACAAGCTCGATTTTGTGGTGCAGAAGGAATTGACAATGTCGTTACTTTATCAGATTTTGTTGATGGTAGTTTTGGAAAAAATTATGGATTAGATTTCATTGATGGCCCCTTAACAAGTTTGCACTCCAGGGCGATTGTAGTTATCGATGAGAACGGAAATATTGTTCACACAGAACAAGTTCCAGAAATCGTAGACGAACCTAATTATGAAAAAGCATTAGAAGCATTATAATTTTTAATGAAAAATCCTAAAGACGGATATTTTTTAGAGCGATTTAAAAGCATAAAATTCTCATTAAAAGGGATTTGGCTTTTACTGAAAACAGAAAGCAGTATTCAAGTACAATTCTTTTTTACTGTTGTTGTTACTATCGCTGGATTTGTCTTTGACATTTCTATGAATGAATGGTTGGCTCAATGTTTGGTCATTGGTTTGGTATTGGTCGCAGAATCGCTCAATACAGCCATCGAGAAAGTTGCTGATTTCATCCATCCAGAATATCATGAAAAAATCGGGTTTATTAAAGATATTTCTGCTGGAGCTGCGGGTTTTGCAGCGATTATTTCGATAATAATTGCAGGAATAATATACATTCCGCGGATTCAAGCATTTTTCTAAGTAAATACTTATATTTACTTCCAGTTAACAACCTTTCTTAATGGCAAGAAAAAACAAGAAAACAACCGTAAAGAGTCCTAAAATACCAAAACAAAATGTGATCTCAGCTTTTTTTAAAAGTAGACAAACACAGACCGTTATTGGTTCTTTTTTAATTTTGTTTTCTCTTTTTCTATTGATCGCCTTTGTCTCTTTTTTCTTTAGTTGGCAAGAAGATCACAGCATCGTCAACCAGTTTAGCGACAAATCTGTGAGTGGTGACAACCTCTTAGGAAAAGTAGGAGCTTCTTTAAGTCATTTCTTTATTTACAAAGGATTTGGTATTGGAGCTTTTGTAATTCCTTATTTATTGTTTCTAACTGGGCTTTTTTGGCTGTTTAAAACCAGACTTCCTAAGTTAATTCTCTCTTGGAATTGGGGATTGTTAATCATGTTGTGGATTTCCGTTTCTTTAGGTTTTGTAAATAGAAGTTATGTAAATCTATCAGGAGTTATAGGATTTGAAATCAATGAGTATCTAAGTACTTTCCTCGGAAAAATAGGTTTAGCAATTATTCTTGCTTTTTTATTCTTGCTCTATTTAATCATTCGTTTTAAAGTCACGCCAGAATCTGTCATCAATAAATTCAGGTCAAAGAAAAGCGAAGTAACAGATCTTCCTATTGAAGAAGAAACTTCAGAAGAAATTGTACTAGAAGAAGAAACTGTAGAAAAAGAAGGGAAATCTGAGTTTGAATTGTCTTTAGAAAATTTACAGCCTACCATTCAGAATCATTCTGACGTATCTGCTCCTAAAGAAGAAACTATTGAGGAAACACCTGAGATTGTTGAAGAACCCTCCTTAGTAGTATCAGAAGAAAAAGAGGAAGAAAATGTAGAAATTGACGTTGAAGAAGTCGTAGAAGAACAATCTGTGACAGAAAATTTATCAGAAAAACTGGTAAAGGATTTTGGTGAATTTGACCCAACATTAGAACTGGGTAACTTTAAGTTTCCAACACTCAATCTATTAAAACAATACAACGAAAGCATTTCTATTGATCCTGAAGAATTAGAAGCAAACAAGAACAGAATTGTAGAAACGCTTAAAAATTATAAAATTGGAATTGCTCAGATTAAAGCAACTGTAGGCCCCACAATTACATTGTATGAAATTGTACCAGATGCTGGAATAAGAATCTCTAAAATTAAAAACTTAGAAGACGATATTGCATTATCACTTTCTGCTTTAGGAATTAGAATTATTGCTCCAATTCCAGGAAAAGGAACCATTGGTATTGAAGTTCCCAATAAGAAATCTACCATAGTTTCTATGCATTCTGTGATTGCTTCAAAGAAATTTCAAGAGTCGGATATGGAACTTCCTATCGCTTTAGGAAAAACAATTTCTAATGAGACGTTTGTTGTCGATTTAGCAAAAATGCCACATTTATTGATGGCTGGTGCCACAGGACAAGGAAAGTCAGTTGGACTGAATGCTGTGCTAACTTCCCTACTCTACCGGAAACATCCTGCAGAAGTGAAGTTTGTTTTGGTGGATCCTAAGAAAGTCGAATTGACATTATTCAACAAGATAGAAAGACATTACCTCGCCAAATTGCCAGATACCGATGAAGCAATAATTACAGATACCACCAAAGTTGTTCATACATTAAACTCACTATGTATAGAAATGGACAATCGTTATGATTTGCTGAAAAATGCAATGGTGCGTAATATCAAAGAATACAATGCGAAGTTTAAAGCTCGGAAATTAAATCCGAATGATGGACATCAATTCTTACCCTATATTGTTTTAGTGATTGATGAATTTGCTGATTTAATCATGACTGCTGGAAAAGAAGTCGAGACTCCTATTGCCAGGTTAGCTCAGTTAGCCAGAGCGATTGGAATTCATTTAATCGTAGCAACACAAAGACCTTCTGTAAATGTTATTACAGGAATCATTAAGGCTAATTTCCCTGCTAGAATTGCATTTAGAGTTACCTCAAAAATAGATTCTAGAACCATTTTGGATGCAGGTGGAGCAGATCAATTAATTGGACGAGGAGATTTATTGTACACCGCAGGAAATGATATCAATAGAATTCAATGTGCATTTGTAGATACACCAGAAGTGGAGAAAATCACCGATTTTATTGGTTCACAAAGAGCCTATCCAGAAGCACATTTACTACCAGAATATGTTGGTGAAGAAGGTGGCACAGGTATTGATATAGACATTGCAGACAGAGATAAATTGTTTAAAGAAGCTGCTGAAGTGATTGTAAATGCACAACAAGGATCGGCATCTCTTTTACAAAGAAAATTGAAGTTAGGCTACAACAGAGCTGGAAGATTGATAGATCAATTAGAAGCCGCAGGAATTGTAGGTCCTTTTGAAGGAAGTAAAGCAAGACAAGTTTTAGTAGCAGATTTTGTTGCTTTAGAACAGTTATTAGAAAATGAAAGAAATGAATAGAGTGAAAAGAAATGTATGGTTATTAATTGTTGTGTTTATCAGCAGTTATGGATTTTCTCAAGAAACAGAAAAAGCGAAACAATTGTTAGATGATGTTTCTGAAAAAATGGGAGCGTATACAAATATGCAAATTGGTTTTAGCACGTCTTTGGTAAACAAAGAAGCTGGAATTAACGAAGGAGATGAAGAACCTATCAAAGGGAAAATTCTTTTAGAAGGAGAAAAATACAATTTAGATTATTTGGGGAATACCTTCATTTATGATGGGAAAAAGCTATATGTGATCAATCATGATGAAAAAGAAATCTCAACCAATGAAGGAGATTTAAGTGAAGATGATGGCTTTATTTATCCTTCAAAATTATTAACGTTTTATAAAGAAGGATACAACTATAAAATGGGTAAATTGATCAGCATGAAAAATCGAAAAATACAATTTATAGAGCTCACTCCTATTGACAGTAATTCTGAAATCATAAAAATAAACTTGGGAATTGATCCAAAAACAAAGCACATATATCAGCTTATTCAAATTGGTGCTAACGGAGCACAAACCACATTGACGATCAATCAACTAAAAAGCAATCAAGAAATTTCAAATTCAGTGTTTAGTTTTGACAAAGAGAAGTATGAAAAATTAGATTACTTGATTGATTAAGAATGAAAATTTTAGATCGTTACATATTAAAATCCTTTCTAGTCCCTTTCTTTGCTACCTTTCTAATTGTATTGTTTGTATTAGTAATGCAAGCACTTTGGTTAGCCTTTGATAATATTGCGGGAAAAGGAATTAGCCTGTTTTTTATATTAAAATTTCTTTATTATACATCACTTATTGTCGCTGCGCAAGCCTTGCCTATAGCTGTCTTATTATCCTCTATTATGGCATTAGGTAATTTATCTGAGAATTATGAATTTGCAGCAGCAAAATCAGCTAGTATCTCATTGATGCGATTTATGAGACCGCTGATTGTGTTGACTTTCTTATTAAGTATTTTAAATTTTTTCTTTACAAATAATGTATTACCATATGCTTTTTTAAAGCAAAAAAACTTAATGCTAAACATTCGAAAGAAGAAACCTGCATTGGCTTTAATTCCAGGAAGTTTCAATTCAGAAATACCAAATTATCAAATTAAGTTTGATAAAAAATATGGAAAAGATAAGAATTTACTGGAAAAAGTCCTTATTTATGACCTCTCATCAGATAAAGGAAATAAAAAAGTAATCACTGCCAAAAGCGGAAAAATTTTAACCGAAGAGGGAAGTAAATACATGACATTTATTTTATATGATGGTCATTATTACGAAGAACATACCAACAAGACTCGGAGTTATAAAAGAGTTGATAAAATGCCTGCCTCAAGCGCAGATTTTAAAGAATATTCATTCAATATAGATATCTCGTCATTTAGCGAAGATGATTTAGACAAAGAAAAGTACAAGAATAGTTTTAGTATGCTTAGCTTAAGGCAACTAAAAGACACCATTCCAATAATGAAAACTAGTTATGATGAATACATAGCTTCTAGAACTAAAAATATTTATGTAAAAGTACGTGCTAAAGAACTCTATAGTGCTAATGATTCAATTCATAAATATGAGTTAGAAGAAAATGTCTTGGATAATTTTACCATAGATGGAAAAATAGGTGTTTTAAGTAATTCTATTAATAGTATAAAATCTTCCATTAGCAATATAAAATCTTCAAATAATGCATTTAAAATAAAGCGGAAAAAATTAAATCTATATGATATTGAATTTCATAATAGAATTGCTTTTTCATTGTCCTGTCTTCTTTTATTTTTTATTGGAGCTCCATTAGGTTCTATCATACGTAAAGGAGGTTTTGGGTTACCAATGATACTTGCAATTGCCATTTATGTAATTTACTTTTTTGCGAATACATTTGGGCGAAATTTAGCAGAAGAAAGTTCAGTTTCAGCAATTGCTGGTTCATGGGTTTCAAGTATTTTAATGATTCCTTTTGCCCTTTTACTCACAAGAAGAGCTTCAAAAGGAATGGGATTATTTAATATTGATGTATTTTTACAACCAATTATTGATACGATAAAAAAAATTAAGCCTTCAAAAGATAAATTAAAATGATTACTACTCAAAAAAGTAATACAAAAACTACACAATTGAATACCATTGAAGAAGCAATTCAAGACATTAAAGATGGAAAAATCATTATTGTTGTAGATGATGAAAACAGGGAGAATGAAGGTGATTTCTTAGCTGCTGCTGAAATGGCTACTCCAGAGATGGTCAACTTTATGGCTACCCACGGTAGAGGATTAATTTGTGCTCCGCTTACAGAGAATCGTTGTGAAAAGTTGAAATTAGAAATGATGGTGAACAACAACACCGATCCTATGGAAACAGCTTTTACTATCTCTGTTGATCTCCGCGGAAAAGGTGTCACTACGGGTATTTCTGCATCCGATAGAGCAAAAACCATAAAAGCGCTTATTGAAGATGACACCAAACCTTTTGATTTAGCAAGACCAGGTCATATCTTTCCTTTAAAAGCTAAAGAAGGTGGAGTTCTAAGAAGAACCGGACATACTGAAGCTGCCATTGATTTTGCACGATTGGCTGGTTTAAAACCCGCTGGCGTGATTGTAGAAATCATGAATGAAGATGGTACCATGGCTAGATTACCTCAATTGATGGAAGTTGCCAAAAAGTTTGACATCAAAATTGTTTCTATTGAAGATTTGGTTGCTTATAGAATGGAACATGATTCGTTGATAGAGAAAAAAGAAGATTTTACCATTCAAACTAGATTTGGAGATTTTAGATTAAGAGCCTATCAACAAACGACAAACAATCAAGTACATATTGCTTTAACCAAAGGAAGTTGGACCAGTGATGATGCAGTATTGACAAGAATAAATTCAACATTAATTAATAACGATATATTAGGTACCTTAACAAATAACGCTGATAAAAAATTAGATCAAATGTTCCAAACCATTAATGAAAATGGACAAGGAGCAATCCTTTTTATCAACCAACAAAATCAATCTAAGAATCTGCTAAATCGACTTGGTATTTTAAAAGAAAATCAACGTAAAGGAGAAATGAAAGCGCCTAGAATTCCTATGGATAATAAAGATTTTGGAATTGGAGCTCAGATTTTACACGATTTAAATATCAGTAAAATTCAATTAATAACCAATACGCAGCAAGCCAAGCGTGTAGGTATGATTGGTTATGGTTTAGAGATTGTAGACTATGTAACGTATTAGTTAACGTGAATTCGATATAACTTTTCAAATTTACATTTGATTATCAGAAACCTATGAGTATGTCAGGGTTTTACGTTTAAAAATCACAAATCTTACGTCAAACTCACGTTAGTTATTCAAAAAACAATTTTATGTCCACTTTCTAATTCGATAGGAATTTTATCTTTTTGAAACCATCGTGCCGATAGTTCTCCTTTTAACACAATATTAGAATCGGTAACTTCTAACCAACTCCCCTCTCTTAAACCCAAAACAGGAATATCATTATACACATGAAATTCTTTGATTCTCGTTTCACGAGTTTCTCCCATATGTGTAGAATTCGGGTTTGGATCTAAATAATGCGCATTGATATTAAAAGGAATCATCCCTAAGGTATCAAAACTAGGAGGATAAACAATAGGCATATCATTGGTGTTTTTCATATTCACGCCACAAATATTACTCCCAGCACTTGTTCCTAGGTAAGGAATTCCATTTTCTAAGGCTTCTTTTAAAACATCTAGCAAGTTGTTTTTATATAACTGACATACCAATTCGAAAGTATTTCCACCTCCAGTAAAAATCCCTTCAGCGTTCATTATAGCCTCTCTAGGATTATCGAATTCATGAATTCCTTTAACAGAAATATTGATTTTTTTAAAGGCTTTTTTAGCAATTGAAGTATATACATCATAAGTAATTCCACTTGGTCTTGCATAAGGAATAAACAATAAACTGTGTACTCCTTTAAAGAAGATAGTTAAAGTTGGAAGTAAGTATTCTAAATATCCACTACCATGAATTGTAGAAGTACTTGCAGTAATTAGTTTCTTCATAAGAGATTCAGTTTATTCTCCAAATGTTTGTATATTTACGCAACTTAATTTAAAAAAAAATATTATGAAAATGAAACTACTTTTATTTGTAGCAGTTATTGCTTGTTTATCTTCTTGTACTACTAATAATGATAACCCTATTACTGTCTCAGAGGCTGATGTTGTTGGTTTATGGAATGTTACAGATTTTACTTCAGAAGGAACAACTGTAACCACGGCAGCTGGAATAACTATTAACAGTTCATTTGTAAGCACAGGCACAGATTATAATTTCACTTATAATTTTCAAACCGACCCTAATGAAGTTACTGCATCTGGGTTTTACACAAGCATTAATGTTATTACCGTAGATGGTGTATCTACTACTACAGAAATACCTGTAACAACTATTGATGGACTTAATAACGGGACATGGAGTATAAATGGAAACATTATTACTATTGTTTCAGTAACTGGTCAAGAAGAGCAAGCTATAATAGAGGAAATAACGGATAATTTAATGGTTTTAAGAGTATCATATAGCTTAACTCAGTCACTGCCAGATCTTTCTATATCAGTCACAGGATCTGTACTTGCAAGATTAGAAAGATAAAATTATTATCTATTCTATAGTAAAGAGGTAAGGTGAATGCAATTGCATTCACTTTTTTTGTTATAAATGAAAATAAGGTTTAACAAAAATTTATTTTAATATTAATAAAGTTTAAGATTCCCTGTTCTTTTATTTGTAATGAAACTAATTAACCAACATTTACAACCTTGAAAAAGAAATTTCTTTTCTTTCTGTTTATATTTATTACCCTACAATTAGTAGCTCAAAGAAAAAATTTCTGGTTACATGGAATGGTAAAAGATTCCTCTATTCTTGTAAAGAATGTCCACATACTTAATTTGAATACAGAAAAAGGGACATTTTCTAATGACTATGGGCAATATCGGATTGTAGTATCTGTTGGCGATACATTAGAATTTACCTCTGTACAGTATGAATCTATAAAGAAAATCATTACAGATCCTATTGCTTATTCTAAAAAACTGAATATCTCTCTTGAGAAAAAAACGCATGTTTTAGATGAAATAGTATTGAAGAAACATAATTTAACAGGTAACTTACTTACAGATCGACAAAAAACACCTGTAGATTTAAATAAAAAAACAGGGCTAAGCATTAATGAGTACATCCAAAGTATCGGTATGGAAGCAATCATGGCTATGTCAAATGAGAATAGGCCTAGTGTAAAAGGCTTAGCTGATATTAGTTTAAGAAGTACAGATCCAACTGCATCATTTGTAGGTGCTGGAAGTAGCATTCGTAGCGGCATTGGAACCGGGAAACGAAAAAAGAAAAAGCTAAAAAAAATCATTTCTAGTACATTTACAACTCAAAATGTAATTGATGAAATTGGTAAGAAATTTTTTATAGAATTAAAGATTCATGAAAAAGATATGTATTCTTTTATAGACTATTGTAAAAAATTTAATATCAAGCAATTATACGAGCAAAATAAAATCTTAGAATTAATAACACTCTTTCAAGAAAAAAGCGCTGTCTATTTAAAAGAAATCAAGACGAAATAAGGTTTAACAAAAGTTTAATCTCAGAAAAAATTCTATATTGTACTTTTATAAAAATCTCTTGATAGATTATAAATAAACGGATGTGATAAAAAAACTATTTCTATTACTTTTTATACTAACGTCTTCTACCCTACTTGCTCAAAAAGATAATTTTTGGTTATACGGAAAGATAAGAGATTCTGCGAGCGTTGTTAAAAATGCTAATATTATAAATCTAAAAACAAACAAGGGAACTTTCTCTAATGATTTTGGAGATTATAAGATTATAGTTTCCATTGGAGATACATTAAAATTCACCTCAGTTCAACATAAAACTGTTATTAGAGTTGTCAACAATTTTATTTATACTTCTGAAGTTTTAGATGTTTACATGGTAGATAAAACCTATGTTTTAGAAGAAGTAGTTGTGAAAAAACACGATTTAGATGGTTATCTATTATTAGACAGAAAAAAAACGCCAGAAGATAAAAAAGCAGAAGCTTTAAAAAGAACAATGGATTTTTCTAAAGTAGATATGAGAGTCGTTTATGATGGAGATCATATCGATCAAAAAGTAAGACCTCCTGTAGAGAGCGTTGATCCAACTGCTGCATTCATTGGAGCTGGAGCGAAAGCCATTTTCCCTTTTAAACATTCAGAAAGATTATGGGCTTTACGAAAAAAGATTGCCTTTCAAGAATCATTTCCCTCTAAGTTAATCAGCGAATATGGAGAAGTTTTTTTTGAAGACGAACTGAAAATTCCAAAAATTAGATATTATCATTTTCTTGAATATTGCAACCCATTAGGAATAGAAAATCTATATGCGAAAAATAGAAAAATTGAGTTGATTAATATTCTTAGAAAAGAAAGTAAAAATTACCTTAAGCTTTTAGAACAAGAAGGAAAAGAATAAAATCATTCCTAATAAATTAGTAGAAAAAAAGACCTCATGTTTTCTAGTAAAAAGATATTTATAGCAGTACTATTCATCCCATTACTTTCATTTACAGCCCATAAATATTATTTGAGTTTAACTCAAATTGAATACAATAAAAACGATAAAAGCTTACAAATTATCATCAATGTTTTTATGGATGATATTGAAAAAGCGCTGAATGAAGATTATACAATAGATCTAAAACTAACAACAAAAGAAGAACACAAAGAATCTGACCTATATTTTGAAAAATATCTCAATGAAAAATTGAACTTTATTGTGAATGAAAAGAATGTAGATTTTGTCTATTTAGGGAAAGAATATGAAGGCGATTTAGTCTATTTCTATTTAGAAATTCCAAAGGTTGAAACCCCAACATCATTAGAACTATCCAATAAAATTCTATTAGAACATTTCTCTGAACAACAAAATGTTGTAAAAATGAAAGTCGGTAAAAAAAGACGAAGCAAAATTTTAAACAAAGAAAATGATAAAGCTTTGTTAAACTTTTAACATTTTCTTAAGTTTCTTAGCCCTAATTATTAATTTCACCTACATTTTTAAATCAAATCACAATAGCATGAAGAAAATCACTTCTTTAGTCTTTTCTGTCCTATTCATTGCAACTTCAGTTTTTGCACAGGATACACCAAAAAAACGTCAGAAAGGTCACACAGATCAAAATAAGTTTAGACAACTTAAGGATGTACTTCCTACTCCTAATAGCAGACGTACTGCTTCAGGAGCTCCAGGATATGAGTACACGCAACAAAAAGTAGATTATGTAATGGAAATTACATTAGACGAAAAAACAAATCGCCTCTATGGAAATGAAGATATTACTTATAAAAATAATTCGAAAGATTACTTAGAATATCTATGGGTTCAATTAGATCAAAATATGAGAGCTCCAGACTCTAAGACTCCTTTAGCTAGAGGTGAAAGTTTTGGAAACACTACTTTTAATGGCCCAATTACTTTTACCAATTCAAATCTTAAAAAACCTTCCGATTTTGGTTTTAAAATTGAAGAAGTAAAAAATACAGATGGAAGTGCATTATCTCATCAAATCAATAGAACCATGATGAGAATTAATTTACCACAACCTTTAGCCCCAGGTGGAACTTTTCAATTTAGTATTAAGTGGAATTATTTAATTAATAATTCAGTTACTGATGGAGGAAGATCAGGATTTGAATTATTTCCTGATGGAAATAAAAACTATACCATAGCTCAATTCTTTCCAAGATTAGCAGTTTATGACAATGTAGAGGGATGGCAAAATATGCAATTCTGGGGACGTAGCGAATGGGCTTTAGAATTTGGAGATTACGATGTAAAGATTACCGTGCCTGCAGATCATATTTTAGATGCTACTGGTGAGTTACAAAACGAGAAAAAAGTATTGACTAAAGAACAACGAAAACGCTTTGAAACAGCAAGAAAATCCTATAAAGATCCCGTATTTATTGTAACTCAGGAAGAAGCTGAAAAAGCTGAAAAAGGAAGTACTACCAAAACAAAAACGTGGCATTTTAACGCTAAAAGCGTAAGAGACTTTGCTTGGGCATCTTCAAGAAAATATATCTGGGATGCAATGGCTGTTAATATCAACGGAAAAACAGTAATGGCAGTTTCTTTATATCCAAAAGAAGGAAATCCATTATGGGAAGAGCATTCTACAAGAGTGGTTGCAAACACTTTAGAAGAGTATTCTAAAATGACTTTCGATTATCCGTACAGCAAAGCAATTTCTGTACATGCAGATCGTCAAGGAATGGAATATCCAATGATTTGTTTCAACTATGGTCGCCCTAATCCAGATGGAACATACTCAGAAAGAACAAAAAGAGGAATGATCGGTGTAATTACCCACGAAGTAGGGCACAACTTCTTCCCTATGATTGTAAATTCTGATGAGCGTCAATGGACATGGATGGATGAAGGAATCAATTCTTTTGTTGAAATTTTAGCAGAATTGGATTATGATCCTGATTTCTTTACAGGAAACTTACCCAAAGATATTGTACGTTATATGAGTATCGATCAAGAAAATCTATCCCCTATCATGTCTCAAGGAGATTATGTAAAGAATTTTGGTCCCAATGCCTATACGAAACCAGCAGCTGGATTGTACATGCTACGTCAAACCATTATGGGTCCAGAATTATTTGATTATGCATTTAGAACGTATTCTCAACGATGGATGTTTAAACACCCAAGTCCAGCAGACTTCTTTAGAACTATGGAAGATGCATCTGCGATGGATTTAGATTGGTTCTGGAGAGGATGGTTCTATACAACAGACTATAATGATATTGGTGTAAAAGACGTTAAAAAATTCTATTTAACAGATCAACCAACACAAGAAGCGAAAGATCAAGCTAAAAGATTTAATCTAAATTTAGCTGATTATGAAGGTAAATTAGTATACTTTGCTGAACAAAAAGAAGGTACTGAAGTACAAGCTAAAAAAGCATTAGAATTTGATGTGATTAAAGATCATATTGCTAAAATGACTGACGAACAGAAAGCAGCTTTAAAAGATGCTCCTAATTATTTTTACGAAGTTACTTTTGAAAAACCAGGAGGACTGGTAATGCCTATTATTGTTGAGTTAGAATATGCAGATGGTACGAAGGAAAAGATAACATACCCTGCTCAAATTTGGATGAGAAATGATAATGAAGTAAAGAAAGTATTCAGAACAAGTCAGGAAATTAAAAGTATAAAAATTGACCCAGATTTAGAAACTGCAGATATTGATACTTCAAACAATAGCTGGCCAAAGAAAGAAGATTCTAAGTTTGATAAATTTAAGAACAAAGTAAAAGGATAAGTATCATCCTCCCAGGAATCTGATACTTTTCAAAGCGCCTAATTGTTACTTTCAATTAGGCGCTTTTATATTTTTCACTTTCAATAACTTTTATATTAGAGTGAAGCTTTGTTAATTTTTAATATTTCTTTAGCATTCTTAATCATTATTACTAATTTAACAGACAATAAAATCAAATCAATAAAACATGAAGAAATTAACTTCTTTTGTGCTAGCAACACTATTCGTATCTGTCTCGGTTTTTGCTCAGAATACTACGCCTAAGAAAACCCAAAAAGGTCATACAAATCAGAACAAGTTTAAACAAATGAAAGATTTGTTAGCTACGCCTAATAGTCAGCGTACTGCCTCTGGTGCTCCGGGTAAAAAATATACACAACAAAAAGTCGATTATGTAATGGACATTGTTTTAGACGATGACAATCAAAAAATTACAGGAAGTGAAACCATTACCTATCACAATAATTCTGAAGATGAACTCCCCTATTTATGGGTTCAATTAGATCAAAATATGCGTGCTGCAGATTCTAAAACCCCAGATATTCAACCCAGAAGTATCCCAAAAACGATTTCCAAAAGGTTCTATAACAGAGCATTTCCTGACAAACCTTTTGATGGTGGGTTTAATATAACCAGTGTCACAAATGTAGATGGAAGTGATTTATCACATACCATTAATCAAACGATGATGCGTATCAATTTACCAGAACCTTTAGCATCTGGTGAAACGTTCAAGTTCAGTATTAAATGGTGGTACAACATCAACAACCATAGAACTCAAGGAGGCAGATCTGGTTTTGAGCATTTTCCTGCCGATGGAAATAACAACTATGTCATT
Organism: Flavobacteriaceae bacterium; assembly: GCA_965277255.1. Taxonomy (GTDB): domain Bacteria; phylum Bacteroidota; class Bacteroidia; order Flavobacteriales; family Flavobacteriaceae; genus Polaribacter. Next base: position 2,564,111 of record OZ255723.1, on the reverse strand, counting down.
GCTCAATTCTACCCAAGATTATGTGTATATGATAACGTAGAAGGATGGCAGAATGATCAGTTCTGGGGAAGAAGTGAATTTGCATTAGAGTTTGGCGATTTTACAGTAAATATTACAACTCCTGCCGATCATATGTTAGGAGCTACAGGTGTCTTAATGAATGAAAAAGAAGTATTCACTAAAAAACAGTTGAAGAAACTAGCACAAGCAAAAAAGTCGTTTGATAATCCTGTAGTGATTCACACTCAAAAAGAAGCTGAGAAAGCTGAACAAGGCAGGTCTAAAAAAACAAAGACATGGAAGTTCTTTGCCGAGAATGTAAGAGATTATGCTTTTGCAACCTCAAGAAAATTTATTTGGGACGGAATGGCTGTAGATATTAATGGTAGAACCGTAATGGCGTATTCTTTATATTCTAAAGAAGCAAATCCTTTGTACGGAGAGCATTCTACAAGAGCCACTGCGCAAACTTTAAAAACATATTCAAGATATACCTTCGATTATCCATATCATAAAGCAATTTCTGTAGACGGGCAAATGGGAATGGAATATCCGCAAGTAGCATTTAATCCAGGGCGACCGAATCCAGATGGAACCTATTCTGACAGAACAAAATATAGAATGATTAAGGTGACTATCCATGAAGTTGGACATAACTTTTTCCCAATGATCGTAAACTCTGATGAACGTCAGTGGACTTGGATGGATGAAGGTTTAAATTCTTTTGTAGAAATTTTAGCTGAGTTAGAGTACGATAAAAACTTTCCAATACGAAGAGGGCTTCCAAAAAATATTGTGGATTATATGAGTGGAGATCAATCTACAATTGCTCCTATTATGTCTAAAGGAGACAATGTGTATAGTTTTGGTAACAATGCCTACGGAAAACCAGCTACTGCATTGTGGATTTTACGAGAAACTATTATGGGACATGAATTATTTGATCATGCTTTTAAAACATATTCACAACGTTGGAAATTTAAACACCCTACTCCTGCTGACTTTTTCAGATCGATGGAAGATGCTTCTGCAATGGATTTAGATTGGTTTTGGAGAGGATGGTTTTACACGACTGATGTTACAGATATAGGAATCAAAGGAGTGAAAAAGTTCTATGCTGAAGATGGCGAAAATAATAGAGTCAATTTTATTGAAGATACTTCTGAAGGGTTGACGTTTAGTGCTGAAAATGCTAAAAAGGCAAACTCAAAGTTCTTTTATGAGATTACTTTTGATAAACCTGGAGGATTGGTGATGCCAATCATTGTTGAGTATACTTATAAAGATGGAACAAAAGCCAGAAAAACATATCCAGCTCAAATTTGGAGATACAACGATAAAGAAATCACCAAAGCAATTCACTCTGACAAAGAGATTATAAACATTACGATAGATCCAGATTTAGAAACTGCAGACGTAGATACTTCTAACAATAGTTTTCCTAAAAAACAAGATTCTAAGTTTGACAAGTTTAAGAATAAGATAAAAGGATAAATCCTTTCTTATTTTTAACTAAAACAAAAAATGCCTTGAGTACTCAAGGCATTTTTTTGTTACTCTTTTTTAAAACATCTTTATGAATATGGCGAAGGAATCTCGCCTAAGACAGACAGATCTACTTAATGCTAATTTTTATCTTAATGAGACTGCTTCTCTCCAATAAATTGAGGGTCGAAGAGATAAGTATTCTTCCAAAAAAAATGATTTTCTTAACATTTTTTATATATATTTATAACTTAACCAAACATCTCTTATAATTATGAAAAAACTTTTTTTACTATTGTTACTTTCATGTACACTAGGAAGTTTTGCTCAAAACAAAGTTTCAGGTACAGTAAAAGCAACCGACGGAGAAACACTTCTCGGAGTTAATGTCTTAGAAAAAGGCACAAAAAATGGGACTACAACTGATGTTGATGGTAATTATTCCATTACTGTTGGCAACGATGCCATATTGATCTTTAGCTATGTAGGATTTGAAACACAGGAAATCTCAGTAAATGGCCGTTCTCAAATTGATGTAACATTATCCGATAGTGAAACCTTAGATATGATTGTTATTACTGGAAATCGTTCTAAACCTAGAACAATTCTGAACTCTCCTGTACCTATAGATAATGTAAGTGTTGCCGATTTAATTAATACTGGGCAACCAACCATAGACAAAATGCTTACCTATAAGATTCCATCATTTAACTCAAGTAATCAAACAGTTTCAGATGCAACAGCTCATTTTGATCCTGCTGATCTTAGAGGCTTAGGACCTAGTAGAACATTAGTTTTGGTAAACGGAAAACGTAAAAACCTAAGCGCATTGGTCTATATTAATGACACTCCTGGTAAAGGAGAAGTTGGTGTAGATCTTAAGAGTATTCCTGCTGCTGCTATTGAAAGAGTAGAAGTGTTACGTGATGGTGCTTCGGCTCAATATGGATCTGATGCAATTGCTGGAGTAATTAATCTGGTTTTAAAAAGAAATGTTGAATACTCGACTATTAATGTAAAGTCTGGAGTGACAACTGAAGGTGATGGATTCAATTTTGATGTGAATTTTAATACTGCATTTAACGTAGGACAAAACGGAGGTTTTGTTAATTTAACTTTAGGGCACTATTCACAAGAAGAAACAAATAGAGCAGGAACGCCTGGCGAAGATGTTTTATTTGGAGTGCTTGCTAATGACCCAACTTGGGGAAGCTGGTTGGCTGCCAATCCCGATTTAGGAATGACTATTGGTCAACCTGAATTAAACAAAACAGATCTCTTTTTTAATGCTGCTTTCCCTTATAAAAATGATAGTGGTGAATTCTACAGTTTTGGGGGTACTACCATAAGAAATGGTAAAAGTTTTGCTTTGTATAGAGCTCCATATTGGATTCCAGATCCATTTAACTTATTACATCCTGCGGGAACTGAATACCAAGGTTTTCAACCAACTTTTGAAACAGATGTAAATGATATTAGTTTTACCATGGGCTCTAAATGGAAAATGGGGGAATTTAATATTGATTTAAGTGGAACTTATGGAATAAACTCAGTTGATTATGAAGTAAATAATAGTATCAACCCTTCTTTGGGAGCTGCAAGTCCAACATCATTCGATGTGGGCGGATATAGTTTTAGTAATATTCTTGCTAACTTAGATATTTCGAGAAGTTTTGAGACAATCAACCTAGGTTTTGGAGCAGAAGTTAGAAGCGAAAACTTTGAAGCTAAGGCTGGTGAAGTTGCTTCTTATGTCGATGGAGGGGTTCAGTCATTTCCAGGCTTACAACCCGCAAATGTTGTAGACGAAAACAGAAATAACTTTGGAGGTTATCTAGATTTAGAATGGGAACCAACAACAGATTTTTTACTAACTGGAGCAATTCGATATGAAAACTTTAGTGACTTTGGAAATAATACTTCGTGGAAAGTAAGTGGTAGATATTCTTTAGGAGACAAAGGAGCTCTAAGAGGTTCCTACAGTACTGGATTTAGAGCGCCTGCATTACATCAAATCTACTTGAGCAATATTCAAACACTTATCTCTGGAGGTACTGTTTCTAATCAAGGAACATTTAATAATGTAGATCCAATCATTAGAAATGGTTTAGGAGTACCGCAATTAACGGCAGAGACTTCAAAAAACTTTACCTTAGGAATTACTTATAAACCAGCACCCAAGTTTTCTTTATCATTAGATTTTTATAATGTAAAAGTAGATGATCGAGTTTTATTTACTGGAGAAATTGGGTTTGATGGCGATAACACTACAACAAATCCTGTAGAGCAAATTTTAGTAAACAATTCTATTACCAGTTTAAAATTCTTTGTCAATGCAGTAAACACAAATACAACTGGGGTAGATTTTGTTGCTAATTATAGAAATATTGAAGTAGGTGAAAATACACTAGCAATTAATTTATCTGCAAACTTTAATGAAACAACAATAGATGGACAAATTGCAACTCCTACTTTGTTAGCTGCCAATGGTTATGAAATATTCAATCGTAAAGAACAATCAAGAATTACCTCAGCAAGACCCAAATCTAAAATATTATTAGGCTTTGATTTTGAGGTTTCTAAATGGAATTTTTCTTTAAACAACACCTATTTTGGTGAAGTGGGTTGGAAACATTCAGATAATGGCTTAAATGGAGCGCCTTTAGGTCCTGGAGGAAGTACTCTTCCTACAGATGATGCAGCTTATGATCAGAATTTCGCAGGAAAAATAATAACGGACCTTATCATAAATTACAATTTTTCAGATAAATTTTCTGGAAACCTATCTATCAATAATTTATTAAATGTGTATCCTGATGAAATTGAAACTCAAGGGGACTTTGTAACCGATCTTGGAGGTCGATTTAGATATCCTTGGGAAGTAAATCAGTTTGGATTTAATGGAAGTATTATTAATGCTGGAGTGAGCTACAAATTTTAAATAACAAAATACCCGAATAAAAAAATCCCGAGTTAATCGGGATTTTTTATGTTTTAAAAAGTGATTGAAATACTATACTTAGCTTGCCTGCACTGAGCTTGCCGAAGTAGCCGAAGTGTCGAAGTGCTCTATGGTGACTGAGGTATCATACTGAGCTTGTCGAAGTATCGAAGTCACCTATTCATGATGCATAAAACGCTGTTTACCTAACAACTCTTCTTCCGTTTCTACATTGTCTTCGTCAGGAACGCAACAGTCAACAGGACAAACAGCAGCACATTGTGGTTCTTCATGAAACCCTTTACACTCTGTACATTTATCGGCAACGATATAATAAATCTCATCAGAAACAGGCTCTTGATCTTCATCAGCATTCACAGCACTTCCGCTGGGTAATACGACATCACCTGCTAAATCTGTTCCATCAGCATATTTCCAATCATCAGCACCTTCATAGATTGCTGTATTAGGACATTCGGGTTCACAAGCCCCGCAATTTATACACTCATCTGTTATTATTATCGCCATCGTTATTCTCTTTAGTTTGTGTAACTTTGCACTGCAAAAATAAACCCTAAAAAGGTAGCAACCAAAATAAATGAGTAGTATTCAAAATCGAATTGATGCTTTTTCAGAATTAGGCAACTTTTTAAGTCAATTTTCGAGAAAAGAAATAAAAAACAAGAAAGATATTCTTAATAATGAAATCTTTTTTGACGGTTTTCAACATCAGATCAAATTAGCCCAAGAAAACAATACTTGGTTTACCAAAGAGAACATTCTATTTTCTTTAGAAAGTTGGGCAAAAGCACTGACAAAAGAAAACTTAACTCAATGGATTGACAATCAAACGATACATACTGGAAATGCGAAACAAATAGCCATTATTATGGCCGGAAATATTCCACTAGTCGGGTTCCACGATTTCTTATCGGTCTTAATTTCTGGGCACTCCGTTTTAGTAAAACAATCATCTAACGACAAGAATTTGCTTCCTTTTCTTGCCAAATACTTAGAGTATGTTGATGAATCTTTTAAAGGACAAGTTACATTTACAGAAGAAAAATTAGCAGGTTACGATGCTGTTATTGCCACAGGAAGTAACAATACAGCACGCTATTTTGAATATTATTTCAAAGACAAACCTAACATTATTCGTAAAAACAGAAATTCGGTTGCCGTTATTCAAGGAAGTGAAACCGAACAAGATTTTGAAAATTTAAGTGACGACATTTTTCGTTATTTTGGACTAGGTTGTAGAAGTGTTTCTAAATTATTTGTTCCTAAGGGTTTTGATTTTGATCCCTTTTTCAAAGGAATGTACAAACAACATGAAATCATCAACAATGCAAAATATGCCAATAATTACGACTATAACAAAACGGTGTATTTAATGAGTGAGTTTGATATTCTTGAAAATGGGTTTTTAATGATTAAAGAAGATGAAAGCTACGCCTCCCCTATTGCAAGTGTTTTCTATGAATATTACGACAATCCTATCGACTTAAAAATAAAATTACACCAAGAAGCTGAAAACATTCAATGTATCGTTGCCAACAATTTCTTAGAAAATGAAGTGAAATTTGGTCAAACGCAGCATCCAGAATTATGGGATTATGCAGATGGTATTAACACTTTAGATTTTTTATCCACAATTTAATTTTTATCATATTATTATCCACCAAAAATTTAGAAATTTGCCACTTGAAAAAATAACACAACAACGTATGAAAAAACATAACTTTAGTGCTGGACCTTGTATCTTACCTGAAGAAGTATTACGAAAAGCTTCTGAAGCAGTTCTTAACTTTAATAACGATAACTTATCATTGATTGAGATTTCGCACAGAAGCAAGCCTTTTGTAGATGTGATGGAAAAAGCAAGAGCGTTGACTTTAGAGTTATTAGGGTTGGAAAACAAAGGCTATCAAGTTTTGTTCTTACAAGGCGGTGCTAGTACACAATTTTTAATGGCTGCATATAATTTATTGAACACCAAAGCTGGATATCTAAATACAGGAACTTGGGCAAATAAAGCCATTAAAGAAGCAAAGTTATTTGGCGAAATGGTAGAAGTAGCCTCATCAAAAGATAAAAACTATACTTACATTCCTAAAGGATATGAAATTCCTACGGATGCAGATTATTTTCACTGTACCAGTAACAATACCATTTTTGGAACACAGATCAAAGATTTTCCAGAAACAGAAGTTCCTTTGGTTTGTGATATGAGTTCTGATATTTTTTCACGTCAATTGGATTTTTCAAAATTCGACTTGATCTATGCTGGAGCACAAAAGAATATGGGACCTGCGGGAACTACTGTCATTATTATCAAAGAAGACATCTTAGGAAAAGTAAACAGAACCATACCTTCTATGTTAGATTATAAAGTCCATTTAGGAAAAGATAGTATGTTTAACACGCCTGCCGTTTTTCCTGTGTATGTTTCTATGCTAACTTTAGAATGGTTAAAAGATTTAGGCGGAATTCCATTTATTGAAAAAGTAAATGAGAAAAAAGCCAATTTACTTTATGGAGAAATTGATAGAAATCCATTATTCCAAGGAGTTGTTGCAACTGAAGATAGAAGTACTATGAATGCAACCTTTACCTTAACAAATGATGCTTTAAAAGATACATTTGATACGATGTGGAAAGAAGCAGGTATTAATGGACTAAACGGTCATAGAAGTGTGGGGGGCTATAGAGCAAGTATGTACAATGCTTTGCCTTTATACAGTGTACAAGTTTTGGTAGACACCATGAAAGAGTTGGAAAGAAAATCATAAAACTGTCATTCCGAACAAAGTGAAGGAATCTCACTATGAGGTTGCCACGTTGTCCCAAAATTTTTGGACTCCTCGCAATGACAAAATAAAATAAAGATGAAAATATTAGCAAACGATGGAATTTCACAAAGCGGAATTGATGCTTTACAAAAAGAAGGCTTTGAAGTGATCACCACCAAGGTTGCTCAAGAGCAATTAGAAAATTACATCAATGAACATCAAATTGATGGGATTCTAGTCCGAAGCGCAACGCAAGTAAGACAAGAGTTGATTGACGCTTGTCCAAGTATTAAACTCATCGGACGTGGTGGCGTTGGTATGGATAATATTGATATTGAATATGCAATAGGTCAAGGTTTACACGTGATTAATACCCCAGCTGCATCTTCAAGTTCTGTTGCAGAATTGGTCTTTGCACATTTATTCGGAATGGTTCGTTTCTTACATCAATCCAATAGAGAAATGCCTTTAGAAGGAGATTCTCGTTTTAAGGAATTGAAAAAAGCCTATGCAGGTGGAACTGAATTACGCGGAAAGACAATCGGAATTATAGGTTTTGGAAGAATTGGTCAGGAAGTTGCAAAAATTGCTTTAGGATTGGGAATGAAAGTCGTTGCCAACGATGCTTTTACAGAAAGCGCTCCAATTACTGTTGATTTCTTTAACGGTCAAAGCATTATCATTTCTATAGATACCATTGGTTTAGATGAACTTTTAAAAGAAAGTGATTTCATTACGCTACATGTTCCTGCTCAAGACGATTATATTATTGGAGCGCAAGAAATTGCTAAAATGAAAGATGGCGTCGGAATTGTAAATGCTGCCAGAGGTGGTGTTCTAAATGAGATTGCTTTGGTCAATGCCATTGAAAGTGAAAAAATTAAGTTTGCTGGTTTGGATGTTTTTGAAAACGAACCAAAACCAGAAATTCAATTATTGATGAATCCTGAGTTGTCTTTAACACCTCATATTGGTGCTGCTACATTAGAAGCTCAAGACAGAATTGGAACAGAATTAGCAAAGCAAATTGCAACATTGCTCAAATAATTTATGGCAATTGTAAAACCTTTTAAAGCTGTAAGACCTAGCAGGGATAAAGTCGCATTGGTTTCCTCAAAATCCTACGAAGCTTATACAAATGCTGAGTTGGCTGCTAAACTGGACTTTAATCCGTTTACCTTTTTACATATCATCAATCCAGGATATAAATTCCATCAAGAAATATCTGGAGAGCAACGCTTTCAAATGGTGCATAATAGGTACGAAGAATTTAAAGAAAACAGAATTTTTATTAAAGATGAAAAACCTACATTTTATATTTATGAAAGTTCTGATTACTACGATACTTTTTGCGGAATTATTGCCGCAACGGCTGTTGAAGATTACAGAAATGGTTTTATAAAAAAACACGAAGGAACCATCCATAAAAGAGAAGTTTTATTCGAAACCTACTTAAAATCAACTGGTTTTAATGCGGAACCCGTTTTATTGATGTTTGAGGATGATGAAAGTTTTGAAGAACTCATCAATACAATAAAAGAACAAAGACCAGAATACGAATTTTCTACAACTGATAAAAAATTACATCGCTTGTGGTTGGTTCAAGATTCAAAAAATTGTGAAGAAATCGCTTCTTTTTTTAAGAGAACAGAACGTTTATATATTGCTGACGGTCATCACAGAACAGCTTCCTCTGCCCTGCTAGCAAAAGGTTTAGGAGCCGAAAATGAAAATCACAACGGAACCGAAAACTATAATTTTTTTATGAGTTATTTGATTCCTGAATCTCATTTAAAAATTTATGAGTTCAATCGTTTTGTAAAAGATTTAAACGGGATGAATGTAGATGAATTCTTAATAGAATTGGATACTTACTTTAGAATAGAAGATAGAGGTAGTAATTTATATACGCCTACTCAGCAACATCATTTTAGCATGTACTTAGAAGGAAAATTTTATTCTTTATATTTAAGAAAGAATGCCTACGAGTTTAACGATGCATTGAGTAGATTAGATACTGAGATCTTATATAGAACCATCTTAAAACCAATTTTAAGTATTGACAATTTAAACAACAACAATCGGATTGGTTATACCAATAATAAGTTGGATATTTTATCTTTAAAAACCAACGTAGACAATGGTACTTACAAAGTTGGTTTTGGAATGCTCCCTATTTCAATCGATGAAATGAAAGAAATAGCTGATGCAGAATTAAAAATGCCCCCAAAAACTAGTTATATTGAACCTAAATTAAGAAGTGGTTTAACGATGTATGAGTTTTAGCATGAATTTTATTAAAGATAATTTAGAAAAAATAAACGCTTCAATCCCAGAAGACGTCACCTTGGTTGCAGTTTCAAAAACCAAACCTATTAGAGACATTCAGGAAGCTTATGACGCAGGTCATCGTGTATTTGGCGAAAATAAAATTCAGGAAATGGTTCTTAAATATGATGCTTTACCCAAAGACATTCAATGGCACATGATTGGTCATTTGCAAAGCAACAAGGTAAAGTATATGGCTCATTTTGTTGATTTGATTCATGGTGTAGATAGTTTTAAAACACTCAAAGAAATTAACAAGCAAGCTCAGAAACACAATAGAGTCATTCATTGTTTATTACAAGCAAGAATAGCCAAAGAAGAAACAAAATTTGGGTTATCATTTGATGAAATTGAAGCGATTTTGCATTCAAATGAATTCAAAGAATTATCCAACATCAAAGTAGTTGGATTTATGGGAATGGCAACTTTTACTTCAGATGAAAGTCAATTAATACAAGAATTTTCTTCGTTAAAGAATCTGTTTGACAAACTCAAAACTCAGAACTCAGAACTAAAAACACTTTCCATGGGAATGAGTGGAGATTACCCAATTGCTATCAAAAATGGAAGTACCATGATTCGTGTAGGAAGTTCTATATTTGGTGTAAGGAATTACTTAACCTAGAGACAGAAAGACTTTGTATGCAATTTTAGATATAGAAACCACAGGGGGAAAATTCAATGAAGAAGGGATTACCGAAATCGCAATCTATAAGTTTGACGGACATTCTGTTGTAGATCAATTTATTAGTCTTGTAAATCCAGAGAAGCCCATTCAAGAGTTTGTTGTAAAACTTACAGGAATCAATAATCAAATGTTGCGTAATGCTCCTAAGTTTTATGAGGTTGCAAAGCGAATCATAGAAATCACAAAAAATACAACCTTAGTTGCTCATAACGCAGAATTCGATTCTAGAATTTTAAAAATAGAATTTGATCGCTTAGGCTTCGATTATCAAATGAATACTGTTTGTACGGTAGAATTAAGTCGAAAATTAATTCCTGAAGAAGATTCTTATAGTTTAGGAAAACTTTGCAAATCACTTGGAATTCCAATGAGTGATCGTCATAGAGCTACTGGTGATGCCATAGCTACAGTACAACTTTTTAAACTTTTATTAGAAAAAGATCAGAGCAAAGAAATTATTCAAAACTCTATCAAATATTTCGACAATAGAGATGTGAAAGATAAGTTGAATGCAATTTTAGAAACCATTCCTGAAAAAATGGGGGTTTTTTACATTCATGATTCAGAAGGAAGAGTCATCTATATTGGAAGAGGAAAAAACCTAAAATTTGAAGTCAACAAATTGTTTCTAAAACAAAGTAAAAGAGCTCTTAAGATTCAAGAAAGAGTGAAAAATATTACTTTTGAATTTTCTGGAAATGAGTTATTTAAGCGATTGATTTACAATTTAGAGTTAGACACTTTACAACCTAAATTTAACTTCAGTAAAAATAGAAAAATTAACCCCGATGATTTTGCTCATGATAATTTTATGATCCAACATAAAGGTCGAGAAGTAGAAGAAAACGCAATTATTCTCGTTGAAAACAATAAAGTTTTTGGTTACGGGTTCACCAATCTTTCCTTTCAAGAGTCAAATTTAGATATCTTAAAATCTATCCTTACTCCTATTGAAAATAAAGAGTTAGCAAAAATGATTGTCAAAAATTATTTAAAAAATAATACTGTTACCAAGATCATTCGATTTTGATATTTCCCATAGTTTTTTTAGATTGCTGTATCTTTGAAAAAAAACTATGAAAAACAAAATCTTAATCTTGTTGCTTTTTTTTGTGAGCTATTGTTTCGCTCAGGAAACAAAATCTGTAAAAATAAAGCAAGCCACTTTAAAAGAATTAAAGACCAATATCTACGAGAAAGACTCTACGGCTGCTGCATTGGTCCTTTATGAACATTGCAATTTTTATTTAAGTAATCGAAAAAAAGTAAAATTTACTACCGAGAATTATTATCGTATTAAAATTCTAACCAAAGACGGATTAGAGAAAGGAACTTTTTCTTTTGGCTTGTATAAAAAAGATAAAGTATCTGAAATAAAAGCATTCACCTACAATCTTTCTAACAATGATTCTATCCTAACATCTCCTTTTAAAGTAGAAGACATTCTGCGAAACAAAGTACAGGATGACTATGAAGAAATTATTTTAAACCTCCCCAACGTAAAAGTAGGAAGTGTTATTGAAATTAAGTACCGTGTTGTTTCCTCTAATCCGAATATAGATCCTTGGTACTTTCAATCTGATATTCCAAAAATACGAAGTGAAATACATACATCAGTTCCTAATTATATTAATCATTTGGTTCTTTTAAAAGGCTCATTACCATTATCAAAAAAAGAATTTTCTGATGGTAAAAAATGTTTTCCAAATCAGAAAAAAAGAGGTATTTGTAATTACTCTTTTTATGGTATGGACTCTATTCCTAGGTTTAAAGAAGAACCTTTTATGCCAAATCCCAGTAATTTAATCTCAAAACTACGATTTAAGCTTTCTAGATATACTAGAAAAGGGTTTGTTCCTTATTTTATGATGCGATTTTGGTTTCAATTTGACAATGCATATAGGTCATATCTTTTGAAGGATGAAAAAATCAAAAAAAGTTTTTTCAATAAAATCGTTCCAGACTCAATTAAAAAAGGGGAAAACAAGTTAGAAATTGCTAAAAACATCTATTCGTTTGTACAAAATCATTACACTTGGAATGGATATAAAGGTGGAGATTCCAAATATAGATTCAGAAAAAGGTCAAAAAAGAAAAGTGGTTCATTAAATTTAATTAATATTTCTCTTTATAATAGTTTACAAGAATTAGGTATAGAATGTTATTATACAATACTTGCGACAAGAGGCTATGGACTTCCTGAGAGGGAAGTTCCTGAATTTGAAAATTTTAATTATACCTTGATTAAAGCTGTCATTGATGAAAAAGAATACTTTTTAGATGCTGCAAATAAAAAATTAGCCTTCGGTGATCTTTCACCCATAACTTTGAATGGTGAAGCTAGGGTTTTAGATTTTGAAGGTAACAGTGATTGGCAAAAAATAGCGCCTAAAGACATTTCTACAAAGAATAGCGTTATTAATGTTTCTTTTGATGATGAAATGAATTTAGAAGGGAAAATGTTGGTTCGTAGAGAAGGTATTAATGCCTATATCACCAGAGAGAAATACATAGAACTAGGAGAAGAAAAATATTTAGAAGGAATAGAAGAAGAAATTTCTAATATAAATATAGATAGTTTCAAAATTAAAAATTTAAAAAATCTAGACGATACGTTGATAGAAACACAAGAAATCTCTATCTCAAATGAAGATTTAAATACAGAAATAGATTCCGAAAATTTAATTCGATTTTCTCCTGTCTTTTTTGATCAATTAAGTATCAATCCTTTTAAAGCAAATGAACGTAATTTCAATTTAGATTTCATTTATCAGAGAAAAAATATTTATCGCTTATCAATTAAAATTCCTGATAATTATAAGATCACAAAATTGCCAAAAAATTTAGGTTTAAAGCTTCCTAATAATGGCGGTAATTATATATACAAAATTAGTAAATCAAATAATAAAATTACCCTTTATATTAAATTTTACATCAAAAAAGATCTATTTTCTACTGAAGAATATTTTTATTTGAAAAAATTATACGAGCAGATTATTTTAGCTGAAGCTGCTTATATAGAACTCCAAAAAATTGAAGAATGAAAAAAATAGCACTATTACTTTGCTTATTATGTACAATCTCTGTTTATGCACAAGATCCTGATCTACAAAAAATGGGATTAACTACGCTCGAAGAGCTAAAAATGACTGTTTATGATAAAGATTCTACAGCAAGTGCAGTAATTCTTGAAGAGAAAAAATTTGTATATCCAAGTAAAAGTAAGAATTACAATTTTACTAAAGAGTATTATATAAGAATAAAAATTCTAGACAAAAGTGCTTTTTCTTATGCTACTTTAGAGATTCCTTATTTCAAATCGAGCAAATTAGAAAACGTAGAAGCAATTACCTATAATCTAGATGCAAATGGGAAAATTGTAAAAAGTAAATTAAGTGATGACAATATCTTTAAAGAAAAAGTTTCTAGCAGACTCAAAGTAGATAAGTTTTCCTTACCCAATGTTAAAGTGGGTTCTGTGATAGAATACAAATACACGGTTAGCAGGAATAACTACAAAGTCTACAATTTCTATTTTCAAGGAAGTATCCCTTCTATAAAGACTGAATATACTGCATTTCTTTCAGGACGTCCTAAATATAACGTCCGTTTAATTGGGTATTTGAAGCCCGATTTTTCAGAATCTGTAATCAAAAAAAAATGTATCGGTGTTTACAAATGTATTCAGGTAAAATATATTATGAAAGATATTCCCGCATTTACCTCAGAAGAATATATGACCAGTAAATATAATTTTCTATCAAGGCTTTCTTTTGAAAAAGAATATGAAGATCGTTTTGTGAAAAAAGGAGAGAATGAAGATTGGCGAACCTTGGATAAATGGGTGAAGAAGAGTTTAGAGAGTAGGCTTGATAGAAAGTCTTTTTACCGAAGAAAATTATCCGATTCTATTCTTAATGAACCTGACAATTTAAAAAGAGCAAAAAAAGTTTTTTATTATATTCAAAATCATTTTGTACTAGGTAATAATTCAGGGAAAACGTTTTCTCAATCGCATAAAAATAGGGTCGCTAGCTCCAGTAGAATTAATATTTCTTTATACAATGCACTACTAGCCGCTGGTTTTAATGATGTAAAATTTGTAATGCTTTCTACAAGAGATAATGGTCTACCAACAAAACTACATGCAACATTAGATGACTTCAATTCAGATCTCATTAGGATTGTTATTGATGGTGAAAAATATTTTTTAGATGCTACAGACAAATTAATGTCTTTTGGGATGATTCCTTTCCAATCTTTAAATGGAGATGGAAGAGTTTTTGATTTTAATAAGGGAAGTTATTGGGAACCAATTATTCCAATAAAGAATAATTCATTAAGAAAAAAAATGAATTTATCTGTAGATGATGAAGGTACAATTATCGGACAAAATATTGTTACAAAAAATGGCTATAAGGCTTTAGACACTCGAAAAGAATTAAAGAGAAAAGGTGAAGAAATTTATCTAGAGGATTTAGAAACTTTGAGTCCAGATATAGAAATAGAAAACTATTCCGTTGAAAATGAAAGTAACCACGAAAAAACCTTAAGGGAAGTCTTTGATTTACGCATTGAAGATGTTTCTACAATCGAAATCAGTTCTCTTTTACTTCTTTCTAAAGTAAACCCTTTTCAATTAAAAGAAAGGAATTACCCAGTAGATTATGGATATCCTATAAAAAATACCTATTTATTAAATTTAAAACTTCCTGAAAATTTTGAGTTTAGTAAAATTCCACAAGATCATATTTTTGCGCTCCCAAACAAAGGAGGTTCTTATTTACAAAAAATTAGTGTTGTCAATAATACTTTGAGTGTTTATATAAAGTTTCAAATTAATAAAATCACCTTTTATGCTAACGATTATCAACGTTTAAAAGAGTTTTATAATCAGGTAACAAAAGCACAGAATTCTATCATTCAATTTAAAAAGAAATCATAACACCAATAATAGTAATGAAAAAGATTAACAACTAAGTCTTTAGCTTCCGAATCTTTAAATACGTCCACCGACGTATTTATTTTTTATTATATTTAATGAGATTTTAGACAATCAATACTTTTAATTTTTCGACCATGAAAAAATTCTCCCTCATTATCACCTTCTGTCTATGCGCTATTGCGTCGTTTTCTCAAGAAGGAACCACAGGTTTAGACTTCGATCAAGAAAAATATGAATCTGTTCCTATTTCAGCGCCAATTCTAACAAGAAGTTTTACAAACCTTCCTAATAAGTACAGTTTAAAACCATATGCTCCAACACCTGGAAATCAAGGGTCTCAGCCCTCTTGTGTAGGTTGGGCAAGCGGATATGGCGCAAGAACCATTGCTTTTGCTATTAAGAACAATTGGAAAAATAATACAGCAAAAATCAATCAGAATGCATTTTCTCCCTCATTCATTTACAATCAAATTAAAGCGTACGGAGATAATAGCTGTCAGCGTGGATCTTATATTGCTGATGCTATGAAATTGATGAATACCACTGGGATTTTAAAGAAAAATGAATTCGCTTATAATTCAACAAACTGTACTACCAAGCCTACAAATTATGGAATACAAAAAGCCAAAGATCATAAAATTATAACGTTTGAACGTTTGGCAAGATGGGACAATCCATACAACTTGGTTGGTAAAGTAAAAAAAGCAATTGCCAATAAAAACCCTGTTGTTATTGGAATGTTTAAATATGGAAAACTAAGTGGTCCAGGAGAATTGTGGACTGCTCCTTCTACTCCATCTGCTGGCGGACATGCCATGGTGGTGGTGGGTTATGATGACACAAAACATGGAGGTGCTTTTGAGATTATGAATTCTTGGGGAACTCAATTTAGAAACAATGGATTCTTCTGGGTAAAATATAATGATTTTAAAAACCATATAAAAACGGCCTATGTTTTGGTTGATACTACTGAGTCTAAACCAGACAAGGTAGATACCAATGTAACGACAGTAACAAAAAACAATACCATTGCTGGAGAAATTAAATTGAAATTGAGTAATGGTCAAAATATGATTCCAACTCTAGCAAATGAAGCCAAAAGGAATTTTAATATCGTAAAAGCCTCTAAGACAACATATAACATTGAAAAATCATACTCTTCTGGAACTCAGTTTAGAATTCACTTACAAAGCAAACAAAGAGGTTATGTATATCTAATTGGCTATGGTTCTGCAGATAAATCTGTAAACAAACTCTACCCGTTTGAAAATTTTAGTGATTTCTTCAATTATTCAAACAGTGAAATAGCCATTCCAAATGAAGATTATTATATAGAATTTGATGACAAACCTGGAAGAGATATTTTATGCGTTTTGTACAGTAAAGAAAAATTAAACATTAATTCCATTGTTAGTAAAGCTAGGTACGGAACAGGAGACTTTGTGTCGAGAGTAAAAAAGGCTTTGCAATACAAGATGTATCAAGGAGACGACATTACTTTTCAAAGTGATCGAATTGCTTTTAAAGCAGCAACAAGCTCTTCTTCAGCCAAAGTAGTCCCTATTTTTATCCAAATGAATCATCAATAAGAAATTATAAATACTAATAAATGAAACGTAAGATCATAATTTTATTTGCCCCCCTATTTATTTTTTGCTCATTAAATGCTTTTTCGCAAGGGAAGTATGTATACCAAGAAGAATTTTCCAGTCAAGGAAATTGGACGAAAGGAAATAATGATGTCAGAGAATTATATGCCTCCAACGGAAAGTATTACTTTGAGTATAAAAAAAATGAAGGCTCAAGAGAAGTAACTACGAGAAGTATTACGATCGATTTTAGCAGAGATTTTGAAATTGAAACGTCCATTCTAAAAGTCTCTGGAGTACAAGACTATGGGATTTCTTTTTTATATGATTATAAAGATGAGGATAATTATGGTGAATTTGGAATTACATCTACGGGTTTTTATAGAATCGCAGAATCTAAGAGTGGAACCTATTCCAACCTTAAAAAGTGGACAGAATCTTCTTTTCTAAAAAAAGGAAATAACAAAACTAATAAGCTGCGTATAAAAAAGTCTGGAAAAAGAATTATCTACTATGTCAATGGTTCTTATGTATTTGGAATGGCTTTTACAAAATTTAAAGGCTCCAAGATGGCACTTCGAATTTATAGAGATCAAAAAATTGCTGTTGATTATATCAGAGTAAAATATTTAGGTACAAGTACAAACACCACAAACACCACTGCTTCTAAAACAATCTTATTTGAAGGATTTAACAACAATAATAACAATTGGTCTGAAATAAATTCTTCAGATAATTATGCCTCTGTACAAAATGGAGATTACATTGTAGAACGTAAAATATCTAGTGGTGGTTATGCCCCTACTATTAAAAAATATATAGATACCAAAAGAGATTTTAGAATTACAGCGCAGATTAAGAAAGTTAGCGGTGTTAATAACAACGGTTTTGGGATTGTATTCGGAAGGAAAGATACTGACAATCAAAATCAGTTTTTCATCTCTTCAGACGGTTCTTATATCATCAACAAAACTGTCAATGGAAAAAGAACATATATCAAAGAATGGACATCTTCTAGTCACATTAAGACTGGTAATGGGTCATATAATTATTTGAAAGTTCAAAAGGTTGGAAGTAAATATAAGTTCTACATCAATAGTAACTTAGTATATTCAACATACGCCACAAAATTCTATGGAGATAGAGTTGGATTCATTGTTTATGATAAAATAAAAATGGCAGTGGGATATCTAAGCATTGCATATGAAGATAATACCACCACAACAACAAACACGACAAATACCAATACTACATCCAATTCACATACCACCAAAGAGAGTATTTTATTTGATGGATATACCGATAATAAAAATAGTTGGTCTACAACAAAAAATGAAAATATCAATTTAGATATTAGCGGAGGCAATTATTATTTTGATCACAAAAGACCCTCTGGAGGTTGGTCTTCAACCATCTCAAAATATATTGATACTTCTAGAGATTTTAAAATTCTTGCCGATATTAAAAAAGTAAACGGAACTCTAACCAATGGATATGGAATTGTTTTTGGAAGAAAAGATTCGCAAAATCAACGATTGTTTTATATCAACGGAAATGGCTCTTACTCTATCAATAATATAAAAGACGGAAAAGATAATTTTTTAAAAAACTGGACACCATCTAGTGCTGTTAAAAAAGGAAATGGAGCATACAATGTCTTGAAAGTGGTTAAAATTGGAAGTAAATTAGAGTACTATATCAATAATAGTAAAGTCTATACAAGTTACAGCACTGAATTTTATGGTAATCGATTAGGCTATGTCGTTTATGACAATCAAAAAATATCTATTGCCTATTTAAGCATCGGTTATTTAGACAAAAAGAAAACCAATACAAATACAACCAATACCACTATTACAGACAATATCAATAATTATACTTATAACAATTCTAGTTTTCATTTTAGTGATCAGTTTACAAACAATACAAATAGCTGGTTTGAAGCTGATGATGATAAGAAAAACTTTAAAGTAAGAAATGGGAAGTATTATTTAAAACATAAAAGAACAGAAAAAGGCTGGGCTACTTATGATGACCATCCAATAGACACTTCTAGAGATTTTGAAATAGAAACAAAACTAGATAAAATCAGCGGTGTTAGTAATTATGGTTATGGACTCATCTTTGGTAAAAAAGATGATGATGATTTCCGTTTTTACCTTTCCTCTAGCGGATATTATAAAGTAGCTAGAATGGTAAAAGGATCTGAACAAGTTCTTAAAAAGTGGACGACCTCTTCGCATATAAATACTGGAAATGGAAAATCGAACACTTTAAAAGTCAAGAAAGATGGAAATGAATATAAATTCTATGTAAATAATAACAACGTTTACCAGATGGATTTCGAAGCTTTTTATGGAAACGAATTAGGCTTTGTAGTTTACAACAATCAAGAAGTCGCTGTAGATTACTTACGTGTTAAATATTTGACTTCAAATACAACGGTTGTCAATAATAAATCTCTACAAGTTCCTTTTTATGACGGTTTTTCTACCAACAAAAATGGATGGTCTAACGAAGATTTAGATAACTATTCAGTAGGTGTAAACTCAGGAAAGTTAGCAATTCATAGAAAGAAAGAAGGTGGGATTTTTATCAGTAAAGACCTAAACATCAACACCAGTAAAGATTTTATTATTGAAACGTCCATCAGTAGAGAAAAATCTGGAGCAACAGGTTTGTATGGAATTACATTTGGGAGGAAAAATTCCAGTAATGAATTTACTTTTTTAATTAGTACAAACGGAAGTTATATGTTCCGAAAGTTTGATAACGACAAGTATAAAAAAATCATTCCTTTTACTTCAAATGACGCTGTTAAAACAGGTATTGGAGCATCCAATAAAATTAAGATTGTAAAATCAGGATCACTGTTGCGATTTTATATCAATGATCAATACATGAATGAAGCTCCTTTTGAACCTTTCTTTGGGAATAAGTTTGGATATACAGCTTATCATGAGCAAAAAATTGCTGTAGATTATTTGGGTGTAAAATATCAAACCAGTAACTATAACAACCCTCCTGTTGTGGTTATTTCTGAACCCGATGTAGATCTCAAAAGAGGGTTTAAAATTGTAAAAACGAAGAGAATTCAAGTCAAAGGAACAGCAACGGATAAAGACGGAATCTATGAAGTTTTAATCAACGGAGTTGATGCAACTGTTTATGATGATGGTTCTTTTATTGCCAATGTTCCATTAAAAGTGGGGACAAACACATTGGTAGTGAAAGCTACAGATATTAAACAAGCATCTTCTACGAAGACATTCACCATCAAAAGAAAATCGCCAGAAGTAGATATTGTAAGACCAGATACAGATATCGTTATCAAAAAAGAAGAAAAATTAGACATCGGTTTTGGTACCTATTACGCATTATTAATTGGTGTAAGTGATTATAACGATGCAAGTAATGTACCAGATTTAGAAGGCTTACCTACAAAAGATGCCAAAGATTTAAGTGATATTTTGGTGAATAAATACAATTTCAAAAGAGAAAATGTAGTCCTCTTAAACAACAGTCCAACAGAAAATCAAATTCTTCGAGAGTTTGTAAAACTAAGACAGAAAGTAACCAATAAAGACAATGTATTAATTTTCTATGCTGGACACGGAATTTATGATGAAAGTACTGAGACAGGTAGTTGGCTGCCTTCCGATGCTGATCCAGAATATGGTTTAAATATGATTAGCAATTCAACAATAAAAGATTATATCAAAGGAATCAATTCAAAACATACATTATTAATTTCTGATGCTTGTTTTAGCGGGAGTATTTTTAAAACACGATCTTATAAATTAGCTCCAAAATCGATCACTAGAAAATTTGAATTGCCTAGTAGAAAAGCCATTACGAGTGGTACATTAAAAACAGTTCCTAATAAAAGTGTCTTTTTAAAATATTTAATAGATCGATTAACGAACAATGACGAGTTGTATTTAACTGCCAGAAAAATATTCGATAAAATTGAAGAACCTGTAATGAACAACAGCAAGAATGTTCCTCAATACGGAACCATTCAAGAAGTAGGTGATGAAGGTGGAGATTTTATTTTTGTGAAGAAAAACTAATTTGTAGTATCTTGCTTTAAAATCATCATTATTGGATTCCAATCAGAGTAAAAATAAAACATCGTTTAGACATCGTCTTCATGAAGTAATTTATGAAGCCGATACGCCTTCTGGAAAATTATTTGATGTCATATTACTTATTGCCATTCTGGCAAGTATTCTCTTTGTAATGCTAGAAAGCGTACAAAGTATTGGCGACAAGTACGGTGATTTTCTAAATATTGCAGAATGGGTAATTACCATTCTCTTTTCTATTGAGTATATTTTAAGAATTATAGCCGTTAAAAAACCTTGGAAATATATTTTCAGTTTTTACGGAATCATTGACCTTTTATCTACCATTCCAAAATATCTATCCTTCGTTTTAGTAGGAAGTCATAATTTAGCCGCACTAAGAGCACTTCGATTATTAAGAGTGTTTCGGATTTTAAAGATTGCACGTTACATTGGTGCCTCTAATCGATTACTCGTTGCTTTAAGAGCGAGTAGAGCAAAAATTGGAGTTTTCCTCTTCTTTATTTTAATCTTATGTATCATTTTAGGAACTATAATGTATATGGTTGAAGGGGCTGAAAATGGGTTTATAAGTATACCACGAAGTGTGTATTGGGCCATTGTTACTTTAACTACAGTTGGCTATGGAGATATTGCACCTGGAACGCCCTTAGGTCAATTAATTGCAAGTGCTATTATGATTCTAGGATATGCCATTATTGCCATTCCTACTGGAATTGTTGGTTCAGAAATGGTAAAAGCCAATGTGCAAACAAATACGCAAGCCTGTCCAAATTGTTTGAAAGAAGATCATAAAGATAGTGCTGAATTTTGTTATCATTGCGGGAATCAACTTAACGAATAAATGAGTAGATAAAAGTATATATACTTTTTGTCATTTATTTGGTGTGTTTTTTTTATCAATATATATGTATACATTTACTTGATTTTATTTACAACTTAAGATTATAAGTATTATTACTGTATATATGTCCCTATTTATACAAAATATTTCTCTTAATGAGAATGAAAAATTTTATACTCTTCTAAGAATCAGTTGTCTTTTGATTTTCTTAGGAAGAGCCTATGAGTTTTATTTCTTTAGTGCTCCTTACAGATCAATTCTTTGGGATGAAAGCTTATTAACCCCAATTGTGGAAGGGGTTTTCAAAACACCTTGGAATGAGTATGCTACTAGTCTTACTGTAAACAAGTGGATAGATTTTTCTATCAAGCTATCAGGGATTATCTTATTGTTTTCTGGGATCATTAGTATTTTCTGGGAAAAAATACGTTTTAAGAGGGTAAAAAAAACCATACTAGGTTTCGGTATTTTTATTCTCTTCTTTCTTAGTTTGTGCTTAGTAAAAAATAAAAATTACGATTGGCTGCAATTTTTTGAATTATCTATTCAGTTGGCAGCTCCCTTACTATTGTTTTTCTACAAAGATGCTACTTCCATAAATAGATTGAATTTTTCTTTATGCTTAAAAATTGCTGTAGCAATAACATTTATTTCCCATGGTATTTTTGCTATGGGCTTACTATACGTTCCAGGATATTTTATAGATATGACCATTCAAATTTTGAAAGTCTCAGAATCTAATGCTAAATTATTTTTACTCATTGCAGGTATATTAGATATAGCAATGTCTATTTTGATCTTTATTCCAAAGTATGCAAAAATTGCACTCATTTACATGATCTTTTGGGGAATTCTAACAGCCTTTGCCAGATTAACTGCAGGGTTTAATTATCACTTTATATTTAATTCATTTCATCAAAATTTATATTTAACAATATATAAATTACCACATGGAATATTACCACTATCAATTTTAATACTTCATAGTGGTTCTCAAGAAATCAATAGCTCAAAGCAATAATAAGATTATGAGAATCGTATCGTTTATATTACTCTTAGTAATTGGGATTTTTCACAATGTCCATGCAAATACCAACAGGTATAGACTTACATTGGGTAATGATCCCTCAACAACCATTACAATTGGATGGAATCAAGTATCAGGTAGCAGTCCAATCGTTTATTATGATACTACAGACCATGGTACTAACTATGCTTCATATAGTTTTTCTAGAACCGTAGACAGGTCAGTTTTTTCAAAAGGAATGTCAAATCAATTTGTAAGACTAACAGGTCTTACTCCAAATACCTCTTATTATTTTGTTATAAAAGATAGCGAATCAACCAGTCAAAGGTTTTGGTTTAAAACTGCTCCTGCAGATAACAGTAAATTATTTTTTATTGCTGGGGGAGATTCAAGAAACAATAGAACACCTAGACAAAGAGCCAATTTATTGGTATCAAAATTAAAACCTCATGCAGTTCTTTTTGGTGGAGACATGACTGATGATGATACAAATACAGAATGGCAACAATGGTTTGATGACTGGCAACTTACAATTGCTTCTGACGGAAGAATGTTTCCAATAATAGCAGCACGTGGTAACCATGAAGATGATGCAAATGTAGTTTACAACCTTTTTGATACTCCAAATGCTAACTCTTATTACGCAATAACATGGGGAATCAACCTAATACGTACTTACACTTTAAATACTGAAATTTCAGTCTTAGGTGATCAATTAGTATGGCTAAATAACGATCTGGCATCTTCAAGTAATTTGAAATGGAAAATGGCACAATATCATAAACCTATGAGGCCACATACATTCTCTAAAAGTGAAGGAGATTATGTTTATAATGCTTGGGCACAATCATTTTACGACAATCAAGTACGATTGGTCGTAGAATGTGATTCACATATGTCAAAAACCACATGGCCCATAAAACCATCATCCGAAACTGGAAATGATGAAGGCTTTGTTATAGATCAAGTAAATGGTACTGTATATACTGGAGAAGGAACATGGGGAGCACCTTTAAGATCAAATGATGATGATAAAGGATGGACTCGCAACTCAGGTACATTTAACCAATTTAAATTAATTTTTGTTGAAGAAGACAAAATAGAATTACGTACCGTAAATGTTGACAATGCTGATAGTGTAGCTGAAGGAAGTAATACAGACCCTTTTCAATTGCCAGCAAATCTAGATATTTTCTCTCCATCAAACGGAGGTGTTGTTACAATAGCTAATGAAGTAGATGGTAGTTATTGCCCAAACTCTGGGGCTTCCTGTGATGACCTTGACCCAAATACCTCTTATGATGTAATTGATGAGTCATGTAATTGTTCTGGCATAGAAAGTACTTCATTAACCGTACAATCAGTTGAAGTATCTGCAAATAGTGATGATGCAGAACAAAATGTAGTTAGTGGAGCTATGGATTTATACAGTTCAGATTTAGAATTAATCACAGATGGTAGTGAACAATTAGTTGGAATTCGATTTAATAATGTTGTCATACCTGATAATGTTGTGTTATATAGAGCTTATATTCAATTTCAAACTGACGAGAGTACTACAGATGCTACAAATCTAACAATCCACGGAGAACTATCTACCTCTAGTAATACTTTTAATACAGCACCCAATAATATTTTCATTAGAACAAAGACTACAAATTCTGTTTCCTGGAATGATATTCCAGTATGGGGAGTAGGAAAAGCTCAATTTCATCAAAGGACGCCAAATCTAAAATCTATAGTAGACGAAATAACCACACAAGCTGGTTGGGTATCAGGAAACCCAGTAACTTTTATAATTTCAGGAACTGGCAGAAGAGTAGCTGAATCTTTTGAAAGCGGTCAAGGCAAACCTGTATTGCAATTATTTTTCAAATGTGATGACGCAGGTACAGTGTGTAACGACGGAAATGCAAACACAATTCTAGATATCATTGACGATGAATGTATTTGTAATGGCACATTAAAATCACAAACACTTAACTATCAGGTATCTAAAAGTTCTGATGATGCTGAGCAAGCTGAAAGTGGTGGTAATGTATATGCTACCAGTTCAGATTTAGAGTTGGTATTTGATTCTTTCCAATCACAAAATAATCAAACAGTAGGTATACGTTTTAATGATATTCAATTACCTAAAACCGCTGTTATTACTAGTGCACATATTCAATTTACATCTGAAGCTGCAGATAGTGGAGCAACCAGCGTTACTATAAGAGGTGAAAAAGCAGCCAACAGTAGTGAATTTCTAAATGAGAATTTTAATCTTACTAACAACAGACCTGTAACAACTGCATCTGTGTTATGGCCTAGTATTCCAACTTGGGGCTCAGCTGGGCTTGCTGGTGCAAATCAAAAAACACCAGATTTAAAGACGATTGTACAGGAAATTGTCGACTTACCAGATTGGCAACTTTCTAATTCTATCTCTTTTATTATTACTGGTAGTGGTAGAAGACAAGCAGAGTCTTATGACGGGAATCCGAGTTTAGCTGCAAGACTTACAATTGTCTATGAAATACAAGAAAATACTTGGACAGGTAGCACAAATTCTGATTGGAATAATACAAGTAACTGGTCTAGAGGTGTAATTCCAACAGACAAAGATGTTGTATACATAAATAGTAGTACAAATATGCCTGTTATTAATGGAACTTATTCTATAGGAAATCTTGTTATAGAAAGCGGAGAAACATTAACCGTTAACGGTGCACTCACCATTAACGATAAATTAATAAATCAAGGGTCGTTAATTCTAAATTCGGGGAGTTCTCTTATTGTGAAAGATTCACCTGTTGAAGCATTAATCACCTATAAAAGAACATTAGGAACCACTAACTGGTATTTGATAGCTTCCCCTGTCTCAGATCAAGATATTGATGCTTTTGCCTCTGCAGGAAATCTAGCTACAGGAGGAACCAGTATAGGTTTAAGTAATTATAACAATGCTACTAACAGTTGGCAGTTCTATCAAAGTGGTAGTTCAGGATCAGGTAATTTTACCTTGGGAGAAGGCAGGGCTATTAAATTAGCTGCTCCTGGAGATATTACCTTTACAGGAACTACATCTACCACAGATATTGGAATTGCTACTACACTTAACAGTAACGGATATAATTTAATTGGAAACCCATACCCTTCTTACATTTCAATAAATGCAGGTGCAGATAACATTCTAAGTGCTAATAATGATATTCTTGAAGAGCAAACTTTTTGGTTTTGGAATCAAGCAATTTCTGATTATGATCCAATTAATATGGTTTCTAGTACTCAATACCTTGCACCAGTACAAGGTTTTTTTATTAATGGAGATATAAATGGTACTTTCAGCTTTACTGAAGCAATGCAATCACATCAGTCAGATTCGTTCCAAAGAAATAGTACAACAAGGCCAGAAATTAGATTAGAATTAACTGATGGTGCTTTAACAAGACGTACAGATATCTATTATTTTGATGGTGCTACTACTGATTTTGATAATGGATATGACAGCTCAATCTTTAACGGTTCATCAAATGAATTTAAAATATATACGCGTACTGTTACCAACAGTATGGAAAATAATCTAGGAATTCAATCGCTCCCTAATAATAACTTTGAGAATATGGTAATCCCCATAGGAATCTCAGCAAATTCAGGAGTAGCAATTACAATTTCAGCTACAAGCATAAATCTTCCAGAAGGAATAGATCTATATTTAGAAGATAAGAATGATGATACATTTACTTTACTAGATAGTGCTTCTAATTTTACTACAACCATTTCCAACAATCTCAATGGTATAGGGCGTTTTTACTTGCACACGAAATCTCAGATATTAAATGTAGATGAGGTAGAATCAAACCCTATCAATATGTATTATTCTGGGAATTACAATTTAAAAGTTATGGGAATTGAGGGCGAGGATGCTGAAATTTCAGTTTATAACATTCAAGGAAAACAGGTATATATATCTTCTTTTACAGGAACTGGAATAAATGAAATCGAACTACCTAAGGTAAAAACGGGTATTTACATTATTCAACTTGAAACTGAAAAAAGAAAACAAAAGAAAAAAATAATTATTAATTAACGTGATTTCTATGATACAACCAAACGGTTTTTAAAAGTTTGATCTTTTTACGTTAAAATCACCCTAATTAACATTAACTCGATTTTTAGATTTCTCCTTAATTCTTCAAAAGAAAAAACAAAGTAACATAGATTTTTGTTATCATTGCGGTAACGAACTAAATGAAGAATGAATACTCAAGAAAAAACACTCATTACCATTGTAGGACCCACTGCCATTGGTAAAACTTCTTTGAGTATTCTAGTAGCACAACATTTCAATACTGAAATTATTTCCTGTGATTCTAGGCAGTTTTATAAAGAAATGACTATTGGAACTGCTGTTCCAGAACCTGAAGAACTCAGTGCTGTACCACATCATTTTATTCAAGACAGAAGCATTTTTGAAGATTATAATGTAGGCGCATTTGAAAGAGATGCCATCAAAAAATTAGATGAACTTTTTCAAAAACACAATGTAGTAATTATGGTAGGCGGAAGCGGTTTGTATGTAGATGCCGTTCTAAAAGGGTTCGATGATTTTCCAAAGGTAGATCCACAAATCAGAAAAGATTTAACGCTACAATTAGAAAAGAAGGGTTTAGAATCACTACAACAACAACTCAAAGAGTTAGATAAAGAAACGTTTGATCATATTGCTATAGACAATCCTCAAAGAGTGACAAGAGCTTTAGAAATCTGTATTGGAACTGGACTCCCCTACGCTAGCTTTAAAAACAAAGCAAAAAAGAAGCGAAATTTTAATTCCATTAAAATTGGATTGAATGGCGAACGACAATTGATTTATGATCGAATCAATTTACGTGTAGATATCATGATTCAAAATGGTTTAAAAGAAGAAGTCAATCGTTTATACAAACACAAAGAACTAAATGCTTTGCAAACTGTAGGCTATAGAGAACTCTTCTCTTTCTTAGATGGAAACGGTACAGAAGCATTTGCCATAGAAGAAATTAAAAAAAATACGCGTCGCTTTGCTAAGAGGCAATTGACTTGGTTTCGAAAGGATTCAGAGATCATTTGGTTTGATTTTCAAGATGATATCGAAAAAATTATTAACATTATTGATGGAAAACTTTAACGCTTTTTAAAGAGGCATATGTTTTGGTAAATCAAACCCTTTTTTATCTTTGCTCAAATTTTTATAAAACATGAAATTAAGAATACTATTAATCGCTCTTTGTTTAACAGGTATGTTTGCAAACGGTCAGACCAAAGTTGGATCTATCAATTCTGAATTAATTATAGGGTATATGCCTGAAACTAAGAAAGTACTTTCGCTTCTTAATGATTATGCTACAAGATTAGATTCTTCATATCAAGGAAAATTAAAAGAATATCAAGCAAAAGTGCAAGCTTTTCAGAAGTTAGACCCAAGTCTTTCTGACAACTTTAAAAAAATAAAAGTTGATGAAATCAATTCCTTGGAGCAAGATCTACAAAAAAGTCAACAAAACGGAAATCAATTAATTCAATTGAAAAGAGATGAATTAATGCGTCCATTGTATACAAAATTAAGAGGCGTTGTTGCAGAAGTAGCTAAAGCTGAAGGATATACTCAAATATTGACTACATCTAACGAGTTTGCTTATCTAGATGAGAAATACGACATTACTCAAAAAGTAGTAGATAAGTTGGGCATTAAATTGCCTCCTCCTGAGAAAAAATAATCATTGCAAAATGAATAAAAAAGAGAAGCGCTTTGCTTCTCTTTTTTTATTTAAAAATTTCGTTTCAGTCATTAGCCTCACACCTAATACCTAAATTACATATCCTGTGTATAGTAATTATAATCTTTTAAGACCTTATCTATAAAAATTAAATCGCTAGTTTCTTCTGATTTTATTTTAGCCACTTCCTCTATTTTATTTCTTAATTTAATCAGCGTAGCATAATCTTTTGTTTTGGAAGCAACAGAAAAGGTATCTTTTATAATTCGAGCATCATTGTCAGAAAGATTGATAACATTTGGATATTTAGGCACATACGTATCAGTAATTTCTTCTAAAATCGTCTGAGAAAACTTGGCAGTATCTTTTAAATAAATAACCACGGTATTGGCTGTTATGTCTCCTATCCGTTGATTCTTTTTTGAAATTGCTACGCTTATAATTCCAACCAACTTTCCTAGTAAGAATAAAACTAGAATCAATGCAATATATCGATCCCACCCCAAAGCATACGCATACACAGCTAGTATAAAAAACATGTTAAAATCTACAATTCTTAAAAACCACCGAATGATATAATCAGTAATAGAAGGTTTAAAACCATCAATATTTACCACCATAATATTCAATGCTTTTTTACCTAAAGTCTGTCCGTTCATTAAAATTTCTGAGTACAAAGAGTAAAATGTTACTGGTAAAGAAATTAAAATATGGACACTCGCCTCTGACCAAGAATCATCAGTAATATTCTCAATAGAAGCAACACTAATAATTTCATAGATAAAATATAAATAGGCAAACTTTAAAACGTTATCTACTGCAAAAGCCCCAATACGTTGTAGCTCACTTGCCAAAGAAAAATCGATATTTATATTTTGTGTTGTATTTATTTGGAGTCTTTTCATGCATTTGTTATTTTAGCCTTAAATGAGAGAGGTAGCTTTTATAAAGCAAAATAAAGAAAAATGGCTAGAATTTGAGAAAGTAATTTCAAATAATCAGAAAAAAAATCCTGACGACATAGCTGACTTGCATATAAAGATCATGAATGATCTGGCTTATGCGCAATCATTCTACCCAAAAAGTAAGGTGGTTCCTTACTTAAATAAGTTAGCAAAAATTAGTTACTCAAAAGTTTATCACACCAAAAGAATCGATCAAAACCCTATTATTTCTTTCTTTTTTGATGAAGTTCCTTTGTTATTGTATCAATATCGAAAATATATTTACATCGCTTTTGCTATTTTCTTTATTTTCTTTTTTATCGGTTTACTATCTACATTTAATGATGACACTTTTGCTAGAAAAATATTAGGTGACACTTATATTGATATGACATTAGAAAACATTGAAAGTGGAGATACTTTGGCCGTTTATAAAGGAGGAAGCAATTGGGGAACCTTTATTGGTATTTTTAACAACAATCTTTGGGTGGGTTTGCGAATGTTTTTATCTGGGCTATTGGTAGGTATTGGAACTGGGTTTTACATTGTTTACAATGCTATTATGGTGGCTGTTTTTCAAGCATTCTTTTACCAACAGAATACTCTTTGGGATAGCATTAAAGGAATTTGGATTCATGGTACTTACGAGATATTTTCTATGGTGATAGAATCTGCTGCTGGTTACATTATTGGTGCTAGCATATTATTTCCAGGAACATTAAAGAGGTTTGAGTCCTTTAAAATAGGTTTAAGAAATGCTTTCTTTATTTTTCTAAGCACTATTCCGTTTAC
The DNA here is from genome assembly GCA_965277255.1 of Flavobacteriaceae bacterium. Taxonomy (GTDB): domain Bacteria; phylum Bacteroidota; class Bacteroidia; order Flavobacteriales; family Flavobacteriaceae; genus Polaribacter. Next base: position 2,533,907 of record OZ255723.1, on the reverse strand, counting down.
ATTGATTGCTGGCTTTTTAGAAGGTTATATTACTCGATATTCTAATACGATGCCCACATTTTTATGTTATGCTATTATCCTTTTCTGTTTGGTCACAATTTCATACTATTATTTAATCCTTCCTTTTAAGGTTGCAAAAAAACATCAATTAAGGTAATGCGAAAGATTCTCATTATAGTATTCATTTTTACCCTTGGTTTTAGTAAAGCCCAAGAGAAATATGAATTTACTGTAATTGAAGAAGCAGAAGAAATGCCAATAAACAATACCAGTCAATTATTAGACACAACCTATACTAAAAATTTAAGCTATTCTGAAGAAAGAAAATTTAAAGAAGATTTAAATACAAAATATTCTGAGAGAGCATTTACTTATGTAGACGATTTAAAGGAATCAAAAACTGAGCCTAAACTCGAAACAAAACCTGAAAGAAAAACAACTCCAAAAGTAAGTTTTAGTGGTTTTTCATTTTTTATGTCTTCCATTTTTCCTTTTATATTAGGGTTGGTTGTTGTTTTGATCATTCTAAAATCGTTTGTAAATATAGAACCCGGATTTTGGAACTTGAAAGCTGCAAAAAAAGAGAAAACAAAAAAGTTAGTCAGTGAAGAGGAAAATATTGACGAATCAGATTATGATGCACTTTTACTAAGAGCTATTCAAAATAACGATTATCGCTTAGCAACTCGCTATTACTACTTAGCACTCTTAAAAAAACTATCACAAAAAAATCATATTGAATATCATAAAGATAAAACCAATTCTGAATATTTATTTGAATTGAAAAATAAAACCATGAGGTCTAATTTTTCTTACCTGTCTTATATCTATTCTTATGTTTGGTATGGCGAGTTTTCTGTTGACAAAATGAAATTTTCTGTTATCGAAAAGAAATATAAATCATTCATAGAAACTATTAAATGAGGCTAAAGAGGTTTTACATATTGTCTTTTTTATTGATGGTTTCCATGACCTTAATGCAGTGTACAAAAACAAACTGGTACGAGAATTTCAAAGAAAAAGAGAAAAGCCCATTTGGAACCTATATTATCTACAACGAATCTGAATCCCTTTTTCAAGGTAATAAACAACAGCTCTTAAATGAAAATATCTACGATTTTTTAATAGATCGCTATTTAGAAGATTATGACAAATTCAATTACATCTGCATCAAACATATAGATAGGAAGACTACAGAAGATGGAATTAATGAATTGCTTTCCTTTGTATATGAGGGAAATAATGCATTTTTTTCATTAAATTATTTTAGCGAAGAATTACAGGAAGCATTACAGATAGAAATTAAGAACTTAGATTCTTTAGCCTTTTCTCCTATTCGTTTAAAAAAATTGAAAGGAAAATTGCAATTGAATAATGACCATTTTAAGAATCAAGAATACTCTTTTGATCGTAATCTTCGTAGAAATTATATAAAATCTTACAACAAGAACATCTCTATAGTCTTAGGAACTCAAACAATCAATTCTCAAGAAGAACCTACTTTTTTAAAAATTTATCATGGTGAAGGAGCTATTTATGTGCATACACAACCCATTGTGTTTACAAATTATAATATGCTGAATAAAAATTATCAATATGCAGAAAATACACTTTCCTATTTGCCTAATTTCTCTGCTTTTTGGGATCCACAAATAAGAGCAAGCAGAATTGCAAATCAGGAACCTGAAAATTCTGAGTCTGTCTTTGTTTTTTTCTGGAAAAACCCTTCTTTAAAATGGTTTTTATACATCGGTTTTTTTGGACTGATTCTGTTTATGGTTTTTAATGCAAGAAGAAAACAACGAGCGATTCCTATTACTTCTCCACTGAAAAACTCAACAGTAGAATTTACTCAAACAATTTCTAACTTATATTTAAAGAACGACAATCATAAAAATCTAGTTGATAAAAAAATTCTTTTCTTTTTAGAAAAAGTAAGAACACGATATTTAATAAACACCCACAATTTAAATAGCGAGTTTATAGAAAAACTTGCTTTAAAATCTGGAAATAACCTTAATAACACCAAATACTTAATTAATACTATTCTAGCATTGAATAAAAAAATAGCATGTTCAGAAGAAGAATTAATGGTGTTAAATAAAATGATCGATAACTTTTTGAAGCGAAAATAATATGGAAGAACTAAACGAAAACAAAAACGAAGAAAATACTTCAGCAGACAATGCTTCAGTAGAGAATAACTCAGTAGAGAATTCTCAAACAGAAAATACAGTCGATTTTGAAAACAGAATTGATTTGTCTGAATTACAAGAAAGTGTCTTTAAGATAAAAGAGCAATTACAAAAGGTAATTGTAGGTCAAAAAGACATGGTAGATCTTTTAATTGTAAGCCTATTAGCAAATGGTCATGCTTTAATTGAAGGTGTTCCTGGAGTTGCAAAAACAATTACAGCGAAGTTATTATCTAAAACCTTGTCTGTAGACTTTAGTAGAATACAATTTACACCAGATTTAATGCCGTCAGATATTTTAGGAACTTCTGTTTACAATGTAAAAAATTCTGATTTTGAATTTAAAAAAGGACCTATTTTTTCTAATATGATTTTAATTGATGAAATTAATAGAGCGCCAGCCAAAACACAAGCTGCTTTGTTTGAAGTGATGGAAGAAAAACAAGTAACTATAGACGGAACAACATATAAAATGGGAAGTCCATTTATTGTTTTAGCAACTCAGAATCCCATAGAACAAGAAGGAACCTATCGTTTACCTGAAGCACAATTAGACCGTTTTTTGTTTAAGATTGATGTAAAATACCCAACAGCTTTAGAAGAATTAGAAATTATTACCAGAGAGCAAGAACTAAAAAATACAGAGAAGATTGAAAAGATTGAAACGGTAATTACTGGTGAAGCTATTGAAAAATACAGAGCCTTAGTCAATCAAATTAAAGTAGAGTCCAATCTATTAAAATACATTGCAGATATTGTTGTAAACACAAGAACCAATTCATTCTTGTATTTAGGTGCTTCGCCAAGAGCTAGTATTGCTATTTTAAACGCTTCAAAAGCCTTTGCTGCTATTGAAGGAAGAGATTTTGTAACGCCAGAGGACATTAAAAAAGCGTCAATCCCTGTATTACAACATAGAGTTATCGTAACTCCAGAAAGGGAAATGGAAGGTTTAGCAAGTACTCAAATCATTCAACAAATTATAGAAACTGTAGAAATTCCTAGATAAGAATACTATGACAAACCTATACAATTCTTTATTTTTAAACAATCGACTGTTCTTCTGTTTAGGGATCATTTCTGTATTGTTTGTCATAGGTTTTTTTGCCCCTATCTTTTTTGAAATTTCTAAAGTATTACTCTTTATTATTTCCCTTCTCACTTTTATAGATATGTTTATTGTCTTTTCTCTAAAGAAAGGCGTATCTATAGAAAGATTGTTACCTGAACGTTTATCAAACGGAGATAGAAATAAAATTGAACTCCGAATTCAAACTCATCATAAATTTTCATCTTATATTTCTATTCTAGAAGAATTACCTTATCAATTTCAAAAAAGGAATTTTGATTTTAATATGATGGTTCCTCCAAAAGGTGAAAAGAAAATTCAATATGAACTTACTCCTACAGAACGTGGTGTTTATCATTTTGGTCATATTAATTTGTACCTGAGTTCTCCATTACAATTAGCAACAAAAAAATACATTTTAGGAGAAGAGAAAGAATTAAACTGCTATCCTTCTTTTTTGAAACTTAAAGGTTTTACCATTAATGCGTTTACAGATTCTAATACTTACGGAACGAAAAAAGTGCGAAGAATTGGGCATTCTTTAGAGTTTGAGCAAATAAAAGAATATGTTTCTGGTGATGACATTAGAACTTTAAATTGGAAAGCTACCGCTAAGAGAAATCAATTAATGGTCAATCAATATATAGAAGAAAAATCGCAACCTATTTATTCTATTATTGATAAAGGAAGAGCCATGCAAATGCATTTCGATGGATTGTGTTTGTTAGATTATGCAATCAATGCAACTCTAGCTGTGAGTAATGCAGCTTTAAGGAAACAAGATAGAGCGGGAATGCTAACATTTTCCAAGAAAGTAGAAGATTTAATTGCTGCCGAACAACGAAACTCTCAAATGAGTTTAATTTCTGAAGCTTTATACAATGTGAAAACCGATTTCTTTGAATCAGATTTCAGTCAGTTGTATACTATGGTAAAAAGAAAAATTACCAATAGAAGTTTGTTGATTCTTTATACGAATTTTGAGACCATGGATGCTTTGAATCGGCAAATATCCTACCTAAGAGCCTTGGCGAAAAATCATTTACTGTTGGTCGTATTTTTTAAGAACACTGAGTTAGATTCTTTGATTAATAAAACACCCAGAAATATTCAAGAGGTTTACGATACCATTATTGCTGAAAAATTTATGTATGAAAAAAAACAAATTGTAAATGAATTAAAAAAGTATGGGATTCAATCTGTTTTAACAGAACCCAAGAACTTAACCGACGATACCATCAATAAATATCTAGAATTAAAATCTAGAGGATTGGTGTAATTTATTAAATAAACTAAAAAAATTGAAAAACTATGAATTGGTATTTAAAAGTACTTAGTCAGTATGCTGACTTTACAGGAAGAGCAAGAAGAAAAGAGTATTGGATGTTTACACTCTTTCATATTATTATTATTTTTATTCTTGCTTATTTCGGGGCATTCAACGCTTTTTTTTATTTTGATAACGAAGGTTTTCCTATAATTTTTATCATCTTAACACTTTATTTCTTGGCAACCCTTTTACCCACTTTAGCGGTTACGGTTAGGCGTTTACATGATATGGGTAAGAGCGGTTGGTGGTACTGTATCTCTTTTCTTCCCTATATTGGAGGTTTTTGGCTTTTAGTCTTAACTTGTTTTGATAGTGAGCATGGACCTAACAAATGGGGAATCAATCCAAAAGGTATTGGTAATGAAGATATTATTGATCAAATAGGTGATGAATAATAAAGACACTAAAGCTTAAAACCTTTTTCTATTTAACTTTACTCAATACCAATCTCATCAATTACATCTGTATGAACTGTAGGGTCATGTTGTTCTTTAATATCACAATAAATAAACACAGTAACAACAATTGTTACCATATACAAGAGGAAATCAACGAAATACGTAAGAACTAATAATGTAAGATAAATTGGATCTGAAAAGATACTCAATAGCTCATTTGAGTCTTGGCTTTGCAAACCAAGCCCTAAATCAGTTACTTGATACATGCTTACTGGTAAATTTACTATAAAGCTTATAACTCCGGTAATTATATTAACAACAATTATAATTCCAAAAGTTTCCCACCAATGTTCTTTCATAAAACCGAATGAATCATTAATAGATTCAGTAACTCCTTTATTCTGAAAAATAAGCAAACAAGTAGATATGGATAAAACAACACTAAAATATATTCCTGGAAGAAAACAAAGTAACGTACCAAAACCTATAATAAGTCCGTTTAAAAATAATAGTCCAACCGAAGGTCCAAATTTTTCTTTCGTTAAATTATTCACTTCTTCAAAATTTACAATACCTCTATTTTCAGTGTATGATTTAATATAAGACAAGGCAGAAACTGTTATTATTGCATAAGCAATCATATAAAAAACTGCAAAAGCCAAAAATGGCAGAAAAAAACCTAAAAAGTTAAAATCAGATTCATCATTATAAAAAATGGTTGTTAGATCCCCAAACATAGTTGTGGAAGACATCGTATAATAAATCATCGCACAAATAGCGATCAAAATAGGGATAATAGAAGCTTTAATAATAGTTCCTAAAAATGGTTTCCATTCTGTGCCAAGAAAATTAATAGCATCAGAGAGCATCTCCCCTAAATTTCTTTCTCTTTTAAACTGTATAAATTTTTGATTGTTCATAGCATTTTGTATTTAAATTAGTTATCTCCTACAAGCTAATTCGAAATTCCTTTAGCAATTGATATATGAAGATGTCTCAAATTTAGTAAATAAAATTACTATTGAAAATATATTTACCAATAACTAATAATTACCCTGAAACTTTGCCACTTGATAACTTTGAAGCTCAAGTTGAAGTTGAAGACGAAATTGAAACTGGTTATTGAAGATTACTTTCCAACTTTACCACTTTGCAGCTCAAAAACTTTGGAACTCATAGCCTTTACAACCTTGAAACTAAAGACTGCCAGCTGAAGACTGAAATACTGAGAACTAAAAACTCCTTTACCACTTTGCAGCTCAAAAACAACTCAAAAACTGAAAACCTACCTCCTACTATAATTCGGAGCTTCTTTGGTAATTGCTACATCATGTGGGTGACTTTCATTAATTCCACTAGCAGTAATTCGGACAAACTTTCCAGTATTTTTTAACGTCTCAATATCTTTAGAACCGCAATACCCCATTCCAGCACGTAAACCACCAACAAACTGATGAATGCTCTCTTCCAATTCTCCTTTGTAGGGAACACGTCCTACAATCCCTTCCGGAACCAACTTTTTGATATCGGCTTCTACATCTTGGAAATAACGATCTTTAGAACCTTGTTTCATGGCTTCCACAGATCCCATACCGCGATAGGATTTGAATTTTCTTCCTTCGTAAATAATAGTTTCTCCTGGTGATTCTTTTGTCCCTGCTAATAAAGAGCCTAGCATCACACAATCTGCGCCAGCTGCAATGGCTTTTGGAATGTCTCCTGTATAACGAATTCCTCCATCAGCAATCACTGGAACTCCTGTATCTTTAATCGCCGCAGCAACTTCTAAAACTGCTGAAAATTGTGGAAATCCAACTCCAGCAACCACTCTTGTGGTACAAATAGAACCGGGTCCTATTCCCACTTTTATTGCATCTGCGCCAGCATCCACTAAATATTTTGCTGCTTCTGCTGTTGCAATGTTTCCAACAACCACATCTAATTTTGGAAATGCTTTCTTTACTTCTTTTAAAACATTTACAACGCCTTTGGTATGTCCGTGCGCAGTATCAATAATAACAGCATCTACACCCGCTTTTACCAAAGCGCTAGCTCTATCCACAGCATCCGCAGTTACACCTAATGCGGCAGCAACTCTTAATCTCCCAAAATTATCTTTATTGGCATTTGGTTTTTGAGTAACCTTGGTGATGTCTCTAAATGTAATTAATCCGCCTAATTTGTAATTGTCATCGACAATCAGCAATTTTTCAATTTTATTTTTTTGCAAAATAGACTCAGCACCCTTTAATGAAGTTCCTACTGGAGCTGTCACTAAATTTTCGCTTGTCATCACCTCTACAATAGGTCGGTTATTATTATGTTCAAAACGCAAATCTCTATTGGTTACAATCCCTTTGAGAATTCCATTTTTATCAACCACAGGAATTCCTCCAATTTTATGTTCACGCATTCCGTTTTTTGCATCTGCTACTATTGCATTTAATGGCAATGTAACAGGATCTATAATCATTCCGCTTTCTGCTCTTTTTACTTTACGAACTTCTTGAGCCTGTTGCTCAATAGTCATGTTTTTATGCAAAACACCAATTCCGCCTTCTCTTGCTATAGCAATTGCCATAGAAGATTCTGTAACTGTATCCATAGCAGCAGATACAATAGGTACGTTAATGGTAATGTTTCTAGTAAATTTTGTTTGGATATTTACTTCTCTTGGAAGTACTTCGGAAAATGCGGGAACTAAAAGGACGTCATCATAGGTTAAACCTTCTCCTAGTATCTTGGAATTGTGAGCAATCATAGTGCAATCAACTTAAAAATTAATTGCAAGCGAATTTACAACTATTTCTTGATTTAGAAGCCAATAAACTTTACTACTTCTTTTGGTGGTGGATTAAATAAGTTGATTTCTTTTTTTTGGAGGTTCCCACGCTCCAAAAAGCGTGGTCGGGCTTTTCGCTATATCCCCCGCCTTGGCGGGGGGATGCCGCTGCAATCCCTAACCCAGATCCTAAGAAACAGCCAATCAGTCAATGGAACCCATTGCCAAAAATTTTAATGAAGAGAAAGGGAAAAAGAACACTTATAAAAACGAAAAACTATTTGTTTTGAGTATTCTTTTTTGAGAAAAAAAGTTGCTTTAAAATTATGAAAATAGAAATTGTATAAGTGGCTGTCATTAAAAATCCTGAAAGCATAATAATGTATTTCACCCAACTAAATCCTTTCCATAGGAAATAGATTCCTCCAAAAGTTAATAGCAATGAGACAAAAGGTTCTATCATTAAAAAGAGCTGGGAATTCTTTTTAAGATCGGTGGTTGCTACTAATAAAGCAACTAGAAAGAAGATTACAGATAGGGATAGCAAATGACTATGAATGGTCGTTAAAACTTCTCCTTCTGATTTTTTAAATTTCATTACAGCTACATCTTCTACATCTTCGTTTCCTAAATAACGTTCTTCAATTCCTGTTGGGTTTGCATCTGTGGTACTTCTTACAAATGAAATCCCTGAATAAAATCCAATACTTAGCGTGACTAAAAAGAAAGTGATGAGAAGTTTCAGTTCTCTTGGAAATTTTGAAAGGGTACCGTGAATCTGCATCATATTACTTTGCTATCTATAAGAACTTGTAAATTTTGCAAAAAAATATTGACAGCCCTTGTCATTGATTGTGTAGAAATTGTAGCTCCAGAAATAGGAATGATGTCTTTTCCGTGGAGTACATTCTCATTAGACTTTAATCCAATGAATTGTTTTAACCAACGTCTACTGCCTATTTCTCCTCCATAATCTTCACGATAAACGAGTACTTTGGTTTTAGCGACAATTAAATCGGCGTTTAATAAAATAAGATAATCAAATTGATCTGTTTTACTTGGCGCCTTGTCTACATAAGCATAGCCAAGGATTTGATCTCCATTGAGGATTTTAAATAAATTTTCTTTTCCAATTTTTGAAGTCATTTTAGCATTGACTTCAGAAGAAATTTCAACGGGAGATAATGTGATTTTTTCCACATTAAACGTTTTTCCAATCTCTTTTCTTACTTTCTTTTCAATATTTTTAGGCAAGCTAAATGAAAAGAGTATTACAACTAGTGGTAAGAAAAGTAAGATGGAAAAACGTCTAAAATTCACCTGTTTAAATTTTAATAATTTAATGTTCGTTTCATGCGGCAAAAATACCCTTTTAGAACCAAACTCCTATTCCGAAGTTTAATTGATTAGTAGCTGTACTTCCTGCTGCTGCATTATTCTTAATTTGATAATCTGCTTTTACAACAGCACCAGGAGCAATCTTATAACTCAATCCAAAAGTCCATTCGTCTCTATTATAAGCATCATTTCTTGTCAAAGCTCCTTCAACAGAAGCATGTGTATCGTAATCTTCGTATCTCACGAATCCGAATAACTGTTGTCTTTTTCCAAGTGGAATTAAATTATAGGCAGCTTCTACATAATAACCTTGTAAAGCACTTCCTAAATTACCTCCTGTTACTGTATTATAATCATCTGTATCCGACAAACTCGCATACACAAATTGTCCTCTTGCAGTAAAACGTTTTTTAGCATATCTAGCATCAAACCCTACCATAGAAATTCCTACGTCTGCTCCGCTTAAATCTTGTACATCTTCTGGTGATTGTGTTCTACCGAAGTATCCCGATAATCCTAAACGCAATCCTGGCAACCCGTAATGGTCTAGTTTTGCTGCAAAATTAGCGTTGTTAAAAGTAGATTGAATTCCCTTTTGTCTACCTCCACGTAATCCTTTGCTACCTCCAATTAAGCCATTAGTAATAACTCCGTTACCGTCTGACTCTACAGATTTGAAACCATTAAATATATATGCTTGATAACGTAAGGAAGCATTGTCAAACTTTCCGGTTACTCCAAATCCTATTTCTCTCCATGTAGTAGGTACAATTGCATTATCAATGCTTGGTCTTTCTACTCCATTGAACGTTGTGGGTTCATGATATTCATTTACAATTCCCATAGGAACTAACATTAAACCTCCTCTAAAATTGAAATTATCTGTAACTGCATATTGTAAAAATGCTTGCTCAACAAATACTTCATTTACATGTTCTAATTCTATTTCTGTTATAAATTGAGTTCTCTCATCAAATTTATATCCAAACAATAATACCAAACGTTGTACATCAATTTCTGCATTCTTTCCAGTTGGATTGTTATACGTGATTTCACCATAACCTCCAACAGTAACTCCCGTATTAATGTTTCCATTTAAAATACGTTGAGCTGCGTTAATTTGATTTTGTGGATTATTGATTGAATCTTGATTGACGATTTGTCCAAAAGCAACCATTGAAAAACTTAGCGCGAAAAGGCTGAAAATTCTTCTCATTTTATTTAGATTAATTATAAATAATATACTTTTACAGCTGCAAATATATACAAGAAAATTAATCTTACAAATCTTATTTAGATTTATTTTAAATAAAAATAAGGATTTTTTACAATGTCTTTAAATACGCTATTACTCCCTTTCTAATGTCGTATGAAAGCTCGCTTTCTTTGGGTTTATAAATAGAGATAATGCCAGGATTATCTTCTGTTAAAAAAGGAATATCTAAGCCTTTCAGTAGAAAATCACTCACAGCTACTGTGTATGATTTAGATGGATTAATATTTTTATTATTTACTTTCCAAACTCCATTGTCTAGCTGAATTCCGTCTCTTTGTAAATAGGCTCCTGTCCCCGCAGCGTTTTTCCCATATTCAAGAACTTTACTCAATAAACTTCCTTTCATTTCTACTTTTAACACAAAACCTCCGTAGGGCAATACTCTAAAAATATCGACGCTATTAATGTCTCCTTCTAATTCATCATCAATTCGTATAGAACCTCCGTTTACAATAGCGCAATCCACCTTATTATCATATGAAAAAGCCATAGACTTGGTTACAATTTCTCCTAAATTGGTTTGAATAGATCGGATAGGCGTATCTCTTCCATCCAAAGGAACTTCTGCATGATAAATAACTTCATACGGATTCTCTACAACTTGAGAGATTTCGTCATCCATGATTTTTTGCCATTTGTCTACAATCGCTTTTACCCTTGGATTATAAGCAACTGTAGTATCTATTACTTTTAACTCTGAAGAAACTGTCGTTGTGCTATTATTTTTATCAAAATTAATGCTGTGAATGTATGCCGATTTTGCATTGGCATCTGCCTTTCTAATGATGACGTTTCCAACTTTCACATCTTTTTTAGTATGCTCATGTCCTCCCATGATTAATGGGATGTTTGGCAACAATTCAGCTACTTTCTCATCTTCTGATAATTTTATATGTGTCAATCCAAAAACAACATTAGCCTCATCTTTTATACGATCGTATTCTTTTTGAACTGCTTCATACATATCTGTATAATGAACAAAATCTTTGGGATTGGATGGAATACACACACTAATAAAACCAACTTTAATCGTTGTTCCGTCTGCATCAGAGATTTCTTTGATATAAGAACCTTCTACTGGAATTTCTTGATCACTTACTTTTTTTGAAAAAGGAAAAATACTATCTCCTTTTTTGCCAAAAACATTGGCTGAGATCCAAGGGAATTCGCTTTCATTAATCCTAGATTGCAATTCGTGTTCTTTTACATCAAACTCATGGTTTCCAAAAGCTGCAACTTCAAAGTCCATTGCATTCATTACTTCTACCATTTGTCGGCCACTAATTTTTTCCCCTTCATACCTCATCGTTCCTACTAAAGAAGGGTTTAAAAAATCACCTGCTATCACTAACATCGTATTTTCATCTTTCGCTAATAATTCTTGGCGAATGGTTTCTAAACGTGCCATTCCTCCATACTGATCATTCTGAATAGCTGCAATTTCATAAACATCATTGACTTGTAAAAGTGTAAAGGAAATTTTTCCATCGTCTTTAGAACAGGAAATTAATAATAGAAATGCAAAAAGTGTTAACAGTAGTTTTGTTGGTTTCATAAATGTTGATTTTTAACAAATTTACATTCAAATTTTCAGAAATTTATACGTAATTATGCTTATTTTGATATATTATATCTGCTATCTTTACGATCATGCCTATTACAATGAATTCATCGAAATGTAGTGTGATACTCAATCTCACAAATCAGCGGATCGCTTCGTCGCTTTAGGACTCCTCGCGAAGACAATACAATTTACTTTTGTAAGACTTTCAAAAACCTATACTAAAGAGGTTAGAAAACCTGCAGTGCTTGATTGTAAGCACTTTCAAAACTCATCGGTTTGATACCAGTTTCTGTTTTTTGTTCCGTAAAATAAGAAAGTAATTTTTCAGTGGGCATATTACCTGTTAAATCGTCTTTTGCCATCGGACAACCGCCATATCCTTTTATAGCGCCATCAAAACGTTTGCAACCTGCTTTGTATGCTGCATCTACTTTTTCGTGCCAGGAGTCTGGTGTTGTGTGTAAATGTGCTCCAAATTCGATCTCAGGATATTTAGGAATTAGGTTAGCATATAAATAGTCAATGACATCTGGAGTAGAACTCCCTACGGTATCAGAAAGAGAAAGAATCTTCACTCCCATATTCGATAACTTCTCAGTCCACTCCCCTACTATTTCAACATTCCAAGGATCTCCATACGGATTTCCAAATCCCATAGATAAATAGGCAACCACTTCTTTATTGGTTCTGCAAGCAATGGATAAAATTTCTTGTAAAGTTTCTATAGATTGAGAAATGGTTTTATGTGTATTCCGCATTTGAAAGTTTTCGGAAATGGAAAATGGATATCCTAGGTAATCAATTTCTTCAAACTGAGCGGCATCATTTGCGCCACGAACATTGGCAATAATTGCCAATAATTTACTTTGTGTTTGAGACAAATCAAGTTTTGCAAGTACATCGGCAGTATCTCGCATTTGTGGAATGGCTTTGGGTGATACAAAACTTCCAAAATCAATCGTATCGAAACCTACACGCAACAATGAGTTGATGTATTTTGCCTTCGCTTCCGTAGAAATAAAATGACTTTTAATGCCTTGCATGGCATCCCGAGGGCATTCAATAATTTTGACTTGGTTCATTGTGTCAAATATACGATAAATAGGCTTTTTACTTACTGAATTATTTGTCGTTTCTAAAGAAAGGAATTCATCAGAAATAAACTCGAAAAACCATATTGGGAGTAATTTTTAATCCCACACTTGTTTGTTCTGAAAGTACGGAATTTCCATCAAGATCTTCTGTAATTCTGAAGTTTCTATCAATTTGATTTCTTCTGTTATAGATATTAATCACTGATACTCCAAGCCTAGCTCTTACTTTATGATCAGAATCTAAGTAAAAATCGTAGGATGCACTGGCATCTAACTTGTGATAATTAGACAATCTCACATTGTTTTGTTCATTAAAAGCTATCACATCATCCGTAATGCCAGTTGCTTGTGAATAAGGTCTTCCTGTTGCAAATTGCCATCCCAATGAAAATTGAAATTGATTGTGCTTATAAGAATTGGTCCATGATAGTACATGGCGTTGATCAAAATTTCCTGGGAATTTCTCGTCTTGTAGGTCAGAAAATTCAAAATCATTTTTACTATAGGAATAGCCAATCCATGTTCTGAATTTGTTGATTTTCTTCTTTAATAAAATATCAATTCCGAAGACTGTACTATTTCCAAATGCATAATCTTCATTAATCGCAGAAGACCCAAAACCTCTGGTAAATGAGGTTAATCCTTTTATCTTTTTGTGATAGTATTCTGCGTCTAGTTTCCATCCATCTTTTTGAAAAAAGAATCCAACGGTAAACTGACGGTTGTTCAATACAGGAATTTCTTCATCTTCATCTGCCAAGACCCAGACAGTATCTCCAAGTCCAAGGTCATTAAAATCGAAAGAAACCAACTGACTTATGGCTTGATTTTTTGTCTCATAGGAAGCTTTTAATTTAAAGGAATCACTAACATTGTAATGTGTATAAATCCTGGGTTCAAAAAGCGTTTGACTGGACGCTGAATATATTCCCGCTCTAAGACCTCCACGAATAAAAAAGTTGCCTTGTTCATATTCTATTTCCGCAAACGCATTATGTATTGATAACTCTGTGGCTACATCTTCTATCACCTCATCTTCATCAGCAAATGTTAGGTTGTAACTTACATCATAATTTACCAACTCATACCCCAATTTCAACGCAAAGTTCTTTTGAATTTTATGTCTAGAATGAATTTGAAATCCAAAATCTTTTACTGAATTATTGTTAGAAGCTGAATAAGCAAAAGGATCATTAGAAATCTCATTGAATTGGTATTTAGAATTAAAATTAGAATAGTAGAAGGATGATCTTAAATTCCAACTTTGTGTAATTTGATAGTTCCAAAAAGCACTTAATCCTTTGTTTACTAAATCTAACTGGTCTCTAGATCCAAATCCGTCAACATCAACATTTGCATAGTTTAGTGAGTTATCTACCAGCAAACTACTAATACTTATTTCATGTTGTTTATTAGGTTTAAAAATCAGTTTTGAATTGATGTCTAAAAATGTAAATGTATCGTCTAAAACCTCTAATTCTTCTGTATCAATTAAATCGTTGATCTGTTCTATAATTGTATTCTGAAAGACTTTATCACTCAATGAATTAAAGGTTGGCAAGTTGACAATATCATTGATAGATCTTCTCGCGGAAAACAAAAATCCGATTTTGTCTTTTTGAAGTGGTGTTTTAATGAATACATCGCCATGCAAAAAATTCATTCCCGCTCCACCTGTAGTTTCATAAGGAACTTCTTTTAGTGAATTGATATCGATTACTCCCGCAATGCGATCGCCAAATTCAGATTTGGTTCCGCTTCTAAATACATTTACAGATTCTACTACATAGGGATTGAAAGGCGATATCATACCAAATAAATGTCCTTGATGGTATATTTTAATTCCATCGTATAAAATGAGATTTTGATCTGGTGTACCACCACGAATATGCAAGTTTGATGCAGATTCTGTGGGGCTTGAAATACCTGGCAACAATTGTAAACTTTGTAAAATATCAGGTTCTGTAAGACCTGGAAGAATCCCCAATCGGTTTGGTTTCATCCGAATTGATCCGTCTTTAATACTTTGATCGAAACCAGAAGTTAAGTATTCTGTAACCAGTACAACTTCATCCAGTTCGTTGGTATTCAAGTTTTGATCAAAGGATGATTTTATCACCACATTTCCTGAGCCCAAAAAGATAAATTCAAGGTTTTTCTCTTCTGAAATTACATTTAAAAATGTTTTTAAATCTACTTTTCCGTTATATGAAAATACTTCGGCAGTAATCAGGTTGCTTTTGTATGAAAAACGAATGTCAAATCGATCTTCAACATCAGCAATAACATCCTGTAAAGGCACGTTTTTATATTGCAATAGTTGTTCTTGTCCTATAGCAAGCAGAGAACAAAAAATTAGCAATGTCGAAAAAAGGTTTCTCATCAATACTTTTGAACAAGAACGTTTCCACTAGCGTTTATAGTATATGGAATTCCCATGGCTGTAAAAACAGTTTGTATCGCTAGCTTGTCGTCTTGGTGTGAAAATACTCCGGTAAATAACGCAGGTTTAATATATTCTTTTCCTTCTATCGTAATTTTAAATTGTCTTTCTAACTCGTCAATAACCTGTAGTATCGGCATATTTTTAAAACTACTTTCTTGGTTGATCCAACTTGGAGCTGTCGCTTCAATTTGATATTCTTTCTTCTCTTTTGGGTCAATGAAAAAGCCTTTTCCTTTGGTTAAAACGATGGAGTCTTTTTCGGCGGTAATTACCTGTACTTTCCCTTCGTAACAAACCACATGGTAGAAATTTTCTCTTGCATTTACAATAAACTGAGTTCCCAGTACAGTAACCTCGCCTTTGTCTGTATGAACTGTAAATGTACTTCCTTTTTCTACTTTAAAGTAGGCTTCTCCTTTTAACTGTAAAGAGCGATTTTCTTTCCAATTATACGATGTAAAGGAAAGAGAAGATTCGGCATTCAAATCAACTTTAGAACCGTCTGGCAATTCAAAATTAGTTTGTTCTGCTATTTGAGTAGAAAATGTTGTTTCTGCAAAGAAGAAATTATATGCAAAAACCAAAATAAGGATAGAAGCTGCAGCAGGATAACTCCACAACGGAATCAATCTTTTTCGTTTTTGATCTTTGGAATCTTCAGAAATTTTTACTCGAGTTGCTTGAAGGTTTTTTTCGAGATCGAATTCAGCTACTTCCGCAGTTTCAAGCGTTTCGGTAATTTGAACATACTTCGCATAATCTTCAGAATTCTCAAATTCTTGTAGTTCTTCTGCTGATAGGTCGTTTGATAACCAGCGCGCTAAAAAAGTGTCATTGTATTTTTGTTCCATATAGTCTATTTTCAGTTAAAGAACAGTTACACTGTAAAAAACCCTACTTATATAGTTTAAAGTTAGTCCAACACACTTTAAACACTAGCGAATTCGATATAATTTTTTTGAATAAAATAAAAGTTCAAATCGTTTTACAATTTATAATTTTTAATCTTAGATCGTAAATGCACCATGGCTTGATGCATTCGCTTCTCTACCGCTTTTTGAGAAATACCTAACATTTCTGCTATTTCTTTGTATTTCTTCTTCTCTATTCTATTCAGCAAAAAGACTTCTCGTTGCTTTTCAGTGAGAGAATTAATAGCATCATTCAACTCTTGTTGAAATTCTTTTTCTCGCAAGACAAATTCAGGTGTTTCTTTGTTGACCAAATTTGTTTTGCCCTTCTGATATTTTAAAATTACTTTTTGATGTTCTAATTGATTGAAAAAATCATTTTTAACGATGGTAAATAAAAATGATTTTACTTTTTCAATAGGCACTTTAGCACAATTCTTCCAAAGTTTTACAAAGGCATCTTGGGTTAAATCATCTGCCTGATCTGGATTGCCACATTTAAAAAGAATAAAATTCCGTACTGTCTTTGCATGATCTCTAAAGATCTTTTCAAAAACGCGTTCTTCACAAACTGAACTAAGAGGTGTATTCATTGGTTAATTCAAGATGGAAACAAACTTACTTCTTTTTTTATTAAAGATGACTCGAAATTTTAATGTATTGCATCATGATATTCCTCGAATTTAGAATACAAAATTACTACGGAATAAGTAATTCGCCTAAGAATCCAAACCAAATAGCAAAGCCTAAAATTCCTCCAATTAATCCGGAAATGATAAAAGTATATCTATAACGAATAGGAATAATTTTAAAAATTACATACAAAGAAATGAGCATTCCGATGACTAAAGTTACCCCTGGAATAATCCATTCATTCTGAAAAAAGTATTCGGATAGTTTAAATTCATCTCCACCAAAATCACTTTTTTCTCTGAAGAGAAAAGAATAACTAGCTGTCACAAAATTAAATATTTCTCTTAGAATGAATAAGGCTAAAAAGATTCCTAACCAATCCAATATTTTAAAGACTTTCCTTGATTTTGATTTTCTATAAAACAATATCAAAAGTCCAACGATACTGGTCAGAATGGTTTGTATAGGGCCGCCAGAAGTTATCCATAGTCTATGAGTAAATTCATTTGGGTATTTTGTATTAAGTTGTTGGATCAGCTCATCCAGTTTTGCTTTATCTTTAAAATCTTCTTTCTTTTTTATAGCTTCTAAATTCTTCTTTATCAATTGTGTTCGTTCAATGTAGAGGCTATCGGTATGCTTTGCAGTATTTTTCCAATTCATACTTCCGTAATGAAGCTCTGTATCATATCCAAAATAGGTAGCCACAGTAATATGCCCCATTTCATGCAAAAGTGTACCAACGGCAGTAAAAACAATAAAAGTTAAGATGATAATTCCTGAGAATTTAGGTAAGAATTTAAATTGTAGCATCTTACTAAAGTAAGAAAAAAACAACAATTCCTATAAATACAAAGATTTATAATTATGATTGTTCCTGTGGGAATCAATGCTACTTCTGGAGCTAAATTTTAAGAAAATAGAATCGAAAATTTATTTACTACTATCTAGTATAGAAAAGAAACAGATTGCTTCGTCCCTCGCAAAGACAAGTAAGATTAAAACCTTATCACTCTGAAACTTTGAAACTAAATAAATTTCTAATTTCTTTCTAGAGTTCTGCTCAACGCATATATTAATCCTTCGTAAGATTTGATTATTCACTGCGTCTAAGCTAGTTAACGCTAACTAAAACTCCTTAGGTATGAAAAAAATACTACTATTAATTTTCTTAAGTTTTGCCTCATTAAGCTTTTCACAAACCCAAATTGGTGCTGATATAGACGGTGAAGCTGCTAGTGATCAATCAGGCAATTCCGTAAGCATCAATGCAGATGGGAGCATTGTGGCTATTGGAGCTAATCTTAATGACGGAAATGGAACTTCTTCTGGACATGTACGTATCTATCAAAACATCGCTGGCACTTGGACACAAATTGGTAGTGATATTGACGGGGAAGCTGCTGGTGATCAATTTGGCACTTCTGTAAGCATCAATGCTGATGGAACCATTGTAGCTATTGGGGCTATTGCCAATGATGGAAATGGTAGTGATTCTGGACATGTACGTGTCTATCAAAACATTGCGGGTACCTGGACACAAATTGGTAGTGATATTGACGGGGAAGCTGCTAATGATGAATCTGGTAGGTCTGTAAGCATCAATGCAGATGGAAGCATTGTAGCTATTGGAGCCAATGGTAATGACGGAAATGGAACTTCTTCTGGGCATGTACGCGTCTATCAAAATATTGCTGGTATCTGGACACAAATTGGTAGTGATATTGACGGGGAAGCTGCTGGCGATGTATCTGGTTCTGCTGTAAGTATCAATGATGATGGAAGCATTGTGGCTATTGGGGCTACTAATAATGCTGGAAATGGTATTCTTTCTGGTCATGTACGTGTCTATCAAAACATCGCTGGTACCTGGACACAAATTGGTAGTGATATTGACGGTGAAGCTGCTGGTGATAACTCTGGCCAGCCTGTAAGACTTAATGCAGATGGAAGCATTGTGGCTATTGGGGCTTTTACTAATGACGGAAATGGTTCTAGATCTGGGCATGTACGTGTCTATCAAAACATCGCAGGAACCTGGACACAAATTGGTAGTGATATTGATGGTGAGGCTACTAATGATTTCTCTGGTGCTTCTGTAAGCATCAATGATAATGGAAGCATTGTGGCTATTGGAGCTCTTTTTAATGACGGTAATAGTTCTAACTCTGGACATGTACGTGTCTATCAAAATATTGCAGGTGTTTGGACTCAAATTGGTAGTGATATTGACGGAGAGGCTGCTTTTGATCAGTCTGGTACTTCTGTAAGCATCAATGAAGATGGAAGCATTGTGGCTATTGGTGCTCATGTTAATGACGGAAATGGTAGTAGCTCTGGGCATGTACGTGTTTATAGTACTAATGACTGGGATGGCAGTACAGATTCTGATTGGGCTACTACTACTAATTGGGCTTTAAATACTGTACCTTCTGCTACAGGTCATATAGGTATTCCAAGTGGTTTAACCAATTACCCAACAGCTAGTTCTGCTGTTACAATTGGTTCTGTTACTATGGCTTCGGGTACTTCGTTAATTGCGCAATCTACATTCTCTGGTACTGTAACCTATAATAGAAACTTAGCCACTACCAATTGGTATTTGTTAGGATCGCCTGTTTCGGGTGAAACCATTGAAGATCTCATTACTAATAATACCTTTGCAGCTGGTACAGGTTCTAATATTGGACTGGCTCCTTATCTAAACGATGGGACAGCTTGGAGCTTCCAAACTACTGCTTCTACAGGTGCATTCACCTCTGGAGGCGGATATTCTGTAAAACTAGCTGCTGCTGGTGATATCTCTTTTTCTGGAACCATGCCTGTAGCTGACCTTGGAGTTTCTATTAGTTCCAATACCAATTCTTTTAATTTAGTTGGAAATCCATATCCTTCTTTTCTTGCTGCTAACACTGGTGCACATGCTACTAATAATTTATTAACAGTCAATACATCGAGTTTAACAGAAAATACTTTGTGGTTCTGGGATCAAGCAACCAATTCTTATGATATTATCAATTTAGCTTCTGCTGCTTTTTATGCGGCACCTGGACAAGGATTCTTTGTGAGTTCTACTGGATCTAATACATTCAACTTTACAGAAGCGATGCAATCGCATCAAACAGATAATTTTCAAAGAACATCTTCTACAAGACCTGAGATTCTTTTGAGTCTTACTGATGATTCCCTGACAAAAAATGCGGATATCTTTTATATTGATGGAACAACCACTGGGTGGGACAATGGATACGATAGTACCATCTTTGCTGGTGTTGCTAATGATTTTGCGATCTATACACATTTGGTGAGAGATAGTACAGGTCAAGATCTTGGGATTCAATCATTGCCTGACACTGGTTTTGAAACCATGGTGGTTCCAGTGGGAATCAATGCTACTTCTGGAACGAATATTAGTATTTCTGCTTTAGCTACTCACTTACCTGCTGGACTCAATGTTTATCTAGAAGATAAAGATGATGATTCGTTTACTTTATTAGATGGATCTACTGAGTTTAGTACAGCACTTACCAGTGATTTGAATGGTATTGGACGTTTTTATATTCATACGACTTCTAGTACTTTGAGTACGGATGAGATCAACTTAGACCATCTAAGTGTCTATACTTCGGATAGCAATAACTTACGTATAGTAGGAATCCAAAATGGAAGCGCCAAAGTAAACATGTACAACATCTTAGGAAAACAAGTATTGACTACTTCTTTTCAAGGAAATGGCCTCAATAATGTTCCGCTTCCAAAGTTAAGGGCAGGAATCTATATTGTTCAGTTAGAAACTGAAAACGGAAAATTGAATACCAAATTAATTATCGAATAATTTAAAGACAAACATGAAAAATCAAACAGAAAATAAAGATCAACAGATTTCTCGTAAAGATGCTTTACATAAAATCGGTAATTACGGAAAATATGTAGCATTAACTGCACTAGGAACTTATATCTTATTACATCCTAAAAAGGCACAAGCGGCTTCTCCTCCAGACGATCCTGGAACAGGATTCTAAAAATAGAACACAATAAAAATGCCTTGAGAAACCCTCAAGGCATTTTTATTAAAATCATTGCGAACTTTTAATTTTATTATACTAAGATAAAAATGGCTATTCCTAGAAAAACAAGAATCTGTAACCATTTTAACCAAACTCCGATTTTGTTGTTTTTTTGAATGGTTTCAGAAATGGAGCCTCCTAATAAAGCAATGGAAGAAAAAATGATAAAAGATGTGAGTATAAACAATCCTCCTAAGACATAGAATTGTACTAGGTTTGATAATGAGTCTGAAAATAAAAAAGCTGGGAATAAAGCTAAAAAGAAGATGGTTACTTTAGGATTTAAAACATTCATCATAAATCCAATTTTAAACAATTGAAACGGTGTTTTCTTTTGAACGCCTTCGGTATTCATCGAAATGTCTGAATTACTTTTAAAAACCTTATAAGCAAGATATATCAAATAAGCAGCGCCTAAAATTTTAATTCCTAAAAATATATTCTCATTTTCTTGAATGATTGCTGACACTCCAAAGGCAACCAAGGTAGTATGAATAATGCAACCTGTCATCAATCCAGAAACAGTTGCTAATCCATATTTCTTTCCGTGAACCACACTTTGCATTAAAACAAAGATATTGTCGGGACCAGGTGTCATTGCTAATATTGTAACAGATGTAACAAAAGAAAGCAAGATCTCAACATTCATCTTATGATTGTTTTAAAATCGCTTTATTAATCTTTTTAATTAATCCAGGTCCTTCATAGATAAAACCTGTATAAATCTGAACCAAATCTGCTCCAGCTTCAATTTTATCTAAAGCATCTTGAGCAGAATGTATGCCTCCTACTCCAATAATTGGAAAGGCTTTGTTTGATTTTTCTGCTAAGAAACGAATGACTTCTGTAGAACGATTTGTCAATGGTTTTCCGCTTAATCCGCCAATTTCTTTTTTATTAGATGATTGCAACCCTTCTCTTGAAATGGTTGTGTTTGAAGCAATAACACCGTCAATTTTTGTATCTGAAACAATGTCGATAATATCCAACAATTGTTCATTGGTCAAATCTGGAGCAATTTTTAGTAAAATTGGTTTTTGAGTCGATTTTTCCTTGTTTAATACTTGTAATGTATTCAACAAGTTTGTTAGCGGTTCTTTGTCTTGTAAAGCTCTTAAATTGGGTGTGTTAGGCGAACTTACGTTCACCACAAAATAATCTACATGATCAAACAGTGCATGGAAGCAAATTACATAATCATCTACTGCATTTTCATTGGGAGTTACTTTATTTTTTCCAATATTTCCTCCAATTAAAATACCTGCTTTTTTCAGCGATACTGAAGGGAGCTTCAATCTCTCTACAGCTTCTTCTACTCCGCCATTATTAAAACCCATTCTATTGATGATTGCTGAATCATCTTTCAAACGAAACAAACGTTTCTTTGGGTTTCCGTCTTGTGGCTTTGGTGTTAATGTTCCGATTTCTACAAATCCGAATCCGAAGTTTGACAGTTCATTGTACAGTTTTGCATCTTTATCAAACCCTGCTGCCAATCCTACCGGGTTTTTAAAAGTGAGTCCAAATAAATTTCGTTCTAATTTTTCGTCTTTCACTTGATACATTCCTCTAAACAAGGAAGAAATAAAAGGAATTTTGCTTAGGAAACGAACTAATGAAAATGTAAAATAGTGAACCTTTTCAGGGTCGAATAAAAAGAGTATTGGACGAACTAAAATCTTGTACATTATTCTTGTTTGAACCAGTTTTTATATTCTTCCGTTTTTACAAAATCAGGATAATCACTTTCCATTGCTTCTTTCATACTCTCTTTTGTTAATTCAAAAATCGAATAAAAATTTTCTAATGTCTTTAAAGCCTCATTATTTTGTTTCAATTCTATTAAAACAGTGAGTAACGTACTATGTGAGTCTATATGATGTGGGAAATTTTCTACCATTCTTCTTGCATATTTAAGAGCCGTTAACTTATCCCCTTTTTGATAGAATACATTTAACCTGAAAAAATCTAAAAAATCATCCCCTCCTATAGCTGTGTTCAGTCTCTCTATTAAGTCTAAGACCTTATCATAATTACCATTTAAAAATGCTCCATCAATCGAAACTAGATACAAACTGGGATCATTTGGAAAAGACTTCTCATAATTTCTAATAAAGTTTTGATACGTCTCATCATCGATTTCGGATGTAATTTGTATTCCAATCAATTGAAAAGCTTTTTGTTTTTTTCCTTCAGAAGATATTGTCTTATAATTTTTATAGGCCTCTTTATATTTCCCTTCACTTATCAAGGCTCTGATAGTTTTTACTTTTATCAAATCGTCGGCAATAGTCTTTTTAAAAAACTTAGTAAATAAATTCGGTCTATTAGATAAGCTTGCATTGTATATATCTGAAAGTGTTTTGCTAATATATTCTCCAGATATAAAATAGTAAACATCAACAACTTTAATCTCTCCATTTATTTTTTTGAGCAAGTAATTGTGATAATTCAGT
This sequence comes from Flavobacteriaceae bacterium, assembly GCA_965277255.1. Classification (GTDB taxonomy): domain Bacteria; phylum Bacteroidota; class Bacteroidia; order Flavobacteriales; family Flavobacteriaceae; genus Polaribacter. The sequence continues at coordinate 2,510,348 of OZ255723.1, read as the reverse complement.
CCATCATCTCCATACATTCTAAACAATAAATGGTAATCTCCTTTATTATTAACATGGGATCTTATGAAATCAAAACTTCCATTATCTCCAACCTCTTTGATAATTTTTTGAGCATAATTAAAGGACTCTTTTAATCCTTTCTCAAAACCTATATTAAAATCTTTGACATATTTATCTTCTGACTTAATAGTAACCTTTCTTAGGATATACTCTGTATCAAAAATCTCATTTAAATAAGTAACATTTCCTGAATAAATTGTAGAATCTATTGCATATCCTACATAGTCATATTGAGTAGAGTCAATCTGCTGACTTTGTGCAATTAATACTTCTGTAAAAAGTAAGAAACAAAATAGTAGCTTTTTCATAGTCTTTTTATTATGGTTATCTTAAAACAGCCTCCAAATTCTTTTCGAATGTTTGCTGTAATTTTTGCATTATTTTATCAATCTGCTTGTCTGCCAATGTTTTACTTTCGTCTTGTAATACAAAACTCACAGCATAGGATTTCTTTCCTTCTGGAAGGTTTTCTCCTTCATATACATCAAACAGATCTACTTCTTTTAATAACTTTCTTTCTGATTGAAAAGCAAGATTATACACTTCTTTAAATGTTGTTTGATTGTCTAACAACAATGCTAGATCTCTTTTTACCGCTGGGAATTTTGGTAATTCAGAAACTTTAATTTTCTTTTTACCAGCCAAAGAAACAATATTACTCCAATTAAAATCAGCAAATAACACTTCCTGTTTGATTCCGAATTCTTTTGCTATTTTTTTCTTGACAACACCAAAATCAACCAATTTCATTTTTCCCAAACTCAAACTAATTCCTTCAGAAAATACATCTGATTTTACTGGGGTCGTTTTCATTCCAGTAAATCCAATTCTTTCTAAAACCGAAGCGATGACTCCTTTTGCATAGAAGAAATCAGAGTTTTTAGAAGTTATATTCCAACTTTCTTTTGTTCTATTTCCTGTAACAAATAATGTTAAATGTTTGTCTTCTTGGTATCCGCTTTCGTATTTATGATAGGTTTTTCCAAACTCATAAAACTTCAATGAATTGTTCTTTCTGTTGATATTAAAAGCAATGGATTCCAAACCACAAAATAATAGCGATTGACGCATCACTTTTAGATCATTACTCAAAGGGTTGAGCATTTCTACATTAAAGTCTGAATTTAAATTATCAGATAAGGAAACATATTCTTCTTTGGTTAGAGAATTTGCCATGGTTTCATAGAAACCAAGCGATGTTAACTGATTTGCAACTACATTTTCTATCTTCACTTCTGTATTAGAATCAAAAGAAATTGAGGTATTGAGTTTATGCGAAAACTTGATATTGTTATATCCGTACACACGAAGAATTTCTTCAATAATATCAGCTTCTCTTTGTACATCTACTCTATACGATGGAATGGTTAATCCCAATCCGCCTTCTGTTTCACTACTAATTTTAATCTCTAAAGAGGCTAATATATTTTTAATGGTTTCTTTATCAATCTCTTGACCAATTAAACGGAATGCACTTTCATAGGAGAGAAATACTTGAAAGTCTTCTACTTTTTCAGGATAAAAATCCATGACATCAGAAGCAATTTTTCCACCTGCATATTCTTCTATTAATAACGCAGCACGTTTTAATGCATATTCAGTAAAGTTGATATCAATTCCACGTTCAAAACGAAAAGATGCATCCGTATTTAACGCATATCTTTTTGCAGTTTTTCGAACGGCAACTGGGTTAAAATAAGCACTTTCTAAGAAAATAGACGTTGTTCTTTCTGTAACTCCTGAATCAATTCCGCCAAAAACACCAGCAATACATAACGGATTCGACTCTGCATCACAGATCATAATATCATCTTTGTGCAATTCTCTTTCTACCTCATCTAAGGTTGTAAACTTTGTTCCAGCTTCTAATGTCTTTACTAAGACTTTATTTCCTTTTATTTTTTGGGCATCAAAGGCATGCAACGGTTGTCCTAACTCATGCAACACATAATTGGTAATATCTACCACATTATTTTTAGGAGTTAAACCGATCGCCTTTAATCGATTCTGAATCCACTCAGGAGAATCTTTGATTTCAATATCTGTAATAGATATTCCACAATAACGTGGTGCTAATTCTTTATTTTCTACCTCAACTTCTATCCGCAATGTTCTTTCATCTACATGAAAATCACTCACAGAAGGAGAGATTAATTCTAAATTTTTTCCGTGTTGAATTAAGCCTGCACGTAAATCTCTTGCCACTCCAAAATGACTCATTGCATCTGCTCTATTGGGCGTTAATCCTATTTCAAAAACTTGATCTGATTCTATATTGAAAACTTCTGCAGCTGGAGTTCCCGGTTTTAGTTTTTTATCTAAAATTAGAATTCCATCATGATCTGTTCCTAATCCTAATTCGTCTTCAGCGCAAATCATTCCATGACTTTCTTCTCCTCTAATCTTTCCTTTTTTGATTTTAAATCCTTCTCCTTTATCATCATACAAAATGGTTCCGATAGTCGCCACAGGTACTTTTTGTCCCGCAGCAACATTAGGCGCTCCACAAACAATTTGTACAGGGTCACCATTTCCTAAGTCAACTGTAGTCACTTTTAGCCGATCTGCATTTGGATGCTGAGCACAGGTTAAAACTTCGCCAACAACGATGCCTGCTAAACTTCCTTTTACAGATTCTTTAGTTTCTATTCCTTCAACTTCTAATCCAAGATCTGTTAATAATTCTCCTGTTTTTTCAGCTTCCCATTCAACTTGTAAAAATTGCTTTAACCAATTGTATGATATCTTCATGAAATTTCCATCTAGATTTAGCGGCAAATTTAATTAATTTAAACTGTTTTTAACAGGATTTTACATGGAGATAATTATTAGATTTGTGAGTACGTTTTAAAACAGTACTTCGTACTAAACTTTTCAATCTTTATATATGAAAAAAATCATCACACTTTTATCACTCTGTTTCTTACTCTCTTGTACAAAAGAGAGCTCTAAATCATTAGATAATGGGTATTATAGAGTTGTTTTGGAGGTTCAAGACCATAAAAAATTACCTTTTGTAATGAAGGTTACTTCTAAGAATTCATTGGAAATTTACAATGCAGAGGAAGTAATTCCCGTGGATGAAGTAAGGTATCAGAACGATTCTGTTTATATACAAACTCCTGTTTTTGAAGGATATATTGCCGCAAAAATTACCGACACTGGTTTTGAAGGAAGTTTTATTAAAGAAAGTTTGGATAGAATTGTTCCTGTAAAAGCAGAGAAAAACAATGAGGTTCGTTTTCCTGTACTTTCCAAAGTAAAAGCTGCCGATGTTGATGGAATTTGGGAGGTGAACTTTAGCGGGGGAACTGATGATGACGAATATATTGGTAAAGGAATTTTTAAACAAAAAGGCAACAAACTTACGGGTACATTTAGGACGACTACCGGTGATTATCGTTATTTAGAGGGAATTGTGGATGGGAATGAGGTTCATCTTTCTGTATTTGACGGAGCGCATGCATTTTTATTTATTGGTGTTGTGCAAGATTCAACTATGACCGGTGTTTTCTATTCTGGAAATCATTGGAAGAAAAACTTTGTTGCGAAACGAAATCCTACATTCGAATTACCAAATGCAAACGAATTGACTTTTATCAAAAAAGGGTACGAAAAGTTTGCGTTTTCTTTTCCTGATGAAAATGGAAAATTAGTTTCCTTAGAAGATGAACGTTATAAGAATAAAGTAGTAGTGGTACAAGTTATGGGAACTTGGTGTCCAAATTGTTTGGATGAAAGCAAATACTATACGCAGTTTTATAAGGATCATAAAGGGGAAGATATCGAATTTATTGCTTTGGCATTTGAAGTAGCAAAGACAGAAGAAATTGCCTTTCAACGAATACAACGATTGCAGGATAGAATTGGAATCCCATATCCAATTTTATTGGCACAATATGGAAGTTCTGATAAGAAATTGGCGCAAGAAAAATTACCGATGTTAAATCATGTACTTTCTTACCCTACAAGTATTTTTATCGATAAAAAAGGAAATGTACGTAAAATTCATACGGGTTTTAACGGACCAGCTACGGGTCAGAAATACCTCGATTTTAAAGAAGAATTTGAAAACTTCATCGACACACTTCTTAAAGAATAGTTAATTAGGTCACAAAATTTTTACGTTTAACAAGAAGTTAACATCGTTCATTTATGATGTAGATAAATTGTTGGTTCAATCAATTTAAATCTTTATATCATGAAGAAAAACAACGTAACTAATCTTTTTTTATGCTTACTAATTACGGTAAGTTTTAATGCGTTTTCGCAATTGAACTTGCCTCGCGGAAGTCAGATGGCAACTGTATCACAACGAATTGGAATTACAGATATTTATGTAAAGTATTCTAGACCTAGCGTTAATAAAAGAGAAATTTGGGGAAAAGTAGTTCCTTACGGAATGAACAACCTCGGTTTTGGTACTGCCAAAGAATCTCCTTGGAGAGCTGGTGCCAATGAAAACACAGTAATTAAATTTACCAATGATGTAAAAATTGATGGAAAAGAAATCAAAGCAGGAAAATACAGCCTGCATATTGTAGTAAATCAAGATGATACTGCTACCATTATTTTTAATACCAATCACTCGGCTTGGGGAAGTTTTTTCTATGAGCCTTCAGAGGATGTTTTAAAAGTAAATGTAACTACAAAAACGATTCCTCATAAAGAGCAATTGTCATTTGAATTTAATGAGATAACTGCCAATTCTGCTGTCGCTTCTTTAAACTGGGAGAAAAAGCAATTTCCTTTTAAAATTGAGGTAGATGTAACCAATATTGTTTTGTCTGACATTCGTAAGAAATTACAAAATCAGCCAGGATTTAATCGTCAAAGTTGGGAACAAGCAGCTGGATATGCATTAAATAATGGCGGTGATTTAGAAGAAGCTTTGGTGTGGATTAACGGAGCTATTTCAGGAAAGTTTTTTAGTCAGCAAACGTTTAACAATACCAATATAAAAGCGGGGATTTTAAATAAAATGGGGAAACAAACTGAAGCCATTGCTGCTTTAGATTCTTATGTACCTCAAGCAACGATTCTTGAAATGCATCAATATGGTAGACAATTGATTGGCTTTGGATTAAAAGACAAAGCTTTGGAGATTTTTAAAACCAATGCAAAAAAGAACAAAGATACTTGGCCCGTACATTATGGATTGGCTAGAGGATATTCAGCTAAAGGTGATTTTAAAAATGCGTTAAAGCATTTAAAGAAAGCCTTAGCGAATGCACCCAATGCTGCAAGTAAAGGAAGAGTACAAGCTAATATTGCTAAGTTAGAAAAAGGAGAAGACATCAATTAAAAATTGGTGTATTTGGTTTGGTAAAGCCCTATCTGAGTTTCAGGTAGGGTTTTTTACTTTACTTTCTATTTTTCTTGTTTTAATAATTAAAAAACCTAAATATTAGAATAATTATAAAGGTGATTATGGGTATAACAACAAGCCACCAAACAAGTTTAGACGTATTGGATCGAATTTTTTCTAATTTATCTAATTGTAAGTTTTGAACGAACAATATTTCTTTTAAGATCTTATTGTCTTTTTTTAGATCTCCATAAGTATCAAGAAATTTAATTCTTTCCTCCGTCATTGGTATTTTATCCTTTTCCATATTAAAATTAATTATTGTTGCATCGTTGTTTCTTTTAGTTTTATAGAGAAGTAACTAAGATGTTTCTCAATGTCCAGTATCACAACTTTTCTAAAAGCTCCTTCGCCTCTTTGTATTTATAGTTTGAATTGTTTTGGGTAATGATACTCAATACTTCTTTTGCCTTACCTCCTTGATCAAATTTTAAATAAATCAATGCTTTGTACCACAATGCTCTAGAACTGTCTTCGATCTTAGCGTTTTCAAGCATTTCTAATTCTTTAATGGCTTCTTCTAAATTTCCGAGCTCTGATTGTATGATCCCTGTATAAATGTGTAGTAAAGGGTTTATTTCTTTTGTTTCGGATACATAGGTTTTAAAGTTCATTAATGATGCTTTATAATCTGCTCCATTAAACTTTTCTATTGCAGCAGACAAAAAAGGAGATTCTTCATCTGATCTACCTATAAAAGAAGGCAATTCTTTTGAGTCGTAATATTCAGCATATAACTCTGTGTTTGACTCATTACCTTGAACGACAAAAATTCCAAAAATAAAAGCAATCACTGCTGCGGTAGCTATTAAAAAATAGATCACCCTATTCTTAGGTTTACCAGCTTTTTTTTTCTGATTTTCGTTGTGATATGTATCTCCTATTTGTAAGAGTTTGCTTTTAGCGGCTTTGCCTTCTTTACTTTCAATGAGAGTGTCTAATGTATCTTTATACGAAGAATTAGAAGCACTGCTATGTTCTTCGTCAAGAAGATGAAAGTTAATGGCTTTGTAAAGCGCTACTTCAGATTGTAACTCTTTGTCTTCATTGATTTTCTTTTCAAATTGGAGAGCCTCTTCTTTAGACATTCCTCCGCTGAGAAATAATTCTATTGTTTGGTATATTGCTTCTTCCATCAGAATTTTAGATTGTTATAATTACTATCCTTCTTAATCAAATCCGCCAATCTTTTTTTGCACTTAAATACTCTTTGAAATGCAACATTTTCTGAAGAATAACTAAATTGTTGAACAATTTCATTATACGATACTTTTGAAAAGTACAACGTTAGTAATTTTCTACAATTATCAGAAAGCAACTTTAGCTTTTCTTCAAAGAGTTCCCATCGCTCTTGGTCGATAATTGATGACCCATGATCGATGCTTTCTTCTCCTTTATGTGTCATCTCTCGGTCATTTCTTACCCATTTTTTTTTATTATTTAATTCTTTTCTCCATAAATTTTTACACACAGTAAATAAATATCCTTCAAAGGTGGACTTAATTTCTATGTTACTCGTTTTTAAACGAATTGTCAATTGGAAAAGTGCATTGTGAAAAACTTCTTCAGCTTCTTCTGGAGTTCCCTTGTTATTTAAAATAAAATACCTTACTTTCGGGTAAAAATTGGTATATATATCGTAAATTATTTTTTCGTCACCCCCACGTAAGCCCTCTAAATAATTTTCTTTCATTATAGCAAAAATTGCATCTGTTGTTAATCAAAAAATTAAACTTTTAAAAATTTGGGGGAGAAAGATATCCGTTATTTTTTAACAAACTAACGAAATAATTTTAAAAGTAGTACAATATGAAAACAAGAATTTTATCATTAGAAATCATTAAAGGTGATAAACTTAAGTATTGAAAATAACAAATCCTTAAAAATTAAAAGAATTTGAGTTAAACTATTTTTACCTCATTTTGTAGGCCTTTTAAATAATTCTTGTCTACAAATATGTTAAGATTAAATTAATTTTTCAGATGTAAGGGTAAGATATCTGTTATTTTCTAACAGAGTAACGAAATAATTTTAAAAATAGAACAATTATGAAAACAAAAATTTTAACATTAGGAATCGTTTTCTCATTTTTTTTGGGAATTTCACAAAACAAAATTTCATCCACAGAAAATGAATCCTCAAACGATTTACCAACGCAAGTAATTAATCAGGAAAAGGTCACAAAATTACTTCAAGATTACAATGCTAACACGGACCAAAATGTATCCTTAGAAATTGATACATTTGGCTATACTGTATTTCTTATAAGAATCAAATGGAGAGGTAACGCTTCAATGTCTGTAAGGAAATATCAATCGGAAAGAGCAACAACCAGACTCAATTTTATGGAATATCATAATCTTGTTCAATGGGTAGGTTCATCTGCCAGTGATACTGAATTTTGGGTATTTCATTTAACTGATGATGACGATCGTACAGGGCAAGTTATTAAAGGGGCTATAGAAAAAGATCAAAGTGTTGAAGAAGACAGTGGAGATTAATCGATTTAAATCATTTTTATTTTTTACATGTTTTTTGGCCTGCACTATTAGTGTAGGTCAAAATTCTGTTTATCAACAAATAAAAAAACTACCTATAAATGATGAACAAAAAATTGCAAAAATAGATTCTCTTCTCCAAAAAAACTTAAAAGCTTCTGAGTTTGATCATCTTGCTAAAGTATCTTATAGATATGCAAATTGGCTTAGAAAGAAAAAGAAAATAGAAAAGGCTATAAATGTACTCCAATTCTCGATTATAAATTATCAGGGAGGTACTTTAGATTTGCAAAAAAAATATTATCGTCTAGGGTTGTATTTGGATCTAAGTGGAAGGTTATCTGACCAAGCTCTTCATGCTTATAAGAATATAGTTTCTTTAAAAAAAGAAAACGTATATGTTGCAGATGCCCATATACGAATTGCAAAAAAGTTTTTTCTAAAAGGAGATTATTATACTTCTGTTAATCATTTTAATTTAGCAGAAAAAATAGCAACTAACATTAAAAATCACACAGTATTGGTAAGTAGCTATAATAATTCTTATAATACTTATGATGCCATTAAAACAGATGAATCTAGAAAAAAATTACTTGAGAATCTTTTAAAGTCTGACTCTATAAGTAAAAAACACGACCTTCCATATCTTTCAAGATATACGACAAAAAGAGCATTAGGGTCATACTTTACGAATTATGAAACTAGAGATACGACAAAAGGTAAATTATTTTTAAATGAAGCTTTGCTTTTAGCTTTAAAGAAAAATGATTCTTCTAAAATTGCTTCAATTTATAGTGATATTGGTTTATTGTATGATACCGACAATTCTAAAAAAGCCATTTCTTATTTTAAACTTTCTTTGAATTACTGTACAGAATATAATTATTATCAAAAGGCAATCATTTATTCAAATTTCGGTTTAAACAATGCGCACTTAAGAAACATTACCCTTTCTATTAATCAGCAGCATCAAGCAATTTCTTATTTAACAGGAAATGATTTTAAAGCGTTAAATTCAATAGAACAGCAAGAGATACTCAAGAAACATTTTACTGATAATAATCTATGGATTATTTTAAGCAATCTCTCTGAATCTTATTTATTATCCTATGAAGCTACTAAAGATAAAAGCGATTTAGAAAACGCGATTAAATACTCCTTAATAACTGATGATCTTATTGATATTTACAATAATAGTATAGAAGAAATAGGATCCAAGCTTGTATGGCGAAAAAAAGCTACAGAAATCTATAGTAGAGCATTACGTGCTAGTTTTTTAGCTAATGATTTTACAAGTGCATTTCGTTTTATGGAAAAAAATAAAGCATTGATATTGTATGAAGAAAGTGCAATACGAAAACAAAAACAAGCATTACAATTACCAGAACGTTTAATTAACAGGGAATTTGAATTAAAAAAATCCATACAAAATTTAACCGATAATGCTAAAATTATCAATTCAAAAAATGAGTTAGTCAAATTTCAAGACAGCCTACAAAAAGCATATCCCAATTATTCATCTAAACTTGAGAAATACACACCCAAACCAATTGCCAAAATTCAAGAAGAGTTAGAAAGTAATCAGGCTTTGTTAGAATATCATGTTACTGTAGATACTCCATTTGGGATTTATCCAAACCAAAATAAAACTTATGGTATTTTAATCACCAAAGAAAAGAAACACTTTTTTGAAATTCAAAATATGGATGCTTTAAAATTGGATATTGACAAGCATTCAGTATTGAGTTATAAACCATTACTCAAAGAAGAAGATAAAGAAGATTATAAAAACATTTCTTATCATATCTATCAACAACTTTTTCCTAAGGAAATAAGAGAGGATATCAAAAACAAAGAATTAATCATTATTCCAGATAATTATTTAACGAGCATTTCTTTTGAAAGTTTGGTTACTTCTAATAATAAAGAACGTATGGATTATTTGATACTTCAAAATCAAGTCAGTTATCAATACAGTCACACTTTTCATGATAAGAACCAATCAAAAGAAAAAAATGGATCTCTGAAGCTAGCGGCTTTTGCTCCAGTGAATTTTGTGGATAAAAAATTGGGAGCACTTCAAAACAGTAAAACTGAAGTTGAAAATATTCGCACTCTTTTTAAAGGAGATACATACACAGATAAGAAAGCTACAAAGCAAGCATTTTTTAATTCTTTAGAGAATTCATCAATATTACATTTGGCAACGCATGCCAATGCGAATGATTCGATTGTTCCCTGGATAGCTTTTAGTGATGGGAGAGTTTACTTGGATGAATTAAATTTTCACCAAAACAATACCTCTTTGGTTGTGTTAAGTGCCTGTAATACGAGTGCTGGAAAAATTGAAGATGGTGAAGGAGTAATGAGCCTTTCTCGAAGTTTTTTCTACGGAAATACGCAGGCCAGTGTTTCTTCACTTTGGAAAGCTGATGACAAAGCCACGACAACGATCATGTCTGACTTTTATAAAAATTTGAATGACGGACAATCCAAAGCAACAGCATTGCACAATTCAAAGATTAATTATCTAAATAATCATTTTGGCTTTGAACTTTCTCCTCATTATTGGGCTTCCTTTATTTTGATCGGAGATATTGCTCCTTTGCCTGAAAGGGATTTGATCCCCTATTATTTGATTGGAGCTTCACTAGTAATACTTTTTGTAATACTATATTTACGTAGACGAAAAAAATAATGTTACTGTAAATATTTAAGGACACTCACACATTTCGTTTGCTTTAAAAGTTTCTTTTACTAACAAAATAACCAATGAGGAATAATTTTAATCAATTATTCCTCATTTAAATTACTTATTATTTGTAATTATTAAAACACACATAACAAGTATTATATCCTGCTGGAGCACCATTATTACATTGAACATTAGTTCCAGCACCACAAGAAACACTTCCTGATGACATGCAATTCAGGCATCCTGGAGGGCAACTAGAAGCACACCCAAATGCAGTTAACCCGCCTCCATTAATCGTTTTTTGCTCACTCTTATTTAATTTCTGAGCTCCGTTTACTTTTAAAATGTTTTTTAACATAATTACTAAAATTTAAAAATTAATTTTATTGTGAACATTTAAAGACACTCACAATTTATGTCTATTCTTCACGAGAATGTTTTAGAACCCAGTTATAGCTGGGCTCTTATTATTAAGAACTAATTCGTTTTCTATGAGTACTTTTGTTAAGTAAGAATTTATGGATAACCTCTTTGAAATATAAGGTTAGAAAAGCCAATTGATAAGCCTCAAAATTAAATTGCTTTAAAGTAAATACCAATAGACTTTTAACCTCTCTCCTTTCTTATTCAATTGCTACAATAGTTCCCATCTATGAGTCTAAAAATTCTTTAATAGCATATTTCTCTTTTTTCTTATTGCGAGTTTGCACTCTTGAATATTTTCCTTTTTTTCTTCTAAAAGAAGCTGATTCATACTACATTGTTTTATAGTACGTGTTAAAAATTAAAATTTCTTACCCAGTGAATTTTAAAAATTAGTTTTTTAGTACATTTGGTTTGCTTATTTCTTTATTCAAACAAATCAGAATCTATGGAACTCACAAACACCTATTGCATTTATACAAGCAATTTAGAAGAAGAAAATGTTCATAAAGTATATCATGATACACAATATGGGTTTCCAATTGATTCTGATAACGAATTGTTTGGAAGGTTGATTTTAGAAATCAATCAAGCTGGATTATCTTGGAATACCATTCTTGTAAAACAGGAAAACTTTAGAAAAGCTTATTCTAATTTTGATATTCAAACTGTAGCAAATTATGATGAAAAAGAACGAGAACGTTTGTTAAACGATGCAGGAATCATAAGAAATAAATTGAAGGTCAATGCTGCAATTCACAATGCAAATGTCATCTTAGAATTGCAAAAAGAATTTGGTTCTTTTCAAAAATGGTTAGACCACCATCATCCAAAAGTAAAGGATGAATGGGTAAAGCTGTTTAAAAAAACGTTTAAGTTTACGGGAGGAGAAATTACCAACGAATTCTTAATGAGTTCTGGCTATTTAAAAGGTTCTCATGATGAAAATTGTCCTATTTATAAAGAAGTTTTAAAGACAAATCCGAAGTGGAATCAATAGTTACTAACTAATATTAGACCAAATTCCCGTTGTCTTAGAGACTTCCGCATAGGTTTTTTGAATCGCAGTATTTTCTGGCTTCGCAAGGTTTGGATCTTCTTGCAAGATTTCAATAGCCGCATTTCTGGCATTGTACAAAATATGCGTGTCTTTTACTACATCAGCTATCCGTAGGTTTAAAACACCGCTTTGTTGTGTTCCCATAATATTTCCTGGGCCACGCAGCTTTAAATCCACCTCAGCAATTTTAAATCCATCTGATGTTTCTACCATGGTTTTCAATCGTGTTTTTGCTTCTGATGATAATTTAAAACTAGATAATAAAACACAATAACTTTGATCGGCTCCACGGCCTACACGTCCACGTAATTGATGTAATTGACTCAATCCAAAACGTTCTGCACTTTCTATAACCATCACACTGGCATTTGGGACGTTCACTCCTACTTCAATCACAGTTGTTGCCACCATAATCTGGGTTTCCCCTTTTACAAAGCGTTGCATTTCGTATTCTTTATCAGCAGCTTTCATCTTTCCGTGTACAATACTGATTTGATAGTTGGGTGCTAAAAATTCTCTGGAAATACTTTCATAACCATCCATCAAATCTTTATAATCCATGGCTTCGGATTCTTGGATTAAAGGATATACAACATACACTTGTCTTCCTTTAGTAATCTCTTGTTTCATAAATTGAAAAACTGACAAACGATTGCTATCATATCTATGAACCGTTTTTACTTCTTTTCTTCCTGGTGGTAGTTCATCAATTACAGAAATATCCAAATCGCCATAAACACTCATGGCTAGCGTTCTTGGAATTGGAGTAGCTGTCATGACCAAAACATGTGGTGGAACTGGGCTTCCTTTCTTCCACATCTTAGAGCGTTGTGCGACTCCAAACCTGTGTTGTTCGTCTATAATAGCAATTCCTAAATTCTGAAATTTCACTTTGTCTTCTAACAAAGCATGTGTTCCTATCAATATTTTTAATTCGCCATTTTCAAGGGTTTCATGAATCTCTCTTCGTTTTTTTGCTTTGGAAGACCCTGTCAATAATTCAACAGAAATATTCATTTCATTTAAAAGTTCTTGGATGGCATTGTAATGTTGTGTTGCTAAAATTTCTGTAGGAGCCATGATAGCCGCTTGAAATCCGTTATCAATGGCTAAAAGCATTGCTAATAAAGCCACAATTGTTTTTCCAGAACCGACATCACCTTGCAAAAGTCGATTCATATGTGCATTGGAAGCAACATCTTTTCTAATTTCTTTCAATACTCTTTTTTGAGCGTTGGTCAAATCAAAAGGCAAATGGTTATTGTAAAATTCATTAAACGTATTTCCAACATGTTCAAAAACATATCCTTTGATTTTATTCTTTCTGATGAGCTTCTTACGAACTAATTGTAGCTGAATAAAAAAAAGTTCTTCAAATTTTAAACGATACTGAGCTTTGGCTAAAATTTCAGGAGATTTAGGAAAATGAATATTCAATAAAGCTTCCCTCTTTCCTATCAATCCGTATTCATTGATAAGTTCTTCCGACAAACTTTCTTGTATTTGTTCAAAAATTTGTTGCAATAGATCTTGTAGATAGCCTCTGAAAATTTTGTTACTCAATCCGCTATTGACTAACTTTTCTGTAGAAGAGTAAACGGGTTGGAGTTTAGATTGAATCTTCCTTTTGTAATCTTCAACCAAATCCATTTCTGGATGGACAATAGAAAATTTTCCTTTAAAGTAGTTAAGTTTTCCATAGATAATATAAGGTGTATTCAGTTTTATTGAGTCTTTTAACCATTTATGGCCTCTAAACCAAACCAGTTCCATAATTCCAGTCTCATCCTGAAGTTTAGCAACCAACCGAGATCCTTTCTTTTGATTGATCGTTTTTAACTCTATTATTCTACCAAAAAGCTGTATATCCGAATTGTTATCTATTAATTCATTAATCTTATAAAACTTTGTTCTATCTATATATCTGTAAGGAAAGAAATGCAAAAGGTCATTCAATCTATTCAACCCAAGTTCAGCTGAAAGCGTTGCTGCCCTAGCATTGCTAACACCTTTAACGTAAGTAAGAGGGTTGTTTAGATTCATCAGTTTATTTGAATTTTATGCGAATTTAATGATAAAATGACATATTTTTTTATCACATTTTTTTGGTAGGTAATATATTTTTCCCTTTATTTGGGAAATATAATAGCGAATCAATGTCCCCTAAGACTAAACTTCCCCTAAGGCTAGTATTGATTTTCTTTATCGTTTTTGCTGCTGATTTTTCAGCGCAGACAAAAGGAAATCAAGATAAGAACCCCAAAAAAACAATTGGGGTATCTGTGTCTCCATCCCATTTTCATTTCAGTCAAAAACAAGGCGAAATAAAAACCTACGATATTACCATTAAGAATACAACCTCTACACCAAAGGAGTTTAATGTTAATGTGTATGATTTTGATATGAATGGAAAAGGAAAGAGCAGTTTTTTACCTGCTGGGAAGGGAAAGTATTCATTATCTAAATGGATTAATGTCTCTCCTACTTTTGTACAACTAAAACCTAATGAAAACAAAAAGGTAAAAATCACAGTTAGTGTACCTAGTGATGATAGTGGAAGAAAAGCCGCATGGTCTATATTAATGGTAGAACAAGAAGCTCCACGAAATAACTTAATCAATACAAGAAAAGACGGTAATACAATTGCTTTAGGTATTGTTCCAACATTTGCTTTTGGAATTTTCGCTTATCAAAATCCACCAAATGTGTTGACGAATAAAATTGAATTCAATGATTTTCAATTGAAAGATTCGCCTAGTGGAAAAGCCTTATATATAGAGGTACAGAATAAAGGTGATGGAATAGCATATTGTACATCATATATAGATTTAACCAATTTAGATACTGGCGAACAGCAGCGATTAAAAGTTAAGAACTTCACCATAGTTCCAGATCTCATTAGAGATTTTAACTTTAATTTGCCCAATTTGCCTAAAGGAAAATATTTGGCCATAGGGGTTTTAGATTACGAAAGTTCTGAAGAAATCCAAGCAGCCAAGATGGAATTTGAAATTAATTAAACTATAAATATTTTTTATTAACCCCCTTAAATTCGAAAATTATGAGGAAACAATCAAAATTACTATTATCACTAATTATGTTAGTGGGTGTATTTGGCGTTGCCAATGCACAATTAATTGACGAGAAAGATGTAACTATTACATTAGACTTACAACCTGTTTTGCAATTGGACATGACCACTGCAAATCAACTAGAATTTGTATTTGATGATATCAACGAATATTACGCTGGTATTACTCAATATGGAGCAACTATTTTAAAAGTTAGTTCTACTGTAAGTTGGGATTTATATGCTGTAGGTAGATCAGCTGGATCTACTGCTGCTGGTTTTTGGGATCAACAAATTGATTATGGAAACAACAATGCAAATGCTATAGATCAATTGCCATTAAGTTTGTTAGAGTTAAGACAATCGCAAGCTAATAGTGGTGATGGAGCTGCAACTGGAGCGTTTTCAGATTATAGCGCTGCGTTTTCAGCAAATAGTACTGTAAGTAGAGCAAACAGTTTGTATGTAAATGGTGGAGCAATTACTCCTCCTTCTACTGCTGATAAATATATCGCTGGTCATGCAGGTACTTCTGGTACAGCAGGTCAAGATTTTATTGCTGGTGGTAGTTATTTAACTCAAACAGGTATTACTTCTGATTACTATTATGCAATAGATTACAGAATTTTACCAGGTTTACCTGCTATATTTCCTAATGCAGGAAGTGCAGATGGTACTGTAGCACAAGATATCGTTACAGATAATGGTGCTGGTAACTATGCAGAGCCAGGAGTTTACACAATGTATGTACAATATGTTTTGTTGGAAGATCAATAATCTTAATTTTTAATAATTATATTTGGGATGTGGCTCTATGAGCTACATCCCTTTTAATTAAAAAACAAAGTGAATACTACGTACAAATCACTACTCCTATTTATTGCGATTTTACTTTCGGTAGACGCAATTTCTCAAGTACATTGTGGTTCTGTGGCTATTGTTCCCAATAGTTCAGTAAATGAAGTAATTGTTTTTGACGATTTCACAAAATACAATGCTGGAGTAACATTTAATAGTATTGCCAGAATACGCATTACTGTAGAAGATAAAACCGTAGTAGATCCATTATGTTCTTGGAGTTTACGAATGTTCATAGAAAACAACTCTGGAGCAGGTACCCCTATTGATGAATGGGAAGAATTAACAACTTATGGTAATGGTAATGCGCCAAATCCGCAAATAAGTGCCTTGCAAATTCGAGTTCGTAATGCGTGTAGTACATCACCTTCAGATAATGTATTTAGAAATTTTAATGATACTAGTGACATCCTAGATATTATTGAACAAATGTTACCAGTAACACCAGCTGGTAGTTGTACTCAAAATGTAAATGGCCCAGGTAGCTATTTAGCAAATTTTGATGAGTTTAATTTTGACATAGATATAAGAATCAATCCTGGTTTTCAATACAATCCTGGTATTTTTAACCTAAACATTCGTTTTCGATTAGAGGAAAACTTATAACCATTGGAAAAAATTTCATCCTTTTTAAAATATTTTCTTTTTATTTCCTTATTTACTGCTATACTACTTAGCGGTTCTTCTTTATATTCTCAAAACAACAAAAACTCAGTAGAAAAAGATACCATTCCTTTTATTCGATTTGGAAATATCTCTACAAAATTTTCAAAAGGAACTTTCGAATTAAAGAAAGGAGAAATTATCTCCAACGTCTTAAAAGTTGTCAATCATGATACAAAAAGTGTACGTTTTACTGTAGATGCACTATTTCCAGGAGATTGGACTAGAATAGATGACAAATCCAGAGTTTACACCGCAAAACCAAAAGATACTACCTATGTTCCTATCATCATTTCACCCACTAAATTGGTTAATGGAAATACCGAAATCATTGTAAATACTTTTGTCATTGGTATAAACGGACAACAAATTGGGAATAACTTTTTTACATTAACTACAAAAAAAATCGTCTCTTGGAGCCTCGATTTACAAAACAATACCAATTATTATTTTAAAAACGGAGAGAACTATAAAGACTTTGAGTTTACCGTAAATAATGATGGGAACTATAAACAAGACATCTTTTTAAACTATTTAATTCCTAGAAAAGACCTTGTTTTAACCGATACACTTTCTAATGATATTAGAAATATTCATAATACATTTACCTTAGATGCTGGACAAAGTAGAAGTTTTAAATATAGAGTTACTTCAACTACTTTAAACAAAAGAAATAGAAAGCGTATTTCTATAAACAACTACTCACCTACCGTTAATCAACAACGAATTACAAGAAATTTGGTGATTAACAGTAGCGAACCTAAAACCAGCAAAAACTCGTTACAAAAGAGAACAAAACTGAATTTCATAAAGCTACCCAATGAAATTGAAGTGAATCCCTATGGATATCCTAATTTACCTTTAATTGTGGATCTTAATGCGCAAAATGTATTAGACGACAGGAGTTTTTTATCTCTGAACCTACAAGGTTTTAAACAATTAAATCAAAATGCTAGTTTAGTTTATTTTACCCAATTTAATTATAGTAATAGCTTTTTCACCAATAATGTTTTCAAAAATGCTCCTTGGTATGTAGGCTATTTTGACGAGAAAAAATCAATTGAGATTGGACAAGTAAGTGGTGACTTAATTGGGACATCTGCCGCAGGGAAAGGATTGAAAGCAGCATATCGATTTACAGAACAACATTCAGCAGGTGTTTTTTATACCAACTCAAACGGTTTTTTTAATTCAGACAATACCGTAACCACTTACGGTGGTTGGTATCGACTTAAATACAATGAAAACCTTCGATTGGTAGCAAGAGCAGGAAGAAGTAATAATAAATTTATTGATCGAAAAACAACAGTAGCCTCATTACAACCAACCATTCGATTGTTTGAGAGGCATACAATCTCTGTTCTTGGTGCTATTAACAATCAGGAATTTGAAAGAGATAACACTACAATAACGAACAGTGGTTATCTATTAGGAGCCAATTATTCTTCTGCCATTTTAAAAAGAAAATTAAAATCGAACTTTAATGTTCGTTTTAATGATAGAAATTTCAGCAACGGTATTTCTGAAAGGGTTTTAATAAATCAAAGAGTAAATTATACTTTATCAAAAGATTGGTTTGCTATTTTTTCTGGTAATTACCAAAACGTTCGTGTTTTTAACAGAAATACCGACCAGTTTTTATACACACAAGAAAACTTAAGTAGCAACTTGTTTTTATCGACAAAAGTAAAATCTGGATCTTATCAACCTGGAATTTTCTTTGAATATAGAAACTTCCCGAACAACTCTTATGTAGCTAGAGGATTAAACTTTAGATATTCAATTTTCGATTTAGATAAGAACTTTTTATCATCCATATTTACAAGAGCAGGTTATGCAAAACCAAGAGGTTCGGCAGATACAAAAGAATATTTTAGTTTAGAAGTAAGTGGATTATTTCGATACAAAACATGGAACCTAACCACTCGATATAATTTAGGAACTTTTTCCTCTGTTACATCCCAACAAAATGCTAATGGCGGAATTACACCACAAGCGATTAGAATCTCATTACAAAATCAATATTTATTTACAGATAGACACTTTGCTTTAGAATCAAGTTTAATCTATAGTTTTAATAATATTTTCAAAAACCATTCTCTAGGGATTTTTCCACAGTTCTATTACTTTTCAGACTCTGGTTGGAGATTTGGTATTAGTGCAAACTATATATATACGACAAGTGATTTTAGCTCGGTTTTCGATGCAAATGACATACAGAACCCAACAAGTCAACAAAGTATAGGGCCTACAACCAATAGCAATATAAATTTAAACTTTAACCTTCGAAAAGAATTTGGGATTCCAATTCCGTTGTCCAAAAAAGTTGCTGCCACAACAAAATTCATCACTTTTTTAGATCTCAATGGAAATAGCATAAAAGATAGAGACGAGACGAGTATACAAAATGTAGTGGTAAAGCTAAATAGAAATGAGGTTATTACAAATTTTGAAGGAGAAGCTACAATGAAAAATCTAAAGCTTGACAAATACAAGCTAGAAACCCTTTCTCTAGAAGATTTAAACGGCTGGTTTCCCAATACAAAAGATTCAATTGTTATCAATCAAGATGGCATCAATTACATTCCATTTGTAAGAGGTATTAAAGTATATGGTGATGTGATTGTAGATCGTCAGAAAATTGCGATTACTGACGAAAAACCTTTAGACCTATCTCGAATCAAAATAAGCGCATTAAAAGGAGATAAAATATACAATACATTAACCAATAGTAATGGTCGATTTGAATTCTACTTACCTTTTGGTGAATATACAATTACGATGGATGAAGGGATTTTAAACGAACGTTTTAGGGTTACTCGTAATAATTTATCCATACGACTTAGAAACAAACAAGACGGGGTTTATGTCTCATTCTATATTGTAGAAAAAAGACGTAAAGTAATATTCAAAGACTTTACTAAAAAGAAAAACGAATAACTGAATTACTCAAAGGCTATCACTATCTTTGCAGCCCAAATTCAATTACAGTGAGATTACATAGAAACTTAGTATACACCGTTATAGATAGCATTCGCGATGTTTTTAACGAAGGAGTGTATGCTGATAAAGCAGTAGAAAAAGCCTTAAAAAGAGATAAGCGCTGGGGAAGTCGTGATCGAAAATTTGTCGCAGAAACCATTTATGATATCGTTCGTTGGAAGCGTTTATATGCAGAAATTGCTGACGTAAAAGAACCTTTTGACAGAAATAATTTATGGCGATTGTTTTCTGTTTGGTGTGTTTTAAAAGGAATTCCTTTACCTGAGTGGAATCAAATAGAGCCCACTCCTACTCGACGCATCAAAGGAAAGTTTGATGAGCTTTTAAAAACGAGAAAATTCAAAGAATCCATTCCAGATTGGATAGATGAAGCTGGAGTACAAGAATTGGGAGAAGAACTATGGTCTAAAGAAATTACTGCTTTAAACAAACAAGCTGAAGTAATTTTAAGAACCAATACTTTAAATATTTCTAAAGTAGATCTTCAAAAACTTCTCAAGACAGAAAATATTATTGCAGAGTTTGTTCCCGATCATAAAGACGCTTTAAGATTGGTAGAAAGAGCCAATGTCTTTAGAACAGAAGCATTTAAAAAAGGGTATTTCGAAGTACAAGACGCTTCTTCTCAATTAGTTGCCGAATATTTAGATGTACAACCAGGCATGAAAGTTGTTGATACTTGCGCAGGAGCTGGAGGAAAAACATTGCATTTGGCTTCCTTTATGGAAAACAAAGGACAGATCATTGCCATGGATATTTATGAAAGCAAACTCAAGAAATTAAAAATCAGAGCCCGTAGAAATAAAATTCACAATATAGATACAAGAGTTATCGATTCTACCAAACCCATAAAAAAATTACACGGCAAAGCAGATCGAGTTTTAATAGATGCTCCTTGCTCTGGAATTGGTGTATTACGTAGAAATCCAGATTCTAAATGGAAATTACAACCTGAGTTTTTAGAGCGTATCAAAACTGTTCAGCAAGATATTTTGCAACAGTATTCAGCAATGGTAAAACCTGGCGGAAAAATGGTGTATGCCACTTGTTCGGTGTTTCCTTCAGAAAATCAACAACAAGTTGATAAATTTTTAACATCAGAAGCGGGAAAAGATTTTATCTTTGTGAAAGACAATAAAGTTTTAGCACACAAATCAGGGTTCGATGGTTTTTATATGGCTCAATTGATGAAAAAGAATTAAGATGAAACAAAAACTACTTTTTTATATATTCTCTCTTTTTATTTCTATTTCTATGTATGCTCAATCAGCATATTATGATGGAATTAATTTCACCTTAACAGGTACAGCTTTAGAGAATGAATTAGCAACATTAGTAATCAATACACACACTACTCAATTGGCATATTCGGATAGACATGATTATTTATACAATGTTGATGAAGATCCAAATAATGTGAGTAACGTTATTTTAGTATACAGTGGAGAAAGCAGGGATGAAAGAGAGTATCTATCAGGAAGTAACCCTCATCCTACCCAAACATTCAACACAGAACATGTATATCCTCAATCTGATCTTGATAATAATTTAACCAGTACTGTTTATACTATTGCTAGAGCAGACTTACATCATTTAAGATCTTGTGATACTTCCATAAACTCTAGTAGAGGAAATCTAGATTTTGCTTCTGGTAGTGGTGCTTATGGTAAAGTAAATAGTGATACAGCATGGTATCCTGGAGATGATTGGAAAGGAGATGTCGCTAGAATGATTCTATATCTTAACATCAGATATGATGTTCCCATTACTGATGTAAGCAGTTTATCTCTCTTATTACAATGGAACGTAGATGATCCTGTTGATGCATTTGAAGATCAAAGAAATCAAGTTATTTTCGGTGTACAAGGAAACCGTAACCCTTTTATAGACAATCCGTTTTTAGCTACATTAATTTGGGGCGGCCCAGATGCAGAAGATCGTTGGAATACTTTAAGTGTAGAAGTTCCTACTATCCATAGTACATTATCCATATATCCAAATCCAACTTCATTCAATTATATTTTTATAAAGAATAATAAAGATGTCAAAATTGAAGTATACAATGTTCTTGGAAAACAATTAATGCAGAGCACTATTACACAGTCTAATCCTAAGTTAGATATATCTTCCCTCTATAGCGGAATATATCTTCTAAAGATTTCCGATGATAGAAATTCTATCTCCAAGAAAATAATTAAAAAATAGTATCCCATAGGTATCATATAATTGCTCATGGTCAGAAGAAATAATTTTCTGATTTTGTTAAGAACCTAAATAAAAAGATTTAGCTTTATCAAAGATTTCCAATCTACTAAAATTAAATCAAAAAAAATTGCCAGAAAAAGTGTTTTGTGAATAATACCTCCCGCTATTAGGTTCATTGGTATTTTAAATTTAATTATAAATGAAAAAACAATTACTACTTTTTTACTTCTTATTATACTCATTTATTCTAGTAGCCCAAGAGAGCTATTACGATGATGTAAATATAAATTTGACCGGAATTAGCCTTAGAGATGCTTTGGCAACAAAAATTACGACCACACACACAAACAGTTTATTCTATACGCCAGACGTTTGGAACGCATCTATGGTCACCGATGTAAACCCAGTCAATAGTACTGAAGTACTTCTCATCTATGGATATGAAGACGGTAGCGATGGAGATGTAAGGAATGACAGAGAAAGAGGAATTAATAATAACGGCGGTAGCGTTGGTCAATGGAACAGAGAACATGTTTATGCAAATTCTTTGGGAACTCCAGATTTAGATCAAGGAGGAACTGATGGCCCACCCTATGCAGATGCACATAATCTAAGACCTTGCGATACTCAAACAAATTCCTCTAGAAGTAATAAATTATTTGCTACGGGTTCTGGTAATTCAGGTGCTTCAGGTAGCGGTTGGTATCCAGGTGATGAATGGAAAGGAGATGTAGCAAGAATTGTTATGTATATGTATTTACGTTATGGATCGCGTTGTTTGCCCACCAATGTAGGAATTGGTAGTAGCGCTGCAACACCCGATGATATGATCGACCTATTTTTACAATGGAATGCAGACGATCCCGTTTCAAATTTTGAAAAACAACGTAATGCCTATCACGAGAATACTTCCAATACTTACGCACAGGGAAATAGAAATCCTTTTATAGACAATCCAAGATTGGCAACAAGAATTTGGGGCGGACCAGAAGCGGAAGATATTTGGGGAATTTATTCTGGTTCAGACACAGAAGCACCAACTGTTCCTATGAACTTGGTTGCTTCTAGCATTACTACTTTTTCAATCGATTTATCTTGGGATGCTTCCACAGACAACGTAGCAGTAACTAGCTATGAAGTATATGTAGATGGAAACTTAGAAGCTTCAACAACCGTTGCAAGCTATACAATTACGGGGTTAGATTCTGATACTTCTTTCAGTTTAACAGTGTTGGCAAAAGATATGGCCGACAATGCATCAGCACAAAGTACAGCTATAATGGCTTCTACTCTAGAAGATACCGAAGCACCAACTGTTCCTATGAATGTGGTCATCAGTAATGAAACAGATGTTTCTTTTAAAATTACTTGGGACGCTTCAACAGACAATACAGCCGTAACAGAATACGATGTCTTTTTAGATGGAAGTTTTAATGCATCAATAGCAAATACTACTTATACTGTTAGTAGTTTAACAGCCTCAACCACCTATTCAGTAACAGTATTGGCAAAAGATGCTGTCAATAATATGTCTGCGCAAAGTGCAGCTGTAAATGCCATGACAACCGATGGGAGTTCTGGCGGAGGAACTGAATTATTGATCTCAGAATATATTGAAGGAAGTTCCAATAACAAAGCGATAGAAATTGCCAATGTAACCAGTGGTCCAGTTGATTTGTCTTTATACAATTTAAGGCGACAAGGAAATGGTACTGGAGCTTGGTCTACACGATTTGATTTATCAGGGACTTTAAATGCTGGCGATGTTATAGTTATTATCAACTCAAGTGCTACAGATGCAACCATTTTAGCGCAAGCAGATATTACAGTTCCCAATACAATGGCTACAAATTTTGGAGAACCTTTAAACTTTAATGGCAATGATCCAGTAGGTTTATTCAACGATGAAACATTGATAGATATTATCGGTGTTTTCAATAGCGGCGGCGCTAACTTTGCTCAAAATACTACTTTGCGTAGAAAGTCTACTGTGGTTGAACCCAATACAACCTATGATGAGCCTAATGAATGGGATTCTTTTCCAGAAGATACTGTAGATGATCTAGGAATGCATACAGTAACCTTAAGCACGAATAGCTTTGATTGGAGTGGTTTATCCATCTATCCAAATCCAACAACCTATAATTATATCTATGTACGTAACAATGAAGATGTAAAAGTTGAAGTATTTAACGTTTTAGGAAAGAAATTAATTCAGACTAGTATTACTACTTCCAATTCTAAATTGGACATCTCATCGCTTTCTAGTGGTATCTATTTGGTAAAATTATCCAATAGCGGAAGTACAACTACCAGAAAGATTATTAAAAGGTAATGTTACTTTAAAGCTTAAAGTATACTATTTGTCACATCGAGCGGAGTCGAGATGTATTTGATACAAAACTCAATGATGAGTTCTCGACTTAGTTTATCTTGAGCTAAGTCGAAATACTCAAGGCTGTCTTGCGTCTTGATTTTATAAGTCTTGAATCTAATATATCCAGATAACCTTTTTTTATTGTTTAATGAATTTTTTCTGATACGTTCTATTCAAATCTACATCTCTAATTTTTAGAATGTTGGCTTTCAATTTGTCTATTATCTTTGTTCTTAGATCATGAATTTACTTCAGGATAAAGTGAAACGGTCTAGCCTCAAAAGTTTCGGATACTAGCATTTTTTGTTAATAAATGATTTATAACCCATCAAAAAAACAAGAATTGAGCCTGAAAATTACCATCGAAAATTTTAAATTTGTGGCATCAATACAACTATACAAATCGATAAAGAATGATCAATTTCTTTGGAAACCCAAACAGTAAAATTTTTGCTGTTCAAACATCAGAAGAATTAACAACACAAGATATTTCAAAACTTACATGGTTATTTGCTTGTTCTGAACTTGTTTCAGAAACTACTAAAAAACCTCTGGCGTCTATTGACGCCTTTTTTATTGGGCCTAGAGCGGCTATGATTACGCCTTGGAGCACCAATGCTGTTGAAATTACTCAGAATATGGGCATTTCAGGAATCATTAGAATAGAAGAATTTAAAGCCGTTTCTGAAGATTTTTCTGATTACGATCCTATGATTCTTCAAAAATTCGATGGACTAAATCAAGATGTATTTACCATTGATATTCAGCCAGAAGCCATTTTAGAAATTGACGATATCGCAGCCTATAATGAGCAAGAAGGTTTGGCATTGAATGAAGATGAAGTTGATTATTTAAACAATCTATCCAAAAAAATTGGTCGTAAACTCACAGACTCAGAAGTCTTTGGATTTTCGCAAGTGAATTCTGAGCACTGTAGACATAAAATATTCAATGGGACTTTCGTCATTGACGGAAAAGAAAAACCAACTTCTTTATTCAAAATGATTAAAGAAACATCCAAACAAAATCCAAATGACATTGTTTCCGCATACAAAGACAATGTCGCCTTTATCAAAGGCCCTAAAGTGGAACAATTTGCTCCCAAAAGAGCCGATGTTCCTGATTACTATCAAACAGAAGATTATGACTCTGTCATTTCTTTAAAGGCAGAAACACACAACTTCCCTACGACAGTTGAGCCTTTTAATGGAGCAGCAACAGGTTCTGGAGGAGAAATTAGAGATCGTTTGGCAGGAGGAAAAGGATCACTTCCTTTGGCGGGAACTGCCGTATATATGACTTCATATTCTCGTTTAAAAGACACTCAAGACAGTCCCTTCGACTCCGCTCAGGGTAAACCTTGGGAAAATTTAGAAGAACGCAAATGGTTGTATCAAACTCCATTAGATATTTTAATCAAAGCTTCTAACGGAGCTTCTGATTTTGGAAATAAATTTGGTCAACCTTTAATTGTAGGTTCTGTATTAACTTTTGAGCATGACGAGCACAGCGACGTCACCCTGAGTTTAGCAAGCCCTGAGCAAAGTCGAAGGGTCGAAGGAGAAATGACCTGTACTGAGCTTAGTCGAAGTAAGCAATCTGCTGATAATAGTGAGATTACTTCTTCGTCCCGAAGCTTCGGGACTCCTCGTAATGACAAGCAAAAAGCACGCAAACTAGGCTACGACAAAGTCATCATGCAAGCCGGTGGAATTGGGTATGGTAAAGAAAGTCAAGCATTAAAAGACACACCAAAAGAAGGCGATAAAATCGTCATTTTAGGCGGAGACAATTATAGAATTGGAATGGGTGGTGCCGCGGTATCATCAGCAGATACAGGAGAATTTTCTTCTGGAATTGAATTGAATGCTGTACAACGTTCCAATCCAGAAATGCAAAAACGTGCTTCAAATGCTGTCCGCGGAATGGTAGAAAGTGAAGAGAATTTTATTGTTTCTATTCATGATCATGGTGCAGGCGGACATTTAAACTGCCTATCGGAATTGGTAGAAGACACCGGAGGAAAAATCGATCTAGATCAACTTCCAGTTGGAGATCCAACACTTTCTAACAAGGAAATCATTGGAAATGAATCTCAAGAAAGAATGGGATTGGTCATTGCAGAAAAACATATAGATACCTTACATAAAATTGCAGAAAGAGAACGCTCTCCAATTTATGAAGTTGGAACTGTTACTGGCGATCATCGTTTTACATTTGAATCGGCTACCAATGGAAACAAGCCTATGGATCTGGCGTTGGATGATATGTTTGGTTCCTCTCCAAAAACCATTATGACAGATACAACTGTCCATAGAAATTACGAAGCTGTTTCTTACAATTCTGAAGAATTTGAAACCTATTTATCGCATGTTTTACAATTGGAAGCTGTAGCTTGTAAAGATTGGCTCACCAATAAAGTAGATCGTTGTGTAGGTGGAAAAGTTGCCAAGCAGCAATGTGTAGGTCAGCTACAAATCCCTTTGAATAATGTGGGCGTAATGGCTTTAGATTATAGAGGAAAAGAAGGAATTGCCACCTCTATTGGCCACTCGCCTATTTCTGGTTTGATCGATCCTGTAGCGGGAAGTAGAAATTCTATTACGGAAGCATTGACCAATATTATTTGGGCACCTTTAAAAGACAATTTAAAAGGCGTTTCCCTTTCTGCAAACTGGATGTGGCCTTGTAAAAATGAAGGTGAAGATGCACGTTTGTACGAAGCTGTAAAAGCAATTTCAGAATTCTCCATTGATTTAGGAATCAATGTTCCAACAGGAAAAGATTCCTTATCGATGAAGCAGAAATATCCAAACGAGGAAGTAATTTCTCCAGGTACAGTCATTATTTCTGCGGCTGCCAATTGCAATGATATTATGAAGGTTGTAGAACCCGTTTTCCAAAAAGATGGCGGTTCTATTTATTATATCAATATTTCTCAAGATTCTTATAAATTAGGCGGAAGTTCCTTCGCACAAGCGGTCAATAAGATTGGAAATGAAGCACCTACCGTAAAAAATGCTTCCTATGTAAAAACTGTTTTCAATACCATTCAAGAATTAATTCGTGATGAGCAAATTGTTGCAGGTCATGATGTGGCTTCTGGCGGATTGATTACGACTTTATTAGAACTTTGTTTTGCGGATGTAAATACGGGAGCAGATTTAGATCTTTCTGGCTTACAGGAAAACGATTCGATTAAATTGTTATTTTCAGAAAATGCAGGAATTGTGATTCAATCAAAAGACGATAGCATCGAAAATATATTTACGAATCATGGAATTGATGCGGTTAAAATAGGAAGGGTTACTGAAAGTGATCAATTAACGATTCAGAATCACGGAACTAATTATTCACTGTCCGTATCAGCTTTAAGAGATACGTGGTATAAAACCTCTTTCCTACTCGATCAAAAACAAACTGCTGGGAATTTGTCAAAAGATCGATACGATAATTATAAGAATCAACCTTTACACTATAAATTTCCTGAACACTTTACAGGGAAACTTCCAGTCATTTCGAACCAAGGTGAGAAATCTCATCAAGGTAAACCCAAAGCAGCAATCATTCGTGAAAAAGGAAGCAATTCAGAGCGCGAAATGGCAAATGCGATGTATTTAGCTGGTTTTGATGTAAAAGACGTTCACATGACGGATTTGATTTCTGGTCGCGAAACCCTAGAGGACATTCAGTTTATTGGCGCCGTTGGCGGATTCTCAAACTCTGATGTATTGGGTTCTGCCAAAGGTTGGGCGGGTGCATTTTTGTACAACGAAAAAGCAAACAAAGCTTTAAAATCATTTTTTGATAGAGATGATACATTGAGTGTCGGGATTTGTAACGGCTGTCAGTTATGGATGGAATTGGATTTAATGTATCCAGACCATGAGGTTCATGGAAAAATGACCTATAACGATTCTGGCAAACACGAAAGTGCTTTTACCTCGGTTCAAATTCAAGAAAATAATTCTGTGATGTTATCTAGCTTAGCGGGAACAACCTTAGGGGTTTGGATTTCTCATGGAGAAGGGAAATTTGATTTTCCTTATGCGGAAGATCAATATAATATTGTGGCAAAATATAGTTATGAAGGTTATCCGCACAACCCCAATGGTTCTGACTTTAATACAGCAATCATCACTGATAAAACGGGGCGTCATTTAGCGACCATGCCACATATCGAGCGTTCTACGTTTCAATGGAATTGGGCGCATTATCCGAAAGGAAGAAAAGATGAAGTTTCTCCTTGGTTAGAAGCTTTTGTCAATGCCAAAAAATGGATTAAAGAAAAGAATTCTTAATATAAAATCATACCTCACAGGTCTTCCTCCTTTAGCGGACAAGTAAAGACCTGTGAGGTCTAACTCTTTCAATTTTATCCCTGCGGAAATCCGCATTTTCAAATGCGGTTTTCCGCATGTCTCTTTAAAAAAGGGGTACTATATTCGTATATTACTTGTACTTGTTTTTATTTATTTGTTCTTTAAGACCTATGGATATAAGCCATCAGGGTCGTTTAATAAATAACAAAGCAAGTAGACATAAAAAGTCTTACGAGTAAGACAACTATAAAATTTAAAAAAAATGAAAATGAAATTCTTAAAAACGCTCTTAATGAGCCTGTTCGTCTTACTAGGATGGAGTCACAGCGCCTATTCACAATCTCAATGGGAACAAACAAGTACACCTCCAGGAGGAAGTGTTTGGGCACTCGGAACAATAGGAACGAATCTTTTTGCTGGAACAGCTAGTGGCGGTGTTTATTTCTCAAATGATGATGGTACTTCATGGGTACAACGAAATGGTGCATTTCCAAGTATGCAAGTTAATTCCTTGATTGTTAATGGGCATGATGTTTTTGTAGGTACAATAAATGGTCAAATATATAAATCATCTGACAGTGGTTTAAATTGGATTGATGTTACTCCTAGTGGATTTAGTTTTTCCAATACTGTACAATTAGTTCTCGATGGAACAAATATTTACGCTGGCACGGATGGAGATGGAGTATTTATGTCGCCATTAAGTAATATAAGTACAACCAGTTGGAGTTCTTTTAATACTGGGTTAACAAACCAAACTATTAGAGCTTTAAAAATAAAAGGAACAACTATTTATGCTGGAACTTATGGTGATGGAGTATGGAGTTCTTCAACGAATACTCCTAATTGGAGCTTAACTTCAGCAATACTACCTGCTCTTTCAGACTATATTGTAGCATTAGACGTAAGTGGTTCTACCATCTTTGCTGGTAATGTTTCTGGCCTTCCTGTTCTTTACCGTTCCACTAATAACGGACTTAATTGGGTTCAATCGGATACCAATATTTTTGAAGACAAACCCGTTTATGTTATTTATAATGATGGAGATAATGTTTATGCTGGTACGGAAGGTGTGGGAATATTACAGTCAAACGATAACGGGGTAACTTGGTCTGAATTTAATCTGGGGTTTCGTGATGGTTCAGGTGATTGGTTTTGCAATCAAATCAACGTTCGTTCATTGGCTATTACTCCAAATAATATGTTTGCAGGAACTGATTGTGGAGTATGGAAAAGGTCATTAACTACTTTAGGAACAAATGAATTTAGTGATAGCAATCAATTTCTATTGTATCCTAATCCAAATAATGGAAAATTCAAGGTTAATAGTAATACAACGAATTTAATCAATGTAGAGGTTTTCAATTTACTTGGTAAAAAAATACTGACTAAAGTAAATGTAAAACAAGCTTCAGATGAAATAGATATTTCCAATATCCCAAAAGGAGTTTATATTGTACAAATTCAAGACGGAAATATCATTCACACTGAAAAAATTGTTATCCAATAAAAATATCGAGCGTTCTACGTTTCAATGGAACTGGATATAGTATCCAAAAGGAAGAAAAGAGTTCTTAGTTTAAAATTGTACACAATCATAATTTCTACGTTAAACCTCACAGGTCTTAAAGACCTGTGAGGTTTAAATCTCCGACTTATAAAACTTCAACTGTCTCGCCACCGCATCGTTGTCAAAAGTTTTAAAATTGGATAACCAAGAAACTTTGTCAAAGACATCGCATCTATATTCAGAAATGATGATAATAGTTTTTTCTTGGGCTACTGCTTTTAATTTTTCGATGAGCTTAGGATAATCAGCTTCATATAGTGGATTGAAAATATAGAAGGCGGTTCCATCGCTAAGGTCTACTTCAAAAAAGTCTTTACAATAGGTGCTAATATTTTTAAGCTGTAGTTTTTCGATTAGCTGATTGCAAATAGCATTTCTTTCTTCTATGATCTCAATTCCTTTGAATGTTACGTGTGGAAAATGATAGGCTCCATATAAAATGACCTTTCCATAACCGCTTCCCAAATCATAAAAAACAGTGTTCTCTTTTAGTTGAAGTGTTTTAAATAACTCATCTAAATAGATTGATGTTCCATATTGAAACGAGTGCAATCCGTATTTTAAGGTTAAATCGCCCAAATCAAAATGAGTTTCTATTTCAGAAGTTTGTCCTTCAATGAAATTAGAAATATCCTGAAAAGAGTTCATTAATCACAGAAATAAGATTACTTATCTAACATGATGGAATGTTCCATCATTACCTTTTCCATTTTCGCTAAGGCAGCTTTAGCTCTATCCATAGCTGCATTGTAGATAGCATCTGTCTCTGCTACGTCTTGGTGACAGAAATCACATACTTCAGAAGATTCATATATATGATGGTTACAACCGTGACATAGTTTTAATGTCTCAGGATCTCTAGGAACTCGGTCTCCGAAATCGTCTGCTACTTTCTCTGTAGACGTTGGTGTTTGTACTTCAATAATATTGCCTTCTTTGTCTTCAACAACAATTTCAAACAGACCATAATCAAAAGAAACTCCTTCTGCTTCTTTGATCTTTCGGATACGTTCTCTTAAACCTTTTTTATCCAATTCAATCGCTCTATGATGGCAAAAAGGATTGTTTCCTCGTTTACCAAATAGCACATGACTTGTCCAAGTACAACCTGCTAAACAAGAAGACTCGTAATAACAGCCTTTGCATCCGCCCCACAATTCTTCTTTGTTTCGATACCTAGAAAAAAACATTTCTTCGCTGTATTTCCAAATATCTTCAATGCTCATTGTTTTTACATTTCCGCCTGTATAATCTGTAGTTGGTAACGATGGGCAACCTTTTATTCTACCATCAGCTTCTATTCCCATAGCAGTATGTCCTGCTGAACATCCAGTAAAATAATTTTCAGTTCCTTGTCTCCAAATATGCTCATAAGGTCCAAAATACCCTATATTATTTCCAGCTTGTACCAACACATTATTCGCCAAGGCTTTTCTATATATTTTAATCAAACCATCGTAAAAATCAAGGAGTTCGTACGGTTGTAAAATCAACTCATCAGCATGATCTACGGCATTCCCCATAGCAACTGCTAGTTGCACTTGCCAATTTTTAACTCCGTTTTCTATAAGAACATCTAATAATTCATCCAATTCACCTTTGTTCTTCTTGGTCATTACTGTATTTACACTAGAAGTAATGCCATGTTTTTTTAATAATTGCAGGCATCTAATGGCATGATCAAAGGAGTCTCTTCTTCCTCTTATTTTATTGTGGGTCTCTGCCAGTCCATCAATAGAAACCCCAATATTTTTTATTCCAGCTTCTTTCGCCGCTACTATTCTTTTTTCAGTTAAATTATAGGCTCCAGTTTGCATAGAACATTCCATACCACTTTCATCTATTCTTCGTATAATATCTGTCCAATCTTTTCGTAAAAAAGCTTCACCTCCAATAATTGAAATTTCTCTTGTCCCTAACCTTTTTAAGCTATCAACTACTTCAAAACATTGTTCAGTGGTTAACTCACCAGGTCTAACTTTTCCAGCTCTAGATCCACAATGGGTACATTTTAAATTGCACGCTAATGTAATTTCCCATACCACATGAACAGGTGTTGCTGTTTTATAATCGTCTCTAATGCGGTATCTTGTTGAAGTTGTTGTAGTTTCTTTCATAAGAATTGCTTTTGATTTTTAAAAAAGCTTAAGAGAAATATACATTCCTCTTAAACTTTAAAAAAGGGGTGATAAATTATTTCTTTTTACCACCTTTACCTTTTTTACCTTTACCACTAAAGCTTTCAATTGCCTCAGTTAACTCAATGTAAGCAACATGTAAATCTCCGTGAGCTCTAATGGTTGCTTTTGCTTGTGAAGCTACTGCTTTCATTTTTTCAAGATCGTTAGAAGCAATTGCTTCTCTAATCCCTACTCCATAAAGTACTACTGACATAATTTCTGATTTTAAAGGTTAATAAAAAAGTTTTGAGGTTAGGTAATACATTCAGCATCAACAAACTCTCACTCTCAAAGTACTTAATTATTGATGAAGGATTTTAAAGTAAAAATCATTGTTTCTAAAATCAGGTACAAATACGTAACCAAAAATAATTAGTGACAACTGTCACAAAAAAATAGCACCTTTGTCTTTAGAGTGTATTAAATTTATAACCATGAAAAATAAAATTACTCTTTTAACATTAGTCTTTTCTTTAATCAGCTTTGTAGGATTCTCTCAAAAGACAGTAAATGCAAACGAT
Source organism: Flavobacteriaceae bacterium (assembly GCA_965277255.1). Classification (GTDB taxonomy): domain Bacteria; phylum Bacteroidota; class Bacteroidia; order Flavobacteriales; family Flavobacteriaceae; genus Polaribacter. The sequence continues at coordinate 2,477,475 of OZ255723.1, read as the reverse complement.
ATTATTAAAGATATAAAAGCTGGAAAATTGGTGAACATTTCGAACGCAACTATTGAAGGCATTTTAGATTTTACAGATATGGAAGAGAAACTAAAAGATCTTCCTACTAGAAAAAGAAAATGGTGGAATAACAATGGAAATGACAATAAAGTAAAAAACCCAATTGAGGTGAAAATTTCATTTACGAACTGTACTTTTACAGATGACGTATTAGCTTATATTCCTGACAGTGAAGAAAGTGGATATACTTTTGTTGCAAATTTTGAAGAAAATGCAATATTTAAAGATTGTACGTTTGAAAGAAAAGCCATGTTCAAATATTCTAATTTTGATAAAGAATCTTCTTTTGAAAATGCTAAATTTCAAGGTGATTCAACGTTTAAATATGCAAAGTTTAGAAACTCTTCAAATTTTGCGAATACAGACTTTCAAAATGAAGCAACTTTTAAATATGCAGAATTTAAAACGTTTATAGATTTTTCTAATTCAAGTTTTGAAGAAAGTGCAACATTTAAATATGCAAAATTTAGAGATGGTGTCTCTTTTAAAAATGTTCAGTTTGGAGAAGATTTGAATATCAAATACACAGAAGTTTCTGGTACATTTAATATCTCAGGGATGAAAGTAGCGTATGATATTGATTCAAAATATACCAAAATCAACGGAAAAAGTTTTTCTAGATACCTTTTAAACAATCGATAAAGAAACAGGTATAAATACCTAAATAAATAAAACATCCCTTTGTTACCTTTGAGCCATTGAAAATTTGGTCGATACAGTTACTAGGGGACGACTTTATCTACCTTAATAGGTTTCTACTCTCGTAGAGACCTATTTTTTTATATCTTGTTGGCACAAATAATTATTATGTCAGAACAGGTTTCCCGTCTTTTTGATTGTCCCTATTATCAAAACGAACAATATCCGCAACAAAAATCTTTGGTTTATAAAGAAGATGATGTATGGAAAAGTTATTCAACTCAAGAATTTATTGATATTTCAAATCAAGTCAGTAGAGCGCTATTAAAATTAGAAGTTCAACCCAATGATAAGATTGCAGTAATTGTTCCTGTAAATCAACCCAAGTGGCATTTTATAGACATTGGTACGCTACAAATTGGAGCGCAAAATGTTCCTTTATATGCAACACTTTCTGAAAAAGATTATGAATATGTTTTAAATCACTCAGACGCAAAATATTGTTTTGTTGCTGGCGACGATATTTATCAAAAAGTAAAAGCCGTACAATCTAACACTCAAATAAAAGAAGTCTATCGTTTTGATGATGATAGTGAAATTGGTTGGAACTCCTTTTTAAAATTAGGAGAAGACACAACTTCTCAAATGAAAGTTGAAATACTAAAAGCTGCTGTAAAACCAGAAGATTTAGCTACCATCATTTATACGTCAGGAACTACTGGAACTCCAAAAGGAGTAATGTTATCACATCATAATATTGTGCAGAATGTAAAGGCAACTGGTAAGCGATTAGACCTTCAAGGGCCTGGCAAAAAAGTAATTAGTTATTTACCTGTGAGTCATGTTTTTGAAAGAGCAGCCGGTTACTATTGTCAAATGATGGGATTTGAAATTTATTTTGCTGAAAGTATTGAGCAATTGGGTGATAATATCAGAGAAGTCAGACCTCATATGTTGGCCGTTGTTCCTAGATTGTTAGAAAAGATATTCGATAAAATTGTAGACAAAGGAAGTCAATTAACGGGCATCAAAAAGAAACTTTTCTTTTGGGCACTTGATTTAGGAGAACGTTATGAAGCTTACCATAAGAACGGATCTTGGTATCATTTCCAATTAAACATAGCGCGCAAAATTATTTTCAGTAAATGGAGAGAAGCTTTAGGCAACAATTTAGAATTTATGATCTCTGGAAGTGCCTCATTACAACCCAGATTGATTCGTGTTTTTACAGCTGCAGGAATTCCTGTGTATGAAGGATACGGAATGACTGAATCCTCGCCAGGAGCAACTTTAAATGATTTACGAAATGATGGACTTAAAATAGGAACCGTTGGTAAACCTTTGGAGGGTATAGAAATAAAAATTGCAGATGACGGTGAAATTTTAATGAAAGGACATTGTGTAATGCAAGGTTATTACAAGAGAGATGATCTAACAAAAGAAACCATCAAAGATGGATATCTTCACTCTGGCGATATTGGAAAATTAGATGCTAAAGGTTTCCTAAGAATTACCGATCGTAAAAAAGAAATCTTTAAAACATCGGGAGGAAAATACATCGCTCCTACTGTTTTAGAAGGTCAGCTTAAAAAATCAAGGTTTATAGAACAAGTAATGGTAATTGGTGAAGCGCAGAAAATGCCTGCGGCGATCATTCAAGTGAATTTTGAGTTTGTAAAAGAATGGTCAGAAAAGAAAGGACATACCATCAAAGAAGTACACACTAGTAAAAAATTACGCAAAAGGGTTCAAAAAGAAATCGACAAATGTAATAAAGAGTGTGGAAAATGGGAACAGATTAAAGATTTTGAAATTACACCGGAAGAGTGGACAATAGAATCTGGTCACCTTACTCCTACTATGAAAATGAAGAGAAAAGTCATTTTAGAAAAATATAAAAGTTTGCATGATAAAATCTATAATATTTAACCTACTGATTCAAATTTATCAGGATTCATCAAATACCTTCAACCTTACACTGAGCGAAATCGAAGTGTGTTTCAAGATGTATACTCAAAACAAATAGCTTTTCGATTTTTATACCTGTTCTTTTTCCCTTTCTCAAAGCAAAAAATTACTGCCTCTAAAATTCCCAAAACCTATCTACCTCGAGTATATCGAGAACATATTGTGAAATCTACTGCTTTTTTGTAATTTGCCATTCAACTAATTTCTACAGAAACAGAATATATGTCAACAAAAATCACTCGATTATTCGACTTTCCCTATTATGCCCAAGAAAAATACAACTTAGAAAATACATTTGTAACCAAGTATGGTGAAGATTGGGTAGCTACTTCAAATAGCGAATACATAGAAAAAGCAAATACAATTAGTAGAGGATTGTTACGATTGGGTGTAAAACCAAATGACAAAATTGCTGTAATTTCTTCCACCAACAGAACAGAGTGGAATATTGTAGATATAGGAATTTTACAAATAGGCGCACAAAATGTGCCCATTTACCCAACTATTTCAAAGGAAGATTATGAGTATGTTTTAAATCACTCTGAGTCCATATATTGTTTTGTTTCTGATGATACTATTGTAGAAAAACTAAATCAGATTAAAGGAAATACAAAACTGAAAGGAGTATATTCTTTTGACGATATCCAAGGTGAAAAAAATTGGAAAGACCTTTTAGAATTAGGAGAAGATGCCAGCAATCAAGATGATGTTGAAGAACGTAAAAATGCAGTTACCAGTGATGATTTAGCTACAATCATTTATACTTCTGGAACTACTGGAAGACCTAAAGGGGTGATGCTTTCTCACGGAAACATTGTTTCTAACGTATTGGCAAGTGATAAAAGAGTTCCATTAGAACCTATAGAATCTGTAGCCTTAAGTTTTCTTCCCGTATGTCATATTTTTGAAAGAATGATCTTGTATTTATATCAATACTGTGGTGTACAAATCTATTTTGCTGAGTCTATAGAAAAGATGAGCGACAACTTAAAAGAAGTAAGACCTCATGTAATGACGGCTGTTCCTAGATTGTATGAAAAAGTATTTGACAAAATATATGGTCGCGGTGAAGAACTATCTGGATTCAAGCAAAAACTATTTTATTGGGCGATTGAATTGGCTTTAAAATTTGAGCCTTATGGAGCTAACGGTTGGTTCTACGAGCAAAAATTGAAAATAGCTCGTAAGCTAATTTTATCAAAAATTAAAGCGGGTTTAGGCGGAAGATTGGATTTAATGGTCTCTGGAAGTGCAGCATTGCAAACAAGGTTAACGCGTTTCTTTGCAGCTGCGGAAATGCCAATTATGGAAGGTTATGGTTTAACAGAAACTTCTCCTGTAATTTCAGTGAATAATCAACATAATAAAGGATTTAAGCCTGGTACTGTAGGAAAAATTATTGACTGTGTTGAAGTAAAAATTGGAGAGAATGGCGAGATACTTGCCAAAGGCCCTAACATTATGCAAGGGTATTATAAAGACCCAGAAAAAACTGCCGAAGTTATTAAAGATGGTTATTTCCATACCGGTGATAAAGGTGAAATTTGCAAAGACGGATTCTTAAAAATAACAGGACGTACCAAAGAAATGTTTAAAACTTCTGGTGGTAAATATGTTGTACCGCCTTTGTTAGAAGGAGAATTAAAGCAATCTCGTTTTATAGAACAAATTATGGTGGTTGGCGAAGGCGAAAAAATGCCCGCAGCATTAATACAACCCAACTTTGTTTTTATTGAAGATTGGATTGAAAGAAAAGGTCATGATATTGGAAAGTCTCATGCAGAAATTGCTAGCTCTCAAATCATCATTGATCGAATTCAAAAAGAGGTTGATGCATGTAATGCCAATTTTGGAAAATGGGAACAAATCAAGAAGTTTGAACTCACTCCAGAAGAATGGTCTATAGATGGTGGTCAGCTTACACCTACTATGAAAATGAAAAGAGCAATTATTAAAAAAATATACAACGATCTCTACGAAAAGATATATAGAGGATAGCGAAATAATCTTATCCTAGTATTTGTTGAATAAAGGGTTAATTATAAAATATTGATTACCAAGTAACTAAAATCTTCTAATTTTTTACAAAAGTGTTTTTACTTAATCTTTTAAGTAAAAACACCTATTGTTTTATCTCTATTTTTATGTACATTTACACCATAATTACTCAGAAGAAAAGCTTTATGTTTTTTTCGTCCCTAGAGAATTTAGATAAACGACCCTGTGTTTATCGCGAATAAAACTTAACTCCCTGAAAATCATACCCTAAAATTAGATGTAATTACAGTGTTACACACTTAAATTATATTTAAAATGAAGTACATGATGCTACTAGTGCTATTTTTTATGGCACTGTTAAGTGATGCGCAAACCATATTCTCTCATGAAAAAGAGATTAAGGATGTAGAGAACTATGTTTTTACTGATATAGATTTTTACAATTCTAGCGATCGCTTAAAATTATCTGGTACGTTGATTTCTCCAAAATCAGCATACCATAAGGTGGTTATTATCTTACCTGGATCTGGCAAAGACACCAGAAATTCCCATTATAAATTAACAGAAGCTTTTCTTAAGAAGAATATTGCTGTCTATCGCTTTGACGAGAGAGGCGTTGGAAAATCGCAAGGAAGTTTTACAACCAACATCTCTGGTTTAACCTATGATGTAACCTACGCTATCAAACACTTAAAATCCCTTTCCAAACTTCAAAAAAAACAAATTGGTGTACTCGGACACAGTCTGGGTGGAATGGCCGCAATTGTGGCGCATCAAATGATGAATAATCCCAAAGAACAAATCGATTTCTTAATTCAGATTGCCTCGCCAGTAAAGAGTTTTTCTGATGCTTCAAGATATCAAATACATACCCTTCCTAATTATCAAGTAAAAGACAAATCCAAACAGGACGTTGTTCAATTGCTTGATACCCTCGTGTATATTACTGAGCAGAACAAACATTCTAACATCAGTGATATGGCTCTTAGAAATATTGGAATTCAGGTCATTAAAGAAAAAGGCTTTGCATTACAAGATGTTAAATTCTGGAGTTACACACACATAGATTTATTTAAACACGATTATGAGGATGCTTACAAGCAACTTCAAATTCCGACAATTTATCTTATCGGTTCGAGAGATAAATATGTAAACCCTATTTCGGAAGTAAATCGTTTAAAAAAATTCAACAACCCCCTTATCACGGTAAAAGTAATGAACAATTTAAATCATTATTTGACCTCGGGAACACTTCATCCTGATGCTATTTACAACATCGATAAAAGTGCTACTGAAACTATTATGAACTGGATACAAAAAATCTAAAAACCTACCTCCAAATAAGGTTTATCACAAGTTCATAAACAACCGCACCCTCTCCTAAATGCAGTTGTAATTCATCCTATAAGATGAAAAAACAATTCTAAGTCCCCTGAGATTTATACCCTGTTTACGCAGGTTAGAGCATCCGTGTTCTAGCCTGCTAAACAAACCATTAATCGTGCAATAATGCACGGTTTCAAAATTAAAATATAGTGTTAATCCTTAATTATTATTTATTATGAAAAATGTTTCAAAATTAGCGATCCTACTAACTTTAGTTGGTTTCATTGCAACAACAAATGCTCAAAAAACTGAGCAACAAGGTGTGTCTATTGCTTTAGACATGAAGCCCATTCTTCAATTGGAAATGGTCTCGCCAGATCAAATCAATTTTGTCTTTGACGAAAAGAGTAAATACTACAGCGGTATTACAAAAAATGGTGCTACAGTATTAAAAGTGACGTCTACTGTTAAGTGGGATTTGTACGCGGTAGGTAGATCTTCAGGGAAAAGTCCGAATGGAAAAACATTCTGGGATCAACAAGAGAGTTATGGTGCTACCGTAAATTCTATTGCCGACATTCCGATGAGTTTATTAGAGATTAGACAGCGTCAGCCAAATAAAGGTACAAACAATGACCAAGCTAGATATGTTGATTATAGTCAAGGTTTTCAAGATGCTTTTAGACCCAATGGCGGTAACAGTTTGTATGTAAGTGAAAATGGAACTCCTACGCCACCAAACAAAAATGGGAAATATATTGCTGGTCATGCTGGTATTTCAAACGATTTAAAAAACGGTTATATGTCATCAGGGAGTTATATTTCGCAAAGCGAAAAAAGCTCTGAGTTTTTATATGTAATTGATTACAGAATTTTACCTGGTTTTCCAGCTATTTTCCCAAATGCTTTTAATGCAGATGCTTCTGTAGCAGAAAATATTGTCTCTTCTGCAAATGCTAGTTCTGTATTGGTTGGAGGTGCTGCTGGTTCTGGGCAAAATACCTATGCTGAGCCTGGGGAGTATACCATGAATGTACAGTATGTTTTATTAGAAGATCAATAGAACACTTAAAAATATAAATACACTTTTTGTGTGTTTAACAAGCTACTCAATGACTTTGGGTAGAAATAATAATTATGGTGATAAAGCACTGCCTATGGTAGTGCTTTATTTTTTATATTGCGACATAATTATTACTTCATGAAACCTCCCTATTCAATTAAAATTAACGGTTATAAACACCTCATTTATAATTCCAATACCATCACAGAAGAAGAATCCTTATCAAAAAGTAAATCCTTCTATGAATGGTTAGATACAAGAAGATCTGTTAGAGAATTTTCTAAGCAACCCGTTTCTAAAGAAATTATTGAAAACTTAATAAAAAGTGCTTCAACAGCTCCTTCTGGAGCTCATAAACAGCCTTGGACATTTTGTGTTATTTCTAATGAAGATTTAAAAACAAAAATAAGAGTTGCAGCTGAAGTAGAAGAAAAAGAAAATTACGACAACAGAATGAGCGAGCGTTGGAAAAAAGATTTGGCTCCATTAGGAACTGATATGAACAAACCTTTTTTAGAAGAAGCTCCTTGGCTCGTTATCGCTTTTAAAAAAGTGTATGAGTTTGGAGAAAACAAAGAAAAACACACTAATTATTACGTGAATGAATCCATAGGAATTGCATGTGGAATGTTAATTTCTGCAATTCATAATGCAGGCTTGGTAACTCTTACCCACACGCCTAGTCCGATGAACTTTCTTGCTAAAATTCTAAACAGACCCGCCAATGAAAGAGCTTTTCTTTTATTGCCAATAGGCTATCCTAAATCAGAAGTTTACGTGCCAGACATCACTAGAAAGTGTCTAGATGAAGTGGCTGTTTTTTATGAATGAATACTGTTATTTTTTATTTTGTGACTGTTAGAAAGAATCAAGACTGCTACGCTTTTAGAATAAAGAATCTAGACGTATTGATTTTAAAAAAATAAAACCTTAAAAGAAATCGTATAATACCAAAATGAGAATACTTAAAATCTTTGTTTTCTAATTATCTATTGTCTTTGTTCTTATATCCTGAATTTATTTCAGGATAAAGTGAAACAACCTAGATTCAAAAAAAATTTAGATATTAATCCGTTGTGCATTTTGAATTCAAAACATAACTAAATGTCAGTTCGAGTGTCACGCCAAAAGCGTGATGTATCGAGAACAGATTCATAAAATTCTTATTCTCGATAGTTCTACTGAGCTAGTCGAAGTACAAGTTTTGCTCTTTTCAGTCGTAAAACCCACTCGAATTGACAGATTTTTGTCAAAATGCACAACGGGTTATATTACTCATAGTGTCTAAAAGAATCAATGCTCCTCTTTCTTTAAAATATCTGGGAACTTCTTTTGAAAACGCTTTAATCTAGGAATAGATACATTTCTTACATAACTATTATACGGATTGCGTTTTTCGTAATTCTGGTGATATTCCTCCGCTTTGTAAAATTTTGTGTGCTTCGTAACTTCAGTCACAATTTTTCCCCCGCACACCTCTTCATTCAGCTTTTTAATCGCAGCTTCAATGATTTGTTTTTCTTCGTCGTTGCTATAAAATGCAATGGATCTATATTGACTTCCATAATCTGGATGTTGACCATCCTTTGTAGTAGGATCATGTGATCCGAAAAATACATCAACTAAGGTTTTAAAACTTACTTTTTTAGGATTGTAATAGACAGCTACAGTTTCAGCATGTCCAGTTCTACCCGTTCCAATTTTTCTATAGGTCGGATTCAAGGTATTTCCGCCTGCATAACCAGAAACTCCTTCATTAACTCCTTTTACACTTTCAAAAATAGCCTCTACACACCAGAAACATCCGCTTGCAAAATAGGCTACTTCTTGAGTTTTTTGAAACTCATTTATAACTGTTAATGATTCTTTATGTTTTTTAACTGAAAAAGCAAAGGATACAGAAATAAACGTTGCCATGAATAGAACTAGGACTAATTTAACAAACTTCATGTTTAAATATATTTTATACTTTGTCTCAAAAAAAAAGAATCCCTACAATTTGTTTACAACTTTAAGTTTTTGTTAAGAAACCATATTGTAAATCCTAACGCAGATACTTACATTTGTTCTACAAAGAATACCTAGTATTATATGGAGCATTTTATCGTTTCTGCACGTAAATATAGACCTCAAAATTTTGAAGATGTTGTGGGTCAACAGGCGATTACAAATACGTTAGAAAATGCGATAAAAAACAACCATCTTGCTCAAGCTCTATTGTTTACGGGTCCTAGAGGTGTTGGGAAAACATCTTGTGCCAGAATTCTTGCCAAGAGAATCAATCAAGAAGATAGCACGACTGAAAATGAAGATTTTGCTTTCAATATTTTTGAATTGGATGCTGCTTCTAACAACTCTGTTGATGATATTAGAAGTTTAACAGACCAGGTTAGAATTCCACCGCAAACGGGTAAATACAAAGTATATATTATTGATGAGGTTCACATGTTATCTCAAGCGGCTTTTAATGCTTTTTTAAAGACCTTGGAAGAACCTCCTGCTCATGCTATTTTTATTTTAGCAACTACAGAGAAACATAAAATTATTCCGACAATTTTATCTCGTTGTCAGATTTTTGATTTTAAACGTATTACAGTTTTAGATGCCAAGAATTATCTCAAGAAGATTAGCGAGAAAGAGAAAATAAATGCTGATGATGATGCATTGCACATTATTGCTCAGAAAGCAGACGGAGCCATGCGTGATGCGCTTTCCATCTTTGACAGAGTAATTAGTTTTTCTGGAAAAGAATTGACCAGAGAAGCCGTTACACAGAATTTGAATGTCTTAGATTACGACACCTATTTTGGAATGACAGATTTGTTGCTTGAAAATAAAATTCCAGAGGTTTTAAATGCTTTTAATGCAGTATTGAACAAAGGCTTTGAAGGACATCATTTTATTAATGGTTTGGCTTCTCACTTTAGAGATTTGTTAGTAGCCAAAGATAAAGCGACTATTGACCTTTTAGAAGTTGGTGATACGACCAAGAAGAAGTATTTAGAACAATCGTCTAAAGCCAGTATTACTTTTTTAATTCTGGCTATTGATAAAGCAAATGAATGTGATCTAAATTATCGAGCAAGTAAAAATCAGCGATTATTGGTAGAGTTATCATTAATGCAGATTGCCTCTATCACTTTTGATGGAGAAAAAAAAAAGTCGGCTAACTACATAATTCCAGCTACTTTCTTTACCTCCTTATCTCCAGCGGCGAAAGAAGTTTCAAAAGTACCTATTCAAAAACAAAAGGCTCCAGAAGTTAAAGCGGAACAAATTGTTGAGGAAAAACCCATTGCCCCAGAAGTAAAGCTTCCAGTTTTAAAGAATGTACAAAGAAGGTCTTCATCACTTTCTTTAAAAAGCATTCATCAAAAAAAGGAAGAGAAAAAAACAAATCTCGAAGAGAACTTCGACAATCATCCAAAAGATGCATTCACAGAAAAAGAGTTACAGAAACTTTGGGAAAAATATCAGGCGGCACTTATAAAAAAAGGAGAAAAAAGCATTGCATCAATTCTTGCTGCTGATTTACCCATTTTGAAAGAAGGTTTTAAAATTCAGTTTACTTTGCCAAATAATCAAATGCAAGACCAATTAAAACAAGGTAGACCTAAACTGATGAAGTTTCTACGCGAGTCATTAAACAACTACGGTATTGACCTAGAAGTTATTGTTAATGAAACTATAGAAAAGAAGTTTGCCTATACCCCACTTGAGAAATACAACAAACTCAAAGAGAAAAACCCAATGATTGAAAAATTGAAAGATAGCTTTCAGTTGGATCTTTGATGAGCTAGAAGCTAGAAGCTAGAAGCTAGAAGCTAGAAGCTAGAAGCTAGAAGCTAGAAGCTAGAAGCTAGAAGCTAGAAGAAAATTGCAAAACTTTACTTTTACTCAAAAACTTTTTAACCTTTTTAACTCTGAAACTTTGAACCTAAAATACACACAAGTACTAAACTTTATTTCCTACATATACCAAAGTAATATTCTCCATAGAAATTCCTTTCGACTCAAATTCAGACAATAAATAGATATCATCTTTGGTTTTTATAAATAGTGGAACAGATTCTAATTGCGAATGCAATGTTTGTAAACTCGACTTATATTCTTCTTCTGAATTGATATCAATTTCATAAATCGTTGGATAATCACGTATCGCTTCACTTAAATTGATAAAATCGTCTTGAGGTGAAAACAAGATATTCTTTTGTTCAAAATTTTTGTTTTTTACTTCATCGGCAGTTGCCAAACGGAAAGCACCATGTTCTCCAAATGTTTTAGAAAGGTTTTTTAGTGCATATTCATTCACAGTATCACTTCCTGTCATGGCAATTAAATAACCAATATCGTTCAATTCAATATTATCCGTTAAGTCATCATCATAAATATTGACTTCATAAGCTTCTAGACCTTCATCGTTGGCTTTTTCAATAAACAACTTATTAGAATCAATCAATACAACACGCTTTCCGAATTTCTGTAAATAGTTTGCTATTAATCTTGAAGAATTTGAAGCTCCAACAAGTAGAATTCCATCAGAATTTTTAAGGAATACGCCAACTATTTTTGCAAACAAACGTGCCGTTGTGGCATTTAACAATACCGTTCCTAAAACGACCATAAATACCAAAGGAGTAATATATTCAGCTCCTTCCACTCCTTGCTTTAGCAGCTTGCTTCCAAAAAGAGAAGCAATTCCGGCTGCTACAATTCCTCTTGGTCCCACCCAACTAATAAATAATTTTTCATTGAGTTTTAAATTCGACTTATAGGTGCTTAAAAACACGGCTAACGGCCTTATTAAGAAAACAATTAAGGCAAATAATACCGCTGTTTTCCAGTTATAGAGCAACAGTAAATCCTCCATATTAATATTCGCTGCTAACAGAATAAATAGAATGGAAATCAACAATACACTCAACGATTCTTTAAAGTAAAGGAGTTCTTTTAAGTTCTTTAACTTTCCGTTTCCTAACACCATACCCATTACTACAACAGCTAATAAACCTGATTCGTGAGCAAAAATTTCGGATTCAACAAACACCAATAGCACTGTAGAAAGTGATACGACATTCAACAAATAATGCGGAATCCATTTTTTGTTAATCACAAAAGCGAGTGCATGTGCAAATGTGAATCCAAACGAAGTTCCGAATAAAAGTATTTTTCCAAATTCTGTAAGTGCAGTCTTCGTAAATCCGCTTCCTCCACCAACACTAATAAACTCAAAAACTAAAACGGCTACCAAAGCTCCAATAGGGTCAATCAAAATCCCTTCCCATTTCAACACTGTAGATATGTCCTTTTTCAATGGAATATTTCTAAGAATTGGTGTAATTACTGTAGGTCCAGTTACGATAATCAGTCCCGAAAACAAAAAAGAAAGTTCCCAACCGAGTCCAAATATATAATGTGCTAAAATGCCCGCTCCAAAAAAAGTAACCGCAGAACCTAAAGTAATTAACTTGGTTATTACTGGGCCTACATTTTTTATTTCATCTCGTTTAAGAGTTAACCCACCTTCAAAAAGGATAATACTAATCGCTAAAGAGACAAAATAATACAAGCCATCACCAGGGAAAAGTCCCTTTGTACCATTCCAAATGGGTTCTATATATTTAGAACCATCATCCGTTAAAAATTCAGCGGCAATAGGTCCCACTAACAATCCAATTAAGATAAGAGGTAATATTGCCGGTATTTTAAACCTCCATGCCACCCATTGGGCTAATATTCCTAAGATGATGATTCCAGCGAGTTCTAACATAATTTTTATATGAAAACCTAAAATACAAAAAATCCGATTTTTATCTAGATTAAAAGTAAAATTTTATCGTTCTTATGACTTTTATTAAAAGTTATTATCTTGCCGTCGGCATTAACAAAATTTACGCATTTGCAAAAAATAAAAAAGATACTCATCGGAATTGCATTTTCACCTAACTTGAAACCTAATATTTTTGAAGCTACTCGATTGGCTAATATGCTTGGAGCAGAATTGGTTGGTGTGCATGTTGGAAATAAAACTCAAGAAAAAGAAGCAAAACTCAATGAATTAATTACGGAAGTTCCTCAGCTAAATGTTCCTATAAAAACTGTTTGGCAAGAAGGAAAACCCATTGAAGTTATTCTTAAGACTTGTCATGAAGAAACTATTGATCTTTTAATTCTAGGAGCCCTTCAGCAAGAAAATTTTTATCGATATTATGTAGGTTCTGTCGCTAGAGAGTTGACAAGAAAAGCGCCTTGCTCTGTACTTTTATTAATTAAACCTTCAATTGAAAGAGTTCCATGTAAACAAATAGTGGTCAATGGATTAAAAGATAAAAAAACCAAAGAAACTATTGAAGCTTCTTTTTTATTTTCAGGAGGATTGGATTGTAAAAGAGTTACCATCGTTGAAGAAATTAGTCAAAGAGAAATAGAAGTCAAAATCTCTGATGACGATTCCTTAAGAAGAGCAAATATTCAAAAAGAAAAATTAAAAAAACGAGAAGATTCTAGAATTCAAAAAATTCTAGAGACCATCAATACAAAAGGAATTACTGTGAAAACTCAAAGCATTTTTGGGAGACGTGGATATTCTATTGGCCATTACGCCAAAGTAAAACGAGCAGATTTATTAGTGATGAATGCACCAAAAAAAGCGCGATTCATTGATCGTATTTTCCCACACGACTTGGAGTACATTTTATCTGAATTACCAACCGATGTTTTAATTGTAAAATAATGAGCGAGAATTCTACTGTAAAAACATTTATTGGTCAGTTACCAAAAAACCTCTTTTCCGGATTCGTAGTTTCTCTTGTAGCATTGCCGCTTGGTTTAGGTTTGGCACTTGCGTCTGGCGCACCTCCTATTTCAGGAATTATTGCTGCGGTAGTTGGTGGAGTTATTTGTACAATTTTAGGAGGTTCTAATGTTACCATTACTGGACCAGGAAACGGGTTGGTGGTTGTTATCTTAAGCGCAATCACCGTTTTAGGTGGCGGAGATATGTATCTGGGTTACTTATTTACATTGGCAGCTATTATCATTTCTGGAATTCTCATGTTTATTTTGGGTGTTTTCCGATTGGGATCCTTAAGTAATTTCTTCCCTTCTTCTGCCATACAAGGAATGTTAGCTGCCATCGGTATTGGAATTTTTGCCAAACAGATTCACGTAATGCTAGGGAATTTACAAGTAAAAGGAAGCATTGTTGAACTTTTATATCTAGTTCCTGAAGAGCTAATATCATTTATCAATACAAATAGTAAAAGCGTATTCTATGCAGGTTCTGTAGGAATTATTAGCTTATTGATTATGATCTTTTACAGTAAGATTAGAAACAAATACTTTCAGCTTATTCCTGCTCCAATGTGGATCGTTTTCTTTAGCATTGGTTTGTATTACTATTTTGATATGTTCTCTCCTATCGATTATCCAATAAAGGAAGAATTATTAATCAATCTACCTGATAAGATCTTTGGAAAGTTTCCTCAACCGAATTTTGATAAGTTACTAGATTATGATTTTATTAGCGCAGTGATAGCCATCACTTTAATTGCCAGTATAGAATCCTTATTGAGTATCAAAGCTGTTGATAAATTGGATCCTCAGAAAAGACGTTCTAATGTCAACAAAGACATTCGTTCTTTAGGAATTGCTACTGTAGTTAGTGGTTTTCTAGGCGGTTTAAATGTAGTAACCGTAATTGCAAGAAGTTCTGTAAATGTAAACAACAAAGGAAGCAATCGTTCTGCTAATTTCTTTCACGCGATATTTTTACTTCTTTTTGTGTTATTGTTTGCTGGCGAATTACGTCATATTCCATTATCTGCATTAGCTGCAATTCTAGTATATACAGGCTACAAATTGGCTTCCCCTGAAAACATTCGTAAAACATTTAGAGTTGGATCTGAGCAACTCATTATCTTTTTAGTGACTTTAATAACAACAATTCTAACCAGTTTAATCACAGGAATTGTAGTCGGAATTCTCATTACATTTATTATCCATGTTATTATAAATAAGAACATTGCACTTTTTATCAGAAACCTTTTAAAGCCTAATGTTTTAATGTTTAAAGAGGATGAAAAATACTATGTAAGTGTTAAAAACTTTTCTAGCTTTTTAAACTATACAAAGCTAAAATCTAAGCTCGATCAGATTCCTGAAACTGAAGATGTTATTATTGATTTTTCTATGTGTGATTTTGTAGATCATTCCGTTATGGAGAGTGTCAATAGTTATTCAGAGAGTTTTAAACGGAAAGGTGGTCATTTTGAAGTCATTGGTTTAGACGGATACAAATCTGGAAGTAATCATCCGTTTGCCTTACGAAAATTTGTAATTGGCAAGTCCAAAGAAAAAGGTCAATCGTTGACCAAACGACAAACATCATTGCAAAAAATTAGCGAGGAATTGCATTGGAAATATGAATCGAATTACAAAGAAGAACTGAAAGAACTTCCCGAATTTGGTTATTTTAAAACAAAGCATATTGCTAAGGTTTCTAATATTTTAACCAACGACCATTGTACATTATTTGATGTAGATTATTCTGAAGGTGAGTTAATTGCCAAGCAAAATCTCAAAGCAACCATGTTGTTTATAGAACTTACAAATAACATTCCTGAGTTTACTTTAGATAGAGAGGGGATTTTTGAGTATATCATTCATTTTGCAGGGTTTAAAGACATTAATATTGACAATCATCCTGATTTTTCGAAACGTTTTTATCTATTAGGAAAAAATGAAGAAAAGATTCGAGAATTCTTTACTGATGAATTAGTTTTGTTCTTTGAAAGTAATAAATACTATCATATCGAATCCAATGAAAAAGGGCTTTTAATTATTGGAAATGAGCGTTTGGCAGGTGTTAAAGAAATTAAAGCCATGGCAGATTTTGGAATTCGATTAACTCAAATTATCTCATAAAATGCTAGGATTGAAATTTGAAACAGAAACTTCTTGGGCAGAAATAGCCAAAGATAACTTACAACAAATACTTACTGACCATGCTTTTGCAGAACAGAAAGCTGCTTCTAATGCGGTATCTATCATTATCAATTATTCTGAAGAAACGGCATTGGTAAAGGATATGAGTGATATTGCCATTGAAGAAATGGAACATTTTAGAATGGTACACCGATTAATGGTAAAAAGAGGGTTTGTATTGGGCAGAGAACAACGTAATGATTATGCCAGAAAACTACAGGCTTTCTTTCCTAAAACCAAAGACAGAACACATGCTTTAATTCATAGATTGCTTGTTGCTGCTTTGATAGAAGCAAGAAGTTGCGAACGTTTTAAAGTGTTTTCTGAAAATATGGACGACCAAGAATTATCTCAATTTTACAAAGATTTGATGGTTTCAGAAGCGAATCATTATACACTCTTTTTAGGATATGCCAGAGAATATATGGATCGTAAACTTGTAGACCAAAAATGGCAAGACCTTTTGGCTTTTGAAGCTGAGATGATGAAAGAAAGAGGAAATACTGCTAAAGTGCATGGGTAATCAAAATTACTAAATATAAATACTATGAAATCGATTATTACCACCTTTTTTTTATTAATTACTGTCATTGTTACTGCTCAAGTTAGCACTTCATTGAAAGTAACAGAAAGTGAACCTTTTTCAGAAAAAAAAATTCGCACCTCTTTCACTTCAATCACTACGAACTCTAAAGGAGAAATAGCTACTGCAAGAATTGGTGAATCTCAAATTTTATTCAATATTCTAAACAAGAGTCTAACAAAAATTTACAATAGCACTATTAAAATTTCTGATAAGGAATTTTTTATAGGTGAATATGCAGATGATGATCAGATTAGAGTTTTTACCATACTAATTCCTAAAAAGAGGATACGAAAAATTAAATATTATACTTTTAATCGTAAAACTAAACTCATCACGGAAAAATTGTTATTTGAGGAAAACCTTGAAGTAAAACAATATATAAATTCATCTAATTATCAATATATATTTAAGAACTCACCAAATGGCAAATATTTTGTCATTAATACTCATGATAAGAAAAAAAACAGCCATTCACTTACAGCTAAAGTTTATGATTCTAAAGCATTAAATTTACTTTATAAAAAGACTTATAGAATTCCTGAAGGGCGAATTTTTCGCCCCGTCGATTCGTATTTAACAGATAATAAAAATTTCTATGTGGTTGGTACATCACATTATCAAGACAAAAAAGAAAGTAAGAGTAAAAAAATGAAGTACACATATACTTTGAAAAAGATTTCTGCAGATAATATTTCTCATTTGGAAATTAAGTCAGGAAATGAATATATTAATTCTTTATTCATTTCTAAAAACCAAAATAGTATTCATTTACTCGGTTTTTATTCAGAGAAGTATGTCCGCACAATAGATGGAACCTGTAGTTTCATCATAGATTTAGATACTTTTACTCTGGATACTAAAGTTTTAAACCCTCTATCTTTAAATATTTACACTGATCTATTTGGAAAAGGATCTAATCCAAAAAAGGAATTTTTGAGTGATTTTAAAACAAATCATATTATACAAGATAGTCAAAGAAACACATATCTTATTGCTGAAGAAGCTTCCTCTAAAACTTTCTTTAATGCTCCTCAAGGTTCCCTACCTACGAGCCTCCCTTATTATAATGATATCATTATTTTTAAAATTGATTCTAATGGAAAACTTTTATGGAGTCGAGGTATTTATAAACGAAGTAATGAACCATCTTACAATGCTTTTGTGAAAAATGATCAATTACATTTGATTTTAAATTCAGGGAAGGAACTATTACAAAAAAATGATGGTAGAACAAAAGTTCAGAAAGGTCTTTTTGAAAAGTCAGCTTTATATAATATTTATTTTAATAAAAATGGAAAGATAACATATAATAAAATTAGAAATAATAAAAGAAAGGATACCTATTTTCCTCATACGGGAAAATATAGTAATGGGCGTTTTATTATGCGGAATTATTTTAAAAGTAAGAGAAGGCTATTATTCTTCGAATAATCTCAAACAATATCATGTTCAGCAAAGAAGAATCTGCAAAACTCCGACAAGAATTCTGGACCAGTTTTGGGAAATCGTTTCCTAGAAAATGGTTACTCTACAACACCAAAATAAAAGGGCTGAGTTTTAAGTTTGTCGCAGACCGAAAAAATGCACTAGTTTGTTTAGACATAGCCCATTCTGATGAAATTGCTAATGAACTTTTATATGATCAGCTACTTTCTTTAAAAACCATTCTGAAGGAAGAATATCTTTCTGAAATCATCTTTGACAATAGATACGAATTACAAAACGGTAAAATTATTCATCGTATTTATGTTAATCATGAAAAGAAATTTAGCATTTACAATAAGAATACCTGGAGAGGTTGTTATGAGTTCTTTGTAGCATCCATGCCTAAATTTGAGTCATTCTTTTATGAATATGAAGAGTATCTTAAAAATGCACTGTAAGAAACTGCCATAATCGAAATTCTATATTCTAGCTTATAAATTGAATACTAAAAGGATAATTAGGTTGTTCATCATTACTCGCTTTGACGGCATTGATAATTGGAAAAATAAGGTAAAAAATTCCAATAACGAAAAGCCCTAACAATCCCAATCCAAATAAGAGTATTAAGGGAATGCAAATCAATAAGTAGATAAACATACTAATTCTAAAATTTAGAATTGCTTTTCCATGTTGGTCCATGTCTAAAACCTCATCTTTCTTTACCAACCATAATACCAACGGAACAATAAATCCGCCAATACCAGTGACAAAGTCTAATAACTGACTTAAATGGGTTATTACTAATAACTGTTTGTCTTTTTTCACACGTTTAAATTTTAATAATTAATTGATATTATGATAATTATAAAATTAAGAACCTGTGTAACCACTCGTTACACTCGTTCTCTCATTAAAAATTTTAAACATTCCTTTTTGTGAAGCTATTTTTAAAATTTGTTAATGTTCGTTTCATAATGCTAAATAGTTGATTCTACACTTACTAGACGCAAAGTTATTTCTTTCGTTACACTTTTACATTCTTCAAAACTTAAGAACCTTGTATATTTGCAAAATGATTCAAAACGAACCTATTATTGCTTTAGCAACACCAGCTGGTGTTGGCGCTATTTCTGTGATTCGTCTTTCAGGAGAAGATGTCATAGATATTGTATCTCCGTTCTTTAAATCGATCCGAGGAAAAGTTTTAAAAGATCAGAAAACGCACAGCATTCATTTGGGTCATATTGTTGATAATCATCAAATTATAGATGAAGTATTGGTTTCTATTTTTAAAAACCCTCACTCCTACACTGGTGAGAATGTTATCGAAATCTCTTGTCACGGTTCTAGTTTTATTCAGCAAGAAATTATTCAGCTGTTTTTAAAGAATGGTTGTAGAATGGCAGATAATGGTGAGTTTACCATGCGCGCTTTCTTAAATGGTAAAATGGATTTATCGCAGGCGGAAGCGGTAGCCGATGTCATTGCTTCCAATTCTGCTGCTTCACATCAAATGGCGATTCAGCAAATGCGAGGTGGAATTACCAATGAGTTGAAAGAATTGCGCGGACAATTGTTAGATTTTGCTGCTTTGATTGAATTGGAATTGGATTTTTCTGGCGAAGATGTAGAGTTTGCTGATCGAACAAAATTCAAAGAATTGGTTGCTACTATTTCTTCTGTTTTAAAGCGATTGATTGATAGTTTTGCTTTTGGAAATGCTATGAAAAATGGAATTCCCGTTGCTATTATTGGTGAGCCGAATGTTGGGAAATCAACCTTATTAAATGCATTACTCAATGAAGAAAAAGCCATTGTTTCTGACATTGCTGGTACTACACGTGATGCTATTGAAGATGAACTTATCATTGACGGTGTGGCTTTTCGATTTATTGACACTGCTGGGATTAGAGAAACAGACGATGTTGTAGAAAGTATCGGAATTAAAAAAGCCTATGAAAAAGCTGAAAATGCACAACTCATTATTTTCCTCGCTAACTCGGAAAAGTTTAAAATTCAAAGTTCAACGTTCAAAGCTGAAATTGATACTATTAAAAAGCGGTTTCCAAACAAACGTTTGCTAGTAATCGCTAATAAAGTAGATTTAATTTCTTCTGAGGAATCCTCTATATTAAAAAATGAAATTGAAAATTTAATTCCTTTATCTGCTAAAAATAAAATCGGAATAGACCTTCTTTTAAACGAACTCACTTCTTTGGTAAACAAAGGAGCGCTGAGTAATAATGAAACTATCGTTACAAATTCGCGTCATTTTGAAGCATTAAATAATGCTTTAGAAAGCATACTTTCTGTTAAAAAGGGAATTGAGTTAGAAATTTCTTCAGACCTTTTTGCTATTGATGTCCGTGAATGTTTACGTCACTTAGGAAACATAACAGGAGAATATGATGTAGATAAAGACATTTTAGGACATATCTTTTCTAATTTTTGTATTGGGAAATAGAAAACTTTAGGTTTCAACCAAATAGTACACTTTTTCAAAATAAAATTTGATAAATCAAGCGAATGGTTGTTGTTTGAAAAAAATTCTATGAAACCTTTGAAAACCTATTATTTCAAGCTTCAAAAATGAGAGTTATACCATTTGTAATTTGAAATTACAGTGAAAGAAATTATAAATGGTATTCAATTGCATAGCTCATAAAATTTGTAGTACTCTTTGTAGACCTGTTAAAAATCAATTCATATCGTTTATTCTCTATATTCGTACTGTTAGGTACAAAAGTCATATCTATTCTTCACTATATATTTTTGGTCTAACAATATTAAAGTTCAAAAAGTAGTCAATTTTTAGGGGAAACATTTGGCTACTACCTCACAAGAGAATTTTTTGAGCTTTATTTATAAGTATATCTTATAGATAAACAAGGGAAGCTGTCTAAAAAAGCAGCTTCTTTTTTTTGTTTTAGATTTTGATATTTGTATCTTTTGGATATGAATAAAAAGGGATCAAGACTACATGTTGTGTTTGTCATTGATTATTTTAGATTGAAGTTGGGGCAGTATCAAAAGTTGTGTGTATATAATTTTGATGAATGATTAACGAATGATGAATGTAGATTAGAGAATTTTATACAAATTGCAAAAAGCGAGTTTAAGGTTGATTGTAACACAATTAAAACACAGTAATAGCTTGATTACAATTTCGAACATTACTGAAATCAAAACATGTTTTATTAGTAGATAAAGAAGTTAAAGATAAATTTCAAAAAATGACCATTAGAGATTCAAAATTATTTCAAAATAGATGTGAATTTTGCGACTGATAATTATAATAAATATACTGTCCCGACGCAGAGCATCGAGGAATTCTTTAGATTAAAAACACAACAATATGGTCTTAATCCGATATAGATCTGACCAAATTCATAGAAAATCTTTACTGTTAACCTTTTTGTAGACCTTATAAATACTTCTTGAGATTAAGGTTTGTTCTAGATTTACTACATATAGATATGTTAAGAAATCTATTAGATAAAGAAAAAAGGAAACTATGATTGTAATTACAGAGCAATTAGTTTTCAAACAATCTAGTTAAACAATAATGATTTTCAGTTTAACAAAGTCAAATTTAGAATTATAAATAGGTTTTCAATATAACAATACATTAAAATATAAAGCAGAGTATAAATTATGAAAAAAACAGTATTTTCCATCATTTTAGTGATGTGGGCAACGTACGGCTTAGCCCAAACTCATATAGGTCGTATATCTGGTGGATCTTCTACCGTAAGTTCAAATGCAGATGGCAACATCATAGCCTACGGATCTAGGTTTTCTGGTCACGGCGGACGTGTTCATGTTTTTCAAAATATTGCAGGAGTGTGGACACAAATAGGTGCTACTCTTGAAGCAGAAGGAAGTGATGATAGATTTGGCACTTCAATAAGCTTAAGTGCAGACGGTAGCATTATAGCCATTGGTGCTCCTGAAAGTGATCCATACGGAAGCAACAATAGAGGGCTTGTAAGTGTCTTTAAAAATGTCTCCGGAACCTGGACACAACTAGGAGCTGACATTACTGGAGAAGCTCAGAATGATCACTTTGGCACTTCGGTAAGCCTAAGTGCAGATGGTACCATATTAGCCATTGGCGCTCCCGAAAGAAATCATGCAGATGTATTTCAATATACTGAAGGAGTAGGAGGAGGACAAGGATTCTGGAGACAGATAGGCAATAATTTATACGGAGAACGTCCTGATGATGAATTTGGCGAATCAATAAGCCTGAGTGCAGACGGTACTGTTGTAGCCATTGGCGGTCGTCACAGCTATGGAGGAGGAACAGTATCTAATGGATATGAAGTCGGTACTGCATCTGTCTATCAATACATCTCCGGAAACTGGATACAAATAGGCAATAATTTATACGGATATGCTACTATTGATCATTTTGGTGAATCTGTAAGCTTAAGTGCAGACGGTAGCACTGTAGCTATTGGAGCCCCTCATGGTAAAGGAAGAAGGGGTTATACAAAAATTTATCGAAATAACGCTGGTACCTGGACACAAATAGGAACTGATATTGATGGAGATAATACACAGTATGAATTAGGGGATTCAGTAGCATTGAATGCTGATGGCTCTATAGTAGCTATTGGAGCTCCTTCCTATTTTGGCGATTCTAATAATTCCGGTCTTGTAAGGTTGTATCAAAACATTGCTGGAGTTTGGACACAAATAGGAACTAATATTGAAGGGTCATCAGGGTATTATAATAGCAATTTTGGGGTATCAGTTGCTTTGAGTACAAATTCTCTCACGTTAGTGGTTGGTTCTTTTGGTACTTATGGTACAGAGATTTTTTCACTGGGGGAATTCGATGCAGATAATGATGGCATTAGTAACGCAGCAGATTCCGATATTTACAATAATGGTATTATAGACAATGGACCCGACACAGATAATGATGGTATTAACGATCCCAATGATGATAACCCTAATAATCCTGATACCGATGGGGATGGAGTCCTGGATGGCGTAGACCCGAATTCTACTGCTACAAGTAGTATAGATACGGATTTTGATGGTATTACTGATTTTATGGATAGTAATCCTACCAATCCTGACAGCGATGGAGATGGAATACCCGACGGTGCCGATGTTGACTCTCCAGGAACAATCAATACAGATACAGATAACGATGGCATTCAAGACAATGCCGATGCCGATGTTGGAAATGATGGAATCACAGATTCTGGTAGGGTAGATACTGATGGTGATCAGGTTATTGATGCTTTAGATATAGACGATGACGGCGATTCAATCAGCGATGTAGCAGATTCGGATATCAATGGAGATGGTACTCTAGACAATGGACCTGATGTAGATAGCGATGGTATTAATGATACTAACGATACCGATATAAATAATATAGATACTGATGGAGATGGAATCCCCGACGGCGCAGATGTAAACTCAACAGCAACAGGCAATATAGATACGGATAATGATGGTATTCAAGACAGTACAGATGCAGATGTTGGAAACGATGGAATCACAGATTCCGGTAGGGTAGATACTGATGGCGATGGTGTGATAGATTCGCATGATCCTATTGATAACAATTCTACAAACGATACCGATACCGATAATGATGGTATTCCTGACTTGGCCGATGTAGATAGAAATAATGATGGAACCCATGACAACGGAATTGATTCAGACGGAGACGGAATTAACGATTTTTCAGATATAGACAGCATAAGTCAAATAGGAAGGAGTATTAATGGTGAAAGTCACCTTGATAGATTTGGCTCATCAGTAGCGCTAAGTTCCAATGGCTCCATTATAGCTATTGGTGGCCCTAATAATCGTGGAGCTACCGGTCATGTAGAGGTGTATCAGAGGACTCCAGGAACATACTTTGGATGGACACAAATAGGAAGTGATATTGATGGAGAAGCTGGCGATGATGAATTTGGCACATCTGTAAGCTTAAATACTGATGGCACTATAGTAGCTATTGGAGCCCCTTTTAATGATGGAAACGGAAGCGATTCAGGACATGTAAGAGTGTACCAAAACATCTCTGGCACATGGACACAAATAGGAACTGATATTGATGGAGAAGATGAAGGTGATGAATTTGGCACATCTGTAAGCTTAAATACTGATGGCACTATAGTAGCTGTTGGAGCTCCGGATAATGATGGAAACGGAAGCAGGTCAGGACATGTAAGAGTGTACCAAAACATCTCTGGTATCTGGACACAAATAGGAAGTGATATTGATGGGGAAAGAAATAGGGATCGATCGGGTAATTCTGTAAGCTTAAATTCAGAGGGTACCATTGTAGCCATTGGAGCTTACCGTAATAGTGGGGATGAGCTCGATGTAGGCCATGTACGGGTGTACCAAAATATGTCTGGTACCTGGACACAAATAGGAAGTGATATTGATGGAGAAGCTGGCGATGATGAATTTGGCACATCTGTAAGCTTAAATACTGATGGCACTATAGTAGCTGTTGGAGCCCCTTTTAATGATGGAAACGGAAGCGATTCAGGACATGTAAGAGTGTACCAAAACATCTCCGGTACCTGGACACAAATAGGAACTGATATTGATGGAGAAGCTGCTGGTGACAGATTTGGTGAGTCAGTAAGCTTAAATTCAGAAGGTACTATGGTAGCCATTGGAGCTTCCCGTAATGATGAGAATGGAAGCAATTCAGGTCATGCAAGAGTCTATCAGAATATGTCAGGAGCCTGGATACAAATAGGCCCTGATTACAATGGAGAAGCTGGTGGGGATTTAGCAGGAATAGTAGATGTAAGCAGTGATGGAACTACCTTAGCTATAGGAGCAATTTTTCATTATGGTGGATATTCTGTAGTCAATTCTGGTGACGTATCAATATACACAATCAGTACAAAATTGGATATTAATAGAGATGGAATTATAGATAATATTCCTATACCGGTTTCTTTGTCTTTAAAAGCCTTTTTACAGGGGCCCTATAATACAAGCTCTGGTATGATGAATGATAATTTACGTACTGCAGGGGTAATTCCTACCACATCTCCCTATGCAGATGCTGCCACAGTAGCCAATACATCTGTCTTTGACAACGCCAACGATGCTGATGATATTGTAGATTGGGTGTATGTAGAATTGCGCAGTAAAAATAACATCTCCTCTGTATTGCATGCCACTTCTGCCCTACTGCAAAGAGATGGAGATATTGTAGGATTGGACGGAACTTCGACCTTACAAATAGCCTCTGGTATTGATGACTTTTTTGTCTGTGTTGCTCACAGAAATCATATCTCAATAGCTACCGATGCAGTAAGAAGTATTAGTACAACAAGTACAACCACCATAGACTTTACAAACAGCACAAGCATCATAAGAGGCAATAGTAATGCATTAAATCAGGTTAGTACAGGAATTTTTGCAATGATAGCAGGAGATGCTTTAAATAATTCATCTATAGAAACCACCGATGTAATCAATGCCGTTCAAGTTCTGGGAACTTCGGGTTACATAACCAATGATATTGATCTAAATGGGAGTGTAGAAACTACCGATGTTACCCTAATCTTGTCATTGATAGGAAGAGGAATTCAATTCTAAATGAAGAGGCGCTAAAATTTATTACAAACAAAATTGTTTTTACCAAGTAAAAACCTCCGTTTTTAACGGAGGTTTTGATTTTCAGATTCGCAAAGGGTGTTTAGACTCGTTCATGATGCTCTTGATATTTCACATATCGTTTTATTATATCTCCGTCCAAACCTACTACTCATCTTAAAAAGTTTTAGATGGTAAACCTAAAAAATGGCGTAGCCTTTAAAACGGTGGTTTTTTAGACTGAAATAAATTAATGATATTCTATTTGAAGTCGTTGCTGAATTGTACATTATTGTATACAATTAACCCGTGGTGCATTTATGCAATGTTAATTTTAATATTGGTTGTATTTTTATCAAAGATAAACCTATTGATGTACTGTACCATTGCTACTAAGGCTGTGATTTTTGACAGTATTCTGGTTTTGAATCCTTCAAATGTTTTGGCGTAGTCTCTACATATCATAAATTGGTCACATAATTGCGAAAATAGAGTTTATTCTTTTTCTAGTTCTTTTGAAGATATAGGGCTGTTCTTTATAGTTGTTTTGGTTGTAATGCAGGAGTATCCAGTTTGATGTTACATGCAGTGAATAAATCAAGTCGCCATTCTGCCAATACATAACCTCTGTCTCCTAGCAATGTACAGTCAATCAATTGCGCTCTAACATCTCTTAGATAATTAATGGTCGTGTACCGAAACAGGACTGATATCTAGACTTTTAAAAACACCACTTGCAGAGCATACAGCGTGAAGTTAATAACCACAATAATTCATGCCTTGACTAGCACAATATCCTTGGCTCATAAAACTTGATTTTACATTCAAAATATCCAAAACTCCCATTATTTTAACATAATTTAATTCAAAGTTGTGCATAGAAATTAAAGTGTCATTACTTCAATTTACTGATATTCAGTAGAATGTGCAACTTTTTCTTAAATGCACCACGGGTACAATTAAGTTTTTTGTAGAGATTTCATAACTTCATCTGCAAAAGAAAGGAGCTTTAAAAGAAATTGTTCCTACACGCATAATTCCACCAAGATGAATTTCAATAAAGTAGTCTCTTCTGAAGATAAAACTCTTGGTATTTATCAAAAAAGTACTTTTTTAAAAATAAGTTCAACAAACCCAATGAGTTTATGAACCAAATATTTCTTTAAGATTCCCTAAAAAAATCGTTTTATTTCCGAAAATAACGGTCCTTAGACGCTCCAATTTATACAAATCAGAGGAAACTTTAGGAATTTACACTTGTTGTATCTTTTGTAGTCCTAAGTAAGTCAAAGTAAATAAGTTATGCAATTGTTTTACCAGGTATATATACCTATACTTCATTTTTTCAAAAAAAGGATATTTCCTGACAAATTAAATTTTCAAAGCCTAAAAAATGTTAAATTCTAAGAAAAAAATTGAATTTATATTCTTATGAATTCATAAGTTGAATCATATAAAAATACCCATAGAATGGGAAAGGGTTTCGCTTCA
Organism: Flavobacteriaceae bacterium; assembly: GCA_965277255.1. Lineage (GTDB taxonomy): Bacteria > Bacteroidota > Bacteroidia > Flavobacteriales > Flavobacteriaceae > Polaribacter. The sequence goes on along the minus strand of OZ255723.1, from coordinate 2,450,338 downwards.
ATAACGGTTTTTCAATCATGGATTGTCTGAGAAAGAAGTTCTTACAACTTTTAAAATATTATTACAGGTTTCAGAAAAAGCGAAGATTTCTTAACTATTTATCCAACACAGCCAAAAAACCTATAGTGTTAACCTTTTTGTAGACCCTACAAATACTTGTTCAAATGAACTTTATTTTTAGATTTGACACCAAGAACAATAAAAAGTTTACGGAGTGGAGTTCACTTTTAATTTAAAAGAGATAGCTATAATTAATAATTAAAAGAACTTATAATAACTAAGTTAAAAACAAGAACATTGTGTGATACAACATTCAAGAGAGTCTAGTGTCTATTTGGATGAGTAACTCAATAAAAAATAACATTTTAAGAGGGGGAGTGTATGAAAAAAACAATAATGTTCATCATTACGGTGATGTGGACTGCATTTGGGTTTGCCCAAATGCAAATAGGAACTGATATCAATGGCGAAGCTGCTGATGATGGGTCTGGCAATTCAGTAAGCTTAAATTCAGAGGGTACTTTCCTAGCTATTGGAGCTAGTGGTAATGATGGAAATGGAAGCGGTACAGGCCATGTGAGGGTTTTTACATTAGATACAGATAACGATGGCATTAATGATGCATTTGACGCTGATGTCAATGGAGACGGTACTGTAGACAATGGTACCGATACAGATGGTGATGGCATCAATGATGCTAATGACAGCAATATTAACAATGTAGATACAGATGGTGATGGCATCCCTGATGGAGCAGATGTAGATACTTCAGTAACTAGTATTACAGATATAGATGGAGATGCAATTCAAGACGGTGCAGATGCAGATATTGGAAATGATGGAATTACAGACACTGGAAAAACAGATACTGATGGAGACGGCGTGATAGATTTGCTCGACCCTATAAATAACAATTCTACAAACGATACCGATAGTGATGGTATTCCTGACCCGGCTGATGTAGATAGAGACAATGATGGAGCCCATGACAACGGAACCGACTCAGACGGAGACGGAATTAACGATTTTTCAGATATAGACAACTTAAGTCAAATAGGCTCAAGAATCGATGGAGAAGCCACAGGAGATGAATTTAGTGGCTCTATAGCTTTTAACACAGATGGTACTATCGCAGCTATTTCAGGGCACTTAAATGATGATGCTGGAGTAGATTCTGGTCATGTACGTGTCTATCAAAATATTTCTGGAAATTGGATGCAAATAGGGAGTAATATTGATGGAGAAGCTATTGGAGATTTATTTGGGCGTTCACTAGCTTTAAGTGCTGATGGTTCTATCCTGGCTGTTGGGGCAAACCTTAATAATGGAAACGGATTTGACTCCGGCCATGTACGAGTGTACCAAAACATGTCAGGTGTCTGGACACAAATAGGGAGTGATATTGACGGAGAAGCTGCTGGAGATTTATTTGGGCGTTCAATAGCTTTAAGTACTGATGGAACAATTTTGGCAGTTGGAGCTCCTTTTAATGGCAATCCTGGTCATGTACGGGTGTATCAGAACAATGCAGGAACCTGGACACAAATAGGAACTGATATTGAGGGAGAAGCTGCTGGCGACCAATTTGGTATCTCAGTAACCTTAAGTGCTGATGGTTCTATCCTGGCTGTTGGAGCTAGTGGTAATGATGGAAATGGAAGCGGTGCAGGCCATGTACGGGTGTACCAAAATATGTCAGGTACCTGGACACAAATAGGAACTGATATTGAGGGAGAAGCTGCTGGAGATTTATTTGGGCGTTCAATAAGTTTAAGTGCAGATGGAACAATTTTAGCGGGTACAGGGTTATTTAATGATGAAAACGGTACCAACTCTGGTCATGTACGTATTTACAGAAACATCTCTGGAATCTGGACACAAATAGGAGCCGATATTGATGGTGAAGCTGCTGGCGACCAATTTGGTTTTTCAATAAGTTTAAGTGCAGATGGTAATATAGTAGCTATCGGAGCTAACGGTAATGATGGAAACGGAGCCAATTCAGGTCATGTACGGGTGTATCAAAACATCTCAGATACCTGGACACAAATAGGCTCTGATATTGATGGAGAAACTGCTGGGGATAATGCTGGAATAGCAATATTAAGTGCAGATGGAAGTACCTTAGGCATAGGAGCATTTCTTCATGATGGAGTTAACGGAGTTGATTCTGGCTGTATAAGGCTTTTTGCTGTAAGTACAGATACCAACGGTGATGGAATTAGAGATAATATTCCTGTACCGACTTCTTTGTCTTTAAAAGCCTTTTTACAAGGGCCCTATAATACAAGCTCTGGTATGATGAATGATAATTTACGTACTGCAGGGGTAATTCCTACCACATCTCCCTATGCAGATGCTGCCACAGTAGCCAATACATCTGTCTTTGATAACGCCAACGATGCTGATGATATTGTAGATTGGGTGTATGTAGAATTGCGCAGTAAAAATAACATCTCCTCTGTATTGCATGCCACTTCTGCCCTGCTGCAAAGAGATGGAGATATTGTAGGATTGGACGGAACTTCGACCTTACAAATAGCCTCTGGTATTGATGACTTTTTTGTCTCTGTTACTCACAGAAATCATATTTCAATAGCTACCGATGCAGTAAGAAGTATTAGTACAACAAGTACAACCACCATAGACTTTACAAACAGCACAGGCATCATAAGAGGCAATAGTAATGCATTAAATCAGGTTAGTACAGGAATTTTTGCAATGATAGCAGGAGATGCTTTAAATAGTTCATCTATAGAAACCACCGATGTTACCAATGCCCTACAAGTTTTGGGAACTTCGGGTTACATAACCAATGATATTGATCTAAATGGGAGTATAGAAACTACCGATGTTACCCTAATCTTGTCATTGATAGGAAGAGGAATTCAATTTTAAAATTAAGAGAATAGAATTATGAACATAAAATTAAAATCAAAAATGAAAGCTAACGACAGAAGTATAGCACAGAATAAAAAAAGTCAATTACTTTTCAAGTTTATGAATATTCTGTTATTCAGTTTGTTGTTGGGCGTACAATCGTACAGTCAAACAATCATTTATTCAATAGAGAATGCTCAGATTACTAACGATGGAACTAATTCATTCTATGAGGCGGATATTGCCATTACTACAGATACAGATTTTGCTTTGGGATTATCACAATTCTATCTGGATTATAATACAGCTGCGTTTGGAACTAATATCTTTGGAGGAAACTTAACGTTTGCTCATCCTACTGGTACGGCAGATAATTATGTCTTAAATAATAGATTGTTTGGTGATACACAAAATGCATATACACCTATCCTAGCAAACAACCAAAGTGCAAAGTTGTCCATAGCCTGGAATCCTCTATTTCAAGGGGCAATAGCGAGTACAGGTTCAAATGTTACAGTCGCCAACAATCCTAATTTAATTGCACATATTAAGATTCAATATATTGTTGACCCGAACACAGTAGACCCGATGGTTGGATTTGATGATGAGAATCCTCCTATTCCTTCATCACAAGGTTTAAGCCATGTTGATGCATCACCTATACCAATACAGATTACTATGGATACGTATGATTCCTCTGGTGCTATCCCCTCTATTGTATGGGATGGGGAAACTGATAATGATTGGAATACAGCAGCAAATTGGGGAAGCAACTCAGTACCTATAGCTTCTCAAAATGTAATAATCCCGGCAAGTGTTAATGTAACCAGAGCTTCAGGGGATATAAATTTTAATAATCTAACTATTGCTTCTGGTTCTTCGTTAACCGTTTCTTCAGGGAATGTAAACAACAATTCTGGTACAGGAACCATAACTGTTAACTCTGGAGCCTCTTTAATTGCACCAAATTCAACAGCTTTTAATCTTACTTACAACAGAAATCTTGCGTCTAGCAATTGGTATCTGTTAGCAGCTCCTGTATCAGGTCAAGATATTGATGCTTTTGCATCTGCTGAAAGTTTAGAAATTGGAACAGGTAATAATAGAGGGCTTGGATTTTATAATAATACAACTGGTACATGGGATTACTATCAAAATGGAGTCAGTGGTAGTGGGGCATTTACAACTGGTTCTGGAGCCGCAATAAACTTACAAGCCTCAGACAACTTGTTGGTTTTTACTGGAGGCATGAACTTAAGCGATGTAAGCGTAGCAATTGCCAAAGGTACAGCTAATGGTTTTAATTTGTTAGGAAATACATATCCTTCCTTTATCTCTGCCAATATAGGTGGAGGAGCTGGGACAAATATTTTAGCTGCCAATTCGTCTATCTTACAACAACAAACACTTTGGTTTTGGGATCAATCAGAAAACTCTGGTGCTGGAGCATATGAAGCTGTTAACTATGCTACATCAGATTTTTATATCTCACCTGGGCAAGGTTTTTTCGTAGAATCAAATGTTACTGGAGGTAATTTTTCTATCACTGAAGCAATGCAATCGCATCAATCTACAGATTCTTTTCAAAGAAGTTTTTCTTCACGTCCAGAAATTTTATTAACACTTACCGATGGGGCTTTGACCAGAAATGTAGATATCTTTTACATTCATGGAACTACTACGGGTTGGGACAGTGGCTATGACAGTACTATCTTTGATGGAGCTGCTAATGATTTTGATATCTATACACATTTGGTGAGTGGTAGCTCTGGTCAGGATCTTGAAATCCAATCATTACCAGATTCTGGGTATGAATCTATGATTATTCCTGTGGGCGTTAATGCTACTTCTGGAACTACGATTACTGTTTCGGCTATATCTGTTAATTTACCTACTGGATTGAATATTTATCTGGAAGATAAAAATGACAATTCATTTACACTCTTAGATTCTTCTTCTGATTTTACCACAACACTTTCTGAAGACCTTAATGGAATTGGTCGTTTCTACATACATACCACTTCTAGTAGTACCTTAAATACGGAGGAAATCAATTTAGATAATATAAGTATCTACACATCAAATAAAGATAACTTACGCATTGTAGGGATACAAAATGGTACTGCTAGTATTGACATGTATAATATCTTAGGAAAACGAGTACTTAATGCTTCTTTCCAAGGCAATAGAGTAAATAATGTCCAACTCTCAAACCTTAGAGCTGGTGTGTACATTATACATTTGCAAACACAAAACGGAAAATTGAATAAAAAAATAATAATTGAATAAACTTTTCAGGTTTTAAAAACCTGAAAGGTTTAAAAAAGTCTGCTACAAAATTTAGTAATGAAAGATCAAATACAAAATAAAGAACAAAAGATTTCTCGTAAAGACGCTTTAAATAAGATTGGTAATTACGGAAAATATGCAGCATTGACTGCTTTAGGAACCTATATCCTTTTAAACCCTAAAAAAGCTCAGGCTAGTTCGCCAGACCCCCCTGGTGAAGGGTTTTAAAAAATAATTTTTTATGAAATAAATACATTATGTTTTATTTGTAGTTACAACTCAAAACACTTTTTTACAAAAGATATAGTAAATTACGCTTCTTTTTTTAAGTAGTATATCCTATGAACGCACTTAGAGTAGCTCTTTTTTTAGAGTCTATTACGTAGTAGACATTCGTTGGTATTCATGAAAATTGTACGTAAGAGTACTATTAAAATTTAAGAAATGTTCTTTTCTTTGTTATCTTTTGTTTTTTACATTTGATTCTCCCCCCCTTGAACTCTGTTTTTGTCTTTTTTTTCCTTCCGTAGCCATGCTATGCAACTCAAAAAAGCCATTAACAGAATTTAAAACCTTTAATTTTCGCTTAAACTTAAAAAGTCTAAACAAGTTCCCTCATAACTATAATAAATTTATGCTCTACCTAACTCAAAATAATTTATTTAAGTCAATAATTAAGCTCCTATTCTTCTTTTTGTTGCTTTCTTCCTGCCAAAATAGTTCTCATGGCCCAAAAATTAAACAAGGGAAAGCTGATTTTTCTACACTAGATTTTCAGAACACAATATATAGTCTTGATGGAGAGGTTGATTTGTATTGGAATCAATTTCCGTTCAACAATCAACAAGAGTTTAACATTAACTATCTTAAAGAAAATGAGAATGTTACATTTCCTATTAATTGGCAAAAAAAGGGCTACCCTGCCAAAGGGTATGCAACCTATAGAATGCGATTTACTCTTCCAAAAAACTCGCCTACTCTAATGTTAAAAATTGAGCGAGCAGAAACTGCATGTCAGGTCTGGGTGAATGGTATTAAAAAAACTGAAATTGGAAAGATTTCCAAACATCAAAATACGGCAATTGCACACGGCGGACCTATTTATGTTGAATTACCTAATACTCAAAATATTGATATTGTAATTCCAATATCTAACTTCCATCATAGCAAAGGTGGCGGATTTCCATTCAATATATTTCTTGGAAGTAAACAAAAAATTAACGCTAAAAAACAACTCTCTAAAACCACTGAAATTGGTACATGTATCTTAATTATTTTTATCAGTCTATATCATATTTTTATATTTTTAGACAATAGAAAAAAGTTTTCTGGTCTATATTTTGGCGTCTTTTGCTTTCTAGCTTGTATTCGACAGTTTGCCGTAGGTGAAGTAATTATTTATGATGCTTTCCCTGAATTTCCATATAGAATCCTACAAATAATGCGATATGGATCCCTTTATTCTTCAATAATCTTTTTTATTTTATATTATAATTCTATTTTATCAGAAGACAGCCCAAAATGGGCTGTAAAAGTATTTACAATACTCAATTCAATTCTATTAATTTACGTATTAATAATGCCCCCATTTGAGGCAACGTATGCTTCTATTAAAAATCTTAATCTAATCATAGCATTCTTATCAATACTACATGTCTTATTTGTCATTACCAAAGGTTTGATTAAAAAAAGACATTTAGCTTTAGAAATCTTTGTTGCGTCCATGATTGCGTTTTTCTTTCTTTCTAATGACCTTTTGTTTCTCTTTAATATTACTAAAACTGGCTTTATCGTCAATTTTGGATTGTTATCTTTTATATTGTTACAAACTATTATTAGTTACAAACAACACAAACAGTTAGAAGTTTTGAACTTAAAAAACTTTCAAGAAAACAAATACTTAAAAGAACAGGTTATAAAAAATAAAATTGAAATAACCAATATTACCTCAGTAGCTGTTGAACAAATAAAAGATAAGCTTAATCTTATAAAAAAGTTAGATGTCATTAGAAAATCGGATGATAAAAATTCTTTAAATGAAATTGTAGCAGAACTAAAGTCACAAAAGTTAGAAAGTGAAAGAGTCATGGTACTCAAACAAAATATTGAAGAAATTAACTTTGACTTTATTCAATCTTTAAAAGATAAATACCCCAATTTAACCAAATCTGATATTGAACTTTGCTCACTTTTTAAATTGGATCTGACTAATAAAATGATTTGCAGTCTAAAAGGAATTACTCCTAAATCTTTAAAAATATACCGTTATAGACTTCGTAAAAAAATGGGAATCTCACAAGATATTAGATTAACTGAATTCATAAAAAACTTATAATTCCACCCTATTTACTTAGATAAAGGTATTGTCCTTATGCAGAATATTTCTACAGACGCTGTCTACTAGCTAATAAAGTAGGTTTATACCATTTGTTGTTTGAAATTACTGTGAAAGAAATTATTGATTTTTTTCTTTTATACGAGTTACAAAATCAAGCATGGCTGTAGCGAACGGTTTTTTTTAAAATAAAGTAGAAAGGAAAAAAGGGTGATTTATTACGGTCATTTCAAATTATAAATGGTATTAATTTCTTCTGAAGTCTTCTAGATTAGAAGATGAAATTGAAAATTTGATTCCTTTATCTGCTAAAAATAAAACTGGAATAGGCCTTCTTTTAAAGGAACTCATTTCTTTGGTAAACAAAGGAGCTTTGAGTAATAACAAAATTATTGTTACCAATTCGCGTCATTTTGAAGCATTAAATAATGCTTTAGAAAGCATCTTATCTGTTAAAAAGGGAATTGATGCAGAAATTTCTTCATATTTTTTGCGATTGACATTAGCGAATGTTTAAATCATTCAGGGAATATCACTGGAGTTTTGTATTATCTCTCAATCTAACAGGGATTATTAAAATTGATGCGTCCAAACTTCGGGAAAATAGAAACCTAAGAAGGCGGTTCAATTAAACTAATTAGTTCTGAACTCATAAAACCTACATTTGTAGTACATTTTGTAGCCCTTCAAATAAATTAACCTATATAAGCCATTCTATATATTTGCCTTGTAAAAGTATTATAGTATATAGCACATTTTTTATTGCTTAGGACATATTTTGCTCATTGTTGTTACAAATCTAAATTAAAGTTTAGAGCTCAGAAAAAAACGTTCTGTTATATTGGGAGTAGAGCAGAACATATATCCCTCCAAGGTTTTTGAGTTTAATTCTATGGAGAGTTACTTCATAGAATAGAAGGTCCTCTCTTTTTTGAGGGCCTTTTATATATTTTTTGGAATAAAATGCGACTACGTTTAATTGGTGACTAGCAACTATACTAATTAAAAACACAACAATTAATCTTGATTCGTAATATTCACATCACTTCTTTTCCATTATTAGATTTAAAAATGATCCTGCTTTTTTAGCAGGACCATTAAGGAAATAAAAAACTTAATGATTTACTTTATGAAAATAATAATCTTAATTTTCATCTTCATAACAACAATGTACTTAAGAAAAGTAACTTTTAGTATGAGGAACCAAAGGTTACCGTAAGTTATTAGTTAACATATAAACGAAGAAGCTCCCCCGAACTCCTCTTTCATAAGGACATCTATCATTAAGAAATTTATTTATCCTTTTAATGAGTACATATATCATAATTTTGACTTTCACTGAACTCTCTGATTACAAAGTTAACTAGGTCTTTTAAATTCTAACGCAACCATATTAGGAATCAAAGTTACCCATCATTTTTATATCATTTAAGATCTAAGGCGTTTTGAAATTTACAATAACCATGTAATTGGGGAAAGCAACTTTAAAGTGAGGATAAAAAATTGCCTTAAGTTAATAGAAAGCAGCGAAAGAAGCTTTATCTAAAACTAAAGAAGTTCCCCCGAACTCCTCTTTCCCCAAAAACATAATTTATTTATTAATATATTTTGATTGAAACTCTCTTATTGTCAATATCAATAAAACGACGATCAATTATTTTATACAATGTTTTTCAAAAATATATTCTGTTTCATAAAAAAGCATACGTATAAACACTAAAAATTGCTTTTATAAAATAGAAATACAATTAAAAAACCTATTGAATAATAATCTTTAGAGTTTTATTAATTAAAATTAACATTGAGCCCTCCTAAATAAGCCCCTTCTTTTGAATTAGGCAGGAGTTCAAAAGGGGTAATTGTATGGTCTGTATTGCTATCTTTAACCTCTATTTTTAGGTAATACTTTCCAGGAGTTAATCCTAAATAACTAAAATACCCATCAGATTCAATTTTTGCGGTTGCCATTTTTTTATCGCTCATATCATATATTGATACTTTCAATGGTCTTTTAGTTCCATTCGTGAAAGATACATTTCCTTCAATTTCTCCAACTTCTTTAAAAGGTAAAAACACAGTGCTATACAATCCTGATTGAGGTTTTACACCAATTGTTTTATGCTCTAATCGATGGTATATATTTTTAACTCTTTCTTGATTCAATTCAATCTTCTGAACGACATCAGCAATCATTTTATGAATATAGATACTCCCATCTTCTAAAATTTCTCTTTGAGCACCATTCTCAAGGTCTACACGCAATCCTTTCACCATCGGTTCACCACTATCTTTATAACCGTTATTATTTTTATCCAAAAACGGAATTAGTAACGCCCCAGTTCCTCCTGTATCTATATTGCTTTTTAGAGTGCTTTGTCCGTCATTCCCAACAATATAACTTCCAGATATGGAATTGTTATTTGAGAAACCGCTTCTAGAATAGTTCACATCGCTCTTTGCCAAAAACGATGTAAGATCGTATCGTACCGAAAGAGATGCATTGAGGTCTTTTATTGAAGTACGACAACTTGCGGAAAGTCTCATTGTAAAATTTGAATTCCGTTTATAGTTTATGTTTAAAACACCTTGCTTGGAAGCGCTATTCTTGAAATCGTCAAAGTACTGTAAGTTAATTTTAAGCCTTCTACTCGCATTGATGTCCAATCCAAATTGAGATTGACTCGATTTTGACGCGGAACCAATTTCTGGTGATATACTATTCATTCTATTGGAATAACTAAATCTATACCTTGAGAAATCGATTTTCAACCCAGCAATCGTGGTACTTCTAAAAACATCCGTTTTTGTGATTTCTTTTTGAATGTTAAACAACAAAGCCACTTTTTCAAATAAAGTAGCTCTCTTTTGATAGGCCAGTAAAAATTCTTTTCCTTGATTCCCGAAGTTAGAAAATGTATTCTCTGCAAAAAAATCTGAGTACTCTCCTCGAAAATTACCAAATTTATTGGTTGACACTCGAAAATTAAGGTTAAATGAAGTACCGTGTTGATACATCGTATTTATAGAAAGATCGTTTTCGAAAAAGCTTGTATAAACTCCTGCTGATGGAATTGTGAGGGTTTGATTGACTGTAAAATTAATTGCATTCTGTATTGCTACAAAAGTTGTTATGTTTCTTGTAATTCCATAATTGACTTTTAAACCACTATTGATATTACTTCCTGAAGTTGTAAAAAAAGATTCGTACGTAAGTTCTTGTTTATCGTTCTGATGTGCCATCAACCCTAAGTTTTCTTTGATTTCTATTAGATTACCCGATTCGTCGATATACTTTAGTTTGATGGAAGTTTTAGATCGTGTTGGCGTATAGTTAAATGAATAAAAGCCGTTTCCATCGGTATACTGATAGTCTATCAATTCTCTTCCTGCATACAATTCTATAGGTGTGTTGGGAGTTATATATCCTTCAATTTGTTGTTCTTTATATCTTCTTGTATGTCCGTGTTTGTTAGAGAAACGAACACCATAACTTCTACCTCCACTGCCTAGATTTGCAATTCCGATACTTCCTAATTCTCCAAGCTCTAAGCTTTTTATAAACTTGTTATCATAACTATTCTTCCAATTAAAAGACAAACGGTCTAAGAGACTTCCCTGTTCGCCACCGGTTTGAAAACGATATCCTACATTCAAACCTCCTCCAAAGAGTATATGCCTTGAATTGGCATTTAAAAAAGCAGATTTCTTTTTGTTTGAAAAATTACTAAAGCCAATATTATAATCTATAGAATTGAAACGATACAATGCTCTTTCATTGCTATAGATACTATCGAATTCAAGTATTTCTGAGTTTTTATTTTTAATACTTCTTTTTAAGTTTTTTTCTCGTAAAAGTCGAACTTCCTTTGGGCTTCTATTTTCAGTTGTTAAAACTGCATCGATATCTTTTTTTGAATATTCAATTGTAATTCCGAACATTTTAAAGAATTCCGGTCTAACATATTCTTCTCCTTCTCGTAACACCACAAAATCATTAGCAACCATGGTAGATTCAACTTCATTAAGTATCATACGACTCTCAGGAAAATCAAATAAATAAGGTTCTTTATATCTTTTATCATGAACATATAAAAGACCGTCTTTGCGTTCAATAGGAATTTCTAAGACATTGATTACTTCGTAAAAAGAGAGGAAAACATCTGAGCTACCCAACAATGCTTTTATGTAGTAGGAGTTCCCTTCAAAAGGAATCAAAACCTCCAAATCTATTTCATCTAAGTAAGGTGTAGTTTCTTCTTTTACATCGCTTCTTTGCATAGCAAAAAAAACAGAGCAATTGAAAAATGCGATACACAAAAAATAAAATTTTAGTTTCATCTGACATTTTTTCAACCACTCTAGTTTTAAAATGGAAAGCATCATTACCTGCCTTGTTTTGATGACTTTCCTCCCCCACTCTTATAGTATGCTATATTGTAGTAAAAAGTGTTTCTTGAGATTTTTAAGCTTGTGCCTTCAACAATTAAAACAGATTCATTGTTTAGACCTTCAAATTTTCTTTTACGTAGATTTTTGCTTTTTTACTATCGCTGTCTTCGGCAATAATAATTTCAATATTTCCAGAAGTAACCTCTTTGTTAAGGTTGATAAGGAGGTCTCTTTGTTTCATATTAGAGAATATGGCAACATTGTTTAAGATTCCTACATTAACTCTTTTATTAGTTTCTGAATCGGTATGAAAAATTTTAACCTTGCAATACTTAGATTTTTCTCCTGTTCTTTCAAGATTCAATTTGAGTTTATTGTTATCTACAAGTTCAAGTTCATTGATGGTGAAATTTGATTCTTGAGCTTCTGATTTCTGTAGAATCAATGGAATTCCAACCTCGATGAGTATTTTTACATCGGTTCCTATTTTTTTAGTTTTGGGCGACATATTTAAATCATCATTTGATGATATCGCTTCTTTTACAAAAACGTGTGTATAATCATCGTTCTTTGCTAGTGCTTCCCAATCTCTTACTTGAATACGAACTTTTTGTATTTCTCCTGGTCCAATTTTAAAAGACCTTGGAAAAAATCGAATATGTTTGTCTAATGATGTTGCGTTGATGGTATCTATGGTATACTTTCCATTTTTGTCCATCGTACTTTTTCGTAAAAAAACAGTGTACTCTTGTTCTTTTTCTGACACATTCCAAACTCCTAGTTCTTTATGAGCTGATGTTCTATCGAAAAATAATTTCTTCTTTGTTAATCGAACACTTCCTTGTCCGAAGCAACTGAAAATGCTTAGAAATAAAAAAAGTGTAAAAATGCTGTTTTTGGTATTGTTTATTGTTGACATGATTTAAAAGTTTTATGATGTAAATATCTCTATATAAACGGATTAATAATCCACTTAACCATTGAACTGCTCGTATCTGTAGACGAAGTGAATATATCTTGCGATAAAGTCAAAATTGTAACCATTCATCTGGTTTTGGTTATTCTATGACTGGAAATAACTTAGAGTAGTAGATGTATTTGTTCTACTATTTTAAGTTAGAATACTAAGATTCAGTACAAACTATTCAATTAGAATTGATCAGCTCGCTGTGTATTATATGTGTAAAGCCCACCAAAAGCGAAACCCTGCGTAAAGCAGGGTTTCTAGGGACTTTCGTTAGCATTTTAAATCATTGGCTAACGAGTCGTGATTGTTCTTTCAGAAAATACTTTTCCTGAAAATTGATTAATAATATACTGCCAATACTGTTGTTCCTGTATATACTCCTGGAGTACTTGGAGTTGCACTGTCTTGACCGCTTACTTTAATATTCCCTCCTAAACTTAGGTAGAACTCTCCATTAGCGTCTAATGAATTACCAGTGGTTGTTGCATAGGTATTTGTTCCGTAGAGAAAACCTCTTGGAGCAAACTCAATTGATGATCCGTTAGAATTTGATAAAAAGCTATTCACTGGAATTGCAATATTAAATGGAGTGTTAGGGTTTCCTTTAATTACAACTGTACTTACAATTGGAGATCCTTCGAAATCTGTTTGTACGCCATCTGCTGTTGTGTAGTGTAAACCTGATGATGCAGAAAACATATTTCCATCACCTTCTACATGGTAATAACGTACTCCAGTTGCTGGAATAGCTACTCTTTGAAAATTAAGGATTGATCCTGATACCGTTAAAGGAATTACTAATTCTGCCTCTACGTCCATTGAACCACTACCAGAAAATACTTGACTAAATGAAGTCATACTTACTAAACTAAATACTAATGCTACTACTAAATTTGATTTTTTCATGATATAAAAATTTTCAGATTAATTATGCTACAAATGTCTGGCGGTGTAGGAGTTTAATTCTCCCTTTTTCTATCAAATGACTTCTATGTGTAGATAAAAAGAATATATCTGACGACGAATAGAAAAATCATGAATACTAATAATATGGTTTCTATGTTGCTTATTGATTGTTTCATAGAATCAAATGACGGCTTGTGCTGAATTAATACTCCAAGGCTTCCTATGCCGATTTCTATGATATAACCAAATGATTTTGATAAAAAGCCTGGTTTAAGAGCTAATATTAAACAGATTGCTTCGGCTTTTCTTGCAAAAGCCTCGCAAAGACATTCTTGTATTGTCTTCACGATCACGCTTAAAAATGTGAAAAGTGTTGGGGTATAGCAATCTTATTTCTAAAATTACGTTGGAAAAACCTTAGCTATGACAAATTGTTATGATTTAGCTATACATTAAAAAATTAATAGTATTTCTCAAAGTACATGGCAAAAATTATTTCATATACTGTAATCACTTAATTTTCAAGACCTTTCAGGTTTTGGAAACCTGAAAGGTCTAAAAATGTAAGTTGCTATTTACTAATTTTTTAAATTTTTCAGTAATTTTTCGCCATGTATTCTGGGCATTTCTATAAAAATAGAAGGTATTCAATAATAATAAAAACCCGACGTAAGCATCGGTGAGTTCTTTTCAAGTAAAAGTGAAGTGTTATAATAAGTTTAAACGTCTTTTTAATTCGCTTCTGTTAGATCTACTTACCGGAATAACATCTTGTTTTATCAACACGCTATTATCTTCGATATCAATAATCTTATTAATGTTTATTACATAAGATCTATGAACTTTTAAAAAGCTCTCTGTAGGTAATTTTTCTTCGATTTTTTTCAGAGGAGAATGTACAATATGGTTTTTATCATCAGTTTTAATCTTGATATAGTCTCCTTTCGCTTCTACCACATATATGCTAGGGATATCAATTTTAACTAATCTTCTATCAATATTTACATAGAGTGTATCTTTAGATTGTTCTTTAGGAGCTGTTTCAACTTCTTCATTTATTAATTTAAATGAGTTTACTTTATCAATTGCCTTTTTAAATCGATCTAACTCTATAGGTTTCACTAAATAATCTACAACAAATTTATATTCAAAAGCTTCTACAGCTGAGTTTCTATCTGAAGTAGTCAGTACTATTTTGGGTACACTTTTAAGGCTTTCCATAAAATCAAAGCCTGTGAAATCTGGCATATGAATGTCTAAAAATATGACATCTACGGTATTATGATTTAGGTACTTTATGGCCTGCATAGCATTGGGGAATTCTCCAACAATATCCAAGCCATTAATATCTTGAACAAGTTGTTTTATGATGGCTCTTGCAGTAATCTCATCATCTATAACAATACATTTCATTCTCTTTTCTAATTTTTTATAGTGTCTCTAAAAACTTAGTCATTATTGGTAATATACTTTCAAAATAATCTCTGTTTTCTAAACGTTCTTCTCTAAGATTATTTTCAAAAGTATTGGTTATTTCGTAGCTTTTCTCCAATCCTAAGATACTCATTTTATGTTTAATCCTGTGAACATTCTCTTGAGTCTTCTTATAATCTTTATTCTTTAAGTAATTATAATAATTGTTTATTTCTAGTGAAAGTTCTTCTTTAAGAATGGCTATTATATTTTCTTCGAAGCTTTTTTCTCCTTTTGATAACTTTTTGATGTATGACAAATTGGGTTCTTCCATGCTTATTTTTTTATTGTAAAATAAAAGGTAGTTCCCTTATTTATTTCTGATTCTAACCAAACTTCGCCTTTATATATATCTACTATCTTTTTAACAATAGACAAACCAATTCCTGATGAATCTTCTGTTTTTTTTAAGGATTGAAATATTTTAAAAATCTTACTAAAATGTTTTTTCGCTATGCCAATTCCATTGTCCTTTACAGAAAATTTATAGAACGAATTGTGATCTTCAACATCTATCTCTATGAGGCCTTTTTCTTTATCGCTAAACTTAATTGCATTGCTAACTAAGTTCTGAAAAAGTTGTTGAAACTTCGTTTTGTCTCCTTTAACAATTGGTAACTTATTTAAGACTTTAATTGAGATATTATCTGGAACGTATAAAATTGTCTTTAAATCTTCAACCAACAAATCTAAATCTACTTTTTGATTTTTCTCTGTGCTGGAATCGATACTGGAATACTTTAAAATATTAGAAATTAAGCTTTCCATTTTTTCTAAAGTAATATCAATATCTTCGAAATTTTGCAAACTAAAATCATCGAATTTTCCTTTATTGTCTGTCTTAATCCAGTTTGTTAATGCAGAAATACTTCGTAAGGGAGATTTTAAATCGTGAGAAACTATATGAGCATATTCTTGTAATTCTTCATTACTTTTTGCCAACTCGCTTACAAGTTTAACATTGTAAGTTTCTGTTTTCTTTCTTTCTCTTAAATTAATCGCACTTTTTAATTGCATTGCTACTAAATTGGCAATCGTTTCAATTGTTTTTATATGTTCTTCAGTAAAATAATTTTTCTCTTTATGCTCGGCATCAATAATTCCAATTACTTTTCCTTCACTGATAATAGGGACAGTAATTTCTGAAAATCGTTGTTCATCATCAACTATATATCGTTCATCTAAACTAGTATCATTTACAATTTCTGGTTTTCCTGTTTTTGCTACATTACCAACGACTCCTGTTCCAATAGGCAAACTAATTTTATTGATAATTTCCTTTTTTGAGTTTGTTTTATTGTCAAATGCAGCGATTTGCTCTAATGAATTTGTTTGATTGTCAACCAAATAAATAACACAATCATTAGTACTTAAATAAGTTGCTATACTGCTAGAAATTTCCCAAGCAATTTCATAGATGTCTTCTTTACCAAGAATAGACTTTGCAATATTATTGATCATATCAATAATTAGCCTTTTCTCTCTTTGAAGTGTAATGTCTCTAATAATACCTTGTGCAGCAATAGGTGTATTATTTTTATCAAACACCATACTACCATTAATATTTACCCATTTTACTTCTTTCTTTTTGGTAATTATTCTTGCAGTATAATTTGTAAATTTTCCATTCTTCAACAACAAACTAAAAGAGTTCATTGCATAAGAATAATCTTCATTATAAATTAGATCAACAACATTAAGGGTATCATCATTAAGGTTATAACCAAATAAATTTTCCGCAACGTCATTCATTTTTAAGACATTGCCTTTTGTATCCATTACAATATAGGCATCATTAATATTCTCAAAAACTCCTTTTAACTGCGATACTTTTTCATTTAAAAGATACTCCAATTTTTCGTTAGTCTTCTCTAACTTTTGAGCGGTATTAAAAAGTTCTAATGATTTTTCTTCGAGTATTTTTTCAGCTTGTTTTCTAGCGCTTTTTTGTCGCTCTAAAGCCCTCTCTAATATGTCTATTTTTTCCTTACTCACTAATTTTTATGAATGATAAATCGAACTTCCGTTCCGTCTTCTTTTATTTTTTCTAAAATTATCTTTGCGGTACTATTAAAATGTTCAAATGTCTTATTCATTAAACCAAGTCCAAAATGATGCATTGCTCTACTAGATTTATAAATCATAATTAAAGAGTTTTCTGTTTTATCTTCTACAATAAATTCGGGCAATTCTGCATCTGGGTATATTTTTCTAACCTCAACATGAATGTGATTCTCTATAGAAGCTAACATTTCTATTGGGTCTTTATAAGTAGCTAAAAGCCCTGGGTAGCTTTCTTCTAAAACACTAAAAAAATACTCTGCATAGACCAATAGTAAATTGTCTATGGTAGCTCCAGTGTTTTTACTTAAATTCTCAAGCAGTTGCAGCATTTCAGAAAATTTATAAGTCCCAATTGATGTATAAACTCCACCAGATTCTATTTCGGATTGAGTAATGATTTTATCAACCATCTCAATTCCAAATTTGTCTTCAACTAAATTTAAAAACTCTGTAAAAACGATTCCCTTCATTATTATATATTAAACTCGTTAAGGCTCCAATATTTTATTATTACACGTATTTTTTCTTCATAATCATCATACCTTAAAGGTTTTAAAACATAACCTGCAATGCCCATCTTATAACATTCAGTAATATCTTTTTTATTGTTTGAAGTTGTTAAAACAATGGTAGGTATATGTTTTAAATTTTCATCATTTTTTATAATGGATAAAAATTCAATTCCATTGGTATCTGGCATGTTCAAATCTAATAAAATAATATCTGGATAATGATCTTTTAATTTATGCAATGCTTCATTTCCATTATTTGCTTGTATAATATCATAATTGTTAGCAACGGAAGAAATGGCTCTATTAAGTTTCAATACTTCTATTCTATCATCTTCAATCAGTAAGATTTTTAATTTTTTACGCACAATTTAAGGTTAAATATTAATCTAATAAAATTAATTTCTTTTCTAAGAATGGTAGTTTAATCTGGTTAAATGGACAGTTATCTATAGACGAAATGCTTTTAAGTGTAGACGAACTGTTTTTTTGAGCTCAAAATTTTGTGCTAATTCTAGTAAAATCATTAAGAATATCAACAAAAATGTAGCAGTTTATCATCAAATTATACTTAAAAATTAACGGTAGAAGTTAAAACATACCAACTAATACAGTCAGGTATAAATAACCGTTTTTCAATTTTAGTATTTATACGCTAGTAAAAACTATAAAATCCAATAACCTTTGATTTATAGAGGCCTAATCCGAAAAGCCGATTATAAACAGAGTAGGAAAATATTATCCTTATTAATGATGGAAAAACACAAAGCAGTTGTAAAACAACTAAAAAGTCTATTGAATGATAATCCAGCAATGGCAAAAGATTTAGGAGCTTCCTTATCTGAAGCCGTAAGATTAGCTCAAGACCCTAAGAATGGTTTAAGTAGCGATTTATACAAAGCTATTGATAAAGAATTTAATGGTAAAGGATGGCCAACAACGGTAGAAGAATACTATGATTATTTAGATTTATATGTACGTCTAGTTCCTAATGAAAGTAGGGACCCTGAATATCCAAATGCTTGGACTAGCGACGGAACAAAAAATGGATATAATCAAAAAGTATATGATTTACTTTGCCAGTCTTATTGGTTGATTGATCAAGAAATAGCTCCTCACAAAACTATGCAAAGTTACCCAAAGTTCGCCCAATGGCTTGTGGATTTTGCTAATGCTTGGGGTTCTTTCTTAGATACAACAGATTCTCTAACTCCAGAGACTTTGGCTTCTTTTGAAAATGATTCTATGTACAATATGGAATGGTACAATGATAACAAGCCTACTTGGACAACCTTCAATGAATTCTTTTATAGAGAATTTAATGGAGCTAATCCTTTAACAGGGTTATCTCCGTTGAGACCCATTTCTTCTCCTGAAGATAATAAAAATATAGTTTCTCCTGCTGACTGCACATTCAAAGCATACTACCCAATTGTTAATGGTGATGTAATGTCTCCTCCGGATGAACGATTAAAACACACTCATAGCATTGGTACTGTAGAAGAATTATTGATTGGTGATGGTATGGACGAGAAAACAAAGGAAAAAGTAAGAGAGTACGCTAAGAGCTTTAACAATGGTACTTTTATCCATTATTTCTTAAGTCCGTTTGACTATCACAGATTTCATACACCAGTCGCAGGGAAAGTTCTAGAAATTACTCCTATTGAAGGACAAGTATATTTGAATGTCAATATGGGAAGTGGTCAATTCCATGCACCAGACGATTCTGAAGCTGATGATACTACTGGAGGTTATGAATTTACACAAGCTCGGGGATTGATTATTATTGATGCTGGTGATGAAGTAGGGAAAGTAGCTGTATTACCTATAGGAATGTGCCAAGTATCGGGTGTAATGATGTATGATGGTTCTTTTGGCTCTAAGAACTTAAATGGAAAAACAGTTGTGAAAGGTGAAGAATTTGGCAAATTCAGATTTGGCGGTTCAGATATTATTATGTTGTTTGAAAAACCACCAACAGAATTATACATGTTCCAAAATGATCCAGCTCATCAACCCATCCATTTTCAATACGGACAAACTTCTGTCTATTGGAATAAATAGATAAAATTTCATATATATAACGATCGTCCTGAATGTAATTTAGGGCGATTTTATTTGTCTACTTTTAAAAATCTACTCTAAAGAAAATATTGGGCGTAATTTGTAGTGAATTGTATCTTTGAAGTGTATATTCTGGCGTAGAGAACGATTCAAAACTAGGATATCTTCTTTCAAATTCTTTACTCGTTAGGCTTTTGCGGTTGTATGCATTATAAATAGAGAAGCCTATTTTATAATTCCTTTCTAATCTATCTTTAAATTGATAGAGTCCAGAAATATCCAATCGATGATAATGTGGCAGTATTCTACTGTTAAAAGAAGTTACGTCGCCAGATTCATTTATAACACTGTACGGTTTGCCCGAATGCCAAAACCATCCTAGCGCTAACGAATAGTTATTCCAATCTTTATTGAATGAAATATTTACGTGATGCTTAATATTGGTGTTAATGCTGAAATAATCACCGTTATTAATTTCATCAAACCTGTTTTGTGAATCTTGATATGTATAGGTAAGCCAAGCCCGCCATGTTTTTGTTCTTTTCTGAAGTAAAAAATCAATTCCTTTTGTAAATCCATCACCTCTTCGGATATTATCATCAAATTGATTTCGGAAACCGAAAGAAATTGATGTAATGTCACTGACTGTTTTATAATAAAGTCCAAAATCTAATAACCATGAATTGTCTTTTAATACAAACCCTGTAGCAAATTGATTTGATTTTTGAACTGGGTGATTTGTTCTATCTGACAAAACCCACACATAATTTTCTAAGCTTAAATCATTAAAAACACTTTCTCTAATTTGACTTATCACTTGACTTTTTCGTTCATAAGACATTTCCCAAGTAAAAGTATCCGTTATACGCTTTTGAATAAAGACTCTGGGTTCAAATATGTTTTCTTTGATATGCTTATAACTATTATACCTACCTCCTATTTGAAAGTTCCATTTGTTAACATTCCAATCTACATTAAAAAAACTTGCATGGGTAATATTATAAAGGTGTTCTAAACTTAAAACAACACTAATTTCATTGTTAAAGCTATTGAACAAATGGGATACATCTTTTCCTGCGATTTGATATCCAAAATCGACATTTAATCCATCTTGTATTGAATATCTAAAATTAAAATCTGCGCCAGATTCTATAATTCTATTAAGTTTTTTGAAAGCGTCAAATTCATTATTCGAAAAATCGCGATTTCTCTCGTAATCAAAATCATAAACCGAATAATAGAATGTGGCATTTTGAGTTAATTTAGAACCATACTTTTGATCCCAGTTTAAACTATAACCATAGTTTAGAATCTTCATTTTCTGAACGGTATTTGCATCTATATCATCAACCGTTCTAAATTGCAAACTATTATCAATCAATAAAGTAGTTAAAGACAGGCTAGTTTTATCGTTGGGTTTAAAATTTAATTTGGCAAAGTAATCTTGAAATTTAAAATGATTTTCATTGTCGAAATTCGTAAAATTTGTATTCTGAAAAACCTTATTGGAAAGCTGATTAAATGTTGGCGTTTGCAGTTTCTCTGTAAATGATTTCCTTCCAGAGACTTGGATTCCTAGTTTATCTTTTATCAATGGAACTTTCACATAAACATCTCCATTTAAACCATTGAGGCCAACACTTATTTTTTTAGAAATATCATCTGTAGTTTTAATATCAATAACGCTAGAGAGATGTCTTCCATATTTTGCATTAATTCCCTTATAATAGAAATTAACTTTTTGATCTACATTTGGATTAAAACCTGAGATCATTCCAAACAAATGACCTGGGTGATAAACTTTAATTCCATCCCATAATATTAAATTTTGATCAGAAGTTCCGCCTCTAACATTTAACCCTGTTGCTGTTTCATTAGGGCTTTTTACACCTGGAAGTTGTTGTAATGTTAATAGAACATCTGCATCAGTAACTCCAGGAAGTACTTTTATTTTTTGAGGATTTACAATAACACTCTTTGGGGTTTTATCAATTCCTTTTGCCAATAAACTTTCAATAACAATTTCATTTAGATTGTATATCAGGAAAGAATCATCACTGTTTTTGGTAAAAATTGAGTAAAATCGATCATTGATTTTTGTAACCTTTAAATCAGTATTTTCCTCAATACTTAAGTGAATTTCTTCTAGTGTATAAAGCTTTTTAGGAAGTGTAATTGTTTTGTCTTTAAGTACACTATCTATATAGGAATATTTAACCTGAAAGGTTTTTTCTAAATCGTTAAGGAGTTGTTGTAAGCTTATTGAGGTGTGAGCAAATTGGTGTTTCTCAGTGTTTTGAGAGCTTGCTACTTGAAAGAATATTAAAAAAAGTAAGAATGAAAACTTTCCTTTCATTCTGAAACTACAATATTGCCAGTCCCGTTATTAGAATATGTAAGATTTAACGGAGTAAAGATTGATTTTAAAGCCACCTCTATGTCTTTATGTGTAAAGCTACCTGAAAATTTGATTTTTTCATACTTATTTGGGTAATTTATTTTTACACCGTATTGTCTTTCAAAATTAGTAATTACATATTTTATAGGGACGCTTTTAAATGAAGATTCAGCGTGAACCCATGGTGGTTCAGTATCTATCACTTCTTCAGCCCAATTTTCATAACTTTCATCAAAAAACCGAATGTGCTCTCCAGCGGTTAAAATATATATTTCGTTTTGAATCTCAACACGTACTTTTCCTTCATAACATACAACTTCAAAATAATCATCATAAGATACTACATTGAACTTTGTTCCTAAAACAGTTACGCTTCCCATTTCCGTTTTTACAGTAAAGGCACTTCCTTTTTCAACTTTAAAATAAGCTTCTCCTTCTAGTTTTAACGTCCTGTTTAAATTGAAGTAATTCGGATAACTTAACGTAGATTGAGAGTTCACAATTACTTCTGAGTTGTCTTTTAAAACCACAGCCATCTTATCACCAACGTCTGCACTTACTACATTAGAAAAGTACAAAGTTTGAAATACGCCAAACAACAACGCAATACTAGCAGCAACAGCAGCAAACTTAAACAGTTTAATAATCTTGGTAGATTTAGGTTTCTCTATTACTTTCTTATTCGCTATCTTTTGTTGTAAAAGATCATAGTCACCTTCTTTCTTTAAGTCTTTAATTTCAACAGAATTCAAAAAACCTTTTAATTTCTGAAATTCCAAAAAATCTTCTTCAGAAACAAATTCCTGCAACTCTTTATCGGTTATTTCTCCTTCTATCCAACTAGATAAGTAATTGTTTTCTGAAGTTTCCATATTATTTTGTTTATATCTGATCTTTATATTTTTTTCAACACGTCTCTTAAAGATTGTAATGCTAGATGCATTCTTCTCTCTACCGCTTTTACTGACAACCCTAATAAAGATGCAATTTCTTTATATGTTTGGTTTTCAAATCTGCTCATCATAAAAACCACTCTTTGTTTTTCTGGCAGATTATTTATGGCTTTTTCCAATTTATTTTTTAATTCACTTTCTTCTAATAAAAACTCTGGAGTTTGCTTATCAATTGAATCAAATTTAAAATAATAATTGAAGTTTTGAACTACTTTGTTATGTTTAATCACATTAAGATTCTGTCGTATTGCTGTTGTATACAGAAAGCTTTTTGCTTTTTCAGGCGGAACCTTTTTACAGTTTTCCCACAGAACTACAAATGCATTTTGAGCGAGGTCTTCTGCTTGATCGTGATTTCCATATTTATATATTAAAAAGTTTCGTAGCGCTTTAAAATAAGAATCAAAAGCATCTCTAAATCTAACTTCGGAACAAATATCCAAATTGAAGCTTTCATTTATTTTACTCATTCCCTTTTTTAAAATTATACTACCACACCCTAAATCAATAGGGTGCGATAGTAAAAATAATCAATTTCCCCACAGTAATTCTTTTTGATTTCTTTTAATTACAATTTGCATCTATTGCCGCTTCAAAAGCTGCTTGATCATTCATTGTTAATGTAACAGCTGGACTTTGAGAGATAAACGTTACATCTATTGGGTATACTAAATCTGGTACTGTTGTTCCTAGAGAGTAGTACATCAATAATTCAGCATCACTGTTAACAGTTAGTGTAGTAGTACCTTGCACTGTTACATCAACTGGATATGCAATGGTAAAACAAGTTCCTAATTGTTGGTCAAAAGTCTCAACACAAGTCACAAAGTCAGCAGAAGTAAATCCATCACACTCAGCTAAACATGCATTGTCATATTGTACAATACCAAATCCTGTGTCTACACATACTGGGTCTATATCTGTTGAACAAACGCAAGTAGCCCCTACACAGTCTGTAAGAAGTTGGAATAATTCGTAAATATCTCCTATGACAACGGTTGCACCATTTTGGTCAACTGATATTGGAAATACAAAATCTAATTGATAATTACCTGTACTACCTTGTGAAGGAAGTAATGCTAACAGTTCATTTTCGCTATTAACTACAATAGAATTTCCATTCCCATCAATTACTGTTACAGGATAGATTAAGTTGAAGCAACTTGAAAAAACAACTTCGTTGATGGTTGTAAAATCGAAACTATTATTTAATTGATTAAATTCCGATTCGTTGTTTATTGATACGGTACTATTATCTGACGCTAAACTCACTTGAAATGGGAAAGAAATTCCTTGAATAAAAAGATTTGCAGTTTCACTAGCCAAAAGGTTCGTTAAACCGCTTCGTGATGCTACAGAAACTTCAGTTCCGTTATTATAAGATAAAGTTAATGGGTATACAAAATCATAAAATGAGCTACTCGTTGAGCTACTATTATCAATTTTGACCTGATTAAGGACAGTTCTTAATGCTACACTATTCGTTGTTTCGATCTCATTTTCGATTGGATTATCGTCTGAACAAGAATAAAGGGTAAATACAAAAGTTAATGCTACTAATGCTAGGTGTTTAATATTTTTCATCTTACTTTGAATTTTGATGGTTATACTAATTAAACAACTGAAGATGGTGACACCCTATTTTTATTTTGATTTTTTTTATATTTATCAAAATTTAATTGCTAATTCCTTGAAGAACCACAAAAGAGCCTTAAGACGATTTCACAAAGAAAGAATCCAGAAAAAAAGAAAACAGTATTTAATTTTTGAATCTCCAAACGATTTAGAATCTAATGAAATTCGTTTAAAGAAGGCATTAAAAACTCCCACAGTTTGTTCTTGTTGGATGTGTGGAAACCCAAGAAAATACTTTGGAGAAAAAACACGACAAGAAATTATCTTTGAGGAAATATTCAAATCTTATCAAAACGATTCTGTTTCATAAGAATTGTTCAAAAACAACTTCAACTCTTAAGAAGAAAAGCCTTATTTTTAATTTATTTTATCATTGGCATCCGAAAGTAAAAACTTAAGACCGCTCCATTTATAGAATCGAGGTTGTTTGATTTTTAAGAAGTTAAATATTCTAAATGTTTAAAAATTGATTCCTAGGCACATAAAGTCTTTATTCTAACAGTGAAACGGTCTTGTTTCTAAAGTCTTAAACGTTAGTGTTATTTTAACTACGAAATTTCACCCCAACTAGCAGTCTAAATAAATAAACTTTCTATATTCGCTCACTAAATTAAATAGAACTTCATCATAAAAGATGGAGTTTAATTTTTAAAAGAATATGTTAAAAACTTCAAATGCCTTTATCGCTAAAGCTACACTACAAAGAGTTGGAAATAAATTAAGTCAAGAACTCAATCATGTCACCAATGCTGAAATTCCATTGACTGAAGATGAAGAAACACTCTTAAAAAGTTTCTTTTTACGTTCTATTAAATCTAGTATCGATTTAATGAAGTTTACACATCACATCAGTCTAGATTACAATGCAGTGTATGATAATACCTTGAAGTTTTTCAATCAAGAGGTTTCTTTTATTGACTATTCGAATAACATCTTGAATCATTTGTATGAAAAATCGAATCATCCGCAAATCAAAACAGGTGAATTGTTTATCGTACACTTTCAAGATTTTCAATTTCAAGAGATTACAACGGATGGAATTGGGATTTTTAAAATTGAAAATAAGATTGATTACCTAAAATTCAATCACCATAATGACGACTTAGACTTTACCATCAATAAAGGAGTTAAACTGCAAAAAATCGACAAAGGCTGTCTTATCTTCAATACAGAGCAATCTGATGGATATCGCGTTTTTTCTATTGATAATAATAGCTATGATGCCAATTATTGGAAAAAATCCTTTTTAGATTTAGAAGAAGTATTGAATGATTCTTATCAAACCAAGCATCACTTGAACCTCTTATCTACCTTTTCAAATACCTTGGTAGAAAATAATGACACATTCACTCAAAAAGAATTTATCAGTCAAGGGATTCAGTTGTTTAACGATAATGAAGTCATCACAAAAGGTTTGTTAGAGCAAGAATTGTTAAGTCCTTTTGATGTCGTTACGTCTTATGATACATTTAAAACACAATACAACAAAGAAAACAATCTCGATTTAGAAGAAGGTTTTAATGTCTCATTAACTACTTTAAAAAAGGAAAAACGCAAGATTAAAAGTCAAATCAATTTAGATACAAAAATTCAAATCAAGCTAGACCTTAGTGACGGTGATACGGTAAAAGATAATATTGAAAAAGGCTTTGATGATGAACGAAAGATGCATTATTATAAGGTGTATTATAATGAGGAAACCTAGATAGGTTTACACTTTTCACATCCTTAGACCTGACAGGTTTTGAAAACCTGTCAGGTCTTTTCAAAAAATAAATAACTGATTTTCAAACAGATTAAGAATTCAAAAAAGCCTTCAACTCTTCATAAGAAGAAATTTGTATCGCTACTTTTTCTTTATCCATTACTTTTTGAATCTGAGTAGGGATTTCAATACGAACAGGCAAGGTTTCTTCCACCACATCTAAAAATTTAACGGGATGGGCCGTTTCTAAAAAGATTCCGATTTCATTCTCAGACAAACCATAGGTTTGCAATCCTAAATACCCCACAGCTCCATGTGGATCGGCAATATACCCTGTATTTTGATAAACCTTTTTCATTGCTTCTTTCGTTTCTTCATCCGTAAAAGAATAGGAAGAAAAAGCCTGTTTTAAGGCTGATAAATCATTTTGAAACAATTCTTGAATTCTGATGAAGTTACTCGGATTCCCTACATCCATCGCATTAGAAATAGTAGGTTTAGACGGTTTTGGTTCGTATTTTCCATTTTCTAAATAATTAGGAACCGTATCATTTACATTGGTAGAAGCCACAAAATGTTTGATAGGCAATCCTAATCTCTGAGCCATCAATCCAGCGCAAATATTTCCAAAATTTCCACTAGGCACAGAAAACACGACCTCTTTATACTGCTGATGTACTTGTTTGTAAGCAAAGAAAAAATAGAACATTTGAGGCAACCAACGCGCTACATTAATTGAGTTTGCAGAGGTTAAGGTTCTTGAAATCTCATCATCCAAAAATGCCGATTTTACCATTTCCTGACAATCATCAAAAACACCATCAACTTCTAAGGCTGTAATATTATTCCCTAAAGTAGTCAATTGTTTTTCTTGAATATCACTTACTTTTCCGCTTGGATACAAAATCACTACCTCTACTCCTTTTGCATTTAGAAATCCATTAGCCACCGCTCCGCCAGTATCTCCAGAAGTTGCTACCAAGACAGTTACTTCGTCAGTATTTTCCCTATTGAAATACTCTAAGCATTGCGACATAAAGCGTGCGCCTACATCTTTAAAAGCCATGGTAGGTCCATGAAATAGTTCCAAAGCAGCAATGTTATTATTGACTTTTACCACAGGAAAATCAAAAGAAATTGTTTTTTGAATGATCTCTTTTAATTTTTCTTCAGGAATTTCGTCGCCTACAAATTGCTGAATGACTTGATATGCAATTTCTTCATTAGAATATTCAGAAATATTTTGAATAAAATCTTGAGAAATCGGCGTGATACTTTCTGGGAAATACAATCCTCTATCCGGCGCAATTCCGTTGACTACAGCTTCTTTAAAAGACGTTTTTGGTGATGTATGATTTAGACTATAATAGTTCATTATTTATTAGCTATTGGTTGTGACTTCGAGAGCCTCAGTCACCATTATTAATTTTATATTTGTCATTGAGATCCCACACTAAGCTTGTCGAAGTGCTCTTCAAATGACTTTTTAAATTCGTAAATATATTTTCGAAATTTACTTCTTACTTCTTTTCTGTCACACTGAGCTTTTACCCTGAGCTTGTCGAAGGGTGTCGAAGTGCTTTACTCCTTAATTTAAAATCTTCACTCCCTCTTGATTGATCTTAGATACATGTACATCATACTCAATGCCCACATTTTTATATACCGAAGACATTACTTCAGCAACTTTCTGAGCAGACGCTTCACCTTGACACAAAGCAAAGATTGACGGTCCTGATCCAGAAATTCCGCTTCCTAAAGCTCCTGCTGCTATGGATTTTGCTTTTACTTTATCGAATTCAGGAATTAAAATCGAACGGTGTGGTTCTGCAATTTCATCATGCAAAGAATTGCGAATCAATTGATAATCTTCCGTATACAAACCGCAAATTAAACCCGCTAAATTTCCTGTTTGCTTTACCACAGTTTTTAAAGGGATTTGTTGTTTTAAAACCGAACGCGAATAAGCAGTTTTTACTTCTATTTGAGGATGAATTACGGCGACATACAATTCACTCGGAGAATGAATGGAAACGACTTCAAAAGGATCATAACTTCTCACCAAGGTAAATCCACCTAACAAAGCGGGTGCCACATTATCTGCATGAGCAGATCCACTTGCCAATTCTTCTCCCGCCATGGCAAAAGGAACGAGTTCTTTGGTTGTAAACGGTTTTCCTAGCAGCTCGTTAATTCCAAAAACAGCTCCTGCTGAACTTGCTGCGCTACTTCCAATGCCGCTTCCAGGTTTTATGTTTTTATAAATCTCAATTTCAAAACCAAAATCGACCTCTACATTTTCTAACAAACTTAAACCTGCAACTCCTGCAACGTTCTTTTCGGTTTCTAAAGGCAACTCTTGACCTACAATTTTAGTGATTTTGATTCCTTTTTCAGGGACTTTCCGAATCACCATCTCATCACCTACCGCATCCAAGCACAGTCCTAAAATGTCAAATCCACAAGACACATTAGCAACTGTAGCAGGTGCAAAAATTTTAATTTCTTTCATCTTATGCCCGCGCATGCGGGTATCTTTTTAATATTAACTCATGTTCCGTATCACTTCCAGAGTCTTTACTCTCTTATCTCTTATCTTTAAAACAACAGATTGCTTCATTTCACTACGTTTCTTTCGCAAAGACAAATCTATTTTCTCTCATCTTTACCAACTAAAAAAAATAAACAGTTTGCCGCGCTCTGCTCGCAAAGACAAGTCTATTCTCTCTACTCTTTCTTCTTTCTTCTTTTCTCTTTAAAAACAACAGTTTGCTTCTCCCCAATAAATTGGGAATCGCAAAGACATGACTTCGAGAGCCTCAGTCATCTTCTACACTGAGCTCGTCGAAGTGTCTTTTCTCTTTTTTCGATAGGTCATTGAGGCTCTCGAAATGACTTTCAACTTAAACTACAAATTCCCAATCCGTATTACATCCGCAAAGATACCCGAAGCAGTTACATCTGCACCAGCTCCAGCACCTTTAATAATGAGAGGTTGTTGCGAATATCGATCTGTAAAAAACAATACAATATTATCACTTCCTTCTAAATTGTAAAACGGATGATCGGAAGCAATATGTTGCAATCCAACTTTTGCTTTCCCATTCTCAAACTCAGCGACATATTTTAAACGACAATCTTGATTATTTGCTGCTGAAAAAATCTTTTGAAAATGAGCTTCGTATTTCTGTAAAGAAGCATAAAACGATTCGTTATTAGATGTTTCTAAACTTTCTTTTGGCAAAAATGATTCATTATCAATATCTTCCAGTTCTAACTCATAGCCACTTTCTCTCGCTAAAATCAAAATTTTTCGTGCTACATCTACTCCACTCAAATCAATCTTAGGATCGGGTTCTGTATATCCTTCTTCTTGTGCTTTTGCTACCACATCATGAAATGTAGAATCCGTATCAAAGTTATTAAAAACAAAGTTTAGACTTCCAGAAAGTACTGCCTGAATTTTATGAACTCTATCGCCCGAAGCAATTAAATTCTTTAAGGTGTCAATAATTGGCAATCCAGCACCCACATTGGTTTCAAACAAAAATGGCGCATTGTATTTTCTAGAAACCAGTTTTAAGGTATTGTAGTTTTCTAAGCTTGATGCACAGGCGATTTTATTACAAGTAACCACACCAATATTTTCGCGTAGGTATTGTTCATACATTTCAGAAACTTGTTCATTCGCCGTATTATCTACAAAAACACTGTTTCTTAAATTGATCGATTTTGCACGGTCTAAAAACCCATCTAAACTCGCTTTTTCTCCATTTTGTAAATTTTCTTTCCAATTAGAAAGGTCGATTCCTTCTTCATCAAAAGCCATGGTTCTGGAATTTGAAATTCCAATCACTCTGATCTTTAGTTTTAAGTTTTCCCTTAAATATTTTTCCTGTTGATGAACCTGTGCTAAAAATCGCTCGCCTACATTTCCTACTCCAGTCACAAAAAGATTCAACTGTTTTATTCTTTCTTCAAAGAATCGCTCATGCAAAGTATTCAATGCTTTTTTGGCATCTTTTTTATCGATCACCGCGGAGATATTTTTTTCTGAAGCTCCTTGTGCAATGGCTCTAATATTCACGTTATTCTTTCCTAAAGAACGAAACATTTTTCCGCTTAAACCTTGGTGGCTTTTCATGCTATCGCCCACCAAAGCAATCACACATAAATCTTGTTCTACCTTTACGGGTTTCACTTTTTGCAGTTGAATTTCATATTCAAAAGCTTCATCAATCACTTCTTTTGCTTTTAATGCATCGGCATCAGCAACAGCAATACAAATCGATAATTCTGAAGAAGCTTGTGTGATTAAGACAATATTAATTTGATGCAAAAAGAGGGCTTCAAACAATCGCTTTGAAAACCCAGGAATGCCAACCATTCCAATTCCCTCTAAAGTGATTAATGTGATGTTTTCGATATGACTGATTCCTTTTACCGGTTTATTTTTACTGGTTTCTTTGGTAATTAAAGTCCCTGCATCTTCAGGTTGAAAAGTGTTTTTGATAACAATAGGAATCTCTTTTTGTAATACAGGTTGAATGGTAGGCGGATAAATTACCTTGGCTCCAAAATGCGATAATTCCATCGCTTCATGATAGGATATATGTGCAATCTCAGAAGCTTGTTTTACAATCCTTGGGTTTGCCGTATACATTCCGCTGACGTCTGTCCATATTTGCAATTCTTCAGCATCCAAAGCTGCGGCTAGAATAGCCGCTGTAAAATCAGATCCTCCTCTACCTAAGGTTGTGGTTTTACCTTCCACTGTTCTCGCCACAAAGCCAGGCATAATGGTTACATTCTTACCATCGTTGTGAAAGTATTCTTGACAGTTTTTATTGGTAATCTCAAAATTTACAATGGCATTGTTATAGTTATCAGAAGCAATAAGGATTTCTCTACTGTCTTTATATGCAGTTTCAAATTTTGTGTTTGCTGCATGTGCAATAATATAAGAAGACAACAGTTCTCCAAAGCTTGAAATTTTCGCCAATGTCTTTGGTGTGAGTTCTTGCAATAAAAAACAACCTTCGTAAATAGTATCTAAATGATTGAATAGCTGTTTTGCATAACTAATAATGGCACTTTGATTCTTTACAGGGATTAATTCCTTAATCACATCAAAATGATGTTTCTCCAAAGCAGTCAACACTTCTTTATAGGCATCATTCTTTTGAGTAGCAAGGTTGGCTCCTTTAATTAAAGCATCTGTTGTTTTCCCAAATGCAGAAACAACAACCACTACTTTTTGAGTTTCAGAAGTCTTAGCAACAATGTCTAATACCTTCTGTATGTTTTGTGAATTGGCTACTGATGATCCGCCAAACTTTAATATTTTCATTTTATGCCCGCGAAGGCGGGTATCTTTTTAATTTGATTACTATGATATTCTTTTAATGTCTTTGAAATTTCGATGTTTCGAAATAGAATAGATAACCTGAATTTATATGTGAAAAAATAACCCCCTAAAGGGTAATCATTGTAGTTGTAATAATTGTAACAGAAGAACAGCGAACTGTGGAAGTCGCTAAAGAATCTATATGATGTTCTCTTGTTGTAATCATGCCTCAAATGTATGCCTTATTTTTTGTTGGCAAAATTTTTTTTGATGTTTCGTGCAACTTTTATGAATCTCATAAAATCAGCTAGCGAAATTTGTAGAATATTTATTTTTTATAATCTCTCCAATGGTTTTATTTTCAATATTGCTCTCTAACCAAGAGATAATATCTAGGTATAAAAAGGCTCTACTTTCATAAGGATCGTCCTCAAAAGTTTTCAGCTTTGCATGGAGTGTTTTGAATGCTTTCTTAATTTCGTGCGGATAAATATTTTGTAAGTTTTTAATAAATATGATCATCTCTTTTTGAACTTCATGCAAATCATTCATCTTCAATAAAAACTTGTAGGTATTCTTCAATAAGGTTTCAATATGATAATCATACCCAGCTTCATAATGTGCAAAAAGGTTTAAAATTCTAGAGAAACATAGCAAATCTTCTCGCATCGATAAAGACTTATTCGAAATGATCTTGTCTAAGTAAAAGATACATTTTTGATTGTCTCCTGATCCAAAATACATGCTTGCAAATTTGTAATAGAAAGTCATGACGTGATGCTCATCAATCCTATTTTCATACAATTTCAATTGCGATTCTATCTTTGGAATAACCTCCAGGCCTTCATCAAAATTTCCATCAATAAAATACAAGTTTATCTTATGGAGGCTTATGTACAGAAAGCTCAATGCTTCTATATTATTATCCATAGGAAAGCCTTCGCTGACTATTATTTTTTCGACTCTGTTCAATACTTTTTTAAATCTCTCTTTTCTTCTAATCAAGAATAAAGATTCTAACAAATAATTATTTCCTTTTAAGAAAAATACGGGATGAGAGTTGATCATTAAAGGGTTTTCATAAAAAAGTTCGACCCATTTTGTCGCATATTTATAGCAATTTAAAAAGTCTTGAGTTAAAAAACTATACCATAAATAGGCTTTGTATAACCATAGTTTTTCTCTAAAACCTAATTTATCAATTTCAAAATTGGGCAGTCTATTGTGAAAATATTCTTTGATGACAATATTCTCTTGTTCATTCTTTACATAGCCCGTCTTTAAAATGATACTATACAGTTGCAAAGATAGATTTGACAATTTACTAGCAATTACATTTAAGTAACTCAATTCTTTTGCTTGTATAGACAACTCGTCTGCTCTATTGCTAATACTTCTAGTAATGTATTGAGATTCAATTACTTTCTCTAATTCCACAACCTCGTAAGCCAAGTTTTTTTCTTCATTGGTGATCGCAAATTCTTTTGCTTTCTCTAAAACTTTTAAACTTTGCTTGTACAATCCTTTGTGGTATAAGATAGAAGCAAAATCTAATTGTTCTCTAATTTGAGAACGTGCATTTTGATGGGATGGACTTAATTTTAAGCTGATTAAAATTTGTTTGTACAAATGTGCTTTTACATTTGCCAACTGTTGTTTTTTAACAACGCCACTTTTTAAAATTGCGGGTTCATTATAGGTCGCTGTCTTGTCTAAAAAATTAAATAAATTCAAAAATTTAGAGTCAGTATTTACACCCAATCGCCCTACATATAATTTAAATTGACGCTTTTCAGATTTAGAAAGCGACTTAATCAGTTGAAATAAATTATCTTTTTGATTCTTAGTCATATTAAAAAGAAATAAACAATCAATTGATTGTCAATATTCTACATCTTATTTTTCTTGTTGAACATCGTAATAACATCAGATTAAAAGCGCTCCAAGAATAATCCAAAATATACATTCGTAAGACAATACGAAAATATATTTTGATAAATGTCAAACACAAATATTCAAATTTTTGATACAACACTCCGAGATGGCGAGCAAGTTCCGGGATGTAAGCTAGACACAAAACAGAAATTAGTCATTGCAGAACATCTTGATGATTTGGGTGTTGATGTCATTGAAGCAGGTTTTCCAGTTTCTAGTCCTGGAGATTTTAAATCTGTGGAAGCCATTTCTAAAATGGTGAAAAATGCAACGGTTTGTGGTTTAACTAGAGCTGTGAAAAAAGACATCGAAGTAGCTGCTGAAGCTTTGACTTTTGCAAAAAAACCAAGAATACATACAGGAATAGGAACTTCTGATTCTCATATAAAATTTAAATTCAATTCAAACAAAGAAGATATTTTACATCGTGCTTATGAAGCTGTAAGATATGCAAAGTCTTTTGTAGAAGATGTAGAGTTTTATGCGGAAGATGCAGGAAGAACTGATAATGAGTTTTTAGCCCGAGTCTGTGAAGAAGCCATTAAAGCGGGAGCAACGGTTTTAAATATTCCTGATACTACAGGATATTGTTTACCAAGTGAATACGGTGCTAAAATAAAATACTTAAAAGAAAATGTAAAAGGCATAGAAAAAGCCATTCTTTCTTGTCACTGTCATAACGATCTAGGTTTGGCAACTGCCAATTCTATTGAAGGTGTAATTAACGGCGCACGTCAAATAGAATGTACCATTAACGGTATTGGAGAGCGTGCTGGAAATACTGCTTTAGAAGAAGTTGTGATGGTGTTAAAGCAACATCCCTACTTAAATTTAGATACCAATATCAACACATCTCATTTGTACGGAATTAGTCAATTAGTGAGTGATAGTATGGGAATTTATACACAACCCAACAAAGCAATTGTGGGTGCAAATGCATTTGCGCATAGTTCTGGAATTCACCAAGATGGTGTGATCAAAAACCGTGAGACCTATGAAATCATTGATCCAAAAGATGTTGGAGTTACAGAATCAGCAATTGTATTAACGGCAAGAAGCGGTAGAGCAGCTTTAGCCTATAGAGCCAAGAATGTAGGCTACGAATTGACTAAATTGCAATTGGATAGTGTATATGCAAACTTTTTAAATTTTGCAGATCAAAAGAAAGAAGTGAATGATGATGATATTCATCAGATTATAGAAACGAGCAAAATATACGATCAAATTATATCAGCATAATGGGTAAGAATACACTTTTTGATAAAATATGGGATGCTCATGTGGTGGATGCCATTGAAAATGGACCACAAATTCTATACATCGACAAGCATTTAATTCACGAAGTAACAAGTCCACAAGCTTTTAATGAATTGAAGGAACGTAACATTCCTGTTTTCAGACCGAATCAAATTGTGGCTACTGCAGATCATAATACGCCAACTGTCAATCAGCATTTACCTGTAAAAGATGAATTGTCGAGAAATCAGCTAGAGCAATTGTCGAGAAACTGTAAAGAAAACGGAATTACCTTATACGAGTTAGGTCATAAATACAACGGAATTGTTCATGTAATGGCTCCTGAATTAGGAATTACACAACCTGGAATGACCATGGTTTGTGGCGATAGTCACACTTCTACGCACGGTGCTTTTGGTGCTATTGCATTCGGAATTGGAACCAGTCAGGTAGCACAAGTATTTTCGAGTCAGTGTTTATTATTGACCAAACCGAAGAGTTTACGAGTAACGGTAAACGGAACTCTGAAAAAAGGTGTGCTTCCTAAGGATGTTAGTCTCTACATTATTTCCAAACTCGGAACCAATTCTGGAACGGGCTATTTCTGTGAATATGCAGGTGATGTTTTTGAAAACATGAGCATGGAAGGAAGAATGACCGTTTGTAATATGAGTATTGAAATGGGGGCGCGTGGTGGAATGATTGCCCCTGACCAAACGACTTTCGATTATATAAAAGGACGAAAATTTGCTCCACAGGGAGAGGAATTTGATAAAAAAGTAGCCTATTGGAAAACCTTGCCTTCGGATGCTAATGCTGTATTTGATCAAGAATACACTTTTGATGCTGCTGATATTGAGCCGATGGTTACCTACGGAACCAATCCTGGTATGGGAATTAAGATTACCGAAACCATTCCAGTAGATGAGAACGCTTCTTTTAAGAAGTCTTTAGAATACATGAATTTTAAAGCAGGCGAATCATTGATTGATACACCTATCAATTACGTATTTATTGGAAGTTGTACCAATTCTAGAATTGAAGATTTTAGAGTTGCTGCAGATTATATTAAAGGAAAACAAAAGGCAAAGAATGTGACTGCTTGGTTAGTTCCAGGGAGTAAACAAGTAGAAGCTCAGATTATTGATGAAGGCTTAAAGGATATTTTTGATGAGGCAGGTTTTCAATTGCGACAGCCTGGATGTTCAGCTTGTTTGGCGATGAATGATGATAAAATTCCGAAAGGAGAATATTGCGTTTCTACCTCCAACAGAAATTTTGAAGGGCGTCAAGGTCAAGGGTCGAGAACTATTTTGGCAAGTCCGCTAGTTGCGGCTGCTACGGCTGTTGAAGGAAAGATTGTGGATGTGACGCAATAGTGAGGTCATTTCGAGAACACTTCGACAAGCTCAGTGTAAGACCTCAATGACCCAAAATAAAAGGTGACTGAGGCTCTCGAAGTCACAAATAAATAACATAGTAGTAACATTAAAAAGATACCCGCTTTTGCGGATAATTAAATAGTAATCGAATTAAAAAGGTACCCGCTTTTGCGGATAATTAAATAGTAATCAAATTAAAAAGGTACCCGCTTTCGCGGATAATTAAATAGTAATTGAATTAAAAAGGTACCCGCCTTCGCGGATAATTAAATAGTAATCGAATTAAAAAGATACCCGCTTTCGCGGGCATAGAATGAAAAAATTTACAACGATAACATCCAAGGCAATTCCCTTAGCGATAGAAAACGTAGACACGGATCAGATTATCCCTGCGCGTTTTTTAAAGGCGACGGATAAAAAGGGCTTTGGAGACAATGTCTTTCGTGATTGGAGGTTTGATAAAAATGGAGAGGTCAACACCGACTTTCCTTTGAACGATGCAAAATATTCAGGAAGTATTTTAATTGCTGGCGATAATTTTGGTTGCGGCTCTAGTCGCGAACACGCAGCTTGGGCTTTGGTTGGTTATGGATTTAAAGTAATCGTATCCAGTTTTTTCGCCGATATTTTTAAAGGAAATGCCTTAAACAATGGTCTTTTACCGCTACAGGTATCGGAAGATTTTTTAAGTATTCTGATGAAAACTGTTCAGGAAAATCCAAATACGGAGTTAGAAGTCGATTTAGTGAAACAAACAATTTCTATTCAAGGAAAAGATCTTTCAGAGAGTTTTGAGATCGATCCGTATAAAAAAACATGTATGATCAATGGATATGACGATATTGATTATTTGATTAGTAAAAAAGAAATGATTGAAGCTTTTGAAGCTTCTAGAGTGTAAGAATAAAGTGTCTTAACGAGGAAAGTGTAACGACTTGTGCTGAGCCCAGTCGATAAGTTATCTCATTATAAATAACAGATTGCTTCTCACGCTACACTTCGACAAGCTCAGTGCAAGAAAGCGTGATCGCAAAGACAGATAAAGAAAATAAATTAAAAAAGAAGGTGGAGATTTCCGCTTTCGCTGAAGTGAAAATAAAAAATAGATTCCCGATTACACGGGAACAACAAGTTGATGAAATTAAATATAGCTGTATTATCAGGAGATGGAATTGGTCCGGAAGTGACCAACGAAGCCGTAAAAGTTTTAAAAGCCATTGGGGTGGAATTTGACCATACCTTCATTTTTAAAGAAGCAAAAGTAGGTGCTATTGCTATTGATGAAACTGGAAATCCTTTGCCAGACGAAACACTGGATTTGTGTATGTCTAGCGATGCTGTTTTATTTGGATCTATCGGTCATCCGAAGTATGACAATGATCCATCAGCAAAAGTAAGACCAGAACAAGGTTTGTTAAAATTGAGAAAATCCTTAGGATTGTTTGCAAACATTCGTCCTGTAAAGGCCTATGACAGCTTGATTGACAAATCACCTTTGAAGAAAGAAATCATTTCGGGAACTGACATTAGTATCTACAGAGAATTGACAGGTGGAATCTATTTTGGCGAAAAGCAACTAAGCGAAGACGGAAATACAGCATCTGACTTATGTAAATACAGTCGCTATGAAATAGAACGTATTGCGCACTTGGCGTTTAAAGCTGCACAGAACAGAAGTAAGAAAGTCACTTTGGTGGATAAAGCCAATGTTTTGGAAAGCTCTCGTTTGTGGCGTAAAGTTGTAGGAGAGATTGCAAAGCAATATTCAGATGTAGAACTCGATTTCTTATTTGTAGACAATGCTGCCATGCAAATGATTTTAAACCCAAAACAGTTTGACGTGATCTTAACGGAAAATATGTTTGGGGATATTATCAGCGATGAAGCGAGTGTTATTGGCGGATCTATTGGTTTGCTGGCCTCGGCTTCTGTAGGTGATAAATACGCATTGTTTGAGCCAATTCATGGTTCCTACCCACAAGCCACAGGAAAAGGAATTGCCAATCCGGTTGCCTCTATCCTATCGGCTGCCATGTTGTTAGACCATTTTCAATTGTTTGATGAGGCTTTGACCATCAGAAAGGCAGTAGATAAATCTTTAAAATTACAGATTACGACACCTGACTTAAACACAAAATACGATTCAATCACCACGTCTAAAGTAGGTGATTTTATAGAAGATTTCATAAACAATCCGAATGATCCAAATTTGAATTTTTCAAATATACACTTGGGTCAGTCTACGATTATTTGATTTGGTCCTCCTTCGCATTTGCTTATGCCGTCGCTAAAGCTATAGCAACACATGGTCGGTGGACAAGAAGAAGGTATTTTTTAGTTGAAAGATGAAAACGGGGAAGGCACTAGCGGCTTTTCTCGTTTTTTGTTAAATCGATTTATTTAATTGGTATAGTAACTAAAACGAGAACTATTGACATTTAATTATTAGTTTAAGGTTATTCTCTAATCCAATTAATTTCATCCCTTGCAAATATTTCTGATGTAAAATTATCAGTTCCGAATGAACTTCCACTTAACCCTCTACCTCCATCAATTATCTTGAATAACCCTGAAGTAAAGCTTTTCATATGTCTATCTTTTGGAGTCCCATAAATAAAAACTAAATCATTAATTATATAACCAGTTAAATTGTATGTAATAGTCAGATCAACTTGTTCTGGTCTAATACTTTTAAGGTTTAATTCGCCACTAATTTTTGTTCCTGATTGTTTGAGTTTCATAATACCTTCAGCTCCTTTCTTACTAGTTGGATTATGTATCTTATTTTACCATTAATCATAACTCCTTTGTAGATCATTTCCTGATATTTAGGTAATAGAAAATCATTAAAAAATCTATAGAATATCCAAATAAGAAATGAAGCTAATAAAGAAGCCACTAAACCACTTACTATCCCTATAGTATAAGGATTTGCGATTGTATCTAAATTCGATGCTTGTAGAATTATCATATTAATAGTTTTTCATTAATTTAAATTTGAACCTCAAATCAGACTGCGCACTTTTTCTTTTATAACTTAATATGCCGTTTTGTATTTGACGTGATTCAATTAGGTTGTATTTTTCATTTCCTAAGATTTCTTTCAATTTTAGTTCATTATTAACATGTGAAAAACCTAATGATCTTAATATTCTCTCCATATTTGGCTCAGAAACCTCAGCATATTGCTTATTTATAATTTGAAAAGAAAACTTGAATAAATTCATTGCAATACCCTGTCGTCTATGTGATTTTAAAACACCAATAGCAATATGCTTACCATCTGGACATATGTATGAACAAGCAATTAACTTTCGATGAAAATTAAAAGCCAAAAAGAATCTAACATTCCATTTTTCAAATTTCTTCAGGTGATAGCTGTCACCAAAGTACTTTGACCCATATGAATCCTTCAAAACATAAAATATCTCATCTTTCCATAGTTTAGTCAACGGGTCGTTAAATGTAAAAGTGAGAATCTTGTACTTACCATATCTAAACAGGAAATTATCTATGTTATCAATTACTTCATATGTATTTATTGACAGGCGATGATCTGATTCTAATAAGATAAGTTCTGTCTGAGAATTAAGAATCTCTTCTGAAACCTTTGTTTTATATTTTTGGGAATGCTCAAATGAAACAATTTTATCATTTAAACCATGGATTATAAGTAACGGTTTTTTCTCTAAGGTAAATTCTTTATCAACTGAATAATAGTCAATTATCTTTATAGAGTTATTATCAATATTTAGAATATATTCTATTCTGCGTTGATCAATTGATTTATCTGTTTCAACATCAAGGTGTGAAAAGTCAAAAAGCGGAGATAAATAGATGATTTTGAAAATTTTGATTGAGTCTATCTTTGATATTAAATTATTTAGTATATAGCATCCAAAACTTGAGCCAATCAAGATAACTCGTTCTCTTTCATTTGTAGATTTTAATATATGTCTCTTAGTATCGCGTACTATTTGATTAATATCATAGATATTAGGGTTTTTCTGATTAAATGAAACTTCAATTAAATCAATGTGATATTGCCTAAGCATACCTCTAATTAAAGATGCTTTTTCCGAATATCCTTTCGAAGAAATCCCATGAAAATAATATGCCTTCATTTTTTAATTGTAATTAACAATCTTGCATTGAAATAAAAAACACTGTTATCGCTAACCAAATACAGGATAAACATACCTTTTACCCTATTTGCTATATACATTATGGACATTTTATTATCCTTTCAAATCAAATTCTTCACGTGTGATTATTTTGTAATCATCATATTTGTCACCAACAACTGTAAAAATAAACCCCTTTTTTGTGAGTCTCATTTCTCTAAACGGGGCTTGAGGTAAAATACCTATATATTTATTTCTTTTTTGATAAATTTCAAAAGCATAACCGCTATTATTAAACATTGCAATTTTAATTATCCATTTTCCATCAACCCTTGTACCCTCTGATTTTAACTTCAAATATTTTTTTTCTCCATAAACAGGTCTTGATGAATCAGGTATAGTATTTAGTAATAATTCGTTAAGTGATTTCGTGAATTCAGTTTCGTTTCCTTTTGACCCAGCATATGCCAATCCCAGATTTGATAAATCAGCAACAATAATTCCTTTTGATATTAACAATTTAGAATTTGGGTCTTTTCGAAATAAGTCAACATTATTTAACCATTTACGAAAATGTTTAGTAAATCCATTAACTTTGAATGAAGGATTATTTTTAAACTCATCTAATTCAGAATAGAGGTAAATAAAATTTTGAAAGACATTTTCGGTTCTTTCTTTAATTTCAGCCTTGGTTAAAACTATTTTTTCAGGGGCTTTTCCTGATTTAGTTTCTTTCAATTGTATTGTTGTCTTACTAGTTTCTTTTTCTAAATTTGAGTTATTACAACTAACAAGTAACCATATTATTGATACTGCGATTAATCTTTTCATTTGTTTATTCTTCATTTTATATGTGTGCTAACTTATTATATCTTAAATAAAAGAACAGTTATCCATAATCAAATACAGGATAAACACACTTTTACGATTCTTTTAAAATTCTGAAGACCAAAAAGATGCAATTTCCGATAATCCTGAATTCATTTCAGGGTCATTTACTGATGTAATGAATGCCTTTGATACACTTTGGCAGTCTATCAGGTTTCAATACAAATGTTACATTGGGGACGTAACTTTTTCACCTTCGCAAAGCTTTGGTGAATAAATCCACCTTCTCAAATTAGATTCGGTGGATAAACCCACTTTCGCTACTTAGCTTTGGCGGATGTATTTTGGTTTCTGTTTCGAAGGTATGTAAAAAAGGAAATAATGAAATATGGGAAACCGTAATTTTTGTAAGGTTTCTGCTAACTTTCATAAGATTGCCACAGACTTTTCAAGTCCTCGCAAAGACAGTTATTCAGGAAACTTCGCTCGAATCTCCTCCAGACATAAATTGTGAATACTTCCTATATGTGAATGTTTTTTAGAAGTATCTGGCTTGTACGTTCCACTTTCTACCTTTGCTCCTATTTCTTGGTAGGCATCTCTAAAGGAAGACCCTTCAACGACTAAATTATTAATACTGTCCACCGTAAAAAGGTATTTGTATTTCTCATCATTCAAATCGATTTCCTTGACTTGTATCTGCTGAATGGAAAAATTAAAAATGGAAAGTATGCTCTTCATTTCTTGAATAGCCGCAATCATATTTTCTTTTAGCAACTGAAAATCTCTATGATATCCACTAGGTAAATTGTTGGTTATCAAAATCATTTCTGTTTGCAATGCCTGAATCTTATTGGATTTTCCTCGTATCAGCTCAAAGACATCGGGATTTTTTTTGTGTGGCATAATACTGCTTCCTGTAGTTAGGGCATCTGGGAAAGCTATAAAATCGAAATTCTGACTCATGTACAAGCAAATGTCCATCGCAAATCTAGAGAGCGTATTTGCCAAACTTCCTAAGGAAGCAGCAATGGTTCGCTCATTTTTCCCTCTGCTCATTTGCGCGGCTACCACATTGTACTTCAGTGTTCTAAAATCGAGTTCTTTGGTGGTCAATTCTCTATCAATTGGAAATGAACTTCCATAGCCTGCAGCAGAACCTAAAGGATTTTGATCGACTGTTTTTATGGCAGCATTCAATAGAAATACATCGTCTATCAGCACTTCTGCATAGGCAGAGAACCACAATCCAAATGAGGATGGCATCGCTACTTGTAAGTGCGTATAACCGGGTAATAACGCATTTTTATGAGTTGCTGCTAGATTGAGTAGTGTATTGAAAAAAGTTGCTGTAAGCTCTTTAATTTCAGTCAGATGCTCCTTGTAATACAAATGCAAAGCGACCAACACCTGATCGTTTCTAGATCTGGCCGTATGGATTTTCTTACCGACATCACCATACATTTTTGTCAATTCAAATTCAATTTTAGAATGGACATCTTCAAACGCTGCTTCAATAACAAAGGTTCCTGCTTCAATTTGCGCGTTTAAAATGTGTAAGCCTTCTTCCAATTGTTTCAATTCTTCGGAAGTGATAATTCCAATAGAAGCCAACATTTTTGCATGTGCCAAGGAAGCCTGAACATCGTATTTAGCAATATGTATATCTATTTCCCGATCGTTGCCAACCGTAAACTGTTCTATTTGTTCGTCTATTTTTAATCCTTTATCCCAAAGTTTCATCTCGTTTCTGCGAAGGCAGAAATCTCCACCTCCTTTTTTAGTTATTATTATTCTTTAATTTGTCTTTGCTATTTTATCCTGAACTAGTTTCAGGAACTGCAAAGCAACCTGTTTAATGAGTTTACTTACTTCGAC
Source organism: Flavobacteriaceae bacterium (assembly GCA_965277255.1). Taxonomy (GTDB): domain Bacteria; phylum Bacteroidota; class Bacteroidia; order Flavobacteriales; family Flavobacteriaceae; genus Polaribacter. Next base: position 2,407,038 of record OZ255723.1, on the reverse strand, counting down.
TGCGCTCGATACAAGTCGTTTCATTCGTAATGACTTATTTATTTTTTTACTCTTTAACTCTTAATCAAAAGATTGCTTCTCACGCAAAAAAGCGTGATCGCAAAGACCCACTTTGCTTTTAGACACAAGACTCAATAGTATTAAAATAAGTCTTACCTCTTATTTCTCTTCTATCACACTGAGCTTGTCAAAGTGTCTCTTCTCTTTACTCTTTTCTCTATACTCTCTTCTCTCTTCCGTCACACTGAGCTTGTCGAAGTGTCTCTTCTTACACTATCCTCTCCAACAATTGAATATACAGATCAATTCCCTCTTCAATTTCTTGCAGGTAAATAAATTCATCCGCAGTGTGTGAACGCGTGCTATCTCCTGGACCCAATTTTAAAGATGGACAAGTCAACACAGATTGATCCGACAAGGTTGGTGACCCATAGGTTTCTCTTCCTAAAGCGATTCCTGCTTGTACCAACTCATGCTCAACGGGAATAGAAGACGAATTCAATCGCAAACTTCTAGGTTGTATAGAACTGCACGGCGATTCTTTTTCTAGAATAGCTGCGATTTCTTGATTGCTATATTGATCATTGACACGAACATCCACCACCAAATCCACTTCTGCAGGAATGGCATTGTGCTGCTTTCCTGCATTGATCTGTGTAACCGTCATTTTTACATCACCCAAACTTTCTGAAGTCTTTTTAAATTGATACTTCTGAAACCACTGTAAAACATCAATGGTATTATAGATTGCGTTGTCGTTATTAGGATGTGCAGCATGTCCAGGAGTTCCAACTACTTTCGCATCAAAAACGACCAATCCTTTTTCTGCAATCGCTAATTGCATCAACGTGGGTTCTCCTACAATGGCAACGTCAATTTTTGGAATGATTGGTAACATGCTGTTCAATCCGTCTTGACCGCTACTCTCTTCTTCTGCGGATGCAACTAGCACCAGGTTGTATTTTAAATTCTTTTGATGGTAGAAATACGCAAATGTTGCCAATAGAGAAACCAAGCATCCTCCAGCATCATTACTTCCCAATCCAAACAATTTTCCATCTTCAACAATGGCTTTGAATGGATCTTTTGTATATCCTTTATTGGGCTTTACAGTATCATGATGAGAATTCAATAATAGTGTTGGTTTCTGCTTATCAAATTCTTTGTTAACTGCCCAAATATTATTCTTTGTTCTTTGATATTCCAAGCCATAGTTTTGAAACCAATTTTCAATCAGTAAAGCTGTATCATTTTCTTCGGAAGAAAAGGATTGGGTTTCTATGAGTTTCTTTAATAATGCAATGGCATCACTTGTCAATCTATTTTGTCTCATTTATTTTTAAATTTTCATTTTAAATGATTGCTGTTGATGTTGTTCTCGACCAGTCTGCCGACAAGGCAGGTACATCACGCTTTTCGCGTGACACTCGAACTGACATTCAGTTATTTTGTCTCATTTTCTTGAATTGTTGTGAATTTTGAAGTTTCCTTAAAAAGCATTTCAGGTTTCCCGATACTGATTTTTTGCACTCCTTTGTTTAGGGCATAAAAACAGTTGTCTAATTTTGGAATCATGCCTTCAGAAATAATTCCTTCTTTTTGTAACTCTTGATAGGTTTGTTGGTCGATTTGTTCAATTACGGAATCATCATCATCTACATTTTTTAGCACTCCGTTTTTCTCAAAACAGTAGTATAATTCTACTTGATACAACTCCGAAAAAGCAATTGCTAATTCAGAAGCAATGGTATCAGCATTGGTATTTAACAATTGTCCGTTTCCATCATGAGTAATTGCGCAAAAACAAACTGTTATATTACTGTTTAATAATGAATTAAGTATATCAACTTTAACTTTTATTATATCTCCAACAAAACCATAATCGAATTCTTTTACAGGTCTTTTTTTGGAAATAATTGTATTGCCATCTGCTCCTGAAAAACCGATTGTATTGCAATTATTCGCTTGTAATTCTGCAACGATTTTTTTGTTGATTTTTCCCGCATATACCATCGTAATGATATCCAAAGTTTCTGCGTCTGTGATTCTTCTTCCTTCGATCATCTTTACAGGAACATTCATTTTTTCAGCCAATCTTGTCGCCAATTTTCCACCTCCATGCACTAAGATTTTGGGGCCTTTTAGCGTCGAAAAATCTTTTAAAAACAAGGATAAATCAGCATCATTATCAATGATATTCCCTCCTATTTTTACTATTTTTAATGTTTTCATATTCTAACCATATCTTGTCATTACGAGGAGTTTGCGACGACGTAATCTCTCGAATTTTCTCCTCTCTTAACTTCTTTTCTAAAGCTTGCCGCGCTACGCTCGCAAAGACAAGTTCTTTTATTCTTTTAAATTCTCCAACATTTCCTTCAACACAATCTGAGCCGCAAACGTTCTATTGTTCGCTTGCTGAATCACTATAGAATTCTCACCATCTAAAACAGCATCTTCCACCACCATATTTCTTCTTACGGGCAAACAATGCATAAACTTAGCATCACCTAGTTTTTCTTTGGTAATCATCCAATTAGAATCTGCATTCAATACTTTACCATAATCTCTATAGCTACTCCAATTTTTTGCGTAGACAAAATCAGCGTCTTTCAGTGCAAACCCTTGGTTGGAGCTAATTCTAATACCTTCAGTAATTTCAGAGTTCAGGTTATAGCCTTCTGGATGAGTGATGGAAAAGTCAACATCTAATTCTGACATCATCTTTACAAACGAGTTTGCCACCGCTTGAGGCAACGCTTTGGGATGCGGCGCCCAAGACAATACAACCTTAGGCTTCTTTTTTTTCTTAAATTCTTCAATGGTTATCGCATCGGCTAAAGCTTGTAAAGGGTGCGCAGTAGCGCTTTCCATATTGACAATGGGAACTGTCGCATACTTCTCAAAGTTTTTCAATACATATTCCGACTCGTCTTTCTCCTTGTTTGTTAAGGTTGGAAAGGCTCTTACAGCAATGATATCTCCGTATTGCGAAATTACCTGAGCAGCTTCTTTAATGTGCTCTGCGGTATCTAAATTCATTACGGTTCCGTCTTCATATTCTAAATTCCAAGCATCGCTAATATTCAACACCATGACTTCCATTCCCAAGTTTTTAGCAGCTTTCTCTGTACTCAATCGGGTTCTTAAACTGGAATTAAAAAAGAGCATCACGAGTGTTTTCTGCTTTCCTAATTGTTCAAATTGAAACGGGTTTTTCTTCAATTCAATAGCAGCTTGAATTGTTTCTTGGATGTTTTCAATATCTGAGATGTTTGTATAGTTTTTCATCTTGTGGCAGCCTTAAGCTGATATCTTTTAATTCTTTAGTTCTGCTTTTAAAGCATTTGCAAATGCATCTATATGTTTCTTTTGAATGGTCAATGGCGGTAATATTCGCAAGAGATTTGGATTCTTAGCACTTCCTGTAAAGATGTGATGTTTAAAAATCAGCTCCTTTCTTAGGTCAGCAATAGGAAAATCGAACTCCAAGCCCAACATCAAACCTCTGCCTTTTATCGATTTTAATTTTGACAATCCTTGAACTTTCTTGATAAAGTAATTAGACATTTCTGTCACGTTTTTTAGTAACTTTTCTTTTTTCAGCACTTCTATCACTGATAAAGAGGCTGCACAGGCCAAATGATTTCCACCAAACGTGGTACCTAATAATCCGAATGAAGCTTTGATTTTTGGATGAATTAGAATCCCTCCTATTGGAAAGCCATTTCCCATTCCTTTTGCCATTGAAATAATATCGGGTTCTATATCATGCTTTTGAAAAGCGAAGAAATCTCCTGTTCTCCCAAAACCAGATTGTACTTCATCAGCTATTAGTAAGGCTCCATATTTTTTACACAGCGCATCCAAGCCATTGTAGAACTCAGTAGTACTTTCATCTAAGCCACCAACTCCTTGGATACATTCAATAATTACGGCACAAATATCATTTTTTCGCAATGCAGTTTCAACACTGGTCAAATCTCCTAAATCAAATAACTCAACTTCTTGTTGCGCATTGATGGGTGCTATAATTTTAGCATTATCTGTAGCTGCAACGGCCGCAGATGTTCTTCCATGGAAACCGTTTTTAAAAGCAATGACTTTCTTTTTGTCTGTATGAAAAGAAGCTAATTTTAATGCATTTTCATTGGCTTCTGCTCCAGAATTACATAAAAACAACTGATAGTATTTGCATCCAGAAATTTCCTCTAATTCGGAAGCTAATTTTTCTTGCAATGGATTTTGAATAGAATTGCTATAAAATCCAATTTCATTCAATTGTTTGGCAATATTGTATACATACTTTGGATGTGAATGTCCTATAGAAATTACAGCATGTCCGCCATATAGATCTAAATATTCAACATCATTTTCATCATACACGTAGACATCTATTGCCTTTACGGGCGTGATATCAAACAATGGGTATACATCAAATAGGCTCATAATTGATCGGTTTTAATACTATTTATTTTGTTGAAAGAAGCGACCATTCCCTGAATTAAAGAAGAGCTTAATCCTTTGTGTTCCATTTCGTTGAGCCCTTCAATAGTACATCCTTTTGGAGTGGTTACTTTGTCAATTTCTTGTTCTGGGTGATTTCCAGTAGTTATTAATAAGTTCGCAGCGCCTTCACTTGTATACATTGCCAGCTTTTGAGCTTCTTCTGCATCAAATCCTAATTGGATTGCAGCTTGTGTGGTTGCTCTCATCAATCGCATCCAAAAAGCGATTCCACTTGCGCAAATAACCGTTGCTGCTTGCATTTGATTTTCTGGAATGGCAATAGAAGTCCCTAATCTGTTAAAAATGGCTTCGGCTATTTTGATTCTTTCTAAACCTTTTTCATTACTACACAAACATGTCATTGATTTTCCAACGGCAATGGCTGTGTTTGGCATTACTCTTATCACAAATTGGTTTTGACCTACGACTTCTTCAATTTTTGAAATTGAAAAGCCTGTAATTGTAGAAATCAATACATGACTTTCTGTCAGTAAACCTTTGATTTCTTCTAAGATGGTTTCTAAATGTGATGGCTGAACTGCGAAAATGAGAATGTCTGAATTTTGAACTGCCTCTTTATTATCGGCTGTTAACACAACATTTGGATATCCTTCAAATTCTTTAATACTTTCTAAATTTCTTTTAGTGAGGTATAAAGATGTAATTGCATTGGTGGTGATTAACCCTTTTGCAATTGAGCATCCTAAATTTCCTGTTCCTATAATGGCTATTTTCATTTTATTTCTGTGAAGGCAGAAATCTCTACCTTCTTTTTAAATTATTATGTTTTTGTCTTTACGATCACACTTCGAGAGCCTCAGTGTCCGCAAATTTTGGTGATTGAGGCTCTCGAAATCAAAAATAATTAGCTTTTAATTTCAACCCTTCTGTTTCTTCAAAGCCAAACATCAAATTCATATTTTGCACTGCCTGACCTGATGCTCCTTTTAATAAATTATCTATACAACTGGCAATCAGTAATTTATTTTCGTATTTATGTAAATGAATCAAACATTTATTTGTATTGACAACTTGCTTTAAATGCAGCTCTTGATCGGAAACAAACGTGAATGCTGCTTCTTTATAAAAATGGGTATATAGATCTTTTGCTTCTTCTAAACTTCCTTTAAAATCTGTATAGGTAGTTGCATAAATTCCTCTTGAAAAATTTCCTCTGTTCGGCATAAAATTGATATCAGCATCGAAATTGGATTGTAATTGATTTACAGACTGATGAACCTCTCCTAAATGTTGATGTGTAAAAGGTTTGTAATAGGAAAAGTTATTGTCTCTCCATGTAAAATGTGTGGTTTTAGACAATGATGTTCCTGCGCCTGTTGCGCCTGTTGTTGCATTGATATGTACATCATTTTGCAGTAACCCTTCAGAAGCTAAAGGTAAAACTGCCAATTGCAAAGCGGTTGCAAAACAACCTGGATTGGCAATATTATTGGCTTGTTGAATTTTTTCTTTTTGTAATTCTGGTAACCCATATATAAACTCTTTTCCTTGAAAATACACGTCTCCTTTTAATCTAAAATCATTGCTTAAATCAATGATCTTTGTTTTTGATGAAAAGGAATTATTTTCTAAAAATGTTTTCGAATTTCCATGTCCTAAACACAAGAACAAGGCATCTACTTCTGAATTTATTTCACTGGTAAATACTAAGTCGATATCTCCTTCTAAATCTTGATGGATGTAACTAACTTTATTTCCTGCATTGGATGTACTGTACACAAAATTGATGTTTACTTCTTTATGATGTAGTAAAATTCTAATCAACTCTCCTGCTGTATATCCAGCTCCTCCTATGATTCCTACTTTGATTTTCATATTCATTATTCTTCTATTATTCTTTAATGTCTGGTCGAGCGAAGTCGAGACCTTATTTTGATATTTAAAACCTCTCGACTGCACTTCGATAAACTCAATGTCACACGCTCGAGGAGACATTCTAATATTTTATTAAAAGATTCAAATGCTTAATGAGATTTCTCACATTCATTTCATTCTGTTCGAAATGACAAGTCTTTGCTCTCTTCTCTTGGCTCTAGCCTTTTAATTCTTTAATCTACCCGTTTACGTTTTGATATATTTTACTTTGATTTCCATAGATTTTGATAAATCCTTTGGCTTCTTCTGCTGTCCAACCTTTGTTTTCTTCACCGTAACTTCCAAAATCGGCATTCATTAAATCGTGTTCTGAAACAATTCCATCGAGGGAAAAATGATAGGGTTTTAAAGTGAGTAAAACATCTCCCGAGACTTGTGCCTGACTACTTTCTAAAAAGGCTTCCAAGTTTCTCATTACAGGATCTAAAAACAATCCTTCGTGCAAATGTGTACCGTACCAATTGGCTAAATAATCTTTATGTTGCAATTGCCATTTGGTGAGTGTATGCTTTTCTAACAAATGGTGTGCTTTTAGAATGACACTAGCTGCAGCGGCTTCAAAACCGACTCTTCCTTTGATTCCTACAATAGTATCACCAACATGAATATCTCTTCCAATGGCATACTTAGAGGCTAGATTGTTCAAGGTTTCAATATTATCTTGAGGCAAGCCTTCTTCGTCATTCACAGCGACTAATTCACCTTCTGAAAAAGTGAGTTTTACTTTTTCACTTCCTTCTTTTTTTAGTTGAGATGGATAGGCTTCTTCGGGTAATGGTTTGTCTGATGACAAGGTTTCCGCACCTCCTACACTCGTTCCCCACAATCCTTTATTGATAGAATATTTTGCTTTTGACCAAGACATTTCTATTCCTTTTGATTGTAGGTATTCAATCTCTTGTTGTCTTGTTAACTGTTGATCTCTAATGGGTGTAATGATTTCAATTTCTGGCGCTAGTGTTTGAAAAATTAAATCGAATCGCACCTGATCATTTCCAGCTCCTGTGCTTCCGTGTGCTATATAATCTGCTCCAATCTTTTTTGCATATTCGATAATCTCTATGGCTTGGATAATTCTTTCTGCACTTACCGATAAAGGATAGGTATTGTTTTTTAATACATTTCCGTAGATCAAATACTTAATTACTTTTTGATAATAGGTATCAATTGCATTGATGTTCTGATAGGTGGTCACGCCCATTGCATAGGCTTTCTTCTCAATATCTTTAATTTCAGTTTGCGTAAACCCACCTGTGTTTACACTGACTGCATGAACTTTATATCCTAGATCTTTTGAGAAATGGACTGCACAGTACGAAGTGTCTAATCCGCCGCTATATGCTAATACTAATTTTTTCATCTTGTGCCCGCGAAGGCGGGTACCTTTTTAATTTGAATACTATTTAATTATCCGCAAAAGCGGGTATCTTTTTAATGTGAATACTGTGTTATTTTTTGTCTTTGCGATCCCCAATTTATTGGGGAGAAGCAATCTTTCTTTGTGATAACTACTGATTTTTAACTCTACTTCGACGCCCTTCGACTACGCTCAGGGCTAGCTAAGCTCAGTGTGACATGTTCTGAGCAAACCTTGTTATGATATACTATTTCTGATTCTTTTTTAGAAAAATGTTTTGTTTGATACTTTTTAATCTTTGAAACACTTTCGCTTTTACTTTTACCTTGCTTTTATCTTGTGATTTTGGGTCGTATAACATCCCTGTACACAAACACATACTTTGCGATGTTCTTTGTAAAACATCATAGTTTTTACAGGTTTGACAGCCTTTCCAAAAGGATTGATCTTTTGTGAGTTCAGAGAATGTGACAGGCTTGTATCCTAAATCGCTATTCATTTTCATAACGGGCAATCCTGTAGTGATACTAAATACTTTGGCTTCTGGAAACTTGGTTCTAGAATGTTCAAATATTTTCTTTTTAATCAGTTTTGCAATTCCTTTTCCTCTATAGTCAGGATGCACAATGAGCCCTGAATTGGCAACAAATTTTCCATGATCCCATTTTTCGATATAACAAAAACCAACAAACATCCCTCCATCCAAAGCAATGACAGCATTGCCATTTTCCATTCTTTGAATGACATATTCTGGAGTTCTTTTGGCGATCCCTGTTCCTCTGACATTGGCAGAATCTGCAATGGTTTTACAGATAATATCTGCGTATATGATATGTGACTTATCAGCAATAATGATGTCCAAACTCTTGATTTTATTTTCTCCTACGCTAAAGCTTCTGAGAAATATAGCGTTTAACGAAATTGTTTATTTTTAACTTGAAATGTGATGGTTGAAAAGGGAACCGGACTCACCTAGGTTCCATACATTGAACATACCCTTACGGGCGGCGAACTAAGTTATAAGGTTGAAAAGTTTGATGTTGGAAGCATAAAGGTTCCAAGTTCAAAGATTCAAAGTTCAAAGGCTGTATGATTAACTTTATATATTCAAAAAATAAGCTCGCTTTCATTACCAAATGAATTGTCAAAATTGTTTCAAATAAAATAATTTGAGTTTTGAAATGTGATATGGAATGTGTTGTGTTCAATTTGATTTTAATAAAATAGTGATACTTCGTTGCTTGCTTTAGTAAGAATTAGCGGCGACGGCGTATGGGGTTTACAAGTACTATTTTATTTTGTTCTAAAATCATGGGGTAAAATTAGAAATTAATTTGAAATGAGCTTCATCATCCATGAACTTTTTTATCAGTTTTATGGATATCTAAAAAATTAGCGCTGCGAATTATAAAAAAAGCATATTTGCCTTTGGAATTTGATAATTTCTTAAAAAACGTGTGATTTTAGAAATGTCTTTACGATTCCCAATTTATTGGGGAGAAGTAATCTTATTAAACAGATTGCTTCGGCCGTGCCTCCTTCTCAAAGACAGTAAACTGGGTTGATTTAGAAAACCTACCAATATGCGAACTCTCGTTAGTTCTCAAAATCAAATACTTTCAACAAAGTCTAAAAAGACTTTTTTATGAAGTTCAATGTCCATCATAGGAGAAAGTGCAACACGAGCAATATAATCCTTGTCACCTTCTTTCGTTGTTCCTTGAGTAGATGTAGCAGGAATCGTCCAATAACATCCTTTTAACTGTCCATAACTCACACAGTACTTACTTTCATTGGGAATTTCTGTGATCATTAAATTGATTAGCTTAAGGTTTAAGGCCCTTTTATAGGCTTCCTTTTCTTCATCAGTATTCCCTTTTGTGGGAAGGTCTAATGAAAATACAGAAGGAGTAAACCCTTGTTCTGCCAATTCCTCTGAAACAAAATTGATTTTCGCAGCTGGTAAAGTATCATTGATGAAATTTACAAATTCACGTGTATTGGTATAGGCATCATGAATTCTTTGTTTCATTGAAGGCATTTGTTTGGCTAAGATTTCCATTTGAAAATCTGTAGCCTCGTTATCGCAAAGTATGAGATGCTTTTCTATTTTCTCTATCAAAGCTTCGGTTTTTTGATTCCCTACACAGTAGCCGGCGGTACAGAGTCCGCCGCTTGGAAATTTCGATCCACTGGCAAATGAAATGGTTCGAACCGATGAGAGTATTTCGCCTTCACCTAAAAAATGAACATTGGGACAAAATGTTTGATCTAAAATAAAAACTGGGTCGACCGCAATTTCGCCTGTTGCAGTTCTACGCTCCTGACGTAACACTTCTTTTAATCGTATCAAATCGGGAACTTCTACCCTAGGGTTTGTAGGAATTTCAGCGATGACATATGGAACCGCATCTTCGCTCGCAATTTTATCTAAAATGACATCAATACTCTGATTCATATCGTTCCCACTATCCACTGGTAAATCCACCACTTCAACATTATCAATGCAAGCAGCAACTCGTCTTGCTTGGTCATTGGTTCCACCATAACAATTGGGAGGAACAATAATTTTAATCGCCTTTCCTTTGTGATTCTCCTGTGCATCATGAATGAGCCCCATTAAAATCGCATATTGAATGGATAGTCCGCTAGAACCTACAAGTGCTTTTGTATTTGTACCTGTAATGGCTGCAATTGAATCTAAAACTAATGCCTTATTTACTTCGATATTGCTTTTCTGCGTATCAAAATAAGATTTCTTTGTAAGAGAATGTAACGCAATCAAACAATTGGCTGGTGTCATTGCTATGGTCTCTCTTCTTCGTACATGCTGAATTTCCGAAATATAGGATTCATTTTCCTCACCATTCACTAATAGAACACTTCCAAGGTGAGCATACCCATTGATAAAAAAGTCAATATTTTGAGTGATGTCAATCGTAGAGATTTCATTGTTTTGCGAAAGAAAAATGGTACTGCCATCAAACGCGGAAACCTCTTCGAGTTTTTCAATCTTTTTTAACTCGAATTGATAGCCATAAATACGCTTTAGGACTCCGGCATCAAAAAATGTAGGTAGTTCATCAGTATAAATGATTTGAGTGTTTTTATTCTCTAGCAAATTTTTTCTTAGAATTGCTAAAATAGGAGTCATCAGTGATGAAAAACTGATGACATTTTCTGGTTGTAAATGATTTAAGTGTGCAATTCCCCACTCTAGCACGCATGATAATGGGTGACCTAATCGAATATAGTCATAAGCTGTGGGTAATTCATTGAGTGCTGAGGCATCTGAATTATTGCTGTTAAATAGGTTTTCAAACTGTTCTAAAAATTGAACTTTAGCTAATTTTTCATCATAAATATCTAGTCGATGGGTTGTTAGGTTCAGCCAGCTAGTGGGCATATTTTCCAATACATCTTTAATATAATTGAGCCTTTTATTGTCTTGCATAATACACCTTTAGATAGGACGACAAGATACAATTAATTGGACTTTTTTTTAAAGTGTTATGAAGTGTTTTTTTTAGATTTTAACTAAGGAGGTTTGTGCTCAAAGTGGTTAATTTATTAAACGCCATCATTTATTTCAATCCAATATCCATTCGGGTCTTGAAAGTAAGCTTGTCTAATGCCATCTTTTCGTATATAATCTTTGTTTGGTGTACCAAGCCAATCAGAGTAGTCAATTTTTAATTCTTGTAAATGCATTATAAACGAGTTAAACTCAGGTGTTGCTAAAGCAAAATGAACTGCCTTATTGATTTTTATTTCAGAATTTGGACGTGGAATCAGGTGTAGCTGTTTGCCATCGCTAAAAGACAACCACCTCGTTTTAGAATTTGAAGCTGTATTTTTAATTTCTTCAAGTTGAAGTACCTTTTGATAAAACTCAATAGATTCATCGACATCTTGTACGGAAAGTGCTATATGATTGAATAAAAAAGTTCGCATTTATCAAAGTCTATTGTGTTCAAATATCTTCTTAAGAAGAATTCTTTAACAGTTGTCCTGTTTTTCAACTTGTAAAAATATTCGCTGTTGGTCTTTTTTACTGTAAATTCAGTTGCCAGGAAACTCCAAATTGGTCTTCAACAAATCCGAATTTTTGACTAAAACCATAATTATTCAATGGCATCATCACTTTTCCGTTTTCAGATAGTTTTGTGAATAATCGTTCAATTTCACTTTCGTCCACACATTCCACATAGTTTGAAACTGCTGGCGTAAAGCCCCAATCATGTATCGGAGGACTGTCGCTACACATAAATACTTTTCCATTCAAATTAAATGTAGCGTGCATTATTGTTCCTTCTTTTCCTGGCGTTCCTTTTCCCCATCGTTTTATATCCACAATTTTGGAATTGTCAAATAGCTCTATATAAAAATTCATTGCTTGTTCTGCATTTTCTTTTTGAAATGTCAAGAATGTTGCAATTTGCCCACTCTTATCATTTAGAGTTTCAGTTTTCGTATTTTTTAAACTGTCAAGTTCAGCTCTCAATTGGTTCAATTCATCACTTTTACTATTATCTTTAAAGTCAGAACAACTGAAAGTTAGTAAGGCTAAGAACAGTATTGCTATAATTTTTTTCATATTTCTTGTTTTATTTAGCTTCTAAGTATTGGTTAGTTTTCTAGTTAAGCAACTAATTTAGCAAATATGTATCAAATGGAAAATCTGCAAATCTATAAGCTTTGGGGTTCGTTAAAGTCTTACATTACGTACAATGTATTTGCGTATAAAAAGTTACGAGATTTTATTCGGTAAAGTCAAGAGAAGGTCATATTCAGTGAAATCTACGAAGGAAACTCTTATCACTTACATTAATATTCAATTTCTGTTCAAAATGTTTCTCAATATACATTTGAGCTTGTCTTAAATCATTTTTCAAAGGATAATGCAAATATGACGGATGGAACTTTTTAAAGAACGAAGCACAACAGCTTCTAAATCTGAAAATAATACCTTTTATTTTTTTAAAACGCGTTGAAGAATAAAAAAACTCCAGTACAAACCTAAAACTACTAAGGAACTCGCCACCAATACTACGACCAAATTTAACTCGGGGAGTTGCATAAAATAGTATAAATAGGTTGGAAATATAACTACCCTAATGAAAGGAAAAAGCACTATAAAAACAGTATCTAACTTTTTAGCCAATTGTTCTTTATTCATATTTTGAGCAATGATCTTAGCTTGAAATACAAACGTAAGTTCGCCTAAAAACAAGGTCATTACCAGGTCTGGTGCAAATTTTTGGATTTTTAAAGAATACACACATACTGCTATTATAACGATATGATGTAAAAATTCTCCTACCAAGAATTTTTTAGTAGAAAGTAGAAATATTAAATGGCTGATAAAAAAACTTATCATAATATGAAGCAACATATTCAAATAATGGGTGTTATCCCCTCCTATTTGATAGTCATCCCATAATATAAATGGGCATACTATAACTGAAAAAAGCGCAAAAATTAAAGCATGTACTGCATTAGGAGTGTTGTAAGAGCCTTTGTTTTCTCCTGTTCGTTTAATAAATTTTTTATTCAAAAAAAACAAAGGAACGACTTGAAGTACAATTAAGACTATCAGTAGTAAATAGTTCATTAGTCAAATTAATATTACGTATTTGTGATTTTGTTGCCTGTTTCAGCAACTAATTTAGCAAATAGAAACCAAACCTACCTGCCGCAGGCAAGGTAGAAAATCTAGACGACCACTGTGCGCTTCGATAAATTAAGTATAATACTATCGAAGTAAGATTTTCGGAAGTAGGTTAGAACTAGTTATAAATTATATAGCTTGTTCTGTATAGCTATTTATTGTTTAGAAAGCACTGTTTTGCTTTTTTCAAATTCAGATTCAGTTTTCCAAGTCATTTTGTCATTACCCAAATTAACAACTTCATATTTTTGTATTCCCTTTTTTTCATATTCTGAGGAATAATTCATGACAATATTTTTGTCAACTAGAGTCCATGTTCCTTTATAACTTTCAAAACTTGAAATAAAAGAGTAGGTATTGTCTTCTTTAAAATCATAAGAACTTGATAAAGCATTTTTTTTAGCTTCTTCGATGATTGCAGGACTAATATCCATATCTTTTTTTAGATGGAGATTATATTCTGTCACTTTCCATTTTCCAATTATATGATCCTTATTTATCGCATTTTGTCCACAAGAATATAAAGTACTTAACAGAATAGTAAAAATCAGTAATTTCAGTTTTTGAAGGATCATTTCTTTATATTATTTTATTGATTAATTTTTAATTATACATCGGACTTGTGTATGAAACGTAGCGTGCAAAAAGACACTAACTTTTCGGATTAACACAGAGTCGAATTTTTATATTTTGTTTTAATTTTTCTGTTTTTAAAAGCCAAATTAAAAATTTGGCGGACTTTCTAAATATACACAAACCTTTCGGTTAAGCACTTATTAGCTGTGTTTTATACACTGCTTTGTTGTAGTACGTTTTATTTTCCGTTTAGTTCAATCAGTTTATAATTCAATTTCATCACTTTCATTGTGTCAACCGGTTGCCATCTTGTAACAACGTGATATTCTCTATTCGTGCATTCATTTCCATTTGGATTCATACCTTCGAGAACCCAACTTGTTCCATCAAGACCTGTTCTGTTTATTGTCACAGGTAAACTCCAAAATTCTGTATTCTGTAATAATGATTTAAACTCTTCCCACTCTTTTTCAGGTAAATCACTTTCTCTGTTCGTGGTCATAGTACTATTTTCTCTCCCTATTTGTTCTCCACCAAACTCTTTAAAGACTAACCTATATGAGTCTGAATCTTTATAAAATCGATAAGTTTTGGATGAGGACCACATTGAGTTGTAAACCATTAATCGGTAGCTTTCATTTAGTTCCTTTTTTAGATTAGGTTCTTTTATTTTAGTCAAATAATTATTCCACCATTTTTGCCCGTTTAAGTCGGATTCTATTTTTGAAATAATACTATCATTTGACTTAATCACTAAAGGGTCAGTTCTGCAATCCACTTTGCTTTTACAACTGATAGTTAAAATTAGAAATGAAAATATGAGTATTATTTTATGCATTTTTTCAAATGTGCTACAACAGGTTTTTGTACTATAATTAGTCACGTATTTTTTGTTTAAAGATACTAAAAAGTGGATTGCCTTATGATGAAAACTTTGTTTCTACATTCGTCTAAAAAGACTTGTTTTTTTAACTCAGTTCTTTGTTAGGGCACGTTATTCTACGTTCAGTTTTATCTTTTCGGCAATAAATGTCAAATTTTATATTTGGCGACTTTGTAAATAACATAGACTTTTCGGAAAGCAAAAACCGCCCTATGTTTTTTATACCGTTAAGCACTGGCTTTATTTTTCGTTTAATTCTAATGCCATATTTATAAACGGGCCAATCGATTTTCCTCTAATAGACATTCCAGCATCAATAACTGAATCCAGTTTATATCGGTCAGATGCAGAACCATTCAGAGCATAATCTATTCCGTCAATTTCAATAGTACACCAATGTTTTTGTCTACATTCAATAACGACTTCCTCAGCATAAAAAGGCCATTCTCCAACAAAATCATCTTTTGATATTTTTTTAAATTTGATGTCTGGATTTATTTTTCTATTAATATAATCAATTGCGGTTCTCTTATGTGTCTTTTTTTCTTTTTGCTGAAATCTTGTTGTGTTTTTTCTATAATCAATGGTTCCAATTTTATCATCTTTGAGTAAAATAAAATCGTAATATACTGATGAGAATTGTTGCGCTTTTTCTCCTAATTGACCAAGAGTAAATTGTCGACTAATTCCACGAACAAATATTTCTAGCTTACTAATGATGAATTGTGTGACAAAAGAATGTACTTCTTTTTCATATTCAAAATCAGATAATTTGTCTAATAAGGCTGAATCAGAAAGTACAATATCCGTTTCATATTTTTCCCATAATCTTTTGACATCAATACTTTGTTTAGATGCTGATGTAATAATATCTAAATTATGATATCTAGCATACTTCCCAAATTCAGATAATAAGTAGATTAATTCTTTTAAATCATTATCTCCTTTCAAGAATCTTTCGTCAGCTTTGAGTAAAGTATTTTGTCTATTTTTAAAATAATTTGAAAGTATATTATTTTTAAGTTCATTTAAATCGTGCCCGTTTCTCCCTCCACATTTCTTTAAATATTTACTATCGGGATATTCTTTATGAATTTCGTAATAGCCTAAACAAATAAAGCATTTCATAAGTCTTTCTAGTCCACTTGAAAGAAGTTGAAATGGTAGGTGATAAAAATCATTTATAGAATCTAAGTTTTGAAATTCTCCAAATCCTAGTTTAATTAAATTAAATGAATCTGTTAATTCATCGTGTAGATATAAGTCTTTAAGTGAACTATCTGTCATTTTTTTTGCTTGTGCCTAACGTATTTGTATATGAAAAGTTGCGAGATTTATTTCGGAAAGTTTCATAGCTTTTTGTAAAGTTTAAAGTTACTATAATTTTTCAAAAAATAAAAAAGCAGCAATTTTTTATATATTTTGTTGGTAGTAGTTATTTGTATTTTTCAACGAAAGTATTGACTTGTTCTATATTTAAACCATCATCAGTTATTACATTCGACTTATATAATTCTTTAATAAGTTTTTTTAACCTATTGTCACCAAAACGTATTTCTTTTCCAGTTCCTATAAATTTAACTAAATAATGATAATATGGGTATTTTATTTCGCCACTGGTTTGAGGAGGTACATCTAAGATAAAAACAATCTCTTTACTCCCATTCAAAGAATATAAAGAAACCGATTCTTTAAACATTCCTCTATCAGAAGTTGTAAGATATTCTTTATCATTTACAAATACTGTGTTCTTTTTTATTTTTACTTTTTGAGAATAAACTACTTGAATTGTTAAGAATAGAATTAAAATAGTTAAGAATTTAGTGTTTTTCATTGTAATTGTCTTTTATTCATTATTTATGATTGTTAATTCTGATTAACGTTAAATTATTATATTGATATTCAGTTACCTATAATCGATTCAATTTCCTCAAAAACCAGCTCTTTTTTAGTGACGTTAGCAAAAGAAATTAATAGAGTTTCTTTATGTGGGGAATTACTGCCAACTCATTATATACAAACAAATATATTGGTTTATCGGTTAGTATTTTGGAGTAAAAACACCTCCATCATTTATAAATACCTCTACAAAATATAATCCGTACTAATAAAATTAGAGGATTTCTTTTCTAGTAACTCTTCTAAAATGGCATTGTTATAGTCATTGTCTTTAGAGGCAACAAAGGTTCTGATAGAAAAAGAACGTAAGGCATCATGCACGCTCAAAGTACTTACAGCAGAATCTTTTCGTCCTGTAAATGGGTATACATCGGGTCCACGTTGACAAGAACTGTTTAAGTTTACTCTACAAACTAGATTTACTAAGCTATCAATTAAAGGTGATAATGTTTCAACATTCTTTCCAAACAAACTTACTTGTTGACCGTAATTGGAATCGGCAATATCATCTAAAGGTTCTTCAATATCTTTGAAAGGGACAATCGGAATTACAGGTCCAAATTGCTCTTCGTGAAAAACCTCCATCTCTTTATTTACAGGATATACAACAGCTGGAAAAATATAATTATTTGTTGTTTTTCCACCTTTTTCATTGATAACAGCAGCGCCTTTTTCTTTGGCATCATCAATCAATCCTTGAATATAAGCTGGCTTATCGGGTTCAGGAAGCGGCGTTAATTTAGCACCGTCATCCCAAGGGTTTCCGAATTTTAACGCATCAACTTTTTCTGAAAAACGTTTGTTGAATTTTTCTACAATGTCTTCATGTACATACAACACTTTCAAAGCCGTACAGCGTTGTCCGTTGAACGACAGTGTTCCTGCAATGCATTCTTCAATAGCCAAATCTAAATCAGCGTCAGGCAAAACGATACCAGGATTTTTAGCCTCTAAACCTAAAACCAATCGCAATCTATTACTTTTAGGATGTTGAGTTTGTAAGGCTTTTGCTGATGAACTATGTCCAATCAAAGCCAAGACATCGATTCTACCCGATTCCATAATTGGCGTTGCCAGAACACGACCTCTTCCATAAATGATATTTACAACTCCTTTTGGGAAGCTATTTTGAAATGCTTCTAAGAGTGGCGACATTAACAAGACTCCAAATTTTGCAGGTTTAAAAATGGTCGTATTTCCCATAATCAACGCTGGAATCAACAAACAAAAAGTCTCATTTAACGGATAGTTATAAGGTCCTAAACACAGTACAACGCCTAAGGGACCTCTTCTTATATGTGCATAAACGCCGCCGTTTTTCTCAAACTTAGCGCTGTCTCTATCCATCTGCTTATAATCTTCAATGGTATCGTTGATATAATCGATGGTTCTATCAAATTCTTTTTGAGAATCACCTAAAGGTTTTCCAATTTCCCACATTAGTAGTTTTACCACTTCTTCTCGCTTGGTCTTCATTTGCGCTACAAATTTTTCCATGCAAGCAATACGGTCAGCAACTTTCATGGTTGGCCATAAACCTTTTCCTTTATCATAAGCTTCGCAAGCGGCATCTAAAACTTCTAAAGCTTCTTCGCCTCCTAATTGTGGGATGGAACCTAATAATGTTGGTTTGTAATTTTCTGTTGATGAAATAGTAGAATAAACTTCTGCTACATCTCCAGTCCATGGTTTTAATTGACCATTGACTAAATATGTATTTTGTTCTACTGTTTGGGTGATTTTATATATATCTGGGATTTCCACAGATGATTTTATCGTAGACATAGTTGTATAAATTTGAGATGTAAATTTAAGGAATCTTTAGACCAAAAACTGGAATAAATCAGGTTTATCATTCAAATAATCACCATAAAAATTATGGCGCTTCATTCTTGATATTAAAGGTTGTAGATCATCAGAAGATTTTAATTCTAATCCAACTACAGCCGCACCATTCTCTCGATTGGTTTTTTTGGTGTATTCAAAATGCGTAATATCGTCATTGGGGCCTAAAATGTCAGCAACAAATTCGCGTAATGCTCCCGCTCTTTGAGGAAATTTAATAATGAAATAGTGTTTTAAGTTGGCATGTAATAATGCGCGTTCTTTAATTTCTGCGGTTCTGGTAATATCATTATTACTTCCGCTAATCACACAGACCACATTCTTCCCTTTAATTTCTTCTTTATAAGCATTTAAAGCTGCGATACTTAATGCTCCTGCTGGTTCAATAACTGTTGCTTCTTTGTTGTATAAATCTAAAATAATTTGACAAATTTTTCCTTCAGGAACTGTCATCATATCATATAAATATTCGCTGCAAATAGAAAAATTCAAGTCTCCTACTCGTTTTACCGCTGCTCCGTCTACAAAGTTTTCTATCGTTTCCAACGTTGTATTTTCTCCAACTTCCATAGAAGTAGACATAGAAGGTGCTCCTTCTGGTTCTACCCCAATAATTTTAGTTTTGGGGGATATTTGTTTGATATAAGATGACAATCCTGCGGACAATCCGCCACCGCCAACGGGAACAAAAATATAATCGATCGGTTCTTGAAACTGCTCCATTATTTCTAATCCGACTGTAGCCTGACCTTCAATAATTTTTTCATCGTCAAAAGGATGGATGAAGGTTTTTTGTAAACGTTCGCTTTCTAATTTTGCCGCATAATTTGCATCGTCAAAAGAATCTCCTATTAAAATGACATCAATATATTCTTCACCAAACATTTTAACCTGATCGATCTTTTGTTTTGGTGTGGGTGATGGCATATAAATGACACCATATATTTTTAGTAATTTACAGGACAGGGCAACTCCTTGTGCGTGATTTCCTGCACTGGCACAAACGATTCCGCTTTTTCTTTGTTCTTCTGAGAGTGATGAAATTTTATGATAAGACCCTCTTATTTTATACGATCTTACTTGCTGTAGATCTTCGCGTTTAAAGAAAATATTGCTTTGAAATAATGTTGAATATCGATCACTTTTAATCAAAGGTGTCTTTAATACCACGTCTTTTAATTTGATCGAGGCATTTTTAACCGCTTCTATGGTTGGACGATATGTTATTTCAGTGTTCATATTTTTTAGTTTGACGTAAGACCGCTAGTAAAAATAATTATGCAGTCACTGCCTCTTTTTGCACAGTTGTTTTAATTACTTTCATAGCAGTCATAGCTCCTCTTAGTCTTTTTCCAACAGCTTCTATTGGATGATTTCTGATGGCATCATTTACTTTGATTAATGCTCCATTATCTACATCGTTTGAAGAAGAAAATGCAGTTCCTACTACATCAGTATCTATTGATTTCATAAAATCTGTCAATAAAGGTTTGCATGCATGATCAAATAAATAGCAACCGTATTCTGCTGTGTCAGAAATAACGCGATTCATTTCATATAATTTCTTTCTTGCAATTGTGTTGGCAATCAAAGGAAGTTCGTGTAAGGATTCGTAATAAGCAGAATCTTCAATAATACCTGCACTTACCATCGTTTCAAAAGCAAGTTCAACACCTGACTTTACAAAAGCAACCATCAATACTCCATGGTCGAAATATTCTTGTTCAGAAATTTCATCTGAAGTCAACGGTGTTTTTTCAAAATTCGTTTCTCCAGTTGCTTCTCTCCAGGTTAATAAGTTGACATCATCATTTGCCCAATCTTCCATCATAGTCTGTGAAAAATGACCTGAAATAATATCATCCATATGCTTTTCAAACAAAGGCTTCATAATAGTCTTTAATTCTTCTGACAATTCATAGGCTTTGATTTTGGCAGGATTGGAAAGCCTGTCCATCATGTTCGTAATTCCTCCATGTTTTAAGGCTTCAGTAATGGTTTCCCATCCATATTGAATCAGTTTTGCTGCATAATTTGCATCAATTCCTTTTTCAACCATTTTATTGAAACATAAAATAGAACCTGTTTGTAACACACCACATAGAATGGTTTGTTCTCCCATTAAATCGGATTTTACCTCAGCGACAAACGAAGACTCTAATACTCCCGCTCTGTCTCCACCAGTTGCAGCAGCATAGGCTTTTGCTTGCGCCCATCCTTTATTTTCTGGATCATTTTCTGGATGAACAGCAATTAGTGTTGGCACACCAAATCCTCTTTTATACTCTTCTCTTACTTCGGTTCCTGGGCATTTTGGCGCTACCATAATTACTGTTAAGTCTTCACGTACTTTCGTTCCTTCTTCTACAATATTGAATCCGTGAGAATAGGATAATGTCGCTCCTTTTTTCATCAAAGGCATTACGGCGTTTACCACATTAGTATGTTGCTTGTCTGGTGTTAAGTTTAACACCAAATCTGCTGTAGGAATTAATTCTGTATAAGTTCCTACCTTGAATTCGTTTGAAGTCGCATTTTTATACGAAGCTCTTTGCTCTTGAATTGCTACTTCTCTTAACGCATAAGAAATATCCAATCCTGAATCTCTCATGTTTAATCCTTGGTTGAGCCCTTGCGCTCCACAACCGATAATTACAATTTTCTTTCCTACTAATGCGTCCACACCATCTTCAAATTCTGAAGCATTCATGAATCTACATTTTCTTAATTGCTCTAATTGATTTCTTAATGATAGCGTGTTAAAATAATTTGCCATGTTTCTTTTTTTAGTAATTGAATGCTTCTAGCATTTGTGATATTTTCATTTCTTCTTTGGTGACTGCTATTCTTCCTGAGCGGACAAATTGCATGATTCCAAAGGCACTTAATTCTCTGTATAATAATTCGATTTCGTTTCTTCTTCCTGATTTTTCTAAGACGAAAAACTCTTTGTTTACGGTAACAATTCGCGCGTTACTTTCTTTGATGATGTTCTGAATTTGTCGCTCTTCAAATAGTAAATCTGATTTGATTTTAAACAGGCAAGACTGCTGATAAATAGTCTCTTCATCTGTGTGATAATACGCCTTGATCACTTCAACCTGCTTTTCTATCTGACCAAGAATTTTCTTCATTCGTTCTTCAGAAAGGTTGACAACAATCGTAAATCTCGATACTCCTTCTATTTCAGAAAGAGATGAATTGATACTTTCTATATTGATGTGTCTACGTTGAAAAATAGCCGAAATTCTATTCAACAAACCGATATTATTTTCGGTGTAAATTGATACGGTGTATACTTGTTTTTCTTCCATTTTATGCCCGCGAAAGCGGGTATCTTTTTAATTTGAGTATTATCTTATTTACTTTCCGCCTTTAATTACTCTAATCGTATGTCTGAAACCGATGCTCCTGAAGGAATCATTGGAAAGACATTGTCTTCTTTTTCTACACAAACTTCTAAAAAGTAAGCTTCTTTACTTGCCATCATCTCTGCTACTGCTTCTTTTAGTTCTTCTCTTTTTGTCACTTTTCTTGCATTCAAATAATATCCTTTAGCGATGGCAACAAAATCTGGGTTTACCATTTCTGTAGATGCGTAACGCTTGTCAAAAAACAACTGTTGCCACTGACGAACCATTCCTAAAAAATCATTATTTAAAACCACTACTTTTACAGCGGTTTTCTGTTGAAAAATAGTTCCCAATTCTTGAATGGTCATTTGATAACCACCATCACCAGAAATTGAAACCACTTCACGTTCTGGAGCTGCCATTTTTGCTCCAATAGCTGCTGGCAAACCAAAGCCCATCGTTCCTAATCCGCCTGAAGTAATATTACTTTTTGTGACATTGAAATCGGCATAACGACAAGCAATCATTTGATGTTGACCCACATCGGTTACAATGGCTGCCTCTCCTTTACTTTGAAGATTGATTTCTTTTAACACCTCTCCCATCGTCAAACCTTCCTTGATTGGATGTAAATCGTGTTTAATTACTTTTTCATATTCAATCGCGTACAAATCTTTAAATTTTTGATGCCAATCTGAGTGTGAATTCGGTTTTAATAAGGATACTAATTGTTCTAGGCTTTCTTTTGCATTTCCTAAAACAGCAACGTCGGTCTTTACATTTTTATCAACTTCTGCGGGATCAATTTCAAAGTGAATGATCTTAGCTTGTTTTGCATAAGTTGTCAAATCTCCAGTTACACGATCGTCAAAACGCATTCCGATTGCGATTAACACATCACATTCATTGGTCAATATATTTGGCGCATAATTCCCATGCATTCCAACCATTCCTATATTTAATGGATGCGACGTTGGAATTGCTGAAGCTCCTAAAATTGTCCAAGCGGAAGGAATTCCTGCTTTTTCTATCACTGCTTTTAATTCGTTTTCAGCCTGACCTAAAATCACGCCTTGTCCCCAAACAATCATGGGTTTTTTTGCTGCATTGATCAATTCAGCAGCTTGCGCTACTTTTTCTGAATCTACTTCTGGAACTGGTTTATAACTACGGATTCCGTCGCATTTTTTATAGGCAAAATCGAATTCTTCAAATTGTGCATCTTTGGTAATATCAATTAATACGGGTCCTGGTCTTCCACTTTTTGCAATGTAAAATGCTTTGGCAAAAACTTCAGGTATTTCTGAGGCTTTGGTAATCTGATGATTCCATTTGGTAACTGGCGTAGAAATTCCTACGATATCAGTTTCTTGAAATGCATCACTTCCCAATAAATGAGAACCTACTTGACCTGTAATGCAGACCATGGGTGTTGAATCTATTTGCGCATCGGCTATTCCTGTAACTAAATTGGTTGCTCCAGGTCCTGATGTTGCTATAGCAACGCCTACTTTTCCAGAGATTCTTGCATATCCTTGCGCTGCATGTGTTGCTCCTTGTTCATGTCTTGTTAACACATGATGAATTTTATCTTGGTATTTATACAGTTCATCATAAACGGGCATAATAGCTCCGCCTGGATATCCGTATAATATATCAACACCTTCTGCAAGTAAACATTTGATCACTGCTTCACTTCCTGAAATACGCTCAGTAGTCTGCAATGTTTGAGTTGATGTTTTTATTGTTTCTGTATTCATAATACTTATTCTTTATAATCTCTCTTCTTCATTTCAGTGAGCTTTCAACACCCTTCGACAGGCTCAGGGTTGTGTAACAGATGAATTTTTCTAAAATTCATCTGTTACACAACCTTTAGAAGCCGATGCCACTGTTTTTGCATATTTGTATAATATTCCTTTTGTATGCTTTAATGGTGGTTCTATCCATTTTGCTTTTCTTTCAGCAATTTCTTCTTCAGAAAGCAATACATTGATTGAATTGTCTTCTGCGCTGATTCTAATTGTATCTCCTGTTTCTATCAAAGCAATTGTTCCACCTGATTGTGCTTCGGGAGTAATATGTCCTACTACAAATCCGTGTGTCCCTCCTGAGAAACGTCCGTCTGTAATTAAGGCAACTGATTTTCCTAATCCTGCTCCCATAATCATGGACGTAGGTTTTAACATTTCGGGCATTCCTGGACCTCCTTTGGGACCTACATAGCGAATGACGACTACATCTCCTTTGCTGACTTCTCCGTTTCCGATTCCTGTATTTGCTTCTTGTTCTCCGTTGTACACCACAGCTTTTCCTTCAAATAGCAATCCTTCTTTTCCAGAAATTTTTGCTACTGCTCCTTCTGATGCCAAGTTTCCGTATAGGATTTGTATGTTTCCTGAGGTTTTTAATGCTTTTTCTTCTGGATAAATAACATCTTGATCTTCGTCAAAAGTCAAAGGTGTAACATCTGCTAGATTTTCCGCTAAGGTTTTTCCGGTTACTGTTAAACAATCGCCGTGTAGATATCCTTTGTCTAATAAATATTTCATCACTGCCGGAGTTCCTCCGATTCCGTGAACATCTTCCATCAAATATTTTCCTGATGGTTTTAGATCTGCAATTAATGGTGTTCTATCGCTTACTCTTTGAAAATCTTCTAAGGTGAAATCAATGTCTGCGGCACGAGCAATTGCCAAAAAGTGCAATACTGCATTGGTAGAACCTCCTAAAGCATTTACCATTGCGATGGCATTTTCAATCGATTTTTTTGAAACAATATCTAAAGGCTTTAGGTCTAATTTCAACAGATTTAAAATTGCCTGAGCTGTACGTTCGCTTTCTGATAATTTATTTGGATTTTCTGCTGGGATAGAAGAATTGTAAGGCAATGCTAGTCCCATTGCTTCTATAGATGAAGCCATGGTATTTGCTGTATACATTCCACCACAAGCTCCTGCGCCTGGAATGGCTCTTTTAATAATTTCTCTGTATTCTTCCTCTTCAATTTCTCCAGCAACTTTTTGTCCTAATGCTTCAAAAGCAGAAACAATGTTTA
This sequence comes from Flavobacteriaceae bacterium, assembly GCA_965277255.1. Lineage (GTDB taxonomy): Bacteria > Bacteroidota > Bacteroidia > Flavobacteriales > Flavobacteriaceae > Polaribacter. The sequence continues at coordinate 2,381,991 of OZ255723.1, read as the reverse complement.
GTTTTCTTCCTTTGTAATTCCCTGATGCAATGGTTCCTCCATACATCATAATTGCAGGACGATTCAATCGCAACATTGCAATCACAGCACCTGGCATATTTTTATCACATCCAACTACTGAAATTAAAGCATCATAGCTTTGGGCATTCATCACAGTTTCAATAGAATCTGCAATAATATCTCTGGAAGCTAAAGAATAATTCATACCCGATGTTCCCATGGAAATTCCATCACTCACACCAATAGTATTGAATCCTAATCCTACCAATCCAGTAATGTTGCATTCAACCTTTACTTCACCTGCCAATCGGTTTAAATGCATATTACAAGGATTTCCATCATATCCTGTACTAGCAATACCAACCTGAGCTTTACTCATATCTTCATCACTCAAACCAACAGCATATAACATGGCTTGTGATGCTGGCTGAGACTCATCTTGAGTTAATCTTTGGCTGTATTTATTTAATTCTTTCATTCTGTCTTGAAATACCTAGTCTGTTTTCAAAGTCGAAAGTAGTTCATTGTTGTTTTAGCGCTCTCTTTGTATTTGTTAACGGCTTAAATTCATTTCATTTATTTTTTTTACAATCAGTTGATTATTAATTATTTAATACTTCTTTTTTCTGATGTTCAAAGGATGTGTTTTGCATAAAAAAACCACAAGCATAATAAATATGCTTGTGGTTTTTCTTGGAATTGCTGTTTATATTTTGCTTGGATTGCTACCTTAAATCCGAGCGGACAGGCTACAAATTTAAAATGCCCGCAAAGTCTGGAGGCTTTGCGGAACGTGGACTTCGAGAGCCTCAGTTGCCTTTATTATTAATTCGATTTTGGCAGTTTCCTTGGAATAAAAATGATTCCGAATAAAAATGATTGTAGAATTGTAATGATCACACTTATTTCATCTGTGAGCCCATGTGGTTCGCCCGTAGCGTATAATAATGCTTGTATTGGCAATACTCCCAAAATGACTAATGCTTTTAGATTGTTTCTTTTGCTCCAAGTAATCTCAACATTTTCCATCTTTCTGTCTTTATAGATAATTGCAAGAATCCAAATTAAAAAGATAATTGACAGTGGAATAATAATCCATGATATTGAAACATGTACATCTAAAGTGTCTCCATGAAACATAGTGTCTCCATTTTTAATAATGTCAAATAAAAGGTTTCCGAAATTATGTACCCAAAACAAACCTAAGAATGCGTAAAAAATAGTTCTATTTTTTATCCAATAAAATGAATAAAAGTATCCGATAAAAAAGATAAGAAATGGAATGAGAATAAAATACCCTGGTTCTATTCCTGTACTGTTGAATGATACTCCGAAATATTGTTGCCCCCAACTGTAACTCGTTCCATCAAATAAACATCTTTGAAGTGGTAATAAGACCAACATAAAAGTGATTCCTGATAGGATCATTAGGCTATTAAAAAGTCCGTTACTTTCTCGTACTGCGATTGGTGTTTTCATCATGCTAAAATTTTAATTACGTTTAAATTTATAGTATAATGACATCAGCAAGGTTTTGCTGTTACAGGCTTGTGGTGAAATTCAGCTATTTGTGGCGAGTATCCAATAAAGTTTTAATTTTTGGAACATAGCTTCTAGAAACGATAATTGGAAAACTTAATTCTGGAATGAATAATTTGATCTGATGGCCGTCTTTTATCACCTTTTCAACTTTATTCATATTGACAATAAATGATCTATGGCAACGCAAAACAAATTCAGAGTTTAGGTTCTTTTCTACTTCTTTCATAGTGGCTCTAAGCAGTTGCTTTTTCAGTGTTTCTTTTTCTATATAAGAAACTGAAATATAGTTATCTTCTGCCTCAACAAATAACAAGTCGTTTAATGTAAGTGATATTGAATCTTTTCCATTACTCGACGTCAGGCTTACATATTTGTCTGAGATTGATATTGCAGGTTTTAATTCGAGCAATTGGTAGGCTTCTTTTGTTTTTCTATTGTTGGTGTATAGGAAAATGATGATGATAGGAATGATACTCATCATAGAGACATTGAAGATAAAATCGATATAACTTCTAAAATGCCAATCGTGAAAATTTCCCAGAATATTATAATATATAAAAATCGCTGAGGCAACTACGATCAATTCTGTGATGGTTCTTAACAGAAAAATAGAAAGTATTTTTTTCTTAAAAATTGCAGGTCCGATTAAAAATTCAAAAAGACTTAGAGTGAGTCCAATCACAAATCCAAATCCTAGCATTGAAAAAAAGAAAACTTGATTAATGCTATGTGTAGGGTCGAAATTATTGACTCCGAAAGGTTGGAAAACAAGTAAGAATATTGTTATAAATAAAGACACAAAACCGATAAAAATCCATTTATCTCTAGATGAACTAATGGTATCTATGGGTTGATTCAAAAAGGTTTTTATTTTTTTGTACAAAATAATCCTTGTTTAAGTATAAACTTGAACAACTAAGGTACTAAAGTTTAATAGAAAGTTAAAACCTCAGGCAAGCCATGAATCCGAAAAAGGAATCGACCCGAAGATCGAGTCGGATTGCAAATCCGAGCGGACAGATGGAGGTATTAAACTAAGATCCCGCTTTTTCAGCGGGATTAGTTCAACTTACAATGTTCAGTACGTCTTATAGACTTCTCAACATTGAGTTTCACTAATAACCTAAAATCTCTAAAATTTTGTCTTTTACTTTTTCAGTAGATGGAATCATGGTTTGTTCTAAAGTACTATTCAGTGGAATTGCGGGCATATTTTCGCTACCGATTGTCATTACTGGAGCATCTAAATATGAAAAACATTCTTCTTGTATTTTTCCTGATAATGCTCTTGCAAATCCAGTACTAGAAGGTTCTTCGGTGACCACCAAACATTTTCCGTTTTTTTGTACTGATTTTAGAATGGTTTCTTCGTCTAAAGGATACAAGGTTCTTAAATCAATAATTTCAATGGTATCTTTCATTCCCAATTCTGAACTTGCATTCATTGCCCAATGCACGCCCATTCCGTAGGTGACAATGGTTAGAGTTTCTTCATCTTCTTGTTTCCAAATTTCTTGTAAGATCCAAGCTTTTCCAAAAGGTAAGATATAATCTTCGGAAGGTTCTATAGATGTTGCTCCTTGTGTTCCTGGAACTTTACTCCAATACAAGCCTTTGTGTTCTAAAATCACTACTGGATTTGGATCATAATAAGCCGCTTTTAACAATCCTTTTAAATCGGCTCCGTTACTTGGATAGGCAATTTTTATTCCTCGAATGCTGGTTAAAACACTTTCTACAGATGATGAATGATAAGGTCCGCCGCTACCATAGGCTCCAATTGGAACTCTAAGAATCATACTCACGGGCCATTTTCCGTTGGATAAATAACAGCTTCTACTGACTTCTGTAAAAAGTTGATTGAGTCCAGGCCAGATATAGTCGGCAAATTGAACTTCTACAATGGGCTTTAATCCTACGGCGCTCATTCCCACGGTTGAGCCTACAATAAATGCTTCTTGAATGGGTGTATTGAAAACGCGATCGTCGCCAAATTTTTGCGCTAAGGTGGCTGCTTCACGAAAAACACCGCCTAATCTCCCTCCTACATCTTGTCCGTATAGCAAACATTCTTTGTGCTTTTTCATCAATTCTTCTACTGCGAATAAAGCACAATCTACCATCACAACTTTGTCGTTTCCTTTTGGCGAACGTTCTCCTGCTTCTTCTGTAATTGGTGTTGGAGCAAAATCGTGTGTAAATAAATCTTCTGGTTTTGGGTCTTTGGCTTTGATGGCTTTTTCAAAATGCTTTTGCACTTTCGCGGAAGCGGAAGTCTCAATATCTTGAATCTCACCTCCTGTAAATCCATTGTCTAGCAATTGTTGTTTTAATACTGGATATGGATCTCTGGAGCGAGCTTCTTCTAAGTCATCGCGATACCATTCCATGCGTACTCCGGATGTATGGTGATTTAGTAATGGAACTTTTGCATGGACTAAAAATGGTCTGCGTTCTTTACGAATGGTAGCAATTACTTTTTCTACGGCTTGATAACTTTCTGTAAAGTTGGCTCCGTCGATAGAAATGGCTTCTAGTCCGTGGAATCCTTGTGCGTATTCGAATGCATTTTGCGCTCTGGTTTCTTCCGCATTGGCTGAAATATCCCAGCCATTATCTTGTACTAAATATAGGATAGGTAATTGCTTTAAAGCTGCCATTTGGAAAGCTTCTGCAATTTCTCCCTCGGTTACTGAGGCGTCACCCAAACTACACACCACCAGTGGTGGCTCTATTATCTCACTCATGCTGGAATCTGTGTGAGGGATTGCTTGTAATTCTTTATACTGCATTCCCATGGCAGTTCCTGTGGCTGGAATGGCTTGCATTCCTGTGGCTGAGGATTGGTGTGGAATTTTTGGTTTGTCGGCGTCTTTTAAACTTGGATGGCTGTAATAGGTTCTTCCTCCTGAAAAAGGGTCGTCTTTTTTTGCCAATAACTGCAACATTAAATCATAAGGTTCTAATCCGAATGACAGTAACATAGCATCGTCTCTATAGTATGGAAATGCATAATCTTGTGGTAGCAATTGCATTCCTAAGGCAATCTGAATGGCTTCGTGTCCGCGAGAAGTTGCGTGTACATATTTTGAAACGGTTTTAAAATTGTCTTCGTACAGCTCGGTCATGGCTTTGGCTGTACAAAGTTTTGAAAATCCTTTTTTTAGAATGTCTTTCTTCATATTTATTTTCCGAGAAATCGGAAACCTGTTTAATTGAAACTTTTATTTTTATTGGAGCTCTACTTCCGCGTTAGCGATTGCAGCCCTTCGACTCCGCTCAGGATAAACTTTATCCTTTTACTTTTTCTGCAAAAGGTATAGCGGAAAGCGCGACCTCCTGGGAACGCCCATACTATCATTATTAAACTATTTGAAGACCTTTCAGGTTTTGAAAACCTGAAAGGTCTCTAGTTGTCTATTTTTCGATTTTAATCATCCAGTTAAACGTATCTTCTACTTTACCTGTTTTAATGGCATTTAATGTATTGTTTACCTCTAATCCGACTGGACTTTCATCAGAAACATGAATGATTTTATCGTCAATTCCGATTTCTTGAATATACGCGATTCCTACTGCTGTTCCTGTTCCAAAGGCTTCTTCTAATGTCTCATTATTAGAGGCTTTTTCAATTTCATCAATAGTGATTGGGCGTTCGGTTACCTGATATCCTTTGTGTTCTAGCAAATCAATCACACTCATTCGAGTAATTCCGTCTAGAATGTTACCATCTCGTTTTGGAGTGATGAATTTTCCATCGATTTTGAAGAAGATATTCATGGTTCCTACTTCTTGGATGTACTTGTGTTCTACGGCATCTAACCACAGCACTTGATCGTATCCTTTTGATTTTGCAATCTCGGTTGGACGAATGGCTGCTGCATAATTTCCAGCTGCTTTAGCTTCTCCTGTTCCTCCTTTGGCAGCTCTTATATATTTGGTTTCTGCATACAATTTAATTCGTTTTGTAAAAAATGGTCCTGCTGGTGAAGCCATAATGATAAACTTAAAATTGTTGGCGGCTCGCATTCCTATAAACGGCTCATCTGCATACATAAAAGGTCTTAGATACAATGCGCTTCCTTCTTGCGGCGGAATCCAATTTTGTTCTATAGCTACCAATTGTTTTAATCCTTCTACAAATAAATCTTCTGGAAAATTTGGCATTCCCATTCTGTCTGCACTAAAGTTTAATCGTGCTGCATTTTTGTCTGCACGAAATAACATTGGAGTTCCATCGGCGTTTACGGTTGCTTTCATTCCTTCAAAAATAGCTTGTCCGTAATGCAATGCCATTGCTGCTGGATGTGTAGGAATTAATTCTAAAGGTTGAATTCTTGGCGTTTGCCATTCTCCATTTGCATAATCACAGATAAACATATGATCTGTAAAAGTGGTTCCTAGTGGAATGTTGTTGAAATCTAAATTTTCTACTTTGGACTTTACTACTTTTTGTATTTCTATGTTATATGGCATGGTTATATTTTTGCTATCTGTTCGAGTTAAGACGAAGTACCTAGAACTTTTTATAAGTTTCTCGATACATCACGCTTTCAGCGTGACACTCGAAGTGACATAAATTTATATCGTTCTTTCAATATCAAATTGTTCAAATTCATCGGCAACGCGACGTAAAAAACTTCCTCCTAAATAACCATCAACAACACGATGGTCAAAGGATAATGATAAATACATCATACTTCTAATGGCAATTTCATCTCCTTCTGGAGTTTCTAGTACTTCTGCTCTTTTCTTAATGATTCCGAGTGCTAAAATGGCTACTTCGGGCTGATTGATAATGGGCGTTCCCATCACACTTCCAAAGGTTCCTACATTGGAAATTGTGAATGTGCTTCCTTGAATATCATCTGCTTTTAACTTATTTTCTCTTGCTTTTCCTGATAATTCATTGACATCTTTGGCTAAGCTTAGTAAATCTTTGGTGTCTGCATTTTTCACTACGGGAACGATTAAGTTTCCGCTTGGCAATGCGGTTGCCATTCCGATATTGATGTTTTCTTTTACGATGATATTCTCACCGTCTACGGAAACGTTGATCATTGGAAATGCTTTGACTGCTTTTGCCACGGCTTCTACAAACAAAGGTGTAAATGTTAATCGCTCGTTATACTTTTCTTGAAAGGCAACTTTATGGGCATTTCTCCAATTCACCATTTCGGTCAAATCGGCTTCTACATAGGCAGTAACGTGAGGTGATGTATGTTTGGAATACACCATGTGATCTGCAATCATCTGACGCATTCTGTCCATTTTCACAATCTTTCCTGTTCCTTTGTCAAGGTTTAACTGTGGAATTCTGTACGCGGTTGGATCTGGTTCTGCTGTAGGCTGAACAAACTGAAATATTCTTCCTTCTTCAATGTATTGAAATACATCGCTCTTTCGAAGTCTTCCCTCTTTTCCAGTTGCTGGAATGCGTGCTAATTCTTCAAAGCTTATGTGTTGTTCTTTCGCTATAGATATAATTAATGGAGAAAAGAATGTGTTTGAGTTTGAAGTTGAAAATGAATTCGATGGTAAAGGTGTTGGATTTCGTTTTGGTTTTGTCAGTTTCTTTTCTGGTTGTTTTTTTGATTCGGAGTTCGATTCTGAGATTTCTTCCTGCTTTTTAGAGATATCGGAAGATTCGTCTACTTCAATAATGGCAATAGTAGCGCCAATTTTAATGATATCATTTACATCAAATAAAAGGCTTTTGATGACTCCTGAAACTATGGATGGTACTTCTGAATCTACTTTGTCTGTAGCAACTTCTAACAGCATCTCGTCTTCTTCAATTGTATCTCCTACATTCTTGAACCATGTAAGGATAGTAGCTTCGCTAATACTCTCTCCTAATCTAGGCATTTTCAGTTCAAATTCCATAAAATAGTATTGATTTTGACAAGGAATAAAATTACAACATAATCGTTTTAATTTATTGTTTTACATTAATAAATCCATCTAAATAGATTATTATTCTAAAAAATAATATTTTATGTAATTTTTATTCTTTAGATAGTTTATATTTATCCTTTTAAAGAATATTTTATCATTCTCAGACATGAAACTAGATAATTTAGACATAAAAATCATGCGAATTTTACAGCGTGATTCTGATCGTACTATAAAGAGTATTGCTGAAGAGTTGGGAGTTTCTACCACACCTATTTTCGAACGCATTAAAAAACTAAAAAAGGAAGGGTACATCTCTAACTACGTTGCTCGATTGGATTACAAAAAATTAGGTTTGAAACAAATGGTATTTGTTGCCATTACATTGCAGGGTCATACTCGAAGTTATTTGGAAAAATTTGTAAAAGAAATACAGGGTTTTCCTGAAGTAATGGAATGTCATCGTGTAAGTGGAACTTTTGATTATCTCCTAAAATTAGTGGTTGAAGATATTGAAGCGTATGAAAAGTTTATCATCACCAAATTGACCCTGCTTCCTTACCTTGGAAATGTTCAAAGTTTGATTACGCTTTCTACAGGAAAAGAAACGAATGAAATTGATTTGGAGAAGTTGTTAAGTTAAAATTAATGAGGTGGCTGAGGCTCTCGAAGCCACCCTACCTATTTCTTAAACTGCTCTCTCAGCGTTTTATAGACCTCTTCTTGTTTGGGTCTGTCTTTTGGAACTTCTCGTAACGGTTCTACTTCTCGTAAACTATCGTGACAATCTTTTGACAACTGCTGATACAACTGCGTTCCTTTGGTTTTCCAAGCGATCATTTCGTCACTGACTTCTTTGATGACTTTTGCTGGATTTCCAACGACCAAACTCCTTTTTGGAATCTTTGTTTCTGCTTTGACAAAAGCCATCGCTCCTACAATACTTTCATCTCCGATTTCTGCATCGTCCATAATCACAGTATTCATTCCCACCAATACATTTCTACCAATATTTGCTCCGTGAATAATGGCTCCGTGACCAATGTGTGCACTTTCTTTTAAGGTGATGGATTTTCCAGGAAACATATGAACGGTACAATTCTCTTGTACATTTACTCCGTCTTCTAAAATAATTTGCCCCCAATCGCCACGAATGGCAGCACCAGGTCCGATATAGCAATTCTTACCAATAATAACATTGCCAGTGACTGCTGCTAAAGGGTGTACAAAACTAGATTCATGTACTACGGGTATGTATCCTTGGAAGCTATATATCATACTCAATTTAGATTTTTGATTTACGATTTTTGATTTGGTGCTTTTGTTGATTCCATTCTAAAATCTAATATCTATTTAAACCCTTTTAATTTTTCTTTGGTAAAATCAGACAAAACCAATCTTCCGCTTATTTGAGCGCGTTCTGCTAATAAAGCATCCCAATCGTCTGTTCCTTTCCAGAAGACTTTCTTCATTTCTTTCATCGCTTCTGTATTGTAGGTACACAAATGTTCTGCTGTTGTTTTTACCGCTGCATCCAACTCCTCTGTACTTTCATATACCTGTGTAAACAAACCTTTTTGTTGTGCCCATTCGGCTGGATAAAAAGAATTTGCATCAATCGCAATTTGCGACATGGCACTTAATCCCATCTTTCGTTCAATGGCTGGTCCGACTACAAAAGGTCCAATTCCGATATTCAATTCACTTAATTTGATTGCGGCAAACTTAGTCGCCATACAGTAATCTGTTGATGCTGCCAATCCGACTCCGCCTCCAACAGTTTTACCTTGAATTCTTCCAATGATAAATTTTGGGCATTTGCGCATTGCATTGATCACATTGGCAAAACCTGAAAAGAATATTTTTCCTGTAGCTTCATCATTGATATGAATCAGTTCTTTAAAACTTGCTCCTGCACAGAAAGTGCGTTCTCCTCCGCTTTTTAAAACGATGACTTTTATATCATCATTGTTTCCAGCGTCAGTGATGGTTTGTGCTAATTCAGCTAAAATATTTCCTGGTAGCGAGTTATGAGCTGGGTGAAAAAACTCAATGTAGGCTACTTCGTTTTCTATGGTTTGTTTTACGTAAGGATCTGTCATCGCACTTGTGCGTTCCCGAGGAATCGGGAAGCTATTTTAATTGTTATATTTAATTTTTATCAGATTCCCACTTTCTTGGGAAACCTCTGGGAATCTATTTTAATTATTATTATAAATTTTCATATAAATCCTTCCAATCAGGATTCTCTTTTTCAATTAATTCAATTTTCCAATCTCGATTCCATTTTTTCATTCTCTTTTCTCTTAATCTGGCTTCTTTTTCTATTTCAAACTTCTCAAAATAAACCAGCTTATCCAAATTATATCTTGCTGAAAACGTAGTAGGGTGAACTTTATTTTTGTGTTGATATATTCTTTCTTTTAATCTTTTTGTGTATCCTATGTATAAAACGCCATCTTTTTTATTTGTGATTATGTAGACGTAATATTTCATATTTATTTCCTGTGAAAACAGGAGTCTTATAATTCTTTTAAATACTTTAATTTATGAGGCTCCCATTTTCATGGGAGTCATTTTGAACAATTTGATTCGCTATTCATCAGACTCCCGATTTCTCGGGAGTTTTGAACAGTTTGATTTACTATTCATCAGACTCCCGATTTCTCGGGAGTTTTGAACAATTCAATCTTTTATAAAAGATTGAATTGTTCAAAGTGATGATTTAAATGTTTTCGCTCCATCAAATACCATTCGTATCTATTTAATTCTCCAAAAACAATGTTGTTCAATTTTGCATTTGGGTTTTCTTTAAAATATGTTTTATAATCTTCTCTTGCTTCATTAAATTTCTCTACTGCAGTTGCAAAATCTGTATGTTTTAAGGTATCTAATGTGTCTTTTTCTAATAGTGGAAAGTTCGAGTTTTTTGGGAACGGATCATAGTTATACAAACTATTGTGAACTTTCTCTAAAATCTTTTCTGGAGTAGCGACTTCTAAGTCTTTAATTTCTCCTGAAGCCACTCTGTAGGTATATTCTAAATGTTCTAGCATGTGTTGAGGCGTCATGATTCCCCATTTTGGTTTTGCATCTTCTTTTAAATTCTTCAAACATTCTTGAATTTTCTCCTCCGTCATTTCAATCAAAGTTTCCTGTTTCTTTTGCACCATGGTTAGAATCGTAGCAATCGCAACCAATTCGTCCTCAGCATCAAATACTTCAACAAACCATTTTACAATTCCGCTTGGATGCTCTGCACTGGCAACATCTCTATCAACTTTTTGCTTACAGGTTAATCGAACATAGACTGTATCATTATGATACAGTGGACGTAAGAAACGACATTCTTCTAATCCATAGTTAGCAGAAACGGGACCTTTGTTTGGATAGACGAATAATCCTGCTGCTGCGGAAATGATGAAATATCCGTGTGCCGTTCTCTTTTCAAAAATGCTTCCATCTAAGGAAGTGATGTCTGTATGTGCATAGAAATGATCCCAAGTCACATTCGCGAAATTGATAATGTCTGTATCTGTAAATGTTCGTTTGTGTGTCTTTAAAGACATTCCTGGCTGAATGTCTTCCCAATGATATTTAAAAGGATGTTGTTCAGCTTCTTTGTATTTCGAATTCGGTTGATAAATTCCTGTAATTTCTGTCAGAGTAGTCGGTGAACCTTGAATTGCAGTACGTTGTAGATAATGCTTTATACCACGCATTCCTCCCATTTCTTCACCACCTCCTGCTCTACCTGGACCACCATGAACTAATGCTGGCAATGGAGAACCATGACCTGTGCTTTCTTTGGCACTTTCTCTGTTCAATACTAAAATACGTCCATGATGACTAGCCGCATTCACTACGTATTCTTTTGCGATTGTATCGTCATTGGTTGCAATAGAAGATACTAATGAACCTTTTCCCATTTGGGCTAAAGTAATGGCTTCTTCTAAATTTTTATACGGCATAATGGTACTTACTGGACCAAATGCTTCACGCTCATGAATGGCTGTATTTTCAAAAGGATTGTCAGCTCTCAATAAAATTGGACTAATAAATGCTCCTTTTTTCGCATCCGCTCCAATGGTTTCTATTTTGTCTAAACTTCCGTATACAATTTCTGCTTCTTTGGCAATGTCTTGTACTGAATTGCGAACGGCTTCTACTTGTTGTTTGCTAATTAAAGATCCCATTCTCACTTCTTTTAGTCTTGGGTCTCCAATGGTTACTTTATCTAAGGCTTTTCCTAAGGATATTTGTACGTCTTCTACCAATTTTTCTGGAACGATGATACGACGAATTGCAGTACATTTTTGCCCTGCTTTTACCGTCATCTCTTTTCGAACTTCTTTGATAAACAAATCGAATTCTGGCGTTCCTGGAACAGCGTCTTCTCCTAAGATGGATGCATTTAAAGAATCTGCTTCCATGGTAAATGGCACCGCTTCTTGAATGATTCTTGGGTGTGCTTTTAAGATACGCCCTGTTGCAGCAGACCCTGTAAAGGTGACTACATCTTGAGATTCTACTGTATCTAAAATATTACGAACGGTTCCGTTGATGATTTGCAAAGCGCCTTCTGGCAAAATTTTTGAATCGATAATAACTCTTGCTACGGCTTCTGCTAAATATGATGAGGAAGGTGCTGGTAAAACCACCGCTGGAACTCCCGCCATCCAATTGACAGCGCATTTCTCTAGCATTCCCCATACTGGGAAGTTAAATGCATTGATATGTACTGCAACTCCTTTTTTAGGAACCATAATATGATGTGCCATAAAACGACCTCCACGGGATAAATCGATGGCATCACCTTCTACGTGATACGATTGATTTGGGAATAACTTCCGTAAGGATGCATTGGCAAATAGGTTTCCAAAACCTCCTTCGATGTCAATCCAGCTATCTACTTTGGTTGCTCCTGTTCTATAACTTAAGTCATAAAATTCGTTTTTACGTTTGGTTAGGTATAATGCCAATTTCTTTAGCATATTTCCACGCTCTTGAAAGGTCATTTTTCGAAGTACTTCGCCTCCTTTGGTTCTTCCGTATTGAAGAATTTCTGGAATGTCTAACCCTTCTATAGCAATGTTAGAGATAACTTCTCCTGTAATTGCATCATAAATAGGTGCTCCTTCCTCTTTTCCTTCAGTCCATTGACCTTGAATGTAATGTTGTATTTTATTCATCTTTCTTAATTCTTAGATTTCCGTTTTCACGGAAACAGGATGTTGTATTTTACTCATCTTTCTTAATTCTTAGATTTCCGTTTTCACGGAAACAGGATGTTGTATTTTACTCATCTTTCTTAATTCTTAGATTTCCGTTTTCACGGAAACAGGATGTTGTATTTTACTCATCTTTCTTAATTCTTAGATTTCCGTTTTCACGGAAACAGGATGTTGTATTTTATTCATCTTTCTTAATTCTTAGATTTCCGTTTTCACGGAAACAGGATGTTGTATTTTACTCACCTTTCTTACTCTTGGATTTCCGATGTCTCGGAAACAGGATGTTGTATTTTACTCATCTTTCTTATTCTTGGATTTCCGTTTTCACGGAAACAGGATTTTATATTTTACTCATACTTATTTTTCGACCCGCGTTAAGGATTGAGGTTTTGTTGGAGCTCCTTGACCCTTCGACTGAGCTCTGGGCGGGAAAGAGCGACTACCGAAAGCCTGACCCTTGTGGTAACGCCATTATTTATGCCATTATCCTAATAATTCTTCCTGATATTTTTCCTTCTACACTTTTTACATATCCGTCTACAATCTTATGCATGGGAACTGGTGTGTTACCAGGAAAATAATCTTTATATTTTTCATAGGAATCTTCTACCAAATCTGAACAAATTACATTGATTCTAATTCCGTTTTCCAGCTCTAAATCTACGGCTTTTACAAAACTATGAATTGCTCCATTTACCATTGCGGCACTGGTTGTCATATCTACTGGATCATCGGCAAGGATTCCTGTTGACAATGTAATAGAACCTCCTTGGTTCAAATAATGTTTCCCGATTCTTACGGTATTAACTTGCCCCATCAATTTACTTTTGATTCCGATATAAAAATCATCTTCAGAAAGGCTCTCAAACTTATCCCATTTGGCATCTCCTGCAATACAGATAATTCCGTCTAACTTACCAATATTTTCAAACATGGTTTTGATAGAGCTCGAATCTGAAAAATCTACAGTGACATCACCAGAATTTCTTCCAGCAATGAGTACTTCGTGTTTCTTAGAAAGTCGTTCACTCACCTTCTTTCCTATGGTTCCGTTTCCTCCTATGATTAGTAGTTTCATACATTGCCTGCAATAGCAGGTATCTTTTAATTATTCTTTACTTTTCATTTAACAGATTCCTGCCTACGCAGGAATTCTTTCAATCACACAGGCATATCCTTGTCCTACTCCAACACACATCGTAATTAGTGCATACTTTTTTTGTTGTTCGTGCAATTCTAAAGCTGCTGAATAGGCTATTCTAGCTCCAGTAACACCTAACGGGTGTCCGATTGCAATGGAACCTCCATTTGGGTTTAATCTTGAATCGTCATCAGCCAATCCCCAAGCTCTTGTGCAGGCCAATGCTTGTGCCGCAAATGCTTCGTTTAATTCAATAATATCGATATCATCCATGGTTAAACCTGCTTTTTCTAATGCTTTGTTAGAAGCTTGTACGGGTCCGATTCCCATAATCCTTGGCTCTACTCCCACCACAGCAGAACTCACGATTCTTGCCAATGGTTTTAAATTGTATTTTTTTACGGCTTCTTCTGAGGCAATGATGGTTGCAGCTGCTCCGTCATTTAATCCTGATGAATTTCCTGCAGTTACACTTCCGCCTTCTTTCTTAAAAGCTGGGCGTAATTTTGCTAAAATTTCTTTTGATGTGCTTGGTTTTACAAATTCATCTTTTGAAAATTGAATTGGGTCTTTTTTACGCTGAGGAATTTCTACAGTCACAATTTCTTTTGCCAATCTTCCATTTTCTTGTGCTTTGGCTGCTTTCATCTGACTCCAATACGCAAATGCGTCTTGATCTTCTCTTGAAATATTATACTTCTCTACTAGGTTTTCAGCGGTATTTCCCATTCCGTCTGTTCCGTATAATTTCTGCATTTTGGGATTGATAAAACGCCATCCAAAGGTAGAATCATACATTTTTGAGTCGCCTCCAAATCCTGTTGATGGTTTTCCGATTACGTATGGACCTCTGGTCATATTTTCTACTCCCCCTGAAATAAATAGGTCTCCATCTCCAGCTTTGATTGCTCTGTTTGCATGAATGATTGCTGATAATCCTGAGCTGCACAAACGATTTACGGTCTCTCCTGGCACTGTAAATGGCAATCCTGCTAACAAAGATGACATTCTCGCTACATTACGATTGTCTTCTCCAGCTTGATTTGCGCATCCCATGATGACATCGTCGTATGCTTCTTTTGGAATGCTTGGATTTCTTTTGACCAATTCTTCAATTACTATTGCTCCTAAATCGTCTGTTCGAACAGCGGATAGGGTTCCTTTGTAACTTCCTATAGGTGTTCTTATTCCGTCTATGATGTATGCTTCCATATTAATTCCTGCGTAGGCAGGTATCTTATTATTTATTAATTCTAAATGATTTATTACCTAAATTCCAATTGATACTTAAATCTGACCAACTTGGATTCATTTCTTCTATTAATTTAATTTTCCATTCTCTTTTCCACTTTTTGAATTGCTTTTCTCTAATTGATGCTTCTTTTCCATTTTCAAACTCTTCAAAGTAAATTAAATTTCCACAATTATATTTTGCTGTAAAAGATTTTGGATAAATTTTTAATTTATGCTCCTTTATTCTTTCATCCAGATTATCAGTTACACCAATATAAATTACTCCATTTGGCTTATTTGCCATTATGTAGACATACCAATGTTTCACTTTTATTTGCTATGAGATTCCTGCCTTCGCAGGAATTCTATTCCCATTCTTTTTGTGTTCTATATACGACACCTTTAAATAAGGCGACTAATTCGTTTTCTCTTTTGACTTCAATGATATTAAAGCCTAATTTCTTATTTACTTTTTCAATCACAGATTCTGCAACTAAGTAATCTCCTTCATTTAATGCTTCTATATGATTGATGGATGTTTCGATAGAAACTGCGTATTTACCATGTGTGTTTGCTGCAAATCCGAATGCAGTATCGGCTAATGAATAACTAATTCCGCCATGCGCTTTGTCCATACTATTCAACATTTCCTTGCGAATGGTCATTCCGACTTTACATCGTCCGATTTCACATTCTAAGATTTCGATTCCTAGCCATTGACTGTAGGGATCGTTCTTCAACATTTTATACGGAATGAGATGTGAGGCGATAGGTTTGTTTTTAGTTGACATTCAAAATTATTTAATTCTCCGTAACATTGATTCTCTTTGATATATTGTATTTTTTGTCGCTTTCGATTGTTCTCGATACAATCACGCCAAAGCGTGACCACTCGAACTGACATTAGTTAAAAAATGTATTTCCTTCTCTGTTCATTTTTCTTAGTAACGGACTACAACGATATCTATCTTCATGGTATTCATCGTATAGATTGTCTAGCATATTTACACACCAGTCAATTCCTCTTTCGTTAGCCCAAGCTAATAATCCTTTCGGATAATTAACTCCTTTGGTCATGGCATTGTCGATATCTTCTGCTGAAGCAATATTTAAAAATAATGCGTCAGCTGCTTCGTTGATTAGCATGACTAAAACACGATCGAAAATTTGTTGTGCTAAATCATCATCTCTTTTGGCAGATACTGAAATAAATTCAGCACTACTCTTACCATTCTGGTAATCGTAGTACCCTTTTCCTGATTTTCTTCCTAAGTATCCCGCTTCAGCAAAACGCTTCTGAGTGAATGCAGGCTTGTATCTTGGATCGAAATAGAAAGCTGTAAAGACAGTTTCTGTAACGGTATAATTGACATCATTTCCAATGAAATCCATCAATTCAAAGGGGCCCATTCTAAACTTTCCTAAAGTCTTCAAACTCCAATCAATCGTTGCAAAATCAGCCAAGCCTTCTTCGTAGATTCGTAATGATTCTCCATAAAATGGTCTTGCTACACGATTAACGATGAATCCAGGAGTATCTTTTGCTACCGCCACCACTTTTTTCCAATTTGTAATCGTTTCTACTGATTTGTCTAAAACTTCTTGTGAGGTTTGAATTGCAGGAATCACCTCTACCAACTTCATTAATGGCGCAGGATTGAAAAAGTGAATTCCGATACAACGCTCAGGTTTCTGTAAAGAAGCTGCAATGGATGCAATGGATAAACTAGAGGTGTTGGATGCGATGATACAATCATCCGCAACATAGCCTTCTAGTTCTGAAAATACTTTTTGCTTGATCTCTAAATTCTCAATGATTGCTTCAATGGTTAGATTAGAATCATGCAAATCTTTTAGAGTGTCTACGTATGAGATATTTCCTTGGATTCTTGATTTCTCTTCTGCATTGATACGTCCTTTTTCAATCAATCGAGACAATACTTTTTCTAAAGCTGCTTTGCTTTTATCTAATGCATTCTGATTGGTATCGTATAATTTTACTTTACAACCTGAAGTCGCTGCTACTTGAGCAATGCCGCTTCCCATGGTTCCTGAACCTATAATTCCAACTCTTTTCATTGTAGATTGAAGATTAACGATTGTTGATTTTTGAAATTTCTATTCATCTTTCAATTTATGGTTTTAACTTAGACGATGCTGTTTTAATACTAACTACAAAGATTGAAATAAGTTCATCATTTTCTTTTAATAATTTTTCTAAAAGATTATTATCCTCCATCAAATTAGCTCCTTTCAGTATTCTCATATTGATAAGACTTTCTCTCAATTCTTTTAAACAAATTTTCATTTTATGTATAAAATCCCTTGTTGATTCTCCACTTCTGGCTTCACCATAGTTTAATGCAACTGATGTTGAAGATCTTATTAACTGTTTTATTAAATGTTGTGCAGCAAACATGTTTTTTGTTTTCTTACTTACATCAATTACGCTTACAGCAAACTGTATTAATCTATTTTCTAATTCATTTGGTTTCATAATTCTTTTTTTAGCAATTTTTTGTTTTTATAATTCTTCACTTTTATTCTTCAATCGTTGATCCACAATCAACAATCTTCAATCAAAACTTTATTGTCCTTTAAAGTTTGGTTTTCTTTTTTCTATAAATGCGGTAACTCCTTCTGCATAGTCTCCGCTTTGTGCTGCTTCTATTTGATATTTCGATTCCATTTTCAACTGTTCTTGTAAACTATTTGTCATGGATGCATTGAATAATTCTTTGATCATTCCCAAGGCTTTAGTTGGCATATTCGCCAATTTTAAAGCCAATTTATGAATAGTTTCTTCAAATTCTTCTGAAGGAACATATTTATAAATCATTCCCAATCGCTCTGCTTCTTCTGCACCGATTTTATCTCCTAACATTGCCAAAGCGGATGCTTTTTGAAATCCTATTAATCGTGGTAAAAAATAGGTTCCTCCACTATCGGGAACTAAACCAATTAAACTAAACGCTTGGATAAAACTTGCTCTTTCATCAGCAACAACGATATCACAAGCCAATGCAATGTTTGCTCCTGCTCCTGCTGCGACTCCATTGATTGCTCCAATTACAGGTTTTTTAATCTCACGAATTCTTGTGATGATTGGATTGTAATGTTCTTCTAATATTTTTTTGAATCCAGGATTGATTTCTGGCGAGGTCACTTCTTTTAGGTCTTGTCCTGCACAAAATGCTTTTCCGTTTCCTGTTAGAACAATCGCTCTTACTTCATCATTGTTTTCGCAAGCATCAAAAGTATCTTGTAATGCTAAAGCCATTTCACGATTAAAGCTATTGAAGACCTCTGGCCTGTTTAATGTGATAAAGGCTATTTTATTTTCAATTTTTAATTGAATTGTAGTACTCATAATATTTCCCATGAAAATGGGAATCTTTTTAAATTTAACTTCTAATTATCTTGATGAAACCCTTCGACTCCGCTCAGGGTGACAACAAGTTGTCATTTCAAACATTTAAAATAATCGAATGGTTCTTGACAATCATCGCATTTGAATAATGCTTTGCATGCTGTTGATCCAAACTGACTTACTAATTTTGTGTTTTGAGATCCGCAAATTGTACATTTTACAATTCGTTTTCCTTCTAACAAAGCTTCTTTATCTGCTAGTGCATCTAAAGGCGCTGCAATACCGTATTCTTCCAATGCTTTTCTCCCTTTTGGAGTAATCCAATCGGTGGTCCAAGCTGGAGCAAGAATCAGTTCTATTTCAGATTGATATCCCGCATCTAACAGTGCTTTTTGGATATCGTCGCCAATTACATCCATTGCTGGACACCCACTGTAGGTAGGCGTGATTTGAACTTTAACAACAGTGTTCTCTATAACTGCTGAACGCACAACGCCCATTTCCATAATTGATAATACTGGAATTTCTGGGTCAGAAACTTGTTCCAAAATCGGAATGAGTTTTTTGTCTATTTGTTGTTCTGTTGTTGTCATAATTTATTTCCCGTGAAAACGGGAATCTCATTAATATTTTTCAATACACCCTGAAATAAATTCAGGGTAATAAATCTTTGATTTATCACCACTCCATATTAGGGTAGGTTCGTTGCATGAATTGCAAATCACTCAGTAAATATCCTAAATGTTCTGTATGGATGCCTTGTTTTCCGCCTTTTTGAAACCATTTGTTTTCTGGTACTTTTAATGTTGCTTCTTCTAAAATCGTAGCAACTTTCTCCATATATGTATCTCTAAGTTTGGTTACATCTACTCCTATTCCTTCTTTAACCATTGCGATATCTGCTTCTGTTTGATGGAATAATTCGTCTGTATATGTCCACAATGCATCAATTCCTCCTTGCATCTTTTGATGACTCTCTTCTGTTCCATCTCCTAATCTCTTGACCCAATCTGAAGAAAAACGCAAGTGGTAACTTACTTCTTTGATGGATTTCTTTGCGATGGCAACCAGCGTCATATCGCGACTTTTTTCTAATTCTTGTAATAATAAAAAATGATATACATCAAACAGGAACTGTCTTGCCATAGTATGTGCAAAATCTTTGTTGGGTTGTTCTACCAACAACAAATTCACATATTCACGTTCTTTACGTAAGAAAGCAATGTCATCTTCTGTTTGATTATCGCCTTTAATTTTTGCAGCATATTGATAATAGCTTCTGGTCTGTCCTAATAGATCTAAAGAAATATTCGTACATGCGATGTCTATTTCTAAATTCGGACCATGTCCGCATAATTCTCCTAAACGTTGCCCTAGAATTAGAGAGTTATCAGCGATTCCTAGTATGTATTTGTATAAGTTTTTTTTCATGTTTACTTCCCACGAAAGTGGGAATCTATTTAATTAAACATTAATTCGATTTATAAGTTTCCCACTTTCGTGAGGATTGTAATTATTCTTTTAATGAGATTCCGAAACAAGTTCAGAATGACTTGATATCCTGAATCAAGTTCAGGATGACAACAAGTTGTCACATATACTTCACTTCATCAGGTAAATCATAGAATGTTGGGTGACGATATACTTTGTCTTGAGCAGGCTCAAACAATTCTCCATTATTTTCAGGGTTTGATGCGGTAATATCTTTCGATTCTACTACCCAAATACTTACTCCTTCACTACGTCTTGTGTATACATCTCTTGCATTCTCTAAAGCCATTGCTGCATCAGCAGCATGAAGGCTTCCAAAATGACGGTGTTCTAATCCGTTTTTACTTCTTACAAATACTTCCCAAAGTGGCCAGTTTTTTTTCATAATCGTGCCCACGAAAGTGGGTATCTTTAAAATTAAACTTTTATTATTATTTCTGGATTCTGCATCAAGTGCGGAATGACAAACATTTTAATTTACTTTTCTATCTATTTTACTTTGTTCTCGACTGCGCTCGAACTGACAGTAAAATTATACTACTTCTTTTTTGGTTGCTGAGTTTGTCGAAGCATTCTTTTCTGCGTACGCCATTGCTGCATTTCGTACCCATTCTCCTTCTTCCCAAGCATTTACTCTTGCATCCATACGTTCTTTATTACAAGGTCCGTGACCTTTGACTACTTGCCAAAATTCATCCCAATCGATTTCTCCAAAATCATAACTTCCTTTTTCTTCATTCCATTTTAAATCGGGGTCGGGAACTGTTAAACCTATTAAATCTGCTTGTGGAACCGTTTGATCTATGAATTGTTGACGTAACTCATCGTTGGTTTTACGTTTTAACTTCCATTTCATGGATTGTTCTGTATGAACAGATTCAGCATCTGTAGGGCCTAACATCATTAAACTTGGCCACCACCAACGATTTAAGGCATCTTGTGCCATTTCTTTTTGTTCTGGTGTTCCGTTCGCCAACTTGACCATAATTTCATAACCTTGACGTTGATGAAAACTTTCTTCTTTACAAACGCGAATCATTGCTCTTGCATAGGGACCATAAGATGTACTACACAGTGGTACTTGATTGATAATAGCGGCACCATCTACCAGCCATCCAATTGCACCCATATCTGCCCAAGTAATTGTTGGGTAATTGAAAATACTTGAATATTTTGCTTTTCCTGAATGGAGTTGCTCGTATAATTCTTCTCTAGAAATTCCTAAAGTCTCACAAGCACTGTATAAATACAATCCGTGTCCAGCTTCATCTTGAACCTTCGCTAAAAGTGCTACTTTACGACGTAAAGAAGGTGCTCTTGTAATCCAATTTCCTTCTGGAAGCATTCCAATAATTTCGGAATGTGCATGTTGAGAAATTTGGCGGATGTGTGTCTTACGATACTTTTCTGGCATCCAATCTTTGGCCTCAATTTTTTCATCGCGCGCAATGCGTTCTTCAAATTGTGCTTCTAACCTTTTCATTTGTTCTTCACTCATTTTTCTAGGTATTAGTGAATCGTTATTTTATGCGTTTTCTGACCTTGTTCTCGACCAGTCTGCCGACGAGGCTGGTACAATCACACCGCAGTGTGATTACTTGAACTGATATTTGCGTTAAGGATTGCAGCGACATCCCACGCCCTTAGCGTGGATATAGCGGAAAGCCTGACCCTTGGGTAACGCCCATATTATTATTTTTATTTATAAATGTACTCTTATTCATGAGATCCCTTTTTTCAAAGGGATTTTACACATCAAAATCCACAACTACTTTTTCGGTAGTTGGTACTGCTTGACAACTTAATACTAAGTTTTGATTTACCTCTTTTTCTTCTAATGCGTAATTGACTTTCATTTCTACAGCGCCTTCTATCACTCTACATTTACAGGTACTACAAACGCCTCCTTTACAGGCGAAAGGTAAATCGGCACCAGCAGCCAATGCTCCGTCTAAAATAGTATCAAAATCTTCATCCATGACGAAGTGAAATTCTTTTCCTCCGTCTATAATGGTTACTTCTGTTCCGTCTACTTTTTGGTCTAGAACTTCTGCAATGTGTTTGTTGTCTTTTTCTGAATCTCCTGAAAAGAATAATTCGTAATGTATTTTATCTGCATTCAATCCTTTTGCTACCAAATGATCTCTAATCAAGAAAATCATTTCTTGTGGTCCGCAAATAAAACAATGATTGGTATCTTCTATATCAATAAATGTTTTGGTGAGTACATTTAGTTTTTCGGTATCAAAACGTCCATTTAAAAATGGAATATCGCGTTGTTCTTTTGTTAAAAAATAAAAGACTTGAAATCTTCCAAAGAACTGATTTTTAAGTCGTTCTATTTCCTCTTTAAAGATAATAGATTTTACGGTACGATTTAAATAGAATAGTTTAAATGTACTGTTTGGTTCTGATAATAAATGTGTCTTTATGATTGACAGCATGGGTGTAATTCCGCTTCCTGCTGCAAAGGCTATATAGTTTTTTGAGGCTTCTTTTTCTACATCTACATAGAAACTTCCTGCTGGCTCCATGAGTTCTACTTCATCTCCTGCTTTTAATTCGTTATTTGCATAGCTAGAGAAAACTCCTCCTGGAATTTTTTTGATGGCTACTTTCCATTTATTTTCTAATGGACTTGTACACAATGAATAGGAACGACGAACATCTTCGCCATTGATCATTTTTCTTAGGGTTAAATATTGACCTTGAATAAATGCAAAGGGTTTTTGCAGGTTTTCTGGGATATCGAAAGTAACTGAGACTGTATCTTTCGTTTCTTTGATTACTTCAGCTACTTTTATTGGATGAAATTCAGCCATCTTATGTCTGCCTTAGCAGGTCTTTAGTTTACAGGCATACATGATACGCCTAGTATTAAAAAAACAATGAACTAACAGTTGTTAGTTTACTTGTCAAAAGTACGAAAAATATTTGTTTTTAGTAACTTAATTTATTGATGTGAGATTAAAAGAGACTAGACCGCTTACTTCGGCTCTTAAGCAAGCAGGAAGATTCAGCAGAGAACGCTTTTAGAATCAAGAACCAAGACTTCTAATTAATTAGTAGCTATTGATCAAATTATTTAAGCTTTTGGGAGGCATCAATAATTTTACTCATAAGCATAATGCTATTTATTTATAATCCCATGGATCAAGACTTGGCTTAAATTCTCTGATAATTCTTTTGGGTTTACATCTTCTTTTTTGGGAATCCATAAATACAAATGGCGTAAGGTTGATAACATAGAAAATAGTGTTACTTCTGGATTTGTATTGACCAACTCTCCAGTTGCTACTCCACTTTTTATAATACTTCTAAAATTGTCTTCGTAACTATTTCTCAATTCTAGATAGTACGAAACATCTTTTTCTAGATGCATCCAATTGTTATTTAAAGATGCCATTCCGTATGGATTTCTATAGGCGATGTCTACATGAAGTGCTACAATTTGATGTAGTTTATCAATATTACTTTTAGTGGACCCATAAATAATATTCATTCCTTCAGTAAATTCTTCTGCTAAAGAAATAATGACGTATTTTAAAATATCTTGCTTGGAAGTGATGTGGTTGTACAAACTTGCCGCCTTGATATCTAACGCTTTGGCAATATCCCTCATGGTTACCGCTGAATAGCCTTTCTCTTTGAAAAGCTTAGCTGATATTTGAATAATCTGTTCTTTGCGAGTTTCTTTTTTCATCTTCCGTTTCTGATTTTGTAAAACTACTTTTTTTATTTAAGATAGAAACAACGATCGTGTAGATGATGTAGAGGCTTGGGACACTTCGACAAGCTCAGTGTGACGGAAAAGAGAAAAGACACTTCGACAAGCTCAGTGTGGCAGAAAAAGAGAAAAGAAATAGAGAAGAGAGAAGAGACACTTCGACAAGCTCTGTGTGGCAGAATAGAAAATAGAAGATATTAGAAAGGAAATTACTTCTTTGGTTTGCCACTTTCCTTTTGACTAATTAAATCTTTTCCTATTTTTTGGTAGACAACCAACAAGCTACGTCACCGATGTAGTGAATTCTCTAAATGTCATCTCGAGCGGAGTCGAGATATCTTTCAGAAAGAAAAAAAACCTTAGTTTTTCAATTCATTTTGTATTTCTTAAATTAGTTGCATCCTTAGGCAACATCTCATGAAAAAATCGATCTTTTATTTACTCCTTCTTGCTTTTTTTATTTCCTGTAAACAAAAGTCGCCTGAGAAAGCTAAGGCAACAAACATTGAAGCCATTACTTTATTGAGTGATACAATCTATACGAATCTTTCTACTTCTGAAAGTGCTTTGGACAAGTATACCAATGCCAAAGCTACATACCAGTTAGATCCACAAAATGCAGATGGAATCATTTGGTATGGACGTAGAACTGCCTATCTAGGACAGTATCAAAAGGCCATTACTATTTTTACAGAGGGAATTCAAAAGCATCCTGAAGATGCTCGTATGTATCGACATAGAGGGCATCGATATATTACAACTCGACAGTATGACAAAGCTATTGCCGATTTTGAAAAAGCGGTTACACTTATTAAAGACACTGAAGATATTGTAGAACCTGATGGTTTGCCCAATGCTCAAAATATTCCGTTGAGTACTTTGCATGGAAACATTTGGTATCATTTAGGCTTGGCCTATTATTTAAAGAACGATATGGAGAATGCTTTGCGAGCCTATAGTAACAGAACTGTTACAGAAAAGTATCCTGATAATGCTGTTTCTGGTGGTTATTGGTTGTACATGATTCAAAGGAGGTTGGGTAATCTTGAAGCGGCAAATGCATCCATCTTTGAAATTACCAAAGACATGGAGATTATAGAAAACATGAGTTATCATACCATGTGTTTGCTTTATAATGGTTTGCTTACTGAAAACGAGATTGCTACAGACACTATCGGAACTTCATCTTCCGATGTATTGAGCTATGGTCTTGGAAATTGGTATCTCTATGAAAAACAAGATACCATAACAGCGAAAGCTCATTACAAACGTTTATTAGCAAATGGAAATAAATTCTCGTTTGCGTATTTAGCTGCTGAGTCGGATTGGAAGCGAATGTTTGCTAAAGATTAGGGTTGAATCTCAGTTGAATTGCGAGTTCATAAAACGTATTCGCTTTCGTTAAGTATTTAGTATTCAAATGCAAAAATAAAATAGCTTCTTCATTTTTGATTGGTTTATAACATCCTTATATTTTATAGAGACATAAGTACAAACTAGCATTAGATAGTTCGTTGTATGCAATTTGGTTACGTTACCAAGATTTTGGTACTTTTAAATAAATTTTAGTCAAAATGGGGAAAAATACTTCAATATCACTCGGGACTCATTTTGAGGATTTTATCAGAGAAGAGATGAATTCTGGCAGATATGGTTCGGTTAGCGAAGTTATTCGTTCTGCATTACGTTTGTTAGAACGTGAAGAAAAAAAAGAAAGAGAACTAATTAAAGCTCTCGAAGTTGGGGAAAATAGCGGATTTGTTGAAAATTTTGATCCGAAATAAAACCTGTCTGAATTGCATCGTCAACATTTATGAATAAATGATCGAATAAGTAAACAAGCCATTGATGATTTAAATGATATTTGGGTTTATACTTTTCACAAATGATCTAAAGAACAAGCCGACAGATATTATGACTTAATAATCGGAGAGATTGAATTTATAGCAGACAACTATTTGATTGGAAAATCAGTAGAACAAACTCGAAAAAATTATCGAGTAACGAAAATCAAATCACATCTGATTTTTTACAGAAAAGTAGAAAATGAGATTGTTGAAATCGTTAGAATTCTACATCAGAGAATGGATATTAAAAAACGATTAGAATAAAATAACTGTTCACAAAATAACGCTATAAGTAATTGATTGTTCTTGTGGATTTTCAATTAGATGTGTACTTACAAAACTAAGTACTAATTTACGTAGCTACTTATAACTTATACGTTTCCAAATATTTACGCAAAACCAGCTACTTCTTTAAAATCTCGATATATGAGTTTGATGTCTTTGTAACTTTTTAGCAAGGAGAACAAAAGTTTTGCCCAGCCAAAAATACCTGTCATTGCGTTTTTAAATATATTAAATACAAAGCCTAATATTCTGCATCCTAAGTTAAATGCCTTCGACTGTTTTTGTATTTTTTGTACTGCCATCTCTCCATTTTCTACCGTAAGTCGATTGTCAATGTAGGTTTCGGTATCCATGTCTTTAGAAAAAGAAAGTAGTACCTGATTTGACGCTAAAGCACCTTTTATATAAACGCCAAAAGATTTTACAACTGCAGAGATTCCTTTGGTAATTATTTTATATGCTTTGGAAACAAATCGGTAAAACGCTTTAAAAATGTTTTCTTTTAAAAATGTAAATGCTTGTTTTCCTTTTCTTTTGATCCATCGCCAAATTCTTTTGAGTCCATCCCAGAGTCGCATTCCTCTTTCTTTTATGTAGGACCAAGCTTCTACTAGAATGCCATTCCTTTTGGCTTTTTCTTCGGGCATCATAATCTTATAGACTTCTTCACTGGCATTGTCTTCTTTAAATTTATCGGCTTTTTCTGTTGTCAGATCAAAGCCCATAAACAATTTAGGTGAAAACTTTTTTGCCAATCTTCTGGCTGTACTCCTTTTTTTCTTTTCGTAGTCTAAATAGTATCTAAATATTTTTTTTCTCAGGTCGCTACTTCTTCTGTACTCAAAATCATCTTTTCCGTCAATGTTTATCTCATAGCCTAGAAGCCATAGCTCAATTTTAGCACAATTAGAAATAAACTTTTTTGCTAGGATTTGTTCTTTTTCTGAATCGCAACTTTCGAAATTGAACGAAACTAAATTCCTGTTTCTTACTGAAAAATTTGCAATCGCGTTGATTAAAGAATCGTGATTAAACAAAGCGTTGATTGTTGAATAATCAAAATCTGCAATGAAATCTTTGTCTTTAAGCTTGAAAATTTTTAAGATTTTTCCAAGCTTAAACAAACTTACTTTGCTAAGTAATTTAGAAGTACTGTTGGGTTTTTGTCCATATAACCCTAAACACGACATTCTTAATTGAATGGCACGATGCATTGCAGGTAGTACTTCGGGTTTAATTTTATCGTCTACAAACCATTTATCATAGGTAAAATGGGAATCGAAACTCACCAATTCATCTAAGGCATACCAAGTCTTATCTCCTACCCAGTAATCTGTTTTAAGATTTGCATCATTTTGAAAATTAAAGACAGCTTGTTTTATAAGCTCTTTGTTTTTTTCAATTCTTCTGGAAGAAATTTTGTTGCGCAGATATCCTAAGAGATATAATCTTGAGGAAATGGTTTGTAGCCTAATTCTTTGCTTTTTGAAATCATATGTTTCTTTATCATCTGTAGGTGTATGATTGATTAATCCTTTGGCATTTGCCGCCGTAAGGATCTCATCATATTGTCCAAGCTGATTGGCATATGTTCCCGATAAATTAGGTAAATTATATTCAGGTAATTCACCCATTAGCTATTACTTAAGTATTGTGCTTTTGAATAATTCTAGTAAACCGATTCTAGTTTCAATTCCTGCTTTTACTGCATTCTTATGTACTTCAAGAGCTATTGGCGGAATGTCAGTTAAATCTTTTCTTACAAAATTATAAGAGTCTCCATCAAACTGTGCTAAAGTTTCAGCAACCAGAATAATCGTTCCGTCTTTTTTGTCTTTTTGTGTTTTGATCTGATTTCTTATATCTGAATATCCTTTTTTATTATCAATAGTTATTTTCAGTTCTCCTGAAAATGTTTGTACGTGTAGTGAAGTTAAATCTTCGATTGCTTTGTTTAAGTTTTCCAAAGCTGTTCTTAATCCTGCCATAATAATTTGTTTTTATAATTAATAATTTAAGCACTCAGTTATTTTTTACTGAATACTTTCTTTTTTGATCATTTTAAAGTGGGACTTGAGCTATAAAGCTCTCATAACAATCTGACAGCACTAAATGTATAAAAATTTATGCTAGGAAAAAATATTTTTAGAAAACTTTATCATTTTATCCAGAATAAATTCACACTGTTATTTTCGATATTCTGAGCCACAAATTCACGAATTTTTCAACTTTTAATATTTCATTTCTATATTTTCAATTTGCTCTACGTAGACTAATGTTCAGATACAAAGGCTTCAGAAAATTCTGAGTATTAAAAATTTTAATTACTTTTAAATCTAGAATTAATTTGAAAATTGCTAGCTCAAAAAAATTGCAACTTCTCATGTATAAACCGTTCTTAAGCACTATGAAAAAGATCAAATTACTTTTATTATTACTATTCTTAACGAGCAATTTACTTTCTCAAGATCAGAAAGCTGAGATTATTTTTAATGATGGCGATATCCTTGAAGGCTATGGAATGATTACTAAAAATCATAAAATTAAATTTAGAGTTTCATTAGAAGATAAGCCAGACACATGGACAAGTTTAATGGTTAAAGGAATTACTTTCTATGGATTTGAAATGAGTAAAACATTTGAATATGTCAAAACAAATAGAAAGCAAAAACCTGTTTTACTCGAAGTTATTTCTTTTGGAAAAGCGACTTTATATCAGGAAAGTTTCAATTTTAGCAGCTCTTTTTTTGATGGAAACATGATGAATCGCTATCACCATAGTAAGGAAATCTTATATGTTAAAAGAGAGGATGAAGAGGTTGCTACGAGGCTTAGTGGGAATTTTAAAAAATTAATTAAAGAATATTTTAAAGATTGTGATGTCATTCAAGAAATGATTAACACTAATGAATTTAGGAAATATTCAAAAGAAGAAATAATTGATGAATATAATATTTACTGTTCAGACTAAACTTTAAAAGTTTGCTGCCAAATGAATATTTATTAATTATCATATCTCAATCTTCTTCTTTACTTCCACTCCAGTTTCATCGACCACTGTTACAATATATTCTTCAACTTTTGGTTGCATCGAAAACTCATGAAATTTCTTTGTTTCGCCAGTTTTATTGGCAATTGCTATAATATATTTTCCACACAACTCTAACAAGAAATCAAGAACAATGTTTTCCATGATAACAACCCTAGATAAAAAGATAATGTTTAAAGCAATAGGATAATTTTTCTATATTTGTTTTAGCTGTGCAAAAATTGCTGAAATGTACTGTCCCGATTTTAAGCTTTAAAGTATGTAGAGAGTCATCACTATTGTTGAGGTACTCACTTTACAATAAAAAAGGAATACAAATTTAAAATTAAATAAATATGAAAAACAAAAAGATCAAGAGTTCATTGGCATTGCTACTCTTTGTGCTATGCTGTTCTGTATTCTTATGGAACTGTGAAAGAGAATTTGAACACCTACACCTACATGAATCTGCAGATTTAGGTTTCACTGTCAAAACATTAAGTAAAAAAGAATTAGATCCAAATCTGTTAGATTTTGTCAATTCAAAGACACAACAATTATATGCTAAAACTTCTTCAAGTAGACAGAATGATTTAGAAACGGTAGTTGATTTTGATAACATTATTCAGGTCATAGACTCAACAGGGAATGCGAACTATACCTTTAAACTTTTAGTGAATGATGAAGACGAGACTACTTTTTACAATCTCATTCTTCATCAAAACTCTTCTTCAACTGAGCCAAAGATATCTATTCATAAGTTTGTCTCTGATGAAAATACTCTAGAGAATTTTATAAATTCTGATTATAACTTTGATGAATTTACAGGAAGCATTCTCAAATACAATCTTTCCAATTTCTTGGCTTCTCATGGAGGTTACACTTCCAGAAGTACAAGAAATATAGATGATTGCCCATGTGGAGAAGTTCCTATCATTGGCGGAGGAAATCCGTCAGGAGGGTCGGGGAATCCAATAGATGGTGGCCCAGGCGGACCAATATCAGGAGGCAGTGGCTCTGGTAGCGGTAATGGAGACCCTTTTGGAGATTGTGCTACTTATATGTATGTACAAGGATGCAGCCAGTCCAATTCAGATGTCTGGCATTTACATGATACCTGTGGAGCACCAGATCAAGCAACTACTTTTTTACCTGTTCTTGTTTGTGGTGGCGAACCTGATACCTTTTTAAACAGATCAACAGAAGATGATTGTAACAATCCTTGTGAGGGAGCTGGAGATGGAACTGTAGGTATTATATTACCTATTAATGCTACCCCCGACCCGTGTAAAGACATCAAAGATTTACTAAATAGTAATACCAATATCAAACCTCGTTTTAAAGAACTGCTAAATAACAATAGTAATAACGAAAGTGGATTTCAGATTCGTAAAAACCCATCAAATGGTCAAAATGTTCCTAGTAATTTAAAAACAAGTACTAGTAGGTATCAAACTCGTTTTAATTACGATGATTATACCCATACTGTAGCACACAAACATCCTAATAATAATACCGATGTTTTTGAACTATTTTCTGGGCACGATATTTTAAACATTGCAGGAATGGCTAACAATTACCAAGGTGTGGGAAGTAATCTGCCACAAACCTACACTATCTTTTTGGTGGTAAACGGACAAACCTTTGCCTTAAAAATAAATGATGCCCAAAGCCTGTCTATATTGCAACGATTTGTGAGCACCCGTAAAAAGAGAGGTGAATTTCATAGAGAACTCATAGAATATTATGAAAGAGATGTGGATGTTACTACAGGAGCAGACTCCTCTATCTCAGAACAACAACAACGCTTGTTCCAGTTTTTAAAGAAAAAAGAGATCAACGCAAGTTTGTCCAAAGCCATTTACAATTCAGATAATGAAATTGAAAATTGGAAAAATTATAATCCTGACACCAACGAATATACAACCTGTAACTAAAAATAAAGACCATGAAAAAATTAATAATGATCGCCATAGCATTCCTTAGCTTTTCTTGTAAAGCGCAACAACACATCGTAGGGCTTTATAGCAATGAAGACTTCGATACCAACTCTAATTACTATTTAAAAGACCTAGACAACGATTTTGACAAGTTTATAGGAACCTGGAAATGGGAAGATGGAAACACTTCATTAACATTCAAATTAGATAAAGAAATAAAATACCAATTGGATGCCACTTCTATGTACAAAGATATGTTAGTAGGGGAATATCAATATGTAGAAAATGGAGTGGAAAAAGCAAATACATTAAGTAATTTTGATAATCCCTCCCTTAAAGGAGCTGATCATAGAATTTGTGGTTTTTCTATAATCAGTAAAATCAGTAGGCCTAAATGTGATGAGTGCACTATAGATGAAAGACGAGCACGCATCTCCATATCTCACCAAACGGCAGAAGATGTGACAAGCACCTTAGTTCTCCGTTATGTAGTAGAGGGAGGTGTAGAGAAATTGAAAATACGCATTTTTGGTGGTGGCCCCAGGTTTGTAGAAGAAGACAGAACAGACCCAGTAGAGTTGGATGTTCCTCATGGAGAATATACACTCACAAAACAGTAGAATATTTTAAACATTGCTTCTATTAAAAACAGCAGTAGTGTTTTTCATATGTTAGCTTAAAATCTTGGTATATGTGTATATGTTTTGGAAACAAATTAGTAAAATACTTTAGCAAACTTTATTATTTTATCTCTATTGACTTTTTAAGTTCTAATCCTGTTTCATCTACAACTGTCACAATATATTCTCCAACTTTTGGTTGCATAGAAAACTCATGAAATTTCTTTGTTTCGCCCATATATTTATTGTTCAAATACCAAAACAAAGTAGCTTCTTCATTGGAATGTGCTACTTTTAAAATGACATCGTTCTTTTTTCCATCAAAGTCTTTGGGTAAGTAAATTTTGTTCTGATCTTTTGGATATATGAATGCTATGGATTCTTCATTTGTTTTTATACAACCTAATTTATATTTAGGCAATTTTTGATACAAAGGATTTTTTTCTTCATAATAGTGTTCTAATAATGGTGGCAATACAAACCAGGAAGCTTGCACAATTTCATCGGCATTTTCACAAGAGGTATTGACTTGAAATTTCTCTGTTTTATCTAAATGAATGGTTTTATGAAACGGACAAGGTTCAGATTTTAATCCGCTGACAGCAATGTCCATTGGCTTCTTTTCTTTGCAAATTTCTGTGGCTCTGTAGCCACTTTTTGCACAAACATCCACAGTGATCATTTCGTTAAATGGTGCTGTAAACCATTCGCTTCTGGGCAATTTATCGAATACATCAAATAAAATTGGCGCAGCGGTTTGTACGCCTACCAAACCAGGTCTTCCCTCACCGTCTGCGTTTCCAACCCAAACTCCAACTACATAATCTTTGGTAGTTCCCACAGCCCAAGCGTCTCTAAATCCAAAACTGGTTCCTGTTTTCCAAGCAATTTCTTTGGAGGAATCGAAATATTTCCAATTCTGATTGGTTCCGGGTCTGTATACTTCTTTTAAACTTTCTAAGGTTAAATACATGGAGGCTGCATTCATCAGGTTTTTTTCCTCTTTCTTTTTTCCAAAATCGACTTGTTGATCAAAGAAATATGTAGGCTCGCAAAATTCATTGGAATAATATCCTAAGGTTTCATCGTAATGATTGATGGTTGATGAAAAGGCTGCATAGTTTTTTACCAAATCCCACAGATTACTTTCTGCGCCTCCTAAAATTAGAGAAAGTCCGTAATGGTCTGCGGATTGATTGATGTCTGTAAAATTCATTTTCTGCAAATAGTGATGTAGCTTATCGGTTCCGAATTGTTGCAGCATTTTTACGGCAGGAATGTTTAATGAGCGTGATAAGGCTTTCTTTGCTGACACAGCTCCTGCATATTCTTGATTGAAATTTTCGGGCTTGTAAGTTCCTATTTGTGTGGGTACATCGGGAATGAGTGTTTCGGGTAAGATGTCTCCATTGTCTAACATAACGCTGTACAAAAAGGGTTTTAAAATGCTTCCTGTACTTCTTGGTTTGTTGATAATGTCTACGTCTTTTTGATGTTCTTTTGTGGTTGGACTGTTTCCGACATAGGCCAACACTTTTCTTGTTTTTACATCCAATACTAAAATGGCAGCGTTGTAAATTTCATTTTGAGATAGTTTTTGATAGTGCAGTTTCGCCACTTCATTGACTTCTTTTTGCAAATAGTAATCTACACTGGTTTTTACCAATTCTCCTTCGTTAGATTGACCGATCTTTTGTACTAAGTGAGGTGTGATCTGTGGAATTGCATAGGGTTTATTGGGAATTTCTTCTTGAATTGCTAAGTCATAGGTTAAGGAATCTATGATCGATTTTTTGAGAAGTTTTGCCAACAATCGATTTCGCTTCTTTAGCAATCGCTCTTGATTTTTCCCAGGGTAAATTAGGGTTGGCGCGTTGGGTAATATTGCCAATGTTGCTGATTCTGCCCAAGATAAATTTTCTGGACTTCGATTAAAATATCGCCATGAGGCAGCTTCTAAACCCACTACATTTCCGCCATAAGGTGCGTTGTTAGACCACAATGAAATGATTTCTTTTTTGCTTTCTCTGAGTTCTAATCGGGTTGCTAAAATGATTTCTTTTACTTTTTCAAAATAGGTTCTGTCTGGGTTTTTTCGCGATAATCGGATGACTTGTTGTGTAATGGTACTTCCGCCTCTTTTTACTTTTCCTGCTTTTATATTCTCTCGAATGGCTTTTATAATTGATATTGGATTGAATCCTGGGTGCTTGTAAAAATGTTCGTCTTCGAATTGAATTAAACAGGTGGTAAATTTCTCTGGAATTTCTTTATTTTCTGGAAACCTCCACTGTCCGTCTTTGGCTATTTTTGCCCCTAAGAGTTTGTCTTCTTTGCTTGTAATTACGGTTGATGTTGGGTCACTAAACAACTGACTTGGTAAACAAAAGGCGTAGAATATTAAACCAATCGTTAGGATTGATAATTTGATTTTGTGCTTTTTTATGTATGTTTTTGTTTTCAATGGTTTAATGAGTTAATGATGCAATGAATTAATGTTATGTAAATATATTTTCGGTTGACTTCGAGAGCCTCAGTCACCCTTCCTTCGAAATGACGTGTTGTTACTTGTTCTTTTATCATTATACATTATTATCATTTTTACTAATCGATAAACGGATTGCTTCGTCATCCCGAAACTTCGGGATTCTTCGCAAAGACATTTAATAGTGTCTTCACGAGGAGGAACGACGAAGTGATCTCATCATCATTTCACAACTTCAATCCATTGTCCTTTTGATTGGACTAATCAATAAACAGATTGCTTCGTTATCCCGAAGCTTCGGGATTCCTCGCAAAGACATTTAGGAGTGTCTTCACGAGGAGGAACGACGAAGTGATCTCATCATCATTTCACAACTTCAATCCATTGTCCTTTTGATCGGACTAATTAATAAACAGATTGCTTCGTCATCTCGAAACTTCGGGATTCCTCGCAAAGACATTTAGGAGTGTCTTCACGAGGAGGAACGACGAAGTGATCTCATCATCATTTCACAACTTCAATCCATTGTCCTTTTGATTGGACTAATCAATAAACAGATTGCTTCGTCATCCCGAAACTTCGGGATTCCTCGCAAAGGCATTTAGGAGTGTCTTCACGAGGAGGAACGACGAAGTGATCTCATCATCATTTCACAACTTCAATCCATTGTCCTTTTGATCGGACTAAATAATCGTTATCATACATGGCTTCTACTTGAACTCCGGGTAAATAATAGCTTCCTAAATAGGCTGCGTTTAATAGTACGGAGAAGGTTTTTATGCCGCCACTGGTTCCTTTTCTTGTCATATCGAAATAGAAATTTACGCGATCGTCTCTGATATCTGAGTGCCTTGCCTGACTGGTTGCTGCGGCTCCAAAATCGGTAAACCTAGTATTCACAATTTCCCATCCTGAAGGGAAAATTTGCGTTAAAGCAATGTCTTTTACGGTTTCATATTTTAGGTTTCTTACAGTAACTGTTGCTCTGAAATCTTCGCCTTGTTTTAGTTGACTGATATTTATTGGATTGCCATTTGTATCTGTATAGATTACCTTGGTAGAAAATCCTCTTTCTTCAACCAATTCGCTACCTAATGGTAACTTCCCTTTGTTTATAACACTCACATACATTGTATTGCTTTCTAAATTTTTGAATGTTATTTTATTGTCTCCATTTAAAACTGTTAGGTTTCTTTCTAACATGGTTTTTGAAGTTTCTAAGGCTTCTTTTTTTCCATTGAAATGGTATGTTAGCTCCACAGATTTTCCTCCGTTTTTTGCCAATAACTTCCCCATTCCCAGTAAACTGTATGCTGTGGTTTGCGTACTCATCCATTGATTTCCTGATAAATCTTTTGCAATGGATTTTGCGAATTCAAAGGTTCTATCGTCTTCTAAAATAATCATCGTTTCTAAAGCCATGGCTTTGTTTCTTGTTAGGGAACCGTAGCTATAATCATCATTTATATCTTTAAATTCTACGCTTGCGGTATTGGCTAATCTTTGACTTGCTTCTTTCTGTCCGATTAATGCATAAGCGGCTGCCAATCTCCATTTGGCTTCGTTAGAAATTCCTTCGTATTCTCGTAATCTGTTCATGGCTCCCAAGTCGGCATTTCCAGACAATGCCAATGTGTACAGTCTGTACGCTTGATTTAAATCGTTGTAAGAATTTGAATGTTTTGGCCTCCAATTTCTTGCGGCTTCTTTTTGATAACGAATCCAATTGCTTTTGAATGTGAATGGCAATACAAATCCTTTCTTTTCTGCTTCTAACATAAAATGTCCTGCATAACTTGTCCCCCAATCGTTTGCATAATTCTCTCCAATCCAATAGCTTAAGCCTCCATCAGCTCTTTGAAAATGACTCAATCTTTGAATTCCTTTTTTGATATTGAATTGAATTTCATTTTTCTTTTGGGTTGATAAATCAAACAAATCGCTCATAAACAATTGTGGAAAAACACTGGAGGTTGTTTGTTCTATACAGCCATGTGGATATCGAATTAAGTATTCCAATCTTCTATTAAAATCGATGGGCGGCATGGATGAAATTTGCAAGACGGCGCTGTTTGAATTTGCCACTCCAAATGTTTTAAAGTCTATGGAAAGTTCTTCTTTTCCTTTTAGTGTTTTGTTGATGAGTTTTGAAGTGATCGGATTGGGATTCGTCACATCTATCTCTACGGAATACTTTGCTTTTTTCGAGCCAGAAGTTGCCATAACTTTAATGGTATTTAGTCCATTTGCTTTGCTGACATCCAACTCAAAATACGCCATTTTCTCGCCTGTTTTTGTGAAGTTTAACTTTGCACTTTCTTCTCCGACAACTTGAATTCCATTGCTGAGCTCTAAAGTTACATTGACATCTTTGATACTTTCTTCTGTTGAAAATACAGTCACGGGCAAGGTCACTTTTTCTCCTGGACTTAACTTTCTGGGTAAGGAAGCCAACACCATTAATGGTTTTTTTACAGCTACGGTTTTTTCTGCATTTCCGTAGGCTTCATTATTTCCGTTTCCAGCAATAATCATGGTTCTTACAGATCCGATATAATTGGATAGTTTGACTTTGTGTGTTTTTCTTTCTCCGGGTTTTAAAATAAACGGACCTAAATGTGTTACTACAGGTTTAAACCTATTTGCTTTTCTGTTTTTTGCAGCGGCTGATGTTCCGTCTCCACCAATGGCAAATACTTGATCTATACTTCCTGAATACGCTCCGATTACATTGTCATAAATATCCCAAGTTCTTACTCCTAATGCTTCTCTTGCATAAAACTTACGGTGTGGATTGGGTGTTTTGAATCGTGTTAGATCTAACAATCCGTCTTCAACAATTGCCAAGGTATAGGTCATTGATTTTTGCTGTTTTTCAGAAACAATCACCTTAAAATCTTTTTCTGGTTCTATAACATCTGGCATTGAAATGACAGGTTCTAATCTTGTTTTTGGGTCTTCAACTTTTACAGGAATTGTTCCGTACAATCTGATAGGTAAATCATTTTCAATTTTTGCGTGAGGTTGTAATAAAGAAATATTCACAAAGAAATTGGGTGCCATTTTTTTTGTAATCGGAATCTCTATAACCGATTGCCCTCTTTTGGTATTTACCCATTGATGTTGAATGACTTCTGTCCCGTTTTCTAAGCTTACCAAAGCTTTGCTAACATGGGCTGAGGGAAATGTAATTTTGGCAATTTCTCCTACTTTATAGCTCTCTTTATCAGCATTAAAAATGAGCATTTTTGCAGCTTCTTTATCATCTGTTGGAGAATTCTCCCACCAATTATCATAGAAGTATACGGTTCTTCCTGTGGCATGTCCGCTTACAGGATCAATCACACGAATTAAATAACGTCCTCTGTCTTCTTTAGGAATCTTTAGCGCAAAGTTTCCTTTTCCTTTGCTGTCTGTGCTGATATTCATCGTTTTATAAGGTCTGTGGTAACTGCTAGAATTGTAGCTCGACAAATTGTCTCTTCCTGAATTCCACCACCAACGCCATTCGATTTTATAAACTTTTACTTCAATTTTTTTTCTGGAAATTGGCTTTCCTTGGTCTGTTACTGTAACAATATCAAACTGCTTTTTTGATCCTGTACTGTAGGAACCATACTCGTCTTCTTTTGGAGATTGCATTCCTATAAATGATGCATAAGGCGCGAATTTTTTAGAAAAGGCATCAATAGAGAAATCTCCGCCGTTTTCGAATGCCTTGACCAAAAATTGAACGCGTAGCATTCCGGGTGCATTCTTTCCTACATTCAATTTTTCATTGATGGCTACATTTCCATTCTCATTCACTTTTCCATCAAATACATTGATTTCTTCGGTATCATAATCTCTTGTAGGGTCGTTAAAAAGGTATTTTTTATATCCTTTAAACCTTGTTGCTGTTTTGGATACTTTGGCAATTACTTCTGCTTTGATATTCCGTGCAGGCGCGCCATGCAACCAATTTACTTGTAGATTTCCTTTCATGGGTGCTGTTGCTGAAAAGGTTTCTTTGTCAAAATCTAAATTGATTTTTAAACGATTGGGTTTTACCGTTTCTACTTTGAGTTGTTTGGTAAATTTTGCGCCGCCTACTGAAATTAAAGCTCTATAAACGCCTGTACTATTTTCTGTGGATGTGCTAAAAGGGAATGAATAAAACTGACCTACATGATCTCTGGTTAC
This sequence comes from Flavobacteriaceae bacterium, assembly GCA_965277255.1. GTDB lineage: Bacteria > Bacteroidota > Bacteroidia > Flavobacteriales > Flavobacteriaceae > Polaribacter. The sequence continues at coordinate 2,343,971 of OZ255723.1, read as the reverse complement.
TTTTTTGTGAATGAGTTTTCCGTTGGGGTCTCTTACTTCTAGTTTTACGGGATGATTTTTTGGTAATTTATTATCGTTGTCATTCAATACAAAGTTTAAATGAATGGTATCTCCTGGTCGCCAAACGCCACGTTCTCCATAGATAAATCCTTTGATTCCTTTTTGAGTTCTCACTCCAGAAACATCAAATTTACTTAACGACAAGGAGTTTCCATCGTCTAGCTTTACATAGCTGGTATTTCCTCTTTTGGTCACAATTGCAAAGGCAGCTTCTTTTGGCGATTCATATTTTACCACTCCTTCTGAATTTGTGGTAATCTGTGCAATTTTTTGTTGCTGATAATTGTACAAATACACTTTGGCTTCGCTTACAGGCTGGGCTGTCATGATATCTGTTACGGCAAAAAAGTAATTTCTCTGATTTCCTTTTTTAACAATCACACCCAAATTAGAGGTCAATAGGTTTTGTGTAACCGTATTGTTATAACTGTAATAGGCTTTGTGACAAGGGTTTTCTCGATGCCTCCAGCTGTAGTAATTGTCTTTGTAGCTATAGAGTTTATTGTCCCAATAGAGTTCTTCTCTTTCTTCTTCATTGTCGGTGACTTCTTTAAGTTCGTCTTCATCTGCTACTTTTTGAGAGGTATTGTTATCACAAGCATATAAAGAATAGGATTGCTTAAAACTCAATTCTACTCTATAAATAGCGCCGACATCCGCTTTAAATAGTTTTGATAAATCGATGCTATAGGCTTTCCAGCTTTTGGTATTTTGTGATGTGTCTTCTAGTAAATTGATGGTTTTTTTGAGAATCCTTCTTCCTACTCTTTTAATTTCTGAGGATCCGTTTAGGTTATTATACTGAAGAAATTGCAGTATATTATCGTTGTATACTTTGATGATTCTTAGGTCTACCGAACTTAAGTTTACGGCTTCAAAATTGAATTTTAGGTCTTTTGAATTGGGAAGAATATTCCCAGTACTCACCAGCCTCACCTGAGGTTTCAATTCCTCAAAAAGCAGGGTGTTGTTATAATCATTCTTTAATTTATAACCGCTCGCATTTTTGATGCCTTGAAATACATTTACTGCTGCGGATCCTGTAATTTGAGTATTGTAATATACTTTTAGAATATTTCCGTCTACAATGAATTTTGGTTTTATGGCATTCTCAACTGTCACCAAGCCTTTGAAGTTTTGATTCTTTTTTAACGGGTCTGAGAAGTTAATTGCAATGTGTTGTTTGTTGCCTTGTACGACTTTTACATTGGTGATTTTAAAATTATTCTTCCCAGGAATGACAATGGTTTGCTCATCAGAAATTTTTGATCCGATGGCTTTCCCGTTCCATTTTACCAATATTTCATCATCTTCTACAAATCGTTGTATGCTGTCTAGGGTAAAGTCGAAGTACTTACTTTTTTCGAGAGATTCATTCCATACAAGTTGTATGTCTTTCCTTCCTTGTTTGGCTGTGATTAGCTTTTTCGCGTCGCCTAAGGAAATAAAATCTGCTGATTTTACAATCCCAGAAATGTATTGCCAATCTTTATCATGTGATTGTAAATTGTTGGTTGAAACTGTAAAACTCGGCTTGATGGTTTTGCACTGAAATGTATATGTCTTTTGTTCTTCTGCCACATTTTCAAATAGCTGGTTTAGCTGAACCGTCACACTATATTCTGTATCTGGTTTTAATGTTTCGCTAGGCGTAAATCGGAGGATATTCCCGTTTCTAATAGTCAACTTTCCCTCTACTTTTGGATGGACGGAAACAATATCGCTTGGCAATTCTTCACTGTCTATAAATTGATCTGTTGTTTTGGTGAGATTGATTTCGAAACTATCTGAGGTAGAGATAATTCCTGAAGTGGTGTAGCTGACGTAACTCCTGTATTTGTAGATGTTATCTGGAGTTATTTTTTTTCGATTGCAGGAAATCAACAAGATTAAAAAGGCAGCTAAAACGGTGGTTTTTTGTAAAAACATAGCGTAAAAATTTATGATACACTCAAAGGTAGATTTATTATCACCCTAATAACGAGGCTATTTAGAATTCGTATGGTTTTTTTGAGAATTCGTTTTATGAAGATGAAATTGAAATTGAAACTAGATGCTAGAAACTGGAAGCAGGAAACAGGAGACAGGACGAGAAACTGAAATTGAAGTTGAAGTTGAAGTTGAAGAAGACAACTGTCTTTGCGATCGCGCTTTCTTACACTGAGTTTTTATCTTGAATTCCTGTGCTGAACTTGTTGAAGTTTTGAAGAGTATCGAAAAGCAGCGTGAGAAGCAATCTGTTTATTGGAATATTGTAGAGTTGCAAAAAGGAGAAGAGAGAAGAGAAAAAAGAGGAGAGATTGGAGACTGGAGGCTAGAGGCTAGATGCTAGAGACAAGACGAGAAAATGAAAATGAAAATGAAGTTGAAACAGGAAGCAGGACGAGGAACTGCCTACTACTTACTGAAAACTGTACTACTGAAGACTGCTTACTGTCAACCGGTTGTGAATATATTTACGAGTATGGTTGATGAATTTCCTTTTGATTAACTTCGTTGGAACGAAACAGGAATACATGAAACAATCTATAATACATATTGCATTGGTAGTAAGAGATTATGATGAGGCTATTGAATTTTATACGAAGAAATTAAACTTTGTCTTACTGGAAGATACCTATCAACCTGAGCAAGACAAACGTTGGGTTGTAGTGGCTCCATTCGGCTCAACGGGAACGACCATCTTGCTTGCCAAAGCTTCAAAACCCGTTCAGGAGGATTTTATTGGAAATCAGGCTGGCGGACGTGTTTTTCTCTTTTTAAATACGGATGACTTTTGGAGAGATTACAACAATATGATTGCTGTAGGAATTGAATTTGTTAGACCTCCAAAGGAAGCGGATTATGGAACTGTAGCCGTGTTTAAAGATTTGTATGGAAACCTTTGGGATTTGCTGCAACTAAATGCTAATCATCCGATAGCAAAAAGAGTGAAGTAATACCATCTCTATGGCTAAATTAATAGTAACCAACAAGAACCTTTCTAAGTAAAACGCAGCATAAAATTAAAACTGATTTAATTAATTGTGGGCACTAACCCATAAAGTGTGTAAGTTTCAAAAACTCAGGATTGAATTCAATCCTGAGTTTTTTATTTTATTAACTTTAAATTTTACACATTTATGAAACCAGAAGATTTATTAAACGACGATTTTTTAAAACAATTTAACAGTGGTTCAGAACTTACCAGTTTTTTAGAGCAACTCCACAAACGAGGTGTTGAAAAAATTCTTGAAGGTGAGTTAGATGCTCATTTAGATTACGAAAAACATCAAAAAAGTAAAGGAATTAACCTGCGTAATGGTTATACAAAAAAGAAGTTAAAAACTACTTTAGGAGAAACAGAAATACAAGTTCCTAGGGATCGTGATAGCTCTTTCAATCCAATGCTTATAAAGAAAAGACAAAGCACCACAGAGGGTATTGAGAATGTCATCATTTCATTGTACGCCAAAGGAATGAGCAATAGTGATATCGAAGAACAAATACGGGAACTCTATGATTTTAATGTATCTACTTCCACCATTTCAAGAATAACTGATACCATTACCAATGATGTTATCGCATGGAAAAACAGACCTTTAGAAGCCACCTATTTAATTGTTTGGATGGATGGTATTGTTTTTAAAGTTAGAGAAAATTCTAAAGTGATTAATAAAACGATTTACATTGCAGTTGGTCTTAGAACTGATGGTAAAAAAGAAATCTTAGGCTTGTGGTTAGGTAAAAACGAATCTTCAGCCTTTTGGATGACAGTCTTAACTGATATAAAAGCAAGAGGAACGCAAGATATATTGATTACAGCAACCGACAATTTAAATGGGTTTACAGATACCATAAAAACCATTTTCCCAAATTCAACCACCCAAATATGTGTAGTTCATCAAATCAGAAACTCTTGTCGATATGTGGTATGGAAAGACAAAAAAACGTTTACAAGAGATATGAAACAAATCTATACAGCTCCTACAAAAGAAGCGGCAAAAGCTGCCTTAAAAGACTTTAAAACCAAATGGGAATCTAAATATTCTTATGCCATTAAAAGCTGGGAGAATAACTGGGATGAACTTACTGTATTCTTTGACTTTCCTATTGAAATAAGAACTATTATTTATACCACTAATCTTATTGAAAACTTAAATGGGAAAATTAGAAAGTACACTAAAAATAAACTGTCCTTTCCAACTGATGATGCAGTGATCAAATCTGTTTATTTAGCTCTAAGAGAAAGCACTAAAAAATGGACAATGCCTATTAGAAATTGGGGAATTATATTAAACCAATTTTTAGCTATATTTGAAAACAGGATTAAACTATAAATAATTTAACCCTGAGTTTTTAACTTACACAGATTTTAGGATAGTGTCTAATTGTGCGGCGTTCTCTTTTACTCTTTTTTATATTCTTTGTTCACTTCCGTCTACAAATCCAGTACTTCTTGTACTTTATCGGCAGCTTCTTGAAATTCAGTAGCAGAAATGATTTCCATTCCGCTGTTGTCAATTAATTCTTTTGCTTCTTTTGCATTGGTTCCTTGTAAACGACAAATGATCGGTACATTAATCGCATCACCCATATTTTTATAAGCATCAACAACTCCTTGCGCTACTCGATCACAACGAACAATTCCGCCAAAAATATTTACTAAGATTGCTTTTACATTCTGGTCTTTTAAAATGATTTTAAAAGCAGTTTCAACACGTTTAGCATCTGCGGTTCCACCAACATCTAAGAAGTTTGCAGGATCACCACCCGCTTGTTTGATTAAATCCATTGTTCCCATTGCCAAACCAGCTCCGTTTACCATACAGCCTACATTTCCATCTAAATCCACATAATTTAAACCCGCAGCTTTCGCTTCAACTTCAATTGGATTCTCTTCACGTAAATCACGTAATTGTGCATAATCTTTATGGCGAAACAACGCATTTTCATCCAAAGACACTTTTGCATCCACCGCTAAAATTTTATCATCAGAAGTTTTTAATACAGGATTAATCTCAAACATTGAAGAATCAGATTTGATATATGCAGTATATAAAGCAGAAACAAATTTTGTCATTTCTTTGAATGCATTACCAGACAAACCTAAATTGAAAGCAACTTTTCTAGCTTGAAAAGGCAATAATCCCATCATAGGATCAATCTCTTCCGTAAAGATTAAATGAGGAGTTTCTTCAGCTACAGTTTCAATATCCATTCCTCCTTCCGTAGAATACATAATCATATTCTTACCAGTGTTTCTGTTTAATAAGACAGACATATAATATTCTTCAGGTTCAGAATCACCAGGATAATACACATCCTCAGCAATCAATACCTGATGTACTTTCTTTCCTTCTGGCGGAGTTTGAGGTGTGATTAACATCATTCCAATAATATCATTAGAAATTGTTTCCACTTCTTGTAAACTTTTTGCAAGTTTTACTCCCCCACCTTTTCCACGGCCACCAGCATGAACTTGCGCTTTTACAACATACCAACTCGTTCCAGTTTCCGTAGTTAATTGCTTCGCTGCATCTACAGCTTCTTTGTGATTACTCGCTACAATTCCGCGTTGAATCTTTACGCCAAAACTGTTTAAAATTTCCTTTCCTTGATATTCGTGTAAGTTCATCTGTTTTCAATGTTTAAAACGCTAGCAAAAGTACAAATTCAAAATCGAATTTATAGTAAACTTATTTATAAAATAGACAGGTATTTTTTGCTTTTCATTATTTATTGAGACCTAAACTTTACAATTCAGTACATTCTTTATACAGCTCATTACATTTCTTTTTCTCTAAAATTCTTATCCATCTACATTCGCATTGTAAAAGTGTTATAGAAATCTTAAAGTTTCAGTTTTATTAAAAAAATGTGTAACACAATAACATTAACATTGTCCTTAATGCAATTAACAGGAATTTATGATTTCACGATAAAAATCATAAATACATTAGCATTAACAAACTACATCAACCACAACATGTCTAGAACTCTGTCTTTATTACTCATCGTTTTTTTATCAGGAAACCTTCTATATGCACAAGAAACAATCAATAGCAATAGAAAGAAAATCAAAACAACAAGAATTACCGACGCTCCAAAAATTGATGGCGTATTAGATGATGAAGGGTGGAAAGGTGCAGAAGTCGCAGACGATTTTTATATACTAAGACCCGATAATGGTAAAAAAGCTCCAGACACACACAAAACAGAAGTAAGAGTTGTTTATGATGATAATGCTATTTATATCAGTGCAGATATGTCAGATCCTGATCCAACTAAAATACCGATGCAATTTACCAATCGAGATAATTTTGGACAAGCCGACTTTTTTCTAGTCACCATCAACCCTAATGATGATGGACAAAACGCTTTTGAATTTGTAGTGATGACATCTGGATCTCAGGCTGAATCAAAAATTTCTGAAGGAAATGAAGATTTTAGTTGGAATGCTGTTTGGGAAAGTAATGTTAAAATCAATGATACAGGGTGGACTGTAGAAATGAAAATACCCTATAGAGCCTTGCGTTTTGCAAACCTTCCTATTCAATCTTGGGGGTTCAATTTTCATCGCAATGTAAAAAATGAAAATGCTCAATATACTTGGAATTGGATTGATAATACCAAAGGAATTTGGACGCAATATGATGGATTGGTTGAAGATTTTAAAGACATCAAACCCCCTACTCGTTTAGCTTTTTACCCTTACACTTCAGGGACCGTAGATTCTTTTGATGGAAATTCAGAAACATCAGGAAGTATTGGAATGGATGTACAATATGGGGTCACAGAAAATTTCACTTTGGATGCGACACTAATTCCCGATTTTGGGCAAGTTGGATTTGACAATGTAAGTTTAAACTTAGGTCCTTTTGAACAAGTATTTAATGAACAGCGCCAATTCTTTATAGAAGGAACCGAATTATTTAACAAAGCTGGATTGTTTTTCTCAAGGAGAATTGGGGATACGCCAACCAATTTTTCTGCTGTTTATGACAATCTGAGAGCAGATGAAGAAGTTATTGATAATCCTGATGCCGTAAAAATGTTAAATGCTGTGAAGATCTCTGGTCGTACAAAAAAAGGCTTAGGGATTGGTTTTTTTAATGCCATAACAGAAAGGACAGAAGCAACTATAAGAGACAATGTTACTGGGGAAGTAAGAACGGAAGTTACTGAACCCTTTGCTAATTACAATCTAATTGTGATTGATCAAACTTTCAATCAAAACTCTTCTATTACATTAACGAATACCAATGTAACTAGAGATGGGAATTTTAGAAATGGAAATGTTACTGGAATTTCTTATCATGTAAGAACCAAAAACAGTAAGTATTTTGTTGATGGGTCTTACAATCAAAGTAATGTATTTGAAGGTGGATCAACTACAGTAGGACATAGTTTTGACACTAGCATTGCAAAGGCAGCTGGTAAATGGCGATATGAAGCTGGATATCAATTTGATGACAAGAACTATGACATTAATGACTTAGGCGTTAATTTCAGAAACAACAGGCAAAATATTTACGGAAATGCCTCCTATAGAATATTGCAACCCAAAGGGAATTTTAACCAATGGAGGGTTAATACTTGGTACAACATTAATTTCCTACACAGTCCTGGAACCTATACTAGTAATAATGTAGGAATTGGTTCTTGGGCAGAAACCAAAAGTCGTATTAGTTTTGGAGGAAATGTGAATGGAAATATTGGAAGACAATTCGATTTCTTTGAACCAAGACAAGGAACAACATCAGGTGTTTTCTTTGTAAGACCGACGAGGATTACAGTAAACAATTGGATGAATTCTGATCGAAGAAAAAAACTTTCTGTAAATGCTAATTGGTGGAGATCTTTTTACGACAACAACCCTAGAAGTGCATTTGGATTTAATTTCTCACCTAGGTACCGTTTTAGCAATCAATTGTCTTTTTCTTACGGATTTAGCTTTAATAAAAACTACAATGAGGAAGGTTATGCTACTGCAGACGAAATAACTGGAGATCCAATTTTCGGAAGAAGAGATCGTAAAACATTTAATAACACAGTTTCAGCAAAATATAACTTTAGCGTAAAATCGTCTTTAAGCTTAACTTTCAGGCATAACTGGTCTGATGTAAGTTACCAATCTCAATTTTATGATTTAGCAGATAATGGGTACTTAACTCCAAATACGCATTCAGAAAATCAAGACATCAACTTTAATAGTTGGAATCTAGACTTAAATTACTTTTGGCAGTTTGCCCCAGGAAGTCAGTTAATTGCTTTCTATAGAAATAGTATCTTTAGTGTTAATGAAAATACAGGACAAAGCTTTACTTCTAACTTAGACAATTTATTTAGTGAACCAAAGCAGCATATCTTTTCCTTAAGACTGGTTTATTTCATTGATTATAATAATGCAAAAAACATTCTGTAAAGCTCAACTAAGTGCCTCCTTTTTAATATTTTCGTTACCATAAATATTCTTTTATGGTAATAGCCAAAAATATACATAAGTATTATGGAGATGTTCAAGTTTTAAAAGGCGTTGACCTTGAAATAAAAAAAGGCGAAATTGTTGCTATCGTAGGACCTTCTGGTGCTGGAAAAACAACATTGTTACAAGTTTTAGGAACTTTAGACAAACCATTAAAAGAACAAAATTTTCAGTTAGAAATCAATGGCATTTCTTTAAAGAACTTAAATGACAAGGAAGTCTCATTATTCCGAAACAATCATATTGGATATATTTTCCAGTTTCATCAATTATTACCTGAATTTACTGCGTTAGAAAATGTTTGTATTCCTGCTTTTATTGGGAAAAAAGAAAAATCAGAAACCGAAAAGAAAGCCAAAGAACTCTTAATTTTCTTAGGTTTAGAAGATCGTATTCAACACAAGCCTAACGAATTGTCTGGAGGAGAACAACAACGTGTTGCTGTTGCCAGAGCTTTAATTAACAACCCTTCCGTAATTCTTGCTGATGAACCTAGCGGAAATCTAGATTCTGCCTCAGCAGAAAGCCTTCACAAACTCTTCTTTGAACTACGTGATACGTACAATCAAACTTTTGTTATTGTGACGCACAATGAAGAATTAGCCAATATGGCCGATAGAAAGTTAACCATGAAAGATGGAGTAATCGTGTAATGAATACATTCATTGATTTTTTTGAATTTATAAAGAATCCTGTTTTAGAAAAAAACCCAAACAGCGGTTTCTTTTATAAAATAAAGACACTTACAATTCTTCTTCTATTTTCCTTTTTTGTTGTATTCTTCCTTCTTTTTATTACCGGAATGCTAACTACTATGGGATTTATTGAAAAAGGAGAACATGTTTTTGACGATCTGTTTGAAAAAAATACTATCGGCTACATTTTCTTTTTAGCTGTTGTACTGGCTCCTGTAGTTGAAGAATTTATTTTTAGAGGACCATTAACTTTTTTCAAAAACTCAAAAGCATTAAAATTTGCATTTTACAGTTTTGCTCTGCTATTCGGATATATTCATCTTTTCAATTTTGAAATGACTACCAATGTACTTTTGTTTTCCCCTATTTTAGTAGCTCCACAAATATATCTCGGTCTTGTTTTAGGATATGTTAGAATACAATTTGGATTAATTTGGTCTATACTGATGCACGCTGTCTACAACGGAATCTTAGTTTCAATCTCAATTTTAGCTATCGATGCCATTACATAAAAACGATTTAAAAGAGTTTCTAGACGCTAAGGTTGAAAAATACAATACGTTAAATTTCATTGAATCTGATCCAATTCAAATTCCGCATCAGTTTTCTAAAAAAGAAGACATTGAAATTGCTGGTTTTCTTTCTGCAACCATTGCTTGGGGAAATAGAACCATGATCATTAGAAATTCAAAGCGAATGATGGAATTGATGGACAATGCTCCTTTTGATTTTATCATGAATCATACTGAAAACGATCTAAAAGCTACCCAAGGATTTGTTCACAGAACATTTAACAATATTGATTTACAACATTTTATAAAATCGTTACATCATATTTATACAAAGTACAATGGACTAGAAGCTGTTTTAAAACCTATGGATGTTGAACTTGATTATAAAAATTCGATTGCCAATTTAAAAGACTTATTTTTTGAAATTCCTCATCAAAGCAGAACAGAAAAACACATTTCTAACCCGCTAAAGAATTCAGCAGCAAAGCGTATCAATATGTTTTTACGCTGGATGGTACGCAATGATAACGCTGGTGTTGACTTCGGAATTTGGAAAAGCCACTCGCCTTCTCGCCTCTCTTGTCCTTTAGATGTTCACTCAGGAAATGTTGCTAGAAAACTCAACATCCTTAACAGAAAGCAAAACGATTGGAAAGCCGTTTCAGAATTAGACAAAGCTTTAAGAGCTTTTGATGCAAGCGATCCTGTAAAATATGATTTTGCGCTTTTTGGATTGGGAGTCTTTGAAAAGTTTTGATTAGCGTCTTATAAATAAACTTAAATTATTTCTTTAATAGAGTTTTCAATACATCAGGATTCATCCTATTATTAAAAAATGTGATCAAGTAAATTTTATTATTCTTCCTATCTTCTCTATAAAATAGAGATACGTTTTTGTGAACTACTCCTTTTCGAACACCTAATTTTTCATTTGCATATAAATGAATGACTTGTTCATTTTTTACCTTTTCAAGCAGTTCATTAGTTAAGCTTTTGAAATTTTTTAGTTCTTTTTTTGTCCATCTATTTTTAAGGTTTTCAAGAACTTCTATATAGGTAATTTTAGCTAGTTTCGTCCAAACTATTTCCATTTACTAAATACCATAAACTTCGTTAATCTCTTTCATTACTTGCTCATGTGTAAAAGTGTTACCTTCTTCTACATCTTTTAATCCTGCATTAATTAATAATTTCTCAGTATCAGAAATATCATTCGTCCATTCAGAAGATGTAGAAATACTACTTTTAATGGTTTTCAGTTTAGAAATAACCGATTCGTCTTTAATCCCCATCAGCCACTCCACTAACTTATATTTTTCTAATTGAATATCCATAGTATTTATGTATTGTTCTAATACAAAGATAACGAATTTTGAATCTAAGACTTTCCAACCTATTTTTTTACATTTGCTATTTAAACTCAGTTTAACGTTTCTCTAGTATATAAGTCATTTTTTTCTCATAAATTAGACCTCTTTTAATCATTTTTCCAATGAAAAAATTATTCTTTTTTGGAATGCTGCTTTGTTTTATCAGCATTCAAGCTCAAGATGCAAGAATTCCATTAGATACCACGGTTGTTACCAATAATGAAGTAGTCATCAATGGAAAAAAAGTTACCTATAAAGCCACGACAGGAATGCAACCCGTGTGGAATGACAATGGCGAAATTACAGCTTCCTTATACTATACCTATTACCAAAGAACGAATGTAAAAAATAGCGAGAAGCGACCCATTATTATGTCTTTTAACGGTGGTCCAGGTTCTGCTTCAGTTTGGATGCACATTGCATATACAGGTCCAAAAGTGTTGAATATTGATGATGAAGGATATCCAACTCAGCCTTACGGAGTCAAAGACAACCCGAATTCTATTTTAGACGTTGCTGATATTGTCTATATAAACCCTGTGAATACAGGCTATTCAAGGCCTGTTGTACAAAAAGGAAAGAAATTAGACAAATCTATGTTCTTCGGAATCAATGCAGATGTTAAATATCTAGCAGGTTGGTTGAATACCTTTATCACAAGAAACAATCGCTGGCAATCACCTAAATATATTATTGGTGAAAGCTATGGAGGAACTCGTGTTATGGGATTGGCTGCCGAATTACAAAACAGACAATGGATGTATTTAAACGGAGTAATTATGGTTTCTCCAGCAGATTATAAGGTGCTAAGAACGGGAGGAGCAGTATCCTCTGCCATCAATCTCCCTTATTTTACAGCTGCCGCTTGGTACCACAAGATGTTACCTAATGAATTACAAAGCAAAGACCTATTGGAAGTTTTGCCATTATCAGAAAAATATGCAGTGAATGAATTGATTCCTGCCATGGCAAAAGGCGGATTCATTTCAGATGAAGAGCGAAATAAAGTTGCAGAAAAGATGGCCTATTTCTCAGGAATTAAAAAGAATGTGATTTTACAGCACAATTTAGATGTTCCGAAAAATTATTTTTGGAAAGAGCTTTTAAGAGATAAAAATGGATTGACAATTGGTCGATTGGATTCTCGATACAATGGTTTAGATAAGCGTGTTGCTGGCGACAGCCCAGACTACAACTCAGAACTCACATCATGGTTGCATTCGTTTACACCAGCAATCAATTATTACATAAGAGAACATTTAAACTTTAAAACGGATGTAAAATACAATGTATTTGGTCCTGTGGGTCCTTGGGACAACAGAAATAACAATGTAAGAGAAGGACTACGACAAGCCATGGCACAGAATCCATATTTAAAAGTATTAATTCAATCTGGGTATTACGATGGAGCCACCACATACTTTAATGCAAAATATACGATGTGGCAAACAGATCCTAGTGGACGAATGAAAGATCGATTCTATTTTAAAGGGTATAGAAGTGGACATATGATGTATTTAAGAAATGAAGATTTAAAGAAATCAAATGATGATCTTCGTGAATTCATCAAAAACAGTTCGGCAAACGGAAAAGCAGCAAAATATTAATTCCATCTACCTATATGCAATTTAAGCATCCTGAAATTTTTTACTTTTTATTTGTACTACTGATTCCTATTATAGTACATCTCTTTCAGCTTCAGAAATTCAAAAAAATTGCATTTACCAATGTTGCATTTTTAAAGAAAATAAGTTTAGAAACTCGTAAGAGTTCCCAGTTAAAAAAGTGGTTGATTTTAGCGACACGATTGTTAGGATTTTTAGCGATACTTTTTACTTTCTCTCAACCTTATTTCAGTGATAAAAAAGCAGAAGAAAAAAATCATAATTTTATCTATTTAGACAATTCTTTAAGTTTGAATACCAATGGAAGTAATGGTAATCAATTGCGATTGGCTGCTCAAGAAATTATGGAACACTCTTCAGAAAATGATCAGTATTCTTTGATTACAAATGATAACATCTATACCAATCTTACAAAGAATGAGCTTGATGAAATCTTAAAAAAAGTAGATTTTAGTTCCAAAACTGGAAATATTCAGCAGAAAATGCTAGAAATTGAGAGTCAAAAAAATAGACAAAGTAAAACTTTATATAAAAATATATTAATTTCTGATTTTCAATATATTGATAAAAATAAAAATAAAAAGTTTACAAATGTAAATAGCCCTTTTTCGTTAGCAAAAATCAATTCTAATCAAAAAAACAATGTTTCTATAGACAGCATTTACATCAATAACAATACAGCTGATGAAATTTTAATCTCAGCAACCATCAATAACCAAGGAAGTCCAAAAAAAAACGTTCCCATTGCATTGTATAATGACAACCAACTCATCAACAAACGCTCCTTCTCTATCGGAAAAGATGAAACAAAAAACATTGACTTTTCAATTCCAAAAACAACTCAGTTCAAAGGAAAATTACAAATAACTTTTAACGATATTTTTCTATTTGATAATACTTTTTATTTCAGTATAAATACACGTAAAAAAACGAATGTTTTATCCATCGGAAAAACATCAAACTCATTACCAAAAATATTTACTGATAGTGATTTTAATTTTACAAACTTCTCATTGCAAAATGTAAACTATAACCAGATTCCAAATCAGCAATTAATCATTTTAAATCAATTAGAAGAAATTCCAACCGTACTTCAAACTACTATTTTACAATTTGTAAAAGATGGAGGTCATTTGCTCATCATCCCTGATCAGAGAATCCAAACGCAATCTTACAATACTTTTTTTCGTAAAATTACCACAGGAAGGATTCAGGGAATTCGTAAAGATTCACTGAAAATAACCGAAATCAACTATCTACACCCTTTATATACGGGCGTATTTTCAAAGCAAGTTCAAAATTTCCAATATCCGACGGTGACAACAAGTTTTCAGAGTTCTTTTAAAGGAGATTATATTATCTCTTATGAGAATAAAAAACCTTTTTTGCAGGAAATAGATAATATATATACAAAAGTATACTGGTTTGCATCACCTTTAGATGCTTCATCAACAAATTTTAGCAATTCTCCTCTGATTGTTCCCACTTTGTATAATATTGGGCAACAGAGTTTAAAAATATCGAAGCCTTATTATACTTTACAAGATGAAAACAACATAGAAGTAAATGTAAAAGCTGCAAAAGATGAAATTTTAATGATTTCTAACGCAAGTACTTCTTTTATTCCGTTACAACGATCTTTTTCTAATAAAGTGGAATTAATTACCAACGAGCAGCCTGTAGAAAACGGATTCTATCAGATTTCTCTAAAAAAAGATACCTTAGAAACCATTGCCTACAACCACCCTAGCAAAGAAAGTTTGCTATCTTTTTACAATCTAAATGAGTTTGAAAAAGAAAATGCTAACCTAAAAGTGTACGGTTCTATTGAAGCACTTTTTAAAGAACTCAATGAAAAAAATGAAGTTCAATGGTTATGGAAGTTGTTTTTGGCGATTGCAATTGTATCTTTGCTGCTGGAAATTTTAATTTTGAAATTCTTCAAGACATGACCACGCTTTTAAAATCGGCTACGATTATAGACGCTTCAAGCCCGTACCACAAGCAAACTAAGGATATTTTAATTGTTAATGGAAACATCACCCAGATTGCCAATTCTATAAAGTCAGAACCTAAGTACAACATCGTAAAACGTGACAACCTTCACGTATCTTGCGGGTGGTTTGATACGAGTGTTTCTTTTGGAGAACCTGGTTATGAAGAACGCGAAACGGTAAAAAAAGGATTGGAAGTCGCTTCAAAAAGTGGATTTACAACCGTAGCTGTCAACGCAAATACAAACCCTGTTATTGATTCAAAATCAGATGTAGAATTCCTAATCAATAAAGCCAATGGATCTGCAACAGAATTAGTTCCTATTGGAGCCTTAACACAAGGAAGTAAAGGTGTAGAAATGGCTGAACTTTACGACATGCAACAATCTGGAGCTGTCGCTTTTGGAGACTATAATAAAGCGATAGAAAATGACAATCTAATGAAAGTCGCCTTATTGTATGCACAGAATTTTGATGGCTTGATTTTAAGTTTCCCAAAAAACAATTCAATTGCAGGCGAAGGAATTGTCAATGAAGGAATTAACAGTACACGACTAGGTTTAAAGGGAGCTCCGGCTTTATCAGAACACATTCAAATTACTAGAGATTTATTTCTCTTAGAATATACGGGCGGTAAATTGCACATTCCTACGATTTCAACAGCCAAATCCGTTCAGCTGATTAAAGAAGCAAAAAAGAAAGGATTGAATGTAAGTTGTAGTGTTGCTGCACATCATTTGGTATTGACAGACGATGAATTAGAAGGGTTTGACAGTAAAGTAAAAGTCAACCCACCATTACGTACAAAACAAGATACAAAGGCGTTGATTAAAGGATTAAAAGACGGTATTATTGATATGATTACTTCAGATCATAATCCTATGGACATTGAAAATAAAAAATTAGAGTTCAGTTTGGCAGAAGATGGGACTGTTGGATTGGAAAGTTTGTTTGGAGCTGTGAATTCAGTTTTAGACATTGAAACTACCATTCAAGCATTGACCAACAATCCTAGAAGTGTTTTTAAGCAAGAAAAGAGCTCCATCACTAAAGATACTGTTGCAAATTTGACGCTCTTCAATCCTGAAGGAAACTATACATTTACTAAAGAACACGTTTTGTCTACCTCAAAGAATTCGGCTTTCATAGGAAAAGAATTAAAAGGGACAGTTTATGGTGTTTTTGCAAATAAACAATTAGTCATCAACTAATTATGAGTACTACTTTACACTACATTGTCAGACAACCTAAAATACCCGTTGAGAACCCGTCCTTATTAGTATTATTACATGGTTACGGAAGTAACGAAATGGATCTATTCTCTTTTGCTGATGAATTGCCAGATGAATTGTTAATCGTGAGTTTAAGAGCTCCGTATGAAATGGGATTTGGTGGTTATGCATGGTATGCCATCAATTTAGATGCAGAAAACAGCAAGTTCTCTGATTTGGTACAAGCAAGAGAATCGATGCACAAAATTGCTGATTTGATTGATACTTTGAAAACTGAATACAAAACCAATCCAGACAGTACATTTTTATTAGGATTTAGTCAGGGAGCTATTTTGAGTTATGCGCTAAGTTTTAACTTCCCTAACAGTGTTCAGCATGTAGTCGCTTTAAGTGGTTATGTAAATACTGAATTGCTTCCTAAAACGGTTGAAAATAAATTTACAACAGATTATTATATTTCTCATGGTTCTGTAGATCAGGTGATTCCTGTTGATTGGGCAAGAAAAGCTTCGCCTTACTTAGATTCTTTAGGATTGCAAAATGTGTATTCTGAATATCCTGTTGGACATGGCGTTGCACCACAAAACTTCTTTAGTTTTAAAAAGTGGATTGAAGAACGATTGTAATTATTCATTTATCTTGGCTTAGTTCTTGATTATTTTCTAGCGACTCATAAAGTTTTGCTATGAAAACAATAATCTTCTTTTTAATGATTTGCTGTACGCTCAACTACACGAATGACATAGAAAAAAAGACCTATTCAGAATTGCTTTCTGAAATTAGTACACAGCGACAAGAATTTAAAACTCTATATAAAAACGCTAGTATTTCTGGCAAAGATTCAGTCATTGTCTCAGCTAGAAATTACTTGATGAATGCTATTTCCGTTGAAGTCTTTCCACATTGGTATGGAACTCCCTGGGATTATAACGGAACGACCAGAATCCCTAAAAAAGGAAAAATTGCTTGTGGTTACTTTATCACAAATACACTGACTGATGTTGGCTTCAATATTCCAAGAATTAAATGGGCGCAATCTGCATCAGAGCTTTTTATTAAAAAACTTTCTTTTAATCATATAAAAAGGTTTCATAACAAACCCATTTCCGCTGTGAAAAAATATTTATCAGAATCAGGAAACGGTTTATATCTTGTCGGACTGGACAATCATGTTGGATATGTATTTGTGAAAGACACTACAATTCGCTTTATCCATGCAGATTATTACAATCCCGATGTAGGTGTTGTCTCAGAAAAAATTGATTCACAAAATCCTTTAAATGATTCTTCTTACCGAGTTTTCGGGAAACTTTTGTCTGATGAAATGATCCGTAAGTGGATACAGGGTATTCCTTTTAAATAGGAACTTATTTTGACTTTTCTATTTTCTAAAGAAACTTGAATAATACTTAAGAAATTTTTGTCAGTTAGAGTACCAAATCTATGATTTGGTGTATCGAAAACAAGAAAATTTCTAATTATAAGATTACTTCTCGATACAATCACGCTAGAGCGTGACCACTCGAAGTGACATCCAAACTCTTATCCATATACTCCTGCTAGAAGAATTGCTACTTAAAATTACTTACAGTAAATTCGTGCTATCATAAAAACTCAAAATCATGATCGCAATTGAAAACTTCGATTTTCTAATCGGAAAATGGTTAGTTCTTAACAGACAGTTGAAAGAACGTTTAAACAATTCTACCGAATGGATTGAGTTTACCGCCGAAATGGAAACCAAACCGATCTTAAATGGGCTGGGTTTGATGGATGAAATGAAGACTTCCCATTTTGGAAATTCTTTTATTGGCTTAAGCATTCGTATGTTCAATCCAGCAGCCAACGAATGGAAAATATTTTGGGCGGATACTGCTTCGCCTCAAAATTATTTAAAACCACAAGTAGAAGGTAAATTTGCTAACGGGATTGGTGAATTTTATGGTACAGAAATGTACCATGGAAAAGAGATGAAACTTCGGTTTGTCTGGAAAAAAGAATCGGAAGATACTGCTCTCTGGGAACAAGCCTATTTTGATGAAGCAAATCAAGAATGGGAAACCAATTGGACAATGCTATTTACGGCAATAAAAAATTGATAATCGTAATAATTCACTTATTTTTGAGTTTTACATGTAAACATTAAATTCACCTTAGCATGAAACGAATTCTACTGATCATCACCGTTTTATTTTTCGCAGCAAATACAAACGCACAATCTAAACAAAAGGTTTACAAGCAAAAGACTGTCAATCAGGAAGAATATATACAAGTTTATGTAGATGCTAAGGCAAAGGTTTTTGTTGCTGGTGAGAAAATTACGTTAAAAGACTTAGAACAAAAACTGATTACAATTCAGAAGAAAAACGGTATCATCCATTATGCTACTGAACAAGTAAAAAAGAAGTCTGTTACTAAAAAAATTTCAGAAGTAATGAGTTTGATTATTAAATATCAATTACCTGTTAAATTCTATAAAGACAAAAGCTTTACCATAGAGGAAAACAGGTAGTTCTAAACTTTTACTTGCATTCCATCATAGGATAAAAACACGTTTTTAGGCAGTATTTTTTCAACCTCTGCATGAAACCCTAATTTGTGGCTAATGTGCGAAAAATAAGCTCTTTTGGGCTTTATCTCTTCTACAAAAGCCAAAGCTTCTTCTAAGTTCAAATGTGTAGGATGTTCTTCAATTCTTAACGCATTTACAATCAAAACATCTAAATTCTGAAGCTTTTCTTTTTCTTGATCAACCATGGTTTTTAAATCGGTAATATAAGCCACATTGCCAAACCTGTATGCTGTTATTGGTAAATCGCCATGAAATATTTCAATCGGAGTTACTTGCATACCATCCAAATCAAAAGATTGATTCGTAATTATATGTTCTTTCAATTTAGGAGCGCCAGCATATCGATTTTCAGTTTTAAAAATATAATCAAAACGTACTTTTAAATTCTTGAGCACGCGTTCTTGAGCATATACAGGCACTTCTCCCATTTGATAGGTAAAGGGTCTTAAATCGTCAATGCCAGCCGTATGATCAGAATGTTCATGCGTAAATAAAACACCATTGATGGACTGTATATTTTCACGCAACATTTGTTGTCTAAAATCGGGTCCGCAATCAATAATATAGTTTACATCATTCCAAGAAATCATCACAGATGATCGTAAACGTTTGTCTTTTGTATCTGTAGATAGACAAACGGGGGCGTTATTTGCAATCATTGGAATGCCTTGAGAAGTTCCTGTTCCTAAAAATGTAATTTTCATGTCTCACAAAAATAGCATAAAATTTGATGGTTGATTTCTAAATTTAGTACATTTGTTTTTCAAGTAAAACCTAGTAAAATGGCTATTTCTTTAAAAGGAGACCAAGAAATAAGCAGTGTTCCTGCTTCAAAAACCAAAGCACTTAGAATTAATTTAAATAGCGATATCTACGGAACGTTTGCAGAAATTGGTGCTGGACAAGAAACCGCTCGTAATTTTTTCAGGGCTGGCGGTGCTTCAGGAACTATTGCAAAAGCAATGAGTGCTTACGATAAAGATTTCTCTGATGCTATTTACGGGATTGAAGAAGACAAACGCTATGTTACTGAGGAACGTTTAAAAAGAATGCTTCGCCATGAAGTCGATTTAATTGAAGATCGTTTGAGTAGAAGAAAGCATCCTGATAAATTGTTTTTCAGTTATGCAAATACAGTGGCTACTATTGATTTTTCTAAGAAATTTAAAGGTCATGGCTGGGTTGGAATTCGTTTTCAACTAGATCCATTAGAAGATTATAATGAAATTGTATTGCACCTTCGTTTTAAAGAAAGTGATGCTCGTTTACAGCAAGAAACCCTAGGGGTTTTAGGAGTAAATTTAATTTACGGAGCTTTTTATTTGAACGATAATCCTAAAGAACTTTTAAAATCTTTTTACGATAATTTACAGAAAGATCAGTTAGAAATTGACATGATTAATTTCTCTGGTCCAAGATTTATGTATGTAGACAATCGTTTGATGAGTTTACAATTGGTTAAAAATGAAATGACCAATGCGGTGATGTTTGGTCCTGACGGGAACAATTTATTACCAGCACAGGTTCTATATAAAAAGAATATTTTGGCATTACGTGGTAGTTTTAGACCCGTAACCAAAGTAAATATGGATATGTTTGAGCGATCTAAAGAACTTTTCTTTAATGAGAATAAAGTAGATCCCGACAATTCTCAAATTATTTTTGAAATTACCTTAAGTAATCTAAGAGCCGAAGGAGAAATTAACGAGCGTGATTTCTTAGACAGAGCTGAATTATTATGTTCTCTAGGACAAAATGTAATGATTACCAACTTTAAAGAGTATTTCAAATTGGTGGAATACTTTAGTGAGTTTACCAAAGCAAGAATGGGATTGGCAATGGGAGTTTACAATCTCATCCAAATTTTTGATGAAAAGTACTATCGCCATTTAAGCGGTGGAATTTTAGAAGCTTTTGGAAAACTATTCTACAGAGATTTAAAAGTCTATATGTATCCTTATAAAGACGCTGATTCTAATGAATTCATTACCAGTGAAAATCTAAAAGTTCATCCTAGAATGAAAGAGTTGTACAAATTCTTTAAGAACAATGGTAAGCTGATAGATATCAATGATTTTGATCAGGAAATTTTACATATTTTCTCTCGTAAAGTACTGAAAATGATCGCTGAAGGTGAAGAAGGGTGGCAAGAAATGTTACCTGAAGGAGTTTCAGAAACCATTGTCCAAAACAGATTGTTTGGATATTCAAGATCAAGAGCTAGGAGATAATTTTATTTTACTCTTTTTGTATTTATTCTACATTAAAAAAAGATTGCAGTTCCTTATTTCTCTGGGAATTATAGTAATGTTTGAAATATAACAAGTTAGGTAGTTTACCAACTCAATAAAATGAATGAATAATATACAAAAACATAATAAAGGAGCTTTTTACTACAGTTTGTCAAAAATACTCGAAAGAGCATCTTATTATGGTCTTCGCGCATTAGTTGTTCTATACATGACTGGGGAAATCTTAAAGATGGATAGAACCGAAGCACTTGATATTTATGGTTGGGTTCTAGGTTCATTAGTATTTTCTAAAATCATTGGGGCATTGTTTGGAGATTTAATCATTGGAAATAGAAAATCAATAATTATTGGAGGATTTATTCAAACAACAGGTGCATTTACTTTATGTATTCCTTCAACTACTGGGCTCTATACTGGGTTGTTCCTTGTCGTTTTAGGCAGTGGATTTTATACATCTAATATTACTGCAAATTTCGGGAAGTTATATTTAAACAAAACCAAATTATTAGATTCAGGATTTACCTTGTTTTATTTAGTGGCAAATTTAGGCTCATTTCTTGGTATTTTACTGATTGGATATTCTGGAGAAGAATATGGTTATAATATTGGGTTTATAATATCTGGCATACTAATGTTATTGTCGATAATTCCCATTCTAATTTCAAAAGAAAAGACCCAAAATGAAGCTTCAATAAATAAATTAACGATTGGTAATAGAGTTTTAAATGTTTCTATTGCATTTATAGCTGTAGGTCTATTTTGGTCTATTTACGAAATTTCAAATATTCGTTTTTTTGATTTGCAAGTACAGTTCAGCGAAATTTCAACATTGGGTATCCCGAAAAATATGTGGGCAGCCATTAATTCTTTCTTTATTTTACCAATAGGTCTTATTGCAGTTGTTGTATGGACATATTTCTACAACACTCAGTTTTTTAAATTAATGTTAGGTTTTATTTTTGGAATAATTTCATTCGGAATTTTATTCTTCATACCAGAAACTCCTACTGATCAACATACTATTATCTATTTTATATCATTACTTTTTCTTGGTATTTCGGAAATCCATATAGCACCAATAATTAATTCAATATTAACAAAGTATTCTAATCCAAAATATCTGGCAATTCTAATTAGTTTGGCATTTATCCCGACAAGATTATTTTATCTGATTTTTGGTTTATTTAATGATCGGTTTTATGATAATCCTATTTTAGGGTTAAAATTTGGAATAACTTCAATGACTATTATTAGTATTGGACTTATTGGATTTGTGTTGTGGAATAAAAAAACTACACAGAGTATACCAAAATAATTGCTAATAAGGACCCGCAAACTCGCCAACCTTCCCTTTCCATTAAACCTTCTTATCTTTACTAGGTCTAAAGAAAAAACTAGTTGATTGGTAGATGAAATTACTTTAGTTGAACAATTACAAGATGTTCAAACCAGAGAATTGGCATTCCGCGTATTAATAACAGAATACAAGGAACGTTTGTATTGGCATATCCGTAAAATTGTAATTTCTCATGACGATGCAGATGATGTGCTTCAAAATACATTTATCAAAATATTTAAAGGGATTGATAATTTTAAACGCGACAGTAAACTGTATTCATGGATGTATCGAATTGCAACCAACGAATCCATCACGTTTATAAACAAAAGAGCTAGAGAACGAAATACAGACATTTCAGAAATAAAACAAGAGCTTGCCTCTAGTTTGGCTTCTGATGAATGGTTCACTGGAGAGGAAATTCAGTTGATCTTACAAAAGGCAATTGCAACCTTACCAGAAAAGCAGCAATTGGTTTTTAATATGAAGTATTTTGATACTATGAAATACGATGAAATTTCAGCCATTTTAGAAACTTCTGTCGGTGGATTGAAAGCCTCGTACTTTCATGCCGTAAGAAAAATTGAAAAGTATATTAAAACACAAACAGATTAAACCATTAAAAGAAGTAAGGGTCTAAGAGACAATGAGCAATACAAAAAAATATACAGATGATTTTTTAAGCGAAGAACCTTTACATACTGGTTTTTCTGCTCCAAAAGGATATTTTGATTCAGTTGAAGATGCTTTTTCTACAAAACTTTTAGAAGAAACACTTCCAAAATTAGAAGGTTTTCATGTTCCTGAAGGTTATTTTAACAGCTTAGAAGATCAATTATTATTGCAAGTAACACTTCCTAAAAGAGGAAAAGTAATCTCACTTAGAAAAAGATTGATACGTTGGATTCCAGCTACTGTAGCTGCTTCTATTGCCTTATTAATCACTTTAAATAGTATTTTCCCAAAAAACGATTCTGTGGAACCAACTTCTGATGACGTTGCTGCTTGGTTTGAAGAAAATCTAAGTGCTATATCTAATGATGATTTAGCCTTGGCTTTTGAAGACATAGATTTTGACGAATCATCACTACTAGATAATGCCATAGAGGGAGATGATATCAATAAATATTTAGACGAAAACGACACCTATATTCTGATAGAAGATTCAGATATATTTATAAATGAACTTAATTGATTATGCGAAAAATCCATTATATACTTCCAATAGTTGTACTTTTTATAAGTACTAGCGTTTTTTCTCAAAAGAGAAAAAGAATGAGTAATGATCGTGTGAAAGCTTATAAAATAGCATATATCACCGAACAATTGAACTTAACAGAAAAAGAAGCTGAAAAGTTTTGGCCTATATACAATGCACATGAAGAGCAATTATCCGGATTGAGAAAAGAAGAGAATTCTGATTTCAAAAAGTTTTATAAAGAAGAAGTCAATATCGATGAAGTTTCAGAAGCAGAAGCAAAAAAGTTAGTCTCTTCAGTTTCGGAGACTCGAGAAAAAATGCATGCCATAAACAAGGTTTATTATACCAAGCTCAAAAATATTTTATCCTATAAGAAAATTTTAAAGCTTCAAATTGCAGAGCGTGAGTTCAAAAGAAATTTATTTGAACGACTTAAAAAAAAGAGGAAGGAAAGGAAAGAAGAAAAGGAAAAGAAATAATATAGAAGTTAGATCGCGCTGGGCGCTCTTAGAAATAAGAATCAAGACGTATTACTAACTAAATATAACATGATTTTAATAACCTAGAGTGTGTCAATTAATAAAAAAAGGAAGCTAAATTAGCTTCCTTTTTTTATTGTATTAGACTCATATACTGGTATAACTCTGGTTTGTTACTCGTATACTGTTTGAGCCAAATGGTTAATTCCTTTACCTCATGTGGTAATAATCTCTTAAGTGCTTTTTCTAATTCTTTGCAAAATAAATCTGAACTAAAACTGACCTTTTTTAAGATCGTCTTAGTATATTCAAACATTGCTCTTGCCATTGGGGAAAAATTTAATTCATTACTATAACGAAGACAACACTGTTTTCGTATAACGAAACCAAAAATAAAAAATAAAAACCACTTTAATAAATTAAAATGGTTTTTTGATATTGATAAAAAAGTGTTTTTATAGTTTGTTTACTTTCTCAAGTAATTTTGTAGCACGAGTTTCTAATTCTGCTTCTATCGCTTTAAAATGTGCTTTTTTATTCTCTACATCTTTTGCATTTACTTTTGCAATCAACTCATCAAATACTACGATTGCTTCATCAATAATGGCTTCAACCTTTTTAGTGTCGCCAGTTAATGTTGTTAAACATTCGTCAATAATATCTCCTAAAACATAGTTGATATCTTTCTTCAAGTTTTTTATACTTGCCATAATTCTTTCATTTTATGCTGCAAATTTAGCCTATTTTATCCAATTCTATTTGATAGTTTTTAAAAAACTCACCTACATGGTAACCGTCTACCAAAGCATGGTTTACGATGATAGATACGGGCATTAAAAGTCGCCCTTCTTTTTCTTGATATTTTCCGAAAGCTAACTTCGGAACAGACTCTTTACCACCAGAAACAGGCTCTTTATGACTAGAAAAAGTAAACCAGGGCAATGCAGAGCAATAAATACAATCCTCTGAATTTACAGGTGGAAATAAATCATTTGAATGTATGATTCGCTCTTTTTCTTTTTGAAAATTCTCATGAAAAACAGCGAAGTCTTCCGAATAATGAATAAAAGAAAATCCGAATGTGCTATCCTCTCTAGGGATCGTAGCAGAAGCATGAATCGCGTCATGAATCACAATTTTATCTTCCTGAATTCGGTATCTTAAATTTTCAACAGAATTAATTGCTTTCATACAGGCGTGCAAATACAATACAAAAAAAGAAGTTCCAGACTGTTTTGAATACGCAAATGCCTTGGTCACATCAACATCTACAACCACACCAAAATAGGGGTCAGAAAGCTGACTAAAATGTTCGAAATGTTGTTTTCGTTTCCAAGTATTAATATCTAAATATTGCATTTATAAAAATTCTAATAGGTCTGTAATTTTTTGAACTGTCTTATAATTAGAATCCTTAGCATCTTTTTGAGAGACTTCTTCATGCGCCCAAGTAGTATGAAACGGAACATGAATAGCAGAAGCTCCAATTTCAACCAGAGGCAATACGTCCGATTTTAATGAATTTCCAATCATTAATAATTCACTTGTATCAATATCCAAATGCTTTACCAATTTCTGGTAATCAGCTACTTTCTTTTCGCTCATTACTTCTATATGATGGAAATATTGTAGCAATCCTGATTTTTCTAACTTTCGTTCTTGATCTAACAAATCTCCTTTTGTAGCAACAATTAACTTATACTTTCCTTGTAATTTTTCTAACACCTCTTCTACTCCATTTAACAATTCAATTGGTTTCTCTTGCATTTCTTTTCCAATATCTAAAATGTCTTCAATTGCACGTTGTGAAATATTATAATTAGACAGTTTTAAGGCACATTCTACCATAGATAATGTAAATCCTTTAATTCCGTACCCGTATAAATTTAGGTTCTTTATTTCTAACTTAAATAATTCTTGATCGATCTTATTTTTGGTTTCATATTGAGAGAGTAACTCCGCAAATTTATTTTCAGCTTCCCGAAAATAGGTTTCATTTACCCAGAGTGTATCATCTGCATCAAAGGCAATAACTTTACAAGTTGTATACATAGCTTAAAATATTTTATTGAATATAAACTTCTAAAAGCTCAGAACTTTCTTCGGAAGTGATTTTAAATTCTTTGATAGAAGCTGGTACCAATAAGGTTTCTCCTATTTTCAATGCTTCTTGTTGATCTTGATACGTAAAAGTTGTATTTCCTTGTACACACATATAAATGACAAACGAATCTTTATTGGAATGATCAATTGAGATTTTCCCGTCGATAGGTAAGATATTCGTTGTAAAATAAGGACAGGAAACAATCTCAGCAGGCTCATTTTGAGTCTTTGTATATGCTGTTTGATAGGATGATTTTGCTTTATAATCAATGGCATCAATCGCTTCTTCTGTATGAAGATCACGGAAATTACCTTCAGAATCTTGTCGATCCCAATCATATACTCGGTATGTGATGTCTGAAGTCTGCTGAATTTCAGCTAGTAAAACACCAGCTCCTATGGCATGAACTCTTCCAGTTGGAATAAAATATACATCACCAAATTTCACTTCATCAATATTCAAAATATCCGTTAGTGATTTATTTTCAAGATGCTGTATGTATTCTTCTTTGGTGACATCCTTTTGAAAACCAACAATCAAGTTTGCTTTTTCATCAGCTTGCATTACATACCACATTTCCGTTTTTCCAAAAGAATTATGGCGCTTCTTTGCTAAATCATCATGCGGATGCAATTGTATGCTTAGCGCTTCTTTAGCGTCTATAAACTTTATCAATAGCGGAAATTTCTCTCCAAAATGATTGTAGATGTTATCACCCACCAAATTCCCTTTAAACTCATGAATCAATTGCTTTAAATCTTTTCCTTTTAAAGCCCCATTAGAAACAATGGAGGTATCTCCCTCAACATCAGAAATTTCCCAACTTTCACCAACATCGCTTCTGCTTGATTTTTTATCAAGCAATGTCATTAATTTCTCTCCGCCCCAAATCTTATCTTTTAAAATAGGTTCAAACTTTAAAAACTGATTCATATTTCTTAAGTAAGCTGCAAATTTACATTGATTTTCAAATAAATAATACTTAATAAAATTTTATTGAACTTTCTTCTGTAAAAAACTAAAATTACCTGTTGTGCATTTTGAATAAAATTTGTCAATTCGAGTGAATTTTATGAATGAAAATGAGTAAAATTAGTACTTCGACTAGCTCAGTAGAACTATCGAGAATCAAATTTTTGATTTTATAGATTGTTCTCGATACGATCACGCCGAAGCGAGATCACTCGAACTGACATTCAATAACAACAAATAAATCAAAATCCACAACGAGTTAAAATTTAGTTTCACCTCAGGAACCACTTCATTAATCCATAATTTTTTTCATTTAGTTTGTCTGAATTTTTAAATAAAAAAAATCATGTACTTTTGAGAAGAACAGTTAACGATTATCTTTTTATGCAACTCACAAAATCTACTAGAATAGAATCCATAGATATTCTAAGAGGATTGGTCATGGTAATCATGGCGTTAGATCATACTAGAGATTACTTTCACTTGAATGCTTTTACTTCCGTAGATCCAGAAAACTTAGCAACAACAACGCCTATTTTATTTTTCACAAGGTTTATCACTCATTTTTGTGCACCAGTATTTATTTTTTTAGCGGGAACCTCTGCATTTTTATATGGTCAAAAGAGAACAAAAAATCAGCTCGCAAAATTTTTAATCACCAGAGGTTTATGGTTGGTTTTTGTAGAAATATTTGTCATGAATATGATTTGGTGGTTTGATGTTACCTATAGTTTTATCAACCTTCAGGTAATTTGGGCTATTGGTATTTCTATGATTGTATTAGGCATTGTTATTTACCTACCTAAAAAAGTATTGCTCTTTCTTGGATTGCTTATTGTTATCGGTCATAATGCTCTCGATGGAATTGTCATGAAAGGACAAAGTCTTGAATCTATTCTTTGGTATTTATTACATCAATCGAATGGTTTTCCATTAAGTGCAGATAGATATGTGTGGTTTACTTATCCTGTTTTGCCTTGGATAGGAGTCATTATTTTGGGTTATTGTTTTGGTGTTTTTTATGCGAAAGGTTTCAATATTCAATTGAGAAAAAAGTGGTTACTGTATTTAGGTGTGGGTTCAGTCGTTTTGTTTTTCATTTTAAGAGCAACAAATGTGTATGGCAATGCAACTCCTTGGGAAGCTCAAAAAGACCTTTCTACGACCATACTTTCTTTCTTTAAATTAACCAAATATCCGCCTTCCTTAGACTTTTTATTAATAACATTAGGGCCTGCATTTTTGTTTCTTTTAGGAATAGAAAAAGTAAAAAATAAGGTGACTAATTTCTTTTTAGTTTTTGGGAAAGTACCTTTTTTCTATTATTTAGTTCACGTATTTGTAATCCATTTAGCAGCAGTTGTTGGATTATTAATTACTTCAAAAGATTGGAAAGTAATGATCTTTACTAAAGACAACTTTTTTCAGGGACAGACTGCTGGTTATGGCTATTCTCTTTGGGTTGTCTATTTAGTTTGGATAGGAGTTGTTTTTCTTCTATATCCTATTTGTAAAAAATATATGACTTATAAAACGAGTAATAAAGACAAATGGTGGCTCAGCTATTTGTAACGTTTTAATTAATTCTCTAACTAATAACTAACCAAATTACCAATGTTAAAAATATTTAGGCGAGCTCGTCAAAAACTCATTCACGAAAATAAAATAAGTAGTTATCTTTTGTATGCCATCGGTGAAATTGCATTGGTAATGATTGGTATTCTATTGGCGCTTCAGGTAAACAATTGGAACGAAGAACGAAAAATAAAAAATGAACTCAACAGTATTTTAAAAACTGTATCCTTAGATTTAGAAAGAGATACCTTGGTTTCGGGTGCGATTGTTACGTATTACGAAGGAGTTGAAAAAAGCAGTCAAAAAATCATCAATAAAGAAATTAACAGAAATAATTATAAAGAATGTCCAGAATGTAGAAGTTTGGTAAGTGTGTATCGCCCTTTTACGATACAAACCAAAGGCTATGATTTGTTAAAAAAATATTCTGATCAAAATTCCATTAAAAATGATACACTAATTACTAACATCTCTCAATTTTATTCTCCTTTTATTCAAATTATAGATGATAGTAATGAATTTGTAAAAACCGAAGTCTTTAAAAACATTGAAACTTTTAAAACAAAACCTTGGTTTGTAGAATGGACTCAAGCAAATTACAATCAAGAAATGATTATTTTCTTTACCGAAAGTGAAGAGTATCGGAAAATGGTTGCTTCTCACAATCTCCTTGCTGCTAAAAACCATCTACTTTTTATTTCTGCCTATAAGAGGAATGCTGAAGTGTTGATTAAAAAAATAAATGATCGCTTACAACATATTAAATAATGGAAGGATTGGATATCGTAATGGTGATTGCAATTATTTTATTTGCAAGATTGGGAATCCGATTAGCCATGGGCTATAAAAAACATAAAAAAGACAAAAATGATTAAACTCTTTAGAAGCACTCGAAAGTCTCTAATTTCTGAAGGAAATACCAGCAAATATTTTAAGTATGCTATTGGTGAGATTTTATTAGTGGTGATTGGTATTTTAATTGCTTTGCAAGTTAGTAACTGGAATAGTAATTTAAAGAAGCAAGAGCAAGAACTTAAGTTTCTTGAACACATACATGAAGATCTAAATAGTATGATGGGTGATCTTAATGAAGATTATCACACATTAAAATTTGGAGACAGAAGTCATTTTAGAATCTTGGATTATATCACCAATAATACAAGCTATAAAGATTCTATGTGTTTTGATTTTTATTGGTTGGCAAAAGATGAATATATCTATCCTGTTAAATCTACCTATGATGCTATAAAAGAAGAGGGTTTTTCTATCATTAAAAACGATTCGATTCGAAAAGGAATACAAATTGCCTTTGAAAATATTTTCCCCAGAATTAGCAAGCAACATCCTTTTTATCCTGATTTAGAAGTATTCTTTTCAAAATACTATCAAGAAAATT
This sequence comes from Flavobacteriaceae bacterium, assembly GCA_965277255.1. Lineage (GTDB taxonomy): Bacteria > Bacteroidota > Bacteroidia > Flavobacteriales > Flavobacteriaceae > Polaribacter. Next base: position 2,314,129 of record OZ255723.1, on the reverse strand, counting down.
TTACGACCAATACAGATTCGACTTTGGTGATGAAAGAAAAATATCCCGAGTTTGAACTAAAGTACCCTTATAAGAAAACAATCAATGGTAACGTCTATAATGTTACTGTTGGGTACATTCCAAAAGATTTTGAACGACTAAAAAAGGATGATGAATTTAAAGTTTTAATGCGTCAAGCATATCGTTATAGAACCTATAAAATTAATAGGTATAGAAGCGGAAGAAATTATATAACGAAGCTTTTAAAGTCTATTGAAAAAGAATTAAAAAGGAGACAATAAACAAACATTAAATATAAAATTATGGGAATCTTTTGGGATTTAATACAACAAAATCAATTACATACACAGCAAAAAAAGACAGATAGTATTGCAGATAGAGTAGGTTATTTAGAAGCTGAATTAGCACATACTAAAGAGTTGTTAAACAAAACCTTGTCAGCCTTAGAAACTCACCTTAGTAAAGATATTGATGGTGATGGAAAACTAGGCTAAAATAAAGTGATGATTAAATTATTCAGAAAAACACGTCAAAAAATTACTCATACAAAATACACATGGCAAAAATCTTCCGAAGTATTCGTAAAACCCTTATTGAAGAAGGGGCATTGACTAAGTATTTTAAATATGCTTTTGGCGAAATTATTCTAATTGTTATTGGAATTTTGTTAGCATTACAAATAGATACTTGGAATGGGAACTATCAAGAACGAAAAGAAGTTGAGGCAATTATTGGCAACTTAAATGATGAGTTTGGTCATAATAAAACCAACCTAGAAGCGAAGATAAAACTGCTGAAAATCACTTTTAAAAATGCCGATCATTTAATTGAATTAGTAGGAGAAGACAAATCAGAACTCAAAAAACACAATATAGATAGTCTATTGGCTATTTCTTTACAATACGAAAAATTCAACCCTTCAGAAGATGTTATTTCTGTGTTGTTACATTCTGGACGATTAAAATTATTAAAAGACGATACTATCAGAGATTTATTATACAAATGGTCTAGCAATCAAATTACTGTAAACGATCACTTTAATGATTTAGACTACAATACTTCCAAAGTTTTAGAGTATTTAACCCAACATTATTCTATAAAGGATTTTGACATGTATTCCAATGCAAAAAGAAAAACGGGCTCTAATTTACCCAACAATAAATACGCAATTTTTCAAGACCTTCAGTTTGAAAATAATTTAGAAAATCAAATCTATTATACGGGTAGTTATCTTGCTGTATTAGAAAAATCTCAAGATTTAATTGACGATATTATTAAGTTTACGGAGAAGTATAAATAGTTTCATTCTATTAACACTAATACATAAATAGATATTGATTCTCGATATACCATTTGTCAGGTCGAGCGCAGTCGAGACCTATTAAATTAACCCGTTGTGCATTTTGAATTCAAAACACAACCAAATGTCACTTCGAGTGTCACGCCAAAAGCGTGATGTACCTGCCTTGTCGGCAGACAGGTCGAGAAGCATTTCTAAACAACGGTTTTTCTTGTTTCAGATAAATCTACTGAGCTAGTAAGAGTAGATCAAACCTACTATTCCCCAGAATAACTCACAAAATTCCGTGGCGTCTCATAGAGTTTCACTTTCATATCCAAATGAGTAGGAATATGCTTTCTTAGCTTATTATAAATAACCACGCAGATATTTTCAGCAGTCGGATTTAAATTTTTAAACTCCGCTACCTCAACATTTAAATTCTTATGATCAAAAGCATCCTCTACCTCTACTCTAATCAATTTCTTTAGCTTTCCCAAGTCATATACAAATCCCGTTTCTGGATCTATTTCACCCGTTAAAGAAACAATCAATTCATAATTATGTCCGTGAAAATTAGGATTGCTACACTTTCCAAAAATTGCGACATTCTTTTCATCCGACCAATCTGATCGATACAATCTATGTGCAGCATTAAAATGTGCTTTACGATACGCAGTAACTCTAGGCATACTAATAGTAAATGATTAAAAAATTGAAAGACTCCTAATTGATAATTATTAATTACTAATTGTTAATTGTTAATTACTAATTTATCATACGATTCTTGAAAAATGATTTTAAACCAAGCTGTATACAACGTTGGATTTGTTTCTATGTCGTTTTTTACAGCCTTTAATGACATCCATTTGTAAGACTCCACTTCTTCTCGATTGATTTTCGGTTCGCCATTAAATCTTCCTACCATCACATGATCCAATTCATGCTCTGTCAAACCGTTATCAAAAGGAGCTTTGTATACAAACCAGAAAATTTCTTCCAAATCACAAACAAACCCCATTTCTTCCTGCAAACGTCTTTTTCCAGCTTCTAAAGAAGTTTCTCCGTCACGCTGATGCGAACAACAGGTATTTGTCCACAACAAAGGAGAATGATATTTTTCTGCTGCACGTTGTTGCAATAGCAGCTCACCTTCGTCATTAAATACAAAAACCGAAAAAGCTCTGTGTAAAACTGCCTTTTCGTGTGCTTCCATTTTTGGCATCAATCCAAGTTGATTGTCCTGCTCGTCCACCAAAATTACCTTCTCTTCCATATAGAATTATTGTTCAGGCAAAAATACGAAAATAAAGAATGTGTTTTGAGGAAACTATTGAAGGGTGTATGACAAATTTCACTAATTTGTCTTTGCGAGGATTGAAAAGACGAAGCAATCTGCCAGGTAAAGAGCAGACTGCCACAGCAAATAGATTTGCTTCGCAGTGACATATTTTCATCATAAAGTGAAATTTGTCGTACACCTCTATTGAATCTTAGAAGATTTTTATACCTAGATAAAAGGTCTCTAACTTCTGATATTCAGATACAAGTAAAGATGAGTTCATAATCTTTCCCTAAGAAATAAAGCTAAAAATTCATTGAATATTTATATTTGCGCTACGATGAAATCTCAATTCCGACTTTTATTCACACTCTCCTTTTGTTTGCTGACATTTAGTTACTGTCAACAGAAAGAAGTCAAACCCAAAAAAGGGGTAATTCAAGTTGATTCCACTCCAAAGAAAATTGAAAAACCCGTTAAAAAAGAAGTTGAATTAATAAAGGAAAAAGAGTTAGATACCATCAATAAAAACAATGTAGTTCCTTTTTTAACCGCCTATGGGAAACAAAATCGTGAAACGATTGTGCTGTTTGAAACTCGTTTAGGAAACATCAAAATTAGACTTTATAAAGACACTCCTTTGCACAGAGCCAGCTTTATATTCTTAACAAAAACAGGATATTTTAATACCACTGCATTTCATAGAATTGTTCCCGATTTTATCGTTCAAGGCGGAAACTCAGACCTTCCCATTACGAGAAAGAAAAGAATTAAATACGACTACCGCATTCCTGCTGAAATGAAACCCCATAGAAAACACAAATACGGAGCATTGGCAGCAGCCAGACAGTGGGAAAACAATCCCAAGAAAATATCTTCTCCCTTTGAATTTTATATGATCCAAGACAAAAGAGGAAGTCACCATTTAGATGGCGAACACACTATTTTTGGTGAGATCATTGAAGGGCTTTCTACCATGGAAAAAATTGCAAAATTAAAAACCGATAAAAAAGAATGGCCTTTGGTAGATGTATTTATTAAAGCGAGTGTTCTTAGGTAAATCAATGAACAATTAACAATGATCAGTTAACAATGTATCGTAAATTGTAAATATATTTACGAATTGCAATTACGGTTTTCCTTTGTGGCACTAAAATCTTTTTGCTATTTTTGAAAGAACCAATAGTGTCCACCGAAACTGAATAGTAAAGGTGAATTTATTCACCGAAGCTTTTAAGCGAGAGTGGATACATCCACCGTAGCTTTAGCGTAGGTGGAGAGTTACGTCCCCAATGTAACACTTGTGCTGAGCGAAGTCGAAGCACTTATGCTGAACTTGTTTCAGCATCTTAAAAAACACTACAAAATAAATTATTTGTAGTCTTGAAAATAATTTCAAGGTATTGTTACTTCTAGATTTCTTGTTGGTATTATAAATTAATAAAAGAGTGTAAAGTTTCTTATACCCCACAATGATGGTTTATAAATAAAAGAGGGGTATTCTATATATGAGGAATTAGGCAAAAGCAAAAAATAATGACAATGAAAAAACTATTAATGATTCTTGTTTGTATAACCTTACTTTTTGGGTGTTCTCCAAATAAAAAAGAGTTATATCAACTAACTGATGATTTTGTTAAATCTTTAGAAACCAGCTATGAAAGTTATGGTTTGGCTGGATTGAAGCACGCAAAAACAACTGAAAGTGGTTTGTATAAAGTAACTCCAATGGGTCGATTGATTAACGTTAAAATTTTAGAGGTGGTAGAAAATGATGTCTATGAAGATTTAAAAGAAGATTTGAAATCTCATTACCGAAATGATAAAAGAGTTAACAATGTTTACATCAATCAAGGAGGAACAATAATGATTGACTGTAGAAATTGAGAAACAAAACATACTTACAACAAAGATGGCTATAAGTAATTACTTGTTCTCGCCTACTTTGGAAATTCCTGCGGAATTTCCAACTTGGTGTATACTTGCAAAATTAATCACTAAACCACGCAACTACTCATAGCCGAGACCGTTACTAGTAATTATGGACAATTCGATTACATGGGCTGAAAAGCTGAATAAAGGGCATGCCCTAGTAGATCTTGGTTATCGGGATTATATTGCAGCTCGCCTTTTACTCAATAACCATTTAATAATTCAAGGATTAACACTAGCAAGTACTTCAGTAGAAAAATATCTGAAAGCTATTATTGTATTTAATCTCCAGAAAAAAGAAAAATATCATTTTCATTTAGACAGATTTGAATCACTCAAAAAGCTTCTCGTGAAAGTTAATAATGACGTGACTGAAGAATTTGATCCTGTTTTCCTAGACATATTACAAAATGCTTTTAGAATAAGATATTATGACGGAATTAAAAAACCAATTTTTATGGGTTTTTATATAAATCAGTTAATTGGTGAATTAGATTATACAATTGATTTTATGGAAAAGTTTATTTTCAACTCCCAAAATGGAGGAAAATCCATGTCGGAATATTTCAGAGCAATTAAAAATAATGATTCTCACCTATATGAAAATAACTTTATTCTGAGGAATGAGAATAAAAAAGACTTTATGGAAAAGTCTGATATTGGATTTTCAATTTACGTTCGAATAAGTTCTATAGTTCAAGAAGAGAAGATAGTAAAAGGAGGAAGTACTCAGAACAAATATGAAGGTCAAATATCAAAGTTCACAGAATTCAACGAAAGTTTATTTTTAAATTATAACAGCATATAACAAAGAACTGAGTTAAAAAACAAGTCTTATTATACTAATTTTAGAAACAAAACTTTCATCACTTTAGCAATAGCTAATACTAGCCTTATAAAGACACACAACTCTACAACTTTTAACAATAAGATTGCTTCACTCCTATTCAGTCGCTCGCAAAGACAGACAAGCCTGAAACTTTAAAACCTTAAAACTTTTCAACTCACAATAAAGAGATTGCTTCTCCCCAACACATTGGAGATCGTAAAGACAGACAACTCTGAAACTTTGAACTTTGAACTTTGAACTTTGAACATTGATCACCGATAATTGATCACTGATAATTGACATTTTAAAGATTAAGATTACCTTTGCGCATCAATTTTTGTAAATGAGCTTTTTAGAAGAAATACAACGTAGAAGAACTTTCGGAATTATCTCGCATCCAGATGCAGGAAAAACGACCCTAACAGAAAAACTATTGCTGTTTGGAGGCGCCATTCAGGAAGCTGGAGCTGTTAAAAATAACAAGATAAAAAAAGGGGCCACTTCAGATTTTATGGAAATTGAACGTCAGCGTGGAATTTCAGTTGCTACTTCTGTCCTAGCCTTTATTTACAAAGACAAAAAAATAAACATCTTAGATACTCCTGGTCACAAGGATTTTGCTGAAGACACCTTTAGAACCCTTACTGCTGTTGATAGCGTTATTGTTGTGATTGATGTTGCAAAAGGAGTAGAAGCACAGACAGAAAAGTTAGTAGAAGTTTGTCGAATGCGTAGCATACCGATGCTGGTATTCATTAACAAATTGGATAGAGAAGGAAAAGATGCTTTTGATTTATTAGATGAAGTAGAGCAGAAATTAGGTTTGCGAGTAACGCCCATGAGCTTTCCAATCGGAATGGGATACGACTTCAAAGGAATCTATAATGTTCATGAAAAGAAGCTCAATATCTTTTCTGGAGATAATAAGCAAACCATTTCTGAAGGCATTGAATTTAATGATCTAAGCAATCCAAAGTTGGATGAAGTTGTTGGCGAAACTGCTGCCGAAACCTTACGTGAAGAATTAGAATTGGTCTATGAAGTATATCCAAAGTTCGATCAAAACGAATACCTTAATGGAGAACTACAACCTGTCTTTTTTGGTTCCGCTTTAAACAATTTTGGAGTCAAAGAATTACTCGATGCATTTATTCAAATTGCGCCAGAACCTCAACCTAAAAAGGCAGAAGAGCGTTTGGTCGATTCAAAAGAAGAAAAGCTAACAGGGTTTGTGTTTAAGATTCATGCCAATATGGATCCAAAACACCGCGACCGTTTGGCCTTTGTAAAAATTGTTTCAGGAACTTTTAAAAGAAATGCGCCTTACTTACATGTAAGAAACGGTAAAAAAGTAAAATTTTCCAGTCCCAATGCATTCTTTGCTGAAAAGAAAGAAATTGTAGAAGAATCATTTCCTGGAGATATTGTGGGTTTACACGATACAGGGAATTTCAAAATTGGTGATACCTTAACCGAAGGAGAACAATTAAATTTCAAGGGAATTCCAAGCTTTTCACCAGAACATTTCCGTTATGTCAACAATGCCGATCCTATGAAATCCAAACAGTTATTTAAAGGATTAGATCAATTGATGGATGAAGGTGTTGCACAATTGTTTACCTTAGACATGAATGGAAGAAAAATTATTGGAACCGTTGGAGCGCTTCAATATGAAGTCATACAATATCGTTTAGAACACGAATACGGAGCCAAATGTACCTATGAAAACATTCATGTTCACAAAGCATGTTGGGTACAAGCCGAAAATGAAAAGGATGAAGAATTCAAAGAATTCAAAAGAGTGAAGCAGCGTTATTTAGCAAAAGATAAGCAAGGTCAGTTGGTCTTTTTAGCAGATTCTGCTTTTACCATTCAAATGACCCAAAGTAAATATCCCACTGTAAAATTACATTTTACTAGTGAATTTGAATAAAATGAAAATACATAAAATTATACAATCAATGTCAGTCCGAACTTGTCATACTAAGCCTGTCGAAGTAGAATTGAGACCTAAACAGACCTCTCGACTGCGCCTGTCTGCCGACAAGGCAGGCTCGAGGAGACATTTGTTCTTTTTATTTTTGATGACATCTCTGTCTTTTTTTAGTCAAGAGAACGATTTAAAAGATTTAGAAGGAATTGAGTTAAAAACTAGAATTCGTCTGAATTATATGTCGGTAAAAATGCCAACAGAAAAAGTACCCTTTGGCTTAGAACCTAGAATGGGATTGATGGGAATTCGTTATCAAATTCCTATCAACAATTGGTTGTATGCAGGTTTAGGTTTTCACGGAGCTTTGTTTGGAGATCAAGGAGGGTTGTTCACTTTAGGTGCCGAGTTAGGAGTCAATCAAAAACTATTCAATAATATTTACTTTGATGCCAATCTTCATTTTGCTGGCGGAGGCGGATTTAGGTCTTTGGTCAACGGAGGCGCTATGATCAATCCCAATATTGGATTGGAATACAAGAAAAACGGATTCGCATTTGGAGCGCAATACAGTTACATCAATTTTACAAACGGAATCATCAGAAGTGATGCGCTTTCTTTCTTTGTAGAAATTCCAAGTACCGTTAGAAAAGCGAGTTACCAAGATGCACAAAAACAGTTTGTTGCTCAAAACCTATCCGAAGATAATTTTTGGAAAAAACCTGCAGTAAGAAGCGTACAACAAATACGATTTGATTATTACTTTCCTACTGGAGATTCCAAAAAAGATAATGGCGATGATTTAGACATCACATTGCATGTTTTAGGCTTTGAATATCAAAAATATTTAAGTCAACGAGGTTTTGTTTATGCGCACGCAGATGCTATTTACAAAGGGTTGACAGCAGGTTATATGCAAATATTCTTAGGAGGAGGTTATAATTTTTTACAAACCGAACGTTTCAACCTTTTTAGCAAATTCGGATTGGGAGCTGCAGGCGGAAGAGTGGCACAAGAAGGCGGTTTTATGATGTATCCGAGTGCTGGGTTTGATATTAAAATTTCAAAGAAGTTTTCTTTTAGCGGACACGGTGGTTATCTTAGAGCTTTGGATGGTAGCTTAGAAGCCTATACAACTGGATTTGGAATTAAGTATTTGAATTTTAGTGGTGGAACTCAGAAAAGTGACGGAACTAATTATTCAATATTTAGAACACAAGGATTGCGATTAGCGATAGAAAATCAATCCTATTGGAATGTAAAAAGATTTGGTGCAAACACAGTAGATTTACAGATGATTGCAATGAAAGTACAATACGATCTATCCAACTCATTTTATATAGCGGGAGAAGCAAGTTTTGCCTACGAAGGAAATTCTGGAGGTTATGCCCACGGTCTTTTTGCCTTGGGATATAAAACTCCTCAATTCTTCAATGATCATTTCTCGCTGTTTTTTGAAGGCGGAGTTGGAGCTGCTGGAGGTGGACGTGTAGATACTGGGGAAGGGATTGTAGTACGTCCTTTAGCAGGACTTAATTATCACGTTTCAAAAGACTTTACATTCACAGCTTCAGGTGGGCAATTAATTTCTCCATTTGGAAATGTAAATTCAAGTAATATCAATATCGGACTTACCTATGGTTTGTCCTCATTAGAAGTAAAAAAATAACTTTTCTTGAAGACTATATTGAAATAAACTCAGTATAGCTTAAAGAAAATATAATTAATGTCAGTTCGAGCGCAGTCGAGAACTCATAAACAACCAAAGTCTCTCGACTGCGCTCGAGAAGACACAATAAAATTAAAAATGGATAACGGAATTTATGCAAAGTTTATCACTTCAAAAGGTGATATTTTAGTCAACTTAGAATATGAAAAAACTCCTGGAACTGTAGGGAATTTTGTAGCATTAGCAGAAGGAAATTTAGAAAATAAGGCAAAGTCGCAAGGAACGCCATATTATAATGGTTTAAAATTTCACAGAGTCATTCCAGATTTTATGATTCAAGGTGGATGTCCACAAGGAACAGGAACAGGAAGCCCAGGATATCAGTTTGATGATGAGATTCATCCAGAATTAAAACACGATGTGCCAGGAAAATTATCCATGGCAAATGCTGGACCAGGAACCAACGGTTCTCAATTTTTTATTACACATGTAGCCACTCCTTGGTTAGATGGAAAACATACGGTTTTCGGAAATGTTTTAGAAGGGCAAGATGTAGTAGATGCTGTTGCACAAGGTGATGATATGTCTGTAGAAATTATTCGTGTTGGAACAGAGGCTGAAGCTTTTAATGCAGTAGAAGCATTCAGAACTTTTGAAGGAGCTAGAGCAAAACGTGAAGCAGAAGAAAAACAAAAACAACAAGATTTGTTAGATAGTGTTGCAGCTGGTTATGATGAAACTCCAAGTGGATTACGTTATAAAATATTACAAAACGGAGAAGGAAAACAAGCAACAAAAGGAGCCAATGTTTCTGTACACTACAAAGGGCAATTATTAGACGGTACTGTGTTTGATTCTTCTTACAAACGTAAACAACCTATTGATTTTCAAATTGGTGTAGGTCAAGTGATTCCTGGATGGGATGAAGGTATTCAATTATTAAAAGTGGGTGACAAAGCTCGTTTTGTAATTCCTTCTAATTTAGGATATGGAGAAAGAGGTGCAGGCGGAGTAATTCCTCCAAATGCAACATTGATCTTTGATGTTGAATTGATGGATGTAAAGTAATTTACACCTATACATATATTTTAAAGAGGTCGTTTAAAAAGCAAGTTTTAAACGACCTCTTTTTGATTTATTCTCTTTTTATTAACTTCGGAAAAACATAATAAAAATGAACCTTTCCAAAGTAATTCTTATCCTACTGATATTTTTTATCAGTTGCCAACCAAAACCTAAAAAAGAAATTACTACAGCATCCGCTGAAACTGTAGGCTTACAGTTTATTAATGATTATATCAATAATATAGGAGGTCTTGGGATGGTAGAATGGATTGAAAAAAATCCAGTTACAACTAAAAATTTCAAAACAACATTAAAAAAGATGGTCGACGATGCAGAAAAAGAAGCACCTGGTTATGGCCTTGGGTTTGATCCAATACTTGATGCACAAGATTATCCTGACAAAGGTTTTGATTTAAAATCTATCGATACAGTTTCTGGCTATCTCACTGTTTTTGGAAAAGAATGGAAAGATTTTGAACTCACCATTAAGTTGATCAAAAAAAGTAATAAATGGATGGTAGAGGGCGCAGGACTTATTAATATTCCTGAAGAAAAGCAAGCTTCTAGAGACTAAAACAAATCATAAAAACTTCATTCTATTTTTTTCTACCTCAAGGTTTTGAAAAGAAGCTCAATAGCTTTTGTAAAACGACAACAAGGTCATTTTAAAAAATCGAGTACAAATGTCTCATTTTCAATTACTAGTGTTTTAAAAAAAATCATATAACACTCAATTTTAATAACATCCCATTATTTCCCCTGTTTTTTAAAACCCGTAAAAATACCTGTATCCATACACGAGGTTGTTATTAGTTTTAGGCACCCTAGAGTATGAATCATTTTTAACTAAAATCAATATATTATGACTATCAATTTTTACAACAAATCGGGAAACAAAGACCTGTATTTATTTTTCGATTACGCTACAGGAGGAACTTCAGGTGCAGTTAATATGCCTAACAAAACGTACATTCAACCATGGAGCTCTTCTAACAAAACTCCTTTAGCTCTTACCGATCCTTACACATGTAGTTTTGAGTATTTAAATTCTGGTACATTTTGGTACATTATCGCCAATGCAGAAGGAGCCAAAACAATTAAAGACAATCCAGGCGTAGCAATGGGTACTGCTGACAAAAATTGGGTGGGTGGTTTTGCTGAGCTTTCTTATATCTCTGGAACTACCGAAAGTTATTTCGATGTTACCAATGTAGATCAAGTAGGTTTATTGTGCGGAGTAGAGTTTTTGGATAGTGATAGCAAGCCAACTGGAAAAACTTGTGGTTATGGAGAAACAGCAACTAAATTCATTGATGGTTTAGCCAAAGCTTGTAACCTTGTAGATGGAACTTCTGCAAAAGTATCTATTACTGGAACTGACTCAAATACATATACAAAACTTTGGGGACCTACTGTTCCAGAAGTAACTTCTCAATATAATAAGGCTTATGATGATTATATTATTGCATTAACAAACAACAAAACGAACATTACTATCGTATCAGATAACACAAAGGGATCTCCACACGGAGGAACTCAATTAGAACCACATACTTTTACAGGACAATTTGGACAACCAGATTTTGATATGCCTGCAGGTGCAGCCATTAAAAAATCAGATGTTGTTCTTTGGTTTAAATGTACAGAACCTTTTGATTCAACAAAAAAGACAGAAGACACGTATATTTTTGTGACTAAAGACGGAATGAATGGTGGTACTATTATGAGTGGAAGTAGTGCAGGTGGTATGTATATATATCCAGCATTTGAATATGCAAATCCTAAAAAACAAAGTGAAATTATAAAAGGAGGTTGGGCAAATGATGTTTCTTTAAATTGGACAGCTACAGGTGTAAATGCAGTAGCAGATACTACTTGTTTCCAAGCGTTAATTGATAGTGTAATTCGTGATTTAATTACAGCCATGAATTTAGGCTATATTGGAGTAACTGCTGAAACAATAAATTTCACCTATAGAGATGATGGAACTTATGCTTCAGCTGCTACACAAGCAAAGTACATGAATGAATGGAACCAATACATTACTAGTAATTCTGATTCTTACGGAATGGCTTATACAGATGGAACACATGCAAAAGTACAGTTTCACCCTGATGTAAATGGAGGTTTAAACTGTTATGTCTTTGGACAAGATGATGCTGACACTTCTAAATACTGGTCAAAAAATGATGATGCACCTGCATAAGAAATAACATCATAAAGTAATCAACGAAAAGCTCTTCGTTTGAAGAGCTTTTTTTGCAATTATATACATACATTCTTTACTTCACACAATAACCCCAACCTTTCCCCTATTTTTTAAAACAGGTAAAAACACCTATGGTTAACAGCGGTGTAGTCTTTAATTTTAAATTTCTACAGAAAAGTGGAAAACATTACAATAATCTATTAAAAAACACTCCCATGCAAAATCTAATCTCAATTATTATCCCCGTTATCGAGCAAATGGAAGACAGTCACATCAAACAACAATTGTTAGCTTATTTTCCAAAGCAATCAGAACAATTTGCTGTAATAGAAAATAGTTTTACTGCCTTAACAGCTACTAGGCAAAAACCAGAAACGATGTATTCGTTTTTCCATAGTTGGAGTCAGACAAACAATAGTGCTGTTACTGTAGCAGGATTAAGCAATAGAATGACCATGTTGGTTCATAAAGATAAACCTATAGTAAGTGAACACGATTTATTTAAAGCTGTGGCAAGTCTAAACAGAATTGTAGACGAAGATTTAGCTGTAGTTGGACGTGTATTGCATTCGAAATTATTCTATACCATGGCAACCAATATTAGTGGCGACGATGCTTGGTTGTCTAAAAAATATTTATGCAATGAAGCCAAAGAATTTAAAGACTGGAAAGATAGAAATTCATTACGCAACAAAGATATTATGATTGGCCTGCTAACTACCTTAGTTCATGAAATTTATACACATGGTGAAGTAGAATTTATCTTACCTAAATTCGACCAATGGTTGCGAAATGATAGTGATTTATCTGAACAAGAAATACAAGAGTCATTAGCTTGGATAGAAGTGCATTGTGGTCCTACAGAAAAAGATCACTTTTTCCATGCTGTAAATTCAGTAGCATCCTATGCAAAAGCACAAAATATTGATATTACAACCTACGACTTAGAAGAAATTATTACCGATTATTTACGCTATAAATCCAGCGTAATGAATGTGTTAGAAAATGAATTAGCTGCTAGTGCAATGGCATCTTAAAAAGGCTTATTTTTATGGTCGATTTTAACCAAACAACAAAAATAATGTCAAACATTTCTATCGCATCTCAAGGGTTTCCTCATGATAAAATGATGCATCAATTGCAACAATTTATTGAAGAGATTCCTTATAAAGGCAAAGAAACATTTCTAAATACACCTGTACAAATTAGCGAAAAAAGTCTTGAAGATTATGAAAATTTAAGTCGAATTCTTCAAGATTTTTTTACAAAAATTGTTTTCAATTATGTCCATGATGAAAATCTTCAACATATTTATCAGCTTGATGATTTTTTGTTAGCCGTTATCAACACAGCCAACGAAACAGATTATTATCCTGGATTTCATCGTCCAGATTTTATATATGATACTACCGGACAAGCAAAAATTTGTGAAATCGGTTGTCGCTATCCAATCAATGGATGGATGTTGAGTCATTATTTAAATGAAATCTCAAATCAATTTGTAAGCACAACCAATAAAAACTGGAGTGCTATTTCTGGTCAATCTGGATTTTTAACTGAGTTTGAAAAGAAGTTCGATAAAAACGAACCCGTATTTCTAGTTCGGAAAAGTGAAAAGGGAACAGAAATCAATTACCTCATCAAAGAATTGGCCAAAGAAGGAGTGCGTATTGTTGCTATTACTCCTGAAGAATTAAAACCAAATGATGACGGAAAATTGGTTGCCAAAGGAGAAATTGCCAATCAATTTTTCTTAGAATTAGATCGGGAGGAATTACAACTTTTTGACAAAGGTGTTTTGCGAGAAATGATTATCAAACAAAAATGTATTAATGATGTTCGTAGCTTAGTTCTTATTCACGACAAAAGAATCATGGCTGTATTGTACGATGCTAGTATTATGTCTGATTATGTTACTGGGCCAGATTATGATTTCCTAAGACAGTTTTTAATCCCAACATTTACCTTAAATGCACAACAAAATAGAGATTTCTTATTGACAACTGACCAAAATTGGATTTTAAAGCCTAATAGTGGTGGGCGCGGGATAGACATTCATATTAAAAATGAATGTTCTCCAGAAGTATGGGAAGATATTGTAAAAAATAAATGGAAAGATTATATGGTTCAATACTATATAGAGCAAGAGAAATTTACACTAGATGTAGGAGGTGAACAAAAAGAGGTAAACCTTGTTGGAATGATCTTGCTTTGTAATAACAAATTTTATGGACCAGGATTGTTTCGTGCATCGTCAGAAAGCATCGTTAACTTACACGAAGGTCGTGGCGTAATTTTACCGTACGTAGTAGATAAATCCATTGAATAAAAATGAACTTTTCGATTGTAATTCCCCTGTACAATAAAGCTGAGTATATCTGTGATACACTTGCTTCTGTTATTGCACAAGAGAAATTACCTTTCGAATTGATTATTGTTGATGATTGTAGCACAGATGGAAGTCTGGAAAGAGCAAAAACTTTTTTAGAAAAAACGCCCAAACGATTTGATAAAGTTCGCTTAGAAATTATTGAGTTAAAAGAGAATCATGGCCCAGGGTATGCGCGGAATCTAGGTTTTTCAAAAACAACAGGAGATCTCATTAGTTTTTTAGATGCCGATGATATCTATGCTCCAGAATTGATTAAAAATGTTGATGAGCTTACCAGCAATCATCATATCAATTTTTTAGTCGTCGGAATCCAATTATTTCCAAGTAAAATAGAACACCCAAAATTGATCAATTTCTATTCAGATCTGACTTCAATTACAAGAGATGCATATCGACTAGAAGAGCCGTTAAAAACAATTACTTCAAAAGATTTTGTTATGGGAACTGGTAGTAATGTCTTTGCAAAAAGAGAATGGATGCAATCAATTTCTTATGTCGAGAATGCTTTGTTTAATGAAGCCAATGATTATTGGTATCGTATTTTAAAAAATGTCTTCGCTAACAATCCAACAAGCATTGGACTTTTAATGGGCAATTACATTAAAGTAAGAGAAGTACAAGGCAGCCTTTCTAGAAAAAAATATCGTAGTTGGAGTGAAATTGAAATCCCTCCTATTTACAAACGATATCAAAAAAGCAACTATAAATATGACAAACTTTTGGTCGGAGTCATTTGTCAAAGGTGGATTAAACATTCTTTCAAGAACTTGAATTCTTTCAAACAAAAAATTCTTTTTATTTACAAACATAGATCCATATTTTTAAAGCAATTGTCTTATTATTTCTTACGTCTTAGTGTTTAAAATATGGAAGAAAAACTACAAGAACATTACGCAGTTATTAAAGCATCTCCATTATTCAAGTCGTTATATCATGGAATCGATCATTATAAAGAAGCTCCTATTTTAGAGAAATATGAATTAGTGAATATTTTAAAAGATGAATTTGATCTTCATCAAGAAGAAAAAGGAGTCTATTTAGTACGATCTGGCGGTTCCAGCCATAAACCATTGGTATTTCCTGTAGATATTCAAGAGAATTTAAACCAACGACAATTGTTGGCTGATGCACTTTCAAAAACTGGTTTTTTCACACCAAAAACCGTCGCTTTAAACTTATTTAGTTATATGGCTTTGTATAGAACAGCGTCAATTTTTGATGATCTTTTAGAACGATGCGAAGCTACGACCTTACCCGCAAGTAATAGTGCACCACACGATTTGGTGTATTCTGTAGCAGAAAAATACAAGCCCAATATGATTTTGGGAACGCCTTCTAAATTGATCTTATTCTCAAAATTTATGCAATTTGGAGATCGAAATTTAGACATTGAAAATGTGCTATTTGGTGGAGAATTTTTATTGCCCTCACAAAAGAAAATTTTAGAAGATACTTTTAAAACCAAACAGATTTATTCTTTATACGGTTCTGCCGAAACTGGAATTTGGGCATGGGCAAATTATTCGAAGAACCCATTACATTTTCATTTCTTAAAAGATATGATTATTGAAATTTTTGAACCCAATGCAGAAGGGTTTGGAGATATTGTTGTGACAAACCTATTGAGGAAACGTTTTCCGTTGTTTCGATACAAAATGGGAGACATTGGAAAACTTGAAATGATTGACGGTATAGAAACTTTGGTTCTTGCATCTAGAGAAGACAATTCGTTTACGGTACACGCTGATTCTTATTTTTTGAATGATTTTAAAGATGTTTTGGATAATGTTGATCGTTTTCAATTTCAGATCTCTTTAAACTCTTCGATACAAACAGAAATTAAAGTTTTATTGATCAAGGCCAATGCATCAGATTCTGAAAAGGAAATCTTGGTTCAAAAAATTACAAAAGGAATTGACAAACATATAAAAGGTGATCCGCAGTTTACAGTTTTGATTGTGAAATTTGTCACAGAAACCGATTTATATTCAGACCGCACTACCTCGAAAAGTCCAAAAATTATAGATTTTAGAGATTAACTTATAAGTATGTCAGGTCGAGCGGAGTCGAGACCTCTTTAAAAAAGATTAGACTTAGTTTATCTTGAGCGGAATCAAAAGGTTTATTACATTCGTATTCGATTCGCTTCAGCTTCTAAAGCCGCTTTTGCTATTGTAGCTTCAGCACTTAACGTAGTTCCAATTAAGTTAGAACTTTCATAAGCATCTGTAGTAAGGTTGTAAAACTCTTCACTTCCGTTGCTGTTTATAATCAGTTTGTAATTTGCATCTCTAATAGCATAACTTACTGCTCCACCATTAGATCGTTCTGTGTATACATATTCTCTCTGACTTCCATTGGTATCAGATAACAAATCAAAAAAGCTAGTGCTATTATTAATTTGTTGCGTAGAGATTCCAGCAATATTTCCAATTGTTGCAAACAAATCTGTTGTGTGAACCAAAGCAGTTTCTCTCGCTCCCATTCTGTTAACGCCCACTCCAGAAACAATCATCGGAACATTAACACCACCTTGATAAATAGAACCTTTAGCTCTCATGGCACTATAAGGAGACTGTGCAACCTGATTAGGAGTTCCGTTATCTCCAATAAAAATAACAATCGTATTGGCTTGTTCTTCAGCAGATAAACTACTTAACAATCTGCCTAACTCACTATCCATTGCCTCAACAGCCGATAAAAAATAAGGTGTTGGATTTGCATTTATTGACGCATCATCTGTAGGCAAGCTTCCTTGTGAATGTAAACTTGTCGGAGCCAAATGAAAAGGCGTATGTGGTGCATTGTATGCCAACCATAAAAACCATGGTTTTGTTTGTGCATCAACCCAATCAATCGCTAAGTCAGTGAATTTCGTTGTTGTATATTCTGTGGAAGTACTAGTCAGTCCATTTTCTACCAAATTCCAATTGGTATAAGATGCAACACCTCCATTTAACAGACCTGCATAATAATCGATTCCTAATGTGGTAGGGTCCGATACATTGTTAGACAAATGCCATTTCCCAACAATTGCTGTTGCGTACTCATTACCCGTATTCGTATCAATATAATTTTGAACAGAAGTTTCTGCAATAGAAATATCATCTCCAACTTCTAAAACTCCCGTTTTGGATCCGTATTTACCCGTTAAAATAGAAGCTCTTGTTGGTGTACAAACGGGATACGACCATAAATTATCAAATGTAATTCCTAAAGTTATCAGGCTTTGCAATGTTGGCATATTAGGCTTTATACTACCTTCCGTATAGTTTGGAGTTGCATCTTTTCCAAGGTCATCAGCAATTACCAACAAAATATTTGGTTTGCCAGTTACTACAGGGTCAGGATCTACAATTACGATATCATCATCAATAATATCAGTTTCAGAAGGAGAACTACAGTTAAAAAATAAAGCACTTATTGCAAAGTAGAAAAATACATTTTTAAAGCTCATTGTTGGATATCGATTTTCTTCTTAGACCCAAGAAAAGTGAATTAGTTTATTCTTTGATAAATATTGTAACAAAAACAACTAAAAAGTCGTCTCATTTATAATGAAAACGACTTTTCTTTTTACAAACAAAAGTTTACTTTTAACAACTAAACCTTAACCATGAAACGCATCTTTTATTTTTTAAGTATACTTTTCTTCATTTCTTGCGGAAATTCTAAGAACTCACCTGAATTTATCTCAAGCGTTGAAGGGCGGTATTTATTCAATTCTGATGAAGCTTTGAATGTTTATTTTGAAGATCAAGTCTTAAAGGTAAAATGGAGAGGCAAAGACATGACTCCCATCAAAGCAAGTGAAAATTCATTTTATTTAAAAGAAATGAATGAAAAATTGGTCTTTATCTCTGAGCCAGAAATGCATATTGAATTAGCTCCTAAAAGAGAGCATGAAGAAGAAAAATTCTATTTCTCCAAATTGAAAAAAGGAGAAAAAACACCAGCAGAATATTTTAAAAACAAAGAATACGACAAAGCATTGGCAGGTTATTTAGCTATTAAAGAACGAGATTCTTTAGATAGAACTATTAATGAACGGTCTATTAATAGAGCAGGATACCGTTACTTGAATGATGATAAACATGAAGAAGCTATTGAAATGTTTAAAATTAATATTGTATTGTATCCTCATAAATCAAATGTATATGATAGCATGGGCGATGCCTATAAAAACGCTGGAGATACTATAAAAGCTATAGAATATTATAAGAAATCATTAGATATCAATCCAGAAAACAGAGGTTCAAAACGTAATTTAGAAAGACTTACTAAAAAATAATGACAGATTTACGCTACCCAATAGGACAATTCTCAGCACCAGAAATTATTTCTGAAGAACTAAAAAATGAGTGGATTCAAATCCTTGAAGACTTCCCTACTCGATTAGAAAATTTAGTAACAAACTTATCCGAAGAACAGTTAGAGACTCCCTACAGAGATGGCGGTTGGACCGTAAGACAGGTGGTACATCATTGTTCGGACAGTCATCATCATAGTTATATCCGTTTTAAATGGGCTTTAACAGAAGACAATCCAACCATAAAAGCCTATGAAGAAAAAGATTGGGCTGAGTTATTTGATACAAAAACAGCGCCCATAGCGATGTCTTTATTGCATTTAAAAGCTGTACATGCAAAATTGGTGTATCTTTTAAAAGGTTTGTCTGACAAAGATTTACAAAGAACATTCATACATCCAGAAAGTAACGATACTGTTCTATTAAGAAATAATATTGGTATTTACGCTTGGCATTGTAATCACCATTATGCACACATTGAAAATTTATTGATTCGTAACGACTGGAAATAACTAAATGTCTGTTCGAGTGATCGCGCCCTAGCGCGATTGTATAGAGAACTTCGTTTATTACAAACTTCTAGACCTGTCTGCCGACAAGGCAGGTACAATTCTGATTTTTTCAGAATTACTCGAAGCGACAAAAAGTAAAATTCCTATCTTTAGCTTCAAATATTTTCAATATGAAAACTGCGCAAGAATGGTTTGATGAATATGCGGTAAGTCATCAAAACCCCACCAATCAAAAGATACATTACTTATGCGTCCCTCCTATTTTCTTTAGTGTTATAGGATTGTTGATGAGTATCCCAACTTCCTTTTTAGAAAACACTTTTGGGCTGTACAATCCACTATTAGAAAATTGGGCAGCCGTTGTGGGGATTTTTATCTTGATTTTTTACTTACGATTAGGTTTTTGGTATTTTACACAGATGCTGTTTTTTATTCTATTGGCCATTGTTGGAAACTTTTGGTTAGGAAACAATGCAAATCTTTTATACGCTTCTATTGCAATTTTTGTAGTTGCTTGGATTGGGCAATTTTACGGACATCATTTAGAAGGAAAAAAACCCTCAGCAGCAAAAGATTTACAGTTTTTATTGATTGGTCCGCTTTGGGTGATTCAAAAACTAGGAAAGAAAAAATAAGTTCTCGATACAATCGCGCTAGGGCGCGATCACTCGAACAGACAAAAGAGAAAATAAATGCCAGAAGAAATTTCATTTGACGACTTTTTAAAAGTCGATATACGTATAGGAACTATTATTGAAGTCAATGATTTTCCAAAAGCAAGAAAGCCTGCCTATCAATTAAAAATTGACTTTGGCGATTTAGGTATTAAAAAATCAAGCGCTCAAATCACGGACTTATATTCCAAAGAAGATTTATTACATCGACAAGTAAATGCGATTGTCAATTTTAAACCACGTCAGATTGCTAATTTTATGAGTGGATGCTTAGTCTTAGGCGTTTATAATGATGATGAAAATGTTGTTTTACTCCAAGCTTCTAAAGCTATTAAAAATGGGGAACAGGTGAGTTGAGTGAGTATTAGGTATTAGGTATTAGGTATTAGGTATTAGGTATTAGGTATTAGGTAAAGTTCGAAAATATATTTACGAATGCTTAATAATTACTCTGAAACTTTATCACTCTGAAACTCAAAAAACTTGCGACTTTGAAACTCTGAAACATTAAAAGGTTACCAATAAACAGATTACTTCTCTCCTATCGTCGCTCGTAAAGACAGCTCTAAAGTTGAATTGAAAACGAAATTGAAACTGAAGACTACTTTTGCCACTCTGAGTCTTTGAAACTAAACAAAAAACTCAAATCGAAATTAAAACTAAAAATGTATTTACAAACAACGAAATCACCATCAACCAGTCACTAATCACCAACAACTAACACCCAACAAATCATCATGGATAAACTGGTAGTCCAAAACTTCTTGTAATTTTTTAGAACTGATAATCTTATACTTCAAATCTGTCGTTTCTTCAAAAACAGGAGGATCTAAATGCAAATTTTTTTTAGCATTTGTATAAAATTCTTTCCGCGTTGGATGATGATTAGAACATGCATTGAGTGTAGTATTCCAACAATTCTGATTGATAATTTCATGAATAATTTCAATACAATCTTCTTGATGAATCATATTTACAAAACCATTCGGTTGTGGTATGGTGCGTCCATTTTTAAACCAATTGCCTGGATGTCTACCTTCTCCAAACAATCCAGCAAAACGAATGACTGTTGTTTCAAAATAGCTACTATTTCGAAATAATTCTTCAATTTCAAATAAAGGAGTTTTCAATGTTTTATTCTCTTCAGAAACTATTGAGTTTGTATTTGGATATACCGAAGTTGAACTAACAAAAATTACTTTCTGAATGGTAGCGTTTTCAATCTGTTCAATCAAACTTTCAAACGCATCTATATCTTTAGAAGTGATTGCAATCACTAAAATATCGGTAGTTAAAAAAGCATCAAACTCTTCAAAATCAGCAATGTTAACGAGATAAGAATTGATTCCTAAAGATTCTAATACAGGGATTTTCTCTTCTGAAGTTGTGGATCCTTTTACCGAAAACCCATCATCTAATAGAGAAACTGCTAACGGTTTCCCCAACCATCCGCAACCAAGAATACTAACAGTCTTCATCACAGCAGTTATCATCCTTCACCAATTTGCAACTCACTACAGCTAGCAAAGCTCCAATAATTGGCGCAACCATATACAACCACAATCCTTGAATATTTCCTGAAACAATATTTGGCCCTAAAGAACGAGCAGGGTTCATTGATGCATTGGTAATCGGTCCAGCAAAAAGGGCTTCTAGTAAAACAACACTTCCAATCGCAATCCCTGCTATTATTCCTACCTCTTTACTTCCTGTAGAAACATTGATAATCACGACCATTAAAAAGAAGGTGAGTAATAATTCTAAGACAAAAGCACGCCAGACATCAACTTTGGGAATTGTAGAACCTAACAATTCACTATCAGGAAAAAGAAACAAAAGCACCAAACTAGCCGCAAAAGCGCCTGCGACTTGAAAGAAAATATATTTCGGAACTTCTTTCCAAGAAAACTTTTTAGCATAGGCAAAAGCGATGGAAACAGCCGGATTAAAATGCGCTCCAGAGATTTCACCAAAAGCATAAATCATTGCCATCACAATCAACCCCCATGTAATTCCAATGCCCACGTGCGTTACATCACCACCTGTCACTTCATTAATTGTCATTGCTCCAGCACCACAGAAAACCATGGAGAAAGTTCCTATAAATTCAGCGATATATTTTTTCATTTCTTTCTAAGTTCATGGCAAAGATACATTTGTTTAGGTTAATTTTTCATTATGTTTTACCTTGCTACTTCAAATTTCCTTGCCTATGGCTGGCAGGTTCAAACCAACTAATATGAAAAAAATCATCCTTTTATTTCTAAGTCTATGGATTGTAAGCTGTTCTAAAACTGAAACCAATGTAGATGCACTCACCGAACAGGAACGTTGGAATTACCGTGCAGAAAACACTGAAATTATTCGAGATGATTTTGGAGTTCCTCACATCTACGGAAAAACGGATGCAGATGCCGTTTTTGGAATGTTGTATGCACAATGCGAAGACGATTTCAACAGAGTAGAACGTAATTATATTTGGGCCATTGGTCGTTTGGCTGAAGTTGAAGGCGAAAAAGCATTGTACAGCGATCTGCGTGCAAGATTATACATGACCAAAGAAGAAGCCATTAAAAATTATAATGATAGCCCAAAATGGTTGCAAGAATTATGTGTGGCATTTGCAGACGGAATCAATTTCTATTTAAAAAATCACCCAGAAACAACACCAAAATTACTAACACATTTTGAACCTTGGATGCCTATGTACTTTAGTGAAGGTTCTATTGGTGGTGATATTGAAAGAGTATCCACACGTAAAATTCGTGATTTTTATAGCAATCATAATTCTGATGAAGAAATGGCAATTCATGATGGATTGATTCGATTGAAAGATGATGAACCCAGAGGTTCTAATGGTTTTGCCATTGGAGGTGAGAAAACAAAATCTGGTAAAGCCATGTTGTTAATCAATCCGCATACTTCTTTCTTTTTTAGAGGAGAAAACCATGTGGTGAGTGAAGAGGGTTTGAACGCTTATGGCGCTACTACTTGGGGGCAATTTTTTGTGTATCAAGGGTTCAATGAAAAAACTGGCTGGATGCATACCTCAACAGGAACTGATATTATTGATGAGTTTGCTGAGACGATTGTCAGAAATGAAAAAGGAATTCACTATCAATATGGTTATGAATTACATCCAGTGGATTCCACTAAAGTTACATTAAACTATAAAAAGGGAGATGATTTAGCATCCAAAGATTTTACGATGTATCGTACACATCATGGACCTATCACCCATGCCGAAGGTGACAAGTGGATTGCAACTGCTTTGATGTGGAGTCCGATTAAAGCATTGGAACAATCCTTTACAAGAACCAAGAAATCCAATCACAAAGAGTTTCATAAAATGATGGACATCAGAACCAATTCGTCCAACAATACTGTGTATGCAGATGCTGATGGAACGATTGCTTATTATCACGGGAATTTTATTCCAATAAGAGACGAACGTTTCGACTATACAAAACCTGTAGATGGAAGCAATCCAGATGCTGATTGGCAAGGTTTGCACAAATTGGATGATAATATCTTTGTAAAGAATCCACCGACGCATTGGATTCAAAATTGCAATTCAACACCCTTTACTTCCGCAGCAGAATACAGTCCGAAAAAAGAAGATTACCCTGTATATATGGCTTCATTTCCTGAAAACTTTCGAGGAATTCACGCAATTCCTTTGCTAAAAAAAGCAGATGACCTGACACTAGATTCCTTAATTGAATTAGCATACGATCCTTATTTGCCTGGAGCAGATAAACTGATTACAGGTTTGTTAGACGCAGCAAAAAAGTCGCCTGTAAAATCAGCTGAAGCCAAAGAAGCGATCGAACTCTTAAAAAAATGGAATTTTACTGTCGCCATAAATTCTATTGAAATGACCTTAACTCAATTCTATATCAACCAGTATTATAAGTCTGGAAAAATTCCTAGAATGACAGCTGGAAAGAGAAGTAATCGTTTGCAACGTTTTGAGTACATGAGCGTCACTTCATCACCAAAAGAACGTTTGGAAATTTTTCAAAAAGCCTTGACACAACTGAAATCTGATTTCGGTTCATGGAAAACTCCTTGGGGAGAATTCAATCGTTATCAAAGAAATGATGGGAAAATTACTCAAAATTTTGACGACAATAAACCCAGCATTCCTGTAGGGATGGCTTCTGGAAGATGGGGAGCTTTGGCTTCTTACGGAACACGTTTTGGAAAAGACACCAAGCGTCAATATGGAACTTCTGGAAATAGTTTTGTCGCTGTTGTTGAATTTGGCGATAAAGTACAAGCAAAAACCATGTTGGCTGGTGGTCAGAGCGGAAATCCAGATTCGCCACATTTTGCCGATCAATCACAACGCTATGCAGATGGAAAGTTTAAAGATGTTGCTTATTACAAAGAGGACGTCTTAAAACGTGCTAAAAAAACTTATCACCCTGGAAAAGAAAAGTAATCGTATTTTTACAACTCAAAATTTAAAACTAAACATGAAAAAACCAATCGTTAAAATGCTAAGCACTGCTGTTTTTGCAGTATTACTTACGCTAACAAGCTGTAAAGAAGCGGCTACAGAAGTGGCTGACACTAAGAAAGAAACTGAACCTGTTGTTGAATTAAAAGTGACAACACCACAACCAAGTCCATTTGGTAAGGTAGAACAAAAGGTAGGATTGACTGATGTTGCTATAGAATATTCTAGACCTGGAATGAAAGGAAGAACTATTTTTGGTGATCTTGTTCCTTATGGAAAAACATGGAGAACGGGTGCAAATGCAAATACGAAAGTTACTTTTAGTTCTGATGTAACCGTAGATGGACAAACTTTAAAAGCTGGGTCTTACGGAATTTATACGATTCCAAACAAAGACAAATGGGAAGTGCTATTCTATTCTGAAGCTGACAAAAGAGGAGTTCCAAGAGATTGGGATGATAACAAAGTCGCTGCAAAAACCACTGTAGAAGTATATCCAATGCCAATGCCTATTGAAACCTTTACCATCTCTTTTGATGATGTAACTGTTGATTCTGCTGTGATTGGGCTTTTATGGGAAAACGCTTACGTTGGAGTGAAGTTTGAAGTTCCTACAGATGCTATGGTTGTAGCAAACATTGATGCTGTATTGGCGGCAAATCCAAAAGCTGGAGATTACTACAATGCTGCGGTGTATTACAATCAACAAGATAAAGACATTAAAAAAGCAAGCGAATGGATGGAAAAAGCAATGTCTATGACAGAGAAACCGGCATTTTGGCAATTGAGACAACTATCTTTAATCTATGCAAAAGCTGGAAATACAAAAGCTGCCATTGCTACTGCTCAAAAATCTTTAGAAGGTGCTAAAGAGGCTAAGAATGATAATTATATAAAAATGAATACAGCATCTCTAAAAGAATGGGGAGCGAAATAATTAATAATGAATAATTAGTAATTGACAAAAAAGACATTTGAGAATCTCAAATGTGACACTATCCTAAAATCTGTGTAAGTTAAAAACTCAGGGTTAAATTATTTATAGTTTAATCCTGTTTTCAAATATAGCTAAAAATTGGTTTAATATAATTCCCCAATTTCTAATAGGCATTGTCCATTTTTTAGTGCTTTCTCTTAGAGCTAAATAAACAGATTTGATCACTGCATCATCAGTTGGAAAGGACAGTTTATTTTTAGTGTACTTTCTAATTTTCCCATTTAAGTTTTCAATAAGATTAGTGGTATAAATAATAGTTCTTATTTCAATAGGAAAGTCAAAGAATACAGTAAGTTCATCCCAGTTATTCTCCCAGCTTTTAATGGCATAAGAATATTTAGATTCCCATTTGGTTTTAAAGTCTTTTAAGGCAGCTTTTGCCGCTTCTTTTGTAGGAGCTGTATAGATTTGTTTCATATCTCTTGTAAACGTTTTTTTGTCTTTCCATACCACATATCGACAAGAGTTTCTGATTTGATGAACTACACATATTTGGGTGGTTGAATTTGGGAAAATGGTTTTTATGGTATCTGTAAACCCATTTAAATTGTCGGTTGCTGTAATCAATATATCTTGCGTTCCTCTTGCTTTTATATCAGTTAAGACTGTCATCCAAAAGGCTGAAGATTCGTTTTTACCTAACCACAAGCCTAAGATTTCTTTTTTACCATCAGTTCTAAGACCAACTGCAATGTAAATCGTTTTATTAATCACTTTAGAATTTTCTCTAACTTTAAAAACAATACCATCCATCCAAACAATTAAATAGGTGGCTTCTAAAGGTCTGTTTTTCCATGCGATAACATCATTGGTAATGGTATCAGTTATTCTTGAAATGGTGGAAGTAGATACATTAAAATCATAGAGTTCCCGTATTTGTTCTTCGATATCACTATTGCTCATTCCTTTGGCGTACAATGAAATGATGACATTCTCAATACCCTCTGTGGTGCTTTGTCTTTTCTTTATAAGCATTGGATTGAAAGAGCTATCACGATCCCTAGGAACTTGTATTTCTGTTTCTCCTAAAGTAGTTTTTAACTTCTTTTTTGTATAACCATTACGCAGGTTAATTCCTTTACTTTTTTGATGTTTTTCGTAATCTAAATGAGCATCTAACTCACCTTCAAGAATTTTTTCAACACCTCGTTTGTGGAGTTGCTCTAAAAAACTGGTAAGTTCTGAACCACTGTTAAATTGTTTTAAAAAATCGTCGTTTAATAAATCTTCTGGTTTCATAAATGTGTAAAATTTAAAGTTAATAAAATAAAAAACTCAGGATTGAATTCAATCCTGAGTTTTTGAAACTTACACACTTTATGGGTTAGTGCCTCAAATGTCTTTTTTTATTGTCCTTATTCGTTTAAACTTTAGCTTATCAATTTGTTGCTAACAAGTCTTGATTCTTGATTCTAAAAGCGTAGCGGTCTAATTACTATTTATTCCTCAAATCTACTCGCATGGTGAGCAAAGAAGTATGCATTCCTGCTTTTTCATAGGCTCTTATTGCGGCGGGATTCTCTGGATACACTTCCAATCGGACTTCATAAATTCCTCTTGATAGTGACCAATCATACAAATAATCCATGATCTTTTTGTTGACTCCTTTACCTCTGTGTTCTGCTTTGGTAAACATAAACCCCAAATAAGAAAATTCATCAAACTGAACATATTCTCTTGCTTTTACTGCTCTTGCATAACCACATCCAATCAATTCGCCATTTTCTTCAACAACAGCCAGTTCAACATTTTCGTTATTGATTAAAGAAGGAAGGTCGTAATAATAGGTTTGTTCTCTTTTTAAAGTAACATCCATCGGTCTTTCTGCATCAATCATCCCTTGTTCAAATTCTAAGAGAATTGGAAGGTCATCTGTTGTTGCGTGTCTAATTGTTATTCCCATTAATCAATGTTTTCTATCAACTTTGTTTTCCCTTTCTTTGGTAAAATGGTTTGTAGGATGGTAGCTAAAACCATTACGATGATGCAGCCAATTAAATTCAACCACAAATAAGGTAGGTTTATAATTCCTTTTTCATCTAAGAAATATAAGGCTATAATAATAACCTGAGTGATTAAAGCCCCTATAAACACGGCATTTCCTTTAATATGTTTAAAGAAAAAGGCTAGTAAGAAAATTCCTAATACATTTCCATAAAAGATGGAACCTATAATATTTACAAGTTGAATTAAATTTTCTGCCAGATTTGCAAAACAGGCAATTATGATCGCTATAATTCCCCAACCTAATGTAAACCACTTTGTCATTTTTACTAAATGAGCTTCACCTTTATCTTTTTTTAAATTTCTATTGTATAAATCTATTGATGTAATGGTTGCTAAAGCATTAATTTCTGAAGCTGTGGACGACATCGCAGCTGATAGGATAACTGCTAATAACAAACCTATTAAACCTACTGGCAAATGGTTTAAAATGAACCTAATAAACATATAGTCTCTGTCATTCGTTTTCGTGTCCTTTGCGGCTTCTTTATATAAAGTTTTTAAATCTTTTGATTTTTGTTTAAAAACTTTATCTTCTGGATTTAACGCTTCTACCTCATTTTTTAATTTGATGTATTTGTTTTTATAATCGGAGTCAATTGCACTTTTTATTAAAAATTTAGATTCTAATCGATAAGTTTTTTCCAAACTATCAAGCTCAAATAATTTAGATTTTAGCGTATTACTTTTATTTTTTGAATATGCCTGTCCTAAATTTTGTTTTTCAGTAAAAAGTATGTGTTGTTTTTCTTGTAACTGCCTGTATTCATCTCCATATTCAGATGTTAAAACAGTTTTTGTAGACGCATCAATAAAGTTTAAAGGAGCTGGATTGAATTGATAAAATACAAACACCATCACTCCAACAAGTAATATAAAAAATTGCATGGGCACTTTTAGCATTCCATTAAACAATAAACCCATTTGCATTTCTTTAATGGATTTACCTGAAAGATAGCGTTGTACCTGACTTTGGTCTGTGCCAAAATAAGCGAGCATTAAAAATGTACCTCCAAGAATTCCTGTCCATACAGTATATCTGTTCTCTAAGTCAAAAGAAAAATCTAAAACTTCCATTTTCCCCGTTGCTCCAGCAATATCTATAGCATCAGAAAAAGAAACATCTTTGGGTAATAAATTGATGACTATAAATAGTGCAGCAAGCATTCCTGCGAAAATGACAAACATTTGTTGTTTTTGCGTAACTGTAACAGCTTTTGTTCCACCAGAAACTGTATAAATAATTACCAAAACACCTATAACAATATTTAATACAATAATATTCCAGCCTAATACAACAGATAAAATTATGGCAGGTGCAAAAATGGTAATCCCTGCTGCCAATCCTCTTTGAATTAAAAAAAGAATTGCAGTTAGACTTCTAGTTTTTAAATCAAATCTGTTTTCTAAAAACTCATAAGCTGTATAGACTTTAAGTCGATGATACAAAGGAATAAACACCAAACAGATAATTACCATAGCAATAGGTAGTCCAAAATAGAATTGAACAAAACCCATACCATCTGAGTAAGCTTGTCCTGTTGTAGAAAGAAATGTAATTGCACTTGCTTGGGTAGCCATCACAGACAATCCAATGGTCCACCATTTTGAATTATTACCTCCTTTGATATAATCTTTTACACCACTATTATTTTTTCTGGTTTTGTAAACTCCATAAGAAACAATAAATAATAAAGTTACAATTAATACCAACCAATCTTTCCAATCTAAAGTATTTGCTCCCATTAGTTATTAAAAGTTAGAGTGATTAGGTAAAAAAGAATAATATAAATCAGATTTGCAATAAGCACCACTGTATATATTTTTTTCCATTCAAATTTATTTTCAGTCATGATTACTGTTTTATTTTATCGTCTTGTTGAATATTTTCTTTTCCAATAGACAATATGTTTGCAAATAATTTATAAGCTCCAGAAACTCCTGCTGGTAGTTCTCTAAAGAAACTCAATCCTGTATAGATATAATTTCCTTTGCCGTATTTAGCCACTAACAAACTCCCATCTTTAGCGGTTTCTCCTTTATCGCTCATAGACAAGATAGCCGTATATTCTGAACTCCATTTATTCGGAAAATACAATCCGCGTTCTTGTACCCAACCTTCAAAATCCTTCTCGGTAATTTGATTTGGAAAATTCATCACAGAATGATTTTTTGCTAAAATAGTCACTTTCGCATTTTCATCTGTGACACGATCTCTAGACAATTCTAAACTGAAGGGAGCGCCAACATCTACCCTTCTGCTGGTATTGTATTGCACCACCATGTTTCCGCCATTCTTTACATACTCTAACAAGAATTTTTGTTTGTATTTTAAAGCGGATACTGTATTGTAGGCTCTAATTCCTACAACAACGGCATCAAATTGTTTTAAACTTTCTTCATTGATATCTTCTGGGTCGATGGTTTTTACTTTGTAGCCAATCTGCTCTAAACTCTCGGGAACAACATCACCAGCACCTTTGATATACCCAATGAAATTCCCTCCTTTTTGAATATTCAATCGAACTACTTTCGCTTCGGAATTCAATAATACGGTTTGCTTCGGAATATGGCTGTAATTGATTTCTACCAATTCTTTCCCATAGTGCTTTCCATTCACCAGAATATTGGCTTTTAATTTTCCTTCGGAATCTGAAGACGTTGGAGTTATTAGAAATTCATAGTGCTGCTCGTCGCCTTTTTGTTGAATAGAAACTTCTAAAAATCGAGGCGATACTTTCCATCCCTCAGGAGCTTCTAAAGATAGTTTTCCATCCACATTATTGGCTCCAGATCGTACAGCAACAGAAACCTTACGTGGTTTGTTATCCGAGAAAAGAAGCACTTTTTCTTTTAATTTTGTCGTTGCAATCGGTACTATTTCAAAAGGTTCATACAATTCTCCTTTATCTCTTTTAGAATATCGATAGATGACATCTTTATCAATACTTATTTGATATTCATCAATGGTTAAATTAAAAGAAACCTTTACTGTTCTTGGCGTTTCTGGCTTCCCTATCAACTGTAAATCCTTTACATTATACATTCCTAAGGACCAATCGTTTCGCAGCCAATAAGGATCTGAATACGAAAGGTTATTCAAAGAAATTGTTTGCTTAAAATTTTGTCTTTTATTGTTTTCCAACAGTGTTTCTTTGACAACCGTTAGCATTTTGTCTGTTTTAAAGCTCATGGATTCTAAAACAATATTTACGCTAGAATTTCTGTTGATCGCTTCAATATTTAATTGAATCTCAGAATTTGGAATGGCAGTAGAACTTGCTGCGGATGCTTCTAAATACAAACCTGCTGCAGCTTCAATAATTTCTGAGAGTTGTTTTAATTTTATTTTTTTCCAATGTAAATCTTCTAACAATTGAATCTTTTTGTAAGCGATCATCAATTGAGGCAAATGGCTTGACGGATTGCTAAAATCGAAATTCTTTTCAACTTCATATAAAATATCGCCAATTTCGCCGCCACCTTTTACCCGATTCCATGTTGTATTAATTCCTGCAAACAAATCTTTTTCATCTTTCGGCGTATCTCCTTTTAGAAACTCTACATATTCAGCTTGACTTCCTCTGCTTGTCAATCTACCAAAACCTTGACATAAATGCTGACTGCTGGCTAAAGAAGCGAGTTCATTGTTAGACATTCCTTTTAATGGATAGTAAACCCCTACGTCAAAAGACATAAATTTTGGATTGCCTTTCGTTGCTTTTGCAAATTTTTCTTGACTTCCATAAAACCACCAAGAGGTATTAAAAAATAAACGCTTGGGTTGCCATGTGCTTGTTAATGTTAGTTGTTCAGAAAATTTGGTTTTATCGTTCACCAAATCAAAAGCTTCCATGCTTAGCATGGCAGAGGTTGTATGATGTCCGTGATTTGTTCCAGGCGTTCTATGGTCAAAGCGATTGATAATCACATCAGGTTTAAACGTTCTGATGGTCCAAACTACATCGCTCAATACTTTTTCTTTGTCCCAAATTTCTAAGGTTTCATCTGGATGTTTTGAATATCCAAAGTCATTGGCTCTTGTAAATCGTTGTTCTCCGCCATCAATACTTCTTGCTGCCAACAATTCTTGTGTACGAATCACACCTAACAATTCTCTAATTTCTGGGCCAATCAAATTCTGCCCGCCGTCACCTCTTGTTAAAGAAAGATAACCTGTTCTTGCTTTTACATTGTTTGCTAAATAAGAAATCAATCGTGTATTTTCATCATCTGGATGCGCCGCAATATAAAGGGCTGTTCCTAAGAAGTTAAGCTTTTGTAACTGAGCATAAATTTCATTAGAGGTTAGTTTTTGTGGCTTTTGAGAGAAAATCGCTGTAGAAATCAGCAAAAAAGAAAGAATAAGTATGCTATTTTTCTTCATATATTTTGGTTTGATTGCTAACAAATGTAGCATTTTAAATCCTCTTTTTTTGTTGCCTTAACATATTTATAACGTTTTAAAAGACTATCAACAATACGCTAAAAATGTTGATAACAATATTTTCAAAATCCCTAAATTCCAATATCTTTGTAAATCAAATTTTAGCCAATAAATTAACGGGTGAAATACGCGAAACCAATCACAATTTGAAATGAATTGTATTTACTATTGCGAATTCCATCTGACCCTTTAAAAAATAAATCAAGATCAACAGATGAAATTTATCGTATCTAGTTCGCAATTATTAAGACAGTTACAAGTTTTAGGCGGCGTTATCAATAGCAATAATACTTTACCAATTTTAGATAATTTCTTATTTGAAGTTTCTGAAAATCAACTCAAAGTTTCTGCATCAGATTTAGAAACTACCATGAGTGCCCTTGTGGAAGTTGAATCGAATACCTCAGGATCTATTGCTGTTTCTGCAAGATTGTTGTTAGATACCTTAAAAACATTTCCAGAGCAGCCGTTAACATTTAAAACGGAAGGCGATAATACCATTGAAATCAGTTCTGATCAAGGAAAATATGATATGGCATATTTTAAAGGTGATGAGTTTCCAAAATCGGTGACTCTACCTTCTCCAAGTAAGACCGTAATTCCATCAAATGTATTGGCAACTGCGATTTCTAAAACAATTTTTGCTGCGGGTAATGATGATTTACGTCCGGTGATGAGTGGCGTCTTTTTCCAATTCAGTTCAGAGAGTTTAACCTTTGTTGCTACGGATGCTCATAAATTGGTAAAATATACAAGAACAGATGTTGCTGCTGATAAAACTGCGGAATTCATCATGCCAAAGAAACCTTTAAACTTATTAAAGAGTGTTTTGGGTGGTGATGAAGATGTAACGATTGAATACAACGATGCAAATGCGAAATTTACCTTTGAGAATTTTGTATTGGTGTGTCGTTTGATTGACGGAAAATATCCAAACTACGAAGCGGTAATTCCAAAAGAGAATCCAAATAAACTGACGGTAGACAGAGCTTCTTTCCAAAATTCTGTACGTCGTGTTTCTATTTTCTCTAGCAAAACAACACATCAGATTCGCTTGAAAATGGCGGGAACTGAATTAAATATTTCTGCTGAAGATTTAGATTTCTCTAACAAAGCCGATGAGCGTTTAAGCTGTGATTACCAAGGTGATGACATGCAAATCGGGTTCAACTCACGTTTCTTAGGTGAAATGTTAAGCAACTTAAGTTCTAATGAAGTATTGATTGAAATGTCTTTACCAAACAGAGCTGGAATCTTAACGCCTATTGACGGAACAGAAGAAGGCGAAAAAATTACAATGCTGGTGATGCCAGTGATGCTAAACAATTAGTGCTCACTGAGCGTAGTCAAAGTGATTATTGGATTTCTAGACTTTTAGAGACAAGACGCAAGACATAAAGATAAAAGACAAAACCACGATTCATTTAGAATTGTGGTTTTTTGTTTACTTTTCTGGAGGTTAAGTTTTAGGTTTTTTCGGTCTTAATTCTGCAGCAAATTTACCTTTTTTAGGATTTCGTTCAAATATTCCTGGTCTAATATCCTCATTAACACTTTCTGTCTCTGTTATAGGTTTTGGATATAACTTGGTTTTCTTTTTTAGTTCTTTTTTAGACATAATAGTTTATTCTTATTTACTTTCCTGATCCAGAATTATTATTTTGACTTGATTTTTTAGGCCTTAATTCTGCTGCAAATTTACCTGTCTTAGAACTTCTTCCTTCAGGAGTAGAGCGTTTATGAGCTTTTGTTTTAGGGCTTTTATGAATTATTTTTTTGATTTTTTCTTTTGCCATAATTAAATGTTTTTTATTTAATTTTTAGAATTATTATTATCTTGTTTAGGTTTCTTAGGTCTAAGTTCTGCCGCAAACTTTCCTTTTTTTGGATTTTTTTCTATTTTTCCAAAAGGTTTAACATCCTCATTTGCATCTCCAATTCCTGAAAAAGGTTTTGGTTTTGGATATAAGCTATCCTTTTTGTTTGATTTTCTTTTAGCCATTTTTAAATATTTTTATTTATGAAGATTAGCAAGAATATCCCGCCGATAAATATCCCAAGTATCGAGATAATATTCATTGATCTTATAGCTAAATTCCATTTACGTACTATTTTATTATATTCTTTATATTCTAAATCATAATTATTTTGCCCCCAAGTATGAGCCATATAGGAAATTAAATGTGCTGTTAAACTTATAAATATGACGGAGGTAAAGAAAACCCAAGATGTAATCAAAAGGACTTTATAAGTTGCTTCATTAAAGTTTTCAATGATATCTTTAATGAAAGCAAATGAGACAGCAAGGGAGCCAGAGGCAACATAAATGACATTTCTATCAAATTGCTCAAGGCTATATTTTAAAATTTCATGCTGCTGTTTTAAATGTGAATTTTCTTCATCACTCATAGTTTTTAATTTTCTCTAAATAAGCATTTTATGTAACCCAAATATACTAACAAGTGTATTCATTAAAAAGCGTTATTTTTACATTGTTATCAACATCTATGAACTTCCTCGCGCATCTCTATTTATCAGAAAACAATACCAATATTATGATTGGTAATTTTATTGCAGATCATATCAGAGGAAATCAGTTTACACATCTTAGTACTGAAATTCAACAAGGAATTAAATTACACCGTCAGATTGATACCTTTACCGATGCACATCCGATTACACGAAAAAGCAAACGTAGACTCAATAAGCGTTATGGTTTGTATGCAGGAGTGATTATCGACATTTTTTATGATCATTATTTAGCGAAGAATTGGAGCGAATATTCAGCCATTCCATTAGACATTTATGTCGATGCTATCTACGAATTATTAGAAAACACAAAAGAAACGCTTCCTGAAAAAACACAGCACTTATTGCCTTTTATGATTGAATACAATTGGTTGTACAACTATCAGTATAAAGAAGGCATTCAACGTGTTTTAAATGGCATGAATCGACGGACAAAAAACAAAGGCCAAATGGATTTAGCCATTGAAGATTTACACCTATTAGATCAAGAATTTCAAGAAGATTTTCAAACATTCTTTGAAGATTTACGTATCTTTTCGCATCAAAAATTACAAGAGATAACATCCGAAGGAAATTGAGAAATAAGAATTCTTGATTCATCGTTTAAATACAAAACAAAAAACCATGCTAAAACACCATTTCAAAACAGCCATCTTAGTATTCACAATACTTTTCATTAGCTGTAAAGAAGAAATATCAGAAAAAACAACTGGATTAATTGTTGAAAAAGCCATGGTGGTTTCTGCCCGTGAAGAAGCTTCCAAAATTGGCGTAGAAATTTTAGAAAAAGGCGGAAATGCTTTTGATGCCATGATGGCAACAGAATTGGCATTGGCAGTTGCTTATCCCTATGCTGGAAATATTGGCGGTGGCGGGTTCATGGTCTACAGAAAAAATAATGGCGAAATTGGAGCTTTAGATTACAGAGAAAAAGCGCCTTTAGCAGCCACAAGAGATATGTATTTAGATGCTGATGGAAATGTCATTAAAGGAAAAAGTACCTTGGGAGCAACAGCAGTTGGAGTTCCCGGAACTGTTGCAGGAGTTTTTGAAGCACATCAAAAATTTGGAAAGCTATCTGTAAAAGAGATTTTAGCTCCTGTAATCGAATTGGCAAAAAAAGGGGTGGTTGTCACCAAAAAACAAGAAGCCCGAATCAAAAGATACCAAGAAGGATTTGCTGCTGCCAATAAAGAAAAAATCTTATTTCAAAACGATTGGAAAGAAGGTGATAGTATCAAATATGATGCCTTAGCAAAAACCTTAGAACGCATTGCAGAGAATGGTCACGATGGATTTTACAAAGGCGAAACAGCTAAAAAACTAGCACAGTTTTTACAAGAAAATGGCGGAATTGTTACGGAAAATGATTTAGCAAAATATGAAGCAAAATGGAGAACACCGATTACATTTCAATACGATGGTTTAAAAGTGATTTCTATGTCACCACCCTCTAGCGGTGGAGTTTGTCTTGCCCAAATTATGAATGGAATTGAGCCTTATGATTTGCATACATACGGACATAACTCAGTAAAAGCAATTCAAGTAATCACAGAAGCAGAACGTAGAGCTTATGCAGATAGAAGTTTCTTTTTAGGCGATCCTGACTTTGTAAGCATTCCTATAAGTACCTTAATTAGCAAAGAATACACAAAAAAACGTATGCGTAGTTTTTCATTTGAAAAACCTACCGCTTCTAAAGATCTTTCGCACGGAAATATTGAAATTGTAGAAAGCGATGAAACCACCCACTACTCTATCGTAGATCAATATGGAAATGCTGTTTCTGTAACCACCACTTTAAATAGCGGTTATGGATCAAAACTCTACAGTTCAGAACTAGGCTTCTTTTTAAACAATGAAATGGACGATTTTAGTAGCAAGCCCGGAGTTCCAAATGTATATGGTTTGGTAGGTGCAAAAGCCAACGAAATTGCTCCAGAAAAAAGAATGCTAAGTTCTATGACTCCTACCATTGTAGAAAAAGACGGAAAACTGTGGATGGTGGTTGGAACTCCGGGAGGATCAACCATTATTACTTCGGTTTTACAAACCATTTTAAATGTTCATGAATTTGATATGGGCATGCAAGAAGCAGTGAATCAACCAAGATTTCACCATCAATGGTTGCCAGATGTAATCAGAATAGAACCTAATAGATTTGACTCCATTACCAAAAAAGAACTCACACGACTCGGATACCAACTCTATGAACGAAATTCTAGCGTCATTGGAAAAGTAGATGCCATTTTAGTTTTAAAAGACGGGAAGTTAGAAGGCGGCGCAGATCCAAGAGGTGATGATACGGCGGTTGGGTTTTAATGTGTAATGTGTAATGTGTAATGTGTAATGTGTAATGTGTAATGTGTAATGTGTAATGTGTAATGAAAGTTCGAAAATATATTTACGAATTACAATAAATTACCTCTAAAACTTTTAAATTGAAATTGAAACTTGAAACTTTGAAACTAAACATAAAACAGGTAACTAATAACTGAACCAATGAAAACACAACCCTTCCACCTAGCCATTCCAGTAAAAGATTTAGAAATCTGTAGAACATTCTATAGAGATATTTTACGATGCAAAGAAGGTAGAAGTGACACACATTGGGTCGACTTTAATTTCTTTGGACATCAATTAGTCATTCATCAAAAAGGTGATTTTGAACCTCAAAAAATTTCAAATCCTGTAGACGGGCACGATGTTCCTGTTCCGCATTTTGGCGTGGTTTTAACTTGGGAAGATTGGCACCAACTTTCAGAAAGACTACAGGCAATCGGAACGCAATTTATTATAGAGCCTTCCACTCGATTTCGAGGAAAACCAGGCGAACAAGCTACAATGTTCTTTAACGATCCAGAGGGAAATGCTTTAGAGTTTAAAGCCTTTAAAGATATGAGGCAATTGTTTGAAAAATAAATGCAAACTATAGAAACACATACCGTTCTTCACCAAAAAATTCCCATTCGAATTCAAGAATATGCAGTCGGTATTTTTAAAACAGTAGCTACAAAATCGGCCATTAAAAAAGCCATCAAAAAAGAATTAATTTTAGTCAATGGTTTATCAACCACCACTGCTTATATCGTAATTGATGGTGATTGTATTAGCCTTTTAAAATCGACAGAGGAAACCAATTACAAACAACTCAAATTGACTTTAGAAGTTGTTTATGAAGACGATTATTTAGCTGTAATTTATAAGCCTTCGGGAATTTTAGTCAGTGGAAATAAATTCAAAACCGTCGACAATGCTTTGCAACAGAACTTACAAAAAAGTACACAATCAGATACTGTGAGACCAAGGCCTGTACATCGGTTGGATTACCCTACAACTGGATTGTTACTAGTTGGAAAAACAAGCGCAAGCATTCAATTATTAAATGAGTTGTTTGAGAAAAAAGAAATTCAAAAAACCTATCACGCTATTACTATTGGAACAATGGACAATTCGGGAATCATTACACTAGATGTAGATGATAAGCTCGCTGAATCCTTATATCATGTCATAGCTACAGTTCCTTCAAAACGATTTGGCAAATTGAATTTGGTACAACTCATTCCTAAAACAGGAAGACGACATCAATTAAGAAAACACCTTTCCGCAATTGGAAATCCAATTTTAGGAGATCAAGAATACGGGAAAGAAGCGTTGATTTTAAAAGGGAAAGGGCTGTATTTACATGCTTCTCAATTAGAATTTATTCATCCTTTCACCCAAGAAAAATTAATCGTAAAAAATGGGCTTCCAAAACGATTTCAAAAGATATTTCCTTCATCCTAAATTCATTTCAGGATATCGCCAATTCATGTCCAAAACCTGTTAGTTTTTAAAAACCTGAAAGACCTCAAAAAGTGTCAGTTTCAACTTTTCAATTAATACTATAATCTCTTCCTCTGTCATACTCGCAAAACCCATACGAATGGAATTATGTCCGCTTTTTTGTAGATCATAACGTCGCCAATCTCCTATTTCTAGCTCATATTTTCTAGCCGTTTCTGTAACCAAATCCCAAGAATATTTTTTATCCAAAGTAATCCAAGCAGCCATCCCTCCTTTTGGAATTTCAAAAGAAAAGAAATCACTTAATTCTTCTTTCAACAATCGACAAAACAAATCGCGTCTTGCTTTATACGCTTTCAGTATCTTTTTAATATGTCGGTCTAAATCTCCACTTTGAATAAAATCTGCAAACGTCAATTCTAACAACGCATCACCTTGTCGATCTATATATCTTCTCGCTTTTGCAGCTTCGTCAACAAACTCTTTCGGAGCAATTAAGTAGCCAATTCTAAAAACGGGTGCTACCGTTTTACAAACCGATCCGATATAGATAACATTCCCATGAGTATCATGACTCGCTAAAGGCAAAATTGGCGCATGATTATAATTAAAATCGTAATCATAATCGTCTTCAATCACTGCAAAACGATATTCTTTTGAGAGGTTTAACAGGTGAATTCTTCTCTCTGCGGATAAAGTGACCGTGGTAGGATGATGATGATGTGATGTGACAAATACTGCTGTAATTTTATGTTGTTTGCAAAGCGTCTCTATTTGATATACATCCAAACCATTTTCATCCACAGGGACCCGAAGTAGGTTTGCTTTCTGCTCTTTAAAAGTAACATCAGCCGCAATATAATTGGTCTCTCCAACAATCACATTATCGTTTGGTTTTATCAATAATTTTGAAGCCAAAAAAATTCCCATCTGACTTCCTCTTGTAATCAAAATCGAATCCTCATTACTATGCAAACCACGAGTTTTATTTAGGTAATCAGCCAGTGTTTTTCTCAGCTTCAGACTTCCATAAATAGAACCATAGCTTAAGGCATCTAAGCTGCTCTTTCTTGCGGAAATACGTCTGTATGTCCTTGCAATTTCATCCAAAGGAGTCAAACGAACATCAGAAATACCATCGTCTAAAACTGTCCAATTCTCATTTCTAGCAAAGGTTTTTCTTTCCAACAATTCATTTCTTTTAAAATCGAAATTGGTTTTTTCATTGGTTCTCTCTTGCTGTTCACCTAAAAACTCTTGCTGCTTTAAAATGGGTAAGTTGGCATGAATATAGGTTCCTTTTTTGGGAACGCTTTCTACCCAACCTTGCAAGATCAATTCATCATAACAGGCAACAATTGTTTTCCTGTGAACTTCTAAAAATTCAGCCAAATTTCTGCTACTCGGTAATTTAGTTTGAGGCAATAAAATTTGCTCTTTGATTAGCTGAATAAACTGATTTGCCAATTGCAAATACAAGGGAATATTCTGATTTCTTTTTAACTCGAAACTCGTTTTATACGGAAACATATCTGGACTACTAATTATTTTAATTCTGGATGAAAATAGCAGTCCATAAACTTAGTACTTTTGAAGTAGAAAACAAAAAAATGACAACACTAGATTTAAAATCAGAAGAATTTGATGCTTATTACAGACGATACATCGATAAATTATCAGAAGAAACAGAATTAAGAAAAGGATTTAACGACGGTAAAAAAACAGTTGTTGATTTTTTCAAATCGATTCCTTCAGAAAAATTAAATTACAGGTATCAACCCGACAAATGGAGTATTAAAGAAATTTTGCAACACCTTATTGATACAGAACGTATATTTCTATATCGTTGTTTTAGAATTGCCAGAAGAGACACCACGCCTTTGGCTGGATTTGATCAAAATGTATATATAGAACCTTCTGGAGCCAACCAAAAATCTTTGGATGAATTGCTCAATGAATTTATCATCAACAGAACCAATTCAACGACCATATTAAACAGTTTATCCGATGAAAATTTAAAATTCATAGGAAACTCTAATGGCGGCGACATGTCTGCAAGAGCAGCGGCTTTCACCATTATTGGTCATGACATTTGGCATATGGAAGTGATAAAAGAACGATATTTATAAGATGTTAGAAATTAGA
Organism: Flavobacteriaceae bacterium; assembly: GCA_965277255.1. Taxonomy (GTDB): domain Bacteria; phylum Bacteroidota; class Bacteroidia; order Flavobacteriales; family Flavobacteriaceae; genus Polaribacter. The sequence continues at coordinate 2,273,674 of OZ255723.1, read as the reverse complement.
CCCAATTGTGAGCATTGCGGTAAAGATTTACCCAATACTTCTACTGAAGCAATGATCTGTAGTTTTGAGTGTACCTATTGTAAAGATTGCGCCACCAATATTTTTGAAAATGTGTGTCCAAGTTGCACTGGAAACTTTGTAGAAAGACCCATAAGGCCTTCAAAAATGGTTGAGAAATATCCAGCTTCAGAAAAAAGAACTTTTGCTCCTAAAGATTTAGAAAAGGCTAAACAGTTGTCAGAAAAATTTAAAAACACAGAACCCAAGAAACGATGAATGCTCAATTTGAAACCTATCGGCCACGAAAAATAGCGTACGTACAAAACGTAGTGGTTGGAGAAAACCATATAAAGGTATATACCATTACCAACCAAGATTCCTACAATTCTCCCATTGCTTTAGAAGCTTGTATTCAAGAACTTTCTGTTTGGACTGAGGATATGAACAATTCAAATCTACCGACGCACAATCACGCTTTTTTAATTGTACATGAAGCAAGAGAAGGTGTTCTAATTTTATTGAATTGGTGGACAGGCGGTGAAATGTTAGAAACCAAAATTTATTTTTCTGATTATAAAACACCTTCAAAATTAATTCCTTCAATTTTTGATACCAAAGCATTGGTCTGTATTTGGGAATTAGAAATATTTGCTCATGAACGAAAAGCTTGGATTGAGCATGTTCTTTCTAACGCAGAGAATCCTGATTTTGAAAGTTATAGAAATGATTATTTAATACCTTAAAATGAAAGAATATCAAAAGTCATCTTTAAACAGAATCAAAAGAGGTCAGAACAGAGCCACTTATGATGTCGAAAAAATCAATGCAATTCTAGATGCAGGTTTTATAGGATTTGTAAATTATATCTATGGTGGAAACCCAATTTCAATTCCCATGGGATATGGTAGAAGTGAAGATAAAATTTACTTGCATGGTTCTAATGCCAATAGAATGCTGACTTCTCTTCTAAAAACAAAAGAGATTAGTATGACAGTCATGCATTTAGACGGTTTGGTTTTAGCGAGGTCTGGCTTGCATCATTCCGTAAATTATCGTTCGGCTACCTTATTTGGTTCCGTTAGAAAATTGGAAGATGACCAAGAAAAAGAGGATGCATTGAAATGTTTTATGGAGCATATGATGAAAGGTCGTTGGAACGGAATAAGGCCGATGCATCAAAAAGAATTAGACAGAACCTTGGTGGTAGAAATGACCATTGAAACTGCATCTGCAAAGATTAGAGATGTTGGTGTCCAAGACGAACCAGAAGACTATGATTTGGATGTTTGGGCAGGGATTGTTCCTTTAAAACAAGTTGCCGAATATCCTATTTCTGATGCTGAATTGAAAAAAGGGATTGAAATTCCATCGCATGTGTTAGACTATTATGAAGAAAATAAATAGTTTTTTTTCCATTATAAAAAGTCGCCTATAATCTTTACCTTTCGGTGATGAAAAAATATGGTGTTGTCATTCTAACAGATCCTCGTTATGTAAATGCTAATAAGACAAATACATATATACAGAATGCATACTTAGAAGACAATTTATTAAAAAAATCGCTACAAGAAGAAGGAATAAATGCGGCAAGAAAATCTTGGGATGATCCAAATTTCGATTGGTCTTCTAGTCAGTTTATTATTTTTAGAAGTACTTGGGATTATTTTGATCGGTTTGAAGAATTTTCTATGTGGCTTAACAAAGTTAGTTTACAAACCACATTGTTGAATTCTGAAAAGATTATTCGCTGGAATATCGACAAACATTACCTTCAAGATTTACAAAAAAAAGGAGTCCATATTTGCGAAAGTCACTTTATAGAAAAAGGCGACACAGTCACTTTAAGAAATTTATCTGAGAAACATTCGTTAGAGACTTTTGTTTTAAAACCTTGCATTTCTGGAGCTGGAAGACACACTTATAAGATCAGCCAAAAAAACATTACTGAACACGAAACCATTTTTGCAGAATTGATTGCAAACGAGGCCATGATTGTTCAGCCTTTTCAACACAATATTGTAGAAAAAGGAGAAGTTTCTATGATGGTGATGAACGGAAAATTCACACATGCTGTATTAAAAATTGCAAAGCCTGGAGATTTTAGAGTTCAAGATGATTTTGGCGGAACAGTACATCACTATACGCCTACCGAAGAAGAAATTGCCTATGCAGAACATGCAGTAAAATCATGTCCCGAAATGCCAATATATGCCAGAGTTGATGTATTTTTAGACAATCAAAACAAATTAGCCTTAGCCGAATTAGAATTGATAGAACCAGAATTGTGGTTTCGAAATTATCCAAAAGCAGCGGAAGAATTGGCGATAGGTATTAAAGAACGAATCAAACAAAATGAAGAAATTTCTTAAAATATTAGGAGGAATCGTCCTACTTCTTATCCTTTTTGCAGGCATCTATTACTTTGCTAATAACGAATCTTTGCCTGATGGAACCCAAGGGAAAGCAGCAGATGAATTGGCTACTAAAATGTTAGAAGCGATGAACTCTAAAGCATTTGACACTACTGAAATTTTAGAATGGAGTTTTCGCGGGAAACATTTTTACAAGTGGAAAAAACAAGAAGGTTTGGTCGAAATTTCCTGGGATCAAAACAAAGTCACTTTAAATCTAATGGACCATAAAAAAAGCGAAGGTGAAAATCCAGAGACTATTCAAACTGCATTAGATTATTTTAATAATGATAGTTTTTGGTTAGTTGCACCTTATAAAGTCTTTGATGAAGGTGTAGAACGAAGTATTGTAACATACGAAGATAAAGAGGCTTTGATGGTAAAATATACTTCTGGCGGAACAACGCCTGGAGATTCATATTTATGGGTTCTAGATTCAACTTACCTTCCTACTTCCTATAAAATGTGGACAAAAACAATTCCAATGGGTGGAGTTTCTGCTACTTGGAACGAACTGATAACTACAGAATCTGGAATAAAATTACCCACCAAACATACGCTTTCTTTGTTCGGAATGGAATTGGATATGGGAACTGTAAAAGCCTACAATCCAAATGCAGACGAATTGGCTCGTAAAGTTTTAAAAGCCGTAAAGCACGAAGCCTATAAAAAAACAAGATACATCGATTGGAGTTTTGGGGGAAGACGTACTTACAAATGGGATAAAGAACAACATATCGTGGAAGTAAGTTGGAACGACGCAAAGGTAATTTTACATCCAAACAACCTCGAAAAAAGTATTGCTTACTTAAAAGGAAAAGAAATAAAAAACAATAACAACCTTGTAAAACGAGCTTGGGATTTGTTTAATAATGATAGTTTTTGGTTGGTCGCTCCACATAAATTATTTGAGCCTGGTATACACAGAAGTATTGAAATGATTGATGGAAAAGAAGCATTGCGTGTAAAATATTCTTCTGGCGGAACCACTCCTGGAGATTCTTATGTTTGGATTTTAGATGATAATTATCTCCCTAAAAGTTATCAAATGAATGTGCCCAGTATGAAAATGGTGGCAACTCCAGCTACTTGGGAAGATTGGATAGAAACAGAATCTGGCACTATGTTGCCAAAAAATCATACGTTTGCTAGCGGTAATAAATTAAGTATGGGAGACGTAAAAGGATACAACGAATGAATTCAAAAATAATTTCAACTGGAATCTTACGAGCATTGGCTATCTTATTAGGAATTGCACTTTTGTGTTATTTTCTATTTAAGATTCAATCCGTTTTAGTATATATTATCATCGCAGCAGTTATTGCATTAATTGCAAGACCTCTTATTTTATTATTAAGAAGGAAACTCAAATTTCCAAATACACTCGCAGTAATTAGTACAATGGTTCTATTCATCGTACTCTTATTAGGAATCATTGGAATGTTTATTCCTTTGGTTATTGAACAAGGCAAAAGCCTTTCACTTTTACAAGAATCAACTCACTTCGAGGAAAATATAAGAAACCTTATCAATCAAACAAATGATTATTTTAGATCAAAGAATATTGATATTCTCAGTGAATTACAAGGTGCCGATGTTTTTTCTAGTTTAAAATCGATTCCTAATGCCTTAAATTCTATTGTAGGAACTTTAGGTTCTTTTAGCATTGGATTGTTCTCTGTTTTATTTATTTCTTTCTTCTTTATGAAAGACAGCAGATTATTTAAAAGTGCTATTTTAACAGTGATTCCAAACGGGACTGAAAAAAGATTTTCACAATCTTTAGAAAAAATCAACGATTTATTATCGAGATACTTTATTGGATTGGTATTACAAATTAGTATTCTATTTATTTTCTATACAATCATCTTATTGATTTTTGGAATTTCCAATGCGGTTGTAATTGCATTTTTATGTGCTTTGTTAAATATCATTCCTTATGTAGGACCACTAATCGGAGCTTTCTTAATGATTGTTTTATCGATGACAAGCAATCTAGGTCAAGATTTCCAAACCCAGATTTTACCAACAACCATTTATGTGATGATCGGTTACTTTATTGCTCAAATGATAGATAACTTTGCGAGTCAACCTATTATCTTTTCAAAAACGACCAAGTCACATCCTTTAGAAATTTTCTTGGTGATTATCATTGGAGGCTTACTAATGGGACCCTTAGGAATGATCGTTGCGGTTCCCTCCTACACAGTGCTTAAAGTTATTTTAAAGGAATTTCTTTCAGAAAACAAGATTGTAAAGTCACTAACAAAAGACATTTAACCAAGTTTGAACGAACGCGTTTTACATAAAGACGTTCAACGGTATATTGATCGACATTTAAAATCAGACATCACGCAACTGATTTTAAGAGGAACTCCTTTTGAAGGAATTAGTATTCAAGAAATAGCACATCAAATTGTCTCCAAACTGAAATGTCAAAAGAAATTGCCCAAATGGTTTCATACTGAAAACATCTATTATCCTCCAAAATTAAACATAGAGCAAACATCTTCTGAAATCACTGCATCCTATAAATCCAATTTAGTTTCAGGAAAGAATTTGATTGATCTTACTGGCGGATTTGGAGTCGATTCTTTTCACTTCTCCAAACAATTTGAGAATGTAGTTCACTGTGAAATTGACGCAGAACTTTCTGAAATTGCAGCGCATAATTTTACACAATTCAATATAAAAAATATTGAAACCATTACAGGCAACGGAATTGACTATCTACAAAATACTCCAGCAAGCTTTGATGTTATTTATGTAGACCCTTCAAGGAGGAACGATCATAAAGGAAAAGTTTTTCTATTGAAAGATTGTGAACCTAACATTCCAGATAATATCAATTTATTGTTTGAAAAATCGGAGTTCGTTTTGCTGAAAAATTCACCAATGCTAGATATTGCTAGTGCAATTAACGAATTGAAATTTGTCAAAGAAATTCATAGCATCGCAGTAAATAACGATGTAAAAGAATTGCTCTTTTTAATGCAGAAATCGTATGATGGTGCTATTCAAATCAAGACGGTGAACTTTACAAAAGAAATCATCCAAAAGTTTGATTTTGAGTACAATTCTGATGCAAAATCTAACTATGACTTGCCTAAAAAATATTTATATGAACCCAATGCTGCAATTCTAAAATCTGGAGGTTTTCATCACCTTACCCATTCATTTAAGGTATCAAAATTGCATCAACATTCCCATTTATATACCTCAGAGTCACTCATTGATTTTCCAGGCAGAAAGTTTGAAGTTATTAACCTTTTTTCTTACGATAAAAAGAAAATTAAAAAGCATTTAAAAGAACACAAAGCCAACATAACTACTAGAAATTTTCCAAAGTCCGTTGCACAGATTCGTAAAGAATTAAAAATTAAAGATGGAGGTGATTTGTATTTGTTTTTTACAACCAACTTTCACAACGAGTTACAATGTGTTTTTTGTAAAAAAGTCTAAAAAAATTAACATATGTAAAGAAGTAGAACCTTAACACAAATTTGTCACTTTGAAATATGTTAAAATTCAATTCTTTTAATTACTTTTAATGCGTGAACTCATAAGAGTTCTTTAACTGGTGTTTTATTTTTAGGGGTATAAAACACAATAAAAGCCTTGATTTATCAAGGCTTTTATAATATAACCCTTTCTCTACTCGTCCCTATCATTCATAATAGACATGGATTAAGTGCAGAAATTGTATGTGAATTAATACATAGAGAATACTTCTTCTCTGAAGGAAAACAAATTTTCGCCTAAACACAATATCTAATCTTGATCCTAGATATATTACACTTACTCATTTAATTTTATTAATTTTAACCATTATACATAATACTAATGGCAAACAAAAACATTCGTACTTTATCCTCTAGAAAAGAATTGGATGATAATCTGTTCGAAAACATCGCAACAGCTTCCCAACAAGAAAACTCCAAAGAAGCTCTTCAAGAATTATCAAAACGGTTTATGATTGATGATTCTGTTGTTCTAGGCGCTAGTACATTTTATGATTTCACCCGAGAAGAAAATAAAAATAAAAAGATTCATGTTTGTAGCGGAACTGCCTGTATGGTTGCTAATACCCAAAGCAACCTTCACAAAAGTTTAGACAACCTTTTTAAAGCAGATGAAATAGGTCATGCTGCTTGTGTTGGAAGATGTCATACAAACAATGCTTTTATGTATGATGACAAAACCTATAATGCAGCAACCAAAGATGAATTAGAACTTATCATCATTGGGAAAGAATATCAAAAGAATGATTATAAAATAGCAGCAAACACAACCCCCATTTTAACGTCAACAATAAGCGATGTAACGGAGTTTTATGCCTTAGCTGAAAAACATAAAAACAATCCTCAAAATACAATTCAACAATTAAAAACCTCAAATTTAAGAGGTCGTGGTGGAGCAGGTTTTCCTTTTTGGTTTAAGCTAGATGCAGTCATCAAAGAGCCCTTCGACTCCGCTCAGGGTGACACTCAGAAATATATTGTCTGTAATGCAGATGAAGGAGATCCAGGCGCCTATTCAGACATGTATTTAATGGAACATCAGCCTCATAAAGTATTGTTCGGAATGTACATGGCTGGTCTAACCGTTGGAGCCAATACGGGTGTTTTGTACATCCGTGGAGAATACCCCGATTCTATAAGAATTGTAGATGAAGCAATTGCAGAACTAAAAAAATTAAATTTAATTGGTGATTTTAAATTCAAAATTATTCGCGGTCAAGGTTCTTATGTTTGCGGAGAAGAAACAGCTTTATTAAATTCCATTGAAGGTTTACGACCAGAAGTTCGTGTACGACCTCCTTACCCTGCTCAATACGGACTGTATGGGAGACCAACAGTATTGAGTAATGTGGAAACCTTTGCCAATGTTCATTGGATTTTAGAAAATGGAGGAGATCAATACGCTGCGCTGGGAACCAAACAATCTACAGGAACAAAATTAGTCTCTTTAGATAGTTTTTTCAATACGCCTGGGATGTATGAAATTGAAATGGGAACGCCTTTGCAAACCATCTTTGATGATTTTGGAGGCGGATTCAAATCAGCAATAAAAGGGTTGCAAATCGGAGGTCCACTTGGAGGAATTGTTCCTATGCATAAAGTCTCAGAACTTACCTTAGATTTTGAATCTTTAGGAAATAATGGATTTTTACTCGGACATGCTAGTTTTGTTTCTATTCCCGTTGATTTTCCTATGGTGAAATTTTTAGAACATTTAATGGAATTTACCGCTGATGAATCTTGCGGTAAATGCTATCCATGTAGAATTGGTTCGCATAGAGGCATGGAAATGTTGCAAAAAGCACAAAATTCTGATTATAAAATTGATCGGCAATTATTTGATGACTTATTGGAAACCTTAGAAATAGGTTCTTTATGCGCATTAGGAGGTGGAGTTCCCCTACCTGTAAAAAATGCTCTGCAATATTTTCAAGATGAATTGAAGGTGTATTTTGCTTAACCGCAAAGAGCGCAAGGGTTTTCGCTATGAACGCAAAAGAATAAAAAATTATGACTGAGAATGAAATATCAAAAATAATATTTGATTGCGCTTTAAAAGTCCATAAAGTATTAGGACCTGGTTTATTAGAAAGTTCTTATGAAGAATGTTTATTTTATGAATTAAAAAACACTGGTTTGCAAGTAGAAAAGCAGAAAGCACTTCCTCTAGTTTATGAAGAAGTAAAATTAGATATTGGTTATAGAATTGATATTATTGTAGAAAATAAAGTAATCATAGAATTAAAAGCTGTGGAAATGTTAAATGATATTCACCTTGCACAATTACTAACTTACTTAAAATTGTCTGATTGTAAACTAGGAATGTTAATCAATTTTAACGTCAAATTAATTAAAAACGGTATTAAAAGAGTTGTAAATAATCTATAAAAACATAGCGAACTTTGCGTAAACTTTTGCGCTCTTTGCGGTTAAAAAATATGGAAGCATACATAAACAATATAGCACACACATACAAACAAGGCGAAACCATTTTGGATTTTGTCCGAAGAATTGAAAATGACAAAAATGCAATTCCTACGATGTGTCAAGATGATCGATTAGAAAATTTTGGTTCCTGTAGAGTATGTTCTGTAGAAGTTGCACGAGAAAAAGACGGTCCAACCAGAACCATGGCTTCTTGTCATACACCCGTTGGAGAAGGTTTGTTTATCTATCACAATACCGAGAAGATGCAACGTCTTCGTAAAAATATTGTCGAATTGGTCTTAACCGATTATCCTTCAGATAAAGTATTTCCTCCTAAAGATAAAAAAGCGACTCCTTTTCAGGAGACTATTGCCCAAATCGGAATTCCAAATATTCGTTATCCAGAAGGTTCAACTCATTTAGACATAGAACCAGATAGAGCACATCCCTATATCAAATCAGATTTATCGCAGTGTATCAATTGTTTCCGTTGCGTAAGAGCTTGTGAAGAGATTCAAGGTGAAATGATCTTGAATATGACAGGACGTGGATTTGCTTCAAACATCATCAAAGGATTTGATACTTCGTTTGATGAATCTGCCTGTGTTTCCTGTGGAGCCTGCGTACAAACTTGTCCAACAGAAGCATTAACAGACAAATACGAAACCAAAACATTAATTGCGGATAAAACGGTAAGAACAACTTGTACCTATTGTGGAGTGGGTTGTCAATTAGACGTTTCTGTCATTGATGGAGAAATTAAAGGAATTCAAGCGCCCGAAACCGCAGAAGTAAACGAAGGTCATACTTGTTTAAAAGGTCGATTTGCTTTCGAATTTTATGACCATCCAGATCGCTTACGCGAACCGATGATCAAAAAGGATGGGAAGTTTGAAGTAGTTACTTGGGATGAAGCCTATGATTATATTACAACGAGGTTAATTGATATAAAAAACAAATATGGTGCCGACTCCATTGGAGGAATCTCTTCTTCAAGAGCGACTAATGAAGAGAATTATTTAATGCAAAAAATGATTCGTGTTGCCGTTGGAACCAATAATATTGATGGCTGTGCACGTGTTTGCCACGCTCCTACTGCTTGGGGAATGCAACAATCTTTCGGAACGGGTGCCGCAACAAATTCGGTAGAAGATTTAAAACAAGCGGATGCTATTTTCTTATTTGGAGCAAATCCTATCAAAGGGCATCCTGTAACTGGCGCAAAAATTAAGCAAGCCTTTATGAAAGGTGTTACTTCCATTGTAGTAGATCCAGTAAAAACAAAATTAGCAGAACTGGCTACTCATTTTCTACAAATTAGACCGGGAACAAATGTTGCTATTTTAAATATGTTAGCGCATTATATTGTCATGGACAATTTAGTGAATGAATACTTTATAGAATCTTATACAGAAAAGTATGAGGAATTTAAAAGTCATGTAGCACATCTTGATATGGATGAGCTAGCCACATTAACAGGTGTTTCAAAAGAATTGGTTCGAGAAGCTGCACACGCGTATGCTACTGCCGAAAGAGCTATGGAGTTTCATGGTTTAGGAGTTACGGAACATTTTCAGGGAAGTAAAACGGTAATGTTATTATCTAACTTGGCTATGATGACAGGAAATGTTGGTAAAAATGGAGTTGGATTGAATCCATTACGTGGTCAAAATAATGTACAAGGTGCTGCGGATATGGGAGTGCAACCTCATCAAGGTGCTGGATATTTAGACGTGACTAAGCAAGACATACAACAATATTATGCAGATAAATATGGTATTGAAAAAATGCCAACGACCAATGGTTTAAAAATTCCTGAAATGTTAGATGCTGCTATTGATGGTAAAATCAAGGCGCTCTATATTATGGGTGAAGACACCATTATGACCGATCCAAATACAAATCACAGTATTAAAGCTTTTGAACAGGTCGAGTTAATTGTGGTTCAAGAATTGTTTATGACTGCAACTACAGAAATGGCAGATGTTATTTTACCCGCTTCTTCTTACTTTGAAAAAAACGGAACTTTTACCAACGGAGAGCGTAGAGTTCAACGTGTAAATAAAGTTGTAGAACCTATTGGAAACACAAAACCTGATGGACAAATTATCATAGATATGATGGACCGATTAGGGTACAAACAACCAACAGGTCTTACTTATGATGCTGCAAATGTGATCGAAGAAATTGCCGATGTGATTCCTTTTATGAAAGGATTGTCATGGGAACGTTTGGGTGAAAATGGTTTGCAATGGCCTATCAAAGAAGATGGGACAGATACTAAGATGCTACATGTTGATGGTCAGTTTAAAAAAGGAATTGGAACCTTTCATCATTTCGATTTTGAAGAATCACCAGAAATTGTAGAACATGGAAAGCAATATCCTTTTATATTAACTACAGGTAGAGAATTAGAACATTACAATTCTGGAACCATGACACGTAGAACGGATAATCAAAAGATTTTAGCAAAAGACATTTTGGAAGTTCATCCAAAAGATGCTATTAAAAAAGGAATTGAAGACAATGAAATCGTTCGAATCTTTTCTGACAGAGGAAGCGTCAACATTCCGATTAAATATTCAAGAAATGTAAAAAGAGGAATTCTAAGAACTACCTTCCATCAGCCTGAAGTTTTTATCAATATTATTACGGGAAGTGTTGGTGATAAAGAGACCATGACTCCTGAATATAAAGTAGTAGCTGTAGATTTTGAGCGAATATAATCTAATAGATAAGTCTTTCTTTTCGTACGATGGAATTCAAGTAACCGCTACGAATTCATCGAAGGTTCACGACGCAATTGTTGTAGAAGCCGCTTTACAAATTAACATTAATAGCGAATCATATACGGTGATCATGAGAACTCCTGGTGATGATTTCGAACTAATACGAGGCTTGCTATACGCCGAAGATATTTACAAAGGAAAAGAAGATTTGCCTCTAGAAATTGTTGAGCAACATAAAAATGGGTTTTCCATTATCAATGCTAGTATTTCAAAAGAGAAGCTAGGCAAAGGCTATCTAAACAAACGAACCTTACTTTCTGTTTCTTCCTGTGGAATCTGTGGAAAACAAGAATTAAACGACATCAAACTTGAAGGAGAAGTTTTAAAAACTGGACAATCATTATCTTCTGAATTCATCAAAGAAATGTCTTCTAAAATGTCTGAATTTCAGGAAGTATTTAAACATACTGGCGGAAGTCATGCAGCTTCTATCTTCGATAAGAATTATCAGCTATTGACTATAAAAGAAGATATTGGAAGACACAATGCGGTAGACAAAAGTATTGGTCAACTAATTAACGATCAAACACTAGAGCAAGCATTTTGTATGTTGGTTAGCGGACGCGTTTCTTATGAGATTGTTTCCAAAGCTTTTTTTGCAAAAATCCCGATCATTATTGCAGTTTCAGCCTGTTCCAGTTTGGCAATCGATTATGCCAAAGAATTCGGAGTCTGCTTAATTGGTTTCAGTAGAAAAGGAAAAATGACTATTTACGCGAATCCATCAAAAATAGATTACTAATTTTATGAAAAAATTATTTTTTTTAGCTCTTTTAATCACAAACTCTTTATTTGTATTTTCTCAAGAGAACAGCGAAATCCCCGAAAGAAAAGTTCAAAAAGGATTTTTTACCACAAATTTCTTATCGGTAGATATGCCTACCAATGATTTTGAAATTGATGAAGATCATTTAGGATTGGTAGGAGTTCATTACAATTTAAAGTTCGGAAGTTTTTATACAGGTTTGGGTTTTTACGGAGCCGTTAGAGGAAAACGAGGCGGTTTTTTTACTTTGGGTGTCAATGCAGGAATTCAATCCTATCTAACTGAACGTCTTTTTATAGATACAGGATTTCACTTTGGTGGCGGTGGTGGCGCTAGTGCTCCAGATGGTGGCGGTGCATTTATCTTACCACATTTTAATCTAGGATATAACTTTGAAAACTTTTCGTTAACCACTGGATATAGTTATATCAACTTTTTTGACAAAGGAAATATCAAAAGTCATCAACTCAATGTTGCATTACAAATTCCTTTAGAAATAGATTATGCCAATTCGACTGAGGCAGAAAAAGAATTTGATATTCGTCAATTACAAACTTCGGATTGGAATAAAAAAGCGAAACGTTTGTCATTTATGTTTCATTTAAATAACCTTTCGGTAAAAGGAGATTCTAGATCCACAAGAGGGAATCCGTTAAACGGAAGTACCATTCGGCTCGCTGGTTTTGAAGTGAATTCGTATTTTAATGACGATTGGTTCTTTTTTCTGAAGTTGGATGGTGCTTACAGTGGAATTCCTGCGGGTTATATGAATATTTTTGCGGGAGGTGGATATCATCTCTCTTTCAATAAAAACAACACAAATATACTCGCTAAATTTGGGGTTGGTGCTGGCGGTGGCGGTGGTATTGATTCTCAAGGTGGAATCTTAATATACCCCGATCTTTCTCTTGAACAACACATTAGCAACAACGTATATCTTTCTGTAAACAAAGGTCTTTTGACGAGTCCGAATTCTTTTTTCACGACATCAACTTTTGGGGTCGGTCTAAAATACTACTCGAATATCAATGGCGTAAAAGACCATGATTCAGCTAAAAAAGGAAAGTTTAAAGGTTTTGAAGTCATTGTAAAACAAGATGCGTATTTGGATGCTGAACGTGGTGTGAATCCCACTGAGAATTTATATCAAATCTCCTTGCAATTGAATTATCATTTGAATAAAAACACCTACATAGTCGGACAAACTTCTTTTGCAAATTTTGGAAATGCCGGAGCTTATGCTGAAGGAATTGTAGGTCTCGGATTACAGTCAAACTATTTTATCAAAGACAAAGTAAACCTTTTCGCACAGGTTTTAGCAGGTGGTGCTGGTGGTGGAGACATCAGTACTGGCGAAGGTTTGATTGTAAAACCAAGTGTTGGAATGAATTACAAAATAACGCCTGATTTTGCATTGAGAGGTGCATTAGGCTATGTAAAAGCTAGAGGCGGAAACCTAAGTAGTGCTTTTATAAACTTTGGAGTTAGCTATCGACTTTCTTTTCTTTCTAAGTAAATTTAGTCATGTGAACTTGATATAAAGGTCTTGTATATGAAATATATCATGTAAAAAGACGCTTACTTTTCGGGTTAGTACAGAACCTAATATTTTGTTTTTAATTTATTAAGCTTAAAAACCCATTTTTGACAACCGTTTTTATAGATAAAAATGCCTCAATTCATTCGTGCTAATTTTATTATCAACAAACCCATAGTCTTTTTCCATTCCAAAAGCTCTACATATCTTTTCACTATGAATTTTTGAAACTTCTAAAATTTTATCTTCATCCAATTCTTTTGGTTTGAATGCAAAATTGAGCTTAAAATTATTATGGTGTAAATTACATTTTTCACTTCTTTCATACCTAAGCATATCTCGATACTTTTCATTAAATCCGTATAGTTTTAAATTCTTAACGTTCACAAAACTTATCTGAAATAGGACTTCATCGTAGTATTCGATAAAATCATAGAATTTTTTCGCCCAATTTAAAAGTAACATTTCGTAAGCAACTATTTGGGTTAAATAAATAGCAACTTTGTTTTTATTATCCTGTGTATTATAATTATGTGTCAAAGCACTTGAAAACCCAGATTCTACAAAACCATTATTTAATATCTCAAAATATGACGTAGTTCTGTTATTATTAATGTTTTTTAAAACCACACCATCTAATTTTAAATCATAATTATATCTTCCATAATATAATGAAAAAGAAGTGTCTGGTTCATATCCATTTGAATTTGACTCAAGCCAATTTTGTAAATTATTAAATGGTATTGTTATTTTTTCCTCATTTGGAAATTTAGGTATTAGAGAAAATAAAACTAACGGTTTATCTTGACCGATGTGTTCTTTTACCTCACTATATAATATTTTAGAACTTTGGTTTTGTCCAAAGTTCAAGCTTTCTATATCACCTAAATTCCTCTTCTTTAAAAATTCGTTAAATTCATTAGTACGATTTCTTGAGAATTCAAACATATCTCTGACTTGTGAATGATTTGCTTTTTTAGAACTATCATTTATTCTAATAAAATAGCTATATAATTCTTTAACTATATGAGGTTTTTTTGTGCTTTCTGGAATTTCAATTACAACAATTACTTTTTCTGATTCAGGAATCTCAATCAGTTTTGGGTCTAAATAAAAAACATTTGGTTCAATATTAGAACTTACAACTTGATTTATCCATTCATCAATAGATTTATTATTTATGATTTTATCTACCCCTAGAATTTCAAGATTATCATCAACCCCAATTATTAAGAATCCTCCACCGCTATTTGCAAATGAAGAAATATCTTTAGCAAGTTCGTTTTTAGCTTTGTCAGGGTTTCCGATTGATTTTTTATAATCTAAATTATATCCTTCCTGTTGTTTTCTATTATTAACAAGATATTCAATATCCTTAAATTCTAAATCATTTGTTTGTTTTCCGAACATATTTGTTTTTCAAATCCTATCTAAACTAATCAATAAACTTCTCTACCTCTTTATTAGCTTCCAATTTCTTTTCAATTTCATCATCTAGTTGATGGTAAAAGTCTATGCCTGTTACTTGTTCAATACTATCAATAGAAGTTGCAAATTTGAAAAACTTCTCTTTAGATTTTTCGTTTTTCAATAGGAAACCAATTCCAGTTGTTTTACCATCTTTAAAACGAACAATGGTTTTATAGTAACTTCTTGGAATACTTACTTTATTTTCTCCGATGGTACCTAAAGGATTGTCTAAAACGGGACCTGTTACTACATACAACGAATCACTTTCTTTAGACCATTTGTAAACTTGAGCTTCTAAAAATCGCCAAATCTGACGGTTAAAAGATCCTGCTTGCGGACTCATATTACTCATAAAAAAACTTTCGCTCATAGATTCTTTACTGAATGACATGGCTTTGGCGGGTGCCAAATGGCCTCTGTCATAACCCGATCTTTTGTAATCATTTAAAGTCGCCGAACCTCCTTCTACCAAAGGATCTACTCTAAATGCATCTTTTCTTTTTACGGATGTACTGTCTGGAAAAGGATATATGGTATAGGCAACCCAATCTGCTTGTTCGTGTTCATTATTGTATGAAAGCGTGTAAAAAGAGTGTTCAATAATTTGATGATCCTCTATTTCAGAAGGCAAATTAAAAGCGACTGCTATTTTTGCTTCTTCATTAGTTTCAGGATCTGTTGAAGTACCAGTCTCTTCAGTAGTGACAGTAGTTACATCTCCTTCTATCGGCAAGTTTTCTGATTCACCTCCAAAGAAATAAACTCCACTTCCTATTATGGCTATTGCGAAAATAGATCCAAATATATTTTTTGTTTGTTTCATATATCTATATTATTATTTTTTATCGGTCACATGTAGTTTCCATTTAGTCATTCTCTTAAATATCGAGAATTCGTTATGGAAGTTTCATAATTCGAAAAGTACTAAAAATCTATGAATCAATTGTGCAGATATCTGCATTTTAAAATGCGGTTTTCCGCATAAAATTTATTTGAGCTTTCTCTTAACACAAATAATAGTTGTAATATTATCCTCAGAAATACTGCATTTCGTCTTTAACTCATTGTACGTTTTGATTTATTTTCCGTTATTGAATGTCAGTTCGAGTAGCCTGAAACAAGTTCAGGATGTAAAGAACAATTTAAAGTCAAAAAATTTTACCTGAAATATGAAGAGACGAGACTTTGTTAAAAAAGCTACACTAAGCTCTTTTACTGCAATTATTGGCACTCAAATAGTTTTTGGAGAAACTATGTTAGATGGATATATTCCCATCGCTGTACAAGAAAGTGATCCTTATAAATTATTCAATAAACATAAAGAAATGGTTGTTTTAAATGACAAGCCATGGAATATGGAAGCAAAAGCGCATTTATTGAATGACAATATCACTCCGAGCACAAAAATGTTTATCCGTAATAACGGAAGAATTCCAGAAGATATTGATGTTAAAAATTGGATGCTTACTATTGATGGTGAGTCCGTTGAAAAAACAAAAACCTATACACTTTCTGAGTTAAAATCGAACTTTACACATCACACCTATCAATTGACATTGGAATGTGGAGGAAATGGACGAAGTGAATTTAATCCGCCTGCCAAAGGAAACCAATGGACCATTGGTGCTGTACATTGCGCCGAATGGACAGGCATTCGTTTGAAGGATTTGCTAGAAGATGTGGGTATTAAAGAGAATGCTGTTTATATTGGATATCATTCTGCCGACACTCATTTAAGTGGAGATCCCAATAAGGAACCTATTTCAAGAGGCGCGCCTATGTCGAAAGTTTTACAAGATGAAACCTTGATTGCTTTTCAATTGAATGGAAAAGACATTCCTATCGCACATGGTTATCCATTGCGGTTGGTCGCTGGAGGATGGCCGGCATCTGTTTCTGGAAAGTGGATCAATAGAATAAGTGTTCGGAATAAAGTACACGATGGTACAAAAATGACGGGAACAGCTTATAGAGTTCCTTGTGAACCTGTTGCTCCTGGCGATACGGTAAAAGATGAAGATATGTGTATTATCGAATCTATGCCTGTCAAATCTTTAATCACTTCTCCTAAATCTGGCGGGATTCTAAAAAAAGGAAAGCCATTAAACATTAGAGGACATGCTTGGGCTGGAGAATTAGAAGTTGAAAAAGTAGCATATTCAATTGACTTTGGTGCTACTTGGAAAGAATGTTCTCTAAAGAAACCTGCAAATAGATTGGCATGGCAGCATTTTTCAGCAACGGTTCATTTCCCTAAAAAAGGATATTATGAAGTATGGGCAAAAGCTACCGATTCAAACGGAGTTGCGCAACCCATGATTTTACCGGGATGGAATCCGAAAGGGTATTTAAACAATGCTTGTCATAGAATTGCCATAAAAGTGAAATGATGCATCATCCTGAAGATTTTAACGATCAGCTTAAAAAGGCAACTACATTGGCAAATTCAGCCATAGTTTTGATAATCATAACATCAATCTTGTTTATTTTTTTGATCGTAGATCCATCGCTTTCTATCTTTCAAAATAAGGAAGCAACTACTTTGTCACAAGTTGATGAAGATCGAATAGAAAACGGAATTCACGTCCGTACAGGTTTTATTGAAGGAAAAGGATTAAGAGAAGTCATTAATAATTGCACCAACTGTCATTCTGCAAAATTGGTCATTCAAAATAGAATGAACGAAGAACGTTGGAATGCTACCATTACATGGATGCAAGAGACTCAGAATTTGTGGGACTTGGGAGAAAATCAAAAGGTTATTGTCGACTATTTGGTAACCAATTATCCAATACAAGAAAAAAACAGGCGGGAGAATTTAACAAATATTAGCTGGTATGAAATTACGGATTAGTAGTGTCTTTATCATTTTGTTTTTCTTTGCTTGTCAGCAAGAAAGGAAGAAAACTATTCAGGAGGAAATTGCTATCAATTATCTTATTGAAATTGCTGACTTTCAGAAAATTGCTGAAAACGATCATATCAAAATTATTGATTTTAGAAAGCCACAGTTCTATGTTCAAGGGCATATTCCTGGAGCGGTAAACATTTGGAGATCAGACATTGAAAATCCAAATTTTCAGTATGGCGGTATGATGCCCAGTAAAGAAATGATTGAGCAATTGTTTAGCAATTTGGGTATTCGCAATAACGATATTTTGATCATTTATGATGATAACGGCTTGTGTGATGCATCACGATTGTGGTGGATTTTGCAAAATTATGATTTTAACAATGTACTAATGTTACACGGAGGGTTTTCTGAGTGGAAAAAATCAGGCGGAATTACAACGGATACAAAGAGTGAAAGCATCAAATCTAATTTTAAGCTGACAAAAAATCCGTCGATGAAATTTCTTGCATCCAAAGAAGATGTTTTAAAATCTATTGAAAACAATCTCATTCTCGACGCAAGAACTGCGGATGAATATTCCGGAAAACGTCAGAAGAAAGGTTCGCTAAAGGGGGGCAGAATTCCGAAGAGTCTATGGATGGATTGGACCAGTGCTATTGATTATCATGGAGATAAAAAACTGAAATCCAAGAAAGACCTTGACAGTATTTATGGATCTCTTATTGGTTCAAAAAAAGATACAATTATTGTCTATTGCCATAGTGGTGTTCGGTCTGCACACACTACCTTTGTACTAACTCAATTATTGGGCTATGAACATGTTAAAAATTATGATGGTTCTTGGACAGAATGGAGTCATTTTAACGACTACCCTTTTGAAAAAGACAGTATTACAACTATAAAAAAATAATATGTCAGAATATCTTGATGCCTTTGTAAATGCTTTTAACGGAAACGTAGATTGGACGATAAAGTCGATCTTATTTGAAGTCCCTTGGTATAACAATTACTTTTGGGGGCTGATCGTTATCTCTCTGTTAGTCTGGGGTTTAGAAATTTTATTCCCATGGCGAAAAGAGCAATCTATCTTTAGAAAAGATTTTTGGTTAGACGGATTCTATATGTTCTTTAACTTTTTTGTTTTCTCCATTGCCATCGCTGGTTTTTATAACATTCTTACACTGGGTTTTGACGATATAGGAATTACTTCAAAAAGTTTAGCCTTGATAAACCTCTCTGATTTGCCTATGTGGGCACAGTTGATTTTATTCTTTATGGCATCAGATTTTGTACAATGGTTTACGCATGTGCTCTTACATAAATTTCCGTTTCTGTGGAAATTTCATAAAGTACATCACAGTGTAAAAGAAATGGGGTTTGCTGCTCATTTACGCTATCATTGGATGGAAAACATTTTCTACAAGCCTTTAAAAGTTTTTGTGGTGATGATCTTAGGAGGTTTTGAGCCTGAACAAGCTTTTATTGTTCATTTTATAGCCATAACCATCGGACATTTCAATCATGCGAATATTAAAATTACCTGGGGAGTCTTCAAGTATTTCTTTAACAATCCCGTTATGCATTTATACCACCATGCCTATACATTACCTGAAGGAAAGTATGGTGTCAATTTTGGGATTAGCTTAAGTCTTTGGGATTATCTCTTTAAAACCAACTACATTCCTGAAGACAGCGGAACCATAGAAATTGGTTTTCCTGAGGATGATAAATTCCCGAAAAGCTTTTTAGGACAAGTAGTCCATGGGTTTAGGAAGAATTCGAGAGTTTAAAAACAAAAAACCTAGCTAAATTGACAGTTAGTATTAATGTAAGCCCGATAGAATTAATAAAATCAACACTTACAAAATATTACCAAATTAAAAATCAAGTATTTATCAAGTGTTTATTGCATGGCAAGGTTTGAGTTAAACGAGATATTACTTACTTTCCCAACATCGAAACATAGGTATATCCCGAAATATTAACCAATAAACCAATATATTTGTTTGTATATAACTAGTTATGCTACATTAGACCAATGAAACAAACATTAATACTTTTAATTGGAATTTTAGTTTCCACAACAACTTTTTCGCAGAACAAAGCGACGGAATTATATACTTCTGGAAACTCGAATTTTAAATCAGGAAAATTTCAAGAGGCAATTTCAAATTATACGGAATTGATGGAAATGGTGGACGAAAAAACTGTTCGGAAAACTTGTTTCATAAATCGTGGACTATCATACGACCGAATTAAAAAATATGATTTAGCAATATCTGACTTTACAGAAGCAATTAAGTTGGACAGTACTGATATGGCTTCATTTATTGACAGAGGACTTTCTGAAATGCACGCTGGAAATTTAGAAAAAGCAAAAGAAGATTTTAATTATGTCGTTGTAAAAAACAATAACAATGGAATGATGGAAGCATCACTTTATTGGCTCGCTCGAATTAATTATTCTCAAGGTAAGTTTGAGGAAGTAATTAAAAATTGTGACAGATATTTTACCATAAACGCAAGAGACCCCGAATTATATTTCATTCGTGGAACTTCAAACGATATGTTGCGGAATTTTGAGCAATCAATAATTGACTATTCAAAAGCAATTGAATTAAAACCAAATTATGCGGAATCTATTTCAAATCGTGGAACTGCGAAAATCAATCTTCTGACTGGAAACGGAAATTTACAACCGAGTAAAAAAGAAACGAAAAGTGCTTGTAAAGATTTAAAGAAAGCGAAAGAATTGGGAGATAATGCAGTCGATGATTTAATTTACGTTTATTGCGACAGAAAAGATAAAAAGAAACGGAATTAATAACGTAGCATAACACCGTGTATAGTCTACGTTGCCCATTTGCAGTCAATTTAAAGAAAGAGGTATCTTTCTTTTGCGGAGCAATGGAATAGAGGTTTATATGCACTTCTTGATCACCAACAATAATATCTTTAGTAATGGTTTCAACTACATTTCGTTTTTCATCATTACTAAGATTATCCCAATTATTATATAGCGATTGAGCTTCTTCAATAATAAATTCACTTGATTTAGAATGATTTTTAAGAATCTTAATTTCTCCTTCCAATGTTGGGATTGTTCTTTCTAATTGTTTGAGTTGTTCGTTGGGTTCAGTATAAAATTCATTAAAACGTCCTGTTTCTATTTGGTTGTTCTCATGCAATTCAAAGAGTTTGTTAATCTTTGATTTCAGTTTTTGAATTTGTTCTTGAACAACTTCTAATTCTCGTTCTTTTACTTTGATACCCGATTGGCTACTTTCAAAATATGCTTGTAAATCATCTTCTGAAAGTAAAAATTGCTTTAATTGTTCTTTGAAGATAGCTTCAATATCATCTGTAGGAATTTTCCGTTTACATTTCTTACAAGTATATTTTGGGTTGCCAGATGGGACATACATCTTGCCTCCACAATCACAATGTAAAAATCCAGTAAATAATTTTAACTTTCTATTAAAAGGTTGTGTTTTAGTGGATTCATAGTTGTTGATAATCTCATTCACGCTATCCCATAATTCTTCAGTTACAATTGCTGGTGCAGTATGAAATATCCATTCTTTAGCATCTCGAAGTTCTGCTTGTCCGTTTTTACCTACTTTGGTAAATCGTGAACGTCGAACTCCTTTTGCTAATGGGTCTTTTAAAAGTCGTTTGATAGACATATCAGAGAACTTCTTACCGCGCTTGGTACGATGTCCTTCTTCGTTAAGTATTCTTGCTACAGTACCATATCTTTTATGCTCTAAATAGAGTTCAAACATTTTCTTTCTCACAACGGCTTCTTCGGGATGTATTTCAATAGCATCTTTTCCTTTTAAACGATATCCATACGAAATACCCCCCATTACCTTGCCAAGCTTTGCTCTACTTTCTACTGATGAATTAATTCGGTCTACAATTTCTTCACGTTCCCATTCTGCCATAGATGATATGATACGGAAGAATAACCGTCCTGCGGGTGTTGAAGTATCAAAGGACTCTTTGAGTGAAATTAAATCAGCATCATGCTCTTTAAAGAAATTTGCAAATTCTAGGAGTTCAATCGTGTTTCTAGCAAATCGTGCAATCTTGGAAAAGATAAGACCAGTAATATGTCCACGATGGATATCCATAAGCATACGCTGGCATTCGGGATGATCTTTGACTGTTTTTCCTGATACTCCTGTTAGGTCATAGATTTCAGTAACGTCATAATTATATAGTTTAGCGTAAGTTTGCGCTCTTTCTAAATGATGTTCAGGACTATCTCCTCTTTTTTGGTCTTGGCTAGAAACCCGAATCCAAATACCTACTCGTTTGTTCATGGCTAAAGTATTTACAATGAACCTCTAAAGTAAGCAAACACGTTTTTGAAAGCAAGGAAAAACTCGTGATATCTAAATAAGTAATACGCTAGAATAATTGTATTTAAAGTCTGTTAGAAATGAATTCTTTATAACTCAATTAAAGAAGAAGGAGAGACATTTAATGCATCTGCTAGTTTAAAAAGGGATAATACTTGAATATTCATTTCCCCCTTCTCAATCCTTCTCATAACGCGAACATCGATATCCAAAGCGTCTGCCAACTCATACTGTTTCATTGATTGCTCTAGACGCAATCTAATAATATAGTTGCCTAATTCTTTTAAGTACTCCCTTTGTTTCTCTTTATTCATTTTCTGTGAAATCAAAAGAAAAGTATAGGATTATTTAAAAAAATAAGCGGACTATATAGTCCGCTTATTAAATTATTTTATATATTAGCCCACACAATTGGCTCTAGAGTAATGTCCTATTGAGCCAAGGGCATAAAAACTAAATAACCATGAAGAAAATTTATTTTACAATTACAGCAATTACATTGCTTCTCATTGTTGGATGTGGAACAACAAAACAAATTACTTCAACTAAGTACAATCCTTCTTTTGG
This sequence comes from Flavobacteriaceae bacterium, assembly GCA_965277255.1. Taxonomy (GTDB): domain Bacteria; phylum Bacteroidota; class Bacteroidia; order Flavobacteriales; family Flavobacteriaceae; genus Polaribacter. Next base: position 2,250,965 of record OZ255723.1, on the reverse strand, counting down.
ATATACACCAGAAAAGCGAACGGCAATTACAGAAAAGAGTTTGACCATTGCTATTATCGACCCCGTATTTTCAGACGGAGAAGACAACAGCCTTGTTGAACCGTACAAGAGTTTTGTTCGCAATATGGCTGATGACTTTGAAGAAACCTTAAACGCGAGTGGTTTCAAAATTAAAGGACCATACAAAACTCGTGATGAAATGGTCTATGGAGATAAACTTAATACTGATTTTGCTATTGAAATTGAAGTGGAGATTCTTTCAGAGTCGGGAGACTTTGGAAAACGTTCACTTCCATTAGGAAAATCGCTCTTGTGTAAAACATGTTACCGACTAGCAGGAACGTTCTATCACAAAGGGAGAATCATCATTACCGCTACCGATCCCATTGATGGTGAGAAGTTTTGGAAAAAAACCGTTGACTTAGACCGTAAAGCGGTCATAACTAATGGTAATCTTTCATTCAATGGTGCTTATGGTCGTTTAAATGATGAAGTAGTACTTCAAGACACAGGAATTTACAATCCTGTTGCCAAGGTTCTTGAATCTTATTACGCTGAAGCTATGAGAAGTTTGTCTCGACAAATTGACCCGCGAGAAATGGAACAGATAGCAGAGCAAATAAAAGCAAAACGTAAAAGAATTGGGCAATAAATATTGCATATTTATGATAGATTCATTGCATAAAGTGTTTTATAAGTATAGAAAATATATTCTAGAAACAAGACACTCTTTTGTAAAGTTTCTGATAGGGGTTTGTTAAATATTAGAGTCGGACAAGTTTTAAAGGACAAATTAACGCCCTATAAAATGAATACCAAAACTTTAACCAGTCGTAATTGATTGAAGTTCATTAGCTTCAAAAATAGCAGTTAATATATCTTCTTTATAACATTCAAGAAAAACTTCATTATAAGGGTTTTTCATCTTGTGACCCAACTGGTATAAATTTAAGGCAATATTAAGATAATATTCCGATTTTGATTTTTTTCTTAGTTCAAGGTAATTTTTCCCTAAGAAATAATATGCTTCTACAAAATTCTTGTTATGGTTTATACAAATGTCAAAAATTTCTATTGATTCCTTATACTCTTTTATTTTAAACAACGCAATAGATTTGTAGAGATATGTATGTAAATAAATTTCGTCTTTTTTTTCAATTATAGCAATATTAAAGTTATTAATTGCTTCAGGAAAATCTTCTAGCCCCAAATGACAAATACCTAAAAGATGGTGTATATTTTGGCCCCAAGCATTATAAGTTTCTTCTGACTTAATTTTTAATAATTCATTTAAATCATTTATACAACCCTCATAATCTTTGACCTTAACTAACCTTAACCAACCTCTATACCCTAAATGCATCCTTGGATTAAGTTCAACAGCTTTATTGAGTAATTTAAATCCATTAGCGTAATCTCCTCTCTTGTTAAAAGGAACTGATTTTTCAAAATAAGCATAAGAAAACGTAGAATCTGTATCAATTGACAAATCAAAATAATCTTGTGACTCTTTCGATCCTTGAGATAAACCTCGCCCTATTTTATAGTATCTAAGCGCTTTTATTCTATTCATCAAATTTTTTTATCTCTATCAAGATATCAGATAAATATAATTCGTCCAGTACTTCATTATAAATATCTTTATGTTTATAACCTTTATTGAACGATTCTAATGACTTTTCAAAATTAACCTTAGCGCTATCTAGTTTATTAATATTCCTATATACTAAACCCTTTTGATAATAAGCTTCAGCTGAATTTCCATAATTATACTTGATACAAGCATCAAAATTCTTTAAAGCTTCATAGTATTTAAATCTACCCTTTAAAATAATCCCCTTATACAAGTATGTGTTATGGTTAACTAAAGAAGAATCTTTTTCTGAGTTAATTGCTTTATCAAATTCGTTTAGAGCATTACTATATTCATTTAACCCTTTATAAGATAGCCCTAATAAATAATGAATATTATTACTCCAAGGAGAATCTACAAAGTTAGGAGTAAGAGAATCCAGTCTCTTTAAATCTTTTATACTCCCTTCATAATCTTTAACTTTCACCAATCTTAACCACCCTCTATAACCTAAATGCCAATCTGGTTTTAACTCCACAGCTTTATTAAGTAAACGAAATCCTTCTGCATAATCACCTCTTTTATTAAAAGCCACAGATTTTTCAAAATAAGAATTGGAGTCATCTGAATCCTGAAAAATTAAAATATCAAATATTATTTGTGACATATACAATCCTTGTGAATGTTCCGCCATTAAAAATCTTTTTTCTTTAGGTGAAAAAAAGAAAAAATATACAATGAGAACAATAACAGATAAAAAAATCAGAGATAAAGCAACCTTCAAAAAATATATAATTCTTCTCATTAAAAAATATCAATTATAGTTCCGTCTTTTATTTTAAAATTAATTTGATAATAACTATCAACCCTATCACCATTTTTTTTAATCCCAGAAACCCAGTTTTTTAAACTTTTAACAGCAATTTTCAGCTTTTCTACTTCTGAATCTTTGAATGTAGTTTCAGAAAAGTTACTATCAATGGCTTTATAACGATACCTCCCTGTTTCACTTTTACAATTTACAACGAATCGAAAGGTAACAACTCCACTTTTTTTATCTAATACTAAATTTATTTTCTTTACTTGGTTAAAAACTTCTTCTCTTAAGGCCTTTCTTCCGCCCATATAAGAAGTACCCACAGAATAATATTGATAAATGTATTTCTCATTACAAATGAAAAAAGATGAATCATCAATACTTGAATCATATTCTATGTCTCCTACGTGATTTGTCATCAAATAATTTATCCAAATAATTAAAGCCAGTAAAATAACGAAACATACGCTTAAAACAATATTTATTTTTTTTCTCATAATAAATTCAATAAGTTATCTACGTATTTCTTCTTTCTCATACCTACTAAAACATGATCTATGCCACTATTTAAATAATTTTCACAAGCTATCAAAGAAATATCTCTATTATCATTTTTTTTGATAACTCCCTCAAATTTTAGTTTATTTTTCAAATTTCCAGATCGTTCTGTTATATATTTTTTTGAGTATAAAATCCAATATTCAGATAATCTATAAATCATTTTCTCAATACTAGAATCAGAGAATTGAAGTTGTTTAACAAAAGGGATTAAATATGAGTTAATTGCTTTTTTGACAGCTTCAGGGTTTGCAATATTTTTTCTATTTTTAATAAAAAATTGAATAGGAGTAAAGTTTTCTAAAGGAGAGATCTCTCCAAATTTTAGAAGCTGCTCTCTAATATTTTTCAAAAACTTTTGAAATAAAACCTCTTCTTCTTTAAAATCAATATCTAAGTATTCATCATAATAATCCGCAAGCCTAAGTACTTTTCCTTGATATTTTGTATTCAAAGGTCTGTTGGCAAATGTTTTAATTTTATTTTTTCTACAAAAACCAATTAACGAATCATCTTGCCCTTTTTTTATTGCTTCATTTTCAACTAAATTATGCGGAAACTGAGCTAATTTAAAATGCGGAAAATCGTTGTTACTTAATATTTTGCTTAAATCAATACCATTTGTAGGCAATACGTTTGAACTAATTCCATAATATCTAATAACTCCTTTTTTAACCATACTTTCCAAAAACTCACAAGCTTCAGTTAAATGTTCATAAATATAAGGTTGATTCTTGTTAATAATATCAAAGTAATGTTCAGGATTATGAATTAAAAAACCATCGAGATAATCTGTATTTAAGCGCTTTAAAGAAGCAATAATTTGTGCTTCTAAAAAAGATGAATTTATTGAGTACAGAAAATTATCACTTATTTTAATTGTTCTAGGGCTGCTTAGCATATAAGAATACGATTTTATATCATCACCTTGAATGTAACCAGATTTTGAAATAAGAAAAACTTTTTTTCTCATTCCTTTCAACATACTTCCAATTAATTTTTCTGAATTTCCAAATTGATAATTAGAAGCTGTATCAATTAAGTTAATACCTTTACCTAAAGCATATTCAAAAGCCTTTTGATGATTATTATCATTAATAGTCATTTTATAGGTACCAATACCTAACCTTGAAATCTTAGTAAAATCTATCATAGAAACTTTAATTTGTAAGTGCAATGTAGCATTTTCTTTATATGAATAAAAATGTTCTTTTTGTAATTTCATTTTTTTACTTATATTTGAACTAATAAAACTTCAAATGTTGCTATGAATTTTGATTCTTTATTCCAATATTTTAAGTTTAAAAATGAATTATAACAAATAAAAATTATTAAAATTATGGAAAGATTATCCTTAGACGATTTCAAAATGAAATCGAACAACACACAAAAATTAGAAAATTTAACAGGAGGTATTTTAGGGGCATGCCATTGTGGAGGACACGATGCTGATGGTAGTGGACTTATAGATACTTTTAGCGAATATATTGATTATTATCGCTGTGTATTCACTACAGATGAACCAGTAGTTCATTAAATTATATTTTCAACAATAAAAGAGGCTATCTTAATTTTTATGATAGCCTCTTCCTATTTTGGTTAAGTTTCAAATGATATTTGATTAATGTTTATTAAAAGTAGAAAAAAGTTCCCATTCTATAAACAGTACGACCGAACTGATTGTGGTCCTGCATGTTTGCGGATGATTGCCAAGTTTTATGGCAAAACCTATTCGCCAGAATATTTAAGAAATGTATGCCATCTAACCAATGAAGGTGTTTCTGTTGCAGGAATTACAGAAGGAGCAGAGGCAATTGATTTAAAAACCTTACCTGTAAATGTAACTTGGGAATCTCTTGAAAAACAAGTTCCACTTCCATGTATAGCACATTGGAGGCAAAGACATTTTCTAATTGTATATAAAGTAGAAAAAGAAAAGGTTTATGTAGCTGATCCAGACCATGGATTAATTACATATTCTAAGACAGACTTTATAGAAGGTTGGCAAAACACACGTTATCTTAATAATGCTCACGAAGGCTTACTTATCCTATTAGAGCCTACACCTAAATTTCATAACGTAGAACCTATTACAAACAAAAATAAAGGTTTCAAAACTTTAATTCCATACTTAAAACCGTATAAAAAATATATTACTCAACTTTTTATTGGTTTATTTGTTGGTAGTATCATTCAATTAATTTTACCTTTTTTAACCCAATCTGTTGTTGATAAAGGAATTAATTATCGAGATCTTAACTTTATTCATATTATATTAATTGCACAATTAATGCTTTTCTTGTCTCAAGCAGGCGTAAGTATTATACGTAGTTGGTTGCTATTAATTGTAGGTGCTAGGATAAATATTTCACTAGCTTCAGATTTTTTAATTAAGATGATGAAGCTACCAATTAGTTTTTTTGATTCCAAAATTACTGGCGATGTACTTCAAAGGATGCAAGACTCTAGACGTATTGAAACATTTTTAACATCTTCTCCAAATACACTATTCTCTGTATTTAATATGATTATATTTTTAGGAATACTATTATATTACAACTATATTATATTCTTAATTTTTTTAGCAGGGGCAACTCTTTATATTTTGTGGGTTTTAATTTTCATGAAAAAAAGAGCACAGTTAGAATATAAACGTTTTGATCAAGCTTCTGGAAATTCGAGTAGTCTAATTCAAATTGTTAATGGAATCCAAGAAATCAAGATAAATAACTCTGAAAAAAGGCGTAGATGGGATTGGGAAGAAATACGTATAAAGTTATATAAAATCTCTTTAGATGGGTTAAAGTTAGCTCAATTTCAAGGTATAGGTGCAAGTTCTATAAATGAGCTTAAAAATATTTTTATTTCTTATGTTGCAGCTATTTCTGTAATCAATGGAGAAATGACATTAGGTATGATGCTAGCTGTTCAATATATTATTGGGCAACTAAATGCACCTTTAATTACTCTTGTAAATTTCTTTACACAGGCTCAAGATGCAAAAATCAGCCTTGAACGGATGAATGAAGTGCATTTAGAAAAGAATGAAGATGAAGAAGAATTTTATAAAGAGGAATTTAATGCCAAACAAGATATTATATTTAATAATGTTTCATTTAGATATGGTGGTCAAAAATCGCCATTTGTTCTTAAAAACATAAATTTAACTATTCCATACAATGAAGTTACTGCTATTGTAGGAGAAAGCGGAAGTGGTAAAACTACTTTATTAAGGTTATTGCTTAAATTATATAACCCAACTGAGGGTAAAATAATGCTGGGTAATTCAAACCTAAATAATATTTCATCTCCAAAATGGAGAGATTTGTGTGGTGTAGTTATGCAAGACGGCTATATCTTTACAGATACAATTGCTAGAAACATTACAGAATCTAGCTCTGAAGGCATTATAGATAAAGTGAAACTTATTAAATCTGTTCAAATTGCAAATATTGAAGATATGATTGAACGGTTACCAGCTGGGTATAATACTAGAATTGGACCAGCAGGTTCAAGTGGCGCAAGTTTAAGTGGCGGACAGCGTCAACGTGTTTTAATAGCTAGAGCAGTATACAAATCACCAGATTTTTTATTCTTTGATGAAGCTACAAGTGCTTTAGACGCTAATAACGAAAAAAAAATTATGGGTAATTTAGACGAGTATATGAAAGAAAAGACAGCCATTGTTATTGCCCATCGATTAAGTACAGTTAAAAATGCTGATCAAATTATTGTTATCGATAAAGGAGAAATTGTAGAAATTGGTAAGCATAATGATTTAATAAAAAAACAAGGTTATTACTTTAGATTAGTGAAAAATCAATTAGAATTAGGAAAGTAAATGAAGAAGATAGATTTTTTAGATGAGCGCAGTGATTTTGTTAAAGAAGTCTTAGAAACACCTCCTAATAATATTATTAGTTGGGGGAACACTTTTTTTCTTGCCTTTATTATTTTAATTCTTTTATTGAGTTGGTTTGTCAAATACCCAGATGTAGTTATTTCTGAAGTAATTATTACAACAGACAACCCTCCAATATATTTAGCAACAAAAACGGATGGTAAAATAGATTCTATATTAAAACTGAATAAGGAGTTCGTTGAAAAAAACGAATGGTTAGCAATAATTGGAAGTAATGCTAATATTAAGCATATTAAAACCCTAGATAGTATTTTAAATACCCTTAAAGCGTTAAATTATGATTTAAAGTCTATGCAAGATATAAATCTACCAATTTTGGATGTAGGCGAAATTCAGTCAAATTATAATAGTTTAGTAAAAGCAGTATTGAAATTTCAACATCATGAAAAAGATGGAAATTTCAATACACAATCACAATTAAATAGTTTGAGAATTAGTCAATACAATAGCCTTATTAATGGAGCAATAAGAGATAAGAAAATATCAGAAAAAGAATTAGAAGTTACTAAAATAGATTTAGACAGGCATAGAAAATTATTAGACAAAGGTGTAATTGCATCACAAGAATATGAAACTAAAGAATTAAGACATTTGCAAGCGATAAAAGCTGTTGAAAGTAATATTTCAAGAATAACTCAAATCAAAAATCAAAAAGTATCATTATTAAGCCAAGAAGGGAACTTAAACCATAGCGAAAAAGAAACGCATTTAAATTCAGAACTTGATATTTTAGAAGCTATTAAACTTACTGAGTTATCATATTCTGAATGGCTTAAAAAACATGTCTTAATAAGTACTGTTAAAGGGGAAATAAATTATTTAGATTACTTTACTAACAATCAATACGTTGAAACTGCTGAAAAGCTTATTTCAATTATTCCTAAATATGGTAAACAAGATTATTTTGGAATTGCTAAAATGCCAATCATCAATTCAGGAAAAGTAAAAATAGGACAAATTGTCAATATTAAATTATTAGGGTTTCCAGAAAATGAGTATGGCATATTATTAGGAATTGTAGCTAATATTTCTGATGTTCCAAATGAAGACTTCTATTTAGTTAAAGTAGATTTAAAAGAAGGTTTAAATACTACTTTTGATAAAGAGTTAACCTTTAAACAAAATATAAATGGTAATGCAGAGATAATAACAGAAGATTTGCGTTTAATAGAGCGTTTTATTTATACATTGACTCAAGCATTCCAATAAATCGTAGTATTATGGATTTTTTTTCTAATTATAATGAAGATCATTTAAAAGTAGTCGATGTTTTAAAAACAACTTTATACAAAAAGGATAATAATATCTTTGATAAAATAGATTTTTATGATGACGAATTATATAAAGAGCCATTGTTATTTTCTGCTGTTAATAGTTCTGATTTTAATCTTTGGATAGAGTCAATTGTATTAGGTTTGTCTAAAGAAGAAAATAATTTTAGTAGTCTAAAAGTACCATTAAGCAACGGAACTTTATACTTACCTTCAATTGGGTATTTTGCTTTTAAAAATCAAAAGAACACTATTATAGAATTCAGTTTAGTAGAGAATCAGTATATATTTAAATTAAATGATATTATTCTTGAATATGATTTTAAAGAAATTAAGAAGACAAAAGAAGGGATTGAGTTTTTTGAATTCAATCATCCTTTACTAAAAGAGCTTTTTATTAATGAAAAAGGAGAAACGGTAAATGTGAAAATAGAATCTGAAGAGTGCTATAAAAAAGAATATATAGAGAATTTTAATAAGGCTTTATTAAAGATTGAATCCACATATAAGCAATACTATGATTTAATTAAAGAATACATTAAAAAAGTAATTTTTTATAAAGGAGACCCCAATTCATTTGCTACTATACAAGCACACGGTATTGCATTTTTCAACATTAGTCACGGCAATAGCGAAATCTTTTTTTTAGATAATATACTTCATCAATGTGCGCATGTATTTTTTAATACCTTAACTTTTAAAAAAAGTGAATTGTTTAAAGCACCCTATAATTCAGACCTATCTCTTTTTACTGAAGAAAAAAATGATAAAGGGTTTCAATTGTATAATCGATTTCATGGATTATTTACACAAACTAATATTAATATTTGTTTTCAAAATTGTTTAAATCAAAACCTATATTCAGGAGACATTTATATGGAGTTTGTTGCCAAATTTACGAGCAATATGACTCGGTTTTCGGTAGCCATTAATAAATTTAATATGAAAGGAAAGTATAAAAAAGAAGGATTAGAATGGTTTGTTTTTTTTAAGAATACTTTTAATAGTATCAATAACAAAAATAAAAAACTATTATCTCAATATGTAGTTTCCAATCAGCCTTATATTTTTGACTTTGATCTCTTTAAAAAAACAAATAATTTGTAATGTAACATTTTTTATATATATTGCATTCTAACTTCATAATATTGCTATGTATTTTAGTTACTCATCGCAATCATTTTTGATAAAAATCATATTATTAATTTTAAAATTTTAAAACTATGAATCGATTAAATTTAGAAGCTTTTAAAGCTTCAGCAAATGAAACACAAGAATTGGAAAGTTTAACTGGAGGTATTTTAGGAGCTTGTCATACTTCTGAAGCAGAAAAGGAGGCAGCTGCTAACATTGCCTGGTGGAATATTGTTCTAGGAATGTAATGTTTTAATTTTTAGTTAGAGTTGACCAAATAAATTTGGTCAACTTTTTATTTTTCTTAAATAAATGAATACAGGAGATAGTATCAAGAAAAAAAATGCAGATTGGTCTTTTTCTGGAGATGTGCCAAAAAACTTTGATAGTCATGTTTCTAAATCAGTACCAATGTATTATGAGGGTCATAATTTAGTTTGTAGATTAAGCGATTTTTTTTTATATGATACTTCTAAATGCTATGAAATAGGAAGTAGTACGGGAGAGCTTACGAATAAATTAGCAAACCATAATAAACATAAAAAAATTAATTTTATAGGAATTGATCCAATTCAAGGAATGATTGATATTTCTAATGAAAAATGCAAGAACTTACCAGATGTTACTTTTTTGCATGAAGATATTATGAATGTTGAACTAGAAAAATCCGATTTAATAATCTCTTATTACACTATTCAATTTATCAAACCAAGGATACGCCAATTAGTTTTCGATAAAATATACGAATCTTTAAATTGGGGGGGAGCTTTTATTTTATTTGAAAAAGTAAGAGCTTGTGATGCTCGATTTCAAGATATCATGACAGCTCTATATACTGATTATAAATTAGAACAAGGATATACAGAACAAGAAATTGTATCAAAGACACGAAGCTTAAAAGGGGTTTTAGAGCCTTTTTCTACAAAAGGCAATATAGACTTATTAAAAAGAGCTGGATTTACAGACATTACTACAGTCTTTAAGTACGTTTCATTCGAAGGTTTTTTAGCTATTAAATAATTGTAAATATATGTTTACAAAAAAAAGGAATACACTAGATGGTGTATCTATTTATATTGATGATTCGCAGTTATTATATTATTATGCGGAGTCTTATTATTTATATAAGAATCATTTAAATTATTTAGTCCAAAAAATTAACAAGTATAAATCATACAAAACTAATAGTAAAAGAGAAGAATACTTCCATTTACTTAGTGATGCATATACCCAAAATGCTAATAATATAAATGAAATTATAGTAAATTTAAAAACTAAAGTCAACATAGATGCATATGAAACCTTAAAAATTAATGCAACTGATAATACTCAAACAACATTAAAGGATTTTATTTATTTAAAAAGAGACTGGTCCTTTTCTCAAGAAGGAGAAAAACAATTATCAATAACTAACACAACCATTAAAGATGAGCTTTCAAAAATAAAAATTCAAAATAATAATGCTTTATTTTTAGGTTGTGGTGTAGGTAGAATAGCTTTTGATTTTACAGACATTTATAATAAAGTTTATGCTACAGATAAATCTTTTTCTATGATTTGGCATTTACAAAAATTGTTAAATGGGGATGAAATTAGCTTTTACAATCCTCACGAAAAAAATGTTCATAAACTTGAAAACGTAGCTAAAAAGTATAAAGCAAAAATTTCAAATAAAAAACTTAATAATATAAATGGCAAGTTTGAAACTTTTGTTTCTGATGTATTAGATATTCCTTTTAATTCTGAGTCTATAAATGCAATATTCTCTATTTATTTCACAGATGTTATTGCACTTAAACTATGGTTTAATCAGATTAATAATGTCTTATCAGATGATGGAATTTTCGTTCATTTTGGGCCTTTAGATTATTTCTTTTCTGATGAAAGAGAAATGCTTACAGCACAAGAATTTAGATTGTTTTTTGAAAACAATGGTTATATTACGTTGGTAGACAAAATTGTTGAAACACCACATCTAGAAGATTCTAATTCAATTTCATACAAAGTATATAGGAATTGGTTTTTTATTGCTCAAAAGAGCTTAACTAAACCCGAAGAGTTAAAAATTAATGACGATACAGTTTTAGCAATCAAAAGACCAATTCCCTATGAAAGAAAAGGAATTTTAAAAGAAGGCGAGGAAGAACTAGAAGTTAACCTTGAACTCCCTAATGGAACTTTTAATGGCGCTAGTTCTGTAGTACAGATTTTAAAGTTTGTTGATGGTAAAAATACTTATAGTGAGATATTAAGCGAATTGCAGAAAAAAGGATTTAATACAGGTAATTCAAAAGAAATCAAAAGTTTATTTTTAGACTTTTTAAATCAAGGAGTTTTATCAATTGAAAATTAAAAACACTTCAGAAAGAAGTGTTTTAAGATATATAATCGTTATTCCAACCAAATCTCTTCAGCCTTATCAAAACCAACCCAATGATGATTCTTATCATGTCCTCTTCCTGCCAATTCATATCGAATTAGTTTTTCAAGAGGAATCTTGGCGTGTAGAATAAACCTTAGTAACTCGACATCCATGATAGCAAACACTCCTGTGAGTTCTTCTAAATGACGTAGTGGGTCTTCATCCATTTTAATATGACGAATCATATCATAGGTCATTTTGGAATAGTCGCTAGGTATTTTTTCAAAAGAAGCTCCAATTTGTTTAGCTGTTGCTGATTCAATGACCGCCCACCTATTCTTTGGATAGGGAACGACACCGAATCTAACCTTTGCAACTCTATTTTTGAAGCTTAGCCACAGAGCTTGATGAATCGCTTTTTCCTTGCTCTCAAATACATCAATATGATTATCATCCATACCTATTTCTTTTTAGATTCTTTAGCTATTTTCTCAATAGGTTTTCCATTCAAAGAAATTACATCATCTTTTGAAGATTTTGGATCTTTTCCTTTTGTTCTCAGTAATCTCCGGGTGTTAAACAGAGAACGGCACTTGATATTGAACTCAGTATAGTTCACCGTTTTTTCTTCCTTGTTAAACATCAGTGCCACATATTTATTGTAGAGTTCAAAATTAGTCAGCTTGTTATCCTTAGCCTTTAGAATGACATCTAAAGCAATTGTTGCTATTGGGTTTAATCCTTGTGATGATTCAGAGAGGTCAAAGCCTAATGCTTCAATTTGTTTTCTCCGATTTTCATCTGCATACTTCAGCAGTACCGACAAATCTTTTCGATAATCTTTGAAACGATCTAAAATTTCACGTTTTTCTTCTTTTGATGTTTCAATAGCTTGTTCTGTTTGAGATAATAGCTCTTGATCAGTTTTGATGTTTTCGATTAAAACATCGACAATACTTGCATTGTTCATAATATTAAAATTTAATGGTTACTATTTAATTATTTGGTAGTAGTGAGAACTATATAGGATAGTTTGCCGTTAAGACTTCTACCTTTCTCTTTCTCACTTTCTGTATTGCTCCATTAGAAGCAGAGAGTGGTTTCTCAAAAGTTTTGGTGTGCCACCCAAATTCTTTCGTATATAATTCCAAAAGATCAGAAGGATACGAACTGAGTAAAAACTTTCCTTTTACCTTAGTGAGTGTCTTGAGTAGATTAATGTAATCGTCTTGACTATATCCTCCATAATGCCCTTGATTTGAATTGATGTAGGGAGGATCAACATAATGAAAGGCATCCTCTGCATCTCTGCTTGTAATAACCTTACACGCATCATTGTTTTCAATTTGTACTTGTTCCAATCGTCTAGCAATTTTCTCATCGAACTGTATCTTTTTATTCCAAAAAGCTTTAGGTCGTTTTCCATACTTGTCATATCCCCAACTTCCAATTTTGCAGGAAAACCCCATATTGGTAGCTACAAAAAATGCCCAAGCTTGGAATACCTTGTCTTTAAAATGATGAGGCATTCGATACACCGTCCATGCAATGGTATATGCATCACGAGCAAAGAGTGTTGATTCAACACGAAGCTTTAACTCTTCAAAGTTGCTTTTTACTACTTCATAGAAGTTCATCACCATACCGTTGGTATCATTGATGATTTCAGACTCTACTGGTTCTTTGGCAAAGAACACCGCACCACCTCCGAAGAAGCTTTCCGTATAGATACGGTGCTTAGGAATCAGAGGCAGTATTTCTTTCAGTAGATTTAATTTCCCTCCATAGTAAGAGATGGGTGTTTTAGGCATAGAAGATTTAACAAGTTAAGATGGATAATTACAGTAAGCCTTCATTAGCAAAAGACATAAAGGATTCTGATGTGATGATAATGTGGTCGAGTAAGGTGACATCCAAAAGGGATAACCCATGTTTGATTTTCTCGGTAATCTTAATGTCGTTTTTAGACAGCTCAAGTTTTCCCGATGGATGATTATGACAAAGAATTATATGCGTTGATTGTGTTAATAATGTGAGCTGAAAGATTTCTTTAACATTGACCACAGTACTACTGATATTGCCGATAGAAATCAAAGAAATTCCAATTAATCTATTAGCGTTATTAAGCAACATCACATAGAAATGTTCTTTTACATCGATGCGATTCGCATCTGAAAATATTCTTAAGACGCAAACAGCATCTTCTGCACGGGTAATATTTTTCATTGAAGAGAATAAAGGACGCTTGTAATGGATTTCGATTTCTGAACTACCAAGTAGCTCAGTACTTGGTAGCATTGGTTTCATATTGTTATTAATTTAAATGTTCATTTGAAACCAGTATGAAGGAAGTGAAGACATCACGATAGATAAGCCTTTTTGGGTGGCGAATCCTTCACTTCGACTACGCTCAGTACAAGCTAGCTCAGGAACCATCGCCACAGATAATTAATAGCTTATTACTGTAATAGTAACTGTTCTATTTTTATGGTTCTTGCTGAAAATGGATTTGATATTTTTCCATTAATGAGTAATTTTAGGTAAATATGATAATGCTCAAGTGAAGTGAAATCTGATGATTGAAAGGTTGGGTAAAACTCTTGTGCCATATACTTTGCATCTGCCTGTCCTAAGCGAAAACAAATAATACTTCCAATATTCCCAAGCACTGCATTTTTAATATTGATATCTAGCTGATGTAAATATTGATGTGCTAAAACAAAACCAATTCCAAACTTTCTAAGCTCTGAGAGCATTGAAGCAATAGAGCCAGTTGTATAGTTTTGAAATTCATCAAGGTAGATGATAAAAGGAATTCGATTACTTTCTCCCGTATCAATCCGACTAAATCCAGCGGAGGCGAGAGATGTTAAAAGTAATGAACCTAGTAAGTGAGCACCGTCGGTACCCAAACTTCCTTTGGATAGATTCACTAAGAATATTTTCTTGGAATCCATGATGCTCCGCAAAGAAATCTGTTCTTTGTTTGTCACTAGAATCTTATGCAGAATAGGGATTGATAAAAAGCTTCCTACCTTATTCAGTACAGGCAAGATATCAGACTTAGAATATTTTGGATATTCTAAACTCCAAAATCGAATGACATTTTTACTGACAACATTTTTCATACATTCTTTTTGAAATGTTGAATCAAGTAATAGCTTTGGAATGTCATCAAAAGTAGCTTTGCTCTGGTCAAGGAGTGTTAAGAGTACATTTCGTAATATGTATTCCAATTTCAACCCCCATGACTGCTGTCCCCAGAGTTTTTGGAAGGTCTCCATAATACTAGAAGCAATGAGTGCTCGCTTGTGGTAACTTACTTTTTTAAGAGGATTGTATCCAAGTTGAATATTGGAATTGGTAGCATCCAAAAGAACTACATCTTTTTTTCGATGCTTTGGAATAAGCGTTAAAACTTCTTTTAACAAATCTCCATTGATATCAAATAGACACAAACCTCGGTTGTGAATGGTATCTTGGTAAATGAGAGTTTTTAAAAGATTCGTCTTTCCGCTTCCTGTTTTTCCAAGTAAGTACATTCCCATCAATCGGTCATGTTGAAAAATACCAAATGGACGTCTGTCATCTCTAAAGTCTACTTTAGCGAAATATGAAATATATGGGTTGAAATACGGCATAGAGATACAGTATTGCTTGCCTTTTATTCTAAATATAGATATGCCACTAAAAAAAGAAACCCACTTAGTTCCTGAATCTAGTTCAGGATAAATAAGTGGGAAAAATTGCTATGAAAAAGAAGTAAATGCTCATGAGCATTTACGAGTATAAAGGTAAACAAAAAAGCATCGTACCAGTAAGTGTTTTTAACTATTTTTTCACAAAATGGCTGAGCTATTTTGATAGTGAAAGCTCATTTATACTTTAGATGTGCCTTTTTGTAATTTATAGAAAAGATGATACGCCAATTTTCCACCTTTACAAAAAGGATTATCTAATACATAGCTTTTTTCGAAGTTTGTCCAATAGCCCCAGCAGAGTTGGACACCTAACGTCCAAAAGGTTATTTAAGCCTTTAAAATCAACATTATTTTCAGGTTCGAACATCGGATATTCTTTAAGTATCGTTTTTCTTCCTTCGCTAAAGGTTTCTAGCCAACTCCCCTTATAAATCAACAACTTTTCTTCGTCCCATACTAGGTTCGGACATAGTATCTCAAGTGCCTGCTTTTTGTCTGAATAGCTCCCTTTTTTGATGACACTACCAAAATGGCTTACCATATCTAAAAAATCTTCTACCTTCTCATACCAATTCTCGACATATTCGCATTGTGATTTTTGAGAGGATACTACTTTTTCCAGTTTTTTAAGATCTCTTTGAAATTCTTCTTTACTAATCATTTGTTCTACAAATAACTCTCGAAGCCGTTCTTTCTTTGATTCTAAATCTTTAAGTGCTTTTCTTTGAATTAATGCCATTTTCTTATCTCGTTCCAATTCCTCTTGTTGAAGCTCTTTGAGGTGAATTTTAGTCCAAGAGAAAAACTCTTTTTTAACATTCAACTCGTTTTCAAAAAAATCAATAAGTGCTTTATCAACGATATTTTCCTCAATACTTTTGGATGAGATTCCTTTTGCCTGTTTTCGTTTTACATTGTAGTAATAGGTATATGAAAGATATTTAGGGTTTTGCATTTCTGATATTTTTACAAAACAATTAGGACATACTTTTTTACTACGATATGCAAACTTTTTTGTGCAATCACAAATAACTTGCAGTTTTACATCTGCCCCCATGTGATTGCCATCTGCTCCTTTAATGTGACCTGAATAAGGGGTTAAGTGAGATTGTTTCTTTGTATGACAACGGTCTCCAAAAATATTAAGAATTTTAAAGTGTTCATCCTCAGTAATAATACGAGGGATATTCTCGTTAAGTTTTCTAAATGTCCGCTCTGCACCGTATTCATCTTTTGAGTAAAAGAATCCAGCATAAATAGGATTTTTCAAGATATGTTCCATAAGAGAACGTCCAACAAGTTTTCCTCCTAATCTCTTGGACTTAGGTGTTGTTAGTTTCAATTCGTCTCTAGCATAATCAGTGATGGTGTTGAGAGAATCTTTCCCTATAAGGAAACGATAAAATACCAACTTAAGCTTATCAAATCGAGATCTATCAATGAGCCAATCTCTATCTCCTCTCTCTTTGGTCTTATCATTTAAAAATCCAATAGGAGCTTTTCCACAAGGGAATCCTTTTTTATATCGTTTTTTTAGACCACTTTTCACAAATACACTTTTGTCATCACTATCTTTTTTACTCATAGTGAATTCAATTTGAAGCATCATTTTGTCGGTAGGTGTAGCAAAATAGATACGAGATGGAGTTCGTATGTGGTGAAGTAACCCTTTGTCCATTAAGTCAATAATAGCTCCTGCATCAATAGGGTTTCTTGAAAGCCTATTGGCATGCCAACATAGCCAGGCATTTATCTGCCCTTTTCTGGTTAAGGCTACTAAATTGTCAAACCCTTCTCTTCCAACAGAAAAAGCTGATTTTGACTCTCGAATTAGCGGTTCAAAAAAATCAAGGTTCTCTCGTTTTTGAAGTTCAAAAAAATCATCGACTTGACGTTCAATCGATTGTACTTGTTTGTCCTCAGACTCAGAAGATTTTCGGGCATATACGCCATAGGTAAATTGTGTTGTATCTTTTTCATTCATAAAGTTTATAGCTTTAGACTCGTTGCAAATTAATATCTGTGGCGATGCTTCCTGAGCTGGCTTGCGCTGAGCGTAGTCGAAGTGAAGGATTCGCCACCAAAAAAGGGATAGCAACTGCATTCTCTTTTTTTGCTAAATCCAAGAGTGTTACTATCCCATCTTTGAGTAGAAGTTTTAATAGACTTCTACATCAGATATACGAATGCAAGAGTAGATTTAGCATGTTAAGTATATAATTCTAGGGATTTTCTGTCTACTTGCATACTACGCTTCTTTTCTCTGATAGCTATTTTCAGTTCAAGAGATGTAAGGGTTAGAAATAAACAACCTATATGGTTGATTTCTGCCTCACTGAGCTTGTTTAAAGCCTCTTTCCCTATATCTGCTTCAAGTATGATTTTAAGCTCTGAAATAGCCTTTTCTGAGAGTTGTATTGGTGGTCTAGGTAATTCATTCATAGTGATATCATAACCACTAATGAATTTCAGATATAGATTCGCCTTTTTGTGGCGAATCGCCACAGATAATTTAATAATAACTAATGGTATACTTATTCCATGAATCAAGCACCAAGCAATGCAGAACTAACCGAAGCTTTGAAAAAAGAAGCTTTAAAAATGGCTGTTGTTTGCGTGAGAAATACGGTCATTGAAAATTATCACGCTGGAATCGTTCCTAAATCAAGAACAGGAGATTATTCCGATGTAAAGGTGGTTACTCCATACGAAGAGATTCCATGGAATGAACTTTCTCGTATTAGTGATTCAGAAATGATGGCATTTAACAAAGAAGTAGTGAACAATCTCTATGCTTACCTTCATTGTCTGGTAAACCCTAATGTTGATAATGACCTCAAAGAAACATTTATGTCGTATGGTAACGAATTCTATCCTTACAACTGGGATGAACCTCACATACCTGATGACTTGAATGCTATAGCTAAGAAAAGAAAACAAGAAAAGAATTAGACTTTACAAATCTGCATATCTATATAGCTTTTATCATACGTATTATGATATATAGATGTCCTATTTCTATCACACTAATATTCCCAACACATTTTTTGATATCTATCTCAAAGACCTTGGTTATGCAGAGCTTAAGGTTCTTTTAGTAATCATTCGTCAGACCTACGGATGGAAAGATAAAAGAACAGGAAGTTACAAAAAGTGGGATTGGATCTCTGGGCAGTTTTTTGTTAAAAAAACAGGATTATCACAACGTGCTGTCTCGAGTGCCATTTCCAACTTGATGATAAAAAGATTAATTGCAGTTAAAAATGGAAAAGGCAAGATTCTCTACTCCAAAATAGAACGACAACATGAACAAAAATTATACTTCTCTTGCACCTTAAAACGATAAGCTCTGAAGTTACCATCCTTATCCTACTGAAGTTTCTTCACACTACAATAATTAAACATACAAATAGTAGTTAGAAGTAAGTTCACTGAAAATATTGTTCAACCAATTTATCTACACTTAATCCACAGAATATGGGGTGACCGCGATTTTTTTTGGAGATTCTACAAAAAAGCTTATCTATATTGAAATAGTAAAGCTTTCTACAATGGTTGTAAGCGTTGGACACTTCGTTAATCCCAATGCTTTTTTCATTACTATGAATTTATTAAAAAGCTTTCGAGAGAGAACAGGTGTTCTTTTACAAGATATGGCAACCATGATTACTATTGATACTGGAAGTCTATCGAAGATGGAACATAGCAAGATGGAATTGTCTGTTCGTGTACTTCTTGCATATCATTTGATTTTAAAAATTCCGATTGAAAGGCTCTGTAAATATTACTATCCAGAGATTACCAAAGAATGTTTGCAAGGAGCGTACGCTTTGGAAGATCAACTTGTAATACTATCCAAGAATCCTAAAGTAAAACACCGAACTCAATTGGTGGAAACCATCAAAGAACGATTAGAAGATTTATCAAATGGGTACGATGAAGCCTAACCCACTGACCGTAACCTTGTATCCCAATGGTTATGGAATGGGCTATGTGATTGCTGAAAATCCCAAAGAAATTATTAACTACGGAGTGGCACGAATACGTCCTATGATTTCAAGTGGCTACATAAAACGATTACAAAGTTTTATCGAAACCTACCGTCCATCACTTATTATCATTAGAGACCCTGATGGAACAGGAAGGATGAGCAAGCGAATTCAAAGTATTCTTAAAAACTTTGAAAAGCAAGCACAAGAGCTTGAACTACCGATATACAAATATTCACGAGAACAAGTCAAAGAAGTATTTGAACAGTTTGAGGGAAGCTCAAAGTACATGATTTCAAAAACCATTGCTGGTTGGTATCCTGAGTTGAAACCTCGTATGCCAGATTTACGACGAAATCAAGATAGTGAACATTATCAGATGGGAGTCTTTGATGCTTTTGCGTTGATGGTAACGCATCATTATTTGCAATAACCTTATTGGATTAAATAGAAACAAAATTATTTTTTAAGTGTTTTTTAAAACAAGTGTTTACCTGAATTATAAATACTATTAATTTCAACTTTTAAGTAAAAGTTGCGGAAATCTGCTTTCTGAAATGCGGATTTCCGTAAGTTTTGGTGATTTAGATTAATTATATTACCTGCGGTAAGTCAGAGAAGATGTTTATAAAAGTGATAATACTCAATACGGTAACAAGGTAGAATGAATTTTATTTATAGACTTTTATTAACTTTCAATGCAACTTCACTAATACTTGTAATTTATTTGGTCAAAGAAGAGCTTTTAATAAATGATTTTCATTGCTTAATTTATAATTTGCCAAATTATATTTCATACATTCTTTACTTTTTAGTTCCAATTATTTTGACATTTGTAAGCCTCATAATAGGACGTAATTTAGGTGAGGATAATATTTCTAATGGAACTGTTAAAAGTATAGAGCAAGCGAATAATGCATTTTTACCGAGTTATTTAGGTTATTTCTTTGTTGCGTTAAGTATTCCCTATGTTGATACTTTAATCTTTGTATTTGCCATTTTATTTGTATTTACATTTCTATCTCAAACACTTTATTTTAATCCATTATTTTTGATTTTTAGATATCATTTTTATTATCTAACAACCACTAATGAGGTAAAACTTTTTGTTATAACTCGCAAAACTTTAAAAAACCCAAATGAAATCGAATTTGAGAAATTAAAACGAATTAATGACTTTACATTTATTGATTTAACTTAAAAAACCATGAATCATTTACTTGCTAAAAAATCTAGGAGAAACGGACAAATTGTAAAATTGATGTCTGGAGAAAATGTTTTTGAATTACCAAACGATTTGGATAACCCTCATCTTTACGACACTAATTACAAATTAGAAGATGACGAATGGTTTGCTATTGGAGATTTTTCAGAAACAGAATACTCAATAAGTTTAATTACTAATGATTTCAATTCAGCAGAATTCAGCCAAATAGCAGATGTGGATTATACTCGATTGAGTTACTTGTGTTCGTATCAAGACAACCAATATTATTATTTTCAAAAGCTTTCAAAGAGTCAAACAATTAAGCGGAAATGGTTTCGTATATCGAATGAGCCTGAATTACAGGCTGACAACCCTATAATAATAATAAAAACCTTACCTGATGCGGTTTACGATAAGACTAACGATACCTTATATTTCAAGAAATTAACTTCAATTACCAGTATTTTCAATGGAATAGGTTCTTTATATAGAGAGGCTACACAAGAAGATACTGCGACATTTTTAGAGAATGATTTTATAAATCTAACAGATAATTATAATGCAGAGAGAGTCCAAAAAGCCAATCGCAAAAGAATAGCAATGGCAATGGATACTTTCAATAATTTCACTAATGCACAAAAAACTTCTATATATGATTATATTAAAGTTTATTGTGAGGATTTAGAATTTTCAGAAGAGGATAAATGTTTTAATGTTGGGAACGAGCAGAATCTAAAATTATTAATGTTTGGAATTGAGCAAAGATATTATACAACGCCAATTGGAAATGAAAGAAGGGTAGCAAACTCGGTAACAGCTATCTAATAAAGGAATTTTTGGATAATAACTATTAGAGAATGATATATAAAAATTACTCCTTTAAGATATTGTTAGCTTTAAAAAAACTTAAAGCATACTTGTAATATTCATTGTTAGGTTCAGTCATTACCACATCATAAATTTCAGCACCAATAGTAGATAACCGAATTACTTCAATCTCACGAGTACTTTCATTAGAGCATAACTGGTGAGTTTTATCTGAATATGAGATATTATAGACTTCACCTTGTTCTAGCAATAGGGATGTTTCATGTACCAGACCAATATCTTCAAGATGTTTTAATAAGTCAGAATTAAATCCCCATGTCAAATCTGAATAATTACCTTCAACTGTGTAGTTTTTAAATAAGACACGTTCAAACATGGTATCTTCAGGGAGAAATCCCCATAAACAACTAGAAAGCAGTGTAAATATCTTTGCTTCATCAGGGTCAATTAGTTTTATTGCACTTAAAGACCTCCTTGAAAATGATTCTGGCATATCAACTTCATTTGATAGGATTTTTGCCCATATATACTGCATATTCTCATTAGAAGTATCTTGAGCTGATTCAAAAAAGAAAGACATCCAATCAGGGTCAACCGGCTCATCACTTGATTCTCGTTCTCTAGAAAATGAAAGGGCTTTTTTAACAATAGAATCAATATTTTTTTGCCTTAGTTCTTCCTTTATTGCCAAGCGTATATTTATACTTGGATTAGTATGATACGTTAATTCCTTTTTTTCTTTTTTAAGACTACTTGAGACTAAATCACCAACAATAGGCTTTATATTGTCTAGTAATTTTGAGACAAACCCTTCTGATAAATCTATTTGTAAGGCGGCTCCACCTATATTAATTTTTTGAGGTTTATTAGAAAGTGATATAGTTGTATCTTTTGAATGTACTCTTTCAATAATATTTTCTAATTCTGTTTCTGACAGTTCAATCTCTTTGTCAATTTGCTCTTCATTTTTTTCTAAAAAATCACTGAAATTAAAGTATACTGATTCAAAAGCCCATTGAACCAAATCGTCTAAGCTATCATAACTAATGTTTGTAGGGTTTATTTCAAACCTCATAACTCTATCAATTGTACTAATGCTTAAACTCTTATCTAAGTCTATAATCCGTTCATGAATATCTCTACTATGCGTTTTGGTAAACTTCGTTACCGTAGAATAACGCTCTTCCTTTATATACTTTACTAGAAATAGAATTCCTTTAATATCAGTTTTTTTCATCTGTTCATAATTTTTAAACTAACTAAAAATTAGTCATAAATATTTCATGTGTTTTTATTTTTCTAGGACTCATGGAGTTTCATGAAACCCCATGAACAATAGAGCCTTAAAGTTAACCATAAATTAGTATCAAGTTTGAACTACTAGTCGACAATACGGTAGTCAAACCAAAGTCTTGCGCAAGATATTCCGTGTCACCCTTCCTATCCAGACCTAGGTAATCTGAAAAGGAAATTAAAAACGAGAATATCATGAAAACCATGTATCTATTATTTGCCTTAGTCCTTGTATTAGGATTGACATCTTGCTCTTTAAACGATGATGAGCTATTAGATGTAGAACAAACAAATCTAATGGCTACTGATCCGCCTTCTGAAGAAGCTGGAGAAGAAGAAGAGATAGAGCCTAACAATTAATCTCTTTATAAACAATCCAAAGGTATTGACGAATACCTTTGGATTATATGTTTAAAAACGGAGGTGTTGATCCATCTATATTCTCACGATTTGCATTTTTATACCGTACATACTTAGCAATTAGTTCCACCGAATTCTTAACATCAAACTTTTCAAAGAGCTTACTAATATGAGCCTCCACCGTTTTTGGCACTATGCACAAACGATCTGCTATTTCTTTTTGGGTAATGCCTTGATACAGGAGTGCTATAACTTCTTTCTCACGCTTTGACATTTCCATCCATTCTTCAATTTCAAGTATTTCCAAAATGCTGTAATCACTATACTTTTCTCCCCTCATAACGGCATCAATAGCATAATAGGTTTCCTTAATCCCTAATTTTTTGTCTAAATAAGCATCTACTTTACACTCCTCAAATAAACGTTTGTAATGACCTTTTCTGGCATGCTGAGTTAAAATCATAATTTTTATATCTGGGTAGAGTTGTTTAATTTTCTTAGCAATGATAAATCCATCATACTCATTGGTCTCAAAATGAAGGTCAAGCATTACAATGTCTATAGGTGTAGATTTTAGTCTATCAAGTGTTTTTTCAAAATCATTTGCAATGTATACACTTTTTACTTTTGAGTGTTGTAATAAGAGAAGTTCCATCCCTTCAGCAAATTTAAGATGGTCTTCAACGATGAGAATTGTTATATTTTCTGTCATAACATATTTGATTTTATAGGAAAGATGATGGTTACTTTTGTGCCTTTTTCAGTACTCCCGATAGTACAAGTTCCGCCTAAAAGTTCAGCTCGTTGTTTCATATTGAGTAACCCAATTCCATTAGTGCTTTTATAATTATTGAATCCAACACCATTATCTTCAATAGTGAAAATAATTTGATTCGATTTTTTTTGATGTTGAAAATAGACTTCGGTAGCTTTAGAATGCTCTTGAATATTGTTTAAAGCTTCTAATAAAATGCCATAGAAATTTGTTTGCGACTCAAGACTAAAGTTGTTAAGTTCTTCTGGTAATGGAAGTTGAATATCAACAAATATTTTACGATAGTATTGAAATTCAGTAAGCTGTTCCAAAATAATCTTTGTTAAAAGGTGCTCTTTAACTTTACCCCACAATGGAGATATTCTATGTGAGATGAGTCTAATTTCGGTATTTATTTCAGCAATCTCCTTAACGATTTTTTTTCCTATTTCTTGCGGATTTTCAGCCTTTGGAAGCGCCAGTATCTTAAGGCGTATACTGTCATAACTCGTTGTAACGATATCATGTAAATCCTTACTTATCTTTTCCTTAATCAGTTCTTGCCCCTTAAAAATGGATTCTAAACGGTGTAATTCCAGTTTCTTTTCCTTTATTTTTTGCTTTTGTTTGAGTAAGTAGTAAATCACAATAGCAAGTATCAGTAAGATAATACATACTAAAATAATGAGATTTCTTACTTGTATATCTTTTTGTTGAAGAGAAATGATTTCTTTCTGTTTAGTATTACCAATGGTAAGAGCCTGTATTTTTTGTAATTTTTGTTTGCTCTCAAACTGCTCTTGTAACTTTTGAATGGCCTTGGATTGATTTTCTGTAAAAATCGACTCATAAAGAGTATTATGTTGGATACGATACTCTAGGGCTGTTTTATAGTCTTTAATACTTTCATTGTATTTTGATTGTAAGTCATAATGCCTGAGTAAAACATCTCTATTCAGTTTAATATTCAATAGTAAACTTGCAGAATCAAGATACTTTTTTGTTTTTTCATGATCTATTTTTTGAAGATAAACTGCTGCTAACTCGTTGTATGAATTGGATAGAGACATACTATCTCCACGGTCTTTTTTAATGACAATAGATGTTTTATAAGCAATTTCGGCTTTACTAAATTTATCTTGTAAGAAATAGACTGTCCCTAAGTTATAGTAATATTTTCCGAGTTCTTTATTGTTTTTTAGATTGCCTTGAATGTCAATTGCTTTGGAATAATAACTAATTGCAGAATCATATTTTTTCTGTGCCTTTAAAACGTTTGCTAGATTATTGTAACCATAAGAGAGTTTTATACTATCTCCAAGTTGTTTTCGTAAGACTAGGGACTCCTTGTAGTACTGTTCAGAAATATCAAGGTTGCCTAAAAGACGTTGGGTTGAGGCTATGGTGTTACTAACTGAAGCTTTTTTTGCGATATCTCCTAGTCTATCAAATCCTTGATAAGCTCCAATCAAATAAGAAATAGCAAGATCATAATTTCCATTATTTTTAAAGATGATTCCAGATATTAAATAGGTGTTAAACTTATTTTTAGAATCCTCTTGAGTTTTATAATAAGCTAATGATTGTCTTAGGTAGAGCATTAAACTATCTGTTTTTTTTTGCTTGCGATATATTAATGCCAGATTAAAGTAAACATCTCCTTTATATGTGGATAACGAATCTTTCTCTATACTCTTTTTGAAATTTTTCTTCGCTAAATCATACTTTTTTTGGCGATAGTAGATGTCTCCCGTTTTTTTGTAGATATAACTAATGTCTTCGCTTAGTTTTTGTTTTGATGCAATTTTCAATGCTTCATTGTAAACAGCAATCGCACCACTATAATCATTTTGTTTTTCTAGAGTAGCCGCTTTTTTGAGTAATTCAGGGATTGTTTCTAAATTATTAGAAAATGTACTAAAAGAGAATGCCAAAAAAAAATATAAACAATAATGGCGTTTTGTTATAATACTAATCATTTATTCTATAAATCTGTTGCTAAAATACTTTAAAACATACTAATACAAAATCAAGTGTTTGATTTTTAGGGAAAACCCTATTGACTAAAATTATACTTTACGTGTTCTTTGTTAACTATTAATAGGAATTTTTTCCATTGAAAACAAGAAATTATGAGCTCAGATTTATCATTTAAAAAAATAATTTTTGGAATTTTATATGCAATAACTTTTATTACAAGTGTCTATGCTACAGGAACTTCTTTATCTAATAGTTTCCCTGAAATTGTATCAACTTTGGCATACACATTTGGTGTTATATTTACAGTAATGGCTTCAAGTGGTCTTGTCATATATATAAAGGCAAGAAACCCAGAGAGTATTCTATCAAACTCAAAAAGAAGGAACTATTTAAAACTTGGGCCA
The DNA here is from genome assembly GCA_965277255.1 of Flavobacteriaceae bacterium. Lineage (GTDB taxonomy): Bacteria > Bacteroidota > Bacteroidia > Flavobacteriales > Flavobacteriaceae > Polaribacter. The sequence continues at coordinate 2,224,812 of OZ255723.1, read as the reverse complement.
GTCATTTTGCTTTTAGGTATTTTATCTAGCACTGCAACAAATACTCATCAGTTTTACCTATGGTCACATTTTAATGATGTTAAAAAAAATGATTTAAACTCAATTAAATCACATTTAGAATTACTCCCTATAAAAGGAGCTGAAATTTATGATATTGCTTATAACAATTCTGCATCTTCAGGGAATCAATTAATTCGTAATATAAAAGACGAAATTATTGACCCAAATAATTCAGGTTTTAGTAACAAAGCTAGAACTGCATTAAATGGATTTGAATCTAAATTATTTCTCTTAGGAGATAAAATTCAATTACCTGCCTTACCAAAATCTAAATCTATGAGTCGTTGGATACAATTTTCAGAGACACTAGGCAAAAGATGTGAAGATGCCTTGCAAATACATTTACAACGACTTTCTACTGAAAAATCTGATTTTTTATTAAAAATAAATAATACAGAATATTCACAACTCATAGGTGAAGTAACATCTACTATTGACGATTATGAGAATTCTAATCAAAAGGAAGTTTTAAAACTCATTGAAAAAGGAACAGCTAAATATAATACTTCTTTTGAACTTTTAACACAACTAGGCCAGCAAAAATACCTTAAAGATATTTTTAACCAAACGGATTTCAAACCGCTTCCAAAAATCTCATCTTCTAATAAAATAAAGAGTATTCTTTACTCGTGGGTGAGTTTATTTGATGGGAGTTTAATTTTCAAAAGCACTTTCATTTTTTCATTGGTTTTAGCCTTTATTGGAATTGATTTAAGTGGAATAGTATTTTTATATTTTGGCTTTTTAAATGATGATCAAGAGTAATTAATACTAAAATTAAAACATTATGACTACCCAAGACAACATTATTATTAATGAGGGATCAATAAACAAACCTGTGATTATTTTATTTGGCCCACGTAGTATAGGGAAAACTGTATTATTAGTTAGACTATGTAACTACATAAACATGGAAGATAATTTTTCATATATGCCAAATCCTAACTTTAGAAATGATGAAGAATACATAAATGTTATGGATTCCTTTAAAAAATCTGTAGATGATGCAAATAAGAAGCGACCGCCTAGTGCAACTGGAGATGTAAATTTTATTTTAATAGATATAAATGATTTAGATAGAGGAACATTTTGCCAAATTTTAGAATGCCCAGGAGAGCATTTTTTCCGACTAGATAATAGCGAAGAAGAAGATCAGCCAGATTTTGAAGATTACTTTATGGATATTATTGAAGCTCCATACAAAAAGATATATATCTTCTTTTTACAGGTATCAATGCCAGATGGTATTAGAGACGAATACAAAAATAGGATATCCAACTTCATTAAAAATCATGTAAAATATTCTGATGAAGTAATCATTTTATATGCTCAGACAGATAAAGATATTGGATTTATAAATCAAAGGAATGAAAGACCAATTATACAAAAATATAAGAACGACTTTAAAATCAATTATAAAGAGATTCAAACACAATTAAAAATAAAAAGAATTAAAACTAAAATTTTACCCTTTTCGTCTGGAAGTTTTAGAGCACTAAATCAAAATAATCAAGAACAAGAAAGAAGACTGAGAATAAAATGGAAATACAGCAATGACCAATATTTTAGAAAACTCTGGATAAATATATTTGAGTTAGTCTCAGGAAGAAGAAAACAATCTCTTTTAAACTTTCTATTTGGCAAATAAGTATTTTTTATTAAATGCATTATAAAACTTGGTAATGATAGAGAATTCAAATATTAGTACTTTCTTTTTTGGATCATCAGGAATTGGTTTTAACTGTTACCCTAAAAGTCGCTCCTATAATCGATATTATAACAGTGATTCTATCCATTCATGGTTATATGAAGTTAATTATCTAAAAACAAAGTCTGTATATACCTACGTGAAATATGGATTACTAACAAAGATTGATGAAGGTAGAGATGGAAGTTGTTTTGGTATTAGTATAGAAATCAGTAATTATGAGTTTTTCGACCCTCTTATAATACTTCAATCTTTGTTGTTTTCTTCGTCTGAACAAATTATAAAAGAAGAAGTTTTAATGAAAAAACTCTCTTTATCATTAGATATTGCTTTTATAGTCAATGAAATTTCTGACCAAAGAGAGTATTTGGATTTAATATCTGATAAAGTAATATCAACCTTGAATAGTAAATACTTTGACCTTTTTATACCTCTAGAGAATATTTCAAATTCTAGGAAAGGCATATTAAAAGTTCATCCAAATACTAATAATGCAATATTGAATTCATGGAAAAATAACTATAGTAAAATTTTGGTAAGTCCAATTTATGAGGTGCTAGAAAATACATCTAATGAGAGTGCATTAATTGAAGAACAAAATAAAAATAAGCAGCTGCGTAAAATAAACAATAAACTATCACTAAAAATAAATGAATTAGAAAATGAAATTAAAATTATTCAACGTGAACAAGAAATAGTAATTCAAAAAGAGAATCTCTCCGAAGCTGAAATTAGGAGCTCAAAAAAGAAAGAAAAAAAAGAAATAACCATCAATTCCCTATTGAGAAAAGACATTTTGATTCCTTTCTTTTTTATACTTTTTGTCATAATATCCACTCTAAAATTATTTAACTCAGTAAAAGGCCCTAGAAATAAAAAAAATACTGAAGACAATAGGATAAATAAAGAATTTAAGTTAAAGAATAAGTTACCTTATTGGATATCTTTTGATAAAGAGAATCATGTGTACCTTATTAAGAGTATAGGGTTTCTAAAGGAAAATAGCTCATCTAAAATTAAAGATATTTCAGATTTCAAAAAACTATTAATACAGGATTTAGGGTATTATTTTTTTAACCATAATATAGATATAGTAGAAAATACAGATAATTTTCAAAGAGTCACAGATTTCATTTTATACGAGATGAATAGATCTAATGCTGAATTTGTTCCTTTGATTAATACAGAATATTGGCAAAAAGCCATTCAAGGACTAGATATGAGAGACTACATCATCATAAATTCTTATTAATTCATTTAAATTTAAAATACTCGTTTCCTTATAAAGTTAACGAGTATGTTGGTGCTTATTTTGTTTTTAGTCTTTTGATAAAATTATTACTTAATAAATAGATTGTCAAACCTGATAATACTAAGCATACATTAAGTAAAAGTTTTGGAATTTCTGAATTTAATGACAAAAAATGATTCCCTAAAATTACAACGAATGTTAAAGATAATGCTAATGATAAAAATCTCATAATAATTAATTTTCTTTCCACGAAAAAATGTATTTATGTATAGACAGGAAAGGGTTGTCAGAACATATTAGAATGTATGCATAACACAAACTCTAATATGTTCTAAAACCTATATTAACACCAAATGAATCTTAAGTTTTTTAGAGTATATACTAAAGCTTAAATTTTGTCAAGTAGTAATACAAACCTCTAATCATAATTTTTATGGAATTCCCTAATTGACTTGTTCAAATAACTCACCTACTTTAGTCTAAGGATAACATTACTAGTTGATTACACATCTTAACTTCAATAGATGTGTTTTAAATAGTATTAAAAGCTAAATCCAATGAGTAGTATTAGAAATCAAGCAATTGTATATTTCAATAAAGCTAATGAGTTATATAAATTAGGTCAATACAGTAAAGCATTGGATAATTATCAAAAAACCATTGATTATGATTCTTCATTTAACTTTTCTCATCTATGGAAATCAAAAACAATTCTTCAACTAGGAGAATATGACAAAGGGATTAACTATTTCATTAAACGTAAGGCTCTATTTCAAGAATCCCGATTGGTTACTTACATCATTCAACTTTCAGAAATCTTATTAAACAAGGGAGCATATACTAAGGCTCTTGAACTTACAAACAAACTAGAGGTTTCTTTCTCAAAAGAACATCAATTTGATTATTTGCGTATTCTATTAGCAAACAACAAAGTAAATGAGGTCATTCATCAAGTTATCAATATTCCATATAGCCTCACACTTATTGAACAGTATGGAACACTTTTAACTGATTCTGTGATTCCTACAGAAATTATTCAAAGATTAGGGCAAGAAAAGATTGCTCCAATTTTTTTTGACATTCAAAATAAACTAAAGCTATTCAAGAGCATAGAAGTTAATCATGAAGAATATCAAAAAATATTAAATCAAACGACTTCTTTAATACAAGCTGTTCAAAGGACAGAAACATCGACTACCATGAAAAAACTCAGGAACTGGAAGGGTCTATTAAAAAGTTACAAGAATTACTACTAAACTACGGAAGAACACTTTTAAAGACTAATAGTCTTATACGAGCAAACAGGGTTAATAAAACGCTACAAGAAATGAATTATGAGACTAAAAATCTTGACGTTTTTAAAAAAGAAATTAAAACGTTAGAAAAAATTCAAACAAAACGAATTGTTAAATTTTCTCTTATTGGCATACTGGTGATTTCTGTGATAGTTACCTCAGTACATTTTATCAATGCTTCCATTAAAAAGTCTAACAGTTATAGTTATGCTATAGAATCAGATCGTCTTACAGCCTATAATTCATATTTGAACACCTATGGAAATCATGAAGAAATCCATCGCTTAAGAGAGAGGAAACTGTATCGAATTGCACAAGAAAAAAATACCACCAAAGATATCAATGCACTAATCTACTCTTACCCAAATAGTAAATATCTAAAGATTGTTAGTCTAAACATAAAAGATGATTCAAACTCAACTATTGGTGTATTTGGAGCCCAGTCAGAAAACTCCCATTTAAGAGGCAAAAGCCAAAATACATTTACTATTCCCTTAGGATGTGTTGTTGGAATATCAATCACTGCAAGTGGTAAAATTCCTGTTAAAAAATACTTTACAGTTGCAAGTAACATGATTGTTACTGAACAGCTTTACAATAATAAAACCCTTTTGTTACACGAAGATTTTAACTCAATTAAAAAAGGATGGAATGTTTTTGAAGAATCTGAAAAAAGTTCCTGGAGTACTAAATACAAAGGAGTAAAAATCAATAATGGAAGTTTAGAATTATATCATCAGTATAGCGATAATAAATTTGTGATGAGTACTTTATATTTTGGCAAACTCAAAAGAAACATCAATTTTGAGATCATTGCAAAAATACAAAGAAATGGAAATGACGATGGCACTTTTGTATTCTTTGGAGCTACTAAAAGAGCATTTAATTATCTTGGGTTTGGTGACTATGGAAGTTATATTTATGGATATAATAACTGGGATAATTCAAATGAAAATTGGGTAAAAGAAAATGGTAGCTGGCAACGTAGTAATGCTATTGCTACTGGTAACTATTCAACCAATACAATTCAGATTATCAAAAAACAAAAAAATCTTGAGTTTATAATCAACAATTCTTCCGTGGGATCATCAACCTTAAAAAAGTGGTACGGAAATAGAATAGGTTTTGGAATTAATAATAATACTCATTCAAAAATTAATGAGCTAACGGTATACCAACTTCATGAGTATCGGTCAGCTGAATTCACTAAGAATAATCTATACTTCTGCTCGGTAGGTGAGCTTAATGTAAGGAAACATAGTAGTCCAAAAGACTCTATAATAACCACCATTAAACGAGGGGAACCTGTCAAATATTTAGGTCAAGTTGGGGAAAAGAAAGTCAATGCTACTTTTAATGATATCTACAGCCCCAATTATTATTATAAAGTTGAACTCTTGAACGGCTCTACAGGTTGGGTACATGGAGGTGGATTACAAACTCTAAAGACAAAGGTCCCCTTAAGTTTATTAAGCTTTAAAGAGAAAAAAAACATTAAACAATCTAACCTTATTACTAACTAAAATTTAATATTTTATGGAATCTATTATATCAATTCTTGTTTTAGGAATCATTATTCTAATTCTTCGTACTATTTTTAAAAAAATAAAATTCTACCATTCAAATTGGAACATACTTATTGATGATTTTAAGTATTCTACCGATGATTTTTATAAACTCTTTAAAGAAGAGTTAAAAGCTACTCAAGTTAGGGGCATTTCGTATGAAAATATTGGATTATCACAAGGAGTAGAATTATTATCGCAAAAGAGAAAATATTTAAGAGTTCAATGGAAAGATTACAGGTTTGATTTGTGTGCTGCACCTTTTGGAAGAGGAATGTTCTTTTCTTGGTGGCTTATTTACAAATTGCCGTTGATCGCTGTTTTTATCTATATAATTCCTTTTATAGGGAAACGAATGGTACGGTTTCTTTTTCCAATAACTTACTACAAAATTGATTCAGCAAGTATGTTTATGAGGTATACTCATTTAGTAATGCTCAAAGTAATTGATACCATAACTACGGAAAATGGAGTGCGAATTTTAACTGATGATGAGAGAAAACCTATCCTACACGATCCGATGAATATCTTTAATCGTTAATATAAATGAGTCTTACCGCTAGTGAAAAAGCAACACTCCATTTTTACCAGTGGGAATATTTGGGACGTGGCTACCATCATTTCGATGAACAAGTAGCCATTGAACCTCCCTTTACACCTTTTGTTCATAATACATTTAGAAATGATGAATATATAGATGACAGTCGTGTTCCATCCATTTTTAAACAAATAAGTAGTTTCTTTAGCCCTCCAAGAGTACAGAAGAAATTAGTTGAAGAATTTGTTATAGAATCCAACCCAGCCATTATTACTGGACAAATGGCTGGTTTTTCTATTTCCTTTCCAAAAGGTCAAGAAATTTCATCAGTTATCACAACTGAATTTTTAAATATGCTAACCTATAGCCATGATGCTATCTCTTTTGAAATTCATGGAACGCATGAAAAAATAAGCATTCAGATTGTATGCAGTTATGATGACAAAGACCGTATAGAGTCTCATCTCAAAGCATATTTCTCTACAATTATCATTCAAGAAATAGATATTTATGCTCTTAATTTTGATCCAGAGAAAATAGTTGCTATTGCTGATTTTGGTTTAAGCAACGAGTTTATGTTGCCTATAGAAATATCAAAGTCGTTTGCAATTGATCCATTGACTTCTATTATTGCTACTTTTGATAGATTGAAATACGGAGATACTGCTCTTGTACAAATGATTTTTCAAGGCGCAACAGCTCCATGGTCGAAGAGTATTATCAGTGCTGTTTCCGATGGGATGGGAGAAAGTTTTTTTGTTGATGCTCCAGAAATACTTGATTCTGCTAAAGAAAAAGTATCAAACCCTCTATTTTCAGTAGTCATGCGTATTGCAACACAAGGAACGACAAACTATCGCAGTCAGTATCTTGCAGTTGAACTAACACAAAGTATTTCAAGCATTTCTCGTTCTGAACAAAACAAGTTAATCCCTCTTTCAAATAAGGATTACTTATATGAGAATCATTTAAACAATGTTTACAAGCGAAAAAGCAATCGATTAGGGATGATCCTCAATAGCTGTGAACTTGCGCAATTTGTACATTTCCCAAACAAAACAGTAGTCTCAGACAAATTAGGATTGCAAAACGGAAAAACAAAAAAACTCCCACAAGAAGCAATAGAGCAAAAGTATGTTTTAGGTATTAATGAGCACAATGGAACTGAATCTAAGGTTACGTTGAGCGATCAGGCAAAACTTCGTCATACGCATATTATAGGTGCTACTGGTGTAGGTAAGTCAACCTTAATTGGCAATATGTTTATAGAAGATATGAGCGCAGGAAATGGTTGTGTGCTTTTTGATCCTCATGGAGATATTGTTGAAGATATTTTACTTCGTATACCAGCGCATAGAAAAGAAGATGTGATTGTTATTGACCCTTCAGATACTGAATTTCCTATCGGATTTAATTTATTAGGAGCAGAAACTGATGCAGAAAAAATTGTACTCTCTTCTGATTTGGTATCTGCATTTAAACGACACGCAACTGCTTGGGGAGATAATATGACATCTGTGTTATCCAATGCTATTAATACTTTTTTAGAAAGCAATAGAAAAGGAACGTTAATTGAATTAAAACGATTCTTGCTAGAAGAAAAATTTAGAAACGATTTTTTAGAATCGGTTGACGATCCTTCATTACAGTACTATTGGAGGCATGAATATCTTATGGTTAAAAAAAGCATTGTTCCACTGTTAACTAGAATTGACACTTTTTTACGCCCAAAGATTGTTCGGTATATGTTGGCACAAACAAAAGGGATTGATTTTAAAGAATGTATCAATCAGAAAAAGATTATTCTTATTAAATTATCCCAAGGACTTATTGGAGAGGAAAATTCATACTTATTAGGTTCACTCTTTTTATCAAAAATTAATCAAGTAGCACAAGCCAGACAATCTATAGACAAAACAGAGAGACATCCATATTACATATATTTAGATGAGTTCCATAATTTTATTACACCAAGCATTACTAACATTCTATCGGGGGCTAGAAAATATGGATTAGGCCTTGTTTTAGCTCACCAAGAATTAGCACAAATAGATGATGTCAAGGTGCTCAATTCAGTGATTTCAAATCCACATACAAGAATCTGCTTTCGTCTGGGTGATAGTGATGCAAAACGATTGGAATCAGGGTTTTCATATTTTGAGCAAGATGATTTACAAAGCCTTAGCGTTGGGCAAACAATTATTCGTATTGGTAGTTCGAAGAATGATTGTAATATGGTAACATTTCCATTTAAAAAAGTTGAACAAAATGCTCAAACAGTTAAGGGTAGTATTATTGAAAACACAAGAAATACTTATGCTAAACCAAGAGTAGAAATTGAAACTTTCTTAGAAAAAACCTTACCGAAAACATTTATAAAATCTCAACCTAAGAAGAACCACATTAATACAGAAGAAAATATAATCAAGAAATCATCAATCAAAAACAAACTTGAGATTTCTCCTGTAGAAATAACTGAATCCAACTCTTCTTTAGAAAGGCAAAAAGAAGCATTCATTCAACAAGAAAAAAAGAAAGAGCATAAACGGAAGCATTCTAATTTACAAGATTTTGTAAAAAAGGTTGCTCAAGAAAGAGGGTATAAAGTCACTATTGAAAAACAAACAGATAACGGAGGAAGAGTCGATGTCAGTTTATTAAAAGATGATGTGAAGATTGCCATAGAAATATCCGTTACCAATACTCTTGATTATGAGGTTCAGAATATTCAAAAGTGTATTGATGATGGATATCACTATATCTTTATGATATCAGAAAGTATGGTACATCTTAAAAATATTAAAACCCGTGCAAAAGAAACAATAGATAGTATATCGTTAAAAAAAGTAACCTATTTTACACCTCTATCTTTAGTTCAAAATCTCGATGCCTTAACTAAAGATACTCCTAAAGCATCAACTAAAAGAGTTCGGGGCTATCGTGTCACAACAAACTATAATAACGACTCTTCTCAAAATGATACTCAAAATTCCATTTCCAAACTTCTTATCAATGCGGTTCAGAAAAAGAAATAGCCTTATAAATCCCTAATTATAAGGAGAATGAATTCTTATTTCTTAAGATACTTTAAAATTTCATTTTTAAACTCAAAGCTAAATAACATAAGCTCTGCTCGATTATTGAGGCATAACTTATTCATAGTTCTTGTAAAATATGTTTTAAGTGTAACTTCTTTCACATCCATTCTTCTAGCAATTACTTTGTTATCCTTGTATTCCGAAATTAAAAGCAGAAATATAAGCTCTTTTGAGCCTAGACCAGAAATTCCATGTAATGATTCTGAATATAAAGTTTTTAAATGCACTTCTCTTTTTCTTTTTAACTCTTTCATCGTAAGTGATTCATAGTTTCCAACTTCTAAAACCTGAACAAGTGTTTGTTCAAACTCTTCAAAATCACATCCTTTATGAATAAAGCTATGAAATTTTCCTTCTCTTCCTTTGTCATTAGTAGCTCTATTCATTATTCGATAAGAGTCGTATTCAGTATAAGCAATTATTTTGGATTTAGATTTTTTGTGTTTTAGATAATCAGCAATGAGAAAACCTCCATAGAGCTCATTCAAATCATCACAGGAGTCCACATGAACCTCATCTTTCAAACGAAGGTCGCATAGGATTAATTTAAAACTATGAGTATCTATTTTAGATTTTGCTTCTCGGGCGGTACTTACAAAAAAGCAATTAGCATTTGGAAATACTTTATGAACTCTGGTTTCAATTCCTTCAGCAATAACTGGATGATCGTCAATTAGTAAAATATTCATGAGTTAATTTTGTAAGGAATAGTAATATTTAATGAAAATCCTTTCTTCGTTTTATATTTAAGTTTTCCCTTCAACAATTTAACTCTGAAATCTATGTTGCTTAATCCTATTCCTTTATTCAAATTCTCTGCTCCAACACCATTATCTTTATATTTAAGAATAAGAAGAGAAGTATCTTCAAGGGTTAGATCAATTTGTGTAAATGTAGCTTTGGAATGTTTACTATTATTAGTAATAAGCTCTTGGAAAACTCTAAAAACATGAGTGCCTAAAGGCTCTGAGAGTTTTAACGTTTTAGGAGAAATTGTAAAATTGAATATTTTACCTCCCTTATTAATTGGTAGGATCTCTTGAACTCGATCAAAGAAAATTTCATCCTGCATTGCCGTATTATTAAGCTGATGTGAAAGTAAACGTACTTGATCATAAGTTTCTAACAGCTTATGAGATGTTTCTAAGCCAATATTATCAGAATTATTTGCTATTCTTTTTATAGTACTACCAATACCATCATGCAGCTCTCTTCCAATTTTACCTCTTTCTTCTTCTTCTGATTTTAGCTTAGTTTCAAGAAGTGCTAATTTATGTTGTTGTTTTCTTCTCTGGAAGAGTGTAAAACTAAAAAGCGTTATTAAAAGGAACATACAAAAAACACTTATGATGACAATACGTGATTTTGCTAACGAGTTTTCCTTTTGTATATTTTCATTAGTAAGCTTTAAGATTTGATTTTCTTTTTCTTGGATTTGATATTTGATTTCTAATTCTCTTATTTGGAAAGCTTTTCTTTCATTTATATAATCAATGGATGATAAATTGCTTTTCTTTATCCAATTTAAAGATTCTTTATATCTTTTTTCGCTCTCATAATATAGGCTTATAAAATTTTGATTGAATGAGTGCCTATTTCTTGTTTTCTTAGAATTTTTGAACTCCTCTTCTGCTAACATTAAATATTTTATGGCATTTTTTTTATCATTAACCTTCAAATAGGCTTCACCTAAGGCAGAGTATGTCTTACAAAGCTCATCTTTAAAATTATTTTCAATTAGTTTTTTTTCACTTTCTCTTAATATGCTAATTCCACTATTTGTTTGGTTCAATTTTATGTTCATCAACCCTATATTGGTTTTAATTAGCAACTGATCCATTTTTCTATTTAAGTACTTAGCTTTTGGAAGAGCTTGTAAATAAAGTTTCTTCGCTTCTTCATAGGATTGATTCGCTGCATTCGCATGGGCTAAATAAAGTAATGATTCAAAGTTATGTGATGGATAATTGTCTTTTAGTATAATTTCATTAACTATCTCTATAACTCTCTCATTATCTCCATTATATAAATACAATCGGCATAAATTATTTTTTAATACTATTTCGTCTTCTCCACCCATCCAATTATGTTCATCTAACAATCTTAATGCTTCGTAGTATAGATTTAAAGACCCTACTGTATCATTTAAGTACTCCTTGCAAAGAGCGAGATTATTTAATGCCGCAATATATCTCTCAAAACTTGTAAGAGTATCTATAAGATTTGATTTTCTATATTCATAAATACTCTTAAACATTTCATAAGCTTTTTCTATTTTTCCATTATACACTAAAAGGATAGCATACAATTCATTATACTTTATGGAGGTTTTATCATAATCATCTTTTTTTAATAAATTGATAAAGTCTTTTATCTTTTCTAAAATTTTAATACTCTTCTTGAATTCCTGTTTTTCAAACTCAATTTTAGCCAATTCAATTTCAAGATTTATTTTAAAAAAAAGAGCCCTTTTTTCAGATTGATCAATCGAAGATTTTAGATTTCTAATAATGCTGTCAGATGTAATGAAGTCTCTTTCTTTCAGGTATACCTTAGCTAAAAGTGAATTATAGCTATAATAATGCTCAAAATTATTCTGATTTAAAAAGTCTTTAGATTTTTCAAGATAGTATTTAGAAGAATCAATATTGTGTGAAAATAAATCGTCAGCTTTTTCTATCAATAATTCAAATTGATTATTTCTCGAACAACTCAATATTAAAAAACATGCTATAAGTAGAAAAAAGAATATTCTCATATTCAAAAGTATGAAAAACCATAAAACTTTAATGACTATTTAGAGTACAACTCATGCGGGTATTTTTCAATAAAATTGTTTTTTAATCTAAAAGCTAAAAGAGTATGAAAAAAATTATCTTCTTGATTTTTGTTTTTTTAATTGTACAGGATATTTTTTCACAAACAGTTAACTCAGTCTCTCCTGATGATGTAGCAAGTGTCAATAAAGAAGTCTTATTTACAGTGACAGGCTCTGATTTACCGTCTACCCTTGCTTTTCATATTGACGATTTAGACAATATTACCTCTGAAGGAGGAAACTCCTCAGTGCGTTATTTCAAAGGTACTTTCAATCAGTTTTCTGGCACTAAGAATGGCGTGGTAAAAGATATGACAGGAGGAAATGAACTATACACATTCGATATTGAAGTTGTTTCTGAGCCCACAATAACTCTACTACAACCGAATTCAGGAACTTTTACGGCAGGTGACGGTACAGTGATGGAGATAGATTGGCAATCTACCAATCAAAGTCATTGGGAGATGAATATTTTAAAAGACGGACAAATTATAGGCAAAGAACAATTTGGTTCTAATCATCCAAATGCTAATGATACCCATTTTAATTGGACAATACCGTCATCTACTTCATACAATGGAATCACGTATCAGTTAGACGGGGATGATTACAAAATAAAAATTGCTGTATGGAATACAGGTGATAGTAATACAGCAACATCAGCAGGAGATGAAAGTTCAGGTTTTATAACATTTGTTCCTCCTGTCAATAGTTCACCTCCTAACCACATTACTTCTAGTATCACACCCGACCAAGGAGAATCAGGGTCAGATTTCACTTTTAACATGACATGGGATGATCCTGATGATGATTCGATTGATGCTGTCGAAGTAAGACATAAAAAATCAACCAGTGGAAGTTGGACCTACATATCTGGCAATGAAATTAGTTATGTAAGTGGTACTAACCCGCCACAGTATTCGGTAACAAAGAATATTAGCGGATCAACAGGAACTTATGAATTTGAATCAAGAGCGTTAGATGATAATGGTGCTTGGTCTAATTGGACATTTGGAGCGAATTTTGAACTTGTTGAAAATCAAAATACCCCACCTAATAATCCATCATTTTCTAACGTTCCAAATCCAATTTATATAAATGAATCTGTGACCATACAGGTAGTGTCAGGAACTGACCCTGATAATGATAATACGAAGATCAGATATTATGCAACAGGATCAAATTACCCAACTAGTTTACAATATGGCGAAACCTCATTTCAAAATGATGGAGACTTACATTTCATCCCATTAACATTTAGTCAATTAGGGAATCAAACCATTTATATCTTAACTGTAGACGAAAATGATGCAGTTAATAATAATGGAAACTGGATTTCACAAAATATAACCGTAGAGGAAAATAGTTCAGGGAATTCTGCTCCCAATTCCCCACAATTTATTTCAGTACCTACAGAAGCAGAAGTTGGAGAAACCATCACATTGACTGTCAGAACAGGTTCAGACCCAGATAATGATTTAACCAAAATTTCTTTATATGCTGATGGTTCTAATTGCACAGCAGGCAGTCCTTGTGAATCTAGCTTAACCAATGGAAATAGTAATGTGACTATTCCTATCACATTTTCCCAACAAGGAGTACAAACGATTTATGCAAAAACAGTTGATTCGCAAGAGCTTGCATCAGCTCTTATCACTACTCAAATCACCATAAATGAAGGAGGTAACCCCAATAGCTTATCCATAGGGAACTTAGTGCTGACAGCAGATTCTGTTGTTGAAACGAACAGTAACATATTTGAGCTTACTGGAAACGTTTCAGTGAATAATCTTTTGCATTTCACAGGTACTGTCACTGCTAATAAAAATGACTTATCCATAGCAGGAGATGGAGTAATTTATATTGATAATATCCCCAATACATCTGGAAATGTAAACCTATATGAAGGTAGTTTCAGTTTTGATGTTCCAAATAATTCTAATGAGATTATTGCTACTGGAGTTGAGGCCGCAAATAATTTATTCGAAATAGCGCAAATGGACATTCATATTTCTTCCATTGAATTGTTATCTGATGGCATAGAAGTTAATGGCAATATTATTCTACCTGAGTTATTCGGAAATTTGGCAACTGAAATCAATCAAATTAGAATTACTAGCAGTGGAGGAATAGATTTAATAGGTCAATTAACTCTGGATGAAGTCACTCTGGTCGGAAATAACAAAATCAGTGCTTCCCTTGAGTTTAATACTGTTGAAGATACTTTCACAGGTCAAGGAACTTTAGATTCACCACTTTTTGATATCGGAGCATCTCTTGGAGTTGTAGATGGAAATATCAATCAAATAGGAGTTTCCTACAATGGAAATGCGGGCATTCCCTTGGGAACAACAGGATTATTAATGACTGGTGTAAGTGGTAGTTTAGATAATCTCTCTACTCCTCAACCTATAGAAGTTGCTTTAGGAATGTCTTTAGCGCCAGCTGGTGGTGGTAATATAGTTGAGTTAAGCAATGTTTCACTAACCTATGCCTTTGGAACAAGTTTAGAAGGATATGGGACATTTAAAGTGATGGGACAAGAAAGTGCCAACGCTGGCTTTGCAGTCAGCAATGGTTTATTTAAAGTTAACGCTGAAATCAATTTTGAAGATGTAGTCAATACTTATTTTGAAGCTGCATTAGTCCAAAATCAAACAGGAGGGATTGATGTGATGTCAGAATTTGGTGCTGATATTCAAATTCCTAATGGTAATGGTTTTCCATACAATTGGATAGATGCTATTCCAGGTATTGAATTACCATACCAAGTAGCTCAGTTTGACAATACCCTTTTCAACACTAAATTAACTGGTAAAGGTGAAATAGGATGGTTTGGGATCGATTTTAGTTATGAACTTTCCTATGAAAATGGTCAAATTGAAAGGAGGTTTGCCAAGAATTTTAGCCTATATAATGAAATAGCAATTCCGAGTGCAAGCAGTAGAGGTATCAATGCTGTTTTTGAGAACTCAGAGCTTAAAAATAATCAGAATAGATTTGAAGGAAAAGGGCTTATTATTAACCCTAGTCGGTATCAAAATGTAAGAAATAATAACAATGAAGTCCCTCAAAACTTCATTTTACCATCAGTTGTTGAAACGCTTGTTGTTCGACTGAAGCCAGAAACATCAGGAACAATACCCGAGTTTTCATTAACCACTCCTAATAACGAATTGATCGATCGAAGTACAGTCGATAATTTTGAAAACATAGAATATACCGAAAATACAGAAATAAATTCAGGGTATTATACGATAAAAGATGCTGAGTCTGGTAATTGGGATATTGCTGTTACTGATAATGGGCAATCTAATATTTTAGATTTATACGGTACTAAAAATGAGTCAGGAATTATCATTGAAAGCTTACAAAGAAGTGATGATATAGTTGAAGTATCATGGGTTGATTACAATCCTGACTATGATGGTCAAATATCTCTTTATTATGACAATAATGGTCAAGGACTAGATGGTACATTTTTAGTTTCGGGGATTAGCGAGGATGACGAAGACGATACATTTTCTTTTGATATTTCTGATTTTAATCCAGGTACTTATTATGTCTACGCATTAATGTTTGATGAAGAAGGTATTCCAGTCTCATCATATAGTATTCAGTCATTCTCAATTGGTGGTAACCTAGAAAACCCTCATAACTTACAATACACAATAAATTCTGATGATAGCATCACATTAAACTGGGAAGGAGAAGAAAATCTTGATTATTTATTGTACAGATCAGAAAACGAGCCTGTAGACTTTAGTTCTTTAAATATAGCTCTTGGGAATGAATTTACAGTTACTTTACACAACCTTGATTTAGAACCTATCTATGAATTTATGATCGTTGCTTCGGATGATAATGATAGCCTTAGTAATCCGTCTAACACTGTTCAAATCGACTTAGCCAAGTCACAAACTTTAAACCTTCATGAGGGTTGGAACTTGGTTGGATTTCCGTTGAGTTTATTTGATAACTCTGTAGCGAGTTCATTATCTTCAATCAGTAGTTCCTTGTTACAAATTAACACCCAAACGCAAGTCTACAATCCAAGTTTGCCTGACTTCTTGAATACGCTGCAATTCATCGAACATACACAAGGATATTACATTCGGTTAAGTGAAGATGTCGACATTTCTTTTAGGGGCTCGGAAGTGAATCTTGAGGGAGTATCTTTCTCCTTACAGGAGGGTTGGAATCTTATCTCTTACCCGTCAATTGAAGCCAAAGATGTTGAAGAAGCTTTGACAAGCATTAGCGATTTCATAATTCAAGTAAACAATCAAACTCAGGTCTATAACCCAAGCTTACCTGACTTTCTAAATACATTGGGTCAATTAACACAAGGAGAGGGATACTGGATTAAAGTATCACAAAACTGTACACTCACTTTTTAAAATATTTATGATGAGAAAAATTACATTAATAATCACGATTCTATTGTTCACAGGAATAAACAATAACGCTTTTTCGCAAGATCACTACATTTCATCTGGATGTTATCAAGATGATTATCAGTTTAGTTCTAACCACCAAAGATACTATTACTATGGCAGGCTCGATGTTGGATTGCCCTCAAATTTTGAAGAAAACCACAAGGCATATCCGTCCACTTTCAGTTCATTATTTCCTACAGTTGTTCATTTAAGAAGATTCCCCTTGAATGATAGTTTTGATAATGAATCTTGTCCCGATGATGATGACCATAATACGGTGAATGACACTTATCCTCCAGCGGATCTTGTTTCTTTGGGTGCTGACTTATACAAGAATGGAGTGTTTATATCAACAATTGTCTCCCAATACACATTTACACCAAGTGTAAGTATCATATCACAGTTTAGAGATCAGGTTGAGAATTGGGATATCCCCGACAATCTTGAAAACGGAAAAGGATATACAATACGCTTTCATTTAGAACATTCTAGACACCCAACGTATTATGATTCATTTGATGTTTCTGCAACTTTTGAATCAGAAAGCTTTGTTTATGGAGACGCATCGATTTTTACCTTTCCAACACAAAATCAAGAAGTAAGTGATTTATCTCCTTTATTTACTTGGGAGGAAAGAAATAATGCTCAATATAAAGTCGTATTGGGGTTGGCAAGTAACCCACCAACATTTAACTTTAATGAGAATACAGGAATTTATACAATATCAAATGCTATTTATGAATCTACTTATACAACAGATTTACAATTTCAGTGGCCGAATAGCCAAGGGGATTTACAGGTTGATACAGAGTATATAGTCAATCTCATTTCAAGTTTTGATGGAGTGGAATATAGAAGTGAAAGGCAATTTAGCACAAGGGGAAATATCGCTGATTTCAATGCTTTAGAATTCTATAATCAGGGTGTTACTGCTAATTCAGATAACCCTAACAACTATCTTCAGAAAGGAGTTCCTGTTCGTTTCAAGATACAAGTAGAAAATGAGCTTTCTCAAAATTTATCAACGCTTCAAGCTACCATAAGTTCTTCAACTACTGGGGTTACTATTACTGATGATTCAGCGAATTTTGATACAGTTACTTCGGGAGCATTGGCTTGGAGTACAGATGAATTTGAAATTATTGTAGGCCCATCTGTAGCTGATGGAACCAATATAGAGTTTGAGCTTAGTTTAAATGATGATTTTGTGAGTGGTGGTCCATGGATAAGTCATTTTTCATTCCCGATTGCACCCTTTTCAAATGGAACCATTTTATTGTCAGATAGCTCTGGAGGTAATGGTGATGACATTCCAGAACCTGGAGAAAGTGATATAAAAATATTTCCAAAAATCAATAATAACTCAAATTACACGCTTGCGGAGGTAAGAGGAATATTGTCATCAGAAGATCAGTTTTTAAGTATCACGTCAGAAAATCAGCGTTACAATGTACTAAGTAATGTTTTCACACCTATTAATCCTAACGAAAATGAGGTAGACCCAGAACTCCCTTTTGAATTTGATTACCCCTCAAATCAACCATTACAAGAATTGAATTTTAACTTAGAACTACAAGCAAGATTAGATGATGTTAACGGAACACTTATCAAATCTCATACTCATTTTTTGTACAACGAAGGGATAGAACCCTCTCCTTTTATTACTTCTACAAGTCCTACGGATGATGCTGTTAATGTGGCAATAGAAACGAATTTGGTGATTACATTTGATAAAAATATCAATGCGGTTTCAGGGAAAAATATTGAGATTTATAAAGATGTAAATTTAGATCGTACTGTCGAGGTAACCGATTCTCAAGTTTCTATTTCAAACAATGAAGTGGTATTAGATGTAACCACAAATCTTGATGGCGGAAGTAACTATTATGTTTTAATTGATGAAGGAGCATTTGTTGATGACAATTCAAATCCATTTGAAGGGATCAGTCAATCAACTTTTTGGAATTTTAGTACTGTACAAACGAGTCTTCCTAACACACCTTCTATCTCATTAGAAGTTTTATCTGATTCTGAAATTCAAGTGAATTGGGATGCTGTTGATGATACGGATTTTTATCAAGTTCTTTCTTGCGACGAAAATACGGTTTATGCCAATTCAATTACTTCAACAAATTTTATAGTTAATGGGTTAAATCCAGATACAGCTTATGACTTTATTGTAAAAGCAATCAATCAAGCAGGAGCATCCAATCCTTCAAATTGTGAGCAAGCAAGTACATTTTGTTCAGTGTCTTGGGGTAGTATTCAAACGTATGGAAACCAATTAATTACTGCTTATGGAATTGTTACTATTAATGGAGAATCAGTTACTGAACAAGATAAAGTAGGCGTTTTTTCAGGTAATGAATTGAGGTCAGTTGGAGATATTGTGATTTCAGATAATGTTGCCTATACAACACTATTGATTGAAAATGATGGTACTGAAACCTTTTCATTCAAAGTTTGGGATCAAAGTGAATGTGAGGAAGTAGATGTAGAATTTACGGTAGAAGCAGGAGCAGGAGATACTCTTGGGTTTCCTCCAGATTATTTACCCATTGATGCGATTCACAATAGTTTAAGTACAGAAGATATTCACAATATTGGAAATGAGATTTTAATATACCCAAATCCTTCAGATCAATTTGTTTCAGTCAAAAGTTCAGAAAACATTATAATTCAAAAAATTAAAATTTTTGATAGTCGAGGAAAACTCATTAGAGTTTTTGATAAAAATCTTGACCATGTTTCTATAAGAAACTTTTCCTCTGGACTTTACTTTTTTAAAATAACGACCGATAAAGGATCAATAATTAAAAAAGTTTTGAGAATTTAACTTTTATAAAGCTCTAAGATAATGAAATACATCTAAAAAACATCCTCTAAAACCCATAGAGGATATTTATAAAACAAGATTCAATTATAAACACTTTTGTAATTGTTTTTCTATCATTTTTTTTGTTTCCTTATCTACTTTACAAAACCTTGCATTTTCTAATTTCATTACCACGTGAGTATCAATGTTACCTAATTGACAAAATGTTTCTATAAACAGATTGTGTTTCTTACGGTAGAGCTTTACCCTTGTTCCAAGAAAGTCAGTTTTTGAAGTAATTTTAGGAATATAGCCCAAGTAATCAATAATGATATCGAGATATTTTGGATGTGGTGCTTTTCTTTTATGCTCCCAAGAAGACAGATATACCGAATTAACTCCTAGTAATTTAGCCACATCTTGTTGTAGGTCTTTACGCTTTAAACGAACTTTTCGTATGTGTTCTCCTAGGGTAGTGGGATTTAGGGTAGGTTGGGATTTTTTAGGTATTTTAGCCTTTAGAGTAAAACTACAAATGGGTAACGTTGAGTATAATTCATTGCTAGTACAGGCTTACTTACGAAAATCCTCGCGGATTTTCTGCCTGCCGGCAGGCAGGTTCGGTTTGTATTTGCTAAATTAGTTACTTAAACACGCAACGAAATCATACACAAACACGTTGTGCAACATTTGAAGAAACTCTATGGCAAATAATATTCTTGAGAAAATTTTAGAAGATTTACTTAAAAGTTACATGGAGTTAAGCGAATCTGAAATCGATTCATTTCTTCAGCAACCGAATAAAAGTTTAAAAGAACGGATTGGAACGGTCAACGATTTGAGGATAGTAATTTATTCAAATGACCATAATCCACCTCATTTCCATGTAATATCAAAAGATTATAGTATTAACGCAAAGTTCTTAATTGAAAATTGTGAGTTGATAAATGGAGATATCAAAAGTAAAGACCTAAAAAAGATAAAAGCATTCTATTCGAGTCCAAAAACCAAATTGGTTATGGAAAAGATTTGGAATAAGAAAAATCAAAATTTATGAAAAAAATAATCCAACATAAACTTCATTTTAGAAATGACACTATAAATATTGAAGTTTCAACTCATAAAGGATTTATAAAATGTATTGAAGACGAACCTTCACCTTTTAAATCAGCAAAAAATATTATTAATCCAGAAATTGATATTGACTCTTGTGAGAAAATTATAATTAAATGTTTTATTTCAGAAGACGAAAGACAGAAAATTTTAAGTGCACCATTATCAGAAAGCGGAATGGGAATATGTCATGAAGTTGTAGAGAAATTCATAAAAAGCAATTGGAATAAGGGCGAACAACTTTTACAAATGGAAAGTCTAAATTGTAATCAATATGAACAACAATATAAATTTGCAATTTTAAAATAGAAAAGCTGAGCAACTTTTAAAAAAACAATGACCTTAGACGAACTACTTGACTTAACCGAAAAAATTAAGGTTGAAATATCTGAATTAAAATGGCACGAAGATGATGTAAGGCATAGTTTTTTTGGACTCTATTATTCTGGTATTTATGACTTTTATATTGGAAAAACCACTTTTAGATTAGCCGAATATCTTGGTCAAGGAAAAGTTGCTTTTACAGGAGATATTTATGACTTCAATCCTCACGCAAAACGTCTATACGAAATTCAAGGTCACTCAATGTTGTCGGCTGGATTTCATAATGATTTGAACCGAAATGTAATATTTGGAACTTGGACCGCATTTGAGTTTTCTATATCTCTAATATTTGATTATTTAGTTACTGACCACGAATATGAATCTATTGTCAAAAAGTTAAATGCAAAACTTGTTAAAGCAATTTCATCTTTAGAAGAAAGCAGCAAGACTTTAATTTTAGATATTTTAAAGAAATCATCCTTTGTACCTTTATTTAGAAAATTTAATTTCATAGTCAAACGAATCGCAGATTGTTATCCTGATAATTTAAAGGAACACAGAGAATTTATAGAATTCGTTGGGAAATTACGGAACTGTATGATTCATTCAAACGGATATTATAGAGGAAATAATTATAATTACGAATTTGGGGAAACCAAATTTGAGTTTGAAGACAAACAAGTTTTTAGTCAAGTTGGGGCAAATCAATTCGTATACCTTGAAATTGCAATTAAACTAAAAGATATTTTTAAACAAATTTGTAATTGTACTCTTGATATTGAAAATATCCCATATCCAGATGACGGACAAAACGTTGCACAACAACGTGTATAATTCATTGCTAGTTATAGCCTACTTACGAAAGTCCTCGCGGACTTTCTATCTGTGATTTATTTGCTAACTTTAATGCTTAAACACGCAACGAAATCATACACAAAACCGTTGTGCTTCATTATTCCTCACTCAATCGGAATTAAATAATTATACTAACTTTCGAAAAACAACAAACCAATGATAAAATTCTTTAGAAAAATTAGACAAAGACTACTAACTGAAAACAAGTTTAACAAATATCTCATTTATGCTATCGGAGAGGTTATACTTGTAGTAATTGGGATTTTAATTGCTCTTCAGATTAATAATTGGAATGAACAAAATAAAACTGATAAAGTGGAAAACGTTTTCTTGAAACGTCTATTAGTTGATTTGAAAAAAGACAAGGCTTATCTTGAAAATATTCATTCTAGACGGGAAAGTCAGATAAGAGCAGCGAAAGCTATAATTGATTTTTCTATAGAAACCAAGTTAGATTCAATTATATATCAATTGCCTAATATGCTGACCATCTCGAGTTGGCAAGAAACAACTTCAAATCAAAATACCTTCCTCGAATTGATTAGCAGTGGGAATTTAAATATTATTAAAAGTGATTCTATAAAAGATGAACTATTACGTTTAGATAGGTCTTACAAAGCTTTAATAAATGATGATAAAACGAATAAGGAACCGTATGTATCAAATTTATGGCCTGCAGTTGACCTTATAAATCCATACAACTATTTAGTCCTTGACCCAGATTTAAACCAAGAATTTCGAATAAGTGAGCGATTGAAAACCAGTGAGATAGAAAATATGATAATAGAGCTAAAACAAGATTTTAAAAAAGTGTTAGACTCAAAAAAATTTCGAAGTGGATTAATGAATGCTATGGATTCATATGTAAGGTCATTGCCTGTAATCGATTCTATGATTGAACAGGTTGAAAATCTTATATCTAAAATTGAAACAGAATTAAAAAAATAACGAAAGCACAACACTGGTAATCGTTGCGCAAGGCTGTAAAAAACACAAAATTCAGCTCAACACCTTGTTTTTAAGAGGCTTTTGTTTTTAGAAAAGCTTACCTTTTTTGAAATTTAAGAGGTCACTAAAAGTTTTATTTGAAATGTTATAATGGATTTTATATTTAAAACAAGATGACCCAATGCTTTGGAGCTGCAGTATTGCCTTTTCTATTTTCTAGAATTTGAATGCAAGCATTCATTCTAAAAACAGAAAAGCCTAACAAGTAAAAAACTTGTTAGGCTTATTTATCTGTGAGCCCGATAGGATTAATAAAAATTGATCCTAAGCGCTACGCGCTGAAAATTAAAAAACCGCTAAATAAAAAAAGCAAGCTTTATTATTTAGCTTGCTTTTCAATTTATTTGTGAGCCCGATAGGATTCGAACCTATGACCGCCTCCTTAGAAGAAACATAACAAACCTCCCTAATCATCAATAAAATCAATACCTTTAGGGTATTATCAAATTAAAAATCAAGTATTTATCAAGTGTTTTTATTACATAATATAATTATTAGTTATAATACTTAATGAGATATTTTCCACTTTTCTAATATCAAAATTTTGGTATATCTCAAAATATTCATATATATAGCTTGTACACTTTGGTTAGTTATTTTCACTAACTTATAAAAGAAATTAAAAATGAGAAATTCAAATATTATATCAATACTAAATGCATATAAAAACCTTCCTCCAGGTTTGTTTGAGTCATATTTAAATTATCACTCTATAAAAATTAAAAACGATGAATTAGATGATTTAGAGATATTGAAAACGCATTTAGTTTCGATAACTAATAATATTGAAATTTTTGATAAGTACTTTATCGGATACTCAATACCTCAAATTGGAAAAGAGTTTGATTTATTAAGAATTGATTCTGATTCAGTCGTCAATATTGAATTAAAAAGTAGAAGTACACCTGAAGATATAAAAAAGCAACTAAGAAGAAATAAATATTATTTAAGTTTCTTAAAAAAAGAAATCCATAATTTCACTTATGTCTCTGAGAAAAAAGAACTCTATGGGTTAGATGAAAATGGAGATGTTTTAAAGCTAAATATTAGGCAGCTCATAGCAAAATTAGCATCACAGAGTGTTGATGAAAACACAGATATAAATAGTCTCTTTAATCCCACTAATTATTTAGTCTCCCCTTTTAACTCTACTCTAGAATTTATAAAAGAAAAGTATTTTCTCACTAACCATCAAGAGCAAATTAAAAAAAATGCTTTAAAACAGATTAACGCACCAGGTTATTCAATCTTAGCTATAAAGGGTAAAGCTGGAACTGGTAAAACATTACTTACTTATGACATAGCTAATCATGTATATAAATCAAGCGAAGTTCTGATAATTCATTGCGGAATATTAAATCAAGGACACATAACTCTTCGAGATGATTTTGCTTGGAGGATTATTCCTGCAAAAAGTTTGTTTTATAATGATGTCTCAAAATATCATCTGATAATTGTAGATGAAGCTCAGAGAATTTACCCAAATCAATTAGAACATCTAGTAAAAGAAATAAAAGCGCATTCTAAAAATTGCATATTCTCTTACGATCGAATTCAAACTTTGAAAGGAAATGAAATAAGAAATAATATGAGTTCTGAAATAGAAAAGCACCTTATTACAAACCCTTTTGAGTTAACTACAAAAATAAGGACTAATAAGGAGGTTGCTTTTTTTATAAAATGCTTACTAAATAAGAGTGAGGGAATTCATCAACTTAATTATTCAAATATTAAAATACATTATTTTGAAGATTATCCAACAGCAAAGCAATACCTTATATCTTTAAAATCTCAAAATTGGAAAATAATAAATTATACTCCATCTACAGTAAATACTTTACCTTATGAACAATTTAAGGTTGTTAATGAAAGTGATAATGCTCACACGGTAATTGGTCAAGAATTTGATAATGTAGTAGCTGTAATTGATAAATATTTTTATTATGATAATAAAGATAAACTATCTACTAAGGGTTATAAAGTAAAACCATATTACCATCCATCAAAAATGCTATTTCAGATTTTATCTAGAACAAAAATGAAATTAAGTTTAGTCATAATAAAAAATCATGAAATACTGAAAAGGTGTTTAGATATTATGGTTAAAAATACAAATCCATAATTTATAATTCAATTACCTAATAGGTGAATGTATAATTAATATATTTATAAATCATTAAAAATGAATCGAACAATATTAAGAAATCCTTTGAAATAAGGGTAGACAATATGCCCTGTAATGGTTTTGTTCCAGTAGTTCTTTTAACAATAAGTTTAACTATTTTAAGGTTCATATTGAGCCAAATAACTTTTAAAAAAAATAACACGAATATGGAACAAATAAAAAACAGTAATACCAAAACAATAATTATGAATGGAATAAAATCTATGATTGAAACAGTTTGGACTATTGGAGCATCCATTACAGGCGCTATTGCGCTAAAATTTAATTTTTAACTGTTGCAGAAAATAACGACAAGAAAAATCTACTACGGTTTAAAGTATATATTTATAATTCAATATATTTATTGGGATATAAAATAGTTAGTCACAAGTTAAAAAAATGATAATGGACATAGTAAGAGATATAGCAATTGAATTTGCTGACAACAAATATAGATCATCAGAAAATATTCAAGACTTTGTTAATGATGTTGAAGATGAATCTTATAGACACAGAAACCCAAGGGACCAAGTGAATTTTATTTCTGCTGTTATTGGATTTGTTCAAGATGAATATGATAACCATTATAAAAGCTGTCAAAATCGTGAGGTTTGTCAAGAGCTAAAAGAACACACAAAAGTAGTCTATTATTTAAAAGGATTACTGGAAGAATATGATTCCCCTCTAAACAAAAATGATTTATTCTCTGAATCAGAAAAAAATGATTTTGATAAAAAAATTGATAAAATCCTCGAAAACTTAGAAGAGTTAAAAAAAGGGCAAGAAATCACATATAATGACATATATGAGGAATTGGAAGAATTAAAAAAACTGTATTTTTTAGGCAAAAAAAACTGGAAACAATTACTTGCAGGAAAAACAGTTGATATGGTAGCAGGAGGAATAATTTCGGAAACAATTTCTAAAGAATTGATTATACTTACTGATATAACTATCAATAATTTAATTTCATAAAAACCCTAAAAATAAATCCCATACTCTTTCTAAGAATATGGGATTATTTAATTCTAATTTATATTAAAATTTAGAAGCCTTCGCAGGTCTTTTAAAATTCTTTACAAGCTCTACAATCTTCTCAGTAGTTCTAGCTCCATAATAAAAGGTGACTGCTGTAAATAAAAGTGTGCTTAACATCTCTACCCATGAATCTTTTACCTCAAAGCCATCAAAGGTGCTATCGAGCATTGCAAGTACAAACATAACAGCCAATAAAAATGCCAATGTAAGTGGTCTTATATTTTTACTGAGCCAACTATCAGAGGACATATCATTTTTATGCCTTTCACTTACTTGTTGCATTTCTAATTTATCCAATTCTAGCTGCTCCAAAACAAGTGCTTTATTTTGTGGGCTTAGGTATTCATCCTGATTGATAAGCTTTGCTACAATGGGTATTTGGTCTATTCCTGTCATACTTGCAGCAGCCGACAAAAGAGTAGACCCAACTTTTGTTCCTGAACTCACCAGAGACCTTAAGATATTTCCAACCTTAGTTCCCGATCCTCCGTTCTTTTTTAATTTTGGGTTCTTACTCATAGCTTGTTGTTTTTGATAGTCTTCTATATTCTAATAACCTGTTTTTATCATAAGCCTTGATACAAACTGAGTTCCTTTGATTACCTCCTAAAACGTAGATGTATTTTTTTGTTTGCTTTACAAAAAAACCTACATGACCTTTCCAACTCTCTGGGTTTTCTCTCCATAGAATTACAACATCGCCAAGTTTGGGAATCTCTACCTTTGTACCTGTCTCTAGCCAACTTCTTGCATTGAGTTGTGCTAGATGTTCATATCCTGCGGTTTTAGCCACCCAATTGGCATAAGCACTACACCAAGCCGTTTCATCCTTTAACCTTTCTCCGTTATACCCTAATTCATTAAAATATCGTACTATCTGAGGATGGTCTTGCTTTCCTTCGATTTCTTTTACTCCATACTCTTTAAAAGCTTTTTCTATTAATTCCATTTTTTTTGTTTTTAAATTATTCTATTGATTTTCAAATTACATTGTAATAGTCTTTTACTATTTTTAAGAGTGCCAAGAACAATCCTATTGTTGTAACTATCGTACTTGTTTTCCAAACTTTAGAAACACTCTTGACCGTCTCTTTTAATTTTTCATTTTCTTGTTCAAGGTGTTTTATTTTTCTTCCATATTCAGATTTCCCTAACTCAACAGTATTTATTGCGTGTTTTTCCAGCCCCTGTCTCATAAGTACTAATTGCTCCTTAACCAATACCATGGCTTTTGCAATAGCTCCATTAATACCTTCTTTAACCATAGCAATATCTACGTTATTAACACTCATATCTACCGATTGTAACCTATTAAGTAATAGTTGATGGTCTTGATTGTTCTTTTCTGTTGTATAATTCATTTATTATTTTTTTTATGATGATGTATTTTTTATAACTTCTTATTGATTAAACTTAAATTGCACACCTAAAGGTTGTCCGTTTAATTTCCATTTGGTAAGTACAAACTCTTTAGCAAGAGTTAAACTTAAAGGGTCTAGCTTCGAGTTGAATATTAATTTATCGCCAATATTGTCCTTTTCAAAATAAGTTTGAACAGATGAATATGAGGGATAACCCACTTCAATATTTTCAGAACCATCAAGCTCCCCTCCCGTTTTTAAATACTCAAATAAATCCTGAGTATTTCCTTGTTTGGTTACATAAGTAGGAATACTAAAATCCATAGTGAATTCTAAAAAATCACTATCTAAGACTTTCATCTTTTTAGCCTTTATTGGATTCATATTCTCATCGTAGCTGTAGCTTAGATAATCCCTACAGAGCCACATACTTATTTTAAGTTTTTGTAAAATAGGTATGTCTGAAAATTCCCCATCAACTACGTATAGGTCTTGAAATATCTCTCCTGTTAATGGGTGTACATAATTTGAATTTTTTAAAACTAAGTCCATAATTGCATATTTTTATTGTGATATTGGTAAATTATTTGTGCTTGTTAAATCCACTCCCTGGAAAGCTTTACGCTCTAATGAAATATTCCATCCTGTTAACCATTTAGCTCCTTGAGTATTCGTTCCCGATAAGAAAATGCTATCTACGATGACTTTAGGAAATCTCCATACAGAATTCAATTCGCCTATGTAGATACAGCATTTAGTACCATCATGACCAAACCTAACCGCAAAATTCTTACTGGAAAGAGAGCTATAGATTTGTACCGATTCAATCCCAACCCAAACAGTTGAGCCTGTATTACAAGAGATTGTCATACTAAAAGACTCATATTTATCAAAATCCATAACTCGTATAGACATTTGTATATTTGTATCAGTTCTGGACTGTGGAAGTCTAATTTTTATAGCCCCAGTATCGAAAGAAACACTTGAAGAAAAAACAGCATCTCTAGGAATGAGATAATTTAAATCTTCTATCTCTTGTAGATACGTAAACTCGGGAGCTACAACCACCATACCGTTTGCCCCAATTAAAAATCTTCTATCTTGAACACCAACAGGTTGTACCTTATCCAATTTACTGCTTAAGTCAATATTTCTTATCGACTCTATTGTGTTTTTTAAATCTTGAGCCGTACCCGAATACCCTCCTTTTTGAAGCATATTGGAAAGCTCTGCTGCAATTTGATTCAAATTTGAATCATGTTCTATAGCCGTTAAAGGTTCGCCTTTTTCTAATCTTTTTATTAATTCCATTTTTTATTGATATATATCTTTTTCAAATACTTCTAAATCATAAACTCCTGTATGTCTATAGGAGTTTGCATACCATTTTCTTACCCTTAATTGTATCGTATGAATTATCTCTTCCATTGGGTTTTTTATAAGTAAGAATGAATCACATTTGACTGAACCCCTTGTATCTCTAGCTTTACATAAAATCCTATAACTGTTTCAAAATCTACCGAGTACTCCGATTGCCCTAAATCAATTTCTCTTGATACCTCATTGGGGTTTTGACCTGCTATAATTAATGTGGTCATTCCTGATTTTTCTGTAGCCACTAGCGGCTCGGGGTCAAACCCTTGGGTTTGGATAGTATAGCGCATTCTGATAACCGTCCGATCTGAAAAGGGAAGCATCTCTACACTTATTCTTTGTAATATAATTTGCCTAGGATCACTAACAGGAATAGAAAGATGAACCACTTGCCTATTGGAAATTACTGCTCCTTGCTCTACAAAAACCTCATAGTAGCCCGGATAATCTCCAATAGGGTTCGGAAAATCAAATCTGTAATTACCATTAGCCTGCGAGATAGTACTTTGAATTACCAGCCCTGTTGGGTTCACTGTATTACCAAACAATACTGTATCTGGATTTCCATCTAGCTGTACAGCTTTTAAAGTCGCATCTACTGGAGTTAAATTTTTAATGCTATAGCTAACTTGCAAATTGTACCAAAGGCTAAAATCAAAAAGACTCCAATGGCTTGAGGGATGATTTAGAGTTGCAGAAATTTCAATACTAGGGCTTGTATCTACATCAAGTAAACCCGTAATACTACCTTGACTCTGACCCTTTAAATGATCTACCAAAGTAACCTGTGTACTACCATCAGTTAAATTCAATTCTAGATTGGTAATGCTTCCTAACTTTCTCTCTTTAAAATTAAAAAACACCATATCCAACGGACCTACCAATCCAAGAAGTGTTCCTGTGAAACGCACCTTATAAGTATTCAACAAATCATGATAAGAGCGAACAAGGGCTTTTGAGAAATTCTCATTATCATCACTATAATACCGAGTAAAAGAATTAGAATAAGCCTCTTTGTATTTTATTTCTTGTAGCGCATCCCCTGATATTTTTAAATATAACGTATCATCAGCCTTCACAAAATAATAGTTTAAATCAGCAATGTTAAAATCTGTCTGTATAAAGAATTTTCCATGCTCATCATCTTGACTCACCAAATAAGAACTCTCTTGTAACACTTCTAAAATACTACTGCCTGATTTTTTAACGTAAAACCGATAACCAATACTATACTTAGCAAAATCACTTCCAGTCAAACCAATCAAATAGATGGTATGACCATAAGAATTCACCTGACTTTGATAATATCTCTGATCCACTAAACTTTGATCGGTTGGGATAAGACCACTATCAATTTGATCTTGAATACGATCTGATAAATAAAACCTTCTTTGAGTTGTTAACCTTTGGGTAGAGGAATGAAAAAAATCTAACGTTAGGCTTGTTGTAAAATCAATATCTCTTTCTATCGAAAAATCTTTCTCTAAATGCTCTTTAAATTTTAAGTGGCATTTTCTGTAGTAAACTCCAGAACCTAACAAATCATTTTGAATCACAGGATATAATCGTATGTTGTAATACCCTTTTTTAACTACCTGTAATTCTTCTATAGAAATCTTAGCCTTTACTACTCCATGTTGATAACTTAATTCAAAATCAAAAGCACGATCTTTTTGCTGGTCGCCTGAAAAATTCCACAACACAAACTCCTCTTGTGATGCATCTGAGCATTTAAATTCTTTGTAAGTAATCCCATATAATATAGCTCCTTCTAGTTCTTTATTTTCTATGGCACTTAATAAATCATCGTCCGTTTTATAAAAGTGTTTTGATATTTCTAATTCCAACTCAAAACTTAAAAACTCATCGCTTTTTAAATCAAGAAAAAAAGGATCTTCTAGTGTAATGTAATTCTGGTCTATATCACTAAAGGTAACTCCGCTTTGTTGGTTATAATCACTTTGGTCTAAAAACTCTTTGCTCTGCAAGTAAAAAAAAGGTCCTGCTACTTGCTTACTAAAATCTACCAAAACAAATTCATTTCGATAATACAGAGAATCCAAATCATAAAAACTAGACTGATGAACAACAAAGACTTGAAATGCATTTATTTTTCCATCAGTAATTAACTTCCAGTAGCGTGGTGTAGTATCTTGTTTGTCATCTTGGTAATACTTAGGAAAATGCGACACCAAATCTTCAGGGATTACATAGGTCTTCTCTTTTGAATCCCAATTCGCCTCTATATTTTGTAAAGGTGGTATCACAGAGACCACAGGTGTTGCTTCAAAAACATAGTCTAACTGATCTCTTTCGAGTTCATATTGTCCCTCTAGTACTGATGGGTTTTCTAAATCATAAAAACTATATCTATACCTAGCATAAGGAATCTTTGCATCACCAAATCGGGTAAGACCTACCACCCACCATCTGGATTGATATTGAAAAATTTTACATCCCATAGATTCTAGTAACTTTTCTAGAACCTCATAAAATGACATTTCTTGTTGCTTATAAACAGATACATCTACCTCTAAATCCAGATAATCAAGTTCAAAAAAGATATTCTCTATCGCCTTAGAAAAACAAATTTCTAAGTCAAGCCCAGTATGTAGCAAACAGCTACCCAATATATCAATCACAGATACTCTACCTGTTTGACCAATAGCGTTAAATAATATGTTTTTTATTCGTCCGATTCCATCAGAAGCGACCAAATCAACAAAAAAACTCCCTCCTACATAAGGCTCTTCAAACTGCTCAGCCAATAGAAAACCTTGCCAAATAATCTTAGGGTTATCCATCTGAGAAACATCTAACAACTCTACTCTATAGCGTGTCTCTGAGCCAGTAAATAAGTGAAAGAACTTTCCATCTTCGGCTTTTTCTACGAGCATTGAAAAATGCAATTCAGAACTCATCAAGGTTCCAAAACGGTCTTCAAAACCATTATAGATAAGCCTGACAGAACTGGCAGCCACATCTTCAACCTGTAAGAGGCGATCATTGTTTTTTGTGTCGATAATATTGATATCTAAAACTTCTATATCTCTCATCTAGTACGCTCTAATCTATTATCAATATCTTTTAAAAAGAACTTCATCTTACGCCCACTAAACTCTATAGCAGGGGCTAAAACAACCTCTAACCTTTGTGAGGCGGGACTAATCAAATCACGCAATCTATCTAAAGGAGCGACAATTTCGGGGTTACTTCTAGCCCCTGCATACTCTCCTATTAGTGCATTTGTAGGACCGTAGACAATTCCACCATTAGCAAATGGTCTAGGGTTGCTTTGACTGCCTGAAAAGTTAGAAGCGACTCCTTTGATAATACTACCAACTGCTACCAGTAACACCCCTGCTGCAATAGCAGTATAAGGGTTTTTAAATGCTGCCTTTATCGCCACCATTCCTACTCCTATCTCAATGGCAGCTTTTCCCAATTGTATCGCTAGGTCTCCAATGGTTTTTAAAAGTAGTCCAGCAACATCTCCCATAGTAACAGTTCCTGTTAAAAGACCTGCAATCATCTGACCGATACCTACCAATATTTCTGAAGCTGTATTTTGAACTGTCTGAGTAAATCTCTCAGAGAAATCTATAAAAGACTCATTTACAGATTCCAGAGTAACATCAATTGCTTTTTGATCTGTCTTTAACCCCTCAACAATAGGTTTTAAACCCACAGGTTTTATAGAAGATAATGGCGTTACTTTTTTTCTACTGTATTTCTCTAAACTATCATTGGTCTTTGAGATAACAGTTGCATTGATTTTATTAGCTTTTATAATATTTAAAATCAATGTCTCTTCTTGGGTAAGCTTCTCTAACCTCTCATTTAAGATAAGAGTTCCCAACTTGAAAGTATTGTTTAAAAGTGGTAATAATTTTTCTCTTACTCGCAGCTCCGAACTATAGAGCTTCTTTTTTTCTTTTTCATAATCAAGTATTGCCTTAACTTGACTCAGTTCAATCTCTATCTTTTTAGTTTGAATCTCCTTTAATTTCTCTTGGGCTGCTTTAACTTTTGCTAGCTGTAAGAGCTGTTCATTGTACCTCTCTAATGCCAAGCGTGCCTTATCTGTCCCGATGGTCTCTAGAGTTAAATCGCCTAAATATTGCGGTGAGATTTTATTAATCTGCTTGATGGCTTTTAATCGCTGATTTTTACTGATTCGCTCATCTTTTGCAATGGCAACCAATTCTATAAGTTTAGCTCTCTCCCCTGCAATTGATTTTGTTGCCTTATCAGTAATTTGGCTCAATAACGATTGTGCTTTTGCAGTCTTTTCTACCTGTTTATTAAATAATGTAAAATAAGAGACCACCGCTGCAATAGCAATTAACAATGCGCCAAAAGGATTGGCAACAATCCAAGCACCTAAAAGTTTAAATGCGGTAAGACTCACTCCTAAAGCTGCTTTTAACACACCAAATACTGTGATTAAACCTGGCAAGATATTGGTTGCTAAAAAACCTAGTGCCACAAGTAAAGGACCTATTGCTGCTAAAAGAGTTCCGATAACTAAAATTGTACTTCTTGTAGAATTATCAAGACCTTGAAGCTGTTTTACAATATTTTTTAGGTACTTAATAAATGGGAGTAACGCCTTACCAATTAGTTTTCCAAATTCCTCGGAAACGTCACCTAATATGTTTTGTAGTTGCTTTAACGGACCTAAACCTACCTTTGCTACAGCAGAAGCCGTACCTCCATATTGCTTTTCTAGCTCTAAGAGTATGATATTTTGAGCATCTGCCAAACGATTGGTCGATGCAAGACTTTTAATAAGCGTTTTTTGCTCATTTGAAAATTGAATTCCTGAACGACTAAGTGCTGAGAGATTAGCAACTGGGTCATTCAAGGCTTTTCCTAACTGAATGGCTGAAGATTTTAAATCTGTT
Source organism: Flavobacteriaceae bacterium (assembly GCA_965277255.1). Taxonomy (GTDB): domain Bacteria; phylum Bacteroidota; class Bacteroidia; order Flavobacteriales; family Flavobacteriaceae; genus Polaribacter. Next base: position 2,191,080 of record OZ255723.1, on the reverse strand, counting down.
CCCAGTTTTGACGACAAATCCAAGGCTATTTTTTGAGTACGTTCAAATTGCTCGCCTACAATACCTGTAAAAGTCAGCAGTTGTGTAGTCAGGTTTTGTAGAATATCTTCATCTCCATACAAAGAGTTATCTTGCAACTGGGAAGCCATCTTTTGCAACTCACCTAGTGTAAATCCAGCAGCATTTCCCGTAGAGCGCAACCCATTTTCTACCTGAGCAATCGCCTTTATTTGCGCATCCCAATTCTTTAACGATACCCCTGCAAACACAACAAAAGCAGCAGTCAGGCTTACCGATAGTGTTTTACCTACCTTTTTTAGCTCTTTGCCTATCTTTTTTAGCTGACGACCCGCACTTTGCATCTGAGTAGAAAACTGCTTTAAGTCTGCAAAAAAGCGTATGTTAATGCTTGCTAATGATGCCATTTACTTTTTTAAATTCGTGGTGTTTTTAAATACTTTTTTTAACTCTTGGGTTGATTTGGGTTTTCGAGGCTCATCTGTAGTTTGCTCCTCCCATGGGAATTGTAAAAGGTCACTAGGCTTTAATTTTTTTTGATCTGCATAGCCCAAAACGCTATAATACATCTGTAGGCGAGCTCGTGACCAAGCTTGTTTTTGCTTTTCTAGCTCTTTTTCTCTATATCCTGAAATAAGATTGTAAAACTCTCTAGGGGTTAACCCATAGAAATAGTCCACCTTAAGACCAATCTCGCCAAAGGCTAAGGATTCTAATTCATCAAAAGTCGGGTCAAAAACAGGTGCAGTTTTTGACCCTTTATCTACTTTCCCCTACTCTCTGGGTTGGTTGTATTTTCTCTAGGTAGAGACTTTTGAAATTCAGCAAAAACCTCAGTGACTTTATCCATATTACAAAACAGTACATCTACTACATCTTCTATGGGCAAATCAACACTATCATCTACATTATGAATCGCTGCCAAGACAAGGTTTCCTACAAAATCCAATTGCTCAAAATTGGGGTCTTCCATCGTATCTAGTTTTAGCTTTTTTATCAGCGAGTCAAAACCCGATATCTTCTGATATCCATATCCTTCACATATCCTTCTAAGACAACCGTAACCAAATTTTAGTTTATACTTCTTTTTTTCTATTGTTAAATACATATCAAATCATTTTTAAGCACTCTCTGCTATAGTTAAACTTCCATCTCCTTTTAAGGAATAATCAAATGATACCGTTTCATCGGTGGTCGCTTTGACCGAAAAATTCTCGATATACGCCTTGCCAGAAAACATTAGGTTTCCTGCCTGACCATCAGTAAACTCTACATCTACAAGCTGCTGATCTTGCCAAGCTGCTGTAATTGTTTTGATATCCGCCTTTGTGCCATCGGAATTAATCGCATAGGCACTAGAGCTTAAATCCCATGATTTTCTCCCCGGTGAATTTTGAACCCCATCGGTATCTTTCGATGCGATTTCTTTAAAATCTGAATTTGCGTTGAGCGTTAAATCAGATTCATGAAAAATCTGTTTTGTGTCAATCTTTAAACGCATTGCTGATCCACTATAAAATGCCATAATCTTTATATTTTAATTTGAAATTTTTGTTCTATATAAAACCACCCTTTTTCATTAGCGTAAGGGCTACCGCCTAAATTCTTATAATAATAATCCGATGCCCTAAAGGCATCACTTACCTTATCCGAGATTTGACAACACTTGTCATAATCTTCTCCATAAGTCCGAACAATTACCTGAAAGCCATAAGAGACTTCTTTTGAAACTGCTCCAGTATCTTGTATATAATAGTTGACAAAATTGTCCGCTTCATCCTCACTTGCTATTAGTGGATAAACACTCTGCTCTTTTTTTGACAATAGCTCAACAAGTGGCTCAAAACCCGTTAAATCGCTATAAACAATACTACTTGTCTTTACAAAACTCATCTGCTTAATCTATCTATTTGTCTTTGTATATACTTGGAAACTCTTTGCTCTGCTTTCTCTGGGATTTCTCCCTTTGTCTTTTGATAAGCCCTTAACATAAAGGGATTGGGAGCTTGCCTTATTGTTCCACCCTCTACAAAAGCTCCATACCAACCATCATTTTTTCTGCCTTTACTTTTAGGACCTACATACAAAACTGCATTGACCCTTGCACTCCCTTTTCTACCAGTAATCTTACCTATTGACCTTTTTAGATTCCCTGACTTTATCAATTTTTTCGTTCGCTTTCCCCCTTGATAATGATTTTTTTTACTTTTTGGAGCTTCTGATCTTGCTGCCTTTACAGTTGGATTTGCCAGCTGACCCAGTATCTTTAAAACTTCACGCTTTTTTACCTTATCATCTTTTAATAATTTTATCTTACGCTCTAGCTGTTCAAATCCCTTTATCTCTACAAGACCTTTACTCACGCTTTACAGCTTTAATACTCAAATAGCGTTTTCTGCCAATAATCGAAACATCGAATATATCATAGCCCTTATCTTGATATTTTATAACCCTTTGAGTAGCTCCAACCCCATAGAGTCTCTTATCATAGCGGATGATAAATTCTTTAGTAGCATACAAAGCAATTTTGCCTTCCTGTTTTTCTTGACTTGTCAAATCCTCTATCTTAGCCCAACAGTTTTTAATAAGCTGTTCTTTTTCTATAATACTCCCTGAGAGCGGTGACTTTTGACCCACAATCTCCACAACAGACACTCTGATGTCTAACTCCCCTACAAATACTTTTTGATGCATTTTTTAGTAGTGGATTTTATACGCAGATAGCAATTGGATTGCTGTGGTATTGTATGACTTTAGCCTGTCTGAACGGTACTCATAGAAATCTGTAATAAGTAATAATAAAGCCTGCTTTATTGCCTTTGGAATTTTATCAAACCCACAGACAAGATGTGCTACAACCGCATCAGGGGTAAAGGCTTTTATCTTTGGCAAATCACCACTAAAGGTGAGTTTATTCTCATATTTATCTACCGCTGTTAAACTGTAGTTATCTTCAGACAAAACTTGTAGAGTTCCTTGTAAATCCAAATACTCTATCTTGTCAATCTCTATGATTTTTTGTTTTCTAAAACATAAGACATCCTCAAAATTCTTTGCCTTTACGATGAACTTTTGTTGCTCAATAACCGCCCCTGTATAACTCTGGGCATAACTGATCGCTGCACCGATATAAGACAATATCAAATCATCTTCTTCTACCTGTTCTGGCTCTATCTTTAATTGCTTTTTAGCCAAACCCAAACCGATAATCTCTACAGCCTCAAAACTTGTATCTTCTATAAAATATGCCATTATCTTACCTTTTTAGCGTATTTTGATTTGATAAGCTTGTTTGCTAAATCCTCAGACAAAAGCACTTTTTCTTTTACGCTATAGGGAAGTAAGAACTTGCCTGCTGGAGATTTTAAAATCTCGACTTTAATTTTTTTAATTTCTTCCATTTTTTTCTATTTTTTATACGATAAACTTCTTGTTAAATGCAAAGGCTTTGGGATGAACTACCTGCATATCTGCATAGGAATTCACAACTAGTCGTATCTTGCCCGAAGTCGATTGAGTATAAGGGTCTACTGTGATTGAAACTCCACCCCAAGCTCCTGTAAATACTTGTGACCAATCCCCATAAATTAATGGATGATTCCCTAGAAGTGCGCCAAGCAAGTTGGTAGATAATAGTTTGCTGCCGTTCAATGTTTTTCCATCCGAAAGCATAATACTATCTGTTGCCTCTACTCTAGGAGTGGTCTTTAATGAACCCTTTAAAACTTTATTACACACATAAGCCAAAGAGTGATCTGTAGCATTTTCTGCCTCAATGGCGGTCTCTAAAGCAACAACTTTTACATAATCTACCTTAGTAGATGTGGCTGTTGCTAAATCATTTACATCAGGCAAGTTTAAAATTCCTAATGGCGATTTTCCACCTGATCCATTTAAAACAGCTCTCGCCAAGGCTCTACCATAAGCATTACTTAAAAGGTTTATTAAAAATGCCTCGATGGCAATGGTAGATTGCATAATGAGCTGCTTGGAAACATCAACAACTGCCACAATACGTTTTGGTTTTAATACAGGTCCTTCAAAATCAGTATCTGTCTTTTGAGTTACATTCTCATTCTCATCTGCCCAGACAAAAGAAACATCGGTATTGGAAAGCAAAGGAACATTTCCCTTTAGCCCTGTAAGTGGGGTGACCCCTAATACCTCTAACGGATTATTTGCAAACAAAGGAGCCACCATACGAGGCGGTTCACTAACGACCAACTTTCCTCCTTTTTCTCCTGTACCTGCCGTTACCGACTGGTCTCTTTTTTGCATCATCGACGATGGGATTCCAATAGAAATGCCACTATCATCTTGATCCAATCCTGCTACAGAACTTCGAATCTCTTTTCGATACTCTTGATTTGCTTCCTTCTCTACACCCTCTAATGGTTTTTTATTAAGTGCCGAGCGTAAGGCGGCATTTAAAGAATAGATTTTTGGCTCTTGTTTTGAGCCATGAATAGCAGGAGCTTCTATAATGTTTTCTCCTTGATTCTTTGCTGCTCGCTTTTCATTTTCTTCGATAATCTTTGCTCGTTTGATTGTAGGCTCAAAAGCTTCTATCTGGCTTTGCAGATCATCAAAACGAGTTTCCTCTGGACTTGTAATCTCTCTTTTTTGCTTGCGAGCATCTTCTACAATCTTTTGCTGTTCTACAATGAGTACTCCCCGTTCTTCTAATAGTTTTTTTAGGTCTTTCATTTTTAAAATTTATTTTTGTTTATTATTAATTGCGCTTCTCTTAGTGTTCTTTTAAATTCTCCATTTTGCATGTGCTCCTTATGGGAGTCAAAGCTGCGTTTTGCAACCGTGGTATCTTGATAAGCAGCAAAAGTTACTGGGGCTACATCAAAGAGTTTGTCTACTTTTTTTATTTGCCGTAAATCCAAATCCCCTTCTTGTTCTATCCAAATGGATTCCTTGGTTTTAAATTGGAAAGAAGACTGAGAAACATCGCCTGTTTTAATGGCATCTTCTAAATCTTTTGCATAGCTTCTATCTGGAGTACTGTAACGATATTTTAACCCTTTTTGATCTTGCCAAATCTCTAAAGTACCCGAGGCAGTTCGTCCTAGAATAAGTCTTGGATCGTGATTGATAAGACACCTCACATCATCGCTCAGTACATCGTCAAAAGCTCCCTGAAGAATCTCCTCATAAAACAAATCCCCTATTTTTGTTTTTACATTAAAAAGTGCTGCTGTGCCTTCTATAACTGTAGTTGAATCTGCCTCAGAATCTTCTCGCTTTTCTATGGTAATAGGAGCTACAAATACTCGGCTCTCTAATTGGTTTATCTTATTTTTAACTGACATTTTCTAGCTTGTTTTTTAATTCCTGTAATTTTAAATCTATCTGCTCAAGAGTTTGAGTATTCACTGGGGTAAGTGGCTGATTAAGCCCCTCTATTTTATTGAATTCCAAGAGTGTTCTTACCTCGTTTCTAGTTAGAACTCCTGCATGGATCATCTTTGAGAAATAATCCCCCTGAGCCTGCAAATCTGCTCTTATAAGGCTGCCTGTATTAAATTTTATCTGATGCTTTGATTTTTTTTCCGCCTCACTAAAGAGCTTTACATCATATTCGTTTTGAAATTTTAATGCCCAAGGCAGAATACTATCCGAGACGTGTTGAATCTCTTGATGTTCGATATTGGAAAAGGTGGCATTCTCTAGTGATTTTAACTTATGAGGTGGAAGATTAAGCCATCTGGCTACTTCTATAACTCCGTGCTTGTTGGTTAGTAAAAATTGGCTTTCTTGAGGGGTGAGTTTGATGTAATTAAACGATCCCATCTCATCGAGTACCGCCACTTTATGAGGTCCTTGTTTTTCTAAATGACTTCTTAGTCCATCCGAGTAACGATTTTTCCCATCTACATCTAAAGGTTTAGAAGTAGTTACCACAGCAATTCCCTCTCCTTTGGTATTGTAATAATCAGATGAAAACTCTTGAGAGCTAAGCGATACCCCAAGAGAATTCGCTGCCATCTCAATCACAGAAATTCCTGTAATGCCATTGAGTGAAAACCCTGGGATGTGTAAAACCTCGTAGTTAGAATATATCTTACCCTCTATCTTATAAAATAACTTTTCGTTACTTTTTAAAACTTCGACCGATGATTTGTCTTGGTCTACAACCTGTAAAGCAATGACATTTTGAGTAATTTTATTTCGCTCGATAATCGCATAGGCATTCCCTTTTAAAATAGCATACTGCAACATAATCTTGTCAAAACAAAATGCAGTCATATACTGATTCGGACGGGTAGAGATGATATAAGAAATAGGGTGGTCGCTTAGTGTTATACGATCACCATCTTTTTTCTGAATTACATATTTGGGAAGCTTGGCAAAATCATTGGTGATAAGTTCTATACCATTATAAAAAGAAGATAATCTAAGAGCGGAATGCTGATTAACTAAAAGTCCGTTTTTGGTAGTTGCTCCTAAAAAATTAAACAAGCCTCCACTAACGCCCACTCTTTGATCTGGTGTCTTTGAAAATTCTTTCTGTAAGGCTTCTTGCAACATTTACTTTTCTTTTACGAGGTAAAATTGTTGCTTTTTCAAAGCCTATTACGACACCTTTAGTACCTTTTATATATTTTTATGCATAAAAAAACCCACTTCTCTTTCAAAAAGTGGGCAAGCTAGTCTGGTTGCCTCAGGGAAAAAACACCAGAAAAATTAATTTAAAACCATCTATACACAAAATATAGATATGCTATTAATAAAAGGGTAGATATGATAATTAGACTCACCAATAACCCCAAGATAAAGCCATGCTTACGACCTTTATTGTAAATTATTTCTGATGAGTTCATATTCTGTTTTTTTAATTGTTTTTTAAAAAGTTGAAACTCCGAGCTATAACCGTAAAATTTAAATTCACTCGGAGCCTCACTGGTCAATTGATGACCTCTTGTTAATGATGGTTTTTTCATTACAAAATGATTGATGTATTTTTTTAATCTTTTATATAAAACCCAAATTCATAACAGCAGTACTATAAATAATAAATCCTAAAACTGACAAGAATATAATGCAGAAAACAAATCCCAAACTAAAGCCATGCCAATACCCTTTTTTATAGGATTTATCCCATAACTCAAAAAAATAAATCAGATTCATCATTTAAAACTATTGTAGTTATATCTTTTAACTTATGGAGACTTACTCCCGAAGGAGCAAGCATCCAATTGCTAAGTACTAAGGGACTTATAAATTTAATTGTAATTGAAAGGAAACTCACTCCCAAAAGGAGTGAGAATCCTTTACCCCCCTTACTCCCAAAGTAAGGATCACTATGAAAAAGCAATATTGTATTTTTTGCAAGAAGCTATTCGTTTCTATCTTAGTTTATATTCGGTATAAATTCCTTCAAACCCATCATTGTAAACCTTAATCTCTAAAGGGAAATATCTCTCTAATACAGATTCATAAAAAAAGAAAGGGTGGATTTTGTAATCCAAATCCTTTGTTACATATAGTTCATACCTTTTTTTAAAAGGAAAAAGGGCTTTCGGAGTATACATCGAATCATTAACAGTTACAATAACTTTAAAACAACTATATCCTTTAATGATTTTAATATCTTCTTTAAATTCTTTAAAACTTAATTTAGTTTCATCTTTATAGTAATAAGGTACATCTGTAGAATACTTAGTTATAGAATCTTTTTTTGCTAATTTATATGTTTTAAAGTTCTTCTTATTAATGACTAGATAATCTCCAATTATTCTTCTGTTAATTTTCTCAAAAGTTATATACACGGAGTCTATTTCCTTAAGATGCCTATAGATTTTAGTAGTATCTTCAAAAGCTTTAATTAAATTAATCCTTGAAAATTGTAATACCTTTTCTAGATCAATTGAATCTGTATTACTTCCTTTTATATATTCATCTGAATTAGTAATCTCCTTTCTTAATCTATTACTAAAATTCTTATATGACACATTTAGTCCATTTTGATTTTCAATTACGTTTTTTTTTATAAAAATTAATTCTCTTGACGAATTGCTTTTATCAACATCAATAGTTTTACAGCTCATAAGAATGAAAAACGAGAAAGTATAAAATAAAAAATGTTTCATTTTGAAATTAATTAATAGCAACAAATTCAACTACCAAACAAACAGTTGGCTAAAAAACAATGTTCTCAATTTATAGTAATCTAGCTTAAAATCATCTTCACTTACTAGTTCTGCATAAATTTTTAATGTTTCTCTTAGATCATCTGGTTTTATTATAGTTAATGCATCTATTTTCGCCTTTAACATTACATAACCTGAATGATTTTCAATACTCTTAGAACATTCCTTATTACTTGGAAAAACCTTTTTCATTTCTATTGAATTTATTTGAATTGAATCAAAGAATGAGTATTTATATTCAGAAGGAAATTTTTTTCTTGTTGAAAATGATACAAGAAAATTATAATAACTTTTAGCAGTACTATCTTTTAAAAATTTATCTGAAATCAAATACTTTTCATAGTTTTTCATTTGTTTTTTAAGAAACACTCCTTTATCTTGGAAAGTATTATAAATACAATCTTGATATACTTCCTCTACTCTTTTCTCCTGAGAAAAAAGAGACATACAAAACATTAAAGATAACAGAGTAATACTATTTTTCATCTGTTTTTCATGGGTATTAAATGATTTGAAACATACTTTATAATCTTATGTTGTACCAATAACTCGCAAAATTCTTTGGTAATGATAATTCGTTTAAAACCGTCATCAAATTCTTCTTGAGTATAGCAGATATGAAAATCGAACTCTTTTTCAAAAGGAGGAAAAAAATCTAAGTATTGTCTTGCATATTGTTTTTTACCACAACGAGATTCATAAATATCATAAGCAGAGCCTTCAAGATGTATTTTACTTTGTGCTACAGGAATATCTAATTGTATAGTATCTTCTAAAGGTTTTCCTGTACCATGTTGTAGTACCTCTTTATACTTTAAACCAAGAGGTGCTAACACCTCTTGATAAAAATCTTTTTTAAAAAACATAAAATCCCACTCCCAATTGAGGCTAAAGTTTACTTGGTTTTTCGCCCAATTCGGTTTTTTAATTCTAAAGGGTGCTATTTGTACTTTATTTATTTTAGTAAGATTACATTCTTCAAAATTAAAAACTTCTTTTTTATAAGTATCTTTCGGTTGTGGGTATCCTTTAGGAGCTCCTGTAGTCCCTAACATATAATACTTGGCATTGTCTAAATCTTCTTTTGAAAACTTACACCAACTATGATTAACTTTAAATTCCTTAGGCTTTACCTTATTAAGCAATGATTCTTTTTTTGAATAGTGTTTTATTATTCTTTTATATCTATCATCTTCTTCTACCCAAAAACCGTCATATCCTTCTTTAATGGTCTTATTAAGGTCTAAGCTATTTAAAAACTCAACATCTTTTTTACGCCATTTGGCAAAAAATGAATAACATTTTATCATAATCCTAATGCTTCTAATATTTCTGGGTAATTTGCATAAATTATCCTTGCAGCTTCTTTTACCTGTTCCAAGGTCGCATTATTTGTATATGCACCTGTCCAACCGGGGCTAAGCATATTGTCAGTTGATATTGCTGCTCTCCAAGCATTGGTAAAGACTTGATGTTCTTCAGGAGTAAGCACTATAGAACTCCAATTTGCTGTATTTGCCCCTAACCAATTTTGAACGATAGTATTATGGGAAAATCTTTGTTCAATTAAATGATGAAATTGGACTCCCTGTCCGCTTGCTGTTAAACCCAAATTTACAAATATTTGTTGTAACTGTGCATACGTTTGTATTCCAAACTTTTGTGCGTGCTGAAAAGCAGTAAAAGCTGTTGATGCAGGTATTCCTAACCTAGTTATAACATTAGCAAGATGAACAGTTATATAAGCACTAGGTAAATTTTGAAGTAATGTTAAAGCTAAACGACCTCCTACGACTACTAATGCTAATTTAACTACTGGCTCAAAACTGGCAATTGTCGTAATAGTGATTTCTCTAAAATATTCATAGAACAGCCTTTTGTTTTCTGCTCTAATGACTTCAAAGACATCTAAAACCTCACCTATTGTTGTACTAGGGTCAAATGGTATAATACTTTCTAAATAATTTGCAAACTCTGCTTGCCCTCTTCTTCTAAATTGTTTAGCGTATTCTTTTATTCTTGCTTCAAAATCAACCTGCGAAGCTGAAATATCTAACGGAGGATCGTAGACATCATAAGCAAAACTAAATTCATTAAACTTCTCATCATCTGTTGAATCTTCATTCTCTAAGATTCTAATAATTTCTTTAACAAATTCAATGGCTTCAATAGAATTATCATTATCACCTAAAAAAACAACCATATTTCTTTCCAATCTTGTATATTCTTGAACAGATAGCCATTCTATTTGGCTTTCAGTCAGGTGTCCTTCCATGATTTCTATCAATGCTTGATGATAATCAATACCTAATAAAACTGCAACATTTCCTTCTGTTGGTTCTGGACAACCACTATCATCAGTTTTAGATGTACTCTTGTTTGGAGTATAATTACACTGAAAAGTAGTAATGGCTACACTTCCTGCACAACAAGATGGACCAGAAGGAGCATGACCATCTGCGTTACCTCCACATCCACAAGGCAAATATTGACCAGTTTCTACCCAACTACAGCTAGGTGTACTTCCTGTAGGGTTACTCGTACCATTGCCACCTGTAGTGCCTCCTCCAGAGCCTGGGTTTGTATTACTAAATATTGGTTCTTCTGGACAAATAGAGTTTCTTGAAGTATACGAAGTATGATTGGCTAAAAATGTTTCTACAGAGACGATGGCTATTTCTCCTTTAAATTCACTTATCGTTTTAATTCCTTTTATATAATCAATAGCAAAATCTTTGTCTAATGTATATTTTAAAACATAAGGTTCTTCAGCATTTCCTAAAGAATCTGTACTTACAATCAAATTATATAAAGAAATCTGGTTATTTACATATTGTTGAATATTGGTAATATTAAAAGTATAGTTTTTATTACCTTGTAGAGTATCAATAACCTCAATGATTTCATCAAATGCTATCGTATTTTCTGAATCATTTTTGGAAGCATGTCCCAAATGATTACTAGTTTTTTGTTCTAAAAACTTAATTACTGAAGGAATTTCGTCTACTGTAACATACCTTGAATGACTATTATGATTAATCAGTGATGATTCATCATGTGAAAACAAATTATCTTCCTTCTCACAGTTCCATAATAAAAAGGAAATCCCTAGAAACAGAATTCCTAATTTTAAATAATTTTTTAACTTTCTTTTTTTCATTTTTATATAGGGTTTAATAGTTTCTTTTTTTAGCTCTAACAAATTGAAATTTTAAAAAAATGTCAAACTTCAAATGCAGATTAATTTTTTAATATTAATTGTTGCACTCTAAGGTAAATAGACCTGATAGTTATCCTCAACAAATTGTAAAGTGTATACGCCAACTTTAACCTTTAACAGAGAAGCTATTTTCAGCATATTTTTATTTACTGTACAACCTATCTTTTCTCTATATTTTCCTGTATATTTGGAACAATTAGAGAATTAAAAACAAGGCAAACATACATATTAAATACGTATTATACAAACTTAATACGTATTTATTTTGATAGTTTAAATAAGAGAGATACTAAAGTATGTATAATACAAATGATGTTTTTCAGAGAATCAATGAGGCTATAGCATTTTTAAAAGGAAAAAGAATTATTAGTTTACAAAAAGATATTGTAGAAAAACTTAAAATGAATAAGTCTACAGTATCTCAAGCTTTAAAAGGAAATGAAAGATATTTGACAGAATCATTTGCAATAAAATTCTGTCATGCTTTTGATATGATCAATCCTAATTGGTTATTGAATGGAAAAGGCGAAATGCTAAAGGCCGAAGATGAAATCGAATTTTCAGAAGGTAGCATAAAGGTTGAAAAAATAGTCGATATTATAATTAATAATAAAGATAAGTTTGAAAAAAACCTAACATTCAAAAATTATCTTGTAGGTCACAAGAAAGATGCTTTAATAGAGTATCAAGAAAAATTGATACTTAAATCGAAAAAAGATAAATAGAACCTTCGATAATCATATTATTTATATCATCATTTAATTCATTAAATTTTTTTGTTTTTTCTTCAATGTGCCTTTGCAAATTATTTTTATTTTCTTCTGTTTTGGTCTTATCTATCTCAGAATGAATATTATTAAGTGCATAAGACAAATCTAGTTCGTTTATTTTTCTTCCTTTTTTTAACTTATTTAATATTTTTCTTTTCCTTCTATTCATTATTAGACACTTTTTCTAAAACAGTCCATAATTCTTCCTCTTTTTCATCTTTAGTATTCCTAAGTGCAAAACCTACTAAATTGCGTATATTTCTCAAAAGAGATTCTTCTCTATCATATTTTTTCATGAAATACTTAATCAATTTGTGAGTAAAGAAACCAGCTAGTAATGAAATAGCTAAAATTAAATAAAAGTATGTTTGCGTATTGAAATCTGTTTCTGTCCTAAAGAGTAAGTGATACAACCAAAAAAAACCAACAGCTATTCCTCCAATAGATATATATTTATGCCCAGTTTTATTCTCTCTATTAATATCATTAATTAAAGATTTGAAAGAAAAGTACAATATGGGAAGTACTAATCCAAAAAAGAATATCCAATATCTAAAACTAGCACGTCCAAGAAACATATCATTTTTGATAATTTCATTTTTTCTTTTAGTGTAAGATTTTAATTTAGCTTTAGAATTACTAGTATTTACTTTATCTAACCTTAGATATTCACTAACTAAAATCTCGCCTTTTTCTAGTTCATCAATTAATTTTTTGTGGGTAATGTCTCTTTCAGCTATTATTGGTTTATATAACTTTTTATGTTCCAATAACTCAGTAGAATGTCTAGGAAAATAAACATGAAACAAAGACATAGCTATAATAGGGAATATAACTATGCCTATCAATAAACTTTTAAACTCCGTCTTCCTCACCAGTTTCCTCTTCTTCAGGATCTGTTTCTCCTGTTTCATTTGGGTCAATTGCTGTTGTTTCAAATATTGTTTCTTCATCGTTTAAGTCCGTACAACTGACAAAAGATGTTATTGCTAACAACATAATACTTAATAAAACTGCTTTTTTCATAATGATAAATGTTTAAGGTTAATAAAACCTTAAGTTACCATTTAGCAGTATTTTTTAACTATATCTTTATCAGTTAATTATTCAATTTTAATTAACACTATAAATTAAAAACTTATAGCAATTTGTGTATTAAGAGGAGACTTTTACAATTTTAAATTTAAGTAGAACAAAAGATTCTACATTATCAAATATGTCAAATATAATTGATTTATTACATATTATCATTCCCTAGAATTGGTGAAATTTTTAACTCCCCGTTTTTGGGGAGTCTATGTAAAAACCTGTACCTATTTTGCCTTGTAAAGTATTAGAACTCATTAAACAATATTACTTCTAAATTAATATCAAAACTTACGGGAAACCTCAATGAAGTTACTTAGATATGGTATCAATTAATTTTTGATTTAAAAATAAGAAAGCCTAAATAAAGTTCTATTGCAATCATTAATACAACCAATATTTGCCTTACAACATTTTTAAAAATGGGAAGTTCTAATAACAATGAGGTAAAAAATGCAGTTAGAAACGTACAAAGAATTATTACCACAAGCTGTATGTTAACTGATATCTTCATCTCCTATATTTAAGTTAGAAATATATTTAAGAACTACCTTACGAACAATTTTTTCATCTAACTGTAGTATACTTGATACATCAGATATCGTACAACCTTTGTTTGTTAAATATTCATGAAGGATTAATGCTTCTTTTTCTGGATCTATATTCATAGGATTAATTTTTCAGGTAACTACTTAACTGTTTTTTAAACGAATTATAACTACTGTATTTATACTCATTAAATATCAAACAGTAAATTTCATTTGCCAGATAAAAAGCTCTTGTATTGTTTTTACATCTAGGAAGTATCTTAAAGTAATACTCAAAAAAACCTACTCGTGTTGCGATTTGTTTTACCAAATCATACACTTTTGATTTTATAAAATGCTCGAATTGCTGTGTGTCTTGTGTCGTTTTCATAATAGTTATTTTTTAATCTTAATTCAATTACTTTTTTCCTCTAGCTATATAAAATCATTACTTCTCGCCTGATAGCAAAATAAACTATGCATTGGCAAAAAACAATGAGTTTCAATAGTTTTACTCAAATTAAATATCGTACTTGAATTGCAATTTTTTTTGTATTTGTTCAAGACTAGAGTCATAGCAATATTTACTCCAGTATGAGCTAAACAATAAGAATTATACAATAATAACGATTTAACATCTATTTTCATATCAATATTGAGTAAACATCTGTTAAGAATTAGTAAAATTACCTTTTTAGCTAAAAAATTTAAATTCATTGTTTGATTGTTAATCATCCAAAAGAAATATTTTCCTCTGGATCGTTATACTTGCTTTTTTCTTGTTCTTTTATCGAGAGTGTTCCTGCTAGTCCCATAATAGATGCGATGATTCCATCAATTCTTTTGGTTGCCTTTGCTTTGGTTAGTCTTACATTTTCGTTTTCATCAAATTGAGGTACGCATCCCGATAACATCCATTTTAAGATAGGGTTCTTACCTACTCTAAGCTTACCCGATCTTACCAATCTCTCAAATTCTTTGGTGGGTGAGCTAAAATTCATAATCGTTTGCGAAAATGGTGACATCTCTATATTCTTTTCTATAAACTCACCCACCAACCCCGCAGAAAATTTACGATCGTATTCTACCCAATCTGTCTTATAATTAAAAACATTACTACTGACAACTTTTGAGACAATCTTATAATCTACCATATTACCATCGGTGGCAATTAGATAAGTGTCGTTTTTATCTTTTGCTCCTTCCCTTATCATTGATGCCCATTTTCGATAAGGCACTCCATCTTCTTTACTCCTTTTATCTATAGTGTCTTTTGGGCAAAAGCACCAAACCTTTAAATCTCTTATCCCATCTTTATCTGGGTAGCTTATCATTGCATAGGCTGTAATATCTGTAGTAGTAGATAAATCCAACCCTCCGCAATTTCCATGCTCGACAAAATTCTTTTCTTCAATTGGCTTTTGGCATCCATCCCAATATTGTGCATCTATCCAAACTTGGGGAGCATCTACCCACATATTTAAATGCTTGGTTTTAAAATTCGGAATCTTACTGGGTTGATTCTTGGCTTTCTTATATTCAAACATTAGAGACTCCATGGTAACAGAATACCCCAAATTTGGATTTGCCTTTACCCATACATTTGAATCTTCCCAATCATCCTGATCATCCAAATCATGAATCATGATAAAAAAACTATCATCGTGATCAATTCCTTCCAAGATTCTTACGCAGCTCTCTTCAAATTTTTTACAAACGCCATGGATATTAAATCCAGCTGTAGTAATCGTTTTTGTAATCGGTTGTTTTCTTGCAGCTGAAGAAGACTCCAGGTTCTCTTTTACACTATCATCTTTATGTGCATGATATTCATCTAATATGGACCTATGAGCATTGATCCCATCTTGTGTTTTACTATCGCCTCCTAGAGGTTTCATAAAAGAAGCGGTTGGCAGAAACTTTATTTGCTTTTGATAGATTCTAAATCCTAATTTGTTTAATACTGGATTCTTCTCGATAAAAGCTACGGCTTGATTAAAACAAAGCTTCGCCTGTTCTTCTTTAGTGGCTCCCACATATACTTCAGCTCCTTGTTCTAAATCAAAAGACATTGCAAAGAGTCCATCCCCAGCTTCCTCTAATGTTTTACCATTTTTTTTTGCCACTTTGGTATATACATTTCGAATCAATCGAACAGGTTCTCCAGATTCATTAAATCTTTGCCATGCGTAGGTATTAAAAAAAGAAAATTGTTGATGCGGACTAAGCTTTACCGGTTTGCCTGATTTATCACCCTTAGTATGCCTTAAAAAAGTTTCAAAAAATCGTATGGGTGCAAATCCTTTTTTATAATCTAACCAATAGCCTTTATCTTCTGCATTTTCGATAAGCTCATAAAATCTTTTAACCGCCAATTGGATTTTACGCCCTGTAACTACCCTGCCCGATAGTACATCGGCTGCATATAGAAAAGGTATCGACTGCTCTATGTCTTTTGGTATTATCATTGATTCCCGTAAATTTTCTCTGCAAATTGCTCAAAGAGTGAAAGCTGATTATCAGGAGTCTCTTCTATATTTAGTTTTTGACGATCCTTAATTGACAAACCAAAATGAGCCGAGACTTCATCGAGATGCTTATCTGATTTTTCTAGTATCGAAATATGAGCCGATACATTACTTGCTCCCGAGGAGAAGTATTGTACAAAGCCTCCTACATATCCTTTTTGATTCATTTGCTCTATTGCTTGACATCTTGCATCCATCCATATAGCTGCTTTTTGAAGGTGGGCTAAATCCAGTTTTGTAAATTGATTGGTACCCACAAACTCATAACCAAACCAATACCACCACTTTTTCTGAGACCTACTTAGTTTCATCTGTACAAGTGGTTTTGGCAACTCTTCCAAAATCTTATAAAGCTTTGTTTGCTCTAGCGTTGTATTCTCTTTTTTATCTATTTGTTCGTTGTGTACTACTTCCATATCAATGCTATTTTCTTACCCCCCCTATCTAAAAATTACGCTGAGTAAAATTCCAACTTACAGGCGATGTACGGACCGAGTTCGCTTTGGTTATTTAGCCCCATACCCCTTATTTATAATTACTTTTTTCTTCTACTATGTGCTTCTCTTCCTGACTTTTTATTGTGACAACTAGTACAAAGAGCTTGGAAGTATTCGTCCTTTAAACCATCTAAATCAAAGCCTTCAGGACAAACTTCATACGTATGAATATGATCCGTTACTTTTGATGGTGTTACAATTCCCTGCCTCTGACAGCTTATACAAATCGAATGCCTTTGTTTGTATGACTTGCTAAAGCCTCGCCACTTTCGACTGTTGTAAAACCATTGCATATCTTTTGTTCTTTGATGTTGCTTTTTTGGCTCGTGCCATGGTTTGCGTTTTGTTGTTGGTGTTTTGGGCATAATTTCTTGTTTGTATTGATATTAAAAAGCAATATCATCATCTGCATCATCCATATCTAAAATGGGTTCTGTTACCTCTGGTATGCCTTGTTTGTTGATACTGAAATCAAAATTCTCAAAGCCTCTTCCTCTTCCATATACTTCTTCTATTGAACTGACATTTGCATTATTTTCATCTCTAGTTACCCTTATAATTGTTTCTGCTTTGTTCTCCAGTTCAGCTCCAATATGTCCTCGTGAGTTTCCATCGCCTTTGTTTTGATGTAGCACAGCAGCAATATGAATGTTATAATCAAAACTCCATTTCATAAGTAATGTCATTACCTCTGTACTCTCTACCGCATTGTTAATATCCATCAGTAAATCTCGTATTCCATCAATGACTAACACCTCAATATCTTTATGGTGGTTCAATAGTATTTTAATCGCTTCTATTCTTTCTTTTGGGCTCAATGGTCTTAATCCATACAACAACAAGTCATCATCACTATCGACCATGCTTTTAATTCTACGGGTAATTTTTTGAGCATCTGATGGGGATTGTTCGGTATCTATCCAAAGTGTTTTAACTTGCTTATTGGCATTGAACTTTCCAAACAAACTGATTCCTTTTACTAGAGCAGCTATAAACATCGTAAGTGCAAATGTTTTCTTACTCTTTGCTCTTCCAATCCAACCGCTTATATTTCCTTTAGAAAACTTATTGGTGTTCTCTATTTTTAACAGATATTCATTCTCTTTTATCTCATCTGTTGATTTGATTCTAGAGGATACTATCTTCTGAAAAAAAGCTTTCGATGCATCTGTTTGTGGCTCTTTTGTACTAATCTTCTTTATTAAATCCATAGCATTTGTTGTTTAAATTCTAATAGCAATCTATCAATCATTACCTCCCATTCTTTTAATGGTGTTATCGGTCTATTTAGTTCTAAATTTTTCTCAACTTCTTCACTATATAAAAAATGAATCAAGGCTTCTTTTTTTAACCTTGGATAATTGATATCATCATCTAACTTTCTTACAACTTCAATTAGATAAATCTCTTCATAGTCAACAATGCTTTGATAAAACATCGAATACAATCTTGCACATAACAACCCCTCTACTGATTTAAGTTTGTATTTATTCTCTAAAAAACTCTCAAAAGAGTTTACAAGTGTGATAAAACTATTGAGTGCATCTATCTGAAAGTCTTTCTGTCTTGGATGATTAATATGCTCTAGATTTGTTTTCATTTTATCTAGATAATACTTTGCCTTTTCTATGTCTTTTATTGGTTTTCTCATCAATATTTCACATTCAGATATTTGTTCAAATTTTTGTCTGCTAATAAGTACTCTGGAGTAGCGAACTTAAAATGATGCTTTAGGTGAAAGGAATTTTTGATATTTGAACTATAAAGGTTTTTAATTGCTGTTGCCATTTGTTTTGAGGAAAAGCCATTAGAAATTTGAATAACAAATAATTTTCTAATTGTATCTGTAATAACAAAATCTCTTGTTGATATTTTGTTAAACTTGCCTATAAACCATTCAAGTTCTTTCTCATATTTGAACTCTTTTAAATCCTGTTTTCTAAGCCAAGAACTAAAATGAACAAACAAATCTTTATCATTGTTATGTTCTGGTTGAGACACAGATTGACAGAAAAGAGTAAACTCTAAAATCAAATCCTCTACAACTGTTTTTGACAGCTTATTTTGCATCGCCAAAAGCTCTATTAAATTTTTATTTTTTCTAAGCTTCTCTATGATGTAGTTATATCTATATTCTATATCTTCTTCCTTATATATAGAAGTGGGAATTTTGTCGGTCAGAATGGGAATTTTACCACTCCTGTTACTGGGAGTCTTACCAGTCAAAATTTTAAGGTTATCTTCTACTAGTTTATCTGTTTTATAAACAACTTTTTTGCTTTCAATTTCCAGAATACTTTTTGCATATTTTGTCAACGTATACCATTTAGTTCTATCATTCTTTTTGTAGTTGAACTCTGACTTTTTAAGCAGATTATTGTTTAGCATTTTTTTTAGACCATAACGAAGTTGATCTTTTGTTAAATATGGAAAATAGTCTGTTAAAGTATCTAGCTTCATACGTACCCAATATTCACCCTCAAAAAGTTGGTGATTGTCTGCTTTATTCTTTTGATACCAAAAGGTAAAATGCTGTAATAATAGTGCTGTGTTGACATCGTATTTGGTAGCAATATCTATGGAAAAAGAATGTGATAAATTCATTTTTTAGGGTTTTAGTTATACATCAATGTTTCTAAATTGATTTAAATATTTTATAGGCAAAACCGCAATCTTAATTCCATGATTTGATTTTCTCTTTTTCTCCAAACGATACCCTAAAATTGGATGTATATTGGTTTTCCAAAATGCCTTGCTTTTTGTCTTTTTCATTGCTTATAATTTTGATGTTAATTGTTCGTATTTCTCTATTGCTTTAAATATTTGCATTATTGCTTTTGGATTTATGGCATTTCCTCCTGCTGAAAGGCTTTCTGAGTACCACTTAGAAACGGTAATAGCGTCCAATTCGGGGGAAAATTCATCGCCCACATCGAAAACTGCGGATTGGCTGTGCATTTTTGAAAACCGTAAAAAAGTATTGCATGATGAATCCATGACATTTGTTTCTTTTTCCCTCCATTGGATTTTCTTCCTTTTCCTTTTTGTGTTTTGAATCTTTTCAGAGCTGCCTGTTTTGTTACTTTGTACATTTTTCCGTCCCAACCGGTCATTGTAGGCACAAATCCAAATCCTTTCTCTGAGGTTGTTAGCTCCGATGGCTGAAGATGGAAATAAAAATGATTGTACTTGGTAGCCCTGAGCTTCCAAGTCAGCTTGCACATTGGAGAGTACCAGTCCATCGTTCCAATTAACAAGCCCGCGAACGTTTTCTGCCACGACCCAACGTGGTTGAATCTCTCGAATTGCTCTAGCGAAATCTGGCCAGAGATGTCTATCATCTTTTTTTCCAAGCCTCTTTCCTGCTGAAGAGTAGGGTTGGCAAGGAAATCCACCTGTGAGAACATCAATTCGTCCTCTGTAAATATTGAAATCTGTTTCTTTGATATTTTCATGATGCGTGGCATTGGGCCAATAATATTGTAATACTCGTTTTCCAAATTCGTTGATTTCACAATGAAAAATATTTTTCCATCCTAAACTATCTGCTGCTAATTCTGGGCCTCCTATTCCAGAGAATAATGTTCCTTGTGCTAACATCTCTAGAATATTGTAAGTTGTGATGTAACTTGTTTAAACCTTTTTATTTCATTCTCGTAGTAATCCGTATCAAGTTCAAAACCTATAAAATCAAAGCCTAAATTATAAGCTGCGATTCTACTGCTCCCACTTCCTAAATGGGTATCTAGAATTTTATCTCCTGTATTTGCGTAGTTCATCAACAACCACTCATATAATTGTATTGGTTTTTGGGTTGGATGAATTCTAAATGCATCAGCGTTTTGGGGTCTTTTATAAAATGTTTTAGCTGATTTATCAAAAGAAGTCCAAGCTTGTTCACAACTAGCAAAACTCATCTCTTGAGGTTGCTGCTTATCCCATATCAAAAAACATCTTGTGGGAGGTAATTCAAAATAATTGCCACCCCAAATAATTTGATTTTGTGAGACACGAAATAGTTCAATGAAGTATGATTTACTTGGAACAGATGAATCCCATTTTTTTCCTTTCCCTCCATAATGACCTATTGCTCCGCTTTTAGTGATGTCAATTCCATACGGAGGGTCGACAATCGCTAACTCAAAATAATTATCAGGATATTTTTTCATTCCTTGAACACAATCCATATTGTATGTTTCACTTATTTTCATTTTTTTTCATTGCAAATTTTTATTCTTATAATGTCTTTTTACATTTTTCACACATCACAAAACCATTTAAAAGCCCTACAGGATTACAAATAATTTTACCTTTACACTTCAATATTGATAGTTGCTTTTTTCTCGAAGCTTTTTTCTTATTCATATTCATAAACAAAGCCTTTCAAATTCCTCTATAATTGATTGTTCATTGTATTTTTTCTTCGAGGTCTTCCCTGTTCCATAAATCACCCTGACCCTACTATCGGGGTCTTTTTCGCACTTCTCCAACCAGTATCTGGAAACATTATATTTGGCAATTATCTGTTTTTGAGTCAACCATTTTTTGCGGGCATCAACTTTTGCTTCTTGATTTACTTCAATCATCAAATTCAATAATTGCCTTTTACTAACCAGTAATAGACCTCTATCTTCTAAAGTTTTTATAATAAGTTCAACATTCCCCATATTCTATAGTCTTTAAACTCTACTTGTTTAGGCTGACATAATGCTCAGTTTAAAGTCAAAAAAGGGTAACTTTTTAAACTGATTTTTAATGACAACCAATACAGTTGGTTATACAAATCGAAAAAATAGATGTGATAACGAGAACATTTTTTCTCGCTGGAACAGTTTGATAAACTAGGTAAGTTTTTGGGTGATAGAAGATATGCTTATCACTCCCTGAGACTAACAAAATAAAATCTGATAATTACTCTGATTTTAAAGTACTAGAACTTACTACCTTTACTTTTTCTAGCTACTGATAGAATCTTTTGAAATATGGATGCCATACAGTATTTTTTTATAAATTTAATCACGTTTATAATAGTGATAATACAAATATAGTTAAATTACTAGTAATTACCAGTAATTTATTTATTTTATTATACTTTTAACATAATTCCCAACAAACTCTAAATGTTAACAATACAAGAAAAAGTTCAATTAATACGGAAAATTACTCAGGAGAATGATATTTCTTCCTATACAATAGGAGAAGAAACTAGTGTTAATCAAAAGACCGCTTATAATGTCTTAAACGATGATACTATAAAGCCTAGAAACAAAACACTTAACATTATATTAAGCTATTTAGAAGATAAAATTGCTGGGTCAGATATCAATAACATTGACGACTTTAGGAAAAAAACAGCTGAAAAATCCCATAAAAAATTTAAAGGAATTCCTTTTTATGATATAGAATTTTCAGAAAACACTCACTCATTGATTTTACAAAATAAAATAGAACCTAACTATTATGTAGTAGACCCCTATTTTTATGATTGTGATTTTATAGTCAAGGCAAAAGGAATGTCTATGGAACGTATTATAAAACATGGTGAAGCTGTTGGATTGAAAAAAATTCTTAATTGGCAAGAGTTTTTTACCCTTGGAGAAGTGTATGCAATTGTTACTGATAATGAGTTAACCACAATCAAAATAATTACTCAAAGTGATAGAGATGGTTACTATAAATTAATCAGTAAACCTTACTCAGAAAACAAGGATCAATACCCTAATCAAGAGATTCATAAAAAAATGATTCATTCTATTTATAAAGTTCAAGCCAGTAGGTTCCTATTTTGATTCTTTTAAAATTTAAACTAGGTCTTGATGATTTCCCAATGCCAATAATCTCTATCATCTTCTAAAAAAGAATCTTTATAAATCGTATCAACATCATTACGTTCATGCCCCATAAGTGAACGTAACAAATCTGGCTCTACAAAAATTCGCCTTCCAATTGTAGCAAAAGAATGTCTTGAAACTTTGGGAGAAAAATTACCTCGCATCGGTAACACCTCTATCCTTTGTGAGCTTTGGTCATTATCATCAAATTGCTTGTTGTATTTTTTTTGCACTATAATAAGGTTACGCTGTACCCTTCTTAAAAAAGATGTATATCCAGCATAGTCTTTTCTCCATGGGAAAGTAAAGCGACCGTCTTGTTTGTATTTATCTATTATTTTTTGAATCTTATCAAAAATTTTCAAATCGAACTCATAAGAATCTTCATCCAGTTTACCTCTAGTTAAATAAAGCCTTCCTTTAGATATTTGTTTATTTTCTAAATAATAAATATCCTTAAAATCTTGCCCTCCTAAATAAAACTGTAATAACCATAAATCAACAGCTGTTTGTTGACCCAATGGCAAACCATTGATTTTCTCTAAAATCCTTATCACATCTTTAGAGGTATGTCTCTTTTTAGTTCTATTTTTTTTAATTGATACAATCTTAGAGATATCTTTGAAAGGCTCTTTATCTTGAATTGCTTTACTTCGTACTGCTTCATTATAAATTGCTTTATAAATTTTTAAATAAGTACCAATTGTAGTTTTTTTATTCTCTTTAGCTTGTTGCCACAAAATAAATTCATGCAAAAAATTATAATCAATATCATCAAAATTGACTTTAACTCTAAAAATTTTTAACTGATTAATTGCATTTTCATAAGCACGAACATTGCCCAATTTCTTAACTCCTTTTGAATCCTTTTTATTAGATAATGTTTTTATAAGTTTTTCAGAGAACTCATAAAAAGACGGCTTGTCAATAGTAACACTTTTATTAGTTGATTTAGATTTCAGCCTGGACTTTATAAAGTTGAAATCTATACTAGTATCATCCAAACATAAAAGCATTAATTTATCGAGCATTAATTTTTTCTCTCGAATAAATATAATTTTCTTTTTATCAGATTTAGGCTCTTCTTTCTCAAAATTCCATTCGCCCTTCTCAAAATTTAGCCCCAAAGCAACTTTTGCTTGTTTCCCCTTGTTAAAAAGAAAAACAGCAGCTGGGTGTCCGCTTTTACGTTTTTCTACTTCTCTTGTATCTAGTTTTAAATTATAGCGCATTTTGTTATATTTTTTATCAAGTATATACCAAAAAAAATCAAGTATATATCAAGTATTATGATGTAAATATAACTAAAATAAGTTAAATACTAGTAAATTACTAGTTGATAAATTAAAATACAAACCATAAAAAAACCCCGTAAACTTAATGTTTACAGGGTCTTTGCGGTGTGAGCCCGATAGGATTCGAACCTATGACCGCCTCCTTAGAAGGGAGGTGCTCTATCCAGCTGAGCTACGAGCCCGTAGTTTTATTGTTTCTACGAAAACAGTGTCGGGGTGGCAGGATTAACTTCATTGATCCTGAAAGAGGTTGTTGCAAATTAAAGCCTTGCTTTAATAAGTAAATCCCTCCGTTTTTTAAGAAAATAAACTTTCTTAAAAAACTCCACGCTTTACTTTGTCGGGGTGGCAGGATTCGAACCTGCGACCTCCTCGTCCCAAACGAGGCGCGATGACCGGGCTACGCTACACCCCGATAATTTAAAATTCACTGCGTAGTTTATCTCGAGTTAAATCGAGAGGCTACACCCTGAATAATGATCATCTCTTTTATCATTTGTTACTACATTTAATCTCTTAAAATTAGTAACTCACACTGAGTGGAGTTTGTATGATACTTCACTCGATGGCAATTTTGCGGAGAGTGTGGGATTCGAACCCACGCGACAGTTACCCGTCGACAGTTTAGCAAACTGCTCCATTAACCACTCTGGCAACTCTCCAATATTCTAAGCGTGTTAGAATTAAAAATTGCGAGCCTGCCCGACAAAATATTTTTATCGTTTAGGCGGGTGCAAATGTAAGATACCAATTACAATATTGCAAGAATTTTTAATGATTTTGTTTAAAAAAAATACTAATCTGGATATTCGACTCTTAGGTGGTAAATGTTCATCAATTTGGCCTTAATTACTTTCTTGATTTTTTCAATTTCTCTAAAAGTAATATCAGAATTTGTGAACTGATTATCGGTCTTTTGTTTTTCAATTATTTTGTTGATTAGCTCATCAATAGATTGTGCTGTAGGCATTTTTAAACTTTTGGAAGCTGCTTCTGCTGCATCGCACATCATTAAAATTGCGGTCTCCTTAGAAAAAGGAATGGGTCCTTTGTACTGAAATTTACGAATATCAACTTCTTCATCTGGATTTTGCTCTTTTTCCTTCATATAGAAATAATACACAGAACTTGTTCCATGGTGCGTTCTAATAAAGTCTATAATTCGATCTGGCAAACGATTTTGCTTCGCCAATTCAATCCCTTTAATCACATGATCCGTAATAATTTTAGCACTGTCTGTTGGTGATAAATCGTGATGTGGATTTACTCCTGTAGATTGATTTTCAATAAAATACATCGGGTTTAACATCTTACCAATATCGTGGTACAATGCTCCTGTTCTTACCAACATAGAATTCGCTCCTATTTCATTTGCCGCAGCTTCCGCCAAATTTGCTACTTGCATAGAATGTTGAAAGGTTCCTGGCGCTTTTTCATTCAATTCTCTTAAGAGTTTTGTATTTGTATTGGAAAGTTCTAAAAGCGTGACATCCGAAACCAATCCAAATATTTTTTCATAGAGATAGATAAAGAATACAGAAAGGAAAGATAGAATACCGTTGGCGGCAAACATCATGAAGTATTCCCAATTAATTTGCAAAGCATTTCCTTCTTTAATGATAGAAAATGCCAAATAGGTAATCATATAAATGATGGTAATCTGTCCAATAGAAATGAATAGACTTGCTCTTTTATGCAGTTCTGTAATGGTTAAAATCGTGACAATTCCTGCTATAATATGAAGGTAAATAAACTCGAAACTATTAGGTACAATAAAGCCTAAAAGCAATACCGTAAGTACGTGTGTAAACAAGCCTAATCTTGCATCAAAAAATGCTTTTAATACAATGGGTAAAATACTTAACGGTACCACATATAAATAATCGGCATTGTATTTAATTACCAAAGTTTGTATCAATATCATTAAACTGATATTGAAAAATATGAAGGTAACTTTGTTGTTGTTATGAAATATTTCCTCTCTATATTTTCTTAAAAACAAAAGCAGCATTAAAAGTGCCAATGACACTAAAATTGTATATCCGAGTATGATCCAATAATAGTTCGCTTTTGTCCATAGTTTAGATTCTGATTCCCTTTTTAAGGAATATAAG
Source organism: Flavobacteriaceae bacterium (assembly GCA_965277255.1). GTDB lineage: Bacteria > Bacteroidota > Bacteroidia > Flavobacteriales > Flavobacteriaceae > Polaribacter. Next base: position 2,165,032 of record OZ255723.1, on the reverse strand, counting down.
ATGGCGAGTTTTTTTCCTTCAACAATATCACCTTTTAAAATAATGAGCTCTCCTTTAGAAACTTTTCCTTTGATGGGAGAAATATTATTAATGGCATCATCAATCACTTTTTGCGTAAATGCATTGTCATAAGATACATTGGGCTTAATAATCTCGGTAAGAATAGTGATATTAAGGTTTTGAGCGTAATTATAAGGCTTCGCTCCCAACCTATTTGTGATAATTCCTAATACATCATTAGACGCCAGAAGATTGTTGTAAATAATATCTTCTACCTCATTGTCTTTCTTGAGCGCTACAATACTGTTTTTATCGGAAACTATTCCTTGACTTCTTGCTCCAATAAAACCTTTATCGTAAACAGATTCGATAATAGAATATCCTAATAAAATAGCACTTTCTAAGTCTCCACTAGACAATGAATCGTTTTCCTGAACTAAAGATGTTCTTAATCTATAATTTTCCTTAACCTCATCTACAGCAACTTTATCATATAAGAAATATCGTTTTGCATTGACTTCAATTTCTTTGACCTCTTCGTTAATCTCTTCTTCGGTTTTTTCAATTGCAAAATCAAAAGAAGCAATTAAGTTTTCATATTGCCAAGGCGTTCCCTTATTAAAATCATATTTAAACTGACCTCCCTTTGGGAAAAGGTACACAATGGCAAATGCGGTAATCAAAAATAGAATTACCTTATAAATGATTGCATTGTGCTGGTATAACTTGTTGACAGTTTTACTCATATATTTTTCTTAGAGACACAAACTTAACTTAAAAAAATGGAGGTCAAAAATTCAGGCTGAAGAATCCTAATAAATTTGATTTAAAATGGTTAATTTTGCTGTACAAATCAAGATTAAATCAAATCAAAAAATGAGTTCAAAAGACGTAGTAATTGTATCAGTTGCTAGAACTCCTATTGGAAGTTTTATGGGAAGTTTATCTAGCATTCCAGCTCCAAAATTAGGTTCTGTAGCTATAAAAGGCGCTTTAGAAAAAATTAATTTAGACCCAAATTTAGTCCAAGAAGTTTTTATGGGAAATGTAGTTTCTGCGGGTTTAGGTCAAGCCCCAGCTAGGCAAGCAGCGATGTTTGCTGGAATTCCAAATTCAGTTCCTTGTACTACAGTAAATAAAGTTTGTGCTTCTGGAATGAAATCAATTATGTTAGCTGCGCAGTCTATTGCATTGGGTGATACTGATATTGTTGTTGCTGGTGGCATGGAAAACATGAGCTCTATTCCTCATTATCATCATGCGAGAACTGGCACAAAGTTTGGTCCAGCCAAAATGGAAGATGGAATGCAAAAAGATGGTTTGGTTGATGTATACGATGGTGTTGCCATGGGGGTTTGTGCTGATGCTTGTGCAACAGAATACGAATTCTCTAGAGAAGATCAAGATAATTACGCAATTCAATCCTATACAAGATCTGCTGAGGCATGGAACGCTGGAAAGTTTGCTGATGAAGTGGTTCCTGTTGAAGTACCACAAAGAAGAGGAGAACCTGTTATTGTTTCTGAAGATGAAGAATATAAAAACGTAAAAATGGAGAAAATTCCTAATTTACGAGCTGCCTTTTCTAAAGATGGAACTGTAACGGCTGCAAATGCGTCTACCATAAATGATGGTGGTGCTGCACTCGTTTTAATGTCTGCTGAAAAAGCTGCTAAATTAAACATTACTCCTATTGCAAAAATAGTGAGTTATGCAGATGCTGCTCATGAACCAAAATGGTTTACTACGGCTCCTGCAAAAGCTTTACCGAAAGCCTTATCAAAAGCAAATTTAACGACTTCAGATGTGGATTATTTTGAATTAAATGAAGCTTTTTCTGTTGTTGGTTTGGCAAATATGAAAATTTTAGATTTGGATAATGAGAAAGTAAATGTAAATGGTGGTGCGGTTTCTTTAGGGCATCCTTTGGGTGTTTCTGGAGCTAGAATCGTCATTGCATTGACTTCCGTTCTAAAACAAAACAATGCCAAAATTGGCGCAGCCGGAATCTGTAATGGTGGTGGTGGTGCTAGTGCAATGGTCATAGAAAGAATATAAATTCTGTAAAAAACAATATGCGCTACGGCATCTGTAATTTAAGTATTGTCCCTCTTCGTTTAGAAGATGCTGATGTTTCTGAAATGGTTTCTCAAATCATTTTTGGAGAGCATTTTGAAGTTTTGGATAGTACTAAAAAATGGAGTCATATTAGACTTGCATTTGACGGATACGAAGGCTATATAGACAATAAGCAATATATAGAGATTGATGAAGATACCTATAACGATTTATCTGAATCTGAATCTATTTACGCCGCAGAATTAATCGACTATCTTACTGATAAAAATAACAATCTTACTACTATTCCTTTGGGTTCTAGGTTGCCTTTTTATAACAATGGCATCTGTTCTATATTGAAAAACGATTTTAAATATCAAGGGGAAATCTATAAAGGAGAATTATCAAAAGAAAATATTGTTCAGAAAGCTTTTCTATTTTTGAATACACCCTATTTATGGGGAGGAAAAACTCCTTTTGGAATTGATTGCTCTGGATTTACACAACTTGTTTACAAACTCTGTGGATATTCTTTACCAAGGGATGCAAAAGATCAGGCTACACAAGGTGAAGTTTTAAGTTTTATTGAAGAAAGTGAGCCTGGAGATTTGGCTTTTTTTGACAATGAGGAAGGGATTATTACCCATGTAGGAATTATCATGAAAGATTATTATATCATTCATGCTCACGGAAAGGTAAGAATTGATTTATTGGATCATAGCGGGATTTACAATACAGATACTAAAACCCATACGCATAAGCTGAGGGTGATTAAAAAGATTCTATAAATAAAAAATCCGAAGTTAAAACTTCGGATTTTTTATTTATCATAAGAATTGAGTTTCAGTTATTCTCTCAATTTTCTAAATAAGGCACCATATTCTTTAGCTTTCGCTTCATTTTCTAAAGTCTCGTAGATATTCATTAAAGTTTTAACGGTATTAAAACTCCTTCCATGTTTATCTGCTTTTTCTAAATAAGGTAATGCTCTTTTGTAAACAACTTTCTGCTTTAACAACAACGCATCGTAGGCATCAAAATCGGACAAGTTTTTATTCATTTCTTCTACAATTGCTTTTTCTTCATCTAGAATTAAAACAGCTAGATTCATATAAGCATCAGCATAATCATCTTTAAGTTCGATGGCTTTTAAATAATTCTTTTTCGCTTCTTCTGTTTTTTTCTGATCGTAACTAATTACCCCTAAGTTAAAAAACAATTGAGGGTTCGTAGGATCCTGTTCTACAGCTACTTGCATTAACTCACCAAACTTTTCTGTTTCTCCTAGCTGATAATAAATATCTGCTTGAGTTAGTATTAAATTTAAATCTGTAGGATACAATTTTCTAGCTTCATCAATTGCTTTCATCGCCTCATCAGTCTTACCTTGTTCTTTTAGTATGAATGCTATGTTTTTAATGATATCTCCTGTTTTAGGTTCTGTTTTTTCGTCAACAGGATCTTTATACAAACCAACCTTAACTTGTAAATCTCTATTTGGTTTACTTCCTAAGTTTTCTTTTTCTTCAGTTGCTACATTGGTTGCATAATGAATTGTAGAAACTCCGATATATCCGATATCTTGTAATTCTTTATAATATTTAAGAGAAGCATCATACTCTTTTGCAAGTGATGCACTTACAGCAGCATTGTATACAAATATTGTGTCTTGAGGACTTAGCTTATACGTCAAATAAAAGTTATCAGTAGCATTTTTATAATCTTTATTCTTATATTGATCTGATGCTTTTTTATACACTTCTTGTATCATCTGATCTAACATAGGTTTTGCAGCTGAAGTATATCTTCCTCTACCTGATTTTTTTTCAATAGCTGTTAATGTACTAAAAGCATCTGCAGCAGTTTGAAAATCTTTTTTACCCATATACGCTTGCGCTTTCATGAAATAAAATTTTGCTTTCAATTTGACATCAGCATTGGCAATTAAAGATTCAGCAGATGTTACAGCAGCTATAGCAGAAGCGTAATCTTGTTTTTTTATGGCTTTTTCGGCAGTTTTTATCTCATTTTTTTGCGCAAAAATGGTGAAGGATAAGAATCCTAAAACAATTGCTAATACTCTAGTTTTCATCATTAATATAATTTAGTTTTAATAATTTATTCTTGATTTTCATTAGTTTCGTTTTCAATTTCTGTGCCATCTTCATTTTCATCGTCAGATTCTTCTTCATGCATTACTTTAGCAACCGCAGCAATACTATCAGAATCTTTGATGTTAATTAATTTAACACCTTGAGTGGCTCTTCCCATTACGCGTAAATCTTCTACAGCCATTCTAATTGTGATTCCTGATTTATTGATAATCATTAAATCATTAGAATCGTCAACATTCTTAATGGCGACTAAATTACCAGTTTTTTCTGAGATATTCAATGTTTTAACTCCTTTACCTCCTCTATTGGTAATTCTATAGTCTTCTAGTTTTGAGCGTTTTCCGTATCCTTTTTCAGAAACAACTAGAATATTACTCTCCATATCATTAACGGCAACCATCCCAATTACCTCATCATTTTCATGGGCTAACGTAATTCCTCTTACACCAGAAGCGGTTCTTCCCATCGGTCTGGTTTTAGCTTCTTCAAAACGAATAGATTTTCCAGATTTTAATGCCAACATTACTTGACTATCACCTGTAGTTAGTTTCGCTTCTAGAAGTTCATCGCCTTCTCGAATCGTAATGGCATTGATTCCATTTGTTCTAGGACGAGAATATTGCTCTAAAGATGTTTTCTTTACTTGACCTTTCTTAGTAGCCATAATTACATAATGACTATTAATGTATTCTTCATCTTTTAGATCTTGTGTAACCAAGAATGCTTTTACCTTATCATCTTGTTCAATATTGATTAGGTTTTGCATAGCTCTTCCTTTAGAGTTCTTCCCTCCTTCTGGAATTTCATATACACGCATCCAAAATACTTTCCCTTTCTGTGTAAAGAATAACATGTATTGGTGGTTGGTTCCAATAAATAGATGTTCTAGGAAATCTTCATTTCTGGTAGCAACACCTTTTTGTCCTCTTCCTCCTCTATTTTGAACTTTATATTCATCAAGATTTGTTCTCTTTAAATACCCTGCATTCGATATGGTTACCACAACTTTTGTATCAGGAATCATATCTTCAATGCTCATATCTCCTCCAGCATACTCAATATGAGAACGGCGATCATCACCATACTTATCTCTTACAGCAATCAATTCGTCTGTAATAATTTGATAACGTCTAGGCTCATTCTCTAAGATATCTTTTAAATCAGTAATCGTTTTCATGATCTCCTCAAACTCAGCTCTTAGTTTATCTTGCTCTAAGCCTGTCAATTGACGCAAACGCATTTCTACAATCGCTTTTGCTTGAATTTCTGTCAATTCAAAACGAGTAATTAGTGCTTCACGTGCTTCGTCAGCATTGCTAGATCCACGGATAATTTTGATTACTTCATCTATATTATCTGATGCGATAATCAATCCTTCTAAAATATGAGCTCTCGCTTCTGCTTTCTTCAATTCATATTTTGTTCTACGGACAACTACTTCATGTCTGTGTTCAACAAAATAATGGATCAATTGTTTTAAGTTCAATTGCTCTGGACGACCATTTACGAGTGCGATATTATTAACACTAAATGATGTTTGTAAAGCGGTGTATTTGTATAATTTATTTAAAACAATGTTAGGGATTGCATCACGCTTTAAAACATAAACAACACGCATTCCTTTTCTATCAGATTCATCACGAATGTTGGCAATTCCTTCCAATTTTTTGTCATTGACCAATTCAGCAGTTTTTCGAATCATTTCTGCTTTATTCACCTGATAAGGAATTTCTGTAACGATAATACATTCACGCCCTTTTACTTCTTCAATAACGGCTTTTGCACGCATTACAATACGTCCTCTTCCGGTATGAAAAGCATCTTTTACACCCTCATAACCATAAATAATTCCGCCTGTTGGAAAATCAGGTGCTTTAATGTGCTGCATTAACTCATCGATTTCAATATCTCTATTTTCAATATAAGCCAGTGTTCCGTTTACAACTTCAGTTAAATTATGTGGCGCCATATTCGTTGCCATACCAACGGCAATACCTGAGGCTCCATTGACCAAAAGGTTTGGAATTCTAGTTGGCAAAACTGTAGGCTCATGTAGTGTATCATCAAAATTTAATCGATGATCCACAGTATCCTTTTCAATGTCAGATAACATTTCTTCTGATATCTTCTGCATTCTTACCTCAGTATAACGCATTGCAGCTGGACTATCTCCATCTACAGAACCAAAATTTCCTTGCCCATCTACCATCATGTAACGCACACTCCATTCTTGAGCCATACGCACCATAGAATCATACACAGAAGTATCACCATGCGGGTGATATTTACCTAGTACTTCACCCACAATTCTTGCAGATTTTTTATAAGAACCCGTTGCTTTAATCCCTAGTTCATGCATTCCATATAAAACTCTCCTATGAACAGGCTTTAAACCGTCCCTAACATCAGGTAACGCTCTAGAAACTATTACTGACATTGAGTAATCTATGTAAGCAGATTTCATCTGTTCTTCAATGTTAATTGGGATTAACTTTTCTCCGTCTGACATATGCTAAATCTATTGTTAATTTTTTACTAATTTTTAATAACTAGCAAGATACTATAATTCACCTTTTCAGCAAACAATTTAAAGGCTGAATCCCCTAGAGTTATCAACATTTCTTGATAAAATTTTAACATTTTTTATCCTCTTGATTTACAAGCATTTCTGAAGGTATTTTACAGGTCAATTTGTCAGCATTTTGACCGTGGCATTCTTTTTGTAATTTTTTCTTAAAAAAAGGACTAAATTTACAAATAGATAACACCCAATATATGGACGATAATTTTTCACCAAAGGTAAGAGACGTGATTACTTTCAGTAAAGAGGAAGCCTTGAGATTAGGCCATGACTTTATTGGAACTGAACACTTACTACTTGGTTTGATACGCAAAGGAGAAGGGAAAGCCTATGAAATACTAGAAACATTTAATGTGAACCTAGATTTGGTACGTAAAAAACTAGAGCAGTTAAATCCTGCTGCTCCCAGCATCACAGAAGGCAATCAGAAAAAGAGTTTGCATTTAACTCGTCAGGCAGAAAAAGCCTTGAAGACTACTTTCTTAGAAGCTAAATTATATCAAAGTGATGCTATAGATACTGCTCACCTATTGCTATGTATCCTTAGAAACGAAAATGATCCATCAACAAAATTACTGAACAAATACGATGTTGATTATGATCAGGCGAAAGCTTTATATAAAGAATTACATACAGACGACAGTTCAGACGATGATTTACCAATCAACCCGATTGCTGAAACTCCATCTGACGATGAGTTTGCTTCTTCTGAAAAATCAAATCCTTACGATCAGCCCCAAAAAGGGAAAACTCCAAAAAAATCAAAGACTCCAGTTTTAGACAACTTTGGAAGAGATTTAACTGCCTTGGCAGAATCAGGAAAATTAGACCCTGTAGTGGGACGTCATAAAGAAATTGAGCGTGTTTCTCAGATATTAAGTAGAAGAAAGAAAAATAACCCAATGCTAATTGGTGAACCTGGTGTTGGTAAATCTGCCATTGCTGAAGGTTTGGCATTACGCATTGTGAATAGAAAAGTGTCGAGAATTTTGTTTGACAAAAGAATCGTCTCTTTGGATTTGGCAAGCTTAGTTGCGGGTACAAAATATAGAGGTCAGTTTGAAGAGCGAATGAAAGCTTTGATGAATGAATTGGAGAAAAATGAAGATATCATCTTATTTATTGATGAAATTCACACCATTGTTGGTGCAGGTGGAGCGACGGGTTCTTTAGACGCATCTAATATGTTGAAGCCTGCTTTAGCAAGAGGTGAAATTCAATGTATTGGTGCTACAACTTTAGATGAATATAGAACGAATATTGAAAAAGATGGTGCTTTAGAAAGACGTTTTCAAAAGATTATTGTAAATCCAACTAGTGTAGAAGAAACCATTCAAATTTTACACAATATTAAATCGAAATACGAAGCACATCACCATGTTGATTTTACGGATGAAGCCATTGACGCTTGTGTAAAATTAACGAACAGATACATGACAGATCGTTATTTACCAGACAAAGCGATTGATGCTTTGGATGAAGCGGGATCTAGAATTCATATTACAAATATTGTAGTTCCACAACAAGTATTGGAATTAGAAACTGAATTAGAATCTATTAGAGATCGTAAAACAAAAGCTGTTAATGGTCAGAAATACGAAGAAGCTGCAAAGTTAAGAGATGATGAAAAGAACATAGAATCTGCTTTAGAATCTGCTCAAAAACAATGGGAAGATGATTCTAAGTTAAATCGTGAAATAGTTACTGAAGACAATGTTGCTGAAGTTGTTTCTATGATGACAGGAATTCCTGTAAATAGAGTTGCCGAGGCAGAAAGTAGTCGTTTAGGCGAATTGCCAAACATGATCAAAGGAAAAGTAATTGGTCAGGATGAAGCAGTTGCCAAAGTAGTAAAAGCCATTCAGCGTAATAGAGTTGGATTGAAAGATCCAAACAAACCGATTGGTTCTTTTATTTTCTTAGGACAAACAGGTGTTGGTAAAACACAATTGGCAAAAGTATTGGCTCGTGAGTTGTTTGATTCTGATGATTCTTTGATTAGAATCGACATGAGTGAATACATGGAAAAATTTGCAATCTCTCGTTTAATTGGTGCACCTCCAGGGTATGTTGGTTATGAAGAAGGTGGACAATTGACAGAGAAAGTACGAAGAAAACCCTATTCTGTTATTTTATTAGATGAGATTGAAAAAGCACATCCAGATGTGTTTAATATGTTATTACAGATTTTAGATGATGGACATATTACGGACAGTTTGGGAAGAAGAATTGATTTTAGAAATACGATTATCATCATGACTTCCAATATTGGTGCTCGTCAATTAAAAGATTTTGGTGCTGGCGTTGGTTTTGGTACTGCTGCAAGAGAAGAACAATCTGAAGAGCATGCAAAAAGTATTATTGAAGGTGCTTTAAAAAAATCGTTTGCTCCTGAATTCTTAAACAGAATTGATGACGTGATTGTCTTTAATGCTTTAGAAAGAAAAGATATTCATTCAATTATTGATATTGAACTTGATAAATTGCTACATAGAATCTCTGATTTGGGCTATACATTAAAGCTAAGCGAAAAAGCAAAAGATTATATAGCAGACAAAGGCTTTGACAAAAAGTATGGAGCACGACCTTTAAAAAGAGCGATTCAAAAATACATTGAAGATGCTTTGGCTGAAGAAATTGTCAATTCAAAATTGACAGAAGGCGACACCATTTCTATGGATTTGGATGAGAAGAAAAATAAGCTCACCATTAAAATTAAGAAAGGTAAGAAAGCGGAAGAAACAAGAACGGAAGCTTCTTCAGAAGAATAAAGTAAAAATCCCAAACGAGAGTTTGGGATTTTTTAATTAGCTTTATAAAAAATTAAATTCTATGAAATTAAAATATCTAGCTTTATCAATTATTCTTTTATTTACAAATCTATTTGGTAATGTAAACAACACTCAAGAAACCAAAACAGATTTACTGTGTATTGGAAAATGGCATGCTAAGTATGGTGGTTACGGTGATGAAAAAATACCAATACCTCTTGAACAAAATAAAATATGGATGCTATTTTATAAAAATGGGGATCATGAGGTAAGGGCTGATAACAAAATAAAAAAAGGACAATGGGAATTTTCTAAAAATAAAGATTCCATTTTTTTTACTACAGAAGAAGGCAAAAAGAAATACATGAGAATTAAAAAATTAACCAAAAAAGAATTGGATGTAGTTTTTATTGATAATCGACAAGAAATCACGCTCTACATGGAGAAAGTAGAATCAAAATAAAAAAACTCTAAACGAGAATTTAAGTTTTTTTATTATCCGCCCGTTCGTTTATCGTATCTTATTGCCAAATAATCTTATTAAAAATCATTCATGAAAAAACGCATTTCTGAATACATACAGATTCTTATTGCCGTACTTTTAGCTAGTATTGGATTGAAAGTTTTTCTATTACCTAATGGTTTTCTAGATGGTGGTGTAACAGGAATTGCAATTTTAATGAGTGAATTGTTTGACTGGGATATTTCTTGGTCGCTTATATTTATTAGTATTCCTTTTCTAATATTAGCTTGGTTTACTGTTTCCAAACAAATTGTACTGAAATCAACATTATCCATCTTAGCTTTAGCTTTATTTATTCATTATGAAAACTTTACGCCAGTTACAGATGATAAATTACTGATCTCCATTTTTGGTGGATTGTCTTTAGGTGCAGGAATTGGGTTGGCCATTAGAAATGGATCTGTTTTAGATGGTTCTGAAATTTTAGGTGTTTTTGTGAACAACCTATTAGGCATTAGCATTGGCAAAACAATTTTTATTTTTAATGTCATTTTATTCAGCATCACTGCACTTGTATTATCCATAGAAGTTGCAATGTATTCTATTCTTACCTATTTGATTACTGCAAAAGTTATCGATTTAATGATTGAAGGTTTTGAAAATTATGTAGGACTAACCATTATCTCTAAAAAGGCGGAAGAAATTGAGACACAATTAATGGAAAAAGTCGGAATTGGTATGACTATTTATAAAGGCTTAAAAGGTTATGGAAGCAAAGGAAAGCAAAAGGATGTTCATATTATACACACCGTTATTAATAGAATTGACATCCGAAGAACCTATAAGGCTGTGGATCAAATAGATGATGATGCTTTTATTATTGAATTTGATGTAAACAGTGTAAAAGGCGGAGTATTACGTGAGTTTTTATCTAAAAAACAAACAAAGAAACTCGCTTCAAATCTTTTAGAAAAAAAGACTTCCTAGTATACAGGACAAGGGAAAAGTGAAATTTGTTAAAGTGATGTTATACTATCAAAGTATTAACAATCCTAGTCTTCAGGTTCAAATACTTACCGTCTTGTTTCTAAAATTTCAGATGCTTATGGTTATTCAGGTAAAACTACCTGATTTGTCCCTTTTTATTGATTCTTAGCTTCTTTCCTTTTAACTTCGTTAGCTATCAACTGGCTAAAAATATTACATCATGAAAAAAATTACACTTCTTTTTATTGTATCCATTCTTTTTCTAAGTTTCAATTTTACTGCTTGTAAAAATGAAGCAAAGAAACCAGAACCTACTGAAGATGTTGTTGTTAAAAAAAATCCAACCTTCTTATTTCTTTCAGACATTCACTTAGATTCCCACACACAAACCACCGATTATAAAGTAGATACTGGAATGATCCTTTGGAATGCCTTTTTAGCAAAAGCAGATGCAGTAATCGGAAATGCGAATCCTGATTTTATTGTATACACGGGAGACCTTCCTTCTCATGTAAAAGAGTGTTGTGTTCCATTATCTGCCGATGAAAGAATTCCCCATAATGAAAATATCCAAACCATTTTATCTGGCTTGCGCGATTTGGCAACGAAACATAAAAAAACCTTATTATACCTTCCAGGAAACAACGATGGAATTGCTGGCGATTATGCTTCTTTTGCTGATGAAGACCAACTCACTCCGTTCTCATTATTACCTGAAACTAAGAATCCATATCCAGCTTTGAATATCAATGCTACAGGAGACAAAGCTCCTTGTATGGTTTCTAATCCAGAACCAAAAATGGGCTACTATTCTGCAAGACCGATTGATGGTTTACGAATCATTGCCTTAAACACTGTGATTCATTCTGCGAACTTTTTTGGTGCTGATGGTACTTCACAGTTAGAAGATGCTAAAAAACAAATGACATGGTTTGCAAACGAGCTAAAAGATGCAAAAAGTAAAGGTGAAAAAGCTTATGTAACCATGCACATTCCGCCAGGAATCGATGCCTATGGTTATCAAAAGCATGGAAATAATGCCACCAATTGGGCAAAATTACCAGTTGCTAATCCTTGGAACAATCAGTTTTTACAAATCGTTTCGGAATATCAGAATACCATTACAGGAATCTTATACGGACATACACATATGGATGAACTCAGAAGATTGTACGATCCTTCAGGAAAAAATATCACAGAAATTATGATTAGCTGCCCAGGTGTAACGCCCATTCACGATAACAATCCTGGATTTAAATTGGTAAGTTATGATGCAACATCAAAAGAGTTGCTAGATTTTACAACCTATCATACCGTTCCGTCTGCAACTACTTGGGGAGATGCTTCCTATTCTTTCAATCAAATATTTGGATATTCTAGTAACAAAACAATGTATGAAAATTTAAAGGCAGATTCGTTGTCTGACATCCATACAAAAATGGATTCTATTTATACCGTGATGCATGGAGCTCCAGGTTATGATATTGCTCCTGGAATTGAGGTGAAGGTGGAGAAATGAAAAAAATCAATACGCTTTAAATCAAATGAATACAATAGAACTCATTAAATACTTATCACCTGTAGCTGTTTTAACAATAATTTGGAAGGTGGTTGAATTTTACAAAAATCAACAATCAAAAAAAAATCAAGTTCTTAGAGGTGAAAAAATGAAAGTATTCAATGAACTGCATTTAGTTTTATTAGAATTAAAAAAGAATTTAAAAAAAGTAGTGTTTGAAATCAACAATTCAGGAGGTGTAGAGTTAAAAAACTGGCTTGATTCTTTTCCAAATGAAAATAAAATAACGGAAATAGTTTATAGTGAAGATTCTTTAGATATCAAACTTAAAAATTTATCTCTTTTTAAAGGTAAACTCTCAAAAGAATTCAAAGTATTAATCGGTATTTTATCATCACAGAATAAAAGATTAAAAAAAACAGGAGTTAATATGAAAGAATTATCTGTAGAAATAGGTAATATCCCAATGATTGGTATACTAACTAAAACTGACTTTAAGAGTAACTTGTACCGTTTATCTAAGTTAGTTAATGATGTTCAATATTCTCTTGAAAATGGGCTTTATTATCATAAAAATGGTCTATTTGATGTAAAAGAATTTGATCAAAAACTTAAAAAAATTAATACTATAATTCATACTCTTGAAGAAAGCATGAGAAATGATTTAAAACAACTCCTCTGAATCAATCTCTAAAGAATCTATAAAAGCTGTGGCATTCATGATGTCATGGTGTAGTACTCTGTCTTCATCTACAATAGATACTTCTTCTCTAAATGAGTTGACAAAGGATTCTAAAAACGGAGAACTTTTGGCTTTCCCAAAGCTTAAACCTTGCGAAGCGGTAAACAATTCAATGGCTAAAACTGTCTGAATATTGTCGACCACTTTTTTGCATTTGGTAGCTCCATTAGCTCCCATACTTACATGATCTTCCTGTCCGTTGCTAGATTCTATCGAATCGATACTTGCAGGCGTAGCGTATTGTTTGTTCTGACTCACAATACTGGCTGCCGTATATTGCGGAATCATAAATCCGCTGTTCAATCCAGGATTGGAAACCAAAAATGGTGGTAAATGTCTGTGCCCAGAAACCAATTGGTAAGTTCTACGTTCTGAGATGTTTCCTAATTCCGACATCGCGATGGCTAGAAAATCTAAGGTCAATGCCAACGGCTGCCCATGAAAGTTTCCTCCTGAAATAATTTCATCTTCATCTACAAATACATTAGGATTGTCGGTTACCGAATTGATTTCCGTTAAAAACGTTTTGGTTACAAAACGAATGGTATCTTTTGTAGCTCCATGAACTTGCGGCATACAACGAAACGAATATGGATCTTGTACATGTTGTTTTTCTTGAACAATCAACTCGCTATCTTCTAAAAATTCTCGAAGTCTTTCGGCTGTTTTTAACTGACCTCTGTGCGGACGAACTAGATGAACCAATTCATTAAACGGTTCTACTCTACCATCAAAAGCTTCCAAAGAGATCGCACCAATTAAGTCTGACAAATACGATAATTTATGAGCTTTTAAAAGATTGTAAATTCCGTAACCCGTCATAAACTGGGTTCCGTTCAATAATGCCAATCCTTCTTTTGATTGTAATTTTATTTTCTCCCAACCAAAACGTTCTGAGATTTCTTCGCCGGTTAATCGCTCTCCATTATAATTCACTTCTCCCAATCCAATTAATGGCAATGCCAAATGCGCTAATGGTGATAAATCACCTGAGGCACCTAAAGAACCTTGTTCATACACCACTGGAAAAACAGCATTGTTATAAAAATCAATCAAACGATTTACTGTCGCTAATTGTACTCCTGAATGACCGTAGTTTAACGATTGTATTTTTAAGAGTAGCATGAGTTTTACAATTTCATTCGGAACTTCATCGCCTGTACCGCAAGCGTGACTCATCACTAAATTCTCTTGTAATTTTTGAAGGTTTTCACCTTTAATTTTCACATTGTACAAAGCTCCAAAACCTGTATTGATTCCATAAATAGGTTTCGATACAGACTTCATTTTTTCATCTAAGTAGGCTCTACATTTCTCTATTCTTAGGACAGCATCGGGTGAAAGCTCTAACTTTTGACCGCTCCTTACGATATTATGAATGATGGATAAGTCTAAGGGTTTGGAATCTATAATGTGAATTGAATTCATAAAGATTGATTGTATTTGTAAAAGTCTATATTCAGTATTGATTATGCAACAAAATTTAACAATTTTTCTAGTTAAATAGTTTTTATCTTTGACAAAATTAAAAATAGAATCAAATGAGAAAATTGGGATTACTACTAGTGAGTATTGTAGTACTATGTTCTTGTGAGCCAGAGCATCCAACTGATTATTTAACCATTGCTGGAAAATTAGAAAATAATAAAGATTCTTTTATCTCTATTACAGGAGCTGGTGTACAAAAAAAAATAAAAGTAAATAAAGATGGTAGTTTTAAAGATTCCTTAAAAGTAGACAAGTCATCTATATATTCGATGTCTACTACTGGAAGAAAAAGAGCCATTGTACATTTAAAAAACGGATATGACTTATATCTAACTGGAGATTCCAATAATTTTTTCAAAAGCTTTAAATTCGAAGGAAAAAAAGAAGGAGCAGAAAGTAATAACTTAATTGTTCAACGTTTCATTTATGGTCAAACAGCAGGAAATTCACAAAGTTTTTTAGTTTTAGAAAAGCAAGCATTCTTAGATAAAGTGAACCGTGTTAAAAAGGGGATGGACAGTATTTCTAACGTGTATAATAATGCGAACAAAGAAATGGTGCAAAATTATAGTGAGCAAAATGACAAGTTCTTTCAGAACATGATTGATAATTATGATACGTTACATGACCGTATTGTAAAGCAACAAGCTGCTATGGCTAGGCTGGAAAAAGGAAAGCCAGCACCAGAGTTTAACGATTATGAAAATTTTAAAGGCGGAACCTCTTCTCTAAAAGATTATAAAGGAAACTATGTATATATTGATGTTTGGGCAACTTGGTGTAAACCTTGTATTGCACAAATTCCATACTTGAAAAAATTGGAGGAAGAGTACAAAGGGAAGAATATCAAGTTTGTAAGTATTTCTACTGATGACGCTCGTCGTTCTAACGGAAGTTGGGAAAAAGCACGTGGTAAATGGACGAAAATGGTCAAGGAAAAAAACCTTGGAGGAATTCAACTTTGGGCTGGAGAAGACGATATCAATTTTTCTCAAAAGTATCAAATCTCTGGAATTCCACGTTTTATATTAATTGACCCAGATGGAAATATTGTAAATTCTAATGAGATGCGTCCGTCTAGCCCATCAATCAATAATTATTTTGATGGACTTGGAGTTCAATAATAGATATTAGACCGCTTACTTCGACACCCTTCGACAGGCTCAGGGTAAAGCTCAGTACAAGACGCTATTAGAATTAGGAATCAAGATTTGTTAGCAGTTAACTGACAAACAACAATTTTTAAGATTTACAATCGTAAAAAATGCGAAGTTCTAAGAACTTCGCATTTTTTATTTATTTTTATCAATATGTTATTTGATTGCTATACTTCTTATTTGTGTTTATATCAAATTTAAATAAGCAACCTGGATCGAATAGGCGAAAACCCAATTACTTTAAGCGTAAATTTTAGTATTATTCTTTATATACACCCATTTGAGCATATTTTTCCATTCGGGTTGCTACAATTTCTTTTTCTGATAAATCTTTCAATTCCTCAAAAGCTTCTACAATTGTATTTTTTACAGCTTCAAAAGCACCTTCTCTATTAGAATGAGCGCCACCAATAGGTTCTTTGATAATTGCATCAATCAACTTCAACCTCTTCATATCTTCTCCTGTTAATTTTAAAGCTTCGGCTGCTTGCTCTTTATACTCCCAACTGCGCCATAAAATTGAGGAACAAGATTCTGGTGAAATTACTGTATACCAAGTATTTTCCATCATATAGACTTTGTTTCCAACACCAATTCCTAAAGCTCCACCTGAAGCTCCTTCGCCAATAACAATGGTAATAATTGGGGTTTTTAAACGAGTCATTTCAAAGATATTTCTCGCAATGGCTTCTCCTTGCCCTCTTTCTTCAGCTTCTAATCCTGGATAAGCTCCTGGAGTGTCTAATAAAGTGACAACAGGGATTCCAAATTTTTCTGCCATTTTCATCAAACGAAGTGCTTTTCTATACCCTTCTGGATTTGCCATTCCAAAGTTTCTATACTGACGCGTTTTGGTATTGTATCCTTTTTGTTGCCCGATAAACATATACGATTGATCGCCTATTTTACCTAAACCGCCAATCATAGCTTTGTCGTCTTTTACGCTTCTATCTCCATGAAGTTCCATAAAAGTATCTCCGCAAATAGCGTTGATATAGTCTAATGTATAAGGTCTATTTGGATGACGAGAAAGTTGTACCCTTTGCCAAGGAGTTAAATTCTTGTACAACTCTTTCTTTGTTTTTTCTAGCTTCTTCTGTATCTTCTTACAGGTAGCAGCAACATCAATATCACTGTCCTTGCCTATTTCGAAACATTTCTCTAGTTGTTCTTCTAATTCCTTAATAGGTAATTCAAAGTCTAAATATTCCATAGTTTAGTTGTTTGTTTGGTAAAAGTCGATTGTTAAAAAATCGAATATTTATGGCTACAAACTTACTACAAAAAAAGTCTCGTTTTACAATGATTCTTATTTTTTTGATGTCTTGATTTTACGGATCTTATTTGTAATTGCTTTTCTGTTTTTAAGCAATCCGTTTAACAACACAACAAACAAAACAATAAAGGCGCCTAAGTAAAATTCAGAATTCATTTTTTCTTTTTCTCCAAAAATAATCAATGCTAAAATAATTGCATAAACGGGTTCTAGGTTGATGGTTAACATGACTGTATATGGTGTTAAATGCTTCATGATATCTACTGAAACAATAAAAGCATAGGCTGTACAAACGCTACTTAGAATCAATAAATACATCCAATCTGAGTTAGTTAACACAAAAAAATCGACAGTAAACCCTTCTGTCAGCCCTAAATAAATAGTAATAAAAACGGCCCCAAAAAATAATTGATAAAAAGAAATAAGACTCGCTTCGTTTTTCTTTACAAAGAGTCCGTTCAATACAGCGAATAAAGCGCCTAAAAAGGAAGAGATTAAAGCATAGACAATTCCTAAAGTATATTGAGATTCGAAACTAAAAATAATATACAATCCACCTATAACCATTAACCCTAGAAGGATTTCAATTGGTTTTATTCTTCTTTTAAAAAAGAAAGGTTCTATAAATGAGGTAAAGAAAGCGCCTGTACTCATGGTAACTAGAGCGACAGAAACGTTGGATACTTTTATCGCCTTGAAAAAAGCAATCCAATGCAATGCAATGATAATTCCAGATAGGAAAAACTTAAGCAGTGATTTTCTATCTAAATGAAAAGATTTCTTTTTAAGAATAAAATAAAGTGCAATAAATAGAGAAGCTAAAAGCATTCGATACCAAACTAAAGGAATAGCATCTATAGAAATCAAGGCTCCTAAAATGGCAGTAAATCCCCAAATAAATACAATAAGATGTAAGTGTAAATACTGTTTGATTTTACTTTCTTGCATTGAGATATAGGTAAAATGCTAAGCCTCCAAAGACAATATTTGGAACCCAAACATACACAAGTGAATTAGCACCTGCTACGGCCCCTAAAACTTCTACTACTTTTAGAAAGAATACATAAATAAACATAATTCCTATTCCTAATGCTAAATTTACACCAATACCTCCTCTTCTCTTCTTAAAGGCAAGCGCAACGGCTATAATGGTTAATATATAGGAAGAAATTGGCAAGCTGGTTCTTTTATGATACTCAACCAAATAGGCATTTAGATTTTTAACGCCTCTTTTCTTAGATATTTTTATAAAATCTGAAAGTTCATCAGAAGGCATTTCTTGTGCTAATGCAGACTTGAATAAGAAATCTTTGGGTGTAAATGCAAACGTAGAGTCTAAATTTGTTCCTGAAAAAATACTGTCTCTTTCTTTATAAATCTTCCTGAGTTTATATCTTGATAGTTTAAAAATACTATCGTCTTCACTCCAACGAATATTGTCTGCAGTTAACTTTTGAACCAGTTCAATACCACTATAATTCTCCAATGAAAAATACGTTCCTGTAGACGATTTAAAATTATAGCTTTTTAAATACATATAAGTACTATCATTCAATTGTAAACTAAAATCTCTGACAAGGTTGTCTGTCCACTTTTTGCTAGAATGTGTTAAGTACTCTTTTTCGAATCGCTTTCGTTCTTTGCTACTATTTGGAACTACATAATGATTCATCACTAAGGCAACAAGAGTTAACAAAGTAGCACCAATCATATAGGGATACAAAAATCGTGTAAAAGAAATTCTAGCATTGGTCATTGCTACAATTTCTGTATTGTTTGAAAGTTTGGACGTAAATAAAATTACGGCAATAAATAATGCTAATGGCATAAAAGTATTAGCGTAATAGATGATGAAATTTTTATAATGTTCATCTAAAATCTGACCGATTCCTAAATCGCTATGTGCTAAAAATTTGTCTAT
This sequence comes from Flavobacteriaceae bacterium, assembly GCA_965277255.1. Lineage (GTDB taxonomy): Bacteria > Bacteroidota > Bacteroidia > Flavobacteriales > Flavobacteriaceae > Polaribacter. Next base: position 2,145,955 of record OZ255723.1, on the reverse strand, counting down.
CTTTTCAGAGATATCAATTGCAATTGCAATCGGAATCAATATCAAAAGGGTAAACATAAAAGTTACCAGATATCTTTTTAATATGTACCAGTCTAGTTTTTTCAAAATCGCTACAACCTTTTATTCATTTGATTCACCATTTTATCTTTCCATTCTGCAAAGTCGCCTTCAATAATATGTTTTCTTGCTTCTCTTGTCAACCAAAGATAAAAACCTAAGTTATGAATGGAAGCAATTTGTTTTCCTAATAATTCTTTTGAGGCAAATAAATGTCTCAAATAAGCTTTGCTATATAAGGTATCTACAAAGGTAATTCCCATTTCGTCAATTGCAGAAAAGTCATTTTCCCACTTTTTGTTTTTGATGTTAATGGTTCCGTGTGCTGTAAACAACATTCCATTTCTGGCATTTCTTGTCGGCATCACGCAATCAAACATATCAACACCTAAGGCAATGTTCTCTAAAATATTGATGGGTGTTCCAACGCCCATTAAATAACGCGGTTTATCTTCTGGCAGAATTTCGCAAACAATTTCTGTCATTGCATACAATTCTTCCGCAGGTTCACCAACAGACAATCCACCAATGGCATTTCCCTCTGCTCCTACTGAGGCAATAAACTCAGCAGATTGCTTTCTTAAATCTTTATACGTACTTCCTTGTACAATGGGAAAAAATGTTTGATTATAATCGTATTTTAAAGGCGTCTTTTCTAAATGAGTAAGGCAACGTTTTAACCAACGATGCGTCATGTGCATCGAATTTTTCGCATAATTATAATCGCATGGATAGGGCGTACATTCATCAAAAGCCATGATAATATCTGCACCAATTGTCCGTTGAATTTCCATCACATTTTCTGGTGTGAAAAAATGCGTTGATCCGTCAATATGACTTTTAAATTTAACACCTTCTTCCTTTATTTTTCTTCTTCCTGATAAAGAATATACCTGGTAACCACCACTATCAGTTAAAATATTACGATCCCAATTCATAAACTTATGCAAACCTCCTGCTTGTTCTAAAATTTTAGTTTGCGGTCTTAGATACAAATGGTAAGTATTTCCAAGAATAATATCTGGATTAATTTCATCTTTTAATTCGGATTGGTGTACTCCTTTAACAGTAGCAACTGTGCCCACGGGCATAAAAATTGGAGTTTCTATCACACCGTGATCGGTCGTGATTTTTCCAGCTCTTGCCTTACTTTTTGGGTCTTGTGAATTTAGTTCAAAGTTCATCGGCTGCAAAGATACATAAATCAGTACATCACAGATTGTAAAAGATTCTTAAGATTTTCTTCTTCTATTTTTGAATTTATTTCGTTGCCTGCCAAAGTCTTTTTTCTTGTTTTGATCTTGGGAAGCTTCTTCTGTTTTGGAAGATGTAGTAATCAATTGATTGATGGTTTCTATTTCTTTTTGTGTGAGTTCTCTCCAATCTCCATATTTTAAGTTTGCTAGACTTACATTCATGATACGAGTTCGTTTCAACTTTTTAACTTCATAGTCTAAGTATTCGCACATTCTTCGAATCTGACGATTTAACCCTTGTGTTAAAATAATCTTGAATACATAATTGCTGATTTTTTCAACTTTACATTTTTGAGTAACAGTTCCTAAAATTGGAATTCCGTTTCCCATCTTCTTTATAAAGTTGTCAGTAATTGCTTTATCAACTGTCACAATATATTCTTTCTCATGATGGTTGCCAGCTCGTAAAATCTTGTTGACAATATCACCATCATTGGTCAGGAAAATCAAGCCTTCAGAAGGTTTATCCAATCGTCCAACAGGAAACAATCGTTGTGGGTGATTGATGTATTTTACAATGTTCTTTTTTTCTTTAGAATCTGTGGTAGAAACAATTCCAACGGGTTTATTTAAAGCAATATAAAGTGTTTTGGGTTTTGTCTGTAATGGTTTTCCATCTACTTTTACTTCATCACCTTCAAAAACCCGATTTCCTAATTGTGTCCGTTTTCCGTTGATGGTCACTCTTCCATTTACAATCAATTTTTCAGCTTCTCTGCGGGAACAAATCCCTGTTGAGCTAATAAATTTATTAAGGTTGATGGAATCTTGATTGTTTGACAAATCGTTATTTTTTAAAAGCTTTTTAGAGCTTTAAATAGACTCTCCTAATTCTTTTAGTTTTTCTGTATTTTCCGCTAACATCAATTCATCAATAATTTTTTGAACGTCTCCATTAACAATATTGGAAAGATCGTATAATGTGAGTCCAATTCTATGATCGGTTACACGGCCTTGCGGATAATTATAGGTTCTAATTTTTGCAGAACGATCTCCAGAAGTAACCATCGATCCACGTTTAGCAGCATCGGCTTCATTTTTCTTAGCCAATTCTAAATCGTACAAACGAGAACGCAATACTTTAAAAGCTTTTTCTTTGTTTTTATGTTGCGACTTTTGATCTTGACATTGTGCTACCAATCCCGTTGGAATATGCGTTAAACGCACCGCAGAATAGGTAGTATTTACAGACTGACCTCCTGGTCCAGATGAACAGAAAAAGTCAATTCTTACTTCTTTTGGATTGATCTCTACATCAAACTCTTCGGCTTCTGGAAATACCATACAGGTTGCCGCTGATGTGTGAACTCTACCTTGTGTTTCGGTTTGAGGAACTCGTTGTACACGATGCACTCCCGCTTCAAACTTTAAGGTTCCATACACATCTTCGCCAGAAACTTCAAACTGAATCTCTTTGAATCCGCCATTGGTTCCTTCGCTAAAATCTACTGTAGAAACTTTCCAACCTTTGCTTTCGCAATATTTGGTATACATTCTAAACAAATCGCCTGCAAAAATACTGGCTTCATCTCCACCCGTTCCAGCGCGTAATTCAACCACTGCGTTTTTAGAATCTTCTGGATCTTTCGGAATTAACAAAAATTTAATTTCATCTTCTAACTCAGGAATTCTGGTATTGGCTTCATCCATTTCCATCTTTGCCATCTCTACCATTTCAGCATCAGATCCGTCAGAAATAATTTCTTTTGCTTCAGCAATATTACCCAACAAAGTCTCATATTCCTTAGCCTTTTTCACTACGAGTCCTAAGTCTTTATACTCTTTATTTAATTGTACATAACGCTTTTGATCAGTAATAATATCTGGTTGGATAATTAAATCTGAAACTTCATCAAATCGTTGTTTTACAATCTGTAATTTATCTAACATTGGGTATCTTTTCTTCGGAAGCGAATTTACAATTTTTATTGGTATTCATTTTACTATATTTGAAATATTGCTTTGCTATTGTTATGAAAAAACTCCTACTTTATTTTATTTTTTACAAAGGTAAATTTCTATTTCCTTTGGCACTCTCAATATACGTCTACTTTGGTGATCAAATTATTGGCATCTCTGTTTTTGCATCCATCTTTACAACTTTGATGCTTTCGCTATATCAAAGATATTTAGCAGACCCAAGAAAAAAACGTTTGTACTTTTATTTTAATCAAGGGGTTTCTGAGTTACAACTGTACGGTTTTATTATAGCTGTCAATCTTTTTATTTTATTCTCTGTTATACTTTATACAAAATGGTGGTTTTAGAAGTAGATAATATAGAAGTAGTTTTTGGAAAACAAACCATTTTAAACTCAGTTTATTTTAAAGCTGAAAAAGGAAAAATTACTGGAATCTTAGGCAGTAATGGCTGTGGAAAAACATCATTATTAAGAACCATCTTTGGAGAATACCTTCCGAAAAACAAATTGATTAGAATTGATAAAAAACCTTATTTAAAACCTTTATACAAAAGTATCTCTATACAATATTTACCTCAATTTGGATTTATTCCTAAGAGTTTTTCTTTGCGGAAAATTTTCTATTTCTACGACCTCGATTTTTTTAAATTTACTCAACTTTTCCCAAGTTTACCTATATACAAAAATACAAGATTTCATAAATTATCGGGTGGAGAAAGACGATTGATTGAAGTTTACATCGCTATAAAATCCAATTCAAAAATTGTTTTGCTAGACGAACCTTTTTCTCACCTAGCTCCTATTTATAATGAAGTTCTTAAGAAGTTAATTCAAGAAGAGAAAAAAGAAAAAATCATCATCATTACGGATCATATGTATCAGAACATCTTAGACATTTCAGACGATTTATATTTACTAAAAGATGGTTGGTGCAAACAGATAAAATCTCATGAAGAACTGGTCTTTTATAACTATGTTAATTCAGTATAAAAGCAACTTCATGAGACTTTATTATTATATTTAATCCATCACAAACTTCACACCTAAGCTTACAATTCCAGCTTTTAAGCCATCACTTCTATTATAATTGCTGTAGCGAAGGTCAAAATTTTTCATTCCAAAACCTGCTATTTTAAGCTTTCCGAAGATGTCTGTATACTTAAATCCTATTCCGTATTGATGACTTGTAAATTGAGACAAATCGTAATCAGACGTATAATACTGTGATGTTGATAGATGGGTCTCATAAGGAGCAAAATAGTCAGCCGCAGTCTGCGTATAGTATCTATAATTCGGATACAAAGTGAATTTTCCAGTTGTCCCTAACTTAATTGGTAATTCTACTTCAGCTGTATGCCCCTTAAGGCCCCAATCGTCTTGATAATAACGATAGTATGTTCTCAGTGTAAAGTTTTCATTTAAATAATAATTGAATCTTGCTCCAATCGGAATTTTTAACCTCGATTCTGGCAAACGTTCAATATCATCTGCTAAATGAAAAACATCTAGTGTTGTTGGCGATAAATAATTAGGAATGCTTGCCGCATTACCAATATAGAAATTATTCTTATCAGCAAAATAAACGCGTTGCATAGGATTTGCTAACCATCCTTGTTGTTTTACAAGATCGACAAATAACGATATCTGTGCATTTTTACTTAAGATTTGAGAAAAAGAAAGTGATATATTATAGGTATTTCTATCTTCTCTCGGAATTAATACATCTTGATGTGGTGCCCAAGCATCGGCTGCATTTTTATCAATGATATTTCCTTGCTGGTCTAAAATATCGATTCCCGCAAAAAAGCCATTGTTTAAATCTCTTCCTGCTTCTAAATAAGAATCGAGCTCTGTTGGATATCTTGGACTCCATTTGTCTAGAAAAGCTTGTACACTAATCCCTATTTCTGTATTTTTTTGATTGTACAGTTTGGTGATACTCCCTCCAAAACCAATAGAAGAATAATCATATTCGCTAGACACAGAACCGTTTACTCCCCAGATTGTATTTCTATCATCTGAAGCATGACTATATTTTACGGTCGCTCCTACCCAAGTATCTTTTATTGAGGCTCCAGAAGATTCAATCCATGGACTTACGGCCGTACCGGGAGCATTCGAATTCCCTGAATTTCTGTCATCGTCATCATCGTCGTAATATCCACCAGAAGCACCAGAAGCATCAAAAGGATCTAAATTACTTGAAGAGGCAGAAGTATAAGCCGAAATTCCAAAGTCAACAGTAAGAACATCATCCGCATTTAGCGGAATCTGAACGACTATTGTGGGTGTAATATCTTTGAGTTCTTCCGTACCTATACCTCCAGTGACTGATGCATGAGAACCATCTTGTTTATAGTAACTCATTAAAAAGTCAACCTCTACACTTTCAAGAACTTTTTTCTTGTATGCTGTAGAATCTTTTTTCTGCTGCGCGTTTATTGAAACAGTTATAAAAACCACTCCAAAAAATGTCCAAATATTTTTATTCATTAATTCTTTTTCTAGGTTTAATTACATCCACATCCACCGCCAGCTTTTCCGCCGTTGGCTCCTGAAGCTCCTTCTCTATAGACTTGAAAATTGGTTTCAAACCGCTTTATTTTCATAGATGCCAATAGCATATCTGGATCGTTTATATTTACTTTTTGGTATTCTTTTACGGCTACGCATGAACTCATTGACGAAATGAGAAAACATGCTAGAATGATCTTTGCTATTTTCATTTTGAATATGTTGTTTTATCGATATTAATTTCTTCTGACGATATAATTTTTCCATCGTCTTGTACAATAATGCATTCAATTCCTGTTAATTGATTGATCAGGTTTAACCCTGTATCAGAACCCATCACAAAAATGGAAGTTGCCAAAGCATCGGCTAGTTCTGCACTAGGTGAAAAAACACTTACGCTCACAATTCCAGAGGAAGGATATCCAGTTCTCGGATCAATAATGTGCGTGTATCTTTTTCCATTAAAGACCACATACTTTTCGTAGTTTCCAGAAGTTACTACAGCACTATTGTCTAAAGGAAACAAGGCAAATATTTTGTTTTTATTAAGTGGATTTGTAATTCCTACTTTCCAGGGATCTCCATTGGTTTGCGTCCCCCAAGTATTCATATCTCCCGAAGCATTGATAATACCTCCTTTGATCCCTTTATTCTGAAGTAGTTTCTTCGCTTTATCTGCTGCATATCCTTTACCGATGGCACCGAAACCAATCTTCATTCCTTTTTTCTCTAGATATACAGTAGCGTTCTTTCTATCTAGAGTGATATTACGATACCCTACTTTTGCCACAGACTTTGCTATGGCTTCCCCTGAAGGCATCTTTTTCATGCTTCCATCAAACTTCCAAATTCTATCCATGGATGCATAACTAATATCAAAAGCACCATCGGTTAGTTTGGATATTTTAATGGCTCTTTCTATTAATTCAAATAATTCTGTATCTACTTTAACAGGTTTAATTCCTGCATTTTTATTGATCAATGAGGTTTGTGAGTTCGCATCCCATGAAGAAATTAATCGCTCAATTCTTTTAATTTCATCTACAGCAATTTTTATAAAACTGTCTGATTCTGCTTCGTTTTCTGCAATGACGGTAATGTCAAATCGACTTCCCATCAGTGTCAATTTTTGTTTGTAGGTATTCTGACTAAAAAGAGCAAAGCTACTGTTGAACAGTACTAAAAATCCGATGATATAAGCTTTCATACTATTCATTTTAAAAAGATTTTAATTTTTGATAGTATTTAGTTGGGGGAATATTTTCGTATCCTACTTTGCCCTTTACGACCCCTTTAGCATCCAAAACAACAACCAATGGGAAATTGCCATTCTCATTGTATTTTTCTGCTAATTGATCGTTGTGTTTTTGTTGTTCTTTTGAAAGTCTATTCTTTTTTCTTCTTGGGAAATCTGCTTTCAACATCACAAAAGAATCTTTCGCCAAGCGCTGAAATTGAGAGCTTTCCCAAACCTTTTTCTCTAGCTTCATACATGGACCACACCAGTCTGATCCTGCAAAGACCAACACAATTGTTTTATTGTCTGAAGAAGCTTTTTGTTTTGCTTCATCAATATTATATGTCCAGTCTTGAGCAAAGCAAGCTAAACTAAGCAGTATCATAAACCCTGTGGTTAAAATTGTTTTCTTCATTTTTTATTCGTGTTATATTGATAGGACAATAGAAAATAGAATCACCCTATTTTAAGAGAGCTTTCTTTTCTCATAAAACTTTTCTTTCGCAAAAAATCATATCCATATTTAGCTCTGCAACGCAAACAGGCAGAGTACTTTACAAAAATTAAGAGTCGTTGAATTCCTTTCTTTTTAAGGCGGCTTCTAAATTTTGATTGACAAGACGGACATCTTTTCATGGATTACTTTTTATCACTCTTATCTACAAGACATTTAATTATAGCTTTACCCTATTCTTGTTTTTTAGGCAATACATATTTATTTTTTATCGTTTATTTGCAATACTAAATCCGAACAATGGAACCCTCAATTTGTGAAGAGAAAAATTTTAACCATCTGTTTAATTCCCATTACGAGGAAGTAAGAAACCATATGTATTATAAGTGTGGTGATATGGATCAAGCTGAAGATTTGGTTCAAAATGCTTTTGTGGAATTGTGGAAACGTTGTGCGGATGTTTTATTTAAAAAAGCAAAATCGTATATCTACAAAGCTTGTCACAATTCGTTTTTAAATCAAATCACTCATAAAAAAGTTGTTTTAAAATTTGAAAAGACTTCGGGTTTAAGTGATATGAATCAAGAATCTCCAGAGTACTTGATGGAGGTCGATGAGTTTAAAGAAAAATTAGAAAATGCTATTTCTTCACTTCCTGTTAAAGAAAGAGAAGTGTTTTTGCTAAGTAGAATTGATAAAAAAACCTATAAGGAAATTTCTGAAATCATTGGAATTACGGTGAAAGCTGTTGAACGTAGAATGAGCAAAGCATTACTACAGCTAAGAGAAAGTTTGGGTAAAGAACATAGGATTTAAGATTGATGAGATCGCTTCGTTTCACTCGCGAAGACATTTTGTATTGTCTTTGCGAGCACGCTTGAAGCGTGAGATGCAATCTGCTTCATGTTAACTCCTTTTGATGGGATCGCTTCGTTTCACTCGCGAAGACATTTTTATATTGCCTTTGCGATCACACCTTCTTGCACTGAGTTTATCGAAGTGAAGCGTGAGAAGCCTGTCTGACGACAAAGGCAGGCAATCTGTTCCTAATTAATGAGATCGCTTCGTTTCACTCGCGAAGACATTTTTATATTGTCTTTGCGAGCATGCCTTCTTGCACTGAGTTTATCGAAGTGAAGCGTGAGAAGCAATCTGCTCAATATTAACTCTTCTTAATGAGATCGCTTCGCTTCGCTCGCGAAGACAGTACATGAAAAAATATCGAAGACAAAAATCATTCAAAAATAGGGTATATTGCCATGTATTTGTCCTAGTAGTAAAGAAACCTAAAACAATTCTGCCTAAAGCGATAAAATTACACTCAAATGAAAAAATTTCAAGAAGATAAAAACTTCCTAGCCCGTTGGGTTGAAAACAAATTAACTTCGGAAGAGCTTTCTGAATTTCAAGCTGAGGAAGAGTTTGCTTTGTTTGATAAAATCAATAAAGAAGTATCGTCATACCAAGTTCCTAAAGCTAATGTTAAAGGCGATTATACAAAAGTAAAAACAACAATTTCTTCAAAAGGAAAAGTCATACAATTCAAACGTTTTTACTATGCAGCAGCTTCTATTGTTGTTGCTTTGGGTCTTTTTTGGTTTGCCAATTCTTCTAAAACTATTGCAGCAGATTTCGGAGAGAAATTACTCGCCGAACTGCCAGATGGCTCTAAAGTACATTTAAATTCAGGATCAGAGATTCGTTATAAACGTTTCTTTTGGAACGACAATCGAATTGTAAATTTAGAAGGTGAAGCTTATTTTGATGTTATTAAGGGCAATACGGGTTTGAGAGTCATTTCAGAATCAGGGCAAGTAGATGTTTTAGGAACTCAATTTAATATTATCGACAGAAAACAACGCTTTGAAGTTGTTTGTTATTCCGGGAAAGTAGCCGTAACAAAGAAAAACGCTACGGAAGAATTTATCCTTGAGAAAGGAGATAAAATTTCAATTATAGAAAATCAAGTGGAAACAACCAAAACTCTTGAGATATCGCCTGATTGGATGAACGGAGTTTCTTTATTTAAGAATGAAACTTTATTAGCTGTTTTAGAGGCCTTGGAAAGACAATACAATGTTCAAATCGAATCAAATTCGGTAGACACTTCTAGAATTTTTACGGGAAGTTTTGTGCACGACGATTTGGAATCTGCATTAAAAACTACACTTCCTGTAATGGGCATTACGTATCAAACTTCCAATAACAGAAAAGTCATTTCTCTGAAATAGTGGACATTTGGTAGACAGTATGCGAAAACAATTACTTAATGCTTAAATTTGCGAGTAACAATAATTCAGGTATCTCAAATATGAGGAAATATGTGTTATTTTTTGTCGTACTATTCTTTTTTCAACTCACCTTTTCGCAAGTAAAAAAAGAAGTTCTCTACAAAAACACCTCTCTTGAAAAAGTAATCAACGATATCGAAAATAAATTTTCGGTTCGTTTTTCTTTTTCCCAAGAATCCATCAAAGATGTTTTTATCACTTTGGAAAAAGAAGTGCTTGAATTGGAAGTTTTGTTGATTCTTTTATCGGAACAGACCTCTCTTACTTTTGAAAAGGTTTCCAACAACCAAATAATCATCGTTCCTAAAGATCGCTCAGATATTGATCTTGAAGCCTTAAAAGAAATCATTTTAAAAGCCTATGTGACTTCAGGAATTGACAAAAACAAAGACGGTTCTATTATACTTGATACTGATGAATTAGGAATTTTACCTGGACTTATTCAACCTGATATAGCACAAAGTATACAGTTAATTCCAGGAATTACTGCTTTGGATGAATCTGCAACGGGAATTCAAATTCGCGGTGGAGCGCCCGATCAAAACCTAGTGTTGCTAGACGGAATTAAATTGTACAATACGGGGTATTTTTATGGAATGTTTTCGGCATTTAACCCTTATGCCACAAAACGAGCCAGAGTTTTCAAATCGGCGCCAAGTCCAAATTACGGAGATCGAATTTCTGGAGTCATAGACATCTCTACTGGAGACAAGATTCCAGAAAATTACGAAGCTGGATTCGGAGTAGACGGATTGAGCGCCGATGCTTTTGTAAAAACAAAATTATCTGATAAATCTGCCTTATACGTTTTTACCCGAAGATCGTATTCTGACCTTCTGAAAACATTTACCTATAACGGATATGCAACCAAAATATTTAGAAACTCGGGTATTACAACAGATAGTAATGGGAACGTTTTAGGATTAGAAACTGATGATAATTTCAATATTGATAATAGTACCAATGAATTTCGTTTTTTCGATATCAATGCCAAATGGGTCTACAAGCCTAGTGAAAAAGAAAGACTGGAAATTAGTGGTTTAGCAACCCATAGTAAGCTCGATTTTTCTTTTGATTCGGATGAATTTGTAGCGGATGATATCATAACTAGAAACAATGGTATTAGTGTCAATTGGGTCAAAGAAAATTCTGAAAAGTGGACACAGACCGTCAAAGGGTATTTTATCAATTACGATTCCAATTATCAAAATTTAGAATCTACCAATGGTATACTAGAAGAAATCAAAGCTAGAAAGAATTTTATCAATGATTTTGGGTTTGATCTTTTTTGGAACAACAAATTGAAAGAAAAAAGCAGACTGCTTCTAGGCTACCAGTTTTCCAATACCAACTTATCATTTGAAATTTCTGAAACCAAACCTTTGGAGCCTGAAGAAAATAGCAGAGAAGTACAAAAACAAGTGAATAGTGCACATTCTTTCTTTGCAGAGTATCAATACGATTTAAAAGATACAGGCTTGTTAAGTTTTGGACTGAGAAACAACCTCTACTCTTCTGTTAATGGACTTTATGTAGAGCCTCGTATCAATTTAGAATATCCAATCACGGCTACACTACGTTTTAAATCTTCTGCAGAACAACGCTATCAGCCTATTAGTCAGATTGTAGAATTTGATGAAACTGAACTGCGTTTGGAAAACAATATTTGGAGACTCACAGATACTAAATTTCCTTTATTAAAAAGTACGCAATATTCCGCTGGATTCTTGTTTGATGCAAAAGGATGGACAATTGATATTGATAGTTATCTAAAACAGATTAAAGGATTGACTTCTTATACCAATGGATTTAGCAATCCTGTCGCTTCTTTATCACAAGGAGGAAGTCGTATTATTGGAGTAGATGTATTGGTAAAGAAAAAAATTAATAACTATCGAATTTGGCTGGGCTATACTTTTAATGATATCGACTATACTTTTCCGCAAATTGAACCAAACTCGTTTCCTGGAAATAATGACATCACACACAACTTTCGAGTTTCCAATGCATTGCTATTAAAGAATACGCAACTCTCTTTAGGGTGGATTTATAGAACTGGAGAACCCATTACACCTATTACAAGCTATGATAACGATACAGAAGTAGTTACTTTTGGTGGTGTAAATAGTGATCGATTAACAGATTATCACCGACTGGACGCTTCTATCTTACAAGATTTCTTCATTCAATATGGAGAAAAGAAATTAAAAGCACAGATAGGAATCTCAGCCTTAAATGTATACAATCGTAAAATTCCTTTGTCGTATACAAACCGAATTGATATTGACGATGATACTGGCGAACAGACGCTAGAACAAGTAATTCAACGTTTTTCTATTGGGTTAACCACAAATATTTCTTTCAGAATTTTCTTCTAAAAATAGGGTGTCTACCTTTTGTCTTGTCTTACAAATGAAAACGTAAAACAAATCAATAACACATAACTTATTTAACTTTTATAATGATTATAAATTTATTTAACATTGTCTATAATAACGACATACAAAGTAAATTGATCTCTTGTTTTCATAGAATTTTCATTATTCTCTGCTTATTTGCTTTAAATAAAACTTCTTTTGCTCAAAATATTATTGTTCCGAAACAAATAAGCATTGAAGATGGTTTATCTCAAGGATTTATATCTTCTTTAATTCAAGATGAAGAAGGCTTTCTATGGATGGGAACCAAAAATGGGTTAAATCGTTATGATGGGGAGCGTTTCGAAATATTTACAAGTGATGTAAACAATCCACATTCTATTTCTGGAGATTATATTTATGAAATACTTGACAACAAAGGCTTCCTATTGGTAGGTACTAATGAAGGTTTCAACTTATATCATAAAAAAAGCAAACAGTTCTATAAAATACCTTTACACGATTTTATGGACTTCGACCCTGAAATCGTAAAAATTATCAAAACCAAAAAGAATCAATACTGGATTACTGAAGTAAAAACGGGATCATTATTTAAAGTAATGATACCTGATAAAATTCCTGATAATATTCAGGAAATGAATGATTTCATTGAAAACATCCGTATAGAAAAAAATAATACTGTAAAAAATCTATATCCTTACTTTTTATCAGAGTATCAAGGACAACTTTTATATATAAGTAGATATAGAGATTCTTTAAAATGGAGAAACTCTTTTAAACTTTTAAATACTACTACTACTAAAGTTTCAGATTTAGATTCTAAACCTATTGATGATTCTAAACAAGCAAGTCTTCAAGGCCTTTTTTTTTATTTTGTTTTTAAAGATAAAATTGCTGTTACCCTATGGGGGGACAAAAAGATTAGTGTTTTTTTTAATAACAATTGGAACAATATAAAAACAGATTTTAAAGTTAATACGATTTCTTACTTACCAAATAACAATCAAATTTTAATTGAAGATGATAACAATTACATGATTTTTAAAGGAAGTGTATTAGAACAAGAGAGCATTAATAAAAATGAGGCTTTAACTGTAGTGCCAAATAAAAAAATACATCATACAAAATGGGTCCAAGATAATTCTGGAAATAGTTGGATTGGAACCGCAGGTTATGGGATTTTAAAAATAGGTTACAGACAGTCTAATATTAAAACCTATTTTAAAGGAAAATCTATTTACGCAAAACCCTTTGTAGACACGAAAGGAAATGTATGCATACTTAATCCAGTTACTAGTGAAAATTTATTCATTAACACTTCAAATAAAACATTAAATCACTTAAAGAAAAATAAGGATAAAGGGCAAGAGTATTTCTTATCTTTTTTGGTTCAAGATCAAGAAAGAACCCTATGGGGTTTATATTGGAAAGATGGGCTCTTTACTATATCCAAAGAAACCGATAAAGGGAGTCATCATCTGAAAACAATAGGGAGATCAGGTATGGTATATACTCCTGTTATGAAATACGATAAAAAAACACATAGTCTATTAATTGTTTTTGATACTAAATTAGTTGTTTATAGTATTGAAAATAATAACTCTAAAAGCTATGATTTCCAAAAAATCTCTAATGGATTTATAAACAGGTATGACGTTATCAGAACCTACGACGGACATTATTGGATTGGAACAAACCTTGGTCTTGTAGAAATCAATCCTTATAAGAATCGTTTAGCAAATTTTAAATTATATAATAAGAAAAATGGTTTGCTTAATAATCAAGTAGCATCATTATATCCTGATCAAAAAAATAACGAGGTTATATGGATAGGCACCAAAGGAGGAGGTCTCCATCGTTTAAATATGAACACCATGACTTTTGACTATATTAATTCAAAAAATGGATTGCCAAATGATGTGATTTATGGAATTTTAGAAGATGATAATGACAACTTATGGATGAGTTCTAATTATGGAATTATTAGTTACAATAAGTTAACAAAAGAAATACGAAACTTTAATGAAGCTGACGGTTTGCAAAGCAATGAGTTTAATACTTATGCATATGCTAAAGGAACAAATGGAGAAATGTATTTCGGAGGAGTTAACGGATTAAATGTTTTTCATCCTAGTCATTTTGACAAAAACAAAAATGTCCCTAAGGTTTGGATTACTGAATTAGAAATAAATAATAACAAAGTTACACATATAGATAGCCCCGACTTACTATCTCAAGCTATAGAGCATACCAAAAACATTACCTTACCCTATAGTCAAAATAGTATATCATTGGAGTTTGCTGCATTAGAATATACAGCTAGTAGTAAAAATAAATTAAGCTATTATTTAGATGGTGCTGAAAAAGAATGGGCACATACGACTACCGATAACAAAGCGAATTATTTAAACATATCTCCAGGGGAGTATACCTTTAAAATAAAAGCCATCAATGGTGATGGTATTGGAAATGATCATGTTAAAAATTTATCTATAAAAATACTCTCTCCGTGGTATAGAACTACTGTAGCTTATAGTATCTATGGTTTCATTTTTTGCTTTAGTATTTGGTTGTATATAAAATTAAAGACAGATAGAATTCGTGCTAAACAAAAAGCTAAGTTGGCTGAGCTTGATAATGAATTATTAAAAACAAAAATAGCATACAAACAAAAAGATCTGATTGAGTTTGCTGCAACTATTTCTGAAAATCAAAAATGGGGAAATCGATTACTTGAAAGCATACAGGTAATTAAAGAATCTAAAGGGCGTACAAAAGGAAAACATCTTAAAGATTTAGAAGAAGAGATTAAAAACAAAACTTTTATTGAGAAAAATAAAATACATTTTAAAGAACGTATTGACACGCTTAACAATGAATTTTACCAAACTCTCTTAGAGGAATATCCTTCCCTTAGTAAAACGGAGCTAAAAATATGTTCTCTTATCCGTTTAAGTCTTGACACGAATGATATTGCCAGTATACAAAACATTACTCAAAAGTCTGTGTACAAAAGTCGTAATAGAATACGTAACAAGCTTAATTTACCTCAAGAAGTGGATTTAGACGTATTTCTAAAAAGCTTTTAACTCCATTACATTAATTTTCTTTCCTACACTCCTTCTTTTAGTAAAGTATATAAGCTAAAAAATAAACAAGACAAGCCTCGCGAAGACAGTTAAGAATATCTTTGTGAAAGATGTAGTGAATAAAACAATCTGGTTGCTGATTATTAGTTGTTGATTGTTTTTTGGTGTAGAGTTCCAACAAAATACCTACTACTTGATTAGCAAAAAACAAATAGGCTTATTGCCCTTTTTTGACAATGTCAAAGACCTAATTGCTCGTCAGCATACCATCATCTTTCAACTTCAAATTCAAATTCAACTTGAACTTCAATCACATAGTATCACACACCTTTTGAAAATAACTAACATTTAGATCTCGATATAAATTTCACACTAAACATACGCTAATTGAGAAGTCTTTTTTCATCAATCATTGGTTATTATCAATCAATAAATCTTTGTAAATAACTCACAAAGAATTCTCTTTAAAGGTTAATTTTCTGGTTTCCCAATCTTACAATCCAAGAAATCATTTTACATAAGGCAAACTCTACTACTTAAAGGTCTTTAAAAAATCATTTTTAGCACGAAAAAAACAAAGCCCCTCGAAAAAAAATGAAAATAAATTCGTTTTTTAAAAACAATATAAGTATTTGATTATGAATATATTAAATTCTACAAAAACAGCTTTGTCATAGATTTGTCATATCCAAAAGCTTCAATTTTTAATAGGGGTGCTAACTAACTTTGATGTCATAAGTAAAAACCCATCAAAGAATGAAAAGTACAATCAAAACATAGTAAAATAATACTCACACAATATGAAAACAAATTACTTAAAATCAAAGCTCTTACAGAAGTGGATAAAATATACTTTTATAGCGCTATTTTTTATCCAGTCACAAAACTCTTTTGCGCAAATAAACACTAGCCATACGCTTACTATAGATGCAAGTACGCCAGCTCCTTATACAGCTGGAGATATAATTCAAGTGAATATGTCTGGTTCTCAAACTGGATATAGCTATCAATTATTCACACAAGATGGAACAAAGAGAGGAGGTCTTATAGCAGGTACAGGGAGTGCCATCAGCTTTACAGACCCTGCTGTTCTCTTTGGTACTACAAGCTATTATGTAAGAGGAATACTTACAACAGCAGCAGCTTCAAATCCAAATTTTATTATTTCTGAAAACACAAAAGTTCTTCATTTTGAAAATGCTGATGACTTTGGGACATATAATGACGATCTTCCTCAAATTCCGTGGTCTACTTCTATGACCGTTACACTGGAAACTTGGGTGTTTCACCCGTCCGGGGATACTTCTACATCAACTCTTATGGGTACTCAAGATGAATTTAATAATAATTTATTTTTTACTAAAATGCATTTGCGTCTTAGTAATGGTAATGTTACTGCGCTTAGTGGAGACCCAACTACTTCTGGCGTTGCTGGTGTTAGAACTATTAATGCAAGTGTTCCCAGAGATCAATGGTTCCATGTTGCTTTTGTTATTAATGGAGTCAACACTCATCTTTATGTCGATGGAATCTTAGTAGGTTCTAGTCTAAATAGTGTTGGTGATGGAGTACGACCTACTTCTGATTTCAGAATAGGGAAAGACCTCACTGGCAATTTGAACAGTAGTAAAATGGCAGGAACTAGAATATGGACTGTTGCCAGAACAGCCGCACAAATCGCCGCTGATAGAAATACAAAATTCACATCTGTACAATCAGGATTATTTGCAGCCTATACGTACGATAATGTAAGTACTGGCTTTGCATTTGCTCAACATGGAAGCTCGGGTAGAGTCATTACCTTACTTCCTAACGCAACCCCTCCTACCAAAAAAACCGAGATAATAGGTCAAGGGAATGCAGGGCAAATAACCGACGTTACTGGGACTATTTCTGTTGGTGTTTTTAATACAACCATTAATACTTTTAACGATACTTTTACAAGTACTGTTACTCCTGGAACCTATCCTTTAGGAGCTTCTGTGGTTGCTACGCACCCTAATGCAATTGCGTATAGTTTTGTTGGGACTCCTCCTACGGGGTATTCCATCAGTGGTTCAGATTTGGTAATCGCCGCTGGAGCACAGCCTGCTAGTATGCAGATTACTGCTAGTGTAGCTGATGCATCTGCATCTGGGTATACAGGGGCGAGTAAAACCATTTATTATTCTGTTGCCAACAGTTTGCAAACCTTACCAGCACCTATTAATGTAGCCAGCATTAATGTGGCTAGAGGTTCAGATGCCAGCACCTCCAATGCAGTTTCTTTAAACACCCTTTTAAATACCAACACCTTTAATGGGCACACCTTTCAGGTTACAAACCTTGAAGTGCTTGCAGCAACGACAACACCCAATCCTACGGGAATTAGCACGGATGTAACCACACCTACAGATCCAATATTAACCGTATTAAACCCAGGAACTTTTATTCTTAGACTTACCCTTGCAGGTGATAGTAATTTTGCACAAGGAGTCCATGATATTACGGTAAACGTTACAGGAGGGACAAACCAAGCAGCATCAACTTTTCCAGCAATTGCATCCGTTGCACTCTCTGGAACTCATACGATTCCTGCAACTACAAGTACAGGAAATCTAACGCTTGCGTATACAAGTTCCAATACTGCTGTAGCTACTGTATCTGGAAATGAGGTCACCAATGTATCACTAGGAACAACTACCTTAACAGCAACGTCTACAGGAGATTATACTTATTTTCCTTTTTATGCGACGCAGAACCTTGAAGTAATTCCTGATCCTTTTGCAAACAACTCTGTTGTTTCTATAGATCAAACAACAGGAAATGCTGAAACAGCAGTTACTATTAGTGTAACCAACACTCAATTAGGATACACCTATTACTTATTAGACGCAACAACAGATTTACCCATTGCTGGAGTAATTCCTATAGCAGGTACTGGAGGCACTATTAACTTTCCGCATACAGCATTTAGTACGACAAACTATAAAGTAGGGGCTGTTATCTATTCTGATTTAACAGGGAATTCTTTTCAGAAAGTACAAAACGGATTGCAGTTTAATGAGATCGGATATGTAGACATTCCTGCTGGTTTGTCTACTGGTTTTAGCACTACAGCTACGCTAGAAACTTGGGCTTTTATTCCTACTAGCGATACCAGCGCTAGTAAAATTGTAGGATTATTTACAGATACATTTACTAGCAATTCTTTACAGCTTTCTCTATTTTTAGAAGGAGGAAACCTGTATGCAGGGAGTTTTTCTGCTGGTTGGGCTCGTGTCGCTTTCCCTAGTATTCCAACAGACAGGTGGGCACATTTAGCTGTACAATATTCAGCAAATGCTGCAGGTACTAGTCATACTTTTAATTTGTATGTAGATGGGGTTTTTGTAGCATCAGGAAGTGGTGCTAATACAGGAATTAGTACCAATGCAAATTGGCGTTTAGGAGCTAGGTGGGATTTTACAAGTACCAATGATGTATTTGGAGGTCAATTAGCAAATACCCGGCTTTGGAATACCACAAGAACTCAACAAGAGATTTCTAGCAATATGACCAATGTATTTACCAGTGTTCAAACTGGTTTATTGGCCAACTATACCTTTGCTGAAGGTACAGGAACTACTGTTGCCAATGTAGGAGGATCTGTATCAGGTATAGACGGAACATTAACGGGAGCTACCGTGCCTACTTGGAGTACCAATCTAAACATTGCAAACCCTAATGCCACGATATTATCGGGTACTGTAGGCATCATCATTACAAAACAAGCTCCTACTCTTACTTTTGCAGATATTGTTAATCACGATCCAAATACTGCGGATGTTGTCATTACTTTAAGTGCCAACTCAACAGACACGCCAACACCAACATTTAGCTATTCGGTAGTTGGGAGTCCAGCAGGACTTTCCATCAATGGAGATCAATTAACCATCACCTCAGGAACTGCGCAAGGAAATTATATTATAGAAGCGCTTGCTGCAGAAACCACAACTCATCTTAGTGGTACAATAAGAAACTACGTTTCTTATTCAAATAACAATACACCCGCTAAGTTAACCCAACCCACACCGTTTAATCTTCCTGCATCGTTAAGTTATCCAAGAAATGAAATAGGAAATGTTATCGATTTAACAAGTGTGATTGTCCTTCATAGTCAGGCTGGAGCTACAAGTTTTCAGCAAATCGAAACTAATGCGACAACACCTATTCCACTTGGTCCTATAAGCGGAGCTAATTTAACGGTACAAAACCCGGGAGTCTATACTTTACGAGCTACATCAGCAGAGAATACAAATTTTGCTCAAACTTCCTTTGACATTCCTGTAACCATTACAGGAGGTACTGCGCAGACTATTACATTACCTGCAGATCATACAGTTCCTCCTACCCCAAATACGTACAACCCAATAGCCAATTCAGATGCACCTGCAAGTTTGGTATTAAGCTATACAAGTTCTAATACTTCTGTAGCTACCGTACCTGCTACAGGGAATACAGTAACACTAATAGGATCTGGAACGACCGTATTAACAGCCACTCAAGCTGGAGATTTTACCTATACTCCACTAAGAGCAACACAAAATTTAGTGGTAACAGATCCTGTATATGACAACTCTTATACATTAACTGCTAATCCAGCAATTCATACTAATTCAGCTCCTTTTAATGCAACAGTAACCCTAGGAGGTTCTCAAACAGCATATGCTTATACGTTGCACAATAGCGTATCTGGTGGTACTGAAACAGTAGTAGCTGGTCCTATACAAGGTACTGGTAACCCCTTGGATTTTAACCTTACCAATGTCTCAATCAGTGGTTTAAACACCTATAGAGTAAGTGCAACTGCAGTCACTCCTGAAAGCTTGACTTCAAATGCCATTCAGTTTAATGATGTAGGAGACATTAGTGTGCCTTCTGGAATTAATAGTAATTTTAGTGCAAACAACATTACTTTAGAAACATGGACGTTTATTCCTGCAGGAGATCTGACTGCCTCTGATGGATTTAATCTGATTGGAGGGAGCCTAGATAATAACAAGGTTACTTATGCTGTATTTATTGAAAATGAACGTTTGCATGCGGGTTTTTATGATACCGTTTGGAATAGAACAGCGGGTATTTCCGCTGGTCAATTCCCAACAGATCAATGGTTTCATGTAGCTGCCACTTTTGATGGTACCACCCACAGGCTGTATATCAATTCTGTATTAATTGCTTCACAAACATCTACTGTAAGTACTTTACCTTCAACCCCTACCACAAATTGGGTCTTAGGAAAAAATTACAACCCATCTCAAACAGGTGTAAATAATTTGTTTTCAGGAAGATTGGCCAATACCCGAGTTTGGAATTCAGTTAGAACGCCGTTTGAACTAAAAAGTGATGCGGTTAAAACTTATACACCAACAGAGGCACAGGCAGAAACGAATTTGGTCTTACATTATACCTATGATTCAAATCTTACAGATACATCATCTACTCCTTATAGCGGGACAGCAACAGGTTTAGCAGCAAGCCCCTATCTAACAGGGCAAATAGGAACCTTGCTATACAACAACCTAGAAACTGCAACTATTAGGTATAATACACAACTCACATTGGCAAATGATTATGATACAGGAGCATTGGGTACTGCAAGAACTTTCAATATGTCAGCAAACCTTCCATCTGGTGCATCTGGAGCCTTTTTCGGCGCTTTTAATGGCGCTAATTATTTACAACCTACAGGGTATACGCAACAAACTTTTGGTCAAAGTGGTATTGATATTAGTAATCAAGCAGCTCCAGGTGTTTTTACAGTATTTTATCTAATACAATCACCTACAACATCCTTAGGAATTATTAATGTCGCATTTACAGGAGGAGCAGATCCGGTTACAATTAATGATAGACCTTTTCCTACAACACCACCTGTTAATACCTCAACTTTTGCATATGACGGAGTACTAGGTATCGCTAAAGGCCTCAATCCTTCACAAGCAAACAGGTATGCTTTAAAAGATTATTTAGTCTTTCACCGCCTTACTCCTGTGAACCAAGTTACCTATAGTATAGAACCCAATGCACTTAACCCTGCAGGACTGAGTATAGACAATACAGATCCAACCAATCCTATATTGGTGGTACAAAATCCAGGAACATTTCAACTAAGAGTTACCACACCCGCTGTAGCAGGTTCGTTTGTACAAGGTGAAACTGTTGTTGATGGTGTTGTTTCGGGAGGAACCGATCAAACAATTACAGGAATAGCAGCAACACTTACTAAAAAATTTAGTGATCCTGCTACAAACTTACCTAGTACAACCGATCAAGGGCTACCAATAAGCTATACAAGTTCAGACCCTACGGTAGCTACAGTAAGTAGCACTGGGGTTGTAACTCATGTAGGGTTTGGTAGTACCACTATTACTGTATCATCGCAAGGAGGTGATTATAATTTCCATCCTATGAATACAACGCAAGTACAAGTGCTTACACTTACCATAGATGATTTTGTACAAGGAACACTAACAACAAATCCAACAAGCGCTCCGGCTGCTACACCACCTACTTCTGTAAGTGCAGATTTGGCAAATTCTCAATTGGGTTACAGATATACTTTATTTGATGATACAGGAACGCAAATAGGAAACCCACAAGATGGTATAGGAGGCACCTTGTCTTTTACAGACACCAATATAACAGCTACCAAAACCTATACCGTACGTGCAGCAAGCCCCACACTACAGAACGCTTTGCAGTTTAATGATAGTGGTTCTGTAGATTTTTTAAATGAAACAGGCGGAACCTCTACCAATCTAAATGCAATATTTAGTAACGGTACTAATATTACTTTAGAGACTTGGGCATACATTCCTTCTTCTGATTCTGATCCAAATACTTTGCATGTTTTCGCAGGCATTATTGCTGACGACCTTGTTGCAGCAGACGCTATCACATACACTCTATATATTCAGGATGGAGAAATAGCTGCGGGGTATTTTGATGGTACTTGGAAAGGAATAGGAAATATAGTTGGGAATACAGGACATCCTATTGATGCGAATAATTTGCAAGACAAATGGATACACCTTGCTGCTACTTATGATGCTAGTACAGGTACGCATCAATTGTATGTAGATGGTCAGTTGGTACGAAGTGCTGTAAACCCTTCAGGTGCACAAAATTTACCAACTAGCACCTCTTCTTGGTCATTAGGAAAACGATGGGATGATATAGGCACTCTTGCTGAAAGGCGATTTGGTGGAAGATTGGCTGATACCCGTATCTGGAAAAGCACCAGAACGGCTCAGCAAGTTTTAGACAATAGGCATAATGTGATTGGAAGTGATCCAGATTTGGTAGTCAATTACAGATACGAAGGCAATGTAAACGATGGTTCAGGAGTACCCGTTATAAACGGAACGTCAACAGGTTTGGCTGCTTCTCCTTATCTAACCAATCAATCTACCAATGATTTTCTGTCTACACAGGCTACACTAATCATCACAAAACCACTACGAGTAACTGCCAATGACGCATGGATAGATACTGGTGGAACAGATCCTACCTTTACTACTACCCTAGCTTCAACTACTCCTTTAAATACAGGTGATGTATTGCATGTACCTCTGGTAAGAGTAGCAGGAACCACAGCTGGGCGATATGCCATTAATGTAGATACTACCGTAAAAGGCGACCCTGCGTGTACCAATAATGGATTGTGTGTGTTGAGTAGTACAGGAGCAGATGTCACCGATCATTATGTAACCACTTTTGTACCAGGAACCTTTGTCATTAACGATCCAGCAACGGGAGTTGTTTGGGATGGAAGTAACGGAACAAGCTGGAACGATGCTGCTAACTGGAGTGGAAATGCTACGCCTACCAATACTGTAGATGTAACCATACCACAAACTGTAACCAATATGCCTTCTGTAGGCGCAAGTGTGAATGGAGAGGTAAGAGATTTGATTGTACTAAATTCTACTTTAACTATTCCAGACAACAGTTCTGTAACAGTAACGAGAAATTTAGATACTCAAGGAACCATTACAATAGGTTCTGTAGGAGCTACCAGTGGAGTGTTGTTAGTAGAAGGTACATCTACAGGAACCGTTACTTACGAACGCGGAGGATTTACAGCCAATACCTGGAGTGTTGTCTCTGCTCCTGTTGCAGGTCAGAAGATCAAAGATTTTGTGGAGAATGTTGCCAATGATATTCGTGTCAATACTTCTGTAACTCCTAATCGTTATGCTGTTGCTTATTATGACGACAGTCAGGCTGTAGGGTCTAAATGGGTCTATTATGATGTCGACTTTCTTACTGCCAATCCAAATACAGAGTTTGAAATCGGACGTAGCTATGCCATGTCGCGTGCTACTGATGGAGCTGTCACTTTTACTGGAACGCTTTCGGTTGCCAATGTCAATAAAAGTGTCGCTGCATCTCAGTGGAATGCCATTGGGAATCCGTTTACCGCTTTTGTGCCTGCCAATCAGAATAGCAATAACAACTTTATCAATGACAATACTGCAAACTTTGACCCTATCAATGTAGCTGTTTATGTATGGGATCCTTCTCAAAATAGGTATGTAGCTCGTTCGCTGGCAGATGTCACAGCAACATCACTCACACCTGGACAAGGATTCTTTATAAGAACCAACACAGGAGTTTCTTCGGTGTCTTTCAATCAAGACAAACGTATGATACAACCTGCTTCTGGAAATACTTCTTTTAGTAGGAATAGTCAGATTCCAAGTATTCAGCTCTTGGCTACTTTAGGGAGTTTAACCATTGATACCAGCATCAAATTCTTTGAGCATGCTACCGTTGGTTTAGATCCTGGATATGATGTGGCTTCTTTTGGTGGAAATCAATTTGATCTCTATACCAAATTATTGAATGGATATCAAGATGTAAACTTTACCATTCAGTCTTTACCTGATTCTGATTTTGAAAACTTAGTTGTTCCTATTGGATTGAAAGCCGCTTCTGGTGATTTGGTTAGTTTTTCTATTGATGCTTTACATCTTCCTAGTGGTGTTGAAGTGTATCTGGAAGACAGACAAGAAAATACTTTTGAAAATCTAAGTATTGACAATGCTAATTATGCAATCACTCTTGATCAAGATAGTAATGGTGTGGGACGTTTTTACTTACATACACAATCTAGTACCTTAGGTAATAATGACAATCCTGAATTCAATGGTGTTCACATTTTTACTTTAGAGAGAAGAATACTTCGAATTACGGGAGTTGAAGATGATGCGAAAGTGAAGATGTACAACATTCTTGGTACTCAAGTACTCGATACTTCTTTTACAGGGAATCTTTCGAATGATATTGCACTGCCTTATTTAAAAACTGGAGTTTATATCGTTCAATTGGAAACCAACAAAGGAATTTTAAATAAAAAGATTCTTGTTCAATAAAAAAGCTGCAGAAAAAATGAATCAAAAGACGGAAAATACTCAAGAGATTACACGTAAAGAAGCTTTACAGAAAATTGGAAATTACGGAAAATACGCAGCTTTAACTGCATTAGGAACCTATATCTTATTACATCCTAAACGGGCGCAAGCATCAAGTCCAGACGATGATCCTGGAACTGGATTTTAAATAAAATAATCTAAAAAAAATAAACAATGACTTATCAAGAATTTAATCATATCTATTACAAATTTACCCAAAGTTCTAAAGGAATTAAACCAATGGATAAAATCACAACCAGTGGATATGAACTTAAAGAGTTTGTAGAATTTGCTATACGCAAAACAACTCCTCAAGACAATCAGTTAACTTTTGATGCTTTGAATTTTTAAATTCATACGTCAATTATTGTGTGGAAAACCTCAGCCAAAAGCTGAGGTTTTCGTTTTAAAAAAATAGGGTATCTCCTTTTTATCTTGTCTTCAATATAAACAGACAAAACCTCTATTATGACCTATCAAGAATTTAACCACATCTATTACAAGTTTACCAAAAGTGAAAAAGGGATAAAACCATTAGATACGATTACTACCAATGGATACGAGCTCAAAGAATTCGTAGAATTTGCTTTAGAGATAACATTAAGGCAAAATAATCAACAACTATCTTTTGATTCTTTTAATTTTGATAGTAACTTGGCTGGGTAAAACCTGTCAAATGAAAAAAGTCCTCTTTGTTATCTGTTTTCTACTCTTAGTTTCTTGTGGAAAGGAAGAACTTAAGAAACCTGATTTCTTATTAGGTTATTGGATTCGTACTAATGACAAGCCAAATCAAAAAACAGTTGAAATTTGGAATCCAGATTTTAGTGGAATTGGTTATACTCTGAAAAATAAGGATACGGTTTTTAAAGAAATTTTATCCATCATAAAGAAAAATGACACCTTGTTTTTGCAAGTAGAAGGTGTCAATGAAAGCCCTACATTATTCAAATTTACTTCACAAACCAAAACATCTTTTGTTTGTGAGAATCCGCTGAATAAGTTTCCACAAAAAATTAAATATTATAAAGAATCTGATACACTAAAAGCGGTGATTTCTAGTGATGGTTATTCGATTGGTTTTGATTTTATAAAATCGCATTAAAAAAGAGTAATCAATATTATACTTATAACTTATTGATCAATCTAATAGTAAGGAAATCAATAACTTATTTTAAAGGACATGTAAAAGTATTTGATCGTTTTGCAACGAACAAAAGGTTTACTTTAAATGTTTTGATTGAAAGCCATTATTGCAAAAAAAAGAAACGAACAATACTTCTTTTTAAATTCTCTCCAAAAGAGTTTACACATAAAACTTGGGAAATGTTAGAAAAGATAAATTTACTTTCTAATCTATGTGATTAGCAATAAGAGGCTGTCTGAAAAGGCAGCCTCTTATTTGCCGTTTTAAGTTTCATATTTCTACTCCATCCAACCTAATTCACGTAAGGTCCATGAGGCATTCCAGATTTTCGTCATGCTAACCACTTTACCTTCTTCATTCATTTTAAGTGCATAAACATACTCTGCATTCGTAGTTTTATTTGTTGGAGGAACGGGACCTCCGTCTCCAGTATGGGTTGCTGTGTACGTTGCAAAAAAGAGTGCTATCTTATTCGTTTCATCAAAACTTGAGGCATGTAATTCGTAACTACAACCAGGTGCTATTGTTCCAAATCCAACCATCCATCCTACATAATCTTCAACTGTTTTTAGTTCTACTAAAGGTTCACATTGTCCATTAAATGTAGCGTTTTCAGCTACGAAGTCTTTACACTTCTCCCACCCTCCTAGTGATTCACAATTGTGAAAGAATTTTTTTGCGTTTTCGAATAGTATCATATATTAATTATTTTTAAGTGTTTATAAGTACAATGATAATACCTTTTATTAAGCTTGTAAATATTTTCGTTCAGAAACCTCTTGTTAAATTTTTCCGATATCCATACACTAAAAAGGTACAACAAGGATATAAATGGCATTAAAATGATCATTTATACTAAATGATCAAAGCTTAAAATCAGGAATACTCAAAAACACCAAACTCACTTTTGATCGTGAGTCTTTTTGAATCTGATTCCTCTACCCTACCCACAATTTGAGCATTTACGTTATATGATTTTGAAATTGAAATGATGTCTTCTGCAACTTCAGGGGACACATAAATTTCCATTCTGTGCCCACAATTGAATACTTGATACATTTCTTTCCAATCGGTTTTTGATTGTTCTTGTATCAATTTAAATAAAGGCGGAATTGGAAACATATTGTCTTTTACAATATGAACATTATCTACAAAATGTAAAATTTTGGTTTGTGCTCCGCCAGAACAATGAACCATTCCGTGAATGGTATCTGAAGTATATTTCGATAAAATCTCTTTGATGATGGGTGCATAAGTTCTTGTGGGTGACAATACTAACTTCCCAGCATCAATAGGTGAATTTTCAACAGAATCAGTCAATTTTACTTGTCCAGAATACACCAAATCTTCAGGAACAGCAGCATCAAAACTTTCAGGGAATTTTTCAGCTAAATACTTATGAAAAACATCATGTCTTGCTGATGTCAATCCGTTACTTCCCATTCCGCCGTTGTATTCTTTTTCATAGGTTGCCTGACCAAAAGACTCTAATCCAACAATCACATCACCTGGTTTAATATTGGCATTATCAATCACATCAGAACGTTTCATTCTTGCGGTTACTGTAGAATCGACAATAATGGTTCTTACCAAATCGCCAACATCCGCAGTTTCTCCTCCGGTAGAATGAATGGTCACACCAAAACCTTTTAAATCTTCAATCAACTCTTCCGTTCCGTTAATGATAGCAGAAATTACTTCACCGGGAATCAAATTCTTGTTTCTTCCTATGGTAGAAGACAACATGATATTATCGGTAGCTCCAACACACAAAAGATCATCAATATTCATGATAAGTGCGTCTTGTGCAATTCCCTTCCAAACAGAAACATCTCCTGTTTCTTTCCAATACATATAGGCTAAAGACGATTTTGTTCCCGCTCCATCAGCATGCATAATCAAACAATACTCATCATCATTTGTTAACTCATCTGGAACAATTTTACAAAATGCTTTTGGAAATAATCCTTTATCAATATTTTTGATAGCATTGTGTACATCTTCTTTGGAAGCAGAAACGCCTCTTTGAGCATATCTTTTAGAAACTTCTTGGCTCATTTTGTGCTGGAATTTTGCACAAAAGTACGGATTGTTTTCTTTTCCAAATAAAAAATAGAACTACGAAAACGATATCGCAAAGTTTTATCAAAAAAAGTGTTTTTAAATTCTTAAAAAACAATCTTTTTTTTACCAAAATAATATTCTAACCTGCTCTTTTTTAGCAAATTAATAATTGTGAATAAATTCTTTAAAAAAACCTGATTTTCAGTTCATTTTATTATCTCAAAATAGTGTTTTGAATTATATTTGTGCCTTACTTATATCACATTAAATAAAATTATGAGCAAGTCTAAATTAGAGTACATTTGGTTAGATGGTTACTTTCCAACTCAAAACATGAGAAGTAAAACTAAAGTTGAAAATGACTTTAGTGGTAAATTAGAAGATTGTCCAGTTTGGTCATTTGATGGTTCATCTACAAGGCAAGCTGAGGGTGGTTCTTCAGATTGTTTATTAAAACCAGTAGCTATTTATCCTGATCCAGCTAGAGAAAATGGATTTTTAGTAATGACAGAAGTTTTAAATGCTGATGGAACTCCTCACCCAACAAACGCAAGAGCTGATATTGATGATGATGATAATGATTTTTGGTTTGGTTTTGAGCAGGAATACTTTATTATGGACACCGCTACTCAATTACCTTTAGGCTTCCCTATTGGTGGATACCCTGGACCTCAAGGAATGTATTATTGTTCTGTAGGTGGAAGAAATACTCATGGAAGAGATTTTGTTGAAGAGCATGCTGATTTATGTATTGAAGCTGGATTGAATTTTGAAGGAATCAATCAAGAAGTTGCTTCTGGACAATGGGAATTTCAATTGTTTGCTAAAGGAGCTAAAAAAGCTGGAGATGAAATTTGGATAGCACGTTATTTATTGGATCGATTAACTGAAAAGTTTGGTTACTATATTGAATATCACCCAAAACCTGTAAAAGGAGATTGGAATGGTTCTGGTATGCATGCAAACTTCTCTAATACTGTTTTAAGAACTTGTGGTTCTCAAGAAACTTATGAGAAGATATGTGAAGCATTTAGACCAGTAGTAAAAGAACATATTGCGGTTTACGGTGAGTTTAACGACCAACGTTTAACAGGTTTACATGAAACTGCTGCTATTACAGATTTTAGCTATGGTGTTTCAGATAGAGGAGCTTCTATTAGAATCCCTATCATTACTGTAGAGCAAGGTTGGAAAGGATGGTTAGAAGACAGAAGACCTGCTTCTAATGGTGATCCATATAAGATTGCTGGTAGAATTATAAAAACTGTTAAGTCAGCTAACATTAGCTAGTTAGATTTAACAATAAAAAAGCCTTAATTGCTTCATTTTACTCGTCAGACGATTGGTAAGGTGAAGCAATTTTTCTTTATGATTCTCTGTCTTACTTTGTGTAATAATAGTGCAAATTCAACACAAGAAGTTATTAGAATCAGAACAGTCTTGGTTCTTGATTCTATAATGACATTTTATAGTGTTTTAATTATATGTACAGATTACTCCTCATACCTTAAGCGTGATTGTAAAGAAGAAATATTCTTTTTATGATAAGGTAGTATATAAAAATGCAATATATGCTAACAAGAGAATAACGCCGCTCTTTCTTTCTAATCGCATCTTCTTCGGCATAAATACTAAAAGTACTATTGAAAAAGAAATTGCTAACATCCAATAAATGTCATTGGTAAATAAGGCTGTATCTTCTACTTTGATGGGCGTTATTATTGAAGTAATTCCTAAAACTGCCAATATATTAAATACATTAGAGCCTATCAGGTTTCCTAAAGAAATTGCTTTTTCTTTTTTAATGATTGCTATTATAGAAGCTGCCAACTCTGGAATACTAGTTCCTACAGAAACTACCGTAATTCCTATTAATCGTTCACTCACTCCAAAATCTGTTGCCATTTCAGTTGCTCCTTCTATTAAGAGTTCTGAGCCTCCCCACAATCCTACTCCACCTAGAATTAAAAATAATGCTGTCTTATAATTTGGTAAAGCTTCATCATCTTCAGGCATTTCGTCTACTACAGCTTGCTTTTGAAAACGCAAAAGATAAACTAAAAAGACTGCTAAAAGTGAAAACAGAATGATTCCTTCTGTTGCAGAAATCATGTGATCATTATATAAAAAGAAAAAAAGTAGTACAGAAGCCAACATCATCACTGGCCAATCTGTATTATAAAAACTTTTTTGTACATCAATTTTAGCAATTAGTAATGTAATTCCTAATACCAAACCTAAATTTGCAATATTAGATCCTATCACATTTCCTAAAGCTAAATCTGGATAACCATCTATCGCCGATTTAATACTCACAATTAATTCTGGGGCAGAAGTAGCAAAAGAAACAATAGTCATTCCGATTACAATTTTTGGAATTTGTAATCGTAAAGAAATCGCTACTGCAGATTTCAATAACCAATTTCCTCCAAAAATTAATAAGGCTAATCCTCCTATAATGAGCAAAAAATTCATTCTCTAGATTTTTTTCGAAGATACATTATAATCAACTTTCTGAAAGGGTAAAAGATGGATTTGCTGAAAAATGATGTTTTTTTTGGTTTTCACTTTAAAAAAAGCATCAAAAACCCTTTGTTTTATTTCATTTTAAAACATTTTTAACTATTTAAAACTTCATATTGTAACTTAATCGTAGTAATAAATGTTTCACATTATAACTAAATTATATTATTCTGTTATAAATGTAAAATTGATTTAATCTTTTTCAATGTTTTTATTAGGAAGATACAAGTTCAATAATATATATTGATAAAACAATTCTAGAATTACATATTACTTAATCACTAAAAATCAACAAAAATGATTACACTTGCATTTAAAATTATTGAAATTACATTACTTGTAGTTTCCTATGTATTACTATAAACTATTAACTATTTAAAACACAAAGCTATGTTAACAACTATTGGAATTTTATTAATTATTATTGGAATCTTATCTCTTGTATTAAAAGCATTTTTTACAACGAATAAATTCTTAAACTCAATTACCAAGGCACGAAGTATTCAGCTCACTCTATTGGGAATTGTGATGAGCGTAATTACAGGAATGTTCTTTTACGCAGATGCAGGTACAGCCTATGCTGTACAATTTATAAGTGGTGGAGATAAAATGATTACCACCCAAGGAGTGAAATTGAAATATTGGGGTAGAGTTATTCCGCTATCCTATGAGATTTCTATCAAAGATATTATTGTAGATGACAAAGACGACCTTCCTAAAGAAGGCCAAGGTATCTATAATAGACAAGCTCAAAAATGGGAATTCAGTGATGCAATTAAAGCCGAAATAAGTACTTCTGTGATTGTTGGAGTCAATATTAATGATGAGGAAGTTTTCTTAAATATGGCAGATAGAAATAAAAGCGAAGGAAAATTAATCTTTGGAAGGGTTTTACCTAACATTGATGCAGCCATAAAGAATACCTGTAAATTGATGGATGCACAAGATTATATCTCAGGTCAGGCTTCAGATTTTGATCGATATTTTAGAGATCAACTAGAAAACGGAATGTATCAAGTAGAACAATACTATGAAGATGAAAACATCAATGAGATTGTTGGAGACACCACAACTGTAAGACAAATTAAAGTTGGGAAATCTAGTAAACAAAAGAAATTTAGAATTAAAAGAGATTCAGATGGAAATATCATTAGAGACGACTCTAACTCTTTAAAACAATACGGATTGAAAATTTACCAGGCACAAGTAACTGGTATCGACTGGGAAGAATCGTTTGATGAAAGATTAGATTTACAAAAAAATGAAGTTGCTCAAACTCAATTGGAAAAACAACAAGCTGAGCGTGAGTATTACAGAGCTAAGAAAGAGGTTGCTAAAGGAGAATCTGAAAAAGCGAAAGAAAGAGCGAGATTAGAGAAAATCCAGATACAACAAACTATTGAGGCAGAAACAGAGGCTAAAGTCGCTGGGTTTAATCTAATCAAAGAGAAAAAGCAATACGAAGTTGAGTTATTCAAAGCCAAAAGTAAAAAAGTAGCAGCAGATGCTCAATACTATGAAAACGCAAAATTGGTGAGCGCAGGTTTAACACCTCAAGAAAAGGCTGAGTGGGAATACAAAACCGCCGTTGGAGTTGCTCAACAGTTAAAGGATTTAAGATTACCACAAACGTATATAGAAAGTGGTGAAAATGGAAACAGTGGGAATTTGCTAGAATCATTAATTGGAGCCGAATTAGCGAAGAAAATGATTGAGAAAAAGAAATAAATTACTATCCAACCAAGTCAAGAAGAACGAAGCGAAAGCTTCGTTCTAAATGGCATTATTTTTTTTAGTATTTTTGGTTAACAACTTACTGGAAATGAAAAAATCATTATTTAAGGTCCTAGCCAAACTTAACAAAGTTCTTTTACCGTCTTTTACAAAAAAAAGATTGGATATCTCTAAAGCTTCAAAAATTCAATTAGCAATTATTGGATGGCGAACTTATGTTACATTAAACGCATTAAAAACTTAAAATTATGGCTACAGAATATATTAAAATTTATACCGGATCATCAATTTTTACTAGAAGACTGAAAACTATTCTTAAAGAAAATAAAATTTCAAGCATTGTCAAATCTGATAAAATTCCTGCTTATGAAATAACCAATTATATTGATGAGCTTTTTATACTAAATACCGATTTAGAAAAGGCACAACCTATCGTTGATGAATTTAAAAAACAAATTGCTTAATTAAAAAGAATAAAGAACCTTTTCTCATTTTAAAAAACATGTTATATTTGCACCCCGCCTACGGAAAAATTCCTTCGTCAGGCAAATCAATTAAAAAGGCCATGTGGCGCAACTGAATAGCGCACTTGATTACGGCTCAAGAGGTTACAGGTTTGAATCCTGTCATGGTCACGAATGAATACTCAATAAGAAAAACGCCAAGCTTGCTTGAGCGTTTTTTTGTTTGAAGTATTCTCAAAGCGGAGCTTTGTCAGGAAAGACGAAGTCAATTCTGTCATGGTCACGAATGAATACTCAATAAGAAAAAATGCCAAGCTTGCTTGAGTGTTTTTTTGTTTGAAGTATTCTCAAAGCGGAGCTTTGTCAGGAAAGACGAAGTCAATCCTGTCATGGTCACAACAAGCAAGAAACCACGTCCAAAAGACGTGGTTCTTTATTTTATAAGACACTATCCTAAAATCACTCGAACTGACATTTTGTTTTCTTTTTAGCTCAAAATGCACAACGGGTTAACTATTATTTTTTGGCAACTAATATCCACATTTGTTCTTCCTCTTTATTTTCCCACCTACCAAAATCAGGAATTTCTATTTCTATTGTAAAACCAGCTTTTACAAGATCTTTCTTCACATATCGTAAAGCAATATCATGACCCTTAGTTTGATCTTTTCTCGAATCATTTATTCGATATATTTTTATCTCTTCAAGAATTAATAGCTTCCCTCCTTTTTTCAAAGATGCATATACCTTCTTTAAAACTTTTTTATAGGCATCAATTTCGTGATAGGTGTCCATAATGATTACAGCATCCAACGTATTTTTAGGAAGAAGAGGGTCGTCATATTTCCCAACAATAGGAATCACATTATTTCTTTTCTCTTCTTCTAAAAAAGTTTTTAGTTTGTCTATTCTACTTTTTACAACATCAACGGCATATACTTTTCCATTTTTAAGGAAGTCTGATAAATGAATCGTCATATATCCTTCATGACATCCAATATCTGCAACTTTCATATCGCTATTAATTCCCATCAACTCAATAAGCTTAGGAGTCTTTTGCCATTGGTTTCTATCCTCCCAATGTTTCTTTTTATACTGAGAATATCCAGCAAAATGAATCATTAAAAATGCTAATAATAATAGTCTAATTGAAGAGTGTTTAGCCATAACCTAACGATTTTCAATGAATTAAAGAATAATTATTGATTCAAATTATTAATGAAATGTTAAATTAAGAAAAGAGTGTTGCTGCTCTATTAAATAGAGTCAATAAAAAAACTCACCCTACTGATGGGTTTACCCTAAATATCTTCTAATAGCAATACGATGTTCGGAGTTACTCTTGTCGTAATTCTCTACAAGAATCTCTAAAATTTCTGGTGGCTTCTTCCCTATTTCACTTTCATTTTTGAATTTAGAAACATACAAGTTGTATTGTTCTTTCTCTTTTTCAAAAATGAGAAAGTGTTCTGAATTTAATTCTGTATACGAGATTTCATTTCCGTTGAAGGAATTTGAAGTGTCTTTTTTGAAGGAAGAAAAATCGAAATACTTAAATACATTTTCCATATTAAACCAATTCTGCTGATAAACCTAAACTTTGCAATTTAGAACAGCGAGGTTTTAGGTCATCGTATTCTCCTGTCTTTACCGTACATTTTCCTTTAAAATGAACCAACCATGTACATTGCTCGGCTTGTTCAACAGTATGTTCGCAAACATCAATAAGAGAATCAATCACGAAATCGAAGGTATTGACTTCATCGTTATGTAAGACAATTTCATGCTGATTTACTTCTTTTTCTAGTACATCAACATCTTCCTGTATCTTCTTTTTTGTACTCATGAGTACGAATTTAATATAAATTTATTTTAAATACCTGAGTGCCACCCAATTATTTCTGTTGATTTTACTATCAAAAACTAAGCCATGTTTAGTAACCTCTTCATTGATCATTCGAATGTCTTCCTCGTAAAACCCACTCAGTAAAAGGATTCCACCATCATGTAAACAGTCGGTATATGTTTTCATATCTGACAACAAAATATTACGGTTGATGTTGGCAATGATCACATCATAGCTTCTACCTTCTAACAACGATGAATCTCCTTCATAAACGGAAATATGACTACATTTATTACGTTCAGCATTTTCTACTGAATTTTGATAACACCAATTGTCAATATCAATAGCATCTATCGGCTTGGCTCCTTTCATTTCAGCAAAAATTGCTAGAATCCCAGTTCCACATCCCATGTCTAACACTTTCTTGCCTTCTAGGTTCAGTGCTAATAAATGCTGAACCATCATATGCGTAGTTTCATGATGACCGGTTCCAAAACTCATTTTTGGCTCGATCACAATATCATATTGAAGGTTTGGGTTCTCGTGAAATGGTGCTCTAATACTCACTTTGCCATCTACTTCAATCGGCTCAAAATTCTTTTCCCATTCTGCATTCCAATTGGTTTGCGCTACTTCTTCTTGCTGAAATGAGATTTCAAATTCTTCAGAATCTAAAATAGAAACTTCTTCTAAAATTTTTGCATTCCAATCTTGCTTCTGAATATAAGCAGTAATACCATTTTCATTTTCAACAAAACTTTCAAAGCCTACATATCCTAATTGAGCAATCAAGATTTCTGTTGCAGGTTCTTTGGGTGAAACTTCAAAATTATAGGCAATATAAATGGCATCCATTAGTCTAAATTCTCTTTTTTTCTTTGCGAATTTATAAAATCTGTTCCGCAACTTAATTTTTTAGCAATGGGCATTTTCGAATTCATCACTCTCCAAAACGGTGTAATTTCATCGATGTTGGCACCGTTTTGATATTTTTCAAAAGCAACTTCTGAAGCGATTCTTAAAAAAATACTGGTGGTAACTGGACAAGTCATTTCAGCATCATACTCTGCTGCTAAATCTTTTCGCAGGGTTAATATATCAACCTCCACTCCAGAAGGAATATGGTTTACATAGGCATCAATAATTCTTGGCGTGGCAATAAACATTCGGGTTCCTGCTGGCATATCAGCAAACTTCTTATCGATGGTTTTCACCACGTATGGTTTGTCTGAATTAAATTTTTCCTGCCAAGTTTTTGCCATTACATAGCCGCTATAATTGCTGTAAAATCTTCTACTTTTAATGCAGCTCCACCAATCAAACCTCCATCTACATCTTTCTTAGAAAAAATCTCTTTAGCATTTGCTGGCTTTACACTTCCACCATATAGAATAGATGTATTTTCTGCCACATCATTCCCGTAAGTATCTTTTAATAAACTTCTAATAAATGCGTGCATTTCTTGTGCTTGCTCTGGGCTTGCAGTTTCTCCAGTTCCAATTGCCCAAACAGGTTCATAGGCTAATACAATATTTTTCCATGCATTTGCTTCCAAGCCTAATACTGCATTTTTTAATTGACTTTCTACAACATTGAAATGATTGTCAGATTTACGATCTTCTAACAACTCTCCAAAACAAAAAATCACTTCTAAATTGTTTTCTAAGGCCGCTGTTACTTTCTCGGTTAAGATGGCATCGTCCTCTCCAAAATAGGTTCTTCTTTCTGAATGCCCTAAGATGACTATGTTTATACCAACACTTTTTAACATATCAGCAGATACTTCTCCTGTATAAGCGCCACTTGAAGCTTGATGCATATTTTGTGCTGATACTTCAATCACAGAATCTGAGGCATCTTGTACAGCCAAACTTAAATTAATAGATGTAGGTGCTACAATTACTCTTCCGTTAAGTTCTTGGGTATTGATCGACTGTTTTAATCCTAAAATTAATTCTCTCGTTTGTGTAGCATTGTTATTCATTTTCCAATTTCCAGCTACTATATTTTTTCTCATAATTTTGTTCCGTTATAAGCGGCTAAAATACTTATTTTTTGAAGGCAAGCAGAATGTTTTTGTCAGTAATTTTTGTGGCTTTAAACAAGGTGATTTCTCCTGATTCACTCACCACTACGTATCTTGGAATCCACCATAAGTTTAGAAAATCTCCAAAGCTGGCTTTTTTCCCTTCTTTCATAAAATAGTGATCGCCTTTTAATTGATATCGATCTACTCCTTTTTTCCAACTTTTCTCACTTCTGTCTAGTGATAAAAATACGTAGGCAATCTCTGGATTTTCCTTTTGAAGTTTCTTTAGATTGGGAAAATTGACAACGCAATCTTTACACCACGAAGCCCAAATATCTATCAATATTTTCTTGCCTTTGTGTTTATCTAATATGTATTGAAAAGTAACTTCTTCTTGATCAAAATTTGTGAAAGTTTCTTGCAAAGCTTCATTAGAAAATTGCGTAGGGTCTTCACCGCAACTTAAAAAAACAATAGCGATTAATAGAATGAGTTTTTTCACAGGCTAAATTTAATGTTTTATGAGATTGAATCTATCCATTCTTTCATTTTTCAGTTTCAAGTTCAGTTTCAATTTCAATTTCAAGTTCTCAATATTTATTGCAATCGAATTCTCGGGTCTAACCAACTGTAGATAATATCTACGAGTATATTAATAATGATAAAAAGTGTTGCAACTACCAATACGCTTCCCATAATAATAGGCAGATCTAAAGTGTTTAATGCATTCACAATTTCTTTACCTAAGCCATTCCAGTTAAAAATATATTCTATAAAAACGGCTCCTGCTAACATGGAAGCAAACCAACCAGAAATAGCTGTAACTACTGGGTTTAAAGCATTTTTCAATGCATGTTTTTTAATGACTTGATAAGAACTTAGTCCTTTTGCTTTTGCGGTTCTTACATAATCTAAGCTTAAAATTTCTAACAAAGAATTCCGCATTAACTGTATGATCACTGCCAATGGGCGAATTCCAAGAACGATGGCGGGTAAAATCAAATTTTTCCATTGTATATAAACGCCTTCGCCAAAATCATCCACCACATATAAACTTCCTGTCATTTCTAAGCCTGTGAATTCGTGTAAGACAAAACCGAAAAACCAGGCAAATAAAATCGCAGAAAAGAAGGAAGGCACACTCATTCCAAATGTACTGATTACGGCAATTATTCTATCGAACCAAGTGTCTTTGTAGACTGCTGAAAGCACACCAAATAGAATTCCTAATACAATGGCGATTACAATGGCAAAAAGTGCCAAAACAGCTGTATTTGGAAGTGTTTCTGAAATGATCGTTGAAACGTTTTTTCCATTTTTCTGAAAGGACTCTCTTAAATAGGGATATTTAAAAACCAACTTGGTGTCTCCTATAGAAAATAAAGATTGGTAGGAATACTTTCCTTCTCTTAGATAGGTATAATCCTCTGCCTCTTTGGAATGAAACGACAATGGTGATACATCATTCAAATAATAGAAATATTGTGTAATCACAGGTTTATCAAAACCATATTTCTTTCTGATGTTTTCTAATTGTTCTGTATCTTCTCGTTGATCTAGCATCATTCTTGCTGGATCTCCTGGTAAAATATTGAATAGCAAAAAGATGACTGTAACAACTCCGAAGAGTGTTAAAAATCCGTAGAAAATTTTACTTGCTATATATTTAATCATGAAGAATCGGTCTGTAACAAAGATAAAAGAAACTCTCAAAAATATGTACCTTTGTTCAACTTTTAAAAAGACAGATGACTACAGCAGAAATTGTAACTCAGATTCGAAAAAAGAAATCGTTTTTATGTATTGGTTTGGATGTTGACCTCAATAAAATTCCTACATTTTTATTGGAAAAAGAGGATCCGATTTTTGAGTTTAACAAAGCAATTATTGATGCTACACATCACTTGTGTGTTGCCTACAAACCGAATACTGCTTTTTATGAAGCCTATGGAATTAAAGGTTGGAAATCTTTAGAAAGGACCATCAATTATATCAATCAAAATCATCCTGAAATTTTTACGATTGCTGATGCAAAACGTGGAGATATTGGAAATACTTCTACCATGTATGCGAAGGCTTTCTTTGAAGATTTGGCTTTTGACAGTGTTACTGTTGCTCCCTATATGGGGAAAGATTCTGTAGAGCCTTTTCTTGCTTTTGAAAACAAACACACCATTTTACTGGCTTTGACTTCTAATGCGGGAGCTTTTGATTTTCAAACAAAAAAAGTTGATAATCAAGACATATACAAACACGTTTTGGAAACTTCGAAAAACTGGACAAATCCTGAGAACTTGATGTATGTTGTGGGTGCTACGAAAGCTGAATATCTAGCTGATATCAGAAAAATTATTCCTAATTCGTTTTTATTGGTACCTGGTGTTGGTGCACAAGGTGGAAATCTGCAAGAGGTTTGCAAATATGGAATGAACAACCAAGTAGGCTTGTTAATTAATTCTTCTCGCGGAATTATTTATGCTTCTAATGGAACTGATTTTGCTGTAGCTGCTGCTAAAAATGCGTTGGAGTTACAACAATCTATGGAGGTTATTTTAAATCATTAAGCTGCCTAATAAAAAGTATTAAGACCGCTTACTTCGACAGACTCAGTACAAGTCGCTATTAGAATCAAGAATCAAGACTTAATTGTAACCAACTGATAAACAGATTGATTATAATTCTAAAATTTCTTTTTATTTGTAATTATCAATAATATCAAAAGCAAAATGTCTTTTCTTAAAATATCTTGAAACCAGACAGTAACAAAGCTTTAGGTAGAGCTAATTGATTTTATTCAAACACAATTAATTTAAAAAACAAATAGATTGCAAACGCAACCTATTTGTAATTCAAAAATCTAATTTATTATTTAAGGAGGTGAAATTTATTACATCGATTCATCAGATTCGCTTTCTAATATTATATTTTGACTAGCAATTATTTTCGGTTCTTCATTCTGTGTTAATTCGATAATTTCATTTTCAATATTTGCTTTTATCTCTGAAACCGTTATATTCATTGTAACATCTTTAGCTCCTAATGGAATGGTAATCACTAGAGAAACATCATAAGAAACTGAATCTAATTCGGTTCCTGCCGAAACAATATTGATCGGAAGAGCCTTACATATATCTTTAATATTTGCTGTATATGTTTTCATTTTTCATTGCTGACATTTTTCAATAACTACTCTAAAATTTTATACAATTAATAGTATCTTTTACAGATAAATTGGTGATCTGATAAGGTTATTACCACTAGAGAAAATGAAAATAAAGAAGGCTTGGCGAAATTGATATTTACATTTATTTCGCCAAGAGTTTCTTTAGACAGTAGTTCAAACCATCTTCTTTTTCATATATGGTACTCTATATTTTTTCTAAAACTACAGTTATAGGTATATTGGCTGGGCCACAACCTCCTGTACCATTAAAAAAGTCAAATATTTCTAATGTGATTTGAGCATCGCCGCAAGGAGCAGGTTGAATATTTGTAAAATTACCTCCTAAAAGAATAAAACTAGTACAACCAATATCTGTGTTTAAGTTATTGTCTACTCGAATGCTTCCATTTACAAATAAGAATGAAACCTCCATCGTATCTGCCTGAAATGCTGGAAGATATACGGTTGTAAATTGTCTACTAAAAGGCCCGTTAGGTCCTTCTGACAAAGTCACAATTTGATTTTCAGTAAAAACCTCTACACCAAACGCACTTGCTCCAGATGGCACTGTGAGCCTATAATCTCCAATAAACGTATTTACAGAAGAACTCAAAGAAGGGCATATTTCTATTCTATGAGAAATAGGACGAGTAGATCCTTCTATTCCTACAGTTACATCTCCACTGCTAGTAGAAGTAAGTACTACATCAAAAACTAGAGGTTCAGAAATAGCAGCTGCTTCACTAATATCAAAATTTATTGTAGGAAAATCTACATCAAAGTGACTGGATGTACCACCCGGGTTTACTAATTGACCGTTATTACTAAAAACTGTGTTTGGATCTGCACCAGAAACACCTACCAATTGATAACCGATATTTAAATCGTTTCTTACTACTGGCACATTTACTTCTACAGGTACTTCTAACGGAGATGACGTATCAAATCCATCGATATTAATTGCTGCGGAAGACGCTGCTGCAAATTGAACCCATCCAGTTTCTGGATCGGATTCAAATTTCCCTTCATTTTCTCCCTCACTATTGTCACAACTATATAGTATGGAAACTATTAAAAATAAGCTTAAAGTTCTATAAATAATTTTCATAATTGACATCTGTTTATAATTTAGTTAATCTAAAAGTAGTTTCGTACGGATTTGCACCACAACCACCATCTTCTTCAAAATACTCTGTGATGGTAACATCAAAGACACTATCGTCATTAGCGTCATAGGTAGACGGTGTAGTTGCAGGTCCAAAATCTATACTAGGAGAGCCTCCTACACATAATAGTGTTGTTTGTATATTAGAATCTATAATTACTTGATTACAAACTAGAGAAAAAGTAATGGTTGTTGGTCCATTTCCTATTCCTAGTGCTTCTAAATAAATTGCTTGAAAAGACCTAGCAGTTTCACCTTCACTCACTAATGTGATTACCTGATTATTAAACATTTGCACTCCATCGTCTGGATTAATAGCGGTGATCTGTTGCATCATATAATTACCCGTAAATTCGGCAAGTACTGGGCATACTTCAAAAATATTTACAATCACTTGATTTGAATCGAAATCGACGTTGTCTGGTAAGTCTGCTAATGAAAAAACCAATTGTTTGGCTGTGGTATCTACCAATCCGCCATCAACGCCATTTACGGTAATCACCCCTTGATAAGAACCTGCCGGAATTGTTACTGTGGAAGGTAAACTATAGGTTAAGGGGTTCGCTGTAGTTTGTTCTGCTATCATTGAAATGTTAAAACTTCTATCTACATCAGAACGTGTACTAGAGTTTAAGGTGATTTCTACACTTCCTGTATTGTCAATAATAACAGGTAAGTTCACTGTATTTGAAGGAAAAGACAAAAATGTTCTATTTGCATTCTCATTACCATCAAAAATAACAGAGTTCACATTTTCATCACAACTTGTGAGACTGCCTATCACAATGAATAAGCATATGGTTTTAAATAGGGTTCGCATAATATTTTTCATTTTTTGTATATTGATTAATATCCAGGGTTTTGAGTAATAGCACTATTTGCATCAAGCTCGGTTTGAGGAATTCCTAATGTAAATCTTATGTCATTTGCAGGCAACGTACTGGATGCTGAAAATGAATCGCTATCTACTGGAAGTCTGTTAATTCCAATATTTAACTCTCCTCCCAATCTTTTTAAGTCAAGGAAACGGTGTCCCTCGATACAAAACTCTTTTCGACGTTCTTTTAAAATATCAGTAAGTGCTTCGGTTAAATTCGCATACGTAGGCAAAGCTACCGTGCTATTGGTTCTAATGTTTCTCAATTCTCTTACACTAGTAGCGGCTCCTGATAAATCTCCATTTCTAGCTTGCATCTCAGCTCTAATTAATTGTAATTCTGAGGAACGCATTACTTTAATGTCATTCACTTGGCCTCCCGCAGATGATCCCGGATATTTATTAATCAACAGTAGATTATCTGGATTATTTGTACTGATAAAATTACTTAGATTACTAACATTGGTTGGCAATCTTATATCATTAGGTAACTCACTCAATTCATTATACAATTGATTAGACATTTCTAAATAAGCATCGTCTGGATCAACAGCATTGAAATAGAACAATCCGCCAATACCATTATCGCCTACTACTCTAGAGAGTTTAAATATGATCTCAGTATTATCAAAATCTCCAAACATATTACGATATTGAATTTGATTGGCTAAAGGATAGTTTCCTAATAGTTCGTTGATTAATGCCATAATATTTGCCCCAAAATCTCCTTCTAGCAAAGCTACTTTTACTTGTAGTGCTTTGATAAAATCTCCATTGATAAATACTGGATTTGCAGCAGCTGGGTTATTGTCATCTACCAAACTTCTAGCCATCTCTAAATCGCTTTTAATAAATGCTAAAGTTTCTGAGACGGTGTTTCGTTCAAATTGATCAGTAGCTGCGGGTACAAAATCGACATTGATGATTGCCAATGAAGCATCATCTTGATAATTGACCGTATAGTACTGGAATAAATCGAAATGAGCTAAAGCTCTCAATGCTAAAATCTGTGCTCTAATATGATTGACTTCACTTTGCTCTTCGCTGGTGAATGTAATATTGTCTATTGCTCTTAATAATACATTGGCTCTAAAGATCACCAAATAACGATTTGGCCATATAAATTCTGTTACGGAACTTCCAGTAATATCAATTAAATGTCCATATGCTTGAGCACCTTGACCGTTACTTGCAACACCTGATTTTAAATTATCTGCAAAAATAGCACTATAGTAAATTGCATCTCCTGTTCCATTACCTCCTCCGTCTGGGGAGTAAGCGCTATAAACACCGTTTAGTCCAGTTTGAACATCTTGTAAGTTTTTAAAAGCTACATCTTCCGTTAGCTCTCCTAATTGCACAATCTCTGTTGCATCATTACAGGATACAACCAACAAAAATAAAAGTGCGTAAGATATTTTGTATATATATTTTTTCATGTTTTCTTAATTTAAAAGTCTATTGTTGTACCGAAAGTGAAAATTTTTGGAGTTGGGAACTGACCTCTATTTGTAGTTCTTAAGTTAGCTTCTGGATCCCATCCTCTAAATTTCGTAAACGTGAATAAGTTCTCACCTTGCACATAGAATCTGAGCTTGGTGAAAAGTGTTTTTTCTAAAACGCTTTTAGGTAAAGAATATCCGAGCGTAATGTTACGTAAACGCAAGAATGAAGCGTCTTCTAAATATCTATCGGTTTGATTGATATAGTTTACACTACTTAAAGCTGAATTAACTCTAGGTATTGTTGTAATATCACCTGGGTTTTGCCAAGCATTGAATAAGGTTACTGATCTATTTCTACCTTCTATAGAACCTACTGAAACTTCTTCAAGGTCTGCAAAATCTAAATTGTTTCTATACACATCTGCGGCAAAAGACCATTGTGTACTAAATTCAAAACCTCTATAATAAATATTGGTTCCAAAACCTCCTTGCCATACTGGTAAGGGTGATTTCCCAACAAAAACTCTATCATCATCACTTAATGTTTCTGTAAGTTGATCACTAGCAGTTAGGAATAGAGGGTTTCCATTAGATGGATTTACGCCTGCATATCTAACAAGGTAAAATGAATTTGCAATCTCTCCAATACCTAAAGCTGTAGATCCTCCTGCATTTACGATTCCGTCTGATGCTGGTAAATCTGTAACTACATTTTCATTATAAGAACCATTAGCAAAAACTTTAACAGTAAGGTCTTTGTTGTCAATAATTGTATAGTTAAGATTTAGTTCTACTCCTTTATTTTCTAATGAA
Source organism: Flavobacteriaceae bacterium (assembly GCA_965277255.1). Classification (GTDB taxonomy): domain Bacteria; phylum Bacteroidota; class Bacteroidia; order Flavobacteriales; family Flavobacteriaceae; genus Polaribacter. The sequence continues at coordinate 2,102,048 of OZ255723.1, read as the reverse complement.
CCCACATTAGCTAACAATGAGCTCTGCCCATTAATATTTGATATTTGATTGTTTTGGAATAGGTTATCAACAACTTTAATATAATAATCAAAACTCCCTGAAAACTTATTATTCCATACAGCGAAATCTGCTCCTACATTAAATTGAGAAGTTTCTTCCCATCGTAAATTCACATTTGCTCTTTGTACGGGTACAGTAGCTATTCCGCCATTATAACCTTGTCCACTTCCAAACAATTCTCTTGTTTGGTTTGTAGCCGCATAATAACCTCCCGAAATTCTATCGTTTCCAGTTACTCCATAAGAAGCTCTTAATTTCAACAGATTAAACGCTGAATCATCCATAAAACTTTCTTCGCTAATATTCCATCTACCTCCTACTGACCAGAAATTACCCCATTGGTTTTTTTCAATAAAACGGAAAGAGTTATCTCTTCTAAAAGAAGCACTAAATCCATATTTACCATCATAATCATATTCTGCTGTTGCAAATAACGAGATGCTACCTACTGTAGTTGTAAAAGAATTTACACTATCTATATATGGGTTTATTGTATTCCCATTAACAACTTCTGTTACAGTTCCTGCAATGAAACCAGCACCAGTACCTACCAACCTTGGATCTATTCCAAATTGATCGATATCAAAACCGTCTAAATGAGCTTTTATATATTCAAAATAACCAGCAACATCAACGCTATGTTTTTCATTAAATACATTATTGTAATTGATGTATGAAGTAGAGTTAAATCTAAAATCTCTCGTATATGTTTCTTCGTGGATTCCTCCAAATTGTTGTGCTCCATTCAAACCACCTACGCTAGATTGAAAAGGGCCTAAGATACTTTCTGGGTGTAAGATCTCTAACCTACTTTCTGTACTTAAATCCATTCCTAATTTCACACCTGCTTTTAGGTTTTTTGCAAAGTTCCAATTCGCATTAACTCCTGCTAATATTTTTATTTCATCTTCTCTATCTGTATTCAAACTCAAACTGTTTAATAATACATAAGGGAAATTAGCAGCACCATTTGCAAGAAGTGCAGTGACATCTCCTGGTGTAATTCCTCCATCAGTAGTTTGTGAACCATCTGGATCGAAAGCACTTAAATAAGGTAAACCTTGTAAAGCAGCACTAAAAGGGTTAAAAAACGTAGAACCGCTACCTGCATTGTCTGTTATTTCATCTGTTCTAGAAAATGCCAAAGAAATATTCAGATCATAATCAAACGCATCGTCCTTAGATCTACCGGTAAAATTATTTCTAAGAGAAATTCTTTGGAAATCTGAACCGATAAAGATTCCTTCTTGTTCTGAATATTGAAAGGAAGTAAAATTTGTGTTTTTCTCACTTCCTGAAGTAAGTGACAAATTGTGTTGAGATGTAATTGCTGTTCTAAAAAATACATTCGCCCAATTGGTATTGGTTTGTCTAGAAAGTGCTAATATTTCTGCATCTGTTAATCCAGCACCCAATCCTTCATTATACGTTCTTTGGAAATTAAGTACTTCAGAACTGTTCATCAACTCAAAAGGTTGATCTTGTAGTTCACTAGCACCGAAAGATGCATTGTAAGAAAACGTCAACGCAGTATTTAGACTACCTCTTCTGGTTTTAATAATAATAACCCCATTAGCACCACGATTTCCATAAATGGCGGTCGCAGCCGCATCTTTTAACACGGTATAATTAGCGATATCATTTGGATTGATACTTCTAAAATTATCTTCGTCAACGGGAATTCCGTCAATAATAAATAAAGGCTCAACATTCCCATTAATAGATCCTAAACCTCTTAAGAGAATTGTACTATCTGCTCCTGGCTGACCAGATCCAGTTAAGATATTCAACCCAGAAACTTGTCCTTGAAGTTGCTGTAAAGCGGATGGATTTGTTCTATCCCTTAGTGGTGTAGCGCTAATACTTGTAATTGATGAAATACTCTTTTTTAATGAAGTTTTATTTCCGTAGCCTACTACAACTACTTCTTCTAATATTTCTCCACCTACTTTCATAACAACATTGATTACCGAAGCTGCGCCAACAGTTCTTTCAACCGTTTCAAAGCCTAAGTATTGATACACAAGTACATCGCCTACTTTAGTTTTAATACTATATTTTCCATCAAAATCTGTTTCAGCACCTTTTGTCGTTCCTTTTATTATAATAGTCACCCCTGGTAATTCGCCAGAATCACTGGTGACAACTCCTGTAATTGTTTTTTCCTGCGATAAAATTGGCAGGCAAAAAAGAAGCATTACTATTGTCAAAAATTTTACTCTCATATACTACATTTTTAATTAAACATTTGAATTAAGGTTAATGTGTAGTTGAAAGAAAGCTGGCATTAATCAGCAATACCAAGTAATAATGAAGTCAAAGTTTAATGGAATATTAAGAAGTAAATGTTCATAATGCCCAGCTAACTAATTCAAATACTATTCGAAATAAGCATTTGATTTGTTTTTTGTAGGTAAGTCCTATAAACGTTTCCTTTACCGATAAGAGTTTACTTGTTTTTTACGCTAGCTATTGAAGCCCAAAGCATGTAAGTTTTGTAGATAAACACTGGGAGTCATGTTTGTTTCTGCTTTAAAAGCTTTGTTAAATGTTACCTTGTTATTAAAACCAACATCATAAGCAACATCTATAATGTTTAAGTTTCTATTTTGATCGTTTTTAAGAATTTCTTTGGCTTCAGCAATTCTATATTTATTCACCAAATGGAAAAAGTTCACTTCAAAATGTTCGTTGATTACTTGAGAAACATTATGTCTAGTTGTTCCTAACCTATTTGCCAATTCTCCTAAACTTATATTGCTTTGCTTAAAAATTTTCTCTTCAACAAATAACAATAATAATTGTTCTTTGAGCTCCATAGAAAAAGCAGTAGTAAGTCCAGACTTTTCATATTTCTGTAATAAGAAGTTTGCAAATAAGAACTTCTTACTAAAAACTCTTGGCTGAACATAAGCTACATACCCTACATATAAAATAATAATGGACATTAAAAAAACTTGTGGATAAGTAGAAACTGTAGAGCTAAATAATTTCAGTCTTCCAACGGTCAATAAGAAGTATCCAAATACATATCCAAAATTCAAAAGCATTAAGTTTCTTTGCCACTTGATAATTTGAGGATCTAATTCTGTTCTTCTTTTCTTTGTTTTTCTATACATTCTATATACTAAAAATCCATAAATGCTTAGCGACAAAAGCTTTGTAATCATAATGAGCGCTATTTCAAAAGATAAAGTCTCTTCTACATTAAATAACATGAACAACTTTTCCTTTGCTGGTAGCAAATAAATAGGCAATAGATATATAAATAACAAAACTGAAGGAATAAGATGCAATAAATCTCTTACCTTAAATTTATATTTTTCTGATATTCTTCTGTAATAGAAATACAAAAGTGGTCCGTAAAGAAATGAAAATGTTGTAGTTAAATAAACTGCTTGTGGAGTTTGATAACTGTAACGCGATATAAACATACAAACGTGTATGGCATATAATGAATGAAATAATACAAACGTACTGATCATTATATTACCTATAAAATCTCCTTTCTTCCTTAGATTAATAACAACAAATAGAAAAATTCCTATAAGACCACATGAAAATAAAAAAACAATCCATCCATCCATTTTTAAAGAATACTTATTCAACAATCCTTGGAATTCTTCAGTTGATCTAATCTTATCAAAATTTGGGTCTTCTAGAATTTTTACTTCTAGAATTTGTTTCATGTATTTTTCTATGTAAGCTGTTGATTTTTCAGCATTCATTAATTGTGCATAGCCAAAAGCAAGTGTTTTTAAATCTTGATGGGAGAGGTTATTTTCTTTACTTTCTATAAAGGTAAGTCTCTGAATTAGTTTTTTCTCTTCTGTTGTATCTACCTGAAGCTCTTTTTGCTGATTGGTATTTTGAAGAAAGTTAGAATATACAGGGTTATTGGCTTCTAAATGATATACATTTGAGAACGCCAATAAAAGCAATAACGGTATTACCCTCTTTACCCCCATAAGAAAATTTACTTCTTAAAATTAAAATTCCATTCACCTAAAGATAACAATTTATTTAGTTAAAAGTATGTTAATCGGTAATTCCCGATAATAATTTACCTTTGTTAGCGTTAAAAAAACACCCTTTGAGCCTCACATTAGAACAAGAATTTTCAATTGATTACATCCCTAAACGGATTATTTCTTTGGTACCTAGCCAAACAGAACTTTTGTATGACTTAGGCTTAGAAACTAAAATTATTGGCATCACTAAATTTTGCATCCACCCACATAAAGCAAGGGGAAATAAGGATATTGTTGGAGGAACAAAGAATATTAATATTGAAAAAATAAAGGCATTACAACCCGATATTATTTTGTGTAATAAAGAGGAAAACACAAAAGAAGTTGTAGCATCTTGTCAAAAAATTTGCCCAGTACATGTTTCGGATATTTACACTTTAGCGGATGCAAAGAAAATGATTGAAAATTATGGGATTTTTTTTCATAAAAGTATAGAAGCAAGGTCCATCAATCAAGAAATCGATGATCAACTGAACGATTTTCAGTCCTATATCAAACAGAAACCTACTTTAAAAGTTGCTTATTTCATTTGGAAAAATCCTTGGATGGTTGCTGCAAAGAATACTTTTATTCACCATCTTTTAGAATTAAACAAGTATGAAAATGTCTATCAGCATTTAGAACGATATCCTGAAATAGTCATTGAAAACTTGGGAGGCAATGAAAATCCTGAATTGATATTTTTATCTTCCGAACCTTATCCATTTAAAGAAAAACACATCGCTGAAATTACTAAGCATACAAGTGCTAAAGTTTTCTTAGTAGACGGAGAACTATTTAGTTGGTATGGAAGTAGATTACTAAAGTCTTTTGATTATTTCAAAAAACTACGTGAACAACTCAAATAGTTTGTTTGATTAAATTGACAACTAATCTTGTAATGCAAAAACCTTCCGTAATAAACTTGTAGTACGTAGCCCTACTTTTTCGCGTATTCCTTTTTCTTCGATAGCGATCATTGTATACACTCCTTTTAAAGTTTGAGTAGTCACATAATCTGTAAGGTCTGGATTTACTTTTTGGATAAAAGGAATCTTATTATATCTATTAATCAAGTCTCCCCAAACCCTATTGGCTCCAACTTTAGATAGTGATTCCTTAATAACTGGATTAAACTCACTATATAAAGATGTAGAAGTCTTACTTTCTAAATATGTTGTAGCAGCATTTTGCTCTCCTAATAAAATATTTTTAGCATCGTTAAACGTGATCCCTTTTACAGCATTTACAAAAATTGGTGTGGCAGTTTTTATCGCATCTTCAGCCGCTCTATTTAAAACAAGAAGTCCTCTATCTGCTAAGGATTTTAATCCTATTTGGCGAAGCTTTTTATCTACTTTTTGTAATTCTTCTGGTAATAAAATTTTAACCAACTCATTTTTATAGAATCCATCTACAGCCGTTAATTTAGATACTTGATTTTTTATACCATTGTCTAAAGCTTCTTTTAAACCATTTCCAATTTGTTGTTGACTTAAAACTTGACTTTCAGAAACTTGATTTACCACTTTTTGTAATTCAGCACATCCAAAAAGTTGAGCTGTTATAAATACTATTAAAATCTTATTCTTCATTTTCATTTATCTAAAGTTTCCTGTTCTTAGAAACAAATTATTTTAAAAAGTCACTTATCTAAAAGTATCTGTTTTTTTGTCGTAGCCATACGGACAATGCCTACAACCACTTTTGCAACAATGACCTCTTTTTAGATGGTATTTCTCAGTGAAGACTCTATATCCTTGCTCATTTAGATAAAAATCCTCATCCGTAAGTTCATCGATTCTTTTATTATACATGGGGCAAAAATAGCACTAATAAAAAAAAGCGCTCGAGTTGAGCGCTTCTAATTTTTATTTTTCTGAACCTGGTGGATAGGTAGAGATAATTTGATTGACAAATTCTTTGATTCGTTCTTCTTTTTTCTCTACATTTTTCATTTTCATCGCTCCAGATCCAATTCCTTGCCAGATTAACTCATTTTTCTTTTTATCAATAAAATCGATAAATAACGTTCCTTCTGTATATTGGTTTACGTTTATATTATTCTGTCGTCCAAAAAACCAAGGATTATATCCCCAACCCCAGCCCCAGCCAAAATTGTTGTTATTATTAATATTTACACGTTCTCTGGATTTTGTAAAAATACTTACCAGCATATCTGGATTATCAGATTTTGTAAATCCTTTGGCAACTAATTCGGTTTCAATAGCACGCATAATTCGTTTCTTATCTAAATCGGAGACAGAGGCTTTATCAATTCCTTTTTTATAAAAAGCAAATGTTTTGTATTTGGTAAAATCTGCTTTGGTATCGTAATCTGAAACTACTCTAACAGTAGTACAAGAAGTAAGGGTCACAATAACTACTAAGGCACATAGTTTTAACAACTTCATTGGTGATTGGTTTTATTAAAGGTTACTACTAAATAATGATGCGTCTACTTTATTAGGCAATGTGACTTTTAATTCTTTTTCATTTTCCATCGCTCTTTTAATGGCAAAAATTGCTTCATCATTTCTTGCCCAACTTCTTCTGGATATCCCGTTATTGACATCCCAAAAAAGCATCGACTTTAGTCTTTTTGACGCTGCTTTACTACCATCAAGAAGCATGCCAAATCCTCCATTTACAACTTCTCCCCAGCCAACGCCACCACCGTTATGAACGGAAACCCAAGTCGCTCCACGAAAACTATCTCCTATTACATTCTGAATTGCCATGTCCGCTGTAAATTGAGAGCCATCGTAAATATTTGAAGTTTCTCTATACGGAGAATCGGTTCCAGAAACATCATGATGATCACGTCCCAATACAACAGGTCCGATCTTTCCTTTTTTGATCGCCTTGTTAAACGCTTTTGCTATTTTTATTCTTCCCTCTGCATCTGCATATAAGATTCTAGCTTGAGATCCTACTACTAATTTATTCTCTTTCGCTCCTTTAATCCACTGAATATTATCTGCCATTTGTTGCTGAATCTCTTCAGGAGAATTCTGTTTGATTTCTTCTAAAACTTCGCAAGCAATGGCATCAGTCTTTGCTAAATCTTCTGGATTACCAGATGCGCATACCCAACGAAATGGTCCAAAGCCATAATCAAAACACATAGGTCCCATAATATCTTGCACATAACTAGGATAGGCGAAGGCTTCGCCTGCCAATTTAGGATCACTCTTGCTGCAAAAATCACCCTTATTATCTTTATGAACTTTAGCTCCTGCTCTACTTGCTTCTAATAAAAATGCATTTCCATAATCAAAGAAATACGTTCCTTTTGCAGTGTGATTATTAATTGCTTTTGCATGCCTTCGCAAGGTTTCTTGTACTTTGTCTTTAAACAATACTGGATTTTCTGCCATCATTGTATTTGCATCTTCAAAAGAAATATCAACGGGATAATAACCTCCAGCCCAAGGATTGTGCAATGAGGTTTGATCTGACCCTAAGTCAATATGAACATTCGCTGAATCGAACTTCTCCCAAACATCCACAATGTTTCCTAAGTACGCCAAGGAAACCGTTTCTTTATGCTCTTTTGCTAATTTCACTCTAGTGACCAACTCATCTAAATCAGTAATCTTTTCATCAATCCAACCTTGATCTAAACGTACTTGCGTAATCTTAGGATTCACCTCAGCACAAACTGTAATGCATCCTGCAATATTTCCAGCTTTGGGTTGCGCTCCACTCATTCCGCCTAAACCAGCAGTTACAAATAAATTTCCTTCAGGCGATTTTCCAATCTTTCGAAAGCCATTCAATACCGTAATAGTTGTTCCGTGTACAATTCCTTGCGGGCCAATATACATATAGCTTCCAGCTGTCATTTGTCCATATTGTGTAACTCCTAACGCATTGAACTTTTCCCAATCGTCAGGTTGCGAGTAATTCGGAATCATCATTCCATTTGTCACAACAACTCTTGGTGCGTTTTTATGAGAAGGAAATAATCCCATTGGATGACCAGAATACATGGTTAATGTTTGTCTTTCGGTCATTTCAGACAGATACTTCATCGTCAATAAATACTGTGCCCAATTCTGAAACACAGCTCCATTTCCTCCATAAGTAATCAACTCGTGTGGATGTTGAGCAACAGCATAATCCAAATTATTCTGAATCATTAACATGATCGATTTTGCTTGCTCACATTTCCCTGGATATTCAGAAATGGGTCGCGCACACATTTCATATTCAGGGCGGAAACGATACATATATATCCGTCCATATTTTTCTAATTCTTCAGCAAACTCTGGTAATAATTCTGCGTGATGTTTTGCTTCGAAATAGCGTAATGCATTTTGCAATGCTAGCTTTTTCTCATCAGAAGTTAAAATCTCTTTTCTTTTTGGAGCATGATTGATAGAAGTATCATATTCTTTTTTAGAAGGTAACACATCTGGAATCCCTTGTTGTATTTGCTCTTGGAATGTCATAGGTCAATTGAAATTATCACAGTCACAAATATAATCGTTTTTTAAAATGAAAGATTTTTATTACTTCAAAAAAAACAACTATTTTTTGAAAATTCCGTAAATTGCGCCTCAATAATCATTCATTTTTTACGAATAGATCTTTAGTAGAGAAACGATGTAAGAAAAATGTAATGATGACTATAATCTCATTTTAAGAAAATGGAACAGATAACTCCTTATCAACCCAAATACAAAGTCCGAATTGTAACTGCTGCATCTTTATTTGATGGCCATGATGCTGCCATTAATATCATGCGTAGAATTATTCAATCTACCGGAGTAGAAGTCATTCATTTAGGACATGACAGAAGTGTAGAAGAAGTAGTGAATTGTGCAATTCAGGAAGATGCAAATGCCATTGCAATGACATCTTATCAGGGTGGACATAACGAGTATTTTAAATACATGTATGATTTGCTAAAGGAAAAAGGAGCTGAACATATTAAGATTTTTGGTGGCGGTGGCGGAGTAATTCTTCCTGAAGAAATCAAAGATTTGATGGATTATGGAATTACACGTATTTATTCTCCTGATGATGGGCGTGAATTAGGTTTGCAAGGAATGATCAATGATTTGGTAAAAACTGCTGATTTTGCTATTGGCGATGTTTTGAATGGTGAAGTGAATCGTTTGAACGGGAAAAATATCTCGACTCCGCTCGATATGACATCAAGTATTGCGAGATTGATTTCTTCTGCTGAAAACTTTCCTGAGGTTGCCAAAGAAAGTATGGATATCATTCATAAAAACAATGAAAAATCAACAACTCCAGTTCTAGGAATTACGGGAACTGGTGGTGCAGGGAAATCGAGTTTGGTGGATGAATTGGTTCGAAGATTTTTAATTGATTTTCCAAAAAAAACTATTGGAATCATTTCTGTGGACCCTTCAAAACGTAAAACAGGTGGCGCTTTATTAGGTGACCGTATTCGTATGAATGCCATCAATAACGAGCGTGTTTATATGCGTTCATTGGCAACACGTCAATCTAATTTAGCCTTATCAAAATATGTAAACGAAGCAGTTCAAGTTTTAAAAGCTGCTGAATTTGACTTAATCATTTTAGAAACTTCTGGTATCGGTCAGTCTGATACTGAAATCATCGAACATTCTGATACTTCATTGTATGTAATGACTCCAGAATTTGGAGCCGCTACTCAGTTAGAGAAAATTGACATGTTAGATTTTGCTGATTTGGTAGCCATTAATAAGTTCGACAAACGTGGTGCTTTGGATGCAATACGTGATGTGAAGAAGCAATATATGCGTAATAACAATTTATGGGACACGCATATGGACGACATGCCCGTTTTTGGGACAATTGCTTCTCAATTTAATGATCCGGGAATGAATTCGCTCTACAAAGCGATCATGGATAAACTGGTTGAAAAAACAGGGGTTGATTTAAAATCTGACATGGAAATCACCAAAGAAATGTCTGAAAAGATCTTTGTGATTCCTCCTGCAAGAGTTCGTTATTTGTCTGAAATCGCAGAAAGTAATAGGGCTTATAATAAAAAAGCAAATGATCAAGTTGATGTTGCTCAAAAATTGTTTGGAATTTATAAAACGATTGAGTCTCTGACAGGTGTTAAACTGAACCTGTCAAAATTTGGTTTGGAAGAAGAAAACCTTCGACAAGTTCAGACTGACGCTAATAAGGATTTCCTAAAATTGTTAATTGGTGAATTTGACCGCGTCAAGATGAATTTAGATCCCTATAATTGGGAAATCATTTTAAACTGGCAAGAAAAAGTACAACGATATAAAGATCCTATCTATTCTTTTAAAGTAAGAGACAAGGAAATCAAAATAGAAACACATAGTGAGTCATTATCACATTCTCAAATTCCAAAAGTAGCTTTACCAAAATATGAAGCTTGGGGCGATTTACTAAAATGGAACTTACAGGAAAATGTTCCTGGTGAATTTCCTTTTGCTTCTGGATTGTATCCGTTTAAAAGAACAGGTGAAGATCCTACCAGAATGTTTGCTGGTGAAGGTGGACCAGAACGAACCAATAGACGTTTTCATTATGTAAGTTTAGGAATGGATGCAAAGCGTTTATCTACTGCTTTTGACTCGGTTACTTTATACGGGAATGACCCTGGTCACAGACCTGATATTTATGGAAAGATCGGAAACGCAGGAGTTTCTATTTGCTGTTTAGATGATGCTAAAAAATTATATTCTGGATTCGATTTAAGTCATCATATGACTTCCGTTTCTATGACGATTAACGGTCCAGCTCCGATGTTATTAGGGTTCTTTATGAACGCAGCCATCGATCAGAATTGTGAGAAATACATCAAAGAACACAAACTTGAAAAAGCTGTTGAAGCAAAATTCAAAGAAATTTACGATGCTAAGGGCTTGGAGAGACCAACCTATCAAGGAGATTTGCCTGAAGGAAATAATGGTTTGGGGTTAATGTTATTGGGTCTTACAGGTGATTTAGTTTTACCTGCTGATGTCTATGGAAAAATCAAAGCTGAAACCTTGGCACAAGTTCGTGGAACGGTTCAAGCAGATATTTTAAAAGAAGATCAAGCACAAAATACTTGTATTTTTTCTACTGAATTCGCATTGCGATTGATGGGTGATGTTCAGGAATATTTTATTGAAAAACAAGTCCGTAATTTCTATTCGGTTTCTATTTCTGGATATCATATTGCAGAAGCGGGTGCCAATCCCATTACACAATTGGCATTGACACTTTCTAACGGATTTACCTATGTTGAGTATTACCTTTCAAGGGGAATGGACATCAATAAATTTGGACCAAACTTATCGTTCTTCTTCTCAAACGGAATCGACCCTGAATATTCTGTAATTGGTAGAGTAGCTCGTAAAATTTGGGCAAAAGCGATGAAATACAAATATGGAGCAAATCCTAGAGCACAAATGTTAAAATATCACATTCAAACTTCGGGACGTTCTTTACATGCGCAAGAAATTGATTTTAACGATATCAGAACTACCTTGCAAGCCTTATATGCTATTAACGATAACTGTAATTCATTGCATACAAATGCATATGATGAAGCAATTACCACTCCAACAGAAGAATCGGTACGAAGAGCGATGGCAATTCAGTTGATTATTAATAAAGAATTGGGATTAACCAAAAATGAAAATCCGATTCAAGGTTCATTTATTATCGAAGAATTAACAGACTTGGTTGAAGAAGCTGTCTTAACTGAATTCGATAGAATTACAGAACGTGGCGGTGTGTTAGGGGCAATGGAAACGATGTATCAACGTTCAAAAATCCAAGAAGAAAGCTTGTATTATGAAACCTTAAAGCACAATGGAAAGTTTCCAATTATAGGAGTAAATACGTTTTTAAGTTCTAAAGGTTCTCCAACGGTTCAACCAGCGGAAGTGATTCGTGCTACCGAGGAAGAGAAGCAATTTCAGATTCAAACTAAAGAATTATTGAACAAAGCGAATCCTAAGAAAGTTGTGAATCAATTAGAAATTTTACAGGAAGCAGCAGTGCAGAATGAAAATTTATTTGACAAACTGATGGAAGCAACTAAGGTTTGTTCTTTGGGGCAGATTACTTCAGCCTTGTTTGAAGTGGGTGGGCAGTATCGTAGGAATATGTAAGTAGAGAGCAAATTTTCTTTTTTGAAAATTTTGCGAATCGCTTATGCTGAACTTGATTCAGCATCTCAGAGAACCTATATCGCTTTTTGCGATATTGTATGAATACGCTTGTCGAAGGGTGGCTTCGAGAGCCTCAGCCACCAAAACCGAGAGCCAAAGCTACCTATAATCGAGAGCCTCAGCTACCGATTGAGTTTTGATTGGAAGAGTTTGTCATAAAACCTCAATTATCTAATATTCAATCTTTAAAGTCAATTTTGTGTCAACTTATTTTAGAACGGACGATAAAAAAATTTATCTTTATACTATTATTATTAAAATTTAAATCAATGAAACTAAAATCACTCCTAGCACTCTTTCTACTTTTATTTTTAAGTAGTCATTTATTTTCACAGAGAAGTTGTGGGACAGAAGCGTTTATGCAACAAAGTATGCAAGATCCTGCCTTTAAAACAAATCATGATGCATTGCAAGCTCGTTTTCAAGAAAGATTAAACGATATAACTAACAACCCTCAAAGTAACAGGTTAACTACTCTTATTATTCCTGTTGCTGTGCATTTTCCTGAAGCAAATGTTGCAGACAGAGCTTGTCTTGAAGGGTTGGCTCAGAATCAAGTTGATATATTAAATGCAGATTTTAGAGGTGAAAATACTGATATTTCTAATTGGACAGCTGCGAGTTCTGAATATCCTGGGATAAATACAGGAATGTTGGATGTACAATTTCAATTAGCAACAGTTAATCACCCTTCAGGTTCTGGTTTAACAGAAGGTAACGTTGCTGTAACTGTAGGTTATAATTTTGGTGGCGGCGGTGATTTCGATACAAATTGGGCGGGTTATATGAACTTTATAATAAAGAACCTTGGTGGAATGACATTAGGGTATTCTGCTTTAGGCGGTTCACCTAGTTCTGGAGGAGGTGTTGTTATGAATACCTTTGCTTTTGGTTCTGGATCTGGTTGTTCTGGTTACGTACCTGGGGCTCCTTTCCATTTAGGAAGAACTGTTACGCATGAATTAGGGCACTTTCTTAATTTGGATCATACTTGGGGTGGCGGAGGCTGTGCTAGTGATGATAATGTTACGGATACACCTAATATTTCTACTTCAACAGGAGGTTGTCCAACTGCGGGTTCCGTGATTATGTGTGGAAATAAATCATTAACTATGAATTTCATGGATTATGTAAATGATGCTTGTATGTACATGTTAACTGAAGGTCAGACTACAAGAGCTCAAGCTTATCTTGATGTTATTTACAATCAATATCTCACAAATGTACTTTCTGTAGATAGCGTAGAATTTGAAAATGCATTAAGCATTGCTCCAAACCCAGTAATAGGAAATGAATTGAATTTAAAAACTCCTAATAATATCTTGGAAGACAATTCTAAAATTGAGATTTTTGACCTTCAAGGGAAACGCATTATTTCTACGAAACTAAATAGAAGTTTGTCTGAACAATCCATTGATGTATCTACCTTGAAAAATGGTTTATATATTGTACAAATTAGATCTGGGAAAAATACTTCTTCTAAAAAAGTCATTATTGGAAAATAATTCAATGTGAATAAAATAAAAAGCAACACCAATTTGGTGTTGCTTTTCTCTTTTTCAAACAATCTTTCCTCTTTTTCAACTAATTATTCTTTTATTTTCAACAGTAATTTCTGAACCTTCTAAAAGTATTATAGGAACTCATCTCTTATTTAAATTTTAAAGGTTTCAAAACAATTCGTTTGAAATTGAAATCCTGTTTTTAATAATTTTTCAGGGTATACTCTTCTACTTTTTAAAAGTAGTTCTGGTTCTGTACCAATAATTTTAGCTCCAATTTTTAGACACCATTTTGGAGTATTAAATCCGAAAAATACTTTCAGTTTTTTTCTCAATTTTCGTTGAAAAGTTTCATTCATTAAAGGATTGGGAGCACATACATTATATACTCCCTTTTCTTGATTGATTAAATATAATATTGATCGAACATAATCTTCTTCAGAAATCCAACTAATAAACTGCTTTCCTGAACCTTGTTTTCCGCCAAAACCAAATCGAGTCAATCTTTTTATAATTGGAAATGCGCCTCCTTTATTTCCTAATACAATGGAAGTTCTTGTAATGATCTTTTTTGTTTTTGGCAGATCGTAAGAGTTGAAAATCATTTCCCATTTTTTACAAACATCCATAGAAAAATCGATTCCTATTTTGCCGTTTTTTTCAGTCATTATCTTGTCTTCTGAATGACGATAAATTGTAGCAGACGACGATTGAATAAAAACTTTAGGCGGATTTTGAAGTTGTTGAATGACTCGACATAGAATATTTGTGCTATCGATTCTACTTCTGTAAATCTCTTCTTTATTCTCTTTTGTATATCTACAATTGACAGATTTTCCAGTAAGGTTGATTAATACATCTGTATTTTCAAGAAAAGATGCCCAATACTCTTCACTTTTTCCATCCCACTGTAAATATTTAATATTCTCTGAGTTCAGTTTTTGATGTCTTGATAAAATAAAGATTTGGTTCTTTTTGTCTTTTTGAAAATGACTTGTCAATAATTGACCTAAATATCCTGTTCCTCCTGCGATGATTATTTTCATGATGTCTATAATTTAAAATGGGAGTTTGTATAAAATACTTTTTCTTTTATCGGCAGATTTTTTTAATATATTATCTGTTTGATGGTTCTTAACATGATATATCAAATTCAGCTTTTTTAGTAATCTAACTACATACCAACCCAAATCTAATTCATACCATTTCACTCCAAAATTTGCAGAAGTTGGATGTGCATGATGGTTATTATGGAAACCTTCTCCAAAAGATAGTATTCCAAGTAAAACATCATTAAAAGCACTTTCTTTTGCATTCCATATTTTAAAGTGTGAATACCCGTATTTATGTGATGCATATCCTATATACCAATGCCCAAGAATAGTCATAGAACTTCTAAAGAAAACAAGTAGTAACATGGTGTTAAGATCGAATATTCCATAAATGATTACTGCAAAAACTATAGTATGCAAATACCAAGTTTTCTCTAACCATCGAAACCATTTATTATTTAAATCTTCTTCGGGAATTTGGTATTTATTTAAATCATTTGGAATAAAACTTAAATGTAAATTCCACCAAAAGTCTTTTAACAATGAATGTTCATAAGCAAAATACTTTGGACAGCTAATTTTATTCTGCCAATAGTCTCTATAATAATGAAGCTTCATCCAAGAAATTGGGCCACCTAATCCAGTCAAAACAAATAAATAAACTAGTAAATTTTGCAACCATTTTGTAGTCTTATATGATTTATGAATGACCCCTCTATGCAGTCCTATTGAATGTCCAAGGCAGATAGTGATAAAAGTCAATCCAAAACCTAACAATATAGTTTTTAATGTAAGTTGACTAAAATCAATAAAAAAACAAGGAATCAACATAAAATAAAGCCAAGCCGTTTTTCTTAACGAAAATTTTAGTATTCCTTTTTCTGGATATAATAGTTTTTTCATCATTATTATTTTTTAGCAGTAATACTATAATAGCCAAAGTCTTGCATACATAAGCTTGTTAATAGAGCATAAAACGACCCTTTTAAATTTTTTACACTCTCTTTTTTTAAAGGCTTATTTCCTATTAATTTCTTCAAAATAAAACCAGAGATTGCAAAGGGAACATGTAAAACAGAAGGTGCTACTCGGTGCCAAATATTCTTTATTGTCACCTCTTTAAAACCTAGACTCTTTAATTCTTCTTCAACTTCATGAATGTTTCCTAGTTTTTCTAAACTCCACGATTCACACAAACCTTTGTAAACTTGTTTTGATAAGGGGTTCATTTGATCTTTTGGCTTTTTACTAAAAGCATCAGCAATAACAAATGTTGATCCAGGTTTTAAAATTCTGTACGCTTCTTTCAATGCTTCGGGAGAACATCCTGAATGACAAAAACTTTCAACCGCCATCGCTCCATCAAATGTATTGTCTCTAAATTGAGTATTTCGATAATCTCTATTCAGAATACTCGATCTTTCAGAATTTACAAACTCATTTCCATAATTGACTTGAAACTCAGAAATTGAACAACCCGTAATTGCTAATTTTGGATATTTATTCACGCCATATTTCATGGTCGCTCCAACTCCACAGCCTAAATCGACAATATGAGATTTTTGATCCTTAACATCTAGCAATAAAAATAAATGACTATTCATTTCATTCAACATAGTGTCTCGCTTTAAAAAGTTTGTCTTAAATGGAATATAATAGCCAAAATGCATATTCAAATCTTTACTCCAAAACTCATAGTCTTCTGTAGCATTGTCGTAAAAGTGGGTTATCTTTTCTTCATTTGTTCCACTTTTTAGATTTCTTTTAAATTGAGATAATAAACATGTAGTTTCCATAATCTTAATATTTAAAACTTTCAGAAATTATTGAAAGCTTATGTTCAAATTTTTTTACTTCTTAATTATTTTGGTAAAATTAGATAGTAACCAATGCTCATCGGCTTTGATAGCTCTATCCAACAATCCATTTACTTTAGTGGTTACCGATGATAAATCGCTCAATACTTTTTTAAATTCTTCTGCTTCTTCAGAAGAGTCCTTTACTTCTTGCAACTCTTCCAATACTTTTAAAACAGGCTCTATTTCCCTCTTCTTACGTTCTTTGGTAATTTGTTTGAACAATTCCCAGATATCCTTATCAGCAACAAAGAACTCTTTACGCTCCCCTACCACAAATTCTTTATTGACAATTCCCCAATCAATCAAAGCTCTTACGTTCATGTTCACATTTCCTCTAGATATCTGTAAAGCCTCCATAATGTCTTCAGCAGAAAGTGGTTTTGTAGAAACTAATAACAACGCATGCACCTGTGCCATGGTCTTATTAATTCCCCAACTGGTTGCTAAGATTCCCCAAGTATGAATGTATTTTATTTTTGCTTCCTCTAAGTTCATAGGTCAAATATACAAATTCTTTTTAAACTTTCAATAATTATTGAAAATAAAATAATTTAAATTTATTTGCATCTTTTCCGTACCTTTTTAGTCTATTAAATGAATCTTAAAATAACTGAAATGAACTATAAAAATTCTGGCTGTTCTTGTACTTGTATAGCATGTTTAAATGGCGATTGTGCAAATTGTACTTGTGAGAGTTGTTCTTGTAATAATTGTAACTGTTAAGTACTCTGATGTCAGTTCGAGTGAAATTGTGAAACAATTTTGTATCGAGAACACATAACTTCTCGATACAATTTTACTTGACTTCGACAGGCTCAGTCTTACCGTAAAATCACTCGAAGAGACATATTAATTACTATTCTATGACCACAAAAGAAGTTTGGACGCAATACTCGGAAGATGTAAAACGATTTATCCTCAGTAAGGTAAAAGACAGTAGCCTTGCTGATGACATTGTTCAAGACACTTTTTTGAAAGTACACGCCAAACTTCACACACTCAAAGACCTCAACAAATTAAAATCGTGGATTTTCTCGATCGCAAGAAACTCCATGATGGATCATTTTAAAAAGGTAAATAAAACTTTTGAAATTGCTGACTTTGAATTGGAAACAGAAATTCCAGAAAATGTGCATACCGAAAAGGATTGTTTACGAGGGATTCTACAAAGCTTACCAAAAAAATATCGAGATCCATTATTCTTATCAGACATCAAAGGGTTAAATCAAAGTGAAGTTGCCAGGCAGTTAAATCAAAATTTACCGACCACCAAATCTCAAATTCAACGTGCACGGAAATTGATTGCGCAAGGTTTTATGGATTGCTGTGGTTTTGTATTGAATGAACAAGGGTATTTAGTAGGCGAAATTCAAGAAAAGGAAGATTGTAAAATTTGTGGATAACAGTAAGAAACTAGACCGCTTACTTCGACATTTATCCTGAATTTATTTCAGGAAGCTCAGTACAAGGCACTGATAGATATAAGAATCAAGAAGCTAGACCGCTGTGCTGATAGAGACAAGACGTGATTAATACAACTTGGTTCTAAGCTCATTTTTAAATAACTTAGCTAACACTTTATATCAAACATAAATAACTAAATTAAAAACATTAGGAATGAATAAAATATTACTATATGGTGCAGATTGGTGCCCAGATTGTAGAAGAGCAAAAGCCTATTTAAAAGAGAATAATATAGAATATGATTTTATAGATGTTGATATCGATAAAGAAGCAACTGCTAAGGTAGAAGCGATTAATAATGGGAAACGAATTATCCCAACCCTTATTATTAAAGATAAATCGTATACAAATCCTGATAATGCTAATTTAGCCGCTATTTTAGGAATAAATGAAGTAGGTAGAGTACAATTATTTGGTG
Organism: Flavobacteriaceae bacterium; assembly: GCA_965277255.1. Classification (GTDB taxonomy): domain Bacteria; phylum Bacteroidota; class Bacteroidia; order Flavobacteriales; family Flavobacteriaceae; genus Polaribacter. Next base: position 2,083,515 of record OZ255723.1, on the reverse strand, counting down.
CTGACTGGTGTCCTGATTGTAGAAGAGCAAAAAGTTTTTTAAGAGATAATAATATTAATTTTGAATTTATTGATGTTGATATATACGACTGGGCGACTCAAAAAGTAGAAGCTATTAATAAAGGGAAGCGAATTATTCCCACCATTTTAATCAATAATATTCCTTACACAAACCCAGATAACGCTGAGTTAACAGAACTTCTTTCAATAAATATTGAAAAAGAATATAAAATTTTCGATACGATTATTATTGGAGGCGGAGCCGCTGGATTAACCGCTTCTATTTATGCCCAAAGAGACCGCTTTGACACTTTGATCTTAGAAAAATCTACCATTGGAGGTAATGCATTTTTAACCGAAAAAATTGAGAATTACCCAGGATTTCAATCCATTTCTGGCCCAAAATTAATGGAAAAGATGGAGGAACAAGCTAAAACTTATGGTGCAGTTATTAAAACTGGAGAAGAAGTTGTTGCTATTGAAAAACAAAACAATGTATTCTCTATAAAAACAAAAAGCACAACATTTTTAGGAAAGTCAGTTGTATTATCTACAGGTTCTACATATAGAAAATTAGGAATTCCTAATGAAGAGGAATTGATAGGTTCAGGAATTCATTTTTGTGCAACTTGTGATGGTGCCTTTTATAGAGATAAAGACATTATTGTCATTGGTGGTGGAAATTCGGCATTAGAAGAAGGCATCTTTTTAGCAGGTTTTTGCAAAAGCGTTAAAATAGTACATCGAGCAGAAAATTTCTCCGCATCAGAAACCTATATAGAAAAATTAGAGACCATAGAGAATATTTCTACGTATATGAATAAGACATCGCTCCATTTTACTTCAGATGAAAATGAATTATTCAAAGGCTTAAAAATAATTGACAATACTACTAACGAAGAAGCTGTCATAGAAGCTGATGGTGCATTCATTTTTATTGGATTAATTCCTAATACTCAAATCTTTCAAGGTATTGTAGATCTTGACGAAAGAGGGTTTATTCAAACAACAGCATTGGCTCAAACTTCTGTAGATGGAATATTCGCTGCAGGGGATTGTAGAGAAGGAGCAATTGCACAAGTAGCCGCAGCAACAGGGGAAGGTGTTTTAGCAAGTTATGGAATTAAAAACTATCTTAAATAACTTGAAAAAATAAAATCGTTTGATAGATGAAATTCAAGAAAAGGAAGATTATAAGGTTTATGGATGATATTGCTACGCTTATAGAAATAAGAATCAAGAAACTAGACCGCTTACTTCGGCAGGCTCAGTACAAGGCGCTGATAGAAGCAAGAGGCTAGATATTACTTAAATAAACAATTAGATTTCATCATCTAAAAAAGGATTTTTGAAATCTATATCATCGTCTGGATCGTGGTCATCATAGTTTACTCCTGGCGGATTAAATAATCCCCACCTATCAATTATATAATGAGTCGAATCAAAAGTTTTTACCCATTCGGCAAATAGAATCCGTAATTCCTCTATTTCATTTCTAACCAGTTCTAAATAATCAAGTTCTTTAAAACCTAATAATTTTAATCCAGATGTATCGGTCAGAATTTCTCGGGCAGCTTTTCTTATGATCGTAGCATTTTCCATTTTCAAATCATACAACATATCTTCATTAAGAATTCCTATGATTTTTGATGTTATTAGTAATGAGTTTTCTACCAGATAAGATATATATTGTTCCAGAAGCAAACTTTCTTCTTCATTAGAAGTTGTCTCATCTACAATACTGCTGATTCTTTCTATAAGATAAAAAATACTTTCTCCTTTTTTAAAAAGAGGGTGATTTCTATATTGATATTCTTCATTCATAATTTTTTCTTTTTCACAAATTTAACAATCTTTTTAATCCTTAACTCCAGGTTGCTTTAATTTCCAATTCGTTTTTGCTTTTTCTGTATCTACCATTTTCTGTACGTCAGACAGTAGTCTTTTAGCATCGTAAATAACTCCGTCTTTTATGGTGTATTTTACACCACCTACGCGAACGACTTCATTATCTTCTGTCAATTTAATGGCTCCTGTTCCGTATAACACTTTCAAATTTTTCAGCGGATTTTCTTCAACGATGACAAAGTCAGCTAGCTTACCAATTTGAATAGAGCCAATTTTATCATCCCAGCCCAAAGCCTCAGCTCCGTTTAAAGTGGCAGAACGAATTACTTCCAACGGATGGAATCCTGCTTCACGTAATAATTCCAATTCTCGGACATAAGCAAAACCATACAATTGATAAATAAATCCAGAGTCAGAACCTGTGGTCACTCTTCCGCCTCTATTCTTATATTCGTTGATGAAAGTCATCCATAATTGAAAATTCTTTCTCCAAGCTACTTCTTGTTCCGTTCCCCAATAATGCCAGTAGGAACCGTGCGATATTTTGCTAGGTTCGTAAAACTTCCAAAGCGACGGTAAAGTATACGTTTCATGCCATTCTGCTCTTCGTGCTCTTTGCAAATCTCGACTCGCTTCATAAATATTGAATGTTGGGTCTAAGGTGAAATCCAATTTCAACAATTCATTCATCACACTATTCCAGTGATCTGAATAGGGTTTCGCTGCTTGTTTCCACAATTTTCCTGCTTCTTCAAAACGATGTTGTTCATTCTGATAATTGTAATCCAACGGGTAATCTTGAACAGTTCTATCATCAAATAAAGCTTCTGGCAATCCATACCAATGTTCCATGGATGTTAGTCCCGCTCTAGCCGAATGCAATACATTCCATCGAGCGACACTCAATTGTGCATGATGACAAGCAGACCCTAATCCTAACTTTTTGTTTTCATCCAAAGCAGCCGCCATAATCTCTGGCTCTGCACCAAAAAACTTAATTCCGTCTGCTCCTTTTTTCGCATTGGTTCTCACCCATTCTCTAGCTTCTTCAGCAGTACTGATTGGTTTTTTACTTCCTGAGCCAAAACCTCTATAATCAAAAATTCTAGGAGCGACAATCTTATTGGCTATACTCTGTTTCTTTAGCTTCGAAGCATCTATTCCGCTAGGCTGACGAACGGTTGTAATACCATGAGCCATCCAAAGTTTAAAGACATATTCTGGGCTTGCTCCTTGTGAATTTCCACCAATATGTCCGTGCATATCTATAAATCCTGGAAGTAAGTACATTCCCGTTGCATCCAATTCTTTTCCGCCTCTTTTTAATTTAGGTCTTCTCTTTTCATCAATTTGAACGCCTGGATATCCTACTACTTGAATCTTTACAATTTTATTGTTTTCAACCACAACATCAACAGGTCCACGAGGCGGCGAACCATCACCATTAATTAATGTAACTCCACGAATAATTAGTTGGTCAAAAGGGCCTTCTCCTAAATAGTTGTCTTGTGCAAATCCGTTCAATACAAATAGAAATGCGAATAGTATGGTTAGTTTTTTCATCGGTTATATTTTAATATGATTTCGATTTGTCTCCTCGAGCGTGTTACATTGAGCCAGTCGAAATGCAGTCGAGAGGTTATTGGTGAATAAAATTTTTAAGAGGTCTCGATTGCACTCGACCTGACACTTTGTTGACATCTGATGATAAAATAGATTCACAATATTTAATCAGTTTTTAATTCCTTCCTCTCGGAACTGAAATACGATCTCCTAAAAACAATGCGTTTAAAAACAAGCGATTGGTTCCGTACCAAGCACCTCTAAAATTTGGATTGTCGGCAAATAACACTACTCTACCTCTACCGATTGGACTTACCAATAATGATGCAGATGGTTTTAAGTAGGTTTCTAAATTAGTGGTAGAAATATATCCATCAATATGTGGATTTTTAGCATATTTTGCAACTGTAGAATACGCATTCTTACTTGGTTGTAGAAATACTGTATTGTTTTTATAAATGGGTAAAGAAGACGAATGATAACCAAAACCTAATGGGTGTGTAACATCTAAATCGACTTCAAAAATAGCGCCACCTAAACGCTCTCTTCCAATATGTTCTCCTGCATCTACATAAGGCAATCGTTTTGTTACCTTATCTTTTTTGTCTTTGTCTTTTGGTTTTGGTTTCTTCGTCAAACTTTCTTTTACTAGTTTTTTAGAAACCGCCCACTGTGAAGCTCTTGCAATGGTAATCAATGTGTTTCCTTTACTCACCCACGTTTTTATCTTTTTCTGTTGCAGAGAATCTAGCTGCGTATAACTTCCAGAAACCATGACTAAAGTGCTGTATTTGTCTAAAGAAATATTTCGAAATCTATGCATCTGTAGTTTTGTAATGGGCATTTGGATTCTTGTATCTAACAAATGCCAAACTTCTCCTGCTTCATAAGAACTCACACCATCACCAATGAGCATGGCTGCTTTTGGCATTTTTAAAGATCTAAAATTATTACTTCCTAAATCAATTCCTTTCGTACTAAAACCTGTCGATGCAGCATACACAGGAACATTAAATTTTTCTTGGGTTTCTTTTACAATTTTATAAATTTCATCCGAAGAGATTTTCTGTTTACTCACAGGAATCATTACAGTTCCGTAATTGAATTGTTTGTTTCCTGCATTTGTCCCGATAGAAAATGGTTTGAAAGCTGCCGAGGCTTTTATACCTTTAGATTGCATATAGTACAAGGCCGCTGGTGCATTATAATCGTCCCAATCTAGAATATATGCATAACTGGTTTTTGAAACAGCTGTATTTGATAATATGTTGTCTGTATTGGTAATCTCTGTCCCTAGCTTTACAGACTTTAACCCTTTGGCTTGCATATTATAGAAATTAGAAACACTCCAAGCCGATGCATCATAAAAAACACTGTCTCTATATTTAGAATAGGTTTCAAACATGGTTTGAACCATTCTGTGTTGTGGCTGTTTTAAAGGAACTACATATTTGTTTCCTTTTTCGTACACTTTAATTTTATGCTTCAGTAAGAAATCTACAAAAGCTTTGTTTCTCGTTTTATCATAGGCATCACCAAATTCATATCCAGAAAAACCTGATTTTGCTTTTTTAGTTACTGCCGATTTAAAGAATCTTTGTTGATATTTACGTAACGTAACTTTATTTTCAATCGCAGCTTTTACAGTGGCAACACTAGATTGATATTGATTCCGAATTGTAAACGCAAAAGAAATCGTCCCGTAATCTGTATTCTGAAGATGTCCTCTAGAACTGGCTTGTTCAAACAATAAAGCTAAGGCTCCTTGTAAATCTGGGTAGGAAGAACCGTACCCTGGATAAGTTCCATCAAACGATTCTTTGGTATAATAAAACGATCCAATATTGTCTAATGCTTTTGCATAATAGGGAGCAAACAAGTTATTTAAATCTTCATAATTTTCTTTGGGCATAATCGGATCTTGAGACCCAATTGGTTTCATCGGTTCAAAAAAGTAATTGCTGTTGGTTCCCATCTCATGAAAATCTGTCACCACATTCGGATACCAATTGTGATACCATTTTAATTTTCCTTGACTTTCTGGGTGTACTGCTAACAACCAATCTCTGTTTAGGTCAAACCAAAAATGATTGGTTCTTCCTCTAGGCCACATTTCGTTGTGTTCTGCATCTGCACCGTCAGAAACTAACGGACTACCTTTGTATTGATTTGCCCATTGTGTATGTCGATCTCTTCCATCGGGATTGATGGTAGGATCAATAAAAACAACTGCATTTTGTCGATAGTTTTCAACTTCTGCACTATTAGAAGCAACCAATGTATATGCCATTAACAACGCTGCTTCTGAACTTGAAGGTTCATTTCCGTGGACGTTGTATCCGAGTTGAACAAAAATCGGTACATCATTATAATTCTTAGCATTCTGGTTAGGATCTACAAATTGTAAATGTTCATTTCTTATACGCTCTAAATTCGATAAGTTTTGCGGGGTTGAAACTCTTAGCATGACCAACTTTCTTCTCTCATGTGTGTAGCCATATACTTCAATTTCTGCTCTGTCAGAAACTTCGGCAAGTCTGTATAAATACGCAACAATTTGATCGTGCCTAGTATGTTGATCGCCTATCGGATATCCTAAGAATGCTTCAGGTGTTGGAATTTTAGCATCAAAAGGAGCTTTGTCTTTAAAAAAATAGTCTTGCGAAAAAGAAGTAGCTACTGAGAAAAATAGCAATAATGTGATTAGTTTTTTGAGCGATTGCATTGGTTAGTTTTTTAAATATCTTTAAAAATACAATTTTCTCATTAGAAAAAAATGAAGATGTGCTCAATATTATGATTTCAAAACATCCAAAACACTCACATTTTATTAACAGTTTCTCTTAAAAAACTATATTACTTTTGCCGCAGGTAAAATGTAACATCTCTATGCTGATATCGTCTTACTTCTAACTCAAACTAATTATTCATGAAAAAAATATGTATTGCAATCCTAACGATTGCATTTCTAGGAAGTTGCGCAACTACAAAAAACACGTCTTCTAAAAAGAAAAGTCTCATCGAAGTAGGAATCGATTTAAACAACGTTGTTGACGACAAAGTACAAGTTGAAGTAAATCCGTCAAAAATAAAGGAAAGTTCTATTGTATATCAAATTCCTGCCATTGTTCCAGGAACCTATGTAATTAGTGATTACGGAAAATTTGTTTCCGATTTTAAAGCCTATGACTATGATGGAAATGAAATGACTGTTGAAAAACTAGATACAAATTCTTGGCAAATTAATGATGCCAAAAAAATGGACAAAATATCATACTGGGTTGATGATACATTTGACACCAAAGAAGAGCATAATATATACGTAATGGCTGGAACCAATATTGAAGAAGGAAAAAACTTCTTTTTAAACTTGCCTGGTTTTGTAGGATACTTTAAAGGAAAGAAAGAAACGCCTTATACAATTACAGTACAGCATCCTACAGATTTATACGAGACTTCTTCTTTATTAAAAAATGCAATAACAAAGGATGACAATTCTGAAGACGTTTTTTTAGCTTCTCGTTACGATGAAATCTCTGACAATCCAATCATGTATGCTCCATTTAACTCTGTGAGTTTTAATATGAACGGTGTTGATGTTACTTTGGCGGTATATTCACCAAACAATGTGCATTCAGCAAAAGACATGGAAGAAGCTTTAAAAACCATGGTACAAGCACAAACCAACTTTTTAAAAGGCTTTAAAACAACCAACGAATACAATATTCTTCTTTATTTATTTGACCCTAAAGTCTATAAATGGCAAAGCTTTGGAGCTTTAGAACATTTGTCTTCAACAACGGTTGTTTATCCAGAGAATTTTTCAAAAGAACGACTCTCTGAAGGCATGATCAACGGAACGGTTTCTCATGAGTTTTTCCATATTGTATCTCCACTTTCTGTTCATTCTGAAGAGATCCATGCATTCGATTTCAATACACCAAAAATGTCTCAACATTTATGGATGTATGAAGGAACTACAGAATATTTTGCCAATTTATTTCAAGTAAATCAAGGATTAATTACTGAGCAAGAGTTCATTGATGAAATGGGAAGTAAAATTCAATCTTCATTACGTTATGATGATGCGATGTCTTTCACAGAAATGAGTAAAAACATCTTGGAAGAAAAATATGAAAAAAACTATGGAAATGTCTACCAAAAAGGAGCTTTGATTGGAATGTGTTTGGACATTATTTTAAGAGAAGAAAGTAAAGGGGCGTACGGGATTCGTGATTTGATGAAAGATCTTTCAGAGAAATACGGTGCTAAAAAACCTTTTAAGGATGATGAAATTATTCCAGAAATCATTGAAATGACATATCCTGCAGTTGGTGAATTCTTTAACAACCATGTTGTTGGAAGTACACCGATTGATTATAACATATTTTTTAACAAAGCTGGAATTGTAAATCATACAGAAACCATAAATACGAGTTACTTTTTAGACAATAAAAATCAACCTTTTATCTCTGTAAATAGCAAACAAGAAATCTTCTTTACCAAAAGAACAAATACAGGTTTAATTAATTTGGGTGTAAAAGCTGGAGATGTTATCAAAACTATTAACGGTGAAGTAATGACATTACAAAACGCACGTCAAGTCATTGGAAAATCTTTTCAATGGAAAGAAGGTGACGCAGTAGCTTTTGAAGTTGTAAGAAATGGAGAAACCGTAAAATTAGAAGGAAAAATCATCAAGCCACAAGCTGAATCTAAATCTTTAAAAATTGAAGATTTACCAGCAGATGATGCGAAAACGAAATTGAGAACTGCTTGGTTGAAAGGGTAATTTACTATTCTTAAAAAAGATAAGACCTCATAGATTTTTACTTGTCCGCCAGAGGAGGAAAACCTGTGAGGTCTTCTTATTTTAAACTAAATTTATTTTGCGTTAAGTCGAGATGCTATTGAAACTTTTGCATCCTAATGCTCTCGACTTAGTTTATCTTGAGCGGAGTCGAAAGGTTCGACCTGACAATAACTTTTCTCTTAGCTAGTTATTCAAAATACTTTGAAAAAAGACCCTTGTCTTGTCTCTGCGAGTTTTCGACTGTCGTTTAAGACAGGCTAAAGCGCGGCAGTCTTATTATTAAGGGGGTTTTACAATAAAGAGTACTTTCAATTATGAGATTGCTTCTCCCGCTTGGGCGAGATCGCAAAGACAATAAAATATTATTTTTAGACAGCTTTTTAGCTTTCGAATTGGGTAACTGAGGCTCCCGAATTGGGTAACTGAGGTTCTCGAATTGGGCAACTGAGGCTCTCGAAGTTAGTCATTCAAGATAATATGCGGAACGTCTTCTAACTTCCAATCAATCACCAAACCACCTGCAAGACTTCTTGCGATTTCTGGTCCGTATAGATATTCACACAAATACAAAGCAGCTTCAAAAGATTTTGCGCCACCTGCAGAAGTAATATACTTTCCATCATGCACAAACAGCACTTCTTTTCTGATATCTAACTCTGGAAACATGGTTCTCATTTGATCAATATCGCTCGGAAAAGTAGTAGAAACCTTTCCTTTTAAAACGCCTGCTTTTGCCAATACAAAAGCGCCATCGCAATGAGAAGTTACATACTGTGCCTCTTTATCAATTCTTTTTACAAAATCGATCATGGCTGTATCTTCTAAATCTGAATCTAAATGATGTTCTGCACTAGGAACCACCAAAATATCAATCTTTGGTAAACTGTCGGTTAGGTAATTGAAATCGGGAAGAATTCTCATGCCTTCAAATGAAGTAATCGGTGCATCCGTATTTGCCACTGTAAAAACATTCATAGGTTTGATTCCTTTTCTAAAAATGGTATGCTGAAAAATATCATAGGGAGCCGTTAATTCAGTATTAAAAGTTCCGTCCATAATTAAAAAAGCGACATTGTATCGATCAGGTTTTAGTTCTGATAATTTTTTCTCTTTATCCGCTTGACTGATACGAATTTCATTTATTTTAGGTTGTTTTTCTTTTTGTACTTCACCTGTATTACATGAAGTAATAAAAACCATTAGCAATCCAATCCACAAGTTCTTCATTTCTCTATTTTATTTTAAAATAAGATTCTAAAAATACACATTCGTTTTAACAGCAGAAACCTTTAGCAGTACTTTTTTGTTTTGTACTTTTACTTTTCAACAAATCAATCCATCATGAAAAAACACACCATATATTCACTTTTATTTTTGCTTTTGACAGTCTCATTTTTTAATTGTGAAAAAGGAAGTCAACCAGAAGACACGTTTGTTGAAGACAATTATACCAAACAAGAAGTTGATCTTGAAATGAGAGATGGAATTAAACTCCATACAACCATTTATTCTCCAAAAGATCAAAGCAAAACCTATCCTATTTTAATGCAGAGAACGCCTTATAGTTCTCGTCCTTACGGAGAAGGTCAAATGCGTACCAACATAGGTCCAAACAGAAATCTAATGAAAGACGGTTATATTATTGTCTATCAAGATGTCCGTGGACGTTGGATGAGTGAAGGCGTTTATGATAATATGCGTGCTTATATTCCGAATAAAAAAGAGAATCAATCTGATGAAGCTTCTGACACTTATGATACTATTGATTGGTTGGTAAAGAATGTAGAGAACAACAATGGAAACGTTGGTACTTGGGGAATTTCATATCCAGGACATTATGCCACAGTTTCTACTATTGATGCGCACCCTGCATTAAAGGCAGCTTCGCCTCAAGCTTGTATTGGCGATTTTTTCTTTGACGATTTTCGTCATAATGGTGCTTTCTTATTAAGTTATTTTAGAGCCATTTCTTTATTTGGAAAATATAAAGATACTCCTACAGATACGGCTTGGTATTCGTTTCCAACAATGAACACACAAGATCAATATCAATTTTTCTTAGATGCCGGACCTTTAAAAAATCTAAACAAGTATTTTCAATACGAAAACCTGGATAGTAAAGGACCTCAAAACCCAGATAGAATTGATGATTTTTTCTGGAAAGAAATTGTTGAACATCCAAATTATGATTCTGTTTGGCAGAGTAAAGGAATCATTCAGCATATGGACAAAGTTCCTTCTTCTGTTGCCACGATGATTGTTGGTGGATGGTTTGATGCTGAAGATTTATACGGTCCCTTAGAAACCTATAAAGGCATTGAAAAGCATGGAAAGGACAATTATAATACGATGGTTTTTGGTCCTTGGGATCATGGAGCTTGGGCAAGAAGACGTACTGAAAACATTGTAGGAAACTACTATTTTGGAGATTCTATTTCCATCCATTTTCAGGATAACATTGAAACAAAATTCTTCAACCATTTCTTAAAAGGTTCTGGTGATAAAAACTCTGGATTGCCTGAAGCTTATGTATTTGATTCTGGTAAAAAAGAATGGAAAGAGTATGACAGCTGGCCACCAAAAAACACTTCTAAGCAAACAATGTATTTATCTGACAATCAAGAATTTACCAAAACAAAAAAATCAACAAAAGGAATCAAGTTTGTAAGTGATGTAAAAAGACCTGTGCCCTATTCTGAAGATATCAAAACAGTATTCACTCCAAGAAAATACATGACAGACGATCAACGTTTTGCAGCAAGAAGACCAGATGTTTTGGTTTTTGAAACCGATGTTCTGACTGAAGATTTCACCTTAGCTGGAGATATTTTAGCCAAATTAAAAGTGGCTACGACTGGAACTGCGGCTGATTGGATTGTAAAAGTAATTGATGTGCACCCAGCTGATGCAGAAAACGTAGAAGGAAAGAATGAAAATATGCAAACACACTTAAGAATGAGCAATTATCACTTGATGGTGAGAAGTGAGGTTTTGCGTGGTCGTTTTAGAGATAGTTTTGAAAACCCTAAACCTTTTACGCCCAACAAAAAAACAAATGTAAATATCAAATTACAAGATGTTTTTCATACGTTTAAAAAAGGTCACAAATTACAGATTCAAGTACAGAGTACTTGGTTTCCTCTGATTGACTTGAATCCGCAAACCTATGTAGATAACATTTTCAATGCAGAAGAAAACGATTTTAAAACGCAAACACATACCGTCTTTACAGACTCTAGTATTGAATTTTCTGTATTGAAATAAAAAATTATGAAGTTTATTTGTTCAGTTGTCATCAACAAACCTCAACAAGAGGTCGCTGATTTTTTTGCAGATCCAACCTATCTAAAAGAATACCAAGAAGGCTTTCAAAAAAAAGAACTCATCTCTGGAAATACTGGAGAAGTTGGTGCTGTTTCCATGCTGTATTATCAAAACGGGAAACGAAAAATGGAATTGAAAGAAACCGTATTAAAAAATGAATTACCTAATGAATTTCTCGCTGAATATTTTCATACGCATACAGAAAATACAATGAAGAGTAGCTTCACTGCTCTTGGTGAAAATGAAACTCGTTACGATGCGGAAATTCACTATACAAAATTCAAAGGAGCCATTGTCAAAATTATGGCGTTCTTGTTTCCTTCTTTTTTTAAGAAACAAGTTCAGAAGTGGTTGTCAAACTTTAAAACTTTTCTAGAAAGTCAAACAACTTAATCACATTTGAAACATACAGACATCATCATTATTGGAGCAGGCTTATCAGGTATTGGTGCAGCTTGTCATTTAGAGCGAAAAAATCAAAATAAAAGCTATCGAGTTTTAGAAGCTAGAGAAGAAATTGGTGGGACTTGGAGTTTGTTTAAATATCCTGGCATTCGTTCAGACTCTGACATGTATACTTTTGGATACTCATTCAAAACATGGGACAATCCAAAATCTTTTGCAGATGCGCCTAGTATCTTAACCTATCTCAATGAAGCTGCTGATGAGTTTCAGATTCGAGATAAGATTCAATACAGCACACAAGTTTTGAGTGTCAATTTTAATACTTCAAAAAATATTTGGACAGTCGAAACTCAAAATTCAAAGACCTCTAACAACGAAGTCTTTACCTGTAATGTCCTTTTTGTTTGTACAGGATATTATAATTATAAAAATGGCTATACACCCGATTTTAAAGGAATTGAAAACTACAAAGGCACCCTAATTCATCCTCAGCATTGGCCTGAAGATTTGATCTATGAAAACAAAAAAGTAGTGGTCATTGGAAGTGGTGCAACCGCCGTAACTATTGTTCCAAAAATGGCAGAGAAAACTGCTGAAATTACCATGCTACAACGATCACCGACCTATGTAGGTGCTTTTCCAAATAAAGATAAAGTTGCTAATTTTCTCAAGAAAGTATTGCCTAAAAAAACAGCGCATAGAGTCATTCGATTTAAAAATATTTTGATTCAAATAATTTTCTTCAATGCCAGTAAAACATGGCCGAATAAAATGAAGAAATTACTCATTAAAGGAGCGCAAAAACATTTAGGTGATTTTCCAGCCAAACCTCATTTTGAACCGAATTATAAACCTTGGGATCAACGATTTTGTATCGCTCCCGATGGAGATTTATTTCAAACTTTAAAAGACAAAAAGGCAACCATTGTTACAGATCATATCGAAGAGTTTAATGAACATGGAATTTTATTAAAATCTGGAAAACAGTTGGATGCTGACATTGTGATTACCGCTACTGGTTTAAAATTATTAGCTTTCGGTGGCGCAGAAATTAAAATCGATAATACTCCGTTTGACATCTCAAAATCGCTTACCTATAGAGGTTTGATGTTGAGTGATCTGCCAAACTGTATTTTCTTTGCTGGTTACACCAATGCTTCATGGACTTTAAAAAGCGACTTGACCAGTGAATATGCAGGTCGTTTACTGGATCATCTAGATAAAAAAGGTTATCAGTTCTTTGTTCCCAAAGTGACTGATGAGAACATGGCTACAATTCCTTTACTCAATTTGAATTCAGGATATATCCATCGTTCTGAAAAAGAATTCCCACGACAAGGTGAAAAGATTCCTTGGCGATTGTACCAGAATTACTTTAGAGATTTCAAGACACTTCGTATTAATAAAGTTACTGATAAGCAATTGCATTTTAGATAATATTTCGTTATTTAAAGAGAAACTTAATTCATCATCCTTTTCAAAAAACAGGTATTTGTACTTGTTGTATTTATTTAGAGTTTTTGAGTTATTTAAGAATGGCTTAGATGTTCCTCGAGCAAAATCGAAATTCAAAGAAAATCATACAAAAGATGCCACTGAATTTGACCGTGTATGGAACAATTGGAGAACGCGTTGGGTTGAAGTTAAGAATTTAGAGTTTAATTGGGTGTTTACGGATTTCCTTTATTTAGATTGAAATTGTTTTTGTTTTTTTACCAAACAATTAATTAAAATAAGAATCCCTTGTATCTGAAAATGGTATTGATAAGCGGAATCTTCAATAATTGTATAAAAAATCATCTGTAATTAAAACCAATATAAAGATCAAAGAAATGGAGTCATCGTCCAAAAACCGGAAAATGTGAAAGTTGAAACCGAAATAAAAGAAAAAGTAAACCGAACTATCGAAAATCGAAAGAGTAGAAATTGTTATTAATTAGAAGAAGTCTTAAAAATTGAAAAAGACTTTTTCCCCTAAAATAAATTAAAAAATGAAATATTTATCAAAAATAGCTTTTGCTATTATTATAAGCTCAACATTCTTTGCTTGTAGTGATGAAATTAGTAGTGTTAAGCAGGAAGAATTAAATTTAGATTTATCTGATTTAAAATTAAACTTGGAAGAATTAAATTTTAATAAACCTCATTTTATTTTTGAATATCAAAATAGTATAGATGCTAAAAGTAAAAGTGATTTATTTTTAAAATCTGCATTTGATGAAATCGCAGAAATAAAGAAATCAAATAAAGAAATCACAAATGTACTATTTAGACTTAGCTTCGATAAAGGAATAGCTAAAATGGAAAACATTTATATCTTAAATGCAAAAGACAGAATCATTTTAAATGCTCCAAAAGGGGGCAATCTAAACACAAAATCTCTTCCGTATATTGATTGGGATTCTCTTGTAAACGGAGGTCGTTGTCCAGAAGGATGGACTGACCATGGTTCATGTCAAACCACAAGCTGTGTGGCAGAAACTACGCAATCAATCCTAACAGATCCAAATAATGGTATAAATTCATCAGGAGATAATGTTACAATAAATTATAACAGAGGTCTTTTTGGAGTTAGAATTTGTTCTACAAACAATCAAGATTAGTACTAAAATATAGTATAGTAATATTTTCAAATAGACCTCATGGGTTTTCCTTATCTGGCGGACAAGTAAAAACCTATGAGGTACCAACAAACTAAACCCGCCTAAGCAGATTCTTCCGATTCTCACCAGTACTATAGAGAATCAATTAATTTTCGTCTGGGTCTTTTAATCTTGCTTCTCGCTACAATAAAGGTTGGTCTGTGGGTAATAAGTCAAACTCAATTCCTTTTTCTTGCAATTCAAAATAGAATAATAAACGAGAATAAAATAACTATTCAGGCATCAGGCATATAAAAATCACCCCACTCCTACTTTTACCGAAAATTATAGTACTTTTAGAATCAGCAAAAAAGCTATGAAATCTTCTGAATCAAATTCGCAACTTTTCATATATAAATACTTTGATTGTGATTTTAACACGTCATTAGAAATACATCTATTAAAAACCAAAACAGTACTTAAATGCTTACAAATAAACCCCCAAAATCTTTACATAGTAAGACATTTAATACTATCATTATTGGTTCTGGAGTTGGAGGTTTGGCAGCTGCAATATGCTTGTCTAAGTCTGGTCAAAAAGTATTGGTATTAGAACAACACGATGTTCCTGGTGGTTGGTGTCATAGTTTTTATCTTAATGGTCATCGTTTTACCCCTGGGGTACATTATGTAGGCTTGGTTGGTGATGGTTTATCTACAAGTGAACTTTATGAAGGTTTAGGCATTGCCAACGATATTGTGTTTTATCGTCAAAACCCAGATGCTTTTGAGCATTGCTGGATAGGCGAAGAACGTTTTGATTATCCTGCAGATTTTAAAACATTTGAAAACCGATTGATAGAACGATTTCCTCACGAGAAAAAAAATATTATTAAATATTTAAAGCTGATTGCTAATGTGGGTAGGCAATTAGGTCTAATCCCAAAAATTAGTAGTCTGTGGCAGCAAATTACAATTCCGTTTCGGACAAAGCATATGGGAAAATATGCTCCTTTTAGTTTAAAGCGTGTTTTGGGGTGGCATATTAAAGACCCATTATTACAGCGTATTTTAAATATCCAGATTGGAGATCATGGTTTAGCTCCTGCTAAAGCTAGTTTTGTAATGCACGCAGCAATTATGCATCATTACCACATGGGTGGTTTTTATCCAATGGGTGGTGGCGGATCTATTGTAAAAGCAATGACAAATGCTATAAAAGCAAAAGGCGGACTAGTAAAAACCAGCACTACTGTAAAACGTATCCTATTAGAAAAGACAGGAAAAAGAAAAAAAGCAATTGGTGTTGAGTTAGCAAATGGGGAACACCTATTTGCTAATCGTGTTATTTCCAATGCAGATCCTACAATAACCTATAAAAAATTAATAGGAGAAGAACATCTAAGCTCCAGATTAAAGAAAAAACTTAGCAAAACTAAATATTCCTGTACCTCATTAATGCTATTTATAACTGTAGATATGGATGTTACAAAATTGGGGATTGATTCTGGAAACATTTGGCGTATACCAAATAAAGATATGGATGATTTGTATGATGACATGTATAAAAAAGACCTGTTAGAAGACAAAGAATTCCCAGGGATGTTTATTAGCTGTACAACATTAAAAGACCCTATTAGCTATGATGGAAAACATCATACGATAGAAGCCATTACCTATATTAATTATGATGCTTTTGAAAATTTTAAAGGTGAAGACATAGAACGCTCAGCATCTTATTTAAAATTTAAAGAACAATTAATGGCTAAGTTTTTTGTCACTTTAGAAAAAGTAATTCCAGGCATTTCTAACCACGTTGTCCAAAAAGAATTAGGTACACCATTAACCAATAAATACTATATTAATTCTACACGTGGTAGTGTTTACGGAACTGAAAAAAGCTTAAAACACATCGGTCCTTTTGCTTACAGGTCTAAAAGCGAAATAGAAAACTTATATATGTGTGGTGCAAGTATCCTATCGCATGGTGTTGTTGGCGCTAGCTACTCAGGAGTACAAACAGCAGCAGCCATATTAGGTTGTCGTCAAGATGATTTAATAAAACCATCAGAAGATCAACATCTAAGAGTTTTTGAGGCAGAACACGATACTGACTATCCAGATTGGATGCGTAAAAAAATAGAGGTGAAACAAACTAAATTAAAAGCAAAAGTTTAAACTCGCCAAGGCGGATTCTTTCTGTTCTCACCAGCACTATAGAGAATCAATTGATTTCCGTCTGGGTCTTTTAACCTTGCGTTTACGGGTTTCCTCAACTGAGGATGAGATTGTTTTTGGAACTTTATAAATTCACAATAAACGATACCAAAAGTTACTCATATCCAGAAATAACGGTTGATAAACTTAACTTTTAGTGTTTGTATAACTAGTTATGTGTAATTAAAAAAAATGGAAATAAAAGAACTAATTGAAATTATAGTTGGAAGCTTAGTCTTATTACAATTAATAGTTATGTTTTTTGCATTTAAAGCAGAAAATGAAAGAAAAAAAAAGCAATCAACAGTTGAATTTATTAACAATATCAGGGACCGCTATAAACCTACCTATAATGAATTGAATAAAAAGTATAGTGGTGTAATAAATCTCACTGAAATTGACGATACTCTTAAAAATGAATTGAGAGAAATTTTATCTACAATTGAACATTTATCAGTTGGAATTAATTCAGGGGTATATGATTTTCAAATATTTTTCAGAATGTCTGGAAGTTATTTCTTATCTATCTTCAGAAAACTACATCCATACATACTCGATTGCCAAAAAAGCCAACCTTCACGTTATATTGAATTTGAATCAATTTGTAAAAAGATAGAAATAGAGCGAAAAAAAAGGAATTTAAAAATTGATATCTCGAATAAAGGAAATATTAAATACTCATAAACAAAAAAACAATTCAGTTAAAAATAAACTTTCATCAAAAATTATGGATATTGAATTGTAAATAACTAAAAAAAACTATCAAATTGAACGACTAAATTTGAATTGAATACAATGTTGGGAATAAGCCGAAAAACCAAATAAATTTTGAAGTAGGTAATCATATAAAAAAATTATAAAAATTATGGCTAAAGTTTACATAGTAGACGTGGAATGGAAAGCTGATTAAAACTACATCCAACAAAGAACTGAGTTAAAAAACAAGTCTTTTTAGACTAATTTAGAAAAGACCTCACAGGTTTTCCTCCTCTGGCGGACAAGTAAAAACCTATGAGGCCTCAATAAACTAAACTCTCCAAGGCGGATTCTTCCGATTCTCGCCAGCACTATAGAGAATCAATTGATTTCCATCTGGGTCTTTTAATCTTGTGTTTACGGGTTCCCTCAGTGGAGAATGAGATTGTTTTTGGAACTTTATATAATAAAAAAAGAAATTGTTGTTGCCTAGAAATAACAATTCTTTAGAATAAAACTTAATATTTATCAATAGCCTAAACATTAAAAAATGGCATTCCCAAAAGTTTTTATAAGTTCGACTTGCTATGATTTAGGTGAAGTTCGTGATTCACTCTATTCTTTCATTAAATCATTATACTATGAGCCAATAGTTAGTGAAAAGGGAGATATATTCTACCATCCAGACTTCCACACTCATGAAAGTTGCATTAATGAAGTTGAAAATTGCGATTTATTTATTTTAATTATAGGCGGAAGACATGGTGGGTCTTATATTTCTGATATAACAAAATCCATAGTAAATGCTGAATATGAAGCAGCAAAAAAATTAGACCGCCCTGTTTTTACATTCATAAAGCAAAGTGTATATGATGACCATAAGTTATATCAAAGGAATAAAAACAAAACGATTATTAATGAAATAGAGTTTCCTTCAATAGAAAAAGGTCAACATTCTAAATATATATTTGAATTTATAAATGATGTAAGATTAGCTAAAGTTAATAATGGTTTCTTCTCATTTGAATATGCAAAAGACATTGTAGAATTATTAGGTAAACAATGGTCTGGAATGATGTATGATTTTTTAAATGAACGTAATAAGTCAAAAAACCAATCAAAAACTAAAACTCTACTAGAAAATATTTCACTTGCAAACAAGAAAACCGAGGAGTTAATTGAAAATATCTATAAGAAACTTGATCAAACTAAAGCGCCAGAGGTTATATCAAACTTAGATGATGAAATCATTGCACAAAAGTTTCTAAACAATATCTTAAAGCTATTTGAAATTGACAAATTCAACTCGAAACGAGTAATTGAAATCCCTGAAAGAGATTTAACAAAAATGAACTATGTAGATTTTCTCACTAAAGCTTTGGGATTTGAAATTGAGGAATGGCAAATGGACGAAGAAACATGTTATATAATTTCTTACGGAGATAGTAAAAAAGCTTGGGATTTAGATATGGTTGACAAGAAACTTAGGTTAACTCATGATTATCTTGAAGACGCAGATTTAGCCTTAAATGAATACTTCAAAAGGTTCAAAGGTTTATCTAAAACTCAGCTCCAAAAAATAATTAAAAACTATATTTAATAATAATTTTAAAACATTTTCTTCATCTTAGATGAAAAATTAAGCTTTACAACTTCAGAGTAAAATTTCCCTAATTCTCTTATATCAAAAATTTAAATAACTTATCCCTACCTATTAAAAGGATATTCGCTAATCCAGTGAAAGCATCTGTTAGTTAATAGGAAATCTTATTTGCCAACCTCTTTACTTATGATTCTTGTCATTTCGAGCGCTGTCGAGAAATCTTATCATTGTGAGATTCCTCCGCTTTACTGAATCAAGTTCAGTACAAGTCGTTTGGAATGACGTAAAAACTAAAATTATCCAACCCGCCAAGGCGGATTCTTTCTATTCTCACCAGCACTATAGAGAATCAATTGATTTCCGTCTGGGTCTTTTAACCTTGCTTCTCTCCACAACCAAGGTTGATCGGTGGGTAACAAATCAAACTGAATTTCTTTTTCTTGTAATTCTTGAACGAATTCGTCTAAATTCTCTTCTTGAAAATAGATTGCTATTCCATCACCTTTTGGCAATTCATCTACCAAATGAATTGAAAATGTGGCATCACCATCAGGCAGTTCAAATCGAACATAATTAGGTCTTGCATCTACAATAAGATGCAAGCCTAACTTTTGATAAAATGCCGTTCCTTTTTCTACATCCAAGGACGGAATGGTTATTTGGTTTAAGATCATCGTATTAATTCCTTTTTTAATAAAATCTGTCACATCGAGTGAATTTCATTTTCCTTAGAAAATTGAAATTTGTATCGAGATGTTTTTGTTTCAACTAATTCTCGACCTGTCTGCCAACAAGGCAGGTACAATCACGCTTGCACGCGATTACTCGAACTGACATTTTCACTTATTATATTTTCTTCTTTTACGTGGGTTTCTTTTTTCACAAACTTCATTAAAAATAACAAGCATAGAATTCCGATAAAGGAAATAATTGAGGTAATTACCCAAGTAACATCATAACCAAAAGCAACAACCAATTTTAATCCTGTATAATGCGATACGATGTGTGATAACGAAAATGCAATTGTATACAATCCCATATATTGCCCCATTTTCCCTTTCTTCGATCGTTCTACCGCAAACGCATTAGAAAACGGGAAGAAAATCATTTCTCCTATCGTCATCAATAACATTCCTACAATCAATATTCCTACCCAAGAAGTCAGATATAATACCACAAAACTCAATCCTGTTAGTAGCATTCCAATGACCATTAACTTAGACAATGAACTTTTCCCGTTTTCAATCCAAGTTATCAAAGGCATTTCTAAAAGAACTATGGTAAATCCATTTGCTCCTAATAACAAACCTATTTCTAATTCACTCAAAGTGTGAACTTCAGCATAATACAAAGGCATGGTTGAGAAATATTGTAAGAATACAAATCCAAAAATAAACATCGCTACAAAGAAAATCCAAAAGGCTTTGTCTGAATATGCAGAAACTGGATTTTCAATGGTCTCTTCTTTGGTCGCCTTTGCTTTTTTAGGATTCAAAACATTCAGCAATAAAATTCCTGCCATAAAACAGGTAATTCCATCTACCCAAAACAATCCATTATAATCTAAAAATGTAATGATTACTCCTCCTAAAGCAGGTCCGGCTGTAAACCCTAAGTTAATTGCTAAACGTATTAATGTTAGAGAGCGCGTTCTATTTTCTTCTTTGCTATAGGCTTTTAACGCCACAAACATGGCAGGTCTAAATGCATCTGCGATCAGCATCAAAACTAAGATTCCAAAACAGAAACCATAAAAAGTAGTGATGTACTGCAATCCTAAGAATATTAGTCCCGTTAATAATAAACTGATTACCATTATTTTGTAGTAGCCAATTCTGTCTGTAAGCTTCCCTCCTAACCAAGATCCTCCTACAGAACCCAATCCAAAGAAAATCATTACAATACCAATATCTTCCTTTGTAAAACTTAAACTTTCATTTAAATACAATGACAAAAAAGGAATCACCATGGTTCCCGCTCTGTTGATTAAGGTGATTAACGACAACCACCAAACTTCCTTAGAAAGACCTTTGAAGGTATCTAAATAGTTGAAGTATAATTTTTTCATTGTGTTTGGTTTATTGATATTAGATGCTGATTTACATCAGCATTAGTTCAGTTACATCAATTCCTTTTTCGAATTGATGACTTCACTAAAAATAAAAAGTCCAGCTAAATAGCCGGACTTTTTGAATTGATTTATCTTATTTGTGTATGATCAAAACATATAGTATACTCGGCTGTGCACTAATAAAAGCGACTGCTTACTGGTATATGTATTGACATTTTTCATTTCTTGTTTTCTTTTGATGTGGTAAAACTACATAATTTTTTCTTACAAAAAACAGAAAATAATTTTCTTTCTTGTATTTTAGGGGAAAACTTAGCTTTTTGAAACTAGCTATGAAAATATATAAATAAAAAATTAATACGATGAAAAAAATAAAAACAGGATATTTAATTGCGGTCACTTTTGTAGTATTATTAGGACTTTTAGTTACCTCTAACTACTTAAATAAAAGTAATGATTCTAACTTAACAGAAAACGGCGTGGAAGCAATGGCGCAAATTACCAAGATAGCTGTAAATGATTATAGAGCTAATGAAATGGACGGAACGTATATAAAGAATTACGTTCTTACTTTCAATTTTTTAGCAGATGGAGAAAGCGTAAAAAGTATACGAACTGTAGATAAGAAAGTATATGCTAAGTTTTTTGACAGAGCTTTGTATGTAAACGATTCTATAAAAATTATTTACGATCCTTCAAATCCGAAGAACAATAAACTGAAAGAACTAACAAACTAAATCATAATGAAAAAGAAGATCCTTTTATTTCTTTTGGTGCTGATTCTTTTGTACGTAGCAAATATTTTTATCAGTACAGGTTATTTTAGAACCATCGAAAATACCTTTGAAGGGAAGATTCTTAAAAAAATAGATTTAGTAGGTGCAGAAGACATTATTGTCCATCATAAAGATAGTTTTGCCATTATTTCATCAACAGCTAGAGGTAATTTTCCTAACACCGAACAAGAAGTTGGCGGATTGTATCTTTTAGATCTAAAAGATGACAATTACAAACCCATTCATCTTACTAAAGATTTTAAAAAGCCCTTTGCTCCGCATGGAATTTCTATGTTTCAGCGAGATAGCATTTTTACAATTGCCGCCATCAATCATACAAAAGAAGGCGAGTATATAGAGTTTTTTCAGTTGATTGATCAGAAATTAACCCATCTAAAAACATTAGAAAACGAATTGATTTTCAGTCCCAATGATCTTGTTTTACTGGATGAAAACACCTTCTATTTTACTAATGACCATAAATATAAAGATGGAGTTCTACGTTTGGCAGAAGATTATTTAGGTTTGTCTGTTTCCAATGTTGTTTATTTTGATGGAAAAAATTATACAGAAGTGGCAGATGGAATTGCCTATGCCAATGGAATCAATTTTGACACAAGTCGAAACTTACTCTTTGTCGCTTCGCCAAGAAAATTTTTGCTTAAGGTCTATCAAAAAAATGAAGACGGTTCACTTAATTTTATTGAAGATATCGATTGTGAAACGGGTGTCGATAATATAGAATTTGATACGGAAGGAAATTTATGGATTGGTTCACATCCAAACTTATTAGGGTTTGCTGCCTATGCAAAAGGGAATGAAGCGGTTTCTCCTTCAGAAATTATTAAAATTGATTATCAAGAAAAAGGCAACTATCGCATTGAACAAATTTATATGGAAGATGGTACAGAAATGTCTGCCTCAACAGTTGCTGCTACTTTTGGCAATCTTATTTTAGTAGGAAATGTGATGGACGATCAATTTCTGATTCTTGAAAAAGATGCTAAATAAGAAATTAGACCGCTTCGCTATTAGAATTGAGAACCAAAACTTGTTAATTAACATAAGTTCGAACTTAAATTGTACAGAAAGATACTCGTTCTCCGAAGCTGTAAGTGAAGGAGGAAAAACCTTTCAGATCTTACATAAACTTAAAAAAAGTAAATTTGCCTTATGAAAAAACTCTTTAACCTATTATTTCTTGTCGTTTTCCTTTCTTGTAATTCGCAAGACAAACGACCTATTGCTGGTGAAACTGATTATCAAAGAGAATTAAATGCTCAATATAAAGACGCATCTAAATCACCATTAAAAAAGAAAGATTTAAAGAAATTTAAAGGCTTGGATTTCTTCCCTGTCGATTCTGCTTATATTGTTACTGCTAAATTAGAAAGAACACCAGATACGCCTTATTTAGAGATGCCTACGACTACTGAAAGAAAACCTTATTATAGAGAATATGGAATTCTACGATTTACTTTAGACGGTAAGGAGTTAAAACTGACTTTATATCAAAGTTTGGAAGAATACGAAGATCCTAAGTACAAAGATTATTTGTTTTTGCCTTTTACGGATGGAACAAGTGGAGAAGAATCATATGGAGGCGGACGATATATGGATGTGTTTGAAAGTACTATTAGTGAAGACGATACGCTGGTTTTAAACTTTAATAATACTTACAATCCGTATTGTGCTTATAACGAAAACTATTCATGTCCCTTAACTCCTAGGAAAAATCATTTGGATGTTGAGATTAAAGCGGGAGTGAAAAATTTTAAGAAGAAGTAAGCTTTTGAGTTAGAAAGTTAAAACATCTTGTCTTTGCGATTCCCAATTTATTGGGGAGAAGCAATCTGTTCAATGTTAACTCCTATTAATGAGATCGCTTCTCACGCTTCACTTCGATACACTCAGTGCAAGAAGGCGTGATCGCGAAGACGTTCTATACTGTCTTTGCGAGGAATCCCGAAGCTTCGGGATGACGAAGCAATCTGCTCAATGTTTAGCTCTTTCCTTTTTTCACCAGAGAAATCAAACCGTGAATTCCGATTCCTAAAAAGATCAAATACAAGCTATAGCGAGCTAAAGGTCTTTCTATTTGCTCCGTTGGCAACTCGGTAAAGAAACTGTAAATAACCAGAAAACAAGCGGTAAACATACTGATCGATCCAAAGATTTGAATCTTCTTAATCAGCTTACTATCTGATAATTGAAAATGGGTTCCTAACGCAACATTGATTAAACCAAAGAGTAAAATATATAAATGACCTGCTCTAAACAAAGCTCGATTCATCAATTCCATATCTTCTAAATGATTGTAATTATGATGCATATATTGTCCCGTAAGTAAAAAGATGATGACAATTGTAATTCCTAAATAAAAATGAATTTTTCCGAGCATAGTTGATACTAAATATGATTCCTATGGTATAATACTTTTGATTATTAATCAGTTTTTTTAGTTAAAAATAGATGTCATTCTCATATGTTATGTTAATTAAGTCTAGCTAGCCCTGAGCGCAGTCGAAGGGGCGAAACATTACTCAAGTTAAAATAGAAATCCAAAGACAAATATTTTAACAGATTCCTGCCTACGCAGGAATGACAAGTGAATTTTTCCAAGCATGAATTCTAATTTCTCCTATTTTGCTGATTATATCTGTTGTACATTTTAAATCGAAATAATGATTATATGTCAGTTCGAGTATCACGTCAAAACGTGATGTATCGAGAACCATTTGGTAATTTAAAATTCTGATTCTCGATAGTTCTGCTGAGTTAGCTATTTCACCAAATACATTCCCAAGAACACAGCGAGGAAAGCAACTACAAAACTGGCTATGCTATAAAAAGCAAAGCTTGTAAAATCTCCATTTTTTAAGAAAACATGATTCTCATACGCAAAGGTTGAAAAGGTGGTGAATCCGCCACAAAACCCTGTGGCTAATAATAAGGTTTGATTTTGATTTAATGCTTCATTCTTTGCTGCTAAGCCTAGAATAATTCCGATGAACAAACTTCCCAAGACATTGGCTAAAAAGGTTCCATAAGGAATCCCATTTTCTGGATTGTTTAGGTATTTTCCTATCAAGTAACGGAGTGCGCTACCAAAACCTCCACCGATAAAAACGAACAAAAGTTGTTTCATCTTTTAGAGTTTTATTTCATCGGCATCATTCCAGTTCCATTTTCCTGTAACAGTTCCTTTGCTTAAAGTCATAATTCCTGGATTGGCTCTGATCATTGTTTTTAGAGTCGTTTCATCACAAAACAGGAAATCAAAAGGAAGATTATTCTTCTCCTTAACGGCAATTAGATCATCTTCAAAAGATGCTGAAACACCGTATACTTTATATCCTTTATTAATGGCTTTTTTTGCAACTTCTTTCACATCCGCAAAGCCTTCTATATCTGATTTATTGATATTATAAACAATAACAAGCATCACTTTTTCCATGGCTAGAATTTGAGGTGCCAGATCGTTTTGCGTGTCTTCTAACATAAAATCGTGGACTGGTGGAATTTCGCCATCATCTTTGTATTCCATTCCTTCAGGAATGTTTTTACCAACAGCATACGCTCTAAAATCTATAATGGGTAAATGATTTAATACGTGGTATGTGATGTATGAAAAGCTTAATAGAGAAATTAACACCAGAGCGCCTGTTACCTTTTTAGAAAGAATTTCTTTAATGTCTTTCACTCTAAACAATAAGAGAAGAATCAATACGATTAAAATGACGTTTTTCCAGAAGGTTTCCCAAGGTGTGAGTTTGATAGCATCTCCAAAACAACCGCAATCGGTTACTTTGTTATAATATGCCGAATACCACGTTAAGAATAAGAAAAGAGTGGTGAGTCCCAATAAACTCCAAACCGTGAGTTTCGATTTATACCCTAGTAGCAACATCACTCCTAACAAAATCTCAGCAATAATGAGTAGTATAGAAAATGGCAATGCATAGGGAATTAAGAATTCTAGGTTTAAAACACTTTCTCCAAAGTATTCTTCAAACTTGTATTGAGACCCAATAGGGTCTACCAATTTTACAAAGCCAGAAAAGATAAACATCGCTCCGACAAAAATTCTTGATAAGTGGACTAAGAGTTTTACTAACATAACTATAAATTAATTTTTATTTCTCTTTTTATAAGATTGATTATACCTATTTATATAAGATTCATTAATGTTTAGGTAATAAAATGCATATATAAGTCTAATTTTCACATCTTTAAAATTATATCTATTATAATAATACGATAAAAATACGAGTGGAGAATGACTAGAAAAATCATTTGCTATTTCTACACTTTCTATATATTCGCTTACTATTTTGTTTTCATTTGATATTTCCTTTACAAATTTAAAGTATTTACTATCATAAATTTTTAGAGAGTAAGAATTGTATTTATAAGGTTTCTCTTCTCCATAAAACCTTGTTTCTTCTCCCTCAAACCAAAGATCATTAAAAAAAATAGAGTCGATATTTTTATAAAGATTTTTCTGCTCTTTATAATCTATGAAGGTATGAAAGCTCCCTTTCATGTAAAGAGTAGAATCTTTTTCTACAAAGCCTTTATAACAATCTTTAGAAGATTGATTTTTTCCTTCACTTTTACACATTTGACTTTCAAAAAAATCGACGATTTTCGCTAAATCTTTTAATTCATCATTCGTAAAGAATTTTGCCATTAAATTATCTGACCTCATTTCATTATACGTAGATGATTCTTCTTTTGAACAACTTATAAGAATCAAAAAACAAAGCAATCTTTTTTTCATAGGCTTATTTTAAAAAATTCAATACATTACGCTTTGGCGTGACACTCGAAGGGGCAATTTGTTTTTACCTTTAAACGAATAGACCTTTAAACTTATTCAACTAATAATAAACAGATTGCTTCTCTCCTATCGTCGCTCGCAAAGACATCCTTCAATAAGCTTTGCATGCAAACTTTTCGCTTTCAACTTCTAACTCTTGGTTCTTGGCTCTTTATTCTATTTTCTTTTCAACGCTAGGCCATATGAATCATCGCAAAAATCGCATAGTTAATCATGTCTTGATAATTGGCATCAATCCCTTCTGAAACGATGGTTTTCCCTTTGTTGTCTTCAATTTGTTTCACTCGCAATAACTTCTGAATGATTAAATCTGTTAATGAACTAACACGCATATCACGCCAAGCTTCTCCATAATCATGGTTCTTATTCTCCATCAGTTCTTTGGTGATGTTCACATGTTTGTCATACAACTCGGAAGCTTCTTCTGTGGATAGATCAGGGTTTTCTACTACGCCCAATTCTAATTGAATCAATGCCATCACAGAATAATTGATAATTCCGATAAATTCAGATTTCTCTCCTTCATCGACTTTACGAACTTCATTTTCTTGCAATTGACGAATGCGCTGTGCTTTGATAAATATTTGATCTGTTAAAGATGGTAAACGAAGGATTCTCCACGCTGAGCCGTAATCACTCATCTTTTTCACAAATAAGCTTCTACATTGTTCAACTACAGCATCGTATTGGTCAGAAGTATTTGGCATAAACTATTTTAATTTCTTTGAAAGTATTCGCGTAAAAATAGTAAATCCTACCCGCTTTTCGTTTATTTTTACAGAACATTTTTACACAGAACACACACAGATCGTTTATGAAAAAAATCGTCGTTTTTTGTGGATCCAGCCTTGGATTCGACCCTGTATACAAACAAGCTGCTATTGAATTGGGGAACTATTTTGTTGCCAATGATATTACATTGGTTTTTGGCGGAGGAAAAGTTGGAATGATGGGTGTTTTGTCTGAAACCATTTTAAAACAAGGTGGAAAAGCAATTGGAATCATTCCTGAATTGCTCAAGAAAGAAGAGGTTGTAAATGCCAATGTGACGGAATTGATTGTGACCAAAACCATGAGCGAACGAAAAGTAATCATGAGTAAATTGGTGGATGGTTATATTTCTTTGCCTGGCGGATTTGGAACGTTGGATGAACTTTTCGAAGGACTTACTTTAGGTCAATTACACATAGAGCAAAAGCCAAATGGTTTGCTGAATGTGAATGGTTTTTTTGACCATACATTGAAACAATTGGAGGTGATGGAAACTGAAGGATATTTAAAAAAGAGCAATAGAGATATGCTCTTGGTTTCTGATTCGGTGAATGAATTGATGAAAAAAATGAATTCATATATTCCTCCTGAAAAGCAACAAGTAATTAACAAAGTAGTGAAACATGACCATTAATTGCAAAGGCAATTTAATAGACCTCTCCGTTCCCAAAGTCATGGGGATTTTAAATAGTACGCCCGATTCTTTTTACGATGGCGGAAAATACAAGAAGGAAAGCGACTTTCTAAATCAAACTGAAAAAATGCTCTTGGAAGGAGCTACCTTTATAGATGTTGGGGCATACTCTTCAAGACCCAAAGCGCAACATATTTCTGAAGAAGAAGAATTGCAACGTATTGTTCCTGTTGTTGAATTGTTAGTGCGTCATTTTCCCAAGATTATTATTTCTGTGGATACTTTCCGAAGTGAAGTCGCTCAAAAAACAATTGATGCTGGCGCAGCAATTATCAATGATATTTCTGGCGGAAATATGGACGCTACTATGTTTGAAACTGTTGCCAAGCTTCGAGTTCCTTATATTTTGATGCACATGCAAGGAACTCCTCAAAACATGCAAGAGAATCCGACCTATGAAAATATTACTACAGAATTGATTGCATTCTTTTCAGAAAAAATTCATCAGCTAAATTCACTTCAACTCAATGATGTCATTATCGACGTTGGTTTCGGTTTTGGAAAAACCATTCCCCATAATTATCAACTCTTAAAAAATTTGGCCTTCTTTAAAAATTTGGAAGTTCCTATTTTAGCTGGACTTTCGAGAAAGTCGATGTTGTATAAACCTTTGCATAGTTCGGCTCAAGAAGCATTGAATGCTACTACTTCTGCCAATACGATTGCCTTGTTAAACGGCGCGAATATCTTACGAGTTCATGATGTAAAAGAGGCAGTTGAAGCGGTTACGATAGTAGGACGGGTATTAAGGAATTAGGAGATTTCATTAATTTTCGTAAATAAATTTACTATTGAAAATATATTTACGAATGGCTGATTTTTGGAAATTGAAGTTGAATTCGAACTTGAACTCTGAACTCTGAACTTTGAATTCAGAACTATTGAAACAGATTGCTTCTCTCCTATCGTCGCTCGCAAAGACCTTACTTTGAAATTGAAATTGAACTCGAACTTGAAACTTTGAACTTGAAACTCTGAACTTTGAACTTAGAACTATTGAAACAGATTGCTTCTCTCCTATCGTCGCTCGCAAAGACAGTTACTTTGAAATTGAAATCGAAGTTGAAGTTGAACTTGAAACTTTGAACTCTGAACTTTGAACTTTGAATTCAGAACTATTGAAACAGATTGCTTCTCTCCTATCGTCGCTCGCAAAGACAACTTAGGCGAAAAAATGGCATGCTATTTGTTTCATTTTCAGTAAACTAAAAAATTACTACTATGAGCAGAAGAGAAACTCCTGGAATCAATGCAGGGTCTATGGCAGACATTGCTTTTTTATTACTTATTTTTTTCTTGGTAACCACAACACTAGAAGTTGATCAAGGAATTGCTAGAAAACTTCCTGAAAAGAGCGATGAACCCGCCTCAGTTGTAAAAGACAAAAATCTTTTAGAAGTTCGAATAAATCAACATAATAAGTTGATGGTTGAAAAAGAGGAAGTCGATATTTCTAAACTCACTTTTTTAGCAATGAATTTTATTGATAATGGAGTAGGCACAGATCATGATAACCAGCCTTGTACTTGGTGTCAGGGAAAAGGAGATCCTCTTTCATCGGATCATCCTTCAAAAGCTGTAATTGCTATTGAGAGTAATAGGAATGCTAATTATGGAACTTATATTGAAGTTCTGGACAATTTAAACCTTGCTTATACCAATTTAAGAAATCGTTATTCGCAAAAAGTGTATCAAATATCTTATTCAGATCTTCTGAAAAAAGAACAACAAAGAACAAGTGATAATGCTTCTGTTAGAGAAAAAATTCTGGATATTCAGAAAAAATACCCGCTACTTCTTACCGATTCTGAAATACAGAATTAATGCTAGATGCTAAAAACATTTTAAGCATTTTGTCTTCGCGATATTATCCTGAATTTATTTCAGGAACTAACGAAGCGATCTCATATTTTCTAATTAAAACAAAAAGTTTGCCGCGCTGCGCTCGCAAAGACAATTATTTTGAAACTTGAAACTGAAGTTCAAGTTCAAGTTCAAGTTCAAGTTATATAGACTAACAATTAGAAACTAACAATGGAACATCAAAAGTTACTTTTAACTTTCTTACTTTACAACTTGAAACTTTATTAGTACATTTACCCGAAACCTATCAATATATGTTAGATTTTATTGATTTTTCCTTTTTGGATGTACTGGATATTTTGCTGGTAGCAATTCTTCTTTACTATATCTACAAGCTTTTGAAGGGAACGGTTGCCATCAATATCTTTATCGGAATCGCATTGATTTTTTTAATCTGGAAGATGACTCAGATTCTAAAAATGGAAATGCTGAGTAATATTCTAGGATATCTATTAAGCGGTGGAGTGATCGCTTTGATCATTGTTTTTCAGCAAGAAATACGAAAATTTTTATTAATGATAGGAACGACCAATTTTGCTTCTAGAAAAAACTTTTTGAATCAACTTAAATTTCTAAAAACAGAAATAACGTCAGAAACAAATGCCGAAACATTGTTAAATGCTTGTAAGAAGCTTTCAACCACAAAAACGGGTGCTTTGATCGTTTTGGAGAAAAATAATAGTTTGGATTTTTTAATCAATACCGGCGATTCAATGAATGCAGAGTTGAACGAGGTTTTGTTAGAAAGCATTTTTTATAAGAACAGTCCTTTGCATGATGGAGCCACTATCATCAGAGATAATTTTATCGTAGCCACCAGAGTGGTCTTACCTGTTTCTGATAGTACAGGAATCCCTGCTCGTTTTGGATTACGACATAGAGCTGCTATTGGTGTTTCAGAAAAAACTGATGCTGTCTGTTTACTAGTTTCTGAGGAAACTGGTGAGATTTCTTATATCAAAGATGGGAATTTTGAACTCTATGCAGACTATGCCGAACTGTTAGAAAAATTAAAAAAGGATATTCAATAGATAGTTATGGAATGTAAAAATTGTGGGAGCTCTTTGCGTGATGATCATGGATTTTGCTCTTATTGTGGATCTAGAGTTATTGGTGATAGGATTTCACTTAAATTTATATTTAACGAGTTTTTAGACAAAGTTTTAAGTGTAGATAATAAGCTTTTAAAAACTTTTTGGCATTTATTCACCAAACCAGAAAAGGTGATTGAAGGATATGTTAATGGGGTACGAAAACGCTATTATAATCCTTTTAGTTATCTCCTTATTTCTATTACACTAGCTGGACTTGCCACATTAATAACTCGCGATATTGCTATGGAAGCTATTGCGGCTGCCAATCAAGTAAATAATAATGCAAGTGTTCAATTTACTGAGCAAATGATGGACATTATTTTTGATTACCAATCTTTTTTAACCATTGCTTCAATTCCTTTGTATGCATTTGTTTCTTGGATTGTTTTTTTGAATAAGAAAAAGTTTAATTACTTAGAGCACAACATTGTTTATGTTTATACATCTGCTCAATTATCTATTATTAATTTTTTAATTGTAGGGCTTCTATTTATAATTCAAATTGATTTTTTCGTAGAGACATCAATAGCAATTTCTATATTGCTCGTGGCTTACAACTCCTATGTTGCTATACGATTATTTAAGCTCTCTTTTTTACAATTTATTGTTAAAACACTTTACTTCCTTTTCATCGGAGCGGTTTTATATGTTGTTGTATCTATTATCATGGTAATTGGAATGGTTATTTTTCTTGGCAAAGATTATTTCAAGCAATTTGCTCCTATTCAAAAGAATGATAGTATTCAAAAAGTACAGCCATTAGATAGTCTTCAACAAATTCAGAAAAAGGATAGCATTCAAAAAGATGGAAAAACGATTTCTTTTTATGAAGCGAGTTCTAAACTAAATTGCTTGTCATAAAGGTTTTTGTAGTATCCGTCTTTTTTCTTGAGGAGTTCTTTATGAGTTCCTTCTTCAACAATTACTCCTTTGTCCATCACAATAATTTTATCTGCCTTTTTAATGGTCGCTAATCTGTGAGCAATTACAATTGAAGTTCTTTCTTTGGTAATGGTATCGGTAGCATGTTGTATCATTTGTTCGGCATGAGAATCTACAGAAGATGTAGCTTCGTCTAGAATTAAAATACTGGGTTTGCTTACATAGGCTCGTAAAAAAGCAATCAATTGTCGTTGTCCTGAAGACAACATTGCTCCTCTTTCTTTTACATTATAATCATAACCTTCTGGAAGTGTCATGATAAAATCGTGAATTCCTATTTTCTTTGCTGCTTCTTTTACTTCTTCTAAAGAAATTGATTTATTTCTTAATGTAATATTATTATAGATGCTGTCTGAAAATAGAAAAACATCTTGTAATACAATGGCAATTTTATCTCTTAATGAGGTGACATCATAATCATTTATAGGAATATTATCTACAGAAATAACGCCGCTATCAATTTCATAAAAACGATTGATTAAATTGATGATCGTAGATTTTCCCGCTCCTGTAGCTCCAACAATAGCTACAGTTTGTCCTTTATCTACATTGAATGAGATTCCTTTTAAAACCTCTTCATCTTTAATATAGCTGAATCTTACATCGTTAAAAGTGATGTTTCCTTGAATATCTTTTGCTTCTATGGTTCCTGTTTTGCTGATAAAACTTTCGGTATCAATCACTTTAAAAACACGTTCGCCTGCAACAATTCCCATCTGCAGTTGATTGAATTTATCTGCAATCTGACGCAAAGGTCTAAACAACATATGGGCAAACATGATGAACCCAAAAACTTCACCCGGTCCACTAACCACGCCATCTAAGATTTGTCTTCCTCCATACCAAACAATTAAACCAATAGCGATTGATGAAAATATCTCTGCAATTGGAAAAAAGATAGAGTAATACCAAATGGTTTTAATATGTGCTTTTTTATGCTTGTTATTAATCTCCATAAAGTTTTGATACTCTATTTTCTCTCGATTAAATAACTGTACGATCTTCATTCCTGTAACTCGCTCTTGTACAAATCCGTTTAAGTTTGCTACTTGATTTCTAACTTCTTGAAAGGTGGCTTTTATAGCGATCTGAAAAAGTTTGGTTGCATAGATTAATATGGGAAGTACTGCTAATGCAAAGAATGTTAATTGCCAGTTTTTATAGAACATCACCATAATAACAGCTAACATTTTTAAAATATCACTGACAATGGTAAATACTCCTTGCGAAAAAAAGTTTGCAATGGTTTCTATGTCTGAAACTACTCTTGTTACCAACCTTCCTACAGATGT
The DNA here is from genome assembly GCA_965277255.1 of Flavobacteriaceae bacterium. GTDB lineage: Bacteria > Bacteroidota > Bacteroidia > Flavobacteriales > Flavobacteriaceae > Polaribacter. Next base: position 2,050,119 of record OZ255723.1, on the reverse strand, counting down.
AGTATCGAAATAAGACATTTTAAACTTCAGAATATGTTTAAATGTTTTGGTTCTAATGTCTCTTATAATGTGTTGGCCGACCCAATTGGCAAAGTAGATGAATGTAAATTGTAACAGAACTTCTACCATTAAAATTGCAGCCATCAACAGCACATAATTCAACAATCCCGGTGCGTCTTTATTTAAGATGTATATATCTACAACATCAATTAAAATCAAAGGTCTTACTACTGAAAAAATTGCCAATAGAATTGTAGATGAAGCTGCTATGGTAAACATCAGGCGATATTTCTTCGCAAAACTCATGAGTCTTGTAAATATTTTTACATCAAAGGCTTTTCCTGATACTTTTTCTGACATCTATTTTTTCAATTATTCAATTTATAATTATCAATTACCAGTTTGTTAGTTAACATTGCTTTCTTTTCTCTCTTCTCTTTTTTCTTTTCTCTTTAATACCTAACTTCTGTTAAAAATAAACCATGTGCAGGAACTGACAAGCCTGCTTCGCTTCTTTTTTTGCTTTCTATGACTTTTCTAAAATCTTCTATCGATTTTTTTTCTAATCCTACCTCTATCAACGTACCTACAATGGCTCTTACCATATTTCGGAGGAATCTATTTGCTGTAATATAAAAAGTTAGTTCTTGTCCTTGTCTTTTCCATTCGGCTTGAGTGATGCTACAATTGAATGTTTTTACCTCTGTTTTTACTTTAGAAAAACTTTCAAAGTCTTCATATTCAAATAAGATTTTAGCTGCTTCATTCATCTTCTCTATATTCGGTTCTTGTTGGTACAATTGCCAAGCCGTTTCCAATAGAAAAGGATTTCTTCCCAACCAAATTTTGTATTCATAGCTTCTGCTTATGGCATCAAATCGTGCATGCTTTTCGCCAGCTACTTTTTCTAATGAATAAATGACAATGTCATCTGGTAAAATAGCATTAAACTTATAGACAAAATCATTGGTTAATTCCTTTTTCGCATCGAAATGTGCGAACATTTGTTTTGCATGTACTCCTGCATCTGTTCTCCCAGCACCCACAACCGTAATCTCTTCTTGTAAAATAGTGCTTATGGCATTATTTATCTCTTCTTGAACAGAATTTGCCTCAGGTTGAATTTGCCAACCGTGATAGTGAGTTCCTTTGTATGATAAGGCTATGAAATATCTCAAAAGTAGTGCTTTAGACTATTATGTTAGCTTCCGCTTTTTAACTTCGCAAAATTACATAAAAAAACGCAGTCTAGATTAGAAGGTTTACTATTGAAAATCGCTTTTTTAATACATGGATTACTTCGGTTTTTCTAAGTACATGACAAAAATAATATAGAGTTATTAATTTACTTTAAATCAGCAAGTTGCAATAAATCAACTAAATGTCTCTTCGAGCCCAGTCGAGAAGTTATTCATATCTAAAATCACCAATAGAAATAAGGTCTCGATTGCGCTCGACCAGACATTTAAAAGTGTATCTTATAATTTTTGTCATGTACTAAATCGGTTTTTACAAAACTTCGTAAAGGTACTACCACATATTAGTAGGTTTTTGTACTTTCGAGTGGTGAAAAAAATCTTATTACTTTCCGATACTCATAGCTATATTGATGAACAGATTTTAAAGTTTGTAAAGCAAGCTGATGAAGTTTGGCATGCTGGCGACATAGGAGATATTGCAGTAACTGACACCATTAACAAACTCAAGCCGCTGCGTGCTGTTTATGGGAATATTGATGGAAAAGATGCACGTGCGCAATTTCCTTTAGACAATAAATTTAGAGTTGAAGATGTAACCGTTTGGATGACTCATATTGGTGGATATCCAAATAGATACAACCCGAGAATACGAGAAGAACTCAAAAATATACGACCAAAAATTTTTATTAGTGGTCATTCTCATATTTTAAAGATTCAGTATGATAAAAAATTAGAGTTATTGCATTTGAATCCCGGTGCAGCTGGCAAACACGGATTTCATAAGATAAGAACCATGTTACGGTTTCAGCTTGACAAAGGAGAAATTAAAAATATGGAAATTATAGAATTGGCTAAGAAATCTTAGCAAGCTCTTTTTCGAAAACTGGAAGTTCTATTTCAATTTTTGTTCCTTTATCTTTTTCACTGTCAATGGTAAACTTTCCTTGCATCACCTGAATTCTTGCTGTTATTTGATTCAATCCTAGTCCATCTTTTTCTGGGATGATAGTTTTATCAAATCCAACTCCATTGTCTTGTATAGTTAACTGCAATTTTTTATTCTTTTCTACCAAAGTAATACGAGCCTGATTAGCACTGCTATGCTTTAAAATATTATTGACAAACTCTTGTGTGATGTTATACAGTTTAATCTCAAAATTTTGATCGTATCTTCTAATGTACTTGGTTTCGTAGTCTATTTGTAATTGAGAGTTAGAGAATTTCTCTGCAATATCTTTAATGGCATAACTCAGACCAAATTTTAACAAAATTGACGATACCAAAGTATGTGATAAGTCTCTAATCTTTTGTGAAGCTTCATTGATAATACTTTGCGATTTATCTACCTCAATGGGAGTAGTACCGTTAAATTGAGTCTTACAAGCTTGTAAATGTAAATTGGCAGAAGACAATAATGCACTAACACTATCATGTAAGGTCTCTGCTATCTGTTTACGTTCGGTTTCTTTACCATCTAAGGTGGCATTTAAAATTCTGACTTGAGATTCGTTCTTTACCTTTTCAAGTCTTTGCTGTTGTAATAAATCCTTCTTAGACAATTCTAATCCTAAATTCTTTTGACGGAGTTTGTATTGGTTTAAAAAGAATACTAGTAATACTATAATAAAAAAACTACTGATACCTATAATCCAAGTAACATTTTGAGCTTCTTTCCTTGCTAGTTTTTTTGCAACATCTACATTATGAATGGCATTCACTTGCTCTATCATAGTACTTATCTCTACATCTTTAATATTATCTTTAATATCATAAGAAAGTTCTTGAAAATCATACGCTTTGTAATCTTTTAAATTACGCATTGCCCAAGCTAAATTAAAATATAAACTAGCTTTAATTCTTGTCGCATTTGCACTACTATCTTTATCAATCAAATCTATTGCTTTAAAGTAAATTCCTTTAGCTTTTTCAAATGATTTTTCTCTCAAGTAAATATTTGCTAAATTATTCAACCCACTTGATTGCTTAATTTGGTCATTTCTTTTCTTATGTATAGCAATTGCATTTTTTGCTAATGCTTCAGCTTTACTATACAATAATTCTTGCTGATATATTCCAGAAAGGTTAGTATAAGAAGCTGCTTTTATGTCAAGAATTTCGTCATTTAATGAATTTAATTCTTCAAGTTTATCATAATAAAAGATAGCACTATCCTTAACGCTCATCTTTTGGAACATAGCTCCTATTTTAAACAAGCTCCTTGCATATAAAGGGTTAGAATATAAAACATTTTTATTATCATCTTTTAAAACATTATAAAAAGACAATGATTTTTTATAATAATTGAGTGATTTTTTATAATCATTAGTTCTATTAAAGATATCCCCTATTAAAATAGTGAAAGAACTTATCTGTTCTAATCCCAATTCGTTATTATTCTTTATATGCTCATAATACTTTAACGCTTTAGCTAAAGCATTAACATATTTTTTCTCATCATAAAGTTTTTTAATTTCATTATATTGTTTTGCAATCTTAATAGAATCTGTTTTTTGATATAAAAAATTAGGAGAAATAAACTTTGAGTTTATTTCTCCTAATTTAATTGTATTTGCAAGTATTTGTCCATTAAAAAATGAAGCAAATACTAACAGCAATAAAATAAAATTATATCTTCTATTCATTTACGATTTTATTACTATTACTTATAAATAGTGTTATTTAGTCATTAACAATTACTTCAGGCTTATTTGAAGTAGACGATGACCCTTCAGTTCTACTATTTTCATTGTGATAGTAGTTTATAAATGTTATTCTTAATTCTTGTCCTGACTCTTTTGTAAATGTACGAGAAAAATCAGATTCTGAAGAATTCCCATTATCTAAGTGAATTTCATATGCTTTAGTCTCCTGATTTTGGATAAAATCTACCTGAATATTATTTTTCACTGAAAAATCTAAAGTATATGTACCATCACCATTATCAGTAATTTCATACTCCTCTAGATGGTCTTGATTTTCTGATCTATTAAACTTAATATCATTATCAATAATAGTTAATGTCGATCTATTGTTATTTATGGTATTATTGATTCCTACAGTAAATTGATCTTTACCGTTTAAATACAATTCTTCGTTATAACTTCTCCCAATTTCATTATCCGAATTAAAAAAATTAACTTCATTTATATTAGAAGTATTATCAATTACAACATCTGATCCTATACCTTTTTTTAGTTGGTAATCTATAAAATAAGAACCATCCAGATTTCTTTGTACGGCTGGATTTCTTTCAAACACTTCGCCTGACGGCTCTTCTAAAAATGTTGCATCATCGTCTGAGCTACACGATGAAAACCCTAAAGTAATAATAATTAATAAAGTTGTTAAGCTTAAATTTTTCATGATTAAGAAATTTTAAAGGAAAATTTGGTTTTTATTGATTTATAAAAAAGTAGACTTATTAATGTATACGATAAATTATATAGAGGTTGGGAGGGTGTTCTCATAATTTTAGGGGGTAGTTTAATGGAATTTTGAGAACCAGTTTTACTTTAGGGGGTAAATCAACTATATAATTTTATTTTTCACCGCATACATTGCTAAGCCTACTGCATTTTTAACGTTTGTTTTCTTTAATAAACTTTTTCTGTACGTATCTACCGTACTTTGACTGATATTTAAAATATCTGCTATTTCTGGGGAACTGTACTCTTGCGCTATTAACTTTAGAACTTCTACTTCTCTATCAGTTAAACTATGCGCAATGGTACTTTGTGGCCTTTGTCCAGCTTTTACTTTCTGTCCTGTATACAATTTTAAAAGATTGCTCTTAATGGCATCACTAAAATATTGATCGCCTTCGTACACAGCTTTAATCGCATTTACTATATGCTCTCCAGCACTATCTTTGGACAAGAAACCGCTAGCACCCAGTGTTAGCATTTCTTCTACGAGTTTTACATCATCATAACTAGAAAGAATAATTACTTTAAGCTTAATGTCTTTGAGTTTAAAAAATTTTAAAACTTCAATTCCATCGTAATGCGGCATATTAATATCTAATATTAATATATCTGCCGTACTAGTTTGAGCCCAATCTATGACTTCTTTTCCAGTGAGAGAGTAACCCTCTACTTCTATATCTTTGTCTGTATTAATAACCGCAATGATACCTTCTATAAGTATCTTATGATCATCAGCGACATGAACGTATATCTTTTCTTTCATTCTACACTACAAATTTAAATGAGTAATACATACTACACAATACCTTCATTTAGTGAAATTTTTACCTCCCCGTAAAAGGGGATATATCTCCCCATAAAAGGGGATGGCTTAAATTTTACTCTTTTAAGACGTAAATATAAAAAAACCAGAGGGTTAACTCTGGTTTATCGCACTAAATATACTAAGGTGTTAGGTTTATCGCAATCTATCTACAGATTTTACGAGATCTTCATCCTTCTTAATTGCTTTATTTGCCATAACAGAGAGCAAAACAACAATTGTTGGTATAAACATCCCAATACCCTTCTCAGAAGAAACTTCTCCAGGTAAGTTTAGAGATAAATAAATCAATATTCCTAATAAAAAGAGATTGATCAAAATAATAATTCGGCCTAATACAAATTGCAACTGTCTATTCTTATATAAGAAAATAGTGCCTAGTGCAACTAAGCCAGAGAGAACAAAAAATACAGGAACTAGTTTATGAAGCATTCCTTCAGCAGAAAACAAATCAAAAGCAAATACTTTTGCTTCAGAAATCTGCCATAAATTGAACACAAAAATAAGTGCGCAAGATAAAATTGCAATCAGGAATAAATAAACAGTTTGTATTCTTTGTATCATTTTTAAATAATGAAATGCAAAATTATCAATTTAATTTTTAAAAAGAAACTATAAAAATTAAAATAATTATATATATTTGCTGTATATACAACCGCTCTTAAGATTATTGTATAGTTACTATATACAAATCTCTATAAAAAATCAAATAAAACTTAACAACTTCTTAAATACATTTTAAGAACTCTAATTTAATTTATCATACATGTTCGAGATTTCTGAACTAAAGGCAAAAACTCTTGCTGAACTACAGCAAATTGCCAAAACTGTTGGCCTTACCAAAACAAGCCAATTAAAAAAACTAGATCTTGTCTATCAAATCTTAGATATACAAGCTGCAAGCCCTGCTAAGGAAGAGAAACCTAAGTTTGAAAAGCCTAAAAGAAAACGAGTTTCAAAAAAACCTGCTACTAATCATGTTGCTGAAACGAAACCTGTGGCCGAAACAAAAAAGGTAGAAAAGAAACCCATCGAAGAAAAAATTTCTACTCAGCAAAAGAAAGAACCAGCTAAATCTACCAATGAGAAAGCAAAACCTACTGAAACGAAACCTGTAGAAACAAAACCTGCTGAGGTAAAATCTTCTGAAGAGAAACCTACGGATGCAAAGCAATCTTCTAAAGAAGAAAAAAACACTCCGAATAGGCAACATAAGAATCAGCAGAATCAAAATAACAATCAAAAAAATAGGAATAACAACCAGAATCAAAATAGAGATCCAAAAAATAGGAATAACAATCAGAATCAAAAGAATGGGAATAGATATAAGGATCCTGATTTTGAATTTGATGGTATCATAGAAAGTGAAGGTGTTTTAGAAATGATGCCTGATGGATATGGTTTCTTACGTTCTTCTGATTACAACTACTTATCGTCTCCTGATGATATTTATGTTTCGCAATCTCAAATAAAATTATTTGGTTTGAAAACTGGAGATACTGTAAGAGGAAATGTAAGACCTCCAAAAGAAGGTGAAAAATATTTTCCTTTAATTAGAGTTTCTAAGATTAATGGTTTGAACCCTAATATTGTTAGGGATCGTGTTTCTTTTGAACATTTGACACCACTTTTTCCAGAACAAAAATTCAATTTGGCAGAAAGAGGTAGTTCTTTATCTACAAGAATTATCGACCTCTTCTCTCCTATTGGAAAAGGTCAAAGAGGAATGATTGTTGCGCAGCCAAAGACTGGTAAAACCATGTTATTAAAGGATGTAGCAAATGCTATTGCTGCAAATCATCCTGAAGTATATCAAATAGTGCTTTTAATTGATGAAAGACCTGAAGAGGTAACTGACATGCAGCGTAGTGTACGTGGTGAAGTTGTGGCTTCTACTTTTGATGAACCTGCTGACAAACATGTAAGAGTTGCCAATATTGTTTTAGAAAAAGCAAAACGTTTGGTAGAATGCGGACATGATGTTGTGATCTTATTAGATTCTATTACTCGTTTAGCAAGAGCTTATAATACTGTTGCTCCGGCTTCTGGTAAAATTTTATCTGGAGGTATTGATGCCAACGCACTGCATAAACCAAAACGTTTCTTTGGTGCTGCCAGAAATATAGAAAATGGTGGTTCTTTAACTATTATTGCTACTGCACTTACAGAGACTGGTTCTAAAATGGATGAGGTAATCTTTGAGGAATTTAAAGGAACTGGTAATATGGAGTTACAATTGGATAGAAATATTTCTAATCGTAGAATTTATCCTGCTATTGATTTGATTAAATCTAGTACACGAAGAGATGATCTTTTATTAGATGCGAAGAACGTACAACGTATGTGGGTTCTTAGAAAATACTTAGCGGATATGAATCCTATTGAAGCCATGGAGTTTATTAATGAGAAGATAAAATTCTCTAGAAATAATGAAGAGTTCTTAATTTCTATGAATGGATAGTTAGATAACTTCATTTCAAAAACAAAAAAAATCCGGCACTAACCCATAAAGTGTGTAAGTTTCAAAAACTCAGGATTGAATTCAATCCTGAGTTTTTTATTTTATTAACTTTAAATTTTACACATTTATGAAACCAGAAGATTTATTAAACGACGATTTTTTAAAACAATTTAACAGTGGTTCAGAACTTACCAGTTTTTTAGAGCAACTCCACAAACGAGGTGTTGAAAAAATTCTTGAAGGTGAGTTAGATGCTCATTTAGATTACGAAAAACATCAAAAAAGTAAAGGAATTAACCTGCGTAATGGTTATACAAAAAAGAAGTTAAAAACTACTTTAGGAGAAACAGAAATACAAGTTCCTAGGGATCGTGATAGCTCTTTCAATCCAATGCTTATAAAGAAAAGACAAAGCACCACAGAGGGTATTGAGAATGTCATCATTTCATTGTACGCCAAAGGAATGAGCAATAGTGATATCGAAGAACAAATACGGGAACTCTATGATTTTAATGTATCTACTTCCACCATTTCAAGAATAACTGATACCATTACCAATGATGTTATCGCATGGAAAAACAGACCTTTAGAAGCCACCTATTTAATTGTTTGGATGGATGGTATTGTTTTTAAAGTTAGAGAAAATTCTAAAGTGATTAATAAAACGATTTACATTGCAGTTGGTCTTAGAACTGATGGTAAAAAAGAAATCTTAGGCTTGTGGTTAGGTAAAAACGAATCTTCAGCCTTTTGGATGACAGTCTTAACTGATATAAAAGCAAGAGGAACGCAAGATATATTGATTACAGCAACCGACAATTTAAATGGGTTTACAGATACCATAAAAACCATTTTCCCAAATTCAACCACCCAAATATGTGTAGTTCATCAAATCAGAAACTCTTGTCGATATGTGGTATGGAAAGACAAAAAAACGTTTACAAGAGATATGAAACAAATCTATACAGCTCCTACAAAAGAAGCGGCAAAAGCTGCCTTAAAAGACTTTAAAACCAAATGGGAATCTAAATATTCTTATGCCATTAAAAGCTGGGAGAATAACTGGGATGAACTTACTGTATTCTTTGACTTTCCTATTGAAATAAGAACTATTATTTATACCACTAATCTTATTGAAAACTTAAATGGGAAAATTAGAAAGTACACTAAAAATAAACTGTCCTTTCCAACTGATGATGCAGTGATCAAATCTGTTTATTTAGCTCTAAGAGAAAGCACTAAAAAATGGACAATGCCTATTAGAAATTGGGGAATTATATTAAACCAATTTTTAGCTATATTTGAAAACAGGATTAAACTATAAATAATTTAACCCTGAGTTTTTAACTTACACAGATTTTAGGATAGTGTCAAAAATCCGTTCCAATTTGGAACGGATTTTTTTTGTGGTAATGAGTTATTTCTTACTATTGTTGTATTCCGTAATAAATTGCTCTATTATCTTCTATATCAGCAGCTTTTTTAAGGGCTTCAAATATATTCACAGCCTTGTTCTTTCTATCTTGAGACATACGACTTCTAAAAGGCTCATAATTTGGTAATTGCGGAGCTGGTTCTTTTTTAGTAAGTACAAATGCAAAGACTCCTTTTTTTCCTTCAATTTTATTGTATAATTGATTGTCTTTTGCATAATACATTGCTCCTACTACATTAGGTTCAGAACCTACTCCAGTAATAGAAGGTGATTTTATGGCAACACTGTTTACTTTCCTTACAGTTACTTTATTTGCTGTGGCAATGTCGTTTAAACTTGCTCCAGTCATTTTATCTTTAATCAACTTTGCTTTCTTTTCATTGACTAAGATTGGTTTGATTTTATTAATTGCTTTTGTTGGATTAATTAATCCTTTATCAGCTTTAGCTGTTAAAATAGCAACGATGTAACCATTATCTATATCAAATCTTTTTATGTCATCAATTTCGGTGTCCTTATTAAACGCCCAAATAATAACTTGCCTATTTGTTCCTAGAATTCCAGGTACTTTATCTTCAAGTACTTTTAATCCAACCGCAGGTCTGGTAGTATACTTATTATTTGATGCTACTTCAAGAAAACTTGATTTTTTTTCTGAAACTGCTAATGCAAATTTCTCAGCATTTTGAAACACAGTATTCTCAGTATCTTGTGAAGGTTCTATTTGTCTACCAAAGGTTACAAGTTTAACTCCTTTTTGTTTGTTTCTTTGTTCGTCAATTCTAATAATATGATATCCAAATTTGGTTTTTACAACTTCAATTTTCCCTTCTCTATTATCGAAAATAAATTTCGCATAATCTTCATCAAATCTAGGAGAAAATCCTACATTATGTGGTGTCCAACCAATTTCTCCACCTTTCCCTTTACTACCATCAGCATTAACTTCATCTGCAATTTCAGCAAATTTCTTTTTGCTGTTTCTAACCAATCTAAAAATACTATCGGCAGAAACTTTAGCTTGCTCTACTGTCTTGGTAGTAGTAGCAATGGCTGCTGGCGATCCTATAAAAGGAATTAAAATATGGCTAGATTTTACAGAATCTGGTCTTTCTATTACTTCAGTTACTTTAGAAATTTTAAAGAAATTTCTATCTTCATAAGGACCAAAAGTATCTCCTACATTTGCTGCTAAAACTGTTTCAACATTTAAGTTTGGAACTCTTTCTATATCTGTTTTCATGAAAAACACTTCTTCATAAGAAACATCCGATTTGTTTTCATCAAAAAATTGAAGATAATCAGTTGTATTTTTAAGTCCTAAGACTGTTCCTTCGCTTTTTGTAACCTTATTAAATTCTTGTCTATCTTCTAAAAACTTCCCTACTTCATTTTTAATATCTTCTTTGTCTTTGTCTGTAGGAGTAATATCAAACTTCACATAGGTAATGTCTCTTGAAGCTTCAACTTGATTATCTAAAGGGTTTGCTTTGATGTACTTTTCAACATCGGCTTTAGAAACTTGAATTAAACTATCTGGAATACTAGTATAAGGAATGTAAACTAAGTCTGCATTCATTAAAGTATTGTCTTCATTGTACTGATATTCTCCTTCTTTTAAGGAAGCTCCTAATCCTGCATTTACAAGATTTGTATAGGTATCTCTCTTTAAGTCAGTCCCAAGCTGATTCATATAATTGTTCCAAGCTTTCCATAGGTTTTGGTCTTCTCCTTGCTGAGCATCAACTATAAACTGCTTAAATTTATTTTCATCGAACAATCCAAGTTCGTTTGCAAACTGCGGACTACTAGCAACAGAAGGCGTTGATATAATCTTATTCCAAACATCTGTTTCTCCGATAGTAACACCAGCGTCTTCCAATTGCTTGGTATATATTTTTTCTCTCAGCAAATTATCCCATACCGTTTTTCCAACTTGCATTTCTGCAAGTCTTCCGTTTGTACGAGCATTATAACTATCTATTGCTTCCGCAAAGTCTTGTCTTGAGATTGTTTCTCCATCTACTTCTCCAACTTCATTTACTTTCACAGAGTCAAAGAAATCACCTAATGTTGATGGGTCTAATACGAAAGCAAATAGTGCTAAACCAATAACAGCTATTAGAGCCAATGAACGATCTCTTATTTTAGATAAAATTGCCATAAATCAATTATTTAATTTTGAATGGGCGAAGATACAATTTGCCAGTTAAATAAACAACCTGAAACATTAGTATTTAATGAAACTTTATGAGGGAAAAAGGGTTAGAAAAATCTTCTAATTTTCTGTTTTTTCTAAAACTTGAAGATATATTTCATCTATTTTAGACGAGCTTACTTTGAGTATTTTTATTTTGTAATTCAAAATATTAAATATTTCATCTTTCTCAGGAATATTTTCTATCTGATCAATGATAAAACCTCCTAGGGTTTCATACGCTTCTTCTTTGGGAAATTCGAGATCATATTCTTCGTTTAAGTAATCGATTTCTAGTCTTGCTGAGAGCTTAAATTCTTTATCATTGATTCTTTCTTCTAGCAACTCTTGTGTGTCGTGTTCATCTTCAATTTCACCAAATAATTCTTCAACTACATCTTCTACAGTAATAATACCAGAAGTTCCTCCATATTCATCAACAACAACTGCAATACTTTTTCTTTTTTTGATTAAGCTATTCAAGACATCGTTAATCATCATAGATTCTGGCACTATTTCTACAGGTAGCAAAATTGATTTTACAGTCTTTGGGTTTTTAAACAATTCGAATGCATTTACATAGCCTATAATATCATCTAGTGATGTTTTGTATACTAAAATTTTAGAGTATCCAGTGCTTATAAACGATTCTTTGAGTAGTTGGACGCTTTCATGAATTTCGATGGCCATGATCTCTGTCCTTGGCACCATAATTTCTCTTGCTTTGACTTTTTGAAATTCTAAAGCATTTTGAAAAATTTGTATTTCAGAATCTAATTCTTCATCGTTATTTCCTGTTTCTAACTGTTCAGTAATATAATTTCCTAATTCTTCTTTGCTGAACTCAGTTTGTTCTTCATCAGCATTTGTTCTGAAAAAAACTCTTAAACAGAAGTCAGAAATACCATTGATAATAAAAGAAAACAGGTACAATAGTAGGTAGAAGAAATACGCAGGTAATGCAAAGATTTTTAAGGTTTGATTTGCGTAGATTCTAAAAATTGCTTTTGGTAAAAATTCTGCTGTTATTAGTATAACTATGGTTGAAATTCCTGTTTGAATTAGCAAAACAGAGAAATCATTTATACTATTAATCCCTAGGGTTTCTACAATTACTTTTCCCATAAAGTAACTGTAAATTACCAGAGAAACATTATTACCAATTAACATTGTAGTAATAAATTTTGAAGACTTCTGGGTTAGTATTCCAAGGATATTAGGAATAAAACCTGAGCGTTTTTTCTCTAATTCTATATGAAGTTTATTTGCAGAAACGAAGGCAATCTCCATTCCTGAAAAAAAGGCTGATAAGATAATTGAAGCAAGAATGATAATTAAATCAATCTCCATTTATTGTTGATTTCTCTTCTCTACTTTCTTTCTAAAATGTCTTTTAAAGAAGAATATTAATATGATAAAGATAGAAAAAGCAAACATAAATATTGCTTTTTGTCTGTCATCATTCCATTGTAAGATACCTTCTACTAGAAAAATAATTCCAACGATAAGATATCCGTATTGTATGTATTTCCAAAGTTTGTTCATAATTCGTTTTCTTCGGTAATAATATCACCCGTTATATTTTTTTGCACCCACTTACTCAAATCTTCCTTTGATTCAAACCCTACTCCTTTTACAGTGTCGGTTACTGTTGTTAAAACAAAACTCTTTTCAGAAAAAAAGTATTTATTTTTTTGATCCCAAAATAATTGACTTGTTTCTAATTTCGATTTTTCTGTATGATTAAGTACTACCACATTTCCTTTGAGTTCAGAAATGGATGTTTTAGAATAAGACAAGGCATAATCTCCAATAACTGTTACAGAATCTTTACCGTCATTTTCAAAATTGATAATTTTCAATCCTTTTGGAAACTCATTATAAGGATGATTTTTCCTATTGCTAAAATCATGTAATAATGGAGTAATTAGTTTGGAAGTAATCTGTCCTGAATCTTTATATATATGAATAGCATCTTTTGCAATTCCTATGGGAAGGTTCTTTTCTGCTAAAAAATCTCGAACTTCCTTAGAATCATTTGTGCAAGAAAAAAGCATTGCTGTAAAAAAAATAACAGCAATGCTTTTGTATACTATTTTGATACTTTCTATCATTATTTTCCTTTAGGAACTTTTACGGTTTCTCCTATCCAACATTTAACTGTAAATGATGATCCTGGTTCTACACCTTTTGTAAATATTACTTTAGAAGATGGTGAGTTCGCTTTATAGTTTCTAATAAATTTATTAGCTACTGAACTAATACTTGGATCTACTTGTGCAGCTCTTCTAGCTTTGTTTAAAGCGGCTACATATACCATTCTCTTTTCAAATTCATCTCCTCCACAAGAATTCACCGAAGTAGCATATAAACCAGCAATTAACAAATACGCTTTCCCTAATCTTGGGTTTAAAGCTAATGCTTCATTTGCCAATTTTCTTGCTCTTGATTTTTGTCCATTTTTTCTAGCAGATTGAGCAAATTTCAATTTAAAGTTTGCTTTCTTTAATGGGTCAGTTTCTAATTCAAAAGCTCTCATTCTCATTTGTTCTGCTCCTGCTTTATCTCCATTTTTATCCAATACAGTTGCTACAAATGAATATGCATCTGCAGAAGGTGAAGCATCTGCATATGCTTTTGCTAATTTCTCAAAAAGAGGATCGTCTGTACATTCTTTATTGAACATTCTAGATACTGCTCTTTTTAACCATTTTGCATTGTTTTTATTTGCTTCAAAATCTCTTTCATATAAAGGAATTAATCGTTCGCAAGTAGACAAAACTATAATGATATTGTCTAATCCAGATTCTACTTGACCTAAAGATTTCGAGTTTATTGTGTAAGCTCTAAGGTTTTGTTTTTCTCTTTTGTCTAGATCTTGTCCAGCTTCTACTTTTTTGTTGAGAGGAATTAATTTCTTCGCATAACCTTCTATCTTTTCACTTACAGATTCCAAAACATCATCATAGGTATCAAATACTTTTTGAGGATTGGTGTCTTTATTTTCATCTGTTACTCCTTGAAAATATCTGTAGATATTTTTCACTCCCATTCTAGTAGGATCTATCGCATATGCTTTTTCTAAGTATGCAAAAACTTCATCATCAGAAGCTAGATTATTTTTCACAAGAAAAGTAGCATAATCGCTATGTACTTTTGCTACATCTTTAGTAGGGTAATTTGCTAATCGTTGCTCATACACTCTTTTTACTAAAGCAACTGCAGCAGTTTTATCGGATGCAGTTTTAAATCTTTCTTTCGCCAATTTATCTCCAAATTTGTAGATGTTGATAGATAGTTTTTGACAATTATCCATTAAATGGATCCAATTTACATAAGCATCATCATACTTTTTTGATTGAAAATCTCCTTTAAATAGATTGTATTTAATTGTACATTCTTGCTGGCTAGCCTGCGCATTTATAACATTGAATCCTACAAATAAAAATAGGCTAGCAAATAAAATAATACGTCTCTTCATTTTAATAATATTTTGATTAATCAATTTTCCGTTTTTTAAACCACAAATCGTTTAATGATAAACTCAATCGCAAATTTAAATAATTCTCTTCTAGCAATCCGTTACTTGTTGTTCCTTTTTTACCGTACTCGAAAGCAAAGTTAATATTTGATAATCGGTTTCCTAATGGTAATCCTAAACCAAAAGATATGCCAAAATCATTTATACTGGTAAAAGTATTAGAATTTGCAACTCCATTAGCAAGGAGTCCAACCTTCTCATATCTAATTCCTGCTCTATAGGTAACTCTTTGCCAGTAACTAGAAATAGAGTTCACTTTTGGTAAATAAAATCCTCCTAATGCAATTCTGCTAGCATTTTCGTATCTGAAACTCTGTGCTGAATTGTCTAAGTACCCTGTAGGCAATAATGCATCTTGAAATTTATAATTTACACCAGCATACCATTTATTTGTTTTTCCTAAACCTATTCCAATTACAGTTTCTAAAGGTCTTTCTAAATCCCCTCTTAATCCTGCAGAAAAAATTGTGTCTCTTGATGCTTCAGCTCCAGATGCTCCTAGTCTTAATGAATATAAATGCTCATTTCCTGATAATCTTAATGTATTACTTAGTTTCACAGAAGCTCCTAAGTGCAAATTAAGCTTATTTCTTATTTCTGTCTTGTACTGCACACCTACTTTAACTGAAGCTCCTCTAACATTTGAAATTTCTTCATTTTTAGTAGCCAAAGCAACATCTTGCCTTATATTAAGCACATTATTTTGTATATTCCCAAATAAGAAATCGACTTCTATTCCAACTGAAAAACCATCAAAAAGCTTCGTTCCTAAACCCGCATAAACTCTATTCACAGCTCCTGAACCAGAAAACTGAGTAATGTCAATTGGATTTCCATCTGTATCATTAATTGTATTGATTAATGAATACCCGACAGCTGATGTTGGCTGCATACCTACTATAAATCCTATTTTTTCGCTTAAAGGAAAAGCAAAACTAAAATAGCTTAAGCTTGTAGAGTTAGATGATTGACTAATTGTTGCATCTTTAACTGTTAATCTGTTATTTAAAATTCCAAAAGCATAAGTAGCAAACCTCAATTCAGATAATGAAGCTGGGTTTATAAAATTCACATAGTGGTTACTGCTATAAGCAGCTCCAATGCTTCCCATACTTATTTGTTCAACAGTTCTTGTACCAAATTCTTCACCAACTCCAAAAAATGAATAGGGTGATGAGCTAGATCTTTGAGAAAATGCTTGGACTGAAATGAGTACAGTAAGAAAGAATATAGTTTTCTTAATCATTCTTGATTATTAAACGTCAATATTTGATTTAATCCGTAGAGGAGAAAATTTTGATTGGCAAATATGCCATTTTTTAATTGTTTGGACAAGAATTTTGTATCTCCTCCTGTTAAAACTATTGTTAAATCTTGAAATTTGTCTTTATATTGACTAATTACCCCATTTATTTCATTGAGTACGCCATTAATTATTCCAGAATGAATTGATTTTGAAGTCGATTTTCCAATGAGTTCATAATCTTCTATTTTTTCTAATTCTGGAAGTTTAGATGTATAATGATTCAATGATTTGTAGCGGATTGTTATTCCTGGAGAAATAGCACCTCCTAAATATTCATTTTTGCTATTTAGTATATCATAAGTAATACAGGTTCCAGCATCTATAATTAACACATTTTTTGATGGAAATTGTATAGAAGCTGCACTTACTAAAGCGATTCTATCCAATCCAAGTGTGTTTTTTGTATTATATAGGTTCTTAAATGGAACCTTAGTGGTAGGAGTTAGTTCTATGAAAGTTGGTATTTTCTGAAGTGCTAATAGATAATCTTGATTAATTTCTCTAACCGAAGAAAGAATACATTTTTGAATTTGGTGTTTTTCTAAGATTCTTTCTACATTTTTTAAAAAAGAATTTTCGTCAAAAGTAAAATGCTCTAGAATGGTATTTGATTCAAAGACAGCAGCTTTAACTTGTGTATTTCCTATATCTATAATGAGATTCATTATCGCTTAAAAAGTGAAAGGCAAAAATACAATAGATTTTTGTAATTTTATTTGGTAGATATAAAAAACTCGCTTTATATTTGCGTCCGCTAAAGCGATGGTGCCTTAGCTCAGTTGGTAGAGCAAAGGACTGAAAATCCTTGTGTCCCTGGTTCGATTCCTGGAGGCACCACAAAAAACCCGAACAGTAGTTCGGGTTTTTTATTTTAACTTTGTCTCGTCCTGAAATATCGTTACACTAAATTTTAAGTGTAATGAAAACTAATTATGAAAAGCGTACCCAGAAAGATTATCCCTTAAGTTTAAAACTCAGTATTGTAGCAGAGATTGAGCGAGGTGAATTATCAACGACTCAGGCCACCAAGCGTTATGGCATTCAATGTAGAAAGACAGTTGTTACTTGGCTACGAAAATATGGTAACTTTGATTGGGAAAATCAAAGTTCTTCTATCATGTCAAAAACTCCGCAACAAAGAATTATGGAGCTAGAGCAAAAGCTTCGTTTACTAGAAAAGCAAAAAGCACAATTAGAACATCGCATTGAACGATCAGACAAGAAAGCTATCTTGTTTGATATGATGATTGATCTAGCAGAGAAAGAGTATAATATTCCTATCAGAAAAAACTCAGAACCCAAGTAATCGATATGTTTAGAGTTGATCATCAAGAGAGTATCTCATCCACCTGTGAGTTACTTGGGTTAAGTAGGCAGGTATATTACAGGGCTATCAAGTCAAGACAAAAGCGACGAGATATTGCTTCAAAAGTAGTGGAATTAGTTCATAGAGTTCGTATAGAACAGCCTCGTATCGGCACTAGAAAGCTATATTATATTCTAAAAGGTGAATTACAAGAGTTAGGTGTGGGAAGAGATCAATTGTTTACCATTCTAAAGGCGAATCATATGTTGATTAAACCTAAGCGTAGTTATCATATCACTACCAACTCTCATCATAGGTTTAGAAAGCATAAAAACTTACTTGAACAGTTGACTATACAAAGACCAGAACAGGTGTGGGTATCTGATATTACCTATGTAGGAAATAGACAAAATCCCATGTATTTATCTTTAGTCACAGATGCGTATTCTAAGAAGATTATGGGATATTATCTGGATAGTACCCTTGAAGTGAAAGCTTCTTTGAGAGCCTTGAAAAAAGCCATTAAAAATAGAAGTTATCCCAATCAAAGACTAATACATCACTCTGATAGAGGTTTGCAGTATTGTAGTGATGATTATCAGAAACTATTGGATAATGCAGATATAAAATGTAGTATGACCGAATCCTATGACCCGTATCAAAACGCAGTAGCAGAACGAATCAATGGAATATTAAAACAAGAGTTTTTAATGGAAACGTCGAAAATCAATATCAAGTTGATGCGTAAAATTGTAGAGCAATCTATCAGAATATATAATACCAAAAGGCCTCACTGGTCTTGTCAGATGAATACTCCTGAACAAATGCATAAACAGAATAGCATCAAAATAAAATCATACAAAAAGAAAATCTCTTCACAAAACATGGTTTGTGAAGAGATTTTATAACTTTAATCCTAATAAAAACTGTAACGGTTATTTAGGACTAGTCATTTATCACAAAAATGCATTACTTCTACATCACGTTTAGCAGAAGTTTATCGAAATACTATGTTGGTGAAACCTACAACCTATCTGAAAGACTCATAAAACATAACACACACTTTTATAAAAACTCATACACAAAAGCCGCATCGGATTGGAAATTTGTATTAACAAAAGAATGCTTAAACAAAGTTGATGCTTTGTACTTAGAAAGATTCATTAAGAAAATGAAAAGCAAAAAATTTATCATAAAAGTCATCTTATCCAAAAGATAAAACCTGGTTCCTCCGAAGCTTCGGAGCTGGAGGCACCACTAAGTAAAGCGAAAACCCTTGATTGTCATTAGACTTTCAAGGGTTATTTTTTTGCCATTTGATATCAAACAGAACCCCCGACGCAAAGCGCCGAGGAATTCTCTTGATTAAAAAACCTACTAGCTGTAGTTCGTTTTTTACTTTTCTAATGTTTCATTTAATATTGTTTCATTTTAGTCAACTCAATATTTCTGGTATAATCATTACCCACTCCTGGATAATTTATATCATCAGAAGGATTAATATTGAGTGTCCCAAAAAGATTTATTTTAGCATATTGATCTGCAACATTACCTATATTTCTTATTACAAAAGACGGAATAGCGCCTGTGCAATTTATAGTTATGTTTCCAAACCACTCCATATGAGTATCTTGGTTATTATCCCATACTGCTTGCGTATTTGATTTAATTAATGCAAAACCCATTTGACAATCTAGAACTGTAACATTTGTTAAGTTAAATTTGGTTCCAGAATATAAATCACCAATCAAATAACCTACTCTAGTTAAAGAATCATCGCTCCATCTAACTTTGAATATCGTAAGACTATCTAGCTTCAACCCTACACTTATATTAGAGCTGTATGGGGTTATACCTCCACTAACAACAACTAACTCTTTAATAATTCCTCTCAAAATTAGAGGTTGAGAACATTTAGGGAAAAGTCTAGAATTATAAATATAAGAATTCTTAAAAGTAACAGTAGTTGAACCAATGACATCCTCAAAAAGAGCTGTATTAGAAAAACAGCTATTTATCATATCTCCTACTACAAAGTTAACTCCAGCCATTCTATGAGACATCGCTGCATCTTTCACATAATTTACTTTAACATCTCCTATATAAGCATAATAAATAATACCTGAATTTTGTGTGATACCAGCGCCAACAAATCTGTTAATATAAATATCACAAAAAGAATGATCAGATAAGTTACCGTTATAAAGAAGATAACCTGATGTCATTGTTACTTGTCCTGTTACTTTTACATTTAAATAACCTGTGCAAGCAAATAGCACTGAAGTATCAACACTACTTCCATTTACCCAAGAAACATCAATTGAAATATTCAATAATTGCCACTGATTAGCGCCTCCGCTTCCTCCACCTCCAGTGAAAGATTTATTGAAGATAAGTCCTCCATTCTTATTATCAATTATAAAATTAATTTTTGTAGTACCTCCATGTTCATAAATATCATTAGTAGCATTGCTAAAATCTAATTTCACATTATAACCAGAAGCATAATGTTTAATATTACACTTTGGCGCTTTATCAAGATTATACGTAATATCGTTCCCAAGATATTCATAAGCCCATCCATCTGTAACAGTTGGAGTCGTAGCCACAACGGCTGCATTAGCAGCTGCAAATGTCTTAAATGGATTGGATCTATTTGTTAATTGTCCTGTAGCATCATCTCCGTTAACGCCATCAATGAATACTGTATTGGATTGAATAGTAGGTGGTAATTCTGCATTTCCTAATTCATTAAAAAATAATAGAGGATTGCCATTAGGGTTTGCAGTCAATACAGTATGTTCTTCCCATGCTTTCGATACAACTTTAGTTGCCGTCAATTTAAAGTTATTAGAACTTTTTAAGGTATACCCCCAATTATCAATTCTAGTATCATCCCATCCTGAACTATCGTCTTTAACAACAATGAATCTAAAATCTCCAGTCTTACAATCTACATAAGCATACAGAAACTTACCGTTAGGAAGTGTTGTTTGGAATAACCAAAAATGTCTATCATGTACTCCATCCATTCCATTAATTTCTCCTTGTCTTGGGGTAAAGATTAGTTCTGTATCATCATCAAGTATTAAAGAGAAATTAAAATCACGATATCCTCTTTCATATAAGTCTTGACCAATGGTATAAAATTCACCAGTACTAAATCCAATACCGTTATGATAAGTTAAGGCCTGTTGGATATCTTCATTTGATAAAGTAACCGTAGAAAATTCATCAGTAACTTCATTTAACTTTACTTCATATTCATAGTTAACTCCATTCAAATCAACCATTTCTCCCCCAATACCATTAGTAGGTAGAGCAGTTACTTTCTTTATGGAATGCGTAGAATCTTCTTCAAATAAAATTCCATTCTCATAATCAATAGAAAAACGAATAACTTCACCTATTTCTCTCTTTAACCTTTTCAATCTAATATTAGAATAAATATTATTTCTGCCTGACCAAGACCCTAAAGTATTAAATGGAGTAGCTGTAGTTACTTTTAAAAATAAATCTCCTTTCCACCAACCTAATGCGTCATAGCCACCATCTCTAAAATTCCAAGTAGAATATTCTCTAGCTGCTTTAGGTCTAAAAACTACATGATTCTCCAATAATACGTTAAAGGTGTCTGATTTTGTTAAGTCTGCTGTTAAGTAATTAAATAACTGGGCCATACCTAACATACTTAGAGAACCACCAGTACCGTGAGGCCAATTTACTGTATCAAAAGTAGTACCTGAGTTTCTATTCACAGGCATTTGAACATCAACAGGTGCCTCATTCTCACCGTCATAAGTGCCCACAGGTAATGTAGAGTTAATGAACTCAATATCGCCTTTTAATGTATGGTTATTGGGTACAACTCCATTGGAATCCCATATACCTTCATCATTAGGTATACAATCTTTCCAGATTACCTTTGAGTTTGGGTTTATTTTTGTAGGGTCAACTATATTGCGACTTCCAAGTGAACTTGGCAATTTACTATCTCTACGCATTCTTTCATAGATAATAGTAGAACCATCTTCTGTATAAATATCTCCAAGCCCAGCTGAAAATTTAAAATCAGATACATGAAATGTAACAGACTTATTATAGAACCAAACGCTTCTACCTAATGTTACATTATTCCAATGAAATTCCGTTTGTTTGTCGTTATAACATATAACATTACCTTTAAAGACAACTTCACCCTGAAGATAAATTTCATTAACTCCATGTATATTGGGAACATCTGTATTATGACAATGCAGTTCATTGGCAAAGAATAGTGTACTTGTCTTAAATCTACAAGAATCTAAGTAGACGTTAGCGTCTCTAACTCCTCCATTTTCATTGGTAATTGAAAGAACATTAATATCACACCTGTACAACTTTATCCATTTATTTTTTAAAGGGTTCCCTTTGGCAGAACTAGAGTTCCACCAGCAGATGTCTTTATCAGATTTAAAATTAATTGCAGTAATATTCTGATGTGGATGAATATAGGATGGATGCCCATAATAATCTTGGGGCGTTCTTATATCAATAGCTTTATAATTACCGTCAGGAATAGGGTTTGCAAACCCAGAAGTATCCATACTTTTAGCATCATTAACAAACGATAAGCTTGGGTTACTTTTTGGAACTACTGTATTAACTGATTGATCTAAATCATTAATTAAAATTAGCCTCCAGTTTCTTCCCAGATTTGTCTCCATGTACAATCTATAATCATACCAGGAAAAGTCAGCATTATTAACTGTTAAAACACCTCCTAAAGCAGTAATAGATATAGTAGCAAGTCCAGAAGTTGTAGCATCATTTGGATTGGTTCCAAATTTATAAATAACATTTTGATCATTACAATTGTCAACTGTGTCGTTATCTATCCAGGTTCTACCATGCTCTCCATGATAATTACTTGACCAATAACGCAAATCAACATCTTCAATATGGATATTATTATTTCCTGGAAAGTTACCATCTTTAGCTACATTATTAAAGATGGTAATCCCATCATTCTTACATCTTGGAGTACAATTTTTAATCGTAATATTTTGGTATTGTACTTTAGAAATTTCTAATAACTCATCATTACCTCCACTACTTAATGCAGCAATAGCCACCCATCTACCATCATTTCCATCTAAATCACTACTACCAAATTTGATGTTTTCAATTTGTATAGTTCTAACTGATTGATGGTGACCTGCATCTGCTGTATCTCTCAAGAAATCCCAACCATAACCAAAAATAGTAGAACCTTCATCTGGAGGCAATACATTTACAGAATGGTAAAAATCCCCACTTCCAGCTTCAATACGATACATGGAATCTTTATAGTTAATATTCTCATTCACCCACTTCAAGACAGTTTGCACTCCTTTCCCAAGATTAACATTTAAATCACCACTAGCAGATTTGATTAAAATATATCTATCATTATGTACAGCTCCAAATAAACTCAGTCCAACGATTCCAGATATATCAACTTCTAATTTAGAAATCCCAGAATCATAACATGTATTTATTGCTTCAATATAATTATCGAGATAATTATAAAATAGAAAGGCTCTTAATTCGCCTGTTTGATTTAACGTTTCCGAGATGATAGCTGTTTGATTTGCTACATCTACAGATTGAATGGTAACAGTAGCAGTAACTAATCTACCTAATTGGGTATCTGACAATTCAGATCCGTTAGCAGTATCAGGGTTTTGATGCGCTTTTTTAATAGCAATTGTTTTTCCTACATCATCAGCTGTAAAAGGAATGGAGGGTAAACTAAGTGTGTTTCCAGATAACGTAACATTGAGATAAGTAGCATCACTTACCTGCCTGTTACTAGGAACAAAATAACTTAATTTTACTACTGCTTCTTCTGAAGAAATAGCTTTCCATACAACGCCTGTTAAACTACCATACGTAGGGTATTTTTCTAATTTGTAATGTCCTCTTGGGAAAGTCCCTAGAGTACCATTATCAAAATAAATAATATGACCGATATCAATTCGATCGTCTGTGATTAACTTATCTCTATTCACTATAGAGTTTACTCGAAACTTACTTGTTTCATCTCCTCTAGTACTTCTGTGATAAGCCTTGTTTTGAGAATACACTGATTCGTCTAGTGTATTCTTGCCAATAATTCCATCTTGTGTCATTTTTTATAAAATTTTTATTAATTACGTTTATATTAAGCCTGAAGAAAACCATCTTCTTCATAGCTTGATTTAACACCTTTCCATTACATACGATAAAAATTAACACGTAACTCTTATATATAGAGCAATATGAGATTGCACATAGAACATGTAACCTTTTACCTGAAGACATCTTATTAAATCTAAATATCTTTATCCGAAAATTGCTAAAATTGCTAAAATTGAAATATGGTTTTCAGTGCAATTTTTAAGGAAATTGTTAATTCTTTTTCTTAGACTAAGAAAAACAAATGTATAAATATTTTGTAATATTACAAAATATTTATTGAAAAATATTTTTTTAGTAGCTTATACCATAATTAATTCAGCTTGATTCAGCCGAATAAAAACCTCAGATTTAAGCCCTACTTCTTTGTTAAGCCCAGAAAAATTAACACGTATTTTAGATGTGGAATTGAATCATTTTACCTTTACTGATCCTTAGTCTAAATTAGATTCTTAGTATTAGAAGCGCTACTAAACAAAGCGAAAACCCTTGATTGTTATTAGACTTTCAAAGGTTATTTTTTTCTACATCAAAAAACTCGTTGAAACGAAAAAACAATCCTCAGTTATTTTGAATATTAGATTTACAACCTCCTTTTTCAGGAGATGATTCAAAATAGGGCTTCATAAAAATAAGGAATACTCATTATTGAACCCGATAAATTGTATTGACACATTCAGTTTTTTTACAAAGAATTTCACAGAATAATACAATTTTAATTACAAAAACATAAAAATCCTTCAAAAAAAGAACACTTTTTTTTCATAATTACTTGGTTTTAACAAAAATTAACATATATTTGGTCAACCAGTTTGGTGAACCAATATGGTAAACCACTTTGGATAACCAATTTTAAACCAAAAAAATAACTAAATATATATGATTATAAATTTGAATTAATTAAAACAATTAAGGGTAGGTAGAATATCTACCCTCAAACAGAATACTTCGTTTTAAGGAAGTATAAGCCTACACATATTTTATCAGTAAATATTTAGTAAATCAAAAAAACAAATTTTTTTTTTTTGATTTTTCTTCTTAGCATTATGTGTAAAACAAAAAATCACTTAATAAAAGTGAATTAATTACAATTTTCAATATAAAGTATATTATGAAATTAAAATTTAAAATAACATTATTATTGGTAATGTTAGTAAACATCTGCTTTTATGCACAAAACAGTTATACTGTAAAAGGTACTGTAACTTCGCAAGCAGATAACCAAGCACTTCCTGGAGTTTCTGTTATTATACAAGGAACTACTACAGGAACAGAAACAGACTTTGATGGGAAATACTCCCTTCAAGTAAAAAGTGGAGACGTCCTTGCTTTTTCTTATTTAGGATTTGCCACAAAAACCGTAGTCGTGAGCGACCAAACAGTAATAGATGTTAGTCTAGTAGAAGATTCTAGTACACTAGACGAAATTATTATAGTTGGTTATGGTACTCGTAAAAAATCACACCTTACAGGCGCAGTAGCAAAAATAGGAGGTAAAGATATTGCCGCTATACAAGCTACACGTGTTGATGAAGCACTAGCTGGTAAGCTACCAGGTGTTTTGATTCAAAATCAAAGCGGTGAGCCCGGTGCGGATCCAAAGATTCAAATTAGAGCAGCTTCATCCCTTTCTGGAGACTCGAGTCCACTAATTGTTGTGGATGGTTACCCGATTTCAGGAAGTTTAGCAACTGTTAACCCAAACGATATTGAAAGTTTAGAAGTATTAAAAGATGCTGCTTCTGCCGCTATTTATGGTTCTAGAGGAGCAAATGGTGTTATTTTGGTTACAACAAAAAAAGGAAAGTCAGGTAAAACTACTTTTAGTTATAATGCTTACACGAGCGTTTCAAACAAGTACCAAAGAGACAATCTAAATCCAAATGCTGGAGAATGGGCTAATACCATCGATGCTAATATAGCCAACGGTAGCTTTAATGTTTCTGAAGTAGATCCAACATTATTAAATTATAGAATAAATGCTTACAGAAATTCACCTGGCGCTATTAGTCCAGAAGAATGGTTATTTCAAACTGGCAATAGTAATAGTCATGACTTTAGTATGAGCGGAGGAAGTGACGATACAAATTTCTTTGCCTCTGTTGGTTATCAAGATACTAAAGGTGTTGCAATTACTCAAGGTTTTGAAAGATTAAATGCACGTTTGAATATCGACGCTAAATTGGGAGATAAGTTCAAGACAGGGTTAAGTTTCAATGGATTTACATCCGAAAGAGATATACTAGCTCATGATCAGAGAGACCTTTTAAGAGCATATGGAGTTCATCCTATTTATCATACAGCAGAGTCTATTGCATTCGTTCAACAATTGGATGTGCAAGCACAATCTTTAGGATTGGCTTCTTTTGACTCTGGTTATAGAGGAGGAGCTGGCGGTACTGCTGCAGGTTTTAATAACAGTATTTATACATTAGAACCTGGTGATACTGCACAAGATTGGCACTATGGAAGATCTGGTAATGGTATTGGAGGATCAGGAGATGCGGGTCCTGCAACGAAGCTAGACAATGCCGAATTAACAGAAAAAACGTATTTCGCTAATGTTAATTCTTATTTGCAATACAATATCACGGAAGGCTTAGATATAAAAACCGTTTTAGGAGGGGATTATAGAAATGTTTTTCAATATTATTATCAAGGACTTGAAGCAGATTCTAGAGCACGTACCAATCAAACTGACCTGGATCAAACAGAGACAACAGTAACTACAGTCTTAAGTGAAACTACTTTAAGTTATGCAAAAGTATTTGGTAAGCATGACATAGCTGCAGTAGCTGGATTTGAATTCCAAAATACTTATATTGATGCAACCGCTTTACGAGGCACAAATGTACCCTTTGGTGATATTATAAATTATAACCTATTAGATCCTGCAGACATCACCGTAACTGAGAGAGATGAAACTAGATCTAGAAGGAGTGTTTTTGGAAGAATTAACTATGCCTATGACGATCGTTTTTTAGTATCGGTGTCAGCTAGAAGAGATGGTGATTCACGTTTCGGAGTTAATAACAGATACGAAACATTTCCAGCGATTTCTTTAGGATGGAATATGCATAAAGAATCTTTTTTAGAAGATAATGATGTGTTAAGCCACTTAAAACTAAGGTTTAGTGCTGGGTCTTTAGGAACCACTGCTTTCTTAGGTTCTTACGATGCATTGAGTCTTTTGAATCCTTCAGCAACAGTATTAGGGAATGGATTTCTAATCCCGAATAATGTAGCAAATCCAGATTTAACTTGGCAAACGAACACTGAGACTAACTTTGGAGTTGATTTAGGTTTTTTAAACAATCGTATTAGACTTGGTGTAGATTACTACACATCGGATATTGAAGACATCTTAATTAATCAAAGTGTTTCCGAAGTATTAGGTACTACTTCTATAGTACTTAATTCTGGAGATGTTCAAAGTTCTGGTTTAGAGCTTGAGCTAAATGTAAATGCATATAGTAAGGAAGATTTTTCTTGGAATTTTAGCGCAAATCTATCTACCGTTAAAACAGAAATTACTGATTTAAATGGTTTAGAGGAATTACCTCCTACAATTTACGGTCAGAGTGGTAGAGGTCCAGAATTTAGAAATTATGTAGGTGGAGAGATTGGTGAAATGTGGGGATTAGAAACCATCGGAATCGTTGAATCGGAACATATAGCTGATCCTACAAGAACCGTTGGTGCTAATAGTGGGGAGTATTATGTAGTAGATCAAAATAATGATGGTCAAATTAATCGTGACGATTATGTGAAAATAGGACAAAACACACCCGATTTTTACTGGGGAATGACACATAATTTAAGATATAAATCTTTTGATGTATCGATGCAATGGCAAGGATCTCATGGAGCAGAAGTTTTTAACATCGACCCGCTTTACTGGCAATCACAATTTGGTGGAAGATTACGAAGTAGTTTTGATGCTAATGGCGATGGTATTGCTGATATTGGTGCGAATGCTGGACAGCATTTTACACGAGCAAGAGATCAAACAAACTCAGCAATACAAGATGCTTCTTATATCGCTTTAAGAAATCTAACTATTGGTTATACTCTTGACGAAAGTTTGGTTAGTAAAATTGGTTTAAGTTCTGTAAGAGTATATGGTGCAGCAACTAATTTATTATACTTATGGTCAAGTGATTATACTTCTTTCAATCCAGAAGGTGTAGAGACTACTAATGGAGGTTATTTAGGACCAACAACATATGGTGTACAAGTAGGTGCAAGTCCAATTGTAAGAAGTTTTACTTTCGGTTTAAATGTTAATTTTTAAATACTAAAAAATGAAAAAAATATATAAATTATTGGTAGTGTTGCTGTTCATAACAGCATGCGAGGGTTTAGATCAATCCCCACCAAATATCGCTAGTTCAGACTCATTAACAGATTTTTCAGGAGTTTTGAATGCTGCATATTTCTATCAACATGCGTCTGTTACACCAATGGCCGTAATGGGTGACTTCCGATCTGATAATGCTTTTATGGATGAAGAGCCATATCCTGAGTTTGACAGATTCGGTAGTGGTTTAACGGTTATGGAAGATCAATTTTTTGGTCCTTTCTACACAGCTTTATACAGATCAATCTTAAGTGCAAATAATGTAATTGAAAATTCTTCAAGCGCCACTCAAATAGGTGAAGCAAAATTTTTAAGAGCTTTGTCTTATTTTAAATTGATATTAATGTTTGGTGATACTACAGTAAATTTAGCTGTTTCACCTAGTACAACGGATACATCTATCTTAGTAAGACAACCTGCTATTGATGTTTACAATAACGTTATCATTCCTGATTTAACAGATGCAATAGCTGCTTTAGATACTGAAATAGTAAGCGGAAGAGCATCTCAATACGCAGCTGAAGGCTTACTAGGA
Source organism: Flavobacteriaceae bacterium (assembly GCA_965277255.1). GTDB lineage: Bacteria > Bacteroidota > Bacteroidia > Flavobacteriales > Flavobacteriaceae > Polaribacter. The sequence goes on along the minus strand of OZ255723.1, from coordinate 2,021,333 downwards.
AAAGTATATATGCATATGGGTAATTTTGGTAGCGCTGCACCACACTTAGCTGCCGTTGTAAGCGGAGCTCCTGGTGCGGGAATTAGTTTACAGGCTAACTTTGCTGATATTTTTGGTGAAGTAAATGATTTGAATTCAGAAATCATTTTTGCAACACAAATATCAAGTTCTATAACAGATGAATATGGTTTTTCTGAGTTTTGGTCATGGTCTGGTGGACTAGATACAAAATCTCTGAATCCATTAGATGCATCTTTAATTGCTGCTTTTGATGCTAGTCCAGGAGATTTAAGAAGAGCTGTAACTATCGATGTAACAACGATGTCTTCTCCAAAATTTCCTCAAACTGGAGGTCCTGACCACGATTGGATAGAATTAAGATTAGGGGATGTTATTCTGTTATATGCAGAAGCATTGAATGAAAATGGAAGTACTGGCCCTGCATTAGTAGAACTAAATAAAATTAGAACTAGAGCAGGTTTAGCGAATTCAACTGCAGCTACCCAAGCAGAAATAAGAGCAGCTATCGCTAATGAGAGAAGACTAGAATTGGCTTTTGAAGGACAAAGATGGTTTGACTTGGTTAGAACGGGTACTGCTCAATCTGTACTAGGTTTTTCAGATGCTAACTATTTAGTAGCTCCTATTCCAATTTCAGAAATAACATCAAGTTTTGGGGTAATTACCCAAAATCCAGGATATTAAAATTTTAAATTTGAGTTGATTAAAGGTTACTGGCATCATATCCAAAAATGATCCAGTAATCTTTTTATTCATTTAGAAAATTAAAGTAGTACTACTTTAAACTTTCAAAAAGAGTTTTCATTTAGTACAATACTATAACCACCTATTTTAATTACGCTAATAATAAGTTTATGAATATAAAGTTAGACGTATTAACAAAAACAGAAAATCAGAACATTCAAGACTCAATTATTAGTAATATTAGAAATCTAATTAATACAAAAAACCTAGAGCCTGGAGATAAATTACCTTCTGAAAGAATGCTTTCTGAACGTTTTGGAGTTAGTAGAGGAAATATTCGTGAAGCTATTCAAAAGCTAGAGTTTTACAAAATTTTGAACTCTATTCCGCAAAGTGGAACTTTTATTGCTAACATTGGCGTTGTTGCCATGAATGGTATGATTGACGATATTCTAAGTCTAGAAAAGTTAGATTTCAAATCATTAGTTGAAACTAGAATTCTGTTAGAATTGAAAACAGTTAGACTAGCTGCTATAAGAAGAACAGAAAAAGATTTAGTGCAAATTAAAAACGCGTTAGACGCTCATGCTGAGAAAGTATTAAAAGGAGAAGACGCTGTGCAAGAAGATTTATTATTTCATTTGGCTATTGCTAAAGCAAGTGGAAATAGCACGATGAATACATTCATGTTGATTATCACACCAGAGATTATCACAAATTTTGAAAAACATCATGTATGTGATGATAATCAAGCAAACAAAGGAATAAAAGAACATATAGATATCTATAATGCTATCGTAGATCAGAATCCAAAAAAAGCAAAAGATAAAATGAAGATTCACTTCAAAACGTTATATCAGTATTGCTACAACAAATAAAAAATACTCCTAAAAAACTTAATCCTTATTACCTTTTAAAGGTACATCATCCAACGATGTTCGTGTATTTACGACAGTAATTTCTAGAACATAAGAAATCAAACAAGGAGTTATTTCAACTCACACACATAATTTTTGAGGCTAATCCAATTAAAGTTAGGTAGAAATTCTTCTCACACTACCTAAGTTCAGCTTTAATTTATATATTGACGCTCTTAAAATATTTCCTAGAAATGAAAAAAAATGCAATCTATTTCATACTGCCAATTATTATCTGTCTTTTAAGTTTTAATAGTACCGCTCAAACTACTGTTCAAAAAATAGACAATCGTTGGAGTTTAATGGTTGATGACAAACCTTTTGAGGTGAAGGGTGCTACATTTGGTTATGATAAAGATGTAGAAAATTACGATACGTATTTTAAAGATCTAAAATTTCTTGGAGTCAATACAATAAGAACTTGGGCAACTGGCAATAATACTGATAAATTACTTGATGCAGCGCATGCTAATGGTATTAAGGTAATGGTCGGAATCTGGATGCGACATGGTCGCCCTGGAATGGAAGATGACGATAGCTTTAATTATTTAGAGGATACCCAAGGTATGGAAAACATGTATAATGGAGCTATTGAAATAGTTGAAAAATATAAAAATCACCCTGCAGTTCTTACTTGGGGTGTAGGAAATGAAGTCTATTTAAATATTGCAACAGATCCTGAGAAAGAAGCGTATTCTAAATTATTAGAAAAAATTTGTAGTCAAATAAAAAGGCTGGATGCCCATCACCCGATTACTTCTGTAGAAGCATGGACTTTTGGCTTGGAATGGTGGCAAAAATATGTTCCTTCTATAGATATTTATGGAATAAATACTTACGGACCTGGAGCAGACTATATAGCTTCAGAATTAGAAAAAAGAAATATTGACAAACCTTATGTCATTACTGAATTTGGAGTAACTGGTGAATGGGACATTAAAAAGAAAAAAAACGATATTAAACTCGAACCCTCAGATCAGCAAAAGTACAGTACTATTGTAGAAGGATATCATAATTGGATTAAAACCAAACCTTCTTGTTTGGGTGTTTATGTGTTTCATTATAGCAGCGCAAACAACTTTATTTCTTCTTGGTTGTTGACGCATTATAACAAAATGTTTAGGCCTCAATATTGGGCAATCAGAGAAGCATATACAGGAAACAAACCTTTAAATCATGTTCCAATCATTGAAGAATTTAAGCTACCCGATTCTAGTTTTAAGAGTGGTTCTTGGGTGCCGGTTACCTTAACAGTCTCAGATGTAGAAAGTGAAAAAATAGCAATCAGTTTCCATTACAACCAAAGAACTGGGAGCAGAAAGAGAAGAGATCAAGTTAATGCGCTTACTTATAGAGGAAATAGTACGGATGGTTATGAAATTCAGTTGCCAGATGAAAACGGAGCTATTAAAGTATACGCTCATGCAAAAGATAGCTACAATAATTTAGGCATTGCTTCTACTTCTATAATTGTTGAAAGTGGCACCAAGAGAAAATATCTTGTTCCAAAAGTTACATTGCCATTTTATGTTTATAAAGATGGAAATGATTTGCCTTACTTTCCAACAGCATATATGGGGAATTATAAAGACATTAAAGTAGATACAAACAATCAAGAAGATGTGCATTCTGGAACCTCTTCTTTAAAAATAAGTTATAATTCGGATTATGGTTGGTACGGGCTAGGTTTAGTAGATCCTGCAAATGATTGGGGAGAAATACTTGGAGGCTATGATATTACAGGTGCAACCAAATTTAGTTTTTGGGCAAAAGCAAGTAAGAAAAAGGTGAAAGCAACTATTGGCTTTGGACTGATAGGAAAAAACAAGCCTTTTCCTGATACTGCTAAAAAGAGTAAGGAAATCATTTTGACTACAAAATGGAAAAAGTATACGATTAAAATCAAAAAATTAGATCTTAGTTGTATTCGCTCTGGGCTGGTTCTATTCTCTAGTAATTACCAATCCACACAAGATATTTATTTTGATGATGTTGTTTTTGAATAGATCATTTCAAAACTTATTCAATCAATACTTTCTTTACGATTTTTCCTCTATCTGTAAGTACATTTACAATATAAACAGAGGGTTTTAATTGAGAAATATCAAAACTATTTTTTGCTTGAGAATGATCAAAAGAGTCAAGCGTCATTACTTTTTGCCCCAACATATTGTAAACAAGAACATTTCCAATGTTTAAAGAATTGTGATTATTGATGATTAATTCTCTCGCCTTATTGTAAACATAAATTTGAACATCCTGCTCAACCGCTGGCGGTTCTCCAAAGGTTAAGTAAAATCGATTTTCAAAACTTCCTACTCCTAAATTTAAAGTAACTGGACTAGAAAGATCGTACATTGCTTCACTTTCTTTGTCAAGTAAATAAACCTTTCTGTTAATGTTTTGAATTTCATCAATCATAATATAAACAGGTTTCGCTTCTCCACTCTTCAATACCAAAGGAACTTCCAAATCGTCTGTTATTTCCTGAACACCTGCAATGACCAAATCATCCTGATTATTAAAATTAAAATACAAATCAGAATCATTTGTTTCAAAAAGCCTGCTATCATAACCTAATTCTGTTTCGTATGTTTTTCCTTCGATAAAAGAAATTCCGATCTGTCTGTGCAATATTATTTCTTCTGAATTAGAGGATTCAAATCCTAATTTTATAATTGAATATGGAGAAACTTCAATCGTTTGATTTTCGCCGCCTCTGAAAAAATGTGAATCTCCAGCTTCAGTAACAAAAGACCTTTGGCTGTTCATAAAATTCACTGTTGCCGATAAGCCTACTGCTGTATTCACAAAAAACCCTTGACCTACAGGTATGTATCTCCCCGGAGCAGTATATGTTCCATCTCCTAAACCTGCTGTTCCTGGTACAGGTGTTGATGCTGCGATTCCCATCGTTGCATTTCTAGTTCCATAACCTCCAATATATCCCGATTGAGCATGTCCTCCTGGACCACCAGTAACTTCATTATGGTGTTCCCAAAAATACAATGTGGATAGATTAGAACTGTCTGTAAATAGTTGATTTGCATCTATTGCAGAAGGATAAGGATTTCCTAATAGACTTGTATTCCCTGCGTCTATAGTGAAGCTAAAATCGCCATCATTTGGCGTACCCTTAAAGGTATAATTCTGAGCTGCACCTGGACTTTTTAAGAGAAACCCTTCCCCAGGGTTAAATGTTCCTGTTTCAAACTTTTGAGACCATCCTGTTACTCCAACTCCATTGATATACCCATAAATCCAAAAACTTGATAGTACAAGTGGACCTGTTGATCCATCTAACCCAGTTGTAAAGGTTAAATCTGATGGATTTGAACTTGCTGAAGTTGGCGTAGTTCCATCTTTCATAGTGCCATCTACAGTATAAGTAGATGATCCAGGAGTATGTACTGGCGATGACCAGAAATTATATCTATAAACACTTTCAAGGTCACTATTTTGATCTATATACAAATTTCCTGTTCCAGAGCTTAATGATGTTCCTGTATGGGTTTGAATCAATTGAGAAGATCCAACCATTCTAATATCTCCATTATTTAAGATCGCATCTGCAACCACTAACCTCTTATCATTATCTACGACTAGTTTCCCTCCGCTTTCAACTTCTACTTCTCTAACATCTGCATCTTCTGTTAAGGTAATTGTTCCGTCTGCTGTAGATTTGATTAATAATTTATAACACCCATCCGATGTACTAGGAACATTACTCGTACCTGAACCGTTGTATGCTTGTGTATCATCGATAACAATCATATCTATATATTCTAAGGTGAAATAATCTCCATCTGCAAAACTTACTCCTGTTGCGCTATAGACTCCACTTGATAATGTTAATGTATAGGAAGTTTTAGTAGCAAAAGTTGATGAATTACTTACAATTAACTTTACCTCATTACAACCTTCAACAGAGTTAAATGTAATATCGGATGCGTTGATTGATACAGTAACTGTTCCTAAATCTCCAGTTTTACTCACTCTCCATTTGGTATCCAATCTATCTACATAGTCTGATGAAACGCTCGCAGAAAAATCATAATCTGCATGTTGCACATCTTCACCCCAAAATAGATATTCATTATTATTCAGATCAGAAGGTGCATTGATTCTAATGATTCCAGAGCCTTGTGAATCTATATGTAGAGAACCGTCGGTAGCTCTTCCTATTCCAGCTACATGGTAGTCAAAATCTCCATTACCAGTATCATCTTGTGCATAGAGATCATTTAAGATTGCAATTCCTCCGAGTTTAGCACTCAAATAATTATCTACAATATTTTTTCTGGCATCATTTAATTCATCATTAAATAAAATCACTTCATAAAAATCTCCACTCGCTTCATCTGCTCCTGATGAATTTTTTCCAATCCTATCGTATGGAATTCCTGCTGCTGAAGATCCAATACCAAGGGTCTCTTGAGCGTTATTTCTAATGACTTGTATATCGGTTGAACTGGTTTCTTTATGATAAGAAATAATAGAATTTGTTGTAAATGGTGATGACAATGCTCCTGAATAATCACTAACGCCATATCTTGTATAGCCTACCAAACTTGTATTGTTCCACTGTTCTACTCTCAAAGAAAAAGAACCGTTATCAAAAAGCGAACTACTATTTCCATTATTCACAGGGTTTATTGCAAAAAATGTACTGGCATTGGTATAACTTCCAGTAGCTGTAGCATTTAAAAATTGAGCAGTAGCTAGTGACGCATCAAAATTAACTGCATTATACGTTCCGGCAGAATTATACGTGGGTCTATTGGTTCCTGTATTGGTAAAATCGTTATTATTTCCGCTATAATCAGCCCAAGTAGATACGTCTGTACCATCCCCTGGATTGTCTTGAAAATCTGCATCACCGTCCAAATCGTCAGCACGCAACCAAACTTTTAGTGAGGAAGTTCCATCTGTATTTCCAACACCTCCTGGCCCTAAATACGAGTCTACAGAAGAAGGAGATGTTCCTGTGACTTCAATATTGTCTAAGGCCCACCACCAATCCCAATCGCCTGTGTAAGTAAATCTCACTTTGGCGTTGGATGACCCTCCCGCAGCACTAGTAATATCTATAGTGACATGCGTAGCTCCTGCATAATTATCTCCCGAATTTGTAGTGTAACTTGCAACCGTTGTCCATATAGAGCCATTGTATACTTCAACAGTACAGGATTCTGGTGAAATATAATCTCTATATTGATAATCATATTCTAAAGTGATGGTCTCATACAAACCAGTAGCAAAGGTTGATGTTTCTAAAGTAGCATCTTGAGTATTACCAAAACCAAAATAGTCACTATCTAAAATGGCGAAATTTCCTGCAAAATTTCCTGCTGTAATATTTCTTCCTCCTGGGTCATTAAATTCCCATATTTGTCCCGCTGGACTTCCTCCATTGTCGGTATTAGTCCAACCAGCTGGTAAAGCACCTCCTGAAAAATCTTCATTTAAAAGAATAACTTGTGCTGTAGTTACTATTGTAGAAAAAAATAGCGCGTAGCACAATACATAATACCTCTTATTTCTTTTCATATTACATTGGTTGTTTGCTTGGGGGATTCATATCTTGTATAAAAAATCGTACTAAATACTAACCAAATATTTAATATTCAACTCTTTACATCTTCAAAAATACGTAAAAAAATTATTTCTCTTGTTTTATTTGTTGAATTATAATTTTAAAAAAAATCCGAATAGTAAATATTCGGATTTTTATTTTATAACATTTGTAGATTGATGACTTCTTGATTTGTCAATTCTCGCCATCTGCCTCTTGGAATATTTTTCTTTGTTAAACCTGCAAAAATTACACGATCTAACTTTACAACTTTGTATCCTAGGCTTTCAAAAATCTTACGAACAATTCGGTTTCTCCCTGAATGAATTTCTATTCCTACTTCTGTTTTACTTTCTCCGTCTACATAAGAAACAGCATCAATAAATACTTTTTTACTTTCAATAATTACATCACCTCTTAATTTCTCTAAATCTTTTAAGCTTAATTTTTTATCTAAAGAAGCATGATATAATTTACGTACGTTATATTTTGGATGTGTTAGCTTTTTTGCCAATTCGCCATCATTGGTAAATAACAATAGACCTGTAGTCATTCTATCTAATCTTCCTACAGGATAAATACGTTCGTTGGTTGCATTGCTTACCAAATCCATTACTGTTTTTCTACCACGTTCATCTTCCATGGTAGTAATGTAATTCTTTGGCTTATTTAATAATACATATCGTTTTTGTTCTGGAGTAATAGAACTTCCATCAAATTTTACGATATCTCCTGGTTGAACTTTATAACCCATTTCTGTTACTAATTTTCCGTTTACAGTAACGCTTCCATGTTCTATATAAGTATCCGCTTCTCTACGAGAACAGACTCCAGAATTAGCAATGTATTTGTTCAATCGAATGCCAGAAGATTCATCAGATTTTTGAGCGGGCTTTGGTTTCTTATAGTCTTTTTGGTAACTTTTTTTACCTTGAGGAGTATTGCCTTTGCTTGCGTATCGTCCTCCCGACGAGTTTTTACGTGAATTCATTTTTAAAAATTTCGGCAAATGTAATGATTATTAGCTAAATGATGAATGATGAATGATGAATGATGAAATGTAAATTATTAGTTGATAAAAACAAAATATTGAAAAATAGATTGCTTCTCACATCTAAAGCGTGATCGTAAAGAGATAAACTTTTTGTCATTTTGTAACTATGAAGATACAAGAGTCAAGAGTCAAGACTGCTTTGAAACTCTGAAACTAAGGTTGAAGTTGAAAATGTATTTACGAATTACTAGGCGAATCACTAAAAACCAATAACTAGCCACTAACACACTAATTCAATTTATCAATCACTTTTTCCACAAGAAGCTCTGTATCAATAAAAACTAGGCTAAGAACTCCAATAAGTAATAGTAATTTTAAAACGTTATGAAGAATGGTATAATGTCGCTTTTTATTAGACTTCAACAGGAAAAACCCTACCAGAATTAAAACAACCATCGCTACATAAAAGTAATAGCACATATAGGTTATTGCTGGATAATCCAATAACAAAATAACAGGAATTAGGGTAATAGTAAGCAAGAGTATAGAAAGCCATTTCGTTTTCTTCTCTCCATAAGCTACTGGAAATGTCTTATAATTATTAACCACAGCTCCTTTTATATTCTCTAAATCTTTAATGAGTTCTCTGACCATAACTACCAGAAATAGAAAAATAGCATGTACAAATATGATTTTTGAAAAATTCTTAAAGTAAACAAAAATCACAAAAAATGGTAAAATGGTAAGAACTGTAGCAGCAATTAATCCTGTTAAAGGATAGCGTTTTAGTTTGTGTGAATAAAACCAGATTCCAAAAATATATACTGAGAAAAATAAAGCCGCTTTCCAAGAGACCAACATTCCAAAAGCGACACCAATAAAATTAAGCGCAAAATATAAGATTAATTTGGTTTCTTGTTGTACAACACTATCCAAATCAGCTTTGTGAGGTCTATTGATTTTATCAGCTTTTGCATCGTAAAAATTATTGATAATATAGCCACCAGCAACTACGCAAATTGTAGCTACAACAACAAAAAATAAATGTAAATCTAAGACAACGTGTTTTACTGATTTCCTAGGAGAAAGTATAAAAATAGATGCTAAATATTGAGCTAAAATAAGGACTAAAATATTGTACCCTCTAACGATCGATAAAAGACTGAAAAATTTGTAAAATAAAGAGAACTTTCCCTTCTCCATTTGTAGGGATCTAAAATCTATAAACTAGTTCTAGTTTGTAATCTTTTAAAGACACTTTAGCTTTGTCGTAATCTTCTGTAAAGCCTAAGATATAACCTCCTCCTCCAGAACCACATAACTTCAAATAGTAGTCGTTGGTCTGAATTCCTTGTTCCCATATTTTGTGAAAGGCAGAAGGAATCATCGGTTTAAAGTTCGTCAATACCACTTTAGAAAGACTCTTTACATTTCCAAAGAGTGATTTAATATTTCCGTGTAAAAAATCATCAATACAAGCATCTGTATAAGTTACAAACTCTTCATTCAACATTTTTCGGAAACCTTCGTTTTTCATTTTATTCATGAAAATGCTTACCATCGGTTCTGTTTCACCAACTTGTTCTGAATCTAGTAAGAAAACAGCGCCTTTTCCTTCTTTTTGTGAAGGAATTCCAGCAGGCTCAATATTGGTTTTAGAATTGATTAAAATAGGTAAACTTAAATAACTATTTAAAGGATCTAAACCAGAACTTTTTCCATGAAAAAAAGATTCCATTAAAGAAAAAGTTTCTTTTAATTTTAATAATTTATCTCTGGTTAAATTTTCAAGAATGGTAATTTTATCGGTTGCATATTGATCATAAATAGAAGCAACTAAAGCTCCTGAACTTCCTACTCCATATCCTTGTGGAATTGAAGAATCAAAATACATTCCGCTATCTATATCACTTTTAAATTTTTCTAATTCAAAAGAAACCAAATCGGTTTTTAATGCTGAAAGATACTTGTAAAATTTAATTAGATTTTCATTCGATTTTTTTGCTTCTCCTGTAAGATTAGCAACGGATTTCAAAGCACCTTTGTAAGAATTATAAGGGATTGTTAAACCTTTCGAATCTTTGATGATTCCGTACTCTCCAAAAAGTAAAATTTTAGCGTAAAATAAAGGCCCCTTCATTCAATGATTTTAATGTAATACAAAAATACAACAAATTTATTCGTCATCAGGATAATAGACATTTTTATAGTATGTAATCCATTTTCCAATCTTCTCTCCGTTCTTGTATCTTCCTTTCGTTTTTATTTTCCCTGTCTTATCATAAAACTTCCAAATTCCTTCTTCAAATCCTTTATCATAAGTTCCGTCAACCTTTAACTCTCCAGACAAATAGTACTCTTTATACAATCCGTCTAAAAGTCCTTTCTTGTATTTTTCTTTTTTTAGAACAACGCCGTTATTAAAATAATAGGTAATTAATCCACCAAACTTTTCTCTACCAATGGTGACAGATTGAGCCTTACCTTCTCTGTATTTATTCCCGTTCTTATAATAATCTACAATAAGATATTCGTTTCTCTTTTTTTCAGGTGCTGGTCTGTAGTAAACACCCTTTTCTTCAGTAGTTTGTTGATGATCTTTATCTAACCAAACTTTACTTTGAGCTTCAACAGAATCAATTGTAAACCCATGAAATAAAAAGGAAATAAATAGAAAAACTGTAAGTAGTTTGCTTTTCAAAAGATTATATTTTTTGTGCTCCTAAACCGATAGCGTCACAAATATACTGATTTTTTTGACAGAATTTAGAGAGCTCGTTTTCAATAAAATGGATCATATTCTCCGATTCATTTTCAGGATACAAAACATGCACGTTGGCTCCAGCATCTAGCGTAAAACATACTTTGCTTCCTGTTTCATTTCTATAACGCCAAATTGCGTTGATTATTTCCAAGGTATTTGGTTTCATTAAAATGAAATACGGATTGCTTGTTAACATCATGGCATGCAAACTTAGCGCTTCACTTTCTACCAAGTTGATAAATGCATCGATATCTCCATTTTGTAGAATCTTAGAAATCTTTGACAAATTATCATTTGCTTGTTCAAATCTTTGATTGGCAAACGGATGGTTGTACATTAAATCGTGACCTACAGTACTACTCACTTGCTTTTCTCCTTTATCAACTAATAGAATAGCGTCTTGATACTTGTGAAAAACAGAATGAACTTTATATGGAAACTGAACACCAAACAAATCTGAACTTCCTTTAATTTCAGGATGATTTCCCCAAACAACCAAAGGTCCTTCTACACTTCTACTGGCACTTCCAGACCCTAATCTTGCCAAAAAAGAAGCTTTCTTATTTATAAAATCGTCACTGATTTCCACTTCACTCAATGAGCGTTCTAAACTCATCAAACACATCGCTATTGCACTCATTCCACTTGCAGAAGAAGCAATTCCGCTACTATGTGGAAATGAGTTTTCAGAACGAATCACCATCTCATATTCTAAAATATAAGGGCAATAGGTTTCTATTCTCTGAAAGAATTTTGCAATCTTCGGTTTAAAATCATCCTTCTTCTTTCCTTCAAAAAAAAGCTCGAAATCAACCTGAACTTGTTTCAGTTCCTCTTCTTTTTGAGATTCCGAGACAAGTTCGGAATGGCGCTTTCGCTTAAAATCAATAGAAGTAATTGTATGACTATTACTTAAGGTAAAACTAATGGAGGCATTTTTCGGAATCTGTGGTTCCGATTTCCCCCAATATTTCACTAAGGCTATATTGCTTGGTGTTTTCCAAGAATGCGATACTTTGGGAATAAAATTGAAATTGGAATTTGGAATGAATTGTGCTTCGGTCAACCTATTTATTTTGACGTAAAGATAGCAGTTTTTTGACTTATGAGCCAGTCAACTTTTTTAAAACATTCTCTTTATAGGATCTACTAATTGGTATGGCTTTTTTCTCAATCTCAATATATTCATTGGTATAGGATAAAATCTTATCCAAAGAAATAATATACGACCTATGCACCCTTAAAAATTCATTTACTGGCAATTTTGATTCTATATTACTGATTGTTTCTCGGGTAATTATTGTTTTCTCTTTTGTATGGATTTTTAGGTAATCACTTAAACTTTCAATGTATAAAATGTCATCGAAAGTCAGTTTTATCATCTTACGATCAGAACGCACAAACATATAGTTCGATTTGGGGCTTTCGTTCGGCAATGTCTTTTCTAAAGGTTGGTGAATATTCAGTTCAAAGAAATTCTGAACGGCTTGTAAAAAACGATCAAAAGAAATGGGTTTCAACAAATAATCAACAGCTTGCAAATCGAACCCTTCCACAGCATATTCTCTATACGCAGTTGTGAAAATAATTTTAGACCGATGTTTCACCGATTTTGCCAATGAAAGTCCAGAAATTTCTGGCATGTTAATGTCCAAAAAAATTAAATCAATAGAATTTGCAGTCAATATTTCAAAAGCTTCCGCTGCATTTTTACAGCTTTTTACCAGGTGGATGTTCTGAATCTTTTCCAAATAAGATTCTATAATTCCTCTTGCAACAGGCTCATCATCTACAACAATACATTGTATTTTTTCAGGCATCTTTATGATTTTAAATCGATCTTTAACTCAATGATAAATTGATGTTTCTCTTGTTCAATTTTTAATTCGTATTTATCTTGATAGAGCATTTCTAATCGTTTTTGAATGTTATCCAATCCAATTCCCGTTGATGAATTTGTGTCTTTTTGAACGGAATTCGAAATCTTAAACAACAATGTATGTTCTTCTATAGAAACATTAATCGCTATCTTCAAAATCCCATCAACAATCGCTCCATGTTTGAAACTATTTTCAACAAACGGAATAAGTAACATCGGAGCAATCATGATATCTTCTGATATATTTTTTTGATTGAATGCTACTTCTAACGTATCGTGAAATCGTATTTTTTCTAAAGCAATATAGTCTTCAATATGATTCAATTCATTGGTTAAAAAAACGGCTGGTTTTTCAATTTGATAAAGGATATAGTCCAACAAATTAGACAATTTTAAAATCATTTCTGGAGCTTGATCTTCTTTCTTCAAAGCATACCCATAGATAGTATTCAAGGAATTAAACAAGAAGTGAGGGTGAATTTGCATTTTCAACAATCGCAATTCTTGCTCCTTTAGTTGGAGTTGAGTTTGTAAGATTTTGTTTTTTAAATCTTCGTTTTTTACTGCAGATTTATAGTTGTTCATGATAAGTCCAATTGTAATTGCAACAAAAACCACGAAATAAACCCCAAGCACTATGAATAAAAAAGTTTTAGTTAAAGGTGAAGAATTATCTAAACGAAGATGATCTAAAAGTATGGAACCATAAAGTATTGATAAAGCGATAAAAAATGAAGAAATTATTAAAGTGTAAATGCTATATAATATAAATAATCCTTGCTTGTTTTTTAATAAGAATTTTGGAATTAAATAAAATAAAAAGATATAGCTAATAACAATTGTAATTGGCATTAGAAATAAAGAGAACCTAGTAACATACTCTGTATTTTGACTACCGTACCCTAAAAAATAATTATAGAAAAAATATACAAGAATCCAGAACAATATATGTATTGTACAACCGAAAAGTAACTTTCCAATTTTTCTTAGGTGAAACATAACTGCAATAATAACATTTTTATAAATTGGTGATGTTGTTATAAGACCAAATTACATTTTAAATTGGGTTTTAACTGGTTTAGGCATATAATCCCAAACTTGATAATAAACTTGTAACTTTGGGTAAGTATTCTGTCATTTATCGAATTAAAATATTTTGACACTTCTCTAAAAATACATTTGCTTTATAATAACATTAAAACTACTATATATGATTCTTTCAATGACAAATCAACTAATCAAACCTTTATTTACAAATTTATTATATGATGGAGGTCCTATTTTTATGTACCCGACATTGGTTATGTTAATTATATGTATTCTTCTAATTGCTAAAGGCTTAATTAAGGGTGATTCGAATAGCAAAATTCAGAAACTTTTAAATTCAATTAGTTTGTTTGCTTTAGTCTGGGGTTTTCTAGGACATTTAATAGGAATGATAGGCGGCATGGATGCTATTTCTATGGCTAACGATATTTCTACAGGGGTTTTAGCAACTGGTATTAAGATTAGTTTACTATCTCCTTCTTTCGGAATGGTCGTTTTTTTAATTGCTAGACTAGGAATTATAGGACTCATCCTAAAAAAGAAATAATTTTTTCCATTCTTATTTGTTATAGTAACTATACCTGTTTCATTAAGAAATGGGTATTTTTGTTTTTTAATTCTTCAGAAAATTGGACAGAAAAATAAAACTATTGTGGGATTTTAGAGGTCCCGATGCTTTAGAAACTGCTAAACATCATACAGTTCACTTAAAAGAATTTGCTGCCATAGAAAACCTATCATTTCATGAGGTTGATATTAAAGAAATCAACCCAATGTTATGTGCTGCATTTATTGTGGTAAATGAAAAAGACATGAAAGTATATAGAGATGCGCTTAAGCCGCATCGAGGTGAATTGGGCTAAGCGCATCATAAATTATGTAATTGTTTTATTTCTTTTTTATATCACCTAAAGCTGCATTTACAGACCATAGAAAATCTACCTGTAAGGTATCTTTCCCATAACTCTGTTGAAAATCGACATAACGATTTCCATTATAATGTTTAGAAACATCCGATTGATTTAATGGCCATCTTGCTTGTATATGACAACTCATACAAGTCGTTTGAATTCCAAAATCATTCTGTACAACTTTTCCTTGGTAAATTCCAGGTTCATTTGCTCCTGCTAAAACATCTCGACCAAATCCTGCTTCTAAATAAGGATTGTAAGCATACAAGGATTCACCAACATTTTTTCCATTAATATAAGGTTGGGCTGGCACTTTCATAGAATAGGCTGCTGTCATTGCATAATGATTTGCAGCTCCATCTAATGCTACATTGCTTCTGTAGGAAGCGTGTAATTCAGAACTTGGAAAATGTGGCTTGTCTGGATATTGACTCCACCAGAAAGATTGCCATGTCCATCGTGTTGTTTCTTTCGTCATTACATGCATTCCTACCAATACTGCATGATCTCCTGGTTTGAAATTTGCAAACCCTCCACCTGTAGTAAAGGTTTCGTCTACTTTAAAGTTGATAAAATCAGAAATCGCAAATTTTGTTTTTCCATCTGCATCCTTTGCGTCTTTTACAATAGTAATTGTAGAATTTGGCCATACATTTGATCCCCAAGCTCTAATTGTATCTTTTGGAGGCCCTTGCCAAACATTGATTGTGTTTTTACTAGCATCTCCCAATTTTACGGGAAGAAATACAGGTTTAATCATAATAGAGTTTGTTGGGAATCCAATAATCTGACTTGCGCCACTTGTAATTAATGATTCTGCTACTCCTTGATTAAATAACCCTTGCTTTACCACATGCTTTTCTGCTCCTGGACTGTATTTTACAAATCCAGCTAACTGACTATCATCATCCGTTGTTGTTCCATGACCTAATTGATGTGGAACTGTTAATGGAAATAAGTTTTCTTCAGTCAAGTTTTCTTCAGCTTGAATTTGCTGTGGTGTTCTCCAAGATTCAAAAACCCTTACAGAATGTCCGTTAGAAGTTTTAATCCCTGTATCTGCAGTTAGTCCAGACCAAATTTGCCAAGCATGTGTATAAACACCTTCTACTCCTGTAGCATTTGGGTATTCTTGTGCATAAGCAATTAAAACAGCTTCTGCTACAGGAAAACCATAGGCAGCTGGAAAGGGCTGCGGTTCTAAGATTTTGGCAGTTTCAACTTTTTCTTTACAACTTGTAAAACAAAAGATGATTACAAAAATTCCTAAAACGAATAGTTTAGAATTATTAATTGAGTTTTTCATACATTGATAGTTTAGTTAGTTAACCTCCAAATATTTATAATTACTAAGAGTTTTACAAGAGTAGATTTCCTGTATTTGAGAAACAGGTATAAATACCTATATTGAAATGGATTTGACAGCAAGAAAACTACAATCCAAACATTTAAAATTAAAAGTTTAATTTGGCTACAAATTAATTTACCAGTTGTTTCAATTTTTACTTTCATACACCAACCTAAATAGTAATCCCATGAAAAAATTATGTTTCATTCTCTTTTTATTGTTTTCAACGTTTCATAGCAATGCTCAAGAAAAAATTGTTGCTGAGCAAGAAGAAGTCATTTATGCTCGAAAACATGGGATGGCTTTAACAATGGTTGTTTTAAAACCAGAAAAACCCAATGGAAAAGGAATTATTAGTGTAGTCAGTGGAAATTGGTTTTCTAGTTATTCACAACTAACTAGATCTATTGACGCAGGCAGAGATAACCCTTTTCTAGAGAGTGGTTATACTGTTTTTATGGTCATGCATGGTTCTAGTCCAAGATTTGATATTGCAGAAGCCGCTACAGATATTAAGCAAGCCGTTCAGTATATACGATTTAACGCAAAAAAATATAAGATTGATCCCGATCATATTGGAATTACTGGAGGTTCTTCTGGTGGACATTTATCTTTGGTTGTTGGTACATCTGATGATCTTAAAAATCCAGAATCTAAGAATCCTGTTAGAAGAGTTTCCTCTAAAGTACAAGCCGTTGCTGTATTTTACCCTCCAACCGATTTTCTAAATTGGGGGCGACCAAATGCTTATATGAATCATTTAGAGTATGCTTCTATACTTGCCCAATATCGTATTTTAGGAGCCTTAGATTTTCAAGTTTTTGATTCGAAAGATTTCGTGTACAAATCCATCAAAGACTCAATAACACTTAGAGAAAAAACCATTTCAGTTTCTCCAGCACAATTAGTAACCTTAGATGATGCACCTACGTATATCATTCATGGAGATAGAGACCCTACAGTTCCATTACAGCAATCTAAAATTCTTCAGAAAAGTTTAGACAGCACTGGTGTACCATTAACGCTTATCATAAAATCTGGAGCAGGTCATGGTTGGAAAAACATCAAGGAAGACCGAAAAGAATTTGTAAAATGGTTTGATAAATACTTAAAAGTGAAATAATTACTCTTCTGCTATTGCTTTAGCAGTAATAAAACCACCTGTCCAAGCATTCTGAAAATTAAATCCACCTGTAACCGCATCGATATTTAAAACTTCTCCTACGAAGAATAAATTTTGATGAATTCTACTTTCAAATTTTTTAAAGTTGATTTCTTTTAAATCTACTCCACCTGCAGTCACAAACTCTTCTTTAAATGTACTTTTCCCTTTAGCTTGAAAAACACTCTTTGTGAGTTGATTGGCTAAATTTTCTATTTGAATATGACTTAAATCTGCCCAATTTTGAGTCGGTTTAATTTGAGAAGCGATGACAAATCGTTCCCACAATCGTTTTGGAATTTCTTCAAATGGAGATCGTAAAATCACTTGCTTTCTGGGTTGTTTCTTTTTTAAGTTCAGTAGAACATTAGCAATTTTATTGGTTGGTCTTGACAACCAATTCACCTCAACCTCATATTCGTAATTTTTCTTTGCTAAAATTCGCGCTCCAAAAGCAGAGAGTTTTAAAATCGCAGGTCCGCTCATTCCCCAATGTGTGATGAGTAAAGGTCCAAAAGCTTCTAGTTTTATCTGCCTATCCGTTAGGCTGATGTCAACTAATTTTACGCTGGCATTGGGAACAGAAATTCCTAGTAAATCTTTAATCCTTGGATCTTTGATATTGAAGGTAAATAATGACGGAACTGGCGAGATAATTGAATGCCCCAATGATTCTGATAAATCCCAAACTTTTTTACTACTTCCAGCAGCAATGACTAAAAAATCACATTTGAATTGCTGCTCTTTTGTATTGACAATCCAAGTTTCACCTTCTTTCAAAACAGAGGTGACTCCATGATTTTTTAATACTGGAATCTCTAGTTTTGTTGTTTTCCCTACAAAACAATCGATAATCGTTTGAGAAGAATTCGACTCTGGAAACACCCGATTATCAACTTCAATTTTTAAAGGAATTCCATTCTTTTCAAACCATTCAAAAGTATCGCCTGTCATAAATTGATGGAAAGGTCCGAGTAATTCTTTTTCTCCTCTTGGATAGAATTTCACTAATTCTTTAGGTTCAAAACAAGCATGAGTAACATTGCATCGCCCGCCACCAGAAATCTTTACTTTTTGAAGTACTTCTTTTCCTTTTTCAAGAATGACAACATCCAATTCTGGATTCATTTCTTTGGCATTGATAGCCGTAAAGAACCCTGCTGCTCCACCTCCAATGATGATTACTTTTTTCATTTCCTGTTTTAAAAACCTCTCGACTACGCTCGAGGCGACATTTTATTATTTAATTGTCAGGTCGAGCGTATCACATTGAGCTTGTCGAAGTGCAGTCGAGACCTATAAGCTATTATAAAATCATTTCAGAATAAGAAAGAATCGTAGTATACCCTTTCTCCTTAAAATATGCAGGAGTATTTTCATTTCCTGTTGCTAGAATAAAATCACCTCCCCAGGCACCTAAACTTTTGATTGTTCCAAAATAATCTGGAAATAATTTCTCTTGAACAGTTGGTAATCCTATGATAGAGGAGATCAATCGTTCATGCTCTTTCATCAAGTATTCAAACTCTTTTAAATTTTCTGACTTTGCAAATCGGAAGGTAATGTCTGAAAGTAGATCAATTGACTCTTGTTTGTTCTTATTATTCTCTCGATATCGTTGAATCCCTTCTCTACTATTTTGCTTCTGATTCAAATGAACAAAGAACAAGTTTTCATTAAACGAAGGATTAAAATTACAGCGATCTACAATAGGTTTTTTCTCAGCTAATTTGTAAAGAATAGGTGTATCATTCTGTGCACAAGCAATATCATAACCACTTCCAGAAAATGCATTTCCTAACAATTCATAAGCATTGACATTTGCCCATTGTGCAATATTATTAATTAAGGTTGAAGAACTTCCCAATCCCCAATTTCTTGGAAAGGTCAAATGAGTTTTTACAATAAAACCCGTTTTTGATTGCAGAAACTCAGGGTTTAATTTTTTGGCTTCTTGTAAAATAGATTGTAATGTTTCAGCAATAAATTCAGCACTACCTTCTTTGTCGGAATTAAAAGTTGCATTCACCAATCGCAGTTTTGGCAGATCAAAAATGGCCTCAAACCAGCATTCTCCATCATGTGTAAAACTTCCCCAAACTAACTGTGGTTCTTGAATTTTTTCTACCACCAAATCTTGTCCAAACTTTGTAGGAACCGCCAAAGCAGTAGCTCCGTCTAAGACAGCATATTCTCCTGTGAGGAGTAATTTTCCGTTGGAATAGAATCTATTCAATTTTCAACTTTTTGTCAGGTTGAGCGCAGTCGAAACCTACTTTTATTAACCTCTCGACTGCGCTCGAGGAAGCGTCTAAATTATCCTTTACGATTACTTAGTTCATTATATTTTTCAACAACAGCACTATGTGTAACTGTTTTTCCTTCAAAATAATGGGCAATTTCTTTTTTCTCTGCTTCATTAGCTCCTAACTGATTCAGAATATTCATCAAGTGCATTTTCATATGTCCATGTTGAATTCCTTTGGTTGTTAAGGCTCGTAAAGCCGCAAAATTTTGCGCCAATCCAGCGACAGCCATAATCATCATCAATTCTTTCGCGGATGGTTTTTGCAACATATCCAAAGATAATTTAGCCATGGGATGCAAAGAGGTTAATCCTCCAACGGTACCCAATGCCAATGGAATTTCTATCCAAAAACGAAAAACATCATTTGTTACCTCACAATGCGTTAGACTTTTATACTGACCTGAACGTGAAGCGTAGGCATGTACTCCAGCCTCAACGGCTCTAAAATCATTTCCCGTAGCCAACACAACCGCATCTATTCCGTTCATAATTCCTTTGTTGTGTGTCACAGCTCTATACGGTTCTACTTCAGCAATTTGAACTGCTTGATGAAATTTCTGCGCAAACTTTTGAGGGTCTTCTCCTCCTAAATCTTCAATTTTACAACTCACCTCAGCTCTCACCAAACATTCTGGAACGTAATTAGAAAGAATACTCATCACAATTTCAATTTCATCATTTCTAAATTCCTTCGCAATTGCTTCTAAGCAAGAGTTGATAAAGTTGGCTCCCATAGAATCAACGGTCTCAAAAGTGACATGCAATTGATAATAGTTTTCCAACTTTTCCGTTTTATCAACCAATTGAATTTCTAAAATTCCACCGCCACGTTTCTCCATATTCTTAGTAATGGAACCCGTTGCTATTCTTAAATTTTCTTTTGATTTTTCAAAATAATCAGTCAACGCATCTTTATCGCCTTTGTACATAAAATGTACTTGACCTATTTTAGTTGTTGAGATTACTTCTGCTTTAAAACCACCTCTTGCACTCCAAAATTTAGCAATTAAAGAAGCTGCTGCAACCACAGAACTTTCTTCAACAACCATCGGAATTACGTATTCTTTGTTATTAATCACAAAGTTGGGTGCAACACCATAAGGCATGTAAAAATTAGAAATTGTATTCTCTATAAAATCATCATGAAGCTGTTGCAATTTTTCATCAATATTCCAATATTGCTTAATGGTATTGATAATTTCTGGTTGATTCTGAAAATAATTGGCAGTTAACCAATTAATTTTTTCTTCTTTGGTTAGTTTGGAAAACCCTGAAATAATTTTAGACATTGATGTCATTTTTCATTGTTGAACAAAGATAAATGAATCCGTTAAAACTGGGTGAATAATTCAAGATTTATAATTTTTTGGACTGATTTTTGCTGATTTTTCCGTAAACTTGGCAATCCATTGTTAAAAATATTATATAGAATGAAGAAACTATTCATTTTAGCAATTATCAGTCTTTTGATAAGTTGTGAACCAAATGAGACGACTACCACTGCAAATTTAAATACTGGAACCAAAGAAATTACCCTTGAAGAAATTTGGGGAGGTGATTTTACTACTGATAGAATGAATGCCTTAAATTCTATGAAAGGAGATTTTTATTCTCTTTTAAATACTGATGATGAAGGGAATTCTAAAGTGGATCAATATAATTATCAAACTTTAAAAAAAGTAGCGACTATTGTAGACGGAAAGAAATTAAAGGGTTTACATAAATTTGAATCTTATAGCTTTAATAATGATGAAACAAAATTAATCTTAGGGAAAGATTTTAAAAAAGTATATCGTCATTCTAAAAAAGGAACCTATTATGTTTTTGATATCGCTTCAAAAAGGACTAGTTTAATTGGAAAGGGAATTCAAGAACCGACTTTTTCTCCTGACAGTAAAAAAGTAGCCTATGCGAAGGACAATAATTTGTTTATTCTTGATCTAACAAGCAATCGAATTACTCAAGTCACTAAAGACGGAAAAAATAATAGCATTATTAACGGAACAACAGATTGGGTTTATGAAGAAGAGTTCGCTTTTGTAAGGGCTTTTGAATGGAGCAATGATAGTAAATTCATTGCTTTTTTACGTTTTAATGAATCTGATGTGAGACGTTTCTCAATGGATGTTACGGGTAGCGAATTGTATCCTACACAACAAGTTTTTAAATACCCAAAAGCTGGAGAAGACAATGCTAAAGTTTCTTTGCACATGTACAATGTAAAGGGTAAAACTAGCAAAAAAATCCCTTTAAAGAAATACGAGTATATTCCGAGAATTCAATGGTCTAATGACGATAACACCCTAGTTGCAACGACACTTAATCGTCATCAAAATGATTTAAAGTTATTTAAGGTGAATGCTTTACGCTCTAGCTCAATTTTATTATTAAATGAGAAAGATGATGCCTATGTAGATATCAATGATAATTTGACATTTTTAAATGACAATAGTTTTATTTGGACCAGTGAGAAAGATGGATACAATCATATTTATCATTATGATTTTAATGGAAAATTGATCAATCAAATTACCAAAGGTGATTGGGAAGTAACCAATTATTACGGGTATAACAAACAAAAGAAAACAATTTATTATCAGTCTGTAGAAAACGGCTCTATCAATAGAGGTATCTACAGTATTGGTTTGGATGGAAAAAATAAAAAATTATTGAGTAATGAGGTTGGAAATAATAGAGCTTCATTTAGTAACAATTTAAACTACTTTATCAATACACATTCTACTTCTGAAGTTCCGCCTATTTACTCGCTATATACTGCAGAAGGCGAAATGAAAGAAGTCGTTAAAGAGAATTCTAAACTCAAAAACAAACTTGCTGAGTACAAAATGAGTCCAAAAGAATTCACAACCATAAATATCAATGGAAATGATTTGAATATGTGGATGATTAAACCTGCTGATTTTGATGAAAACAAAGAATATCCTTTGTTGATGTTTCAATATTCTGGTCCTGGTTCTCAACAAGTTTCCAATCGTTGGAACGGAACAAATGATTATTGGCATCAAATGCTAGCACAACAAGGAATCATTGTAGTTTGTATTGATGGTCGTGGAACGGGTTTAAAAGGTAGAGACTTTAAGAAAGTCACTCAAAAAGAATTAGGGAAATATGAAGTTGAAGACCAAATAGCTGCTGCTAAAAAATTAGCAAAACGCAGTTATATTGATGAAGAAAATATTGGTATTTGGGGATGGAGTTATGGTGGATTTATGAGTACCAATTGTATCTTAAAAGGCAGTGATATTTTCTCTACGGCAATTGCAGTTGCTCCTGTGACTTCTTGGCGTTTTTATGATACTGTCTACACAGAGCGTTATATGCAAACTCCACAAGAAAATGCGAGCGGTTATGACGACAATTCTCCTATCAATTATGCAGATAAGTTAGAAGGAAATTATTTATTGGTTCACGGAACTGGTGATGATAATGTACATGCTCAAAATTCTATGCGAATGATCAATGCACTGGTAGAAGCCAACAAACCTTTTGATTTGGCAATGTATCCAGACAGAGCACATGGAATTAGAAAAGGAAACAATACACGTTTGCATTTATACAAAAAAATGACAACGTTTATTCAAGAAAACATGAATAGTAAAAAAGACAACGATATAAAAATTAAAGGATAAATATTAACTAAGATTAGAGTATATGGAATTTAAATTTGGTGGTTCAGAAACCAATCAAAAAACAGTATTAGGTCATCCTTCTGGATTATTTGTACTGTTCTTTACAGAAATGTGGGAGCGTTTTTCTTATTATGGAATGCGCGCATTATTAGTGTTATTTCTAACTGCAGCTATATTAGATGAAGGCGGCTGGGGCTGGGAACGAGCAGAAGCATTAGTTTTATACGGTTGGTATACTGGATTGGTATACATTACACCAATTTTTGGAGGTTTAATTGCCGATAAATTGATGGGCTACAGAAAAGCCGTTATAGCTGGAGCATTATTAATGACTCTTGGACATGCATCAATGGCATTAGAAATAACATCAGATTCATTTTTCTATATTGGATTGGGTTTATTAATTATTGGTAATGGGCTATTTAAACCGAATATTTCTTCTATGGTTGGTCAATTATACAAAACCCAAGGGAAAGAAAAAGATGCAGGGTATACCATATTTTATATGGGAATAAACGCTGGTGCCTTTTTAGGAATTTTATTGTGTGGTTACATTGGTGAATCTGTGGGATGGCATTACGGTTTTGGTTTAGCTGGAATCTTTATGTTCTTTGGAATGCTACAGTTTTATTTTGCTCAGAAGATTTTTGGTAGAATTGGATTGTCTCCACAAGGAACAGCAGATTTTGATGGCGCAAAAGACGACGAAAAAGATGCTGTAGAGAAAGTTGAAGAAGTCTTTGACGATGGTAAAAAAGCGAAAGTAACTAGAGATAGATTAATTGTTATTGGTGTATTCTCTTTCTTTACTATTTTCTTTTGGTGGGCTTTTGAACAAGCTGGTGGTTCTATGACCATTTTTGCTGCAGATTATACAGATAGAGTATTAATAGGCGATGGAGCTATGGTCTTTAAAATCTTTAACACTATACTTACTGTTGTTCCGATGTTAATTATAACATGGGTGTTGATAATGCTATTTAAACAAACTTTTTCAAAATATTCATTGTCAAATATATTGTTAGCAACAAGTTTTATAATTATCTGGGGAATTGTTATTTGGATGTTAAATAGAGAATTTGATGCAGAAACTGCAGAAGTAAAAGCTTCTTGGTTTGGTATTCTTAATTCATTCTTTATCATTGCTTTTGCTCCATTATTTTCTAAAATATGGCAAAGTAAATTCAACCCGACGGGTCCTGTTAAATTTGCTATAGGATTAGTTTTATTAGGATTAGGTTTCGGTATTTTAGCTTACGGATCTATGGGAATTCCTTTAGGTGCTAAAACAGCTTCTGTTAGTATGATTTTCTTAATTCTAGCATACTTATTTCATACTCTAGGGGAATTATGTGTTTCTCCTGTAGGATTATCTTATGTGAGTAAATTAGCTCCTTTGAAGTTGGTTGGGATGATGTTCGGAATTTGGTTTGTTGCCAACTTTATTGCAAATCTAACAGCAGGGTTTACGGGTAGTTTTATCGATCCTATTGTTGAAGAATATGGGATGTCTACATTCTTCTTAATTTTTACATTCATTCCTCTTGGAGCTGGTGTATTAATGCTTCTTTTAAATAAAACATTATTGAGAATGATGCACGGAATCCGTTAATCATATTTCAATCTATAACATAAAAGGTATCAATTACTGAATTTGGTTCAATAATTGATGCCTTTCTTTTTTGTAAATTAGCATCATCTATTTCGACAGACAGATTATGAAGAAAATTTTAATTCCTTTTATATTCCTTTTTTTTGCATTTCAAATCAATGCACAAGAAGTTAATTGGATTTCCTTTGAAAAAGCTGTAGAGCTAAATAAAAAGAATCCAAAACCTTTGTTGATTGATGTCTATACTGATTGGTGTGGCTATTGTAAAAAAATGGATAAGACTACCTATAAAAACAGTACTATCGTTCAGTATATCAATGAGAATTTTCATGCTGTTAAACTAGATGGCGAGCAAAAAGAAGATATTGTTTACAACGATTATACGTTTAAATTTAAAGCTTCAGGGCGAACGGGATACAATGAATTTGCTGCTGCCATATTAAATGGAAAGTTGAGTTATCCAACTACTGTTTTTATGAATGAAAAAATGCAATTATTAGATAGAGTTCCTGGGTATTTAAACCCTAAAATTATGGAACAAGTAACTGCTTATTTTGCTACGGAAAAATACAAAACAGCGAAATGGGAAGATTTTGTAAAAGACTTTAAAAGTAGTTTATAAAACTTTCTACTTTAAAATATACGCTCCGTTTTGACTTGTAGACCAAAACGGAGTTTTTGTTTTTATACAAGTTTGTTTCCACTGATTTATGAAACTTTTATAATTAGAACCATCGGCAATAATTTGTTTTGGGTTTAATTCTATAATTAATCTCCTTAGGTTTATTCTTGGAGATTGTTTTAAAATAACAATTGGGTTTTTCAATGTATCTAATTGATATACTCCTAAGCTATCTACTACCAATATCTGTTGATCATCTTGGTAATAGATATTTGATTGACCCTTCTTTATTTTCTCTTGAATTCGTTCTCCAACCTTATAATTCGTCAACAAACTCTGCTTATGAATATTTATAGAATCTAAATCGTGATACACCAATAACTCCTCTCCTATTCTATTTCCAAAAATTGAGTTTCTACTTTTATGAAACACAATGAATTCGTTCTTCTTTTCTTTTTCAAATTTCTCATACATCATCACAGATTGAAAAAGAAGAATAGAAGTTAAGAGCAGAAGGAGTCTGTTCGCATTTCTCTTTTGAAAAAATTGCATTCCAGCTATAATAACCAAGTAAAAAACTAATGTCATCAACCCTGAAAAGGAAATATCTGTGAACAGAAATTGCTCTTGACGAGAAATAAATTGAATAAAGTCATTCAACAAAGAAATAATGAATCCGTAAAGATCTGCTAAGAATTGTGGTAATATGGATAAGCTAGCAAGAATGATGATGGTTATTCCTAATATTAAAATGGTTCCTAGAAAGGGAATGATGACTAAATTCGAAAGCAAAAACAATCCAGGAAATTGGTGAAAATAAAAAAGACTTAGCGGTAAGATTCCAAATTGTGCTGCAATAGAAACCGTTATTAATTGCCAAACTTTATCTATAATTTTAAATCTAGGATTCCATAGGGTATATAACTTTGGTTGAATCCAAATGATTCCAAATACCGCCAGATAACTTAGTTGAAAACCTACATCAAATAAAAACATAGGTTTGCATAACAGTAGGATCAACATCGAAAAGATCAACGATTGTTCTATAGAATTTCTCTTGTTTAAAAATTGTCCAATAGCAACGGCAGAGAACATGGTAACTGCTCTCACTACTGAAGCTGACATTCCTGCAATCAATGCGAAAAACCAAAGAAAGAGAATCATCAAAACTAGTTTGATAAACTTTCCTTTTTTCAACCGTTCAATGGGTTTTAAAAGAGCGGACAGAATTAATAAAATAATTCCTACATGCAAGCCAGAAACTGCCAAAATATGAATGGCACCAGCTTTGGAATAATCGTTTATCAGTTCTTTTGAAATGTCTTGCCGTTGACCTAATATTAATGCGTTAATCACTGCATATTCATCCTCAGAAAAATGATATTTCTTTAAAGAACTCTGAATATCAGTTCTAATTTCTGCAATGATTCTTAAGAGTGATCTAGAATTCGATTCGAGTTTTAAAAATTGATTCGAATCTAAAAATAATTGCTTGCGAATTCCTTGTTTTGCTAAATAGCTTTTATAATCAAATTGATGTGGATTTAAAGGCCTCTTAATATTGCTAAAGTTTTGTTTTGTATAGATTTTATGGTCTATTTTCAGTCCGTTTTGAGTAGTATCTTTTTGAACATTTAATAGAATCAGTCCTTGAGTACTTTGATCGTTAATTTGTGTTACCTCAACAACATATTTGTCATGAAAGCTCCCGGGTTTTAAAACTTTTTTTATGGTTAAAACTATCCTATTCTCTTTGGCAAGATGATTTGCAAAATACGATTCGTTTTTACGTTCGTCATTTATCGAAACCAATATGATACCTAAAAAGTAAAAGGTCGTCCAAGTCAAAAAAGGAAATACTGGTGTCTTTCTCAAAAGGAATCCAAAGGAAAGAAGAATTAATAGCGCGACAAGAGATATTACTATTCCAAAATCCCAGTAATCAGTATAAAACTGACAGTAAATTCCAACGATAAGAAATAGTAAAAAGTGAAAAGGAAGATAACCTAGTAACTTTTTCATAGCGTCGTAAAAGTACTGAAAATATGTTTAGTACATGACAAAAATAATTTAGTATCAATTCAAAGTCTGTTCTTATCGACAAGACCTCTCAGGTTTTGAAAACCTAACAGGTCAAAAACATTATTAAGTAAGTACTTCACTATTAGCCTTTTATTATAGACTTGTAACAATCAATTTAGCAGTCGTTGAAGAAGCTCCTTTACCTCCAAGTTTTTGTTCGAGTTCATAATAGTTTTCGAACAATTGAGTTCTCGATGTTTCATTTAGAATATCCTTCAACTCTCTTGAAAGATTTTCTTTATTAAAATCGCTCTGAATCAACTCCTTTACAACTTCTTTATCCATAATTAAATTCACCAAAGAAATATATTTGAGTGTAATAATTCTCTTGGCTATTTGATAGGAAATCCAACTTCCTTTGTAGCAAACTACTTGTGGAACTTTAAACAATGCAGTTTCTAAAGTCGCTGTACCAGAAGTTACCAAAGCCGCTGTAGAAATACTTAAGAGATCGTAGGTTTTGTTGGCTATAAAAGCAACCTTTTTATCGCCTATAATCTCTTTGTAAAATTCAAAACTCTGACTTGGAGCTCCAGCAATCACAAACTGATATTCAGAAAAATCATCTATCAACGAAAGCATCACAGACAACATTTTTGTAATCTCTTGTTTTCTACTTCCTGGTAATAAAGCAATAATGGGTTTGTCTCCCAAATGATGTTCTTTCCGGAATTCGTCTTCTAAAACTTGTTTTCTATCTCCAATGGCATCAATTAAAGGATGCCCCACAAAATTGACGTCATAATTGTATTTTTTATAGAATTCTTTTTCAAAAGGAAGAATCACATACATTTGATCTACATCTCTTTTAATCTTCTCTACACGTCCTGCTCTTGAGGCCCAAACTTGGGGTGAAATATAATAATAGGTTTTAAAACCAAGTGGTTTCGCCCATTTTGCAATTCGTAAATTAAATCCTGAATTATCAATAAAAATAAGTACGTCGGGTTTGAACTCAGCGATATCTTTTTTACAAAAAGAAATCATTCCAAGAACTTTTCTAAGATTCATGATTACCTCAGCAAAACCCATAAAAGCTCTTTCTTTATAGTGCATGACTAAAGTTCCTCCTACTTCTTCCATCAAATCACCACCCCAAAAACGAATGTCAGCATGCTTGTCTTCTTTCAACAAAGCCTTCATTAAATTAGAACCGTGTAAATCTCCCGAAGCTTCTCCGGCTATGATATAATATTTCATCTAGCTTTTGTTTGTCAAGTCGAACGCAGTCTACTTACATAAACTTCAATACAAAGGTAACTAAAGCGATTAAAATGGATGCCATTAATACGCCTCTTGCTCTATAATCTTGTTTCTTTTTGATAAAAATAAAAAAGACAAACAAATTTGGTAGTGCTGCTAGTGAAATTACTTGTGCATAAAGGTTTCCTTCTTTAATCATTTGTATAGTTTCATCAAATCCGTATTTAGAAAAATACTGTAAGTATAAAAAAACACCACAAGCAGTAGCTATAACAGAAATTAAAAAGCCTACGGAAATTTCCTTTTTTATCCGTCTTTTCAATTGCCCTTTATCAGGTGTCTGTTTAAAACCTTCTCTATTTTCCATTATATCTTTACTCTTTATTCTTTCCTCACTAAAAATCCCAGGAATTCAGTTTTTGTATCATATGATGTGCCGTTAAATCAAACTGAACAGGCACCATAGAAATATATCCATTTTCCAAAGCCCATACATCCGTGTCTTCTCCTTTGTCTTTATTTACAAATTCGCCAGACAGCCAATAATATTCTTTTCCGAACGGACTTTTACGTTTGTCGAAATCTTCACGCCAATAGCCATTAGCTTGTCTACAAATTTTTATTCCTTTTAGTTCTTTTTCTTTGAGTTTAGGAATGTTCACATTCAAAACCACCCCTTCTGGAATTCCATTTTCAAGTGCGCTTAAAGTAATTTTCTTTATAAATTCTTTTCCTTGTTTAAAATCTGCATGATAATTAAAATCCAATAAAGAAAATCCTATTGCAGGAACTCCTTCAATTCCAGCTTCAACAGCAGCACTCATTGTACCAGAATAGATGACATTAATCGAAGAATTTGAACCGTGATTAATTCCAGAAACACATAAATCTGGCTTGCGATTTAAGATTTCATTGATTGCCATTTTTACGCAATCTGCAGGTGTTCCAGAACAGCTGTATTCTAATTGTGGACCATCATCTATTGTTATCGGATTACAATGCAATACATTATCTACAGTAATCGCGTGTCCCATTCCACTTTGTGGTCTGTCTGGAGCCACAACTACCACATCGCCTATTTTATTCATAATTTGAATTAATGCTCTTACACCTGGAGCCGTAATTCCATCATCGTTAGTCACTAAAATTAAAGGTCTCTCTTTTGCCATTTTATAAAGGGTTTTACACAAATGTAAGTCAATTTAAGCGAATTTATTTTAACATTTTGTAAAGATTGATTCCGTTGTTTTTTGACTAACATTGTAACAATAATCTAACGAGAAATGATCCGTATTCTTATTTTTTTATCGATTTTTATTTCTGCCTCAACTTTTTCTACTGCAAATGCTCAAACTCAGAAAGCTCCTTGTAGTTCAGAAAAATATCAAGAGTTTAGTTTTTGGGTTGGAGATTGGAATGTCTATAACACCAAAGACGCATTGATTGGAACCAATAAAATAGTTACAATGCAAAGCAATTGCGTGATGCAGGAAAATTGGGAATCAAAAACAAGTTCCAGTAAAGGAACGAGTTATAATTATTACAATCGTACTGATAATTCTTGGAATCAAGTATGGGTAGATAATTCTGGATATTCTCTGGTTTTAAAAGGGCAATTAGTGAACGGTGCCATGGTTTTGAAAAGCGACTTTGTTAAAGGAAAACAAGGAGATTATTACAATAGAGTTACTTGGACGCCAAATAAAAATGGATCTGTAACTCAGGTTTGGGATTACTTAAACAAAGACGGAAAAGTAATTCAAGAAGCCTTTAGAGGTGTTTATAAAAAGAAAAACTAAATAAAAAAATAAAAGGTGTTTGGCATCATTTTAGTACATTAGCTACACATCAATATTATAGAAATAAAATCAAATTATTAACGACAAAAGATTCATGAAGACGAAACTTTTAATCCCTTTCTTAGCACTGAGTATACTTTTTAGCAGTGCTACAATAGCAAATACAAATTGTAACGATAATAATGATCCAGAAAAAGACCAAGTCTTAATTTCTGTATTAAATAACATACTTACTCGCGGGCATTTTGTAGAAAAACAATTGAATGATGATTTCTCTGAGCATGTTTTCAATGATTTCATTGATGGCTTAGATCCATCTAAACGTTATTTCACGCAAAAAGATATTAGAAGGTTTTCTGAATATAAATATCAAATAGACAATCAATTAAAAGAATCTGATCTTACTTTTTACAAATTAGTCTATGGAAGTTTTATTGAAAAAATTAAATCTGCAAAAGATTATTACGGCGAACTTTTAAAGCGACCTTTTAAATACAACAAAAGGGAAATGATTGATGTAGATTATTCAAAAGTTCCGTATGCTGCCAATGAAAATGAATTGATTGATTATTGGCGTAAGCAACTAAAACTGCAAACCATTGATAAGATTCAGGAAAAAGAATCTTTACAAGAAGAGAACTATGAAAAAGACAATTCTTATGAAAAGAAATCTTTTTCTGAATTAGAAAAAGAAGCCAGAGCTGATGTATTGAAAAGTATGGACGAACTTTATATTAGAATTGAAGAATTGGAGCATGAAGATTGGTTTTCTACTTTTTTAAATAGTGTTGTTGGTGCATTTGACCCACATACAACCTATTTAGCACCAAGAGCTAAAGAACGATTTGATCAAGATATGTCTGGTAAATTGGAGGGAATTGGTGCTCGTTTACAAAAGAAAGGAATTTACACTCATATTGTTGAATTGGTCTCTGGAGGTCCTGCATGGAAGCAAGGTGAATTGGAAGCAGGCGATATCATTTTAAAGGTCGCACAAGCTGAAGAAGAGCCTTTAGATATTGTTGGAATGCGATTGGATGATGCTATCAAATTTATTAAAGGTCCCAAAGGAACAGAAGTTCGTTTGACCGTAAAGAAAAAATTTGATGGCTCTACTCGAGTGATTACAATTATTAGAGATGTTGTTGAATTAGAAGAAACTTTTGTGAAGTCTACCATTGTAGAAAAAGACGGTAAGAAATACGGTTTAATTGATTTGCCAAGATTTTATATTGATTTTGCGGATACAACCAGAAGAGATTCTGCCAAAGACATGGAAAAAGAAATCGCAAGATTGAAAGAAGAAAATGTAGAAGGATTGTTAATTGATTTAAGAAATAATGGTGGTGGATCTTTAAAAACTGCTATTGAAATTGCTGGTTTATTTATTGATAAAGGTCCTATTGTACAAGTAAAATACAGAGGTGAAAAACCAATTGTAAAAAACGACACAGACACTAAAATTCAATGGGATGGTTCTTTAGTCATTCTAGTGAATGAATTATCTGCTTCTGCATCAGAAATTTTTGCAGCAGCAATGCAAGATTACAACAGAGCCGTGATTGTTGGTGGAAACCAAACTTATGGAAAAGGAACTGTACAAAATGTTTTACCAATCAATCAGTTTTATCCTAGTTATAAAAAAGATTTAGGCTTCTTAAAAATGACCATCCAAAAATTCTATCGAATTAATGGCGGATCAACACAAATGGAAGGTGTTTATTCTGATATCGCTATTCCAAACCGTTTTAGCTATATGAAGTTTGGTGAGCGTGATTTGGAAGGTGCTTTAGAATGGGACAAAGTACCTCAAGCTAAATATGCACAAGTAGATTCTTACAGTAATTTCTCTGACGTAGTAAACAATAGTAAAGAAAGAATTGCAGATGATCCAAAATTTCAATTGGTTAATGAATATGCAAAATGGTTAAAGAAGGAACAAGACGACACTTCTTATTCTTTAAATTATAAAGAATACAGTAAGGCTTTAGATGATAGAGAAAAATATGTAGAGAAATTTAACGCTGTTTTTAAATATCAATCTGATTTGGCTTTTAACTCTCCACAATATGAATTGCCTTATTTAGAAAAAGATAAAGACTTGGAAGAAAAAAGAAATGCTTGGCATAAAAACCTATCAAAAGACATGTATGTTTCAGAAGCATTAAATGTATTGAGTCGATTGAAATTGAGAGTTCCTCAAGAGATTGTGAAGAATTAATGCCTTTTATTTATTAAATCTGATAAGTTCGTTTGATTAAAGACCGCTTTGCTTTTTAGAATCAAGAGTCTAGACTTATTGATATTCAAAAGATTAAAGAATACTTAGTTTTTAAAAACCTATATTAGAAAAAGGTAGCTTCACAGAAATGGTGTAAAAACATCAAAATCAAGGCACTTAAAATACTGAGTCAACAAACCTCTATCATCTTTTTTCTATCAGTGAAACGGTCTTGTCTCTAAAAATGAATTTAATATTCAAAAACCTGATATGTTGTAAAAACAATCAGGTTTTTTTATGTCGTTTAATTACAGTCATTTCAAAATAGAATTGGCATAAATTGAATTATATTTGTAGTAATGTCAAACAAATCAAAGTCACTTACACAACTAGCAATTCAAAAATTCAAG
The DNA here is from genome assembly GCA_965277255.1 of Flavobacteriaceae bacterium. Lineage (GTDB taxonomy): Bacteria > Bacteroidota > Bacteroidia > Flavobacteriales > Flavobacteriaceae > Polaribacter. The sequence goes on along the minus strand of OZ255723.1, from coordinate 1,988,124 downwards.
CGAAATAAAATTGGATTGATTAGTTTTTGGTTTGTCGTTATTTGCGGATTTGTTGCTATTTTTGGCTACCTCATTTCTCCTGATAACAGTCAGAATGCAAATCAAATGCATTTAGAAATTCATTCTAAAAAACCAGGATTTTCAGTGGATATACTTCTGATTCCTTCTAAAGAAAAATCCAATCAATCTTTTGTAGATAAACTATTCTTTGGAACAAAAAACACGAGTACAGAGATTCCTATACAATCCTATGTTGTGAATGGAGATCAATTAGAATATGTGAATTATGCTGATGGGATGTCTAAATCTATCAACCTAAATTTGATTGATCATAATCCCACAAAATACATTCAAAATAAAACCTTCTATTTTGGAACTGACAAATATGGAAGAGATTTGTTAAGTCGATTGATTGTTGGAACTCGAATTTCATTTTTTATCGGGTTTATTGCCGTCTTTATTTCTTTATTCATTGGGATTTTCATCGGCGCAACCGCTGGATATTTTGGAGGAAAAGTCGATGCTTTTATCATGTGGATCATCAACATTACTTGGTCAATTCCCACTTTGCTTTTGGTAATTGCCATTACACTCGCTTTAGGAAAAGGTTATTGGCAAGTTTTTATTGCTGTTGGATTGACGATGTGGGTTGAAGTAGCCAGAGTTGTTCGTGGACAAGTAATGACTACCAAACAGCAACAATATGTTGAGGCTGCAAAAGCCTTGGGTTATTCAAACTTCAGAATTATTTTTCGTCATATTTTACCTAATATTATGGCTCCCGTTATTGTGATTTCTGCCGCCAATTTTGCTGGAGCAATTTTAATAGAAAGCGGATTGAGTTTTTTAGGAATTGGTGCGCAACCGCCCACACCTTCTTGGGGTGCTATGATTAAAAATCATTACAATTATATTATCTTAGGAAAACCTTATTTAGCAGTTATTCCCGGATTGGCAATTATGAGTTTAGTCATGGCATTTATGCTTATCGGAAATGGATTAAGAGATGCTTTGGATGTAAAAACATAATATGGATATTTGGTCAATTCTTATCATTATTTTAATCTTTCACGGAATCTTCAATCTTTCTTTGTTGTCGTTTTCCATCATCAAAAAACGTGAAGCTAAGAATACCTATTTAGCCATTATTACTTTGCTTCTTGTTTGGTATTTGTTAGAATTTCTATCCATTAGAAATACCTATAAAATCCCTTTAAATATTTTCTACGGAACTCGATATGGTTCTTGGTTTTTATTAGGACCTCTCACCTATTATTTCTTTAGTACTGTCACTAACAAAAGCTGGAAGTTTGGTAGGTTTAGCGCCTTACATCTACTCCCATTTGTCATTTTTACGGTCTTAGTTCCTATCATTAGTAACGAGTCTTTAAGCCTTAGACAAATTCATTATGGAATGTTGGCTGTTTTTGATTACAGGCCCAAAACGGTTACGGCTTTTGAATATTTATATTCAACCATTTTTTACTTGCAATTTATTCACTTGGCAATTTACCTTTTACTGAACCTTAAAATCACCCATTCTTATGCTCAAAAGCTCAAGAAAGAATATTCTAGGGTTAATATTACTTGGTTAAAAGTTTTCAATATTTTATTGATTTGTATTCTTATATTGGTTTCTGCATACCTCTACATCTTGTTTGCATCAAACATTTATACAAGAGATTTAGATTATATTTATGTAGTTCCGATGGGATTATTCATTTATGCGATCAGTTACAAACTTTCCAATCAAAATTGGTTGCCTGTAAAATCGACAGAACGTTATAAGTCATCCAATTTAAAGCAAGATGTAAAATCGAAATACATCAACACTTTAGAAAAAGTGATGATTGCTGATAAGCCTTATTTACAAAATGATTTGCGTTTGAAAGATTTAGCAAGTTTGATCGATATCAATCCCCATCATCTATCACAATTAATCAATGAGCATTACAATTGTTCTTTCTTCGATTTTATCAATCAATATAGAATCACTCAAGCTGAGCAACTGATGATTTCTCAACCGAAAACAAATTTACTACAGATTGCTTTTGATGCTGGCTTTAATAATAAGACTTCTTTTGTAAATGCTTTCAAGAAATTCAAAGGCACTACTCCTTCTAAATTCAGAAAAGAAGTAACTTATTAAATTAGCATCTATAACGTTTAAGAAATTTTTGTCAGTTAGAGTGACAAATCTATGATTTGGTGTATCGAAAACAAGAAAATTTCTAGTTTAGAAAGCTTCTCGACCTGTCTGCCGACAAGGCAGGTACAATCACGCTACACTTCGACACGCTCAGTGCAAGAAAGCGTGACCACTCGAAGTGATATCCAAACTTTTATCCATTACACGTTAAGTTAAAATTTTACTAAAGAAATACCTAAAACCGACAACTTTTATAAAGATTGTCGATTTACCCATACTGCTACCTTATTATTGACCCAACTAATTTTAAAAACAATCAATAATGAAAAAAACAGGACTCTTATTTTTAGTAGTATGCTTAGTAATTAGCGTTGGCTTTAGTAAAAAAAATGCTGATGAATATTCAATAGATGTTGGACATACACACATTGGATTTGATGTAGAACGATTTTTTGTTGGAGAAGTTTCTGGGAGGTTTAATGATTTCTCAGCTTCTATTTCTATGGATGGAGAAGATGCTACAACCTTACAACTAGATGCAGCTATAAAGGTTGCTAGCTTGGATAGTAATAACGAAACCAGAGATGGGCATTTAAAAGGTAAAATATGGTTAGATGCTGAAAGTCATCCAGAAATACATTTTAAATCAAAATCAGTAAGTAAAAAAGGCGATGGTTATATCATGAAAGGTGATTTCACCATTAAAGGAGTTACAAATGAGGTAGAATTTCCTGTTGTAATTTCTGGTCCTTATGTAGACCCAACCAGAACAACGACTATTGGAATCAAAGCAGATTTTGTCATTAATCGATTTGATTATGGAATTGCATTCGATAGAAAATTAAAAAACGGTTCTTTCTTTATCGGTAAAGATGTAAAAATCAAAATAAGAGCACTTGCCGCTAAAAAATAATTCCACTCTTTTTTAAAAACCTAAGTCGAGTTAATAATCAATTGAAAGTCAGTATTTTACAAAAAACATTGTTTAAATGTCACCTTGAGCATTACTGAAATTAAAATACATTTTGATTGAAAGTAGTAAACGAAGTTTATCGAAAGGTCTTCAAATTATTAAAATTCATAAAGGTTTCGACTGCGCCTGTCTGCCGACAAGGCAGGCTCAACCAGACAATTAATGGAACTTTTTTTTAAAAGTAAATTCTAATTGGTAACTTCACGGAATACTAAATATCTATGAGTTACCAAGTAGAGTTTGCGACCAAATGGGCTGATTTTGACCCCAACAGACATATGCGACACACAGCGTATAATGATTATGCAGCTGAAGTTCGTATTCGTTATTTTGCCCATGCTGGCTTTCCTGTTGATGAAATTGCTAAAGACAATATGGGACCCATTTTATTTACTGAACATACTTCTTTTCGAAAGGAAATTCATTCAGGAGAAAACATCATTGTCAATGCAAAACTATCGGGTTTGTCTGAAAACAAAGGTCGATGGAAAATTCGCCATGAAATCTTTAATCAAGCTGGAAAAGTTGCTGCTGTTATTGATGTATATGGAGCTTGGATTGATTTGATAAAAAGGAAATTAGCTATTCCTTCAGAAAAATATGACGCGTTGTTAGATGGTTTAGAAAGAACGGATGATTTTGAAGTGATTGAAAGTCATCGGAAATAAATTCACTTTCTTTTTCTATTTATTGTAACAATTGTATCGGTTTTCAGTTTACATAAGTAGAAACCAGCCTTATATGAAAAAGAAAAAATCTTCAAAATGGAAAAGAAGACTCCTTCGGTTTTCGATTGTCTTCTTAATCTTATTCTCAATTGGTAGTTATATTGGTCTACATCATATTGCTCCGTATGCTATTATCATGCCACCAAAAGCGAATCTAAAAATCACGCCAAGCGGTCTTAATTTAAAAAACGAAAAATTAACTCTTCAAACCAAAGACAGTATCGACCTACATGGATATTGGATACATACTGAGCAAGAAAAACCTAGAGGTATCCTAATTTTAATTCATGGTATTGGGGGTTGTAAAGAACATTTTTTAACATTGGCTAGTACACTTGCAGAACAAGGAATTGAATCTGTTATTTTTGATAATAGAGCTCATGGAAAGAGTGGCGGACAGTATAGTACTTATGGTTTTAAAGAGAAAAAAGATATTGCTAGAATTGTTGACGAAATAAAAAGTAAAGAACCCAATCTTCCCATTGGAATTTGGGGAAATTCTTTAGGCGGAGCCATTGCTATACAAGCGATGGAATATGATAAGCGAATTGAATTTGGTCTTATAGAGAGTACATTTTCTGATTTAAACCAGATTGTCTATGACTACAAGAAAAAGTTTTTAAAAGGAATTGGAATTCGATTTGCTTCTAACTATGCATTGAAAAGAGCTGGTGAAATTGGAGACTTCTATCCAGAGAAAGTAAAGCCTATTGAATCTGTTAAAAATATAGAGCAGCCTATTTTTATTGCACATGGTGATGCTGACGAAAGTATTCATTATACCTATGGAAAAGCACTCTTTGAAAATACCAAATCAGAAAAAAAGGAGTTTATCTTAATCAAAGGCGGTGGTCATTACGGGCTTTTTAAAGCTGGTGGAGAAGAATACTCTCGGAAGATTAAAGCTTTTTTAGATCAGAATTTAAACTAAACTCATATCATTGGGTTACTTCTCCATATCAATCACAATCTTACCTTTTACCTTACGGTTCATCATATCTTCTAAAGCTTGCGGAGCTTCTTCTAAGGAATAGGTCGCATCTATATGAGGTTTTATATTTCCTTTTGCAAACCAAATCAATAATTGTTGAATATTTTCTAAGCTCTTTCGAGGTTCTTTTTGCGCAAAAGCTCCCCAAAAAACACCTACAATAGATGCTCCTTTTAACAAGGCTAGATTCAATGGAATTTTAGGAATTTCTCCATTCGCAAACCCAATAACTAGATGTCTCCCTTTCCATGCAATAGCTCTTAACGCTTGTTCAGAAAAACTGCCACCAACTGGGTCGTAAATCACATCAACTCCTTTGCCATTTGTCAGTTCTTTTACCCGCTCTTTTAGGTTTTCTTCGGTATAATTAATCACTTCATCGGCACCAAATTCTTTGCACAATGCTAATTTTTCTTTTGTTGAAGCCGCTGCAATGACCTTTGCTCCCATCAATTTTGACAATTCTACTGCGGTAATTCCCACTCCGCCTGAAGCTCCAAGTACCAAAACTGTTTCTCCTTCTTGTAATTTTGCTCTGTCTTTTAATGCGTGATACGAAGTCCCATACGCCAATAAAAAAGCGGAAGCATGTACCATCGACATTCCTTTTGGTTTTGGAAAACAATCTCTGGCTGGAACGATTGCTTTTTCAGCAAATCCGCCATAAGGAATGAATCCAACAACCTCATCACCTGTTTTAAATCCCTGTACACCTTCTCCAACGCCTTCTACAATTCCAGCAATATCACTTCCTGGTGAAAATGGAAATTGGGGTTTAAACTGGTATTTCCCTTGAATGATTAAAGTATCAGGAAAATTCACGCTACATGCTTTTACAGCAATTAACAGTTCTCCTTTTTGAGGCGAAGGGTTTGAAATTTCTTGGTGTGTTAATGTTGATGGTAATCCAAATTCATTGCAAATGATTGCTTTCATAAAATATGTTTTGATTTCTTAAAAATACTAAAACTAGTTGTCATTTTGGTATCTTGTAATTTACATATTACATCAACGTCTAAAACTACACCTAACAAACCCTATAATATGACGCTTACCGAACAACTTAAAGAACTTGCAGAAGGAAGTGCAAAAAGACATCCTGGAATTGCGCAAGAGATTATGAAAGATGCAATTGATAAATTGGTTGCTAGTTCAATGATTAAAGAAGCTTATAAAACTGGAAATACGATTCCAGAAATTGTACTATCAAATGCTTCTGGAAAGTTCGTGAGTGTAAATAAAATACTAACGAACCATAAAAAAGTAGTCATTGCTTTTTATAGAGGCGGTTGGTGTCCGTATTGTAACTTAGAGCTGAAAGCTTTACAAAACATTATTCCAGAAATAGAAGCAAAAGGCGCTAAATTAATAGCGATTAGTCCTGAATCTCCTGATAATTCTTTGACAACTATAGAAAAAAACGCATTGAATTTTGAAGTGTTATCTGACATCAATAATGAAGTCGCTAGAAAAATGAATCTTGTTTTTCAATTGCCTGAAGAATTACAAAATTTATATCAAAAATTTGGAATTGATCTGGATTCAAATCAAGGAAATACAAATCAAGAACTTCCTATAGCGGCAACTTATGTCGTAGAAAGTAATGGAACAATTTCTTATCATTTTTTAGAAGAAGACTATAAATTAAGAGCTGATCCTTCAGAGATTTTAGAAGCTCTTTAATAGGATGAATACTTATCATTATTATAAAATATTTAAATTAAATTTTCTTTTTATAACAAAAAGCCCCTCAATTTATTGAGGAGCTTTCCTTCTCTGATTTAGGGAAATCAAATCATAAACACCAACCACCTATTTTTTAGTTACCAACTGCTCTAATGTGGTAATCAAATCTTTTATCTTTTCTGGAATATTTTGCCCTGTATAAGAAACTGTTTTGTTGTCAAACCTAAGTTGCGTAATTGGCAAATCTCTCACCTTACTTCCTTTCTGTTCATTTGCTAAAGCAAACTTAGACTTGACAAACAGGGTTTCTATTTCAACCAACTCATCTGGGGATATTTTAAATTTATATTTTCCTTTTTTGACCACATTGTCAATTCCATGATAACTTACCAATCCGTCTCTGTAAATAAACAAATCATATACTGGACAGGTTCCTAAACATCTTTTCTTTGTGAGTTGAATATGTGGATTCACTTGTTTCTGTTTTAGGCTATTGCATGATGTCGTTCCTATCAAAACCATTGCTAACATTATCATTATATTCTTCATAAGTTGTTATTTAAGCTGTTAATTATTAGTGAGATACTCCACAGTATGACTTATGAGGGTTTCCTATGGTATTGGCTCTATTCCAACTTCCTGCCACTGGTAACATTCTTGTTGATCTACCGCTTGCTAAATTATTTCTGATATGATCTCTTAATGCTACTAATTCTGGTCTATTATACATTAACAATACTTTCTTTTCTGCGATTGTTGTTCCCGCTGGTCTACTATCAAGAGTTACAAATGTGGTAAAAACCTCAGCGATATCTTCCGCTGGGTTGGTAACTGCATAATTGGTTACAAACCTGTCTCTGTATGTGTCATAAAAAGCTTGAAGGGCTGATTCGCTACTTTGTGCATTTTGGTATTCAGTCCAAATATCTGCCCAATACAAACTGTATATTTCATTTATATAAGAATTTGCTTTAGTACAACCTTCTTCTATAAAATAGTTGCTACATGATCCTGAGTTTGTACTTGCATCAATTTGAGTATTATTCAATGTTAAAATATGTCCAAATTCATGAATAACCGTATAAACCAATTCGGTTTGATCGTCAGCATAATTGATTGCGATTCCCATTTGCCAGGTTGTCAAGTTATTATTAGTTGGAAAAACATATCCAGCAGAGCTTGTGATTTCCCCATTGTAAATCATAAATTGGTTCATATTATCTCTATTGTCTATAGGCATAATGTCTTTTGTAAGTCCCCAGATTTCCTGATGTCTTGCTACATTATTTTGATATACTAAATCTTGACCAGACACTTGGTAATCTACTAGTTTTGTAAGATCATTTCCATGAACGCTATACAACGTAATTTCTCCTTCTGTTCCGGATTGAGTTCCGCCGACCGAATTCCCATCTCCATTTGTTCCATCTCCATTTCCTGCTGTATCTCCTACAGTATCATCTAAAATAATTGTATCATCGTCATTATTACAAGCTCCAAAAGAGATAGAAATAATCAATAATAAAATTGCCCATCTTTTAATTTTTGTTGTTTTCATACTTATGGTTTTTGAGTTTATAATCCGTTTGAATAGTAAACAGGTATAGGGAGAAAAACCCTACTCAAAAAATTAGGCAATAAAAAAAGCTCCTTGAAAATCAAGAAGCTTTTCACTCAGCATGAACTATGAGACCATTTTTCATTATCAAAAATATTTTAGACAATACTGTTAGTTACAAGTACAGCTTTTAAGTGTTAATTTCATATAATCGACTGTGGTATCTCCTCCAATAAGTATATCAATAAATTTAAAATGATTCATAATACGTAACAAATCGTATCCACCGGGAACTTGATATTCTCCGTCTTCTTCTACGTTGGGTTGAAAGTAACCAATGCCCCCAAAAGGATATCCTAAAACACCTGGGTTATAGCCCCCATGTGTCTTATCATAGGCATTACTTGGGAAATTTTTTAGATCTATACTAAAATATTGAGAGTTCGTAAAACTTGCATCATAGTAATCGCCCCATTTATTTGGTTTTAGCCCAACTATCTTTTGACCACTGTCACTTCCTAGATATGCCCCAACCATAGCATGGACTCCAATTGATCCTTGCGCTAAATAGTAAGGGTATATTTGTATGTTATCTCGATCTAAATCAGGTCCCGTATCAACGGGAAGTGCTCCAAACTCTAGTTTTGCATCTGTAATTGGTCCAAAGCCTTGTAAACGCCAGCTAAAATGTTGTATAAGACTTTTATCATCCCCCCCTCTCACAGCATTATCATCAAAGTTTCTATCGTTCGTAGAATTATAATTTATATGCCACGCACTACTATTAACAGGAAAAAAAGCGCCATGTCTATCTGGGATCTCTTCTGGAGGACTATAACTGTCTTTATAAGTATTTGTTTGCTCTCCATAAGACCACCCAGCGTATAAAATCAGTTCTTGGCATCCAGAAGACTGTGGTCCATTTGGAAGTATATCTTCATTATCATTATTGCATGAAGTTACTGCAGATAGTATAGTAATTATAGAAAGTAATTTCAATACAGAAAAAAACATGTTTGATTTTAACATAATATAGGTTTTAGAGATGTGAGGTTAAATTAGTAAATACTAACATTGTTTCTTTGCGGGAAACCACATTTGGAAGTGTTTTTTCGTATTCCTCTATTTATATTGGATAAAAAAATAGAGAAATCTCTCGTCTCAACATTTAATAAAACTTATAAAAACAAAAAAGCCAACTCGTTAAAGTTAGCTTTCTCTTATTGTACAGGCGGAGAGACTCGAACTCTCACACCTTGCGGCACTAGATCCTAAGTCTAGCGTGTCTACCAATTCCACCACGCCTGCATTTCAACTGAACCTTTACACTGAGCAGAGTCGAAGTGTGTTTCAGTATTTGGACTGCAAATATAAACATTCGTCTGAATTCGCAAAGCCCTTTCATAGGAATTTTACTATTTTTGATTTCTAGCAAACACAAATCATGTCAGACATAAAAAACTATATAGAAACACATAAAAATCGTTTCATTAATGAGTTAATTGAACTCTTAAAAATTCCATCAATAAGTGCTGATCCTGCTTTTAGCAAAGATGTTATCCGTACCTCCGAAGTGGTAAAAATAAGCTTGGAAAAAGCCGGATGTGATTTTGTAGAAATTTGCGAAACACCAGGGTATCCTATTGTCTATGGAGAAAAGTTTATCGATAAAAATCTTCCTACTGTTTTGGTATATGGACATTATGATGTTCAGCCTGCTGACCCTTTAGATTTATGGGATTCTCCTGCTTTTGAGCCCATTATCAAAAAAACAGAGATTCACCCTGAAGGAGCCATTTTTGCTCGTGGATCTTGTGATGATAAAGGACAAATGTATATGCATGTAAAAGCATTAGAATACATGACTTCTACAGGAAATCTTCCCTGTAATGTAAAGTTTATGATTGAAGGTGAAGAAGAAGTTGGTTCTGAAAGTTTGGGCTGGTTTGTCAAAAGGAATCAAGAAAAATTAGCCAATGATGTCATTTTGATTTCTGATACAGGAATGATTGCCAATGATATTCCTTCTATAACCACAGGTTTACGTGGATTGAGTTATGTAGAAGTAGAAGTAACAGGTCCGAATAGAGATTTACATTCTGGATTGTATGGTGGAGCTGTGGCAAACCCAATCAATATTTTAACCAAAATGATTGCTTCTCTTCATGATGAAAACAATCATATCACCATTCCAGGATTCTATGATAAAGTAGAAGAATTATCTAGAGAAGAACGTAATGAAATGGCGAAAGCTCCATTCTCATTAGAAGCTTATCAGCACGCATTAGATATTGATGAAGTTTACGGTGAAAAAGATTACACCACTAATGAAAGAAATTCGATTCGCCCTACCCTAGATGTCAACGGAATTTGGGGCGGTTATATTGGTGAAGGAGCAAAAACAGTGATTGCTTCTAAAGCTTATGCTAAAATTTCCATGCGATTGGTTCCTAATCAAGATTGGCATGAAATTACAGAATTGTTTGCCAAACATTTTGAAAGTATTGCCCCAAAATCAGTAAAGGTTAAAGTAACGCCCCATCACGGTGGACAAGGATATGTAACTCCAATTGATAGTCTTGGATACAGGGCTGCCAGTAAAGCCTATGAGCAAACTTTTGGAAAGACTCCAATACCTCAACGAAGCGGAGGAAGTATCCCTATTGTTTCTTTGTTTGAAGATGAATTAAAGAGTAAAACAATCTTAATGGGATTTGGGTTAGACAGTGATGCTATTCACTCGCCAAATGAACATTTCGGAATTTTTAATTACCTAAAAGGAATTGAAACCATTCCGTATTTCTATCAATATTTTACAGAAATGTCTAAATAAAAAGAGCCATTAAAAACAGTTTTTTTTACTTAATGATATACGCTTTCTGGATATAATCAATCTCAGGATAATTCTTTCTCAGAAATTTATTTCCATAGGTCTGTATCGAGTCTTGTTTCCTACCTAGTTTATCGCCATGCTTTTCGTAAAACTTAAGCACATTTTCCATTCCCGAAGTGACTTTAGCTATCACTGGAAATCCTTTTACGCCTGAATAATCTAATTTATCTAAACGATGATTATCTTTTAAGTTAATAAAAATCTGTGTCGTTCTAGTTTTTACGCCACCTCTGGCAAATGCAATGGTTCCTTTATCATTTTTAACAATAACTGGCTCATCATCAATCTTATACTTTCTCCAGCTAGAATTTACCAGACTATCATTATGAATTCCAAACTGAGTCACAAAATTTGGGACAACTCTATAAATAGCAATGTCTGTATAGAATCCATTTTTAATCAGTTGATATAATCTGTCAACTCCTTGTGGCGACCATTCTCTTTTGGCTTCAATATCAAAATTACCTTGCGTGGTTTCAAACCTTGCTTTAAAAGTTTCAGGTGCTATTTGTTTCGTCCATTTTTCTTTGAATACTTTTTGACTACAAGATGTGATAACAACAATGATTAAAAGTGTAAAAAATCTTTTCATATTTCGATAGGGTCTAATTTTTGATTAGAATCAAAGGTATTAAAAATAACCTGTTGTGCATTTTGAAGGAAAATTGTCAATTCGAGTAAATTTTCACTCATTTTTATGAGTAAAATTTGTATCGAGAATAATTTTTCGATTTTAGAACCTGTTCTCGATACGATTTTCTATCGAAAATCACTCGAACTGACATTTGATTAAGTCAAATAAATCAAAATACACAACGGGTTAAAAATACAATCGATAATATTTCACCTCTACATTTGTAGAATTAAAATATTTATTCTATGTTTGTAGAGCACAAAAAATAATACACCATGCAATTATCCAAAGCAGAAGAACAAGTCATGCAATATTTGTGGAAACGTAACAAAGCATTTATGAAAGATTTGTTACAAGATTTCCCAGATCCAAAACCTGCAACAACAACAGTTGCTACCTTATTAAAACGAATGCACGATAAAGGTTTTATAGCCTATACATTGCATGGAAAATCAAGAGAGTATTACCCATTGGTTAAAAAGTCTGATTATTTCTCAAAGCATGTAAACGGACTCATCAAAAACTTCTTTAACAACTCTGCGGGTCAGTTTGCCTCTTTCTTTACGAGGGAAACAAATTTAAGCAATGAAGAACTAGAAGAATTACGAAAAGTGATCGATAAACAACTTAAAGAAAATAAAGAATGATTTCGTTTTTGATAAAATCTGGATTGTGTTTAGCCATTCTGCTCGTCTTCTATCACTTGGTTTTAGAACGAGAAAAAATGCATCAATTTAATCGGTTCTATTTACTAGGAAGCGTCTTGTTTTCTTTTTTAGTTCCCTTTGCAATCATTTATGTTGAAGCTCCAGAAATAGTTCCTTCAACTGTTAATTTAGCAGAAGTTCCTCTTACAAACGATATTGCTTTAACAACCGAATTACAGCCTACTGAATCCTTCAATTATATGCTTCTTTTGTTCTATGCTTATCTGCTTATATCCTTATTGTTTTTAGTCCGATTTCTTAAAGGTTTGTTCAATATTTTTCAAAAAGTCAATAGAAATAAAAGCATCAAATATCAAAATGCAAAGATTGTTTTGGTTGATGATAAGATTTTACCTTATACCTTCTGGAACTATATTTTTATCAATAATGATGAGTATTATTCCCAAAAAATTGAAAAGGAGTTGTTTACTCATGAGCTAACTCATGTTACTCAAAAACACACCATAGATGTATTGATTGTTGAAGTATTACAAATTGTTCTTTGGTTCAATCCTTTCTTTTATCCCTTAAAGAAAGCCATTCAATTAAATCATGAATTTTTAGCCGATGACTATGTAATAGCATCGCATAAAGATATTTCTAAGTATCAATATCTCTTATTAGATAAAGCTACTTGGAAAAACAACTATTACTTGGCTAGTAATTTGAATTATTCACTCACGAAAAAAAGATTATTAATGATGAAAACACAAAACTCAAAAACCACAATATGGATTAAAAAATTGGCCATATTACCGCTAATTGTCGGTTTGATTTTCCTCTTTGCAGAAAGAGTTGAAGCGCAAAATAAAGATTCTAAATCGGATACATTAACAAAAGATATTGAAAAAAAATTAAAAGCTATAAACAATTTAGAACTTACTTATAATGAGGCTACAGAAGTTCAAATGGAAGAATACAATTCTTTGATGCAGAAAAAAGAAAAAGGAGTAGGAACAATTAATAAATTGTTAGAAATTCATAGCATAATGTCAGAAGAACAAAGAAGTTCTGTTAAAAGCATTGATGGGTTGACACCAACAATTTTTGGGTCAGATGTTACCAAACCTATCTTAAAAATCAAAAAAAATCCTATTAGCAAATCTTTGTTTGAAAAGTTAAAAGATGAAACGAAATATGTATTATCATTAGACGGTAAACGTATTCCTAACAATAAATTAAACAACTATTCATATACAGATATTGTTTCTTATGAAGCAATTTATATAGACAAAATTACTCGTAATAAGTCTACCAAAGCTTTTCAGAAAGAATATTATTACATCTTACGTACTAAATCACAAGTAGAAAGAATAAACAAACGATATAATAAATCAAATAAAGACACTTTACCTAGAGTGAAAGAAATTAAAAAAGGAATTTCAAAAGAGCAAATGAAAGTATACAAATCGTTGCTCAACTCAGCTGAAGAAAAAAAGACCTTTAAGTATGTTAATGTTTTAAAACTACGCCGTTTATACAATTTGATGTCTGACAAACAGAAACAATCTGTAAAAAATATTAATGACTTGTTGCCTCCACCTCCACCTCCAAGAAAAGTAAAGGTTACTGAAAAGAAAAACGAATATGATGTAGTGGAGGCAATAATTGATGAAATTGAAGAAGTAGAAGAAACTGAAATCCCTGTAAAAGACCTTATTGAGATTATTGAAGTTCCAGAAGGTGTTGAAGAAAAAGAAGTTGAAGAGACCGAAGAACTAAAAGAAACCCTGATTGAAAAAGAGGCTGAAGCTCTTAATACTTTTGAGGAAAGAATCTATCAAGAAAAGAAAGTCAGCCTAAAAGAAAATTTTGAAAAACTTAAAAAAAAGAAAGCGGTATTCTACCTTGACGGAAAAAAAGTTCTTCCAAAAAAAGTAAAGAAATATTTCTATGGAAAAAGTAATGACATCAAAACAATTGATATCATAAAAAACAAAAAAGGGAAAATCAAAGTCAAGATTAGAACTAAATAATTACAAAGCCATTTCAATTGAAATGGCTTTTAACGTTCTCTTAAGAAACAAATTGATAGCTAGCACGTTATAACTAAGTAACCAACTTTAAACTTTTCTCCGTGCTTAAAAAATTCTTCCTTCTCTGCTCTGGTGTCGACCTAAAACTTATTGATTCCTGTTCTAATGGTGAACAAAACAAATATGCCGGAATTGGCGCTACCGTATTCTTTACAGCCGTCATGGCCACACTCGCAGCCAGTTACGCTTTGTACACCGTTTTTGACAACCTCTATTCAGCCATCTTTTTCGGAATTATTTGGGGCTTGCTTATTTTTAATTTAGACCGATTCATTGTTTCTACCATTAAAAAAAACAACTCCAAATGGAAAGAATTACTACAAGCTACACCAAGGCTTATTCTGGCAATGATTATTGCCATGGTAATTTCTAAACCTTTAGAATTAAAGATTTTTGAGAAAGAAATCAATCAGGTCTTGCTGACGGAAAAAAATCAAATGACGTTGGAGAATAAAGAACAAATCGCCAAACAATTTGAGCCAGAAATCGCCAAACTGAACAATGGAATAAAAGCATTAAAAGATGAAATTGCCACCAAAGAAACAGAAGTCAATGACTTGTATGAAACCTATATCGCAGAAGCCGAAGGAAGACAAGGAACGCTATTGCTAGGAAAAGGTCCTGTTTATCAAGAAAAAAGAGACAAACACGATGCTGCCTTACTTGAGTTAAGTCAATTAAAACAAGAGAACGGACAAAAAGTATTAAACAACGAAGCTGCCATTGGACAGCTACAAGCCGATTGGAAAAATAAGGAAGCAACAACGCAACCCATCATTTCAAATTTTGATGGCTTTATGGCTAGAATCAATGCCCTCGGAAAACTACCTTGGTTGCCATCGTTCTTTATATTCCTACTCTTTTTAGCCATTGAAACCGCTCCCATCTTTGCAAAATTAGTTTCTCCAAAAGGCGAATACGATTATAAGTTAGAAGATGAAGAGACAGCCATTAGAAACTGGGTTGCACAACAAGTACATCAACGAGATGAATTGTTAGATGCTGATGTAGTTATTAATGGAAAAGTATATACTGACATCCAAGAAGATGAAGATGTCTATGCTTACAAACGAAAGAAAGCGCAAGAACTCATGCAAGATCAGGCGGACGCTTTTTATAAGAAACAACAAAAGTTGTTGTAATTTATTCTTTATCAGACATTTTCTTAACGTAATCTGTAATGATTACAATTTGCGTAGAGCCTACTTTCCCTTCAATGTATTTTGCATTTTCATGGTCTAAAGAAATTCTACGTACTGCGGTTCCTTGTTTGGCAACCATGCTAGAGCCTTTTACTTTTAAATCTTTGATTAAAACCACATTATCTCCAGCTTGTAAAATCGCTCCGTTTGCATCTCTGTGAATTATTTTTTCACTTTCATCCAAATGCTCGCCCGTCTCTTTAGCAAAACGTAAATCCCCCTCTTCTAAATACAACATATCTAACAAATCTTGCGGCCAACCTTCTTTTCTTAAACGAGATAAGATTCTCCAAGCCACAACTTTTACAGCTCTAAACTCAGACCACATACTATCGTTCAAACATCGCCAATGATTTACATCCGTAGTTTCTGGGTCTTCAATTTGTCCAATACAGGTTGTACAAGCTAACAAGCTTCCATCTACGCCGCCTGTAGACGTTGGAGGAACTTCATAAATCTCTAAACTACTTTGAGAAGCACATAATTCACATTGATTTCCACTTCTGTTTTGTAAGTCTTCCAATAAAGCCATTGTTGATTTTTTTGATGGAGTAAAAGTAAACCTTTAAATTTATCCGATTACTTTTATAACCATGATTTTAGAAACCGAACGCCTAACCATTAGAGAACTCAGCATTGAGGATGCTCCATTCTTTTTTGATTTATTGAATGATAAAGATTGGAAGCGATTTATTGGAGATCGAAATATTGAAACTCTTAAAGATTCAGAAAATTATCTAACCCATAAAATCATTCCAAGCTATACAAATTGGGGATTCGGATTCTATCTAGTTCTAGAGAAAAGCACAAAAACACCTCTTGGTATTTCTGGTTTTGTTAAAAGAAAGGAATTGGATTTTGTGGATGTTGGTTTCGCTTTTTTACCCAAAGGAAGAAACAAAGGCTACGCTTTAGAATCTACAAAAGCTTTGATGCAATACGGAATTAAAACGCTGGAATTTACCACCATTTTAGCAATTGCTAACAATGATAACGAACGCTCACATTCTTTGCTGAAAAAATTAGGATTGCAATTCGAGAAATTTGTAAGACTATACGATGAAGAACAGGAAATTAGTTTGTTTAGTAATGAGTAATGAGTAATGAGTAATGAGTAATGAAATTTCGAAAATATATTTACTAATAATCACTTTGGAACTTTGCCACTTTGGAACTCTGATCTTGAAATTTTCAGACTTCTAACAATGAGATCGCTTCGTTTCACTCGCGAAGACAAATATCTAACCTTTCACTTTCTTCTTTGAAACTTTGGAACTTTGCCGCTCTGCAACTTTGGAACTTTCTAACTCTGAAACTCACTTCACCTCCAACGAAGTAAACTTAAATGTATTTCCATCAAACAATCCTTTATCACTTAATTTCAGAGACGGAATCACCAACAATGCCATAAAAGATAAGGTCATATAAGGAGCACGTAATTTGCTTCCCATTTCTTTTGCCATTGCATCTAATTCCGCATAGGCTTTCCCAATCACCTCAGCAGGTTGATCGCTCATAATTCCAGCAACAGGAAGTCCAACAACTTTTTCCTCAGTGTTATTTACTGCACAAATTCCACCTTTATTTTCAATCAATACATTGACAGCCTTACAAATTAGTTCATCAGAAGTTCCAACCGCAATAATATTATGAGAATCATGACCCACAGAACTTGCAATTGCGCCTTCCTTTAATCCGAAGTTTTTGATAAAAGCAATAGAAGGTCCATCATTCTTATACCTGTTGACAACCGTCATTTTTAAAATATCTTCTTTGGTATTCGAGACTAAATTCCCTTCTTCAATTAAACTATCACATTCAATTTCATTGGTGACCAATTCTCCATCCAAAGCTTCAATAACACGAATCTTTTCAGAAGCCGAATGAAACTCAAAATCAGAAACTTTTTTCTCATCGGTATGGAAATTATTCAGCACTTCAAAATTGACATGTTTTACAAATGAAGTTCCTTTTTCAGCAACCAACTCGCCATTGATATACGTTTGCAAAACATTGAATTCTTTCAAATTTTCAAGGACAATTAAATCCGCATCGTCACCTTCGCGCAGCAAACCAACATCCAAATTATAATGTTCCACAGGATTGATACAAGCCACTTGCAATACTTTAAAAACATCAACTCCTTTTGCCACAGCTCTTTCACATAACTGATTGATATGCCCCAATAACAAATCATCAGGATGCTTATCGTCCGAACAAAACATCATCTTTTCATAATGCTCAGGAAGTAAGTCGATCAATGCTTCAAAATTCTTTGCAGCACTTCCTTCTCTAATGATGACTTTCATTCCCTTTTGCAACTTTTCTAAAGCTTCATCATAAGTAAAACACTCATGATCCGTAGAAATCCCTGCTGAAATATATTTGCTAACGTCATCACCTCGTAATCCTGGTGCATGACCATCAATCGGTTTGTTATAATGTTTTGCCCAAGCAATCTTTTTTAGCACCTCTTCATCATCAAACAAAACTCCTGGGTAATTCATCATTTCTGCCAAATATTTGATATCTGGATTTGCCATCATTTTTTGAATATCATCAGAATCAATAACGGCTCCAGCACTTTCAAAAGAAGTTGCAGGTACACAAGACGGGGCTCCAAAATTAAATTTCAATGGAGCTTTTTTTCCGTTTTCAATCATAAAATCAACACCTTTCACACCTAATACATTCGCAATTTCATGTGGATCGGAAACCGTAGCAACCGTTCCGTGAACAACCGCAATTTTTGCAAACTCAGAAGGCACCAACATGGAACTTTCTATGTGAATATGTGCATCAACAAATCCAGGAAGAATATAATTTTCTTCTGAGTGATCTGATCTTCGAATGCCAACGATTTTGCCGTTTTCAATTTCAACTTCGCCTTTAAAAATTTCCCGATTGGGAATGTCTACAATGTTTCCTTTAATAATCATAGAACAAAACTAAAGAATCCTATTTTTTTAATTGCGAATATTTACCTTTATTCTTGTATTGAATTTTCACACAACCAAAATTTGACCCTCAAACAGCATGATTAAATCGACTTTCAAACTCCTTTTCTTCCTTTTTCTTTGCACGAATTGTTCTTCTCCAGAAGATCAAAATCCAGAAGCATCATTAGAATATATAAACTTGAGTAAAAATGTTCTTAATTATCAAGTAACACCGCAACATAAATATGACAAAAGCGGTTTGATGTTTTCAGATCAAGGAGCATGGTTTGGATATAGTTTTCCAGATTCTATAGAAAGCATCGGTTTTTCAGGCCCTTTCTTAATGACGCAGCAAAACGGAATTTGGTCAAGCAAATCTTTAGCGGCTTTAGCTATTAAAAATGTTTCTTGGAAGCAGCATCATTTTACCAGTTATAACAGTCATTTAGAACAGGTTTTTACTGCTGATGAAATAGAATTAACTCAAAAATTAGTTTTCCTTTCCGGTCATACAGCCCTCATTCAATCGACCATCAAAAACAAAACTGATACAAAAATATCGCTTGAATATCAATGGGAGAATCAACCTATTTTGGCTGATAGTTTGCAATTAACCTATGGGAATAATGAACTAAAAATCACCTCACCCAAAACCGATGCGGTAGGTCATATTCTTTTTGAACATCGATCAGCAACGCTCAATCTAAAACCGAATGAATCGAAAGCATTTGTAATTTCTCAATCTTTTATCTTTCCAGAATACGATTGGGAACATGAAAAAAAAGCAATCTCAGAAGTTAATTTTGATTCCCTTTTATCAATGCGGAAATTAGAGAAGAACAAGCAATTAGAAGTTCTTATCACTCAAAGAAAAGAACAATTTCAAGACAGTATCTATGCAACAGTTTTAACAAAAGCTGCGCTGACTTTACAGAACAATTGGCGAATTCCAGCTGGCGAAATCAAACACGAAGGATTGTTTCCAAGTTATCATTATACTTGGTTTCATGGATTTTGGTCTTGGGATTCTTGGAAGCATGCCGTTGGTTTATCTTACTACGATATAGAATTGGCAAAAAAACAGATGAAATTGATGTTTGAATTTCAAAGCGAAGACGGTTTTATTGTCGATGTTGTTTATAGAGATACTCGTATAGAAGCGCATAATTACAGAGACACCAAGCCTCCATTGTCCGCTTGGGCTGTTTTAAAAATCTATGAAAAAGATAACGATTTGGACTTTGTCAAATACATGTATCCAAAGCTTAAAAAATATCATAATTGGTGGTATTTAAAAAGGGATCACGATCAAGATGGAATTTGCGAATACGGTTCTACAGATGGCAGTTTGATTGCCGCAAAATGGGAAAGTGGGATGGACAATGCCATTCGTTTTGACAATTCAAAAATTCTAAAAAATAGCGAGGGAGCTTACTCTTTAGATCAAGAAAGTGTTGATTTGAACAGTTATCTTTATGCTGAAAAAATCTTTTTAGCCAAGTTGTCTAATGCTCTTAAAAAGAAGGATACTGAGAAGTATTTGAGGCAAGCTAAAAGCTTGAAAGAAGTGATTCAATCTCAGTTCTATGATGAAAATGACGGCTGGTTTTACGACACCAATTTAGAGGGAAGTGAATTTATAAAAGGCGAAGGAAGCGAAGGTTGGACAGCACTTTGGGCAAATGCTGCAACACAAGAACAAGCAGAATCTGTAAAGAACAATATGATGAATCCCAAAAAATTCTACACCAAAGTGCCTTTTCAAACGATGAGTGCAGATCACCCAAAGTTTGATCCTTTAAAAGGATATTGGCGAGGTCCAAATTGGTTAGATCAAGCGTATTTTGGAGTCAAAGGATTGCGGAATTATAATTTTCACGAAGAAGCAAATAATGCTACGATCCAAATTTTAAAAGGCGCCGAAGGCATCTTAGAAAAAGGAAAATCTATCCGAGAAAATTATCACCCATTGACTGGACAAGGTTTGCATGCTCGTAATTTTAGCTGGAGCGCTGCCCATATTATCACACTTCTTTGTGATGAATAAGGCTTTCACAAAACCATTTCATGTTAAAATTTTATTCTGAATCTAGAAAATACAACTCTTACATAGAAAAAACTTATTTTTATCAAAACAAATACAAATCACTATCATGCGTAAATTACTCATACTAACATTAATTATTTCTTTTTCGATTCCTACTTTTTCTCAAAAAAAGAAAGAAAAAAAAGCTACAAAATGGGATGTCAACAATCCTCATAAAGATTGGAAATATAAGACCTTCAACTTAAAAACAAACGAAGGAACTTGGATGAACTTAGACGTAAGTCCAGACGGAAAAACCATCGTTTTTGACATGTTGGGTGATATTTACACCATGCCCACCTCTGGCGGAAAAGCAACTGCTTTACGTACTGGCTTGGCCTATGAAGTGCAACCAAAATTCAGTCCCGATGGAAAATACATTTCTTTTACAAGTGATGCAGAAGGTGGCGATAATATTTGGATCATGACTGCAGATGGAAAAAATGCAAAGTCCGTCACACAAGAGAAATTTAGATTGTTAAACAATGCTGTTTGGGCAGCAGATGGAAAATCAATCATTGCTAGAAAGCACTTTACCTCACAACGTTCTTTAGGCGCAGGAGAAATGTGGCAATATCCTTTACAAGGAAAAGGCGGATTGCAATTGACCAAACGTAAAAATGATCAGCAAGATGTAAACGACCCAACCATTTCTTCAGACGGAAAATATCTGTATTATGCTGAAGATATGTATCCAGGAGGATTCTTTCAATACAACAAAGATCCGAACAAGCAAATTTATGTGATCAAACAATATGATTTTAAAACAGGAAAAACCAAAACCATTACAGGTGGTCCAGGTGGAGCAGCAAGGCCTGTAGTTTCTAGAGATGGAAAACTATTGGCTTTTGTAAAAAGGGTTCGTGAAAAAAGTGTGTTATACATTCATGATTTAGAATCGGGAGTTGAAAAACCTATCTATCATGATTTAGACAAAGATCAGCAAGAAGCTTGGGCAATTTTTGGAGTGTACACCCATTTTAATTGGATGCCAAACAATAAAGACATTGTGTTTTGGAGTGGCGGAAAAATAAATACCATCAACCTTGATTCTCAACTTGTAAAAGAGATTCCTTTTGAAGTTGATGCAGATATCAAGTTGGCTGAAACGCATCGTGTAAAACGTCAAGTGTTTACAGAATCATTCACTTCAAAAATGATCAAGGACGCAAAAACTTCTCCAGATGGAAAGACTTTAGTATTTACTTCTTTGGGGCATATTTACACAAAGAGTTTGCCTAATGGAACTCCTAAAAGAGTAACCAACTTAACAGATTTTGAAGCAGATCCTAGTTTTTCTTCGGATGGAAAATCCATCTTATTTGTGACTTGGAACGATGAAAATTTAGGTGCTATTTATAAAGTGAATACCAACGGAAGTGGATTGACAAAACTCACCAAAGAAAGAGGAATTTACAGAACGCCTGTCTATGATGGTTCTGGAAGTAAAATCGCCTATAGAAAAGAAGGCGGAAATGGAGATCAAGGATTTGATTACACAAAAAAGACAGGAATCTATACCATGAGTTATACAGGTTCCTATCCAAAAAGAATTTCTGAAACGGGTGAATTTCCTATGTTTTCTGTGGATGGTACTCGTGTATTCTTTCAAACTGGTGGTTCCTTCTTTGGAGGTTTGACTAAAAAATTAAAAAGTGTTGATTTAACAGGAAACAAAGAAAAGAGCCATTTTAAATCAAAATTAGCCAATAGAATTGTGCCGAGTCCAGACAACAAATGGGTCGCTTTAATTCATTTGCATAAAGTATATATCGCTCCTTTTGTACATAATGGAAGTGAAATTAATATTGATGCAAATACCAAATCATTTAAGGTAGAGAGCTTGTCTAAAAAAGCAGGAATCAATTTGCACTGGGCAGGTTCTAATAATAAAGTTCATTGGACTTTGGGTGATGAGCTCTTCACAAAAAACATTGATAACAACACTAGTGATCCTTTCTCTAAGACGAATTTAAGTTCGGAAGAAGCAAAAGCAATCAAAATTGGTTTGGAAGTAAAGTCTGACATTCCTGACGGAAGAGTTGCTTTTACCAATGTGCGTTTGATTACGATGAATGGTGATAATGTGATTGAAAATGGAACTATCATTGTCAACCAAAATAAAATTGAAGACATTGGAGAATCGGATGCAGTAACAGTTCCTGAAGATGCGAAAGTATACGATATGAAAGGGAAAACCATCATGCCAGGAATTGTAGATGTTCATGCGCATGTAGGAGCTTTTAGAAACGGATTGAGTACTCAAAAACATTGGCAATTTTATGCGAATTTAGCATTTGGAGTGACCACTTCTCATGATCCTTCTGTACACACACAAGCGGCATTTACCTTAGAAGAATTGCAACGTAGCGGAAATACAGTGGGACCAAGATTGTTTTCTACAGGATTTATTTTATACGGGGCGGAAGGCGATTTTAAAGCCGTGATTAACAATTTAGACGATGCACGTTTTGCAATAAGTAGAACAAAAGCCTTTGGTGCAAAATCTGTAAAAAGTTACAATCAACCAAGAAGAGAACAACGTCAGCAGGTAATGCAAGCGGCAAGAGAATTGGGTGTAAATGTGGTTCCTGAAGGTGGTTCTACCTTCTATCACAATATGAGTATGATTTTTGACGGACATACGGGAATTGAACATAACATTCCTGTAAATCCTGTGTATAAAGATATATTGTCACTTTGGAGTAATAGCAAGGTGGGCTACACTCCTACTCTGATTGTTAACTATGGTGGAATGAATGGTGAAATGTTCTTCTATCAAAACAGCAATGTATGGGAAAACGAAACGCTTTTAAAATACACTCCACGATATGTGGTGGATTCAAGATCACGTCATAGAATCATGATTCCTAATGAGGAATACGACAACGGACATATCTTAACTTCTAAAACTGTAACTGATTTGTCGAAGTTAGGCGTAAAAGCGAATGTAGGTGCACACGGACAATTGCAAGGTTTGGGAGCTCACTGGGAATTATGGATGTTGCAACAAGGAGGCATGAGCAATCTAGAAGCCTTAAAAGCAGCTACCATTAATGGTGCTGAATATATTGGCGTGGGTGATGAATTGGGTTCTTTGGAAAAAGGAAAACTAGCTGATTTAATCATACTCGATAAAAATCCGTTAGAAGATATTAGAAATACCAATACTGTTACACATACGATGATTAACGGTCGTTTGTACGATATTTCAACCATGAATGAAATTGGAAACTACGATGTTAAAAGAACGAAATTCTATTGGGAAGATGGAAAATACAACCAAGGTGTTCCGTTTAATTTTGATACGATGAGTTTTACAAAGCCTGTGTGTAGTTGTCATGAATGACACCCGTCCCCTCGGGGACACGTTTTAAAGTCCTCCCTTAAGGGAGGATTTAAGTAGGTGTTAAAATTTTACTCATTCAATAACTCATTCACTTTATGTTCCAAGGCTTGTAAAACACTAAACAATTCTTTTTTTACTTCTTCGTTCGTAAATCGAATAAAGTGTACACCTTCTTTTTCTAATCGTCCTTGCCTTCTGGCATCGTATAAGAATTTGTTATCGTGACTACTTCCATCAATTTCGATGGCTAGTCCGATTTCATGGCAATAGAAATCGACGATATAATCTAACATTGGAACTTGTCTATGAAACTGAACTCCTAAAGCTCGTTTTTTGATAGTCTGCCATAGAATTACTTCTGAAAGTGTAGAATTTTTTCGTAATGATCGAGCATATTCTCGTAGCTCTGGTCTATACCTGATGATTTTATTTCGCAATTTTTTGTTTTAAAAGTAGTGAAAATATGTTTACCAACTTAATAGTTGCCTCTTTTGACACCCCTGTAAGTCCCCTCAAGGGGACAGGTTCTAGATTCTCTCCTCGATGAGGGATTAAGGGAGGTGTCACAAAGCCTCAATAATTACAATGACTTTACGGATATCCGTAATATAATTTTGAATACTTCTTTTATCTTTCAATTTAAAAATCAAACGTTACGTCATTAATCTAAATAGTAGATTCGGAAACAAGTTACTTTCTAGATTTCTGGCTAGTTTTATTTAAATAAACGCATAACAATATTGTATAGAGTCGACTATTTGATTCATTATTCTATTGTATCAGCTGAATAAAAGAACTTTTAGTTGCTATATAATGGATTGTACATAATTAAAATATTGTCATTACAAATTAATTGATGAAATTAAAAGAATTAAAATCCAGAGTAGAAAAAATCATTGTTGACCTAAAGGATAATGGAAATTATCCAAAAGAAAACAATCACATTGACTATAAAATGGAACTTTCCATAAAAGCTGATGATAATGGATTGGAAACTTTTATAAAAAACTTTTCAAAAGATATTATATCGTTTTCAAACGCAGATGGAGGAATAATCTTAATTGGAATTAAAGAAAATAAGGCTACTGGAATTCACGAAGATTTAGGTTTAAGTCAAACTAATCTTGACATTTTAAGTAAACTAGACCTGAATGATGTAAGTCAAAAATTTGTGAGAATCATAAAGACTGGAGTTTCGATTGATTTACAACAATTTCAAATAAGTACACGAAAATTTTACTATTTAATAATTCAAAAAAGCAATGACACATTAGTTCCTATAAATGATTTTGCAGACTATAAAATATTAAAAGGCGCGATTTATTATAGAGCTTCAGGTAAGACCGAGCAAGCAAATAGTTCAACATCTGAATTCAATCGTTTTTTGCAAATTAAAGCAAATGAAAAAAGTAAAGAGTTTATGGAAATTTGGTCCAAATTACTGCCAGAAATGGTTGATATAAATCCAAGAGAAGTATTAATTGTAAATCCTGTTCAAAATAAAGTTTATGGCTTTAACAATAAAGACAAAACGCTTTCTGGAAGTAGTATTGAAATTGAAAAAGCTGATGATGGTGTTTTTAATATAATATTAAACGCAATCAGCGCAGGAGAAATAGGAAAAATAACTGATAACGAAGGAAAACCTATTTACAAATTGGTTGGTGAATTCTATAAAAACCGTGAACATATAATCATAAGTAGCCTGAAAAAGGCTATTCAAAACTTAACTAAATACAAGTTTACTAGTTTACAATTAAAAGTTGTCATACATCATTTGGGATGGACGAAGACAAATGATTTTGTAGTTGTAAATCCGCCTGAAAATACTGTGATTTCTAAATACAACAAGTACATTTGGATAGAAACTATGGATGAGTTTTCTAAAAGAAAAAAAGTTTATTTTTCGCCAGCAGCAATACCTGTATTAGTTGAAGTTATAGATAATGATAAATTACATATGAAATTATTTAATAAAATGTTAGATCTTAAATAACTACATACAACTAAAATCCCCTCTCCACTCCAAAAGCCTTCAAATCCAAAGAAGGTTTTTGTTCGGAAATAATTTCAGTAATTAATTTTCCTGTAGCGGGTCCCATACTCCAACCCATCATGGCGTGACCTGCAGCAATGGTGAGATTTTTGCATTGGGAAGAGCGTCCGATATAGGGCAATCCGTCTGGTGTGACGGGACGCAATCCGCATTGAGCATCAGCTTTTTCTTCTTCAGTAATTTTCAGTCCGTTGTAGTATTTTGATGCTGCATTGGCAATGGCATTGACACGTACAGGGTTTATGGTATGATTGATTCCAGCAATTTCCATCGTTCCTGCAAAACGTGTAAATCCATTCATAGGAGTCACTGCTACTTTTGCCTCACATAAAACTGTAGGAATGGTAATATTGGTTTCTCTAACGACATTAATTCCATATCCTTTTCCTGCTTGTAGTAGTATTTTAATTCCTAGTTTTTGAGTTAATAATGGAGACCAACTTCCAGCAGCCATCACAATTTCATCGGCTTTGATTTCTCTTTTATTGGTAATTAATTTGCTAATGGAATCATTAGAAACTTCTAGATCTATCACCTCTTCTTCAGCAAGAATTTCAACATCGTTTGCTTTTAAATATGCCAACATTTCTTTCATAAAGTCGCCTGGTGTCATGTGGGCATCGGAATGAAAATATATACCTCCTTTGATATTTAAACGGGCATTGGGTTCTAGTTTTGAGACTTGTTTCGCTGATAAATTTTCAACTTTCATTCCCAATTTAATGGCTTTTTGTCCAACTTTCCATTCTTCTTCTCCGGCTTTTTCATTTTGATATGCCATCAACAAACCTTTTCGTTCGTAATGAAAATCAAAATCATTGGAAGCTTTCATTTCTTCGTATAATTCTCTACTAAAAATGTTGATGTCTTTAATGACAGGAATGGATTGTGCTACTTTCTTTCGAGTAGCAGAACGTTTGAAGGCTAATCCCCATTTTAAAAAATCGATATCCAATCTTGGTTTTACATAAAATGGACTGGCTGGATTTAACATCCATTTTAATCCTTTGGTGATAATTCCTGGAGCTGCTAAAGAAATGATATGGCTCGGTGTAATATATCCTGCATTGACATAGGAAGCTCCGCTAGAAAAATCGGATTTATCAATTACAGTAACTTTATATCCTTCTTTTTGAAGATAATATGCAGAACACAATCCCATAATTCCGCCGCCAATAATTACACAATGCTTCATTTTTATGTGCTAATTTACCTATGCATTAATAATGCTATGAATTTAAGAAAACAATCCTATTGATGCATAGATAAATTAGCACTTTGTAGTATTCAAATTATTTCTTAATAATTTTTTTTGTACTCAAAATACCTCTGCTACTATCTACTAAGTTTATAAAATATACACCTGCTTCTATTGCTTTCAGGTTAATTGATGTTTCAGAATTCGTTATTTTTTTACTAAGAATTTTTTGTCCAGCTAAATTTATTAACTCTATTTTCGATTCATTTAAAAGTGTATTAGAATTAAAAGAGATATTTATAATATCTGTGGTTGGATTCGGAAAAATTTTAAGGTTTATTTCATTTCCAAATTCATCGACACTCAAAGTGCCTGTATCTGCTCCTAATGTTGGTGCTGCCGCAGTCCAATCTGATGAAGTATCTCCATCACCATCATACTGTAATGATTGCCCTGATGGGATAGATGCAGCAGCGTCATTTGTTGTCCAAATACCAGCATCTACAGCAATAGATTCTCTTGTACTGCCAATCTTTTCTCCCCATGTTACATAGTCTAAAATGGCGGTACTAAATCCAAAACCACTGGTACGGTACAATGCTAATTCACCTCTACTATTTGATGTATTACTGTTATAAAAAAAATCTAAAACTGTAATCTCACCAGGAGCCATGTTTAAGCTTCCAGAAATAACAGTTATTAAACTTGAATTGCCTACACGGGCATAAGTAGGCCTATCACAAAACCAATAAGTAGAAACATCTATAGTTGTAGTCCCAATATTTTTTAATTCTACTCGATCCATATCTGGATAGACTTCATTAATAACTACTTGGGCATTGAGTACATTTGTTTGCCATAAACAAACAATTAAAAAAGTCAGCTTCATAAAGAAGTTATTTTCTCTATTGAAGTAATTCTGCGTAAAGTGTAGTTTTTTCATCATTATTATATTTTATTCGTATTCTAAATATAGTCGAGAAAACTTAATTAACATTACTTTAACACATGAGGAAGAGTTATTAAATCACAGAAAACCCATGTGCATACGGATCGTCTTCGTCATCAATAATAATGGTATTGTATCCATAAATTTTTGCCCAACCTTTTACACTTGGAACAATTGCTGAAAATTCGCCAACGGTTACTTCTTTTTCTACACAACCTGTAAACCTACTTCCAATATAACTTTCGTGAATGTACTCCTCTCCTTTTTTCAATTTTCCTTTTGCGTGTAACTGTGCCAGTCTTGCTGATGTTCCTGTTCCACAAGGTGAACGGTCAATTGCTTTGTCTCCGTAAAAGACAGCATTTCTTCCGTGAGAATTAGAATCAATTGTATCGCCTGTCCATAATAGATGTGTGACATCTTTGATAGTTTCGTCTTCTGGATGTACAAACTTATTCGGGTATTTTTCTCGAATCTTGCTTCGTACTTCTTGTGAATATTGAATAATTTGACTTGCTGTAAAATCATGAACTCCCGAAAAATTTTCTTGTGGGTCAACGATTGCGTAGAAATTTCCACCGTAAGCAACATCAAACTTAATTTCTCCTAATTCAGAACAGTCTATAGTTAATCCTTCAAAGGCTAAGTAACTTTTCACATTCGTCAATTTTACCCAATCTACTTTTTTTCCTGTTTGTTGGTATTCTATTTCTACCAAGCCTGCGGGTGCTTCCATTTTAATTTTTCCAGGAATTTTTGGAGTGATCAATCCTTCCTCAATTCCGATGGTAATAGTTCCGATAGTTCCATGTCCACACATTGGCAAACATCCTGAGGTCTCTAAAAATAAAATAGCAAAGTCATTTTCTGGATTGTGAGGTGGAAATAAAATGGAACCACTCATCATATCATGACCTCGAGGTTCAAACATCAATCCTGTACGAATCCAATCGTATTCTTTGATAAAATATTGACGCTTTTCACTCATGGTGTTTCCCAACAATTTTGGGCCTCCTGACTTGATAACTCTAACAGGGTTTCCACAGGTATGCGCATCTATACAAACAAACGTATTTCTACTCATTTTTGTTTTTTACTATATAATTCTCTATTCTAGATTCTAATATTGATAAGGTAACTGTTCCTTCTTCTAAAATTACTTCGTGGAATTCTCTGATATCAAATTTCTCTCCTAATTCATATTCAGCTTTTTTTCGCATTTCTCTAATTTTAAGTTCTCCCATTTTATAGGATAATGCTTGTCCTGGCCAAGAGATATATCGATCTGTTTCGGTGGTTACTTCATGTAAAGAAAGTGCTGTATTTGCAGCCATATAATCTAATACTTGCTGACGTGTCCAATCTTTTGCATGGACTCCTGTATCAACAACCAATCTACAAGCACGCCACATTTCATAGGTTAACTGACCAAATTTTTCATATGGAGTTGTATAAATATTCATTTCATCTACTAGATATTCTGAGTATAACCCCCAACCTTCACCATAGGCAGATAGGTATAAACTTCTTCTAAAACTTGGAATCGTTTTAGGTAGTTCATTGTTCAATGAGATTTGTAAATGATGTCCTGGAACTGCCTCATGAGCGGTTAAGGCTGGAATTGTATACAAGGTTCTACTTGCTAAATTATAGGTATTTACCCAATAAAAACCTGCTGTTGTTTCGCTGTAAGAACCCGAGTATCTACCGCTTGTATAATTTGGTGCAATTGCAGCTGGCACAGGAACAACTCCGTACGATTTTCTAGGTAAGGTCTTAAAAAATCTTGGCAATTCTGCATCTATTCTTTTCGCAACGTCTCTTGCAAACATCATGAGTTCTTTTGGAGTCTTTGCGTAAAATTGTTCATCTGTTCTTAAGAATTTAAAGAAATCGGCAAAAGAACCTTTAAAGCCTAAATCTTCAATTATTTGTTGCATTTCTGCTTTTATACGTGCTACTTCTTTCAATCCAATTTGATGAATATCATCTGCAGTATATTTTGTGCTCGTAGTATAAAAATTGATTCTATTCTGATAAAACTCTTTTCCGTTTGGTATTGTACTTACCCCCAATCCTTTTCTTGTATTCGGGAAGTATTCTTCTTCAAAAAAGTTTTTGATTTTTTTATATTGATCAATCGCATTTTCTTGAACACTCTTTTTTGCGACAGTGATTATAGAATCTTTTAATACTGAAGAAAATGAATCTGGTAACTGATGAAATGGCGTGTAAAATTCGCTCTTTGTTACATCTGAAATAATATGTTTATTATAGGTGTTTTCGTACTTATAAAAAACGGCTTTTGGTTGCGAAATTCCTTCTTTAACTCCTGCTCTTAACAAGTTTAAGTTATAATCAACTCTTTTAGGCAGTTCATTTAATTGCTTTAAGTATTCTTTTACTTGTTTCTTATTTTTAAGTGTTTTCTTAGCTATTCGGCTTAAATTTAAATGAAAAGCATTTTCATTTGTAATAGGGTTTAGATACATTTTATAGGTATGTGTATCTATTTTATCTTGTAAAACAAACAACAACAATTCTCTAGAAATTTTATCTGTTTCAGACAATCCTTCTTCTGAAACAGTCTCTAATTTTTCTTTTAAGCCTACTGCAAAATCAGATTCTTCTTGATAATGTTTAATCGTATTTTCTACCGATTCATTCCTTTCGAAATCGTACTCTCTAGGCTCATCATATTCTTTAATAATAGCTTGTAATTGTTCACTTGACGAAGTGTTCTTACAAGCTACGAAGCTTAACAGTACTAAAAGCCCAAAGAGTTTTATGGTTTTCATTTGATTATATTTTGTTCCTTGTTTTTACGCCATCAACATTTCTTAAAATGTTTAATGAATTTTCATTCTTCAGCTCATCTGGCAGCAGTTCATTAGGCCAAGATTGAAAACTAAATGGTCGAACCCAACGCTTAATTGCATCGACTCCCACTGCTGTAAATCTTGCATCTGTTGATGCTGGGTAAGGTCCACCGTGCAACATAGAGGGGCATACTTCAACTCCTGTAGGAACTCCATTAAAAATGATTCTCCCTACTCGGTTTTGTAATGCTGCAACAATTCCTGGATTGCTCGTAACTTCTTGTTTAGAACCTATAATGGTTCCTGTTAACTGTCCTTCTAATTGACTAATGATTTCTGCTAGTTGCTCTTCATCATCACATGCTACAAGTAAAGAAAAAGGTCCAAAAACCTCTTGATGTAACGTCGCATTCTCTAAAAATGTTTTTCCATCTACTTTTGAAACTACTTGACGTCCGAAATTATTCTTAGCATCACCTGAATAGTCAGCTAATACTTCAATTCCTTCTTGAGAAATCGCTTTTGCTTTGTTGTTTTCATAGGCTCCAAAGATGTTTGGATGTAGCATACATGATGGTTCTACCTTCACAATTTCCTCAGCTAAAATTTGTCCAAACTCATTTAATGCATCGCTTTTAATTCCCAATAATAATCCTGGGTTTGTACAAAACTGCCCTGAACCTAAAGTAATTGATCCTGCATATGTTTTTGCCCAATTGGCTGTGCTTTTGCTTAATGCTTCTGGTAATAAAATAACTGGATTGATACTTCCCATTTCAGCAAAAACAGGAATGGGTTCTGGTCTTTGTGCTGCTAAATCAAATAAAGCTCTTCCTCCTTTGATACTACCTGTAAAACCAACACCTTTTACTTTTGGATGTTTTACCAAAGCTTGTCCTACAGAAATACCACTACTATTCAGATTCGAAAAAACACCGTTAGGCATTCCCGTCTTTTCTGCTGCTTTGATAATTGCTGAGGCAACCATTTCACTAGTTCCTGCATGCATTGGGTGCGATTTTACAATGACTGGACAACCTGCAGCTAATGCTGAAGCTGTATCTCCTCCTGCTGTTGAAAACGCAAATGGAAAGTTACTGGCTCCAAAAACAACAATGGGTCCTATTGGAATCAACATTTTACGTAAATCGTCTTTTGGTAAAGGAGCTCGATCTGGTTGAGCAGTATCTATACTTGCTTCTACCCAGGAACCTTGTTCTATATGAGTTGCAAAAGCATTCAATTGTCCAATAGTTCTTCCTCTTTCTCCTTTCGCTCTTCCTGTTGGTAATCCGGATTCTGAAATATACACCTCAACTAAGGCATCGCCTAAAGCTTTAATTTCTTCTGCAATTGCTCTTAAGAATGCTACTTTTTCGTTCCCAGATTTTTTATTGTAAACTTGAAAAGCTTTTGATGCTAATGCAGCAGCTTCATCAATTTCTTCTTGTGAGGCTTCTGTGAAAACAGATTCGTTTTCTACATTTAGCAATGGATTGAATGTTTTGAAGGTTTTATTTCCTTTTGCTGATAAGGAGTTTCCGATATAGTTTTTTCCTGTCATTTTTTAATATGTTAATTTACCAATGTGCTAATGTAACGATGAAGCAATGTATCAATGTTAACTAAAGGCATCATTATGAGGTGTGTTAAGGATAGAGGCATTGTTGGAGCTCTTTGTAAAAAGCGACTGCCGAAAGCCTGACCCTTGCGGGAACACCCTAATTATTTAAATTTTTATATGCTGGCAAAGTCGGTCTGCTCTTTAATCCGTCTTCAATAATTTGAATGACTTTCTTGCGTTCGTCTCCAAATAATGGTAATCGTGGAGCGCGAACATTCTCTGTTCCGATTTCTGTATAGACTTCTGCCAGTTTGATATTTTGCACTAATTTAGGGTTTATATCTAACTCTAACAATGGTAAAAACCAACGATAGATTTCTATGGCTTCTTGTATTCTTCCTGCTTTTTGTAGTTCGTAAATAGCTACTGTTTCTGCTGGGAATGCGCAGACTAAGCCTGCAATCCAACCATCGGCGCCCATCAATAAGCTTTCTAAAGCAACGGTGTCGACTCCTGTCATAATTTTTAAACGGTCTCCGAATCTATTTTTGATGCGGGTTACGTTAGAAATATCTCTTGTGCTTTCTTTGACTGCTTCTATGTTTTTGCATTCTAAAAGGTCTTCAAACATCTCTAGGGTCACTTCGATTTTATAGTCGACAGGGTTGTTGTAAATCATAATGGGTAGCGATGTACTGTTGGCTACTGCTTTGAAATATGCTACGGTTTCTCTGTCGCCCGCTTTGTATCGCATGGGTGGTAACATCATTAAGCCGTTGGCTCCGTCTTGTTCTGCTTTTTGCGCTGCGTCTATGGCTCCTTTGGTGGATTGTTCTGCTATGTTCATTAAGACTGGAACTTTTCCTTTTACAAGGTCTACCGTAGCTTTCGTGAGTATTCTTTTTTCTTGTTCTTCTAAGGTGCTTGCTTCTCCTAAGGTTCCTCCTAAAACAATTCCGTGAACTCCAGCATCTAATTGTGCGTTGATGTTCTTCTCAAACATTGGAATATCCAATTGATCGTTATCGGTAAACTTTGTGGTTACTGCTGGCATTACGCCTTTCCATTGTATGCTCATTTTTCACTATTTTAAGTGGTGTAAATTTATTTGTTTACTGTTCTTGTTTTTAATGTGTATTTATCCAATTATAATACAATATTATCCTTTTTATTTTTATAATTTGTTTTTTTGAATATTATTTGATTAGTTTTGAACGTGAAATTGAAATTGAAGTCGAAAATGTATGACTGGAGACTGGATTTTGATATGTAATACAATATTTAGATAAAAGTCATTTCGAGAGCCTCAATGACCTATGTAACACTATAGAAAGGTGGCTGAGGTTCTCGAAGCCACACGTATTATTATGAAAGTTTTACCTTTTCAAATACCGAAACCTGCTAATGATGCGCTGATTTATCAGGAGGATCATGAGTATATTTTTTATGACAAGTTTCATCAGCATCAGGAGATTCAGTTGAGCTTTATTGTTGAGGGTAAGGGGACATTAATTGTGGGTGATACAATCTCGAATTATCAAAAAGGGGATGTTTTGGCTATTGGTGGTAATCTACCTCATCTGTTTAAAAGCGAACCTAATTTGGGTGAAAAGTCATTAATGTTGACCTTGTTTTTTACGAAAGAGAGTTTTGGTGAGCGTTTTTTTGATTTGGAAGAACTCTCAGAAATACAATCGTTTTTTGCCAAAATTGATAATGGTTTTAAAGTGATGTCGAATAGAGCTCTTTTGAAGGAGGCTTTTTCTTCTCTTAAAAAAAGCAGCAAACTTGAACGGTTTGTAATGCTACTTCGCATTTTAAAATTGATGGCAAAGTCGAGAAAACAGGTGTTATCTTCCTATATCTATAAAAAGCAATATTCTGCTGATGAGGGAAAACGAATGCAGGATGTGATGAGTTTTACGATGAATCGTTATCATCAGTCTATCACTTTAGATGAAATATCAAAAGTTGCTTCTATGACAAAGAATGCTTTTTGCAAGTATTTTAAAAAGCGTACGAATAAAACCTATGTTCGGTTTTTGAATGAATTGCGAATAGAAAATGCTAGCAAATTATTATTGAATGAAAAAGAATTGTCTATTGCTGAAATAGGCTATCGATGTGGGTTTGGAAATGTATCGAACTTTAATCGACAGTTTAAAGTTGTTAAAGGTATGACGCCTTCGCAATATCGATTGATGTAATGTTTTCTTTGGCTTTGGTTTCGTTCAACTAACCACAACTTCGCTCAGTGTAAGAAAGCACCATCTACCGTTGAATTGTTTTACAAGTATTTTATTATGAGTTTAATATGA
Source organism: Flavobacteriaceae bacterium (assembly GCA_965277255.1). GTDB lineage: Bacteria > Bacteroidota > Bacteroidia > Flavobacteriales > Flavobacteriaceae > Polaribacter. The sequence goes on along the minus strand of OZ255723.1, from coordinate 1,953,289 downwards.
ATTTTCAAAACCCTTGCAAAAGCAAATAGTATTGTCTTCGCGAGGAGCCCTAAAGCGACAAAGCGATCTGTTGATTTATGAGATTGCTTCTCCCCAATAAATTGGGAATCGCAAAGACTTGTAACAGTAATCTTATTACTAAAACAGGATGTCTGACATCATCAATATCGCTTGAGAATTTTTGCCTGAGATGCCTCGAACTGACATCTCGTTATAACTTCTTGAGTTCTTCTTTGAGTTTTTTCGTGAGTCCTTTGACAACCAAACTATAGGAATGGTCTATTAATTCTGCTAAGAATTCTGGAGAAACATCTTTGTGGTTTTCAACAGTATTCCAATGTTTTGTGTTGACATATCTTGCATCGGGTTTTCTTCCTTGTTGGAATCCGCCTATAATTCCTTCATAGGAATCTCTGAGTTCTAATGCTTCTTCTGGGTCTAATTTTATCACGCATAATTCCTGTCCGTTTTCCCATCGATCTAATGGAACTAGAATAAACATCTTACCCATGACTTTAAATACCAAGGTGTCATTATCAAAAGGAAATTCTTCTGTAGTTCCTTTTTTTGAAATGCAATACTCACGGAGTTGTTCGATGTTCATAATATTCTTTTAAAGGTATAAAAATAGGCTATCTACTTTTGATAACTTTTATCTGGTTTTAACAATTTGTAGATATAATTCAAAAATCATATCTTGCTTATCAATTAATTTAAAACTTTTTGCTATGAATAGAGAAGCACAACTTGCGTTTTGTAAAAGATGCACAAACAGAAAAATGGACCTTAAGCAAGGTATCGTTTGTAATCTAACTGGAAGAAAGGCAGATTTTGAAGAAGAATGCCCAGACTATAATCTGGATGAAACTATTAAAGAATCTGTTGATAAACCTATCGATTTTGATGATAATGATATTCTCCTTGAAATCCCTCCAGAAAAACTTGAAAAATTCCGTTCTGAACAAAACTTTCAATTTGGTTTAGCCATAAGTATTATTGTTGGTATTATTGGAGCTGTTTTATGGGCAGCTATTACGGTTGCAACAAACTACCAAATAGGTTATATGGCATTAGCAATTGGAGCTGGTGTTGGTTTTGCAATGAGAATGTTTGGTAAGGGGGTAGATCAAATATTTGGTATCTCTGGAGCTATAATTGCAATAGTAAGTTGTCTTTTAGGTAATTTTCTTGGCATTATAGGTTTTGTAGCTGAATATGAAAACTTAGCTTATTTTGACGCTATAACAAGATTTGATTACTCGCAATTAGTTCCTATTATGACAGAGAGCTTTAGTCCAATAGATCTATTATTCTATGGAATTGCAGCATATGAAGGATATAAATTTTCTTTTAGACCAATTACTGAAAAAGACCTTAGTAAATAATCGTTTATTATCTTTTTGATGTAATTTGCTTTTTAATCTTGAGATAATCGATGATTTTTATGCCTATCATTGTGTCTCGTATTTTTGCTAAGGATTCGTATGATATGAAGGGCTTAGGAAGTTAAAATCTAATTTCTTATTTTTAAAATATGTCAAGAAAAACTTTTTTCCTTTTAACTAGTATTCTGCTTGTTGGATTCAATTGCATTTCTCAAGTACAAAAAGATACACTAAAAGTCTTATTTGTTGGGAATAGCTATACTTACTACGAGAATATGCCTCAAATGGTTTCTGTAATTTCTGAGGATGCTTCCACAAAATTAATCACTCAAAAAAGCACTGCTGGTGGCGCAAGACTTAAACACCATTGGTTGGGTTTACGGGGATTGAAAACCAAGCAAATTATCGAAAATGGGAAGTTTGATATTGTGGTGCTTCAAGGTCAAAGTTTAGCAACCTTTAGGCAACCAGATAGTCTTCAGAAGTACTCGAAATTGTTTTCTCATTTCATTAAAAAAACTGGCGCTACGCCTTATTTTTATTTGACTTGGGCTCGAGAGAAAACTCCAAAACGACAAAATGATATTACTCAGGTTTATACTGAAATAGCACACGCAAACAATGGTATTCTAGTTCCTGTTGGTGAGGCTTGGGCTTTGGCTAGAAAATGGCAACCTAACATTAAATTATATAATCCTGATGGGAGCCATCCTTCTCATTTAGGCGCTTATTTAGCTGCTAATATATTTGTTGCTACTATTGTAAAAGAGGTTCCTGATAACATTCATTATAAGGGAGCATCAAAAAACATCATGCTTAAGAATGAGAAAGACAAACTTTTTTGCAAAAAAGTCGCACGCGAGTTTATCCCTAAAGAATAATTAATATTTCATTCCTTAAGAGATCATACTCTTTTATAGTTTTAGTTTAAAAAAGAAATTAAGAGATTATCAATTATTTTTGATTATTCATCCTTTTTCAAGTACATTGGAAAACTTTTAACTTGTTAAAAACAAAAAATGGCGAATAAAAGATTAAAAATTGGAGAAGGAAAAATCAGTGGTTATTTATCAATATTTTTAGCGGTCATCTGTCTTGGCGGTACTATTTGTGCTTATTTCCCAGAGTACTTAACAACAGTAGATTTTAGAGAAATTTACAAACCTAATTATATAAAATGGGGGTTTTTAGGTGTACTTGTATTGTCTTTTGGTTTTGCTTTAACCAGTTTTATTTTAAGTAAGAAAACAAAATTTGGTTTTTTAGCGACTATTATTATAGCTGCTTCAATTTTCCTTGCCTCTGGTTTACCTGAGTATCAAGAAATTGATTCGAAACCTTTTACAATAGGATTAGATTGGTTGTTAATTGATATTCTTATTTCTGCTATTATTTTTATTCCTATAGAATTGTTTTTACCTAAGCGTTTAGACCAGACAAAACTTCACAAAGAATGGAGAACAGACTTGGTTTACTTTATGGTGAGTCATTTACTGATACAAGTAATTGGTGTTATTGTTCAATTTCCAGCTGTTACGGCTTTTTCTTCAATTGGTTTAACTGGTTTTCAAGAATGGGTTCAAAGCATTTGGTTTATTCCTCAGTTATTTTTAGCATTATTTGTTTCTGATTTATTTCAATGGACTGGACATTATCTCTTTCATAAACTTCCTTTTTTATGGCGTTTTCACTCCGTTCATCACTCTACAAAAGACATCGATTGGCTAGCGGGTTCACGAACACATTTTGTTGACCTCGTTGCTGTTAGAGCGATTACTTTTTTACCGCTTTATGTTTTTGGTTTTAGTACAGATGTATTTGCAACTTATATCGTTATTGTCTCAATTCAAGCTGTTTTAGCTCATGCGAATACTCGTATAAATTTTGGTTTTTTACGTTATGTATTTGTAACTCCTCAATATCATCATTGGCATCATTCTGCAGATCCAAGGGCATATGATAAAAACTTTGCCATTCATTTTCCTTTTATTGATATGATTTTTGGAACTTATTATCCTATGGGAAAAACATGGCCAGAAAGTACAGGTTTGGGTGATGTGAAGTTTCCAAAAGGGTTTATCAAACAATTTATTTTTCCTTTTATGAAAAACCCTGCAAACGAGAATGATATAAAAGATGTTAGCGAACGATAACCTAAAGTTTTAACTCTTTATTTTTGAAAAATGGAAATCCTCTTAATCTGTCTCGTTGCTTTTTTAGCTGCTATTTTAACGTTCTTTTCAGGCTTTGGTTTGGGAACTATTCTTACGCCAGTTTTTATGCTTTTCTTTCCTGTTGAGTTAGCAATTGCGTTAACGGGCGTTGTCCACTTTTTTAATAATATCTATAAGATTTTGCTAGTCGGAAAAAATGCTGATAAGAAAGTATTGATACGCTTTGGTATTACCGCTGTGGTTTTCTCTTTTGTTGGTGCTTGGTTATTATTGCGTATTCCAGATGTAGAACCTTTGTTTCAATACCGTCTTTTTGGAAAGGAGCTTACAGTATATCCCGTAAAATTTATCATCTCTATTCTATTAATCATCTTTGCTTCCTTGGACTTGATTCCGCGTTTTCAAAAACTACAATTCGGAAAAGAGAAATTACCCATCGGTGGAGCTTTAAGCGGCTTTTTCGGTGGACTTTCTGGGAATCAGGGTGCCTTACGCAGTGCATTCTTAATCAAAGCTGGGTTGTCTAAAGAAGCTTTTATTGGAACTGCTGTGGTTGTTTCAACATTTGTAGATTTTACTCGATTGGGAGTGTATGCGACTCGCGTTTCTAGCTCTGGTTTGTACGATAATATCCTATTGGTCATTTGTGCTACAGCAGCAGCAATTTCTGGGGCTTACATCGGAAATAAATTGTTGAAAAAAGTAACTATTCATTTTTTACAAGTTACCGTTGCTATTATGTTGATTCTAATTTCTGTGGCTTTGGGAGCTGGGTTTATATAAAAGAAAAAAGAGGCAAGAGAACAGACCTTTCAGGTTTTTAAAACCTGAAAGGTCTTAAAGACAGATTCATCGTTTTCGATGAATTTCTATTTAAAAGCTATCTGTTTTTTAGTTTTTTGTAAATCATATATCCTAAGAAAATTGATGTAATTATAGCTACAACTAACAAAGAGTATTTAACTATTGATAGTACTAAAAAACCTTCGAACCTTTTACTTGAAGTTCCAACTTGATTTGTGAAAAATGATTAATTTAATCTATCAGAATTATTTATAAAATAATAAGTCAACCAAGAGACAGAAGATATGAGTCCTATTTTTAGGATATTGAAAAAGCTGTTCTTAATTTTAAAACTCACTAAAAATAAGTTTATTCTATCGCAAACAAAACTGGTTTACTCGGGCTTGCATCATTTTCAAAAGGAGCTACCATGAGATTTAAAAAGTAGGTTCCATCATCAACTGCATTGGGTACAAAAATGAATTCGGTAATGGTAGCATCCATTCGGAGTTCTCCTGCTGTATTCCAAAAAGCATTGTGAGATAATAACTGTCCTTCGTCCTTTTCTCTATCTACTGAAGGCAAATCAACTAATAAGTGTTTGACTCCTTTTTCTCGCAAATAAATCGCTGCTTCTTCTAATAAATAGGTAGGATTGGTATTGGAATATTGCATGGATTTTTTGTCTTCCAAATTGGGAAGTGTACGGATTACAACTGCATCTCTTTTTTTATTTCCCAAAGCAAATTGTAATTGTCTTTTGGTAATGACAAAATCATCGTTCAATTTCTCAGGAGGAATCGTGATTACCTCTGCTAAAAAGAAAAATTGATTTAAATGTTTGTTGATAGAATGTACTATTTCGGTAATGTGTCCAACCGTCTCCGTATGTGTTCCATGTGAATGTGGATTGAATTCAATCATATTGAAATTCACATCGGCTCCTTCTGCAACTGAGCCTACCCAATCGTCGGATGCTACAGGATATATTCTAGGCGGATCAATATACCATGCATTTACATTTTGTTTTGTTGGGTCAATAGCGATAGAAATATCAATAGGTTTTGATAAGTCGATGCAGTATTTTCTGGAGTTGTATTGTATTTGTGCGATCATTTATGCTGAACTTGTTTTACACACTAAGTTAATTTTTCTAGTTTTTATTCTAATATTCGTTTTTTCAAATCCATTCTTTCATGTAAAATCCTTGTAATTTCCACATAATTTTCTGAAATCATTCTGTAGAAAATAATATGCCTACTAACTTTAATTCCAAGTAAGTTTTGAGTAATTTCATCATAGCTTTTTCCTAATTTTGGGTTGTTCGCAATTTCTTGAAAATTTGAAATTAGCATTTTATAGTATGTATCCGCTTGTTTTTCTGACCAAACTTCAAAAGTATACTCCCAAAATTTTGATAAATCCTGAACAGCTTTGTTAGTCAATTCATATTTAACCATTAACGCGTTTCTTTGCTTTTAGAGATTCAAGGTGTGTTTTTGAGTCAAAGTCGTGTGCAATTCCACTATCAATTCCTTCTTTAATCGCGCTTTTTAAAGCAATCATTTTACTTTCTTCTTCTTCTAAAAGCCTTAATCCAGCACGAATAACTTCACTTACATTTTTAAATCTTCCTTCAGTGATTGTATTTTGAACGAATTGGTCAAAATAATCTCCAAGTGATACTGATGTGTTTTTATTCATTTTTAATACATTTCTTCAAATATACCAAAAATTGGTAACTCTATACATTACACAAAACATTTTTTGGTAAATGCTGAAAATGTTTCAAACAATTTCTGCTTGAATCAGACAGGTACTGAAACTAATTCAAAATAATCCTTACTTTAATTTAACAGATGCTGAAACTAGTTCATAGATACTGAAACTAGTTCATAGATACTGAAACTAGTTCAGCATAAATAGATCAGAGGAAATTCCATCAGACAAAAATTTTCCTTTTTGAGTTGTTTTTAGTTTTCCTTTCTCAATATACAACAAATCTTCATTTCGATACTTTTCAGATTGTAAGAGTATATAATCAAAATAGGTTTTTCCAAAATCTAATTGAATCTTCTCTAAGGAAACTCCCCAAACAGTTCGTAAACCTGTCATGATATATTCGTTATATTGATCGGTTTTTGATAAAACTTCTCTCTCTATTGGCAATGTACCTTGCTGAATACTTTCAATGTACTTTGAGTTGTTTCTTACATTCCAACTTCGTTGTTTTCCATCAAAAGAATGTGCTGATGGTCCAATTCCTGTATATAATTTTCCTTTCCAATAGGCAGAGTTATTTTTACTGAAAAATCCTTCTTTTCCAAAATTAGACAATTCATAATGTACAAAGTTGACTTTCTCTAGCTCATCAATTAAAATATGAAATTGTTCTTGGGATTGTTTGTCACTGACCTCATCAATCTTTCCTTTTTTAATTAACGATTCTAAGGCTGTTTTAGGCTCTACGGTTAAGGCATAACTTGAGATATGTGGAATTCCAAATGATAAAGCTATCTGGATGTTTTCTTTCCATTGATCATTCGATAACCCTGGAATTCCATAAATCAAATCCAACGAAATATTTTCAAAATAACGAGTCGCCATCAACAAACAGTTCTTAGCTTCTTTGGCATTGTGAGAGCGATTCATCAGTTTTAAATCTCGCTCAAAAAAAGATTGAATTCCAATACTTAATCGGTTGATTTTACTCTTAGATAATTCAATAATCGTTTCTTCATTTAAATCATCTGGATTTGCTTCTAAAGTAATCTCAGGATTTGAACTCACTGTATGATTTTGGTAGACCTCATCAATAATTGAATTGAGTTCTGCTTGTGATAACATGCTTGGTGTGCCGCCGCCGAAATAAATGGTTTCTACAATTTCATTGTTCAATTCATCTTTACGAAGCTCAATTTCTTTAATCAAAGAATTGACTAGTTCATCTTTCTTTTTCAGTGAGGTAGAAAAATGAAAGTCGCAGTAATAACACGCTTGCTTGCAAAAGGGGATATGAATATAAATGCCTGCCATTTTTAATGTAATAATGATCTAATGTGAGAATGTACTAATGATGTGTTCATTGGTTCATTTTCTCATTTCCACATTGATTAATTATGTAATTTTCTTCGGATTTTGTTTCACAAAAGCATCCCAACCTGTATAACTTTTTCCTGAAGTGATTTTCCCCATATTGTAAAAATGGCAAACTGCTGCTGCTAAACCATCGGTAGCATCTAAGTTTTTAGGCAATGTTTTTAGCCCTAACAAGTTTTGCAACATTTTTGCAACCTGTTCTTTGCTGGCATTTCCGTTTCCAGTAATCGCCATTTTAATTTTCTTGGGTAAGTATTCTGTAATGGGAATTTCGCGAGACAAACCCGCAGCCATGGCCACTCCTTGTGCTCTTCCCAATTTTAACATCGATTGCACATTTTTACCAAAAAACGGAGCTTCTACAGCAATTTCATCAGGGTGGTAGGTATCTATTAATTCAACCGTTCTTTCAAAAATGAGTTTTAACTTTAAATAGTGATCGTCATACTTTTTTAAAAGCAATTCATTCATTTGAATAAACTCCATTTTCTTTCCAACAACCTTAATCAACCCAAAGCCCATAATAGTAGTTCCTGGATCAATTCCTAAAATGATTTTTTCTACACTCAAATTTTACGTTCTTTGTTTTGTGTTAAACTCGATATCATACAAATCTAATCAATTCTTGTGGCTTGTCTTTAAACTCTTAATAGTTATTATTTGTGGCTACTTTATATATGATATTATTGTCAATAGTGAAAAATTAAGTTTTGATGATTTTCGATCAATTTTGATTGATTTTAATGTATTTTCAATAAAAAACATTACTTTTTTATTCATTTTTACGCTATTTAACTGGATTTTAGAAATTAATAAATGGCAGATTTTAGCTCGAAAAGTAACATCGGTTTCATTTTTTAACGCGACAAAACAAAGTCTATCTTCTTTAACATTCTCTTTAATTACTCCCAACAGAATTGGCGAATATGGAGCCAAAGCTTTGTATTTTGAAAAAGAGAAGCGGAAAGAAATTCTTCTTTTGAATTTTGCTGGAAATTTTTATCAACTATTAGTCACTATTGTACTAGGAAGTATTGGAATTTTATACCTCATCAACGAGTTTTCTTTTTCATTTGTTTCCATACAAAATATTGTTATTCTCTTTGCAGCATTGATCATTTTGTTTTTTACAATAAGATTCTTAAAAAACAAATTTGCTAAGATTCGTAATTGGATTTCTAAAATCTATGAAATACTCAAGCTTAAAAACAATAAAAAAATTGCTTTCCTATCCTTTTTGCGATACTTGGTTTTCTCTCATCAATTCTATTTTTTAGTATTGATTTTTGATGTTGACATTTCTTATGGAATTGCCCTTGCAGGAATTTCTAGCATGTATTTAATTGCTTCAATGGTTCCCATGCTATCACTCTTTGACTTCGTCCTAAAAGGTTCTGTAGCCGTTTTTATTTTTGATTTTTTCAATGTGAATCCAATTATTATTTTGTCAGTTACAAGCATTATGTGGATTTTCAACTTTGCCATTCCAGCCATTGTAGGAAGCTATTTTGTATTACAGTTTAAACCCGTACAAAAATGATGATCACCTTTTTCATAATCACAGGGTTGTATTTCATCGTCATTCTATCGTTTGTCTATGGATTTGGTAAAGTCGAAGAATTTGTCACTGATAGCCAACAACATCACACCAAATTTTCAATCATCATTCCTTTTAGAGATGAAGCAATTCATTTACCACAACTTTTAAATTCTATCAAGGATTTACAGTATCCCGTACATCAATTCGAATGTATTTTTATCAATGATGATTCTACCGATAACTCTATTGAAATTATACATGAACATTTATCTAAAACTGAAATTGTTTATTCAGTCCTTAATAACCTCAGGACTTCTACTTCGCCTAAAAAAGATGCGATTGAAACGGCTATAAAAAGAGCGCAATTTGATTGGATCATCACAACAGATGCAGATTGTATTTTACCTAAAAATTGGTTGCTTCAGTTTGGAGTCTTTTCAACGGTTAACAATTCAAAAATGATTGTGGGTCCGGTGACTTATAAATCAGATAATTATTCCTTTTTAGAACATTTTCAAATCTTGGATTTTTTAAGTTTACAAGGCGCTACGGTTGGCGGATTTGGAATTGGAAAACCTTTTTTATGCAATGGCGCAAATCTAGCTTATCAAAAAGAAACATTTTTAGAGTTACATGGTTTTGATGGAAATAATACCATTGCAAGTGGCGATGATATTTTCTTGTTTGAAAAATTCTATAAAGCCTATCCAAATCAAGTTCAATTTTTAAAATCAAAAGACGCAATTGTTACTACAAATGCTGTAAAAATGTGGAACGAACTAATACATCAACGAATCCGTTGGGCAGCTAAATCAAGCTCTTATCATTTATGGTTTGGAAAATTTGTCGGTTTTATTGTATTACTAATGAACCTCGTTCTTATCATAGCAATGGTAGGCTTATTATGGTCATTAGGAGCTACTATTAACTTCCTTTATATCATTCTATTCAAAATTTCAGTCGATTTTGCACTCATTAAAAAAACATCGTATTTCTACAGAAGGAAAAAGAAAAGAATTCGAGGTTATGGATTTGGAAGTCTCTTCTACCCTTTCTTTAGTCTTTATATTGTTTTTAAAACACTCACTAGTAAATACCATTGGAAAGGGCGAAAATTTAAAAGGTAATTTAATCAAATATGCTAGTGATGATATTCTCTGCTTGAAACAATAAGAATAATGTAAGTATTAATAACATGATTAAAAAAATTCCTCTTTTTGGGTTCGATCTTTTTCTTTTTCCAAATCTTCTTTGAAATTTCATATTGTGGTTTTAATTAAAGTACTAATATAAAAATTTAACGTTTAATAAACAGTAACTTGCTGTTAAGTCGCAAAAATCATTCCGACTCAACATACAATCATTTTACATTATATATGAAGTATTTTTCTTATTTATTCTTGACATTATTTTTGTTCAGCTCAAATCCTAATCCTGCTGAAGATTCTTTTGTTGTTGTACAATTATTTACCTCTCAAGGATGTAGTAGTTGTCCTCCTGCGGATGAATTAATCGGAAAAATCAAAGAAGAATACAAAGGTCAGAATGTATATGTGATGTCCTATCATGTAGATTATTGGGACAGATTGGGTTGGAAAGACCCTTTTGGAAAACGGAAATTTACGGAGATTCAATATGGTTATGCAGATCAGTTTAAGGAGCGACGTGTGTACACTCCGCAAATTGTTGTGAATGGTCGTGAGCATTTTGTAGGCTCCAATGGATCTAAACTCAGAAAGAGAATCAAAACATACTTAAAAAAAGAATCTAAAAATACTATTACGTTTTCTAGCAGTAAAGATGCGAAAGGTGATATCATACTCAATTATGAAGTTTCTGGTGATGTGAAAAATAAAAAATTGAAGCTGGCCTTTGTTCTTGAAAACAGTATTACAAAGGTAAAAAGAGGTGAAAACAGCAATAGAAGTTTATCCAATAACAATATCGTTTTGGAAGAAATTATTCTGGAATTGAACGATGAAAAGAAAGGAACGCTAACGCTTCCAGAAGCTGACCCCAATACAAAAAAAGATTTGAAATTAATTGGTTTTGTACAAACCGATCGATTAGAAATTACTGGAGCAAATCAATTTGATTTATAACCTCTTCGCTTTTAAATTTTCGTTCCTCTTAGCATTTAACTTCGTTGAATGTTGCTCGCCACTTTCACGGCTCGTAACATTTGATTACATCGAATGCTTCGTTGCTCTCAGCATTTCTCTTTTTCCTGGTGGGCCAGGTAATCTTTCAACAGTAAATCCAACAGATTGCATCGCTCTTCTCACGCTTCCTTTGGCTGAATAAGTAACCAATACTCCTTGGTCTTTTAGTGATGTCATCATTTTAGAGAAGATCTCTTCTGTCCATAATTCAGGCTGAACACGTGCCCCAAACGCATCAAAATAAATCAAGTCAAATTGATTTTCATCGTTGATTTCAGAAAAGAATTGCTTTCGTTTCAGTAGAGAAAAGTCAGCAATAATTTGATGCTTTTCTTCCCAAGAACAGCTGTGAAATTGTTGAAAAATTTCTTTTGAATTTATAGCATTCAACTCAGAAACATAATTCAGTTTTTCAACCTCATCTTGAGCAACAGGAAAAGCTTCCACTCCAACATAATCAATTTTTAAATTGTTTTTCTGAGCTTCTAAAAACGTAATAAAGCTATTTAAGCCTGTACCAAATCCTATTTCTAAAATAGAAACGTCCTTTTTAGAAACAGGCTCTAATCCGTGTTTTATAAATACATGATAAGCTTCTTGTATCGCTCCGTGTTTAGAATGATATTGCTCATCCCAATCGGGAAGATGAATGGTTGTTGAACCGTCTGATGTTATAATGATTTCTCTTTTCAATTGTCAGTGATCAATTAATATTTAACAATTATTAATGAATAATTATCGATGAACTTGAGTTCGATTAATAATTTATTAAAAAACAAAGTATTTACACTCAATCATTAGTCAGATGTCTCCTTGAGCGCAGTCGAAAGGTCATAGATTTATTAAAATTCATAAAGGTTCCGACTGCGCTCAACCAGACAATTGAAATAACATACTAAAGACGAAAAACATCACAATATATTCGAGTTCAGGTAATGAAATAAAATCATTTCTTCATCAAAACTCCATGAGCTTCAAACGAAAGTGTTTTTTTAGGTGCTGTAATTTTTGCAATTTCTTCTGCTGATTTCCCTGCGTCTTCTGCATAGTGTTTCAATTCATCAACAGAAACTTCTTTTACAAAAGCTTTTCCTTCTACAATGACTTCTTTTCCTTTTGAATCTAACGGCATAAAGAATCCGTAATCTTTAAAACGAACCATAATAGTTTCATCCGTTTCTCCTGCGGGAAGTTTCATCCAACACCCTTTATTTGAACATACTTCGCCAATACTTGAAGCAAATTTTAGTTGAATGGTATCTCCAGCTTTTAGTGTTTTATATTTTGCTAAAGCATCTACAGATGACAAATAATCTTTTTCAGAAATTTCAGCTCCAAAAGAGTTGTAAGCAATCGTAGCTGTTTCCTTTTCTTCTGTTTTTTTATTCTCTTTATCGGTTTTGCAAGCAAAAATTACTGCTGACAAAACTAGAATCATTCCTAATTTTCTCATTTGAAAGTATAATTTTAAGACAAAACAAAGATAGTTGTTTAGAATAATAACTATGTAAGGTTTTGCTAAAAAAGCTAACTAAATTTTGTAACTTTGCGCCCTTATTTAACGATCAAATTTCATGTTAATGGATATTAAAATTCAGCCTGTAGAGACTTCAAAAATTGATACTATAGATTTTAATAATTTATCTTTTGGGAAAGATTTTTCAGATCATATGTTTGTATGTGATTATATTGATGGAGCTTGGCAAACCCCAGTGGTAAAACCATATGGACCGATTACGTTAAATCCTTCTGCAAAGATTTTTCACTATGGACAATCGATTTTTGAAGGAATGAAAGCTTACAAAGATCAAAATGACGATGTTTTCTTATTTCGTCCGACTGATAATTGGAAACGTTTAAATCTTTCTGCTGATCGTTTGATGATTCCAGAAGTTCCTGAGGGGATTTTTATGGAAGGTTTGAAAAAATTGTTACAAGTTGACCGTGATTGGATTCCAAATATTGAAGGAAGTTCTTTGTATATCCGTCCTTTTATTTTTGCTTCTGGTGAAGGTTTTCATGCATCGCCTGCTGATCAATATACATTCATTATAGCTACGGCTCCTTCTGGAGCTTACTTTTCAGGAAAAATAAAAGTATTGATTGAAGAAAAATATGCACGTGCAGCAAATGGAGGTGTTGGTTTTGCAAAAGCTGGAGGAAATTACGCTGCTCAGTTTTACCCAACTCAATTAGCCATTGAAAAAGGATACAATCAAGTTATTTGGACAGACGACAATACACACCAATTTATTGAAGAAGCGGGTGCGATGAATATTTTTGTTCGTATTAATGACACTTTAATTACCAGTCCAACGAGTGATAGAATCTTAGACGGAATTACACGGAAAAGTATTATTCAAATCGCTCAAGACAAAGGAATTGACGTAGAAGTACGAAAAATTTCTGTGAGTGAAGTTGTTGAAGCTGCTAAAAATGGAACGTTAAAAGAACTATTTGGAGCTGGTACTGCTGCTGTTATTTCTCCCATTGCCACATTTGGTTACAAAGGAACAGATTATGATTTGCCAGAATTGGATGAATCCTATGCCACTGTATTGAAAAAACGTATTACAGACATTCAAACTAACAAGAGTGAAGATCCGTATGGATGGCGATTTACTGTTGAGTAATACAATTGAAAGTTCCAGATTTAAGGTTTAAAATTCAGATTCAAGTTCAAGTTTTAGCGTTTCAAAAGTCTTTTCTTTGTAAAAATCTTATCTTAGGTTTTTTAAACTATTTATGAGATTCATACTTTTTTTCTGCTGTATAGCATTCCTTTCTTGTTCTTCCAACGAGACAAAAACTACAGTTCTTCCTGACCAATATTTAGTGATTTTAGGAACCGCTCAAGATGGTGGGTTTCCGCATATTGGCTGTCAACGAGATTGTTGTACAAATTTTTATGAAGGGAAATTTCAAAAACAGAAAGTCGTTTCTTTAGGCTTGATAGACAAAACGGGAAACAAAAAATTCTTGTTTGAAGCCACACCAGATATGTCTACACAATTGGATGATTTAGAACGAAATCACCTTAAAAATGAAACTCTTATTGATGGTGTTTTTTTAACACATGCTCATATTGGTCATTATGCTGGATTGATGTTTTTTGGACGTGAAGCCTTAGGCAAAAAAGACATTCCTGTTTTTGCGATGCCCAAAATGAAAGAATTTCTTTCTACGAACGGACCTTGGAGTCAGTTAATCGATTTGCAGAACATCGTTTTTTCCAACCTCCAAAAAGACAGTACAATTACCATAACTAATTCTTTGAAAGTTACTCCATTCTTAGTTCCACATCGTGATGAATTTTCTGAAACTGTCGGCTATAAGATTGAAGGTAAAAACAAATCCGCATTGTTTATTCCCGATATCAATAAATGGAGTTTGTGGGAGAAAGATATTGTAGAAGAAGTTAAAAAAGTAGATTATGCTTTTTTAGATGCTACTTTTTACAAAAATGGAGAAATCAACAGACCCATGAGTGAAGTACCTCATCCATTTATTGAAGAAACTGTTGCTTTGTTTCAAAATGAATCTGCCGAAACCAAAAACAAAGTAATTTTCATCCACTTTAACCATACCAATCCTGCATTACAACCTGATTCTCAAGAAAGAAAAGCATTGGAAAAGCAAGGGTTTAGAGTTGCTCTACAAGGACAAAATTTTGATTTATAAGTACATAGTCATTCTTAAAACAGGTATAAATACCTATTCCTTTCATTTAAATTTCATCTAGTTTTATCGGATTTCATTTTTTAAACTGAGAACAGTTCCCTATGCCTTATCTCTCCTATCTAATGAAACAACTCAACTAACTTTAATACTATTAAAATGAAGAACTTAAAAATTTTCACGACACTTTTTGCTGTGATATTACTATTCAGTAATCCTATCTTCTCTCAAGATTCTAAAAATGAAGAACTTAAAAAACAAGTAGAGATTGACTTGATAAATAATTTTCATGATTTAGAGAAAGAAAGATTAGAGATTATTACTGGGATGTATTCAATGATGTACGAAATTAGTGGGCTATTTACTGAGTTAGAGAGAGCTCAAAGCCTTGAGAAATTATTAGAAAGACATGAGGATCTTCGTTTACAAAGTGACAAACCAAATGATTTTTCAAAAGAGGAAAAGAAAAGCATGAAACGAATGGAAGAAATCAGGTCACAAATTATACTTCCAGAACTTAAATCTGTAGATGGTATAGACATCCAAAAAATGAATACTATTTCAGTTACTGAAGGGTTCCGTAGAATTATTGAAAATAAAGTTCAAGAAATTCTTAAAAAAACGGATCGTCTTTCAACCGTTGGAACAAAAGTAACAGAGTTGAATAATACGTCTTATGTGAGTCAAAATTTCAAAAAGCAAATTAGTTGGTCATTTGCAGGATTGGTTGGTTTGGTCATAGCTGGTTTCTTTATCATTGCTTATAAAGACAAAGAAATTCGCAAGACCATCTTTTCTGGGGATGTAGGCCTTCAATTTATCACCATATTCTCTATTATTATTGCTATTATTTTATTTGGAATTACAGGAGTACTAGGAGGAAAAGAGATTGCTGCTTTAATCGGAGGTATCTCAGGATATATTTTAGGCCGTAGCAGTTTTGAGCCAAAGAGGAAAAAGAAAAAAAAGAAACTAAAAACTATAGAATAATTTTAATTTACATCTAAAGAATCGATTGATTAGAAAAGATTTATTTTTGAAGTATTATTAGGATTACTATGGCTAAAAACAAGATTACTTCAACAGATCAATTAAGAGAACTCTATGGTTTCCCAAGAGGAAGAGCTAAAGATAAAGTGCTGAGTTCTTTAGAAAAACATTCACTGAATTTTATTTCTAAATCACCTTTTTTACTCCTTTCCACAATTAGTAAAGATGGAAAAATGGACGTTTCTCCTAGAGGTGGAAACCCTGGTTTTGTAAAAATTTCTGATAATGGAAACCTATTAATTCCCGATGCTAAAGGCAATAATAGAATGGATAGTTTCACCAATATTATAGAAACTGGTTCAATAGGATTAATTTTCTTACTTCCTGGTATTGATGAAACATTACGAATTAACGGAAGTGCTTATATTACTACAGAAGAACATATCTTAAACTATTTTCATTCAGAAGACAAAACTCCAATTAGCTGTTTGGTTATTTCTATTGATGAAATCTTTCTTCATTGTGCCAAAGCTTTAATGAGATCTAGGTTATGGAGTGATGATTATAAAATAGACACCAAAGATTTTCCTTCTATAGGAAAAATGTTAAAAGATCAACTAAAATCTACTGAAGAAGCGGAAACCAGAGAAGAAATGATACAACGTTATCAAAAAGATTTATAAAAATAATCAGTCATCTACAAATAAACAGGTATAAACACCCGTTTATCAACAGTTATTTTCTACACTTATATTTTTTCTATAATTTACCCATAATTAGTTTTCCGTTTCCTAAATCCCAACAAAATGCAGTCACCCACCAAACTCATAGTACTCGTTCTTTTTCTGTTCCTTTTTTATTCCTGTCATCATAAAACTACCAAAGAAAATTATCCGAAGAAACCTGCCTATGTAAACTTTACGCTAGGAGAAAGTACTCTACCTAATAAAGATGCTCATACCATTACGCTTTTCGGTTGTAATACAAGCGTTACAGCAAATAGTAACTATTGGAACGGGCCTAAGACTTTTCAATGGAAAAAATCAAATCAGATTCTTTCTGGAGTTCCATTTGGTCATCAAAAAGACTCTTCAACTGGAAAACCTTATTATGTTTCAAAATACTATATCGCTTCACCTCCCGTGTTTAAGTTTAAAGACAAAGCAATAAGCCTATATGACATAGGATTGGTAACACCAGATGAATTTTCCTTCGATGGAAAGAGTCCTACGCAAATGGTTTATTTGGATTATAATATCCTAAAACCTATGCATGTAGATTATATCGACATAAAATTTGACAAATCATTTGACAGTTTGCAGGTAGGTTATGTACCATTTAGAGTAGAATGTAATGATCTCCCTTGGATCGATACCGAACGTATTAAAGGCGCCAAAGGAGCTTCTGGAATTGGCTCATTAGAAAAAGGAAACCCTCATGCAGAACAACTATTTCTTCCTTATTATTTCGAAGAAGAATCTACTAGCTATGAATCGCCTGAAACCAAAAGAAAATATTTAGACACCAAAGTGACTATTTTAAATGATGTTCTTTTGAACTATAAAATAAAATTTATCCTAGGAAAGGATTCTTTAGTAGGATCTATCAACTTAAAGGATTTTTATGATCCAAAGAAAAAGGTAAATAGTCTTCGAGCTGTAGCTATAGCTAGACACCCAGATTCAATTCCTAGTGGGTGTGTGAAACCGATAGCTGGAGGAGGCGAGTATGAAGGAATAGATTAAAAATCACGTATTAAACCTTACTTCCTCACTAGCAACCTTCTGACTCAATCTAGAAATTGCATATTCTGATAGTTGCAAAACTCTAGGATAATCGACCGTTATTTATCAGTCTTTTATTAATATAATGATGGTAATTACTAACACTGGGAGCTTAAATTTAAGTAATGATAGTATTTACCAACATGCACATCATGTAAGTAAATTGTTTTTTGTACATTTGAATTGGTAAATACTAACAATAAACACAAATAAAAGCATTAAAGATGGTAAATACTAACATTGAACGGTTATCTATGAGTGATAAATCAATTATTTCCTTCATTGGTGAATACATAAAACATCAGCGTTTAATTCAAAATAAGACACAAGCAAAAATTGCTGAAATCGCTGGAATTAATCGCTGGACAATGAGTAAAATTGAAAATGGAGAACCTATATCATTACTATCATTAATACAAATTTTAAGAGCTCTTAATCTACTCGATGCACTTAACATCTTTAAAATTCAAACTCAATTAAGTCCTTTAGCGTTAGCAAAATTAGAAAAGCAAAAAAGACAAAGAGCTAGTGCGAGTAATGATATAAGCAAACAAAATAAGAGCGGATGGTAGCAATAAAAACAGCATTTGTTAAAATTTGGGGGCAAACTGTTGGAGCCGTTGCTTGGGATGAAATTCAAGGACTTGCTAGTTTCGAATATGAGCCAAAATTTAAAGCTAAGAATATCGATTTAGCGCCAATCAAAATGTCTATTCAATCCAGTCAAAATATATTTTCATTTCCAGAACTAAGGCCGTCAAAAAATAGTGGGTATAATACATTTAAAGGCTTGCCTGGTTTGCTGGCCGATGTCTTACCCGACAAATACGGGAATCAATTAATAAACATTTGGTTAGCACAAAACGGTCGTCCAGAAAACAGTATGAATCCAATAGAACAACTATGCTTTATTGGAACAAGAGGTATGGGAGCTTTAGAATTCGAACCAACACAGCTCAAATCAATTAAAAAATCTTTTCAAGTTGAAATCAACAGTTTAGTAGCTATTGCACAACGTATGTTAGATGAAAGAAAGAAGTTTGAGACAAATATGAACAAAGACGAACAGCAGGCAATGATGGAGATTTTAAAAATAGGAACATCTGCTGGTGGCGCTAGACCAAAAGCAATTATAGCCTATAATAAAAAAACTGGACAGGTTCGATCTGGGCAAACTAATTCACCAAAAGGATTTGAACAATGGTTAATAAAATTAGATGGCGTGAGTGACTCTCAGTTCGGAGAAAGTAAAGGTTATGGACGCGTTGAAATGGCGTATTACAATATGGCAAAAGACTGCGGTGTAAAAATGATGGAATCTGAATTATTGGAAGAAAATGGGAGAGCTCATTTTATGACAAAAAGATTTGACAGAGAAAAAGAATCTATAAAGCACCATATTCAAACATTTTGCGCAATGCAACACTATGATTTCAATGAAGTTAGAAGTTATAGTTACGAACAATTATTCCAAACAATGAGATCACTTCGTTTACCATATCCAGATGCAGAACAAATGTATCGCAGAATGGTTTTTAATGTGATTGCTAGAAACTGTGATGATCATACCAAGAATTTTGCTTTTCGACTTAAAGAAGGAAGTGATTGGGAACTAGCACCAGCATACGACATTTGCCATGCTTATAGGCCTGATAGTATCTGGGTAAGTCAACATGCTTTAAGTATCAACGGGAAAAGAATCGGAATTGAAAAAGATGATTTGATAACATTTGCCAAAGCAATGAACATAAAAAAATCAGAAACTATCATCTCTGAAATAAATAATAAAGTACAACATTGGAATAACTATGCTGATGAAGTAAGTGTTACTACAAAACTCCGAGATTCAATAAAAAAAACATTATTAAACTTTGTCTAATGTTATGACAACTTATACTTGGTCATTACATCACTTGAACTTAAATAATATATTATCTTCTGTTACCTTCTGACTCAATCTAGAAATTGCATATTCTGATAGTTGCAAAACTCTAGGATATCCACCCGTTACTTGGCAATCTTTCATCAAGACAAACAAAAAGAGAAAAAAGCAGAATAGTTTCAACTTTTGATTAATATAAAAAGCAATAGAGGTTGCGTTTACAACAAAAACAAACGTACTTACTCCATTTCTTCCCATTAATTTTTCTCATCAAAATTCATTACTAAACTTTGATTTTATAAGCCTACAGAATTGAACGAAAAATTGTAGGCAAATACATTTATAAACCTTTAAAATTTTTATTATGAAAAAATCAATTGTAAGTACACTATGTTTAGTAATGATTACCACGATAGCTTTTATGAGCTGCCAAAATGAAGATGAAGTTATAACAGAAGAAGTTAATGTCGAATTTCAAAATACTTCCAGATCCAACGAAAATTCTAATGATATCATTTGGTCTTATATCATGGATATACGTTTTAGTAGAATTTGTGATACGGGAGGAGGAGTTTGTTTTAATGAGGGTGATGATATATGGGACTATGGACCATTAGTTTCTGGGCCTCCTACACCTGCTGACGTTAATTCATTAGATCGAAATGATGACCACGAAATTGGCGGTATGTTTCTAGGGTTAACAAATGACAAAATCCATATTATTTTTGCAGAAGATGTAGAAGACGAATTTCTTTTTATAGATGAAGATGTTACATTACCTGAGGACTTATTCTCAGAGTTAGAAGGTTACCCAATAACAATTAAAGCTGGTGAATACCCAATTTCTTTTGATCGATATGAGTTTGGAGAAACTTATGTTGAAATTCATGACTTAGGCTTAGCTCCTATTTTTGCTGTTACAGGGTGTGATGTTAACTTTGTGAAAGATATTATTGACTCAGACCCAAGTAATGGAACTGAAACTTTTAAATTAAGTTTACATTGGTTTGCGTATAATCAGCTTGCAAATAATCAAACAAACGCTTATCTTTTTGTAAGACCTGTTTACTTTTCATCTACAATAGAATTAATCCCATTTAATCAAATACTGCCAAATAATGGTATTAATAATAATGAGGTGACATTTAGCAGAGTAACACACTGGAACCTTCCATATTATGAGATGGTTGTAGTTTTTGATAATGATCCTACTTACCCGACAACTGTACCTTCTCTATCTTCAACTGCCATAAACACATGGTTTAATAGCAAGGTTAATGGTTATACTTATTGTAATAGTGATCTATAGCATTATAATGGATAAATTAAAGTCATATCTATAAAAACAAGCGGTTATTCTTACTGAATAATCGCTTGTTTTTTACTTTTAAATAATTGAGAAGTTTCAATCAAAAATACATCAGGCTTTCAAATGAAATTGAACTTTATCTCCCGCAACCTTCTGACTCAATCTAGAAATTGCATATTCTGATAGTTGCAAAACTCTAGGATACCCACCCGTTACTTGGCAATCTTTCATCAAGACAATCAATTTCCCAGAAGGTGTAAGTTGTACCGTTCCTGGTAACACAGCAGAAGTAAGAATCGGTTTTAAGTTGTTTTCTAAAGTTTCATTCAAACGATAACCTACTCTATTCGTGTCACTAGAAATGGTAAATGACTCTAATAATTGTTTCTTTTGGTTTGCATTTAATTGGTCAAATTCAGGTCCTGAAAAACATTCTAAATTCGGAGAGGTAAAATGTTCCTCTTGAGTTTTGATTCTAGAATTCCCAGTTTCAAAAAATTCTTTTTGAGTTGGTATTTTCAATTTATCACCTTTCTCTAATCGAACTTTAGTAATTCCAGAAGAAAAACTTCGACTTCCTAAAACCTCATCTGATTGAATTCCTCCTTGAACAGTTATATAGGTTCTTGATCCATAGATTCGTTTCCTAAAAGACAAAATCATTCCTTTTTCGGCTTTATAAACCCTATTCATTTCTATAGATTGCTGATTCAATTTGGGTGAAAAATCGCCACCAGTAATACAGAGATAAGTATCTACAGCAAACTCAAACTTTCCTTGCCCGAATGTAATTTCTAATACGGCAGCATCTGTAGTATTCTGCAATAACCTATTTCCCAATTCAGCAGCATAGAAGTCCATTGCTCCTGCATTTGGAATTCCCATTTTTGCAAAACCAAAACGTCCTTTGTCTTGAACAGAGGTATAAATTCCTGGGTTTAAAACTCGAATCATATTTTCTGGAATTTAAGTTCGTAAATTCCTTTTTGGACTTCTTCTTCTATTTGCTGAAAAGTATCCAAATCAACAGATTGAAACTGAATTCGATCGCCCGCTTTGGCAAAACAAGGTTCATTTTTGTTGATATCAAAAAAGCTAATGGGCGATTTTCCTATCAAATTCCAACCTCCAGAAGCGTCTTGTGGATAGATTCCTGTTTGCTCACCTCCTATTCCCACACTTCCTTTTGCTACCCGTAGTCTCGGATTGGGCCTTCGCGGTGTATGAATTTGTTCATTCAATCCACCTAAGTATAAAAATCCAGGTTGAAAACCGATGAAATAGATTAAATATTCAGGAGCAGAATGCAATTGAATCACCTCTTCAATAGGCATTTCTTTTTCGTTTGCGATTTCCTGCAAATCCAATCCAAATGAAAGATCATAACACACAGGAATTTGCCAAACTTTTCGGACTGACTTTCGCTCTTCTCGTTCCATTGCATATAACTCTTTGAGTTTCTCAACGGCTGTATCGTAATCCTTTAAATAGCGATATCGAATCATCAAAGAGTTATATCCAATGGCTGTATCTATAACATCTTGATTCTTCGTTATTATTTTTTCAAAGCCAATAATATCTTGTATGATTTGCTCATCAATCTTCGCAGACCATTCGATTAGAATAGCCGATTCTCCAAAGGGTTTGTATGTGAGGTTGTATGTATTCAGTTCATTATAAATTTTTAAAAATCTTCAAAAGTCAATCGTATTGTCTTCGCGAGGAGCCTCGAAGCGACGAAGCGATCTGTTGATTCATGAGATTGCTTCTCACGCTAAAGCGTGATCGCAAAGACATGCTTTTTATATGTTTTCATTCAAATATTCTAAAATTTCAATCGCATTTTTATTGTCGCCATGAACGCAAAAAGTTTCCGCTTTTATGTATTGTTCACTTCCTTGTACTGTTTTTACTTTTGATGTTGCCGACATTCTTTTAACGTGTTCTGCAACCTTTATTTTATCAGTAATAATTGCATAAGGCAATGTTCTTGACACCAAGGTTAAATCATCATTATAATTCCGATCGGCAAACGCTTCATATACAATTTCAACACCATTTTCTTTAGCTACTTTTTCAATTTGAGATTGGTATGGAACATACAATTTCACATTCTGAAATGTATTCTGAATCGCCTTTACAATCACTTGCGCTTTTTCTTCATCAACAGCAATTAAATTGTACAAAGCTCCATGTGGTTTTACATGATGAATGGTCGCATTTTGTTTCGCTGCCCTTTCCTTAAAAAGCATCAATTGATCCTCAATACTTTGTTGCAATTCAACATTAGAAATATCTAATACTTTTCTTCCAAAATTTTCTCTATCAGGAAACGAAGGATGTGCACCAATTTTCACGGCATTTTCAATAGCTAGTTGAATCACTTGATCTATAATATCGACTGAACCCGCATGTGCTCCGCAAGAGATATTACAAGAAGAAATCAATGGCATTAATAAATGCTCATTATTTACACCTTCTCCAACGTCACAGTTTATGTCAATCATTAGAATAAATTAAATCCAAATACTTTATCCAATCCTCTTAGCCCTAAGAAAATTGTGGCGGCAAGAATAAGTATTCCCAAAACATTTTGAAACTTCGAATTTGCGAAATTTCCTAAGACTGCTTTTTTATTGACAACCCACAATAGAACTCCAGCAATCACTGGTAATAAAATTCCGTTTGCTACTTGTGCAAACTTGATAATTTCAATCGGTTTAATTCCTAACGAAGAAAAGATTACACCCAGTGCTAGGATAAATATCCAAACACCTCTAAATCGTTTCGATTTTAAATCTGTTTTCCATCCAAAGCATCCTTTGGCTACATAAGCTGCCGCTAAAGGTGCTGTAATTGCTGATGTAATTCCTGCTGCAAACAAACCAATTCCTAGAAAGTACTTCGCAAAATTTCCATACAATGGCGCCAAACTTTTTGCTAAATCAGAAGCATTTGATATTTCTAAAGAAGAAATGGATGCTGCTGAAATAATAATTGCCATAGAAACCAATCCCCCTAAAACAATTGAGACAATGGTGTCTTTTCTTACGGCTTTTAAATCTTTTTTATCGCTCCATTTTTCTTTGACTAAAGAAGCATGTAAAAACAAATTATATGGAACTACTGTAGTTCCTATCAATCCAATGATAGTTAATAAACTTCCTTTGGGGGTTGTAGGTACAAATGCACCTTTTAAAACTTCAAGAAAACTAGGTTTTGTCATGATGGCTGTAATTACAAATGAGACACTCATAATCAATACCAAAGAAACCAAAGCCCTTTCTAAGAATTTGTAATTCCCAATGTATAACAATACAAAAGCGATGAGCCCAATAACAACACTTAGCATATTGAAAGTAGATCCAAACACATCAACAGTTAAAGTTCCTACAATGGTTTCTAATCCTAAAATACCTCCACTGATATTTCCAGCTTCGTACGATGCATTTCCAATGACAATTGCTGATATAATGAGCAACATCATAAATCTATTGATAATCGGATTCTTTATTTCTGATTTGATAACCTCCGACAATCCTTTTTGAGAAATGATTCCTAAACGTGCTGCCATTTCTTGCAAAACGATGGTTGCTACGATAGACAATACCATTGCCCACAAAAGGTTGAAACCGAAATTCACTCCAGCGAGCGTACATAAGGTTACGGTTCCTGGACCGATAAAAGCTGCTGCAACTAAAGTTCCTGGACCAATGTTTTTGAAGATATTCTTAATCATTTCCTTTAGAATTTAATGCATAAATAGCAAAGCTTCCTAGCCAATGTCCTCCTTCATAACTATCTCCAACAACATTTGGCAACGAATAATTGATGTGTTCATTTGCCATATTTTTTAAATGATCGTACTCTGGCAAACCTTCTATAATATCATACAAAGCCCAAGCTCTTGAAAAATTTACACCATCTAAATGCACCAATTTTCCATCTTTTCTATCCGAAACTTCGCCTACAGGCAATCTATAATTTTCATCTTTTAGCTGTGGTAAAAAAGAAGCAAACCATGTTTTAAATTCTGATACTGGCAATACTCTTTTCATAATCGCTGCTTCTTGCAAGCAAGGCGATAAAAAGTCATAACCACTCGGTTCCCAAGAAATTGGGCAATTGGCATCTTTTAAATAGAATTCTTTGGCTCTTCTTTCAATGAGTTCTTTCAATTCTTGATGCCCAACCGTATTGGCATAATCCCAAGCGAATGTCAATCCAAAAGCTGTGTTTGGGTGTTCTCCAACTCGAATTGGGTAATTCAACTTAGGTAAAAAGTCAATGTATTTTTGAACAATCAAATCAGTTAATGGTCGTAAATTATTTTCCAATTCACGTGCAGTTTCATCCTCCCAAGTATGTAATTCTTCTGCCAATTTTAACAGCCATGCCCAACCGTATGTCCGCTCATAATTTTTGTTATACTTTCCATAAAAGTATTCAACTTCTTTCTCAAGGTTTTCTTTTGAAATATTTGTCAAAAGCATCTTTTTCATTGTTGATGCGTTTTCTATTTCTGGAAATTGTTTCAGCAAAGAAACCATACTCCAATGTCCATGAACGGAAGAATGCCAATCGAAGCAGCCATAAAAAGCGGGATGCAATTCTTTGGGTGATTGCAAATCTTCAGTTCCGCCAATGGTCTGGTTTAATTTATTTGGAAACTCAACTTGAATGCAGCTAATTGGCAAAGTTGCCAACCTTTTAGCCTGTTCCAAATTTAATGCTGGAACTTTAACTTCTTCTTTCAAGGTGTTTTTAATTTCTTTTTGGTTGGTATTACATGCCAGCAATAAAGTAGCAAACAAAACAATATATAAGTGTTTCATAGTTGAAAATAATATCTCCTAAAAGTAAAAAAAAGAATCCACAAACTTGAAATTGACTTTATCTTTCAAGAGAGTCGTCTAAGACAAAAATTTACTGCTGTCCCATTCAGCATCAGGTGGGAATAATTTTTTAATTCTTTTCTTCATTTCACTTGCTACGAGCGCACTCTTTCCGCCTTGTCCTTCTAATCGAGCTATGATATTACGATAGCTTTGTTCATCTCTGTTTTGACTTAACTTGAAAACATTCTCCATTTCTTCTACCTTAATTTCAAAGGCGACAATAGCTGGCATCATTTTATTTAGAAATCCATCGGGGAGATTGTCATAGATGGTTGGGGAATCTGTATTATTATTTTCAAACTTTAAGGTAAGTTTTTGCATGAGCGATATCAAACCTGCTTCTGGCAGAAAGTTTATTTCACCTTTAATATGAATGCTCATATAATTCCAAGTAGAACCTATTTGTGGATCGGTATACCATGATGCGCTTACATAGGAGTCTGGGCCTGTAAAAACAGCAAGAACTTGTGAATTTTCATCAAAGGCTTTATGATGGTCTGTATTTCGCATGATGTGCCCTTGTAAATACCATTCGCCATCTCGCTCTTCTACAAGAATTGGTATTTGCGTAGCCACCTGTTTCCCTGTTGCATCACTACCCGTTAAAAAAGCAAAAGGGTAATCGTTGAGAAACTGAAGCAAGATTTGCTTGTCTTCTTCCTTAAAATATGAAAGATTATACATCTATGATTAATAGGCGTAACGTTGAGGTCCACCTCTTCTAATCTCCTCGTTAGCGTATTCTTCAAATTGTTTAAAATTCATTCTAAATGCATTCGACAATTTAAAGGCTGTTTTATAATAAGATTCATCATCATTCCAAGTCGCTCTTGGGCTTAAAACTGAAGTTGGAACTCCAGGACAACTTCTAGGTTGCGCCACTCCAAATACAGAATGTATATGATAATCTTCGTAGGTATAATCACCTAAATCACCATTTAAAACAGCAGTAATCATTGCTCTGGTATATTTTAATGCGATTCTTTTTCCTACGCCGTATTGTCCTCCAGACCAACCTGTGTTGACCAACCAAACATTTACGCCAGCTTCTTTCATCTTTTTACTCAACATCTCTGCATACCTTGTAGGATGTAATGGCATAAATGGCGCTCCAAAACAAGCTGAAAAACTGGGTTGTGGTTCCGTAACACCAGCTTCTGTTCCTGCTACTTTTGCGGTATATCCAGAAATAAAATGATAGGCGGCTTGACTTGGTGTTAATTTAGAGATTGGAGGTAAAACTCCAAAAGCATCTGCCGTTAAAAAGAAAATATTCTTTGGGTTTTTTCCAATTGACGGCTCTTGAATATTGTCGATATGATAAATAGGGTAGCTAACTCGCGTGTTTTGAGTAATGGAAACATCAGAAAAGTCGATCACTCCTTGATCATCCATAATGATATTTTCAAGAATGGCTCCTTTTTTAATCGCTTGATAAATTTCTGGTTCTTTTTCTTCAGATAAATCAATTGCTTTGGCATAACATCCTCCTTCAAAATTGAACACTGTATTTTCATTGGTCCAACCATGTTCATCATCACCAATCAATTTTCGATTAGGGTCCGCAGAAAGTGTTGTTTTTCCGGTTCCTGACAATCCAAAGAAAATTGCAGTATCACCTTCTTTTCCAACATTGGCAGAGCAATGCATGGGTAATGTATTTTTAAAAACAGGAAGGATAAAATTCAATGCTGAGAAAATTCCTTTTTTGATTTCTCCAGTATAACCCGTTCCTCCTATTAAGGCTATTTTTTTACCAAAATTTAAAATGGCAAAGTTATGCTGACGAGTTCCATCTATGGCTGCATCTGCCATAAAACCTGGCGCATTAATAATGGTCCACTCAGGAGAAAAATCTTTTAATTCTTCTTTTGTTGGGCGTAAAAACATATTGTATGCAAACATATTACTCCACGGGTATTCGTTGACAACACGAATATTCAGCTTGTAATTTTCATCGGCACAAGCATAACTATCTCGTACAAAAACTTCTTTGTTAGATAAATACGAAGTTACTTTCTCATAGAGTTTATCAAACTTGTCTGGATCAAAAGGAATATTGATATCTCCCCACCAAACTTCATCTTTCGTTACTTCATCTTTAACGATAAAACGATCCATGGGTGATCTTCCAGTAAACTCTCCTGTATTGATGGCAATTGCTCCTAAAGAAGATTCTTTCCCTTGCCCTTTTTTTAATGAAATGTCATGTAAATCATTAGAAGATAGTTGATAACGAACAGTAGCGTTTTCGATTCCTAAGTCATGTAGCGAAATCGTTTTCGTATTTAAATCTATCATTTCTTAATTTTTAGATGTATTAGATTACTTGGCAAAATTAATCATAATTTCTACACCACATTGCCTCTATTCTTTTTTTATTCACTATTTATTGTTGATTACTTTTTTTCCAAAATGAAGAAATATCAACAGCCAGCCAATAATTAAAAACAATCCTCCTAGTGGCGTCACAAACCAAATGCTTTTGGCTGAAACTCCTAATGGATAGATCGTATAAATAGATCCTGAGAAAAGTAATATCCCTAGAAAGAAAACAATACTAGTTCTATTTTTAAATTTCTCTGTAAATCCAGAAAAACTATTAATAAATAGCAAGACTATTACATGATACATCTGATATCGGATTCCAGTTTCTAAACTATTCATTGCTTCTGGTGCTAAAGTTTCTTTTAAACTATGCGTAGCGAAAGCTCCTAATACAATGGCAGTTAACCCTAATAATGCTGTAATGCTTAAATTTTTGTTCATATCTAATTACAAAAAGAAGTAAATGGTTTCTGATTTTTTTTAATTTCGTTCTACTTTCAACCAAAAATAAACATAATTCTACGATGAGAAACATCTTAGTTATTGGCGCAGGGAAATCAAGTTCTTACTTGATCGATTATCTTCAGAAGAAATCGCCTTCAGAGAATTTACATATTACTATTGCAGATGTATCTATTGAAAATGCGAAAGCCAGAGCTGGAAACAATGAGAGTTCTAAGGCTTTAGAGTTTGATGTTTTTAATGAAGACCAAAGACGAAAAGAAATTCAGCAAGCAGATATTGTTGTTTCTATGTTGCCTGCAAGATTTCATATTGAAGTGGCAAAAGATTGTTTAGCTTTTGGAAAACACATGGTTACTGCCTCTTATATTTCTAAAGAAATGAAAGAATTAGATGCTGAAGCTAAAAAGAAAGGCTTGGTATTTATGAACGAAATTGGTGTTGATCCTGGAATTGATCATATGAGTGCGATGGACGTAATTGATAGAATCAGTGATAATGGTGCAAAGATTTTGTTATTTGAATCTTTTACTGGTGGATTGGTTGCTCCTGAAAGCGATAACAATTTATGGAATTATAAATTTACTTGGAATCCGAGAAACGTAGTTACAGCTGGACAAGGTGGAGCCGCCATGTTCATTCAGGAAGGAGCCTACAAATACATTCCGTATCACAAATTGTTTCGAAGAACAGAGTTCTTAACTTTAAATGGTGATGGGAAGTTTGAAGCTTATGCCAACAGAGATTCTTTAAAATATAGAAGCGTTTATGGTTTGGATGAGATTCCAACCATGTATCGCGGAACGATTCGGAAAGTCGGTTTTTCTAGAGCATGGAATATTTTTGTGCAATTAGGAATGACAGACGATACCTATACAATTCAGGGTTCTGAAAACATGAGTTATCGCAATTTTGTGAATTCATTTTTAGCATATTCTCCCAGTGATTCTGTAGAATTAAAATTGCGTTCGTATTTAAAGATTGACCAGGATGATGTGATGTGGGACAAGTTGGTGGAGTTGGATATTTTTAATCCGAATAAAAAAATAGGCTTGAAGAATGCGACTCCTGCACAAATGCTTCAGAAAATCTTATCAGATTCTTGGACTTTACAGGAAGATGATATCGATATGATTGTGATGCATCATAAATTTGGATATGAAATTCATGGCGAAAAACGTCAGATTGAAAGTAGTTTGGTGGTCAAAGGAGAAAACCAAACATATACAGCCATGGCAAAAACTGTAGGTTTACCCGTTGCCATCGCCACTTTAAAAATCTTAAATAAAGAAATTACCACTCCAGGAGTTCAAATTCCAATTAGCAAGGAAGTTTATGTTCCTATCTTAAAAGAACTAGAAGAATACGGGATTAAATTTACAGAAAAGAAAGTTCCGTATTTGGGATATAATCCTGAGAATGTGATTGGTTAGCTTCGGCTTCAGTTCGATTATACTCACTGCAAGTGCTTAGTCAGCTATATTTATTTAACAGCTTCTTGCAATGCTACTAACTGACTTTCTAACTCATGCAATCGATCGTAAATATCAACAGGTTCTGGCATTTGTTTAGAAGCAAACATAGTTACGTACCAAACTTCCATAATATCATCTGCCTCGATGGTATAGGTTGGGTAGTTTCCGTTTTTATTATCGCTCTTTAAAATGAGTTTTCCTCGTTCTTCTATTCTATTGATCACACGCTTTAAAACGATTCCGTCATTTTTACTGACAATTACATAAATACGACCGTCTTTAATATCGTTTAAGCTCTCTACATATTTTCCAAAAACCAAATCACCATCAAAAAATGTACGCACCATAGAGTTTCCATACACTTCAAAACAACGGTACGTTCCATTGGTTAAATGCGGCATATTAAATGTTGGCAGCGTTTCTATAAACTCTGTATCGCCATAACCATTTAAATAACCTGCTCTTGCTTTAATGGGTACATACACCACATTTTCATTTCCAGTAGGGTTTACCGCAACTACTTGTGGCATTCCTGAATATGTTTGAGTTTTGTGAACCTCAGCTCGAATCATTTGTTCGTCTTTCCCAAACAAATAATCTGGGTTGATGTTAAATTCATCAATGATAGACATCAGTACATCATAGCCTGGTTTGGTCTTCTTTCGAGTTCCGTCTGGTTGCGGCCTTCCGTTGATAATACTGTCTACAGTAGTACTTGTAACTCCTATCCGTTTAGAAAAGGAATAATTGTTTAAATTGAATTCTCCAATAATTGCTCTCACCTTTTGTGCAATACCTTCCATAATTGTTCTTTTTAAGTGAAGTAAAACTTTTTACAAAAAAAAATGAAAAAACATTTTGTTTATCTGTAAAATGTTGTATATTTGCCATGTATTATGTTGCTAAAGTACATAATTTTATTTAAACAATAAAACATTTGTTTAGTTATTAGCAACTTTCTTCTAAAGAATCTATTTCAAGAATCTTATTAATAAATTAAAATTCAATCCATTTTAGATTGAATCATTTCATTTTACAAAAACCTTACTCATACTAAGGGTTTTATAAGCAGCTGTTATTAGGAAAGCAAATTAAAAACAGTTCTTATACAGAACTCTATTATTTAAAAATTTAAATTAATTTAAAATGAGTAAAAAACCAATTAAATCAAGCCTATTTAGGTTTGTAACACTAAGAAGTCCTCAAGCACTTGAGGATAAAGAAAAGGCTTTAGGATTAGTTATTCCCGAAGACTATATCAAAACAAATGATAGAAGTGCTTATTATAGCGCTATTAATGGAATTACTGACGATACCGCTAGAGAAACTGCGATAAGAGACCTAGATGCTTCTACCACTTTTACACTTTTAGATAGTAAAACTGCTATAAAAGATGCAACAGAAAAGACTAAATGGATGCTTAGTTTCTCTTCTTGGTTAATGCGTAACAAAAACAATCTGTCTTATGATTTGATTTTAAGCAATCTAACTGCCAGCAACTTAGCAAGTGATACTTCATATACAAATATGAGTTTAACCGAAATAGAAGAAGGTCGAATTTGGGACAACTTAATTTACCAAACCATTAACAAAACTTCTGTTTCATTACGTGAAACTTTTATTCAAATGCTAATTACAAATAAATTTGTACAAGCCTTTGAAAGTTATTATGCCATAAAGAATCAAGAAGAATTAGAAGAGGGAGAAATTGCATTATTTACAGATAAAGATGAAGAAGAATTTAGAAGAAGAGCCAATGCAAGTGTTGTTATTGAAAAGGAAGTATTGCTTTCTAATGCGGTACAAAGTGTAGAAGCTGAAAACACATTATCTCCTTTAGCTGCAAGAGTATTAAAAAACGAATTATTTATAGATACCGCAAAAGCATCATTAAGTAGTTTAAAAAATGCTTTAACAGAGTTAGATAGGGAAGAAAAAATTTATGAAGTTGAAAACCAACAAAAACATGAAACAGATTTAGCAGCTCATAAGGCAAGTGTAAAAACATTGATCGACAATACAACACCTACTATGGTGTCGTATACTGATCCTGACACACAGGTAACTACTCAGATAGAAACCTATCCAGATCTTGAAATTCCAAAATTTAGTTTTGAACCAGTGACCCTAGACTTTCAGAGCGCAGGAGATCCGTTTGCTAAGACTACTTCTACTGATAATTTTTTATCTACAGAGACACAAAGTTTGTTACAGTCAACAATGTTTTATGGCTATAATGACTTTGATAGTTTAAGAACAGTAATTAAAGACGCTATCAAGAAAGAAGAACAAATCATTTTAACGTCAAAAAAAGAGCTAGAACCAAAAACCGTAAAAGTAGGTGGATCAAAAGTTACTTTCAGCAGAGACACAACAAGTTTCCTTCCTTACTCTTTCTATGGAACTATTAAAAAAGAAGAGATAATTACTCCTGTAAGTGATGAGTTATCTCAAAAGACTATTATTCTATCCATATATACAGGCAGAAGTGGTTCATCAATTACTAACATGAGTACAAAGTTAGTAAATTCTGCAGGCACAGAAATCGCCGCAACTCACATTGAACCAGATCGCAATAATTTGGATTCTATTTCATTAACATTCACATTACCAGATAGTTTTATTTATGCTACAACAGCAGGATGGAATTTTGTAGCAACATATACCTTTGAGAATTCAGATGTAGTCGATTTAATTGCTAGAGTTAGGGTGTCAAGCACAGGAATACCAACTAAAGTTTTGGAATTTGATGGCGTTGGTACTCTTACCAGTACCAATGACGAAACACCTATAGACCCAGTAATTATTCCTTCTTCAAACGGAATCGCTAGCTTAGGAATTGCTGACTTTTTAAGAGTAGAGCAAGAAGTATGTTGTTATACTCCTGGAGAAGTTTCTCATATTGAGAATATTATGGCGAGAGAATATAAAGAAAAAGCCACAAGGTCATTAGTGAGTTCAGAAATCACTACAGAACAAACTCGTGAAAGTGAAGTAGAAAATTTAACAGATACTACATCTACGGAACGTAATGAATTAAGTAGTGAAGTTTCTTCCGTGATTGATCAACAAAACTCAACAGACTTTGGAGCCAGCACATCTGTAAGTGGAGGCGATGCTGGTGGATTCCAATACACCGCAGGTGCATCCTTTGGAGGATCTTCTTCCAATGCTACTTCTAATTCAAACAGTCAAGCGCAAACCTACGCACAAGAAATTACAGAACGTGCTTTAGAGCGTGTGGTACAAAAAGTAAGCAGTAAGCGTAGCTCAAGAGTTTTACGCGAATTTGAAGAAAACAACACACATGGTTTTGATAATAGAAAAGGCGAAAACCATGTTACAGGAGTCTATCGTTGGGTTGATAAAATCTACAAAAATCAATTGGTCAACTATGGCAAACGTTTGATGTATGAGTTTTCGATTCCAGAACCTTCTCGATTTTTAAAAGTAGCTTTATTTGACGGAACCGAACAAGAAACGACTGACAATGGTTTAATAGCCCCTGTAGAACCTAAGCATCCTCAAAAATACACTACTAATGAAGAGGACTCTTTTACAGCAAGTTATCTTGATAAAAGTAATTACCAAATGTTCGCTGCAAAATACAACGCAGAAGTATCAGCCTATCCCGAAGAATCAATTGTAGTTACAAAAGCTTTCGATTCAAATTACTACAAAGGAGGAAGCAATGGGGATACTGGTTTTGGTTTTTTTACAAGTGGTTCTGGTGAAGTTGAAATCCCAGAAAGCTATGAAGCAGGTTCTGCTAAGGCTAGTGTCGATTTCATGTTCCATCCTCAAAAAAGAGAATGGACAGGGTTTTCTATCCAGATTGCAGGCAAATCTTATTCTGAAGAGTTAAACTATACAACTTTTCCCTATTTTAATAAGGAAGATATACTTTTTGACAATCTAGGAGGTGTTCGCAATAGTTTAGCTATTGCTTATGAATCTCAAGATACTGGAACCTTAGCAATCTCCATTGCTGCCAATTGTAATCTTACTGAAGAAGGAAAAGCTAAATGGCAAAATGAAACTTATAATGCCATTATGAATGCCTATTACAATAGAGTTGAGGAGTATAATAATTTTATAACAAATCAACAAATTGAAGCTTCTGGTGATGACAATCAACAACGCCCACAATTCAACCCACTTCAAAACAGAAGTATGGAAAAAAGAGAATTAAAACGTTGTGCGATTGAGTTATTAACCAAGTCTACCAATATTCAATTGGCTAAAAGTCGCTATACAGAAAGTAGCGATCCTAATGCAGTACCACAGATTATAGCAAATGAAAGCTTACAGAAAGATGCAGCTGCTATTAAATTCTTTGAACAAGCTTTTGATTGGGAAATTATGGCTTATGTACTTTATCCTTACTATTACTCAAGTAAGGACAATTGGAAAAACCTAGTTACCCAGGAAGAAGGTGCTGATCCTATTTTTCAAGCATTCTTACAAAGTGGAATGGCAAGAGTCGTAGTTCCAGTAAGACCTGAGTTTAAAGATGCCGTAAACTGGTATATGTCCACAGGAGAAATCTGGGACGGACAAGGCTTGGTAACAGACATTAACGATGAATTGTATTTATCTGTTGCAGAAGAAATGTTAGAACCCTTAGGGAAACCCGTAGGAGACCCTTGGGAAACTCAAGTTCCTACTTCTTTAACCATTGTACAGGCCGAATCGGCAGAATTAAAAGAAAGTGGCTTACCCTGTAGTACAGATTGTTTTGATCATAAGCCTATACAAGGCAGCAGTCTTGTTATTTCTGGCGGATCAGACTCTAATGCATCAAGTGGTATTGGAGCAGACACTGTAGGAGATGATAATACTGTAGTATAAGTGTTTTAATACACGTTTTACAAACCTTACCCAAGCGTTTCCTCGAACGCAATCGAAGGATTCTTACTTCCTCTTACTTCTACCTAGGAAGCGGGTAAGGTTTGTTTTTAACATAGATGTGTTTTTAGGTATCGACAGAGTAAATCTGTTTTTGGTTTCCTAGAACACATTGAATACTAATAAAAAAATCATAAAAATAAATTATGAGCAATTTTAACGAAGTAGTAAAATACTTAAGATACACAAGACGAAGTGATGAAGCTAGGGAAAGAAATACCCGAAGATCAGCTTCAGTTATAGATTTTGATTACGACTATAATTCAATTCCGCATGAAGACGACCTAGTATTTGTAGAAAAAGAGAAGTTAAATAATTCAACATATTTTCGATTCATAAATGTAATAATCTCTAGCGATACGTCCATACTTTATCTCAACACAAACAGCAATGGTGAAATAGACTATTATGTAAAACATGAAGACATTTCATCCAGCGAAGTAATATATAGAAAATTACCTTATCTAGATGTAGAAATTACCACACAGGGCACTCTTACTCCTATCGCGGTAGGTCCAGATGCATTGTACGATTATGACGAACAGCGTTGTATTGTTGTTCTAGCGGAAGAAATCTTTCTTTACGAAGATATATTTACCTATCATCCAGACGATATAAGTCTTAACAATGGCACTTATACGTATCAATTTGATGACAATGATGGTTATTTGATTGAGGCATTAAAGTTTATTCAATCCACCAATATAGCAGCTCAACTTATAACACCTAACGACAAAGACGTATTGCTTACAAAGAGCAATCAAGCTCAAAAAGTAAACATATTCCCTAATATTAGCATCAAGAATCAAGGCTATGTTCTTCAGTACAACCGTTATCAAAAAGGCATACCAAACTATAGTTTCTTAAGCGAGCCAGCCATAACACTGAGATTTAATTATTATGGAGGACTGCTTAGTTTTCTAAACAGTACTTTTTTCTACTTATTTGACAGTCAAAAAGAAGATGGTTTTTTAGAATCTGATAAACTACTTATAGGGCCGCTTTCATTAGAAACAAAGCAAAAAAGGATATTTGCAGATAGCTACCGTTATTTTGTAAAAAAATTGCTAGATGATAAACAAATAGAACCTCTAACAGTAGCTTTTTATCTCCCTCAATTTTATTTTACCAAACAAGATAAAGGCTTTTTATGGGAAATTATTACAAGTACATTAAAGTCTACAACAACAAATGCAATTAACAAAAATGAAGATACCGTAACACGGCTTATTAAGCTTTTAGCAACAGTGTATTATAAAGAAGACCCAGACTTATTCTTATCAGAATTATCTACAAGAACAATAACAGAAGTTAATACTTCATTTACAAGTAGTCTCACACTTACTAAAACAAGAAGAGCAGTAACTCTTATAGAGCGTATCATTGCGAATATAGATAACGATAATTTTACAGATCTCATGTTATTTTTAATAGATCTATGGGTAAGGTCTTCGTATGCAAACCTTAAAAAACAGCGTAAACATATTACCAATGGCAAGACCAAAGATGTATTAAACCCTCCCATTTGTGGCTATACTTCTGGTAGTAGCTGGAGTTTTTTTCATGAAAACACCAATTTTGACTGGACAAACGATGGGCATTTGGCTCTGGAGGTAAAAACAGATGAAGGCGTACAACATTACAAATATCATCCTTTAGATCTTATAGCCATTTCCAATGCTGAAAATGAACCCATTCCTTTTACCGCCTTAAAACTAGGTCATATCAGTTTAATGCCCGCCTTTGCATTGTATGCACATAGCGATGTTACATTTTGGAAAAATACCGCAATAGCCGCAGAATATGTTGGAGATGTAGTTTCTATAGCTGTAGGTTTAGGGCCTGCATGGCGTGCTTTTCGTATTGTATCTGCCGTTGCAAAAGCAACTGGGGCAGCACAAAAAACATTAGTCATTGCACGTTCTGCAGTTGGGGTTATAGAGGTTGTAGCTGGTACAGGAAATATCATATTAAAAACCTCCGAATATGTAAAAACCCCTTTTGGTAGAAAAATAGCGAGAGTTTTGATGTGGATGGAGTTTGCCAGTTTAGGCACAGAAGCACTTATAGGAATTGCCAAACGTCTTTCTACTTCCTCTAAGTTGGCATTAGCAAATGCAGATGAACTCTTAAAAACCAACATGGCAGGTCATCCATTAACAAAAATTGAGTTACAGCAAATGAGCCATCTTTTGCTTGCGCAATTAGAAGGAGCAAAATACATCGTAGCAGATGATTTTAATCGCATCGCAGGTGCAATAGCCAAAGAAATAAAAGCAGCAGGGGTACAAGTCTTAGAACTCACAGAAGATTTTTTTAGGTCTTTAGACAATTTAGGAGACGAATTACTGACTACCCTAGGAATTCCACCACGCAATAGTTTGGGATATGAACTGGCGCTTGCTAATGGCGGGTATTTAACCAGCCTTAACGGTAAAGGTTTTTTTGCCGTAGACCTAGACAATCTTAAAGGCTTTTTTAATGCAATGAGCGACCATCTAAAAAATAACGCTGGCAAAGTTAGCAGAGGGGGCAAAACCATTAATAGAATAGATGCAGCCTTCCAAGCAGCCTCTGAAAGCATTGCTTACAACAGAGTAAGAAACGGCAAAAATACCGACATCATACACAACGGAAAAGTTATAGAAACGTTTAGTAGCAAAGAAGCTACAGAAACATTTTTAAAAAATATTTACAAAAATAATCAAAAGCTTTTACAAGAAATTCACCAAGGGTTAAAACAAGATTATAAAGACTGGCTTGATAAAAATAATTTAGATTTACTAATTGTAGGCAAAAAAGAATCTACTAGGCTAAAACTCATAGACAGAACCACCAAAAAAGTAGTATACACAGGGTTGCCAGACAGAATTCACAGTTATCTAAAAGCAGAACAACTTACCAATTTAGAAAGAGCAAGGCTACGATTAAAAGCCTACAAAATTGCTCAAAACTCTCCACAGAGATTCAACTTAGGCCTTGCCAACAAAAAACTACTTGAAGAATTTGGTTTAACAGTAAGAAGAAGTAGATTAGGTTCTGGAACAGTACCTACATTTAGAGGACTTGGAAGAAAAATGTTTCTAAGAAATAGCAAATTGGGTAATGGTGCATATGACGAGGTGATTGAGGAAGGCTTTCATCTTACTGAAATAGAAAGCGCTGTAAAAAAGATCATTAACAACAAAGGTATCGCAACAAACATCAGATTAACTGGAAAAAGAAGTGATGATTTCAACCTTGTTTGGGATGCTTGGGGCATTGAGCGGAAGTTAGGAAATACTCTTTATAAGAAATTGGATATCACCTTCCATCATATGGACAATGTTACTTTTAAATATAAAGGCACCTTTGAATTGGTACATAGCGATTTACATGATCTCACCACATCGCATACAGGAAATTTTGGTATTTTTGGAATCATGCTAGACTTAATAAAATAAAAATTAATAATTATGAAATTTAAAATGAGAGTTAAATTTAGAGAGTTAGAACAAAACACTCTAAAAGAATGGCTAGAGGCTTTTGAAGGGCATCTAGAAGAGCATCTAAAAGCAGGTTTACCAGAAGATTATCGCAATCATATGCTCGAATACAATGGCGGTTCAGCCATTGGCGAAAACGTAATTTTTGACGCTGACAGGGCAGGTATTGCTGTAGGCGAAGATATCATATTAACTAGCTTTCATTATTTAGACAACGGAGAAGGCTCGCTAGAAAGAGAGGCTAGAAGAGGAGGTACAGATCATATCCCTAAAGGAATTAATATTTGCTATACCTATTCGGGTGTTTTGATAATGTCTCTAGCTCAAGGTGACTTTGGTAGTGTTTACCATATGCATAACTATGGTGAACCTATAAAAATCGCCAGCTCGTGGACAGAGTTTGTCAGCTACCTTATAGATTATGATGAAGATGCTTAAATAATGATGGAATTTACAAAAGAATTACAAGAACATTTATATAAAATGGGTTGGACATCTAACAGAAAGATAACTGCCTATGACTCTTATATGGAACAATACAATTATCCTGAATTTATTAGAGAATTTATTAGAGAATATGGGAATCTAAAAATAAAGGATCTAAATATAGAAGGGCATTTAAAAGACAGGCTTAGAACATCATTTAACCCGCTAGATTCTGATGGTATGGATACTAATTCAGTAGCAAAAGATTATGCTATAGATATAGGCAGGAAACTATACGTTTTAGGTCTATATTCTCCTGAGAATTTTGACATTGCAGCAGATGAAAATGGAGCAGTCTATTTCCTAGGAGAATATTGTTATTGTGTTGGCAAAAATCTATTTGAAGGTATTGAAAGTATCATAAGAATTGATAATGTTTCTCTTGAGTTAGATCCTAGAGATACAACTTCAGGAATTTGGAGAGATATAAAAGGAAATACAGTTGATTTTGAAAGTTATGTATTTAATTACAACACTTTTTAAGAAAAGCTTACAAGAGGTGAGGATATGACTTAAGGGTTTTACAATCATAATTTATATCTTGAGAATGAAAACTTATATACTTTTATATTATAGTTTAAGGTTTTTATGGAAACGAAGAATTTGGCTTATTAACTGACAATAGAGAGTCTAAGAAGTTTTTTTAATTATAAAATAATGTAATTTACTATTTAGATTTTAAAAAATGAGTTTAAGAATACAACAAAAAGACAAAGACATAGAGCTAGTAGGCATAGACGGTGGCGGTTCAGAAATACTCCATTATAAAGGAAAGCCCTTTACAGGTCTCTACCTCATTTACGAAAATGAAGGATGGCTCTCTAGCGAAGTAGAATTTCAAAATGGCTATAGAGAAGGATGGGAAAGAGATTACTATGAAAATGGGCAATTAGAACAAGAATACAAAATGCATAATAACATAGAGGTTCCTGGAACATACAAACGTTTTGATGAGAGTGGAACACTAATTGAATCATATTAAATCAACAATTAATTTATTATAATGTTATTAGTTACTGACACATACTATAATCAAAAGAGCGCCAAAGTGGTTGGTGCTCTCTTTGATTGGTCAGACACAACACCTAAGAAACTAATTACTATTAATTACAACAAGGTCTTACCTTATGAGTCAGGAAAGTTTTATAAAAGAGAACTTCCCTGTATTTTAAAACTATTGGAGGAAATTGACATTGCTATACTTGAAGCAATAACCATAGATGGTCATTGTTACACAAGCAATCAAAAAGATTTCGGACTAGGAGCTCATCTATGGAAGTCTTTAGACTATAGAGTTCCCATTATAGGAATAGCAAAAAATTCTTTTCACAATACGGAAAAAGTAACTACCGCTATTATAAGAGGGGTAAGTAAAAAACCACTCTATATATCATCAATTGGCTACGATTTAAAACTCGCCGTAAAAAATGTAAAAAAAATGAAAGGTAATTACCGTATTCCTGATATTCTTAAAATTGTAGATCAAGAAACTAGGGAATATAGTACTGGCAAATGAAAATCACATTCCAACAAATGTTTAACAAAAAAGAAGCAATATTATATAAATAAGTTAGATTCGTAATAGGGAATATAATCTATGGATCATTAATAAGAAGCACCCAGCTACCGCACGATTGTATCGGTAAACAATATATTTTTTTTACAAAAAGTTTTTAATTTGTAGTTTTGATAAAAAAGCTATGAGTCGTAACTATAAATTTCACAATCCAGATGGGCTTTATTTTGTAAGTTTTGCCGTAGTATATTGGCTAGATGTTTTTACAAGAAATAAATACAAAGATATTCTTTTAGACAGTTTATCATTTTGCCAAAAAGAAAAAGGTATGGAAATAATTGCTTGGTGTATTATGACCAATCATGTTCATTTAATCTTTAAAATTATTAATGAAGGTAAGCCTGAGTTGGTACTAGGAAATTTTAAACGCTTTACAAGTAAGTCCATAGTAAAAGCCATAAAAGAAAATGATAAAGAAAGTAGAAAAGAATTTTTATTAGAACATTTTAAAAAGGCCGCAGATGGTTCATCAAATGTAGCCCATTATCAATTTTGGAGACACGACAATAAACCTATTGAATTATGGAGTAATAAAGTTATTCAAGAAAAAGTTAATTACATTCATAACAATCCTGTGATAGCTGGATTGGTTTTTAAACCCGAAGATTATATCTATAGCAGTGCGACTAACTATTCTGGAGAAGAAGGCTTGTTAGAAAACATAACCGTATTTCGTTTATTTGATTGATTATAACCACACGATATAATCGTGCGGGAGCGGGGGTTTAAAAACTTAAAATTATGAATACAAAAAAACACTATTTGATTCCTTTATCATATCTTTTAGAAGTTAAAGATATAAGGAATATAAATTTAAATGCCATAGGAGCAGAACATATTAAGAATATCTATAGTTTAAATGTTAGAAAAAATATATACGGGAGTTTGAAAGATCTTGAAGGGACACCAAACTATGATTTCATAAATTTCCCTAAAGACTTTGGATTGACTGGTGAAATTTTATTTTCAAACGAACAGGTATACGAATATTTAATGAACTTTAAAACATTCATGGAAAATGAAGAATTTGACTTATTAACAGACGATAGACCAACAAGCAAGCTCTAAAAATTCTTGATAGAAAGCAAAGCAGTCATACCATAATGAAGGCAATAAAAAATTTCAAGGATATATGAAAATTATAGATAGCGAAAAACCAATAAATATTAATGACATTAATGCCTTAGAAATAAGGCTTAACATTCTCTTTCCTGAGAATTTGAAAAAATTATATTTAAAATATAATGGAGGTATTGAAGAAACAGGAGAAAAAATTATTGATGAGATTTATAGTATAAAATTTGGAAAAAGCACTATCGAACTGGTAAGAAATTTATTGCAGATTACTGAAAAAAGCATCTCATTAAACTACTTAATATTTGCTACAACAGGAGTAGGGCATCAAATTAGTATAGATACAAATAATGGTGAAATTGTGCTTTTTAGAAAAGATAAATTAGACCCAGAAATCATTACCAGCTCTTTAGAAGATTTATTAGAAGTAAAAAGTATTGAAGATCTTTGAATATAATCTGCAGCTGTAGGTTTATAAGTTTAGCATTAACAAACCAAGCTAAATTCAAAGAAATCTGTATAAATTGTAATTCTATACCTGAATGTTTTAAAATAAAAAAATGGAATTTACAAAAGAATTACAAGAGCATTTATATAAAATGGGTTGGACATCTAACAGAAAGATAACTGCCTATGACTCTTATATGGAACAATACAATTATCCTGAATTTATTAGAGAATATGGGAATCTAAAAATAAAGGATCTAAATATAGAAGGGCATTTAAAAGACAGGCTTAGAACATCATTTAACCCGCTAGATTCTGATGGTATGGACACTAATTCAGTAGCAAAAGATTATGCTATAGATATAGGCAGGAAACTATACGTTTTAGGTCTATATTCTCCTGAGAATTTTGACATTGCAGCAGATGAAAATGGAGGCACTTTGATGTTAAAGAATGGAAAAAAGAACGCTTTTAAAAAGATCAGAAATCATTAAAGTAAATGATAAAGATTTAGAAAGTAAAGGTCATGATAAATATACTAGTGTAGAATATCTGGTATAAAGACAATTAAATAGTTTGAATACTTTTTAAGAAGGAATTTAAAAAAAATGGAAATCACTTATTTAAAAAGTCTAGATAAAAATAAACTATCTAGAATAGCAAACCCAGAAGGCTTAACAATTGAAAAAATCACACAATTAGAAGCTGAAATCAATAATGGAGATAAGTTCCCCAGCTACCGCACGATTGTATCGTGTGGTAAACAATATATTTTTTTTACAAAAAGTTTTTAATTTGTAGTTTTGATAAAAAAGCTATGAGTCGTAACTATAAATTTCACAATCCAGATGGGCTTTATTTTGTAAGTTTTGCCGTAGTATATTGGCTAGATGTTTTTACAAGAAATAAATACAAAGAGATTCTTTTAGACAGTTTATCATTTTGCCAAAAAGAAAAAGGTATGGAAATAATTGCTTGGTGTATTATGACCAATCATGTTCATTTAATCTTTAAAATTATTAATGAAGGTAAGCCTGAGTTGGTACTAGGAGATTTTAAACGCTTTACAAGTAAGTCCATAGTAAAAGCCATAAAAGAAAATGATAAAGAAAGTAGAAAAGAATTTTTATTAGAACATTTTAAAAAGGCCGCAGATGGTTCATCAAATGTAGCCCATTATCAATTTTGGAGACACAACAATAAACCTATTGAATTATGGAGTAATAAAGTTATTCAAGAAAAAGTTAATTACATTCATAACAATCCTGTGATAGCTGGATTGGTTTTTAAACCCGAAGATTATATCTATAGGAGTGCGACTGACTATTCTGGAGAAGAAGGCTTGTTAGAAAACATAACCGTATTTCGTTTATTTGATTGATTATAACCACACGATATAATCGTGCGGGAGCGGGGTATACTACCTACTTAGGGATAAGTATATAATAATTCTTTCCTATGATGAGTGGCAAAACGGAAGGAAGATATATACTAGAACCAGAAGGTATTTGGAAAATGGAATAATCTCAAACATTAATATACAGCAAAATATTCCAATATTATAAATGTTCTAAATCGCTTACAGAACTATAAAAATGACAGGCGAAGAGTTTTTGAACCGCATTAGAACCAACCGCGAGAAGTTTTGGCTTTAATTTTGATTGGAAAGAGTATAAATAAGTGAATTCAAGAATAAACGACAATATTCCAACAAATGTTTAACAAAAAAAGTGCAATATTATATAAATAAGTTAGATTCGTAAAAGGGAATATAACTTACGAACCATTATTAAGAAACGTAAAAATAAAAGTCAGAAAAAAGTTTTTATTTTTTACATAACCTTAAAAAAATTATTATGTATTATTATCAGTTAAAAATTAAATCACACCCTCTTACACTATGGAAAAAGAAAAAAAACATCATTCCACAAACCATCTATTAGAAAGAATTTTTAGAATTACGAAAAGAAACAATGAAATCGATCTTACAGGATCTGTTGCCATTGTTAACGGAGAAGTCTCTGAAACCCTATTTGAAACTGAAGTTTATCAGGTTACCTTTACAACTGGAAGAGCAAACAGAAAAAAGCATTACAGCATTTTCATGTCACCCAGCGAAAGTATTTCAAAAAAAGAAATCGATTTACTAAAACAAAACTTAGGAATCGAAATCTCAGGAGATGGCTCCTTATTTAAAATCGAAAATTTTAAAGACGATTTCAAAATTGCTTTCGATCTTAAAAACAGTATTTCTATCGATCGGTTGGGAATCAAAAAAGGCGTCATCGTTTTTCAAAAAAATCAGACGACACGGAAAACCGTTGAAGTCCCTTTTCGAAAGAAAAAGAAACGAAAACCCTTAAACAAACCTCTTTAATAAAAAAAAACCGTCTAGCGACGGTTTTTTTATTCCTATAAATCAATCACTTACCTATATTTTAAAACATTTTACAAAAAATAAATTCTTTTTTATTGCAATATGTTTGTTTATGTTATGTAATATGTTTACATTTGTGCATGCTTTTCTAATAACAGTTCTTACTGTTTAGTAATAATACATAGTGAGCAGAAACAATCGTCAGGGCAAAACTATATCTGGT
Source organism: Flavobacteriaceae bacterium (assembly GCA_965277255.1). Classification (GTDB taxonomy): domain Bacteria; phylum Bacteroidota; class Bacteroidia; order Flavobacteriales; family Flavobacteriaceae; genus Polaribacter. The sequence goes on along the minus strand of OZ255723.1, from coordinate 1,908,764 downwards.
TAAGAAAAATTACGTGCCGTTTGACCAAAGTTATGTCTGCTTACAATCAAAAAAAACAATAAAATTTTTATGGACATTATTAAAACTGCGCTATCACAATATGGCGTAAAAGAAATTAAAGGCTATCAAGATCATCCGCAGATTATCAAATATTTTACTGCTCTGGGTTTTGATAGCAAAAAATTAAAAGACGAGACAGCATGGTGTAGTGCTTTTGCGAATTGGGTTGCCAAAACTTCTGGACACGAATTTTCAGGGCTACTCAATGCTAGAAGCTGGCTAGGTGTTGGAGAGTCTACCGACAACCCAAAATGGGGAGATGTGGTGATTCTTTGGCGCGAGTCTCCTGAAAGCTGGAAAGGACATGTAGGTTTTTATATTAAAGAAACCAAACGGTATGTATATGTACTTGGAGGCAATCAACGCAATTGTGTTTGTATTAAAGCCTACCCAAAGAACAAAGTATTAGACTTTAAAAAATTAAAACGCTATGAGTAAACTCCCAATATTTATATTTTGGCTTTCCGCCTTATTAGCACCTATAAAAGGAGTAGTCATTACCGTTATTTTATTAATTGTAGTAGACTTTATTACTGGCTCCTATGCTTCGTATATAAAAAAAGAACCTATAGAAAGTAAGCGAATACGACATACCATTTCTAAATTTTTTATTTACAATTTGGTGGTCATTTCTGCTTATTTCTTAGAAAAAAATATTGTTAGCGAAATTCCTTTTTTAAAAGTAATTGCCGGCTTTATAGCTATCACAGAGATTAAATCGATTCTTGAAAACTACAATAGAATTTATGGAGTCAATCCATTTAAAGCATTGATCAATCTACTCAAAAAAAGTGGTTTTAAAGAAACCATAGAACAAATTTCGCAAGAAACTAATAACAAAAAACAATAAAAATTATGAAACAAAACGTAGAAACATTAAAAGAATATTTTGAAACTGGCGATAAGCCTTCTCAACAAAACTATACAGATCTTATAGATAGTTTAGGGATGCCAATGATTGGCGAAATCAAAGCCATCAGTTTTGGGTTTGCTCCAGGTGGATGGAAAAAATGCAATGGCGAATTATTATCACCCTCAGATTATCCAGAACTATTTGCTTTACTAGGCACAACATTTGGCGGAGATGGAACAACAAATTTCGCTTTACCAAATTTATGCGGAAGAATTCCTTTGGGCTATGGATCAAATGGATTAAGCACCTATACAATTGGACAAACCGGAGGAGAAGAAGCACATACATTAACAGAAAATGAAATGCCTTCTCATAGTCATAGCACTACTCAAAAATTAAGTACTGATTATGCCACAAATGAAATACCGCAGCAAGGAGACATTTCTGCAGCTGCTAATCATCCAGCTGGTGTATCTATGCAAACTGTAAAATCATTTGGATCACCCACCAACCTCGTAGATGGGCATGAATCTACAAGTTCAAACACTGGAACAGGTCAAGCACACAACATCATGCAACCCTATTTAGCGGTCAATTATATTATTGCTGTAGAAGGTATTAATCCACAATAAAAAGAATAAAATGACACATAAAACAAAAGACGAATTAAAAAAGTATTTTGAGACGGGCGACAAACCTACTCAAGAAGAATATGCAGCGCTTATAGATGCGCTAAGGCATGTAGATGAAAAATTACCTATTGCCGATATAGAAAGCTTACAAGCTTCTTTAGATTCTAAAGCCAATACAGCTACATTGCTTAATCATATTAACGATGATTCAGTTCACGGAGGCGGGTCTAATTTAACAGGCCTACAAATCAAAACTGCGTATGAAGCAGAAGCAAACACCAATGCATTTACAGATGCAGAAAAACAATCTGTTGCTGATGGTTTAACTCACATATCAAATACTGATGCGCATGTCACAACAAATGATAGAATTAAATGGGACAACACCCTTAAAGAATATACAGAAGGTGAAGTTTTACATTTAGGTTTTGGTGAGTTCTTTAGACTATATAATGGTTCTTTATATCGTTATATTGGTGATTTTCCAGAACCTGATAACACATATACAACAAATGATTTAGAGTTAGAATCTACTGAAACTTTACCGAGATGGCGTGAAGTACTTTCTACCTACCCAGCTCCAGAGTTTGTTGTAATTAGTCCAAAGTCGGTTTCACCAAATACAACTAGGTTTATCCAAGTAGATGCCTCTAATTTAAAACAAGGCACAACATTAGATTTAGGGGAAAATATTACTGCATTGAGCTATCAATACGTGAGTGAAAATAGAATGCTTGTTGAAATTCAATCTAACGGTATTTATGGTGACTACTTTCCAAAAATAAATAACGGAACCGAAGTTGAGTTGGTAGAAAAATTTAGTATTTCTGACGGAGAAGTATTTATACCAGACACCATCGGTTCTCTTTGGGAAGACACAAACAATCAAATTATATATACTGTAGGTGGTTGGGAATCTCAGGTTTCAGGAGCCAAATACATAGGAAGGTTTTCCTCTATTCCTGTTGATGTTGATTTTTCGTATGTCATGAAAATACATCAAACAACAAATGCCAGTAGTCAAATGTATTTTGGATTTAAAAATGACCCTACCAACTTCACTCCTAATAGCAGCACAGATCATTTTGTTAGGTTATTTGTTGATGGAGACAGTGACTTTAACACTATCGATAATTGGGTTCCTAATGGATTTTTAGAAGTTAAAAGAACTATCGTTTCAGGAACTAGTACAGCTACTTTAGAGTACTTAGTAAATGATGTTCTTCAACTGTCTTTAACCGTCAACGTGACTGGAGTTTGGTATCCACATTTTTACACCTATACAACTAATAAAGTATCCGAAATACAATTAACAATATTTTAAACCATGAGAAATCTAAAAATTTATAAAAGCAACACACACTTATCTGGTAAGTCAGAAAGTGAAATAACATCAAAAGATATTGGCTCTTTAAACCGATTATCTTCAGCCAGAAAGTTTTATGACGAATCTGGAAGAAAAACACATTCCAATTATTTAATTGATAACGAATTAGTCATCATTAAAAATTTTAAAGACATTATGAATCAGGATGGTGATATTATTGATTTGGAAGTTACTTTAATTTGGCTAGACGACTTAGGAGATCATTTGCAAAAAACCTGGTTAGTTAACCTTGATGAAGACAATATTTCAAAGATGAAAATCACGAGAAAGACTCAGGTAAAACAGTATTTATTAAAAGAAGCCAAATCTTCAGACAACCCTATGATCCATGAAATATTCACCTTACTTTTTATATGGCTAGGAGATGAATTAGATACTTGGATAAATACCGAAGATGCGAGTTTCTTCCATACGAAGTTAGACAATGCTCCTAATGAAGACAATGCAAGTGTATTAGACATCTTTGGCGGTATCACTAATACACCTAGATCGTTCTCCGATTTATTACAGTTACCGACAGAAACACATACAAATATAATAGGGTATTTAAAATATTTTATAAAATAAACAAAAATTAAGTCTACTCATTGTTTGTTTCGATTTATTCAAAATGAACAATGGGTTATAATAAATATATAATAAGAAAAAATGAAACAAGAAAAAAACATATTAAAAGCGTATTTTGAAACAGGTGATAAGCCTACTCAAAAACAATATGAAAACCTAATTGATTCTTTACGTCATGCTTATGACCCAATTACAGTAACAGATTTGGAAATTTATGGGTATTCTGAAGAGAACACCAGAGAAACAGATATTATTGTAAAATTAGGAGACTATGATAATTCTTCCAATGGCACAAAACTCATAGTTAATGATGCAAATAAAGAGATTTCTATAAAAGGGGCACTTGCCTTAACTTCTACAACTGGTGATGTAACAGCTATTGAAATGCCTACTGGTTCTGGAGAAATAAGACTAAACCTTCCTACTACCAGTGGTAATATTGCTACAAATAGTGCAGACAATCATTTTGCTGTCACACAAACTTTTAACGGAAGCATAGAAGTTATCAATGGAGGAAACATAAAAACTACTGGAAAAATTGCAGTAGGAGCAGAAAACTATTTAGGGTATCTGACTTTAAAGGATCAAGAGAAGTTTTACTTATCAGATAATAAAGTACAGAGAAGCCCATTTTGGATACAACATTACAATCATAGCCAGTTATTAATAGGTCAAGAAGATTCAAATGGAAATCTTTACCACAGAGCTGAATTCACCAACATACAACTCAAAGTAGGGTCAGGTCAATTTAATTTCCCTAGTTTTTCTTTTTTAGATGACCACAATACGGGCATGTATAATCCAGCACAAGATAATTTAGCTTTCTCAACAAATTCAATTCCAGCCTATCAAATAGACGATTCTCAAAATCATGATTTTAAAAGTGGAGCAGCAACTTTTGGAGGATCCATCAACGCGAATGGAGGAATTACCGCTGCAAACTACATTTCATCAGATGGAAGCCTAGGGTATACAGGAAATTTTATTGCAGGTCCAGATCAGGTTACAGTTAAAAACGGAATCATAACTGATGTTACCAATATTTCGTAAAGCAAAAACTCTATAACTTTTTAAGTATGAACACAAAAGTAAAAGAAACAGAAATAACGTTAACAGCACAAGAAAAACAGGCAATCCTTGATACCAGAGAACGTGCAAAACAACAAGAGGAAGAAGCCAAATCACTTCAAGAGTTCTACAAAGAATTAGAAGAGTTGTGTAAAAAACACCATGTTACTCCTCAGCTTAAAAACTTTGATCTGCTACAAATAGTTCAGTTACTACCAGAAGCCATCAACAAACAACAATTGGTCTGGAAAAAACTGGAGAATTAAACAATCAAACCGATTCTGCTTTGCAGGATCGGTTCTAAACAAATAGCTATGCAAACCCTTATAAAATACAAACGAGAAATCGTGATTCTTGCCCTTGGAATTTTCTTACTGAGCTTACTTCCAAAAAGATGTACGAGTCAGCCATCCAAAGAACCAAAAATCACCATTGTTAGAGACACTGTTTGGCAAGTCAAGATAGACACCTTTAAAGTTCAAACCATCAAATACGAAACCGTTTATGTTGCCAAGAATAACCCTACAAAAGTGATTACAGATACTGTAATTGTAAAAGACACTAGCAAATTTATCAAGGCAAAAATTTATAGAGATACTTTAAAAAATAATGATATAGACCTCTACAGTTTTAATTTGGTGGATGGCAATTTATTAGACAGCAAAATCACCTACAAACTAAAAGTACCCAAAGAAATTACAATCACAAAAAACATTGAGCATCCAAAACAATTTAGAAGTGGACTCTACTTCTTCTCCGAAATTGGAGGAAACACGCAACAATTTAGCAATCTCAGTTTTGGATTGCAGTACAATAGAAAAGGAAACTGGTTTATCAGTTACCGAATGAACATGAATGAATTAACGCCCTTATCACACAATATTGGAGTGGGATTTCGGCTTTTTAAATAACAACACTATGAATTACAGAAAATACATCTTAGAACTCTTGCGAGATCATCAACCGATGACTATTCAAAAATTTGACCGCTTGTTCTATCAGCAAAATACAAGAACCTTGAGTTGGCTAACTACCGTACAAGAATTAACACACGAGCAACTCATCAAAGAAGAACCCTTACGAATTACTTCCAAAGGAATTCATGCATTAGAAAACATGACAGATTAGCTTAGCCATATCATAAGAACATAATTACTGCACCGAACTTTTATCGGTAAAGATTCATCTAAACAATATATAATTATGAGTAACACATTTAAATTAAACGAACGTTTTGGGTTTTCCCCTCCAATTCAGTTTCAAAATAATACTGAGAAGAGTTTTTTTCAAACTGGAGTGGTTGAATTAAACAAGCTCGTAGACACGTTCAATAAAGGGAGTTTTACTCTTAAACATCCTGAGTTTCTTGTTGGTCAGATTACTAAAATCTTAACAAATGATACGGGGCTTAAAAATTATTTTTTAAATAAAACTCCTAAAAAGCCTGTAGATTTACATTTTATTAGTAATACATCTGACAAACCGTATATAATAGATGGAGAAAAGTTATTTTTTAAAACAATTATTTCTAGTTGTAAAACAAAAACAATTCTCAAAAACAGAGCTCAGTTCAGCTACAATGTTTCTATTGCAAGCAAATTTTTTAGATACAGGATTTTATTTCCTTTCAATTCCAAAATAAATGCAAATTCTTTATCTGACATATATGGAATCATCATAGAAACATCTAACTATGGTGAGTTAGAAATCCTAATCAACAAACTCAACCTTACTTATCCTGAGGGGTTAAAGAAAGGGATTATCAATATATTCAATACTGCTTTTACAAGAGCTGGAAACAATAGAAATCAATTTGATGAACTTTATGGATTAGCTCCCGATTTTGTCATTGAATCAAGAGGATTAAAACAGTTAACAGCCAATTTATCCAACTTGCTTCATGGCTTTGTAGATGAAACAGGAACAAATGAAGAATCTGTTGTTCTCAGAATAATCAAAGCAATGTATAAGCTGTCCAAAACCAATGAAGCGTTTTTAGAAATTTTCTTACAAAGGTTTGATAGAAATAATTCTTTTCTAAGTCAATTGTTTTATCGTTTGGATGGAGATAATCATAAACGCTTTATCAATTTCATGTTTGAAGTATGGAAAAGAAGCGAGTATACAAATGCTTCTCATTTTTTATTTTCCAATACTGAAAACGGCCCCTTATTTTTACCTTACAGGTCCGATAAAACCTTAGGTTTTTATGTAAGCAATGCAAGTGCAGATTACAATATAAAAAACAATCAGATAGAAGTGGTATACAAAACAGGAAAATATACAACTGCAGAGGTTCCTCATCCAGATGTACCTGGACAAACAACAAGCATTTCGACTGAAATCACTGAAAAGTATCAGTACCATCCCTTCTTCCCGATCAAAATTCCTTCAGGGCAAACAGGAGAAATTGTCATCGGAAACAATATCCCTGGGTTTTTCTTATTTGTTAAAGAAAATAAAGATTTTTGGAATAATGTTTTCTTTGCTGGTGAACTTGCTATAGATATTGTAACTACACTATCTGGTTTTGGAAACATCTTAAAGTTCAGGCACTTAATTAAACTTGCTAACAGAGCTTCCAAACTTCAATTCGCTAATAAAGCTTCTAAAGCAGCTAGAATAAGTGCTAACATTAAAAAAGTAGTAGGAATTGTAGAAATCTCCAGTGGTTCCATTAATGCTTTATTAAAATTGTCTGAACTAAACGAAACCGAAACAGGTAAAAACATTAGTGAAGTATTATTCTATCTGGAAATCTTAACTCTAGGAGGAGAACTGACGGATCTTATCAAATCTGGATTAAGAAAATCTGCAAAAAAAGCCATTGATAACAAAACTCAGTTAGAGCGAGATTTTGATGAATTGATTAAAGACAATGATTCGGGTATCGAACTCGCTGATAAAAATAGGGTTATTAACGAATTGGCAAAAATTGCAGAAGTAGAATTAAAAAACCCTGTATTAAACGACTATGTTAAATTGAGAAAACCATTATTTGAAAAAGGAGAAGCATTTATCAGATCCCTATGGAGAAAGAATGCAAAGCTAATACATCTTAAAAAACGAGATTTGTTACAGCTATACACCAAGAGATTGGATGAATTCCCACAGTTGGTAAAAGGGTTTAATCAGGCAGAATTTAATATTAAATATATTGCTAAAAATAAAGTGGTACAGTCTATTGACGAATTTTCATTTTCTGGTAAAAGAAGTGATATTTTATATTATTTCGGAAATCCACCCAAATTCCCTAAAGGTACCATCAATGTTTTAGATAATTATGAGGGATTTGTGGAATTTGTGAAAGCAGCTTTTGATTACCAGACAATTCCTCGTAAATTTGATAGTGAGATCAAGTTCATTTACAACTTTTTAAAGTTTCATTTTGATAAAGCAGATGAATTTGTGATTGAAACCCGAAACATCTATCGAACCTGCGGAAGTTGTACTCGTGAGCTTTCCATGTTGGTAGAAATCGGCAAAAAATTTGGAAAAAAAATCAAATTGATTGTACATTCAGATGAGCTTATTGAAGGAATGAGTAAAATGAAAGAAACATATCCGGAAATCAAAGAAATCAATAAAAAATACGAGAAAATTTATAGAAACCGAAAAAAACAAGACTAATGGAAATACACTATATGCAAAAACTTAGAGATAATCCTAACATAGGTATGAGATACAATATAGAAGGGTTGCACGAAAATCAAATCAAAGTCTTAGAAATCAAATATAACCAAGGAAAAAAATTTCCTTTAGCCTTTAGAGAATATTTACATTTAGGAGGAGAAAAAGGAGGAACTGGTGTTGTTGACAATGATTTTGATTATGTATTTGACAACATGCGGGAATTAGCCGAATATACCAATGACAAACTCAACAGACCATTTTTTGTCTTTGATGAACACAGTGGATTCTTTAAAATTTTTTTCCTTGACGAACACAAAGAGGACCCGGATATATATATATATACGCCTGGAGGGGACAGAGATATAGATTCTGAACTAGTTACACTAAAAAGAGCCAACAACTATACGTTTAGTGGTTTAATCAATGAGGCCATTCGCAGAATAAAAAATGATATTCCTTTTTAAAAAATTTCAATATCTGTATTCATAAAAAGATTGAATTGAATACTCAATCAAAAGGGTCACCTTTTATCCGTTTTAAAAATAGTTCTATGATACAACTGAAAATATTAACAAAACAAGAAAAAGAATATTTTTCTCTATCTCAATTACCCGAAGTAATAAAGCAGATGGAGGAACTTCTAGGTTATAAAATAGAAAAAACAGACCAATATGATCCTGATTTTGAAGGTTATTACTTAATGCCTAATATAGATCACTACAGTAGATATGGCCTGCTAACAACAGAAAATGCCACAAAGATTTTTTTATTGGGTGTCGTCAACTCTCAGATTCCATTGGTTTTAGAAAAGTATAAAATTGCTGGACTAATTCAATGGCGTTTCTTTACAAAAACCAAAAGAAACATACATATTCAAGACTATATTATCAGAAAGAATAGTTTACCCTCATTTCGTAAATATCATTTTGAATATTCCATATGTAGATTTCATGAGTTTGATGGACAAAATAATGCGTTAGCCCAGTCAATTATTAAGTATTTAACGCTATATGATACATCTCTTAATTCTAATTGATGTTCTTTATTATTTGCTGTAAAGCATCCTGAAATCAAGGAGATCAATAAAAAATATGAAAAAATATATAGCAAAACTAAAAATAAATAGATTATGGATTTTATTTATATGAATCAATTGCAAATGAATTCCAATTTGCATAATGAAGATTGGTCTGAAAACAGACCTATGGAAGAATCAGAAATCATACAACTGGAAGCAAAATATAATAAAGGCAGGAAATTCCCAAAAGCATTTAGAGAGTATTTATTTTTAGCTGGTAAAGGAAGTGCTGTAGGGGTAATAGATCATGATTTTGATTACTTACTTAACAATCTGCAAGATATGGTAGAATATACCAATGACAAACTTGACAGACCCTTTTTTATCTTTAATGAACACAGTGGTTTCTTCTCTATCTTTTTTCTAGACGAAAACAAAGAGGATCCCGATGTATACATTTACACTCCAGGAGGTGATAAAAATAGAGATTCTGAATTGGTTACTTTAAAAACAGCCAATAACTATACATTTAGTGGTTTAATTAATGAAGCTATTCGTAGAATAAAAAATGATATTCCGTTTTAAAAACAAAATCAGTGGAAATATACTATATGCAGTAACTAAGAGACAACCCTAACATAAGTGTATGAGATACTCTTGGTGATTTTTTAATTTATAAGTTTTGTCGTAGTAAATTGACTAGGTATTTTCATAAATAAAGAACTAAAAAAATTGCTAAAAAAGAATTTTCATATTCATGTGCAAAACTGATAGATCGAGGCTCTCAATCTATTTATTTTCTCCTCTTTCTGCAAAACAGAAGGAGTGGTTTTACACTAAAAACATGTTGCTTTTTAATCAAGCATCCTAAAAAAGGAAAAGTCATTCCTTTTAACAACAATTATCATATCAAACTTTTATCACTGGTAAACTAGCCTAATGAAACTGTGTGTATAAAAATACGCATTAAGAAAAAGAAAAATAACCCAGGTTATTCAATAACCTATTCAAAAAATTAAAAAAATGCAAGTATGCGATAACCATATTACCAATTTAAGAAAAGGGACACCTTGTCCGACATGTCCCTCACGAGATCAAAAATTATTTTCTCATGAAGACAATTATGTAGACAAAGAATTAAAAATGATACGAAGAGAAGTAGAAATTTTAATGCTTCAGCTTAACAACAAACCCAAAGCGCTAAATCAAATAAAAAGTATCCAGAAAAAGATAGATTCCATCTTACGTCATTTTGAAAACAATAGCAAAACCGGAGAAAAAAGTATTCTTACACGAGTAAGCGACTTAGAACAATGGAAAATAGATATCAATACCAAGTTTGAAGTATTCAAAGGAAAAGGAGTCATTATTATTTCAGTAATCGCTGCGATATGGAGTATCATCATTATCTGGCTAAAAAATGTCCTATTTATCAAATAATCAACATTTCAAAATTAGGTGGCTGAGCCTAATCGAAGTCACATTTTTAAATAAAAATCTCTCGTCAACTCCTTATACGATTCGGTATAATTGTGGCGGGAGATTTCTATAATCAACTCCTCGGCTGTCAATTCTTTCTCCTGAAAAGAAAATTCCAACAAGCTTCGTTTGATTTCAGAATCTGGAGTTCCTTGTATTCTACAAACTCTTTGTAAGACCAACTTGCTTTCTTCAGCCAAGGAAACAAAAGTTTCTTCCTCTTTAAATGGAATAATGACCACAAACTTTCCTGCTGAAGAAAGCAAGTTGGTCGCTCCTATAATCAATTCTTGAAATGACAATGACGAGGTAAATCTCGCTCTATTTCTTGCATCATCTTCCGTCTGAAAATCATCCGTATAAAAAGGCGGATTAGAAATGATGAGGTCGTATTCTTCCTCCTCTTCTATCATTTCATTCGCAAAATCTTGAAACGAACTATGGTAACAAAACAAACGATCTGCCCAATCCGATCGTTCAAAGTTTTCCACAGTTTGCTCATAAGCCTGTTCATCTATTTCAACACTATCTATGGTCATCGCATCACAACGCTGCGCAATCATCAACCCAATTAAACCCGTTCCTGATCCTATGTCCAAAATGGACTCTGGATCATTTTCCAAAGAACACCAAGCTCCCAATAAAACACCGTCAGTTCCTATTTTCATAGCCGTTTTATCTTGATGAACAATAAATTCTTTAAAGTGAAATGGGCGACTCATTAAACAGGCATTATAAAAATTATACAAATGCAAAGTAAGCCTTAAATCTGAAATAGCTTGAATCTTTCTACCCAAACAAGACTTTGTTTGGTTTTTATATAGGTACGACTAAGCTTATGAAGCTATAATTTTCTATACTTTTATAAAAACTTAATTCCAATGAAGATTCATTACAAAATACTTTACCTTCTTTTCTTAGTAAATATATTGTGCTATGCACAACAGACACCAATAAACTTTTCTGGATCATCAGATAATTTTGCAGTGTTTGGAGGAAGTGGTTTTGCTATTGTTAATGATCCTCAAGATGGAAGTAATAAAGTCGGTCAGTTTCATAACGATGGCACAAATGCTTCTCAAGGTTTTTATATAGACTTAAGTCAACCCATAGATTTAGACACAGAAAAAAACCTAACACTATCCTTTTATTCTTTTGATCCAAACTCTCATAATATCGTACTCAAATTAGAAAATGGCGTCAATCCAAATGTAGAAGTAAGACTCACTTTTAGTGTGCCATCTCCTTCTGATTGGAAAGATTTAACCTTCGATTTTTCTAATGCGCAATATAGTTCCGATGGTACACCTGTAGATGCTACAGGAGCTTATAGTAGACTCACCATTTTTATTGATGAAGGTGTAACCACTGCTGGAACTTATTTAATAGATGATATTAACGATGGATCTATAGCATCAGACCCACATGCATTAGATGTAATTTATACAGATTTGGTTTGGGAAGATGAGTTTGATACTGATGGAGTTATAGATGCCAGTAAATGGTTTCACCAAACGCAAATACCGACTGCTGGCGGGTGGTTTAATGGTGAACAACAACATTATACAAATCGTATTGAAAACTCTTTTGTAGATGCTGGGTTTTTAAACATTGCAGCCATCAAAGAAAGCTTTACAGATCAAGGATTAACAACAAATTATACTTCTGCTAGACTAAATTCTAAATTTGCGTTTACCTATGGTCGTGTAGATGTAAGAGCCAAATTACCTTTTGGAGATGGTACTTGGCCTGCCATCTGGACCTTAGGAAAAAACATCAGTGAAGCTGGGGCTTATTGGCAAACACAGGGATTTGGAACAACAAGTTGGCCCGCATGTGGAGAAATAGACATTATGGAACACGGTCTTGGAGCGATAAACCATGTATCTAGTGCCTTACACACACCGTCTAGCTCTGGAGCTACAATAAATGTACAATCACAAGTACTAGCAGACGTGGCTAATAATTACCATGTATATTCAATGAATTGGTCGCCAGATCAAATAACATTTTTGATTGATGGTGTTGGGTTCTACACCTACAACCCTGCTGTTAAAAACGATGCTACTTGGCCTTTTTATCAAGATCAGTACCTCTTATTAAACGTTGCTATGGGTGGAATTGCAGGAACTATAGATCCTGGATTTACACAAAGTAGTATGGTTATTGATTATGTAAAGGTTTATCAAAACACAGGTTTGAGTACAGATGATGTTTTTGCAAGTAGGTTTTCTGTTTACCCAAATCCAAGTTCAGACGTCCTTAATATAAGGACGAACGAGAATGTAGATAAAGTTGAACTTTACAATACACTAGGGCAATCGATTATTAATAAAAATACTGCTACAAATCAAATCAATATTAATGAGGTGAAGGCTGGCATTTATTTGTTGAGAATTTATTCAGGAAATAAAACAGTAACAAAAAAAGTGATTATAAACTAATACGAATAAAAGAGGGCAACCTCAAAAGTTGTGGGTAAATTGAAATAAAAAGGTTTTTATAAAAAGTAAAAAGTTTTATAGCCTTAAAAGCTTTATTGGTTTTTTTTAATCTCTACTAGTCATTTGTTCTTTTCTCAGAAATAATATAGCCACAAATACGCGAATGATGCTGTATTAAAAAACACTCATTAAAGACACTACATAAAAATATTTGTGAATTCGTGGCGGTTAACAAAAACAGGAGATTTCCTACTTAAACAAATTCAACTCTTTCTCTAATGTTTAAGGCGTGTTCCTCCAACTTTAAACTTGGAATCAGCCCGAATGGATACAGGAGGGCTTTCAAACTTTAAACTGCATCAGTTGTCCTTATTCAATCCTAACAATTTTTTCAAATCCTCTTTGTCAGATTTCAAGTCTTTAATTTGACTCTTCAATAATTTAATCACCTCGTCTTTCTCATCACAACTTTTACAATAATCTCCATACGGATTAGAAGATTCATCTACTTCAGAGATAACAGTATAATTTGCTAATTTTCTTTCTCCAGTTAACAACCAATGTAAATCTGTATCAGGATATTTCGTAATTATATTTACAATAGCATTAGAATTCAAAGGAGTATCCTTAGCTTTACCTCTAAAACTAGCGGAGGTCATGCCAATACTCATAAAAAATCTTTCTTTGCTAATATCCTGTTTTTCAGCAACCTGAATAACTCTTTCTTTAATATTAGTAAATATATTTTCCATTTTTCTTTTAATTGTAAATTTATTTACGTAGATTGTATACTACAAAACTATAACAATATAATAACAAATATGTTAAAATCAATGAATAATTCCTATGATTACAGAAATAGAAAGAAAAGAATTGCGAAAACTTTTTCAGGGTTATTATGCTGAAGATGTTTTAGAAATTCTGGAAGAAAAAGAAATTACGAATAGAAATGGAAAGTCACATAACATTCAATATATCAGAATGGTTTTTCAAGGAGTTCGAAAAAATCAAGACATAGAAGCTGCAATTTGGCAGTTGGCTAGTGAAAGAAAAAAGGAAATAGAAGAAAAAGAGCTACAAAAACAACAAATTTTAAAAAGAACAATTTAGAGTGTTGGGACACTTTGAGGGGGTACAGTCAAGGTGATTTGTAATGAATTGCCTTGGCTTACCAACTTATCAATTACATTACAGTATTTTTTCTGACTTTTTTCCATAGTTCCTAGCGAGAGAATCACAGCAATTTTGTTGTGATTTTCTTTTTTTATATACTGATAGTTTCTGCTGAGTTTCTCTATTGAATATGTAGAAGTCTAGTTTAGAAGCAAGCTTTCAAAGGATTAACTCCTTTAATCCCAAAAGAGAATCTTGAACAAGCCCGACTGCGGAAGGCATGAAAATCCAATCGAACTATGTTCGCCATTTTTTGTTTTCAATCACTTTTGAAAATATATTTTCTTGGGATTAACTTCGTTGATCCCAGAAGGGAATCTTGAGCAATCATGAAAACCACGACAACTGTCGTGGTTTCCTTTTGCAGAGAGGAAGGGATTCGAACCCTCGATACCCTTTTGGAGTATACACACTTTCCAGGCGTGCGCCTTCGACCACTCGGCCACCTCTCTTTATATGCTAAACTTGTTTCAGCATCTTTTTAATATTACATCTACTGTCATCTCGAACGTGTCACACTGAGCCTGTCGAAGTGGAGTCGAGAGGTCAGCATTTGTATAATAAGAACTTAAATTTATAATATCCTGAATCACCCTTCGACAAGCTTTGGGTAAAATTCAAGAGATCCTGAAATAAATTCAGGATAAATACAAATCAATCAACCCTTCCGGGGTCTCAACATGTACTTCCTTATTTTTTCTGTCGATCTTCTTGATAAAATCATCAATCATCGGGATAAAGATTTCCTTATCTCCTTTTTCAATTTCAAACATCGGCTGTGCAGCTTTATCATTAATATACACCAACACACCTACATCTCCATGATTTGCATCTACTACTTTAAATCCAATAATCTCATGAAAGTAAAATTGATCTCCTTCTAATTTAGGCAATAAATCTAAAGGTAGATAAATTCCAGACTTCATTAGAAAATCAGCATCTTCTTCAGTGTTTACATCTTCAAAATGAACACGCAACATTGTTCCTTTACTCAAAGAGCTTTTTTTAATGAAAAATGGAACCAGATTGCCACCTAAGTCGACAAATACTGATTCCATATTTCCGTACAATTCAGGTTCGTCAGTATCTAACTTGATAACAATCTCACCTTTAAAACTGTGTTTTTTAACGATCTTGCCTAAATAAAAACAATCTTCTTTACGCATCGTTATAGAAAGACCTACTTTGCAGTCTTTTCTTTAGTTTCTTCTTCTTTAGTTTCAGGAGCTTCTTCAGCAACTTCCTCTGTAGCTTCTGCTACTGCTTCAACTTCAGCAGCTTCTTCTTCTACTACTTCTTCAGTAGTTTCAGCTACAGCCTCTTCAACAGCTTCTACTTCTTCTGCAACCTCTTCAACAGCTACTGCAGTTCTAGCTTCATTTACCGCTTTTTCAGCTTCTAATGCTTTTGCCTTTGCTTCCGCTTTTGCTTTTGCTAAGTTTTCTTCTTTCGAAGAAACTTTACCTGCTTTTTCTGCTACCCAAGCTTGGAATTTCTCTTCAGCTTGCTCTTCAGTTAAAGCACCTTTTCTTACTCCACCTACTAAATGGTTTTTTAACATCGCTCCTTTGTACGACAAAATTGCTTTTGCAGTATCAGTAGGTTGCGCACCATCTTGTAACCATTTTACAGCACCATCAATATCTAAATTGATAATTGCTGGATTTGTGTTAGGATTGTAAGTTCCTAATTTTTCTAAGTAACGACCATCTCTTTTTGCTCTTGCATCAGCTGCAACTATCCAATAAAATGGCTTTCCTTTTTTACCGTGTCTTTGTAATCTAATTTTTACTGACATTCTTTTAATTTTTTAAGGTACTCGACCTTGGTTATTAATAATCTTACCATCTCGTGATAAGTGGGCGCAAATGTACAAAATTCTTTCATAATTAAAACAAAAACAAATCTTTAAATATTCTAACTTTTTTCTAATACTTTTGGTAGATGATTCAATTGAAAAACAAACCATTAAAAGGCACACATCAAAAGCCAATTCTAACAGATCTGTATTACCAAAAAACACAATCAAAAAAACCATTGGTTATTTTCTGTCACGGATACAAAGGCTATAAAGATTGGGGTGCATTTGACAAGATGTCTTCCGTCTTTTTAGAAGAAGGATTTGCCCTATTGAAATTCAACTTTTCTCACAATGGTGGAACCATAGAACAACCTATTGACTTTCCTGATTTGGATGCTTTTGGAAAGAACAATTACACTCTAGAATTGGACGACCTACAAACTGTCATCGATTGGATTTCTATGAATGAAGAATATCAGGATGAAATCGACGTCAATAACATCACATTAATTGGTCATTCTCGTGGAGGTGGAATCGCAACATTAACTGCCCCCGAAGATCCTCGAGTCAAACAACTTATAACTTGGGCAGCTGTATGTACTTTGGATCGATCCATGTTTCATGAAGGAAAGGAATTAGAACAATGGAAAAAAGAAGGCGTTTTCTATGTGATTAACGGTCGCACCAAACAAGAAATGCCGCATTATATTCAATTCTATTACAACTATATAGAAAACAAAGAGCGTTTGAACATAGAAAACGCCGTTAAGAAAATCACCATTCCACATTTAATTTTTCATGGCGATGGAGACCATGCAGTTCCCATTCAACATGCGTACAGTTTACATTCCTGGAATCCTAATAGCGAATTGGTCATTGTTCCAAATGCCAATCATGTTTTTGGAGCCAAACAACCATGGACTGATGAAAATTTTCCAGAGGATTTTGAAGTTGTTTTAGAAAAAACCTTTGCGTTTTTGAAATAAAAACACCTGTACACTTCTAAACAACCATACTTAAGGTGACTGAGGCTCTCGAAGTCACAAGAAACAATAATAAAACAGCATTTCATATTGTTAATAAAACCCAATAACTCTTCCTCTTTTCTCCTTTCTCTTTTCTCTCTTTTTCGCTACTTTTATCCTACTGAATTCTACACGAGAAGTCCGCAACTATGTACTTAATTTTTGATACGGAAACCACTGGGTTACCAAAGAGTTGGAATGCTCCTATTACTGACACAGACAACTGGCCAAGATGCATCCAAATTGCATGGCAGTTGCATGATGAAATGGGAAATGTCTTAGAGCATAATGACTTCCTTGTACAACCCGACGGATTTAACATTCCCTATGATGCAGAGCGTATTCACGGAATCTCTACAGATTTAGCACAAGAGCAAGGAATTCCTTTAGCTGAAGGTTTAGAATTGTTTAACGAAGCCTTGCAGAAAACAAAATTTATTGTTGGTCAGAATTTAGAGTTTGACATCAACATTATGGGGTGCGAATTCCACAGGTTAAGTGTAGAGAACAACCTAACAAAATTGCCTGTTTTAGATACTTGTACGGAGCATACTGCACTACTATGTCAAATTCCTGGTGGACGTGGAGGTAAATTTAAATTACCAACCCTAACAGAATTACACAATCATTTATTCGGAACTGGATTTGGTGAAGCACATAATGCAACTGCCGATGTTGAAGCAACCACTCGTTGTTTTTTAGAACTGATTCGCCTAAGAGAATTTACCAAAGAGAAATTAGATGTTGATGAGAGTTATTTTAAAAACTTCTCAGAAGCCAATCCAAAACCTATTCAGGTTATTGGTTTAAAACACATCAATCTTAAAAAAGAGAGTGAAAAAATACGAAAGCGTATTGCTTCTCTTCAGGAAACTGAAACCACACAATCTACTTCTGATGGTTTATCCGAATTAGAAAATGTTCAGTTTGCACATTTGCACAATCATACACAGTTTTCAGTCTTACAATCTACCATTCAAATTGGGAATATTGTAAAAGCAGCAGCCAAAGATAATATGTCGGCCATTGCCTTAACGGATACTGGAAATATGATGGCTTCTTTTCACTTTGTAAGAGAAATCCTAAATCATAACAAACAAGCATCTATAAAAAACGAATTGGCAGAAGAAAACGGTGAAGAACCTTCAGAAACCATTTTAAAACCCATCTTAGGTTGTGAGTTTAATGTCTGCGAAAATCACCTGGATAAATCCAGAAAAGACAACGGGTATCAAATTGTCTTATTGGCCAAAACCAAAAAAGGATATCACAATTTAGCAAAAATGTCTTCCATTGCCTTTGTAAATGGATTCTATTATGTCCCAAGAATCGATAGAAAAGTCATTGAAGAATACAAAGAAGATGTCATTGTTTTGACAGGAAACACCTATGGTGAAGTTCCCAACAAGATTCTGAATGTTGGTGAAAAACAAGCTGAAGATGCTTTGATTTGGTGGAAAGAACAATTTGCTGATGATTTCTATATTGAGTTGATGCGCCACAATCAAGATGATGAACGTGTTGTCAATGAAACTTTATTAAAATTTGCTAAAAAACACGATGTTAAAATTGTAGCCACCAACAACACTTTCTATCTCAATAAAGAAGATGCCAATGCACATGATATTTTATTGTGTGTAAAAGACGGTGAAAAACAAGCCACGCCAAAAGGAAAAGGGAGAGGTTATCGTTACGGATTACCAAATGACGAATATTATTTCAAGAGTACTGATGAAATGAAGCAATTGTTTGCTGATTTGCCAAAAGCAATTAGCAACATTCAAGAAATAGTAGACAAAATTGAAGTATTCTCTTTAGCGCGTGATGTATTATTACCTGCCTTTGACATTCCTGAAGAATTTCAATCCAAAGAAGATGAAGAAGATGGTGGAAAACGTGGTGAGAATAATTATCTGAAACACATCTCCTATATTGGAGCCAAAAAACGATACGGAGAAATTACAGAATCAATCAAAGAGCGTTTAGATTTCGAATTGGAAGTCATTGAAAACACTGGATATCCTGGATATTTCTTAATTGTAGAAGACTTTATTAGAGAAGCTAGAAATATGGATGTTTCTGTAGGTCCTGGACGTGGATCTGCCGCAGGATCTGTAGTTGCTTACTGCTTATGGATTACCAATATTGATCCTATTAAATACGATTTACTTTTTGAGCGTTTCTTAAATCCTGAACGTGTATCGATGCCCGATATTGATATTGATTTTGATGATGAAGGAAGAGGTCGCGTGATGGATTATGTCATCAATAAATACGGTTCTAATCAAGTTGCCCAGATTATTACCTATGGAACAATGGCTGCAAAATCGTCCATACGAGATACTGCTAGAGTATTGGATTTACCATTGTTTGAAGCGGATAGGATTTCCAAATTGATTCCCAATATTAAGTTGAATAATATCTTTGGAACGGATGACAAAAGCAAAGGAAAAGTTGCTGGTTTACGTTCCGAAGAAAAGGACATGGTAAATGAACTTAGAGTCATGGCTGATGGAAATGGCATTGAAGCTGAAACCATTAACAAAGCAACCATTTTAGAAGGCTCTGTTCGGAATACGGGAATTCATGCCTGTGGTGTAATTATAACGCCTTCGGATATTACCAATTTTGTTCCTGTTGCATTGGCAAAAGATTCTGACATGTATGTCACTCAGTTTGACAATTCAGTAGTAGAAAGTGCTGGGTTGTTAAAAATGGACTTCTTGGGATTAAAAACTTTGACGTTGATCAAAGACACGGTGAAAATTGTAAAAGCACGTCAGGGAATTGAGTTAGACCCAGAGGATTTCCCATTGGATGATGAGAAGACCTATGAACTGTTTCAAAGAGGAGAAACTGTTGGGATTTTCCAGTATGAATCTCCTGGAATGCAAAAACATATGCGCTCTTTAAAGCCTACTGTTTTTGGTGATTTAATTGCCATGAATGCACTCTATCGTCCTGGACCGATGGAATATATCCCTTCTTTCATTAGAAGAAAACACGGTGATGAAGATATTGAATATGATCTTCCTGCCATGGAAGAGTATTTGGCTGAAACCTATGGAATTACGGTCTATCAAGAGCAAGTAATGCTACTTTCTCAGAAGTTGGCAAACTTTACCAAAGGTGAAGCCGATGTACTTCGTAAAGCCATGGGGAAAAAGCAAGCTGCTGTCTTGGCAAAAATGAAGCCGAAATTTATAGAACAAGCGGGAGAAAATGGTCATGAAGCAGATAAATTAGAAAAAATTTGGAAAGACTGGGAAGCTTTTGCATCCTATGCATTTAACAAATCGCATTCTACTTGTTATGCGTGGATTGCTTATCAAACTGCTTATTTAAAAGCACATTATCCTGCCGAATATATGGCGTCGGTTCTCTCTAATAATATGAACGACATCAAGCAAGTTTCCTTCTTTATGGAAGAATGTAAACGCATGGGATTAGAAGTTTTAGGGCCGGATGTCAATGAATCTTATTTAAAATTCTCAGTAAATAAAAACGGCGCTGTACGTTTTGGAATGGGAGCCATAAAAGGTGTTGGAGGTTCTGCTGTAAAAGCCATTATCAATGAACGAAAAGAAAATGGAAATTTCAATTCTATTTTCGATCTGACGAAAAGAGTCGACTTAAGAGCTGCCAATAAAAAAGCTTTTGACGGGTTAATTTTAGCTGGAGGTTTTGATTCTTTTTCTAATACACACAGAGCACAATATTTTGCTGAAGATGAAAAAGGCCAAACTTTTATAGAAAAAGCCATTCGTTTTGGTAATAAATATCAAGAAAACTTAAACTCTGCTCAAGTTTCTTTGTTTGGTGAAGCTTCTGATGTACAATTTCCTGAACCTGATATTCCTGAATGTGAAGCTTGGGGAAATATGGAAGAATTAGCCAAAGAAAAAGAAGTGGTTGGAATTTATATTTCTGCACATCCTTTGGATGATTTTAAAAATGAATTGAAATTTTGCAATGCAAGTGTTTCTTATTTCAAAGAAGATTTAAATAAATATGTTGGAGCCAATCTGGTTTTCGCAGGAATAATTACCGATGTTCAACACAGAGTTTCCAAGTCTGGAAAAGGATGGGCATCATTCTTTATTGAAGATTATTCTGATAGTTTTGAGTTTCGAATTTTTGGCGAAGATTATTTAAAATTCAAACACTTTTTAGTTCCTAATTCTTTCTTATTTATTAGAACTACCGTTCAAAAAGGTTGGGTAAATAAAGAAGGTGTACAAGGTGATGCACGATTAAAGTTTACAGATTTTAAATTACTACATGATGTCATGGACGAACTCTGTAAGAAAGTGACCATCAAAATTCCTATTCAACAAGTAAATGAAAAATCTATTGAAGGTTTTGAACGTTTATTTAAGCAGAATGGTGGTAAACAATCTTTACGTTTTGTTATTTATGATGTGGATGAGGAAATAGAATTGGATGTTCCGAGTAGAAATACAAAAATTAAAATTTCTTCAGAGCTTCTCACTACTTTAGAAGAACAGCATGTCAATTTTAAGTTGAATTAATTCCATTAGCTACTTTTTATACAATAAAATGTCTTACAAACAAGTCAATTAATTGATTTATTTTAATTATTGACTTCTTTATCGTACATTTGAACATGATTCAAGATTTATATAGTCATTCTGACAAAGAGTTAATTCGTAAGTGGGGAGGGAAAATTAAAGAGCTACGAATTGAAGCAGGTTTCTCTCAAACAGAATTGGCAGAGAAAACAGGCATGAGTAGAAGTTCTATTTCTGAAATTGAAAAAGGAAGAAACTTCTCCATTGTTACGTTGATCTCTATTTCCAGAGCTCTTCAAATCTTAGATAAATTCGAATACTTTTTCGAAAAAGAAGCGTATGAATTATCTCCTATGGAAATTTATGAACGAGAAAAGAAAAAAAGAAAGCGAGGAGGTTATAAAAAATGATTCCAGTAGAAATTATTTTATGGGGAAAATTAGTTGGTGTTTTGGTTTGGGATAAATCAAAAAACACTACAGCTTTTGAATATTCTAAAAATTTCATCAAAGAAAACCTAGAATTATCTCCTTTAATCAATCCAGCTTCTTCAAAAATTATAAAAGCAAAAGTTTCTTCAAATATAGATAGTGAACTCAACATCAACTTTGACACAAGCAAAGGATTGCCTTTATTTATTTCTGATTCTCTTCCTGATAAATTTGGAACTGAATTGTTCTCAAAATATCTAGAGAAAGAAGGGAAAAGTTATCGAGATCTTACGCCTTTGGAAAAGTTGACTTACATTGGAACACGAGGCATGGGGGCTTTGGAGTTTCACCCTGTCAAACATGATCAAAACAAGACAGAAAGATTAAATTTAAAAGAATTAAGTAAGCTATCTCAACTGTTACTAGGTAACAAACCTATTGGAACCTTAGAAGATATGTCCAACCTTTTTCATGTAGGAACTTCTCCTGGTGGAGCGCAACCTAAAGTATTAATTAATATAGATACTCTAAATGGAAATATTTATCGAGGTGACAACCTTCCTACAAAAGATCAAGAGAGTTGGATCTTGAAGTTTAATAGAGATATTGGATTGGAATCAGATAAAGAGCGTGGAAAAATTGAATATGCATATTATTTAATTGCTAAAAGGGCAGGCATTTCTATAATGGATTCTGAATTGAAATTAATAGATGGTGAGCATTTCTTTATGACCAAGCGATTCGATCGCAAAAATGAAGATAAAATACATACACAAACACTACATGCTTTTGCTGGTATGAATTTTAAGTTTCCTAATTCTTATTCTTACGAACAAGTGTTTTCTGTTTTCAATAAGATCAATTTAGATTATGGTGATAAGGAACAGCTATTTAGAATCATGGTTTTTAACGTTATTGGTAGAAATGTAGACGATCACACCAAAAACTTTGGATTTAACATGGATAAAACTGGTACATGGAGATTTTCTCCAGCTTATGACTTGACATTTAGTTACAATGAAAATTTTAATAGAGAAACTCCGCACTTTTTATCCATAAATGCAAAAAATAAAGATTTCAATATTAAAGACATCCTACAAGTAGCAAATGAATATTCAATAAAAAATCCAAAAAAAATCTTTAACGAAATCAATCAGAGTTTTTTACAATGGAATACAATTGCAACTGACTTGGAAATTTCAGAAAAAACAAAAAAGTATATCGCTTCTAAAATAAAAACAAGCCCTTATTTGTTAAAATAAATAGGTGAAGAGCAAGCTAATTAGTTCTTTACATGCAAAAATTAGCGCCTTAAAAATCGTTAATTAGTAATCTCTTTAAACAACTTTTCTAAGCTCTGATTTTGAGAGCTTAATTCTAATATTTTCAATCCGTTTTCTTGCGCAAAATCAAAGATGATAGGGCGCATATCTTCTTCAGATTCAAAAGTAATATACCAAGTATTGTCAAAATTATTCTTGAATGATTTTACATTCGGAAGTCTTTGAATAAATTGTTCTTCAATTTTATAATCAAAAGTCACTTCAATCATTTGTTCGTTGCTTTCTTTTAAATCTTTCATTGATTTATCTAGCAATAACTCGCCTTTTTTGATGATAATCACTCGGTCACAAACCGCTTCTACTTCTTGCATAATATGTGTAGAAAAAAGAATGGTTTTTTCTTTTCCTAACTCTTTAATCAATGCTCTTATTTCTTGTAATTGATTTGGGTCTAAACCTGTTGTAGGCTCGTCTAAGATCAATACTTCTGGATTGTGTAAAATGGCTGCTGCAATTCCTACGCGTTGCTGATATCCTTTAGAAAGTTGTCCAATCTTCTTATGAACTTCTGGTGTTAAACCTACTTTTTGAATTACTTCTTCTATCGCATCTTTATCCACTTTAAAAATAGCTGCTTGAAATTGCAAATATTCTCTTACGTACATGTCTTGATACAGCGGATTCTGTTCTGGCAAATACCCAATTTTAGATTGAGAATCTATGGGTTTTGTCAATACATCTATTCCAGCAACAGACACAGATCCTTCATCAGGAAGAAGATATCCTGTTAAGATTTTCATCATGGTAGATTTTCCAGCTCCGTTAGGGCCTAAAAAACCTATAATCTCTCCTTTTTTTGCAGAGAAACTCACTTGGTTCAATGCAAATTGATTTCCATATGATTTTGTGATTGATTGTGCGTCTATAGACATAAAACAAAAGTAAGTGAATTCCTTATAAAACGAAGAAATATTCAGTTTAGTTTATAAAAAAACCGATTGCTTTCACAATCGGTTTCTATATTAAAAATTATAGTGTTCTTTATCTAATTATAAGCTTACGGGTTGTTTGTTTGTTACCATTAGAAATCTTTAATAAATAAATTCCTTTTGAAATACTACCAACACTAATATCTTCATCAAAGAAAGTTGGAGCATTCTTGTAATTTTTCATATAAATCGTTCTTCCAGATAGGTCATACATTCTCAATTTAACAGCATCATTTGATTCTATATTGAATTGTAATTTGAAGTTCCCATTAGATGGATTTGGATATAAGTTAAATCCATCAAAAGCAAAATCATTAACAGAAGCTGTTCCTTCTTGAACAGTGAAATTTGTAGAGTTTATAGCAAAAAATATATTGTTATTAGCTTCTACCATAATTCTTGCTGTTGAGCTAAGGATAGGTCCAATATTTGGAACTACGATGGTTTGACTTCCATCGTTTGTTGTTGCTGATGCCAAAGTAAACGGGTAGGTTAATCCTCCATCAATAGACAATAATATATTGACTTGAGAGGTATTAATTGCTCCCGTATTGGTTCCAGCCACATTCCATGTGATTGTTTGATTTTGTCCTTCTTCCCAAACTTCAGCTGTCGCTTGAGATGTAACAGTAAACGGCCCTGAAGATCCATCTACAGTTACTGTCATAAAATCAAAGTCTGATTGTGGAAATTGCCCAGTTCCATTTGCTTCAGAACGGTCTCTGACTGTTAAAGCAAAATTTAAGGTTCTACTTACAGTAGAAACCGTTTCCCATGAAGAGTTGTCTACTGTTTCTAAAGGGTTAGATTCTGTTAATTGTCCAGAAAGAACTCTAGGTAAGATAGGCATATATCTATTTGCATTCATGCTTGGCGGTCTTGACCTCCATAGAGGTCCACTTGTTAAAGTAGGTGTAAAATCATTTCTGGTTGTATATCCATCATCTATTTGTTCCCAAGTATATGATAGCATATCACTTCCATCTGCATCTGTAGCTGCTCCTCTTAAAACGAAAGCTGTTCCTTGTGGAATTGTATAATCATTTCCAGCATTTGCAACTGGTGGGTTGTTTGTAATAGCCGTTGAAGTCCAACAAGTACGGCTATTCAAATTGTTTAAAATTTGATTGATGCTTCCATAATGAAAATATGCATCACTATGATCTTGTATGTCATTTGACCCTGTAATTCCTGCATATCCCATAATGGTCGTTCCACTTCCAGGCTCGAAATTTACACTATTATTATCTGCTGCTGCATGTGTATGTAATGCGCCCATTTGATGTCCTATTTCATGAGGTACATAATCAATATCGAAAAAGTCATTCATATAAGCACCTCCATCATTATCTAAAAATGAATGAGAAGAAAATCCACTTCCTTTTTGCCCGTTGACACAAACACAACCAATACAACCTGCACTTCCATTATTCGATCCATAAACAAATAAATGCCCAATATCATAGTTCGATTCACCTACAACTGTCGTTAAGGTAGATTGCAACTGGTTACTGAAACTCCCTGTATAAGGGTCAGATCCAGCATCAGTATATACAATTTCAGTACCTGTCACCAATTGAAATGTAACCGCCATGTCTACTTCAAATACTTCATTACTTCTGTTTAATGTAGAAACAACTTGTGCTAAAGCATCAGCTTGAGCATCTCCATTTGCCGCATTTCCATCATCCCAAAAATTGGTGTACTCTCCTGTGGTTGATATTGCAATTCTAAAAGTTCTTAAAATTTGGTCGTTAGCATCTCTACTAAAAGATTGTTGCTCTTTAATAGGAACGTATTCACTCTCTGTTAAACATTCAAAATCTTTTGCAGCGTCAATTCTTACACCTCGATCATAGGTAATATATTGACTTGTATTTCCTTTTTCAACTGGAACTGTGAAGACCGTTGGCTTGTCTAAATATGAAGTCATCGTTTGTACTCCTAGAGGAGTAACACTAAAGCGAATTCTTGATCCTAAATTGTCGATACCAAACCCAATATAGGTTTTAATATTTGGATGTTTAATTGCCATTTCTGGAGACAAGACTGGGGCTTCAGTAACATTAAATCGTTCTAGTTTTCCATGCTGATTTGGAAAACTTACCACAACATTCGAATTTGCTCCTACTGAAGTTCTTGAAGGGGCATTTGCAAGTTGTGACTTGAATGCATTCATATCTAGAGAAAAAACCTGGTATTTTTCTTTGTCTAGATTTCCTATAGTAAACAGCCTACTTTTAGTACTTATTTTTGACTTTTCCCAATACGTTTCTTGGGCATGAATAGTAAAGTTAAACATAAAGAAAAGTAGAGAAATATTTAGGGATAATTTTAATTTCATTGTGAAAACTTTATTTGATTTGTGTATAGTCGTCAAATTTAGTTAAATCCTTACCTTTGTTCAGTACTTATGAATAAAAAAATAATAGCAAAAGACTTAGGCGTAAGAGATTATAAAGAAATTTGGGATTATCAAACTGAATTATTGGACGACATTATTCGTGTCAAAAGAGAAAATAGAGCTTCAGAAACAAAGCAAGAAACTCCTAATTATTTTCTTTTTGTAGAGCATCCTCATGTATATACTTTAGGAAAAAGTGGTGACTTAAGTAACTTGTTGATCAACGAAAAACAGTTACAAGAAAAAAATGCTACCTACTATAAAATAAATCGCGGAGGTGATATCACATATCATGGTCCAGGTCAAATTGTTGGGTATCCAATTTTAGATTTAGAAAACTTTTTTACGGATATCCATAAATACCTTCGTTTTTTAGAGGAAGTAATTATAAAAACTATTGCTGAATATGGATTAAAAGGTGAGCGAAGCAAAGGTGAAACCGGTGTTTGGTTGGATGTTGGAACTCCTTTTGCGAGAAAAATTTGTGCGATGGGAATTAGAAGTAGTAGGTGGGTTACCATGCATGGTTTTGCTTTGAATACAAATACTAATTTGGGTTATTTCGACAATATTATTCCATGTGGAATTCGAGGAAAAGCTGTGACTTCTATAGAAGTTGAATTAAATAGAAAAGTTGATATCGAAGAGGTTAAGGAAAAAATTCTTAAACATTTTAAAGAGCAATTTGAAGTAGGAGAATATTTATCAGATATCTAGTTTTAATTGAGTTGGAAGCAATTTGAACGTTTTCCTATGATATTTGGTAATTCCAAATTTTTGAATTGCCTTTCTATGTTCTTTTGTTGGATAGCCTTTATTTTTTTTCCAGTTGTACACTGGATGTTCTAAATGAATTTTCTCCATAAATTCATCTCTATAGGTTTTTGCTAATACCGAAGCAGCTGCAATACTCATAAATTTAGCATCTCCTTTTACAATGGTTTTATGAGGTATTTCTTGATAAGTCCTAAATTTATTTCCATCAACAATAATAAATTCTGGAACAATAGATAATCCGTCTATAGACCGATGCATTCCCGTAATGGAAGCTTGTAGCACATTTAATGCATCAACTTCTTTATGATTAATAAAAGATACAGCATAGGCTAATGCTTCTTTTTCTATTATTGGCTTTAGAATTTTTCTTTTTACTTCAGAAATTTGCTTAGAATCATTTAAAAATTCATGATAAAAATCAAGGGGCAAAATAACCGCAGCAGCTACAACAGGACCTGAAAGACAACCTCTCCCCGCCTCGTCTGTTCCTGCTTCTAATTTATATCCGCTATAATTATTTTTTAACATACCGCCAAATTAACATTTTCAATATAATTATATGAATTGTTTTCCGTTTAAAAGTTTACTTTTGCTCGTATAAGAATCTGTAATGAAAAGAATTTTTTACTTCATTTTTTTAATTTGTATTTCTACCTCGCATTGTTACTCTCAGTTAATAAAAAGAGGGGAAGATAAAATACGAGTTAACAAACAAAATATAGCAAATGATAGTTTGGCTAATATAAATAATGGTACAACTAAAGTTACATTAAGTGGTAAAACAAAATATACAGACTATAAAATTTTATCCTTACGTAAAGACACTACTTATATTGACACTACTTTAACACTAAAAAAACACTATAAATTCAACTTCTTACGAAAAGATAATTTTGAATTGTTGCCTTTTCATAATATAGGACAGACGTTTAATAACCTTGGATACAGCTTTAACAAACTAAACTCCCATCCTGATATTGGTTTTAGAGCGAAGCAGTTCTTTTATATGGGCATTGATGATATTTATTATTATCAGGTTCCAACGCCCACATCAGAAATCATGTTTTTGACAACTCTTGAACAAGGACAAAACCTAGAATCGTTTTTTACTTTAAACTTTTCAAAACGATTCAATGTTTCAATTACATACAAAGGACTCCGTTCTTTAGGCAAATACAGAGAATCGTTGGTAAGTCAGGGAAACTTTAGATCCACTTTTCATTATGAAACCAAGGAAGGACAATACACTATTAGAGGTCATATCGCTACTCAAGATTTACTTAATGAAGAAAGTGGTGGATTAACAACAGCTTCTTTAGAAGATTTTATAACTAACGACCCTAATTTTAGAGATAGAGCTCGTTTGGATGTAAATCTAGACAATACTGAAAATTCATTGGAAGGTTCACGCCTATTCTTTGAACATGATTATAAGTTATTAGCATCAAAAGATTCTGTAAGTCAGAAAGATTTTACCAATTTAAAAATTGGACATACTTTTTTGCGCGAAGGAAAATTTTATGAGTTTAGACAAACAGCACCTACAACCTTTTTAGGAACCACCAGTTTTTCTGGAAATTTTTCAGATCGAGTAGATCATACATTCTTAAAAAATCAATTCTTTTTAGAGTTTAATTCAAGATATATTTTAGGGAAGTTTCGAGTGAAATCGAGTTTAATGAATTATACTTATGGATATAGCGATATTATCAACCAAAACAGTGGAATTACAACAAGAAAACTAGAAGGAAAATCCGCTTCTTTTGGCACTGATTGGAAAGCAAAAGTAAAGAACTTTCACCTAGACGCTACTGGAGAAATTACTCCTGGAAGCGGACGATTGTCAGGAACAAATCTCAATGGAAATCTATCGTACAAAAAAGATAGTTTGTTTACTCTAAAAGCTAGTTTGCTATTAAATTCTAAATCACCCAACTTTAATTTCTTATTACATCAGAGTACTTATAACGAATACAATTGGGAAAATAATTTTGATAATATAAGAACTCAAAATTTAGGTTTTCAATTTGATTCCAAATGGTTAAATGCTGATGTGAATTTGACCAATATTGAGAATTACACGTATTTTGGAGAGGATAATCTACCTGCCCAATCATCTGAAAATGTGACCTATTTAAAGGTGAAAGCTTCTAGAGAATTCAGGTACAAAAAATTTGCTTTAGACAATGTTATCATGTACCAAAATGTAAGCGGTGGCGCTTCTGTTTTTAGAGTTCCTGAATTTGTCACTAGAAACACTTTATATTATTCTGATTACTGGCTTAAAGGAAAACCAGTACAAGTACAAATTGGAGCTACTTTTAAATACTTTACTGAGTACAAAGCAAACGCTTATAATCCCTTATTAGCAGAATTCACATTACAGAACACAACCAATATTGGATACCCAACAGTAGATCTGTTTTTTAATGCGCAGATAAGAAGAACTCGAATTTACTTTAGAGTAGAAAACGCACTATCTAATTTTGGAGAAAGAAACTATTTCTCTGCTCCTAATTATCCGTATCGCGATTTTATAATTCGTTTTGGACTGGTTTGGAATTGGTTTATTTAGAGGTTGGTTAGGTGTCTTTGCGACTCCCGATTTATTGGGAAGAAACCTGTCTACAGACAAAGGCAGGCAATTTTTTTATTCTTTATTACTATATTTAATGAGATTATTTCGTCGCAAGCTCCTCGTAAAGACAAGTTGTAAATATATTTACAAATAGTTTTCTTTAAGTTTTACATTGAATTCGTTGATTAAACTCTCAAATCGTTGACTGAGGTTCTCGAAGTCAACTTCTAAAGATTCATTATAATTCTTTTTGCATAATCGGCAGAAATCGATTTGGAATAGAACTCTTTTCTTTTCCTACTTCTTTAAAACCGTGCTTTGCATAAAATGGTTCTGCATTTGGATCTGACAATACTTGCATCACATGGTAATTTTGCTCTTTACTTGATATAATTGCATGCTGAAGCAATTGATATCCGATTCCTTTTTTGATAAAATCTGGTGAGATAAATAAGAACTTTAAGTTACTTGTTTTTTTATCAACTTCTTCCAAAATGTAGAATCCAGCAATTTGATTATCTACAAGATATTTACAGATATTATATTTCTGAAACATTTCTGGAGTGACAGTTAAATCTTCTCGCCAACTTTCAATTTGCTTATGAGTATATCCCCAATACGCTTTGGATTTTATAGCAATATCCGTCAAAATTTCTGCATCTGTCCGAACAGATTTAACAATCATTTATTTTGTTGTTAATTGTCTAATTTTAATTCTAAAGGCAGCGAATAAGAGCGTTGTAAATGGAGACAACCAGTTAAAAATAGCATATACAAAGTATTCTCCAACACTAACTCCTAAGACTCCTGAATGATATGCTCCACAAGTGTTCCAAGGAACCAACACAGAAGTAACTGTTCCAGAATCTTCTAAGGTTCTACTTAAGTTTTCTGGAGCAAGCCCTTTGTCTTTAAATGCTTTTGCATACATTTTTCCTGGAACAACAATCGCTAAATATTGATCTGAAGCTGTAGCGTTTAAACCAATACATGTAAGCACAGTACTCGCAAATAACCCAAAAACTGAGTCGAAAAGATTCAATAAAAAACTACTTATTTTGGCTAAAGCACCAATAGCATCCATGACGCCTCCAAATACCATTGCGCATAATATTAACCATATGGTATTCATCATTTTTACCATTCCGCCAGCAGTAAATAATCCTTGTAAAGTTTCATTATCTGTTGCTATTGATGTTTTTACTGTAATAGCTTTCATAACCCCTTTGTATGCAGAATTAAAATTTAACTCTTTAACTCCAGCAACTTGGGCTATCACACTAGGTTGAAAAATTAATGCAAAAACTGCAGCTAAAAGAGTTCCTACCAACAATGCAATTAAAGGTGGTGTTTTCTTAATTATCAAGAAGATTACAACTATTGGCACTATAAACAACCAAGGGCTAATATTAAAAGCTTTGTCAATATCATTTAGCATACTACTAGTATCTGCTATTCCATTGGTATTTAATGTAAATCCTAAAATGATAAAAACCAACAACGTAACAATAAAAGTAGGCACAGTCGTATAAGCCATATATCTTATGTGTGTAAACAAATCTGTTCCTGCCATCGCAGGTGCTAAGTTTGTTGTATCAGACATTGGAGACATTTTATCTCCAAAATAGGCTCCTGACAAAACTGCTCCAGCTGTCATACCTAATGATATTCCTAATGCTTCGCCAATACCTATCAAAGCAATACCTACAGTAGCTGCTGTTGTCCAAGAACTTCCTGTAGCAATTGAAATAACTGCACAAATAATTAGACAAGCTGGTAAAAATATTGTTGGATTTAAAATTTGTAATCCATAATAAATCATTGCAGGAATAACACCACTTACCAACCATGTTCCAGCTAATGCTCCAACCATTAGTAGTATCAATATTGCGCTAGAAGTAGATTTAATATTCTCAGCAACTTCTTTCATCATTCTAGAAAAAGAAACCTTATTTCGAAATCCAACAATAGCAGCAACAGCTCCACCCATTAATAAAATAAACTGATTACTACCACTTAACGCATCATCTTCAAATACAATTAAAACATTGTATGCTAACATCCCAACCAAAGCAACTATAGGAATTAAAGCTTCCCAAATAGACAATTCACTATTCTTTATTATCTTTTGGTCTTCAATTTTTATTTCTGAAAGGTTTTTATCGTCTTGCATTTTATAAATTAATTTTATGTGTTAACTAGGAATCATAACTATTTTTTAATCATTTATTCTACAAATAATCCAAGTTATGATATCAAATTCCTCTGCGAGGGTTTCGTTTTGTAATGTTACGATTTTACAAGAAGTTATACAACTTATTGAATCTAGCTTATAAAGAAATCAAAAAACATCTTTGAAAACAAATGGAGACTTATTCAAAATTGCACTTAATTTTAAGGTATTTACGGTTTTCCGCAAGAAATTTCCAATGCTACCAAGTACTTTTAATGAACGAGTCATCAAAATATCTGATAACTCCACTCTTTGTTCCCAAAAAAAAACTGCACTCTATTGAACGTAAATTACTCTAATTTAAAAATCAATATATATGAAAAAACGACATGTGAAAAATTACTTTAACCTTGGAATTCTACTCTTTGGAATTACACTTCTCTTATGGAGTTGTGAAAGAGATTTAGAATTTGACAACCCTATCCAATCTTCAGGTTTAGAGTTGGATATTAAAACATTGAACTATAAACAAATTGATCCGAATCTTATTTCGTTTATTACTTCTAAAAAAGAATTTGCTTCTAAAACAGCACTCTCTTCTCAAAGTGAAGAATATCAAAACCTCATCGATTTAGATCATATCACACGAGTTATTGATGAATATGGAAATACAAATTATACTTTTATTCTTGAAGTAGAAGATAATGATGAGGCTACATTTTATAATCTAATTCTTCATGAAGATCCTTAATCTGCAGAACCAAAAATATCAATTAATAAATTTGTTTCTGATCAAAATACTTTGCAAGACTTTATAGCATCTGATTATGATTTTGAACAGTTTACAGGCAAAATATTCCGATACAACTTGCCAAACTTTCTGGCTGTTCATACCAATTATGTTTCTAGAAGTACCTCAAATGTAGATGATTGTTATTGTGGTGAAGTTCCTATTTCTGGAGGTTCTGGAATTGGTTCTGGCGGTGCTACTAATCCAGTAGATGGAAGTCCTAGCGGGGGCTCTACCTCAGGCGGTGGTGGTTCTGTTGGAGGAAACCCTTTCTCTAGTTGTCAAACATATACCTATGTCTCTGGTTGTGGTGGTTCAAATAGCGACCGATGGCATTTGCATAGCAGCTGTGGAAATCAAGATACCATAACGCAAACCATGAGTGTATTGGTCTGTGGTGGTGAGCCTGATACATTTTTACAAAGACAAACGACTGAAGATGATTGTAACAATCCTTGCGATGATTCTGGTGGTGGCGTTATGAGTATTGAGTTACCTATAGATATGGTAGCAGACCCATGCAAAGATATCAAAGATTTGATTGACAGTAATACCAACATAAAATTACGCTTTAAAGAGTTGTTAAATAATAACAGCAATAATGAGAGTGGTTTTCAAATTCGTAAAAACCCAACCACAGGAGAAAATATTCCTTCTAATTTGAAAATAAGCACTGGGCAATACCATATTCATTTTAATTATGATGATTATACCTTAGCTGTAGCACACAAACATTCTGATGGCACTGATGATGGCTTTGAAATGTTTTCTGGACACGATGTGTTAAATCTGGCAGAACTCTCTGAAAACTATACGGGTATAGATAATAACCTTTCTCAAACATTTACCGTATTTTTGGTAGTAAGCGGACAAACTTATGCCTTAAAAATAAACGATGCTGAAAGTTTGTCTACTTTGAAAAGGTTTAATAGTACTCTAAAAAAGAAAAGAGATTTTCATGAAGACTTGATTGAATTTTATGAAAGAGATGTGAATGTAACCACAGGAACTGACTCTAATGCCTCAGAACAAGTGCAACGTTTGTTTCAGTTTTTAGAAGACAAAGAAATCAATGCTAATTTATCCAAAGCTGTTTACAATACTGATAACGAAATAGAAAATTGGAAAACATACAATCCTGACACCAATGAATATACCAATTGTAATTAAAAAATAAACATCATGATATATATATATATCATAACAGTATTACTCATCAGTTTTTCCTGCAAAGCACAACAGCATGTTGTAGGGATTTATAGCAATGAAGATTTTAAAACCAATTCAAATTATTATTTAAAAGACTTAGACAATGATTTTGACAAGTTTTTAGGCACTTGGAAATGGGAAGATGGAAACACTTCCTTGACTTTTACTTTAAACAAAGAAATCAAATATCAATTAGACGCTACCTCAATGTACAAAGATATGCTAGTCGGTGAATATCGTTATGTAGAAAACGGAGTGGAAAAGGCCAATACATTGAATCGATTAGACGATATTTCCATTACAGGGTACAGCCATAAAATTTCTGGGTATTCAATTATTAGTAAAATTAGTAGGCCAAAATGTGATGACTGTAGTATTGATGAAAGAAGAGTGCGGCTTTTTATTGGACATCAAACTGTAGAAGACGTAGATAGCAATTTAGTGCTTCGTTATGTAAATGAAAATGGGGTAGAAAAACTAGAAATACGAATTTTTGGAGGCGGTCCTATTATGGTGCAACCAGACAGAACGGATCCTGTAGAATTAGACATTCCTTTAGGAGAATACACCCTTATCAAACAATAATCATTCAACACAACTTCTGTAAAATAGAAGTTGTATTTTTTTTTTAAAGTTGTGTGATTTGTATCTTAACAATAATACTTCTGATTTTTATTTTAAACGTGAGTTCGATATAAACTCAGATTTTTGACGCTGATTTTCAGTAATTTATAATGTGTTGTCAGGTCGAGCGCAGTCGAGACCTATTTATAAACTCTCATTTTAAAGACTTCTCGACTGCGCTCGAAGCGACATTTGTAGTATTTACAGATGTTTGAGAAATAATTTGTCAATTCTTACGTCGAACTCACGTTTTAAAGCATAAATGTTCTATGAGGGTTTTCGTTTATTTATTCTGAGAAGTCATTCTCATTTTACCAGAAGTTACACAAATCAATTGAGTTGGTTACATTTGCATTCATGGATTCTTTAACTCAAATTGTTTTAGGGGCTGCCTGTGGTGAAATTGCCTTGGGTAAAAAAATTGGGAATAAAGCCATGCTTTTTGGAGCAATTGGCGGGACAATTCCTGATTTGGATGTAATTATCGGCGGACTTTACTACGCAAACGAAATTGATAGTTTGGCATTTCATAGAGGTTTTATGCATTCTATTTTGTTTTCTTTGATTGGATCTTTGGTGATAGGTTTTGTCGTCTCCGAGCTTTACAATTCTGGAAAACGAAAAGGAACTACGGATCTTAGAGATTGGGTTTGGCTCTTTTTCTTAGCAATTTTCACACATCCAATTTTAGATAGTTTTACGCCCTACGGAACACAATTGTTTTTGCCATTTACAGATTATCGTGTTGCCTTTAACAATATCTCTGTTGCTGATCCTTTATATACAATTCCTTTTCTTTTATTGCTGATTGTAACACTATTTTTTAAACGATCAAATCCGAGGAGAATTAAATGGGCAAAGGCAGGAATTTATATTAGTTCTGCTTATATGCTCTTTACCATTGGCAATAAATTTTATGTGGATTCTGTGTTTAAAAAATCGTTTCAAGTAGCGAATATTGAATACAACAGATTTAGTGCTCAACCTACTATTTTAAATAATATGTTGTGGTATAGTGTTGCTGAAACTGACACTCATTTCCATTTAACATTCTACTCTCTTTTTGATGAAGAAGACAGGGCTACTAAATTTACTGTTATACCAAAAAATCACGATTTGTTAGAAATGAGTCACCCTGATTTAAAAACCTTGAAATGGTTTAGTAAAGATTATTATGCGCTTAACAAAATAGATACTACGGGTCAGATTATTTACAAAGATTTGCGATATCCTCTTTTAAAAGAAGATGATGTGAATTCTTCTTTGTTTAGTTTTGAACTGATAAATGATGGAATCCGTTGGGACACAAAACCTTATTTTGGAGGTGGTGGTATCTCCAAAGAAGACTTTAATCAGTTTGTCGATCGTATTTTTGGTAAGTAACTTTATATGCTAACCTATTACCTATTGAAGATTTTATAGTAGATCTATTCTTTATACCAAAACTTCTTTTTCTACCAACACACCAACTTCTAACATACATTCTTTCATTACTTGATACGTTCTTGCAATATTGTTATCTAAACCAATTGAAAAACGGATTAAACCATCCGATAATCCCATTTCTATTTGTTCTTCTTCTGGAATTTCTGAAGAGGTAGATGATCCTGGAGCAGAAAATAAAGTTTTGTAAAACCCGAGACTTACGGCTAAATACCCTAAGTTTTTATGTTGCATTAATTCCATCAATGCATTCGCTTTTTCTAAACTTCCTACATCAATGGTTAGCATTCCGCCATACCCATATTCTTTATTCATCATCGATGTAAACAATTCATGAGATGGATGTGATTCTAATCCTGGATATACGGTTCTTAACCCTGCTGCTTCAAATTGAGTGGCTAAATAGGTTGCATTGTAACTGTGTTGTTTCATACGAATGTGCAAAGTTCTTAGGTTTTTTAAAACTGATGACGCTCGTAAACTATCCATCGTTGAGCCTAACAACATGCTAGCTCCATGGTTTACATTTCTTAATTCGTCAATGAATTCTTGCGTTCCACACACAACTCCGCCTACAGTATCTGAAGAACCATTGATAAATTTGGTTAAGCTATGCACAACCACATCTGCTCCTAATTTTACGGGTGAAATTGACAATGGTGAAAATGTATTGTCTACTACCAATTTTAAATTGTGCTTTTTTGCCAATGCTGCCAGCCCTTTAATATCTGCAACTTCTAACAACGGATTGCTTACAGATTCGCAATACAATACTTTTGTATTTTCAATAATTGCGGCTTCTACAATCTCTAACTTTGTAATGTCAACAAATGAAGTTTCTATATTTAATCTCGGTGTGAAATTCTTTAAAAAAGCATAGGTCCCTCCGTAAATAGTTCTACTTGAAACAATATGATCTCCAGACTGACACAATTGTAAGATTACTGGAGTGATTGCTCCCATTCCTGATGCTGATACGTTAGCAGTTTCTGTTCCTTCCATGGCGGCCAACGCTTCTCCTAAATAGAGATTGCTTGGTGAAGTGTGACGTGAATATAAATAACATCCGTCTGCATTTCCTTCGAAAGTATCGAACATGGTTTTTGCGGATAAAAATGTATAGGTTGATGAATCTGAAATGGAAGGATTTACACCTCCGAATTCGCCAAAATATTGTAAGTCTTGAATGTTGTCTGCTGGATTGAATTTCATCGTGATTATTTTCAAGCAAAATAACGATAGAAATGAAAATTAATCAATCATTATAATTTATTATAGATTATTTTTCATTTAAATTTATTTATACTAATTTTAAAATCTATATTTTTACTATATATGCCAATATTTTTAGATTATTTTTCAGATGAAGCTAGATTCTATAGATAAAAAGTTATTGACTTTATTACAAAAAGACAGTAAACAAACCACCAAACTATTATCCTTACAATTAAATTTATCGGTGACTGCTGTATATGAGCGCATCAAAAAACTGGAAAAAACGGGTGTGATTAAAAAATATGTCGCGCTGATTGATAAAGAAAAAATCAATAAGTCTTTCCTTATTTTTTGTCATGTGAAATTATTGCAACATTCTAAAGAGTTCTTGTCTAATTTTGAAAAAGAGATTATACAATTGGACGAGGTTTCTGAATGTTTTCATGTAAGTGGCGATTATGATTATATTTTAAAAATCCATGTTGCCGACATGAAAGAATACAGAGAGTTTATGGTGACTAAACTCACAACTATTAAACATATTGGGAGTACACATTCTATCTTTACGATTAATGAAGTAAAAAATTCGAATGAGATTTTGTTGTAACTATCTAATTTTAGTAAACTCTATATATGAAGTATGTACTTTAATCACCTTCTTAAAAAACTCTTTTAAATAATAATACTCTTCTTTAGAATAGATTTTCTTTTTAATTTGGTATCGATAATGAATCACAACCTTTGTATCATCCTTATTGGCTTTTAGGATAAAAGCCCCGCCATTATTTGGCAATTTAAACCCTTGTGTCTCAGGAATTTTATCTACTACATATCCTTTGGGAATATTAACTGACATGCTATACGTATATGTTTTTGGGTAACCAAAATCTACAGGGTAATTGCGTTCTTCTAATTTAAATGGATTTTCATTAATCCTAAAATAAAGGAAAGGATTTATTCTCAAAGAGCTTGGTGATTCTTCATTACTATCTGATTGAAATTTAAATATTTCTAGTAAAGATTCTTCTTTGTCATTTAAATTTTTGATATCAAAATCTTCTATCTCAAAATCAATCGTAGTAGCCTCTAATCTTTCTAAATAATCATCCTGATTCATAAAGCTAATCTTCTCTCTGTTCTCACTAGCATGATATCCTTTTTTCTCAACTGTAATTTTACCTTTTACCTCAGCCTTTTCATTCAAAGTTAAGTAGGCTCTAATGTTAGTCTTAGTAGTTAGTATAGGCGCAATTTTTTCCCAATAACTTCCTTTTTTAAAGTCTAAAACTCTTCCTTCTCCATTTAAACATCTCATTGGAATTTGTCCAAAGAATGAAAACTTGTCTGTTGCATCTAAAAAATATGTTTTTCCATCTACAACCGTTTTAATAATCACATAATTAAAATCGCTTGTAACTGGATAAAGTCTAGTTGGCAACCCTTTATTTCTGGTTGCTATCATTACAATATAGCTTTCAATATTTGCAGCTTGCAGGCTATTGTATAGAGAAAGGTTAATACCATCTACTCCGCCATTTCTTTCTTCAAAAATTTCTTTGATTTTTATTCTGTCTTGTGTCCAATAACGATCGTTCCAAGTAAATCTATTTTGTATGTATTTAAAAATAGATTTTGCTTTTTCTAGTTGATTTTGAATTGATAATATGTCTTTTGGCAATTTTTTAGCAAAGTGTTTTTTCTTTGAAGTTTGACCGTCTAAAAAATCATTTTTAAAACTTTTATCTGCATCTTTCCATGTTTTAGTATACTTCTTTATCTGTCCATTAGTATTAGTAATTGAAATCAAATCAAAAGAAAGTCTAGATAAAAAATTTTCTTTACTTAGCATAAATTCTTCTTCTTTAAAAGCAGGTATATCCTCTATACTATAATAAAAATTTGCACAATTTCCATTCCCAATACCAGGAACATAAACACATTTTTTTTCTACTTTTTGAACATCCTTTGTCAATTTTAAAAAACCAGTCAATCTTATATTATACTTATAGTTCCCTAAATAAGAAAGAGAAAAATCGCTTTTTAGTTTTGGAATATCAGATTGAAAATACCAATCATTTATAGTTGGATAGGGTGATATAACACTATACTTATATTCTATAACCGTTCCTTCTTTGATATTTGGAATGGTAAAAACTACTTCTTTCCATTTCTTATCTAGTTGTTTGGTAAATATCTCTTTTTGTAGAAGCTCTGTTTTTTTTAAAACTCCTTCTTCAAGATTATATGAGTATGCTTTTACATCAATGCTTTTTTCTTTTCCATAAAGTCTTACTTTAACAGTAGCTCTATGAAAATCCTTTCTATCAAATAATTTTATTTTATGGTAAAAATCGGTCCTAAAACTTAAATTATGTTTCTCGGAAAGGTATGTATTTGCATGTTCATATAGAACAAGAGCATTTGCTGTTGAATCTTTCTTAAATGATGTCATAGAAACTTCTTGAGAAGTAATTTGCCCTAAATTTGAAGATCTTTTTTTTTGTGAATACCCAATAGCAACTACAAATATTAATAGTATAGAAATCTTATTCATATACTGTCTCTTTAAGATTTTACCAAAACTATTTTCTCGGATTGTTTCTCTACAAGTTCCTTAAAAAATTCTTTTAAGCTTTCGTAATAACTTGGAGTTATTACAGAAGTATTAAACTGTACTAAAGAAACTACTTTTATTTTGTTTCCTTGCCCAGTAACTTGATATTTAAACACGCCCAATTCGTCTGGTAATGCTATTGCTTTTGTTTCAGGGATGGTTTCTATTGTATATCCTTCGGGAATTTGAATAGTAATTGTATTTTTTTCTTTCCAAGGAGATGAAAAATCCACAGGGAATTTTCTTTCTTTTAATTTGAAAGGGTTCGAAGTATATCCATTAAACAGTAAAGGTTTAATATATAATTTACCACTAATCTCTTCTGCTAAATTATCGCTCGCAAATTTAATAGTTCTAGTAACGGCTTTTCCTAGGTCGTATTTATTAGAAACCTTATAATTTTCTATTTCCATATTATAAGCACTCTCTAAATTTTCTATAAGACTTTCTTCTTCTCTTCTATTGTATTTTTTTCTATATTCTAAAGCACCTAAGTTGTCAAATTTATTTCTCATCATTCCTTCTGCCATGAATTCATCATCAAATTTTACACTTATGTAATTATCTTCTATTGATTGTATTCCTGTTTCTAGACCAATCCAATCAGAATTTCCATTCTTGAAAATAATTCTTCCTTTCCAATTTATTGCCCTAGGCGGTAACATGTTTGGCAAACTATAACGTTCACTAGCATCTAATAGCACGTAGCTTTCATCAATATTTACTGCGCATATTACATAGTTGAAACCATCTAACGTTGGAAATAATGGAATTCCGTTTGCTTTTGTACTTACTAATACTGGGTTCGCATCTAGGCCTGCAGATTGCAACATAGAGGTTAGCATTAAGTTAATCTCTGCTACATTTCCTATTCCTTTTTTATAAGCATCTTTCACTCCAACATCTGTATATTTTCCGTAGTAATCATCCCATTTTACTTTGGTTTTCACATATTGATAAACAGCAAGTAATTTTTCAGATTTTGTACTAGCACCAGCAATAACCGCAGGTAAATCGTTTTTAAAATACTCCGTTTTACTTACCTGTCCTCCAAAGGATGAAGACTTATATATTTGCTTACATACATCATTCCAATTGGTAGAATAATTTTTGAAAGCAGAATTCGGGAATCTTGTTCCGCTTAATTCAAATTTGAGTCCTCCTCTGTAGTTATTGATATTGGCGACAAAAGGTTCATCATCCTTAATCGCAGGAATGTCATTTACAGAAAATGAGTAAACGTCTACCCTTGATGTAGGATTATTGGTTCCAGATGCAAAAATACTCTTGTTAAACTGAGATTCTTTCATCGGTGGAAAATAGTATCCTTTTGCTTGTTTATTAAAGACAAAGTATTCGGGAATTTCTACTTTAACATTTAATTTTTTAACGGGGATATCGTATTGAAACATTAAATCTCTGATATCGTAATATGATGGGAAAATTCTGCTGTATTTAATTTCAATAATTGTTCCTTCTTTAATAGAAGGCATTGCAATCTTTTTTACACTTGTATATTTAGATCTCTTTTCTTTAAAAATAGCTTTTTTAGGTAGTTTTTCTTTTACTATTTTTCCATTTTCTAAGTTAAAAGTATATGCCTTAAGGGCACTTATTACTTCTTGTTCTCCAGAACTAGGGCTGTAATAAGGGATGCTAATATTAGCCTTATCAAAACCTTCTTTTGAATAGATTTTTATCCTTTGATGAATCTCTGTAATTACCTGAAATCCTTGATTGCTATCATAAGAAAAATAGGTTCTTCTATAAGAATACAAGTAAGCGGCACTTGCCAAAGAATCTAAAGAATATACTTTTTCCTCTAATTCTTGCTTAGAGACTTTTCCGAATTTATAATTTTGCGCAAAACTGCTTAATGTGCCACATAAAGCGAGTAAAAAGATTATTTTTTTCATTTTAATTTTATTGTTTTTTGGTTAGCGATATTCTTAAGTTATCATACTTAGCAACAGTCTTTCTAAATTTTCTATATACATTATAATCTTCTTTTGGATATTCGCCAGCCCTAATCAATAATGTTTTTTGATAGGTAAAAGTTGATTCGTCAATTCTTTTGAAGACTACTTTATATTCACCAAATTTATTTTTGATGATTTTATCTGATGGTAGAGTTTCTAGTTGAAGGCTTTCAGGAATTGTAAATGTATATTCATCTACATCTTTATATCCTCTTGGGACTTTAAGTGGCAATTTTCGATCTCTATATCTTTTGGGAACATATGAGTTTCTATTGAATACATTCACTCTAAATAAATAATCATTCTGACTCACAGCACTATAACTATTAATAGCAACATCTAATTGTTCTTTAAAAGATACAGAATCTCTATTATTTTCTATATGTATTTTATGTATTTCTAAGTTATTATTGTAAGGCCAAGCATTTGACTTATAGTATTTTTTGAGTTCTGACTCTGATTCATCTTCTAAGAAAAACTTGTTATCATATTGAATTCCTTTTGACATTCTATCTACTGAGGCAGTTACATTTCCTTCCACATCTAGTTTTATGGTTGCTTTTGTAATTTGCGAATTATCTTCATTCAGGTATTTAGAAGTTCTTTTAATGATACCTCCCTCTGGAGTAACCACTAATACATTTCTATCGTCTGTAAAATCTCCTAAAAACCCAAATGGGATGACTTGGTTTGTACATTCTAACCAAATATCTTTTCCTTTATTCGGAATATTTAAAATTACATGTGTTCCTTGAATGGAAGCAAAATCTTTATCAATATCTCTTCTTTGGTCCGCATACACAACTGTATAATAGGATTCTACTCCTACTACATCTAACAATGCTTTGGTGTAATTGGTCAATCCTTTACAATCTCCATATCCTACTTTATCAACTTGATTTGCAGCAATAGGCTCCCAGCCTCCAATTCCAACTTGCACACTTATATATCGTGTTTTGTCCTGTACAAATTTGTATACAATTTTTGCTTTTTCTATAGGGTCATCTACTCCTTTTACTAATGATTTTATTTTTGATTGTGTTGCTTCTTCTAAAACAGACCTTCCTGCTATCAATTCTTTGTACATCCATTTTCCAAACTCATCCCAATTTTTTGCAGCTCCTTTTACTCCTTTTAAAGCAAATTTATTGGACGCCACCATTAATTCTGGAGTTAAATACTTTAAGCTAACCGAGCTCGCTTCGTACTTTATTGGTTTTATATTGGAAACGGTATATTCAAATCCATTCGAAAAATTTTCTTTTTTAACATCATAATCTTCAAAATGACTTTCTTTCGTTCTTATTTGAGAACTAGTCTTATTTGTTAATCGATAAGTACTTTTTTGAACTCCCAAATAGTAACTATCTAAAGGCCTCCAAGTGGGTATAAATCCTGTAGTTTTGGAAACGGTTTCTTCTTCAAATACTAAAGTAAAAGGGTATGCAACTGGAGTGTACTCAACATACTTCATCCTAGAACTTGAATACAAAGAGCCTCCGCCCACCGCACTAACATCTGTGAATTTTCCTTTGTTATATTTTTTTATTTCTTTGCCAAAAGCATTGTAAATTTTTACAGACAGTTTTCTAATCTTTGTATCATCATCATAATGCGCATAGGTGTCTGAGAATCTTTCATGACCAACTTTATTTAAAAGAGTCACTACATATCTTGTTTTAATCACTATTTGATCAACACTTTCAATAGTAATATCCCATAATTGATCTCTAATCACAGCATTCGAGTTTTCTCTAAGGTCTTTAGGAATACCTAAACTAGAAACGCTATAATCTTGAGAGAGTACTGAGAAAACACTAAAAAATAAGAAAATGGAAAATACGTAGGTTGATTTTTTTTTCATGGCGATATAGATATTTTTTCTGCAATATAAAAAAATAACCCTAGAATCAAAAATTCTAGGGTTATCAAATACCTTTATTAAAATACCTCAATGCAAGCATGTAAAGTATTCATTTTGAGTTTGCTTCGTAAACAAAATAATTTCCGAAGCTTCTTGTCTATCGAAGCGATTTTATACTAAGCCTGTTCTATCGGCAAGAAGGCCTGTCTAAGTAAACGCAAAAGCAGAGTTAACTTTTTGTTTTTACTTCAAAAGACATTTCTACTAAATCATCAACAAACTTATCTTTTAAGTCATCAAACCATTTTTTAGACTTATACTTTACGTTAAAATCTGCTCTGTCTATATGAAAGGTTTCGCTTTTAAAAGTAGTGACTCCATTTACTTCTGATAATGTAGCGGGAATCGTAATACTTTTTGTGACATCTTTAATAGTTAAATTTCCTGTTACAGCTAACTTTCCATCATTATTTTCTACTGATGTAATTACAAATTTTGATGTTGGATAGGTCGCAACATCAAAGAAGTCCGATGAACTTAAGTGACCTACTATTTTTGCGCCTCCTTTAGGTTTTAAATCTAAATTCTTGATAGAACTCATATCTACCACAAATTCTCCTGAAGCGATTGCACCATTCTCTACAACCAATGTACTTTCTTTTAAGGCTACTGTTCCATTGTGTGCCCCTCCTGGC
The DNA here is from genome assembly GCA_965277255.1 of Flavobacteriaceae bacterium. Classification (GTDB taxonomy): domain Bacteria; phylum Bacteroidota; class Bacteroidia; order Flavobacteriales; family Flavobacteriaceae; genus Polaribacter. Next base: position 1,864,024 of record OZ255723.1, on the reverse strand, counting down.
TTTGTTCCTTTCCAAGTTAATAATGACGATGATAAGTCTACGTTATTTACAGCGGTAACTTTTTCAACTTTTACCTCTTCTTTTGCTTCTACTTTCTCTTTCTTCTCACTTTTACATGATACTAAAATTGTTGAAATAGCTACAATTGCAATGATTACTTTTTTCATTTTATTTAAAATATTTATTGTTAAATTTATTTTCCACGGCAAATGTATAATAATTTTATATTCCATGGAAAATAAATGTATTATTTTTTATCTTTACTATCTATGATGATGGTTACCGGACCATCATTTAGCAATTCAACTTTCATATCTGCTCCAAATTCACCAGTTTGTACGGTCTTGTTTATATCAGTCTCTAATTGGGCAACAAACGATTCATACATGGGAATCGCAATTTCTGGTTTGGCTGCCTTCAGATAACTAGGTCTATTCCCTTTTTTAGTGGAAGCATGTAATGTAAATTGACTTACCACAATGGCATCGCCATTTGTTTCTAGCAACGATTTATTCATTACTCCATTTTCATCGCTGAAAATTCTAAGGTTTGCAATCTTTTTAGACAACCAATGAATATCTTCTTGAGTGTCTGCCTCTTCTACTCCCAACAAAATCAACAATCCATTTTGTATGGAAGCCACTATTTTTTCTTCAATAGTAACATTTGCTTTAGAAACACGCTGAATTACTGCTTTCATTATTTATAGTTCGCTCATTATTACATTAACTCATTGACACATTGCTACATTTCCACATTGCTACATTGATACATTGATACATTGATACATTGATACATTAAACAATTACATTAGCTCATTATAATTATCTGTTCTGTAATGCTCTTCCTCTCCTTCTAAAATTTGTAAGTAACTTTTATAACGCGACCAAGAAACAATTTCTTCTTCCAACGCTTCTTTTACCGCACATTGTGGTTCATTAACATGAATACAATTATTGAATTTGCATCCGCTTTTTAACGCAAAAAATTCTGGAAAATAATCTCCTAGTTCTTCTTTATCAATATCTACAACTCCAAACCCTTTAATTCCAGGTGTGTCGATAATTCGTGCATCAAAACTTAAATCAAACATCTCAGCAAAAGTTGTGGTGTGTTGTCCTTGTTTATGTTGATCGGAAATTTCTTTGGTTTTTAAATTTAAGCCCGGCTCTATGGCATTAATCAACGTTGTTTTTCCTACTCCAGAATGACCAGAAAACATGCTTACTTTTCCTTTCATCAATTCTTTGACAACTTCAACATTTGTGTTTTCAGTAGACGATACTTCAACACATTGATAGCCTATAGCTTCATAAATATCTTTTAAGTATAAAATTTCAGCTCGTTCTTCAATTTCATAGGTATCAATCTTATTAAAAATCAGTACAGCTTCAATAGAATAAGCTCTGGCTGTGACTAAAAAACGATCTATAAATGTTGTAAGTGTAGGTGGATTATTGATAGTTACCAATAAAAAAACGAGGTCAATATTAGAAGCAATAACATGTGTTTGCTTGGAAAGGTTGACTGATTTACGGACGATAAAATTTTTCCTTTCATGAATTTTATTAATAACGCCTACTTCTTCATCTCCTTTTGTTTCTAAATCAAATTCAACGGAATCGCCTACTGCAATTGGATTCGTACTTTTTATTCCTTTAAGTCTAAACTTCCCTTTAATTCTACATTGATGTAGTAGTTCATCCTCAGATTTCACCCAATACCAACTTCCTGTGGATTTATATACAATTCCTATCATTTAACGTTTTTTATTCATTGGCATTATTTTTGTCTACATTTAGAACTTAAACCAAAAAACAAATATCATGAAAAAATTCTATTTAGTCGTTGCTCTTTTAGGGTGCATTTTCGCAATGGAAGCTCAACAGTACGAATACAAAGTTGTTACAAGCCTAGAATCTATTGTTCCAAATGGATTGGGTAGATCAAGAATCATTTCTTCTAATGATGATCGTAATTACAAAGATTTTACATCGACAAGAACCGATGGAAAAGTAGAAAAAGACAAAAGAAACAAATCGAAACGTGGCGATATTAGAGTGAAGAATTTCGAAGAAACGAAATTGTTAAACTTTTTTAATTTAGGCGGAATTCGTTTCCAAAACATTGCGGCTAACGATGCTGTAATCACTTCTAAAATTAACACAATGATTGAAGAAGGCTGGGATCTTGCTTTTGTAACCAGTGCCGTTGAAAGTGATGCTGGAAAAGGAGATGGAAAAGGGATCTTCATTACTCGATTTATATTCAAAAGACCAAAGCAATAAAGTAAAAAAAGGTTGTCTAAAAATAATATTTAAATGTCTTTGCGATCACGCTTTAAGTGTGAGAAGTAATCTGTAAAATACTTATAATATACAGATTGCTTCACTATGTTCGCAAAGACAATTTTTTAGACAACCTTTTTTTTATTTTGGATTAATAATTTTCTCTTGATGATTGATCGATTCTTGGTGAATGGCCTTGAACATTTTCAAGACAAACTCTTCACTTAAACCTTTATGACTTCCTTCTAAAATCATATTTCCTAGAATTTCATTCCAACGTTTGGTTTGTAATACTGCTACGTTTTTCTTTTTCTTCAACTTCCCAATCTCATCAGCTACTTTCATTCGCTTCCCCATCATTTCTATCAACTGATTATCCACGACATTAATTTGAGCTCTTAGGTTGTCTAACTCTCTTTTATAGTCAGCTTCAGTATCTGTTTCCTTTCTGATTTTTAAATCTTGCATGATCTGAATCAACGTTGTTGGAGTTACTTGCTGTGCAGCATCACTCCATGCTTTGTCTGGATTTGTATGTGTTTCAATCATCAACCCATCAAAATTTAAATCTAAGGCTGTTTGAGAAACTTCAAAAATCATATCTCTTTTTCCTGTGATGTGTGATGGATCACAGATTAATGGTAAATCTGGAAAGCGATTTTGTAATTCAATCGCTAATTGCCATTCTGGAATGTTTCTATATTTTGTTTTTTCATAGGTAGAAAACCCTCTGTGAATTACACCCAACTTTTTAATATTGGCAGTATACAATCTTTCGATTCCGCCTAACCATAATCCTAAATCTGGATTTACTGGATTCTTTACCAAAACAATCTTATCGGTTCCTTCTAAAGCATCTGCAATTTCTTGTACTATAAATGGACTCACAGTAGATCTTGCTCCAATCCACAACAAATCAATATCGTGTTCCAACGCTAATTTTACATGTGCTGCATTGGCAACTTCTGTTGCTGTTTTCATTCCTGTTTCAGCTTTCACTTTTTGAAGCCATTTTAAACCCAACGCTCCTACTCCTTCAAAGTTTCCTGGACGTGTTCTAGGCTTCCATATTCCCGCGCGGAAATAATTTACATCAGAATCTTTTAATTCGTGCGCTATCTCCAATACTTGATCTTCTGTTTCTGCACTACAAGGCCCTGCTACTACGAGTGGGTGATTTAATTCCAAATCATCCAACCATGTTCTTAATTCTTTTGTATTCTTCATTTTTACTTTTTATTTATTCTATTTTATTTAAAATATTTTTAATGTGATTTGTATTTTGCATTTCGTCAAAGACTTTATCAAATTGATCTTCTTGCATCAGTGTTTTAAACTTTTGTAAGTTTTCGATGTATTCTTCTAAGGTCTCTATAACATTGGTTTTATTTTGCTTAAAAATGGGTGTCCACATTGCTGGCGAACTTTTTGCCAAACGAACCGTAGATTCAAATCCACTTCCCGCCATATCAAAAATGTCGCGTTCGTTCTTTTCTTTTTCAATGACAGTTTTTCCTAGCATAAAGGAACTAATATGTGATAAATGCGATACATAGGCGATGTGCTTGTCATGAGAAACCGGATCCATATATCGAATTCTCATTCCTATTTTTGAAAAAATATTCATCGCTTTTTCTTGCAATTTGAAAGCTGTTTTTTCTACTTCACAAATAATATTTGTCTTCTCTTTGTACAAACCTATCAAAGCTGCTTTGGGTCCAGAAAACTCAGTTCCTGCAATGGGATGAGATGCTAAAAAATTTCTTCTTTTTGCATGATTTTTTACCACTTCACAAATGCGTTGTTTGGTAGATCCTACATCAATTACCAACGCATTATCATGAATTGCATCCAATACTTTTGGTAAAACCGACAAGGCGGTATCTACAGGAATGGTTACAAAAACAATGTCTGCTTTTGACAATTCATCAAAAGTGGCTTCTTTATGAATCACGCCCAGTTCTTTTGCCTCTTTTAAATGTGATGGATTTTTATCAATTCCGTATACAATCGCTTCTGAGTATTCTTGTTGAATATCCAAAGCAAAGCTTCCGCCAATTAATCCCGTTCCTATGATAAATATGTTCATTCTTTTATTTTCAGTATCCAGTTTTCAGTACTCAGTCTTCAGTACTCAGTTCTCAGTCTTCAGTCTTCAGTCTCTGGTCTTTAGGTCTTTCCTCTATTATCTTTTGTCTTTTTGTCTAGCCTCTAGCCTCTAGCCTCTAGCTAACTATAATCTTCTATTTTTATAATTCTATCATCTTGAAAAGAGAAAATACTTTTTCCAGAGATATTTACTGTTTGTCCTTTCTTCATATTCTCGCCAATATCTACTTTAAAGGTTGTTGAATAATTTACAAGTGCCACAGAACGACCTTCTTCATGATCGATACTCAAGATTTCTTGTTTTCTTTTTGAATAGACCTCGAAACCTTTTTGCGCTCGTTTTTTAAATGCTTTGAGTCCTTCTAACTTCATGGTCAATTCATCTTCCGTATAGTTTTCAAAAACAATTTTAGAATGCAATGGTGCTAACATTTTCTTCATGTTAAATGCATTGTATCCTTTGATATAAAGGCCGATCAATTCTTCTTGTTTGTTCATATTCTTTTATCTTGTTTTTACTTTAACACCCTTCGACAAGCTCAGGGTAACATCTTCTTTGTTTGTTTGAGATTGCTGCGTCATCCCGAATCTTCGGAATTCTTCGCAAAGACAACTAACAACCAATCACTAGGCACTAACAGCTATATTCTACTCAACGCCTCTTTAATCTTTTCCTCGGGCACACACAATGAAAAACGAATGTATCCTTCTCCCTGACTTCCAAAAATGGTTCCTGGTGCTATAAAAATATCTTTGTTATACAACAATTCATCTACCATTCCTTCGGCTGATTTCCCTTCAGGTAATTTTGCCCATACAAACATTCCCGCTGCATTTTTATCGTAACTACAGTTCAAGGTATCTGCGATTTCCCAAATTAATTTTCTTCGTTTTTCATAGATTTCATTCATTTTTTGAAACCAATCTAATCCTTCTACTTCGCTTGGAGCAAGACTCTTTTCTAAGGCTGCAATTGCTCCTTTTTGAATTCCGTAAAACATTCCAGAATCCATTTGCGTTTTTACCTTCAGCACTTCGTCTACGATTGTTTGCTTTCCTAACAACATTCCAACACGCCATCCTGCCATATTAAAAGACTTACTCAACGAATTCAATTCCAATGCTACATCTTTCGCTCCGTCAACGGCTAAAATACTCAGCGGATTGTCATTCAACACAAAACTATACGGGTTGTCATTCACAATAAGAATATCGTGTTTCTTTCCAAAAGCAATCAGTTTTTGAAACAATGCTGAGGTAACTTTTGCACCTGTTGGCATGTGCGGATAATTCACCCACATGATTTTTACTTTGGATAGATTTTGTGCTTCCAAACTTTCAAAATCGGGTTGCCAATTGTTGGTTTCTTTTAAATTGTAAAATACTGGCGTTGCTTCTACCAAATTCGTTACCGAAGTATAGGTTGGATATCCTGGATTGGGAATCAATACTTCATCGCCTTTGTTTAAAAATGCCATAGAAATATGTAGAATTCCTTCTTTACTTCCCATCAAAGGCAAAATTTCATTTTCTGGATTTACTAGAACATTGTATTTCTTTTGATAGAAATTGGCAACCGCATTTCTAAAGGCTGGCAAACCTTGATAGCTTTGGTATTTATGCGCTCCGTTTTCTACAACAGCTTGTTGAATGACTTGGATCACCTCTTCAGGAGGTTGCAAGTCTGGACTGCCAATTCCCATATTGATAATGGGTTTTCCTTGAGCTGCAAGTCCACGTACCTCTTTTAATTTTCTAGAGAAATAATATTCTTTGATATGTATTAATCGTTCTGCTGCTTTCATTTTTACTCAGATGCTTTAGCTAACTTGCTTGTGCGGGCGTTGTTGTATTCTCCTAATATTTTAAACTCCAATGCCATAATTTCAATAATCGCTTTGGCTTTTGCATAGTCTTGATAATCATCAAAAGTAACATCTACAAAAAAGGCATATTTCCAAGGGGTTTCTATTTTTGGCAAAGATTGAATCTTGGTCAGATTCAATTTGCAATCACTCATCACATTCAGCATTGCTGCCAAACTTCCTCGTTTGTGATCTAACTCGAATTTTAAAGATGCTTTATCAATCAGTTTGCTCGCTGATTCGTTTTTTGTCACACTGAGCTTGTCGAAGTGTTTTCGTACGATGACAAATCTCGTTGCATTGTTTTTGATGGTTTGAATTTCATCTTCTACAATGGTTAGGTTAAAAATATCCGCAGCGATTTTGGGTGCAATTGCAGCGACATGTTGTAGTTTTTTTTCTGAAATTCTCTTGGCTACATCTGCCGTATCTACATCTTCAACCAATTTAATATGAGGGTGTTTTTTAAAAAACTCTTTACATTGCAACAATGCCATTGGGTGCGAATATACTTCTTGAATATCTGCAATGCTTTGGTTGGGCAATGCCATTAAATGATGATGAATGTTTAAATAATATTCGCCAGTAATGCTCAGCTCATTTTGATCGATCAATGCATAATTAGGAATGATAGAACCTGCAATGGTATTTTCAAGTGCCATGATTCCGTAGTTACAGTGTTCTGAAATCACACAGTTCACCAAAGCATCAAACGACAGACATTCTTCTACACAACTGTCTGCTCCAAAATAGTTTTGGGCTACGATATAATGGTTGGAACCTTCAATTCCTTGGATGGCGATTCGTTTCACGTGAATCAATTTAAATTAATTTTATATTTATTTATCTGTTGTCTCTTTTGGAAAAAATTGTCAATTCGAGTAAATTTTCACTCATTTTTATGAGTAAAATTTGTACTTCGACTAGCTCAGTAGAACTATCGAGAATCAATTTTTCGACTTTAGAACTTGTTCTCGATACAATCACGCCAAAACGTGACCACTCGAACTGACACATTCGATTCAATCAAATAAATCGAAATGCACAACAGATACTAACTTCTTTATACTTATCCCTTATGAGGGTTCATTTTATATCAAAAAAAAAGCCTCGATGTATCGAGACTTTTAGTTATATAGTTTGTTTTACATACACATAAAGTCTCAGCTTTTATTAAAAAAATAAAAGTAAAAATAGAAACTTGTCCAAACGCGTTGTAAATTCATTGTCTTTGTGTTATGGAGCAAATCTAAGTATTAAATTGAAACTGACAAATAATAAATACTTCATTTTAACAGATTTATCAAATCTGTAAAATCGAGGCTTCTTTTTTGAGAGATTTGAGGTTTTATAAAATGATATTATATATTCCTTAGTAGCATCTTTATAAAAACTAAATTAATCAGCTTTACATTTTGAGGTGAACATCATTTATTATTGAATTAAAGAATCGTTTTACTCATTATTACATAAACTTATTACTCATGAACTCATTGCTATATTCACACATTGACACATTAATAATGTCATCTTGTCACAAATCTTCCTTTGGTATTTTTTTTGACTGTTCTTTTATCATAAATTAAAATCTAACAAAAAACATATAAAATTATGAGCAAAGGAAATATTAATGTATCGGTGGAAAATATTTTTCCATTAATTAAAAAGTTCTTGTACTCAGATCACGAAATCTTTTTACGTGAATTGATTTCAAATGCTACGGATGCAACGACCAAATTAAAACACTTAATTTCTATTGGTGAAGCGAAAACCGAATTAGGAGATGCTAAAATTGAAATTAGTATTGATAAGGATGCAAAAACCCTGACCATTAAAGATCAAGGTTTGGGTATGACGGCTGAAGAAGTTGAAAAATACATCAATCAGATTGCTTTTTCTGGAGCCGAAGAGTTTTTAGAAAAATACAAAGACGATAAAAACGAAACGGGGGTGATTGGTCATTTCGGATTAGGTTTTTATTCCGCTTTTATGGTAGCTGATAAGGTAGATATCATCACCAAATCTTTTAAAGATGAAAAAGGAGCGCATTGGACTTGTGATGGTTCACCAGAATATACGTTGGTAGCACATGACAAAACGGAAAGAGGAACAGAAATCATTTTGCACATTGCAGAAGACTCTACTGAGTTTTTAGAAGAATCTAAAATTTCAGGCTTATTAAACAAATACAATCGTTTTAATCAAGTACCCATTAAATTCGGAACCGAAGAAATTAACGATCCAGAGTTTACCCCAAAAACAACCACAGATAAAGACGGTAAAGAAACTACAGAGCCTCATAAAAAAATTACCGTTGATAAGATCATCAACAATACAAATCCGGCTTGGACTAAAAAGCCTTCTGATTTAGAAGACGAAGATTATTCAAATTTCTACAGAGAATTGTATCCAATGCAATTTGAAGAGTCATTATTTCACATTCATTTAAATGTAGATTATCCGTTTAACTTAACAGGAATTTTATTCTTCCCGAAGTTGAGTCCAAGTATGGACATGCAAAAAGATAAAATACAATTGTATCAAAATCAGGTATATGTTACGGATAATGTAGAGGGAATCGTTCCTGATTTCCTACAAATGCTAAAAGGTGTAATTGATTCTCCAGACATTCCTTTAAATGTTTCTCGTTCTTACTTACAAGCTGATGGCGCTGTAAAAAAGATTTCGGGGTATATCACTAAAAAAGTAGCTGATAAATTGACTTCGTTATTCAAAAATAACCGTGAAGATTTTGAAGCAAAATGGAATGATATTAAAGTCATTATTGAATACGGAATGTTGTCTGAAGATAAATTCTTTGACAAAGCGAAAAAGTTTGCGCTATATCCAACCGTAGATGATTCTTTCTTCACATTTGATGAATTGGTTGAGAAAACCAAAGATGCTCAGACAGATAAAGATGGAAACCACATTATTTTATATGCCGCTAATAAAGATGCACAACACAGTTATATTCAAGGTGCAAAAGAGAAAGGCTATGAAGTCCTTTTATTAGACTCTCCGATCATTTCTCACTTGATGCAAAAATTAGAGACTTCCAACGACAAAGTGAAGTTTGCCAGAGTAGATGCAGATCATATTGACAATTTGATTAAGAAAGACGAACCTGTAATTTCTAAATTATCGGATGAGGAAAAAGAGACTTTAAAGCCAATGATTGAAGGAAATGTTCCAAAAGAAACCTATACAGTTCAATTGGAGGCAATGGATTCTAACGCTTCTCCTTTCTTAATTACAATTCCAGAATTTATGCGTAGAATGAAAGAAATGAGTGCAGCTGGTGGCGGTGGAATGATGGGAATGGGAAATCTACCCGAAATGTACAATTTGGTCGTGAATACCAATCACCCATTGGTAGGAGATATCTTGAATACCAAAACCGAGAAAAAACGTAATCGTTTGATCAAACAATCTTTTGATTTGGCAAAACTCTCTCAAAACCTATTGCATGGTGAAGAGTTGACCAATTTCATCAAACGTAGTTACGAGTTGGTTAAGTAATTGTCTTCACGATCCCGACCTTGTGTTGGGAGAAGTGATCTCACAAATAGAAACTAAAAATTAGCAGATTGCCACGGTTTAAAAAAACCTCGCAAAGACGCTAGAACCTCAACCCTCATTGTTTTTACAATGAGGGTTTTCTTTTTATATGCGGAAATCTGCATTTTCAAATGCGGTTTTCCGCAGTGCTATGTATTGGTTTTATGTTACATTGTAAATTCTAAATAGAGCTTCTAATTTGATCTATCCCTGAAAATATACCCAGTATTAGGAGATGGGAGTTGGGATATAAGGAGTTGGCAGTAAGCTGAAAAACTATGAGCATAATATCAAAATCCAAACTAACAACTTACAGAAATAGTAATCGCTACTATAGTAAAACTATTAATGAAAGTTTATTAGAATTCAAGTCGGAAAGCAAGTATAGTAAAGTAACCATTTTTCTATCTCATAAGCACGATGAAGTTGAGGAATTAGATAGTGCAATTAGTTTTTTAAAAAAGTTTGGAGTCGAAATTTATGTGGATTGGTTGGATGACGGAATGCCTAGAACTACAAGCGGAATTACGGCTAATCGAATTAAACAAAAAATAAAGGAAAATAAGAAGTTCATATTTTTAGCTACAGAGGGTGCAATCACTTCTAAATGGTGTAATTGGGAACTCGGACACGGAGATGCAGAAAAATATATAAATCATATCGCAATACTACCAATTAAAAATACCTATTCAGATTATAGTGGAGCTGAATACTTACAAATTTACCCTTACATCTACGAAAGTGATTCGACACCAAATGCATTTTTCATTAAATATCCAAACGGAGATTTAAAAAACCTACCTGAATGGTTAAAATCATAGATATTATGAAAGAAGAAAAAATCAAACATCTTGAGTTTATACAAAATATTATTACAAGACATAATACCAATTCCTTTCAAATAAAAGGTTTAACTGTCACTATTGTTTCTGCTTTACTCGCTGTTTATGCTTCAAACAATAACCTAGAATTCATTTGGATTGGTATTATACCAACAATTCTATTTTGGTTTTTAGATTCCTATTATTTACAACTTGAAAGAAAATTCAGAGGTCTATTCAATGATGTAGCAGGTGTATCTAAAGAACCAAAAGAAATAAAAGATATGGAAATGAGGCCAGATTTATATAAAGGAGGTAAATACAAATTCATAAATGTTTTGTTTTCTAATACAATGTGTCCGCTATATCTATTTATTTCAATTGGATTAACAGCAGTATATTTTTATTTAAAATGTAATTAATGGCAAAAAGAGTATTTTTTAGTTTTCATTATCAAGATATTATTGATTTTCGAGCAAATGTAGTAAGAAACCATTGGCGTCTTAAACCAAATAGAGAATCAGCGGGTTATTTTGATGCTTCTATATGGGAAAAAGCAAAAAAAGAGGGAAATATCGCTCTAAAACGTCTTATAAATGGTGCTATAAAAAACACCTCGAATACTTGCGTTTTAGTTGGCTCAGATACGTTTAACAGAAAATGGGTTAGTTATGAAATAATGCAAAGTATGAAAAGTGGTAATCACATTTTTGCAGTTCACATTAACGGAATTAAAGGGAAAGATGGAAAAACAAAATCCAAAGGCTCAAACCCTCTTTATTATTTAGGTTATTCATTTTCTGAAAACGGTAAAAAAATTAATTTACACGATTATATAAATAAGAAGTGGATAAAATACCCTGATTTAGAAGGTTGGACAGTAAAAGAAGTTGACGAAAAATATAGAAATAAAATATATAGATTATCGACAGATTATAAAATTTATGATTGGATTGATAATGATGGTTATAATAAATTTTCGGAATGGGTTGAGTAAAAGCCTACTGCCAACAATGTATAAAAAAATAGGGCAAAAAGTGCCTAATCAAAAGGTTTGCGTGTATTTGTCAAGTCGCCAAATTTTTAAATTTGGTATAATTAAAAAGAAGAAAGATAATTAACAAAATTTAAAAATTCGGCTTTAGCATAATCCGAAAAGTACTGCTTAAAACTGCCCTACTTTTCTTATACTAGACCGTTGTGTACAATTAAAACAAACAATAAAATTATGAGAAATTTAATTATTCTTCTTTTGACAATTTCTTTTTCAAGTTGTAATGGACAAAAGAATAAGGATGTGAGTCTTCAAAATCAAGATAAAACATTAGCAGTTCAAAAATACATTGCTGTTGGTTGGGGAGTTGTTGGTGTGATAGAAAATAATAAGATTGAGTTCTATCAGCACGAAAAGGGTAATTGGAATTTAATACAAGATTCAAATTTTGAAATACCAAATAATGATGGAGTTATTTCGGCAGGAATGGGAGCAATTGGAATTATTAATAATGGTAAAATACAGTTTTATCAATCAGAAAAAGGAAATTGGAATTTAATACCTAATTCGGATTTTGTTTTGCCAAAAAATGATGGAATTATCTCGGCAGGAATGGGAGTAATTGGAATAATTAATAACGGCAAAATACAGTTTTATCAATCAGAAAAAGGAAATTGGAATTTAATACCTAATTCAGATTTTGTTTTACCAAAAAATGATGGAATTATTTCGGTAGGAATGGGAATAATTGGAGTCATTAATGGAAATAAAGTACAATTTTATCAGTCGAATAAAGGAAATTGGAGCTTAATACCTAATTCAGACTTTATACTTCCAAAAAATGATGGGCTTTTGCCTGTTGGAATGGGAGCGATTGGAATAATTAATGGAAATATAATTGACTTTTATCAATCGAAAAAAGGGAATTGGATATTGATTGAAAACTCAACATTTATAGACAAGTAATAACTGTACACAACAATTGTAATCGTTGCACAAGGCTCTAAAAAGCACAAAATTCAACTCAACACCTTGTTTTTAGCAGAGCTTACCTTTTTTGAAATTTAAGAGATCACTAAAAACCTTATTTCTCTCTTCTGTTCTTTCTGATTTATACTATAAATTAACAAAAGACAAACTTAAGTTGTGTAAACGTAATGCGGGGCGAAGTGCTAAAAATGACAAAGTAATTAGACGTTACAGCGAACCTTTCAAATATTAGATATTACAAACAAACCCCTTCGCCATCCCAAAACCTAGGGATTCACAAAAACCCCTCACTCACCCAAAAGAGTCGTTTACGATACGTATAGACCTTATGACTCATTGTTGTTTTCAGGTTGTCTTTTCATTCAATAGGTTTGATGAAAACTAATATATTATGAAAACAAAATTGAATCGTATCGTACAATCTCCTAATCTGGAGAAATTTGAAAATTTTCAAAAAAGAAACCCTTTTTATGCATCCTTAGGAATCGTCACATTTTCACTCATTTCTATGTTGTCAATGAATTCTATGGTCGCTCAAGAAGCAACACCCACGGTCAAAAGTCTTGCAGGCACTCTAGAACAGCAAGCCAATGCTGTATCAGTCAATTCTAAGAAGAACATCACCGTAAAAGGTCTTGTAAAAGATGAAAAAGATGTTTTAGCTGGAGCTAGCGTATCCTTAAAAGGAACCCTTATTGGAGTCAATACCGACATTAATGGGAAGTTTACATTTCCAAAGACCTTAAAAGTTGGAGACATTTTAGTCTTTAGTTTTCTAGGCTATGAAACTGTAGAAGTAAAGATTAAAGCGGATACAACTTTTGTAACAGTTCTAATGAAAGAGAACCACCGTGTAATTCTTGGCGCGGTAGAAACCGACAAGGTATATAAATCAAAATATACTTCTAAAAAATCTTGATGTTAGAATGAGGAAACTCAGCTTCATTTTTTTCATTCTTGTAGCATTCAAGTCCAATGCTCAGCTATCTGACTTTGCTCATATAAATTTTGACAAAGCAGATAGCATTGCCTTGGCATATAAAAACGCGCCGCTTACAAACTTGCCTAAATTAACGCATCAGTTAACGGCTAAACTGAATACAGATGTAGAAAAATTTAGAGCTATTTATATGTGGGTCAGCACCAATATTAGCAGTGATTACAACATGTTTGCTAAGAACAAACGAAAAAGGAAAAAGCTTAAAAACAATCCGAAGAAATTAGCGCATTGGAATCAAATGCTGAACAACGAACTGTTTGAAAAACTTTTGAAAGAGAAAACTACTATTTGCACTGGGTACGCCTATTTGATCAAAGAACTGGCTGCCCTTGCAGATATTGAATGTAAAATTGTAGATGGTTTTGGAAGAACAAGCGGTATTGATGTGGAAAAACTAAGTGCTCCAAATCACACTTGGAATGCTGTTTTACTCAATGGAAAATGGTATTTATGTGATGCAACTTGGTCTAGTGGAATCAACAATTCAAAGACCAATGAATTTACTTTCGATTTTAAAAAGGGATATTTTCTAGCAGAACCTATATTGTTTGTTCAAAATCATTTTCCACTCAATAGCCGTTGGATGTTGATTGATGGAGAAAAACCTTCTTTCAACGATTTTGTTGAAGGTCCTGTCATCTATGGAAAAGCATTTCAATACTTATCAAAATATACCCATCCTTATAAAATGTACAATACTGTACGTAAGAATGAAAAAATTGTTTTTAATCAAAAGCTATTGGATTCAATAGATCCAAAAACGGTACATCTTCGCATTACAAATAGTTTTATTGATAAAACAGTACAACCCAAGACGACACTACAAGAAAATGACTCCTTAACCGTTGAATACCAGTTCAAAAACAATGGCTTCTATGATGTCCATTTGATGATTTCTGAAGACATGATTATGACCTATACTTTTCATGTGAAAGGGTAATACCATTTCAAACAACAAAAGCCGAAACTACTGTTTTCGGCTTTTTGTTGCTTTATACGTATTGTTTTTTATGTCTAAAACTGATATTTCAAAATCAGTTCTAATGATCCATTGTCATTCACCAGATTTACATCTGAAGTGGTAATATCATAGGCTGCTCCAAATCGTAGTTTATTGATGATTTGAAACAGTCCATAGATAGAGGCTGTCTCATCTACTCTGTAGTTGGTTCCGAGGATAAACTTCTCATTAATCTCCAATGAAGATCCTAGATCATAAGAACTCGGTGCTCCTTCTACACTTCGTACCATAAACATCGGTGTTAAGGTTAGGTTGTCATTCAATGCGAAGTGATAACCACCTCCCATATAAAAATGTGCATTGTTAACCGCTACTGAGGGTGTGTTGCCTTGCTTCTCATATCGCTCTCCTTGTAAAAAGTTGGGAGTTGATATCGAGATGTAGAACTTCTTATTCTGAATGTTCAGTCCTGCTCCTACATGGGGATTGAAAAAGTTCTGGTTCGATGCAAATAAGGGATCGTTCCCTGGGGTTTGTACATTAGCCAGGTTGATGTCTGTAAAGCCTCCTCCTGCTTTGATTCCAAAGTAGAGATTGGTCTGTTCTGACAATTGAAGCTTGTAAGAGATATCTACTGCTACATCGGTCTGTTTGAGTACAAATACTCTATCGTTGATTAGTGAGACTCCAATTCCTAGATTGTTCCCGATGGCTCTTGAATAAGCCAAAGAAACGGTTCTGGGTGCATCATCAAAGCCTATAAACTGACTCCTATAGACCAAGTTTAACTCTGGTGTTTCTTTAATCCCTGCATAGGCTGGATTGATGATATTCATATTAAAGTTATACAAGGTAAAGTTTGGGTCTTGCTGTGCTTCTGCTTTATCGGTGGTCAGTAAAGTGAAGGTGATTGCTATGATTGTTATGATTGATTTTCTCATCGTTGTACTTGTTGGGTTCTTGTGCATCGTCTTTCTTCTCTTAGTAATTAATGTATAACCATCCTTTTGCCAACGGGCTTCCATCTCCTAGATCAATGATAAAGAGATATGGCCCAACTGGGAGAGGTTTATTTAATCCATTATTACTCGTCTGGTTTGAGATTCCTCCCCAATCATTTTGATATCTTTTCTTTTTATACACCCGTTTTCCTGATCTGTTAAAGACTTGTACTGTATTATTAGGAAAAGCCGTGATGTTTTCTATAAACCATACATCATTAATTCCATCATCATTGGGAGAGATTCCATAATTGTTTCTCATTTCAATATTAGTACTACAAGAATTATTATCTGTATCTAAACTATCGATAATACCATCTCCATCACAATCTTCATCAACATCATCTACTCCATTACCGTCATCATCATCGTCACAGAAATCTGGAAGACCGTCTCCATCGGTGTCTACCGAATTAATGGTAATGGTTAATGCGTCGGATAAAGCACTTAAATTTCCTGTTGCATCGGTGGCGGTTATTGTAAAACTATAGCTTCCATCGGCAAGCGTTGTCCCAGTATGATCAAAAGTAAAGAAGCCGCTATTGAGTGTTGTTGTAGTTCCTATATAAGCTCCATCCTGAAAGACTTCGATGATAGACTCTTCTTCAGAAATACCTGAAATTTTTAAGGTATTATCTCCTGTCATATTAATATTACCAATACAGGTATAATCTGAGATATGTGTAATAATAGGCGTGAAAGGTTCTGTGGTATCATAGACAAGTGTAAGCTGATCAGCAATATTTGGGTTGGTCGCTGCATCCTGAGCAGCGCCTTCAGGAATAATTATTGTTACTGCTCCATCTGCTTGAGGGGTAATCAATACTGAATATACGCTTCCACTAACAACAGTTACAAAATCACTTAGTATTCCGTTCTGTGTTATAAGATCTGACATATCAAAACCTATAACATCTTCACTGAAAACAATGTCTATGATAAACGGAAGATTGGTTGGATTTGGAGCTGTACTTGTAATACTAACCGTGGGATTAGTACCATCGTATACCACTGAATATGTACTCCTTGCATCGTTCGGATTGGAGGCTGCATCGATAGCAACTCCTGCTTCTACATCAACTGTAACCATTCCATCTACTTGAGGAGTAATCAAAGCTGTATATACATTTCCACTGGTTGGGTCAAAGTTACTTGCTGTTCCGTTTTCTATAGCAATATCTGTCATTTCAAAGTCTGTAACGTCTTCACTAAAGGTAAAGGTGACTGTAAAAGGAACATTGGTTGGGTCCATGGCATCACTTGTAATTACAATAGTAGGTTTGATTCCGTCTACATCTACGTTGGAAGTATTTCCTACATTATTCAAGGGTAGAATTGCATCAATCCCTGACGATCCTACAATTGTTCCTCCATTTAAGTTAATCACTGTTCCTACTTCAATTCCATCAATATCTAAATCGCCTTCTACTATTGTATAACGGAAGTCTACCGTGAGCGCATCATTTACCGTTTCGTTTAACACTGCTTGTACTGTGGTGGTTCCAATGGTTATGGCTATCGATGGATTTCCAGTAATACTTACTGAATTGGAAAAAGTGACTGTAAAGTCTAAATAATCTCCTATTCCATATAACTCATCCGCAGGAACACTTACTATGGTTACCTCAGGCACATCATCGTCTAAAATAGTGACTGTAGCGGTATCTGCAATATTAATATTGGCTCCTAAGCTTGTACCACTTACGGAGCTTAATGCTATTGTAAAGTTTTCTACCTCTTCTCCAATAGAATCATCTGCAATTGGAATGATAATTGTTTGGGTTTCGCCAGCAACTCCTGAAAAATCAGTTACTACATCATCATTAAATGCTGTATAATCACTTGTTGCTACAGCAGTACCATCAGTTGTGGTTGCGTGTATGAAAAAACCTCCTTCAATTGGATTACTTAATGTAGCAGTTAGATTTGCCGTCCCGTTTGCTTCAACCATTGTAATGTTTTCAATCGTCACTGTAGTAATATCATCATTAATAATGGTAACTGTTGCTCCGTCGGTGATCGTTATTGAGCTTCCTAGAGTTGTTGCCGTTAGATTGTTTTGACTTACCGTTAGTGTTTCGTTTGCTTCTACTTTGGTATCTGTTGTTGGACTTACTGTAAAGGTTTGGGTCTCGCCAGCAGTTCCTGTAAAGGTCAATGTATGATTGGTTACCGAGGTATAATCACTATCAGAAATCGTGGCTGTGCCATCGCTTGTGTTTACATCCACGGTGAATCCACCTTGGACGGCATTGTCTAAAGTTGCTGTGACGGTGATGCCTCCATCGTCTTCATTGCCACTGATGTCTGCTATTGTTACTAAAGTACTATCATCGTTGGTAATGGTAACTGTTGCTCCGTCGGTAATGGTTATTGAAACTCCTAGAGTTGTTGATGCTAGATTGTTTTGACTTACCGTTAATGTTTCATCGGCTTCTACTTTGGTATCTGTTGTTGGACTTACTGTAAAGGTTTGGGTCTCGCCAGCAGTTCCTGTAAAGGTCAATGTTTGACTGGTTATGGAAGTATAATCACTATCGGTGATAGTGGCTGTGCCATCGCTTGTATTGATATCGACTGTGAATCCACCTTGGACGGCATTGTCTAAAGTTGCTGTGACTGTAATATCTCCATCATCTTCATTGCCACTGATGTCTGCAATAGTTATTGATGCACTATCATCGTTGGTGATGGTTCCAACCCCTATGGCATCTGTAATCATGCCTGGCCCTGTGGCATTGGAAAGGTCTAAGTTAAGGGTCTCATCGGCTTCTACTGTTGTATCACCTGCAATGGTAATATCGACTGTTTGGGTCGTCTCGCCTACCATAAATGTGTGCGTTGTAGTTGTTAAAGCAGTATAATCAGAACTTGAACTAGCTGTACCATCACTTGTAGCAACATCTACTGTAATTGTTTCTAAGGCTGCTGTTTCTAAACTCACTGTATATTGTAAGGTAGCCGTTCCTGAATCTCCTTCTATTACCATTGGATCATCGACGGTAATATTGACTACCGTATTTTTTGTGGATGTATCGGTTACAACGGCTCCTGTATTGCTGTTTGTATCTGTTAGGGTAACACTTAAAGTAATGGTTCCATCAGCGATACCACTTAGATCAATTCCTGTAATTTGATCAGTTGTTGTAGAAATGGTTCCTGTGCCTGTTACCGTACCAGAACCACCTGAAGTGCTATAGGTATAATTATAAGTTGAACCTACTTCTGCGTCTGCAAAAGTAAAACTCACCGCAGTTGCATTGGTTGCATCAATGGGGTCTTGATCGATAGTTATTGAATAACCTGTTGGGGCAGTGGTATCTTGTATTGTAATTGTTTGAACACAACTTGAAGAATTACTACTTGCATCGGTAGCTGTCCATGTTCTTGCAATCGTTGAATTATTCCCTACACCTGATGTAATAACATCTGCAAAAGTAATAGTAGGGTTAGCTCCTGAATTATCTGTGGCCGTAGCAGTGCCTAGATCACTTGGAGTAGTGGGATCTCCAAATTCTACAATAACATCTGCTGGGCAACTAATTACTGGATCAGTAATATCATTCACTGTAATTGTAAAACTTTGCTGTGCAGTACCTCCATTGCCATCGCTGACTTCTATAACTACAGGATGATCTCCTAACTGACTTGTACTATCTCCTGAGAGTACAGCATTATTCGTAGTAATTTTTCTGATGAGTTGATTGATACGATCTCCTACATAAAATGTCCCTGAAGCATCTACTGTAATTCCCGCAGGTAATCTAAAACTTGCTACGTTTGCTGAGCCATCATTATAACCAGCTACCCCTCCTGCAAAGGTAGACACCACGCCTGCTGGGGTAATCTTACGAATCAAATGAGCCAGAGGGTTCGAACTAGCTTGTGTAACATAGATATTGTTTGCAGCATCTGATTCGATTCCGAAGAGGAAGGCAAAACTCGCTTCGGTACCTGTACCATTTGTAATCCCATCAACTGCTCCTTGATGGCCAGCAAAGGTAGTTATAACTCCTGCCGGAGTGACCTTTTTAATGATACGATTAAAAAATTCCGCAACATAAACGTTGCCTAAATTATCTACTGTAATGTCAAAAACATTTCGAAATGGCCCAGCAAGCTGTGTGCCGGTAGGGCCTATCGTAACTGATCCTGCAAAGGTAGTTACAACCCCCATGGGAGTAATCTTTCTAATAATACCATTTGTAGTCGATATATAGAGATTGTCCGAAGTATCAATATCTATTCCAGTAGGTTCTTTAAAACGAGCCTCCGTCCCTGTACCATCATTAAAACCGGCGCCACCCACAGTACCTGCAAAAGTAGTTACAACTCCTGTTGGACTAATCTTGCGAATCAAATGATTTCCTCTGTCTGTTACATAAACATTGCCTAAAGCATCAACCGCCACCCCTCTGGGGTTATTAAAACTTGCAGCGGTGCCTGTACCGTTAGTGCTACCTGATACTCCTACAGTACCTGCAAGGGTAGTAACTACACCAGCTGGACTAATCTTGCGAATCAAATGGCTTCCACTTTCTGCTACATAAATGTTACCAGAAGCATCAACCGCAAGTCCAGCAGAAGTATTAAAACTCGCAGCGGTACCGGTACCGTCTGTGCTTCCTATTACTCCTACAGTACCCGCAAAGGTAGAAACTGTATAATCATTTGGCGTAAGCGTTAACCAACTGGGAAGTGTAGGCGCTATAATTACTCCAGATTCTCCATCGGAATCGGTAGTTGTAATATTGTATGTGTAGAGGTCCCCTTCATCTATAGAGGTAACTGGTGATGAAGTAAAGGTTGGCGCTGAATTAACTTTTGTGGAAGTATCCGTAGCAACGGCTCCTGTATTACCGCCGGTATCTGTTAAAGTAACTGATAAGGTAATGGTACCATCAGCTATACAACTTAGATCAATTCCTGTAATCTGATCGGTGGCAGTGACAATGGTTCCTGTACTTGTTACCGTAGCTGCTGCACCTGAACTACTAAAAGTATAGTTATAAGTAGCGCCCACTTCGGCACCTGAAAAAGTAAAACTTACTGTGACCTCATTACTTGCATCAATAGGGTCTTGGTCGATGGTTACGGAATATCCTGTGGGCTCTTGTGTTTCTTTTGATGTTGTTGCATTTTCAACGGTTGAACTATATGTATTGGTTCGTTTAGTTTTATTGGTATTCCCAGAGGCACGGTGCCCAAAATATATTTTTTTGATACTGTTTATTTCATCAATCCAGAGATTACTTCCGGCATTAGAAACAGGAGAATCATTGATTATTCGATCTGGTACAGTTATAAAAGATTTAGAATCTATATCTACCTTGCAGATAGTATCATTAGGCGCATCTGCAATATAAGTATAGGTCTGGGATTGTATTTGTTTTGTTATTAAAAAAACAAATACTAAAATAGGTAAAAACGCAGTCTTCCTCATAAGAACTAATTAAATAAATTAATCTTATATTGGATAGGGAGGAGGAATTAAAAGGTTTGCAAAAAAAAATAAAAACCTTAGCTCATTAATGAAATAAAAAGTTTTAAATTGAATTTTACAAGGCAAAATTCGGTCTTATAATCTTATTTTATATACGTGTTAACGCTAATAATTGGTAAAATTCAATTATTAAGTTGGTATGTCACTGTTGAAGTAAAGGCTTTTGATTTATTAGCTCATAACATACGCTTTGTAGAGTGGTAATTATCAAAGCGAAAACAAAATATTCTAATATATTCTTGTTGTATGCTTCCTTAAAAGGTAGCTTATTCGAACAACAATGTTTTTAAAATTAAAAATGAGGTCGTCTATAAAGTACTTTATAGACGACCTCTTATAATTATTAATCTTGTAACGCTATTTTAGGACGTCACAATCTCTATTTTGTTTCTAAAATTGATATTTCAAAATCAACTCCAATGATCCATTCTCATTCACCAGATTTACATCTGAGGTAGTAATGTCATAGGCTGCTCCAAATCGTAGTTTATTGATGATTTGAAACAGTCCGTAGATGGATGCTGTTTCATCTATTCTGTAGTTGGTTCCAATAATAAACTTCTCATTGATCTCTAATGAAGAACCTACATCATAAGAACTCGGTGCTCCCTCTACACTTCGTACCATAAACATCGGTGTTAAGGTTAGGTTGTCATTCAATGCAAAGTGATAACCACCTCCCATATAAAAATGTGCATTGTTAACCGCTACCGAAGGTGTGTTGCCTTGCTTCTCATATCGTTCTCCTTGTAAAAAGTTGGGAGTTGATATCGAGATATAGAACTTCTTATTTTGAATGTTCAGTCCTGCTCCTACATGGGGATTGAAAAAGTTCTGGTTCGACGCAAATAGGGGATCATTCCCTTGCACTTGTACATTGGCTAAGTTGATGTCCGTAAAACCTCCTCCTGCTTTGATTCCAAAATACAGATTGGTCTGTTCCGACAATTGAAGCTTGTAAGAGATATCTACTGCTACATCGGTCTGTTTGAGTACAAATACTCTATCGTTGATTAGTGAGACTCCAATTCCTAGATTGTTCCCGATGGCTCTTGAATAAGCCAAAGAAACGGTTCTGGGTGCATCATCAAAACCTATAAACTGACTCCTGTACACCAAGTTTAACTCTGGCGTTTCTTTAATCCCAGCATAGGCTGGATTGATGATATTCATATTAAAGTTATACAAGGTAAAGTTTGGGTCTTGCTGTGCTTCTGCCTTATGAGTGATCAGTAAAGCCAGGGTGATTGTTAGTATGGTTAGGATTGATTTTCTCATGATTGTGTTGGTTTGATTCTTTTGCATCATCTTCTTTTCTAATTAATAGTTAATGTATAACCATCCTCTGGTAGGTTGACTACCATCACCTAGATCAATGATAAACAGATAAGGTCCAACAGGAAGCGGTTTATTGGATCCATTATTACTAATCTGATTTGAGATTCCCTCCCAATCATTTTGATAACTTCGTTGTTTAAAGACCAACTTTCCTGATCTATTAAACACCTGTACAAGGTTATTTGGAAAAGAGGTAATGTTCTCTATAAACCAACCATCGTTCACTCCATCTCCATTGGGAGAGAATCCATAACTCTTTATTTGTTGTATACTGTTAGAACAAGAACTATTGTCGGTATCTAAACTATCGATGATTCCATCACCATCACAATCTTCGTCTGCATCAACCACACCATTACCATCATCGTCATCATCACAGAAATCGGGTAAGCCATCGCCATCGGTATCTACTGAGTTGATTGTAATATTTAATGGAGCTGACAAGTCACTTGTATTGCCTGCAATGTCCGTGGCTGTTACGGTAAAGCTATAACTACCATCGGCTAGTGTGGTTGCTGTATGGTCAAAAGTATAGAACCCTGTATCTAATGTTATTGTGGTTCCTATAGAGCTTCCATCTTGGAAGACTTCTATCATAGAGCTTTGTTCTGCAATCCCTGAGATCTCCAAAGTGTTGTCACCTGTCATACTGGTATCTCCTGTACAGGTATAGTCTGATACATGGGTAATCTGAGGTGGCAATGGTGGGATATCGTCGTATTCAATCGAGAATCTTGCTGCGTCATTGGGATTGGTTGCGGCATCTTGGGCTGCTCCCATGGCAATGTCTACCATCACATCATCACTTATCGTTGGTGTAATCAATGCTGAGTATATGCTTGCGCTTGTTATTGTAAAAGCACTTGCTGTTCCATTAGTCACAGAAAGGTCTGTGATATCAAAACCTGTAACATCTTCATCAAAAACAATGTCGATGATAAATGGCATATTGGTTGGATCGGGTACTGTGCTGCTAATGCTAACCGTTGGATTGGTTGCATCGTATAAGACAGAGTATTGGGTTGCGGCAAGATTATCGTTTCCTACCAAGTCTTGAGCAACCTCTGCATTGACATCAACAGTAACTATACCATCAACTGTTGGTGTAATCAATGCGGTATACACAGTTGCACTTGTTATTGTAAAGTCACTTGCCGTTCCATTTGTTACAGAAAGGTCTGCGACCTCAAATCCTGTAACGTCTTCACTAAAAGTAATCGTAGCTGTAAAGGCAATATTGGTGGGAATCGCAGCATCTGCTGTAATGACAACAGTGGGTTTGATTCCGTCTACATTGACATTGGAGGTATCCCCTACACCGTTTAGGGTGAGAATAGCTGGAATCCCTGAGGAGCCTATAATGCTCCCTGCGTTTAAGTTAATCTCACTTCCAACGACAATTCCATCGGTGTCTAGATCTCCTTCTACAACGGTATAACGGAAATCTGCTGTAAGTGCATCGGTGACGGTTCCATTTAAGACAGCCTGTATGGTTGTGCTTCCAATGGTCAATGGGATTGATGGTGCTCCTGTGATGCTTGCTGGATTGGTAAAGGTGACACTAAAGTCTAGATTGTCTCCAATTCCATAGGTACCATCAGCTGGAACGCTTACCATAGTAACTACAGGTGCATCATCATCATTAATTGTAATGGTAGCGGTGTCGGTGATATCAATACTTGCCGCCAATGTTGTTCCACTGATTGAAGATAAGGTCATTGTTAATTCTTCTACCGACTCTCCTAGCATATCGTCTGTTAGGGTTAGCACTATATTTTGAGTTTCTCCTGGAGTTCCTGCAAAGGTGGCTACTGCCTGGTCTGTGATGGCGGTAAAGTCATCAGGTGCGATGGCTGTTCCATCTACAGTGGTGGCATGTAAAACAAAACCGTCTTGTACGGGATTGTCTAAAGTGGCAATGAGTGTTGCTGTGCCATCGGCTTCATTGACTGTAATATCTTCAATAGTTGCGGTTGCAGTATCATCATTTGTAATTGTTACCGTTGCTTCGTCTGTGATAACAACCCCCAGAGTAGTTCCTGCTAGATTCCTTTGACTTACCGTTAGTGCCTCATCTGTCTCTAGCTTGGTATCCACAGTTGGACTGATGGTAAAGGTTTGTGTCTCGCCTGCATTTCCTGCAAAGGTTAAAGTCTCTCCTGTTACTGCGGTATAATCACTATCGGCTGTAGTGGCTGTACCATCAGCTGTACTTATATCTACACTAAAGCTGCCATCAACAGCATTGTCTAAGGTAGCTGTTATAGTGATATCTCCATCGTCTTCATTCCCACTAATATCGGCTATGGTTACTGAAGCAACATCATTATTTGTAATCGTATATGTATGCACTGTATTAGTACCCAAAACGGCATTTGAAGGATTGGATAGTGTTATAATTACTGTTTCATTCGCTTCTAAAATAGTGTCATCTACAATACCAGAAATCGAAATAAGTTGATACATAAGTCCAGGTGTCCAGGTAACCGTTCCATCTGCCAATGTATGGTCTACACCTCCTCCAGTTGCTGTTCCTGTTACTGTATAATCTACTGTTACCGTTAAAGCACTAACTATATTCGTATGCACAATTAAATCAGCACTTGATACAGACTCTAATCCATTTGATGACGTTGCTATAAACTCTACATTTGGTATGTCATCATCGTTAATTGTAATTGTTTGCTGTTGAGTTCCATTTTCGGTTCCATCAGTTACTCCTATAATATCTACTATAATGGTCTCATTAGTTTCTGGATTTGGATCGTCTATTGTAGTTATAATTACTGCTGCATTCGCTGATAAATCTCCTGCATTAATTGTAATACTAGTACTTGCTGAACTGTTATAATCCGTTCCATTGGTTGCCGTTCCTGAATATCCTAAATCGACCGTAACATCTTTTCCTGATATCGCTGAAAGGGTGGCTGTTAGAGTAGCTGTTCCTGAAACTTCATCTATACTCGAATTATTAACTGATAAAGTTACTGTTGGCGCAGTGTCGTCATTGGTAATCGTTACTGTAGCTCCATCTGTAATCGTTACACTTAGCCCAGTTCCTGTCAAGTTACTTTGACTTACCGTAAGTGTTTCAGTATCTTCAAATCTAGTATCTGCTATTGGTGTTACTGTAAAGGTTTGTGTCTCACCTGCATTTCCTGCAAAGGTCAGGGTTTCTGCTGTTACTGCGGTATAATCACTATCTCCTGTGGTGGCTGTACCATCGGCTGTACTTACATCTACACTAAAGCCGCCATCAACGGCATTGTCTAAAGTAGCTGTTATAGTGATATCTCCATCATCTTCATTGCCACTGATGTCTGCGATCGTTACTGAAGCAACATCGTCGTTGGTGATGGTACCAACTCCTGTAGCGTCTGTAATCATACCTGGTCCTGTGGCATTAGAAAGGCTTAAATTAATGGTTTCATCTGCTTCTAATGTTGTATCTCCGTTAATACTAACATCAACGGTTTGTGTTGTCTCGCCTGCCATAAATGTGAGCGTGGTGGTGGTCAAGGCTGTATAGTCTGAACTTGCACTTGCGCTACCGTCACTTGTAGCAACATCTACTGTAATGGTTTCTAAAGCTGCTGTTTCTAAACTCACGGTATATTGTAAGGTTGCTGTTCCCGAATCTGTTTCTGCATTACTTGGGTCATCTACTGTAATAGCAACGATTGTATTTTTTGTGGACGTGTCGCTAACGGCGGCCCCAACATTGTTACTGGGGTCTGTTAGAGTGACACTTAAGCTAATGGTTCCGTCGGAGATACCACTTAGATCGATTCCTGTTATCTGATCGGTGACTGTAGAAATGGTTCCTGTTCCTGTTACCGCACCTGAACCACCAGAAGAGCTAAAGGTATAATCATAGGTTGTGCCAACTTCTGCATCTGCAAAGGTGAAACTTACCGCATCTGCATTGGTGGCATCAATAAGGTCTTGATCAATGGTAACGCTATACCCTGTAGGGGCTGTAATATCATTTACTGTAATAGTAAAACTTTGTTGTACGATACCTCCGTTACCATCATTGGCTTCTAAAACTACAGGGTGGTCTCCCGCCTGACCTGTACTGTCTCCTATTAATTCACTACTAGGAAGGGTTATTTTTTGAATTAAATGACTTGTACCCGCTAGAATCAAATTCCCAGTAGGATCTACTGCAACATCCCGAGGGTTACTACTGATGGTAATCCCACCTGCTCCTGAAGTACTTGCATAATTGGTCACATTTCCACTAGAATCAACCTTAGAAACTCCTCCTCTAAAGTCTGCTACGTAGAGGTTTCCTATAGCATCTGCTGCAATACCCCAAGGTGCTAAGAAACCAGTAGCAAAGGTGGTTACAACTCCTGCAGGAGTAATCTTAAAAACCCGTCGTCTAGCCAAATCCGCTACAAATACATTTCCAGTAGCATCTACGGCAATTCCGAACGGTCTAGCAAAACTAGAACTTGTTATGGTGGTGATAACCGTTCCTGTAGGAGTAATCTTATAAATAGTACGGCTTTGACTTGAAACATAGAGATTCCCAGTTGCATCTACTGCAACATCAGTAGGGATAGGTATAGCACTTGTAATGGTTGTTACATCTCCACTGGGTGTAATTTTACGAATTAAACCATTTGATCTATCAGCTACGTATACATTGCCAGCTAGGTCTACATCAACACCCCAAGGGCTATTAAAACTAGCAGCAGTACCATTGCCATTATCACTTCCTGCAGATCCTGAACCTGCTAAAGTTGTTACATCTCCATTGGGGGTAATTTTACGAATTAAATGATTCGTTTGATCTGCTATATACACATTGCCATTCACATCTACTGTAGCACCCCAAGGGTTATTAAAACTGGCAGCAGTACCGTTGCCATTATCATTTCCTGCAGACGCTGAACCTGCCAAAGTAGTTACATTACCTCCTAACTCAAAGTTTAGAGATAACCAACCAGGTAACGTAGGAGTCGTAAGTGTAACTCCATCTAAATCCAAATCATTGGTAATAATACTATAAGTATAAGCATCACCTTCGTCTATTGATGTTATAGGTGTAGAAGTAAAGGTTGGAGCTGTATTCACTTTTGTAGCCGTATCTGTTACTGCAGTTCCTACATTCAAATGTGTGTCTGTTAATGTTGCTGATAAAGTAATGGTGCCATCTGAGATACCGCTTAAGTTGATTCCTGTTATCTGATCAGTGACTGTAGAAATGGTTCCTGTTCCAGTTACCGTTTCTGAACCTCCTGAAGTACTGAAGGTATAATCATAGGTTGTACCTACCTCTGCATCTGCAAAAGTAAAACTTACTGCATTTTCATTAGTAACATTGATAGGATCTTGGTCTATAGTCACTGAATAGCCCGTGGGAATAACGGTTTCTTTGGATGAAGTATCTGTTACAGCAGTTCCTACATTATTACTAATATCTGTTAAGGTAGCCGACAGCGTAATTGTGCCGTCTGTCAAACTACTTAGATCAATTCCGGTAATTTGATCAGTAGTTGTATTAATTGTACCTGAACCTGTTACTGTTTCTACTCCGCCAGAAGTGCTAAAAGTATAATCATAGGTTGCACCAACTTCTGCATTTTCAAAAGTAAAACTTACTGCATTTACATTGGTAGTATTGATTGGGTCTTGGTCTATAGTAACTGAATAACCTGTAGGTGGTATATCTATAACTGTTATTGTAAAACTTTGTTGTACGGTACCTCCATTGCCATCATTGGCTTCTAAAACTACCGAGTGGCCTCCTGCTTGACCTATACTAAATCCTGTAAGGCTGTATGAAAAGCCTATTTTTCGAATTAAGTGATTCAAAGCATCTGCTATATAGACATTCCCAGAAGCATCTAAAGCAACTCCTATAGGTACAAAAAAACTAGCCGCAGTACCTGTACCATTGGTACTTCCTATACTTCCCGAACCTGCCAAAGTACTTACTACACCAGCGGGAGTGATACTACGAATTAAAGAATTATTTTGATCCGTTACGTAGATATTGTCAAAAGCATCTACTGCAATTCCAAAAGGAAAATTAAAACTCGCAGCGGTACCTGTACCATCGGAGCTTCCTGCACTCCCAGAACCTGCCAAGGTGCTGACCACACCTGTAGGAGTAATCTTACGAATTAGATGACTTCTTTGATCCACTACATAGACATTATCAAAAGCATCTACAGCTACTCCTGTAGGGTTACGAAAACTGGCAGCAGTGCCTGTACCATCATTACTTCCAAAACCTCCAGAACCTGCAAAAGTACTGACCACACCTGTAGGAGTAATCTTGCGAATTAAATTATTCAAAACATCTGCCACATAGACATTGCCAGAAGCATCTAATGCAACTTCTCCAGGAAAGTCAAAACTGGCAGCAGTACCTGTTCCATTTGTACTTCCTGGGCTTCCTGTACCTGCTAAGGTAGTTACTACTCCTGCGGGAGTAATCTTTCTAATTGAATGGTTACCACGGTCTGATACATAGATATTTCCAGAAGTATCTAAAGCAATTCCTGCGGGTGATGAAAAACGAGCAGCAGTGCCTGTGCCATCCATATTACCCAGACTTGAACCTGCTAAAGTACTTACCTCACCTGCGGGAGTAATCTTGCGAATTAAACGATTATTAGTATCAGCTACATACACATTGCCTGAAGCATCTACTGCAACACCCCAAGGTTCAGAAAAACTAGCTGCGGTGCCTGTACCATCCATACTTCCTATACTTCCAACAGAGCCTGCAAAGGTTGTTACTACTCCAATTGAAGTAAGGCTTAACCATGAGGGTAAGCTAGTAGCGGTTATGGTTACTGGATGGCCATCTGTATCATTGGTAATAATATTGTATGTATAGGGGTCTCTTTCGTTTATTGAAGTAACAGGAGTTGAGGTAAAGGTTGGTGATGTATTTGTTGTAACATCTAGCTTGGTGGGGGTTGTTTGTACATTGGGTGTTGTTTCATCATCTTGGGCAACTACGTATATATCATAGGCTGTGCTAGGTGTTAAGCCTGTTACACTAAAGTTATGAGTAAAACCTCCTGTGCTTACCGCTGCATTACCACTTGTGATTTCTCCTGTACCGCCACTTCCTGTACCCGCTATGACTTCTGTAGAGGTGGGTGCTGTTGCTCCATCAGCTACCACCACATAGTAAATGCTTCCAGCTTCGTCTATATCAGTTGCTAAGGTAAAATCTGTTCTTGTGATTGAAGAAGCATTTGGGGTGCTGTTTTCAAATACGGGCGGGGTAATATCATTTACGGTAATGGTAAACGATTGTTGTACCGTACCTCCATTGCCATCATTGGCTTCTAAAACCACATTATGCATACCTGCTACATTTGGTGCAGTTCCTGATAAAACTGTTTCTTCTTGTATAAAATGGATACTATGAAGGTTAGCGTCAGTAACATATATTGTTCTTGAAGTATTTATCGCGACATCTACAGGTGTATTAAAACTACTTGTCAAAGTACTTACCTGTCCAGCTGGAGTGATTTTACGAATGCTCTTATTACCTTGATCGGAAACATACACATTTCCTGAATTATCTACAGCAACTCCTGATGGAAAATTAAATTGTGCCAAAGTTCCTAGGCCATCTGCAGAACCTCTAGTACTACCTGCTAAAGTACTTACAACTCCTGCTGAAGTAATTTTACGAATACGGTGGTTTTGTCGATCAGCAACATAGACATTTCCTGAAGCATCTACTGCTGCTCTTTCGGGTCTTTCAAATCTTGCAGCTGAACCTGTACCATCAGTGTTTCCGTTCGTTCCTGCTAAACCTGCTAGGGTGGTTACTACTCCTACAGGGGTTATCTTACGAATGTTGTTATTATCTTGGTCAACTACATAAACATTCCCAGAAGTATCTACAGTGATTCCTATAGGACTATTAAATTGTGCAGCAGTTCCTGTGCCATCTGTAGAACCTCTAGTACTAGAACCTGCTAATGTACTCACTACTCCTGCTGGAGTAATCTTACGAATTCTATAATTTCGGAAATCAGCAACATATACATTTCCTAAAGCATCTACAGTAATTCCTGTTGGAAAATTAAACTGCGCCGACGTTCCTACGCCGTCTGCATAACCTACAGTGCTACCTGCAAAAGTACTCACCACTCCTTCTGGAGTGATCTTACGAATGAGATGGTTTTCAAAATCAGTAACATATAGATTTCCTGAAGCATCTACTGCAATTCCTCTAGGGGAATTAAATTGTGCAGCAGTTCCCGTGCCATTTGCAAAACCTGCTGTATTGGTATCAGACCCTACAAACCTTTCTATTAAAATTGAAGCAAGGCTTAACCATGAAGGTAGTGTTGGGGCTATGATACTTACCACATCTCCTTCAGCATCGTTGGTGGTTATAGTGTATATATAAGTATCGCCCTCATCTACAGATGTAACGGGGGTTGAAGTAAAGGTGGGAGCCGTTTGAGAAAATGAAAAAGAGCTGCATAAAATAAATGCTAAGACTGATAGTAGAAAAGGAATTTTCTTCATGAGTAGGTTTTTGAAACTGAAATTTGTTTGTATAGAAAATCTATAAATAGTGAGAGCCTTAAAAGGTTCTTGGTTTTTAAGATTGTTTTAGTGTTATTCTGGCTTCTAGCTAGGTTTGAAGCACCCGCTATTTGTGAAACATTTGTTTCATTCACCAAAAAACACATTATGAAAATTAAAGGGGACACAATTATTTTCATCTAAAAGTTTTTAAAGTGCCTAATGTATAGTATGACTGTTGATTCGTCAAAAAAATGTGAAGTAATGCCACTTTTTTGTGAAGTAATGACTTTTTATGGGTAAAAAGTGGGAAATGGAAGCGGATAATGTGTAATGTGTAATGTGTAATGTGTAATGTGTAATGTGTAATGTGTAATGTGTAATGAAAGTTCGAAAATATATTTTCACTTGTAAATATATTTACTACTAGTTTTGAAATTGAAGTTGAAACTGAAAATGAAAAAGAGAAAAAAGAGAAGAGAGAAGAGAGGAAAGACTGAAAAATGAAACTGAAGTTGAAGTTGAACTGGAAACTGAGAACTATTGGAACAGATTGCTTCTCTCCTAACGTCGTTCGCAAAGACAATTCTAAAATTGAAATTGAAGTTGAAGCTGAAAAAGAGAAAAAAGAGAAGAGTGAAGAGAGGAAAGACTGAAAATGAAACTGAAGTTGAAGTTGAACTGGAAACTGAGAACTATTGGAACAGATTGCTTCTCTCCTAACGTCGTTCGCAAAGACAATTCTAAAATTGAAATTGGAAACTGAAACTGAAACTGGAGACTGGAGACTGGAGACTGGAGACTAATGATAAATAATTAGTAATTGATCATTGTTAATTAGTCATTGTTAAGTTTTCCTTATCTTAGAACCTGCTAACTAAAAACTATGTTTTTTTCTCATTCTAAGAGTACGATTTACTGTTTACATTCTATTCAATTTCAAAAAAATATTCTTTAGTATGAGCGATTTTAATGAGTTTGAAACAGTACCCAAAAAGACCAATTACAAAGAATGGGCATTTAAATTTTTTGTCTACATGTTTTTATTAAACGTACTAGTCTTTTATATGGCTTACAAAGGAAGCTATCAACCTTTGGCTATAGTGGCTTGCTCTTTATTAGCAACATTATTACTCTTCGCTGGGATAATCTTAACAATTATTAGCATCAAAAACAAAGAGGAAAAAAACTATCAATATCATGTCTCTTTATGGGGATATTCAATATTTATTCTCCTCACTATATTTTCAATAATTTACAGTTCAAACATAATTTAATTCATCTCTCCAATGAAAAAACTTTTATATTTTATTTTTATTTCTGCTACAGCTTTTGCGCAAAACAATACTGAAGTCTATTTATTTGATATTGAAAAAACGGCTACTGGATATCAATTGACTAACAAAAAAAATATTTCCAGTAATAAAGGTTATGACAGTCAGCCCTATTTTTATGATGACAATACGATTTTGTTTGCTTCTGACAGAAACGGGCAAACTGATATTCTAAAATACACAATCAATACGGGAAAGAAGTCATTCATCAGCAACACTCCTAATGGCGGTGAATATTCACCTCAACGAATTCCTGGTTCGGATGATGTTTCTGCCGTTCGACTAGACAATACTGGATTACAACGTTTTTACAAATATGATATTAAAACTGGAGCACCCAAAGAACTCATTAGAAGTTTAGTCGTTGCCTATCCGTATTGGCATAAAGAAGATATTGTTGTCTCTTCTGTAATTGGTGAAAACTCATTAGACCTTGTTATTAGTAATTTAAAACACAAAACTAATTTCACCTTACAAAGGAATATTGGACGGTCTATTCATAGAATTCCAAACACCGATAAAGTAAGTTATATCAGCAAAAAGAATGAAGAGCAATGGGAAATTCGTTCTTTGGATGTTGGAACCTTAAGAACGGAAAAGATTGCAAATACAGATGGTAAATACGAAGACCTTTTTTGGTTTTCTGAAGACATCGTTTTACAAGCAAAGAAAAATCAAATTTTACAACTCAATACAAAAACAGATACTATTTGGAGTGAGTTCTTTACCATAGAAGACAACCTGATTCAAAACATTTCTAGAATCTCAATCAGTCCTGATAGAACAAAAATAGCGATTGTAGGAGATGGATCGCCAAAACTTATTGTACAAAAACAATTAGATGCGTATAATAATAGAGACATCAACGCTTTTGTGAATGTATTTTCTGAAGACGTAAAAGTGTACGACTTCCCAGAAAAATTACGATACGAAGGAAGAAATGAAATGAAAAAACGATATGCTTCTTTCTTCAGAAGAACCAAAGATTTGCATTGTAGAATTGTAAAGAGAATAGAAAAAGGCAATATGGTCATTGACGAAGAATCTGTCACAGCAAATGGCAGAACCTTTGGCGCTATTGCTATCTATGAGGTAAAAGAAGGAAAAATTGTAAAAGTTACTTTTTTATAATCCTGAAAATCGTTTGCTAAAATATCCTTTCAAGTAAAAAACCTGAATAGAGATCATCATAGAAAATAATAGCAATCCATAAAGGGTTACATTAGAAACGGACAATCCATCAAAAAGTCCAGAAAAACTAATTTGGTCTAAGAAAGAAAAATCGATCGGTACTTTTTCTAATAGGCTTCCCTCCTGTTTTTGAAAAGGATTGAAAAGTAGAAAAGCTATAAATACAGTAACCAAAGCTGAAATTCCCGCCCAAACTCTCTTGGAAATTAAAGGCTCATATTGTATCGCTTTAGATTCTTCTTGAGTAAGAATTCCCATCAAATTTTGGGTAAAATCTTTAGAAGGAGATTCTAAAGGAATCTCTTGGATTTGCTTTTTTAGAAAAGCATCTATCTGTGGGTTTTTATTTTCTTCCATAATGGTTGATAATTTCAGGTTCAACTTTCTCTTGTACTATCGACAAAAGCTTTTTTCTTGCTCTATGTAATTTCACTTTCAAGTTTGCCTGTGACAGCGAAGTTATTTCAATGATTTCGTTCAAACTTAATTCTTTATAATAGAACAACCATACAATAGATCGTTCATCTTCTGGTAATTCTTGCAAACACTCATTCATCAATTCTGCTCTTTCCTTCCTTTCTATGGTTTGCATTGTGTTTTCTGTTGCTTGAATTTTATTCTCAACAACCTCGTCAATTGTATCTGTATTATATCGTCTCGCATTCTTCTTCACCCGATCCATACAATTGTTGTATGCAATCTTATACAACCAAGTAGAAAATTTAGCATCGCCTTTAAAACTTTTCAACGATTTAAACGCTTTGATAAAACTATCTTGCGATACCTCTTCCGCCTCTTCTCGATTCTTTGTCACTTTTATTGCCAAACTAAAGACCATATCTTTATACTTCTCTACTAAAAAAGAGAAAGCATTGGTATCTCCATTGATTACCTTATGAATACAGAGTTGGTCGTTGTTGTTAGTCATTATGTATAATGACAGTTTTTTAGTTACAAAGGTTACAAGATTTACAGAAAAAATATTTTTTTATTTATTTGTAACCTTTTCTAAAGTAGGAATGTCATACCCTACAAATACAATAAAATTAATCATTTAAAATAACATATCATGGATGACTCTTCAGTAGCAATTTTCGTTTTAATCATCATTTTCGGATCGATCTTTGGAATCTTTTACCTATTCTTTTCAACCAGAAATAAAGAGCGATTGGCTTTAATAGAAAAAGGAGTAGAAGCAAGAATTTTTATGAAAGGGAGAGAAAATAACCCAGCACCTTTTTGGAAAGTATTTGTTCTCAATGTAGCCGTTCTTGCAATGGGAATCGGTTTAGGAATCATCCTTGCGATGATTATAGAATCTACGTTAAACATTAACGAAGACGCTTTATATGCAGGTTTAATTTTCTTAATGGCTGGAGCTGGTTTGTTTGTAGGATTTACCTTAACAAAACAGTTAGATAAAGAATAACAAACGACAACCAAACTTTTATAAAACCAGCTGGGTTCAGCTGGTTTTTTGTTATAGTCAAAGCAAATTTTTCAAACATAACCTTAGCTACGTTTTAAAATTTTAATGAAGAGAAAGGAAAAAGCACAGGTATAAAAACCAAAAAAGCGATTTGTTTTGA
Source organism: Flavobacteriaceae bacterium (assembly GCA_965277255.1). Taxonomy (GTDB): domain Bacteria; phylum Bacteroidota; class Bacteroidia; order Flavobacteriales; family Flavobacteriaceae; genus Polaribacter. Next base: position 1,828,959 of record OZ255723.1, on the reverse strand, counting down.
GTATACTTCTAAAGTCAGTATCTTTAAACTTTTCAAATACATGAGCAAAGATTACAAGAACTCAACTTTTAGGGAACTTCTAGACAAATTACAACAAGAGAGCTGGCAATTAGAATTACTAATTTCAGGTTTTGCCATCTTCGGATTATTTTCATCCACTGGTTATATAGAAGAAAGTTTAAATAATGCGAATTATAACAGTGAAATCTATTTCGTTCTTCTGTGGTTTTCAGCAAAAGTTTGCTGCTGGATTTTAATTTCTAATCTACTAATTCATGTTGTCTTAAGGGGTTTATGGATTGGCGCTTTGGGACTTAGATATGTCTCAGGTGATATTGATTATGATGAGCTGAAATATTCACCAAAATTCACAAAGTTCTTAAGTAATAAGATCGGTTCTTTTGATAAATACATTGCAACCCTAGAAAACTATTGTAGCATTCTTTTTGCTATTTCTTTTTTACTTATTTTTTATTTTTTAGCTTGTTTAGCCTTTATTCTTGCTATATTATCAACGATCTTTATATTCTTAGATAGCGATGTTACTGGTACTTGGGAGACAATATTAAATGTAATTGGCATTGTTCTTATTTTATTTATTCTTCTAGGAATGCTTCTCACTTTTATTGATTTCATTACCCAAGGCTTTTTAAAAAAGAAAAAATGGATTGCTAAATTTTACCTTCCACTCTATAAGATTTATAGCTTTATAACGCTTTCCTTTTTATATAGACCGCTTGTTTATAATTTTTTAGATAATAAATTTGGCAGGCGATTAAGTTTTATCTTAGTTCCTATATATCTAACTATTTTTATTCTAACCAGTTATTCTTACAGAACATCTAACTATTTAGCTATAGATAGGCCATCTTCTAAAGACTATGCAAACCCAAGAAATTATGAAGACTTATTGATTGAAAATAAAGATTTTATCAAAATAGCAACCATACAATCAAAAATTATTACACAGCCTTATATAAACGTTTTTATGATTTTTAGTGAAAATATGGAAGAACGGTTATTCAACTATAATAAAGGTTTAAGACCTACAGAAGATACAAGAGGATATCAATCTGAAATTAGCTTTAACAATAATAATTTTACTGCAAAACTCATAAGAAAACGAGATAGTTTACGTAATGAATATTACAAGACTTTTAATGCAATACATTCTGTATATATAGATAATAAAAAACAAAAAACTCAATTCATCGCTACAACGAATAAAAATAAGGAATTAGGTTTTGAAACTTATATTAATATAGATACGTTGCAAGAAGGAAAGCATCTACTTCAAATTGCTAGAAAGAGAATTCATAAAAAAAAGAAAGATACTTTAAATAGTTTCATTCTTGAAATTCCATTTTGGAGCTTTAAAACCCATTAACATGAAGAAATTTTTATTGATTATTGCATTCCTTTCTTTTGGAATTCTTCAAGCACAAACAGATACTAGAATTTATGACATCATTAATGATGTGAGTACAGAACGTATCAAAGAAGACATCACCACATTAGCAAATTTTGGAACGAGACATACACTGAGTGATACCATTTCTCAAACAAGAGGAATTGGAGCTGCGCGACGTTGGATAAAGTCTGAGTTCGACAAAGTTTCTTCTGACTGTAATAATTGCCTGAATGTATTCTATCAAAAAAATTTGGTAAAAAAAGACGAACGTAGAATTGTTCATGACGTGATGGTAGTCAATGTCGTTGCCATTCAAAAAGGAACAAAATATCCGAATAGATATATTATTATGAGCGGTGATATTGATTCTCGTGTTTCAAACTCCAATGATTTTACTTCCGATTCTCCAGGAGCTAATGACAATGCATCGGGAATGGCAGGGACTATTGAAGCAGCAAGAGTTTTGTCCAAATACAAATTCGAAAATAGCATCATTTATGTAGGCTTATCTGGAGAAGAACAAGGATTATTTGGAGGTCGCGGATTGGCAGCTTATGCAAAAGAAAAAGGTTGGGAGATCATCGGAATTCTAAACAATGATATGATTGGAAATATTAAAGGTGTTGACGGAGTCATCGACAATAGAACATTTCGAATTTTCTCAGAACCCGTACCTCCAACAGAAACAGAAAGACAAAGACGTTCGCGTCGTTTTTATGGAGGTGAAGTCGATGGAATTTCGCGTCAGCTTGCACGTTATATTCACAAAACTACCAAAACCTATATGCCAGAAATGAATCCTAAAATGATTTACCGATTGGATCGTTTTGGGCGTGGTGGACATCACAGACCTTTTAATGATGCAGGTTTTGCAGGAATTAGAATCATGGAAATGCATGAAAATTATACCCAGCAACATCAAGACATTCGTACAGAAAATGGCATTGACTATGGTGATAAAATTGAGTTTGTCAATTTTGAATATGCAAATAAATTAACCGCAGTAAATGCTATTAATTTAGCGAGTATTGCTTGGGCGCCGCCAGCACCCAAAAATGTAAAAATTGGCGGAATTGTAGAACCCGCGGCAAAATTTCAATGGGATAAAGTTGAAGGCGCAAAAGGCTATAAAATTTATTGGAGAGACACCACTTCTCCAACTTGGGATCACTTTCAATATGTAGAAGATGTTACCGAATTTACCTTGAAAGGAATCGTTATTGACAATTTCTTTTTTGGAATTTCAGCCGTAGGAGAAAACGGACATGAAAGCATCGTTAGTTTTCCTTCTGGGATTTTAAGGAATCGATAAATGAAATACCTTTGTTTTTTCTTTCTTTTTAGTGTTTTTACACTCTCTGCGCAAGAAAAGGAACTTCCAAACTATATATTTAAGATTGAAAAAAGAGATTCTGTTTTTTTAACCTCCAAGAACACTCTCAGTGTTCCTATACATATTGTTGTAAAAGATTCCCATGCAAATACGGAAGTTACTATTCCGCTATTTATAAATGACTCTACAGTTATATTTGCAGCTACAAAGAAAGAATTTTCTAAGCAATTGATTTCTCAATTAAAGTTTAAAAGATATTATGGGAATCCTTTTATAAAAGAATATGATACTTTATACGCATATAGACCTCCCTTTAAAAGAGGAAAAAGATACAAGGTTTTACAAGGATATCATGGAAAATACACGCATAAAAATATCGATTCTAAATATGCACTAGATTTTCAGATGCCAATAGGAGATACTATCTGTGCTGCTAGAAATGGAATCGTTGTAAACTTTGTAGATACACATAAAAAAGGTGGAAAAAGTAAAAAATTCAAACCCTATGCAAATTCAATTTTAATCTATCATCCAGATGGAACTTTTGCACAATATGTTCATTTAAAGCACAAAGGAGTTCTGGTAAAAGAAGGGGATTCAATTAAACAAGGACAACCAATCGCCTTATCAGGAAATACAGGTTGGTCTACAGAACCTCATTTGCATTTTAGTGTGTATATTGCCAAAAAAGGTCAGTTCGTTTCCATTCCTACTTTTTTTAATGGTATATCAGGAGAAAAACTTAGAAAAGGAAAAAGAATTATTTTTAATTAAATTTTAATATCAATGAAATCATTTATAAAAATAGCATCTCTCTTTTTACTAATTCTATTAATTGGTTGTAAAAAAGAAGAGAAGAAAGAATACAAAAAAGAACCCGTTTCTTTAAAAAAAGATCATCAATTAAATGCTGTGTCCAAAAAAGTGGATGCCATTACTATTGATGGTTTCGCCAATGAAAAAACTTGGAAAAATGCCCAATGGTTACCAATGAACCATATTTGGATAGGAGCTGAAGTTGATTCCACAGATTTTAGTGGACGCTACAAACTATCATGGTCAAAAGAAGCATTGTATGTTTTGGTTGAAGTGCAAGACGATATTTTACGAGATGAATTTGAAAATCCATTAGAACGCTGGTGGGATGAAGATTGTGTCGAAATTTTTATTGATGAAGACAATAGCGGCGGTAACCATCAATTCAATCATAATGCCTTTGCGTATCACATAGATTTAAAAGGAAATGTGGTAGATATTATTGCTGAAAACACACCAAAATTATTCAATGATCACGTCCAATCCAAAATTGCTGTTTCTGGAGAAAACACCACGACTTGGGAGTTTAAAATTTCTTTATTTTCAGATGCTTTTGAATATGGAAAATCGAATCAGAGCATACAACTTTCAGCGAATAAAAAAATCGGATTTGCCATTGCTTATTGTGACAATGACAAAAGTGAGCATCGAGAAAATTTCATCGGGTCCGTTTTTGTAGAAGGAAATGACAAAGACCGAGGGTGGATTGATGCTGACATTTTTGGAACCATTCAATTAGAAGAATAGAATAAATATAATTAACAACAAGAAATTTATGTCAGTTTGAGTGTCACGCATCAGCGTGATGTATCGAAAACAAGTAAATTTTCAATAAAAAACCTTCTCGATACTATCTCACAACACTTCGACATGCTTAGTGCAAGCAAGCTAGATCACTCGAAGAAGTGACAATTTTAGAAATATTAAAGTTAAAATAAGTACACTTGGAAAAACCAGAACTCTATTTTAAAACTGATACCGAATGGCGAACTTGGTTGGCTAAAAACCATGATTCTTCAAACGGCATATTTCTAATTCTTTATAAAGTAGAAACTAAAATTCCCAGTATGCGTTGGGAAGAAGCCGTAAAAGTTGCTTTGTGTTATGGTTGGATAGACTCAACCGTTAAAAGTTTGGGTGATGGAAAAAGGCGACAATATTTCTGTCCGAGAAATGTAAAAAGCGTTTGGAGTGCTTTGAATAAACGATATATCAAAGAATTAATAGCTGCTAATTTGATGCATAAAAGCGGATTGGATATTATAAAGCTTGGCAAACAAAATGGTTCTTGGACAGCCTTGGACGAGGTAGAAAAAGGCATCATTCCAAAAGATTTGCAAGCTGCTTTTGACCAGAATAAAACAGCATTTAAAAATTATCAGAGCTTTGCTCCTAGTTATCGCAAAAGCTATTTGTATTGGTTAAATCAAGCCAAAAGAGAAGCGACTAGATTGAAAAGAATCAATGAAATTATTCGACTTTGCGAAGCCAATATAAAAACCAAAGGTGGTTGGTAGCAATCAGTCTTATAATTCTCATATGTCAGGAGCCTGTCGAAGTCAAAATGATTGTCATTCTAAATTCTCCACTAATTTCAGCAATTCTTTTTTCACCAATTGATAGCGTTTCCAAGGTAAAAAATGATTCTCTTTTTCGAGAACTATCGTATCTAAATATTGTTGATTAAATGCTTTCACAGAAAAATTGAGGTTCTCAAACGGAACGACAATATCTTTCGTTCCATGAATATGAATGACAGGAACTTTTACTTCCTTCCAGATATCTTTCAGTTTTATTAACTCTTCAACATGGGTAAATTTCTCATCACCCGCAACCCCCATTGCTCCTGGAACCATCCATTTTGTCAGCTTCCACTTAGCGACATAAGCAATTCCGAAGATTTTTTCATGATCAGGATCTATAGCTGGAGCCAGCATGATAACGCTTTTCACTTTGGGTGATAATAAACTAGCGTATGCAGCAATGGGTCCGCCATAAGAATGCCCCAAAACAACAACTTTCTGTTCAGGCAAACTATCAATAATTTCTGCCACTACCTCTGTTTGTTTTTTTATGGAGGTTTCTGATCTTCCAAAATTTGAAAAGCCATAACCAGGTCTGTCAATACTATATAAATTCGCTTTGCTTAACAGTAAAGAATCTTGTAAGTATTTGTAGTAATTATCTGAAGACCCAGGCGCTCCATGTACAAAAAGTATTGCAATATCTTTTTCAGAATTATATTGACCACTCACAACACGAATTGGGTATGCTACAGTTTGTAAATCGTATTTCTTAATTTCAACAGTAGCTTTCTTTTCATTAAAAATTAACTGCGTTTTCCGATCAGAAGTACGCATGCGAAAGCAGGATTGAAATAACATTGTGATAATTAAAAATAGAAATATCTTTATAAAAAGGGAATTATTCATATAAATTATTAGAATAAATCATTAGCTAATAAATAGTTAGGTCGTTAATCACTTACAAACCTTAAAAGTATGTAACCTTTTTCTAAAAAAAACAGGTATCTTTAGTAAAGATAATTTTATAAAAATCTTAACAGCTAAAAACCCAAGTAAGAAGTATCTTACTCGTTTATTTTTAAAAATCAAATCAACTCAAATTATGAAGACAGTAAATTCTAGAAATCTACGTTTACTCTTATCGTTTGTCTTAATGCTAGCCGTTGTTGGTATTCAAGATGCAGACGCACAAAGAAAGAAACGAAAAAAGAAAAAAGGAAAAACCGAACAAGTAGTTAAACCCAAACCAAAAAAACCGAAAAAGAGTATTGCTACGCTTACAAAGAGCAGTAAAAAGATTGAAGGTTTATTCACAATTTACCAAGATACAGTTACTGGAGCTGTAAAAATGTTAATTACCAAAGATCAATTAAACAAAGATTACATCTATTTCTCTCAAATTGCAGATGCTGTAACTGATGCAGGTATGTTTAGAGGAGCTTATGGCGGGTCTAGTGTTTTTCACATTAAAAAATACTTCAATAAAATTGACTTTTACGCACCAAATACTTCATTTTATTTCGACAAGGAGAATGCAATTTCTAGAGCTTCAAAAGCTAACATAAGTGATGCAACTGTAGCAAGTTCTAAAGTATTATTTGCAGATGATAAAAAAGGAGAATACCTAATTGATGCCACAGGATTATTTTTATCTGAGACATTAACAAGAATAAAAGGTCCTAGATTCCCTGGACGATCTCCATTTGCTTTTAGTTTAGGTCGTTTCGACAAGAATAAATCTAAAGTAGAAGAAATTAAAAACTATCCTGAGAATACAAATATTAAAACTGAATACGTATTTTCTAATCCAACAGTTTTAAATGGAGGATCGGCAGCAGTAACAGATGGAAGAAATGTTTCTATCAAAGTGTTCCATACATTTATGAACATGCCAGAAGATGATTATGAAGCTAGAATGGATGATGCAAGAGTTGGATATTTCTTGACTCAAACGAATGACATGACTTCTACAGGAACCACCAACTATCGTGATTTAGTTCACAGATGGAAATTGGTTAAAAAAGATCCTGATGCTGCAATTTCTGAACCCGTAACACCTATTACTTGGTGGATTGAAAACACAACTCCAGTAGAATGGAGAGAAACAATCAAAGAAGGTGTTTTAGCTTGGAACGGAGGATTTGAAAAAGCTGGATTCAAAAATGCAATAGTTGTAAAAGTGCAACCAGATGACGCTGAGTGGGATGCAGGTGATGTTCGTTACAATGTATTACGTTGGACTTCTTCTCCGAATCCTCCTTTTGGTGGATACGGACCAAGTTTCGTAAATCCTAGAACTGGAGAAATTTTAGGTGCTGATATTATGTTAGAATATGTTCACTTTACCAATAGAGTTTTTGCTGAAAAATTATATGATGATGCAACTTCTAATATGCAAATTGGTCTTGAATCTGATGAAGAATTAGAAATTAAAAAATTCAAACAAAAAAACAATCCTGCCTTCTGTTCTATGGGACACATCATGCATGACAATTTGATGTTTGGATCTACAGTTCTTCAAGCTACAGGCGCTTCAGATTTAGAGATGAAAAAAATGAAGAAAGAAGCAATGAAATCTTTAATTATGCACGAAGTTGGACATACATTAGGATTAAACCACAATATGAAAGCGAGTCAATTATTCTCTCCTGAACAATTAGGTGATGCTTCTTTTATTAAAGGAAAAGCTTTGACCGGTTCTGTAATGGACTATGCTGGAATTAACTTAACGAATGACAGAAGCAAACAAGGTCAGTATGCAGATATGGACTTAGGTCCTTATGATGTTTGGGCTATTCAGTTTGGTTATACTCCTTTTAAAGGAAAAGCTGAGAGAAATGCTTTATTAAGTAGATCTACAGAACCGGAATTAATTTTTGGTAACGATGCAGATGATATGCGTTCTCCTGGAAAAGCAATTGACCCAAGAGTAATGACTGGTGACTTATCTAATGATCAAATCACATATTCTATCAATAGATTTGACTTAGTAAATGATATGATGAAAGACATCAAAAATCGTTTTACTAAAAATGGTGAGACTTACATGGATTTAAGAAGAGCTTACTTTACCTTAAATGGACAAGCTGCAAGAGCTGGAGATGTGATTTCTAGATTCATCGGTGGCGTTTATGTAGATAGATCTACGTATGGACAAGAAGGTGGTACGCAACCTTATACTCCAGTTAGTTTAGCAGATCAAAAAAGAGCTTTTGCTGCATTGAAGAAGTATGTATTTGCTCCTAATGCTTTTGATGCTCCAAAAGATTTGTATAACTATTTGGCAGGTCAAAGAAGAGGATATAATTTCTTTGGTGGACCAGAAGATCCAAAAATTCACAGACAAGTTTTAGGATATCAAACTAGAGTATTAGCGCACATCATGCACCCAAATACTTTACAGAGACTTGCTGATTCTGAATTGTACGGGAACCAATACAAACTATCTACGTTTATGACAGATTTAAACAATACCATGTTTAAGCCAGATGTATATGGAAGTATTAACTCTTTCCGTCAGAATTTACAAATAACATACGTAAAAAGATTGATTGCTATGGTTTCAGGAAAATCTAAAAACAGATTTGCCCCTGCTGCACAATCTATGGCTCTTTACAACTTGAAAAATGTTAGGACTTGGGTAAGTAATGGAACAGGAAATGTAGCAACTAAAGCACATAAGAACCATTTAAAAACTCTAATTAACAATACAATGAAAGAGATTAAATAATCTTATTTCAATCATTATTTTATAGAAACCGCTATCAATTCTGATGGCGGTTTTTTTGTATTTTTACTCCATGGAAAAAGTGTTGATTACTGGCGGTACAGGATTGGTTGGAAAACGATTGTCTTCATTACTCCAATCCAAAGGATATGAAGTAAGAATAGTTAGTAGAAGTGAAAATCCAAAAAGCCCTTATAAGTCTTTTACTTGGAATGTAAAACAACAATCTATCGATGAAAAAGCTTTTGAAGATTTAGATTATATCATTCATTTGGCTGGCGCTGGAATCGCAGATAGAAAATGGTCTCAACAAAGAAAGCAAGAAATTATTGATAGCAGAGTACAATCTACCAACCTACTCTATCATACTGTCGAAAAATTACAAACCCCTTTAAAAGGGTTTATCTCTGCTTCTGCCATTGGAATTTATGGTTCCATAACCTCAGAAAGAATTTTTGAAGAAACAGATGCATCTGGTGATGATTTTTTAGGGAAAGTTTGTCAACTTTGGGAAGAATCAGCCTTTCAATTCAAAAACAAAAACATTCGAACAGTCGTTTTAAGAATCGGAATTGTTTTAAGCAAAAGTGGTGGTGCTTTAGAGAAAATGAAAACTCCAATTATTACTCCATTGGGAAATGGCAAACAATATATGCCGTGGATTCATATTGATGATTTATGCGAAATGTATGTTCAAGCAATTGAAAACGAATCCTATCAAGGAATCTACAATGCTGTGGCTCCAGAACATAACAGTAATACATCATTCTCTAAAATTTTAGCAAAGAGTTTTAAAAAGCCCTTCCTTCCTATTGGAGTTCCTGGTTTTCTCCTAAAAATTATTTTTGGAGAAATAGCTGCTCTTCTCTTACAAGGAAGTAGGATTTCTTCTGAGAAAATAAAACAACGTGGATTTAAATTTCAGTTTCCCCATTTGAAGGGTGCGTTGAATAATTTGATGTAAGTATTCATAATAAAAAAGAAAGGATAAATTTTGTAATCTAAGCCCTTAGTTATGCATAAGTTCATACTTTTTTTTAAGAAAAAAGGGCTTTCGGAACATACATTGAATTATTAACAGTTACAATAACCTAAAAACAACTGTATCCCTTAATGATTTTAATATCTTCTTTAAATTCTTTAAAACTTAGTTTAGTTTCATCTTTATAATAATAAGGTATATCTGTAGAGTATTTAGTTATAGAATCTTTTTTTGCTAATTTATATGTTTTAAGATTCTCTTTATTAATAACCAGATAATCTCCAATTATTTTACTGTTAATTTTCTCAAAATTTATATACACGGAATCTATTTCCTTAAGATGTCTATAGGTTTTAGTAGTATCAATAGATTTACAACTCATAAGAATGAGAAACAAGAAAGTATAAAATAAAAACTAGTTCATTTTAATCAGCTGTCCAAACAAGCCCATTGGCGATATAATTCCATTCATTATTATTTTTTTGATACACCCTTAATTCTCCAGATTTTGAACCTTCTATATAAACAATTGCGATAGTTCTATCTTTATTAAAAACGGGTATAGAAAAAGAGAAGTATTTTTTTTGCTCATTGTTTTTTTGATTTTCAAAATATTTTTCGTCAATTAAGTCGGACCATTTCTCAAGTCGATTATTCTTAATTTGTTGCTTCATAGAAACAAATTCTTCTACTGTGAAAATTTTATCAAAATGAATAACATCTTTTCCTGATTTGATATTAAAGTTTTTAATCCAAGAAAATTGACTGCGGTTAAATAAATCTACTAATTCTCCTCTATCTTTATTCCAAACTTTTTCAAGAATGTTATTTTTGATAGATATATTATGTTCACTTAATTTTTTTTCACAACTTAAAATGAGATCTTTAATATCATTGCTATTGACAGATTTACTTGTGTTTTGTGAAATAGAACAATTGCTGAACAAGATTATAAAATAAAATAAAATAAAATTTCTCATGTAAGCATATTTTAGTTACATTTTTTTTGACCTAAAGCATTTGAGTTTGTAGTCTCCTCTGCTAAATTAGCATTTATTGAGTTTTGTTGAAATGTTAAAGGTAAAGTATTAAAAGCAGGGGTACTTATCATTCCTCCAGACCAACTTAAGTAATCATAATAATTGCTATCACTTAAAGAGCTATCATCCCAAGATTCGAGAGATCTGGCAACATTTCCTACAAAGTTCTGTGCCATAAGAATGTGTTGCGCAGTATTTTGATTATTACCATTTTGAGATAATAAGTGCCTTAAAGAGGTAGATAAGCTTGAGAATAGTTCTGTATGGTATCTATAACTAATATAAGCATGTAAAGATTCATGTATAATAGTTCTTGCTATTGCTAAATCTGTAGCACTTGAAACATAATTGGTATTTAAAGTTATATCAAAAAATATTTCTTGTGTAATCGGATTATGCCTTGGGTGTGTTTTAGCATTTAATATCTCTCCTTGACTATTTGGAGGTATAAACTCAACTTTAAAGTTTAAGTGATACTTATCAGAATTATTAAAAATTTCCATGACTTGCCCTGAAAGATTTAATTCTTCTTTTACAAAGTCTGGCATGTCTCCTAAATCAACATAAACATTGTTTGTTTGAATTTTTGAAATAATATTTTTCACACACTCTGGAACTGATGGTTCAATTATAATTCTATCTTCAAAACCTACTTCAGCACCATTCATTAAAGCTTCAATAGCCTCTTCAACAAATTCTAATGCTTCAGGAGAACTATTATTTTCTTCTAAAAAAATAACGATCTCTCTTTCCAATGTTTCATCTTCTTGAACAGACAACCATTCTATTATATCTTCTGTTAAACGATCTCCCATTATTTCTATCAATGCTTGAAAATAATCAATACCTAATAAAACTGCAACATTTCCTTCTGTTGGTTCTGGACAACCACTATCATCTGTTTTAGAAGTACTCTTGTTTGGAGTATAATTACACTGAAAAGTAGTAATGGCTACACTTCCTGCACAACAAGATGGGCCAGAAGGAGCATGACCATCTGCGTTACCTCCACATCCACAAGGCAAATATTGGCCAGTTTCTACCCAGCTACAGCTAGGTGTACTTCCTGTAGAGCTACCCGTACCATTGCCACCTGTAGTGCCTCCTCCAGAGCCTGGGTTTGTATTACTAAATATTGGTTCTTCTGGACAAATAGAGTTTCTTGAAGTATACGAAGTATGATTGGCTAAAAATGTTTCTACAGAAACGATGGCTATTTCTCCTTTAAATTCACTTATCGTTTTAATTCCTTTTATATAATCAATAGCAAAATCTTTGTCTAATGTATATTTTAAAACATAAGGTTCTTCAGCATTTCCTAAAGAATCTGTACTTACAATCAAATTATATAAAGAAATCTGGTTATTTACATATTGTTGAATATTGGTAATATTAAAAGTGTAGTTTTTATTGCCTTGTAGAATATCAATAACCTCAATAATTTCATCAAACGCTATCGTATTTTCTGAATCATTTTTGGAAGCATGCCCCAAATGATTACTAGTTTTTTGTTCTAAAAATTTAATTACTGAAGGGATTTCATCTACTGTAACATACCTTGAATGACTATTGTGATTAATCAGTGATGATTCATCATGTGAAAACAGATTATCTTCCTTTTCACAGTTCCATAATAAAAAAGAAATTCCTAAAAATAAGGTTCCTAGTATTAAATAATTTTTAAACTTTCTTTTTTTCATTTTATATAGGGTTTAATGATTACAATTTTTTTCTGCTCTAACAAATTGAAATTTCTTAACAGGAGAAAATTTCAAAAATGCTCCTAAGACATCCAACTATATAGATGTCTAAGACAGTTTTTCTTTTTTATTTAATTCCCTGTTTAATAAATAGTTCTGTAAGTTACTCATTACAGAATTTATAAAAATAATTAATTGTCAACCTGATTATTTTTATTAATTACCTTTTGCTTAAATTACATCCTAACCTTTTTAAAAGATACTTTATGTAATCAGCTGTACTTTTTACAAAGCAAAGTATTTTATTTCTTTTCCATGGGTCTCTCAGAGATACTTTTTTGTAATTCCTTACTTTATATATTTCACAAAGTAAGACCTTACCTTTTATCTTTTGGTAAGGGTTTCTACTACAAAAAGTAAGTTTTTCACTTACTTTTTTGTCTATTACTTTGATTCCTTAACAAAGGGAATTTTTTGTTTTTAGTTTCGGTATGGTTTTCCCATAAAAAAATATTTTGTACCTAAAAAAGAACTATCTATAAACATAGGTTCTTAATTAAGTATATTAAATCTTTAAACTTAAAAGAAGCACTTAAAACCTTTATTCAATCTTCCAACATTTTTGTACCTTGCTACTTAGCTTATGATACAATTTATACTCAATAATAAACTCATTACAACTTCCGAGAAGGCAGGAATTACCTTATTAGATTTTATTCGAGAGCAACAGCAGCTAAAAGGAACAAAGATTGGATGTAGAGAAGGTGATTGTGGAGCTTGTACTGTTTTGGTAGGTACTTTACATGATAATAAAATCACTTATCAAAGTATTACTTCTTGTATTTCTCCATTAGGAAATGCCAACGGAAAACATATTGTGACTGTAGAAGGAATTAACATTCCTAAAAAACTAAATACAGTACAACAAGCAATGGCAGATAACTTTGCGACTCAATGTGGATTTTGTACGCCAGGGTTTGTAGTTTCTATGACAGGTTTTGCCATCACTTCGCAAAAAGAAAACGGTCTTTTAAATTCTTGTAATGATGCTATCAGTGGAAATATTTGCAGATGTACAGGATATAAATCGATTGAAAAAGCTGGACTTGCCATTGAAGCTAAATTGCAAAAGAAAGATGACAATGATCAAATTCAGTGGTTGATTCAAGAAGGTTTTATTCCAAATTATTTTGAAACCATCCCAAAGAAACTAACTAATTTGCAACCCAAAATTTTTGAAAAAACGGGCGTTAAAGTTGCCAACGGAACCGATTTATACGTACACAATGCTGATGCATTATCAGAACAGGACGTTTATCTTTTAGCCGACGATTCTGCTTTAAAAGGAATTACTTTTTCAGAAGGAATCTGTACTATTGGCGTGAATTCAACAGTTACTGAAATTGCTGAGAATACAAAATTACAAGCTGCGTTTCCTAGATTAAAGCAGTTTTTAAAATTGGTGTCTTCAGAACAGATCCGAAATATGGGGACTATCGGCGGAAACTTTGTAAATGCTTCACCCATTGGAGATATGTCTATTTTCTTTTTAGCTTTAAATTCAAGGCTAATCATCCAGCATCAGAAAGAAACGGAAAGAGAAATTCCTTTTCAAGAATTTCACCAAAATTATAAGACCTATGATTTACATGAAGATGAAATTCTAAAATCCATTTCGTTTTCAATTCCTAACACCGCTGAATTTTTCAACTTCGAAAAAGTAAGCAAACGAACTCATTTAGATATTGCAAGTGTCAATGCCGCTGGAAGAGTTTCCATCAAAGGTGATTTTATTTCTGACGCGCATTTTTCCGTAGGTGGTGTCGCAGCAATTCCAAAATACCTCAGCAAAACAAACGCTTTTTTGGTTGGGAAAAAGATCAATGATGAAACGATAAAAGAAGCAGCAGTTATTTTACAATCCGAAATATCACCCATTAGCGATGTGAGAGGAACATCAGACTATAAAAGACACTTAGCAAGACAATTATTCTTTGCTCACTTTATTGAGTTATTTCCATCGAGTATTCAACTTCAAAATTTAATTGCCTGATGAAAAATATAGACAGTTATACACATGTACGAGGTGAATCTCTTTTTGTAGATGATCTTATTATTAGACAAGATGCTTTGTTTGGTTTGTGTTTCGATTCGCCAAAAGCACATGGAAAAATCATTGCTGTAGATTATTCCAAAGCCAAAGCTTTAGGAGGTGTCGAAAGAATTTTTACCTATAAAGATGTTTTGGGTGAAAATCAGATTGGCGGAATTATTCCCGACGAGCCTTTGTGGGCAGAAGATGAAGTTCATTTCTGGGGACAACCCATTGCTTTTATTGTTGCAGATTCTGAACTTATTGCTAAAAAAGCAAGAGCTTTAATTACTATTGAAATTGAAGATTTGCCTGTAATTACTACAGCAAAAGAAGCAAAAGAAAAAGGGAGTTTTATCAATGCTCCTCGTTCCTTTCAGTTGGGAAATCCTGAAGATTCTTTTACAAATTGTGAGTATGTTTATGAAGGTGAAACTTTTTCTAACGGACAAGAACACTTGTACTTAGAAACCCAAGGTTGTTATGCTGTTCCTCAAGAAAATGGAAGTATCAAAATAACTTCTTCTACACAAGGTCCAACTCAAGTCCAAAAAACAGCTGCAAAAGTATTGGGAGTTCCCATGCACAAAATTGAAGTAGATGTCATTCGTTTGGGTGGTGGTTTTGGAGGAAAAGAAGATCAAGCGACACCATGGGCGGTGATGGCTGCAGTTGCAGTACAACATTTGAATCGACCTGTAAAATATATGCTGAATCGCCATGACGATTTAAGAATGACAGGGAAACGACATCCCTATTCTTCTTTTTTCAAAATTGGATTGTCTAAAGACTTAAAAATAAAAGCTTTTGAAGCTGAGTTTCTACAGAATTCAGGAGCTGCAGCAGATTTATCGCCAGCCATTGCAGAACGTACATTGTTTCATGCAACCAATAGTTATTTTGTTCCCAATGTAAAAACTACGGTTTATAGTTGCAAAACTAATTTACCTCCCAACACAGCCTTTAGAGGTTTTGGTGGGCCTCAGGGAATGTTTGTCATAGAAAGTGCCATTGCAAAAGCTGCTGATGAAATTGGCATCAATAAAAGTAAAATTCAGGAAGCCAACTTATTGACTGAAAACGATGAATTTTCATACGGTCAGATTGCCAACGAAGTACAAGCAGAAAACTCTTGGTTTACTGCTAAAGAAAAATACAATTTTGAAAAACTAGAAAAAGAGGTTGAAGCTTTCAATGCCGAAAACCATCACTTTAAAAAAGGAATTTCGTTAATGCCTATTGCTTTCGGAATTTCCTTCACCAATACACCGATGAATCATGCGAGAGCTTTGGTTCATATCTATCAAGACGGAAGTGTGGGTGTGAGTACAGGAGCTGTAGAAATGGGACAAAGTGTCAATACAAAAATGCTACAAGTTGCTCAAGATGTTCTAGGAGTTTCTGAAGATCGAATAAAATTAGAAACAACCAATACAACAAGAGTAGCAAATACATCGCCATCGGCAGCAAGTTCTACCGCAGATTTAAATGGAAAAGCAGTAGAAATGGCTTGTAATTCACTGATTGATCGCTTGTCTCATGTAGCAGGGAAAATGCTTTCTGTGGATAAAAAAACCATCTCTTTTAAAGAGAATATGATATTTGTCGACAACAAGAAAACCGAATTGGAGTGGAATCAATTGATTCTACAAGCCATGTTAGAACGAGTTTCCTTATCTGAGAACGCACATTATGCTACGCCTGTTATTCATTTTGACAAGAGCAAAGAAAAAGGGCATCCGTTTGCATATCATGTGTACGGAACTGCGATTACAACAATTACATTAGATTGTATTCGAGGGACTTATGAAATTGATGCTGTTAAAATTGTTCACGATTTTGGAAAAAGCATGAATCTAGGAATTGATATTGGTCAAGTGGAAGGTGCTTTGGCACAAGGAATTGGTTGGATGACCCTAGAAGAAATTTCATATAATAAAGAAGGGCGACTATTATCAAATGCTTTATCAACGTATAAAGTTCCTGATGTTTTTTCTTCTCCTAAAATAATTGAAACGATTCCTTTAGAAACTGAAGGTAATGAAATGGCTATTTTAAAATCGAAAGCTGTTGGAGAGCCTCCTTTGATGTATGGAATTGGAGTTTATTTTGCAATTCAGAATGCCGTAAAAGCATTTAATAAAAATTACAACTTAAAGTTTCATGCCCCTTTTACGCCAGAAAAAGTATTGATGGGATTGTATGAAGAGAAATTTAGTGTATGACAAAAATTATTAAATATTTCCTTCATGTCAGGTCGAGCGCAGTCGAGACCTCGTTATCATTCATATATTTTTATTTTCAAGAACCTCTCGACTGCGCTCGAGGAGACAATATTTTAATTATCTGATTTAAGATCACTCGTTATCGGACTTCAATTCACAAAACAAAACATTCTTAGGGGTGCTATTATTTATAGCGCTGGTGATACAATTGCTGCCCTTATTTTAGATGAGTTTTCGTTATACAGGCTTTTAGGGATGGTGCTTATTGGTGCCACTGTTTATGCTTTTGAAATTCCAAATTATTTTAAATGGATCGATCAAAAAACAAAAGCGCTTTCTGGCATAAAATTGACATTAACGAAGACAGCTTTAGCTATTGCCTATTTTAATCCATTGTGGATTTGGAGGCATTTGGTTTTTATCAAATTGTTCTCAGGAAATCTTGAAGAGATTAATTTCAATTTATTGATCATAGCTTGTTTGTCTTTTTTAGTCAACATCCCAATTTCATTTGTAGCGAATTACCTCATTCAAAATAAAATAAAACTCAATTGGCGTTTTCTGGCAAGTGCTACCTTTTCAGCATTAATGGCAATTTATTATGCGCTCAGTGAAACTATTTTCAGGTAGGATCTCTTTAAAATAAAGCAAGTATATTAACCCGTTGTGCATTTTGATAAAATTCTGTCAATTCGAGTAAATTTTACTCTTTCCAGTCGTAAAATTTGTACTTCGACTAGCTCAGTAGAACTATCGAGAATAAAAAATTTTAGCTGTAAATATGTTCTCGATACATCACGCTTTTGGCGTGACACTCGAACTGACATTTCGTTTTCTTTTTAGCTCAAAATGCACAACAGGTTATATCAATAAAATAAAGTGGTAAAATATCAATAGATTGACTTAAATTTAAGCCTGTGAAACTTTGGGAACATCTTTTAGCGAAATTACAAGAGAACCAAAAAGTATATCTCTTAACCGTGGTAGAGAATTTTGGTAGTTCTCCTGGTCGGAAAGGGTTTAAAATGATGGTTTCTGATGATGGTTTTATTTTTGGATCTGTAGGCGGTGGTGTAATGGAATATTCTTTGGTTGAAGAAATTAAAGATCTTTTGACAGAAAAAGAACATTCTATTTTTTTAAGAAAACAAATACACAAAGGAAAAATTAAAGACGGTTCTGGAATGATCTGCTCTGGCGAACAAACTATTGTTTTTCATCCATTGGATACGAATCATATTTCGATTGTAGAAACTATATTGAATAGTTTACAACAACATAAAACTGGAACTTTACATTTATCTCCTACTTCATTTTCATTTTCAACTGACGAAATAAAAAAGCAATTTGAATATCGATTTACCTCTTCTGAAGATTGGTTTTTTAAAGAGCGCCTCGGTTTTAAAAATACATTATACATTGTTGGTGGTGGTCATGTGAGTTTGGCAGTTTCTGATTTGTTTGTAAACCTAGGTTTTCAAGTAATCGTTTTTGACAATCGTCAAGATCTTAACACGTTCAATTTAAATACTACAGCACATCAAAAGTTAATTGTCGATTATCATCAAATTGAAAATCACATTCTTGAAGGCAGTAATAGTTACGTTGCTATTATGACCAATACCTATATTGATGATAAATTGGTTTTAAGTAAAATCATCAGAAATGACTATCAATATATTGGTGTTTTAGGAAGTAAAGCAAAACTAAAAACGATGTGGGAAGTTCTTCAAAAAGAGGGATTCACTACTAAAGAACTTGCAAAGGTGAATGCACCAATTGGCTTAGCAATTAAAAGTCAAACGCCTGAAGAAATAGCAGTGAGTATTGCTGCGAAAATCGTTCAGCTTAAAAATGCGAATAAGTAATTGTATTCTATACAAAGAGCATATTATATCCTATTTTAGCAATAAGAGTATTGTTACGCGGTCTTTGCGATTCCCAATTTATTGGGGAGAAGCAATCTCACAAATCAGCAGATCGCTTCATCGCTTTAGAGCTCCTCGCGAAGACAATACTATTTACCTTTGTAAGGTTTTCAAAAAATTTATATCAAACTGAA
The DNA here is from genome assembly GCA_965277255.1 of Flavobacteriaceae bacterium. GTDB lineage: Bacteria > Bacteroidota > Bacteroidia > Flavobacteriales > Flavobacteriaceae > Polaribacter. Next base: position 1,810,045 of record OZ255723.1, on the reverse strand, counting down.
AATCAAACCCTTTCAAAATACATTTTGATTGAAAGTAGTAAACGAAGTTTATCGAGAGGTCTTTGAATTATAAAGGTTTCGACTGCGCCTGTCTGCCGACAAGGCAGGCTCAACCAGACAGTTACAGTAACATACTGAAAATATTACAAGATTTATCCTAATCCAACTCAGGTTAATCCTATTACATAAAAAAACTCCGTGCAATGACGGAGTTTATATTATATAAGTTTTATTTTTTTACTCGAAAGTCGAAGAGATATTAATTGCCACATCGCCCCAAGTTTTACTCACACCATCAGCTCCTTTATGTAATTCTTTACAAACAACATTCAAAGAATCTACAGCGGATATTGCATTCCAGTTTCCTAAATCCATGACAGTATTCATTGCAAACTCTTTTCCTGTAATTGTATAAGCGAACGGTAATTTTTTTGTAACTCCGTTCATTGTAATGTCTGCATATCCTAGAGAATCGTTTTCAATAACCAATTTTCCTGACAACAATTTAGTATTTAACATGGCGCCGAAAAATGACTTTCTAATTTTAAAATCTCGACTTGTATCGTTGGTGAAAATGCTACTAACAGGAACAGCAAATTCTGTATTATTAATAGCTTCTTTTACGGTATTTCCTTCACCTCCAGAAGTGATTTCTACTTTCTTAAACTTTCCTTTTACAGGAACCTTATCTGTAGTTTTGTAAGCAACCCAATTGATAGAATTCTTCGCTTTACTCACTACAAAAGCGGCATTAGATACTTTCTCTTTTTTTACAGCTTCCTTTTTTTCTTCTTTTTTATCAGACTTACAAGATGTAAATTGAAAGGCTACAAAAAGAACAAGAATTAATGTGCTTAATTTTTTCATGACTTTATAGGGTATTTGTTTTTAAAATAGTTTTCGCAAGGTTTATATATTCTTGCTTTGCTTCATCTTCAGACATTCCGTTTAATTGTGTCCAAGCATTAAATTTAAATGCATTACGCACATCTGGTTCTCCGTTATAAGAGAAAATATCTCCAGAGGTTGCTTGTTTATAATGCGCATATAATTTGAGCATCAAATCAGGTGGTAAGCTTTCTTTTAATGAGGAAATTCTCTCAAAAGCTTCTTCAAATTCTTTGTTCAAATTTTCACTCATTATTTTTCAGCGATTACTTGTACTCCACCTTTCACCTTATCTCCTATATTTACGTTTAATTTAGTTCCTAAAGGTAAATAGATATCTACCCTACTTCCAAATTTTATAAATCCTGCATCCGTTCCTTGTACAACTTCTTCTCCTTCTTTTGCATAGTTTATAATTCGTTTTGCCAATGCACCAGCAATCTGGCGGTACAATACTTCTCCAAATGTTGAATTCTCTATAACAATGGTAGTTCTCTCATTTTCTGTTGATGCCTTAGGATGCCATGCAACCAAATATTTTCCAGGATGATATTTACTGTATTTTACGACTCCGCTTAAAGCATAACGAGTAACATGAACATTAATTGGCGACATAAAAATAGAAACTTGCAGTCTCTTTCCTTTGAAATATTCAGGTTCTTCAACTTCTTCTATAACCACAACTTTTCCATCAACTGGAGCAATAATTTGTTGTTCGTTAACTTCTGTTCGTCGAGTTGGGTTTCTGAAAAATTGTAAAATCAATATTAGAAAAACTAGGAAAAGAACTTGAATTGCTTTTAGCAGCCAAAGAATTTCAATGAATTGTTCGGAGATTAAAATTCCAGCAATAACAAAAATAAATGTTAATGCGATGATTTTATAACCTTCCTTATGAAAATGTAGCATTTTCTTAAATTATATAGTGGATGTACAAATATACAAAGGGAGCAACAAAGAACAAGCTATCTAATCGATCTAATAAACCTCCATGACCAGGCATGATGGTTCCGCTGTCTTTTATATTGGCTTGCCTTTTAAATTTTGATTCTACTAAATCGCCAGCAGTTCCTAATACAGAAGCAATTAACGCCAAAACAATCCAATGAACCATAGAAAATAACGGTGAATAATACGATATTATAATCCCTGAAAAAATTGAAAAAACGACACCTCCAATAAAACCTTCAATTGTTTTTTTAGGTGAAACGCTTTCAAATAGTTTTCGTTTTCCGAAGTTTTTACCTACTAAATAAGCAAAACTATCATTCGCCCAAATTAAAATCAACAGAAATACAAGAATATAAGGTTCATAATAACCATCAACAAATGGTAAAAGAAGTAATGATCCAAACGATAAGGCAATATATCGTACTGAAATATCTTCTTTTTGAAAAGTGTTTTTTGGAATTTTTATTTTTTTAGAAAATAGAAAAAGAAGCATTTGCAATGATCCTGTCAATGCTAGAATCAGGATAATCCAGATTCCTTTGAAGTTTCCTCCTTCTAAAGCTATAAGAATCACAAAACTTATGTAAAGTAGATATGCAAGGTAACTTTTTGCATTAATCAATTTAGAAAATTCCCAGATACAAACGAATCCAAAAACGCCTGTAAGTGTAATGAAAGATTCTTTCGAATATAGTACTGAGCCTATAAAAAGGATTACATAAATAAGTCCGGAAGCACTTCTCTTAAGAAGGTTATTCATACTATAAATCTTCTAATAGCAGCAAATATAAGTTTTTAGAGTTACTGTTGCCGTAGTTTAAAAAATTATCGTCATCCTTTTTCAAAGTGTAGTTTTTAACTGCGCTAATATTGGTAGGAATATTTTCTTTACAGTTAGATTTAATACCAGTAAGACCCTGCCCAGTATCTTTTACTAACTGACTTGTTTTAGCAAAAACAATAAAATCGTCTGTTAAAGAAGCAATCTTATGCGTACTTAATTGATTTGAAGAAAAAAGAATATCTCCGTTGTCAGAAATTAAATGCTCACAGGTAGTGAAAAATGGAATTGTTTTTTCAAAATCAGTACTAACTTTTGGTTTTGATGTTTTGAGGTGTTTTTTGATGTTTTTTTCAATGCAAGTAATCGATTCCCATTTGTTTTCGTCTAATATCTGGCTCATATTATTGGCTACTTCTCCTTCGGAAATACAGTACAGAAATTTCCCTCCTTTGTCAATGAAGTTATGTACAAAAGCATCATCCAAAGACAGGTGTACCACTTGCTTTTTGGCAACACGTTCTTCGGATGATTCTTTGATATTAAATAATTTTTTAAAAAAACTCATTAAAAAATTAATCGTTATTTTCTTCGGTTATTTCTTCTGTTTTTGGTTTCTCATCTTCTTCTTCCTCAAAAGGTCTTTTTCCAAATATTTTTGTTAAATCGTCTTTAAAGATAACTTCTTTTTCTAATAATAATTCTGCAAGAGTGGATAATTTCTCTTTATGCTGTGATAAAATCTCAATAGCTCTTACATATTGGACTTCAATCATCTTAGAAATCTCTTCATCAATAGTCTTTGCTGTATCCTCGCTATAAGGTTTTACAAAGGCATCGTTTCCAGAAGAATCGTAGTAGGTTATATTTCCTACTTTTTCATTTAAACCGTAAACGGTAACCATTGCTCTTGCTTGTTTGGTTACTTTTTCCAAATCACTTAAAGCACCTGTAGATATTTTATTAAAGATGATTTTTTCTGCTGCTCTTCCTCCCAAGGTAGCACACATTTCATCTAACATTTGCTCAGTTTGAACAATCATTCTTTCGGCTGGTAAATACCAAGCGGCTCCTAAACTTTGTCCTCTAGGAACAATAGTTACTTTTACCAAAGGTGCAGCGTGTTCTAACATCCAACTTACAACCGCATGACCCGCTTCATGGAATGCAATTGTTTTTTTCTCTTTTGGTGTAATTACTTTATTTTTCTTTTCCAAACCACCAACAATTCTGTCAACAGCATCTAAGAAATCTTGATGATGAATCGCTTTTTTGTTACTTCTTGCTGCAATTAAAGCAGCTTCGTTACACATATTGGCGATATCGGCTCCAGAAAAACCAGGAGTTTGTTGTGCTAAAAATTCAACATTTACATCTTTCGCCAATTTTAAAGGTTTGATGTGTACTTCAAATATTTCTTGACGTTCTCTAATGTCTGGTAAATCTACGTAAATCTGACGGTCAAAACGTCCAGCTCTCATTAATGCTTTGTCTAAAACATCAGCTCTATTGGTAGCTCCCAAAACAATTACGTTGGTATCTGTACCAAATCCATCCATTTCAGTTAATAACTGATTCAAGGTATTCTCACGTTCATCGTTTCCGCCTGTCATGCTATTTTTCCCTCTAGCTCTACCGATGGCATCTATCTCATCAATAAAAATGATAGATGGTGATTTTTGCTGTGCTTGTTTAAACAAATCACGTACTCTTGAGGCTCCAACTCCTACAAACATTTCAACAAAATCTGATCCAGATAATGAAAAGAATGGAACACCAGCTTCTCCAGCTACTGCTTTTGCTAATAATGTTTTTCCAGTTCCTGGAGGTCCTACTAATAAAGCTCCTTTTGGGATTTTCCCTCCTAATGAAGTATATTTTTCTGGGCTTTTTAAGAAATCTACAATTTCTTGTACTTCTTCTTTTGCGCCTTCTAAACCAGCAACATCTTTAAAGCTTGTTTTTACTTTAGTATCGTTATCAAATAGTTTGGCTTTAGATTTTCCAATATTGAAAATCTGACCACCTCCGCCTCCGCTACTTCCGCCTCCAGACATTCTTCGCATAAAGAAAATCCAAATAACAATTAATAGAATAAAGGGTAAAAACCCTATGATGGAATCAAAAAAACTGGTTCTATCTTCGTATTTTTCATCAAAATCAAGACCATCCTCTAATTTGGCTGCTACTAAATCTTTTTGAAAATTTTGTAGATCTCCAAATTTGTATTCAAACAGAGGAGAACCTTTTCTATGAAATGTAGAATTAGATGCTTTTTTATAGGGTTCTTTACTTAGAGATTCTTGTTTTATAAATACTTGCGCAATACTTCTATTGATAATTAAAATTCTATTAATATCATTAGATTCAAGTATTTTTTCAAATTCATTTTTAGAGATGTTTTTTGTTGATAATGTACTCTCATTCAAAAAACTAATTCCTATAAATGCAATGAAAATAGCACCGTAAAGCCAATACATATTGAACTTAAATTTTGGTGCATTTGGTTTATTATTCTTATTCTGCTCACTCATTAGTTACAATCAAAATTAAAATTAAACGGGGTTTATTACAGTAATTTCTGCATCGCCCCAAAGGCTCTCAATATCATAAAACTCTCTCACTTGTTTTTGAAAAATATGGACTACAACATTTACGTAATCCATTAAAACCCATTCTGAGTTAGTTTGACCTTCTATATGCCATGGTTTGTCTTTTAGTTCTTTACTTACTGTTTTCTGTACAGAGCCAGAAATAGCGTTTACTTGAGTATTTGAATTTCCTGAGCAGATAATAAAATAATCACACACAGTATTTTCTATTTTCCTCAAGTCTAAAAGTTGAATATCTTCTCCTTTAACATCATCAATCCCCTTAATTATTACAGATATTAGATCATCTGCACTTACTGGTTTCCCCGTCATTAAAAATTTTTAAGTTTAAACAAAGTTATTATTTTTTTGCGATTATATTGCGTATTATTAAACTTGTTTACGCATTCTTTAACACTTGAAAATAATCAAACTTAATGCCATCGATTCTACCAATTCTTTTTTAAAAGAATTAGTGCAAAATTCTTCTGTGGAAGATCATACTATTGTGGTAACAAATGAACAAGTTTCTGGAAGAGGTCAAATGAATAATTCATGGCATTCTGAGCCACATAAAAACTTGACTTTCAGTATATTCACTCGTTTTAAAGATTTAAAAATCGAAGACCAATCCTATCTTAATCTTGCTGTTTCTTTGGCTGTATATGATGTATTGAATTCAATGTCAGTTCCCGACTTATTTATCAAGTGGCCAAACGACATAATGTCAGGGAATAACAAAATTTGTGGGATTCTTGTTGAAACAACATTCATACAGCAACGAATAAAGAACACTGTAATTGGAATTGGATTGAATGTAAATCAAGAAAAGTTTCCTTCTGAGCTTAAAAATGTAAACTCTTTAAAAAACATTTTAAAGAAAGATTTTAATCTTGAAGATATTTTGCAATTGCTAGTCCAGCAAATAAAATCTCGAATCTCAGAATTGGAGAATGGAGCGTTTCAAAAAATTTATGCTGGATATCATCAAGTTTTATATAAAAAGGGAATTCCTACTGCTTTTTTAGATATTGTGAAGAATCAGATATTTATGGGAATCATCATCGAAGTCTCTACTTCTGGAAACTTACGAATTCAGTTAGAAAATGATGCTATTATAGAGTACGGAGTTAAGGAAATTTCTTTTGCTAAAGTTTTCACCAACGGCTGAAGCCTTAGGCGAAGGGCTTAGCAATATTTTCGGTCAACGTATTAATGAATGATGTTAATGGTTTTTTTACCATCATTGCCATCATTGGATTAAAGTCTCCTACAAATTTTAATTGAACTTCACTAGAAGTATCTGAAGTTTCATTGATATGAGCAGATAAACTAAAAGACAACTTACTACTTGCTGCATTTAAACTTATTTTAGAAAATTCTACTCTTTCACCTAATACCAAACGAATTTCTGGCATTCCTTTTAATGCAAATAAAAACGAATTTCCATCAACCTCAAATTTTTGAGTACTTTCTGGCATTAACTGTTCAAAGTTCTCCAAATTGATGAAGAAATTATAGGTTTCTTCTGCTGATTTATTGACGGTTACTTTTGCTCCTTCTATATTCATAATCTTATGCGTTCCAATTACCCGGATCTTCTCTCCACTTTTTTAAAGTATCTAATTCTTTATCCGAAATATATTTACTATCTATGGCTTGTTCTAACATGTGTGAATAGTTACTCAACGTAGTTAGATTTACATTGCTATTTTTAAAATTCTCTGCTGCAATATCAAATTCATATGAAAAAATAGCCAGCATTCCTTTGACAACAGCTCCTTCTTCTTTTAAGGCTTTTACAGCATTTAAACTACTTTTTCCTGTGCTAATTAAATCTTCTATAACGACCACATTCTGACCACTTTCTAAATACCCTTCAATTTGGTTTTTACGTCCATGTTTTTTAGGTTCTGGTCTTACGTAAATAAACGGAACGCCCAATTCTTGTGCCACCAAAACACCTATCGCAATCGCTCCTGTTGCAACACCTGCAATTACATCTGGCTTACCGTACTGTTGCTCGACAATCTTAGCCATTTCTTCTTTTAAAAATACACGAACTGAGGGAACGGAAAGTGTGACTCTATTGTCACAATAGATGGGTGATTTCCATCCTGAAGCCCAAGAAAAAGGATCGCTAGGATTTAGCTTTATTGCTTTTATTTGGAGTAATAATTCAGCCGTTTTTTTTGCTGTATCTTTGTGTAAAACCATATCCACAAATGTATAAAGTTTTTATCAATGATAAGCCTATTATTTTGACAGATTCTTTATCCATGGAAAGTGATTTTAAACTTCTTCATTATAAGAATATTGCAATTCCTGAAATTGTTCACAAACTAAAAATAGGGAAACTTCTAGGAGTTCTTTTGTACTGTAACGATCTTCAAAAATGTTGGGAAGAATTCAAAAACCATTTTAAATTAATCAGCGCAGCTGGCGGACTGGTTTTAAATAAAAACAAAGAGTTCTTATTTATTTACAGAGGAAATAAGTGGGATTTGCCTAAGGGGAGAATCGAAAAAGGTGAAGGTATTGAAGAAACTGCTGTTCGAGAAGTGAAAGAAGAGTGTGGTGTTTCTGAACTTTATCTTCATCGATTTTTATTAACTACCTATCATATTTTCTTTCAAAACAATCAAGATTATTTAAAAGAAACACATTGGTTTTTAATGGAGGCTCCTGTTGATGAAAAACTCACTCCTCAATTGGAAGAAGGCATTAACATTGCAGAGTTTAAGAACTCAAACGAAGCGAAAAAAGCATTGCAAAACTCGTATGGCAATATTCATTTGGTGTTTGAGAGCTATCAAAATTAATACGATTATAAGGTGAATTTAGATTTTCAAAAAATTGATTACTTCCTTTCAAAACAAATGAGAAAAATTGGAATACCTGCACTTCGTATTTCATTCGCCGTCATTTTTATTTGGTTTGGTCTTTTAAAACCTCTCGGATTGTCACCAGCTGAAGGCTTATTAAAACAAACCGTTACGTGGCTTCCATTTGGTTCTCCCGAAAATTGGCTCTATATTATTGGTTCTTGGGAAGTAGTTATCGGTATTTTCTTTCTGTTTAAAAAAACATCAAGAATTGCTATTGCCCTCCTATTTTTACAGATGGCAGGAACTTTTATGCCTCTTGTTTTTCTCCCTAGTGTTACTTATCAAAACGGAAATCCTTTTACCTTAACTTTAGAAGGGCAATATATTATCAAAAATTTATTAATTATCTCAGGGGCTCTTATTATTGGTGGTGATTTTTATCGATCAAAGTAACCCCTTCATTATCAGTTAAAATTCATTTATTCTTCTATCTTTGCCGCTTCTTAAAAAGTACCTAATATGAATGCATTTATTAGAAAAAGAGTAAAAAACGTACAAAACGATGTGCTTTCTGGAATTACCGTTGCTTTGGCATTGGTTCCTGAAGCTGTAGCTTTTGCCTTTGTAGCAGGAGTTGATCCGTTAGTTGGATTGTATGCTGCATTTATGGTGGGTTTAATTACTTCTATTTTTGGAGGAAGACCTGGAATGATTTCTGGAGCGACTGGTGCTTTGGCTGTGGTGATGGTGAGTTTGGTAAGTGAAGGAAATGCTATGGGAGCACAAGGTGATAACCTCGGCTTGTATTTTCTTTTTTTAACGGTAATCCTAATGGGTATTATTCAAATGCTAGCGGGAATTTTAAAGCTTGGGAAATTTGTACGATTGATTCCTCATCCTGTAATGATGGGATTTGTAAATGGATTGGCGATTGTGATTTTTACATCTCAACTCGGAATGTTTCCTGATTTAGTATCTGAAGGAACATCATTTTGGAGTACACCAGGAACTTGGTTCGGGCAATTATTTTCTAATGAAGCTTTTTGGAAAATGCTAAGTTTAGTCGGCGCAACAATGCTCATCATGTGGGGATTACCAAAACTCAAAGCGACTAAAAAATTACCTGAGGCATTGATTGCTATTTTGGTGGTTTCTGGAATTGTGATTTTCTCAAATCTAGATGTTGCTACGGTTGGATCGTTTATTCGTGATGGTGGTGGTGAAGGTTTAAAAGGTGGGTTTCCTGTTCCTGAATTGGATACATTTTCTAAAATTCCTTTGAATTTTGCCACTTTAAAATTCATCTTTCCGTATGCGTTAATTCTTGCTGCTATAGGTTTGATAGAATCGTTAATGACTTTAAATCTGATTGATGATTTAACGGAAACTCGTGGAAATTCGAATCGCGAATGTATGGCACAAGGTGGTGCTAATATCATTACGGGTTTGTTTGGTGGAATGGGCGGTTGCGCAATGATCGGGCAATCCATTATCAATATAAAAGGTGGCGGTAGAGGACGTTTGTCTGGAATTACAGCTGCTGTGATGCTGCTTATGTTTATCTTATTTGCTTCTTCTTATATAGAACAAGTTCCTATTGCTGCATTGGTTGGAGTGATGTTTATGGTTGTAATTGGCACTTTTGCTTGGTCTAGTTTTAGAATCATGAATAAAATTCCTATTGCGGATTTAATTGTGTTGGTGTTGGTTTCTGCATTGACAGTGATTTTTGATCTCGCAATTGCTGTAATTGCAGGAGTTATCGTAAGTGCTTTGGTATTCTCTTGGGAAAATGCGAAACGCATTCGAGCTAGAAAACGTATTAAGGAAGATGGAACGAAAGTCTACGAAATTTGGGGACCTTTGTTCTTTGGAAGTATTTCTGCTTTTAATGATAAGTTTGATGTAAAGAACGATCCTGATAGGATTGAAATCGACTTTGTAGAATCTCGTGTTTCTGATCACTCTGCTTTGGAAGCTATTTTTGTTTTGGTTGAAAAATACCAAGCCGCTGGAAAGAAAATCACTTTAAAACATTTGAGTGCAGATTGTAAAATATTACTGTACAAAGCGAGTCCGATTTTTCATCAGATCATTGAAGAAGATATTGACGACCCTCGTTATCATTTGGCTGCAAATCCAGAGAAATTCCCGAAATCACTTTCTGAGTACAAATTTTAGTCGAATGTCTTTGCGATCACGCCAAAGCGTGAGAAGCAATCTCACTAAGCTCAGAATGACAAAATCTTTGAGTGAATATATGTTGTAAGTAAAATTCCAATTAATCTGAAACCACAATCATTTTGGAAACTGAATTTGTCCCATTGTAAAAATTAACAATGTATATTCCGTTCACTAAAGACGAAACGTCCAAACTTACTTCTTGGGCAGAACTCGCCACCTTTTTTTCAATAACTTTTCTACCATCCATACTATACAGTTTAATGGTTTTTATAGCGTCGTCCAAGTTTTTAATATATAGTATATCTCTTACTGGTACTGGATAAAGTGTTATCTCATTTTTTAAATTTTCTTCGTCAACAGATAAAGCTAAGGGCTCAAAAAATTCTATTTCTCCAACTGCACTCCATACACTTGTTCTGGTATCTCCTGCACTATTAAATCTTCCATAACCCATTAATTTCACATAACGTGCATCTACAGCTGCAGTAATTTCATATTGATTAAAATCTGTTGTATTTCTTGCTGTTAATAATAAGTCTCCTGTAGTTGGCAATATCTTTGTAAAATCCGTAGGGCTTGTTCCAGTTGTTGAAACCCAAACTTGGAAACCGAAAGAATCTGATTTATTTGTGGTACTAAACTGTACTAAATCGAGATCGCGAATACTTCCCAAATCATAGATAATATACTCTCCATCTCCTTTGTAATCACCTGCTACAATAGGACCATCATCAGCAGCCCAAACTGTTCCATTGTCTTTATCTAAAGTATTAGAAGCATAGTTAGTCTTAGGCGGTGTTACGCTAAAGTCTACTTCTTCTTTTGAAAAAGAATGTATCGTAACTGGATCGCCAGACACTCCCGTATTAATAAGGTTGTATAAATCTGTTAAATCTGCACCTTCTTGAGTAACACTTAACGTTCTTACAATATCATCACCTCCAGGGTCTTGCGTAAAAGTTACAGTGCCAGTTCTGTTACTTATATCCATATTTGCTGTAACTGATACTGCAACTGTTGCATCTCCAGTACCTGAATTGATATCAATAGATATCCAAGTATCATTGGCCACTGCTGTCCAACTTACATTAGCATTGACTGAAACATTATGACTGCCAGCCTCAGAAGTAAACATTGGCAAGCTACCAACAGTTAAAGACTCTGCTATGACAATCGTACAATCACCATCCATGATATTAGCGCCTACATTATTTAAAAAGCAAGCGCCTATTCCGTAACCAACCATAGCATCAGTTGTTGGTGTGTAAGCACCCATATCTGCACCCTTACCTGCGGAACCAGTTCCTGAAAAAGTGAAAATTTCACCATCTGCTGTAGCCATAACTCCTGTCTCTTCAGAAAAACCTGCGTTTGTTTCACCCAAAGTAGTTCCAGTATAAACGTTTCCTGTGTAGGTTAATGATGTACCAAGATTCGCATAAGAAGTAGGCGTATCACCTGTAAGAACGTCTGATAAATTTGGATTACCAGCAGCAAAATAAATTAAGTTATTTGAAACTGTTCCTGTTGGGTCGGTTGATCCTTTATCTGTATTATAAAACAAAGGTGCATTGGTATTTATAATCGTATTATTAGAAAGGTTGATGTTTTCAGATTTTTGATATCCGTTTGAAGTACTTGTAGACGTACAAACAACGGCATGATTGGAGCTTCCTCCTAAAAATGTTACTCCGTTATTCCACTTAGCTTGATCGACAACTGTGATACAATCTTGAATGTAATTATTTGTAATTTCATGGTTACTATCTGTAATTCTGATACCTCCAGTGCCATCAACATTTTCACCTAAAAAATAATTTCCTTCAACGATCGCATCAGATCCATGACGTAATACTAAAGAACCTCTAGATCTTCTAAAAGTATTATTACGATATATATTGCCTTTACTTTTATTGGAGATGATTTCATTTTCACCATCAGCTTCAACAAAATAGTTATTGTTTACGGTAACATTACTATGTACATTTTGATATTCACTAGTACCGATACGTATTGTTTCACTATCTCCTGAGTTACTTAAGCTATTATCAATTTTTTCATACTTATAAAAATAATTGTTACTAATTGTATGACCCACTGTTGCACAACGATCGTTTTCGGCATTGTATTGGTATTCTGCCAAAATTAAAGCGCCAGCACTTGCTTTATTCATAAAGGAACAGTTAATTACAGTGTTATAAGTTCCGTAAAGCACAATCCATCTGTGTTTTGTAATTGAACCATTCGCCATATCATCTGCTACATCATCAGGATGTATTGCTAAACCATCAATTGCACAATTTTGAATGGTACTATGATTCGCATAGTCAGTGCCATTTCTGAATTGAATAAAATTACTAGCACCATAACCTCCTTGCCAATGAAAACCATCTACTACTACATAATCGCCACCAATATTCATTTGCAAACCTCCTGTAAATTTAACACCTCCAGGTGTTTCTGCTCTAAAAACAATAGGGTTATCAGCAGTTCCATTACCAACAAAATCTATTCGTTCATCTGTAGTGTAAGTACCATTAGCTAATATAATTACATCTCCTGGTACGTATACCTGATCTTCCAATGCTCCAGGGCTCGTAATATTATATGTTGTTTGTCCTAATACTGGAATAGAAAACAGTACTAACCAAAGAAAGATAATTTTATTCATGATTTGAGGTTTTTAAAATTGGCACAACTTGGTGAATTGAATTGGTTAACCAAACTGGTTAACCAAAAATACAATAATTATTCTATTTTCAAAAAAAATTGTCCTTTAATACTGTTTAGCTGGGAGTTACATATTGTAAACACCACCATTAATATCGAGTGTAGCACCAGAAATAAATCCGTCGTATTCAGACGCCAAGTATGAAACTGCTCGTGCTACGTCATCTGCATTCCCTGCTCTTTGGATGGGAATGCTCGCCGTAGTTGCAGCTGCTGATTCTTTTGTTGTATGTGTATTGTGGAATAAAGTTCCAAGGATAAGACCTGGAGCAACAGCATTGACTCTTATGCCTTGAGGTCCCAGTTCAGCAGAAAGCGCTCTTGTGAATGTTAGGATAGCTCCTTTGCTGGTAGAATACGCCAGAGATCCTGGATGTCCTCCTTTACGCCCCGCAAGTGATGCCAAATTAACAATACTACTATTGTCATTTTTTGCTAAATAAGGAGATGCGGCTCTTGTTACAAACATCATAGATGTGAGATTGATGTCCATTACCTTGTGCCAAAATTCTGTTTCTATATCGTTTAGTAATCTACGTGCAACAAGCGAACCTGCGTTGTTAATCAGGATATCTAAACCACCTAAAGCTTCCACTGTTTTTTTAACCACTGCATTCGCATCTACTTCTTTTGTTAAGTCACCAGATATCGCTATCGCTTTTTGCCCTTTATTGATTGCATATTCCGTTAATTGGTTAGCGGGATCAGCGCTAGAAAAATAGTGGATTGCAACATTAGCTCCACTATCAATAAAGTGTTTGGTGATTGATTCTCCTATTCCTTGAGCGCCAGCTGTGATGAGTACGTTTTTCCCAGTTAATTTATTATTGTTCATCTTATTTCTACATTAATTTATTTAATCATTTTTAGTAAAATAGCCTTCATTAGATACAGAAGCTTCACTTACATAAATGCTTGCTTTTTTAAACCAAACTTCAGCGTAGTTTCCGTCTGCATATTGTTTTTGAATATCACCGCCATGTGTCTCAGCACCAGAGCACCAGTTTTTATTTACTTCTGGAGATTTTCCATTGGTTTGGTTATATGAGCCTAGCTTAAAAAAACAGCCTTCACCTGCATAGGCATTTTTGCGTTCTACTCCATCTTGACCAATTGGCACAAATAACTCTTGAGTTTGTTTAGGGATATCACCTGTTGTTGTGTATTCAGATACGATTAAGTTTTTTGAAAATGTTTTGGTTTTATGTCCTTCACTTGTAAAGGTTAAGTTCATAATACCGTCCTTCACTTCGATTTCATAACTGAATTCTTCACCTAAAGCGATACCATCTTTAGGTTCGTCTGGATAGGTATTTTCTTCTGTGCCTACAACGGAAAAATCATGACCCCAAACCGCAGTAGAATAATCCCATCTTCCAGAATTATCATCACCTGCTGTATTGATTTCATAATGCCAAAAAACCGAGCCTTTGGTATGACCAGGGAATTTCTTATAAAATATTTTAAGCGGTTCGTTCTCGTGTCCATCAGCACTATGAATCTGACCTACAACAACAGAGTACGAAGCTGCTACTCTAGCATCACCTGTAGATGATACATTCATTACTTTAAGCGTCGCTGATAATTTATCATTCGCTGTTGCTGGATACCATTTTTTTGTTTGCGCTAATTCAGTTCTACAATTGTTTGAAGTGCCATGGGTATCACCTGCATTGGGTGTTTTATAAACTACCCAATCCTTTTTGCCATCATTTGCAGTGTAAAAGAAATCTTTATGCTCAAAGTTATTTGCTATTCCTGCATTTGAACCATCACCTAGAATCAAATTCCAGTTGTTAAAAAATGGAATAACATCACTTGCGTAAACGGTTTTTTGGGCTTCTTTTTTACTTGTGCTGAGCCCAGTCGAAGTAGTTGATTTTTTTTCAGTATTGTTACAACCATTTAGTAGTAATAAAATACCAAGAGTAAAAACTGTGGATACTAATCTGATATGTTTTTTATTCATTTTAATAATTTATTAGTTCTTAAAAATTCATTCTTTTTTTTATCTATTTGCATACTATTATTCTATGCTTTTTCCCATAATTGTTGAACCTTATTTAGGTCTTTTATCATCGCGTCAAACACAACTTTTTTATCTACAGATATACTACTATGTCCTTTTTCTGCGCCTCCTAAATCATATTCTAAATGAAGTGACACTGGTGGTTTTAATTTGTATTTTTTTAATAATTTAAAATAGGCATTAAAATCAACCATGCCATCACCCACTGGTACATTAATGGGTTTCCATTTACCATTAACTTTTCCCCATTTAAAATCTTTTAACACGATTCCTTTTATGTTTGATTGCAATAATTTTAATCCATTCTCCCAAGAATGTCCTCCTTCTGCAATAGCATGACGAATATCATATTGCGTCCCAAAATAATTTAAATCTGCTGCTTCCAATATTTTTTTAATTTCCCAAAAAGATGATCCTACATTTTTACCTGCATGATTTTGATAATAGCCTATAATGTTATGGGCTTTATTTAAATCACTTAACGCTTTAATTCGCTGTTTATATAATTCTAACGAATCCTCCATTGTTTGGTCTTCTAAATATTTAAACCAATGCGTACGATAATATTTAACACCTGATTTCGCTGCAGTTTTAATAATATCTACATCTAAAGTATTCTGCACACTTTCAATACTGGTCGTAATCATTTCACAATTAGATCCTGCAGATTTAATTTCAGACACTGCTTTAGGCAAATCGACTTTAACCGATTCTGGCAACACATGCCCCTTAGGTCTTACAGTTAAATCTACTCCAGAAAAGCCCATTTCAGCAGCCATTTCTCCAGTAGTTTTATAATCTAAAAATAGAAGGTGTTTTGAGAAAATATTCACAGAAAGATGTTCTTCTGAACTATTCTCAGTTGCCCAAGCGCTTAAGGGGAAACTTAAGAATGGAAGGACACTTGCAGTTAATGCTGTCTTTTTTATAAAACTCCTTCTACTTGTTGATTTCATTTTGTTATCGTGATTTATATTAAGAACTCATCTTGACTTTTTCTATTTCCTAAAAAATGGTCTAAATTCCTTCATATTTCGTTACTTTTTTCATCCGTAGCAATGCTATGCCTTTCTAAAAGCGTCTCATCTAAAGAAATTTTGCCTCATTTTCGGTTAAAAACAAAAAATCAAGATGAGTTCTAAAAGTACTTTTCTATTATCGCTATAACTCCGGTGTAAGAAACTACACAAGAGAAGAATAATGCCGCGTATAATCCAATATTCATCCCAATGCTTGTTTTATACCCCTTCATAATTTTTTTATTATTTACTATTAAAATAATCCCCAATACAACTAGTGGCAACACAAATACATTAAATACTTGTGATAAAATTTGAATCGCGATAGGATTTGCACCAAATGCTGGACCTATTAAAGCCACTAAACAAGCGATAGCAGTAATAATTCTAAATTGTTTAGAGTTGGTATCTAGTTTACCTGATTGATAATCTGCGACCAATAATGGTGCTATTAATAAACAAGGAAAAATAGATGATAATCCAGCGCTTAAGGCTCCAAAAAAGAAAATAGTTACTGCCCATTTACCTGCTACGGGTTCTAAGGTATTTGCCATATCTAATACATGATTAACTTCTTTGCCTTCATAAAATAATGCTCCAGCTGCAACTGCCATAATGGTACCACTGATCACAAATATTAAAATAGCGGCTGTAATTGAATCTTTCTTTTGTTGATCTAAATTTTTAATTGTCCATCCTTTTCCTTTTACAAATAATGGGCGTGATAAGAATGTAGCTGCTGCCATGGTAGTACCCACAAATGCTGCAACCAACATTTTACCACCAGGAACATCTGGTATTGTTGGTATTAACCCTTTAACTACATCTATAGAAAGTGGTTGTACAAAGAATAATGATAATACAAATGAGAGGCCCATTAAGGTCACAAATATGACTAATATCTTTTCAAAGAACGTATACTTTCCTACTAGCATTAGTAAGTAAAAAACAACAATGATGACGATCGCGATTATTAAAACAGTTCCATATTTAAAATCACTTAATCCTTCAAAATTCAATGCTAAAATTTCAAAAATGATATTTGATGAAATCCCCAAAATTCCCATTAGTGAATTCCATTGTCCGAACGTAATTCCTACAATAATTAATATGGCTAAAATTTTACCATATTTTAAATGTTTTTTAAATCCAAAAAGTGCTGTTTCGCCTGTTATTAATGCATAATTTCCGTAAACAAACATTAGAATTCCAGAGAAAAGACAGCTTAATAATAGTACCCATAATAATTGCATATTAAATTTACTACCTGCAACAATCATAGACGTTACACTACCTGTACCAATGGTATATCCGATGGCAAAAATACCTGGGCCGAAACCTAATATTATAGCAATAATTTTTTTGAGTAATGATTTTTTAGGCGCAGTTGCTTCCATACTATTTATTGGTTTATCGATTAATTTATTTCCATTTGGTGTGATAATGTTTCATTGAATTATCATCTACTCTTTGATAGGTGTGTGCACCAAAATAGTCTCTTTGTGCTTGTATGATGTTTGCACTTGAATTTGCTGTAGTGATTCCATAAAAAAACTGAACAGATTCACTTAAACAAGATGATACAATATCATTGAGAATACATTGCGACACTACTTTTTTTGCTGATGTTTTGTACTCATTAACTAGCTCAATAAAACATTGATGGGCTAGTATGTTTTTGGTTTCTTTAAGCACCTCCACTAAATCCTGCATTAAAGTCGATTTGATAATGCATCCGTTTGTCCAGATTCTGGCAATTTCGCTTAAGTTTAAGTTCCAAGAAAACGAATCCGATGCTTCTGCAATCAATTTAAATCCTTGGTAATGGTTCACAATTCTTGCAAATTGATATGCTTTTAATACATCATCAGTCGTTAAATTTAATTCTGATGTATTTCGAGTTTCAAAATGCTTGTTTAATTGAATTCGTTCTTCTTTATAAAACGAAATATAACGAGCATACAAAGCAGAAGTTATCAATGTACTTGGAATACCAAGTTGTGTTGAGGCAATCGTTGCCCAATTTCCTGTGCCTTTATTACCCGCTTTATCTACTATTTTTTTCACCAACCAATCATCTCCTTCTTTTTTTCTTAAAATAGTGGTTGTTATTTCTAACAAGTAGCTATCTGCGCTGTCTTTCCAGGTTTCTAAAGTGTTGGCAATCTCGTCTGGATTTTGTTTTAAAGCTTCTAAAATTGTAGTCACTTCTGCCAATAATTGCATTTCTACATACTCAATACCATTGTGTACCATTTTTATGAAATGTCCACTTCCTTCTGGACCAACATAGGTACAACAAGGTAGATTGTTTTGATCTTTGGCTGAGATGGTTTCTAGAAAAGGCTGTACACTTTTATACACTTCAGCATCTCCACTTGGCATTATCGATGGTCCTTTTAAAGCACCTTCTTCTCCTCCTGAAACTCCTGCGCCTATAAAATGAATGTTCTTGGTTTTTAAGGTATCAAATCGCTCTTTTGTCTTTACATAGTTCGCATTACCGCCATCAATTAAAATATCATTTTCAGATAAATGAGGCAACAAATCTTCAATAACTAAATCGATCGTTTTTCCTGCGTTCACCATCAACATAATTTTTCTTGGTTGCTGCAAAGAGTTTACAAAAGATGAAATATCATCAAAAGGAGCTGCATTTGTTAACTCAGTATATTTCGCTTTAAAATTTTTAGCGACATCTTCTTCTACACCCTCAACATGTCTATTAAACATAGAAATTTTAAATCCTTTATTCGATAAATTTCGGCAGATGCTTTTTCCCATAACGCCTAAACCAAATAATCCAAATTCTGATTTATCCATTAAATCGTTTTTGATTGTTTTTATAATATTTTCTGGAGCTTTACGAATATCAATATGCAATGCTTCTTTTGGTATTTCTAAAATATCGAATTGTGATTGCAATAATTCTGAAGGCATAAAATGATTAGACCGACTATTTAACCTATCATTAATTTGTTCAAACGATCCAGATAAATGCACCCATTTCGTTTTGCTCTCAATTTCTTTACTCAGAATGTCGCGATACTTTTGCTTTAGCGCAGAACAGACAATAACACAACTGTTTTTAGTGAGTTCTTTTTTTGCCAAATTATTTAATGACTCTAACCAACCTTGTCTATCATCATCGTTTAGTGGTTGTCCCTTAGCCATTTTTTTAATGTTCTTTTCAGGATGATAATCATCTCCATCAAAAAAAGGAAGGTTTAATTTCTGTGATAGTAATTTTCCAATAGTGCTTTTACCAACACCTGATACGCCTATTATGAAGATTACTCTTTTCAATAGTTTATTTATTAGGTATTGTGCTTTCTCCTACTGTTGCTTCTTTAAACCAAACTTCTGCGTAGCTTCCGTGGGCATATTGTTTTGCTATGTCACCACCATAAATTTTGGATTTAGTAGATTTTGCATTCGCTTGATTATATGCACCTTGTTTAAAATAGTTGAGTTCGCCAGCATAAGCGATTTCTCTTTCGACTCCTCCTCCTTTTTCTCTATTTGCATATACTTTTAATACTTGTTCAGGAATATCTGCTTTTGTTGCAAATTCTGATTGTATTAAACTCTTTGTAAACTTTACTGTTTTATGGTTTTTACTAGTAAAAGTAAGATACATAACGCCTTTGTATACATTAACTTCATAGCTAAATTCTTCACCTAGCTCAATACCATTCTCTGGCTCTTTCGGATACTCTGTAGGGTTTGAACCTACTATTGAAAAATCATAACCCCAAACTGCTGTTGAATAATCAAACCTTCCAATATTATCTCCTTTTGTGTTGATTTCATAATTCCAAAAAACAGAACCTTTTTTGTGACCAGGAAATTTTTTATAATAGATTTTAAGTGGTTCATTTTCATGACCTTCATCACTATGAATTTGCCCAATTACTACGGAATAAGATGAAGCAGCAGTCGCATCTCCAGTTGTTGAGACATGTTGCACTTTTAGAGTTCCTGTTAATTTACCTCCTTCTTCAGGAATCCAATGTTTCTTTTCTCCTAATTCTGTTCTTGTATTGCTTGACGTTCTTGACGTTACACCAGAATTCGGTGTTTTGTAGACAACCCAATCCGTATCTCCTTCACTTTCTACATAAAAAAAGTCATCTTTTTGAAAATTTACTAGACTATCAGAACGCGTACCATCACCTAAAAGAATCTTCCATTTGTCCATAAACGGAAGAACATCACTTGGATATTTTGTGTTTTTTTCGGTTTGAGTAGTCGATGATTTTGAATTTTTATCAGCATTCTTTTTACAAGAAACGATCACTAATAAAAGGGCTAATAAGTAGATTGAATGTTTCATTTTTAAGGTAGAAAAATTGGTTGACCAAATTGGTTTACCAAATATATGTATATTTGATTACTTAAAAAATTATTTTCATAAGGATTATTAATAATGGATAGACTTACAACTTTAACAAGAGAGAAACTTAAAAAAATAAGCACGGCTACAATTGCAACTAGCCTATTTAAGAGGGGTTTAAAGAATCAATTTATACAAAATGTTGTTCCTTTAAACATCCATAATGGCACTATGGTAGGTGAAGCTTATACATTAAGGTATATTCCTGCTAGAGAAGATTTAAATTCAATTGAAGTATTTAAATCTCCAGATCATCCTCAAAGGGTTGCTGTAGAAAATTGTCCTTCTGGAGCTGTTTTGGTCATTGATAGTAGAAAAGATGCAAGGGCAGCCTCTGCAGGTTCTATATTAATTACTCGTTTAATGAAAAGAAATATAGCGGGTATTGTTACTGATGGAGGTTTTAGAGATTCAGAAGAAATATCTGAACTATCATTTTCATCTTTTCATCAAAGGCCTTCTGCACCCACAAATTTAACTTTGCATCAGGCTATTGATATCAATGTTCCTATTGCTTGTGGTGATGTGGCTGTTTTTCCTGGCGATATTATTGTTGGCGACCGAGATGGGGTTATTGTGATTCCTTCTCATCTTATTGATGACATTGTTGAGGAATGCGTTAATATGACAATTTTTGAAGAGTTTGTCTTAGAAAAAGTGAATGAAGGCAGAACTATTGTAGGCTTATACCCTTTAATAGATCTTAAAATTAAAGAGGAATTTGAGGAGTGGAAAATCGGAAAGTAATTTCTAATAAAAAATTAGGTACAGTATCTCATCTCTGATTTGATGATAGCGTTTGTACGCTAGACTTATTCAGCGAATACTTCATAATGAGTGACTTTTTCAGGGAAATTAATCAGATAATTTTTGTCTTCTGGATAATATTTAGCTTTTTCAAAATCATCTCCTGCGAAGTTCTTAATCACTTCTAAACTTTTCCAAAACGTTATTAAATTGAAATAGGCAAATTCATTGTCTGTCCGCTTAAGAAATGTCAGCTTCATAAATCCATCCGTTTTTTTATAATCTGGTATTGCCCGAGTTTTCATAAACTCTGTGTAATCCTCTAAATGTTCAATTTTTGTTATTCCATTCCAGATTCTTGCTATCATATCTATTAATACTTTGTTATTATTTTGAATGTTATTCAGTTGTCTTTTTACAATTCTTCCACTAGTTGAATATTATTCCCACAAGTATCATTAAAAACTGCAACTTTTACAGTTCCCATTTCAGTGGGTTTCATACTGAATTCTACATCAAGTTTCGTCAATCGTTCATATTCTTCATCAACATTTTGAACATCAAATTGGGTGTATGGATATCCTGCTTCCATCAATGCATCTTGAAAGATTTTACACGGTTCAAAATGATTTGGAGCTGGTTCTAATAATAATTCGGGGCCGTCCTGCCATTCTGCCGAAACTAAGGTTAGCCATCTATTTCCACCTCCTAATGGTAGGTCTTTCTTTTTTAGAAAACCCAATTTTTCTGTATAAAATTTTAATGCTTTTTCTTGATCCCGAACTGGAATGCTAATTAGTGTTACTTTCATTTATGTATTTTAATTCTTTATTATTGATGCTAACGTGTTTCTTATATGATTTCGTTGCGTATTACAGCAACTAATTTAGCAATAAAAACCGAACCTAACCTGCCGAAGACAAGCTATAAAATCTGTGAAGGTTTTTGTAAGTAGGCAACTACTAGCAATTAATTATGCACAGCATTGTCACACGTTTTTATGCGTTATGATATTATTCCAGATGTTTTTTCACTTGCTTATAAACAAAAGTATGACTTAACAAACTGCTTTCGTCAATATATGAATTCAGCTTGTGCACTAACGTATTTGTGCTATGATTTCGTTGCGTGTTTGTATGCGAGAATTTTTCGAAGGAAAACAGAAGCTAGTAAACAAAGCAACTAACATTGATTAAGTACAAAACAGCAATTTTTTATAGCATTATTGACAACTGTATTTTAATCAGAGAAAATTTATATTGTACTTACCGCAAATTTTTCCAACTTTCTCCAAGTCAGGTGGGCCTTCTGGTAATTTTGCTAATTCTTCAAACATGTTTTCAAGCCCAGCTGGAAATATGCTTAGCATAACTTTAGCTTTTTGGTCACCCACTACTTTGAAGGAATGTGGAATACCTCTGGGGCAGAAAATAAGATCTCCTGAATTTAATGTTGTCATTTCTTCACCAATTGTCATATCAACCTGTCCAGATAAAACGTGAAAAACTTCGTCTTCGTTTTGGTGTACATGAGGTGGTATTCCGGTTCCTGGATTATTGTTTTGCTCTATTAGTGAGAATTGCCCGTTGGTGTCTTTAGCCGAGAGTTTGATAATCTGATTATCACCTAAAACATTTAACTTACGACCTGCTTCATTTTTTACAATCTTTGAATCCATCTGTTTAGTTTTAATTTTATTGTTGTCAACGGTCTAATATAAGAAAAGTAGGGCAAGTTGTTCGCGATACTTTTCGGGTTAAGCTAACTCATTATATCTAGAACAAATCCTCAGGTTATATTTCCGGATATCCGAAATTATTACCCTCTTTTTTCTATTAAACTGTATATCTTTTCAGCTGACGTTATAAATTTTTCTAATTCGGGAAGAAATGCTTTAAAAGTTATAAAATGCCAAGAGGCAACTCTATTTTTATAATCCTGACTCGTTAAGGCATAGGTTATAAATTCATCACTTTTTTCTTCTCGAATGTAATTAGCCCACCATTCTTGATTTTTCCAATACGTGTAGTTGAGTTCAAAATCAAAATTCCTTAATTTATCATCTGCATTTACTTCTTCAATCCTATCTGTATATAATTCTATGATAAAACCAATCAAGCTATCTTTAGAAGTTTCTACAGTGTTTTTATAGTTATTTAGTAATTTAAAACCTCTTTTATCAAATGATATTTCTTTAAATCCGAATATTAAACGTCTATATTTTATATTCTCTAGGTAATCTTTTTCTGTTAAATCTCCTTCAAAAAAACGCTTGTATAACTGTTCTTTACTTTGTTCAAATACAATTATTTCCTTAGCTTCTTTAATGTCATTTTTTAAATCTTTTTTAATCATAGAGAGAATATTTTCTAACTCTTTATGATCTTTTACATCTTCATTCCAGTTATTTAGACTTACTGCTATTAAAATCCCTATAACTACCAATAATATCTCTCCAAGTGCGTATGCAACATATTTCAAGACACCTTCCTTTTTCATCGATTTTTCTCTATGTTTTCTAAATAATTTCAATTGTTGTTAACATTAATTCATTTCTACACTACATTATTCATCTTTCCAGTTCAATCTATCTTGTTGATTGTATTGCCAAGGTGCGCCATTGTTTTCTATATTGGTCATCATCATATTCAATTCTTGTGGAGCTGCAGATTGTTCCATCACTAAATATCTTCTCATTTCTACGATAATAGACAATGGATCTATATCAATTGGACATTCTTCTACACAGGCATTACAACTTGTACACGCCCATAATTCTTCTGGAGTGATATAATCGTTTAATAATTGTTTGCCATCGTCTTTAAATGTACCGCCATTTTCATCAATATTTTTTCCCACTTCTTCTAAGCGATCACGGGTTTTCATCATAATGGCTCTTGGAGATAACTCTTTTCCAGTCATGTTTGCAGGGCAAGAAGAGGTACATCGTCCGCATTCTGTACAGGTATATGCGTTGAGTAATTGTACCCAATTTAAATCGGTGACATCACTTGCGCCAAACTTTTCTGGAACTTCGTCTTCTGTTCCTTCTTCTGGCATTGCATAAGGATCTGCATCTGGATCCATCATCATTTTTACTTCTTTGGTTACGGATGACAGATTATTGAATTGTCCTTTTGGTTTTAGGTTTGCATAGTAGGTATTTGGAAACGCCAATAAAATATGTAAGTGTTTAGAATAGTATAAGTAGTTTAGGAAAACTAAGATTCCGCCAATATGAAACCACCAAGCTGTTTGTTCTATGGTATGTAATGCATCTATAGAATATCCAGAAAACCATGGTGCAACAAATTGACTTATTGTATTACCAATACCAGCTTCTTGAAAGTTATGGTCTGTAGCATTCATGACAATGAACAACGTCATCAATACCATTTCAAAATACAGGATGAAATTTCCGTCGTTTTTGGGCCAGCCTTTCATTTCTTTATTCATGAATCTTTTTAACTGAGCAATATTTCTTCTCAGCCAAAAAAGAATTACAGAAACAAAGACCAATGCTGCTAAGATTTCAAACGTTCCGATTAGGAATCCGTATAAGGCGTCTCCTAAAACGGGTTGAAATACACGATGAGTACCAAACAATCCGTCAATAATAATTTCTAATACTTCAATATTGATGATGACAAATCCTATGTATACGATTACATGTAAAAAACCTGCAAAAGGCCTGCTTACCATTTTTGATTGCCCCAAAGCAATCATTGCCATATTTTTCCAACGTTGTTTTTTATTGTCTGACCTGTCTACATCTTTTCCTAGTTTAATGTTCCTTATCAGTTTACGAATATTCATCACAAAAAATCCAATTCCAGCAATTAATACCAGAGCAAAAAGTATGTTTGATAAATAATCCATTTGTTTCGTTTAGTTAGTTATTATTGATGGTTCCAATTTGTTTCGTCATCTGAATTATTGGGTGATAATCCCAAAATATCTCCTTTTGTAGAAACTCCCAATCCGAGTACAGTTCTATTTGCGTAATTAAAGTAGCTTACAACTTGATTAATTTCCAAAATCTCCCCATCTGTTAATCCTGAATCTTTTAAATCCTTTACATCTTTTTCTTGGAGCGTGTTTGCATGCAAGGTTAACTTTTCAGCATAGATTAATCCCTCAGAAAATTTAGAATCTAAAATACTCGAATATTTTTTATTCTCTAATGCTATTCTTAATTTATCTGATTTTTCATCATCATTAAGCAATCGTTTTAATCCTAAAAAATGATGTTCTATGCAATAATGACAGTCGTTAAGCATGCTTACAAAAACGCCCAAAGTTTCTAAATACCATTTGGGTAATGTATTGTTATTATGATGTAAAACGTTCTTATATAAAGACATGTGACCTACCATAGTATGTGGTCTTAATCCATGAACCATCATGATATTATCTACATTATTATTTGGGCCAGTAACTTTATTGTATAGTTTTCTTAGTTTACCTTCGGATTCATTGTAAGATATTACTCGTATCCAACTCATTGTTAGTTAGACTTTTTTTTCTTACTCGAATCCTCGTTGTATGGTTTTGCTTTTTTTCCAAATAGCGAAAAATGTAAAAATCGTTTTGGATTTTCCTTCAGCTCTCTTAACAATTCTTCCAATTCTTTTGATGCATTGGTCAAATTTGTATACATGGCATCATCTGATGCTAATTTACCGAGCGTACCTTTTCCGTTTTCTATTCCAGAAAGCAATCCGTTTACATTATCTAAAGTGGTTTGCAGTGTCTTTACAACTCCACCCAAGTTTGCATTAACAAGTGTATCGGATAGTTTTGAGAAGTTTTCTGTGATCTTTTTTGCATTCTTTAAACTAACATCTAGTTCTACACTACTAGAATCAATCATTCTATTTAGAGAATTCAATGTTTTGTTCATTGACAAAACGGTTCCTTCTAATCCTTTAAAAGTTCTTTTGAAGCTTTTTCTAGTGGAATCGTCTAAGACATCGTTTAAAGCAATTAACAGGGAATCTGCTCCAATAACTACTCTTTCTACTTTAGTTTTTAGTGGATTTAATGTTTGTCCGACTGAAGTAAATATATCGGATTCTACTTCTCCTTTTAAATAATCTCCAGAGACAGCTAATTCTCCTTCATAACTTGGGATAATGGCTAATGATTCTCCTCCAATAATACTTGTGGAATATATTTTTGCAATGCTGTTTTTTGTGAATTGAAAATCGTTGTCGAGAGATATTTTCACAATCAACATTCCTTTTTTAGTTGGATCTGTATTGAAATTAATATCAGATACTTTACCCACTACCAGTCCATTAATACTTACAGAGCTTGCTTTATTTAACCCTTGAATATTATCATATTCAATGTAAAAAACTCTTGAGTTAGATTCAAAAATATTTTCTCCTTTTAAGAAGTTGAATCCCCATATAAACAGAGCGATAATGGCTACTGAAATAATTCCAGTTTTTACTTCTCTAGACATTGATAGTTTTTTGTCTTACAATAATACTAATATTTTTCCTTAGAAAACAGCAACAAAGCATCTATTTCAAAGCTTCTTTGAGTGATATTTTCTTGCCTTCTTTGAATGCTGCAATGAAAGCGTCTTTGTATCCCTTTTTCTTAGCTTGCTTCAATGAAGTCTTTACTTCTGCATAGGTTGAAGTAATTCCGTAGTAGTATTTATAGTACTTTCCGACCTTTACTCTTTCTATATTTTTTAATCCTTTAAAATTGTAGGATTTTGTTCTGATCCTTTTTCTACTGGATGCAATTTGTATTTTGAAAATAACTTCTTCAGGAACCTCTATAGCTGGTTCTTCAATTACTACGATGCTATCTTTAACTTCTGTATCTTCTATCTCTTTGTCTTCAATAGCTATTGTATTCAATTTTAACTGATTGAAGTATTTTTTTATGGATTGAGCAATTGCTTTTGCCATTTGTTGTTGCCCTTTCTTTGAGTTCAAATATCTCCCTTCATTTTTATTGGTTAGAAAACCTAATTCCACCAAAATACTTGGCATATATGTTTGATGCAAAACCACAAAACCTGCCTGTTTTACACCTCTATCTTTTCTTTTTAAAGTAGTTCTAAAGTTTTTCTGTACATCACTAGCAAGTATTAAACTTCTGTCTAGGTTTTCTTCCTGCATCAATGTTAATCCAATAACAGATTCTGCAGAATTTGGGTCAAATCCTTTGTATCGTTCTTTGTAATTATTTTCTAGAAGAATAACTGCATTTTCTTTCTTCGCAATTTCAAAATTTTGGCGATTGGCATGCAGTCCTAAAACAAAGGTTCCAGCTCCATAAGCATTAGAAGTATGTGAATCACAATGAACAGAAACAAACAAGTCTGCTTTGGCTTTATTGGCAATTTCGCCTCTTTTCCATAGATTAATTAATACATCTTTGTCTCTTGTATAAACAATATTAATATCGTTTATCTTACTCAATTCTTTGCCAATTTCCTTTACTACTTTTAGGACGATGTTTTTTTCTCTGTAACCATTTCCTATATTCCCAGGGTCTTTACCTCCATGTCCAGCATCTAGCACAACGGTAAACTTACCTTTCTGAGCAAACGATTCTAGGCTTAAAAAGAAAAAAGAAAAAAAGACAGTATACGATAACACCAAAAAAAACTTGGTATTAAATTTGCAGTTTTGTAAAGATTTCATCAACAAAATTTAACTAATTTTGGCGTTTCAAATTTGGTGCTTCAATTATTGAGCCATATTTTTACCCAGATACAAAAATAGCATAATTAAAATATTGCAATCTAATCTATCTTATATACTTTTATTCTTGGTAATATTTTGCTCTCAAAATATTAAATCACAAGACATCAAACCTAAGGGAATTCCTATTCCTAAGGTTTCTAAAGATACGATTCCTAAAGTCAAAAAAGATACCATTAAAACAATAAAAAAGGACAGTCTTTTATTGAAAAAGAAAGATAGTATTCAGATAGATAGTATTAAACCCAAAGAAGCTATTAGTGATCTTATTACGCATACTGCTGAAGATTACACCATACAAGATGCTAAAAAGAAAACAGTAACTCTTTACAACAAAGCACATGTAACGTATACTGACATTGATTTACAAGCTGGAATTATTATTATTGATTACCTTAACAATACATTATTTGCGAAAGGGATTAAG
The DNA here is from genome assembly GCA_965277255.1 of Flavobacteriaceae bacterium. Lineage (GTDB taxonomy): Bacteria > Bacteroidota > Bacteroidia > Flavobacteriales > Flavobacteriaceae > Polaribacter. The sequence continues at coordinate 1,781,743 of OZ255723.1, read as the reverse complement.
GATAGTACTGGGTATCACCAAAAACCTGTTTTTAAACAAGATGGTCAAGATTCTGAACAAGATTCTATGATCTATAATTTTAAAACCAAGAAAGCTATTATTTACGGTATAAAAACAAAGCAAGAACCAGGAATCTTTGTTTTGGGTGAAAAAGCTAAACGGGTAAATGATTCTACAATTTTTATGCGTAAAATTCGATTTACGACTTCTGACAAAGACAATCCAGATTATTATATTGGAGTGAATAAAGCGAAGGTTGTACCTGATAAAAAAATAGTTGCAGGTTTAAGTAATTTAGTGATTGCCGATGTTCCAACACCTATTTTCTTACCTTTTGCTTATTTTCCTTTAGGGCAAAGCAGAGCTTCAGGTTTTATCATCCCTGCATTTAATACAAGTACTTCTGATAGAGGTATTGGAATTCAAAATGGTGGGTATTATTTTGCTATTAATGATTATGTAGATTTGGAATTATTGGCTGATGTTTATTCTAATGGAAGTTGGGGTTTACGATCGAATTCCCAATATTATGTCCGCTATAAATTTACTGGAAACTTCAATTTAAGTTTCGAGAAAATTATTCAAAGCACTAGAGGTTTTGATGATTTTTCTGAGGCTACTAATTTTAACTTACGGTGGTCGCACAGACAAGACACAAAATCTAACCCAAATTCTAATTTTGGAGCTTCTGTAAATCTTGGAAGCAGTCAATATTTTAGGCAGTCAATTAATGAATTTAACAATTCCAATTTTTTAACCAATACATTTAATTCTTCCATTTCTTATCAGAAAAACTTTGTAGGAACTCCTTTTAATTTGAATGCAACTGCAACGCATTCTCAAAACACAAATACCGAATTGGTAACAATGACCTTGCCGTCACTTCAATTGAGTATGAACAGAATTTATCCGTTTGCAGGAAAAGGAGGGATAAAAAAAGGGGCTTTTCAGAATATTGGACTTACTTACAATATGCAAGGTGAATACAGAATTAATACTACGGAAGAGGATTTTGGAACTTCACGAATGTTTGAAGATGCACGAGCTGGTGTTCAACATAGAACTGACGCTAGCACAAATCTTACCTTATTAAATTATATTAATGTATCCCCTAGTATTAATTATAGAGAGGTTTGGAATTTTGACCATATAAATCAAGTTTACGATCCAACTTCTCCAGAAGCAAATGCAACTACTGGTATCGTAACCAGTACAAATAAAGGTTTTAGGACTTTCAGGGAATATAGTACTAGCTTGAGTTTTTCTACAAATATTTACGGGACTTTTAATTTTAAGAAAGGGCGATTAAAGGCGTTACGTCATACTATTAGACCTTCTGTTTCTTTTTCTTACCGACCTGATTTTGCAGAGAGGTATGAGTTAGAAGTGCAACAAAGTTCGGATCCAACAGATACAAGAACTTATACTCCTTTTGATGGAGGCTTGTATGGCAGTCCTAGTTCTGGGGTAAGTAATTCTATTGGTATTTCTATAAACAACGTTCTGGAAGCGAAAATGGCTCCAAAAGACCCTGACAGTGATGAAGAAGATAAGAAAGTCACCATTTTAAACAACTTAAACTTTAGTACATCCTACAATATTGCAGCCGATAGTTTACGCTGGTCTCCTGTAAGTGCTACAGCTGGAACTCGATTATTTAAAGACAAATTAGCCCTCAATTTAAATGCTACTTTAGATCCTTATCAAATTAATGATTTAGGAGTACGAATTAATAAGTTTAATAGTAATATCTTTCGGATTACTTCTGCAAATTTAACGGCAAATTACTCTTTGTCTAGTAGGGATTTTAACGGTCAAAGCGATAATGATCCTGCTAGTAACTCTGGTAATGGAGCTCAAAATACACCTGATGTCTTAGGTGGAAATATTGATCCTACAAATCGATTTGCTACTGATCCGAGTAGTCAACAAAATAATAGTGATGAAGAGAAAGAAACTCAATTGTACAGATCAGAAGTTCCTTGGACTTTAAATCTTGCGTATTCAGCTTTCTATTCTAATAATGGAACTACTAGTATTGGGATACAAACGCATACAATGATGTTTGGTGGTGATCTAGAATTAACTCCTAAATGGAAAGTAGGTTTCTCTTCTGGATATGATATTGTAAATGGCGGTTTCACATTTACAAGAATGAATTTTTCTAGGGATTTGGATAGCTGGCGATTAAACTTCAATTGGGTTCCTTTTGGAACAAATCAATCGTATACGTTTTTTATTGGTGTGAAATCTTCTGTATTAAGTGATCTTAAATACGATCAGAACAGACCTCCAAATAGAGTTTTGTTTTAATGCGTGATGCGTGAAAGTTCGAAAATCTATTTACGAATTCCAAAAACCTTTCAAACTCTGGAATTGACATTGGAATCTGAAATTTTTGAGAACAATAGTAAACGGATTGCTTCGCTTACTCGCAAAGACTTCATTCTTTTAAAACTTTGTCACTTTACTACTTTAAAGCTTTGCAAAGCTAAAATTTTTACTTTACATTTATTCGCATGAAAAAAATCATTCAAACATCAAAAGCTCCAGCTCCTATAGGACCTTATAATCAAGCTGTTCTTTATGGAAACACTTTATATACTTCTGGTCAAATAGCTATTAATCCAGCCACTGGGAATTTAGAAATGGATTCTATTCCTGAAGAAACAAAACTGGTCATGGAAAATCTAAAAGCTGTTCTAGAAGCTGCAGACATGACTTTTGAAAATGTGGTGAAAACTTCTATTTTTATTTCTGACATGAATAATTTTGTAGAGATTAATAAAGTATACGGAAGCTATTTCAATGAAGAAACTGCACCTGCAAGAGAAACTGTAGAGGTTGCTAATTTACCTAAGTTTGTAAATGTTGAAATTAGTATGATTGCTATAAAAGAATAGTTAAAAACAAAAAACTACAATTTTCATGATTGATCCATTTTATTTTCACTCTAGAGATTGGAAGTAGTTTGAAATAAAAAAACCACCCAAGAACTGAAAATGAATTCAGCTTATAGTGGCTTTCTATTGTAAGATGATGTTTTTTAACTAACGTAATTTATGAAAAATCGTCTTTTCCTTCCATCAAATAATGATTGCTGGTAGAACCTTCTGTTCTTGCTTTTAAATGTGGTGCATATTCAGGATCGTTCATAAAAGCCATGGCAGCTTCTTTTGAAGGCCATTCTAAAATAACACGAAGTCCAGCTTCACCTCCTTTACCTTCTACTTGTTCGTGACTTCCAGTTCTAGCTAAATATTTCCCACCGTGTTTAGCAACCAATCTGGTAGCTGTTGGTAAATACTCTGGAATCCAAGTGTCTGTGGTTGGAGTTACGTCTAATACTGAATAATAGGTCATGTTTTATTTATTTAATGATTGTTTTAACAACGATATTTTTATCGTTATAAATATAATGAGACTTAATGTATTTATTATGCAATTTAGGTTAAAAAGATGAATGCTAACTCCTAGTTTTATTTGAATAACCCTTTAAACGATTGATATAGTACTCTGTGAATTCTGTATAAAAAAAGAGGTTGCTATTTAGCAACCTCTTTTTGGTATTGTTAAAAAGTAGAAAGACTATTCTTCTTTCTTTACTTCTTTATGTAATTTTATTTTCACATTTTCATTAGAACTTTCAAAAGCTTCAATTTTCTTTTCAACTTCTTCTTTAGTTCCTTCAAAAACTTCATCTTTTGTTACTGTTTCACCATTTTCAGTTGTAGAAGTAGTTACCACAGCTTTTACAGTTCCATCATCGTTCTTAGTCATGTTAACTTTTACAGTTTTCTTTACTTCAGCATCAGAATCAGAAATAAATTTAGCATTTGTAGTTACTTTAATTTCCTTTCCATCTTCAGTAACCCACACATTGGCTTCGTGAACATTGTCTGAACTATGACCTCCTAAGATAGGAGCAATCACCAATCCAATTAAACAGGTTAATTTAATTAAGATATTCATTGAAGGTCCAGAAGTATCTTTAAATGGATCTCCAACGGTATCTCCAGTTACTGCTGCTTTGTGAGCTTCAGAACCCTTGTAAGTCATTTCTCCGTTGATTTCAACTCCAGCTTCAAAAGATTTCTTAGCGTTGTCCCAAGCACCTCCAGCATTGTTTTGGAAGATTGCCCATAAGACACCACTTACGGTAACACCCGCCATATAACCACCTAACATTTCAGCGATTGCTAAATTGTCCATTCCAAAGATCATTGGAACAAAAGCAATAACTAAAGGAAATCCAATAGTTAATAAACCAGGTAACATCATTTCTCTTAACGAAGCTTCTGTAGAAATTGCCACACATTTATCGTATTCTGGTTTCCCAGTACCTTCCATAATTCCAGGAATGTCTCTAAACTGACGTCTTACTTCATTTACCATTTCCATGGCAGCTTTTCCAACAGCATTCATTGCTAATGCAGAAAATACTACAGGAACCATTCCACCCACAAATAACATGGCTAAAACTGGTGCTTTAAAGATGTTAATTCCATCAATTCCTGTAAAGGTTACATAGGCAGCAAATAATGCTAATGATGTTAATGCAGCAGAAGCAATTGCAAAACCTTTTCCAGTTGCTGCAGTTGTGTTTCCTACTGAATCTAATATATCTGTACGTTCTCTAACGATTGGTTCTTGTTCACTCATTTCAGCAATACCACCTGCATTATCAGAAATTGGTCCGAAAGCATCAATGGCTAATTGCATCGCTGTTGTTGCCATCATTGCTGAAGCAGCTAAAGCAACTCCGTAGAATCCAGCAAATGCATAAGATGCCCAAATAGCACCTGCAAATAATAATACAGAAGGGAAAGTAGAAATCATTCCAGTAGCTAAACCAGCAATGATGTTTGTTCCTGCTCCTGTACTAGATTGTTGTACAATTTTTAAGATTGGAGATTTTCCAAGTCCTGTATAATATTCAGTTACTGATGAGATTACAGCACCTACTACCAATCCAACTAAAGTTGCATAGAATACACTCATTCTAGAAACTTCTTGTAACCCTTCACCGAAGAATTCCATATTCATGGTTTCTGGTAACATATAGTAACATAAGCCAAAACATGAAACAGCAACTAAAATAATTGAAGTCCAGTTTCCAACGTTTAAAGCGCCCATTACTTGAGACTCTTTTGCGTCGTTACTTTTAATTTTTACAAGCATTGTTCCGATCACAGAAATAATAATTCCTGCTCCAGCAATTGCCATTGGTAATAAGATTGGTCCAATTCCACCGAAATCATCAGCAATACTTCCGCCCATGTCTTTAATTACGTAGTTTCCTAATACCATTGCAGCCAATACTGTTGCTACATACGAACCAAATAAATCGGCTCCCATTCCTGCAACATCACCTACATTATCACCTACGTTATCAGCAATAGTTGCTGGGTTACGTGGATCATCTTCTGGAATTCCTGCTTCCACTTTTCCTACTAAATCAGCTCCAACATCGGCAGCTTTTGTGTAAATTCCTCCACCTACTCTTGCAAACAATGCAATAGATTCAGCTCCTAAAGAGAATCCTGCTAATGTTTCTAATACGATAGTCATGTCTCCAGTCGAAGTCCATTCACCGCCCATAAAAAATCTATAGAAAATAATAAAGAATGCTGTCAAACCTAAAACGGCTAAACCAGCTACACCTAATCCCATTACAGTTCCTCCTCCGAAAGATATTTTCAAAGCGTTTGGTAAACTTGTACGAGCAGCTTGCGTTGTTCTTACATTGGTTTTTGTAGCGATTTTCATTCCGATGTTTCCTGCAAAAGCAGAAAAAATAGCTCCAAAAATAAAAGCTACTACGATTAAATAACTAGTAGTATCTACAAAATGAGCAACTACTGCTAATAAAGCACTTACTATTACTACAAAAATTGCTAAAAGTCTATACTCTGCATTTAAGAAAGCGAGAGCTCCTTCGTAGATGTGGTCAGAAATTTCTTTCATTTTACCATCACCTGCATCTTGTTTCATCACCCAAGACTTCTTCACTAGCATATATACTAGGCCTAAGATTGCCAACGCTATTGGCATGTAAATCATCATTGATCCCATATTCTATTTGTTTTGTTAATTTGCTGGGCAAAAGTAATAAAATCGACCCGAATAGAAAAACCCTTTCATACTGAATATCAATAGTGTTTGACTCTAAGAAGTTAGACCGCTACGCTTTTAGAATAAAGAATCAAGACTTGTTGTTAACTATTTGATAAATAGAATTTTAAAAATCAACAATTGTCAAGACTAAAGTCAATGCTAGCAATACCTGCATTTTCTTAAAGTAGGGTGTCAATTATTAAAATAGCTTCATATCTATTAAAACAATATTTTGAAAGAAAGTAAAAATTTTAATCTGACACTACTAATTGAATATAAAAGGGCTTAGCGACAAATTGGTTAACCAATTTTAAATGGTAAAGTTCTTATTTGTTTTGTGCTCGCTATTTTCATAACGATCTACACATTTCTTATAAATTTCATACGCTTCTTTTGCATCTCCCCAACCACCAACATCGACTTTCTTTTTTTCTAAGTCTTTATAAACTTGAAAGAAGTGCGTAATTTCTCTTTTTAGGTGGAGGTTGATATCGCCCAAATCATTCAAACTATTCCAAATAGGATCTGAAACAGGAACGCAAACTACCTTTTCGTCAGGTCCTTTTTCATCTGCCATGTGAAATACTCCAATAGGCTTTACTTCCATCACACACATCGGAAAAGTTGGTTCTCCTCCTAAAACTAATACGTCTAATGGATCTCCGTCTAATGCCAATGTTTCTGGGATAAAACCATAATCGGCAGGATACATCATTGAAGAGAAAAGCATTCGATCAAAACGAATTTTTTTCAACTCAAAATCATACTCATATTTATTTCTACTTCCTTTTGGAATCTCTATTAAAACGTCGAATGTTTGCATATTTTTCATTTAGGGCGCGAAAGTAATAAATAGGAGTGATTTGGGCAATTGAACGATGATTTAAATGAATACGAATTGTGATTTGACACTGCTATCCCCAAAACTTGATATAAGATCGCTTACTTCGACTGGCTCAGCACGGGACGCTTTTAGAATAAAGTGAAACGGTTTTGTTTCAAAACTATTTGACACTAGATTTAATTTCTATAAGTTGTAAATCAATTCTACAAAAGCTTCTAATAAGTTTAAGAGATTTAATTGTAGAGTTTTCATTAGATACTATATTTTTGAATTGTGAGAGAAGTGCTTATCATCGGAATTGTACAATGTTTATTGTTTTTGTTTTTGAACCTTCAAAAAAAGAACAAACAAAAATATGACTGGGTCTTAAATTTTTGGTTGTTTGGGTATTTTTCACAGCTATTTTTACTCTTGTTCTACGAATATATTACCCCTGACAATTATTTTATTATTATGTTAACAAGAACGATCTCTATTAGCTATGCTCCTTTACTATTCATTTATATTCAAACTCTTTTTAAAGGAGAATATCCAAAACGAGTTGCCTTACATTTTCTTCCGTTTGTTGTAATATTTCTTGTCGCTTTTTTAGTAGATGGTTATGGAAAACCATATCAATCTACTATGTTAACAATAAAGACTATCGTTCATTTAGGATATCCAATCCTAACGCTGCTAGTTTTAAAAACAGAAATTAAAAAGCAAAAAATGGAACGATCGGACGATTATGTTTCTAAATTAAAATGGATAAAAATAGTAGCTTATTTATTATTGACCAGTGCCTCATTAGGAGTTTTATATACAGTAATGTCATCAACTCTTGATATCCCTTTTAACAAACTGGTTGACATTATTCGATTTATCATTATTACGATTATTATTGGATATTTTGGATTAAAATTTGGCATCTTTTTTTCTACTGAAAAGGAAATAAAAAAAGGAGAAAGTAAAAGTTATAAGCATAGTCCTATAAAAAATGAAGATAAGGAAGTATTAAAATCAAAAATCGAAGATTTTTTTTCAAATTCTGATGCTTACCTAGATACGGGGTTTTCATTAGAAAAACTTTCTTCTATTTTAGAATGCCCAAAGCATTATTTGAGTGAGATCATTAGTAAAGAATTAAAAAGCTCATTTTACGAGTTGGTCAATTCAAACAGAGTAACTTTTGCTCAAGAGAGAATAAAAAATGATATGACCGAAAAACTGACTTTGGAAGCCATTGGTTACGAATCTGGATTTAATTCTAAATCATCGTTCTATCGTCATTTCAAAAACTACACGGGAAAAACACCCAAACAATTTAAGCTAGAAATTAGTTCTAATTAATTAATTGAACCTTCCTTTTTTTGGAGATTGATTTCATTTGTAATTCATTACTTAAATAATAATTTATGAACCTGAAATTACGATCCTTTTCAATAGTACTTTTGTTTTCCATAATCAGTATTCCTCTACTGAGTCAAGAAAAAACTTCTAATAAACCCAAACTAATAGTAGGGATTGTTATAGATCAGATGCGATTTGATCAATTGTATAAATATGAAGAAAAGTATTCGGAAAATGGATTTAAGAGATTGCTGAGAGAAGGGTATAATTTTAAAAACACACATTATAATTATATACCCACTGTAACCGCTGCTGGTCATGCATCTATTCATACAGGGACGACACCTTCTATGCATGGAATCATTGGAAATGGTTGGTTTGATAGACATTTAAATAAAGAGATAGAAAACATTGAGGATACAACCACCGTGGTTGTTGGTTCGGGAAAGCAAGAAATAATTTTAGGTGCTTCACCTAGAAGATTACTTACTACAACCATATCCGATCAATTAAAATTAAAAACAAATTTAAAATCTAAAGTAATTAGTATTTCTGTAAAAGATAGATCCGCTATTTTGTCAGGAGGTCATTTAGCAGATGCAGCATATTGGTACGATTTTAAGAACAACACTCCTAATATGGTCAGTAGTTCTTATTACTTAAAAGAGTTGCCTAAATGGGTGCAAGCGTTTAATAATTTAGGTTTGGTGGATCGGTATCTAAATGAAACTTGGAATACGGTACATCCTATTAAAACATATACTGAAAGTATCGCTGATAATAATAATCATGAAATGATTTTGAGAGGAAAAGAAGCACCAACTTTTCCGTATGTTTTTAAAGAAATACGAAAAGAATATCAAAAACTAAATGCTGAATATCGATTAATAATAGGATCACCAAGATCCAATACATTGATTACGGAATTTGCTAAAAAAGCAATTATCAATGAAAGTCTAGGTGAAGATTCAATAACAGATATGATCTCTGTTGGATATTCTGCTACAGATGTAATTGGACACACATTTGGGCCTGATTCGATAGAAGGTGAAGATGCCTTTATACGATTAGACCTTGAAATAGCGTCACTTTTAGATTTTCTTGACAAAAAGATAGGAAAAGAAAAATACACTTTGTTTTTAACCTCAGACCATGGAGCAGTTCCTGTTGCTTCTTATTTAAAAAAATTAAGACTTCCTACGGGAGTGGCTAGAGTGAAGAAATACGAATTGGAATTGACTGCCTTTTTGAATACAAAATATGGAAAACAAGAATGGATTCAAGAGTTTGATGGTGAACATATATATTTCAATAGAGATCTAGTTCAAAAGAATAATTTATCCCTTAGAGAGCTTCAGCAAGAAGCGGCTTCGTTTTTAATGAATCAGAAAGAAATTAAAAATGTACTTACCTCTTTCCAGTTGCAAACATATCAATATACAGATACCCGAAAATTGGTGCAAGATGGTTTTTATGAAAAGCGTTCTGGCGACTTGATTTTAACTTTTTTACCCGGTGTAGTACAAAATCGTAATTCTGAAATTTTAGTAGAAGACATCAAAGGAACGACACATGGTTCTGGATATAATTATGACACGCATGTACCTTTGGTATGGTTTGGTAATGGAATTCCTAAACAAGGGGCTTCTGTAAGAAAAGTAGCGATCACTGATATCGCATCAACATTAGCAATGCTGTTTAACCTTCAATTACCTTCAGGAAATACGGGAAATCCATTAGAAGAACTGTTTAAAAAATAAGCTTAGAATAAGAACCCTGTTCCGAAAGTAATTCCAAATTTACGTGCCCCAGGATTGTCTAAATAATTTCCTCTGAAATTAAAGTCGACTCTCAAGACTTTTAAGATGTTACCAATACCAATACTATATTCATAGTAAGGCTGAACATTAGGTGCTTGCAATAGAATCTGAGAAGGGTTATTCGTCGTATTTAATAATCTGTTTTCATCGGATAATTGACCCCAAGCCGTTCTAAATCCAACAATAGTTCTTAGGTTCAATCGTCTTAAGAAAGGAATTCTAGCAAACAAACGTCCATTGAAATTATGCTCTAAATGAAATGACGTATAAGTATCTGTGACAAATTCGTAAAAATCTAATTGATTAAACGTATTAAAAAACGCAAAAAATGTTTGATTTCCAGGAACAATACTCAACAAACTCAAAGGAACTTCACCAAAAGTCTTACCTGCTTCTATAGAAGTTTTTAGTCTTCCAAATCCACCAATAAACCAAGGTTGTGTATAGGAAAACTGAACTTTTGTGTAATCAAAATCACTATCAAAAAGACCTCTACTACCTTTAGTGACTTGTAAGAACATATTTCTTAGTTTATCGGTATTGGTTTGTCTTTCTACACCAGTTCCTGATACTTTTCTTCCAGGGTAATAAGCTGCTGAAAAGATAGTTTCAAATTGTTTTACTTGTGATGCAACCTCTGTTGGAGAAACATTATAATCTAAACTGAACGTTGGTGAAGCAGAACGTAAAGTTTTGTAACTTCCAGATAAACTCACTTGAAAATTTCTGAAAGGTTCTGCTTGCAAGCTAACCATCGATAAATTAATATTGGTCAATCGGTCATTAGCCCCTGTCCCCACTATAGATGAAGATCCGTTGCTTCTTCCCAAAACATCTGTTGAAGCTGTTAATGTTGCTCCAATTTGCTCTACATCACGTCTGTTTCCTCCAGAAATAATGAGACGACTTTTTTTGTCAAGAATTGCTTTTCCTTGAATTCCGTATTTAAACTTTTTGTCTTTAAATCCGTAAGCAGTATAGGCTTCAATTCTCCAAGGATCATTATAATCAAAATAAGTTCTACCTCCAGATCTAATCCGCATTCCTTCTACATCATTAAACCCAAAAGTTGAGAAAATAGGTCCATAATCAAAATTGATTTTGTCAAACTCATAATAACCAGAAGAAAGTGTAGCGATGGTTGTATATAAACGTTTGAATTTTTTGACTGTTTTTAAAGTGTCTAGTAGTTTGTAAATTCCTTGCTCATCTTTACTTAGTTTTTCTAAACGATTTTGTTCCCAAAACTCTTCAGACTGACTATAAATGGTTTCATCCAAATCATATTGTTTTTCATCGTAAAACTTCGGATCAAGGGGTTTGTCAAACTCATAATTGTTATATAATGTTGTACGCTTTCCGTATAGTCCTTTTGACTTTTCTCTTTTGTTTAATGCGAAATCGGATAAAAAATAATCTCTTTTTAATAGAAATATAGAATCATTTAAAATATCAAATTCTTGTTCTATATAAATATCCTTTACCCAGTTAATATTTGCATTTTTAGAGGCTTGCATATTAATTTCTTTGATTGCAAACGTGGTATCATTTACCCAAAAATCACCTTTAAAAGTCAATTCATTTTTTCTTCTAGGGTAATAAATAATATTGTAGCACCATTTGTTTTCAATAAAAGCACTGTCTGCTAAAAAGTAATTATAATTACTGATTCCTGTTTTTGAAAGCGGACTCACAAAACTCTTATAAAAGAATTTGATATAATTGTCATAGACATCATAATCATTATACAGATCATCAATGAAGTCTATAATGGCTTGATTGTTACTAAAGCCAGTATTCTTATTTCCTTTAACTACTTCTTTTGTTTTATTTATTAGATTGTCTCCATACACTTCAGAAACGGATTCATTTAAAAAAACGGGCAAGTATGTTTTTCCTGTAATGGCTGAAGTATCTACATTTTTAAAGACAAACTCCATACCTCTAAATAGTCTTTTTTTTCGAAAGGCACTATCAATTGTATTGATATCAAACTCTACTTTTTGATATTTACTATACTGATATTGCTTAAACTGTTTGACGCCATTTTTACGTTTTCTTTCCCAGATTTTACGTAAAATATCAATGGCAGGATTGTTCTTTTTAGGTTGTTTCCCTGTAACAATTACAATTTCATTTAAGGTATTTGTATCTTCTTTTAAGACAAATCGAAGGTTGTAATTCACTCTTTTAGGTAAATCAAACTCAATGGTTTGATATCCAATAAATGATACAATTAGTTTTGTCCAAGTCTTTTTTGACTCAAAATAAAATCGTCCATTTTCATCGGTAATGGTTCCTTCAATAGAACCTTTAAATAAAACATTGGCATAAGCTACAGGCTCATTGTTTTCATCAAAAACGCGTCCTCCTACTTTTGTTTGGGCTATTGAAAGTCCGAATGATAAAAGGAATATAAAAAATAGTAGAGATCTCTTCATAAGAAAAAAAACTTCATCAACTTTTATGCCGATGAAGTTATTATAACGCAAAAACTTGCGATTTATTTGTATAAAACTTCTTTTACAGCTTTTACTACATCGCCACTATTTGGCAACCAAGCTTCTAATAAAACAGGCGAATATGGTGCAGGTGTATCGGCTGTTGTTATTCTTTTAATTGGAGCATCTAAATAATCAAATGCTTCATCTTGAATTCTAAAAGTAATTTCTGAAGCAACACTAGCAAAAGGCCATGCTTCTTCTAAAATTACCAATCGATTTGTTTTCTTAACAGATGTTAAGATAGCTGCATGATCCATTGGACGTACAGTTCTTAAATCGATAATTTCAATTGAAATTCCTTCTTTCGCTAATTCATCAGCAGCTTTGTATGCTTCCTTAATGATTTTTCCAAAAGAAACCACAGTTACGTCCGTTCCTTCTCTTTTAATATCTGCAACTCCAATAGGGATAATATAATCACCTTCTGGAATTTCCATTTTATCTCCATACATCTGTTCAGATTCCATAAAAATAACAGGATCGTCATCACGGATAGCGGCTTTTAATAAGCCTTTTGCATCGTAAGGGTTTGATGGTACAATTACTTTTAAACCTGGAGTGTTTGCAAACCAGTTTTCAAAAGCTTGTGAATGTGTTGCGCCTAATTGACCTGCAGAAGCTGTTGGTCCACGAAATACAATCGGGCAATTAAATTGTCCGCCAGACATTTGTCTTATTTTAGCTGCGTTATTGATAATTTGATCAATTCCAACCAAAGAAAAGTTAAAGGTCATGTATTCTACAATAGGCCTGTTACCATTCATAGCAGAACCAATTGCAATCCCTGCAAAACCTAATTCGGCAATGGGAGCATCAATTACTCTTTTTTCACCAAATTCATCGAGCATTCCTTTACTAGCCTTATAAGCTCCATTGTATTCTGCTACTTCTTCACCAATTAGATAGATGGTTTCGTCTGTACGCATCTCTTCGCTCATTGCCTCACAAATGGCTTCTCTAAACTGAACTGTTTTCATCGATTGTATTCTAGTTGTTTATTGAAAAGCAAAAATAGGAAAAATATGAGTAAAAAAAATGCTATTTAATCTAGAAAAAACAGAATGATTATAGAAGAATTAAAACTTAACTCTTTAGTCAAAAAAATAACCTTTTTGATTCTAAAAATCTTTCAATTTTAAGATAGAAACAATGATATTAAATTTCTCAAACTTTTTTATTAGAACATACTTTTCATCAATTGTTTTATACTCTTCATCAGATAAATTATAAACATTAGAATAAAAAATGTATTTATTCTTCCCATTATAATTCGTAAAAGACCTATTGTCTCCACTTAAATCTATATAATCAATTTTGTTGTTGTTTGGAAAGAAACTAGCAACTTCAGTAATCGCTATTTTTTCATTATCTAAAAAAGTAATTGCATCTTGTCTTAATGAATGGTAAGGAACATGAGCCAATGTAGCATCCCAACCCTGAGAAGTTTCACGTGGGTATACCCATAAATTTCCACTTATCAGACCTACAAATAGCATTGCCCAAAGTAAGGTTTTGTATTTTTTCAATCCTTGAATGATCAAAAATGCGGCAAGAATGAAACAAATATAGGACACTATAAAGTAGCGATGCCCAAAAGCATTTGTTGACAATAAAACAGTAATAATAACAAAAAAAACAGAGGTAACTGCTAGTAAAAAAAGTTGATTGACTGATCTTTTTTCTTTTATTTTTTTTCTAGATAAAATTAGAACTATAATTAAAAATAAAAAGACAAAAACTCTACCAAAATCTATATAGCGATGGATTAAAATAGCTATATTTTTAGCAAATTCCTTTAATGAAGCAAAATGCCAATAGTTTGCCCAAGGAGAATCAGGGTGTGTTTGTAACCAACCTTTAGTTGTCAATCTCCATAAAACAAAAGCAACTCCAGGAACTGAAGCTAGAAAATAAGTCAATAAGAATTTCTGGTTGACTATTTTTTTAAGGCTTTTCTGATTAAAGAAATAAGTATTGAGAATATCAAATAAAAATAATCCTGCAAAAAGCATCATGCTTCTAAAAGTAATAATACTCAAAAATATAAGGCCAATGAATTTCCAATATTTTTGCTTTAGTAGGATTCCATTTAATGCAAGAAAAAAGAAAAAAAGGATAATAACTTCGGGATTAACTAATACAAAAGAAGTAGCTAAAGTAGGATCGCTTAAAATTAAAAAAACCCCAAAATAAGCGATAAGGTCATTCTTAACATAGTAATTGACAAAACGATGCAATTGATAAATGACTCCTGCAATGAATGGAAGCATCACTAAATGACTTATCCATAAAGAAGGCCCAAAAATTCTCCATACAATTGCTAATAGAAAACCTAAAAAAGGAGGATGTCCAGGGTCAAAACTATCAGGCATAGTCCAGTTAAAAATATCATTAAAATATAGGTGATTCCCCATTTTGGAAGCAAACAGAACGTTATCCCAAAACATTCCAAAGTCCATAGAAAATAAAAATAAAAGAAACCCTATAAGTATGGATAAAACAGCATGTATATATTGTTTATTAATCATTTTTTTCTATTAAACTATCTTTTGTAGAATTCTTATAACTATCTGACATCGTTGGATCAAATTATGAGTTGGTTTTATAACGATAAAAATAGAAAAATAATCATGAACCTATTATAATTACCTTTTTATTATGTGTCAAAGAATAAGGATTAATAATTCAATTTACATAACCTAAGAAAATTGATTTCTTAATTAGACCAGAAAGTGAGTTCACCTGTAGTTTCCTATAAATATTTTTTTTATGAGATTCAACAGTGTGTTTGCTTATCATTAGAGTATTAGCAATTTCAGGCACTAATTTTTCTTGACTAATTAATTGAACAATTTGAGATTCTCTTTTTGTCAAAATGCAGCAATTTAGTTCAAGTAAAGACTCTTTGTTTTTTTCTATAGTGAGAAAACATTTTTTATTCTCAAGAACAATTGATTTAATAATTCTTACGAGATCATTTATACCAAAGCTTTTATGAAAATACCCATCAACATTAGCTAGTTTAACCAAATTAGGATGGTTGCTCAGAATTAAAATCTTTTGCGTTGGATTTGTTTTTTTCACTCTGTATATAAGCTCTAATCCATTCATTTGTTCAATAGATATATCTATAAGAATTAAATCTGGTTGGTTTTTTTCAACACATGCTAAGATATCTTTTGAATTTTGAAAACAATTTAATATTTCAAAATCGTGGTATGAAGAGAGTAATGCTTTTAATCCATCTAAAAAAAGGCATAAATCATTAATAATGAGGAGTTTTATTTTCTTAGCCATTTTTTACTTAAAGATATAAAAAATACCTGAACTCAGGTATTTCATAGCTTATTAGTTTCTTATAGCTTTAAAGAATTAATCATAAAACCTTTATTATCATGAAAAAACTTATTACACTAATTTTAATTTTATCTGCACTAACTGTAAGTGCTCAAACGTATTTTTCAACTACAACTAGTCCATTTTCTTCTAATTCTAATTTATCTCACTTGGGAACTTTAACATTAGGTTCTACGTATGAGAGTATTGTTGATCCATGGGGTACAAACAAAATATTAGAATTATATAAACCAACAGGAACTATCTATATGAAAGTTGGGACGAATTTAGGAAAGTTAAATATTGGAGTAGCAGGAGGAAATGGTAACTTTTCACCTATAGCAACCCCTGGAGATATTGTTTTTCAAAAGCAGACAGCTAAAAATGTAATCTTTAACTTGAATAACAGTGCCAATGATGGCAATAATGCTTTCTTTTTTGGAGACTCACAAAATACAAGAACATTGTCTATCCTAAATAATGGAAGAGTAGGAATTGGAACTGGAACTCCTGATTCTGAATTGTCGGTAAATGGAACTGTACATGCTAGAAAAGTATTAGTAGACTTAGTAGGTTGGCCAGATTTTGTCTTTGCTAAAAATTATCAACTTCCGACATTAATAGAAGTTGAAAAACATATCAAAGAAGAAGGTCACTTACAAAATATTCCTGATGCAAAAGAAGTAGAAGAAAATGGAGTAGAATTAGGTGAAATGACATCTAAATTACTTCAAAAAATAGAAGAGTTGACACTATATACTATAGAACAACAAAAATTGATTGAAAAACTTCAGAAAGATTTAGAAGAATTAAAGAAGAAATCTTAATAAATCACCTTAAATCTTCAAATTATGAAAGCAGTTAAAATAATACTGTTCTTTTTTGCGATGGCTATATTCCAACAATATACTTATGCACAAAAAGAGCAAAAAGGAAACTTTTTTGAAATAACAGAAAAGAAACGATTGGAATTTGACGAAAGATTCAAAGAGAGAAAAAACCTAAATGAGAAGGATCAAAAAAAGTTAGACAAGGAATACAAGAAACACCTAAGATGGTTATGGTATTGGGAAACTCGTATAGATGCAGAAGGTAATTTTGGATCTTACGGTAAAGAGTATTTTAAACGAGAAAATATCTCTGAGTTAAAAAATAGCCCACAAGCAGCAAGAAATATAAATTCAAATTGGAGTATCATTGGACCTGAAGCATTCCCTACAGGAACTGATCCTAGTGGAATTAAAGGAATAGGGAGAATAGATGCTATTGTTGTAGATCCAAACAACTCAAATCATGTAATTGTTGGGGCACGTGCTGGGGGAATATGGGAAAGTTATAATATACATCAAACCAATGTTACTTGGAATTGTTTAACAAATGATTTACCTGTTGGAACTGTAAACGATTTAAAAATAGTGAACAATACACTATATGCTTCAGTTTCAAATATGCATCAAAGATTGATTTGGCAAGGAGAACAATTGTATGGTCTTGGGGTAATTAAAAAGAAATTGAATGAAAACGATTGGTATATCCCAAAAGAAAGATTTGAATCTTTAAATATGGCAATTTCAACATCAGATACTAATATTATCTATTCTGTAGGAAGAAAAAATATATATAAATCAGTAGACGGAGGTGATACTTGGGAAGCTCTTTCAGATCCCTTTCTTAATTTTGGAGAATCGAAATTGTATTTAGGGCATATTGAAGTGAATCCATTGAACAGTAATATAGCTGTAGTTTCAGGTAGATTAGATAGATACGCTTCTACTAATGTACTTAATAATAATACTCTGGTCTTTAAAACTACTGATGGAGGGAAATCATGGGTAAACTTAACCGATACTATAGAGTCAGTAATTAATACAGTAATTACGAATGCTAATACTCTTGATGATTTAATTGACTTTGATACTCTTTTTAATCTAGATCCAGGGGGTAATGGTGATAATACAACTAGTGCTTTTACCTCTTATAATTATAACGGGACACTGTATTTAGCACTTAGAACAAAAAGGTCGCCAACATCTATTGCAACAGACCATAGGTACAGTTTATATTTTGTGAAAGCAGATGGAAACTGGGATAACTTTCAATCATTTAATACATTAGGAAATGATAGCTGGCTTGGATATCCATTGTATTTAGACAATCAAACTACAGTTTTCCAAGTTGTAAATGCAGATAAAATTATTGTAGGAAATAGACAGTTACGTATTATAAATAATAGTACACATTCGGCATCTACACTTGATGGGTTTTATAATGATTTACATCAAGACATAAGAAGCCTTAATTATGATGCAAATTTAGGGCGTTTATTGGTTGGAACCGATGGGTCTATTCATAAAGCATTTGACTCCAATAATGATTTGAATTTTACAAGTTTTCCAAACTTGAGTGGAAACCTTAATTTATTTTTAGCTTACAATATGGGGTATACTAACATTGGAGGAACTCAAACTGTGAGGATTGGAACTCAAGATACAGGTTGGTATGAAAATTTCAATTTGGGATCAAGTTGGACAGGATGGAACCGTTTGAATCCCTTTGGAGAAGGAATGATATTTTCAGATCCCACAAATAGTAGTATAATTTATTTAAATGATAGAAGATGGATAGAAAAATCAATAAATGGAGGGGCTAATGCTTCTTACACAGGCATTAGAACGGGTAGTTATCAAAGTGGGGGCGGAGAAGCATTTCAAGTTAGCCCTAACAACAGTAATCATATTATTCTTGATAAAGATCGTGGGAGTAATTATTATAGTTTAAGATTGTCTAATAATCAACTAGCTTCTACTGTTGATATATCAAATGGTATCCATGACTTAGATATTGGTAGAAATCTAGCTGTAGAGATTAGTAAGGCAAATTCATCGGTGTTTTATATTGCTAGAAGAAAGTTTGGTTTTGCAGCGAATGGTATAAACAATACAATTTACAAATCAACAAACCTGAATTTTAGCAACCCTAGCTCCATAACTTATACAAATTTAACAGCAAACCTTAATTCATTTGATAGTGAAATTCTTGGCAAAGCATACATAAATGATATTGAAGTTGATGATACCAATGAAAATAAAGTTTGGCTAGGTTTTGGTAATTTAGAAGAAGGGAAAAAAATATACCAATCTTTAGATGGAGGTATTACTTGGTTAAACATTTCTAGTAATTTACCAAACGTACCAGTAAATACTGTACAATATGATGCTGTAAATAACGTGCTTTATGCAGGAACAGATTACGGAGTTTATTATTATAATAATACATCAGAGCTTTGGGCAAGATACGGTGTTGGTTTACCAGTAGCAATTGTAACTACCATAGCAATAGATAATACGGCAAATGAGATTATCGCTTCAACACATGGAAGAAGCGTCTGGACTGCTCCTATTAACAATTCTTGTGGAAATACAATTGTTACTACTTCACAAACATGGACAACAGATCATGATATTTGTGGAGATTTAATTATAAAAGATGGAGGCTTCATTACACTTTCAAATGCAAGAATTAAAGCAAATAATATTATTATAGAAGGAGGAAGTCGTTTAATTTCTTTGGGAGGAGAATTAACTTCTAATCATCACAATACTTCTAGTACAAATTTAAAGACCGATATAATGTTAGAACATAAAGCTAGTTTAACTCTTTCTAATAGTGTTGTAAATGGTTTTAATATGAATGTGAAAGATGGAGCAAATATCTTTTTGAATGGTAACGGGCCTTTTACAGGCAATATTAATCTCAATCAGTCTGAGATTAATGTTTTTAATAATGGGACTTATAACCAAGTATCGAATGCTAATGTTGTTTTAAATGATTTAGAATCCACTATTAATTTTTATGATGATTTTCTATTTGGGTCATCAATATATGTTAATAAGATAGATGCTATAAATTTTAGTGGATTAGGGAGTTTAAATGTCATAAATTCTAGTAATATATATGTTCAAAATGAGAGTCTAACTAATGGAAATAAATATCGTTTTGACTCTGACACATCTATCACTACAGGAAATGATGTTAATCCAAATCCAACACCAACAGGAAGCTTTGATACTAATAATGCAGATGTTATACTAAAAGCCAAACAGTCTATAACATTAGACCCAGGCACTATTATTGAGACAGACTCATTTATAGCTTTTATAGATTCTGAAGATGTTTCTAATTACGATAGAAATACTCAACAAGATGAGGTAATTATACAAGGAGATAATGTAAAAGGTGCTTCTAAAGGATTGTCTCTTGTAGAATCAATCTCTGTCTATCCAAACCCAACAAGGCAGAATTTGAATATTAAGTTAAAGGATAATTCTTTAGCTGGAGCTAAAATGGTTATTAGAGATATAAGAGGAAACATTCTTCTTCAAACTATCTTAGATAAAGACCATATCAAATTAGATATAGAGAATTATAAAAAAGGAGTGTACCTTTTTCATTTTATAAAAGACGAGAAAATAGTTTTAAAAAGGATTATAAAACTGTAATACGTTTCTATTCCTCTTTAACAATTTAAAAATACCGCCTTAACAATCGAAGCAATCTGTACATTAAACTATTAATGTACAGATTGCTTCATTTTCGTCTATATTATAGTCTCTTATCTGTAAATCATTAACAACCAAAAGATTCTGTAAAAGCTATTTTAGGAAGTCTCTTTTAATTCTTTAACACAGCCAGTACTTCTGGCAACAAACTTAAAGCCGTCAATAAAACGGCATTATTTTTTTTCTTTTTTGACTGCTTTTGATTTGAAGATACCGCAGTTGCATTTGGGTTTCTAATCATTAGAATAGAGTTTATAACATCTTCATCAAAATGATTATTGGCATATTTATAGGCAAAATCGATTCCATCTTTGTGCATTTCTTTAATACTCACATTAAAATCGACAATGGAGTTCAGAATCTTTTTAACCTTCGTTGGATTTGTTTGTTTTAAAACAACACCATTGACACCTGAATAGGTAAGTATTGATATTTTATCGTCATCCGTTAATCTTGACGTAACTAATTTTAAGGATTGTCTTAAAATCACTTTATTCTCCTCTGAAAAATCATTATTAAACTGAATTAAAAAAATAATATTCTTCGATTGTTCTTCTGCACTTTGTTTCGCCTTATAATTTTCAACAACAAAGGAAATTAAGTTGTCGATTTCTACAGATTGAGTTTTAATGTTTCTCTCTTGTGCTTGTAAAAATGATGCTATCGACATCATCAATACGATTACTAAATTCCTTGTCATAATGAATAGTTTTTAAATTCGAACTCAATCTACAAGGAATCTAATGGTTTGAAAAACAACAATTAGCAAACAGACACAAAACACAAGTAAAGTAGATTTGTTAACTAGGCTGTATCTTTTTTAAGGTCTCTTTCCGCTGAATTTTCCCGCTCCCAGTTTCTGAAAACTCTGAAACAAAAAACAGGTCTTTAGGAATCTCATATTGAGTCAATACATTTTTAAGGTTTCTTACTTGGTTCGAAATGATATCACTATAAACTCCTTCCACAATTAAAATCAACTTCTCTCCTAACTTTTCATCAGGAATTCCTGCGACAAAAAATCGTGATGCGAAATATGAAGATAATTTCTTCTCTATTTCTTCTGGATGCAATTTGATTCCTCCTGAATTGATGACATTATCATAACGACCTTTCCAAAGGAATTCAGTTTCTGAAATGATTTCTACTACATCGTTGGTTGTAATCTTTTCATCAGAAACTTTTGGTGCATCAATAACCAAGCAATTTCTTTTGTCTGTTGAAATGGAAATATTGGGTAGTACTTCATACAAAGATTGCTTCGGAGCCTCTCCTCGCAAAGACAAGAGTGTATTGAGTTTTTTGGCAGCAATGTGGGTAATCGTTTCTGTCATTCCGTATGTAGCATAAATTTCTGTTGAAGTTTCTTGTATCGACTTTTGTAAATCTTCAGAAACAACACCTCCTCCAACAATTAACTTTTTAATCCAATGTAATTTATCTAGTGAATTCCTCAATTGCAAAGGAATCATTGCTGAAAAATCATAGTGTTTTTTAACTCCTTCTAAAGGGTTGGAATTGGGTTCGATAATATCTAGATGCCACCCTAAAGTAAGCGCTCTTATCAACATCATCTTACCTGCTATGAAATCAATAGGCAAACAGCATAAGGCTTTTGAATTTTCATATACGTCAAAGTAACTTCCTGTTGCGAAAGCTGAATTCTTCATGAACTCTTTTTTTAAGCGAATGTTCTTTGGCTTTCCTGTTGATCCAGAAGTTTTTACCGTTATAAAATCATCGTTAGAAAACCAATCGATTAAAAAGCTATGGGCTTCTTTTGAAATTGACTGAGAAAATGCTACAATCTCATCTGCATTAGAAAAAGATTGATCGTTTAATTTAAATCCTGTATGAAATTCTTTATTCTTCAATGAGAACGGGTGCTTCTACTTTTCCAAAAAGTTTGTCTTTCCATTGTGTCCAGCCGTATTTTTTTGAGAATATAAAGATTGTTATCGGGTAAATAATAAAGACTGGGAGGTACATTAGTAATCCTAAATCTGGTTCGGTATTGTCTATTAATAGCGCGTCGGTTTGAAAAACTGCCCAATTGTTTGTAATTAATGTGGCTGCTATGATATTATTAACGGCGTGCATTCCTAAAGCTAATTCTGTCCCTTCGTCCATCAAGGTAATGATTCCAAATAAAAAACCTGTTCCTATATAATAGGTCATTATAGAATAGCCCAGTTTTTCTACTTCTGGATTAAATGAATGCATCAATCCAAAAAGTACCGAGGTAAATATTAAAGGAAACCATTTGTTCTTTGTTATGATTCCTGTGGTCTGCATTAAATACCCTCTGAAATACAATTCTTCGAAGCTAGTTTGTAGTGGAATAAATACTAAGGATATAATTAATAATACAATAAATGAAGATGGCTTAAAGTTCCAAGTATATAATTCTGGCTCTAAAAAATATCCTATTATTAAAAAAACTGAGGTTAAAATCCCCCAAAAAAAGAATCCGAAAAAAAACCGTTTCCAATCGACTTTCTTTCTGGAAGTAATCACTGAAGTGATTGATCTTTGGTGTAAGAATTTGACAAACAAAAGCAAAAAGACCAATAAAAATGCAAACGGCAGAAGGTTTCCTAACAAAAAAAGATTTTTATTTCCATCAAAGTTTTGCATATTTTCATAGGCATCATCTACCAATCCTGGCAGTGCGAGTATTAGCACTATATTTAAGAGGAAAGGAGATAATAGAACCAAATTGGTTATGATTAGCCTCCACCATTCATTATTTCCTTTAAAACCTGTTTGTATAAAATTCATGCTTAATTTATTAAATCCTCTAATTTAATTCAGGATATATTAAAATTCCAGTTTTTATTTTTGTTGTATTGCAAATATCCGTTTTTTACTTCTAACGGACTGTCGAAGTTATTGGTAAACAAACTTCCTGTTCCTAAGCCTTGTGGCATTTTGTTCTCTAATGTATGCGTCCATTGTGCAATGGCATTCAATCCAATATTACTTTCTAAAGCACTGGTGGTCCACCAAGCTATATTGTGGTTATTCGCGCTATCAATCCATTCTTTACTTCCTTTAAAACCTCCTATTAAACTAGGTTTTAAAATGATGTATTGGGGATTTATTGTTAGTAGGAGTTCTTTCTTTTTTGTTACATCAAAAACACCAATTAATTCTTCATCTAAAGCAATGGGCAAAGGCGTTTTTTCGCAGAGCATTGCCATTTCTTGGAATTGTCCTTGTTTAATGGGTTGTTCTATAGAATGTAAATGGTATTCTGAAAGTCTTTTTAGTTTTTCTAATGCATTGTTAGGCAAAAATGCTCCATTAGCATCGACTCTTAATTCAATGTCTTCTGCTGAAAATTCTTTTCTGATTGATTTTAGCAATTCGATTTCTGTTTCAAAATCAATCGCTCCAATTTTCATTTTAATACACCGAAAGCCTTGTTGTAGTTTTTCTTGGATTTGCGTCTTCATAAAGTCTTTCTCTCCCATCCAGATCAATCCGTTGATATTGATTCCTTCTTTTGACTGGGTGAAATTTGAAGGAAACAGTTCAAAAGATGTTTTGCTTCTTAGGGATAAAAATGCTTGTTCTAATCCAAATTGTATGCTAGGGAATTCGACAAGCTCATTCACCAATCCGTTTAGTCCTAAATGAATATTATTGCATACCCATACCATCTTTTCTTTGTAATCAGGTCTATCATCAATACTCAGACTTCTTAAGATACCGCATTCTCCAATTCCTTTTCTTCCGTTTTCTTCTAGGGTGATAAACCAAGTTTCTTTGGTTTTTAAAATGCCACGAGATGTTCCGCTAGGTCTCTTAAATTCTAATATGTATTGATGGTAACTAGCTTTCATGTTCTAGTTGTTTTGCCATTGCTATAAATTGAAAGGTTTGGTCTCCAATTTGAAAATTGTGTGTTCCTATTTCTGTAAAGTCGTTCTTTTTATAGAAACGAATGGCTCTTTCATTGGTATGTAAAACAGACAGCCACATAAAGTTATTTTTCAATTCTTGTGCTTTGGCAATCAATGTATCTTGAAGTTGCAGTCCGATTTTCATCGATAAAAAATCTTTCAATACATAAATCTTTTGAAGTTGAGATCCGTTTTGTTCTTGCAAAAATTCTGTGGGTGATTTTGTTTTTAGTTTGGCATAACCTACTGGCAAGCCATCGACCAAAGCCAACCAAAAAAAGTTCTCGGTTTTTGATAAACCACGACGGATTTTATCGACAGAAAAAGTAGCGCTTAGATAGTTGGATAAATTTTCTGGATCTATAAAAAGGTGTCCAAAGGTTTCTATAAAAGTAATTCTTCCTAGTAATGAAATAATTTGATCATCATTGGAAGTGGCAATCCTGATTTGTATACCAGCGTTCATTACTTATTATACATCGCAACTCTATTTCCTTCTGAATCTAGAAATAGTCCCATATAACCAATCTCGTTAGAAATTAAGGTTTTGTCTTGTAAGACTTTACCTCCAGCGGCTTCTACTCTACCTAACTCAATACCTAAATCTCCTGATTGGGAATTGAAATACACCAATGTACCATGTGTCGCAGAGGGAATATAACTTTCATTTTTTACTAAAGAACCGCTAATTCCTGGTGCCGTAATATCTTCTGCTGGTGGAAACCATCCCATTAGTACGCCTCCAAAATCTTGTACAGAAATTTCTACATTAAAAACTGTTTCATAAAACTTCTTGGCTCTATCCATATCTGTCACTGGTAGCTCAAACCAACTAATCATATTTATATCCATAATCTATTGTTTTTCTATAAATGTTTTAAAATTATTTAAATTTTCTTGACTTAACTCTTTAAAAGTTCCTTTAAGATATGGTAAGATGCAGCCATAAATATAGGATTCTGCTTGGTAGCTAGAATTCAATACAATGGTTGTTGTAGTCCCATCACTTTTAAATGTATAATCATCTGTTTTTAATACGCCTTCCATGTCAAAATACAACGCTACTTTTTCATTTTCTACATAGGCTAACACCTTCTCTTTGATCATTAAATCTACTCCTTTATTATCTACTGTTATGTTATAGATGCTCCCTGTAATACCTTCTTTTACATCAACAGCTTCAAAGGATTTAAATTCGGGAACCCATTCTTGAATTGTTGATTGATCATTAAATTTTGTAAAGGTTTCTGATAGTGATTTATTTACGTTTACTTCTACTGAATAATTGCTTTCTTTCACCACCAAACCGGTACCAAAAAACAGTACGGTTAGGATTACTAAAAATGTTAGAATTATTTTAACTGCTTTCATTTACGGGTCTTCTTGGTTTTTTATTGGTGAATTTCTGGTGTTTTTAAATGTACAAAACTTGTCCCAATCCAAAAAGGATTGCAAATAGAAAAGTACTTAATGCTACTTTTTTGAGTTCTCCGTCTAGCTTAGATTCTTCTTTGTTTTTTGACACAAAAACAATGTGAATTACTAATGGAATGTAGGCGATTAAAAATATAAATTGAATTGGGTTTGTATAATTAACGGCTACATATCCTAAAGCAAATAAGAGCGATGATCCTATTAGATAATAATGGTAGTACTTTGCAAATTCGCTTCCAATCTTTACTACAATGGTGTTTTTTCCTGATTTTTCGTCATTTTCTCTATCTCTCATATTGTTTAGATTCAATACGGCTGTGCTTAGCATTCCGATAGAAAAAGCAGGCAAAAAGATATAAAAATGAATTTCTTTGGTAAACAGAAAATAACTTCCTAGAACACTTAATAATCCGAAGAAAATAAAGACAAAAACATCTCCGTGGCCTCTATACCCATAGGCTGATTTTCCTACTGTGTATTTTAAAGCTGCTGCAATAGAAGCAACTCCTAAACCAAAAAAAAGTAGCGAATACCCAAAATTATCCTTTCCAAAAGCTTTGTAAATTAAAATTAGTGCAATGATTAAGGTTAGTATTGTAGTGAAAATCATTGCTGATTTCATCTGTTTGGGTGTAATCTTACCAGAACTCACCATTCTTTCTTCTCCAGTTCTCTCGTCATCGGTTCCTTTGATTCCGTCTCCATAATCATTTGCAAAATTAGAGAGTACTTGAAAGCCGATGGTTGTTAAGATTGCTAAAACAAAAACCGTCCAATCGAAATTTCCATTTGATTTTGCTAGTAAACTTCCTACAATTATTCCTGAAATGGATAGTGGTAAGGTTCTTAAACGGGCTGCTTTGATATAATTTTGAATCATTTTTATAAATCTCCAGCTTCTGCTATCAATTCAGCAATATCTTTTACTTGAATTTCAGTTTCTTTTTCGTGGTATTTTACACCATCTGTCATCATGGTATTGCAATAAGGGCATCCTGTTGCTATTATTTTAGCATTGGTTTCTAAAGCGTCTTTTGTTCTTAGAACATTCACATCCATATCGCCTTTTTCTGGTTCTTTGAACATTTGTGCTCCCCCAGCTCCACAACATAAGGCTCTATTTTTATTTCGCTTCATCTCAATTAGGTTTACGCCTAATTTTCGAATGATGTCTCTTGGAGATTCGTAGACTCCATTACCTCTTCCTAAGTAACAAGGATCATGATAGGTGACTTGTTTTCCTTTCATTGATTCGCTGATAGATAATCTACCTTCTTCTACAAGTTTCTTTATGTATTGTGTATGATGATATACTTCGTATTTTCCTCCTAATTCTGGGTATTCATTCTTTAAAGTATTGAATGAATGTGGGTCTGTACAAACAATTGTTTTTACTTCATAGGCGTTCAGAATTTCTATATTGGTCATTGCCTGCATTTGAAATAAAAATTCATTCCCCGATCTTTTAGCAGCATCTCCTGTAGAGCTTTCTTCGGTTCCTAAAACTGCAAAATCTACATTCGCTTGATGTAATATTTTCACAAATGCTCTTGAGATTTTCTTTGCTCTATCATCATAACTTCCGGCTGCTCCAACCCAAAACAATACTTCTGGTTGTTTTCCTTGAGCCATCATCTCTGCCATTGTAGGTACGTTCATAGTTTTTGGTATTTAGTTTTGTATATCTCTGATTTAGATTCGTTACTTTAATCAAAGTGTAAACTTATGAAAAAAGAATCGCATTTATTCTGAAGAATTTAAGTAAGAAATTCTCAAATGTTTTTGTGCCATTCGCTAAAAGGTTGTAAATTTTTTCTAAAAACTACTATTAATTTGTTAAATAATTCCTAATTTGCTAAATATTTAACAAAAAAACAGAATATCATGAATGGCAATGTACTTATAAGAATCGGAATTGGAATTATCTTTATATGGGGAGGGCTTGAAAAGTTTATCCCAGGCTTTTTGGGAGGACCAGGTCTTACAGGAGCTACTGAATTTGTAGGAGGTGTTTTTGGAGCTGAAGGAGTTATTGCTACGATACTAACTATTGGTTTAGCAATTACAGAATTGGCTGCGGGTATTTTAGTAGTTCTTGGTAAAAAATTATTCATTGCTTATACTGTATTAACTATAATTTTATTAGTAGCCGTATTAATGGTCTGGGTTCCTGCAGGATTTAAAGATATGAGTGGTGTAAATAATGTAACTTGGGTTATTTTAATAACACATTTAGGTTTATTGTTAACCTTAGGAGGGTTGGCATTAAATCAAAAAAATATAAATGAAGAGTAACCTTTTAAGGTTATAAAGTTGATTCATCTTAAAATTGATGACAGGTTTTTAAATCATAAAAAGTCCTATAAAGCTAGCTTTATAGGACTTTTTACTTGATGATGTTGTTTTAAAATATTGAAATTCCTTCGCTTCATCCTAAAATAAATTTAGAATCGGAAAGGCAATTACTCATTGTTCACTGTTAATTGATAATTGACATTACACCATCCCATGATCAGACAACGGCAATGATCTCACTCGTTTTCCAACTGCATTAAAAATAGCATTTGTAATCGCTGCAGAAATTGGCGGAACTCCAGGTTCTCCTACTCCAGTAGGTTCATGTTCATTATCAATTAATTTTATATGAATATTCGGAGCATCTTTCATTCGTGTCATTTGATAATCGTGGAAATTGCTTTGCTCTACCGCTCCATCTTTGGTCGAGATTTTTCCGAATAAGGTAATTGACATTCCAAAAATGGCTGCTCCTTGCATTTGATTAATCACCGCGTCTTTATTGACATACAATCCACAATCTAAGACCGAAAAAATATTTTCAACTTTTACTTTATCGTTCTTTACAGAAACTTCAACAACAGTTGCTACATAACTATAAAAACTATAATGAATCGCCACTCCCATTCCGTGGCCTCTGGGTAATTGTTTTCCCCAATTGGACAATTCTTTTACTTCTTTCAGCACATTTTTTAATCGTGCTGTATTGAATGGATGTGGAGATTTTCCCGTTGCAATTCTGTCGCTTCCAATTAAATCCAATCGGAAATCAATGCCATCTTTTCCTGAAGCTACAGCCAATTCATCTACAAAAGAATTGACTCCAAATCCACTAATGATATTGGAAACTGAACGCAACCAACCGATTCTCAAATGTGCTTCTGCTTTTGCATTTTCTATTTGTATGTTTTCTATTTCATACGGATTGTTGGTAAATCCCATGCCCAATTCGAAACCAGCTACATAATCCGACATCGGTTTAAAACTAGACGTAATGGAAGGAAATGCCACACGGTGTAACCATCCTGTTACTTTTCCGTTTTTATCTAATGATCCTTTTAAATATTGTGCGTTTTGTGCATGGTAAAAACTATGTTGAACATCATCTTCTCTCGTCCACACAACTTGTACTGGCGCATTTATTTTTTGAGATAAAGCCACGGCTTCTACTACAAAATCAGATTTGGATTTACGTCCAAAAGCACCGCCCAATAACATCACATTGATGGTAATATTTTCTAATTCGAATCCAAAGAAATGAGCGATTTCTGCTCGTACAGTTTGCGGGTCTTGAACTGGCGCCCAAACTTCACATTTTCCATCATGTACGTGCGCCAAAGCATTCGGCACCTCCATAGGAGCGTGTGCTAAATGCGGCATGGTATAGGTTGCCTCTATTACTTTATCTGCATCTTTAAATGCTTTTCCTACACTTCCTCTATAAGGCGGAACTACTTTTCCTTGGTTATGAATTCTACTGACTAATTTCTCTTTGAATTTTTCGGAATCATAGGAACCATTCGATCCCATATCCCAATCAATCTCCAAATTATTTTTTCCTTGGAAAGCCGACCAGGTATTGTTTGCAATTACTGCGACTCCGCCCAACATTCCGAAAAATTGTCCAGCTGGTGGTTTTAATCTGTCTAATTGAATGACTTCTTCTACACCAGTAACCTCTTTGGTGTCACTATCATCAAAACTTTTTACGGTTCCAAAAGTAACAGGACAACGGGCAATCGCTGCAAATTTCATATTTGGCAAACGAGCATCCAATCCGTATTGTGCGCTTCCATGGAGAAAGTCATCCATATCTACACCTTTAATGGCTGCTTTTCCAATGTATTTAAAGTCTTTTTTGTCTTTTAGTTTGATGGCATATTCTGAAGGGATTTCAATGGTTTTTGCTTCCTCTACCAAATCACCAAAGAATATTTTTTCTCCAGAATTTGTGTTGGTAACAAAGTGATTTTTAGCTTTACAATTGCTAATATCAATATTCCATTTTTTGGCAGCTGCTTGTTCCAAAATTGAACGCGCCATTGCTCCCATTTTACGCATGGGATTTAATAAGGTTCTAATGCTTCGTGAACCATCTGTATTTTGATTTCCAAATTTCGCATCACCAGTAGCTTGTTCTACAGAAACATATTTCCAATCGGCTTCTAATTCATCAGCAATTGCTGAAGCCATTGAGGTTCTAATTCCTTGCCCCATTTCTGAACGTGCAACCACAATGGTTAATTTTCCATCTTTTTGTAGCTGTACAAATAAATTAGGTACAAATGAAATTCCGTCTTCCAAGCTGTTTACTAAAGCTTTATCTCCTGAAAAATTACATCCTAGAATCAATCCTCCAGTTGCCAATCCAAATATTTTTACAAAGTCTCTACGTTTTAATGTTCCTTCTTTCATAATGCTTGGTTTCTAAGTTCAACGGCTTCTTTAATGGCATTTTTGATACGAACATAGGTCCCACATCTACAAATATTACCACTCATGGCATTGTCAATATCTTCATCTGTTGGTGATTGATTGGTATCTAATAAAGCGGTTGCAGAAATGAGTTGCCCAGATTGACAATAACCACATTGTGGTACACTATTGTTTGTCCAAGCTTGACGTAAGTAATCAAGATTTGGTGAGTTTCCTTCTATGGTTGTGATTTGTTTTCCTGCACCTTGGCTTACTTGTGTACTGCATGAACGAACGACTCTTCCATCGATCATAATAGAGCATGCTCCACATTGAGCTACTCCGCAGCCAAATTTAGTTCCTGTAAGTCCTATAATATCTCTAATTGCCCATAATAATGGCATATCATCTGGAGCATTTACTTGATATTCTTTTCCGTTTATTGAAAGTGTTTGCATTTTATTGTTAGATTGAAAGTACAAGTTAAGGATATTTTAAGTTTATTGTTTTTATTATTTTTCCCAAATTTCTCATTATATTTGGTAGACCAATCTGGTAAACCAATTTGAAATGAACTCAAAAAGACTTTTCTTTTTATTCTTAATCTGTCAGCATGCCTTGTTTTCTCAGGTTACATTAAATGCGGATGGATCTGGAAATACCTACGAATTAATCACATCTGTTTTAGCGCCGGGTTATAGTCCCATTGAAGCGCCAGATTGTAGTCATATTGCATTTGGAAGACATATTGATGAAATTTTTGATGCTGATTTGGGCGTGAACGTATTTCGTTTTTTTGCACATGCAAGTATTGATGATGATCGATGTATTAATACTGACAGACAACGAAATGAGATTAAATCCTATGATAGATCTCCTGATAATCTTTTGGGTGTTGAAGGAGAAATTGTTCAATACAAATGGAAATTTAAACTGGATGCAAATTTTCAAGTTTCGTCTAGTTTCACACATTTACATCAATTAAAATCGGTTGGTGGTTCTCTTGCAAGTATGCCAATGTATACGTTAACCGCTAGAAAATCGAGTCCAGATAGGTTGGAATTACGTTATGCCGAGACTAATACACAAATAACTTTACAACAAACAGATTTAGCACCTTTTAAAGGGGTTTGGTTAGACGTAACTGAAACGATTACCTATGGGACTAATGGAACTTATTCAATCACCATTTCTAGAACAAGTGACGGAACTGTATTGTTTAATTATTCTAATAATAGTATTATCAATTGGAGGCCTGCTGCAGAGTTTGTTCGTCCTAAATGGGGAATTTATAGAAGTTTAAATAATGTTTCTGATTTGAGAGATGAAGAAGTTTTATTTGCCAACTTTAGTGTTGAAGAATTGGTTTCTTTAGGTACTAATGAATACGAGTCATATCGAAATAAGATTATCATAAGTCCAAATCCTGCTCTGAATTCCATCAATTTTCAAGAAAGTGATCTTGACAAATTTGATACTATTTATATTTATAATTCTCTAGGAAAAGAAGTTTCTGTAAAAAAGAGTACTGATTCTAGTCATATAGATATATCACATTTATCGAATGGCATTTATTTTATCACCTTAAAAAAGGATAAAAAGATTGTTAGCATTAATAAGTTGATTGTTAAGTAATTTTATTAACGAAGACAATCTAATATAGAAATATTAGAATGATGGTCTTGAGTCAAGATGAGGTAAAGAAGGCTAAAAAATGTCTAGACCAAATCTCAAAATAATGTTTTAAAGCAAAAAAGCCGAAAGAAAAATCTTTCGGCTTAGACTATTTTGTACCGTTTTAATTCTTGTATTTATGCAACACATCTTGTTTGGGTTCCAAGACTATTACCTAAACCCGAAAGATTAAGATTTCCATCATCTGAATATATAGTTATTGCTTGACAGGTTTCTCCTCCACAACAATCAGATGATGATTGACATGCTTGAAATGTTCCTTCAGAAGCACAAAATACAACTCCTCCTCCAACTGGTGTAAGAACAGAACGGCTACCACCATGGATTTCTTTTTGATCTGCTCTACTTAAAGATTTTCCGATACTTAAAATTTGTTTTTTCATAATAATATAATTTAATAATAATTAGAACTACGATCTATTAAAGACACTCGCAGATTGTGTCTATTCTTCGCGAAAGAATATTTTTATTTTACTAATTCATGTTAATTTTTCCTTGTTACTTTTTTCATATCCAATTTCTCCCATTTTCACGCTAATTTCTCCCTTTCCCTTTTCATACCATTTTTTTTCATTTTCATGCTGATTCTTCCCTTTTATGTTTTTTGAATTTTTGGATTTCTCCTTTACTAATTCATATCTCAAATGTAGTAGCAATTAATACTACAAAACAACTAATCATTTATTAAATTTATAAATTTGAGTACATTAAATTCGACATAAAGCATTGTTTATAAGTAATTTAACTCATATTAATTTCTTTTTAAATACACTGAACTTTAGGTTTCTCATTCAGGAATAAAATGATAAACAGGAGGTAAATTTGTAATAGTTGTAGATTTATAAACTGTTATTGATTAATCAATAAATGAAGTTATTAATGTACATCTTGCATTTTAAGAATCGTATGATGAAGTATGAGAGATTCTAAACCATCTTTTTGATTTGACACAAGATCAATTTCTTACTGGGTGTCAACTAAAAAAGGGGCTCATCAAATAAAGAGAATATTTATTTTAATATATTTTTCAATTGATAGAAGAAGCGTTCTATCAATCGTAAATCTTCTGTGATAATATTAGCCGTTCCTTTCATTTCTTGTCTAAAATCGATTTCTCTATCATAGGTTGTAATCAATTTCTTAGGCAGTTCTACATCAATGAGATAATTTCCATCTTGATCTGGAACTAAAGAAATAGAATTTACTTTACCGTTCAATTCTCCATATTCATCTGACGGATAGTTTGCCAATTGAATCTGTACTTTTTGTTCTTTTTTAATCTTCCCAGAATTGGCAGCGGGCGCTAATATTTTACCTATAAAAGATTTGTTTTCAATAGGTATGATTGTGAAAATTTGATCTCCTATTTTTACAGTTTGATTTTTATCCCAAAAAGATAAAAATGAAACTTGACCATTGATAGAGGAAGTAAACACATATTGTCTTTCCCAATCTTTCAGCGCTTTCTTTAATTGATAAAAAGATTGAATTGTCTTTTTCTGTAATCTCGTCTCTTTTAGAGTGTTTTCTATATTTCCTCCTTTGATGTTTTTTTTAGAGTTTGTAATAAGTTCTCTAATTTGAGAAATCGAAGATTCTAGAGATTTGTGTGCTTTCTTAGCTTCTAAAAGTTCAACTTCTTTTTGCTCGTATTCTTTTTGAGAGATCGCTCCAACTTTAATTAAACGTTTTTCTCTATTGTTAAAATTCTTCTCTCTAAACTTTAGCTGTTTTAAACTATGATCTCTTTGTATTAATAAATTCGTCAACCTAGCATTAGCTTGTGTTAAAGAAAATTGATTTGCAAAGGATTCGTTCTTATATGGGTTGTATTTTTTATTAAGCTGATAATCGGTATAATCATTGTCAAAAGCAGCAAAACTTGCATTAAGGTCTCCTAAATTAAGAGGCGGTATACTTTCCATTGGAAAAAAGAAGTCTGACCTATTCACATTAATCGTGTCAATAATTCTTTTTAGTTGAAGTACATCAGAATAAGTGGCTGCATTTTCTACTACAGCTAATGTTTGATCTACAACAACAGAATCTCCATCACTTACTAGAATTAATTCGAACTTTCCGGTCGTATTTGCATAAATCTTCTCTGGCGGATTAACTGTTGTAATCATTACTTGAGTTGCAATTACATCTGGGTATTTTACAAACCAAGTAATGGCCAATAACAAAATAATTAAGAAAAATAACAAGGTATTTCCCCAACGAATCATCCAATTAGGAACCTTGGTTAGTATTTCTTGTACTTCTTCGCTACGTATTTGTATGTCTTGATTATTTTCTGGCATGCTATTTTTTTTAAGGATTACTTTCCTAATTCTAATTGATTCTTAACTAGGTTATAATAACTTCCTTTTAACTTCACTAAATCTTTATGGTTTCCTTGCTCGATAACTTTTCCTTGATCTAATACAATGATTTGATGTGCGTTCTTTACTGTACTTAATCTATGAGCAATGACAACTGCTGTTTTGTCTGCAAAAAAAGTATTCAGGTTTTCCATAATCACTTTTTCATTATTTGCATCTAAAGCGGAAGTGGCTTCATCAAAGAATAAATACTTTGGATTTTTATAAACTGCTCTTGCGATTAGTAATCGTTGTTTTTGTCCTGTACTTATCCCAGAACCTTCATTTCCTATTTTTGTATTATATCCTAAGGGAAGTCCGTCTATATAGTCTGATATGTTCGCTACATTAATGGCATGTGCCAACTTATCTGTATCTACATAATCTTCTCCTACTGCAATGTTTTTTGCGATGGTATCATTAAAAATATAACCTTCTTGCATGACAACACCGCAATGATCTCTCCATACTTTTTGCGAAATACTTTTCAAATTAAAATTATTAATCATAATATCTCCAGAATCAACCTGATAAAACCCTAATAGTAATTTCATCAAAGTTGTCTTTCCGCTTCCACTTACACCAACAATTGCCGTTGTTTTGTTCGCAGGAATGTTGAGCGATAAATCTTTTAGTACAGGTTCTAAACCACCCGTATATCGGAAAGAAATATTTTTTAATTCAATATCTGCGTTTTCAGGAATATTGGTTGCCTTATTATCTCCTGGTTTTTCTTCGTCTTCCATCATGTGAATCTCACCAAGTCTGTCTATAGAAATTTGTGCATCTTGCACATCTCTCATAAAGTTAATTAGCTGAGATATTGGGGAATTTAATTGACCAACAATATAGCTTATGGCCAACATCATCCCAAGAGTAATATCACCATCTATTACCAATTTAGCTGAAAGTATGGTAATGAGCATGTTTTTCATTTCATTAATGAAATTAGAACCCACACTTTGCGTTTGCTCTAAGGCTAAACTTTTAGTCGCTACTTTAAATAATCTCGCTTGAACGTATTCCCAATTCCAACGCATTCTTCTTTCTGCATTGTGCAGTTTAATTTCTTGCATTCCGTTGATGAGTTCAATCACTTTACTTTGTTCTTGACTGACTTCTGAAAATCGTTTGTAATCCAATTCTTTCCGTT
Organism: Flavobacteriaceae bacterium; assembly: GCA_965277255.1. Classification (GTDB taxonomy): domain Bacteria; phylum Bacteroidota; class Bacteroidia; order Flavobacteriales; family Flavobacteriaceae; genus Polaribacter. The sequence continues at coordinate 1,745,971 of OZ255723.1, read as the reverse complement.
TTTTAAAGAAGAATAAAACCCATCCGAAGTATAAGACACTTCCTAAGACAAAAACACCGAATATTTGCAAGCTATAATAGCCTAAAACGATACTGAAAATAATTAAATTGAATAATGAAAAAAGAACGGTTAATGAAGAGGTAGTCAGTATTCTTTCTATTCTTTTATGATCATTAATTCTTTGTAATAAATCTCCTGTCATTCTTACATCAAAATAAGAAATAGGAAGTTTCATTAATTTAATAAAGAAATCGGATATCAATGAAATGTTAATCCGAGTACTTAAGTGTAGTAAAATCCAACTTCTAATAATATCTAATAAAGCCCTTCCAGTGAAGAGAAAAAGCTGCGCTATTAAAATAAGGTATATAAAATTGAGGTCTTGATTTTTAATTCCGACATCAACAACACTTTGTGTTAAAAATGGTAAGATTAATTGCAATAAACTACCTGCTAACAAGCCAATAATTAATTGAATTAGAAACTTTTTATATTTAAAAAGATATTTGAATATAAATCCAAATCCAAATTTCTCATCTTCATCAAACGTAGCATTATAAAATTTTGGTGTGGGCTCTATTAATAAGGCAATTCCTTCTTCTGTAGTTTCATCTGCATTATTCCCAATCCAATGTTTGATAAATTCTTTCTTGGTAAAATTGATTAATCCATGTGCTGGATCAGAAATATAAATGGTGTCTTTTTTGATTTTATAAAGAACAACATAATGGTTTTTATTCCAGTGCACTACACAAGGAAGTGGGGCTTCTTTTAATTTCTCAAAAGATAATTTTACTCCTAAAGATTTAAAACCTATTGATTCTACCGCATCACTTAAACCTAATAAACTACTACCTTCCCTAGTAGTTTCGCTCAAATCTCTAAGCTGTTGCGTATTGATTACTTTTCCATAATGCTTGGAAATAATCTTTACACAAGTGGGACCACAATCTTTAGCCTCGGTTTGTTTGTATGTTGGAAATTTTTTCAAATCAATTATTTTTTAAAACTTATAAAGAATGCTAAAGATAGTATTCATTTAATTAACCTTTATTTAAAAATACTTTTACGCTTAAAAGTTGTTTTTTTGTAATTAAAAATTACATTTGTAGTGAACATTTTGAGACACTCACTTGTTTGTGTCTATTCTTCGCGAGAGAATATTGTTCAAATACAAAGCCCATGTTTCATGGGTTTTGTTAGTTAATATCGCTATTTACGAAACTGTTTTTTAGAGTTCTTCGCTACTAGAAAACTCTTCAGATAATTCTTCAATAAAATAAATTAAATCTGCTCGATCATATTCTTTAGGAAAAGATCGACCACCAATAAGAATTTCTGGAGTAAAGTTGATTTTCTTTTCTGTACACCAATCTCTTGTCTGCTTTAAAACTTCTATATACGGTTCTTGATTGTCTGTTTTTTTCCATTTTTCAAACCATTTGGTAGGAGAAAGATCACCATAAGCATCATGCATTGCTTCTAAACACTTTTGATCTCCATCTTTGTGATGTATTTCTAATAATCTTGACGTTATCTCAGCAGCATCTGACTTTGGATCATCTAATCCTACATTAAATCGGATTACAATTTTCACTTCATCAGAATAGGTTTTTAAAATATTTTCAATTTGATGATGTACAGGTTTACAATGACCGCAAAATGGATTAGTAATAATCACAATCTCCAAATCAGAAACTCTATTTCCAAATACAATTTCAGAACTAGTTCCAATATTAGTATCAACAGGTTCGTCTTTTTCTAAAAGTGAGTTAAAAAGATTGAAATTTCTTTTAAATTTAAAATGCGCTATTTTTATTTTCTTCAAATCAAAAAACTGAGTGAATCTTGGTTTTGTATAATTCCAAATAGAATACCCTAGCAAGAATCCGAATAAAATGGTTAAAACGGATTCAAGAGAAAATACGATTTCTGGCGATTTGATAAAAAACACACTTCCTTGTAACCATAAAATTGCGACAATACTTAAGCAAAGGAAACACCATTTTTTTACTACTGCATATTGATAGTAAATAGAATACAGTGTGATTGGCAAAGACGCTAAACTAATTACATATAGTAGACTAGTTGTACTCGATTGCATGATAAAAATAAACTGAGTTAATAGCAATCCAAGAAAGTAAATAAAGCTTAAGTCGCTTAATTTATGATTTTTAATAATGTTTGCTCCATTTGATGTTAGCACCGCATCACAATCTTTTTTCTCATCTTTTGAACTACAAAAAAGGTTGTTAATAGAATTATTGATCCCTACTTCTTGATTCAAAATTGAAAGACTAATCATAACACCTGCAATACTTAACAATAGATAAGACAGTACAAAAACATCATAATTTAAAGAAAGAATTAATCCCCCAAACAATAGCATAACTAAGATATGCAACAGTGTATTATTTGTTTTCGTTTTTTCATTTTCAGAATTTTCATCTTTCTCTACAGCAAGAACAATACCTGTAAACTGTTTTAAAAAGTTATCCTCATCAATTGTTTTTTCATCTTCATCTCCAGCAATAAGAATGTTTGATTTTTTCTTTTCAATCAATACAAGTTCAAGTCCTTTGTCGCCATTTATTTGAGCAATAAAAGTAGTTGGTAACTGTACTAATGTTTCCTTATCTACAGGAACTGTAGCTGCTACATTTTCTATATTAAAATGAGTGTATACTCCAGTCAAAGCATGTAGACTTGGATAAGAAGGATGGCTCTCTACCTGAAAAGCAAATTCTTCTTTATCGAAAAAAATTTCATTTTTTTTCAGAAGTAATTGGGCAATTTTTATCATATTTTTCTTTTAATAGTTTTTAAAAATAATGAATAATTGTTAGTCAGCAATCCTCTAGAGGAAAGAAATTATAACTTTCAAAAAAGGAAAAAAATAATTAGATTTATAACAATAGGTTAAAGAAGTGTAAATTTCTTAACCTATAATAGTGTTAAATATATTTTAATCTATTTTATAATTCCGAATCTCTGCACTTTAGTGCTTCTTATCATGTATTCAAACTTATCTCCTCTATTTTTAGGGTTAATTTTTCTGCTTTCTTTTTTATATCGCAAGAGAATCTAAAAATACATTCCTGTCTTTTTAGGTTTTTCAGATTTACTCTTTCCTAATAAATCATGTCAAAGTAGCAACAATTAGCATAATAAAACAATTCCCATTTTATTAAATTTATAAATTTGAGCATATTATAAAATTTTTAAATAATTGATTTTCAAATACTTAGTATGTTTTTATTTTTAACCCAGTTTTACTTATGTAATTCCCTTTTAAATTTTTAATAGGTTTGTTCCAGAACAATTTAAAAACAATATTTATGAATTTAAACATGTTAAAAGCGAATAGCTTAAGTAAAAAACAATTACAAACAATTAATGCTGGATTTCTGCCAGACTGTGAACCTGGTGATACAAGAATAGGAAAAAATGGATTTGTATGGGTATGTAATACTTTCTGCGCATGGGAATTACCAGATGATCCAGCAAACGAAGAATAATCTTATTTATTCTTTGATTTCTTTTAAGTATTGAGAAGGGGTTACTTTTAACAACTTTTTAAAATTCGTATTAAAAGAGTTTACACTTTTGTAACCCGCTTCTTGTGCTAAAGCATCAATGGTATAATTTTGTAAGCTCTTTTGTGCTTTAAGTTTTAAAACAATTGCATTTATTTTAAGTCTATTACTATATTCAGCAAAAGTTACATCCAAATATTCATTTACCGTTTTAGACAAATAACTAGAATTGGTTTGAAGTTTTTTAGCTACCATATTCAAGGTATAGTTTGGTTGTTGAAATAACTCTTCTTTCTCTAAAGCTTTCAGTTTCTGAATTAGTTTTAAAGCCTTTTCATCAGACAAACTGGAAGTTTTTGATATATTTTGTTTAGAAACATCATGTTGCAATTGTTCAATTCTTAAACTAAGTTGACTAATGTTTCTTTTGTCTCTCCTTTTAGTATGAAAAAAGTATGCGGTAAGTAAACTGGCTATAACAGTTAAAAAGAATAATAGATACAAATATATTTTCTTTTGCCTTTCTTGCAATTTATATTTCTGTAGATAGCCATCTATCTCCTTTTTTTTCTCTTCATTATTAACGATATCGTTTACTGATAAGTCATTCGCATTTTTTATTACATGGTATTCTTTTACTTTTTCATCATACCTATTAGCATAGTTCAGCGCCTTTTTTGTTTCCCCTTTTTTCGCATTAATTTTAAATAAATAAAAATAGCAATCAGCCTCGTTCTTTAGTAGTTGAAATTCAGTCCAAATATTATCTTCTAACTGTCTTAAAAATATGGTTTCTGCTTTATTATTTTCATTTAGATGATAATGACATTCGGCAATTCGAAATAAAGTTTGAGCTATCTTTTTTTTACTTCCTCTTTTTTTAAAAAATTTTAAAACATCTTCACAATATTGCATTGCAATTTTGTAATTGAGTTGCTGAAAATTAATATCGGCATGAATCATTGATACATAAACATTGTAATCCGAAATTTGATACTCTTTAGAATAATTTTCAGCCAATACCGAATAGTGTTTTGTAGAATCTAAATACGATTTATATTTTTGTTTATCTGAATAGTACAAATTCATTGATCTGTTCGATGCTTTAACTAATTCTTTTATGTATTCTTTCTTAAGATTATAATTAGTAGAGTAGTTTTCAGTTTTTCTTATTTTAGCCAAAGATATAGTGCTAATTTCTAGAGCTTTTATATGTTTATTAGATAGAGAATAAGCCCTTGCTAATGTAGATTGTATTCTGTTTTCTAGTATAAAAGAACAATTCTCAGAACATAAATTCAAAGTTTTATTTAAAATATTTATACATGTTTCAAGCTCATGACTCTCTATATATCTCAAGCTTTGCAAATAAAGAACATTCCCTCTAAGTTCTATTTTTTTTCGAAGACTAGGTCGATTTAATTCTAATAAAGCCTTTTTAAAAAATATATCAGCTTGTTCAAAATCTGATTTCAAAGTATAGAAATAAGCTTTACCTGCAAATCCAAAAGCTTTTTTTTCATTGCTTTTTTCACTTATTAATCGATTGCTAAGAGAAAATGCACTGTCTGGTTTTTTAGAAATTAACCTATGGTATTCAGTAATGTATGAGCTATCATTTTCTTGTGAATATGAAAATACTGTAAAAAAAAGAAACAGTACTGTTATGATTTTCATTTGTATCTTGTTATAGAAGTGGTTTAATATTTTAATATTTCAGCATTTATTATACCAAATACTAATACGTAAAACCTTTTACAACGGGGGACAGAAGTAAGAGATCTAAATTTTATTTGAATATTTTATTTTAAATTTTCTTTATCATTTAGCAAGGTGGTTGTCTACAAATCTAATAAAAGTACTTTTATGTAATCCTATTTATTTTGATATTTTGACGAGAATTATATCGTTTTTAGTACAACTTCATGTAATTTCTCTAAAAAAGTTGTATTTATTTTAAAAATACTCTATTTCAAAGATTCGGTTGCTATAGTTTTCTGAAATTTTCATCAATTCAACCACATCTTTGTACATATAAAAATGGTCGAAAGCAATCTCAGAAGATTCATTGATATAGTACATTACTTCATCTTTCTCATTGTTTACTTCTTGTGTCAACCACCCTTGAGAACACAAAGCTCTTAAGGCTACATTTAAATACCCTTCATTGGCATTAAAATGTTTGGTAAGTTCTGAGAGCCCAATTTTTCTGTGATCCAATATAAATTTTGTGACTCCTTCTTGATCTAAAGCAAAGGCGATAGGTGCAATTACAATTCCGTCTAAATGACGAAACAATTGATTTCTAAGTACGCTTTGTTTTTGTTTAGATAACACCTAAGCTTGATTTAATAGGATTTAAAAATGGGTAATAACAAATGTGCTTTTTCGTAATGTGGACTTTTCTTGTACACAAAATTGAGTTGTGCTCTTGGATTTTTTGCAAAATCTTCATCAGCAGCTAACTTATCTTCAAATTCTTTTTTTACAGCTGGATTGTCTTTTAAGAATTGTTCTGCAACGTCTTCAAAAACATAAGCAGAATATCCTTCTTTTTGTTGTAAAACAGTGTCGAAGAAATTCCAATTGAAAAATGAATCTGTAGCTTCTGGTTCTAAGGTTTCTATAATATATCGTAGCCCTTTTTGATTTGTTGGAATGTATATATCGCCTTTGGAAAAAGTTGTTGAAACGGAATCTATTTTCACTGTTGTATTGTAATGTAGGTAATGACCTTCGTAAGCATTTTTTCTGGTCTTATAATCGTCTACATGGAAGGTTTCTACAATGAATGTTGTATCTTTTTCAAATTGGGTGAACTCAATTTTATTATTCTCTAAACGCTCAACCACACGATGCCAGCCTTGTTTTAAAATATAAGCTTTTGGAATTGTAATTTCATTTTTAGGTCTAAAAATATTGTAGTAATCAACGGGTTCTAAGAACGGTTTTGATCGGTCGTAAAACAATCGTTTTCCAGTGGTTACTTTACTGTCAATCATTTCTCCTTTATAGCCTTTAAATTGTACGGTTGAAGGCTCTTTCTTTGGATTGATTTCAAAAGTTATCGGATAGGTCTTTTTGCTTAAAATTTCTTTGATTGCATTTTTACGAACCGCTTTGATATCTGCCGAACGTTCTTCCGTAAAATCCAACATAGACAACATCAATTCGTAGGTTTGCTCTACTCGAACTTTATAGGGTTTTAACATGTGGGTTTCTACCATCATCCCCAAGGTATTGAATAAGGTTGTGTAGCCTGTGGAATATCTTGGCGAATCAAAAAACTGCGACCAGCCTTTTTCTGGTGTGCTACCCCAAACGTTGACATAGGGAGTAATAGGGATTCTTTTGATAATCATTGAAGTTTCTAACGCAGGTCGCATTTGCGTTTCTAAAAACTTTCCAAGTGCTCCTCCTAATTTGTTATGTTGTGTAAACAAATGTGTAATGGCATATTGATAATCGGCTCCATTGCTGACATGATTATCGATAAAAACATCTGGATCTACTGTGTGAAAAATTTCAGCAAAAGCAACCGCATTTTTGGTGTCTTGTTTTATAAAATCGCGATTGAGATCGTAATTCTGCGCATTGCCACGAAATCCGTATTCTTTGGGTCCGTTTTGGTTGACTCTGGTACTTGAGTTTCTATTTAAAGCACCTCCTATATTATAGATTGGAATGACAGAAATAATTGTATTTGCATATACTTTTTTTAAGGAATCGTTTTGAACGATGTCTCGTAATAATAGCATAGAAGCATCTATTCCATCAGATTCTCCAGGATGAATTCCGTTATTGATCAGCATTCTATTTTTCGGAGTGTTTTTAATGTCTTCTAAATTCGTTTTTCCATCAGCATTAAAAACTACTAAATGCAACGGATTTCCAGAATCGGTTTTTCCCATTTCAAATAATGAAATTTCTGAATATGTATCTGATAATTCTTTGTAATAGGAGATGACATCTTGGTATTCTGGGGTTTCTGTTCCTCCAGATTTTTCGAACTGTGTGGTAAAATCTTTGTCGCTAGAATCTTGCTGACAATTAAGGAATAAAAGAGTAATAAGTATTGTTAGTGTTTTTTTCATCATTAAACTTTAAAAACATTTTTACCTCTCGACTCCGCTCGAGGTGACAATTAAAAGTGATATAATTTCTTAAAAATCAGTTTTAGGAATTACAGATGCTGGAACTAAACTGGTTGCATCTCCTCCATTTCTTAAAATATCTCTCACAATAGATGAACTCATATAGGAAGTTTCTGCACTGGTTAACAAAAACACGGTCTCAATTCCTGATAGTTTTCTATTGGTTTGAGCAATGGCTTTTTCGAATTCGAAATCTGCAGGATTACGCAATCCACGAAGGATAAAATCGGCATTAATTTGTTTGCAATAATCAACCGTTAATCCTTTATAGGTTTGAACGGAAATTTTGTCTTCTCCTAAAAAAGCGTTCTGAATGAATTTCATTCGCTGTTCTACTGAAAACATATAATTCTTTTTGGCATTGACTCCAATTCCAATCACAATCTCATCAAACAATGGAATTGCTCTTGTAATAATATCTACATGACCCAAAGTAATGGGATCAAATGAACCGGGAAATACTGCTTTTTTCATTTTCTTTATTTTGATGCAAGACTAAATGGATGCAAGAATCATGACTTAATCATGAAGCTTATCTATAAAGTTTGATATTTTCTTTTGTACTGTATTTTTTTTCACCTCTAAATTAAGAAATTCTTTATTTGTGTTAATTTTTGTTTCCTGATTCCTGCTTCTCGCTTCATTTCAACATCGCTGTTTCAATCGCATTCTCAAACAATTCTGAAAGGCTGATACCTGCTTCATTTGCCTGTTGTGGTAATAAGCTTTCTTCTGTCATTCCAGGAACTGTGTTCATTTCTAGGAAATACGGTTCTCCGTCAACCAAAATATATTCTGAACGTGAAAAACCACTCATATTTAAAATTTCATATACCTTTTTCGCAACCTCTTCTACGCTTTCTTGTGCTGTTTTAGAAATTCTTGCTGGTGTAATTTCTTGTGATTTTCCTTCGTATTTGGCGGCATAATCAAAAAAATCATTTTCAGAAACAATTTCCGTCATCGGTAATACTTTAATCTCTCCTTTGTATTCTATCACGCCTACTGAAACTTCTGTTCCGTCTAAAAAAGATTCGATTAAAATTTCTGAATCTTCTTGACAAGCTTTCTCAATAGCCGTAATTAAATTTTCTTCTTTATAGACTTTGGAAATTCCAAAGCTAGAACCTGCATTATTAGGTTTTACAAAACAAGGCAACCCTACTTTGTCAACAATTTTTTGTGTATCAATTTCATCTCCTTGATTCATATAAAACGAGGTAGCTGCTTTAATTCCATATTCTTTTACAACACTTAAGGTATCTCTTTTGTTAAACGTAAGAGCCATTTGATAAAAGGGTGCCGATGTGTGTTTTATTCCCAACAAATCTAGATATGCTATGATGACTCCATTTTCTCCTGGGTCTCCATGAATGGCATTAAAAACGCAATCAAATATAATTTTAGTTTCACCAATGGTCACTGAAAAATCGTCTTTACGAATACGGTATTCTTGTTCGTTTTCTATGATAAACCACTTCTCCTTTAAGATGTAAACTTTGTATACATTATACTTATTGGGATCTAAGGAATTGTAGACTACATCACCACTTTTTAAAGAGATTTCTACTTCAGAGGAATAACCTCCCATGATGATGGCAATATTTTTCTGCATTTTCTACTGGTTTACACACAAACTTAGGTAAAATTTCGTTGATAGATAAAAGAATTGTGAATTCGATAAATTCTATTTTTACACTACATTTGTCACACATTAAAAAAAGGAAAAATGAGTTTCTTTGGATTTTTAAAAAGTAAATCTTTCTTTTTACAGGTTGGAATTGCTATTGTTGGTATTTTGCTATTGGTCTTTATCTTAAAATGGTGGTTAGGTTTTACAACCAATCACGATCAGAAAATACAAGTTCCAGATTTAAATAAAATGTCATTAACCGATGTTGAAACAACATTGGAAGAATTAAACTTAGATTTTATTGTTATTGATTCTGCTAGTTATAATCCTAGTTATCCTAGTCAGTCTGTAATTGAACAAACACCTGAAGCTGGTGAGTTTGTAAAAGAAAAGCGTAAAATTTATTTGACTTTAAATCCTACAAAATATAGAGATATTACCATTCCTGATTTGAACGGGCGTACAAAACGTCAAGCGATGACTCAATTGCAATCTATCGGATTTAAAATTGGCGAGTTTTCTTATGTGCCAGATATTGGAAAAGATGTGGTCCGCGGGTTAAAATCCAAAGGAAAGAAGTTAAAACCTGGAACGAAACTTCCTAAAAACTCAGTCATTGATTTGGTTTTGGGTGATGGGAAACGGAAATAATTGTCAATGTGCAATGAATAATGTACAATGAGTAATGAGTAATTATCGATATTTAAATTGGTAATAAACTAATGTAATTTATGTCAGAAGATAGTAATCCAGAGTTAGAGAACGAAGAATTATACGAGCATTATCGTTTTACTGCTACTGATGGACAAATTCCTTTACGTGTCGATAAATTCTTGATGAATTTTATTGAAAACGCAACACGAAATAAATTGCAACAAGCTGCCAAAGCGGGCAATGTTTTGGTGAATGATGTTCCTGTAAAATCGAATCATAAGGTAAAACCAAAAGACGTGGTTCGAGTTCTTTTAACGCATCCTCCGCATGAAAATTTACTGGTTGCCGAAGATATTCCTATTGATATTGTTTATGAAGACGATACTTTAATGGTCGTAAATAAGCCTGCTGGCATGGTGGTACATCCTGGTCATGGAAATTATTCTGGAACTTTGGTCAACGGTCTGATTCACCATGTTGAAAATCTACCTACGAATAGCAATGAACGTCCTGGTTTGGTGCATCGAATTGACAAAGATACGAGTGGTTTGTTGGTGGTTGCTAAAACGGAACATGCAATGGCACATTTGTCCAAACAGTTTTTTAATCGAACTACACAGCGTAAGTATATTGCTTTGGTTTGGGGAAACATTGAAGACGATGAGGGAACGATTGCAGGAAATATTGGACGTAGTTTTAAAAACCGTTTGCAAATGGATGTTTTTCCAGATGGCGAATATGGAAAACATGCCGTAACGCATTTTAAAGTGATTGAGCGTTTGACCTATGTGACTTTGGTTGAATGTAGATTAGAAACGGGAAGAACACATCAAATTCGCGCGCACTTTAAGCATATTGGTCATACTTTATTCAATGACGAACGTTATGGTGGAAATGACATTTTAAAAGGAACTACGTTTACGAAATACAAACAATTTGTAGAAAACTGTTTTAAGGCATTGCCAAGACAGGCTTTACATGCTCAAACTTTAGGTTTTAGGCATCCTATAACCAAAGAAGTTTTACAGTTCGATTCTGAAATTCCTGAAGACATGAATGCTTGTTTGGAGAAATGGCGCACCTATACCTTGAATTCTAAAGATTAATGTAATAATATGGAAATGTAACAATTTAAAATTGATTCATTTCCACATTGCTATATTTTCACATTTAAGCGTCGTCGTTTTCCAAAATCAAATTACGAACCCATTCATTTGGAATCATATCTAACGTAATATTAATTCGGTCTGAATCGCTATTGTTTTCAACACTGTGCGGGTCTGTCAATCGTAAATACCAGCATTCTCCAGGTTTCATAGGAACGATTTTATCATTTAAATAAAAATCTGCGTTTTCATCTTTGATAACTGGAATCGTTAAGCGAATAACTGAAGTGTGAATCTGCAATCCTAATGTCGCATCTGTATGTCGTCTTACAGTATTTCCTTTTTCTAATCGAAGCAAACGAACTAAAGTTACTGTGGTATGCTCCTGGAATTTTTCTACAATACTTTTTAAATATGGAGAAGCTTCTAGCTGTGGTGAGTTTAGCCAATCTGTCCAAGAACCATCTGCATAATCATCTGCTGGTGGTGGCTTTGGTAATGATGGATCTACAATATGCGCTGGAGATCTTAAAGGCATCACGTTGTAGTAAACAAATGTATCTAAATCTAACTTCTTTACTTCTTCTTTCATTTTCTCTACATCAAATGTGAATGGTAGTTTTATACGGTCACTTTTTGTATCTGTAGGTTCTAAAGTTTGAGTGCTCATTTTATTTTCCCTTTAAATTGAAGCGTTAATTTAATGAGTATTTAAATATGTCCATATAATGAAAGTTACTTGTTTCAAAAAACAGGTATAAATACCTGTTTTTTAGAAAAATCATTTTTTCCTTAAATCAAATAAATAGCCAACAGATACACTAAAAAAATTAGTCGCGTCAACATCTCTTTCATTTTCTATGGCTGAAGGAAGGTTTAAATTCCAACTAAATTCTACATCCCAAGAACTTGAAGTAAATGAAATAGGGAGATTTAATTGTGTGTTTAATAGCGTAAACTCTTCTATAGTAACTGGCATTGGCGGTGGAAGTCCAGGCCTAGGTGGCGGTACAAATGTGATGGCTTGTTCTGCTATTAAAAAATTGAGTTGTGGCTTAAATTTTAGAGCAAAGCCAGATTGACGAGTAATCGTAATATTTCCATAGACTCTTGAAGAGAATTGCAAAGATTGATCGTTTCCAAATAAATAAGATCCAGCAAGAATAGCTCCAAAAGTTCTGTTTTGATTTCTTGCACCAAACATCAAATCTATGGAATTATTAAAATCGTCAAAATCATCGCTATAGAAAAAACGAGAGTATCCTGCATTGTAATGAAAAGTCTTATTTTTCCCTAAAGTATTGGAATATCCAGCAGAGATACTTACAAAATCCCAATGTGGATTTTGAGTTTCATAATATACAGAAGTTATTGTTGCATTAAAACCTGAAGAACTATAATAGGAAATTTGTGGAATAAAACTAAATTGATCTACTCCAGAATCTCTTCCTGCGAAAAATGTATTTGAATTAAATGTAGCCGTGGTATATAGAAAATCGTACTCATTAATAGAGCTCAATAAATCGTCTACAAACTCTTTATCATTAAAAAACAATTGGTCGAGTAAACCGTCCAATTCGTCTTCATTATTTTCTTGACCGTATGAAACGAAAGAAGTTGCTATTGTAAACAATAGCAACTTAATTACATTCAATTCTACATTGAATTTGCTTAGGTAATTCATCTTCGACTTGGGGGATTATTAATTACCACGAGGCTTCTTTCTATCTCGTCTAGAACGTTCTATCCGATCTTTTAATATCTTTCTTTGATTGTCTGTTAATGTCTTTCGAAAATTCTCTCTTGTTACTCGCAAGCTTTTCTCTTGCCTTTGCACCAAGGTTTTTTGTTGCCTACTAAAAGATTGTAATAATCTTTTTCGTTTTATATCGTTTCTTAACGCCTTATCTGTAAGGATTGCAAGTTGCTCTTTGGTTAATGATTTCTTTAATGCTTCGCGATTGTTCTTTATCATTTCCCGTTCTTTCAACAACAATTCTTTTTGTTCTTTCGTCAATTCTTTCATAATTAAATCATAATCGGATGATTGACCAAACATACCGTTTGTTGTACATAGCGAGATGAAGAAGAGTATTAATATCGAAGATGTAACTTTCATTTTTCTCATGATTTCTATTATTTGAAATATCATACGTCACTGTTAAATTATTACTGAAGAGTAACGTATGATATTTTTCCTTCTCTACAAATGTAACTAATCTATATTTTTTGATTAAAAACCTCTTAACAATTATCTTTTGCTGCTTCTAATTCTACTGTATCATTAATGGTTTCTATTGTTCCATCTTGATATATAATTTCTATTGGAAACACCAATACTGGTCTTTCATGTACTCCTAGATTTGCCGCATACCAAGCTCTAATCAAAGCTCTGTCATCTTCAGAGTTTAGTGTAATTTCTGTTCCATCTGGCATTGTAACCGTAAAAGGGTATACCAAATCAAAACAACGTACCGTTCTACATTCTACTCTTGCCAATTCTAATTCTGCCTGACTATTTATCGTAGCAACTGTTCCATCTTGGTATTCTATATCAATTGGAAAAACTAAGGTTGGTTTTTCGTTGATACCTGGATTTGCCACATACCATTCTCTGATTAAAACTTTATCTGACCTATCTTCTAAAGTAATGCTAGTTCCGTCTGGCATTGTCACAGAAAATGGAAATACAAAACGAAAACAACTTCTTCTTCTACCATGTCTGGGGCGTCTTCTGTCTTCTAAAAACCTTCCTGCGTTATCAAAAAATGCGCTGTTTAATTCAGAGGTCCAAGAACCTTCTCCTGTTACCAATCGTACTTCAAATCCCAAATTAGTAACTTTCTCTATACTATAAATTTCATCGTCAGAGAAATTGGTTTCTAATTCTTCTTGGGCTATTGTTGGTAAATCATTTACAGTAACACTTTGCCTGCTTGCTGAAGATTCTATAGCAGTAATTAAACTAACATCGTCTTCCATTGCTACTTCTGCATTTTCTGAACATGAAGTAAATAGAATCATTGTCATTAAAAAAGCGGTGAACATCAAAAAGACGATGCTTCCTTTTAAAACTTTAGTTTCTAAATTTGTTGTTTTCATGAGTGACTTTTTAGTTAATAATCGTTTCTGTATTCTTAGAACTTCTATCTTTCAAATAGTTTGGAATCGATTATAAAATAATATGATCTAACAAGCTTTCTTTTGTATAACCATCTATTAATGAATCTTCTACAAACAAAGAATTCATGAAAATATTTTCTAAATTTTGTTCAGAAATTTCAGCTTCTACCACAATTTCACTCACCACAATGTCATTTACAAACCGATTCATGTCTATATCTTCAACAAAAAGAGATTCGATTAAAACATCATCAGAAGCAATTTCAAAAGCATTGTCTATGTCAGGTTTTGAAAATTGAAACCAGACAGTTAATACGACTAATAAGGTGATGGAAGCAGCTACTTGGAATGATCTTCTTAAGTAAAATACAGGAGTTGTTTTTTCCTCGCCCGAACGTTCCGTTCGGTACGGGCGGGTTCCTTCTTCTTTTACCAAATCTAAAATGGATTGTTTCGAATTCGCAAAGAAACCATCAGGAACATCCATTCCTAAATATTCTTTGTGATGTTCTGAAACACCACCTTTTTTTCCTTTTAAAAATTCTTCTTTACGCATCATATTTAAGTTAGACCCAATTTCTTGGGTTTAGTTTGGTTTAGGTGACTATTTTTTCTTCTATAATTTTCACAGCACTATAATAACTTGACTTTAAGGTGCTTTCAGATATCTCTAAAATTCCTGAAATTTCTCTAAAACTCATATCATCAAAATATTTCATTTGAAAAACACGCCGTTGTTTCTCAGACAATTCTTCAATAATCATCAGTAATTTTTCGTGTAATTCTTCTCCATCAAAATATTCAGACTCTTTCAATTTTTCATATTGCCCCATAGAAATTTCATCTACAGCCAACCATTGTTTTCTTTTTTCTTTTTCTAAAAAACGAATGGATTCGTTATAGGCAATTCGAAACATCCAAGTATGGAGTGAACTCTTCCCTTCAAACCGATTGATACTTTTATAGACTCTTATAAAGGTATTTTGCAATACATCATTCGCATTTTCATGGGTCAAAACTATTTTACGAACATGCCAATAGATCCTCTCTTGATAAAGATCAAGGAGTTCTGAAAATGCACGGTCTTTGTGCTTCTTACTCTGAAGTTTTTCTAATAGCTTGGCCTCGCTATGCAACGGTTTGTAATTTGGTTTCTAAGGTATACAAATTTTTAGACCTTAGAAATTGAGAATAGTTTGAAAAATGATTAGAAAGTTTGAATCACCATTCATCATACGGACAAGAAGCAAAATAATCTTGTAAGTTAAACTTACGATTCTCAAATGTATCAGAGAGGATTTTGAAGTGTTGAATTCTATCAATACGAAATGCCCTATACTCATTCCGTAGGTGACACCAAGCTATTAGAATCCATTTGTTTTGTGTAGAATACATGGCATAAGGTTCTATCTTTCGAAATGAAATATGTGTATCGTTTGCCTTTCGATAATTAATTTCAACAAAATTAAAATGAGTTACGGCTAATTGTATCTCAGAAAGTGCATTGCTAGAAATTTGTTCATACTGATTGTCAAAAACAATGATTTTATCATTAAGCAATTCGCTTTTTTCCTGAATAGAACTTCTAAAAACGGATTTAATCTTGGTCAATGCATCGTTAAAATCGTCTACAAATGAAGTATCTTTTGTTTGATTTACTAAATGCTGCGCAGTAATTAAAGCATTGGCTTGTTTTTCAGTAAACTGAACGGGAGCTACAGAATATCCATCCATCAAACTATAGCCTTTTCCTTCTATAGTAATCACAGGAACACCAGCTTCTTCTAATTTTCTAATGTCTCTATAGATTGTACGAACACTTACATTGTACTTTTTAGCCAGCTCTGTAGACGTTAAAAGTCGTTTCGATTTTAACAGTGTAAGAATTGATATAAGTCTAGATAGCTGAGTCATAAAACAAAGATAGCGAACCCAATTAGGACTCGCTATCTTAAAAATTAGTTCATAGAATGAAGTGCTACACGGTTTCCTTCTGTGTCAATAAACTGTGCGATAAAACCATTCTCGTCAATATTCATTTTAGGCATAAAGATTTGTCCTCCAGCTCCTTCAACTTTTGAAAGTGGAGTACTTAAATCTTCTCCTCCATTTAAATATACGGTAGATCCGTCTGTTGAAGGATTCATTCCTTCCATTTCAACAATGGCTCCACCTACTCCACCATTTTCCATATCATGCGGAAAAAATCCGTATTTCATGTTTTTTTCAGGCATGTGAAAATCTATAATTTCAATCCCAAGAATTTCATTGTAAAACTTCTTTGCTCTCTCGTAATCTTTTACTGGAATTTCAAACCAATTGACTGCATTTTTCATTTTTGAATATTTTTAAAAATTAAACTTGCAACAAAATTATTTGTAATCGTGACAGATTATGTCAGGGGTGAAATTATTTTATTTTTCTGAGGGCTAACAATCCAAATATAGGTCCGATGGCTAACACTAAATAGATATTTGTAGACTGGTAAGTAGTCATCAAAATAGTTAATAATTGGATGCTTACTATGGTTATTGCAAAACCAATACAGTTGACAATTGTTAAAGCGGTTCCTTTAATTTTTGCTTCTGCACTGTTAGCGACTAGTGTAGAAAACATGGGCGAATCTGCAATGACAACCATTCCCCAAAAAAACAAAAAGGAAATAAATACAATTTCTGACGCTACAAAAAATAGTATTGGAGAGAAAAGACAGCACAAACCTGATAAGCTTAGCATTAAAAAAGCCATTTTTTTAGCTCCAAAATTTTGAGAGAAGTAACCTGCTAGTGCACAGGAAAGAAAACCGACTCCAATAATCAAAAATGACAGTATTGAAATGTTGAAATTTACCTGGGGATGCATGTCGCTATATGTTTTAAGAAGTATGGGGACAAAAGTCCAAAAGGCATACAGTTCCCACATATGTCCGAAGTATCCAAAAGCCGCAGATCGTATTTTCTTGTTTTTAAATATTTTAAAAAAAGCACTAATATCCAATCCAGAACTTACTTTTCTATAAGGTCCATCTGGTATGAAAACAGATACCAGTATTCCGCCTAAGATTGCTAATGATGAAGTAACAATCATTACATATTGCCATTGAACTCCGATTGTTACATCTTTGAGAAGATGTGGCAATGCAGTTCCTAAAACCAAAGCGCCTACCAATAATCCTAAAGATTTACCGAGTCCTTTGTTGTAATAATCTGCAGCTATTTTCATCCCAACAGGATAAATTCCAGCTAAAAAGAACCCTGTCAGAAAACGAAATGACAACAATGTCCACAAATTATTTCCACTCCATACAATTCCTACATTGAATACTGCTCCAAGCAGTGCGCTGATTAAAAAAACTTTGGACGGAGAAAAACGGTCTGCAATGGTAAAAAATGCAAAAAGCAAGGTTCCAAAAATAAAACCAAATTGCACAGCAGAAGTCAAGTGCCCTAATGCACTTTCGTTCAAATGAAAATCAAGCGCCAAATTATCCATCACACCATTTCCAGCAAACCAAAGTGAAGTACAGAAAAACTGTGAGATGATAATGACAGGTAATATGTGTCTACTTTGTTTTGAAAAATTATTTGTCATTAATTAAGAGCTAGTATAAGAGATTAACAAGATATAGATTTTTACTATAAAAGTAAATATATTATTGATTGCTCTTATTTGCTTGCGTATAATTTGAATTGTACTTTTACGTATCTAATTCATTTTTATGAAAATCATTATTTCACCCGCCAAGTCCTTAGATTTTGAAAGTAAAGCAACTACAAGTTTACATACGCAACCTTCTTTTTTAGAACAATCTGCTAAATTGAATAAGAAACTTCGAACAGTTTCTAGAAAAAAGTTAGGTGATTTAATGAGTATTTCTCCTGCTTTGGCTGATTTGAATTACAACCGAAATCAAAATTGGCAACCTCCTTTTACTTTGGATAATGCCAAACAAGCGGTTTATGCTTTTACGGGTGAAGTATATCGCGGGTTGGATGTGACCACTTTACCTGAGGATAAACTACCTTTATTACAAGAACGTTTGCGAATCATATCTGGATTGTATGGTTTGTTAAAACCTTTAGATTTGATTCAACCCTATCGTTTGGAGATGGGAACTAGAATCAAAGTTGGAAGAAGAGATAATTTGTACAAGTTTTGGGCAGATGATTTGGCAAAAGCCTTGAATGATGAAATGTCTGATGATGATTTGCTGATCAATTTAGCGAGTTCTGAATACTTTAAGGCAGTTCCTACCAAAGCGTTGAAAGTTCCAATGATTACTCCTGTTTTTAAAGATTTAAAAAACGGTGAATACAAAACCATTATGACCTTTGCTAAAAAAGCGCGTGGATTTATGGTTCGTTATATCTTAGACCATCATGTGAATACCTTGGATGAATTAAAAGGATTTGATACTGAAGGTTACCGTTTTAGTGAAGCGATGTCTACTGAAACTGAGTTGGTGTTTACGAGGTAATTAATAATTACTTTGCCTCTCCGAAACTCTGAAACTTAAAAAACAAGACTAAATAATTGATAAATGCAACTATTTTACAATCCAGATATCGACAAGAACACGCAACAAATCACTTTTGATAAAATTGAAAGTAGACATATTGTAAAGGTGCTTCGTAAAAAGGAAGGTGATAAAATATTCATTACAAACGGAAAAGGGTTTTTATTCACTTGTGAAATTAGTGTTGCGAATGATAAAAAATGCTTGGCTGCTATTATCAATTGTGAAGAGAAACAAAACACTAGAAATTACTATTTACATGTAGCCATTGCTCCTACTAAAAATAATGAGCGGTTAGAATGGTTCTTAGAAAAAGCAACTGAAATAGGAATTGACGAGATCACTCCGATTATTTGTCAGAACTCTGAACGAAAAGTAATAAAGCAAGAACGATTGGAAAAGATCATACTATCTGCTATGAAACAATCGTTAAAATTTCATTTGCCTAAACTCAATGACCCCATGACTTTTTCACAATTTCTACAAACAGAAAGAAAAGAAAAAGTGTGTATTCCTCATTGTAATGAAGGTCAAAAAAAATTCTTGAAAGAAGTAGTCAACCCTAAAGAATCTGTTACGATACTCATTGGGCCAGAAGGTGACTTCTCTCCATCGGAAGTTTCAAAAAGCATCGATGCTAATTGCATTCCGATTACATTAGGCGACACGCGACTCAGAACAGAAACCGCAGCGTTGGTTGCTGTACAGAATATTTCATTTATCAATCAATAAGAATTCTTATCTTGCTCTAAATTCATTTTATTTTGACATTTAAAAAGTTGTTTTCATATTTCTTATTCGTTTTTATTGCACAGGTTTCTGCACAAGAAGTCGCCGTATTAAAGTACAGTGGTGGTGGAGATTGGTATTCAAATCCAACTGCATTGCCTAATTTAATTGAGTTTTCTAATGAAAATTCCAATACAAAAATTTCTACGGATCCAACTTCTGTTGCTGTTGGTAATATTGATCTTTTTAATTTTCCAATTGTTTTTATGACTGGACATGGAAATGTCTATTTTTCTGATGAAGATGCTAAAAACCTTAGAAATTATTTGATTTCTGGTGGGTTTTTACATATTTCAGACAATTACGGAATGGATAAATATATCAGAAGAGAACTCAAAAAAGTATTTCCAGAATTAGAATTGAAAGAAATTCCTAAAACACATCCAATTTACAATCAGACTTTTATCTTTAGAGAAGGATTGCCAAAAATTCATGAGCATGATAAAAGAGCCCCTCAAGGGTTTGGTTTGTTTTATGAAGGTCGTTTGATCTGTTTTTACGATTATGAATCTGATTTGAGTGATGGTTGGGAAGATGGTTCCATTCATAACAATCCGCAAGAAGTAAGAATAAAAGCATTAAAAATGGGTGCGAATATTATAGAATATGCTTTTAAAAACTGATCCAAACATTCCAATTGACGACATCAAAATTAATTTTGATACTGAATCACTTTGGATATTAAACATTGCTTTGGCGGTCATTATGTTTGGCGTAGCTCTTGGAATTACAATCGATGACTTTAAGAGATTACTTAAAAAACCAAAAATTCTTTTGGTCGGGATTTTCTCACAATTTATTTTACTACCCGCTGTAACATTTTTAGCCATTTTAATCATCAAACCTCATCCTAGTTTTGCTTTAGGAATGATGATGATTGCAGCTTGCCCTGGCGGAAATATTTCTAATTTCTTTAGTAAAATGGCTAAAGGAAATGCAGCATTGTCTGTCAGTTTAACCGCTTTTGCAACTTTGGTTTGTCTGGCAATGACACCTTTTAATTTACAATTCTGGGGAGGTTTGTACGAACCTACAAATGCTATTTTAAAAACTGTTGAATTGGATCCGTTTGAGTTATTTAAATTGGTCTTACTGATTTTAGGAATTCCTTTGATCTTAGGAATGTTGGTCAATCATTATTATACAACTACCGCAAAGAAAATCGAAAAAGTACTCAAACCTTTTTCCATGATCGTCTTCTTAGCATTGATTATCATTGCTTTTTATGGGAATATCGACATCTTTTTAGAGTATATCTATTTGGTAGCTGCCTTGGTGATCTTTCACAATATCGGAGCTTTTATTCTTGGGTATTACACCGCAAAAGGATTCGGTTTAGAAAAAAGAGATGTCAAAACCATTTCTATGGAAACAGGAATTCAGAATGGTGGTTTAGGGTTGTTATTAATCTTTCAATTTTTTGATGGTTTAGGCGGAATGGCTTTACTAGCCGCTTTTTGGGGTGTTTGGGATATTTTCTCCGGAATGGTTTTGGCTGCCTATTGGGGGAGGAAGAGTAAACAATTATCAATGAATAATGAATAATGAATAATGAATAATGAATAATGAATAATGAATAATGAATAATGAATAATGAATAATGAATAATGAATAATGAATAATGAATAATGAATAATGAATAATGAAAGTTCGAAAATATATTTACTAAATACAAAAAAGACACTATCCTAAAATCTGTGTAAGTTAAAAACTCAGGGTTAAATTATTTATAGTTTAATCCTGTTTTCAAATATAGCTAAAAATTGGTTTAATATAATTCCCCAATTTCTAATAGGCATTGTCCATTTTTTAGTGCTTTCTCTTAGAGCTAAATAAACAGATTTGATCACTGCATCATCAGTTGGAAAGGACAGTTTATTTTTAGTGTACTTTCTAATTTTCCCATTTAAGTTTTCAATAAGATTAGTGGTATAAATAATAGTTCTTATTTCAATAGGAAAGTCAAAGAATACAGTAAGTTCATCCCAGTTATTCTCCCAGCTTTTAATGGCATAAGAATATTTAGATTCCCATTTGGTTTTAAAGTCTTTTAAGGCAGCTTTTGCCGCTTCTTTTGTAGGAGCTGTATAGATTTGTTTCATATCTCTTGTAAACGTTTTTTTGTCTTTCCATACCACATATCGACAAGAGTTTCTGATTTGATGAACTACACATATTTGGGTGGTTGAATTTGGGAAAATGGTTTTTATGGTATCTGTAAACCCATTTAAATTGTCGGTTGCTGTAATCAATATATCTTGCGTTCCTCTTGCTTTTATATCAGTTAAGACTGTCATCCAAAAGGCTGAAGATTCGTTTTTACCTAACCACAAGCCTAAGATTTCTTTTTTACCATCAGTTCTAAGACCAACTGCAATGTAAATCGTTTTATTAATCACTTTAGAATTTTCTCTAACTTTAAAAACAATACCATCCATCCAAACAATTAAATAGGTGGCTTCTAAAGGTCTGTTTTTCCATGCGATAACATCATTGGTAATGGTATCAGTTATTCTTGAAATGGTGGAAGTAGATACATTAAAATCATAGAGTTCCCGTATTTGTTCTTCGATATCACTATTGCTCATTCCTTTGGCGTACAATGAAATGATGACATTCTCAATACCCTCTGTGGTGCTTTGTCTTTTCTTTATAAGCATTGGATTGAAAGAGCTATCACGATCCCTAGGAACTTGTATTTCTGTTTCTCCTAAAGTAGTTTTTAACTTCTTTTTTGTATAACCATTACGCAGGTTAATTCCTTTACTTTTTTGATGTTTTTCGTAATCTAAATGAGCATCTAACTCACCTTCAAGAATTTTTTCAACACCTCGTTTGTGGAGTTGCTCTAAAAAACTGGTAAGTTCTGAACCACTGTTAAATTGTTTTAAAAAATCGTCGTTTAATAAATCTTCTGGTTTCATAAATGTGTAAAATTTAAAGTTAATAAAATAAAAAACTCAGGATTGAATTCAATCCTGAGTTTTTGAAACTTACACACTTTATGGGTTAGTGCTACAAAAAAACCTTTGACCCTTTGAAACTCTGAAACTGATAACTTCAATTTAATGACACCCAACCCCATCAACAAGATGTAGTGTAGGTTTTGGTGAAACATAGGGAATTCCTAGTTCTAAACCTCTCATTACAAACAAAACACCAATTACAACTACAACAACTGGAATTAACTGCTGAATTCTTCTTCTATTGAGCGCATTGGTAATATTTCCTAATAAAACCACTGCCGTCATCAACGGAACAGTTCCCAATCCAAACAGCGCCATATAGAGTGCTCCTTCGTAAAAAGTTGAGCTGGTTAAAGCTCCAAAGATTGCCATATATACCAATCCGCAAGGAAGCAATCCGTTTAAAAAACCAATGGTAAAAAGCGCTGAACTGTCTTTCTTTTTTAAAGATGTTCCTAGTTTATTTTTTACGGAATTGGTCAATTTTATAATGGGTTTTACAATGGGTACTTTTTGAAATACTTTCGGAAGAAGAATAGAAAGAATCATCAACCCTCCTACTACAATCGATAATTGTTGCTGTACTCCAAAGAAGTAAAACCCCTTCCCTAGCAATCCGAATAAAGCGCCCATCATAGTATAAGAGAAAATTCTACCCAAATGATACAGGCTTGTTTGCCAAATACTCTTTGCGCTAGAAGTTCGGTCTATGGGAAGCATAAAAGCAATGGGACCACACATCCCCACACAATGAAAGCTTCCTAACAGCCCAAAAAGAAAAGCGGTGTACAACATTAGTAATGAATCTCTTTTGAAAAATGATAACTCTTGTTGTTATATCTCAGACTTAAAGTAATGTTCCAGCGACCATCTAATAAACGTTTCTCAGGCACGAGCAAATAATTATTGGTGATCGAAATTGGCATTTCGAAATCCAATTGTTTATTAGACGGTCTATATAGGAACACTTTTCCTTCAATTATTTTATTCTCAAATATTTTAGGCAATTGTATTTGTAATCCTTCTTTTATTTTTACAACGTGAATGTCTTCTCCCAAAGATTTTGCATTTTTTGTTGCATCTATTATTTGTTGATAGTTCAGTTCTTTTTCATAGTATTTTTCAGTTACTAAATCATGACTGAATTTTTTACCCGTACTCATACTAATCACGAAATACATGATAAAACCGATAAAACTTACAATTGCTATGACAATACCTTTTCCCCAGTTGATTTTCATCTTTTCTGTTTTTATTATTACATTAACTCACTATCACATTACTTCATTAACTCTTTTCCACATTGTTACATTGCTACATTATCACATTGCTACATTAACCTACCGATAACTCCTCGGCCCTAAGAAATTTGTTGTTGTTGTTTCAATTAATTTATCACCTTGATACACACCAATTCGTATTTTAATCCGGTCTCCTTTCAATTCTGACGTGGGCAATTCTATAAACAAACTCCCTTCAGCCAAACCTTGTTTAGGAATATTAAATGCACTGCTAGTCACCAATTTAATTTCCCCTTTATGAGATAAGAGCCTGTAGCTAACGCCATCAATATCTTCGGTTGTTTTGTTAATTACCTTATAGGTGTATACATTTCTAATCGTATTGTTTTCGATCTTATCGTATAACTGACCTGGCAATCGTAAAATAGTCGCTTCCACATCATTTCTTAGAAATATCATTCCCACTAAAATAAAAGTCAAAATTCCAAGAACGGCTGTATATCCTTTCATCCTAGCAGTAAATTTGAAAGGCGTTTTCTTTTCTATATTATCAATACTTGCATAGCGAATCAACCCTGTTGGTAAGCCTACTTGTTCCATCATATGATCGCATTCATCAATACAAGCCGTACAATTAACGCATTCTAATTGTGTTCCATTTCTAATGTCTATTCCCGTTGGACAAACATGTACGCATTGTTTACAATCAATACAATCTCCTTTTCCTGTGGATGGGCGATCTTCATTTTTTTTGAACTTCGCTCTTCCAATTTCTTTTTCCCCTCGTTTATAATCGTATGCAACTACAATAGATTGGTTGTCTAACAAAGCTCCTTGCAATCGTCCATAAGGACAAGCAATAATGCAAACTTGCTCTCGAAACCACGCAAAGACAAAATAGAATACTGAGGTAAAAATCAGTAAAGAAATTAATGTGCTAATATGATTTAATGGTGATGAAAACACATAGTCTAACAACTTATCTCCGCCAATTAAATAAGCCAAAAAGACATTCGCAATAATGAAAGAAATGATAAAAAAGAGCGTCCATTTTAGAATTCGTTTGCGAATCTTTTCTGCATTCCAAGCCTGTTTATCTAGTCGGATTTGCTTTCCTCTGTCGCCTTCAATTGCATATTCAATTCGTCTAAACACCATCTCTAAAAAAATGGTTTGAGGGCAAACCCAG
The DNA here is from genome assembly GCA_965277255.1 of Flavobacteriaceae bacterium. Taxonomy (GTDB): domain Bacteria; phylum Bacteroidota; class Bacteroidia; order Flavobacteriales; family Flavobacteriaceae; genus Polaribacter. Next base: position 1,721,064 of record OZ255723.1, on the reverse strand, counting down.
CCGCAAAAGATTCGCCCAAAAACCACCGTAAATAAAGTCACAAATACAACACCTATAATCATTGAAATAACAAAAAGATGAAAGTCTTGTGGCCAAAAGGGAAATCCGAAAATATTAAAACGTCTTTCTAAGACATTGAACATCAAAAACTGATTTCCGTTGAGTTTAATAAAGGGTGCTGATAAAAGGAATGCTAGTAAAAAATAGCTAACCCAAGTTCTGTATTTAAAAAACTTTCCGCTTGGTTTTTTAGGATACACCCAAGAACGCCTCCCTTCTTGGTTGATGGTGCCAATACTATCTCTAAAATTATCGTTATTGGGTGTTTCCATTACTAACTACTAAAAACTAACTTTCATTTCATTATTCTTCTTCCCAAAGATCTCCTTCAGCTTTTTTTGCATCTGCAGGATTGGTTCCTTGAAGTGATAAGAGATAACTGCTTACTTTTTGAATGTCTATAGGTTTGTATTTCTTATTCCAATTTTCCATTCCTTTTCCTGGTCTTCCTCCATTAGTAACCGTGTTAAATACATTTTTAATTCCGCCACCCAAAATCCAGTATTCATCTGTAAGGTTGGGACCTATATTTCCGCCGCCATTTTGTTTGTGACAACTGGCACAGTTCAAATTAAAAATGGCTCTTCCTCTCTTTAATGAAGCAGGGTCTGTTAATTGAGTTAAAGTGCTCATATCAAATGCTGCTTCTTTTGACTTGTCTTTATTGTACTTTTCTAATGCTAACTTTGCTTCGGCAACTGCTTTGTTGTATTCGGTTACCTGATCGTCTCCATCAAAAACATGATATCTAGCTAAATACACAACTCCAAATAAGATGGTTGCATAAAACATATAGATCCACCATGGCGGAAGCGAGTTATCCAGTTCTTTAATCCCATCATAATTATGATCCAATACAATTTCGCTTTCTTCTTCAATAGTTTTTGCTTTGGTCCATTTCTTTATGAATTTTTTATACCAAGCAAATTTATCGATGGAAGCAGGGTCTATTCCTTCTTTTTCTAATTGAAGTTCTTCTGCTTTTTGATGCAATACTAAATTCAGTACTTCTTTTAGAATGATCACCAAAACAAATCCTATCAAGGCAATCCACACCAAAGGATTTTCATAAATATCCAATGGATTTTCATAACTGATAAAAGCAGTTGTTAATCCTATAAAAGCTAAGATCAAAAAAGCAATATAAGCAAGTGACATTAGGTACTTTTTCATGATTTACTATTTTTTAAGTTATCATCTAAAGGCAATTGACTTACCGTGTTGATGTATTCTTTTTTTGCTGTAAATACCCACCAAAACAACACCACAAAAAAAGTAAAGAAAATAAGCAAGGAAATGAGCGGGTAAATCTCTATTCCTGTAATACTTTCCATGTGGTTTTTTACGAATTTTAACATGATATTAGTTGTTTTTACTTAATTGGTCTGTTACGTCTTTTACTTTGATATCGGTTCCTAAACGCTGTAAATAAGCGATTAAAGCGATAATTTCTCTTTCTTTTAAAGGAACAAAGTCGGCTCCAAGATCTTTTTGCTCTTCGTCAAAAGATTTTTTGATATCGGGATTGTCTAATAGATTATTGACAATTGTTTCTGCTTGGGTATTCATGTTTTGTCTAGCAGATTCAATATCTTCATCTGTATAGGGAACTCCTAACGTAGCCATCGCTTTCATTTTTCCTTCGGTATCTGGCATGTCGTGTTTGTTTCGTATCAACCATTGATATCTTGGCATGATAGAACCTGTAGAAGTACTCTGTGGGTCGTACATGTGATTGAAATGCCAACTGTCTGGATACTTTCCTCCTATCCTCATTAAATCGGGTCCAGTCCGTTTGCTTCCCCATAAGAAAGGATGGTCGTAAACATATTCTCCTGCTTTTGAATATTCTCCATACCGTTCCACTTCACTTCTAAACGGACGAATCATCTGTGAGTGACATCCAACACAACCTTCTCGTATGTATAGATCTCTTCCTTCCAATTCTAAGGGTGTATAAGGTTTTACACTTGTAATGGTGGGAATGTTAGAGTCTACTAAGAGCGTTGGTATAATCTGTACAATTCCCCCTATTAAAATTGCTACAGTCGCATATAAAGTCAACTTTACAGGTTTTCTCTCTAACCAAGTATGATATCCTTCTCCTTTTTGTCTGTATTTAGAAACTTTGGGTAAGGCTGGAGCTTCAGCCAATTCATCGGTTACTTTTGATCCAGAGCGAACTGTCATCACAACATTGTATAGCATAACAATAGCGCCAATGATAAACAAACTTCCTCCGATAGCACGCATCCAATACATGGGTACAATTTCATTTACGGTAGACATAAAACTTTCATAGGTCAAATTTCCTTCTGGGGTGAATTGTTTCCACATAGAAGCTTGTACAAATCCTGCTACGTACATTGGAAGTGCATACATAACAATTCCTAAGGTTCCAATCCAGAAATGGAAGTTTGCCAACCCTTTGGAAAAGAGTTTTGTTTTAAACATTCTTGGAATCAGCCAATACAACATTCCAAAGGTGAAGAAACCGTTCCATGCCAATGCACCAACGTGTACGTGTGCAATAATCCAATCGCTAAAGTGTGCAATTGCATTTACATTCTTTAGGGATAACATCGGCCCTTCAAATGTGGCCATTCCGTATCCTGTAATCGCAACCACCATAAATTTTAAAACGGGATCGGTTCTTACTTTATCCCAAGCTCCACGAAGTGTTAGCAATCCGTTGATCATTCCTCCCCATGATGGAGCAATTAACATAATTGAGAAAGCGACTCCTAAATTTTGAGCCCAATCTGGTAATGATGAATATAATAAGTGGTGAGGGCCGGCCCAGATATAAATAAAAATTAGCGACCAGAAATGTACAATAGACAATCGGTATGAATATACGGGTCTATTGGCTGCTTTAGGAACAAAATAATACATCAATCCTAAGAAAGGCGTGGTTAGGAAAAATGCGACTGCATTATGTCCGTACCACCATTGTACTAAGGCATCTTGAACTCCCGCATATACTGAATAACTTTTTAGGAAGCTTACTGGTAATGATAAACTATTAAAAATATGAAGTACTGCAACGGTTACAAAGGTTCCTAAATAGAACCAAACTGCTACATATAAATGCCTTTGGCGTCTTCTAAAAATAGTCCATATCATGTTGACTCCAAAGGCTACCCAAACCAATGCTATTGCAATATCAATAGGCCATTCTAATTCGGCGTATTCTTTAGATGACGTATACCCAAGAGGCAGCGTAATTGCTGCAGCGACAATAATTGCTTGCCATCCCCAAAAATTAAAATTACTTAGAAAGTTACTTGCCATTCTGGTTTTCAACAATCGCTGTAATGAGTAGTAGACTCCTGCAAAAATTCCATTTCCTACAAAGGCGAAAATAACAGCGTTGGTGTGTAAGGGTCTTATCCTTCCAAAACTTAACCAAGAGATTCCGTCTGTGATATTGGGAAATAAAAACATAAATGCCAACAACAATCCTACGGTAAATCCTACGATTCCCCAGAGCAAGGTAGCATAGATGAATTTTTTTACGATTTTGTTATCGTAATAAAACTGTTCCACTTTCATAATTTGTGTATTAGTTAGTTACTATCCTTTTTTTCTTTTACGATTTCATCATCGAACAACATTCTAACCGACGGTGTATAAGAGTCGTCATATTGACCACTCTTTACCGATACGATAAATGCTATGAAAAAAATTAAAGCGACTAAAATGCTTAATGCAAGAAGTAGATAAATTACGCTCATAAGTTGCCTGATAAAATCACTGTAAAATTACCTCGGCATCTTTCCTTAAAAAATGATATTTATCATGTTTTGGGAGTTATTTTGAAGTTGAAACTGAAATTGAAATTGAAGTTGAAAAGTAAACTGAAGACTGGAGGTTGACTACTAAATATTTACTGCTAACTGATTACTGAAATACTGAAGACTGGATAATTAATCATTGATAATTATTAATCGTTAATTGATCATTGCTCAACAATAGCTATTCCTGATGAAGTTCCTAAACGTGTGGCTCCAGCTTCGATAAATTTTATGGCAGTTTTATAATCTCTAATTCCGCCTGAAGCTTTGATTTCTGCTAAGTCGCAAACCACTTCTTTCATCAGTTTTACGTCTTCTAAAACGGCTCCGTTTGTACCAAATCCTGTAGATGTTTTTACAAAGTCTGCTTGTGCATTGATCGCAATTTGTGAAGCAACAATAATTTCTTCTTTGGTTAAATAACAGGTTTCCAAAATCACTTTTAAGATTTTATTTCCTATTGCTTTTTTTATTGCTTTTACTTCATTTAACACCTCTAGATAACATCCAGATTTTAGCAATCCAACATTTAAAACCATGTCTATTTCATCAGCACCATTTTGAATGCAATTTCTTGCTTCTTGAACCTTAGATGTTGTTTCCATAGCGCCTAATGGAAATCCTACAACTGCAGCTACTTTTACATCATGGTTCTTTAGATAATCATGAACCAACTCAACATAACAACCATTGACACAAACTGAATAAAACTGATATTGAATGGCTTCATTGCAAAGTTGAACGATCTGCTCTTTGGTAGCCGTTGGTTTTAATAATGTATGATCTATATATTTTGCAATGTTCATTTTGTTTTTTTATTTAGTACATGAAAAGATTATTAAATATTTTACAGATGTCAGGTCGAGCGCAGTCGAGACCTTGTTACCATCGATGTTTTTATTTTGAACGACCTCTCGACTGAGCTCGAGGAGGCAATATTTTAATTACCTGATTTAAAACTACTTATATATTCTTCAATGTTTTTCATCATGTACTTAGATTTTTTTACTGATGAAATTGGTTGCTAAGGTTGTAAATATAACAATGCTTATGGAACTTAAAGGCATTAAGATTGCTGCAATTACTGGTGATAATTGTCCTGTAATCGCAAAATACAATCCAATCAAATTATAGATTAAAGATAAAACAAATGCTTGTCTTATGACATGAATGGATTGTTTCGACAATTGAATAAACTTTGGAATAAATTGAAATTTCTCTGCATCTAAAATGGCATCGCAAGCGGGTGAAAACACATTGATGTCTTCTGATAATGCAATTCCTACATCGCTTTGTGCTAAGGCTCCAGAATCATTCAACCCATCGCCAATCATCACTACCTGATGGTTTTCTTTTTGCAATTTCTGAATGTGATTTAATTTATCTTCAGGGCTTTGTTGAAAGTAGATTTTTGTTTTCTCTGGAAGTATTTGTGTTAGGTATTCTCGTTCTCCTTCATTATCTCCTGAAAGAATTCTTGTTTGATATACTTCTGACAGTTTTTCAAATACGTCTTCAACGCCTTCTCTATATTTGTTTTTAATGGTAAATTTTCCTGTATAATGATTGTTAAAACTGATATGAACTGAGGTATCAAAATTTGAAGATCGTTCTTTATGATTCACAAAAGATTGCGAGCCTATTTTTATATGATGATTGCCTACTTCTGCTTGAATTCCTTTTCCGATAGTTTCTTTGAAGTTATGGATGGTTTGTATTTTAAGTCCATCAAATTCATTATAAATTTTTCGACTTAAAGTATGATTTGAAGCTCTTAAAACACTTTTCAATTCTGATTTTTGTGCCGCTGCCAACTCATTTCCCTCGTATACTATTTCATTTTCTAAATTGGTGGTAATGGTTCCTGTTTTGTCGAAAATGGTTGTCGTAATGGCTCCTAGTTTCTCAATAGCTTGTGCATTTTTAACGTAAAACTTGTGCTTTCCAAAAATTCGCAACATATTTCCAAAAGTAAACGGAGCTGCTAATGCAATGGCACATGGGCAAGCAATGATTAATATAGCGGTAAAGACATTCAACACTTTTGAGGAATCATAAAACAACCAAAAAATAGCAGCTATAGAAGCAATTGATAGAATAGTGATGGTGAAGTACTTGCTAATCTTATCTGTTAATGAGGTAAACGAAGATTCTTTTCCTTTTGAAAAAATAGCATTACTCCATAATTGTGTGAGATAGCTTTGAGAAACTGATGTTAATACTTCTATTTCTATGGCTCCATCAATTTGCTTTCCTCCTGCAAAAACCTTGTCTCCAGATTTTTTCACAATGTGTTTTGATTCACCAGTGACAAAACTATAATCTATATGTGCTGATGGACTCATCAAAATTCCATCGACAGGAATTAATTCTTGATTCCGAATCAACAATCGATCTCCTTTTTTGACATCATAGATTTCAATACTTTCTTCTTTTTCTTGATGCAGTCGTGTTACTGCAATTGGAAAATAGGATTTATAGTCTCTTTCAAAGGATAAAAAGTTATAGGTTTTCTGCTGAAAAAACTTTCCTAATAATAAAAAGAAAACCAATCCTGATAGGCTATCAAAAAAGCCTGTTCCTAGATCGAACAAAATTTCTACTGTACTTCTGATAAATAATACTGAAATTCCTAATGCAATGGGAACATCTATATTTAAAATACGGGAACGCAAACCTTTGTAGGCAGAAATAAAATAATCATTTGCTGCATAGAAAACAACAGGTAATGAGAACAGTAACATTAATCCTCTAAAAAGGTATTTGTATTTCTCTAACCAGAATCCTGATACTTCAAAATATTCTGGAAATGAGAGAAACATAATGTTTCCAAAGGCGAAACCGGCAATTCCTAGTTTGTAGGTTAATGTTCTGTTGACAGGTTTCTTTTTTCCTTCTGTATCTTCTAAACTGATATAAGGTTCATAACCGATAGAACTCAATAGTGTTACTAAACTTTTAAGTTCGAAACCTTTTGAGTTATAAGTAATTCGGGCTGTCTTCTTAGGGAAATCAACCTGAGAAGAAATAATTTCTTTCTTGAGTTTATGAAGGTTTTCTAATACCCAAATACAGGAACTACAATGAATATGAGGAATATATAGCGTAATCACTTGTGTATCTCCGTCATCAAAATCTAAGAGTTTGGCAACAATGTTTTTGTTCGATAAATAATCGAACTTCCCTTCTATCTCTTTTGGAATTGCTCCTGGATTCTGCTGAAAATCGTAATAGCAAGTCATGTCGTTTTCTGAGAAAATCTCAAAAACCGTTTTGCATCCGTTACAGCAAAATGGTTTATTATGACTCATTACTACAAATGAATCACATGAATTTCCACAGTGATAGCAGGGTTCTTGTTTCATAAATTATTTACTCATTGCCTTGTACAAAGATGCGGCATCATTTTCTCAAAAAATATGATATTTGTCAGCTTTTTTCAGTAAATTAGATACGCTATTTCACGCTTCAAGAATGAGTAAATGTGATCAATGTATCGTCCGTCAATTGAACTCTTTAGGAGAATTAACTAAAGATGAACTCGTTCGTATTTCTGCTTGTAAATCTTCTGAACTTGTAAAAAAAGGAGACGTTCTTTTCGAAGAAGGAGAATATATTAATGGTGTGTATTGTATTCAAAGTGGTGTTTGCAAGGTGACTAAAATGAGTCCTAATGGACGGGAACAAATTGTAAAACTAATTAAAAAAGGAGATCTTTTAGGCGAACGAAGTTTGGTAAGTGATGAAGCTGCTAATTTAAAAGCTACTGCCATTAATGACATGGAAGTTTGTTTTATTCCCAAAGAAGAAATTATTAGAGATTTAAAGAACAACACTAAGTTTACAATGAGTATTTTAAAGGATCTTGCTCTTTCTTTGAAAGAAGCCGATAATGTGATTGTAGACATGGCTCAAAAAACTGTCAAACAACGATTAGCAGAAACATTATTACATTTAAATGAATCTCATCCTTCTACTAATAAAGATGGTCCTTTAGACATTCAATTGTCTAGAGAAGACATTGCTAATATTATTGGCACAGCTACAGAATCTGCGATTCGTTTATTGTCTGCCTTCAAAAAAGAAAAATTAATCCGTTTGAAAGGGAAAGAAATTTATATTTTAGACCCGAAACAACTTCAGCGAATTGCTGAAGGTTTTTAATCAGCTCGATAGATTTGAAACTTCTTTGGTACTACTTCGTTAAAATTCTAGTAAAGTCATCTTTATTCTTTTACTCTAAACGAATCAGAGTAACGGGTAAAAAAAATATTCCAAAAAAAGGCGCTGTTCTGTTTATGGTAAATCACCCAAATGGATTAATTGATCCTTTAATCATCGCTGTAAACAATCCAAGAGTTCAGCATTTTTTAGTGAGAGCCGCTTCTTTTAAAAACCCTTTGGTGAAAAAGTTTTTAGGTACTTTAAACTTAATGCCTATCTATAGAATTCGAGATGGTGTACAGCAATTGGGAAGAAACCAAGAGATTTTTGAAAAGTGTTTTTCAATTTTAGAGAATCAAAAAGCTTTGATGATTTTTCCTGAGGGAAGTCATGATAGAAGAAGAACGGTTAGACCTTTAAGTAAAGGGTTTTCTAGAATCGTTTTTGGGGCTTTGGAAAAAAATCCCGATTTACAAATTCATATTGTTCCTGTTGGATTGACCTACCAGAATGCTTCAGTATATCCAGCTGATGTAATGCTTCAATACGGTACGCCTATCCTGGCAAATGACTATTTTAATACTGATCGACAAAATGCGGAAACAAAACGATTAAAGGAAGATATCTCTAGTCAATTACGTCGTTTGTCTGTTCATATTCCTGCAGATGAAAATTATCAAGATACTTTAACGAAACTGAATCATGCTAATGTCGATTTTACAAAGGTTAACGATGTAAATAAGATGATTGACTCTGGTCAAATTTTAGGAAGAAAGAGAAACCTTTACTTCTTCGGTTTTTTAAAACCGATTATTATTTTAAATAGCATCATTCCTTGGTTGATATGGAAATATGTTGAAAGAAAAAATGACGAAATTGAATTTGTAGATACCTTCCGCTATGGAATTAACACCTTAACCTTTGGTCTGTTTTATTTGATTCAGACTTTTTTAGTGAGTTATTTCTTTGATTGGAAAATTGGACTTGCTTATTTGGGAAGTTCCTTGCTTTTGGTTCTTTTGTATGGAAAGTTGCATCCTGTTCCGTCTGAAATTCCTGTTTGATTAGAGACCTGAAAGGTTTTTAAAACCTTTCAGGTCTGACAATAGCTTCTTGAATAATTCGTTGGACTTCTGTTCTAATATCTTCTTTGACCAAACCTCTGTTTTCCATAGTTGGGTAGACTCTATTGGAAAGAAAAACATACACAATTCCGCTTTCTGGATCTGCCCAAGTATAGGCGCCCGTAAAACCGCTATGTCCAAAACTTTGATCGGAAACGCAACCGCAAGTTGCCTCGATATCTGGATTCAACTGAGGTTTGTCAAATCCTAAACCTCTACGAACTTTTTTGTCTTTGTAATATCGTTTGTTAAACTTGTCGAAAGTAGTAGATTTAAAGTATCTTTTTCCGCCATAATATCCTTTCTGAAGATATAGTTGCATCATCTTCGCCACATCATTTGCATTGGCAAACAATCCTGCGTGACCTCCTACTCCACCTAGCATTGCTGCTCCCATATCATGCACATGACCGTGCAATAATTGGTTTCTAAAATAGCTGTCTTTTTCTGTAGGAATAATATCTTCTTTTGGGTATTTCTGTAAGGGTAAATAGGACATTCTATTCGCTCCTAAAGATTGGTAGAATTCTTTTTGAACCAATACATCTAAGCTCTTTTTATACTTTCTTTCTATGGCTTCTTTAAAAATATAATAGCCTAAATCACTGTATTTATAACCCGCATTTTCTCTTTGTTCTGATTCTTTTATGTGCTTGTAAATAGAGTCTTTGTACGACTTGTTTAGGTATAGATTTTCTGCTACTTGAATGTTATATTTTTTTGTCTTTTTGGTACTGTAATATTCTTTTAAATTCTTTTTGGTGATACTATCTTGAGTCGATCTATAAAAAGGAATCCAAGCTTTTAAACGACCATAATGAGAAAGGATCTCTTGAACAGTGACTGTATCTTTATTCGATTTTTTGAATTTTGGCAGAATATCTCGAATACTGGCTGTCAACTTTATTTTTCTATCTTCTTCTGCTTTCATCAGCATCGGTAGGGAGGCAAGGATTTTGGTTAAAGAGGCAACATCATATAGATCGCTACTTTTTACGGTGTCTTTCTTTTTATCAGTGTGATATCCAAAACTTTTTTCATAGATAACCTGACCATGTCTCGCTACCAATACTTGCAATCCAGGAGCCATTTTTTCATTGAGAACAACGGTAGCAATAGAATCTATTCTTTTCAATTTTTCTGAAGACATTCCTACGGCTTCTGGAATAGAATACTGCAATCTTTGTAAATTTTGACTTACAATTCCGAATCCTTCTGGAAATTCTTTTTTGATGGATACTGGTAATTTTCCTTTGGCTTCTATGGCACCAAAAATAGTTTGAGCTGCAATTTGTTGCGCTATTTTACTGTTTTGATAGGCGGCTAAAATACCTTCTATATTTGTAAATGACTTTACATCTAACAGACTATATGGACTGGCAAAAACGGAAAGAATTGTCTTGTTTTTTCTAGCGATTTCGTGCAACCAAACGAGTTCTTTATTTTCAAACTTAAATCCTTTCCATGGATGTGCATTTGATTTATGATAGCCAACAATTACCAAATCGTATGCTTCAAGGTGATTGATGATTCCGTCTAGTTTATCGCCAGTAACTTTTGTCACTTCGGTATACTTTCTTAAGCTGGATAAGAATTCATCACCATCGTCGTCACCCAATTTCACATAGGCAATCTTTTTATTTTTTTGCAAGTCTTTAATGGGAAGAATTTTCTTTTTGTTCTTAATAATCGTCATTGAACTTTTCACCAATTCGCGATGCAAAACTTCATCTGAAATTCTGTTTAAATCTTCTACTAAATTTAATGTATCAATCGGCTGATAGTTATGCAATCCAGCCCAATACTTTCCTAGCAAAATTTTACGTACAGATTCTTCAATACGCTCTTCGGTTAAAACACCCGTTAGCAATGATTTTTTCATTAAATCTAACGTAGCAGGAACATCTTGCGGAATCAATAATATATCATTCCCAGCTAGAATTGCAGCCAGATCAATTTCAGCAGAGCTTGAATAATCTGTAGCGCCTCTCATGTTTAAACCGTCGGTAAAAATCAAGCCTAAAAAACCGAGTTTGTCTTTTAACAACTCAGTCACAACATTAGAAGATAAGGAGGTTGGTAATTTGGGATCTGATTCTAAGGAAGGAATGCTCAAATGAGCTGTCATTACACTTGCCATTCCAGCATCAAAAACTCTTTTGTAAGGATACAATTCAATGGAATCTAATCGCTGTTTATCAAAATTTAATACGGGCAGTTTATAATGAGAATCTGTAGCAGTATCGCCATGTCCTGGGAAATGCTTGGCATTTGCCAACACATTTTTACTTTGCATTCCTTGACTAAATTGAATGGCTTTTTGAGTGACATTTTCTTTATTTTCTCCAAAGGAACGGTTTCCTATTATGGGATTTAAAGGATTGATGTTAATGTCTACAACAGGTGCAAAATTGACATGGATTCCCAGTCGTTTGCAATGTTCGCCTAAGTGTTCGCCAAATTGACGAATGAGCTTATTGTCTTGAATGGCTCCCAAAGTCATATTCCAAGGAAAACGATAGGTGTTTTTTAATCGCATATCCAATCCCCATTCTCCATCAAAACCAATCATCATAGGAACTTTAGAAAGCGACTGGTATGTATTGGTAAGTTCTGCTTGTTTTGTTGGTGTGCCTTGCATAAAAATCAAATTTCCAACATGATACTTTTGTATCATTGCTTTGATTTTATTTTCATGAACAGAATCTAAGTTTGAATAGGCTTGCACCATAAACAACTGACCAATTTTTTCATCTATGGTCATAGAATTCAGAATACTATCTACCCATTTTTCTTGAGCGTAATAGTCGTTGGTTCTTAATGGGTCAAGGTTTTGAGCGTTAAGAATACTTACACTACATAATATGATTAAAAAAACTAATTTCTTCACCTTTCTGTCATTCCTGCGAAAGCAGGAATCTATTTATTTTATTAGTACTTCTGGGTTCCCGATTTGACTTCGACAAGCTCAGTCTAACACACGGGAATGACAGTTCTATTTATCTAAACTAAAAAACGTTTGTGCCAGCTATTATTAGCGGGAACTTCCCATTGGGTTTCTAGTTCTTCTTTGGTTGTTACCATATTATTAAAAACGATGGTTTCTGGAGTTATTTTATGTGCTTTTGCAAATTCTTTAAAAGCGTTCATTTTTACAATATTGATATTGTCTCCATCTTTAAATGAGATATTCATTTTATTCATCATATCTACCTGTAAGGACTTTTCTAGTTCTTGCACAAAATGAACCGATGAATCTATAGAGCAACCTGAAACATTATTAAAACCTTCGTCCACAGCCAATATTAAAAACTGATTGTATTTAATGGTAAACGATCCTTGTAAATCAGAACCATGCTTTGTCCATTGTTCTACAAAATCAATCGCTTTTTTAGAAATAAATTCGATTTCTTGTGATGTGAATTCTCTTTCGGATTGATAAATCCAAACCCTAGAATTCTTAGGTAAATTTTGATATGCTACAAACATTTGTTTTCTATCTTAAATTAAATTTTTGCTGCAGAGCCTGTAATTTTTCTGAATCTGACATTCCATTTTGGGGAGCAGACATTCTTTCTTTAATTTCTTTCAGTACTTTTTTAGTATACAATGGAAAATCAGCATTCTGAATCCATGTATTGTATCCTGGGTTTTCTTTTAAAACATCTTCTACTGTTCTTCCTTTGTATTTTCCAAAAGAGAAAATTTCTTCGTCTTTATCATTAAACAGAATAAATCCTGCAAAATCTGCTCTTTTATGATGAGAAGAATATTCGCTTAACGCATCTACAGAATTTTCAATATCATCGTATTTATCTAGCTGCGCCTTTAAAATCTCATAGGTTGCATTGGTGTCTGCTTCAGCAGAATGTGCATCTTCCAACTCTTTTCCACAATAAAATTTATAGCCAGCACTTAAGGTTCTTTGTTCTTTTTTATGGAAAATGACTTGTACATCTATTGCCTTCCTATTGTTCATATCAAAATCAATACCAGTACGTAATAATTCTTCTGCTAATAATGGGATATCAAATCTATTAGAATTAAAGCCTGCTAAATCAGAGTCTCCAATCATTTCCATAATTGTGGTCGCTAGTTCTTTAAATGTAGGTTCTGTTACCACTTTTTCATTGGTAATTCCATGAATAGCAGTTGCTTCGGCAGAAATTTCAATTTCAGGATTTACCAACCATGTTTTACTTTCTTTGTTACCATTTGGAAATATTTTCAGAATTGATATTTCTACAATTCTATCACTTCCAATATTAATTCCTGTGGTTTCAAGGTCGAAAAAAACAATGGGTTTGGTCAATTTTAATTCCATAACATTTATAATTAATTAGGGTCTATAATAATTCCATAAATATAAAAAACCTTTTTGTGCTTGGCATCAATTTTTTCTTTCAATTTATAAGAAATAACAATTACCATCTTCTTTATTTTACAATTACTTTTTCGACTTTTAATGTATTAATTCTCGAAAATGAAGAACAAAGTAATTATAAAAGGAAGTTCTCATAGGAATGGTAATACGCAAAAAGTGATTGATGCTATAAATAGCAATAAGGATTTTGATGTTATTGATCTCTTAGATTATAAAATTGAACACTTTGATTATGAGCATAAAAATCATTCAGACGATTTTCTTCCTTTGATGAAAAAAGTGATTGAACAATATGATACTATCATTTTTGCAACACCTGTTTATTGGTATTCTATGAGCGGAATTCTAAAAGTTTTCTTTGATCGTATTTCTGATTTACTACATTATAAAAAAGAATTAGGAAGACAATTAAGAGGAAAGAATATGGCAATGATGAGTAATTCTGATAGTAATGATAATTTCTCTTGGTTTAACTTGACTTTTATTGAAAGTTCAAAATATCTAGGAATGAATTATTTGGGCGATATTCATTCTTGGTTCGATAAAAATGAAATTGACGCTGAAGCTAGAAAAATAATTGATACTTTTAGGGAACAAATACTTGCACATTGATAGCCAAAGAAATTATTGAAAAGTTAGACCTTCAAGAACATCCGGAAGGAGGTTATTTTAAAGAAATGTATCGAAGTGAAGAAAAGATTTCTAACAGTGAATTAGGAGAACGATATCAAGGAGATAGAAATCATTCTACCTGTATTTATTTCTTATTGACTTCGAAAAAGTTTTCTGCTTTTCATAAAATCAATCAAGATGAAATATGGCATTATTACAAAGGTGCTCCTATAAAGTTACACATCATTTCTAAGGAAGGAGGCTATTCTTTTGTGATGATAGGGAATGATTTTGATAAGGATGAAGTTCCTCAACATGTTGTAAAAGGTGGCGATTGGTTTGCTGCTGAAGTTCTAGAAAGAGATGCTTATACTTTGGTAGGTTGTACCGTTGCTCCTGGTTTTGATTTTGCTGATTTTGTATTACCAAAAAGAGAAGAATTGATTGGAATGTTTTCTGAGCATGAAGAGGTTATTCGTAAATTAACGCATCATTAATTTAAATAAAGAATATGTCAAATTTTATCGAGATCATTATTCAGTTTTTTCTCTTTGGGATTCCACAAATTGTTATTCTGATAGCTTGTTATAAATATTATCAAAAATCAAAGAGCCTAAGTGCCAAGTTACTTTTTTTCGGAAGTTTAGTAAGTTTGATTTTTTATGCATTTAAGGTTTTTTCTATCCCTATTCTAATATCTTCTGATTCAAGTAATTTTTATTTATTTGGAATCATATCTTTATCTTCAGGTATTTTTATATTCTTGGGTACTTTGTCATTTGCTGTCGGTTTTTTCTTACTTATCAAAAGTATTTTAAAAATTAAGCAATCAGAAAAAGATAAAGATGATATTAATAATATCGGAAAATAAATATGCCAAAAAAAGGAAAAGCAAAAAATACCGTCAACAAAGCCAAGCATACCAAATTGATGCAGCAGAAAATCAATAAGGTTAAGCAGCAAAAACTTCAGAATAAAGAACGCCTAAAAGCTATTATTAGGAAAGTGAATGAGCGTAAAGAGTAAAGAGTAAAGAGTAAAGAGTAAAGAGTAAAGAGTAAAATTAGCGACTTTCTTCAAAAAAACCATCCCTAGAAAAATAAATTCTTTAATAACTCCCTTTATTTTTTTGCAGTTTTATTTGTTAATCGTAATATTGCAATGTATAAATTAATTATGGGGTTAACCAAATCAGAAATATTTACTGAAGAACAAAACAAATTGGCTTCAATAGCCAAGGTTTTAGGTCACCCTGCACGCATTGCAATTCTTCAACATTTGTTTAGAATACAATCCTGCGTTTGTGGTGATTTGGTCGATGAAATCGGTTTGGCACAACCTACTATTTCGCAGCATTTAAAAGAATTAAAAAATGTCAATCTTATCAAAGGTACTATAGAAGGGACCAGTGTTTGCTATTGTATTGATAAAGAGAATTGGAATGGTATTCAAACTGCTATGACTGAATTTTTAGATCTCCATAATCAAACCAAAAATTGCTGTTAAAAAAATTTACAAATATTAATCGTAATATTACAATCAATGAAATTATCAGAAATTAAAAAACATTTAGAAAATTTAAATACCATCGCTTTTGAATTACCCGATGGTTCTTTAGTACCCAATCACTTTCATGTTACTGAAGTAGGAAAGATCACTAAAAACTTTATCGACTGTGGAGGAACCATCAGAAATGAAGAAGTGATTAATTTTCAACTTTGGGATGCCAATGATTATGATCATCGTCTACATCCAGAGAAATTAATTCATATTATAGAATTATCAGAAAAAGTTTTAAGCCTAGACGATCTAGAAATTGAAGTAGAATATCAAGGAAATACCATTGGTAAATACGGATTGGATTTTAATGGAAAAAACTTCTTATTAACTACAACTTCTACAGATTGTTTAGCTAAAGAAAAATGTGAAGTTCCTTCTGAAGAATTAGAAATCGCTTCAACTTCCTGTTCACCAAATTCAGGTTGTTGTTAATCTAAGTGATGTTATATTTTTTATTGATAGTGTTCAACTAAAAGAAGATAGACCGCTTACTTTGGGGCTTTTCGACTAACTCTTAGGGCACAAGGCGTTTTTAGAGCAATCGAATACTGCTAATTTTTCCAGTGAAACTGACTGTTTTTAACAAGAGAATAACTATCATTTTTAATTATAATTAAATAAAAAATATAGATTAAAATTATTAAAAGATTGTACGTAAATTTGGATGATTCTAAATTTAAAAAATTACAATTCATGGAACATAATAGCAACGGAGACATTGGCAAGTGTCCATTTATGAGCGGAGCTCAAAAAAAACCTGCCGGTGGAGGAACCAGTAATCGTGACTGGTGGCCGAATGAACTAAAACTAAATATTTTACGTCAGCATGCCCCAAAATCTAACCCGATGGGTGATGATTTTGATTATGCACAAGCATTTAATAGTGTTGATTTTGCTGAACTTAAAAAAGATGTCATTGCTTTAATGACAGATTCTCAAGATTGGTGGCCTGCAGATTATGGACATTATGGACCTTTTATGATTCGTATGGCTTGGCATAGTGCAGGTACTTATAGAGTTGGTGATGGACGTGGAGGTGCTGGTACAGGTACACATCGTTTTGCGCCGTTGAATAGTTGGCCAGATAACGGAAATTTAGACAAAGCTCGTTTGCTTTTATGGCCAGTGAAAAAGAAATACGGAAACAAAATCTCATGGGCAGATTTAATGGTCTTAGCTGGAAACTGCGCTTTAGAATCTATGGGATTCGAAACATTTGGTTTTGCAGGTGGACGTGAAGATGTTTGGGAACCTGAGCAAGATGTGTATTGGGGATCAGAAACGGGATGGTTAGATAATGACAAACGTTACGATACAAGTGATGGAGATTTAGAAGGTCATTTAGGAGCTGTTCACATGGGATTGATTTATGTAAATCCTGAAGGGCCAAATGGAGAACCAGATCCTTTAAAATCTGCACACGATATTAGAATTACCTTCGGAAGAATGGCAATGAATGATGAAGAAACTGTAGCCTTGGTTGCTGGTGGACATACTTTTGGAAAAGCACATGGAGCTGCAAATCCAGATAAATATGTTGGAGCTGAACCTCATGGCGCTTCTATTGAAGAAATGAGTACGGGTTGGAAAAACACCTATCAATCTGGTGTTTTAGAGGATACAATTACAAGTGGTATTGAAGGGGCTTGGACGCCAAACCCTACAAAATGGGATGATGAATATTTTGATGTTCTATTAAATTATGACTGGGAATTAACAAAAAGTCCAGCCGGAGCACATCAATGGACGCCAACTGCGGCTTCTAATGCAAAGAAAGCTCCTAAAGCTGGAGATGCTAATGGAGAACAAGCTTTAATGATGACTACTGCAGATATGGCTTTAAAAGTTGATCCTGCATATTTAGAAATATCCAAACGTTTTCATGAAGATCACAAAGCATTTGAAGATGCATTTGCAAGAGCTTGGTACAAATTAACCCACAGAGATATGGGACCAATCAATCGTTATTTAGGACCTGAAGTTCCTAAGGAAGAATTGGTTTGGCAAGATCCAATTCCTGCTGTAAATTATACATTAAGTGATGCAGATATTGACACATTAAAAAATAGTATTTCAGCTTCTGGTTTATCAGTATCACAATTGGTAACTACAGCTTGGGCTTCTGCTTCTACTTTTAGAGGTTCTGATATGAGAGGTGGCGCAAACGGTAGTAGAATTCGTTTAGAACCACAAAGAAGTTGGGACGTAAACAACCCTAGTGAATTGAATAAAGTTTTAGCGGTTTACGAAGGAATTCAGAACGATTTTAGTGGTGACGTTTCTATTGCTGATTTAATTGTTTTAGGTGGAAATGTAGGTGTTGAGCAGGCTGCTAAAAATGCAGGGCATGCTGTTGCTGTTGCATTTACACAAGGACGCGGAGATGCCTCTCAAGAACAAACAGACTTAGAATCTTTCGGGTATTTAAAACCTATTGCTGATGGATTTAGAAATTATATCAATCCTAAAGTAAATGTGGCTGCGGAAGACTTATTGGTTGACAGAGCTAATTTATTGACACTTTCTATTCCAGAAATGACCGCATTGGTTGGTGGATTAAGAGTTTTAGGCGCTAATTATGATGGGTCTAAAAATGGTGTTTTTACAGAAAATGTTGGAAACTTAACCAATGATTTCTTTACAAACGTTTTAGATCTTGCCACAACTTGGAGTGCAACTTCTGATGACCAAACTATATTTGAAGGTCGCGATCGTAAAACAGGAACTGTGAAGTTTACGGGAACTCGCGCTGATTTAATCTTTGGATCAAACACAGAATTAAGAGCGGTTTGTGAAGTATACGGAGCGAACGACGGAGAAAAGAGATTTGTCAACGACTTTGTTGCTGCCTGGACAAAAGTTATGAACTTAGATCGTTATGATTTAGATTAAGTAGATTAATCGTTTTATATATGAGAAAAGGCAATCCGATGGATTGCCTTTTTTGGCACTAACCCATAAAGTGTGTAAGTTTCAAAAACTCAGGATTGAATTCAATCCTGAGTTTTTGAAACTTACACACTTTATGGGTTAGTGCCTGCCATTAAAAGCTGGGAGAATAACTGGGATGAACTTACTGTATTCTTTGACTTTCCTATTGAAATAAGAACTATTATTTATACCACTAATCTTATTGAAAACTTAAATGGGAAAATTAGAAAGTACACTAAAAATAAACTGTCCTTTCCAACTGATGATGCAGTGATCAAATCTGTTTATTTAGCTCTAAGAGAAAGCACTAAAAAATGGACAATGCCTATTAGAAATTGGGGAATTATATTAAACCAATTTTTAGCTATATTTGAAAACAGGATTAAACTATAAATAATTTAACCCTGAGTTTTTAACTTACACAGATTTTAGGATAGTGTCCCTTTTTTATTGTCTTTATATTAGAAGTTCTACTTACTCGCAAATAAATTTACATCACTTTCAGAGACTTCTTGTTCTCCAAGGATGATTAAACGCTCTACAACATTACGCAACTCACGAATGTTCCCTGTCCAATCATAACTCTGAAGTAATTTGATCGCTCCCGCAGAAAATTCTTTTTTCGCTGTTCCTTGCTCTGTTGCTATTTTTTGGGTGAAATAGTTTACTAATAAAGGAATATCATCTCTTCGTTCATTTAATGCAGGAACTTTGATTAAAATTACTGCCAATCTATGATAGAGATCTTCTCTAAATTTACCTTCTTCAATCTCCTTTTTTAAGTTTTTATTTGTAGCGGCAACCACTCGTACATTGACCTTAATGTCTTTATCGCTTCCCACTCTAGAAATCTTGTTTTCTTGTAAAGCTCTCAATACTTTGGCTTGCGCAGACAAACTCATGTCTCCAATTTCATCTAAGAAAATCGTTCCGCTGTTGGCAGCTTCAAACTTTCCTGCCCTGTCTTTATTGGCGCCTGTAAAACTTCCTTTTACGTGACCGAACAATTCACTTTCAATCAGTTCAGAAGGAATCGCTGCACAATTCACTTCAATCATTGGCGATTTAGCTCGTTCTGATTTTTCATGCAGCCAATGTGCAACCAATTCTTTTCCCGTTCCATTAGGTCCCGTTATTAAAACTCTGGCATCTGTTGCAGCAACTTTCTCTATGATGTCTTTAATATGAGTAATCTCTTTGCTCTCCCCGATCATTTCATAGTTCTTACTCACCTTCTTTTTCAAACGTTTGTTCTCCACCACCAATACTTTTCTATCCAAAGCATTACGTACTGTATTCAACAAACGATTTAAATCGGGCGGTTTTGAAATATAATCAAATGCTCCTAAGCGCATGGTATTTACAGCCGTATCTAAATCACCATGACCAGAGATCATCACAAAAGGAATTTCAGGTTTGATTTTTTTAGCTTTTTCCAGAACCTCAACACCATCCATTTTTGGCATTTTAATGTCGCATAAAACCAAATCATAATCATTGTCTTTGATCATTTCTATGCCTAACAATCCATCTTCTGCTTCAGAAACTTGATATGCATCATTTTCTTCTGAAATGATTTTTGTTAGTACTCTTCGGATTGAAGCTTCGTCTTCTATAACTAGAATTTTACTCATATATCTCTTTAGTTTAAATGTTGAAAGTTAAAAAGTTGTAACTTATTTTTTCATTTTGAAAATATATTTACGCACTTTCCAACTTTTAACCTTGTACTTTTAACTTTAAATTATCCTTTATACTTCAACCATTTATAGAGGTCTTTATAGGTTGGTTTTTTACCATACATTAAGATTCCTACTCGGTAAATCTTGGCAGCAAACCAAACCATGAATACAAAGCTAATCAATAACAATGCCATTGAAATCGCAATTTCATACCAAGGTACACCAAATGGAACTCGCATCAACATCACAATAGGAGATGTTAATGGAATCATAGAAAATATCGTAGAAATAGGTCCATGGGGGTCATTAATTACTGTGGCAAACCCTATATAAACCCCAAGAATTAAAGGCAACATAATTGGCAACATAAATTGTTGCGTATCCGTTTCATTATCTACGGCTGCTCCAACGGCAGCAAATACTGAACTGTATAAGAAATATCCGCCTAAGAAATAGAAGACAAACAAGACAAACATTAATGCAATAGGTAACTTTAATAATTCTCTAAATATTTCTTCACCTCCGCTTGTTGATTGCTTAATTGCTTCCAATTGTTCTGGGCTTACTTTTGAAGCTTGTGCCTCCATTAAATCGATACCAAAAATAGAAGAAGCCACAATACTCAAGATAGATATTATGACAGCCCAAATAAAGAATTGTAACAATCCAGCTGAAGCATTTCCTATAATCTTTCCTAACATCAGTTGAAAAGGCTTCACTGAAGAGACAATGACTTCAATAATCCTACTCGTTTTTTCCTCAATAACACTACGCATTACTGATGTTCCATAGATAATAACAAACATCATCAAGAGGTATCCAGAAATGGCTCCAGTTCCTATTTTAATCCAACTCCCCATTTTAGAAGACTTCTCTCCAGAGAAATTATTGAGTTTAATATTGGCATTAAATTCTGAAGACTTTAATGCCTCCATATCTATATGAAGATTATTCAACCTTAAATCACGTAACCTTCTTTCAATTTTTCTTTCAATGGCTTCAATAGTTCCAACACCTGGCGATGAATTGGAATAAAACTCAACAGACTTTGCTAGAATCTCTAAACTATCTTGTTTTGGAATGTAGATCATCCCATAGAAATCACCATCTTTTACTTTTGTTTTAGCCTCTTCTAAGCTTAAGTTTGAATAATCTTCATACTTAACGGTTTCCTTATCTTCAAAATCAGAGTCATCAAATAATGTAGAATGATTTACATAAGCAATGTTTTTTACGTTTTCGCTATTCTTTTTACTCAAAAAGAAGACCAAAAACCCAATTCCTACCATTAACAGTGGACTTAAAAAAGTCATCACAATAAAGGATTTGTTCTTCACCTTAGCAGAAAATTCTCTCTTTATAATTAGTTTTAACTTGCTCATCTCCTTAACTATTTTTGTTTACAGCTTGAATAAAAATCTCATTGGCATCTGGTACCAATTCTACAAAATGTTGTACTTGACCTTGACTGGTTAAATACGATAACAAATCATTAGCAGAACTTCCATTTTTCAATTTCACGTTCAACCTTAACCCTTCATTAAGTAGTTTAAAATCTGCAGGAGAAACTTCAAAATTTTCTTTCAATTTAGCTTCTACTTCCCTTGCATTGCTCGTTTCTAATCCAACTTGAAAAGTATTCGATCTAAACTCTCTTTTAATATCGTCTAATTTTCCCTCCAGAATTTTGTTTGATTTATCAATCAATGCAATATCATCACACATTTCCTCTACTGATTCCATTCTATGTGTAGAAAAAATAATGGTAGCTCCTTCATCACGCAATTGAAGGATTTCTTTTGCAATTAATTGTGCGTTAATCGGATCGAATCCAGAGAAAGGTTCGTCAAAAATCAGCAATTTAGGTTGATGCATTACAGTAACAATAAACTGTACTTTTTGTGCCATTCCTTTAGATAACTCTTCGATCTTTTTATTCCACCAGGCTAAAACATCAAATTTCTCAAACCAATAGTGCAAACGATCTTTCGCTTCTTTTTTGCTCAATCCCTTTAACTGTGCCAAATACATTGCTTGCTCACCTACTTTCATACTCTTGTACAAACCACGTTCTTCTGGTAAGTATCCAATATTTTCAATATGTTTTGGCTGTAATTCTTCTCCATCTAAAATGATAGAACCGCTGTCTGGCATTGTTATCTGATTGATGATTCTAATCAATGACGTTTTTCCTGCCCCATTTGGACCGAGAAGTCCAAAGACACTTCCTTTAGGAACGTGAATTGACACATCATTTAATGCCGTATAGTCACCATAGGTTTTTACAACATTGTTGATTTCTAATAAATTACTCATTTTTTGCTAGTTGATTTTTGACCTCTACCGAGTAACACAAACTTACTCAATTTACACAGATTAGTATTCATTCTTGAAGAAGTGTTACATTTTTTTGTAACTTTAAAACGCGTAAATAATTTAGCACTATGAAAAAGCTACTCTTTTTATTCGTTTTATCACTTTTTTTTGGTCTTTCAAATTATGCTCAAAGTTATATTCCCGTTATACAAGAAGGATCATTTTGGGATACCCAAGAAGAAGGACCAGGGTGTATTTACATTCAAAGACTTGCTGTTGATAAAGATACAATTATCAATAATGTTCAATATAAGAGTTTAAAATATCTTTATTTTCGTGATAGCACTGGAAACAGCAGTTGTATTACCCCTCCTTTTGTAGCTTATGAAAGTGATTTTCAAACTTATCCTGAAGTTTTTATCCGAGAAGATATTGCTGAAAAGAAACTCTACATTTATGCTTCTGATTTTAATGGTAACCTTAGAGAATTTGTTCTTGCCGATTTCACATTAGAAGTAGGAGACGAGATGGTGAATGCTTATGGAAATGCATTAGGAGTTAATGACTTAATTATCCTACCCGATGGAAGGAAACAATATCATATGGGGGACGGCACGATTATTACAGAAGGGATTGGAAAAGAAAACGGGCAACTAAGACCTTTTGGCATTATAGGTGATGGTGCTACTTATAGTTATCATTGTCACGGAAATGCTATGAATCAGAATGGATGTCTTGTAACTCTTAGTGTAAGAGATGAACAATTAGCTCAAATCAAAGTCTTCCCAAACCCTACTTCTGATAAAATATCTCTCACCAATTTAGGAGACAGTTCTTTTAAACTCTACTCCGTTTTAGGAAATGAAGTTGCTTTTCAATTCTCAAAAGAAAATCAAGAAATTGATATTTCTCATTTAAAACATGGAGTTTACTTTCTAGAAATTCGAGGAAATCAAAATTCAAAACGAGTGATTAAAGTTATTAAGAACTAGGATTTCTAAGCGATTTTCCATCTTCCTTTTCAAACATTTTAAACAAAAGTACTATGCACGCATAATTTTTTTCATTATTTACTATGCATGCATAACAAATTTTTATATCTTTGACGCAATGGATAAAAATAAATCAATAGATCATCAATTAAGAGCGACTTGGCAAGCTGTTGCAAAATTGTACAACGAACGTGCGGCAAAGCATGACAGTACCATGTCAACAGCCTTTGTACTCTTAAATATTGATTATGAAAACGGAACACCTTCAACAGCTTTAGGTCCTTTAATGGGAATGGAACCCACAAGTCTTTCAAGAATATTAAAAACGATGGAAGATAAAGGGGCGATTTCTAGAGAAAAAAACCCTGAAGATGGAAGAAGCGTGATTATCAAATTAACGGATTACGGAAAAAAGATGCGAGAAGTTTCTAGACAATCAGTCATCATTTTTAACAATGCCATTAGAGAGCATGTTAACGAAGAGGAAATAGAAACCTTTTTTAAAGTAACATCAACCATAAACAAACTCATAGCAGACAAAGCGATTTATCAAGAAGAGAACGTCAACAAAAAAGCTGTGTAAACAAACTAAAACAAACAAATGACTAGAAGAATTAAAAAAGTAGCAATTATCGGTTCCGGAATTATGGGAAGCGGAATTGCCTGTCACTTTGCCAATATTGGTGTAGAAGTTCTTTTATTGGACATTGTTCCAAGGGAATTAAATGATAAAGAAAAGGCAAAAGGATTGACTTTAGAAGATACAATAGTTCGTAACCGATTGGTGAACGACGCTTTAATGACTTCATTAAAATCGAAGCCCTCTCCTATTTACAATACAAAGTTTGCTGATAGAATTACTACAGGAAATATAGATGATGATCTACATAAAATAAAAGATGTAGACTGGGTGATGGAAGTTGTTGTAGAGCGATTAGACATCAAACAACAAGTTTTTGAGAAGATTGAAAAACACAGAACTCCTGAAACCTTAATTACTTCCAATACTTCTGGAATTCCTATCAAATTTATGAACGAAGGAAGAAGTGAAGATTTTCAAAAGCACTTTGCAGTAACACACTTCTTTAATCCTCCGAGATATTTAAAATTATTTGAAGTAGTTCCTGGTCCAAAATGCACACAGGATGTCACTGATTTCTTAATGATGTACGGTGATAAGTTCTTAGGAAAAACATCGGTTTTAGCAAAAGATACTCCCGCATTTATTGGAAACAGAATCGGAATCTTCGGAATTATGAGTTTGTTCCATGTGGTAAAAGAAATGGGATTGACCATTGAAGAAGTTGATAAGTTAACAGGACCAGTAATCGGTCGCCCTAAATCTGCAACCTTTAGAACCATTGATGTAGTTGGATTGGATACTTTAGTGCATACAGCTAACGGTGTAAAAGACAACTGTCCCGAAGACGAAATGAGAGACCAGTTTGTCATTCCTGATTTTGTGAATACCATGATGGAAAACAAATGGTTAGGAAGTAAAACAAAACAAGGTTTCTACAAAAGAGTTGTTGGTGAAGGTGGTAAAAAAGAAATCCTTTCTTTGGACTTAAACACGCTAGAATACAGACCGAAACAACGTGCAAAGTTTGCAACCTTAGAGTTGACAAAAACGATTGACAATGTCATTGATCGTTTTAAAGTTTTAGTCGAAGGAAAAGACAAAGCAGGTGAATTTTACAGAAAGAGTTTCGCGGCTATGTTTGCCTATGTACAAAATAGAATTCCTGAAATATCAGATGAAATCTACCGAATTGATGATGCTTTAAAAGCAGGATTCGGATGGGAACACGGGCCTTTTGAAATCTGGGATGCTATTGGCGTTGAAGCAGGAATTGAAATGATGAAAGCTGAAGGTAAAGAACCTGCTGCTTGGGTATTGGAAATGTTAGAAACAGGTGCTACATCTTTTTACTCAGTAAAAGATGGAGCGACTTATTACTACGACATTCCTGCAAGAGTACAAACAAAGAAACCTGGACAAGATGCATTTATCATCTTAGACAATATTAGAGCGTCGAAAGCAGTCTTCAAAAATTCTGGAGTTGTTGTGGAAGACTTAGGAGATGGAATTCTAAATGTAGAATTTCAATCAAAAATGAATACGATTGGAGGGGATGTCTTAGCTGGATTAAATAAGGCTATAGACCTAGCAGAAAAGGATTACCAAGGACTCGTCGTTGGTAATCAAGCTGCTAACTTCTCTGTAGGTGCCAATATTGGGATGATTTTTATGATGGCTGTAGAGCAAGAATATGATGAATTGAATATGGCAATTAAATATTTCCAAGATACCATGATGCGTATGCGTTATTCATCCATTCCAACAATTGCTGCTCCTCATGGAATGACTTTAGGTGGTGGATGTGAATTATCAATGCATGCTGATAAAGTCGTTGCTGCTGCAGAAACATACATTGGATTGGTAGAATTTGGAGTAGGCGTAATTCCAGGTGGTGGTGGATCGAAAGAGCTAGCCATGAGAGCTTCAGATTCTTTCAAAAAAGGAGATGTAGAATTGAATGTTCTACAAGAGAACTTCTTAACTATTGGAATGGCAAAAGTAGCAACATCTGCTTACGAAGCTTTCGATTTAGGAATCTTACAAAAAGGAAAAGATGTAGTCGTTGTCAATAAAGACCGTCAATTAGCACAAGCTAAAAAGCACGCTTTATTACTAGCTGAAGCGGGTTATACACAACCCCCCGCAAGAAAAGACATCAAAGTTTTAGGAAAACAAGCTTTAGGAATGTTCTTAGTAGGAACAGATTCTATGGAAGCAAGTCGTTATATCTCAGAACACGATAAAAAAATCGCAAACAAATTAGCCTATGTAATGGCTGGAGGAGATTTATCAGAACCAACCAAAGTTACAGAACAGTATCTTTTGGATATCGAGCGTGAAGCGTTTTTAAGTTTAACTACAGAACGTAAAACATTAGAACGCATTCAGCATATGTTGAAGACGGGGAAACCGCTTAGGAACTAGACACTAGAGGCTAGATTTTTAGAATCTAGACAAAAACTGCTATGAAAAATTAAGTAAAAATGAGTAGACACAATTTTAAAAAATTAAAAATTTGGCAAGACAGTATTGCCCTTGTAAATGATAATTATCGCCTAACAAAATTATTCCCAGATTTTGAAAGATTTAATCTTGTTAGTCAAATGAACAGATGTGCAGTTTCTATTCCTTCAAATATAGCTGAAGGTTCTAGTAAAAGTACTGAAAGACATTTTAAAAAATATTTAGAGAATAGCTTAGGATCAGCTTTCGAGTGGGAAACGCAATTAATTGTTTCTTTTAATGAAAATTATTTAGTTAAAAACACATTTGATGAACTCGAAAATAAGATTCTCCAAATTCAAAAAATGATAGGAGCATTTATAAATAAATTAAAAGAATAAAGTCTAATTTCTAGTCATCTAGACTCTAGGCTCTGATTTTCAAAATAACATTCAGAACTATGAACAAACAAGCATATATAGTAAAAGGATACAGAACAGCCGTTGGAAAAGCTCCTAAAGGATTGTTCAGATTTAAAAGAACTGATGAGTTAGCTGCTGAAACTATTCAGCATATGATGAAAGAACTTCCTGAATTGGATGTAAAACGAATTGATGATGTCATCGTAGGGAACGCCATGCCAGAAGGTTCTCAAGGATTGAATATGGCACGTTTGATCTCATTAATGGGATTAGACACTGTAGATGTTCCTGGAGTAACCGTAAATCGTTTTTGTTCATCGGGATTGGAAACTATCGCCATGGCTGCTGCTAAAATTCAAGCAGGAATGGCAGATTGTATTATTGCCGGTGGTGCAGAAAGTATGAGCGCCGTTCCAATGACGGGTTATAAACCTGAGTTAAATTATGACACGATAAAAGCGGGTCATGAAGATTATTACTGGGGAATGGGAAATACTGCTGAAGCGGTAGCAAATCAATTTAAAGTATCGAGAGAAGATCAGGATGAGTTTGCATATCATTCTCATATGAAAGCCTTAAAAGCACAAGCTGAAGATCGTTTTCAAGCTCAAATTGCACCAATTACAGTAAATCAAACCTACTTGGATGCAAACGGAAAAAAAGCAACAAAAAGTTATACTGTAACTAAAGATGAAGGACCTAGAGCAGGAACAAGCAAAGAAGCTTTAGCAAAACTACGTGCAGTATTTGCTGCTGGCGGAAGTGTAACAGCAGGAAACTCTTCTCAAATGAGTGACGGTGCTGCTTTTGTCATGGTGATGAGTGAAGACATGGTAAAAGAGTTAAACCTTGAACCTATTGCAAGAATGGTCAACTATGCTGCGGCGGGAGTTGAACCTAGAATTATGGGAATCGGACCTGTAGCTGCAATTCCAAAAGCATTAAAGCAAGCTGGATTACAACAAAATGACATCAATTTAATCGAATTGAATGAAGCATTTGCTTCTCAATCATTAGCAGTGATGAGAGAATTGGATTTAAATCAAGATATCGTAAATGTGAATGGTGGAGCCATTGCATTGGGTCATCCTTTAGGATGTACAGGAGCGAAACTTTCGGTGCAATTATTTGACGAAATGCGCAAGCGCGATATGAAAGGAAAATACGGTATGGTGACCATGTGTGTTGGAACTGGACAAGGCGCAGCAGGGATTTTTGAATTCCTTTCATAAGAGAAAAGACTAAAGAAAAGAGACGATAATTATTAAAAAGAGAATAGAAAATAGAGAATAGACTTAAAATGCATGCTATGAAAAGACATAATTATAAGAATTTAAAAATTTGGAAACTCGGGTTAAAAATCACCAATGATATTTCTGACTTATTATTAAACTTTCCAAAGCACGAGAGATTTGATTTAAGTTCACAGATTAGTAGATGTTCTGTTTCAATGCCTAGTAATATTGCAGAAGGTTCAGCAAGATCAGATAAATCTTTTAGCCATTTTTTAAATATCTCCTTAGGTTCTTCTTTTGAACTAGGGACTCAATTATTAGTAGCACAACATAGAAAATATATAAATAACGATACATTAAAAATACTAGAAGAAAAAATAGAAGAATTTCAAAGAATGACCATGAGTTTTCAAAATGAACTTGACTCTTAAGTCTATGTTCTATTCTCTATTTTCTCTTTTCTAAAACAAGAACATTATGAATACAGAAGTACAAAAATCAGAAATTTTACGCGGAGGACAGTTTTTAGTAAAAGAAACTAAATGTGATGATGTATTTACACCTGAAGATTTTTCTGAAGAACAGGAAATGATGCGAGATGCGGTAAAGGAGTTTAATGATCGTGAGATTATTCCTTATAAAGATCGTTTCGAGAAAAAAGATTATGATCTTACTGAATCCTGTATGAAAAAAGCCGGAGAACTTGGTTTCTTAGGTGTTTCTGTTCCTGAAGAATATGGTGGATTAGGAATGGGATTTGTTTCTACCATGTTGGTTTGTGAATATATTTCTAGCGGAACAGGTTCTTTTAGTACGGCTTTTGGTGCACATACTGGAATTGGAACCATGCCAATTACTTTATATGGAAACGAAGAACAAAAGAAAAAATACGTTCCAAAATTGGCTTCTGGCGAATGGATGGGCGCGTATTGTTTGACGGAACCTACAGCAGGTTCTGATGCAAATTCAGGAAAAACAACAGCTACATTGTCTGATGATGGAAAAGCATATAAGATCAATGGTCAAAAAATGTGGATTTCTAATGCTGGTTTTTGCGACGTAATGATTGTATTTGCAAGAATTGAAGACGATAAAAACATCACTGGATTTATTATAGAAAACGATGCAAGCAATGGAATTACCATGGGTGAAGAAGAGCATAAATTAGGAATTCGTGCTTCCTCTACACGTCAGGTGTTCTTTAGTGACACGGTAGTTCCTGTAGAAAATATGTTATCAGTACGTGGTGGCGGATTTAAAATTGCCATGAATGCATTAAACGTAGGACGTATCAAATTAGCGGCAGCTTGTTTAGATTCACAAAGACGCATTTTAAATCATGCTGTAAACTATGCCAATGAGCGTAAGCAATTTAAAACTCCGCTTTCAGATTTTGGAGCGATTAAAGCAAAGCTTGCTGAAATGGCAACTAATACGTATGCGGGTGAATCTGCAAGTTATAGAGCCGCAAAAAATATTGAAGACAGAATTAATGCTCGTCTGGCTGACGGAAATTCTCATAGCGAAGCCGAATTAAAAGGTGTTGAAGAATATGCTATTGAATGTTCTATTCTAAAAGTAGCAGTTTCTGAAGATGTACAAAATGCTGCTGATGAAGGAATTCAAATTTTTGGTGGAATGGGATTCTCTGAAGAAACTCCAATGGAGTCGGCATGGAGAGATGCACGTATTGCTAGAATCTACGAAGGAACGAATGAAATCAACAGAATGTTATCTGTGGGAATGTTGGTTAAGAAAGCCATGAAAGGTCATGTCGATTTGTTAAATCCTGCAATGGCTGTTGCTGAAGAACTCATGGGAATTCCTTCTTTTGATGTTCCAGATTATACAGAATTGTTTACTGAGGAAAAAGAAATGATTACCAAATTAAAGAAAGTATTCTTAATGGTAGCTGGATCTGCAGTTCAAAAATTTGGACCCGATTTAGAAGAACATCAGCAATTATTGATGGCAGCTTCAAATATCTTAATTGAGATTTATTTAGCTGAATCCACCATTTTAAGAACAGAGAAAAATGCGAAGCGTTTTGGCGAGGAAGCTCAGGCTGGTCAAATTGCAATGGCTAAATTATACCTATACAATGCTGTAGATATCATCATCAAAAACGGAAAAGAAGGGGTTGTTTCTTTTGCTGAAGGTGATGAACAACGTATGATGTTAATGGGATTAAAGCGTTTTACAAAATATGCAAATCAGCCTAATGTGGTTGCTTTGAGAAACGAGATCGCTGAAAAAGTAAAATCAGAAAACAGTTACTGTTTCTAATAATAGTTTGTCACATTGAGCGGAGTCGAAATGTCTCCAAAGACAAATTATTAATACAAGTTTCTTCAACTTAATAGGTTTTAGAATTTAGTTGTTTGTTTAAAAACCGTTCCACTTGGGACGGTTTTTTTATTGAAAATTCTCTTTTTTGAATTACCTATATTATAGTAATAAAAAAAGTGTAGTTGTTTGGTGCGGGTGTTAACCTTTCTTTTAAAGATAGCTTAATATCATAAAGACAAGTATACAAATCAATATAGATATTATTAACAGTATTGGGTAGTAAATTACCTTACTCCATATATTTTGTTCAATTTTCTTTTTATAAAAAATTGTGCTTTTTACAATCGCATGGACAATTACTACTATGATTATAGTGGGGATTCCTAACCATAAAGTGAACACTAAAAGCAAATCTGAAAAACTGGAAGGTCCACTAAATAAACTAATATTTAGTAACATCATTAAATAGCACTTATAATATCATACTTAGTAATAATATGATACTTCCCATTTCCTAAATCGACCAAAACAGCCTGATTGTCTTTCGTAATTAGTTTAGAAACTTTGTCTATAGATGTATTTGCCGCAACCACAGGATAAGCAGCTCCCATCACCTCTCTAATTGGTTTTTCAGCAATATTCTTATCCTCTATATAATGATGTAATAAGGCAGATTCATCAACAGAACCCACAAAACCAGTTACATCTTCTACAGGGATTTGAGAAATTTTAAACTCTCTCATTCTTTCAATAGCATGAGAAACCAACTCCTCAGTTCGTACCGTTAATAAAGGTTTACCTGCATGACTCTTAATCAAATCTGCAGCCGTAGTTACTTCTTCCTCTAAGAAACCACGTTCACGCATCCAATCATCATTAAACATTTTTCCTACATACCTACTTCCATGGTCATGAAATAATACAACAACAACATCATCTTTGGTAAAATGCTCTTTTAACTGTAAAATTCCTTTAATGGCAGAACCCGCAGAATTCCCTACAAAGATGCCTTCTTCCTTGGCAATTTTTCGAGTATATACCGCAGCATCCTTATCCGTTACTTTGGTAAAACCATCAATCAAACTAAAGTCAACATTCTTAGGTAAAATATCTTCGCCAATTCCCTCAGTGATATAAGGATAAATTTCGTTCTCATCAAAAATTCCAGTTTCATGGTATTTCTTAAATACAGAACCATAAGTATCAACTCCCCAAATCTTAATATCTGGATTTTGTTCCTTTAAATATTTAGCCGTTCCAGAAACCGTTCCTCCCGTTCCAACTCCAACCACAAAGTGTGTGATTTTTCCATCCGTTTGTTCCCAAATTTCAGGACCCGTTTGCTCGTAATGCGCAATTGCATTCGATGGATTGTCATATTGATTTACATACCAAGAATTTGGCGTTTCTTTTCCCAATCGTTTAGAAACCGAATAATACGATCTTGGATCATCAGGTTCAACATTCGTCGGACAAACAACAACCTCTGCTCCCACAGCTCTTAAAATATCCATCTTTTCTTTCGATTGTTTATCAGAAATCACAAAAATACATTTGTACCCCTTTACTATTGCTGCCAAAGCCAATCCCATTCCCGTATTTCCAGAAGTTCCTTCTATAATCGTTCCTCCAGGCTGTAAACGTCCATCCGCTTCCGCATCCTCAACCATCTTTAAAGCCATACGGTCTTTTATAGAATTTCCAGGGTTAAACGTTTCTACTTTTGCCAACACCAAAGCATCAACTTCAGAAGTTACCGAATTCAATTGTACCAATGGCGTATTGCCAATAGTTTCCAAGATATTTTTTGCGTAATCCATGTCTTTATTTTCGAATGCAAAGGTAATTTATTTTTTGGGCGTTACCTAAAGGTCGGGCTATTCGTTTCAAGTCCTCGTTCGTTCCTCACTGTGGGCTTTTCTCTGCTATCCCTAACGCGACATTCTTACTAAGACCTCACAGGTTTTGAAAACCTGTGAGGTCTCCAAAAGTTTAGTATATTTACAATATAAAAATAATAGGTTGTGAGTACTTTAGAAATCAGAAAAGAAATAGTAGATTTTATAAATAATGAAGACGAAACTTCATTAAAAAAACTGTACAAACTTATTGCAGACTATAAGCAACAACGTCATTTGGACAAAATGATCGCAGAGGGAGAAGAAGATATCAAAACTGGTAAAACTTATAGTCTAAAAGATGCTAGAAAAATGATCAGTTAATTGAAAAAGAATTTTATAAAGCCTGTTGAATTAACAAAAAGAGCTATTAAAGATTTAAACAAAATTAAATCTTTTAACAAAAAATTACTAGGAGAAGAAAAAGCCGAAGAAATTATCGATGGAATCTTTGAACGGTTAGCTCTTTTGGAAAATACAAACATCAATTTAACTAAAATTGGTGCCATAGATGAACAATTCTCACATCTAAAACATCGGTATAGAAAGTTAATTCATGCTTACCACAAAATCACCTACAGAGAAGGAGAAACAAAAATCTACATTGTTAGAGTTTTTGATACAAGACAACACCCAAATAAAAACAAATAGAAGTTACATACACTCTGTACATTGCTATTCCTAACGTATCAGACCTCACAGGTTTTGAAAACCTGTGAGGTCTCCAATAAATTATGCGAACTTAATAGATTTAGAAGGCTGAATTTTTGTGATAATCACAGAAGGAATAATGAGCATTAAGAAACATAAAACCAACGTTCCTATATTTAATAAGACAACTGATAAAACATGAATACTTACAGGTACTTGAGAAACATAATAAGTTTCAGGATCTAAAGTAATAAACCCAAAATATTGCTGCGCTAAGAGAATCGCAAGACCAATAACATTTCCCCAAAACATTCCTTTCAAAATTAAATAGGCAGCATTGTATAAAAATACTTTCCGAATGCTCCAGTTAGAACTTCCCAACGCTTTTAAGATTCCAATCAAAGGAATTCGTTCCAAGATTAAAACCAATAAAGCAGTAATCATATTAATTCCTGCTACCAAAATCATAATAGCGATGATAAACCAAATATTATTATCAGACAGTTGAATCCATTCAAAAATAGCTGGATAATTTGAAACAATCGTAGTAGCATCCAAGGTAGAACCTGTTACTTTATAAACTTCTTTTCCTTTCTCTCTTAGTTCATCAAAATCATCAATAAGCACCTCAAAACCACCTACTTGATTATCATTCCATTTGTTTAGCCTTTGAATTTCCCTTAAATCACCGATCATCATATTCTTATCAAACTCCAAAAATCCAGTACTATAAATTCCTTTCACCACATAACGTCTGTTAGAAGGCAATTTATTTGCTGCATCCTTCAAAAAAGCAACAGCAATAGTATCATTTAATTTTAATTGCAAACGATCCGTTAATGTTTTAGAAAGCAAAACACCTTTCGTTCTTTTCTGATTAAAATTGGGCAAGCTTCCTTCCACCAAATATTCTTTAAAAAAGGACCAATCATAATCCGTAGAAACGCCTTTCATGATAACTCCCTCAAAATCAGTTTTTGTCCTTATCAATCCCGTTTTATTGGCATAGACTTGTACATTTTTAATGCCTCCAATATTGGAAAATTCAGGGTAGAAATCTTGATTTTTATCAACAGGAATAATAGAAACATCAGAATTATTATTGTCGTAATTGGTAATCTGAATATGTCCCTTAAAACCAGACATTTTATCACGAATCTTCTCCTGAAAACCAGCACCAGTTGCTACGGCAATCATCATAATAATCAATCCCAATGAAATTGCTGCGATTGCAATTTTTATTATTGGAGACGATATACTACTTTTATGCTCTTTGCCAGAAATAATACGTTTGGCAACAAATAATTCGTAATTCAATTCTATGATTTTAGCTGCACGTAAAAGTACATATTTATTTATTCTTTTATTGATTTGTAATCATCTGACTTCTTGTGCTCAAGAATCAAAACTTCCGTTGACAATTAAAACTGGAGCTGATCAAACAAATTTGTATTTGCAGAAACTAAAAGGAAAAAGAGTTGCTGTTGTTGCCAATCAAACTTCTGTTATTCAAAAGGAAAAAGATAATAAGATTGCTTCTCACGCCAAAAAGCGTGATCGCAATGACAGTTATACTCATTTGGTAGATAGTTTGATTTCACTAAAAATAAACCTCAAAAAAGTATTTGCTCCAGAACATGGTTTTCGTGGAAAAGCAGATGCTGGCGAAGTTGTAAAAGATGGAGTAGATACCAAAACAGGATTGCCCATTATTTCTTTGTATGGAAAAAACAAAAAACCGAGCAAGGAACAGTTACAAGGAATAGATGTCATAGTTTTCGATATTCAAGATGTTGGAGCTCGTTTTTACACTTATATTTCCACTTTACATTATGTGATGGAAGCTGCTGCTGAAGCAAGAATCCCTGTTATTATTTTAGACAGACCCAATCCAAACGGACATTATATAGACGGGCCTGTTTTAGAACCTGAGCACAAAAGTTTTGTTGGAATGCACCCTGTTCCTGTAGTCTATGGAATGACGATTGGTGAATACGGAAAAATGATCAATGGAGAAAAATGGATGGCAAACGGAATTCAATCTCGATTGACCGTGATTCCTTTAAAAAACTATACACATCAATCTCAATATTCTTTACCCATAAAACCATCGCCAAACTTACCCAATGATAAATCCATCAACCTCTACCCTAGTTTGTGTTTCTTTGAAGGAACCAATGTAAATGCAGGTCGTGGTACAGACAAACAATTT
The DNA here is from genome assembly GCA_965277255.1 of Flavobacteriaceae bacterium. Taxonomy (GTDB): domain Bacteria; phylum Bacteroidota; class Bacteroidia; order Flavobacteriales; family Flavobacteriaceae; genus Polaribacter. The sequence continues at coordinate 1,685,710 of OZ255723.1, read as the reverse complement.
CAAGTCTACGGTTCTCCTTTTTTAGATACTAAAAATAAGTTCTCTTATACGCCTTCTCCCAATGAAGGTGCAAAATATCCAAAACACGTGCACATGATCTCTTATGGAGAAGATTTGAGAAAAACGCCAAGATTAAGTGGATTAAACCTTTCTTGGTTGATCAAAGCCAAAAAAGAAAATAGGACCAAAAACTTCTTCAATCCATTTTTCACCAAACTAGCAGGAACTACAAAATTGCAAGCTCAGCTAGAAGGTCAAGTTTCCGAAGAAGACATTAAATTGTCTTGGCAAGAAGGATTGGAAAAGTTTAAGAGAGTACGTAGTAAATATTTGATTTATAAATAGTTTTTCGTTTTGTCATTCTCGCGAAAGCGGGAATCTAAAAAAATAATCCTACTGGATTCCCATTTTCATGGGAATGACACTAAACTTCTTCCAAATTCGTAGGTTTCTGATATTTCTGAAACGGTTGTTTTAGTAATTCCCACAAATTACTATTGGTCTTTTCATCTGGAAACGTATCTACGCCATAGACAATCTTCTCACGATCTAAATACAAGTAAGTTCCAAACAAACGATCCCAAATCGAAAATATATTTCCATAATTAGAATCCGTATATGGCAATAAGTTATGATGATGTACTTTGTGCATATCTGGAGAAACAATAATATAACTCAATACTTTATCTAGCTTTTTCGGTATTTTTAAATTCGCATGCGTAAACTGTGTAAACACTAAAGACATCGATTGATATAACATCACAATAGCGATGGGAGTTCCTACAATAAAAACACCTACCAACGTAAATACAAAACGAATCATGCTCTCTAACGGGTGATGTCTGTTTGCTGTAGTTGTATCTACCTTATGATCTGTGTGATGCACCAAATGTACCATCCACAAAGGTTTTATTTTGTGTTCCGTAAAATGCGCCAAATACGCTCCAAAGAAATCCAAACATAAAACCCCAATAATTACATATAACCACAAAGGCATTTCTGGCAACCAATTAATCAATCCAAAATTGTTGGTTTCTACCCAATCCGCAGACCCCAATAATAAAAATGCAAGTGCAAAATTGATAATCACTGTAGTCGCTGTAAAAAATAGATTCGGAATCGCGTGTTTCCATTTTTTGTAGTTAAATCGAAACAAAGGCAAAGCACCTTCTAACAACCAAAAAAAGGTAATTCCGCCAACAAGAATTATACTTCTATGCAAAGACGAAATGGTTTTAAAATATTCTATAAGAGTGTCCAAAGTAAATTAGTTTGCACTAAAATAAGGAAAAACTAAATAGTAATACAGATGTCTTCGCGAGGAGCCTCAAAGCGACGAAGCGATCTGTCAAAAAATTAGTTCTTGTTTTAAGAGATTACTTCGTTTCATCCTGAAATAAATTCAGGATCAACTCGTAAAGACAATTTAAGTGATTCCATCAAAATCACTCGAAGTGACATTGATAAAAGGCAATCATGGACTTAACTCCTCTTCACCTTTTTATTATATTCTAAAGGCAATCTTTTTTTCAAAGCTTCAACAATATTATAAGTCGCAGGACAGATCTCTGTATTGGTCAAAGTCAATTCAGTAATTTGAATAAATTTCTTACGGTTGGTATGTGGGTATTCAGAACAGGCTTTGGGTCTTACATCATAAATAAAACAAGAATTATCAGATTCATCCAAAAAGGAACAAGGAGCCGATTTCAATACCATAAAGTCATCAGAATCTCGTTCTAGATATTGATCGATAAAATTCCGTTCTTTCATGCGTAAATGCTTTGAAATACGCTGAATGTCTTTATCAATAAAAATAGGACTGGATGTTCTACAACAATTTCCACAGGTCAAACAATCCGTTTTTTTAAACTCATCTTCATGCAATTCTTTCATGACAACATCTAAATTCTTAGGTGTTCTCTTCTTTAGCATTTTGAAATATTTCCTATTTTCTGCTAACCCTTCTTTTGCCAATCTAGGCAATTCTTCCAATCGTTTCTTCATAAGGATTGAAAATATATGCTAAAAATTTGTAAGTTTGTGAGTATATACCTAAAGTTATGAACAAAAATTATTCTCTCTCATTTTTTTTATTTTTTATTTTCCTTACTATAAGTGCCCAGGTTACCAATGAAGGAAAACCTTTATCATGGTCGCAGTCTAACTTAAAAAGTTCTGCAAAAATTGAAATGAATTCTTTTGATTTAAATGCTATAAAAGCAGAAGATAAAATTAATGATCTTGATAGAACCAAGCCTTGGCGTTTTGGACATGAATTAAATGTCGACTTAGGCATGGATAATTCAGGTACATGGGACGAACTTCCAAATGGTGACAGAATATGGAGAGTGAATATTACTTCTCCTGGTGCTAAAACATTAAATTTTGTTTTTGACAAATACAGGGTGCCTGATGGAGCTTCAGTTTATTTATATAATAATGATAGGTCTGATCTTTTAGGTGCATATACAAATGTATTTAACCGTGAAGATGAAATGCTGGGTACTTGGTTGGTTGAAGGAGACAATGTTTGGATTGAATATTATGAACCCAAAAAGGTACAAGGTCAAGGATATCTTAATATAGGCAAAGTAGTTCATGGTTACAGAATTACAACCGATTCTGAAGCGATGCAGAAAGCATTAAATGATTCTGGAAATTGTAATATGGATGTAGATTGTAGTATAGGAGCTGACTTTGATGGATTAAAAGATCGTTTAAAGCATTCAGTAGCTTTTATTATACTCAATGGATTTGTTTGCTCAGGACAGCTAATTAACAACACCAATAATGATAGAGCCCCTTATTTTTTAACTGCTAATCATTGTAATTCAGGTTCTCACTCTACATGGGCATTTAGATTTAATTGGATAAGCCCTAACCCAATTTGTGCTAGTACCACAAGTAGTACAGATGCTTCTATAAATCAAACTACAAGTGGAGCCACAGTTCTTGCTAGCAACGCAAATAGCGATGTTAAACTGTTAAGTTTAGATGGAGGATTAGATGCTGGTTGGGATCTTGAATGGGCTGGATGGGACAGAACAGATAATACACCAAGTTATGTTGTAGGCATTCATCACCCTAGTGGAGATATTATGAAAGTTTGTCGTGATGACACAGGTGTTATTAAAAATGTAAACGCAGGTGCTCAAACTTGGGAAATTACCACAGCAGGCGGAGGTTGGGAACAAGGAGTTACCGAAGGAGGCTCTTCAGGGTCTGCTCTCTTTGACGAGAATGGTAGAATTGTTGGTCAATTATTTGGCGGAGGAGCTGCATGTGCTGGCACAAATGATAATGGATTTTTAGATTACTATGGACGTTTCGCAGTCTCTTGGAATAATAATAATTTTGGCACATGGCTAGACCCTACTAATACAGGTGTTACTACGCATAATATGCTTTCTCAAGTTTTGAGTACTCCAGAAGAAGAATTAGCAGATTTTTTAAATATATATCCAAATCCGAGTACTGGACTTTTAAACATCACAAACAGAACAAATGATGATATAACATTTGCTGTTTATTCATTACTTGGTAAGGAAATGAAAAAAGGAATACTATCTGATTTTGATAATCAAATTGATTTATCTGGATTAAGTGATGGCATATACATTGTAAAGCTAAATCAAAATAATGCATCTCTTCACAAAAAGATTATAGTATCAAAATAGTTGGATTTTTATAACTTATAAGAATATTAGTACTTCTAAAATGAAAATAATTAATTCAATATTTATTGCTATCATATTCCTTAGCTCCTGTAAAACCGTTACAGAAAACTCATCGAAGAAAAACATTTCTGAAGTATTTACAGGGTTGTATAAGATAAGTATACTTAATGAGGAAGATATCTTATCAAAAGAACTCACTTTTTCAATAGATTTTTCATCAAAAAAAGTTTCTGGTAATTCTGGCTGTAACTCCTATTTTTCAAACTTTGAACTGTCAGAAAATAATTATATTAGTATTAAAAATATTACAACTACGAAACTTTATTGTGTAGATAAGGATAAAAACCAAATTGAAAGAAAATTTATTTCCGTTTTAGAGAACACTTTTAATATTGTTCTAAAAGAAAATGGAGTAGAGTTAAAGGGTGTGAATGATAATTCACAAAAAATAGTTTTAGTGAAAAATTAGTTTAAAGTACTATAATTCTTTAAATCTGAAATTCTAAAAATAATTTCAAAACCGTATTCCCTTTTCTCTTCTAAAATTCTGTAATTTTGCACTTCAATTTATTTGACTCAATGAATATTCAAGCCATCCTTGAAGCCAAAGTAAAAGAAGGTTTTTTAGCAATCTTTGAAACTGAATTACCAACGGTAGAATTCCAAGCCACTCGTAAAGATTTTGAAGGCGATATTACTGTCGTAGTTTTTCCTATGTTACGCTATAAGAAAGGGAATCCAGTTCAAATCGGACAAGACCTAGGAAATTACTTAGTAGAACATGTAGAAGAAATTAAAGCATTTAATGTTGTCAAAGGTTTTTTAAACTTGGTGGTAGATGATTCTTTTTACATCAACTTTTTCAGCGGAATTAATACTACTGAACACTTTGGTTTTGCTGATGCTACAAAAGATGCTGTAATGGTTGAGTATTCATCACCCAATACCAATAAGCCCTTACACCTCGGACACGTTCGAAATAACTTATTAGGGTATTCAGTTGCTGAAATCTTAAAAGCGGCTGGTAAAAAGGTCTATAAAACTCAGATTATTAATGATCGTGGAATCCATATTTGTAAGTCGATGTTGGCTTGGAAAAAATATGGAAATGGAGAAACTCCTGAGTCTTCTGGATTGAAAGGAGATAAATTGGTTGGAAACTACTATGTAAAATATAATACTGAATATATAAAAGAATACAATCGAGTTTTTAGTTTAGCGGAAGATGCATATAATGAAATGCAAAAACCTAAAGGAGAAACTAACAAAACAATTCTTGAGTATAAAAAAATTATTACTCCAAATAAAAAACTTACTGTTAATAATAATATTTTTTTAGCAATTGGGGGTTTAGCTCTTGCCAGCTTTCTTTATAAGAAGAGTAAAGATGATAAAGAGCTAAAAAATGCCGCTACTGTAACAGCTATAATTTCTGGTCTAACTGCTATTTCTTCATTAAAATATAAAACTGAATATAAAGAAGAATATAAATTCATTGAGAAATCAATTACTTCAAATGAAAAGACTCTAAAAAAAATTGATGGGAAAGATAAAAGAGAAATCATAAAAGAGTTATTTGAAGAATATAAAAAACAATCCCCTTTGCTAATAGAAGCTCAAGAAATGCTTCGTAAATGGGAAGCTGGAGATCCTGAAACCATCGACCTCTGGAAAACCATGAATGGTTGGGTGTATGATGGATTTGAAATTACCTACAAAAACTTAGGTGTAAATTTTGACACTTTGTATTATGAAAGTGACACCTATTTGTTAGGAAAAGATGTCATTGAAGAAGGAATCAAAAGTGGTGTTTTCTTTAAAAAAGAAGATGGTTCAGTTTGGTGCGATTTGACGGATAAAGGTTTGGATGAAAAACTAGTCTTACGTTCTGACGGAACTGCGGTGTATATGACTCAAGATATCGGAACCGCTATTCAACGAGTAAAAGATTATTCAGATATCAACGGAATGGTCTATACGGTTGGGAATGAGCAGGACTATCACTTTAAAGTATTGTTTTTAATCTTAAAGAAACTCGGATTTTCTTGGGCTGAACAACTATACCATTTAAGTTATGGAATGGTAGATTTACCTTCTGGAAAAATGAAATCGAGAGAAGGAACCGTGGTTGATGCTGATGATTTAATGATCGAAATGGCTAGTACTGCAAAAAGCATTTCTCAAGAACTTGGAAAATTAGAAGGCTATTCTGAAGAAGAAAAAACATCATTATACAACGTGATTGGTTTAGGCGCTTTAAAATATTTCATTTTAAAAGTAGATCCTAAAAAACGAATTTTATTCGATCCTAAAGCCTCGGTAGATTTCCAAGGAAATACAGGGCCGTTTATTCAATATACTTATGCAAGAATTCAATCTATTTTAAGAAAAGCTAATTTTGATTATTCAGCAAAGGTTCTTGAAATGGATTTGCATAAAAAAGAAAAAGAATTGATCAAGCAATTGGAATTGTATCCCGAAACCATTCAACAAGCGGCGGCAAATTATTCGCCCGCTGTGATTGCAAATTACACCTATGATTTGGTAAAGGAGTTCAATTCATTTTATCAAAATGTCTCTATCTTAGCCGAAGAAAACGGAGACAAAAAAGTATTTAGAGTACAGTTGGCTAAAAAAGTCGCTGACGTTATAAAATCCGCATTCGGTTTGTTGGGAATTCAAGTTCCTGATAGAATGTAAAACCCCATCCTAACCTTCCAATTTCGACGAGCTCAATATAAACTCGGGAAGGAAGAGATTATGGTGAAAAATAAGAAATGTAATTTTTAGTAAAATCACAAAAGTTACTAAATTAGCCCGCGTTAGGGATTGGAGTGACATCCTTTTTAGTTGTCAGTTCGAGTATCACGTTTTTTTGCGTGATGTATCGAGAACAAAACTAAAAAGATAAAACGGAAAGCCCGCTCGAACGCCCAAAAAACAATAAGTAATTAATTGGTTTCAAAATTATTGAACTTTTTAATTTTAACTTTTTAAATAACGAAAGATGAAATACGACATAATAGTCATTGGAAGTGGTCCTGGAGGTTATGTAACCGCAATTAGAGCTTCTCAATTAGGTTTTAAAACTGCTGTAGTAGAAAAAGAAAATTTAGGTGGAGTTTGCCTAAACTGGGGATGTATTCCTACCAAAGCTTTATTAAAAAGTGCGCAAGTATATGAGTACTTAAAGCATGTTGATGAGTACGGTTTAAAAGCAGAAGCAATCGACAAAGATTTTGAAGCTGTTATTAAAAGAAGTCGTGGTGTCGCAGAAGGAATGAGCAAAGGAGTTCAGTTTCTAATGAAGAAAAACAAGATTGATGTTATCAACGGTTTTGGAAAAATTAAAACAGGTAAAAAAGTAGCTATAACTGGTGATGATGGAAAAGTAACGGAGTACAGTGCTGATCATATTATCATAGCAACAGGAGCTCGTTCTAGAGAGTTACCAAACTTACCTCAAGATGGCGAAAAAGTAATTGGCTATAGACAAGCCATGAATTTACCGAGTCAACCAAAATCAATGATTGTTGTTGGTTCTGGTGCGATTGGCGTTGAGTTTGCTCACTTTTACAATGCAATGGGAACTGAAGTAACCATTGTTGAATATTTACCAAATTTAGTTCCGTTAGAAGACAAAGATGTATCAAAACAATTTGAGCGTTCTTTCAAAAAAGCTGGAATTAAAGTGATGACAAATTCTGCGGTTGAATCTGTAGATACTTCTGGTAAAGGAGTAAAAGCTACTGTAAAAACTAAAAAAGGAGAACAAGTTTTAGAAGCAGATATTTTATTATCTGCAGTAGGAATTAAAACCAACATTGAAAACATCGGATTGGAAGATGTTGGAATTATTACCGATAGAGATAAAGTTTTAGTCAACGATTGGTATCAAACAAACATTCCTGGATATTATGCTATTGGTGATGTTGCTCCGGGTCCAGCTTTAGCGCACGTTGCTTCTGCGGAAGGAATTACTTGTGTTGAAAAAATTGCAGGTTTGCATACGGAAGCTATTGACTATGGAAACATCCCTGGATGTACCTATGCAACTCCAGAAATTGCTTCGGTGGGTATGACAGAAGAGCAGGCAAAAGAAGCTGGATATGAATTAAAAATCGGAAAATTCCCGTTCTCTGCTTCAGGAAAAGCAAAAGCAGGAGGAACTCCAGACGGATTTGTAAAAGTGATTTTTGATGCTAAATATGGTGAATGGTTAGGTTGTCATATGATTGGCGCTGGTGTAACAGATATGATTGCTGAAGCTGTTTTAGGTAGAAAATTAGAAACTACTGGACATGAAGTATTAAAAACAATTCATCCACATCCAACGATGAGTGAGGCTGTAATGGAAGCGGTTGCGGATGCTTATGATGAGGTAATTCATTTGTAAGAAATAAATTGAAAAAATAGATAAAAAGCCGAAGCATTGCTTCGGCTTTTTCTTTAAAAACGGTATCCTACACCAAATCGGATGCTTTTCATTCTATAAGGTCTATCTAATTCTATTCTTCTTTTCGTATTATGAACATATCTAGCAAATAAATACCATCGTTCAGAGAGAGCGTATTCAATTCCAATATTAAATGCAAAATCCCCAGGTTTTTGCGAATATATTTCATCACTGTAAACATCCTCGTAAGACAAATTCAACTGAACTCCAGAATAAAAATGGAGTCTTTTACTCAACTTGTATTTAAATAATAATGGGACTTCTACTGTATTATATCCCGAGCCTTGTGTTTTGGTATGTAATAATTCAAGTTTCAATCCAAATCTTTCAGACAGGTTCCTCTCAACAAAAAGACCTCCATTAATGTTTAACCCATTAAAATTGTACGGAGAAGTAGTAAAAAAGTCTTGATTAAATCCTGCTGTAATTCCAAAAGTTGTTTTTCTTTCTTTTTTCAATTTTTCTTCCTGACTAAATCCAGGTAACGAAATTGTTATCAGAAAGCATGTAATTAATAATTTTTTCATGGTTGTTTATTTTAAAAATAGTTGTTTCAAAACTATACTATTAAACTCTTAAAAACAGTTAACTAGAACACAATAAAAGCCTAATTATAAGTTATATATATGTGATAATTTAAGAACTTCTTAACCTTTATTTAGGTATTGGCATCATATTTGTATTTAACAAAACATTAACATTAAACCGCCAACCATGATTCGAGAATTACAAAAGACTAAATTATGTGGGAAGTTTTGTTAGGGGAAAGAAAAAGCACAAACCAATTATTGTTTAAAACCAGAGTTGCTAGCTCTGGTTTTTTTTATCTTTGAACATGTCCAAAATCAAATTCCGACAAATAGAACCTGTACTGCCTTCACAAGATATTCGCCGTGATGTAGAATGGCATCAAAAATACACGGGCTTCACTCCTATTCATGGTGATACTATGTATGCTGTTTTGCAAAGAGAACATTTGTACATTCATTTGCAATGGCATGCAGATACAGAAGATGATCCTTTGTTAGGTGGTTCTGTGATTAAACTATTTGTAGAAGATATTCAGCCTATTTTTGAAGAATTTGTTGAAAGAGGAACCATTAAACCTGAAGAATTTCGGATGAACACTCCTTGGAAAACCCACGAATTTAGTTTCTTCGATTTGAATAAGAATGCGATTTTTATTGTTCAAGATGTTTGAGTAATGGGTAATGGGTGATGGGTGATGAAAGTTCGAAAATAAATTTACAAGTAAGAGTCATTTCAAAAGCACTTTGATAACTCAGTGTGAAATTTCAATGACTTAAAACATAACAAAAAGGTGGCTGAGGTTCTCGAAGCCACCGCCAACAAAACAATGAAAATCTCCCATAAAAGTGCATTCCTTAAAGAAATCGCCAAAGCTCTTATTAAACTTTGTATTGCAGGTTTTCTAATTGGCTTTTTAAAATCTTATGACTGGCTTATTGCAATTCTTCTATTATTAAAACTCATACACGTTGTTTATAAGAACATTTTAAAATCAGAGACTAAAAATTGGATTTTACTCGTCGGAATGTTATTGACGGGAGTTCTTGGAATTCTCGCTGAATATTGGGGCGTAAGCAATCACTATTGGGAGTATCATGAAGTTTCTAGGGAACTGCCACTTTGGTTGCCTTTTGCATGGATGTTGGCTTTTTACTTTTTATACCGAATAGAATCTAGCTTAATTCCTTATCTAAAAAACAAAGTACTAATGAATAAACTCATCATTGCATTTTGGCTGTCTTTACTGATTCCTGCTTTTGGTGAAGTTATTACAATCAACCTAGGAGTTTGGACGTATTACTGGCCGTATCAAATTTTTGGTGTTCCATTATATGCTTTCGCTTGCCTGGTTTTAATCCACATGCTCATCTATGTAATGCTATCATTTGTCTGTAAGAAATATAAGATTAATGATATCGTGTTTACTTAGTCCTTTGTCATTCCCGTGAAAATGGAAATCCTTTTTACTGAATCTCCCTTCGATAGCACTTCGACAAGCTCAGTGTGACATTTCGTAATGACAATTTAAAACTGCCAAGCAACAATTCTAGTTACTTTGTTCCCTTGATGCATTGGAATGACTTTAAAATTTTTCGCTTTTAGCTTTTCAGATGATTTTTGCAAGCTTTCTACATTCTCTTTTTTAGACACCAAACTTGTAAACCAAACACTCACCTCTTTATATAAGGAACTCTGATATAAGTAATTGTGTAAAAATGCTTTCTCCCCTCCAGGATACCATAATTCGTTGTTGTTTCCTGCAAAATTACGAACCGCATTGTTTCCTAAATTTCTAGATTTACGATTGTTTGCACCTCTGGCTTCTGCTTCAGATTTGTAAAAAGGCGGATTACACATCACAGCAGAAAAAGAATCGCCATCTTCTATAATCCCTTTTAAAATATTGGCTTCATCAAACTGCTGACGCAATTCAATTTTAGGGTCTAAATTATTATCATCAATAATATCCTGAGCATAATCTAAAGAATCCAATTCAATGTCTGTAGCAACAAAATTCCAATTGTATTCTTTAGCGCCTAACAGTGGATAGATACAAGTTGCACCCGTTCCAATATCCAATATTTTAATATCATCAACAATAGAAGAATCGGTTAACAAATCACTCAAATGATGAACATAATCTACTCTTCCTGGAATTGGAGGGCATAAATTTTCATCAGGAAAATTCCATTCTTTAATTCCGTAATGATGCTGTAATAATGTACGATTGAGTTCTTTCACCGCTTTTGGATCTGAAAAATCAATGGAAGAATTTCCATACTTATTTTCAGTAACAAAAGATTCTAATGCTTTGTTTTCTTTGATTAAAACATCGAAGTTATAACCATTCTTGTGCTTGTTTCTAGGATGCAATCCCGGTTTTGAATTCATTAGAGTTCTAAGATCGTAAATTCTAGTTGCAATGGTTTCAATGATTCTTTTAAAGCGACAATAAAGTCTTTTCCATATTCTAAATAATATTCAGAAAAATTACGCTGACGCTCTTCTAAACTTTGGTTGGGAAACAATTCATTTTGCAAGACTGTAATTCTAGATACTAAATCTGCATGCTTCCTTTTTTCGGCACGCAACAATCGTTTTTCTAGATTTTCTAAACCTTTCATCTGCTTTCTTTGTTGCGCATCAACAGCACCGACAAAAGAAACATCGGTTTCATCAGCAACTCTTCGCAACGCTATAAATTGTTGTGTTAGTAGTTCAGTTGCGTCTTCAAAACTAAATTGAATATCAGAATTTTCTTTTACTTTCTTCGCTAGTAATTTGTGTTGTTTTATAAAAATTTCTTCAGAAGAAATATCTAGGCTAGATAATTTTTTCGCTTGTTTTTGAGACACTACTAATACAGAATTCCTCAATAATAAAATCGGAAAAGGAATGGCTACTTTGTCAAAATACTCTTTCAATTCTAACCAATACGCCAATTCTCCACCTCCACCTATATAACAAAGATTCGGTAAAATTACTTCTTGGTATAACGGTCGCATAATCACATTTGGACTAAATCGTTCTGGCGCCTCATCGAGATGTTGGAGTATTTCGCGCTTGCTCCAAGATATATTTGTATCATTTACTTTATAGCTTCCATCTTCATAAATGATTCGCTCTCGCAAGGTATCTGTCAGATAAAACAGATTGATTTCTCTAGGGTTTACTTGAACTTTATACTCTTTTTCAAACTCAGTAATGGTTTTAGAAGTCGATTTAAATGATGTTTGATTTAACAATTCTTCTTTCATTATTGGAGCAAATACCTTCTTTAATCGAGCATCATCAGCGTCTAAAATCACCAAACCATATTCTTTAAATAATTCGTTGGCTAAATAACGAGTCGCCTTCGAAAGGTTGGAATGCTGTAAATATGCTTTTTCGAATAGTTCTTGTATGTATTTTGCATTTCTAGAAGTTCCTAAATGCTTTGAAAATGTATCAAAAACATCTTGCAAACCTTCCAAAGAAAATCGCCCTACGGCTCCACCATCAGGTCTGTCCCAAACCACTTTACTTCCTTTAAAATTGAAGTAATTAATCTCCTCAAAATCATGATCTTCCGTTGCCATCCAATAGATAGGAACAAAATGTTTATTAGGAAATTTCTCTGATAATTCTTCGCATAAATTAATGGTAGAAACAATCTTATATAAAAAGTATAAAGGTCCTGTAAACAAGTTTAACTGATGACCTGTAGTAATTGTAAATGTATTTTCGTTTTCTAAAGAATTGATATTTTCTAAAGTCAATTCAGAAGCATCGAAACCTTTGTATTGTTCTTGTAAAACTTCTTTTAAGATAGTTCTGACTTCGACAAGCTCAGTCTGACGCGTTTTAATAGATAACGTTTTTTTTACAATCTGCTTGGCAAATCCATCAAGGTCAGGGAAATTATGATAAAAGGGTTGAATGCTTTCTTTCTTTTCTAGATAGTCGGACATTGTTTTGGAAAAGAAACCTGTTTTTTGAAAAGGGATGTGTGTAACTTTCATAGATTATAGAATTACACCATTTAAACAACACTCACATTCAGAGCTTGACATCATTTGAGAAAATTTTATCAAAAATACTAAAATTACGCGACAGAGATCTTTTCTAAAATAGCTCTAACAAATTTTTAACGCACATTGTTTTGGTGGTAGTATTAAGAGGCATGATATTTTAGATTTCTCGTCACTCGTTCCTCATTCTGTCGAAATGACTGCATACTCTTAAACATATATAGAAGCTACAATGAAATATAGAAGGCTTTAACGATAATAAATACAGATTTCTCACATTCGCTGCATTCAATTCGAAATGACGGTAAGTCGCCAATAAATATCAAACGAATTTCTTACTTTTGGTTGAAATCAAAATAATCAGAATGAAAATCAGAATTCTTACCATAGTTGCTATCATTTTTAGTTCAACTCTTTTTTCACAAAACATTCAATCACCTGAAGATTTTTTAGGGTATAAATTGGGTGAACGTTTTACACGTCATCATAAAGTAGTTGAATATTTCACCTATGTTAGCAATCAGCTAGAAAATGTTGTATTAGAGAAATATGGAGAAACCAACGAACACAGACCTTTGTATGTCAGTTATATTTCTTCTAAAAAGAACATTCAAAACCTTGAACAAATTCGCCTAGCAAATCTAGGACAAACGGGTTTAAAACCTAAGAGCGATAATGATATTGCTATTGTTTGGATGAGTTATAATGTACATGGTAACGAGGCTTCAAGTACAGAAGCTTCTATGCAAACCTTGTATGAATTGGTAACACAAAAGAAAGATTATCTAGAAAATACTTTGGTGATTATAGATCCGTGTATCAATCCAGATGGACGAGATCGATATGTAAATTGGTTCAATCAGGTAAGCAGCAGTCCTTACAATCCAGATCAGAATGCAAAAGAACATCATGAGCCTTGGCCAGGAGGAAGAGCTAATCATTATTTGTTTGATTTGAATAGAGATTGGGCTTGGGCTACACAAGTAGAATCTACACAACGTTTAAACATTTATAATAAATGGATGCCACATATTCATGTAGATTTCCACGAGCAATTCATCAACAATCCGTATTACTTTGCTCCAGCAGCAGAACCTTTTCATGAAATCATTTCTGATTGGCAACGTGATTTCCAAACTCAGATTGGAAAAAATCATGCAAAATATTTTGATCAAAATGGTTGGTTGTATTTCACCAAAGAGAGTTTTGATTTGCTCTATCCTAGTTATGGTGATACCTATCCGACCTATTTAGGAGCTATTGGAATGACCTATGAACAAGCTGGACATGGAATGGCTGGTTTGGGAGTGAACACAGATCATGGGTATGAATTGACTTTGGTTGATAGAGTTGCACATCACAAAACAACAGGATTATCAACTGTAGAAATAGCTTCTAAGAATGCTGTAAAACTAAATTCTGAATTCAAAAAGTTCTTTGACAACAGCAAACTACTGTATAAAAGTTATGTACTTAAGAATGAAAACAAAGACAAAACACAACGTTTGATTAATTTATTAGACAAACATGAAATTGGGTATGAATATACCAACAAAGGTCAAGTAAGAGGTTATAACTATCAAACTCAGAGAGAATCTCGTATGAATGTGGGTGATAAAGATTTGGTGGTTCACACCAATCAACCTAAAGGAAAAATGGTGAAAGTTTTGTTTGAACCGAATGCAAAATTAGCCGATTCTTTAACCTACGATATCACCGCTTGGTCTTTACCCTACGCCCATGGTTTTAAAGCAATAGCTTCTAAGACAAAAGTGTCTTCTAGAAAAGATGTGATGGTAGGAGTTGTTTACAATCAGGTTGATAAAGATGCCTATGCTTATTTAGCAAAATGGAATAGTTTGGAAGACGCTACATTTTTAGCACAGGTTTTGGATGCTGGACTTCGTGTTCGTTTTGCAGAAGGAGATTTTACTATAGAAGGACAGTCGTATAAAAAAGGAACTTTAATTGTCTTACGAGGCGATAATAAAACCAACAAAGATTTCGATGCTCAATTGACTGCTTTGGCTAACAAGTATGCTAGAGTACTACAACCTGTAAAAACAGGTTTTGTAAACTCTGGAAAAGATTTTGGATCGTATAGCGTCAATCCTATTAATAGACAAAAAGTAGCCGTATTATCTGGAAAAGGAACTTCTTCTTTGAGTTTTGGTGAGATCTGGCATTTCTTTGAAACACAATTAGAGTATCCGTTAACCATTATAGATACGGATGGTTTTGGAAGAACAAATCTAAATGATTACGATGTTTTAATCATTCCAAATGGTTATTACGGAAGGGTCTTGGATAAAAACGGATTGGAAAAAGTGAAGAAATTTTCTCAAAATGGAGGAACTGTCATCGCTATTGAAAATGCTTTGAGAAGCTTTGCTGATAAAAAAGAGTTTGCTTTAAAAACGAAGAAAGCCAGTAAAGGTGATGATAAGAAAGATAAACCAAAAGCTAATTTGACTCCGTATGCAGATCAAGAAAGAGCAGGCGCTGTAAATTTAATTACGGGAGCCGTTTTTAAAAGTACCGTAGATGAAACACATCCGTTGGCTTTTGGGTATGGTAAAGAATATTTCTCTTTAAAAAGAGGAGCTCGTTCTTACGAATATTTAACGAATGGCGGAAATGTAGCTTACTTTGCCAAAGATGTAACCAATGTTTCTGGTTATGCTGGTCAAAAAGCACTGAAAAACATTCCCGAATCTTTGTTTATTGGTGAAGAAAGAACTGGAGGCGGAAGTATTATTTATATGGTAGACAATCCATTATTTCGTTCTTTTTGGGACAATGGAAAACTATTTTTTGTCAATGCTATTTTCTTTAGAAATTCTAGTGAGATAAAGAGGTAGATAATGTGTCAAAATACTAACGACCTTATTTTTTGTACTTGCAAAGACTCTTCTAATATTTTTAGAAGAAATAAAGGAGAATATAGTTGGTCTTTAAGTAAACTAGTGGGCATAAAAACATATAAACCAGGCGAACCAAGGATTATTGGAAAGATTAGAATACCCAATAAGAACTTAGGAAAAGGAATTAATGCTGAAAATATTTTACAAGAATTAAATTCAAGAGATTGCTTTGATTTTGAATATATTCCTCAAGAAATGGATTGTTTAACGATTACAGGAGATAATGGGTATTTTAAAGTACGGTTTAAAACTGGTTTTTGGGAAATAGGAAGACATCCAGCCTTTTCGTCTATTTCTGAACCAATTGATTCGGGAAAGGTAGGGATAATGAAATGATAGTTTATACAGAAATACAATTTCTAATTTGTGTTTTCAGTTGAATAATGGTGTTGCACAAGAATTAAGGGAAAAATAATTTTTATATTTAAACCTGAGTTCGATTAATATAAATCTTGTAGTGTTTTTATTTTCAACATCTCACTATAACTGTCTGGTTGAGCCTGCCTTGTCGGCAGACAGGCGCAATCGAAACCTTTATAATCTTAATAATACAAAAACCTTTCGACTGCGCTCAAGGAGACATCTGAACAATGATTAATCGAACCTATGTTTTAAAAATATTATGGATATAGCAAAACAACTTTCAAACCGATTTAGAGAAGTCATTTTTGATGGAACTTGGGTTGCCAATACCAATTACAAATCTCAATTGGAAAACTTGAGTTGGCAACAAGCGACCACCCAAGTGAATTCTTACAATACCATTGCTGCATTAACCTTTCATATCAACTATTATGTTGCTGGGGTTTTACAAGTTTTTAAAGGTGGTTCTTTAGACATTCGAGACAAGTATAGTTTTGATGCTCCGCCTATTGAATCTCAAAACGATTGGGAGACATTGAAAAATTCATTATTTACAAATGCTGAAGCTTTTGCAAAGCATATAGAAGAATTTTCTGAAGAACAATTGAGCAATGATTTTGTCAATGAAAAATATGGAACGTATATAAGAAATATTGAAGGAATGATTGAACATTGCTATTATCATTTGGGGCAGGTTTCTTTGGTTAGAAAGACACTTCTCAATGATTAAAACGTTCTTTAAAAATTTGAGTGAAAAAGAAAATGGTAAATTTTATTTTCATGATGAAGATATTCCCATTATGGGCGGTGCTCGGAGTCCGAATGTAATTTTCAAATTAACATTGGAGTATAAAGGCAATAAGATTTCTATCATAAATAGAACAGGTACAACTTATGTTGGGAATATAACTTGTAAATTATCTGAAACAATACAACCTCTAGAATTTGAGTTGAGTTCTATTTCTCATTTTAAAAACTTATTTCTTAAGAGAAAAAATAGGTTTGTCATAAAAACAAAAAATAAAAGCCTTGCTTCTTTTTTCCGAAAGAACACTTCACTTAACAAGTTAGGTAAGATTGCGCAAAAGGAAAACTTCAGCCCTTTAATTACTTGTAAAGAGGGTGAATATTGGACTATAGAAACAAAATATCATTTAGAGTTTGACAATTGGACTGAGGTCATTGAGCCTTTAATCGAATTATATAAAAATCTTATTGATGAATTTGAAAAGAGAGTTTAGTATTTACCATAAGACGTATTTTGAAATTAGTTAATACTAATTATTTTCTGGATTCCAGATGACTCGGGAATGACAAACATGATATATTCTAACTTACGGATTCCCGCATTTTTTTAGAACTCTTTTTTTCTTACATTTGAAACAAGCCAAAATGTTACGTCCTCTCCTTAGTAACAATTTGAAATTGCTATTGTTCTACGGCTTAGTCTTAAATATTAAATTATGATACAAAAGAAGTTTACTAAACTTGTTGGTCTTAAATATGAAGATTTTCAAGCCTATCAACAATCATCACAAATATTAAGTCAAGAAGTAAGATTAATCCCAATGCTTAAAACTGGTGATGAGGGGGCTTTAACTTCCATTTTTTTATCTGCTATCAAATTGGTCAAAGAGTACAAAGATTCAATTTTTAAAGAATTAAAACTTAGTCGAATTGGTAACGTTTATTTTTTCACTGAAGTTGTTTTTCAGGATATTGATGTAAAATGTAGAGTCGATGGTTTAATTATAATCGTTTCTAAGGGAATCATAAAAGATGCTGTTATTTTCGAAATGAAAAATAGAAATAATAGTGTAGATAAAGAACAAGTTGAAAAGTATATTGATTTATGTAAAAAAATTGGTATCACAAAAATGGCAACAGTTTCAAACGAATTTGTTTCAGATTCTTCCCAATCTCCCGTTAAAGCAAAATCTCCAAAAAACTTTTTTTTGTTTCATTTTTCTTGGACTTATTTAATGACGAAAGCACAATTATTATTATTTAAAAATGATGACAATATAAAAGATGTCGATCAAATAGAAATCATGAAAGAAGTACTTCATTATTTTTATCATGAAAAATCTGGAATTAATGGTTATCACTTAATGAAAAAAGGGTGGAAAGAGACAGTTGATAAAATAACAAATAGAATTCCTCTTAAAGTTTCAGACCCATATCTTGAGGAAGCAGTAGAAAGTTGGCATGAAGAAGAAAAAGATATCGCATTATTATTGAGTAGAAAACTTGGGACACTAGTAAAATCCTCTGGTCGCAATAAAGAAAGTGTTAAAAATGATATTCGTAAAATTATCTCAGATCAAGAGTTATTTGGAAATTTAAGTATTAAAAATTCTGTTTCTGATATTAAAATAAGGGTTGATTTTGAAGTCAAAACTGTTTCTATGTCTGTTAAAGTAATTCCTCCTTTAAACAAAGGTACAGCAGCTAGAATATCGTGGATTAGTAAGCAATTAGAATCAGCAAAAAGAAAAAGTGAACATGTTTTTATATCTATAGAAAAAGACATATTAATTGAAGCTAATATTAAACACGCTCGTAAGCATATTAGAATATCTTTATCAGGATTTGAAACTCTAATTACTGAATCAAAAGGAAAAGAAATTCAAGCGTTTAATATTGTCCTCATGTCAAAATTCAAAACAGGGTTCTCTAGTAATAGAAAATTTATTTCACTGATAGAAAAGATGGCTTTAGATTATTACGCTGGTATTGTCCAGCATTTAGCAAATTGGAATCAACCAGCGCCAAAATTGTGAAAAATCGAACTCTAATAAAAAGATTCTCACGTCGCTATCACTTCGACAAGCTATGTGATAGCTCCTCAGAATGACAAATTCTGAATTCGTATTCTTTTCCCTTACTTCACCACAAGTCTTGGTTCTTTGTTCTAGTCTCTTGATTCTTTTAACACCAAATCACAATACCAAAAACTAGTATCATAATTCTTTTGTTTGTCATTTGATTGATGACAGTTGTCAGAATCGTCGTCATGTAAAGTATAGGAACGTAAGACCTTCTCTCCTATTGTAAAGTCGACAGGTTTTGAGAAAATAGGTCCGTCAAAAACAAAGGTGTGAAACTCGCCGTTCTCTCCACAAACATCTACATTGTCAGGTAAGTCTTTGATGAATTGTTCGTCGATAATCCTTCCTACAAACTTTTCATCTAATAATTTCGCATTCACACAAATGGTGATGGCTTTAAAACCTAAACCTAAGAACTCGTTCAGTAATGCTTTAGTGTCTTGTTTCCAAAGTGGATAAACTCCTTGAATTCCCACCTCAGCTAATTTAGTATCGCGATAGGCTTTTAAATCCTCTAGAAAAATATCACCAAATACGCCATGTGTATAGTTTTGTTCAACCAAAGAAGTCATGGCTGTTTTCATAGTTTCTGAATAGACATCCATGGTTACATCCGCAGCAAACGGAATGGTTTGTAATGAAATTCCTATAGATTCAGCCTGTTTGTGTAAGATTTCTTCGCGTAAACCGTGCATAGAAACACGATTAAAATCTTTGTTGGTTGTGGTAACTAACAAATCAATTGAATACTCAGAGTTCTGTTGCATCTTGTATAATGCTAAAGCTGAGTCCTTTCCTGAAGACCAATTGAAATAGGTTTTTTTCATAGAATCTTATTGAAGCCAACTTTCTGTTGATCTATTCATTCCCAATCCAACTGTATCAAATTCATCTTTAGAAAATTCTTTTTCTACTCCTATTTTCCTTAGAATAACATTCATGGTATCTTTTCCAAATTCTCCTAAATAAACACGCTTGTTATTTTTCCATATAATTCCTATATGTCCGCCATCACCACCAAAAAACTCTGATTCAGCATATACAATTTCTTTATTTTTAATGATATTTAAAATTGCGGTTTCAATATGACAATTCAAATATTCGAAAATAGAAATGGAATCACTTTGGCTAGAATTATTCATCTCATTAAATAGCTCATCTGTCATTGGAATCATAGAAATTCCATAATCTAAATCAACTAGTTGAGAAGAATTAAAAACTTTAGCTATTGAAATCAGATTTTCTTTTTTACCAATGAAAGCCTTTAATATATACATTAATCATTTTTTACCGGCGTTCCATACAAGTCAAAATCACCTGCTTCGTGAATCTTGATATCTACAAATTCTCCAATTTTAATATAATGTTCTTTGGCGTCTACTAACACATCATTATCTACATCTGGCGAATCGAATTCTGTACGTCCGTAGAAATAGTCTCCTTCTTTTCTATCGAACAAACATTTAAACGTTTTTCCAATCTTCTCTTGATTCAATTCCCAAGAAATCTGACCTTGAACTTCCATAATTTCATTAACCCGTTTAAACTTTACATCGGCAGGAACATTGTCTTCCAAAACATAAGCACCTGTATTTTCTTCGTGTGAATATTCAAAAGCGCCTAAACGTTCAAAACGCATTTCCTCTACCCAATCTTTTAATTCTTGGAACTGTTCTTCGGTTTCTCCTGGATATCCAACAATCAATGTCGTTCTGATTGCCATATTAGGAACGGATTCACGGAATCTATGAATCAAATTTGTTGTCTTTTCATGCGTGGTTCCACGCTTCATCGACTTTAAAATCTCGGTATTGATATGTTGTAAAGGAATGTCTAGATAGTTACACACTTTGGGTTCGTTTTTCATCACTTCTAACACATCCAAAGGAAATCCTGTTGGGAATGCATAATGCATCCGAATCCACTCGATTCCTTCTACTTTTGCCAACGCTTGAAGTAATTTTGCCAACGAACGTTTTTTGTAAATATCCAATCCGTAGTAGGTAAGATCTTGCGCGATTAACATGACTTCTTTGATTCCCTTTTCTGCTAATTTCTCAGCTTCTAGAACAATCTCTTCAATGGGAGTGGATTTGTGTTTTCCGCGCATTAATGGAATGGCACAAAATGAACAAGGTCGATCGCAACCTTCTGCAATCTTTAAATAGGCATAATGTTTTGGAGTAGTCGTTAAACGTTCACCAATTAATTCGTGTTTGTAATCTGCTCCTAGAACTTTGAGTAAGTTGGGTAAATCATGTGTTCCAAAATACTGATCTACATCTGTAATTTCTTTCTCTAAATCAGGTTTGTAACGTTCACTTAAACAACCTGTGACAAAAACTTTATCCACATCTCCTGCTTCTTTTTTCTCTACATAATGCAAAATGGTATCGACAGACTCTTCTTTGGCTTTTCCAATAAATCCACAGGTATTGATCACAACAATATTTCCTTCGTCATTTGCATCTTCGTGAACAACGTTTTTCCCATTGGCTTTGAGTTGTCCCATCAACACTTCAGAATCATAGATGTTTTTTGAACATCCTAAAGTAACAACGTTGATTTTATTTTTCTTTACAGTCTTTGTGCGCATAGTTGTAATTTAGTATCAATCATCAAGACCTGAAAGGTTTTAAAAACCTTTCAGGTCTAAACGCTTCTCTTAACTTCTTACTTCTTTTATAATTCCGCAAAAATAAAGCTTCTTAACAGAATTCTACTCGTAATTCTTTGGCAATTTTCCTTTCTTCTCTTGATCGAAAATCAATGTAAAAACGGATTGTTAGAGATCTTGATGAAAAGGTTGCGGCAGATTGAAAATTTGTTTTTAAAAGTTATTTAAAAAAACTATCCACAAATTCGTGTTTATTAAATACTTGTAGATCGTCAATTTTTTCTCCCACTCCAATATATTTTACAGGAATTTGAAATTGATCTGAGATTCCAATGACAACACCTCCTTTGGCTGTTCCGTCTAATTTGGTGACTGCTAATGATGTTACTTCGGTAGCTTTGGTAAATTGTTTTGCTTGTTCAAATGCATTCTGACCTGTTGATCCGTCTAACACTAATAATACATCATGTGGTGCATCTCCAACAACTTTTTGCATTACTTTTTTAATCTTTACCAGCTCGTTCATTAGGTTGACTTTGTTGTGTAAACGACCTGCAGTATCAATAATAACTACATCTGCATTTTGTGCTGTTGCAGATTGCAAGGTATCAAAAGCTACTGAAGCTGGATCTGACCCCATTTCTTGACGAACAAGCGGTACATCTACTCTATCTGCCCAAACTTGCAATTGGTCTATGGCTGCGGCTCTAAATGTATCTGCGGCTCCTAAAACTACATTTAATCCTTTCTTTTTAAACTGCGATGCCAACTTTCCGATGGTGGTTGTTTTTCCAACTCCATTGACACCAACTACCATCATTACGTATGGTTTTTTATCTGCGGGAATTGTAAAATC
This sequence comes from Flavobacteriaceae bacterium, assembly GCA_965277255.1. GTDB lineage: Bacteria > Bacteroidota > Bacteroidia > Flavobacteriales > Flavobacteriaceae > Polaribacter. The sequence goes on along the minus strand of OZ255723.1, from coordinate 1,663,442 downwards.
GGTTTCTTCTCCAACATTGGTTTCAGAAAGTAATCCTGCAATTTCTTCTCGTAAGATTTGATTGAGTTCTTCTGTTCCTAAATATTTGTCTTTGGCAACTCGTGCTTCAATTCTATCAATAATTTTTAATGTGGTTTCTACGCCAACATCGGAAGAGATTAATACTTCTTCTAAGTTATCAAGAACATCATCATCTACTTTAGATTTTCCTGCTACGGCTTTGGAAAGCTTATCAAAGAAACTAGACTTTGTTTTTTCTAATCCTTTGTCTAAGGTTTCTTTTTTTTCTTTTGAAAATATTTTTTTAAAAAAACTCATCAATTCTTATTTATGCATGTTCAATTTAACTTGCGTTAGGGATTTTATGCTGAACTTGTTTCAGCATCTTTATATGAACATAAGAAACTGAAACAAGTTCAGTATCTAACGCCCAAAAATACGGAATTATAAGGCATAAAAAAAGCTACTCTCTATAGAAAGTAGCTTGTATATATTGTAAAAGCTAAACTTATTTTTTAGCTAAAAAGTCGTTTACTTTTGAAGGATCCATAATAGCTTCAACAAATGTATAAGCTCCTGTTTTTGGAGATTTTACCATTTTGATTGCTTTACTTAATCTTTTAGATCCTGTTTGTAATGATGCTACTGATTTCTTTGCCATGACCCGATTGGTTATTTAATTTCTTTATGAACTGTCATTTTCTTCAAAATAGGATTGAATTTTTTCAATTCAACTCTATCTGGAGTATTTTTCTTATTCTTAGTAGTAATGTATCTTGAAGTTCCTGGTTTACCAGATGCTTTGTGCTCAGTACATTCTAATATTACTTGAACTCTGTTTCCTTTTTTTGCCATTTCTCTAAACTTTATCTAGACAATTACTTTGTTAAAAAACCTTTTGCTCTTGCATCTTTGATGACAGCAGAAATTCCTAACTTATTAATATTTTTTAACGCAGAAGCAGAAACTTTTAATGTAATCCATTTGTCTTCTTCTGGAATGTAAAAACGCTTTGTCATTAGATTAGCGTTAAACTTTCTTTTCGTTCTGTTCAAAGCATGAGAAACATTGTTCCCTACCATTGCTTTTTTTCCTGTTAATTCACAAACTCTAGACATCTTCTTACAGTTTTAGTTTCTTTTCTTTAAACGAGGTGCAAATGTACGACATTTTTAAAATTCTCCAAAAACAAATTTAGTTATTTTTTAGAATTTCTTGTTGTAGTAGTTCTAAGGATTTATTGATGGTTCTATTAATGACTTTTTCTCTGGGCTGCCCAAAGTTAAACTCTTCTACACGGATTCCTGTATCTGAGGCAATGGCTATAAAAACAACGCCTACAGATTTATCGGTTTTGTCTGTTGTAGGACCCGCATTTCCTGTAACGGCTATTGCATAATTTGTATCTGTTTTCTTTCTTGCAGAAATGGCCATAGCTTGTGCTACTTGGCCGCTAACAACCGAATGTGTCTCTATCAATTCCTCTGATATGCCTAACAACTCTTCTTTTGTTTTCTGAGAATAGGTTACAAATCCGCCTTTAAAATATGCAGATGACCCTGCGATTGAAACAATGGTAGCCGCTATTTTTCCTCCAGTTAAGCTTTCTGCGGTTGATAGCGTTTTTTCGGAACCTTTTAAAAGGTTTCCAATATGTTCTTCTATGGATACTCCGTTTTCTTGACCTGTGATGATGTCTGGTATTAGCGCATAAAGTTCTTTTAACTGAGTTTCTAATGATCTTTCTAAAACTTCTTTTTGATTTCCTTTTGCTGATAAACGCAAACGAACTCTTCCAAAAGATGGCAAATAGGCAAGTTTTATATATTCTGGTAAATTTTCTTCCCAACTTGCAATGCGTTCTGCAATAACACTTTCTCCTTGACCATAAGTCATGATCGTTTTATGCATGATGAATGGTAATTGAAATTGCTTCTGAAGTCTTGGTAACACTTCATACTTCATCAATCCTTTCATCTCGTAAGGAACCCCTGGCATGGAAACAAAAACGGTATTATTTTCATAAAACCACATTCCTGGAGCGGTTCCTAAACGATTCATTAATAGGGTCGCTTTGGAAGGGATTTGAGCTTGTAATTTTTGAACTTCGTTGAATGGGTGATTTATCTTTCTAAATAAATACTTGATGTTTTCAATGACTTCTGGGTGTTCAACGAGTGAATCATTGTCAAAATATTCTGCTATTGTATGTTTGGTGATATCGTCTTTTGTTGGGCCCAAACCTCCTGTGACAATAACAATATCTGCTCTCCCTTCTGCTTCTTTGAGCGCATTTAAAATATGTTGCTTATCGTCCTGAATAGAAGAAATTTGATAGACAGAAATTCCAATCTTGTTCAATTCTGTTCCAATCCATTGCGAATTGGTATCTACGATTTGACCGATGAGAATCTCATCTCCGATGGTAATTATTTCTGCGTTCATTCTTCTAAAAGGTTTAGGGACAATCTACTTTGTTCCAATCTCATTAATGTCGCTCTTCTCTTCTTTTTTGTTCTTTTTCCAATTTTTTTCTAGTAAGTAGTATAATACATACGCAAACGTCAAACCAATAGGAATTGCCGTTAAACTTAAAGACCACTCATTTATATCATCTTCATAGGCATCTGGATATATTGAAAAATATACAACTACATAAATGATTCCATAAATAGCTGTTCCTGCATAATAGGTTACTATTCCTAAAACTGCAAAACCCCATTTACTTTTCTCAAATTTCTCAGCTAATTTGTAAAAGTATTTTCCGATAAAAAAAAGTAATAAAATTCCTAACATAGTAATTTGTTTTTAGTTTGATTAATAATTATTATTTGATACGTATTTGAAATGCTTTCTTTCCTTCTATTGTTCCTATTAACACATCATTTTCTTCAACCTTCCCTACTCCTGCTGGGGTTCCTGTAAAAATAAGGTCGCCTTTTTTTAAGGTAAAGTATTGTGAAACGTAGCTAATCAATTCGTCTATTTTCCAGAGCATTGCATTTGTATTTCCATCTTGAACTACCTCATCATTCTTTAACAATTGAAAGGAAAGGTTTTCTAAATCGAATTCTGATTTTGGGTAAAACATTCCTACAATGGCACTTCCATCAAAAGCTTTGGCTTTTTCCCATGGCAATCCTTTTGCTTTGCATTGTGCTTGTATATCTCTTGCTGTAAAATCGATCCCCAATCCGATTTCATCATAATACTTGTTTGCAAATCTGGTGGCGATGTGTTTTCCTACTTTATTGATTTTTACCAATACCTCTACTTCATAATGTACATCCTTAGAAAAAGGCGGAATAAAAAATGGATTGTTCTTAGGTAAAATAGCAGAATCTGGCTTTAGAAAAACAACTGGGCTATCTGGTTTTTCGTTGGCTAGTTCTTCAATATGTTTGGCGTAATTACGGCCTATGCAAATTATTTTCATTGTATACTTTTACTGTCTTTGCGATCACGCTTTCTTGCATTGAGCCTGCCTTATCGGTAGACAGGTTTATTGAAATATAATGTAAGAAGCTCGCCTGCATCGGGTAGGAAATCTTATTTTATTTAAACAGATTACTTCGTCATACTTCCTCGTAAAGACAATTGCTAATTGTTAATTGATCATTGTTAATTGTTAATTGTTAATTGACTACGGAATCCACTTTTTAGGGAAATTTGGTTTTCTTTTTTCTAAGAAAGCATCACGTCCTTCTTTGGCTTCATCTGTCATGTATGCTAAACGTGTGGCTTCTCCAGCAAATACTTGTTGTCCTACCATTCCGTCATCTGTCAAATTCATTGCAAACTTCAACATTTTAATAGAAGTCGGCGATTTTGCTAATATTTCTTGCGCCCATTCATAGGCGGTACTTTCTAGTTTGTCATGTGGAATTACGGCATTTACCATTCCCATTTCGTAGGCTTCTTGTGCTGAATAGTTTCTTCCTAAAAAGAAAATTTCTCTGGCTCTTTTCTGCCCGACCATTTTCGCTAAATATGCTGAACCGTATCCACCATCAAAAGAAGTTACATCTGCGTCCGTTTGTTTAAAAATAGCATGTTCTTTGCTTGCTAAGGTTAAATCGCACACAACATGTAAGCTATGTCCGCCTCCAACTGCCCAACCGGGAACTACTGCAATCACTGCTTTTGGCATAAACCGAATTAACCGCTGAACTTCTAAAATATTTAAACGATGATATCCGTCTTCTCCAACATACCCTTGATGTCCACGTGCTTTTTGGTCTCCTCCTGAGCAAAAAGAATACACTCCGTCTTTGGTTGAAGGCCCTTCTGCTGATAATAAAACAACTCCTATAGAAGTATCTTCTCCTGCATCATAAAAAGCATCGTACAATTCGCTCGTTGTTTTTGGACGAAAAGCATTTCTTACATTGGGTCTGTTAAACGCAATTCTGGCAATACCATTTGATTTTTTATAGGTAATATCTTCGTATTCTTTAACAGTTGTCCATTCGGGCTGTATCATAATTCAGGATTTTTATCGTTCTAGAATAAGTACTTAGTAAGTTATTAAACGAAGACAAAAATAAAACATTCCACATTGAGAATTGTGATTTTGAAAAGAATAATACTTTTATATATTTTAAAAACTCATATATTTATCAAAAATAAAAGATCCCTCAAATTATGAGAACTGTAATTTTACTGCTTTTAGCTTTTTCCTTCTCATCTGCATTTGGTCAGAAGACAATCTATAAAAAATATGAATCTGATGAATTAAATAGAATTCGAGATATTTCTATTTATCTGCCTAAAAGTTATGAAAAAGATTCTATTTCTAATTTTCCTTTAGCCATCGTTTTAGACGGACATAAGTTGTTTGATCTTTATGTAGGAACTTCAAACTATTATGCAGCGCAAGACAATGCTCCTGAGCAAATAGTGGTAGGTATTGACATGGAAGACACTCGAAATAAAGATGCTGGGTACGATGTAACAAATAGTAAACTAACGACTGATTCGAGAAGGTTCTACCGTTTTTTACGCGATGAATTAATTCCTTTTATTGAAGCGAATTATAAAACATCGCCTTTTCTTACAGTTGTTGGCGAAAGTTTAACAGGAAATTTTATCACTCATTTTCTAAAAGAACAGAATCCAATTTTTAATGCTTATATCTGTTTGAACCCTACATTATCTATGGATATTAACAAGCAAATTCAAAGCTATAGCCCTGATCGATTTGGAAGAATGGATAATACTTTTTATTTCTACTTGTCTGGGAATCCTTATGCAAAAGGTGAAAAACTAACAAAGATTAAAACTTTTGGAAAGTTTATGCAATCTATAGAGATTGATAACTTTAATGTCGTTTTTGATGAACTCTCTAGTTCTCCTAGTTCGGCCTCTGTAATTGGAGAAGGAATGTCTAGGGCTTTTGCGAAAATTTTCGAAATCTATTCTGGAATTACGGCTGATGAATATGAAAAGAAATTAAAGAATTTAAATCCACCTGATGCCATCGCTTATCTAGAAACAAAATATCTGGATATTGAGTTTTTATTTGGTTCTAATATTGGAATTAGACAACGAGATGTTGTTGCTATTGAAGATATTATTATCGAAAAAGAAAATGGCGATTATTTAAAAGATTTTGGAAAAATGATTCTAAAATTATATCCAACTTCTGAAATGGGGAATTATTATTTAGGAAGATATTATGAGAGTGGAAAAGATTATGGAGCTGCCTTAGAACAATATCGTTTGGGATACGGAAAAATGGATCCAGCAGACCCTAATGCTGATTTGTTTTATCAGAATGTAGAACGCATGTTAGACCTACGATAAGCTAAACTTTCTCTATTCTGTCTCATAAGCATCCAAAGCTTTAGAGATAAGACCGTTTCACTGACAGAGAAAAGATAATAGATGTTTTAAACTCAACTATTTTGATTGTCAATGTTTTAATAACTCAATGTCATTTTTTATAAGTTTTTGTTTTTCTCGAAAAAGATTTTTAAAACTGACTTTTCTTTAATCCTCTAAACATCTATAAGTCTTGGTTCTTGGAGCAAAACGATCTTTAATCTAGCTTTCGGATAGCTGTGATTCTATCTGCCAATAATGTTACTCTCTTTTCTTTATACAAAGCACCCAACGCTTTCTTAAAAGCTTTCTTACTCATTTGGAAATGAAACTTGATGGATTCTGGAGAACTTTTATCCGTAAAGTTTAAAACACCCTTGTTTTGTTCTAATTTTGAAAGAATTTTTTCTTTGTCGATATCAATTGTATTTCTATATCCTAAAGGTTGAAGTGATACATCAATTTTGCCATCTTCTCTGATATTTTTTATATAACCTGTTGTTTTATGTCCTTCTTCTAAGGCTGTAAAAACCTCATTTCTATACAAAAGACCTTCTTCAGATTCTTCTATGAGTACCGTAAAACCTAAAGGTGTTTCTATTCCGATAATTAAATTTACTTTTTGTCCTATCTCTAACTCCATACTATTTTAAATAATTGATGTATTCTTTTAATATTTTATCATTTTTATCACTTGGAGTAAAGATTTCCAGCAATTTTGGTTGATCACTCTCATCATAGAAATCTTTAAAACTTTCTGCTAAGGTTTCTAGATTGTGAGCAACTTTGTATTCAAAGTTAAACATCTTGCACAAATGTTCTGCGGTGAAACAATGTGGCGTTTCAAAATAGTGTAACGATTCTGTAGTCGCGGGACCAGGAATGATTTTAAAAATCCCACCTCCTGAATTATTGATTAAGATAATTCTAAAGTCATTTGGAATTACAGGATTCCACAAAGCATTGCTATCATACAAAAAACTTAAATCTCCTGTAACTAAAGTTGTTGGTGTTTTAGATCCATAAGCTGCACCTATTGCTGTACTTGTGCTTCCGTCAATACCACTAGTTCCTCTATTGCAAAAAACCGTCAATGACTTTCGCATTGGAAACAATTGAGAATAGCGTATAATTGAACTATTGCTAAACTGCACTTCTGCTTTTTCTGGAATGGCTTCTAGAATTTTTTCAAAAACTTTTAAGTCAGAATACTCCGTTTTTTCAAGAAACTCTAGATGTTTTTTACTGGTATGATTTCTGTAACTCGTCCATTGAGATTCATAGTTACTCTCTTTTTTGTGTTCTACCAGAGTACTAAAGTTTGTGAAAAACAAAAAGCTATCGACCTTAATATGTTTTGTCAAAGAATGGTAAGTATCAAAAGCTCTTAACTCATTTACATGCCAATGTTCTTTAGGCTGATAATCACGTAAGAATTTTTTGATTTTTTTAGAGACAATCAAGCCTCCAAATGTCAATAAAATATCAGGTTGCAATGACTTGAATTCTTCTTCTGATAAATTGAAAATTAAATTGTCTATTGAATTGACAAATCGTTTGTTATGAAGATTCGAGGTCGTTTCTGTAAGCACTAAAACAGAAGGATCGTCTGCCACTTTATCTAACAGAAGTTCCAATTCTGTATTTGGATAATGTACGCCCACCAAAATCATTTTTCTCTTTGCAGTGTTCCATGTTTGAGCCAATGATGCATAGTCTATAGGAGCTATGGGTTCTTTTTCTGGAAGTTCAAAATGAAACTCTTTCATTTCATCTACCGTTTCGTACAAAGGTTCATCAAAAGGAGCGTTGATATGAATGGGTCCTTTTACTTGCGTTAATAAAGAAAAGGCTCTCACCAAAGAACGCATATTGTTCTCAGAAGCTTCTTCAACCAAATTGGCGTTGTACAAAATATGATTTTGGAAGACATTCTCTTGCCTAATGGTTTGTCCGTCTCCAATATCAATCAAATGTTTGGGTCTATCCGCAGAGATAACCACCAAAGGAATCTGACTGTAATATGCTTCTGCCACAGCGGGATAATAATTTAACAATGCAGAACCCGATGTACAAATAACAGCTACTGGTTTTTGTGTTTGCTGAGCGATTCCTAAAGCAAAAAAAGCAGCACAACGCTCATCAACAATACTGATTGTTTCAAAATCGTCATGATTAGAAAACCCGATTGTTAATGGTGCATTTCTTGAGCCAGGTGAAATAACAACAGTTTGAATTTCAAATTGACAACAAGCGGAAATAATAAGTTGTGCTAATTCCTTTTTAGGATACATTCTTCTTAGTTACAAAATTGAAAAGTGTCAAAGTTAGCTACTTTTAACTTTTCAACGTATTCTAGTTTCCTTTTTGATAATCTGCTAAAAACTTTGCCAAACCAATATCCGTTAATGGGTGTTTTAATAATCCACTAATAGCACTTAAAGGTCCAGTCATTACATCAGCACCTAACTTAGCACAATCAATAATATGCATGGTATGACGAACAGATGCTGCTAAAATTTCTGTTTCAAATAGGTAGTTATCGTAAATCAAACGAATTTCAGAAATCAGATTCAAACCGTCTGTTGAGATGTCGTCCAAACGACCAATAAAAGGCGATACATAGGTTGCTCCTGCTTTTGCTGCCAATAATGCTTGACCTACTGAAAAAACTAATGTAACGTTGGTTTTGATTCCTTTATCGGAAAAATATTTACATGCTTTTACACCATCTGCAATCATTGGTAACTTCACTACAATTTGCGGATTTAAAGCTGCTAAAGCCTCACCTTCTCGTACCATTCCTTCAAAATCAGTAGAAATTACTTCGGCAGAAACATCACCGTCTACAACCTCACAAATTGCTTTGTAATGGTTGATGATATTCTCTTCTCCTGTAATTCCTTCTTTTGCCATTAAAGACGGATTGGTCGTTACTCCATCTAAAATTCCCAATGCTTGTGCTTCTTTAATCTGGTCTAAGTTTGCTGTGTCAATAAAAAATTTCATTTGATTCTATTTAGTTGTACTGTTTAATAATTTGGGCGTTACCTAAAGGTCGGGCTTTACACTATATCTTTTACTTTGTTTTCGATACATCGGGCTAAAGCGCGACACTCAAACTGACAGTAAAAGGATGTCGTTTCAATCCCTAACGCAACGCATATTTAGATTTTATAATGATTCATTAATAATTTCTCGTACATTTTACTAGGAAGAATTCTCTTGAGAACTATAGAAAACTTTTCCATAAATCCGCCTACTTTGTAATGTACTTTCGGATTGTTCGAATTGATAACCTCATAAATCTGCTTCGCCATTTTTATCGGATCCATACCAGCATCTACATGATTGTCCATCAAGTCTAAATTCATTTGGTATTTCTCTTTGTATGCAGATTCTTCAAATACGGGCGTATGATATCTTCCAGAAGCAATATTGGTCGCTGCATCTCCAGGAGCAATATTGGTCATTTTAATTCCAAACTCCTTTACTTCCATTCTAGCAGCTTCCGTTACCAGTTCTAAAGCTCCTTTGGTCGCAGAATAAATTCCTCTGTACGGCAACCCCATATATCCAGCAATCGAAGTCACGTTAATAATCACCCCTGATTGTTGTTTCCTCATTTGAGGTAATACCGCTTTCATTACCTCTATCGCTCCAAAGAAATTTGTCTCAAAGACTTTTCTCATTTCATCAGTAGGTGTGTCTTCAATAGGTCCAGTAATTCCCATTCCAGCATTGTTTATCAATACATCAATTTTTCCTTCTTTGTCTAGTATCTGTTGAATTGCTTTTGCAATTGAGTCAGGTTTTGTTACATCTAAAGCAATCAAAGAATAGGGTAAATTTTCATCACTTTTAGGATTTCTACTGGTTCCGTAAACAACAAAATTTCGAGTTGATAAAAACTCTGCTGTCGACTTTCCAATCCCTGAAGATGCGCCCGTGATTAAAACTACTTTAGACATATAATGATTGACTCTTTATAAGGTAAAACAAATATCCAAAAAGAAACGGTGAGAACTTTAAAAATAAGTGGCTAGATATTAACAGAGTTATGAATAGTATAAAAATGTAACAATGAGTGAATGTGAAAATGGAACAATTCGAGAATAAAATGATTGGGGGGGTTGAAATACGTTTGATTGAGGTGCTGAAACTTACTTGGATGAGGTGATGAAATAAATTCAATACAATTTTGAGTAACTATTGATAAGATGCTGAAACACCCTTCGACATGCTCAGGGTAAAAGTTCAGCATAAAAAAGAAAAAATGGCAAGCTATCTACATCACACTGCTACAACCAAGTACCCTTGCTGCGTTCCCGCCCTGGGGGATTCCGAGGGAGCTAGTTGTGTAGGACTTGCCGATGCAAATTTACAACCAATTTTTATCTTGGCAAATGAAAACTTTCTCAAATTTTTTGTAACAAATCTAATGAGTTGGTTACTAATCTATTGTTTTGAATGAATTTTCAAAAAAACAGAAAATGAATTCTCTATATTTGTATAACTAACTAAATTTTAAAACTCATGGAAAATCAAGCATCAAGTAAGAGTGTAATTTTAAACTATGGATTGTATTATGGAATTGCTTCTGTTTTAGTTTCTGTCATTTTTTATGCTTTGAACATGCATTTGCAACAAGGATTAACAAATATGTTTATTGGTCTTGCTGTAATGTTAGCATTTATTATTCTAGCTCAAAAAAAATTCAAACTTGACAACAACAATATATTGTCTTTTTGGCAAGCAGTGAAAATCGGAATGGGAACAGTCTTAATTGGAGCATTAATTTCAATTGTTTACAACCAAATCTTTATCAATTTCATTGAACCTGATTTTATGAATCAGGCGATGAATATACAAGAACAAGCTCTTGTAGACAGAGGATTGTCTAGCGATCAGGTTGACGCTCAAATGGAAATTGCCAGAAATTTCTCTGGGCCACTTATTTCTTCTGCTTTTATAATATTAGCAGCTTCCTTCTTTAGTTTTATACTTTCAATGATTACAGGAGCTGTAATGAAAAGAACTGAAGAAGACGGATACTAGATTCTTATTTTTAGTGTTAAGAATATCATTAACTTTGCACTATAAATAACCACGTATGGATATATCGGTAGTTATACCTTTATTAAACGAAGAAGAATCTTTAAAAGAATTATATGATTGGATTGCATCAGTGATGCAGTCCAATCAGTTTTTATATGAAGTCATCTTTATTGATGATGGAAGCACCGACGGTTCTTGGCAGGCAATTGAAGAAATCTCACAAAAAAATAAATCTGTAAAAGGAATTCGTTTTCAAAAGAACTATGGGAAGTCACAGGCTTTAGATGCTGGTTTTCAAATTACTCAAGGGCGTGTTGTTATTACCATGGATGCCGACTTACAAGACAGTCCTGATGAGATTCCTGAACTTTACAAGCTTATTGTTGAAGAAAAATTTGACCTGATTTCTGGTTGGAAAAAGAAGCGATACGACAATGTGATTGCTAAAAATATTCCCTCTAAATTATTCAATTGGGCAGCTAGAAAAACCTCAGGATTAAAATTGCATGATTTCAACTGTGGTTTAAAAGCCTACAAAAATGATGTTGTGAAAAGTGTAAAAGTACAAGGCGAAATGCACCGCTATATTCCTGTTTTAGCTAAAAACAAAGGGTTTACTAAAATCGGAGAAAAAGTAGTCCTACATCAGGCTAGAAAATATGGAGAAACTAAATTTGGCATGAATCGTTTTGTAAATGGTTTTTTAGACTTGATTACCATTTCTTTCCTATCAAAATTTGGTAAAAGACCCATGCATTTCTTTGGACTGTGGGGAACTTTGATGTTTATTTTTGGTTTCTTTTCTGCTGGATATATTGGTGCTATGAAACTCTACAAATTATCACAAGGAATGAAAACCATTTTAGTAACAGACAATCCTTGGTTTTACATCGCACTTGTCTGTATGATCTTGGGAACACAACTATTCTTAGCTGGTTTTATCGGCGAACTTATTTTAAAATCAAAAGATGGAGAAAACTATTATTCCATCAAAGAAAAACTAAACTTCTAAATCCATAACTTTGTGGACTTTATTTAAGGAATGAACGAAATTTTAGACAAAGCAAAACTGTGGCTTTCAGATACATTTGATACTGAAACACAACAAGAAATTCAAACGCTAATTGACGCTAAATCAGATGATTTAGCAGATCGATTTTATAAAGACTTAGAATTCGGAACAGGTGGAATGCGCGGTGTAATGGGTGCTGGAACCAATCGAATTAATAAATACACTTTAGGAAAGTCAACACAAGGATTGAGCAATTATTTAAAACAATCCTATCCCAACCAAGATTTAAAAGTTGCCATTGCTTACGATTGTAGACATAATAGTAAAGAATTTTCTAAACTAGTAGCAGACGTACTTTCTGCCAACGACATTCAGGTTGTTGTTTTTGAAGACTTACGCCCTACTCCAGAGCTTTCTTTTGCTGTAAACGAATTAAACTGTCATGCTGGAATTGTATTGACAGCCTCTCACAATCCACCAGAATATAACGGGTATAAAGTTTATTGGACTGATGGCGGACAAATTGTTCCTCCGCAAGATGGTGGAATTATTGATGAAGTAAATTCTTTGGATTTTTCTGACATCAACTTTAACGCAAAAGAGGAACTGATCTCTTATATCGGTGCCGATGTGGATGAAGCTTTTTGGAAAGCTTCTTTAGAAAACGGAACTTTTGATATTAAAGGTAGAGACGATTTAAAAATTGTTTTTACTTCATTACATGGAACTTCGATCAAACTAATTCCTGAAGTTTTAAAAAGAGCTGGATATTCTCAGGTTCATATTATTAAAGAACAAGAAGTTCCTGATGGAGATTTTCCAACCGTAAAATCGCCAAACCCTGAAGAACCTGAAGCTTTAGAAATGGCGACGAATCTTGCAGAAAAAATTGGAGCTGATATTGTCTTAGGAACAGACCCTGATAGTGATAGAATTGGAATTGCTGTTAGAAACAATGATGGCAAAATTCAGTTAATGAATGGAAATCAGACCATGAGTTTAATGGTCAATTTTTTAATTCAACAATGGAAAGAAAAAGGAAAAATCAATGGAAAACAATTTGTAGGATCTACTATTGTTTCTTCTGATTTGGTCAGCGATATTGCGAACAGTTACGGAGTGGAATCCAAAATTGGTTTAACGGGATTCAAATGGATTGCTAAAATGATTTTAGATTTTCCAGAGTTAGACTTTATTGGTGGTGGCGAAGAGAGTTTTGGTTTTATGGTCGGAGATTTTGTGCGTGACAAAGATGCTGTTACTTCTGCATTGTTAGCCTGTGAAATTGCAGCTAATGCAAAGGCAAACGGAAGTTCTTTTTACGAAGAATTACTAAAGATTTATGTCGATCATGCTCTTTATAAAGAACGTTTGGTTTCCTTTGTAAAGAAAGGAATGGACGGTGCGCAACAGATCAAACAAATTATGGTTGATTTACGCAGCAATCCACTAACGCATATAGATGGCTCTAAAGTCACTTATATTAATGATTATCAATCTTCTATTAAAACGAATTTAAGCACGGGAGAAGAAACGGTTATGGACATTCCAAAATCAAATGTGTTGATTTACCATACGGAAGATGGAACCAAAATTGCAGCAAGACCTAGTGGAACGGAACCCAAAATAAAATTTTATTTTAGTGTGAAGACCTCTTTAGATTCCGTTGAGAATTTTGAGAAAGTAGAAAATGAACTGGAAACGAAAATAGATCGTATCATTGAAGAAATGGATATTTAATGAAGCATTTTAGAAAAATATTATTTTTTGCAAAGCCTTATATTAAAAGAGTTTGGACGACTACTTTGTTCAATATATTATATGCGATTTTTAATATTTTAACTGTACTTTCTTTTCTTCCTGTACTATCAATCTTATTTGAGACTGATGGAAATCAAGTTCATGTAAAACCTACATATACTGGAATTAAAAGTAGTTTTGATTATTTGAAGAATAGTTTCTATTATGAAATTACTCAATACATAGATGCCAACGGAGTAATAAATACACTTGCTATGGTAAGTGTATTATGTATAATTTTATTTTTCTTTAAAAATCTATTTCGTTTCTTAAGCTCGTACGAGCTAGCTTTTTTGACCAACGGTATTACAAAAGATTTAAGAAATAGTATTTATAACAAAATTATTGGTTTGCCTTTATCCTATTTTTCTGAAAAAAGAAAAGGAGATCTTTTATCTAGAATTACGGCAGATGTTCAAGTGGTAGAAGTTTCATTCTTAGACTCTATTGGTTCTCTAGCAAGAGATCCACTAACCATTATCATTATATTAATTATGATGGTTGCAATGAGTGCTAAACTTACATTATTTGTATTTATAATGCTTCCAATTTCTGGAGTAATTATTTCAACATTAGGGAAAAAATTGAAAAAAAATTCGATGAACGCTCAGCAAGAGAGTGGTCGGTTTTTATCTTTTATTGAAGAAACACTTACTGGCTTAAGAATCATTAAAGGGTTTAATGCTGAGAAAACTGTAAAAGAAAAATTCACACAATCTACAAGTTCATATGCTCGATATATGACCAAAGTAATTCAAAGACAAAAATTAGCTTCTCCTATGAGTGAATTTTTAGGAGCAATTACCATTATGATTATATTATGGTTTGGTGGTAATATCATATTGTCTGGTGAAAGTAGTTTAGATGCAGCAACATTTGTTACTTACATTGCATTGTTTTATTCAGTTTTACAACCTGCAAAAGCTTTTTCAAATTCTGTATCCAATATCCAAAAAGGAGATGCCTCTGCGCAACGAATTTTGGAAATTTTAGAAACTGAAAGTACCATTGTAAATAAACCTAATGCAATAGAGAAAGAAATTTTTGAATCAAAGATTAGTTTTAACAATATTTCTTTCAAATATTTAGAAGATACAGTAATTAAAAACTTTTCTTTGGAAATTAAAAAAGGAGAAACGGTTGCTTTGGTTGGGCAATCTGGAAGCGGTAAATCTACTATAGCTAATCTAATTACTCGTTTTTACGATGTTAATGAAGGTGCTATTTCTATTGATGATATTAACATAAAAGACATGACTAAAGAATCTTTGAGAGGTTTAATGGGGATTGTTACACAAGATTCAATTTTATTCAATGATTCTGTAGCAAATAACATTAAGCTAGGAACTCAAGAAGCTTCTGAAAGTGATATTGTAAATGCTTCAGAAATTGCCAATGCGCATGAGTTTATCAAAGATTTACCAGGCCAATACAACACAAATATAGGTGATGGTGGTGGTAAAATATCTGGAGGTCAAAAGCAACGTTTGTCTATTGCTAGAGCTGTATTAAAGAATCCACCTATAATGATCTTAGATGAAGCAACTTCTGCTTTGGATACTGAATCTGAATTGCTCGTTCAAAAAGCTTTGGAAAGAATGATGGAAAACAGAACTTCTATTGTGATTGCACATCGTTTGTCAACGATTCAAAAAGCAGATCACATTGTTGTTATGGGCAAAGGAGAAATTCTTGAACAAGGTAAACACGAAGAATTATTAGCTCAAAAAGGCGAATACTACAAGCTTGTTAACATGCAATCTTTTACATAAGATTCTGGTAAATACCGATATATTTCTCAAGAAATTTCTGTGAAGAATACTGTTCATCATAGATTGCTAACACATCTTCTTTGGTGACACTTTCAAGCTTTTTAAAGTTCTGTACCCATTCTTCCTTTTCAAAAGTATGCTGTACAAAAAATGGAAAATATTTTTCAATAATCTTTACAGACTCGCCAATATTATAACTTAAAAAAGGAATTCCTTGTGATAAATATTCTATCAATGCTAATGGGTCTCCTTCAGATGTCGATGTCAATAAAGCGTACTTATATTGATGTAATTCAGTTTGCACATTAAAACAACCGTGTTTAAAAAACACTTTGTCAGACATTCCAATAGCTTCTATTTTTTTCTGCAATGTTTTAAAATATGAGTTTTCTGTTTTAGAACAATACATAGTAATATCCAATCCAAGTTCTTTTGCTATCTCAACGGCAAAGAAATGATTCTTTACAGGCTTCATGTTTCCAACCAAAACCAAGCCTTTCTTTTCTGTATTTTCTGGAACTTCCACTTCATATTTTAGCACGAAATTATGAACTAGAAAAACAATTTTAGGGTCTAAACCAACTGTGTTTTTTGCCCAATCTGTCAATAATTCAGAACAACCGATATACAAATCAGGTTTATAGAATGATTTATAAAATGTTGGGATTCTTTTGTTCCAAGCAATATCTCCATAATGATCATGCAAAATCAATTTCTTTTTCACTCCATATGCCAGCAATGTTTTCTTTACATACTTGTAATTTTGTCGCATGTGTATGTGAACAATATCTGCTTGCTTTACTTCTTTAAGTAGCTTTTTATAAGCTTTGAACTTATGCTTTTTTCTACCTAATATTACCACTTCTACACCTTCATCAATCAAATCAAAAAGAGGTCCGGAATCATCAAAAACAATCATTTTCACATCATAGTTATTCCGATGTAATAAATTAGCCATGTTTACGCAAACTCGCTCTGCGCCACCTAAACCTAATTGATCTACAATTTGTAATATTTTCATGCCTTGATTTTTAATCCCAGTGATTCGCCCTTCTGAATCATAAAGTCAAAGGAAGCTTGATGTTCATTCGGAATTTTACCATCTAAAATAGCTTCTTTGATGGCTTCTTTTATCTGACCTATTTCTCTACAGGGTTTTAAATCGAAAGCTTTCATAATTTCTTCGCCAGTAACTGGTGGTTGAAAGTTTCGCACACGATCACGTTCTTCTACTTCCTTGATTTTAGTACGAACCAATTCGAAGTTTTTATGATAACGTTGAAATTTCCTTGGATTTTTAGTGGTAATATCTGCTTCGCATAAAGTCATTAATGAATCAATATCATCACCTGTATCAAACACCAATCTTCTTACAGCTGAATCTGTCACTTCTGTAGCCAATACTATCGGGCGAGAACTTAACAACACCATTTTCTGTACAAACTTCATTTTGGCATTCAATGGCATTTTTAAGCGTTTGAATAATTTGTACACCATTTTTGATCCTACAAATTCATGTGCATGAAACGTCCACCCGATTTTTTTATGAAATCGTTTTGTGGGAGCTTTTCCTATATCGTGTAATAATGCTGCCCATCTCAACCAAACATCTTCTGTGTTTTTTGAGATATTATCAACCACTTCTAAGGTATGATAAAAATTGTCTTTGTGCTTTTGCCCTTCAACTTCTTCTACTCCTTTTAACGCGATCAATTCAGGAAGAATCCTCTTTAGTAAGTTTGTTTTTTCTAGCAATAAGAAACCTATCGACGGAACGGGAGCAGCAATAATTTTATTCAACTCATCTACAATCCGTTCGCGAGTGATAATATCCAAACGAGTTGCATTTTCTGTAATTGCTTGCAATGATTTTTCCTGTATTTGAAAATTCAACTGCGTAGCAAAACGAATGGCTCTCATCATTCGTAATGGATCATCAGAATAGGTAATATCTGGATTTAAAGGTGTTTTTATGATTCCTTTTTCTAAATCGGTGATTCCGTTAAAAGGATCCAATAAACTTCCAAAATCTTCTTTATTCAGGCTAATCGCCAAAGCATTGATTGTGAAATCTCTTCGATTTTGATCGTCTTCTAAAGTTCCTGCTGTCACTTCTGGATTTCTACTATCTTCTGAATAGGATTCTTTTCTTGCACCCACAAACTCCAACTCCACATCATGATAACGCAACATAGCAGTTCCGTAGGTTTTAAAGATTTGAACTTTGGGTTTATTAGGCAACAAACTGGAAACTTTCTTTGCCAACTCAATTCCGCTTCCAATGGCAACGACATCTATATCTTTGGCAATTCCTCTTTGTAAAATATAATCACGTACAAAACCTCCAATTACATAGCTTTTAACATCCAGCTCTGTGGATGCTTGAGAAATGATTGAAAAGATTTCTGATGATATTGCTTCTTTGTATGTTTTACTTTCTGCCACTAATGCGCAAATATTTTATAAAATGATTCAGCTTTAATTCATATTTCTAAGTACATAACATTTTTTTATTTCGGTCACTTGTTTTCAAGACCTGATAGGTTTTGAAAACCTGTCAGGTCTAAGAATGTAAGTTTCAGGCTCTAATCACTTCAATCTCATCACCTTTGATTCTTAAAATAGTCGATGATTTATTAGCGATTTTATCACGCTCCAAATTTACTATATAATCCACGCCATCCAAAATAGGTTGACTTATTTCTGAAAATGATTTTGGGGTTGCTTCACCACTTATATTGGCAGAGGTAGAAATAATGGGTTTTCCAAATTCTCGAATAAGGTTTAAACAATACTGATGTTTTGGAATTCTAACGGCAATGGTATCATCAGAAGCTATCGTGTTTTTGGCAAAACCTTTGGGGTTTTTATAAATAATCGTAGTCGGATTTTCTGCGGTTTGAAGAATTTTGATTGCTTTTTCAGGAAGCTTTTCTACATATTCCTTCAGCATTTCTATTGAGTTTACTAAGACAACCAAACTTTTACTTTCTTCTCTATTTTTCAATTGGAAAATTTTAGAAACTGCATCACCATTGGTCGCGTCACATCCCAAACCCCAAACAGTATCGGTTGGATATAGGATTAACTTCCCTCCTTTTAAATTTGCTATGGTTTGCGCTAATTCGTTGTTCACAATAATTCCTATTTCTTCTTTGCTACTGTTGCATATTGCATGTAGAAAATATCTAATTGACTGAATAAAAACAGAATATTAAAAAGCAATGCAAATGGGAAAAAAGCAAATGATTTTGTCATGTTTACTCCTTTCATTTTCTGTACAGAATATCCATTTTCTTCAAACAATCTTCTGATACTTTTTTTAGTAAAGAAACGATAATGAGTAATATCTAAAATTCTGTCATCAGTATATTTCCAGTCTCTATGAAAAAGGACTTTGAATATGTTTTTTGCATAACGAACATTAGGAATAGAGGAAACAAAGGCTCCCTCGTCTTTTAATTTGCTTTTTAATTTTTGAATATCATCCCAAGGTTCTAATAAATGTTCAATGACATCATTCATGATAATGACATCAAAATAATTATCTGGGACTTCACGAATCATTTCATCAATAGTTCCTTCAATTACTTTGTGCAATTTCTTAGCAGCGCTTTGTGCAGATTGTCGATTGGGTTCTATTGCCCAAACTTCCACTCCTTCTTTAATTAATTGAGCAGAAAAGTTCCCTTCTCCACAACCAACTTCCAATATTTTTTGAGCATTGCTAGGAATAAACTGCAACATTTCTGGTCGAACGTTCGCATAGTATTCATTATTCTTAATATTCTTATCCATGTAAAATAACTTTACTTAAGGTTCATTGAATGTGTACTTAACCAATTTCCTTTGACAAATCTCAAGATATAGTACTTCATCATTTTAGTTAACAAATATACATTTAATCGCATTTTAGGAATAAAGAATAAGAGAATCCCTAAAAATGCTAAAATGATTTTTATAATAATATTGTTGAGGATTAGTAAAAAATGTGATAAAAATCTTTCGAATCCTTTGAAGTGATTTTCAATATATACATGCTTTGAAATCAATACTTCTGTTTTAGTTAAAGCTGATGTTTTGATATTTAAGCGAGAGGCTCCTCCATGGTTATGAATGATTTCTACAGATTTTAGCAATGCAACTTTTCCGTTCGCAATTTGTACTCTTTTGCATAGGTCCATGTCTTCGTAATACATCCAATAATCTTCATTCCAGCCATTTACTTGAGTCAACCATTCTCTACTTATAAAAACTACGGAACCCGAAACCCAATCTGGGTAGACAATTGTATCTTGAGTTTCAGATTGTTTCTTATTGAAGAATTTATAAATGGCTCTTGTGAATCCGAAAAGTGTGATGATATTTGGAAAAATCCGAATGCTCTTTTCATATCCTTTTGTCGCTTTCTTTTGAAGACAGGAAGTAATTCCTACATTTCTGTTCAGTTTAGCAAAACTCAATAATTCTCCAATTGCCTTTCCGTTGGCTATGGTATCTGGATTTAAGAAAAGAAGGTAGTCGCCTTTGGCATGAGATGCTCCTAAGTTACAACCATTGGCAAATCCGTTGTTTCCTGAATTTAGAGTAAAATGAACATCGGGAAATTCTTTGGTAAAATCTTCAAGAATTGCGTCATCTGAATAATTATCGACAACAATAATTTCGCAAGTGTACTTCTCTTTGTCTAAATCCTTTAAAGAATTCAAACAATTTCTAAGGTGCTTCCAACTCTTATAATTAACAATAATGATGGAAACATCCATATTATTTGTCGAGATAGCCATTTCGTTTATGCTTCTGTTTCAAATTCCAAAGCTTTATATATCTCACCAAAACACCATAAGAAAGTGCAAATGAGATTACAAAACCGTAAAAACCGTCTAAGATTCCGAGTTTTATAAAATAGTGTTTTATAAAACGAGCCATCGGTTTGATAATGATATGGAACGGTGTAATGGTCATTCCTTTTTCAAACAGTTCTTCAGCTTTTAAGGCGGAATGCTGGTTTAATTTTTCAATATATCTATCAAAACCAATATAGGAATAGTGAAGAATCTTATTCTTAAGAAATCCTACTTTACCTTGTGTCTTTATTTTCTCGTGAACTTTTCCTACGTATTTGCAATGTTTTCTATTAAAAACACGAATTAATTTATCATTCTGTGTTCCCGTATATCGCATTCTTTGCCCTTTGAAGAAAAAGGTTCTGTAGACATAAAATCCAACAAAATCTCCAGCTTTTCCAATCGCAGTTTTTATCTCTTCTTGAAGTTCTTTTGTTAAAACTTCGTCAGCATCAATCCAGATAATCCAATCATTAGAAGCCTTATCAATTGCATAATTTTTCTGTGAAGAATAATCATCAAATTTACGCTGTACTAAAATAGCATTTGATTGATTGACAATTTTAACTGTATCATCATTACTAAAGGAATCTATAACAATCACTTCATCAGCAAACTCAGCAGATTTTAGCGAGTTTTTAATGCGTTCTTGCTCATTCAAAGTAGGGATGATCGCAGTAATCTTTGTCATAGAGGTAATATATTTTTAAACGGCTACATCATATTCACGCAACGCATCGTTTAAAGAGGTCTTTTTATTTGTACTATCTTTTCGTTTTCCTATTATTAATGCACAAGGTACATTATATTTTCCAGCACTGAAATCTTTCGTATAACTTCCTGGGATTACTACACTTCTGTCAGGAACTCGTCCTTTCATTTCAACAGGTTTATCTCCAGTAACATCAATAATTTTTGTACTCATTGTCAATACAACATTAGCTCCTAAAACAGCTTCTTTTCCAACTCTTACACCTTCTACTACAATACAACGAGATCCAATAAAGGCCCCGTCTTCAATAATTACTGGTGAGGCTTGTAAAGGTTCTAAAACTCCACCGATTCCTACACCGCCAGACAAGTGAACATTTTTTCCAATTTGTGCACAGCTTCCCACAGTAGCCCAAGTGTCAACCATAGTTCCTTCATCTACATAAGCACCAATATTTACATAACTAGGCATCAAAATGGTTCCAGAGGAAATATAAGATCCGTGTCTAGCAACTGCATTGGGTACTACACGAATTCCTCTTTTTTCAAAATTTCTCTTTAGTGGAATTTTATCGTGATACTCAAAAATTCCTGCTTCTAAAGTTTCCATTTTCTGAATTGGAAAATACAAGACAACGGCTTTTTTAACCCACTCATTTACCTGCCAATCGTTCTCTTTTGGCTCTGCTACTCTTAAAATTCCGTTATCTAATAAATCAATAACTTCCCTTATTGCATTAATGGTAGTTTCCTCTTTTAAAAGTGCTCTGTCTTCCCAGGCATTTTCTATAACTTCTTGTAAAGAATTCATAAATTTTTATTTCAAATATGGTTAAGTTTATCGAGTTTTTAAGAACTGACAAAGATACCATTCAAATCACTTTCGACTGCGAAGATACATTTTTTAAACAGATATCCCTGCCTTGTTTAAAATCGTTATTTTTGCAGTAAATAATAAGAATGGCGCGAATTTTAGCGATTGATTTTGGAGAAAAAAGAACTGGAATTGCAGTAACGGATGAATTACAAATTATTGCTTCTGGTTTAACTACCGTGAATACCAAAGATTTACTGATTTTTTTACAAGATTACATTCGTAAAGAAGAAGTAGAATTATTTTTAGTGGGTAAACCAAAACAGATGAACAATACTGATAGTGAAAGTGAACAATATATTCTACCTTTTTTAACATCTCTACAAACAAATTTCCCAAATATACCTGTAAAAAGGGTTGATGAACGGTTTACGTCTAAAATGGCTTTTCAAACAATGATTGATAGCGGCTTGAATAAAAAGCAACGTAAAAACAAAGCCTTAGTAGACGAAATTAGTGCTACTATTATTCTTCAATCTTATTTATATAACCATTAGGTTATTTAGATGTTAAACCAAGAACTAATAAAATGAAGAGACGTAAATTTATCAAACAAACTTCAGCGGGAATTGCATTTGCAAGTTTAGGAGGAATCACACTTCAATCTTGTAAAACACAACAAAAGCACATTACCATTCTTCATACCAATGACACGCATAGTCAGATTGAGCCTTTTGATGCTAATCATCATTTACATGCCAGTAAAGGAGGCGTTGCTAGAAGGGCTGTAATGATCGAACAAATTAGAAAAGAGAATCCAAATACATTACTTTTAGATGCTGGTGATATATTTCAAGGGACTCCGTACTTCAATTACTTTGGTGGTGAAATTGAGTTTAAATTGATGAGCATGTTAAAATACGATGCTGCCACTTTAGGGAATCATGATTTTGACAATTCAATAGACGGTTTATACAAACAGCTACCTAATGCTCAGTTCGATTTTGTTTGTGCGAATTATGATTTTAAAAATACAGTTTTAGACACCCATGTAAAACCGTATAAAATCTTCTATAAAGAGGGAATTAAGATTGGTGTTTTTGGCTTGGGAATTGAATTAGATGATTTGGTAAATCCTAATTTATATAAAGAGACAAAATATTTAGATCCAGTTGAAATTACGCAAGACATCACCAAAGAGTTAAAAGAAAAAGAAAATTGCGATTTGGTAATTTGCCTATCTCATTTAGGCTATAATTATTCAAAGAATCCGCAAAGGATATCTGACTTAAAATTAGCGAAACTCACAAAGGATATCGACTTAATTATTGGCGGTCATACGCATACTTTCTTACCAAGACCGACCCTAGTAAAAAACAGTAATGATGAAAACATGTTGGTAAATCAAGTGGGAGCTTATGGAATAAATTTGGGTAGGGTCGATTTTTATTTTGATATAGAAAACAATATTTCTTCTTCTGGGAAAACAATTTTAGTGTAAGATTCTGTTTTTTTTCTCGTCTAAGTGCTCAACAAACATTTAACAACCATGAAAAAGTACTTTCCACTAATTTTAAAACTGGTGGCTGCTATTATAATGTTGCAGACATTATTTTTCAAATTTACAGGAGCACAAGAAAGCATTGATTTATTTACAACAGTAGCCGGTGAGAACGAAGCTGCAATGAGACTTGGAACTGGTGTTATTGAATTAATTGCATCCATCTTATTATTTGTTCCTAAAAGAACTTGGTTAGGAGCATTATTAGCAATCGGGACAATGTCTGGAGCTGTGTTCTCTCACTTAACCATTTTAGGCATAGAACACAATAATGATGGAGGCACACTATTTATAATGGCAATTGTTACCTTAATAGCAAGTACTATTTTATTAATTATAAACAAAAAAGACATTCCGTTTATCGGAAAAAAATAATACCCTTATCTGTTAACATCAGTGAACGGTTCTGAAAGAAATTTTAGAATCGTTTTTTTGTTAATCTCTTTATACTATTGGAATTTGAATATCTATTAAAGTTCCTTTGTCCTTTTCTGAGGATATATTTAATCTTCCTTGTAATTTTTCGATTCTAGATTTTATGTTCTTGAGTCCTATTCCTTTTTGAGTTTTTGTGGTATCAAAACCAACGCCATCGTCTTTTATTTGAAATACTAAATTTTCCTTTTCTATTTTAAAATCCAGCGTGACACGCTTCGCTTTTGCATGCTTTAAAATATTCTGAAGGCATTCTTGAAGAATTCGAAATAAATGCATTTGAAGATTTTCATGATGTTCAGTTAAAGAAAAATTCTCACTAACATTTAATTTAAATTCAAAATCTCCAATATGACGCTTTTCCCTCAACAACTGATTTATAGCATTTATAAAACTAGCTTCTGACCGAGTTACATCATTGTTTAATTTATGAGAAACTTCTCTAATTTCTTTTTCAATGTTCTGCAATTCTTCTAAAAATTTTTGATACTGATTTTGAGATTCTTCATCTGCTTTTAATTCTAAATAACCAAGCCCCATTCTACTTCCAAAAAGCCTTCCCAAAATACCATCATGCAGTTCTTGAGAAATTCGTTTTCGTTCTTTTTCTTCTCCTTTTATAGAGGCATTTAAAATTTCTATTTGAGATTCTGTCTCCAATTTTAGCAATTCTAATTTTAAATTTTTCTGGCGAAGCTTATATTGATTTAAAAAGAAAGCAAGGGAAATTATTATAGAAAGGCTACTAATTCCAAGTATCCAAGTATTTCTTTGAGCTTTTTGTTTTTTTACTTCTACTACTTTCGTTTTAAGCTGCTCTTCTTGCCTAACATTATTCACATTATACTCTCCTTGGATGCGTTCAATCGTTTTTTTCACCTCATCATTTCTTAAACTATCTTTCAAATTGTACGATATTTCTAATTGATCATAAGCTTTATATTCTTTTAGATTACGCATTGCCCAAGCTAAATTGAAATATAAACTCCCTTTTAACTGAATAGCTCTTATACTACTATCTTTTTTTATTAATTCGATTGCATCATTATATGTCTTTTTAGACTTTATGAAATCTCTTTGAACTAAATAAATATTAGCCAAATTATTAAATGAATTAGCTTCGCTAATTTTATTATTTCTTTCTCCATGAATCTTTATAGCTAGGTTAGCATACATATATGCTTTTTCAAAAGATAAATCTCTTTGGTAGATACCTGATAAATTGGTATAAGAAATAGCTTTTAAATTAAGTACCTCATCATTCGAAGAACTTAACAAGTCAAGTTTTTTATAATAATGTAGAGCACTATCATTTTTTGAAAGATTTTGAAATACAGTACCTAACCTAAGAAGATTCTTTGCATAATTAAGAGTTGTAAAGTTTTGAAATTCCCCTATAAAATTTTTATCAGAATCTAACAATTTTATAGATTTTTTATAGGAGATTAAGGCTTTATCATAATTCTTAGTAAGTCTGTAAATTTCTCCTAATAGATAGATACTTAAAAATTCGACTTTTTTATTGTTGTTGGTTTTACTTTTATCATAGAGTTTAAAAGTGAGCCTTAACCCTTCAGTATATCTTTTGTTTATTACTAATTTTTTTATTGATTCATATTCTTTTTCTAGAGTATTACCCAATTCTTGAAAATCAAAAAAAACTAATTTGTAACCCTCTATTTTTTCAAGCTTTTGTTCTAAAATAAATCTCTTATCAATTTCAGTATTGTGTGCATAGATTGCTTTACTGATCATTAACAACATAAAAACTAAGTATCTTTTCATTCCGGTTTTCTTTTTTAGTCTCTTATTAGTCTGGATTCCCGTTTACACGGGAATGACAAACTAGCTCCGCAAAAGTCTCCCGACTTTGCACTTATTACAATTCCTGAAAATACACATAAATTTTTTCATTTTAATATTGATTGTATTTTGTAATTGACGATTTTTTTAAAACATCTATTACTAGATTATCAACAAGTTCAACTTCAATTAAACCTTTATTTTCTACATAATTACTTGCACTTGAATACAAATAATGTGATGCCTTTTTAACAATCCCAGCACGTACTGGATTTAAATGAATATAATTCAATTTTGACCACATAAATTTATGTGAATATATTTCTTTTGCATGATTACCATATCGCCAAAATTGATAGTTTTTATTCCTACTATGTGTCTCTGTAGCTTTTTTAAATCGCTCTAACATCCATTCTCTTCTACTTTCAGATTCATTCTGAATTTTTTCTAAGATACTTTTGGCTGTAAACTTTTTAAAATCTCGTATTAAACCTGATAGCTTTCCTTCTTCTGATTGTACAATTAAATGTATGTGATTACTCATTATCACATAACCATATAAAATCATTCCTTTATTTTCTATGCAGAATGTTAAACTTTCAATGACAACATCTTTGTATGTTTTTCTTGTAAACACATCAATCCAATCTACTACTGTACTTGTAATGAAATGTATCTTTTCTTGATTTCGTATAATGTATCCTTCTTTCAATTTTACTTTTTCTTTATCAATTTTTTAATATTTCGCTAAGTCGGGAAACTTAGTGGAATAGTTACACAAAGTCGGAGACTTTGCGTAGCTGTGCAATTTTAATGAATCATTTTTATAAAATCATCTTCGGAAATAATGGCAATCCCTAAACCTTCTGCTTTTGTTTTTTTACTGGGTCCCATATTGTCGCCAGCCACTACATAATCTGTTTTTTTAGAAATGGAGGAACTTACTTTTCCACCATTATCTTCTATGGCTTTTTTAAGTTCGTTACGCGTCATTTGATGAAAGACTCCAGAAACTACAAATACTTTTCCTTGTAATTTATCTGTTTGTCCCGCTAAATCTTCTTCGGAAACTTGTAATTGTACTCCGTGATATTTCAATCGGTCAACCAGTTGGATGTTTCCTAAATCATTAGAAAATTCGATAATACTTTCTGCGATTCGATCTCCAATTTCGTCTACAGCAATCAAGGTTTCAAAATCGGCTGTCATTAAATTGTCGATGGATTTGAAATGCTTGGCTAGTTTTTTCGCAACCGTTTCTCCAACAAATCGGATTCCCAACGCAAATAAGACTTTTTCAAAGGGAATTTCTTTTGACTTTTTAATTCCGTCAATCATGTTTTGTGCCGACTTTTCTGCCATTCGCTCTAAGGGAATGATTTGTTCTACTCGTAAATCATACAAATCTGCGTAATCTCTAATCAAACCTTCTTTACGTAGCAGATCAACGGTTTCTCCTCCTAATCCATCAATATCCATCGCTTTTCTGCTGATATAATGCTGAATTCTTCCTGTAATTTGCGGTGCACAACCGTAGGTATTTGGACAATAATGTTTTGCATCGCCTTCTGTTCTTAGCAACTCCGTTTCACAAACTGGACATTTTGTGGTGTATGCTGTAGGCACAGAATCTTCTGGTCTTTTTGTAAAATCTACGGCAATAATCTTCGGAATAATCTCGCCTCCTTTTTCAACAAAAACTGTATCGTTGATTCTTATATCCAATTTTTCAATCTGATCTGCATTGTGCAAAGAAGCTCTCTTTACAATGGTTCCCGCCAATTGCACAGGTTCTAAATTGGCGACTGGCGTAATGGCTCCGGTTCTTCCAACTTGATAGGTAATTTCATTGAGAACTGTAGAAACTTGTTCTGCTTTAAACTTATAGGCAATTGCCCAACGTGGCGATTTGGAGGTATATCCTAACTCTTCCTGTTGTTGTAAGTTATTTACTTTGATGACCACTCCGTCTGTTTCATAAGGCAAATCGTGACGCTTTTCATCCCAATGATTCACAAAGTCAAAAACTTCATCAATGGATTTTGCTAAAACGATGGTTTTTGGAACTTTAAACCCAGCTTTTCTTGCGGCATCTAAGCTCTCTGCATGCGTCGTATATTTTCTTTCATCGGTCACTACTTGGTACAACAGACAATCCAAAGGTCGCTTTGCCACTTCTCCACTGTCTTGTAGTTTTAAACTTCCGCTGGCTGTATTTCTTGGATTTCTGTATTCTTCTTCTCCATTAGCAACGCGTTCTTCATTCATTTTTTTAAATCCATCTAAAGGCAAAATAATTTCACCCCGCATTTCAAAATCACGGACAAAATCGTTTTGTAATTGTAACGGAATGGATTTAATGGTTTTAATATTGGTGGTGACTTCATCACCTTGAAATCCATCACCACGAGTTACTGCTTTTACAAATTGTCCATTTTCATAAGTTAGGTTGATCGAAGCTCCATCGTATTTTAACTCACAAGTATATTCGGTATCATCTCTTCCTAAATTCTTTTGAATTCGTTTTTCCCAATCCAACAAATCTTCTTTTGAATAGGAATTATCCAATGAGTACATTCTATTTTTATGAGTAATCGTTTCGAAGTTTTTGGTGATTTCCCCTCCTACTCTTTGTGTGGGTGAATTTGCATCAAAATACTCGGGATGTTCTTCTTCTAATTTTTCTAATTCTTTGAGTTTCATATCGAACTCATAATCAGAAACAGTTGCATTATCTAACACATAATAATTATAATTATGTTGATTGAGTTCTTCTCTTAAGGATTGTATTTTTTGTTGAATGTTCATTATTCTTTTCTATTATTATATTCATTTTCTTTCATTGAATCTATAATTGTAACAAATTCAATAATAGAATTGAAAAAATATTCATAATCTGTTTCCAAAAAATGATTTAAACTGGAACTTTTAAGTTCGATAGACGATGTAATTATATCATATTGATTGCCAGAACCTTTAACAATTTCATATTCTAGAGATTTAGGTTCAGTAATTTTATTTTTTGTTATATAATCATATTGTTTTCTTGATATAATTGCTTCCAATTCTAGTTCCTTTAAATCATTTATTTCAAAAAAGTATTTACTGTTCCCATATGTTAAAATAATTTCATTATCATCTTCAATATTGGTTCTATATTTTTTGATTAAAACATCGTCCAGATCATCACAAAGTTCTTCATTAAGTTCTCTTATATTTAAAACTTCAATAGAATATGGTTTAATATATCTTTTATAAAAGTTTTTTAAGTCTTTATATTCTTTTTTCGTTTCTGTCCTGTAGGCAATATCCAATGAATTAATATCTGAATACTGATATAAATTCATTGATGCAACAATTCCTGATTTTTCATTCATATAAATTTTGCAATGCAAATTCTCTACTGCTATTGATTCAATTTCCAAAAACTCAATTTCTTCTTGAGTTTTATTTTCGCCTTTCCTGTAATAAAATTGAATAGGAATATTTCTTTTCTTTAAATCTTTAAATGTATTCTGAAGTTTTTTCCAGTTCTTCGTTTGAGCATATGGAGAGATAATAATCACATGTTCATCGGACTCATCTAACAATGTCATTATTTCTCCAGAAATTTGTTTTGGTTTTATTAACCTCATTACTATTACTAATCTCTTTTAATTCCTTGTAATACACTAACTCCTTTTGGAAAAGGGTTTCCTGATGATCTTCTAAATGTGACTACTTGCCCTACATGCCAAAGTGCGTCAGAAATGGGTCCGTTGATCAATCGCCAAAATGAATGTTCTGTTTCTCCAAAGATCATTTTATACTGAGATAAATCATCACTTTCTCTCAAAATTTCACTTGCCTTTTGAAGGTTTATCAGTGTGTTTTTTCGCTTTTCTTCAAATGTCATTTTAGGTTGAGGCTTTCCATTGGGTTCTATCAGCACAGCATTTAAAATCACTTGAGATAATCCTAAAATATGATCGATGGTTTGCTCAGAGGTTCTTGCTTCTTCATTAGGTTTAAAAGCTAAGTCCTTTTCTGTTAAGCCTTCGGTTGCCCAATAATATCGAAATCCCAAACCGTCTACCATTCTAGAAACAGTAGTTCCAGCTTTGTATTCTTTGGGAGCCTCTGGTATTTCGTAATAAGGGAGGTTTTTATCTTGGGCGTTCATATTGTTCGTAATTATAATGCATAAAAGCATTGTGAAAAAAGATTTCATTGGGTTTTGTTTTGTGATAAAAATAAAGAATTTCATGGCAATTCTTTTAGTATATAACAAAAATTGATTGGATGCCTTTTATGATGAGACCTGAGAGGTTTTTCTTCCTTCACTTTATAGTTTTGGCAGGCAAGTAAAATCTGTCAAATCTTAAAGTAATCGCTAAAATGATGTTCGCATCTGGGTTAAGGATTGCAGCGGCATCCTCTTTATGTTGAACTTGTTAAGATACTGGAATACCCTTCCACCCTTCGACAGGCTCAGGGTTCAGCTCAGGGTTTGGCTCGAGGTGAAAGTTCAACATAAAGATATATAGCGGAAAGCCTGACCGCGCTTTTTGTAGCGTGGGAACCCTAAAAAAATGTATCTGAATTTATACCTCACAGGTTTTTCCTCCTACACTTATAGTTTCGGAGTAAAAGTAAAACCTATGAGGTATTATGTACTAAACTCTAGTAGTATGTGTATCTTCTTACTTTGGCAATGTGTTTTGCCAAACGAATTACTTGGTGACTGTATCCGTATTCGTTATCATACCACACATAAATAACGATGGTATCTCCGTCTGTAATGGTTGCTTTGCTATCGAAAATTGAAGGTGCTGTTGTTCCGACAATATCTGAAGAAACCAATTCATTATCCATAGAATATTGAATTTGCTCTACTAAGTTTCCTTCTAAAGCATTGTGTTTCATTGCAGCGTTGATAACATCTACTGTTACTTCTGAATGTAATTGTAAGTTTAATATTGCCAAAGATCCATTAGGAACTGGGACACGAATTGCATTGGAAGTTAATTTTCCTTCTAAGGCTGGCAATGCTTTTGCTACTGCTTTTCCTGCTCCGGTTTCCGTAATTACCATATTCAACGCAGCGGCTCTACCTCTACGGTATTTGCTATGCATATTGTCTACTAAATTCTGATCGTTGGTATAGGCATGAATGGTTTCTAAATGTCCTTTTTTAATTCCGTAATTGTCTTCTAGTACTTTTAACACAGGAGTAATTGCATTGGTTGTACAAGATGCTGCAGAAAAAATATCTACAGTCTCTGGACTGTGCTCTTTATGATTTACACCATGAACAATATTTGGCACTCCTTTTCCTGGAGCGGTTAACAATACTTTGCTGGCTCCTTTTGCTTTTAAGTGTCTGCTTAAGGCTTCTTTGTCTCTAAAAGCTCCTGTATTATCAATAATTAAAGCATCATTGATTCCGTAAGTAGTATAATCGATTTCTTCTGGTGCATTGGCAGAAATCATTTTTACGGTAGTTCCGTTGATGATTAATGCGTCATTTTCTGCATCAATTTGAACGGTTCCTAAAAAATCTCCGTGCACTGAATCAATACTTAATAGGGAAGCTCTTTTTTCTAAAACAGTTTCATTAATTGCACCACGAGTTACAACAGCTCTTAAACGTAATTGAGAGCCTTTTCCCATTTTAGACATTAATTCTCTTGCCAACAAACGTCCAATTCTTCCAAAGCCATATAATACGACGTCTTTTGGTTGAATGTCTTTTGCTGCAGTAGCTCCTTTTAATTGTTTTTTTACAAAAGCAACTTTATCGTCACATCCTTCAACATTTAAATAACATTCATAGGCTAATTTTCCGATGTCTAATTTTGAAGATGGTAAATCAATTTGTTGAATTGCTTTTGCAATGTCTAAGGCATCGTGAATTGAGATTGGTTTTGCTACAAATTCTTTTGCGTAATCAATTAAGTTTAAAACTTCACTAGCTCTCTTATCAACTAATGGGTTTCTGAACAAAACTAATTCGATCGATCTATCATACCATAAATCGTTTACAATGTTGATGAATTCGGTTGTTGCTCTACGAGTTTGCGCTTGTGAGGCAACTTCTTTTTCGTAATTTGTTAATGGTGACATAGTTGTGTTTGTCTTGAGTTTGAAAATTTGTGCAAAAGTATAGATTTCAAACGATTTCGTAATACTTTTTGCAATAAAAAATCCCGACTTTTAATCGGGATTTTTTAGAAGTTCTAAGACTCTTTTTATTTTATCTAAAATTGTATTTCTCAATTTCGCCATTTATATTTAAAATCTCTAGGCTAACACTTGTTCTACTTCTATAAGCATTGTCTAAAATCTGAACAGCTTGTGAAGCATCTGTCACTTTCTTTTTATTAATACTCAATATAATGGCTCCAGTTTCTACACCATAATAGTTCAATGTTTCATTCTGACTGGCTATAATTTTAGCGCCTCCTTCTATATCATGTTTTTTCATTTCTTTTTTTGAAATGTCTTTCAATTGTAAGAGTAATGATCTGGATAAGTAAGTGTCTCTTTTGGTAAGTTTCACTTCTCTTGTCAGTTTAGAACCTCCTCTATCTACGGTTACATTTACAAGATCTCCAGGCCTCTTTGCTTTTAGCTGTCCGCTTAAGTCCGCAAACTTCGAAATCTTTACATTGTTAATCATGGTAATGATATCGCCTTCTTTTAAGCCTCCTTTTATCGCCCCTCCATCTTCAGTTAGTGATGTGATTTCAACTCCATTAATTTCTGCATCTTTACTTCTATCGTATGAAATACCAATGACTGCTTCTTGAACTTTTCCAAATTCTAAAAGATCGTCAATAATTTTCTTGGTAATGTTAGAAGGTACTGCAAATGAATAGCCTACAAACGAACCTGTTTTAGAAGAAATTGCTGTATTAATTCCAACCAATTCTCCTCTGGTGTTTACCAACGCTCCTCCACTATTTCCTGGATTTACTGCGGCATCCGTTTGAATAAAAGAATCTGTAATATTTCCATTTCCTTCTAAATCTCTTCCCTTTGCGCTAATAATTCCTGCGGTTACTGTAGAAGTTAAATTATACGGATTTCCAACGGCTAAGACCCATTCTCCTATTTTAATATTATCTGAATCAGAAAAAGGAATGTATGGCAGTTGTCCATCAACATCAATCTTTAATAGAGCAATGTCGTTTTTTGAATCTGCACCAATGAGTTCTGCTTCGTATTTTTTCTTATTATTTAATGTAATTTCTAGGTTTGTTGCGCCATCAATCACATGATTATTGGTGACAATATATCCATCCGAAGAAATAATAACGCCACTTCCTGTTCCTATTTGTTTGTATTCTCTAGGTCCGTTAAACAAATCTGACCAAGAATTAACTCCCGATTTTACTGCTGTGTTTTTTACGTGTACAACGGCGTGTACTGTTTTCTCTGCTGCTTCAGTGAAATTAGTTGGCGCATACGTAGCGGCATTTACATCGAAACCAGTGGTACTAAAGTTTGTTTGAAACGTCTCTATAGGTTGCTCATTATTTTGTTCAATAACCAGCGGTTTTTCTAAAAAGATCTTATAACCGCCTAAAGTAACAACGCCTCCTAAAATAGCAATACTTAATAAACTTAAAAACTTTTTCATTCTGATATAAATTTAACTAATACCAAAAATACAAATTTTAACAATTGAATCAAGGTACTTAACGTTTGTTAACGGTTTTTAACCACATCTTAACAGTCTTAAGTTGCGGCACTTTTTCTTATCTTTGTTCGCTATGGATATGACCTTTTTTAAATATCATGGAGCTGGCAATGATTTTATCTTTATTGATAATAGAAATAATGTCTTTCCTAAAAAAAATACTGCTGTCATTAGACATTTATGTGATCGTCATTTTGGAATTGGAGCTGATGGATTGATTTTACTTGAAAACGATTCTGAAACTGATTTTAAAATGATTTATTTTAATGCAGATAGTAGTCAAACCATGTGTGGCAATGGAGGAAGATGCGCCGTTGCTTTTGCCAAAAAACTAAACATTATTGAGACTTCTACCACTTTTTCTGCTTTTGATGGATTGCATTATGCTGAAATTAAAGACGGGACTGTTTCATTGCAAATGATTGATGTTGATGACATAAAAATTACTGACGATTTTATCTTTACAAATACAGGCACTCCTCATCATGTTGAAATTGTGGAGGATTTGAAAAATTATCCTGTGTTTAAAAAAGGGAAAGAAATTAGATATGATGTCTACGGAAAAGAAGGCAGTAATGTCAATTTTGTACAACAAGTGAATGAAAATACGTTTCAGATAAGAACCTATGAACGTGGTGTTGAAGATGAAACATTGGCATGCGGAACCGGAGTCACGGCCGTTGCTGTAGCCATGCATGCCATTAAAAAAGTTAATACAAATACAGTTCATTTATTAGCTGAAGGCGGAAAACTAAAAGTCCATTTTGATTGTATTGACGGAACTTATAAAAATGTTGTTTTATCTGGACCTGCTGAATTTGTTTTTAAAGGAACTGTAACAATCTAGTATGATTTTAGAAGGAAAAAAAGTAAAACTTCGCGCTCTGGAACCAGAGGATTTAGCGTTTCTTTTTAAAGTCGAAAACGATGAAAGCTTTTGGGAAGTAAGTCATACTCAAGCTCCATTTTCTAAATTTCTTCTGAAACAATATCTAGAAAACGCTCATTTGGATATCTACGAAGCCAAGCAATTGCGTTTGATGATTGAAAATCGCGAGACAAGTGCATCTGTTGGCATGATTGATTTGTTTGATTTTAATCCGCAACATCAGAGAGCCGGGATTGGCATTATGATTGCTGATGAGTTTCAAAATACTGGATTTGCTTCTGAAGCCATGGAATTGTTAATTCAATATTCTTTTCAGCTTTTAAATTTGCATCAATTGTATGCAAACATTACTCCTGATAATACAAAAAGTATTGCCTTGTTTGAAAAATTTGGTTTTGAAAAAGTGGGCGAAAGAAAAGATTGGATTTACTCAAAAGGTAATTATAAAAACGAACTTATATACCAACTAATTCATGAATAGAAAACTGATCTTTTCAATTATAGGAATTGTTTTGATTGCTATTGGTTTTTTTGGATACAACTACTATCAAAAAATTTTTGGTAACAGTGTCCAAAAAACCGGGGACTTATATATAGCATCTGATCATTCTATGGATGATTTAATCACGTCATTATCACTTTTTATAGATAATGCTGATGATTTCCTTTGGGTAGCCAGCAAAAAGAAATTCGCCAACATCAAAGCTGGAAAATATCAATTGACAAAAGGAATGTCTAACAACGATTTGGTGAATCTCTTAAGAAGCGGACAGCAAACTCCTATAAAGATTTCTTTTAACAATCAAGATACTTTAGAGAAATTAGCGGGTCGTATTTCTGAGCAGATTGAGGCTGATTCTACCGAAGTTCTGAATGCTATTAAAGATTCGGTCTTCTTAAAAGAAAACAATCTTACAAAAGCTTCTGCTTTAGAAATATTTATTCCGAATAGTTATGAATTCTATTGGAATACTTCTGGCGAAAAATTCCGTGATCGGATGCTCAAAGAGTCTCAACGGTTTTGGAATAACGATCGATTAGCGAAGGCAAAAGCATTGAATTTTTCTACAAGTCAAGTGATAACCTTAGCATCAATTGTACAAAAAGAAACAGCCAAAGTAATAGAACGACCACGAGTTGCGGGATTGTACTTAAATCGTATTAAAAAAGGAATGCCACTACAAGCAGATCCAACCATCATCTATATTTTAAAGCAAAAAAATGGACAAGATTTTGTGGTTAAAAGGGTTCTATATAAAGATTTGGAAATCAAATCTCCTTACAATACATATTTACATCGTGGTGTTCCTCCAAGCCTTATAGGTATGCCAGATATCTCTACTATTGACGCTGTACTCAATTATGAGCGACATGATTATCTATATATGTGTGTCAATATTGATAAATTTGGCTACCATGCTTTTGCAAATACGTTAAAGCAACATAATAGAAACGCTGCTAAGTATCAACGTTGGTTGAATAAGCAGGGGATTAGAAGATGAGTGATGTGTGATGTGTGATGTGTGATGTGTGATGTGTGATGTGTGATGTGTGATGTGTGATGTGTGATGAAAGTTCGAAAATGTATTTACGAATTACAATAAATTACCTCTGGAACTTTGAAGTTGAAATTGAACCTGAAACTTTGAACTTTGAACTTTGAACTTTGAACTTTGAAACAAAACAATCTATTTGAAACGAGCTGTATACATATTTATTTTATTCTTTTCTATTTCTTGCTTTGGTCAGAAGTCATCTTCTTTTTGGATTAAATCTGATACGCTTAACAAACCCAGAAGAAATGCGGTTGTTATTACCGAAAGTGTTTTAGGTGGGTCTATATTACTCGCTTTAGATCAATTATGGTACGCAGATTTTCCTCGGTCGAGTTTTCATTTCATCAATGATAATAATGAGTGGAAACAAATGGACAAAATCGGTCATGTGATGACTTCTTACTATGTTGGAAAAATAGGAATGGAAGTCTTAGACTGGTCGGGAGTTAGTAGAAAAAATCAAATTATATATGGCGGTACATTGGGATTCTCTTTCTTAACTGCTGTTGAAGTTTTGGATGGTTTTTCTAATGAATGGGGATTTTCTTTGGGGGATCTTGCTGCCAACGCAGCGGGAACGGGATTGTTAGTCGGACAAGAATTACTCTGGGAGGAACAACGTATTACTTTAAAGTATTCTTTTCATCAAACAAAATATGCAAACATAAGACCTGGAACTTTAGGCGAAAATTATATTCAGCAAGCGCTAAAAGATTATAATGGACAAACCTATTGGCTTTCTGCTAATATTTGGTCTTTTAATAAAGAAAGTAAATTTCCAAAATGGTTAAATGTTGCTTTTGGCTATGGAGCGGATGGAATGTTATATGGAGAAGATTTACCGACCAACGAGTTCTCTCAAGATCCATACAGACAGTTTTATTTGAGTCTCGATATCGATTTAGTAAAGATTCCTACAAAATCAAAATTCTTGAAATCTGTCTTTTCTGTTATCAACTTTATAAAAATTCCTGCTCCAACTTTAGAATTTCGCAGCAAAGGTGGAATAAAATTCCATTATTTGTATTTCTAAAAAACTTTAAACCAACTGACTATCAGTTAATTAAATTTTTATACGTATCTTTGCACCCGCAAAACAGAAAATTTAAATTATTAAACGTTTTTTATTTTTAATCGCACTTTTTGTATTGTTCACCAATGCAATTGAAACTCCAGAAAGTTCTAAAGAGGAGGTTCTTCCTGTTATGATAATTTCATCGGAAGATACTTTTCAAATTCCTTTTTTACAAAACGATTTTGTAGGGTTTAAAGAAGCT
Source organism: Flavobacteriaceae bacterium (assembly GCA_965277255.1). Classification (GTDB taxonomy): domain Bacteria; phylum Bacteroidota; class Bacteroidia; order Flavobacteriales; family Flavobacteriaceae; genus Polaribacter. The sequence continues at coordinate 1,626,400 of OZ255723.1, read as the reverse complement.
CTTGCTTTTAAAGAATCTCAAGGAAAATATCGTGTTGTAAATACATTGGGCTATTTAGGTAAATATCAATTTGGAGCAACTACTTTAGAGCGATTTAAAATTTACGACACGCAACGCTTTTTAAAAAATCCTGAATTACAAGAGCAAGCATTTATTGCCTATTGTAAAGTAAATAAATGGATTCTTAGAAAAGATATTAAAAGAAGTGTTGGGAAAATTATCAATGGTGTAGAAATTACGGAATCAGGGATTTTGGCTGCAGCTCACTTAAGTGGTGCTGGTAATGTAAAAAAATACTTGAGAAGTAACGGAAAGCGCAACCTTTCTGATGCTTACGGAGCTTCTATCAAATCGTATATGAAGAAGTTTGCGGGTTACGATCTTTCTGAAATTGAAGCCGATCGTTTGGCTAAGGCTTAAAACAAATTGCTATCCTTTTTTACTTATGAATAATAAAAATAGCAGGTCGCTTGTGTAAATCTGGCGATTGATGTTTCCAATCGGCAACAGTCAATGTTTTAATATATTCTTCTGGCAATGTAATATCTACAGCAATGCACAACAAGGTTCCTGGTGTTAATGTCGACTTTAATTCCGTAAACATTTTTTCATTCCGATACGGGGTTTCTATAAATATTTGCGATTGATTTTTCTCTTTAGAAAGTCGTTCTAAATCTTTAATGGCTTTTTTACGGTCACTACTATCAATAGGTAAATAACCATTGAAAGCAAAATTTTGCCCATTCATTCCCGAGGCCATCAAAGCCATTAAAATAGAAGACGGTCCAACCAAAGGAACCACTTGAATTCCTTTTTCATGTGCCATTTTTACAATAGTTGCACCAGGATCTGCTACAGCAGGAACTCCAGCTTCGGAAAGTAATCCGACAGAAATTCCTTGTTCACAAACATCTAAATAAGCGCGAGTTTCTAATTCTTCAGCATATTTATCCAGCTTCATAATCGTTAAAGAGGGCTGCGATTTTTTAGGTGTGATTTTCTTAATAAACTTTCTTGCAGATTTTTCATTCTCAACGATATAGTGATCAATTAATTCCACCATTTTCTTTACAGAATAAGGCATCACTTCTAAAGGTTCATTCTCTCCTAAAGTTGTTGGTATTAAGTATAGCTTTCCTTTCATTTTACAATCTATTTACTATAATATCACAAGCCTCATCCAACATTTGATAGACATTTTCAAATCCGTCGTTTCCTCCATAATATGGATCTGGAACACTTAAATTTTGCTGCGGAGTGAGTTCATTCAAAATCATTTTTACTTTTTTAGCTTCGTTTTTACTTTTTGCCAAAGCTAATATGTTTCTATAATTGTGTTCATCCATTGCATAAATCATATCAAACTTAGCAAAATCTTTTGAAGTAAATTTCCGAGCTCTTTGTGTGGTTAAATCGATTCCATATTTTTTAGCAACTTCAATGGATCTAGGATCTGGTAACTCACCTACATGATAGGCCGCAGTTCCAGCAGAGTCTACAAAAACAACATCTGCATCAACTTTAGATTGTAAGATCCCTTCTGCCAATGGAGATCGACAAATGTTTCCTAAGCAAACCATTAATATTCGTTTCATCTTGTTAAAATTATAAAAAAGAAAAGATGTCCTAGTACTTAGTGACATCTTTCTTGATTTTATTTCGCTTCTAAGAGAATTTAAAATGTTAGTTTCTTGGTTAGATCTTCTACGTATTTTCTAAATTGCTTATCCGTTTCTGTCAAATTATCAACTGTTTTACAGGCATGCAAAACGGTAGCATGATCACGTTGTCCAATTTGCGCGCCAATACTGGCTAAAGACGTTTTGGTCATTCTTTTTGCAAAATACATAGCTAACTGACGTGCTTGCACGATATGTCTTTTTCTAGTTTTTGATTGTAATGTAACCACATCCATATCAAAATATTTAGACACTACTTTCTGAATATAATCGATAGAAACTTCTTTCTTGGTATTCTTAACAAACTTGTCTACAATTTGTTTCGCCAATTCTAAAGAGAATTCTTTTCTATTAAAAGATGCTTGCGCAATCATAGAAATAATAACTCCTTCTAATTCTCTTACATTCGATTTGATGTTCTTAGCAATATATTCTACAATTTCTTCAGACATTTCAACGCCATCTCTAAACAATTTGTTTTGAAGAATGGAAATACGTGTTTCATAATCTGGCAATTGCAATTCGGCAGACAGCCCCCATTTAAATCTTGAGAGTAAACGCTGTTCGATATCTTGCATATCTACTGGCGCTTTGTCTGAAGTCAAAATGACTTGCTTCCCATTTTGATGTAGGTGATTGAAAATATGGAAGAACACATCTTGTGTTCCTGCTTTTCCAGATAAAAACTGAACATCATCAATCAGTAAAACATCAACCATTTGATAAAAATGAATAAAATCGTTTCTTGTATTTGATTTTACTGAATCTATAAATTGCTGTGTAAATTTCTCTGATGAGATATATAATACTGTTTTGTCTGGATATTTATCTTTAATATCAACTCCAATTGCGTGTGCTAAATGTGTTTTTCCTAAACCAACTCCTCCATAAATTAATAATGGATTAAAAGAAGTTCCTCCAGGTTTGTTAGCCACAGCCATTCCCGCTGAACGTGCTAATCTATTGGAATCTCCTTCTACAAAATTCTCAAAATTGTAATTGGGGTTTAACTGCGATTCTATCTTTACTTTCTGCAAGCCAGGAATGACAAAAGGGTTTCTCAACTCTCTTTTGCTAACCTCTACAGGAACAGAAGCTTTTTGAGGTTTTAATGGATCTCTGTTGGAACTTGGAATTTTTACTATCTGAGGTCTGTTACTACTATACGTATTTTCCATACGTACATCGTAAATTAATTTCGCATCTTTTCCTAACTCTCTTACAAGTGCTACTCTTAATAATTTAATATAATGTTCTTCTAACCATTCATAAAAAAATTTACTAGGAACTTGAATTGTTAAAGCTTCCCCAGATAATTTCACAGGTTTAATCGGTTCGAACCAAGTTTTATAAGCTTGCGGCTTTATATTATCCTTGATAAAAGATAGGCATTCATCCCATACAGTAACAGCAGTTTTAGTCATAAACTATTGTAGAGAATTAGTTGTTTAAATTGTACTTTTTAATACGGGGTTTTCTTCCTTTTACTAAGCACTACAAAAGTGTGAATAATTTTCATTATAAAAAAATCAATTTGCTATTGATTATTAATTATTTTTTCCGTAAAATCAAAGAGCCAAATTATTCACTTTTTGAAACATTTTTCAACCAAGATTAGAGTTCGATATGGAGAAACCGATCAAATGGGAGTTGTTTACCATGGAAACTATGCTACTTTTTTTGAAATAGCCAGAACTGAATGGCTTCGTAATCTGGGAGTTACGTACAAAGACATGGAAAATAGCGGTATTATGCTTCCTGTAATTTCTCTTTCTTTTAAATTTATCAAACCTGCCAAATACGACGATCTTTTAACTATTCATGTTTTTTTGAAGAAAAAACCCATTGTTAAAATAGAATTTGATTATGAAATTATTAACAGTAATAAAGAAAAGATATCAACAGGAAACTCTGTATTGGCTTTTATGGATATGAAAACGAACAAACCGATGAAGTGTCCCGATTATCTTTTAGAAAAATTAGAACTCTAATTGACGTATTTCTAATCGGTAAATTGAATTAAAAATTTCAAGTATTTTAGTTGCTTCTGATTTTCGAACTGAAATCACAAATTCGCAATTAATTTCTAGTTTTTGAGAACGAATTGACAGCCTGTTTTCTTTTATCACCTTCATCACTTTATTCATCAAATCATAACCGAATACTAATTTGTAATGAATGTCAATGGTTTTCTCTATAATTTCTGAAGCTTCAATTGCCAATTTAGCAGACGATCTATAGGCATTGATCAATCCACCTACACCTAATTTTGTCCCGCCAAAGTATCTTACAGAGACAATCAATACATTGGTAAGATCAAAAGATTGAATTTGCCCATAAATTGGCATCCCAGCAGAATTACTCGGTTCGCCATCATCATTGGATCTAAATCGAATGCTTTCTGTCCCTAACTGCCAAGCGTAACAAAAATGCCTTGCAGAATGATGTTTCTTTTTTAATAATTGGAGTGCTGCTTTTATATCGTCTTCTGATGTAATAGGAAAAATGTAACCGAAAAACTTACTATTTCTGTCTTTAAATAGTGTTTCTTCTGATGGTTTTTCGATGGTTTTATAAAGATCTTCCATTTAAAAAGTAGCGACAATAATAATACTTGCAATGGCAATTACAATTCCAATCCAATTCTTAGCAATCAATTTTTCTTTAAAAATAAGCAATCCGAAAATGGTCGATAAAATAACCACTCCAACATTATTCAATGTAAATGCAGTAGAACTTTCCATTCCTTCCGTACTTAATGCTTTTAATAAATATACAATTGAAAAATAATTCGGGATTCCTAATAGAATTCCGCCTAAAATATTTTTATAATGAAAAGTAAATTTCCCTTTGATTATTTGAACTATCAAAATAAGAACCCCTAGAACAAAAGCCATTGCAAAAATTGTGGCAGAAAAAACAGGGACTCCGCCTTCTTTCACAAAAGTGGTTTCTAAATATTTTAATCCTGTATCTATAAGGCCTGATCCTAAAAACAATAATATAGGAAACAGCAAATTATTATTTTGAGGTTTTCCTTTACCCTCTTTTACTGATGTTAAAAAGACCGCCAATAGCGCTAATAAAATTCCTGTAATTTTAACGAAACCAACACTTTCATTATAAACCCAAATACCAAAAATAATTGGAATCACTACCGCCATTTTACCTGCTACGGAAGCCACAGACAATCCATTTCTTTGTGAGGTTAATGCCATCAAATTAAATACAGAAATAAATAAAGTACTCAGCAAAAATGCGCCTAAAAACCAAGGCTGGTTTGGAATTTCTTGAAATGATACTGGAATATCTGATAAGGAAAACCCTAAAATGGATGCTACCAAATAATTGACAACAATTGCTTGTAATGAATTGATTTTCAAAACTTCAAATAGCTTGAAAATGACAAACAAAAAACTAGAAATACCAATACTTATCAGTAAATAAATCACGTGTTAAATTCTTTTTGAGCAAGCAAATCTACAACATCTTCAGTCGCTGGATTAAGATTCCATACCTTGATATCTAACTCTTTTGCAGTATTTGTATTTGCTTTGGTATCATCAATAAAAAAAGTCTCTTCTGGCTTTAAATCGTTTTCTTTCAACACAAATTCATAAATATCTGCATTGGGTTTTCTTAAATGAATTTCTTGTGATAGATAAAACTGCTCAAAATGATCTTTGAATTCATTATAAAGAGCCATACCCCAATCATTCTGAATCCACCTAATATGCAAATCGTTTGTATTACTCAATAAAAAAAGGCGGTACTTTTTTGAGCCTGCTAATGTTTTTAAGAAGTCGAGTCGATGCAATGGAAAATCTTTTAATATCGCATTCCATGCATCAATAAAATCGTTTTTAGATATTCTAGGAAACAAATCTGTAAATCGTTTTACAAAGGCATCTGTCGTTAATTTTCCCACTTCATACAATTGATACACTTCCATCATATCAGAAGAAACCTCTTTTACACCTAAAGCATTTAACTCCTTGATTGTTGCTTCTTTATCGAGGTTGATAAACACATCACCAAAATCAAAAACAATATTCTTAATCATTTCTATATATCTTTAATACATCTTCTTTTATCAATCTTTCAGAAAAATGATTGTGATCAAACTTAGGTCCCTTCACTCCTTCTTTAAAAGTAACAGCGCTATGAAAAACTCTAGCTTCATCCCACAAACCTTCCTCAAGAAATGTTTGGATTGTTTTTGTTCCTCCTTCAACAATCACAGATTGAATTTTATGTTTAAACAACACTTCACAAATTTGAGCAGCAATGGGTTTTGAAAAATCAATCTTTTCAAAAACAAGTTCTTCTTTAGATTCAAAATCTTTTTGAGTGATAAAGATTGTTTTTATCGATTGATCATATACATGTAAATCCTTTGGAATTTTTAATTCCTTGTCAATCACAATTCGCATCGGGTTTTCTCCTTTCCAGCTTCTAACATTCAACTTCGGATTGTCTTCTAAAACGGTAGTCGTACCCACTAAAATTCCATGCTCTTCACTTCTCCATTTATGAACTAACTGACGAGAAACCTCATTTGTAATCCAAACGGGAGCTTGCTCCTCTCTATTTTTTGGTGCAATAAAACCATCTTTGGTTTCTGCCCATTTCAAGATAATGTAGGGTCTTTTCTTGTTCTGAAATGTAAAAAAACGTTGGTGATGTTCTAAACATTCGTTTTCTAAAATGCCAACAGTAACATCGCAACCCGCATTTTTCAATCGTTCTATGCCTTTTCCTGAAACTAAAGAATTTGCATCTACACATCCAATCACAACTTTTGGAATCTGACTTTTAATAATCAAATCAGAACAAGGTGGTGTTTTTCCAAAATGAGAACAAGGCTCAAGTGTTACATAAATTGTTGCTTTTTTCAGTAATTCTTTATCAGAAACAGAAGCTATTGCATTTACTTCTGCGTGATTTCCTCCGTAAGGACTTGTAAATCCTTCTCCAACAACTTCATCATCAACCACAAGAATAGCGCCAACAGAAGGGTTAGGTCTTGTAGAACCAATTCCTTTTTTGGCAATTTCAAGACATCGTTTTATGTATTGTTCGTGGTTCAAAAATTCGATAACTTCGTAGGACAAAAATACTAGAATAAATGATAGCAACTGACTTTATCATTAGAGAAATAGAACCCAGAGATAATGAGCAAATGGCAGATGTTGTAAGAGAAGTCATTCTTGAAATGGGCGCACCAAAAACAGGAACTGCTTATGAAGACAAAGCTTTGGATGATTTGCATGCTGTTTATCAAAAAGAAAAAGCAGTGTACTATGTTATTGAGCATCAAAATAAAGTTGTAGGTGGCGGCGGAATTGCCCAACTAGACAATTTTGAAGGCAATACTTGCGAGCTTCAAAAGATGTATTTTCTGCCTATCGCCAGAGGTCGCGGTTTGGGTTCTGAAATGATTACCAAATGTTTGAATAAAGCGAAGGATTTTGGATTTGAACAATGTTATTTGGAAACCATGCCTTACATGACAGCAGCCAGAGCTTTGTATAAAAAGAATGGATTCAATCAAATTGACGAACCAATGGGTGATACTTGTCATTATTCTTGTGATGTTTGGATGATAAAAAAATTATGATCTTAAAAGAATTTAGAGCATGTTTCAATAAACAGCTTTCAGGCATTTATCCCAAAACTGAAATCGATTCTTTTTTCTTTTTGTTGATCGAAGAATATTTGGATTTACGGCGAATTGATGTAAGCCTGCAACCTGAATTTGAAATCACCGAAGAAAAACTCAACCTTTTACAATCGACTACAGAAAGATTAGAAAAGGAAGAACCGCTACAATATATACTCAGTAAAACTGAATTCTATGGGTTTCCATTTTTGGTCAATGAGGATGTTTTAATTCCAAGGCCTGAAACTGAAGAATTGGTGGAATGGATTCTTATAGAGAGAAAAGAGGAAAGAAGTTTCGACAAGCTCAACCTAACAAAAAAGAGAAAAGACGAAAGACTTATAAAAATTTTAGACATTGGAACTGGAAGTGGCTGTATTCCGATTGCTTTAAAAAAGCACTTACCTAATGCAGATGTTTCAGCCATAGATGTTTCTGAAGAAGCTTTAAAAGTAGCAATAAAGAATGCTGAATTAAATGAAGTTGCTATTAATTTTGTCCAGCAAGATATTTTAAAGTCTGATGATTTAAATAATGTCTTTGCGATCACGCTATGGCGTGAGAAGCAATCTAGACTTAAGAATGAGATACTGAAACAAGTTCAGTATGACGTCAAATTTGACGTCATCGTTTCCAATCCGCCTTATGTACGAGAATTGGAAAAGCAAGAAATCAACAACAATGTTTTAGAAAATGAACCTCACCTTGCTTTATTTGTAGAAGACAACAATCCTTTACTATTTTACAATCAAATTGCTGGCTTAGCGAAAAGACATTTGACTCAAAACGGGTTGTTATTTTTTGAAATCAATCAATATCTAGGAAAAGAAACGGTTGATTTATTAAAAGAAAAAGGATTCAAGAATATTGAACTTCGCAAAGATCTATTTGGAAATGACAGAATGATTAAAGCTTCTGTTTGATTGTAACTTTTTAAAAGTATATTTATGGTTTTTAAAACTTTACATGGAACTTCCCAAAAAAATCAATGAATACTTTCTACATAAACATGAAGGTGTAGGCTTTGCAGCAGTAGAATATTCGAAACATCCTTCTTTTAATAAATTCATAGATCCAGATGGAATCCCTAGCGGTTCAAAAATTTTTGACTCAAAAAACATCCTCTATGAATGTTATGGAAAATCTATAAAAGAAGTAGAAAATACTATGTTTTTAAAATTAGAACTCAGCAAACAAATTGAAAATGATTTTAAAGGTAAATTTATTAGAAGGTTTGACTTAGATAGTAAGCTCATTAATGGTATAAAAAAAAGAACATTCCTTCTTAAAATGACTCATTCTTTTGGCATTGTTGATTTTGAAGAAAACATAAAAACTATTGCGATAATTTATATGGGCTATGATGAAGAAATGGCTACAATAATTAAAACGCTTGATCAATTATTAGACGTTGACCATGTAGAAGATTTTATTGCAACAGGTAATGAATTTGATTCTAGAAATTTAATTTTCAATAAAATAGTATTTTTATATGCTCATAAAAATGATTCTCTAAATTTTGGAGCTTTAAAAAATAATTTAGATCAAAGGGGAGTAATGTTAAAAATTAGAGACAATATTTACAGAGAAAATTTAAATCTTGATTTTTTCATAAGTCATGATTCAAGGGATAAAGAAGAAGTAGCAAAACCTTTATATCAAGAATTAACTAAATTAGGCTTCAAAGTATGGTATGATGAATATTCTCTTGAAATTGGAGATAGTTTAACAGAATCAATTGAAAAAGGGATATCCTCAAGTAAGTATGGAATACTAATTCTGAGTAAGAATTTTCTTTCTAATGAAAAATGGGCAAAAAATGAACTTCAATCATTAAAGACTAAACAAATAGTTAAGAACAAAAATATTATTTTACCTATTTGGCATATGATTAACGAAACAGATTTAGAAAACAACTACTGGCTTCTTGATAAAGTTGCTGGAAATACTAATGAGGGATTAAATGATCTTGCTAAAAGATTAGGAAATAAAATTAATAGTTAAATATGAAAAAATCATTTACCGTATTCTACCTTTTTCTTACCATTTATTGCAACGCTCAAACAAAAGATTATTCTGATAAAGTACAATCCATCGATACTACCATTGAAACCTTATATGCCGTAATCTCTGGTGAAAAAGGAGAAGCAAGAAACTGGGAACTCTTCAAATACCTATTTCACAAAGACGCTAAACTCATTCCTTCAGGAAATAATAGACAAGGTGTTACAGGAGTTCGTTTTATGACTGCGGAACAATATATAGACACATCTGGAAAATGGCTTTTGGAAAATGGTTTTTTCGAAAAAGAAATTGGAAGGAAGACAGATCAATTTGGGAACATCGCTCACGTTTTTTCCTCCTATGAAAGCTTTCGATCTGAAAAAGACACAAAGCCGTTTATGAGAGGAATCAACAGTATTCAACTATTAAACGATGGAACACGTTGGTGGATTCTAAATGTATTTTGGCAAGGAGAAACTGCAAAACAACCGATTCCTGAAAAATACTTGAATAAAAATTAAAAACACCTTTTTTAACTAAAGGAATCACTCTAAACAAGTAATTAGATTGCATGGAGTTTATTATCAAACTTATTAAATACCTATTTGAATTACGGATAGAGATTATAAATGTAGCCCTGTTTTTTATTATAGGTTTTTATGTTTGTAAAATACTTAAACATCAAAAAATTAGAGGCCTCATCGCTCTTTTACTGAGTGCATTCTTATCCTTGCAAATCGTTTCTTTATACTTTGTAGACACTTTTATAGGCTATCAATTTTATGTTCATTTTAATGTAAGAGACATAACTACAATGCTGGGAATTTATGGCTTCCAAGTCCTTTTATTGTTCTTTATTTTTTTGACAATCCTTCTGCTTTTTTATCACTCAAAAAAGATTTTTCAGTTTTTAATTCAAAAAAACACTTGGTTAAAAAAGATACATTCTTTCATTCCCTTTAAACTCACTTTTGCTCTTATACTCATTCTTTCTTTATACGTTATGAATGTCGAAAAAGGAATCATTCGTACAAGTGCAGAGTTAATTTCTATGCTTACGGTAGAGGAACAAGAAATGAATACTTCTTTAGGTAAACTCGGAATTACGGAATACACTTTTCCTGAAGATTTAGAAGTAAAAGGCGGTAAAAATATAATCGTACTTTCATTAGAATCTTTAGAAAGAGGATATTTAGACGGTACATTATCACACCTTACTCCCAATCTAAATGCTTTAAAAAAAGAATGGAATTTTTATCCAATGAAACAAAACTCAGGAAGCAGTTGGACTAGTGGCTCTTTATACACATACTTAACAGGATTTCCCGCTTTCTTCGGTGTTCATGGAAATAGTATATTTCAAAAAGCATATCACTCAAATATTACAGGAATCAGTCATGTCTTTCAAAAAGCAGGATATGAAATGACATATATGTCTTCTTCTGATGCTGAATTTTCGGGAACACAAGAATTATTACACACTTTTCAAGTCGATAAAATTGTAGATCAATCTTTTTTAGGAGAAGAATTTAGAGATAAAGATTTGTTTGAAGAAGCGAAAAAGCAAATACAGTATCACAATGGCAATAACGAATCATTTGCGCTTTTTTTATCTACTGTAGATACACATTTTCCAAATGGAATTTACGACAAACGTATGGAGGAATACATCTCTCCAAAGGCTTCAGACCTAGAATTTATGGTCGCTTCATTAGATTATATGATCGGAGAATTTATTAGGTATTTAAAAGAAGAAGATCTTCTATCAAATACAATAATCTATATTTTTCCAGATCACCTTAAAATGGGAAGCCCAATTGTTTTTGACGATCAAAATGAAAGGGAGCTGTATATCCTTACCAATGCTGATACTACGAATTTCAAAAAAACAAAAGACCTATACCAAATAGACCTTCCAAACATCATCTTAGACGGTGCTAATATCATGCACAATGCTACATTCTTGACAGATTATATTTCTGGGAATAAAAATGATTTTATTAAAGACCATATGCAAGAGTTAATTGCACTAAATACAACTGGAATAAAACGACTGCATTCGCAACAATACACACCTCTTGAAGTGAGTGAAAATTATGAAGTTTATAAAAAAGATACCGCTAAGTACATTGCACATGCTGGAGGAAAAATTGGCAATTATACCTATACAAATTCTTTAGAGGCTTTAAATAATAGTTACCAAAACGGGTTGCGTCTTTTTGAATTGGACATTATAAAAACAAAAGATGAAAAATTTGTAGCTGCTCATGATTGGGAACATTGGTCTGAAATCACAAACTATAAAGGCGATCTTCCTCTTACAAAAGATGAATTTTTAAAACATGCTATTAGAGCAAAATATACACCTATGGATATGGATAGCATAAATCAATGGTTTTTAGAACATCCCGATGCTATTTTAGTTACTGACAAGGTAAACACACCTAAAGAATTTTCAGAACAATTTGTAGACACGAAAAGATTAATAATGGAACTCTTTAGCTGGAAAGCTGTTAAAGAAGCTGTAGGAATTGGAGTAACTCCTATCGTTTCACAAAATGTTTTAGAGGATTTAGGAAATAACGCAGTAGAAAAACTTAAAAAAAACGACATTACTCATGTTGCTATTTCTAGAACATTTATCGCAGAAAACACCAAACTATTAAAACAATTAAAAGCGAATAATATTAAAGTATATGCCTTTCATTTGAATTCTGAGAAAAATGAAGACTATGTAGTAAAATATGAAATGGATTTTATCTACGGAATCTATGCAGACACATGGACTTTTCAATAAGTCCTATTATCGAAAAAAATCTCATTACTTTTTGCGTAAGTTTGCGACATGGTACAAGAGATTCAGCTCCGCACAAATCTTATTGAAGAAAGAAAAGAAGGGATTTTACTTCGTAAAGCTGCCTATCAACTTGGAGTTGACATCAAAGAAATCAGTGGAATCAAAATACTAAGAAAGTCTATTGATGCCCGTAAAAAAGAAGTCTTTTTCAATTATAAAGTCGCTGTTTATATCAACGAAACTGTTCCTGAAAAATCTGAATATACCTTTGACTATAAAGATGTATCCAATGCCAAAGAAATTCATATTGTTGGCTTTGGTCCAGCAGGAATGTACGCCGCCTTACGATGTATTGAATTAGGTTTTAAACCTGTGGTATTAGAACGTGGCAAGAATGTACAAGATCGCAGACGCGATTTAAAAGCCATTAACCAAGATCATTTTGTCAATGAAGATTCCAATTACTGTTTTGGTGAAGGTGGAGCTGGAACCTATTCCGACGGAAAACTCTATACGCGAAGTTTAAAGCGAGGTGATGTACGGCGTATTTTTGAAAACTTGGTTTTTCACGGTGCTACAGAACAAATTTTGATGGATGCACATCCACACATCGGCACCAATAAATTGCCGAAAATCATTCAGAACATTCGAGAAAATATCTTGAATTTTGGCGGTGAAATTCATTTTGAAACGAGAGTCACTGACTTTATCATCAAGAACAACAAACTCCAAGCCATTCAGTTACAGAATGGAAATGAAATGACCGTGAATTCAGTAATCCTAGCAACCGGACATTCTGCCAGAGATATCTATGAATTGCTACATAAAAAAGACATTGCTTTAAAAGCAAAATCTTTTGCGATGGGAGTTCGAGTAGAACACCCGCAAGAAATTATCGACAGTATTCAATATCATTGTGATGGACAACGTGACGAATTATTACCCGCAGCTGCCTATAGTTTAGTTCATCAAGTAAACCATCGTGGTGTGTATTCTTTCTGCATGTGTCCTGGTGGATTTATCGTTCCCGCTGCAACTGCTAACGGAGAAGTTGTCGTCAATGGAATGTCACCTTCTCGACGAAATAATAAATTTGCAAACTCGGGAATTGTTGTAGAAATTAACATCGACAAAGACCTTCCTAAATACGATCAATTTGGACCTTTAAAAGGTTTGGAATATCAAAAGAACTTAGAAAGACTCGCTTTTACTGCCGGCGGAAGAACACAAACCGCTCCTGCTCAACGATTGGTAGATTTTGTAGAAGGAAAACTTTCACCCAACTTAAACGATACTTCTTATCAACCTGGCTTAAACTCCGCTCCTATGCATTCTTTATTACCAAAGTTAATTGGTGGTCGTTTGCGTAAAGGGTTCGCTGCTTTTGGAAGAAAAATGCATGGATATTATACCAATGAAGCCAATATTGTTGGAGTAGAATCCAGAACTTCTTCCCCAGTAAACATTCCTAGAAAAGAGAGTTTAGAACATCCAGAAATAGAAGGTTTGTTTCCTTGCGGCGAAGGCGGCGGTTATGCTGGTGGTATTATTTCCGCAGCTATGGATGGCGAACGATGTGCTGAAGCGGCGATTAGTTTATTATAGATTTAGTTTGTTTCTAAGGTAAAAAATATCGAGATTTATTAACTTGCTGATGTAGCAAATTAAAAATCAACTTTTTATTTAAATTGGCAGTAATTTAAAAAATGAAAATAGTCTTCATTTCAGATACACATGGATTTCATAAAGCTTTAAAGTTCCCTAAAGGGGATATGATAATTCATGCAGGAGATATTACAAAAAAAGGGCAAAGAGATCAGGTTATTGACTTTCTCGATTGGTACTCTAAATTGGATTTCAAACATAAAGTTTTTGTTGCAGGGAATCATGATTTCTTTTTTGAAAGAGAAAGTCAAGAGGAAATAAACAATATGATTCCAAAGAATGTCATCTACCTAAATGATTCTGGAATTGAAATTGACGGATTAAAAATTTGGGGTTCTCCTGTACAACCTTGGTTTTATGATTGGGCGTTCAATCGACAAAGAGGGGCAGAAATTCAAAAACATTGGGATTTAATCCCTAATGATTTGGACATTTTAATAACACACGGTCCTCCGAAAGGCATTTTGGATTTGACTATACGAAATGAATCAGTAGGTTGCGAAGATTTATTACATAAAATTAAAGCAATAAAACCACAAATTCATGTGTATGGACACATACATGAGGGTTATGGTAAGGTAAAAATGTTGGGTATTGAATTCATCAATGCAAGCGTTCTTGATGTAAATTATCGATTAACCAATTCACCGATAGAAATTGAAATCTAAAATAGCATCATATAATCAAGAAGTACAAATATTACTGAACGAGAGAATTAAATCTGTTCAGTATTGTGAAATCGATTTTGGTGAACCTTTTTATGATTTCGGAGAGTATCATTCAGTGGATCATGGCATACAATTTGAAATGTTTAGTGGGAAAGATTTTTATTTTATCTGGAGTACTCAATATCAAAACTATGACCTTAAATTTGGCAGAGGGTCGATTTTAACTCAGTTCCCTTCAAATTACCCTCCTCCTCTCCGGACATTGAGTAATCACTCGAAATGGCATTCATTTATTGGAAAGAGAATTACTAATATAAGATCATATTGGCCCTATGTTAAGTATCGTAATAATTCAGCTAAAATTAGATATCCGCAAGATTTGAAATTAGAATTTGATAATAATCAAGCATTAATAATCTCAGCCATAGAAATTGATAATAATAACACTGTAGTGCCAATGGCTGATAATATTACCATTTTCTTTGATATTAAAACTGCAGAGAAATATGATCTTTGTAAAGATAGAATTTAACTCCCAGCAAGTCCTATAAACAAGAACTGTTCGAAAGGTAGCTATGACGAAGAGCGTTGTGCAGAAGCTATGGTTAGTTCTTTATAGATTTAACCTGTGGTGCATTTAGGCAATGTTAATTTAACTGATGCTTCATTAAATACAGTAGGTATTATAAACACAATAATTTGGTACATTTGCCACATGCGAATTGACATTATTACTGTAGCACCAGGATTATTAGAAAGTCCTTTTAATCACTCCATTATTCAAAGAGCAAAGAATAAAGGTTTGATAGAAATTCACATTCACGATTTAAGAGAATATGGATTGGGAAACTACAGACAAATTGATGATACGCAATTTGGTGGTGGCGCTGGAATGGTGTTAATGATAGAGCCCATCTCTAAATGTATGGATGCATTAGTAGCAGAAAGAACCTATGATGAAATCATTTATATGACTCCAGATGCTAAAACCTTAAATCAATCTACTTGCAATACACTTTCGCTAAAAGAAAATATTTTAATTCTTACCGGACATTATAAAGGCGTAGATCAACGCGTTCGTGATACATACATCACCAAAGAAATCTCCATTGGAGATTATGTGTTAACGGGTGGTGAATTGGCTGCTGCTGTTTTGGTTGATAGTATTGTAAGATTGATTCCAGGTGTTATTGGTGATGAAACCTCTGCACTCACAGATTCTTTTCAAGACAATTTATTATCGCCTCCAGTTTATACAAGACCTTCTGATTATAAAGGCATGAAAGTTCCAGAAATTTTATTATCTGGGAATTTTCCTAAGATAGAAGAATGGCGCTCCGACAAAGCATACGAACGTACACAACAAATACGACCCGATTTATTAGATGAAACCTCTTAGCGATTTTTTATAAAAACTCAAGTTTGAAAACAATGACATCATTCATAAAAAAGCATCCTGGATTAAGCTGGGTTTTAGGATTTCAGCTATTTCGCTTTTTCCTTTTACCATTTATGGGTTTAATGCCGCAAGATGCATACTATTATATGTATGGTCAGAATTTATCACTTTCTTATTTCGATCATCCTGGAATGATTGGATATATTTTAAGGATTTTCACTGATGTTTTTGGTCAATCTGTTTTTGTCATAAAGTTTGCCGATTTTACAATCACCTCATTCACCATCTTTAGCTTTTACAAATTAGCAGCTCTTTTCCTTTCTAAAGAAAGAGTTTGGCGAAGCATGATTTTGATCGCCTCCACTCTATTTATTTCGATACTCTCTTTTAATTCAACACCAGATGTTCCCTTATTATTATTCTGGACATTAAGTATTCTTTGTGTATACAAAGCAATTTTTGAACAGAAAAAATGGTTTTGGGTTTTAGGTGGAATTGCTATGGGATTAGCTTTCGACAGCAAATACACCGCATTACTTTTACAGTTTGGTTTAATCGCTTTTCTTATTTTCTCTAACAAATACAGAAAGTTATTTTTATCACCTTGGCTATGGATTTGTTTGGTTATTTCTGTTGCTGTTACCTTTCCTGTTTGGTGGTGGAACTATCAAAATGAGTTTGCATCTTTTGCGTTTCAATCTTCAGATAGAACCAGTTCTATTTCAAAATTTGAAATCAAGCCCAAAAATTTCTTTGGCGCAATAGGTCATCAAATGTTCTTATTGCTTCCTATTTTATTTAGTGTTTTTATCGTCTTTTCATTCAAGCACATTAAAAAAGCAGTGACAAAATTCAAATTACCATCGCAAAAAACACTCTTTTTACTAGCCTTCTTTGTACCCACTTTTGTAGGTTTCTTTCTCATTACTCCTATTTATTGGGTGAAATTAAATTGGATGATGCCTTCCTATATTACAGGAATCATTATCGCGGGAATGTATATCAGCAAAAAACTGATTAAGATTCAGGTGATTCTTTCCATCATTTTTCACATCGCTTTGGCGAGTCAAGTGATTTTCTTTTTCGTTCCTATAAAAAGTGATGACACATGGGTAGGATGGAAAGAACTCTCTGTTGAAGTAAAAAAAGTACAAGACAGCCATGACCAACCCTTCTTATTTTCTATGGACGGTTATAAAACATCAGCGGGGCTTCGATTTTACCTAGATCAAAAAGTATATGCTCAAAATATTATTGGTTTGAATGCCTTGCATTTCGACTATATGAATGACGACCTTACACTCTTAGAAGGGAAAGATGCTATTTATATTGATTCTGACAAACGATTTAAAAATGATCTTCAAAACGGCGAGATAAATCCTGATATTTTAGAAAATTTTATTTCAGTAAAAGAACTAGAACCTATCATTATTAATAAAGGAACTGCAAAAGCTAGAAAGTTCTGGGTTTTTTATTGCACTAATTATCAGCCAAAAAAATAATCTTAATAGATTTTATTTACAAGAATTAATTACTAAATTTGCACTCGCTAAAATTAACCTCTGACGAGAATCGTGAATGTTAGTTTTACTCAAACCCATTAAAATTAAAAAAATGGAATCTTTAATAAAATTTGTTCAAGACGAATTTGTAACAAGAAAAGAAAATCCTGAATTTGCTGCAGGAGATACAATTACTGTATACTACGAAATTAGAGAAGGAGAAAAAGTACGTACTCAGTTTTTTAGAGGAGTCGTTATTCAAAAAAGAGGAACTGGAACATCAGAAACCTTTACCATTAGAAAAATGTCTGGTACTGTAGGAGTAGAAAGAATATTCCCAGTAAACTTACCATCTATCCAAAAAATAGAGATCAACAAAAAAGGACAAGTACGTAGAGCACGTATTTACTACTTTAGAGGTCTTACTGGTAAGAAAGCAAGAATTAGAGAAAAAAGACGCTAAGTATCACAGCTTACAATATTTAATAAAAAGGGTTCCAAATTAATTGGGACCCTTTTTTAATTAACAAATGTTGATAACAGCTGTTAGTACTTTGTTGATTTTAAAATACTTAAAAAATTTGCACAATTCAATTTGAGTTCTATATTTGAATCATAATTGTAAGGAAAAGTAGGAAGCAGATCGAAAGAAAAGTGAAATACCAACCCAACAATTAATAAAGTAACGTTCTTTATTTTCTGAGTTTTTTACAACAGCGATTTGTCCAAGATAGAGTTTACTCTGCGAAGATAAATAGGAAGGCGTAGAAGTTATGAAAGTAACCAAACAAAAACCATAATGTATAACTATTTAGTTATATGTGAAGATGAAGTAAAAGTTCAGAATAGAAATTCCAATAAGTCAAACCAAAGCAGCAATGTGGAAGCGAGACGGAATTTCTAACCTGAAGTAGGCAAAAAAAGCAGTTTCTTTGTTTGAAAGAAACATAGAGTTTAACTCTATTTGATTGTGTAGAAATACAGATCGTTGTTTACAATCTACTTCAAAGAAGCCATATCAGACAAGAAATTGAATGATATGGCTTTTATTTTTTTTATCCTTCTTCCTTTAAAATTTTAATACTGTAAGTTTTAGAAAGTTTTAAGACAAAAATTAAGTCTTCTTGCTTCGTAAAATAAAATGAGAATTCTTAAATTTGCTCCGCTTTTAAGCAAACTATACTCAAAGTAGAATAGGTTTTGGGAATTTTAGAGGCAGTATTTTTTTCTTTATCAAGGCAAAATTTTCAAACATAGCCTTAGCTACGTTTTAAAATTTTAACAAAGAGAAAGGAAAAAAGAACACGTATAAAAACCGAAAAGCTATTATACTTTGAATATACATCACATAAATTTATACCGAACCATTCGGTTATTATAGAAAATCAACATGACCCAAAAAGCTAAAATTATTTACACAATTACCGACGAAGCTCCAGCATTGGCTACTCGTTCATTTTTACCTATTGTAAAAGCATTTACGAGTACTTCGGATATAAATTTTGAAACTAAAGATATTTCTTTGGCTGCCAGAATTTTAGCAAACTTTTCTGATATGTTACCAGAAAATCAGCAAGTAGAAGATGCACTTGCTCAGTTAGGTGATTTGGCAAAACAACCCGATGCTAATATTATAAAACTTCCAAACATCAGTGCTTCTGTTCCGCAGTTAGTTGCAGCTATTAAAGAATTACAAGCTTTAGGCTTTGATTTACCTGATTATCCAGAAACAGCAAATACTGAAGAGGCCAAAACTATTTTGGCAAAATATAATAAAGTAAAAGGTTCTGCCGTAAATCCTGTTTTAAGAGAAGGAAACTCTGACAGAAGAGCTCCAAAAGCAGTAAAGAACTACGCGAGAAAGAATCCACATTCTATGGGAACTTGGAGTTCAGACTCTAAATCGCATGTAGCTACAATGACTGAAGGTGATTTTGCTCATAATGAAAAATCGGTGACCATTGATGGCACAACAGATGTAGCTATAGTACATATAGATACAAATGGTCAAAAAACAACACTAAAAGAAAACATCTCTTTATTAGATAAAGAAATTATTGATGCTACAGTACTCAATAAAAAAGCATTAATCAACTTCTTAGAAACTCAAGTTGCTGATGCAAAAGAAAATAACACATTGTTTTCTTTACATATGAAAGCCACCATGATGAAAGTTTCTGACCCGATTATTTTCGGTCATGCAGTTCGTGTGTTTTTCAAAGATTTATTTGACAAACATCAACAAACTTTCGATGAAATTGGTGTTGATGTAAACAATGGTTTTGGTAATCTATTGAGCAATTTAAATGAGCTTCCTGAAGCAAAAAAATCAGAGATCTTAGCAGATATTGATGCGATCTATAAAAGTAATCCTGATGTAGCTATGGTAAATTCCGACAAAGGAATTACCAATTTGCATGTTCCTTCTGATGTTATTATTGATGCTTCTATGCCCGCAATGATTAGAACTTCTGGTCAAATGTGGAATAAAGAAGGAAAACTACAAGACACCAAAGCAGTAATTCCTGATAGTTCTTATGCTGGAATTTACGAAGCTACTATCGACTTTTGCAAAAAGCACGGTGCTTTTGATCCAACGACTATGGGAACAGTTCCTAATGTTGGTTTGATGGCGCAAAAAGCTGAAGAATATGGATCACATGACAAAACCTTTGAAATTGCTTCTCTCGGAACTGTACAAGTAATCAATGCTAATGATGAAGTTTTAATAGAACATGCTGTAGAAGAAGGAGATATTTGGAGAATGTGTCAAGTAAAAGACGCTCCAATTCAAGATTGGGTAAAGCTCGCTGTAAACAGAGCTAGAGCTACCAATTCTCCAACGATCTTTTGGTTGAATAAAGACAGAGCTCATGATGCAGAAATTATCAAAAAAGTAAATACTTATTTACCAAATCATGATACTTCAGGTTTAGATATTAGAATTCTTTCGTTGAAAGAAGCTACTCAATTTAGTTTGGAAAGAATTAAAGAAGGAAAAGACACCATCTCTGTAACTGGAAATGTATTACGTGATTACTTAACCGACCTCTTCCCTATTTTAGAATTAGGAACTTCGGCAAAAATGCTTTCTATAGTTCCATTAATGAATGGTGGTGGATTGTTTGAAACAGGTGCTGGAGGATCAGCTCCAAAACATGTGCAACAATTTGTAGCAGAAAATCATTTGCGTTGGGATTCTCTAGGTGAATTTTTAGCACTAGCGGTTTCCCTAGAACATTTTGGGGATACAAACAACAATCCAAAAGCAAATGTTTTAGCAGAGACTTTAGATGAAGCAACAGATAAATTTTTGGATCATAAAAAATCGCCTTCTAGAAAAGTTGGTGAATTGGACAATCGTGGAAGTCATTTCTACTTGGCTCTATATTGGGCTCAAGCCTTAGCAAATCAAGATCAAGATCAAGAATTAAAATCTCAATTTCAGAAAGTAGCGAATCAATTAGAAAGTAGTGAACATGTAATTATTGACGAGTTAAATGCTATTCAAGGAAACTCTGTAAGTGTTGGTGGGTATTACCTACCCAACGAAGAGCTCACTAATAAAGCAATGAGACCGAGTAGTAGGTTAAATGAAATTTTAGCAAATTTTTAAAATTTTTCACATACATTAACATTTAAGAGCGCATAAAGCGCTCTTTTTTTTTTAGATTTGATTGTTAAAATTCAAATATCGCCCACCATGAAAAGGAAACAACTTTTAATTTTTGGAATTCCACTTCTAATCATCCTATTCTGTTCTTATTATTTTTTAGGAGATTCTTCTGACGCAAATAACAATCTGACTATTAAAGTACGAAAAGGAGATTTTGTAAGTGAAGTGGTTACTTCTGGGGAGGCGCAATCTAATAGCTTAAAAAAAATCAAAGGACCTTCTAATTTGCGAAAGTTCAAATTACGAGATATCAAGATTCAAGATTTGGTCCCTGAAGGCACTTTAGTTTCAAAAGGAGATTATGTTGGAAGACTTGATCCATCAACTGTAAACGAACAAATTATCGATGCTAAATTAAATTTAGAAACTGGAATTTCTAAATATACTCAACAACAATTAGACACTACCTTATCCTTAAAACAAGAGAGAAATTCTATCAAAGATCTTGGTTTTAGCATTGAAGAAACAGAGTTAGAATTAAAGCAATCTATTTACGAGCCACCTGCTACCATAAAAAAATTGGAAATAAATCTCGAAAAATTAAAACGAGATTTAAAAGAGAAAAAAGAAAACTATCGTATCAAAAAAAGACAGGCCAATGCAAAAATGGTAGAAGTAGGTAATGAGGTTTCTAAGATTAGAAAAAAATTAAAAGACTTGAATGAGTTGTTAGAATCTTTTACCATTTATTCCGATTCTAACGGGATGTTAACCTATGCAAAAACATGGGACGGTTCTAAGAAAAAAGTGGGGTCTACAATTAGCCCTTGGGATCCATCTATTGCTAATTTACCCGATTTAACCAAAATGGAATCGAAGACCTACGCAAATGAAGTAGATATTAGAAAGATTAAAAAAGGTTTAGAGGTAAGTGTTGGTTTTGATGCTTTTCCGGAATTAAAACTACCAGGTATTGTTACCGATGTCGCTAATGTAGGAGAGAAAAAAAGAGGTTCAGATATCAAGGTTTTCCAAGTCATGATAGAATTGAAGGAAACAAATGAGAATGTTAGGCCAGGAATGACAACTTCTAATACCATTATCACAAACGAAAAAACAGATATTTTAAGTGTTCCTATTGAAGCAATTTTTTCTAAAGATTCAATTAGTTATGTATATGTAAAATCTGGTTTCTCTATCAATAAAAAACAAGTTGAATTGGGAGACAGCAATAATGATGAAGTCATTATCTTAAAAGGATTGACAGAAAAAGATGTCGTTTACCTTAATAAACCAGATGGTTACGGAGATCTTAAAATTGCCAAGTTAAACTAGTTTTTCATGTTCGATAAAATATTAATTGAAAAACTAAAATCTAATTTTAGTGAGGCGGTTCGAGTTATTTTAACAAACAAAATTAGAACCTTTTTAACCGCTCTAGGAATTATCTTTGGAGTTGCCGCAGTGATTACCATGCTAGCTATTGGTAACGGTGCCGAAAAAGAAATTTTAGCTCAACTAGAATTGGTAGGCGTTAATAATATTGTCATTACCCCTATTATTGATGAAGTTGAAGATGGCGATACTGAGCAAGATGAAGAAGGAGCTGGTGAATCCAAACGATTTTCTAAAGGTTTAGACATTTTAGATGTAGAGAGTATTCGAAAGCACGTTCCTTCCGTTTCTAAACTCAGTCCAGAAATTTTATTGGAAACCTATGTTACCACCAAAGGGAAACAAACTTCTGTAAAATTGATTGGTGTTACTCCTGATTTCTTTAGCACTTCAAATATTAATATTGAAGACGGTAAAAACTTTTCTGAAGCCCAAGTTATCAACGCACTACCTGTTTGTATTATTGGTAGGAAAATTGAAAAGAAACTGTTCACTGGAGAAAGCGCGGTCGGAAAAAAAATCAAAGTAAAAGATGTCTGGCTACAAGTAATTGGTGTGATTGAAGAAAAGTTAATTTCTGAAAAAGCGCAAGAAAACTTAGGAATACGAGATTTAAACTTAGACGTTTATATCCCTATTAAAACATTTTTGGTTCGTTATAAAGATCGAAAAATCATCAGTGATAAACCCATCGACTTTAGTGGTGGCGTTATTATCATGGGAAATCAGAATGGTCCTAAAAAAAGAATTCCCAGAGGAAATTACCATCAAGTAGATAAATTAGTCGTTCAAGTTACCGATTCAGAAAAACTAAATGTTACTGCCGATTTGTTGAGTAGAATGTTGAAGAGAAGGCACAATAATGTTATTGATTTTGAAATTTCCATTCCCATTCAACTTTTAAAGCAACAACAAAAAACAAAACAAATTTTCAATATTGTTTTAAGCATTATTGCAGGTATCTCGCTACTCATTGGTGGAATAGGAATCATGAATATTATGCTGGCATCTGTATTAGAAAGAACCAAAGAAATCGGAATTATAAGAGCCATTGGAGCGACACAGCAAGATGTTATTCTACAGTTTTTATCAGAATCTACATTAATCAGTATTGGAGGAGGAATTATAGGAATCTTTCTCGGAATTATATCATCCTATATTATAGAAATTGCCACCGGAATAGAAACTATACTATCGTTAAGTTCTATTACTTTATCATTCTTTGTTGCGACGGCTGTTGGGCTCATCTTTGGAATAGCCCCCGCTAAATCTGCCGCAAGAAAGAGTCCAATTGAAGCTATTAGATATGACTAACTCAACAGATTACCGCAACACAAGCATACAAGACATAGATTTGAGTTTGCTTAGCAAGCAAAGCAATTTTCAACTCAAAGGTTGGAGAATCAAACCTAATTTTCTCGTCCGCCTAAGCGAAAGCGGAGGAGGATTAAAAATTTTCATCTTTTTTGTTTGCTTATTAATTACCGACCTTGCCCAAAGTCAATCTAGAATGATTACGTTGGAAGAGTCCATAGAATTAGCTCAAAAAGAATCACCTGATTACAAAACATTATTGAATAGAAATCAAGCGAGTTATTGGAGGTTTCGGAATTATCAAGCGAGTTTTTTACCTCAATTGAGATTGAACGCTACATTACCCGATTATTCAAATTTTATTCAAAGAATTACCAATGATAGTGGGCAAGATATTTTTGTAAATACAAATCAGTCTAGAATAGATGGTAGACTTTCTTTAACTCAAAACCTGCCGTTAACAGGAGGTTCCTTTTCAATTAGCTCTCAATTAGAAAGGGTAAACGTTTTGGGAACTAATCCAAGTACAGGATATTCCATTGTTCCTTTCTCTGTGAATTATTTTCAAAATTCTATATTTTACAATCCATTTAAATGGGATAAAAGAATAGAACCTTTGGTGTATGAAGAAGCAAAAAGAGAATTCATTGAAAACATGGAACAAATTTCTTTGAATACTTGTCAGCGTTATTTTGGGTTGTTAAAAGCTCAAATTCAATTGAAAATTTCACAGAACAATTTGTCCAATCAAGACACACTTTTTCAAATAGCGAAAGGTCGTTTTAGAATGGGTAAGATTGCTGAGAATGATTTATTGCAAATGGAATTAGCATTATTGAATTCTAGAAATAGTGTTACAACCAATACCATTGCATTAAAAAGGACTTCGCAAAACTTGGCTAGATACCTAAATTTAGATACCGAACAAATAGAATTAAGCATTCCTAAAGATTTGGATCCTTTTGAAGTGAGTACAGAAAAAGCGATTGAAGAAGCTAAAAGCAATAGAAAGTCTGTGATTGAATTTAGAAGAAGGAGGCTTGAAGCTGAAAAAGAAGTTGCTAGAGTTAAAGGAAGCAATCGACTGGAAGTGAATTTAAGAGCTAACTTTGGAATATCACAACAGGGATCAGTTTTTAATAATTTGTTTCAAGATTTTAATCGACAGCAAAATGTCTCTGTTTCTATAGGAATTCCTATTGTAGATTGGGGAGTTTCTAAATCCAGACGAAAATTAGTAGAAGCGAGTTTAGACTTGACAAACACAAATATCGAGCAGGAACAACAAGCTTTTGAACAGGAAATCTATTTACATACTTTGAATTGGGCAAATCAAAGAGACTTCTTAGAAACTTCTAAAAAAGCTCAGGAAATTTCCATCAAGAGATATGAGATTACTAAAAAGAGATATATTTTAGGGAAAATCACAATAACTGACTTAAATTTGGCTCTGCAAGAGAAAGATCAATCTTTGGTTCGATATTTAAACTCATTAGAAAAGTTTTGGGTTGATTATTATACGCTGAGAAGGTTGACTTTGTTTGATTTTAATAAAAATCAGAAAATAAAAGTAGAAGATATTTTGTATGATTAATCCATAATGATTGATTAAGAACTCGTATAAACTTTTTAGATTTAAGCGAAAATTAGAAGGTTTTAGTTCAGTTGAAGTTTTTTTTGAGTTGCATAGCTGGGCTACGGAAGGAAAAAAACACAAAAACTGAGTTGAAAACAGCAATTTTTTAGCAAATTAAAAAAGTTTATACGAGTTCTAAAATAAAAGATTCTTTTTCATTTTTCTTGTCGATTATTTTTTACATTTAATCATGAGCTTTATAAAAACTACCGAACAAGATTCTAATTACGATCATTTAGAGCACATGAGTGTTTCTGAATTGATTCAGAAGATCAGTCTAGAAGATCAGTCTATTGCAATAGCGGTAGAAAAAAGCATTCCGCAGATTATACAACTTACAGAGCAAATTATCCTCAAATTAAAAAACGGGGGTCGTTTGTTTTATATGGGAGCTGGAACAAGCGGAAGGCTTGGAATTTTAGATGCTTCAGAATGTCCGCCTACTTTTGGAGTTTCACATGATTTGGTCATTGGAATAATTGCTGGCGGAGATTCTGCGATTAGAAAAGCTGTGGAATTTGCAGAAGATTCTATCACCCAAGGTTGGAAAGATTTGCAAGAACATTCTATTTCAGAAAAAGATGTCGTTGTAGGTATTGCTGCTTCAGGAACTACACCCTATGTAATTTCTACTTTAGAGGAATGCAATAAAAATGGAATTACCACTGGATGCATTACTTGCAATCAAAATTCACCTTTAAGTATTGCTGCTCAATTTCCAATTGAAGTAGTGGTTGGACCAGAATTTGTTACTGGGAGTTCTCGAATGAAAGCAGGTACGGCTCAAAAAATGGTTTTAAATATGCTTTCTACAGCAAGCATGGTTCAATTAGGGAAAGTGAAAGGAAATAAAATGGTTGATATGCAATTATCCAATCATAAATTAGTAGATAGAGGCATTAGAATGTTATCTGAAGAATTAAATATCGACTCAGATAAAGCAGCTCTATTGTTAGAAAAACATGGAAGTGTACGAAACGTAATTCAGAATTATAAATAATGGCTGTAAACCCAGACTTAGTAGCAAAAGGATTTAAAAGATTGTTAATACTCTTAGCATTATTAATTATTTCACCTCTTTTGTTAACCATTTCATTCAAAGCGCTTAAAATCTATAGCGAAGGAACTTCGTATTATATCAGTATTCTGGGAATTGTCATTTCTGGAATGTTAATTCTCTATACTTTATACTTTGCCTTTAGAACATTTCAAACGCTTTTGGATGCACTTTTTTCAGACAAATCGTGAATAAAAACAGGTTCCATAAATTATTTCACTGGGAACATTGGCCGCTGCTCATGTTTTATATTCCTAATATTCCATATGCGTTGATGCATGGAATTTGGGTGAGAAACTTAGTTTTCTATACGGGTGTAAATCCAGGAATTAAAAATTCTGGAATAGGCTCTGAATCTAAATATGAAACCTTGAATTTACTCCCAGAAAAGTACATCCCTGTTTCTGTTTTACATGCTGAAAATCAAGATATTAATATCACATTACAAAAAATTAAAGAGCAGAAAATTGCCTTTCCAATCATCGTTAAACCCGATGTGGGTTTTAGAGGTTTATTGGTGAAAAAAATTGAAAATGAAGACGAACTTATAAAGTACTTGAACAAGTATCCTGTAGCTATTATTATTCAAGAATTTTTAACTCATGAAAATGAATGCGGTATCTTTTACTACAGACATCCTAATGAAGAATCTGGGACGGTAACTTCTATTACTTTAAAAGAGTTTTTGACCATTATAGGCGATGGAAAATCCAACTTGAAGGAATTAGTTCTCAATGATAAAAGAGCTTTTCTGTACTATGATTTATTACAAGATGACCCCACAATAGATTGGGAAGTTATTTTAAAGCACGATGAGTCCAAAAAAATGTCTTCTATAGGAAATCATTCCAAAGGAACGCGTTTTATTAATGGAAATCACTTAATTAATAGTGAATTAGAAAACTCTCTAGACATTCTCAATCATCAAGCTAAAGGTTGGTATTACGGAAGGTTGGATATAAAATACAATACACTTGAAGAGTTGAACAAAGGAGAATTTAAAGTTTTAGAAGTCAATGGTATTTTAGCAGAGCCTACGCATATTTATGATTCTAGCAAGATTACCTATTTAAAAGCGTTGAAAACCATACGAACTCATTGGAAACAATTGTATAAAATAGCTATTTACAATCACAAATATCAAGGCGTAAAGTATCGAAAAACAATTCCTTTTGTCAAAGAAATGCTAGCCTTAAAAGCGTATTCTAATCGATTGAAAAAATTATCGGAAAAATAAAATTAGCTTACTAATTCTTTTTTTGGTGTGGTTGGATTGTATCCAAAATCTTCATCAGGAAGCTCAACTCCTAATCGATTTATGATAAAGCCAATGGATGCAAAATGGTGAATTGCATGACTGTGTGCTTGAATTAAAGCGCCTCCTAAAGTATAATCTGCAGTAACATTTCCAGTCCCTAAATCATCAGTTACAGAAATAATTGTTTCAAAATCATCTTCCGAAAGTTGGTGTAATCTTGAAATAATTGAGTTAAAATATTCAATTCCTGCTAATGTAGTTCTTTCTGCAAGTGGATTTCGTTCTCTTGCAGAGAAGTCAACTTGCTTGGTTTCAAGTCCATTAAAGATACACGAAAACACATCCAGTATGTGTCTCATATGTGAGCCAATACTAGAGAAATAAGGTGGTGCAGAGGTACTGCTATATTGTTCGTCAGAAATAGAATTTAATAATTTAATTCCCCTATTAAGATTCTTTTCAATGGCGTCGATCATGAATTCGGTTTTCGCAGCGATAAAGATATGAGTTTAATTTAATTTGTGAAATTTTTCTTCTAATTATCTAAAAAATACTTCACTTAACTACAATAGTCGAAATAAAGACTCTCCATTACAAAAAATGTTTCAGTAAGCATCTAAATTAATTTTTGGCACGCTCTTTGGAATTTAGATTACAAATGCGGATGCCGAAAAGCAAAAGAGTAGGCAAAAACCCTTAAAACCATAAATTATGAAAAAAGGTGTACTATTATTATTAGGAATGTTCATGATGGTTTCTCATGTTGAAGCCAAAAAAGGCGTGAATCCAACAGTTAAGATTGGGGTTGAATATCGTTATAATGAAGCGGTTACTTTTATTGAAAGAGGTATACAATTTCATGTTTTCTTAAATGGTGATTTCGATTTTGATTCAAGATATGTGAGGAAAAGAAGAAATTCAAGAATAAGAATTTATAGAGATTACAGAGGTAAAATCAGTAGAGTTGGTAATGTAAGCATTAGCTACAACAGTAGAGGGAATGTAAGAAGAGTTGGTTCTATTTACATGGGATATAACAGAGGTTGGTTAACAAATGTTGGGCAATTAGATGTTAGTTACGACAGATGGGGAAATCCAGTGTTTTATGGTCAAGTAAGATATAACGACTACTATTATGACAATACTAATTATTATAACCCAGGACTTTCCGTAGGTTTTAATATAAATCTAGGAGCAATATGTGTTTACAATGACCCTTATTTCTATAGAAATGAATTTAGAACGAACTACAGACAGATTAGAGAAGATGATAATTTCTATTACTATAGAGCAAATAAAAATGCCAACGTTTCTAGAGATAGAATTTTAAAGAGAAGAAAACCTGCAAGAAGAACTGCTACTCAAAGTAACGGAGTTAGAAAAAGAACTGAGGCTAATACTAGAGTCCAGAAAAAGAGAAAGAATTATGCTACTTCAAATCAAGTTAAAAAAAGAACCGAAGTAAAAAGAAGAGTTAATAATAACAAAAGAGCTCAAGTTAAAAAACAAGTTCAAGTTAAGAAGAGAGTTCAAACAAAAAAAAGAGTTGTAAGTAAAAGAACAGTCCCTGTAAAAAAAGCTGACGCGAGGAAAAAAACTCAAGTTAAAAAAAGAAGAAGATCTTAAAAGTGAAAATCGTCTATAAAATAATACTTATAGGCGATTTTTTTGACACTATCCTAAAATCTGTGTAAGTTAAAAACTCAGGGTTAAATTATTTATAGTTTAATCCTGTTTTCAAATATAGCTAAAAATTGGTTTAATATAATTCCCCAATTTCTAATAGGCATTGTCCATTTTTTAGTGCTTTCTCTTAGAGCTAAATAAACAGATTTGATCACTGCATCATCAGTTGGAAAGGACAGTTTATTTTTAGTGTACTTTCTAATTTTCCCATTTAAGTTTTCAATAAGATTAGTGGTATAAATAATAGTTCTTATTTCAATAGGAAAGTCAAAGAATACAGTAAGTTCATCCCAGTTATTCTCCCAGCTTTTAATGGCATAAGAATATTTAGATTCCCATTTGGTTTTAAAGTCTTTTAAGGCAGCTTTTGCCGCTTCTTTTGTAGGAGCTGTATAGATTTGTTTCATATCTCTTGTAAACGTTTTTTTGTCTTTCCATACCACATATCGACAAGAGTTTCTGATTTGATGAACTACACATATTTGGGTGGTTGAATTTGGGAAAATGGTTTTTATGGTATCTGTAAACCCATTTAAATTGTCGGTTGCTGTAATCAATATATCTTGCGTTCCTCTTGCTTTTATATCAGTTAAGACTGTCATCCAAAAGGCTGAAGATTCGTTTTTACCTAACCACAAGCCTAAGATTTCTTTTTTACCATCAGTTCTAAGACCAACTGCAATGTAAATCGTTTTATTAATCACTTTAGAATTTTCTCTAACTTTAAAAACAATACCATCCATCCAAACAATTAAATAGGTGGCTTCTAAAGGTCTGTTTTTCCATGCGATAACATCATTGGTAATGGTATCAGTTATTCTTGAAATGGTGGAAGTAGATACATTAAAATCATAGAGTTCCCGTATTTGTTCTTCGATATCACTATTGCTCATTCCTTTGGCGTACAATGAAATGATGACATTCTCAATACCCTCTGTGGTGCTTTGTCTTTTCTTTATAAGCATTGGATTGAAAGAGCTATCACGATCCCTAGGAACTTGTATTTCTGTTTCTCCTAAAGTAGTTTTTAACTTCTTTTTTGTATAACCATTACGCAGGTTAATTCCTTTACTTTTTTGATGTTTTTCGTAATCTAAATGAGCATCTAACTCACCTTCAAGAATTTTTTCAACACCTCGTTTGTGGAGTTGCTCTAAAAAACTGGTAAGTTCTGAACCACTGTTAAATTGTTTTAAAAAATCGTCGTTTAATAAATCTTCTGGTTTCATAAATGTGTAAAATTTAAAGTTAATAAAATAAAAAACTCAGGATTGAATTCAATCCTGAGTTTTTGAAACTTACACACTTTATGGGTTAGTGCCATTTTTTTATACTCCATTTTTTGAAATAGCTAATGATAGTTATGAGTTAAAAATTACCGAATCAATTTCTTATACTTAATTCGTTTTGGCATTAAATCACCACCCAATCGTTTTTTCTTATTTTCTTCATAATCAGAGAAAGAACCTTCAAAGAAATACACTTGACTATCGCCTTCAAAGGCTAAAATATGTGTACAAATTCTATCTAAGAACCATCTATCGTGACTAATCACTACGGCGCAACCTGCAAAGTTTTCCAAACCTTCTTCTAAGGCTCGTAATGTATTTACATCCAAATCATTGGTAGGCTCATCTAACAATAATACATTTCCTTCTTCTTTCAGTGTCATTGCTAAGTGCAATCGATTACGCTCACCTCCCGATAATGTATTTACTTTTTTGTTTTGTTCACTTCCAGAGAAATTAAATCGACTTAAATACGCTCTTGAATTCACTTGCTTTCCTCCCATCATCACCAAATCTTGTCCGTCAGAAAAGTTTTCCCAGATAGATTTTTCAGCATCAATATTAGAATGTGCCTGATCTACATAAGCAATCTTTGCCGTCTCTCCTACTTTAAAATTTCCTTTATCGGCATTTTCTTCGCCCATAATCATTTTAAAAATCGTGGTTTTACCTGCACCATTTGGTCCAATAATTCCCACAATTCCCGCTTGAGGCAAATTAAACTCTAAGTTTTCGTACAGTAATTTATCTCCATAGGCTTTAGAAACACCTGATGCTTCAATTACATTGGTTCCCAAACGTGGTCCGTTTGGAATAAAAATTTCGAGCTTTTCTTCCTGTTGTTTCTGATCTTGACTCATCAAACGTTCATAACTCTTTAAACGAGCTTTCTGTTTTGTCTGTCTTCCTTTTGCACCTTGTCGCACCCACTCTAATTCTCTTTCCAAGGTTTTTTGACGTTTGGAAGCCGTGTTACTTTCTTGAGCCAATCGCTTTGATTTTTGGTCTAACCAAGAGGAATAGTTCCCTTTCCAAGGAATTCCTTCGCCTCTGTCTAATTCCAAAATCCAACCTGCTACATTATCTAAAAAGTATCTATCGTGCGTAACAGCGATTACAGTTCCTTTGTATTGTGCTAAATGATGTTCTAACCAATGCACAGATTCAGCATCTAAATGGTTGGTAGGCTCATCTAATAATAAAATTTCTGGCTCTTGTAATAACAACCTACACAAAGCAACTCTTCTTTTTTCCCCGCCGGAAAGTACTCCAATCTTTTGATCAGAATCAGGAGTTCTTAGTGCATCCATGGCAATCTCAAGTTTGGTGTCTAACTCCCAAGCATTTGAAGCATCAATTTTATCTTGAAGTTCTGCTTGCTGTGCCATCAACTTGTCCATTTTATCTGCATCAGAATACACTTCTTCCAAACCAAACATATCGTTGATTTTATTGTATTCATCTAAGATAGCGACAGTCTCTGCAACTCCTTCTTTGACAATTTCTATAACCGTTTTTTCTGGATCTAATTGAGGTTCTTGTTCTAAATATCCTACTTTGTATCCTGGAGAAAAAGTAACATCGCCTTGAAAATTCTTTTCTACACCAGCAATAATCTTTAATAATGTAGATTTCCCGGAACCATTGAGTCCTAAGATTCCAATTTTAGCTCCATAAAAAAAGCTTAGGTAAATATCTTTTAAAACTTGTTTGTTAGTACTTTGATAGGTTTTGCTAACTCCAGACATGGAGAATATAACCTTTTTATCATCCGACATTTGGTAGTGATTTAAATGGTAATAAAATAATTATGAAGTATTTATACTCTTCCTTTCAATGCATTAAAAACCCAAGCAACGGCAAAGAATCCAATTCCTACAGCTCCAAATCCCCATCCTGCAACATCATCATAACGAAAGGCTCCTAAAGCAATAAGTGCTAATCCAACAACGATCATAATAATTGTAGCCCACGCCAAAACTCCATTTTTATTCATACTTGGTTTTTATAAATGAAAAACAAATATCGTTTTTTTTTTGATACCTTATAAAAATTGGCGCCATCAAAATAAGAAAATATGGTTCAGAAACATCAATAACTTTAATGATCCCATGAAAAATACATTCTTTTAAGTAAATCGATGGGGCTATTCTTTTAAAAAGTTGATCGTCTCATTTTTATAACTCGCTCCAATCGGAATTTCTTTGTCGCCAATTTCAATATCTAGTGATGTAAAAGCGGTTACTTTAGTGACATTCACTATAAAAGACCTATGAATTCGCAAGAAATCTTTGGATAACTTATCAATGAAATTTCCAATGGTTCCTTTGGTCACAATATTTTTATCTGATAGATGGATTCGTACATAATCTTTAACGCTCTCCACATACAGTATTTCATCAAAAGGAATTTTGATAAATTTTTTGTTTGAGTTTACATAAATATGATCGTGAGACACTTCTTCTTCTTTACTGGTGGCTTTTATGATTTGATCGCCTTTTAACGCTTTGTATTTATTGATCGCTTTAAACAATCTAGAAAAAGAAATAGGTTTTAATAAGTAGTCTACCACATCTAGTTCATAACTCATTACCGCATAATCTCGGTGAGCTGTTGTAAAAATTACTTTGGGCGGATTCTCAATGGTTTTTATAAAATCGATTCCAGTCAGTAACGGCATTTCTATGTCTAGGAAAATTAAATCGACAGCATTCCTTTTTATAAAATCAAAAGCTTTCAAAGGGTTTTGAAATGTAGCGACCAATTCAACCTCAGATATTTGTTTTATATGCGTTTTTATGACTTCAATAGCCAAAGGTTCGTCATCTATTATTAAACACTTTATAGACATTTCATTTAGTTTAAATCAATTTGTAAAAACACGCGATATTCTTCTTCTGTATTTTCTACATCTAGGTTGTATTTATCAAGGTAATTCAATTCCAATTGTCGTTTTAAATTTTGAGTACCAATACCACCTTTCATCGTTTCTTTTACACTTACAATTACTTTAGGTTTGTTATTATACACTTGAAATTGCAGTGTATTGTTATCTATTTTTAAATCTATTTTAATCTTCGGATTCTCAAGGTTTCCAGCCACACCATGTTTGAATGCATTTTCTACAAACGGCAGTAAAATTAAAGGAGCAATATTTGATTTTTGATCTTTAATTTCATGATGAAATTGAATGTCCAAAAGATCTCCATACCGCAGGGTTTCTAGTTCGATAAAACTTTCTATCAACTCTATTTCTTTCTCAATAGGAATTTCAGGTTGATTGCTCTGATACAAAATAAAATCTAAAATTTCAGAAAGTTTCAAGACTACTTTTGGAGCCAAATCAGATTTTGAAAGTGTTAGCGCGTACAAATTATTAAGCGTGTTAAATAGGAAATGAGGTTGAATTTGTGCTCTTAAAAACTTGAGTTCATTGGTTGCCTTTTCTTTTTGTAAAATTTCTATTTGTTGTTGTTGTTCTGCTCGTTTTCTAAGACTGTAAATAATCAATACGATAAAAGCAACACTATAAACAGAAGGGAAATAAACGCTAAACAGATAGTCTGAATCGGATAAAATCTCTAAAATGGTTTCTTGCTCAAAGTCCTTTCGAAAGAGCGGTTCTGCAATATGCACAACACAAAACCTTGCCAATGCAGAGAAAAAATACCCAGAAATAATTAAGGATATAAAAAAGCTTACATATTTCTTTTTTAAAGAAAGTTTTGGAATTTGAAAGTAAATCAGAAAATAGGACGCTAACATCTGACTCGGCAGAATGGCTAAATATTTTATAAGTTCCTCAGTAAGTTTACCAGAATTTAACGTTGCTAAAGTTGTAGAAAACAATAAAAAGAAACTCCAAAGTAAGGTATGAGATAGTATCTTATTTTGAAGTATGGAATCTATAAATGTTTTCTTTGTACTCATACAAGGTTAAAAGTAACCAATATTTTAGTTTGGCTTTTAAAAAATCTCTAAAAGCGGATTAACGACCTATAAAAATCACTTTGCGCATGACCAATAAAATTAGCAGTCGCAAATCGGTCTTTGTCATGAGGTAAACTCCATACTTCTACTTAATTCATTTTGAAAGCATCTTACGATTACATTTGAATAGAAATCAAAAATGAACGCCTACTCGGCCAATTAATACCATCAAAAATAATATCATGATCAAATTTATCCTATCCGCATTTTTGCTATTAACCAGCATAATGCTACAAGCACAGAATTGCGAGAACCTGTTAATGGCAGTGAAAAACAACAATACTTCACAAGTAAAACAACTCTTAAATACAACAAACCCTAATTGTTCTTTCGACGGAAGAATTCAACCGAGAAGCCCTTTAGGAATGGCCGCCAAAAAAGGAAATCTAGATATTGGCAAATTATTAATTCAAGCTGGAGCCAAAACTTCTTATCGATTTGATGGAGATGCTAGCCCTCTTATGATTGCTGCTAGACATGGACATTATGACTTTGTAAAATACCTCATTAAAAACAAGGCCAGAGTAAATGAATCTGTTGATGGAGATGGAACACCACTTATTGCAGCCATCCGAGGAAAGAATATTGAAATTGTAAAATTGCTACTTGAAAAAGGCGCAAATCCAAATACAAAAGTAATTGGTGACGGAAGTCCTATTATCTCGGCAAGTAGATCTGGAAATATTGAAATCCTAAAATTATTGATGTCTTACAATACAAATATTGACAAGGAAACGATTGGAGACGGAACTGCTTTGATTAATGCTTCTGCTAGAGGAAATCTAGAAATGGTTCGTGTATTAATTCAAATGGGAGCCGATGTAAATAAAAAAAGTAGTGGTGATGGAAATCCGTTGATTATGGCTTCAAAAAGAGGGCATTTAGAAATCGTGAAACTTCTGATAAAAAATGGTGCTAATATAAATGCGCATGTTACTGGAGATGAAACTCCGTTGATTGGAGCTTCATGGACTGGGCATCTTGATGTTGTAAAATACTTGGTTGAAAACGGCGCAGATGTCAACAAAACAGTCCGTGATAGCTACTCTCTTCTTTCTGAAAAAAGAAATGCATTAAAAATGGCAAAGCGAGGAAAGCATACTGAAGTAATCAATTATCTCATTAGCAAAGGGGCTAAATAAATTAATAATTACAAGGAGGCTGCTAAGCGGCTTCCTTGATCTATGGCTCTTTTCGCATCTAGTTCAGCGGCAACATCAGCACCACCAATCACATGAACATTTTTACCCGTCGATTTTAAAGGTTCATACAATTCTTTTAAAGGAGTTTGTCCGGCACAAATAACAATAGTATCGACTTCTAAAACTTTTGATTCTTCACCTTGAATATAATGCAATCCTTGGTCGTCAATTTTAGTGTATTGTACTTCATTGATAAATTGTACATTTTGTTTTTTCAAATTCGCACGATGAATCCAACCTGTAGTCTTTCCTAATTTTCCGCCAAATTTCCCTTTGCTTCTTTTTAGCATGAAAACTTCTCTCTTTCCTTTATGAATGATCGGTTTTACACCTGCAATACCACCTCTAGCTTCTATGCTTTTATCGATTCCCCATTCTTGTAACCACCTGTCTAAGTCCAATGTACTAGATTGACCTTCATGCAATAAGTATTCTGATACATCAAACCCAATTCCTCCAGCTCCAATTACAGCAACCTTTTTTCCAACGGGTTTTTTATGTTTTAAAACATCCAAATAACTCAATACTTTTTCATGCTCAATTCCGTCAATTTTTGGAGTTCTTGGTTTGATTCCTGTAGCGATAATGATTTCTTCAAAATCAGATCTTTGAAGATCTTCTACGGATACCCTTTCATTCAATTTTACCGTAACATTATGTAATTCTATTTGCTTGTTGAAATATCGGATGGTCTCATAAAACTCTTCTTTTCCAGGAATTTGTTTGGCTACATTAAACTGACCTCCTACTTCTTTATCTGCATCAAATAATGTT
Source organism: Flavobacteriaceae bacterium (assembly GCA_965277255.1). Lineage (GTDB taxonomy): Bacteria > Bacteroidota > Bacteroidia > Flavobacteriales > Flavobacteriaceae > Polaribacter. The sequence goes on along the minus strand of OZ255723.1, from coordinate 1,589,807 downwards.
ACTTGATGTCCACGTTGTGCTGCAATTGTAGCGGCTGCTAATCCCGCTGGACCCGCACCAACTACCGCAATTTTCTTTACGATGTCTGCAGCATTGTAATTGAATTCTGTTTCATGACAAGCTCTTGGATTTACCAAACAGCTCGCCACTTTTTGTTGGAACACATGATCTAAACAGGCTTGATTGCAGGCAATACAGGTATTGATTTCATCTGCTTTTTCTTGTTCAGCTTTGTTTACCCATTCTGGATCGGCTAAAAACGGACGTGCCATAGAAATCATATCCGCATCTCCTCTTGCTAAAACCTCTTCAGCTGTTTCTGGCATATTAATACGATTGGACGTAATTAATGGAATGGAAACTTCTTCTTTCATTTTTTGAGTCACCCATGTAAATGCCGCTCTAGGAACTGAGGTTGCTATGGTAGGAATTCTTGCTTCGTGCCAACCAATTCCTGTATTGATGATGGTTGCTCCAGCTTTTTCGATTTCCTTTCCCAGTTGAACCACTTCTTCCCAAGTACTTCCTTTTTCGATCAAATCTAGCATAGAAAGTCTGTAAATGATGATAAAATTTTCACCAACAGCTTCTCGTACAGATTTCACCAATGTAATTGGCAAACGCATTCTATTAGCATAAGATCCGCCCCATTCGTCTTTTCTTTTATTAGTATGTTCTGCAATAAATTGATTGATTAAATATCCTTCAGAACCCATAATTTCGACACCATCATAACCCGCTACTTTAGAAAGCTTTGCACAATTCACAAAATCTTTAATGGTTCTATTGATGCCTGATTTTGTTAATTTAAAAGGTTTAAAGCGATTGATCGGTGCTTTTATTTTTGAAGGGGCTACATTAAAAGGGTGATATCCATAACGACCCGCATGTAAAATTTGCATGCATATTTTTCCGCCTTCATCATGAACTGCTTTGGTTATTTTTTGATGATGCCTTACATGCTTCTTTGTCGACATTCTCGCCGAAAACGGACCTGTCCAACCTTGAACATTCGGAGCAATTCCACCCGTTACAATTAATCCTACGCCGCCTTTAGCACGTTCTGCATAATAGGTTGCAATTCGTTCTAACCCATTTTTTTCTTCTTCCAAACCGGTATGCATAGAACCCATCAAAATTCTGTTTTTTAAGGTTGTAAATCCTAAATCTAAAGGCTCAAAAATGTGCGGGTATTTCATATCGAATTGACTAATTAATTACTATGCATGCATAATAGTTTGCAAGATACGATTTTTTGTATAACAAAAACGAGAAGATTTCTCTTCTCGTTTTACTTTTTATTAAATTTTAAGGCTAGATCCCGCTAGATACTGAAGCAAGTTCAGCAAACAGCGGGATTAGTTCAACTTACAATGTTGAGTACGTCTTACAGACTTCTCAACATTGTAAGTTGAACTAATACAAATACCCCATTTTTCCTTGTTGAAAATCACGCAAGGCTTCCATGATCTCTGTTTGGGTATTCATCACGTAGGGTCCCCATGAAGAAACTTTTTCATCAATAGGTTCGCCTGATAATACCAGCAATGTACTTTCTTGTAAGGCTTTCAATGAAAATGAATCTCCATCTTGATGGAACGTTACCATCTGTGTAGCACCCTTCTTAAGATTGCTTTCATCATTCACAAGAACTTCACCATCTAATAAATAGATCAATGATTTATGATTTACAGGAATGTGCACATCCATTAGTCCGTCTTTTGAAGCTTTTATCGTGAAAACATTTACGGGAGTTTGGGTTTTTATCAATCCTCTTTTATCAGCTTGTTCACCTGCCACTACTTTCAAAGTAATGCTTTTGTCGTCATTAAAAACCACAGGAATATCTTCACTTTTTACATGTTGATATGCTGCTGGCATCATCTTATCTTTTGCTGGTAAGTTCAACCACAATTGAATTCCTTCTAGCTCTCCGCCTCTCTTTACAAATTCTTTTGTAGGTCCTTCTGCATGAATAATTCCTCTTCCCGCTGTTGTCCATTGTACATCTCCTGCTTTTACCAGCATTTCATTTCCTAAAGAATCTCTATGCAATTGTTCTCCTTTAAAGAGTAATGTAATCGGTTCAAAACCTCGATGTGGATGTGGTCCTAAATCAAACGGATTGTTAAACTCGCTAATGGCATAAGGTCCGTAATGATGCAATAATAAAAATGGATCAACTTGTTCTATTCCTTCAGTTGGAATGGGCTGTCTCAATTTTATAGGTCCCATATTTACTAATGGGCTACCTTCTTTATGTTCTATTGTTTTTAATTTATTTTCCATGGAAAATATTTTTATAATTTTTTTTATCTTATTTTATCTAATAAACTACTTAAGGTAGTCGCTTCCTCTTCAGTTAAATTTTCCAAAAAATCTAACTTTATATTTCCATCAATCTGCTTTAAAAGTTTCAATCCTTCTTTACTAATGTTGATATAAACGACTCTTCTATCACCTTCACATCGAACGCGATGAATGAGGTTTTTATCACACAGTTTATCCATCAAACGAGTGGCGTTAGGAGCTCTTTCAATCATTCTATCTTTAATGACTTGCACTTTAATGGGCTCTCCTGCTCCCCGTAAAATTCTTAAAATATTAAACTGTTGTGGAGAGATTCCGTAAGGTTTAAAGAATTCATTCTCATGACTATTAATCCAATTAGCCGTGTACTTAATATTAATTAATGCTTTGACTTTATTATTTATGAACTTAGAATTTATGTCTTTCGATATATCTCCCATTTATCCTCTTAATTTTAAGTCTTTCATAATTCTATTAAAATCATCTGATGTTGGCGTTAAATGAATTTCATCGTCCACAAACAATGTTGGAAATTTAAGTTGACCGTCATACAAATCTCTAGTGTGTAACTTCGCAGATTCGTCTTTGGTAACGTCTTTATAATCAAAAGAAATTTCAGCCATTCTTAGAAAATTTTTAAAAGCTACTGTATGTGCATGCCCTTGTTTTCCGTATAGTGTAATTTTCATTTATTTTTCTCCTTTCTGATCGCGAATTTACAAAAAATACTTTTATTTTCCAAGGAATATACTTCTGATGCAACTATTCTAGCTCCTTGGTTTATAAACTATTTTCAAATTCTCTTATTGTATCTATAAGAGCTTTATCTAAATCTTCATTGACAATTTTACCTTCTGAAAAATTATCATAGAACTTTGGAAAAGAAAAAGCAACTACGCTACTTGCTCCTGCATGTGGAAAATAACCTTCTGCACTCGCCAAAACAGAAGCTCCTCCTCTACCTCCAGGTGATGCAGCCATCAATAAAACAGGCCTGTCATTGAAAATGCTTCTATCTATTCTAGACAACCAATCTAATATGCTCTTAAATGCTGCTGCATACGATCCATTGTGTTCTGCCAGAGAGATGATAAAACCATCGTAGTTTTTCATTTGACTACTTAAAGTAGTTATAGTGTCTGGAAATCCTTTTTTTTCTTCATTTTCGCTATAGATTGGAGCTTGGTAATCGTTCAAGTCTATAACTTCTCCTGCTCCATTTTTTAAAAGTGTTGAAGCATATGTTGCTAACTTTTTATTAATTGATGTGGAACTAGTACTACCTGCAAAAACTAATATTTTTTTCATCTGTTTAAAATTTAAGGTACAAAGTTATGAAAAAATTATTTATATTCCAAGGAATATATTTCCATGTAATATTTTATAAAAAAGTTTAAGAATCTTCATTGGCTGCAAAAGACAAACTTTTGTAAATTCGCAGTAAATACTTTCTGAATGGATATCAACTTCAATAAAAACGAAGATCACAATAAACTACTTGCTTCTGAACTAAGACAAAGGTTGGCAAAGGTTAAATTAGGAGGTGGTCAGAAGCGAATTGACAAGCATCACGAAAAGGGAAAAATGACAGCTCGTGAGCGTATTAATTATCTTCTCGACAATAAATCTAAAAGCATTGAAATTGGTGCTTTTGCTGGTGAAGACATGTATGCTGAACATGGCGGGTGCCCTTCTGGCGGAGTGGTTGTTAAGATTGGATATATTCAGAAAAAACAATGTATTGTTGTTGCCAATGACGCAACTGTAAAAGCGGGAGCTTGGTTTCCAATCACTGGGAAAAAGAATTTAAGAGCTCAGGAAATCGCTATTGAAAATAAGTTACCTATTATTTATTTGGTGGATAGTGCCGGTGTTTATCTGCCTATGCAGGATGAAATTTTTCCTGACAAAGAGCACTTTGGAAGGATTTTTAGAAACAATGCGGTAATGAGTAGTTTAGGAATTACGCAAATTTCTGCTGTGATGGGAAGTTGTGTTGCCGGTGGTGCTTATTTGCCAATTATGAGTGATGAAGCTTTAATAGTTGACAAAACAGGAAGCATTTTTTTAGCAGGTAGTTATTTGGTAAAAGCGGCTATTGGCGAATCTATAGATAATGAAACTTTAGGAGGTGCAACGACACATTGTGAAATTTCTGGAGTTACCGATTACAAAGCGAAAGATGATACCGATGCTTTGGATACAATAAAAAATATTGTAGGTAAAATTGGTGATGCTGATAAAGCTGGTTATAATAGAATAGAAGCTGCAAAGCCTAAGGAGAATGAGAGTGATATTTTCGGGATTTTGCCGAAAGCTCGACATGAGCAATATGATATGAAAGAAATCATTAAACGACTGGTTGATGGTTCTGAATTTGATGAATACAAAAAAGATTATGGGAAAACCATTATTACAGCGTATGCAAGAATTGATGGTTGGGCAGTAGGCATTGTTGCCAACCAACGTCAAGTTGTAAAAAATGCGAAAGGAGAAATGCAATTCGGTGGGGTTATTTATTCTGATTCTGCGGATAAAGCCACTCGATTTATTGCGAACTGTAATCAGAAAAAAATTCCATTAGTTTTCTTACAAGATGTTACGGGTTTTATGGTCGGATCAAAATCTGAACATGGTGGCATTATAAAAGATGGTGCAAAAATGGTGAATGCTGTGAGTAATTCTGTGGTTCCAAAGTTTACGATTGTTATTGGGAATTCGTATGGCGCAGGGAATTATGCCATGTGTGGAAAGGCTTATGATCCACGATTAATTGCTGCTTGGCCGAGTGCTGAATTGGCAGTGATGAGCGGAAACTCAGCAGCGAAAGTATTGCTACAAATAGAAACAGCTTCGTTAAAGAAAAAGGGTGAGGAAATCACTAAAGAAAAAGAAACCGAATTATTCAATCAAATTAAATCGCGTTACGATAAACAAATCTCTCCGTATTATGCAGCTGCAAGAATTTGGACAGACGGAGTTATCAATCCGCTAGATACTAGAACTTGGGTTTCTATGGGGATTGAGGCTGCAAATCATGCTCCAATTGAAAAAAAGTTTAATTTGGGTGTGATTCAGGTTTAATAAAAGAGTAAAGAACAGAGAGAAAAGAGTAAAGACAAAAGAACAAAGAGAAAAGAAATGGGAAGAGCATTCGAATTTCGAAAAGCAAGAAAAATGAAGCGTTGGTCAGCAATGGCTAAAACGTTTACTAGAATAGGAAAAGACATTGTAATGGCGGTTAAAGAAGGCGGTCCAAATCCTGAGATAAACTCAAGATTAAGAGCTGTTATTCAAAATGCCAAGGCTGCAAATATGCCTAAAGACAATGTTGAACGTGCAATTAAAAAGGCATCTGATAAAGATACTGCCAACTATAAAGAGGTCTTGTTTGAAGGATATGCGCCGCATGGAATTGCTGTTTTAATTGAAACTGCTACTGACAATAATAATAGAACTGTTGCCAATGTTCGTGCTGCCTTTAATAAATGTGATGGGAACTTAGGAACTTCTGGATCTGTTGTGTTTATGTTTGATCATACCTGTAACTTCACTGTAAAGAAAGAAGATATTTCTATAGACATGGAGGAATTGGAATTGGAGTTGATCGACTTTGATGTGGAAGAAGTTTTTGTTGATGAGGAAGGTGTTATCATTTATGCTCCTTTTGAGCAATTTGGAGCCATTCAATCTTTTTTTGAAAAAGAGAATGTCGAAATTATTTCTTCTGGTTTTGAACGAATTCCAACCACTACCACACAACTCAACGAGGAACAACAGGCTGATGTGGAAAAATTATTAGAACGATTGGAAGACGAAGATGATGTTCAGAATGTGTATCATTCTATGGAAATATAAAATTTAGAACGGTATCTGTATCCATCTTCATCATTCAACAAGCTATTTCAAATAGAATATGAATATCATAAAAAAGCCATCATAAATATGATGGCTTTTCGTTTTGTATGGTTTCGTTTTCTTATAAAGAAGCTGAATATTCTAATAGATCTACAATCTTAGTTGCATAACCAAATTCGTTATCATACCATGAGATCACTTTAAAGAAGTTTCCATTTAATTGTATACAAGCGCCAGCATCAATCACTGATGTTCTTGTTTCTGAAACAAAGTCTTGAGAGACTACTTCTTCGTCTGTATATCCTAAAATTCCTTCTAATTCATTTTCAGAAGCTCCTTTTAATGTTTCTAAAATTGCTTCTAACGACGTTTCTTTTTCTGTTCTAAATGTTAAATCGACCAAAGACACATCAGCAGTAGGAACCCGAACAGCCATTCCTGTTAGCTTCCCTTCTAATGCTGGAATTACTTTCGTTACAGCTTTTGCAGCCCCAGTTGTTGCTGGAATTAAATTGTTAAGTACAGAACGACCTCTTCTTCTGTTTCCATTAGGACTGTCTACGACTCCTTGACCAGAAGTTGCAGCGTGTATGGTAGTCATTAATCCTTCAGCCAAACCAAAGTTTTCATGAATTACTTTTGCTATAGGCGCTAAACAGTTTGTTGTACAAGATGCATTTGAAAAAATAGTCTCTTCTGATGTCAATTCTGTATGGTTTACTCCCATTACAAACATCTTAGCATCTTTAGATGGAGCTGAAATGATTACTTTTTTAGCGCCACCTTTAATATGAGAATTTGCAGCTTCGTGTGTTAAAAAGAAACCTGTAGATTCTATTATATATTCTGCACCAACTTCATCCCATTTTAAATTCTCTGGATTGCGTTCTGCAGTGATTCTTATTGTTTGTCCGTTTACAATTAACTTCCCATCCTTTACCTCTACTTCTCCGTCAAATCGTCCATGTACTGAATCGTATTTTAATAAGTATGCTAAATAATCTACGTCTAGTAAATCATTGATAGCTACTACTTGCATATTATCTCTACTCACAGCAGATCTAAAAGCTAGTCTTCCTATTCTTCCAAATCCGTTAATTCCTACTTTAATCATTTCTAAATTTAATTTTCTTGTTTTTTTATGTGGTCATAATATCAGAAACTCGCAAAAGTTCTTTATTAATTTCATGACCTCCTTTTATTGCTTTTTCTAAGCTTGTTGAAATTACATTGTTATCTTTTAAACCCACCATCATATTTGTTTTGTTATCTAACAATAACTCAACAGCTTTAACGCCTAATCTACTGGCAAGAACTCTGTCAAAACAAGAAGGGCTTCCTCCTCTTTGCATGTGACCTAAAACTGAGACTCTTACTTCGTATTCGGGTAAGTTTTCTTCTACATAGTTTGCTAATTCGTATACATTTTTTCCAGATCTATCTCCTTCAGCAACCACAACAATACTTGATGATTTTCCTGTTCTTCTACTTTTCTTTAAAGATTCTAACATTCTTTCTAATCCTAGATCTTCTTCTGGAATTAAAATCTCCTCAGCTCCTGCTCCAACACCTGCATTTAAAGCAATAAATCCTGCATCACGCCCCATAACCTCTACAAAGAAAAGTCGGTTGTGTGAAGATGCAGTATCTCTGATCTTATCGATGGCCTCTACTGCGGTATTCAATGCTGTATCATATCCTAAAGTGTGAGAAGTTCCGTAAATATCATTGTCAATAGTTCCTGGAATTCCTATAATTGGAAATTTGTATTCTTTATTAAAAACGACGCCTCCAGTAAAAGAACCATCTCCGCCAATCACTACCAAGGCATCAATAGCATGTTCTAATAAGTTTTCGTGTGCTTTTTTTCTTCCTTCTGGCGTTCGAAATTCAGCTGAACGGGCAGATTTTAAAATTGTTCCTCCTTTATTGATAATGTTATTTACACTTCTCGCATTGAGTACTGTAAAATCACCTTCAATCATTCCTTGATAACCTCTATAAATACCTATACATTCTGTTCTATAGTAGGCACAAGCTCTAACTACAGATCGAATTGCGGCATTCATTCCAGGAGAATCTCCTCCTGATGTCATCACTGCTATTTTCTTAATTTTTGTCATAAAACCGTGTAAAAATACTTAATAAAACTCACTTGGGATAAAAAAAAAACGAAATCGATTTCGATAAAACCCTTGTAAAAACAGCTATTAACGAAAGAATGACTTCCTTATTTCAAAGGAGTTTTCTGGATTAAAAATAATTGATTTCTCAGAACTCTAAAACTGCTTTTATCGATCTCTTTGCTGTCAGTATTATTGAGATTAATTTTCCTTCGTTTTAAAATTCACCAAGTTTTTATGCTCAGATAAAACAGAGTCTTTCTTTTTTTGAGTCTTTGCACTTTTATCTTTTTTCTTCAAACCCATTTTCTTTAGCAAATCAGAAAGTGTATTGAAGTTTACCTGATAAGACAATCCTATTCCTTGGGTATATCCTTCTTCTTGTGCAGAATATTGAATTTCGTTTTGCCTGTTAAAAATAACACCTCTAAAGTTCCCTGTTTCATTCAAAAGAATTTCTACTTTCACCTCACCAACAACACTAGATTGTGTTTGTGCCCCTACAGGAACTCCTACTTTTCCATTAATTATTACCCGATCTCCTACTTGTGTCGTTACTGAGACATCAACTTGATTGTCTATATTTAAATCACCTTCAGGGTTCTGTGGGCTTCCTGAAGTATACCCAACATTTAACTTAAATCTATCACTACTTATAATGTCGGATAAAATAGCACCAATTGCATTGGATGTTGTTCCTGTTAACAATTCTCCTCCATCTATATTTCCTCTATTTGGGTTTACAAAACTTCCAATAGCTAAAAGCGATAAGAATTGACGTAGTTTCGAATTCTCGTCATTATCATTCAACACAAAATCTAATTCGGATGCAATCGTTGAATTGGAGTTTGGAATCTCTATTTCAAATTCTTGTTTGGAATTAAATAAGTTGCCAGAAATTTTAGTAATTAAATCAACATCTATCTTTCTGCTTGTATTAAAATTCTCTAAAAGTACTGCTGGATTTGCTTTGGTAGTATAGACTGCTGTTACGTTTAAATTGGCTTCGTACGGATTTCCATCCCAAGAAATGGTTCCTCCTTTTAAAATAGCAAAAGGTTTATTGATAACTCCTCCATATTTAAAATTGTAAAATCCGTTATCTATGGTATAATCACCATACATATTAAACTTACCTCGGGTATTGATTTCTATTCTTAAATTTCCCGTTCCACTCCCTTTTAGTTCACTTCCATTTTCTTCATCAATTACTACTTGCGCAATGGCTTCTTTAGTGACTTCTAAATTAATATTTAAGTTCACGCCTTCAATGGCTTCAATAGCCAATTCTTTTTGTAAGTCTTCAAGGCTTTTTTCCGATTTAAAATGTATCAGTCTATAATTATCTATGGATGCAATATCTTTTAATGGAATTACAAATAAGGTATTTGGCATTGTCTTCGCATTCACGTCTATGGTTAAACTATTTGTTAACCCTGTAATACTTGCATTTCCTTGTATAAAACCAGTTCCATAGTACAATGTTTCTTCCGTATTCCCTGTATCTAAAACCAGTAGGTTGTTAGATGAAATATTTAAATCCAAGAACCAATCATTGAAGTCTTGATGTGTAATATTTCCGTTTAAAAGTCCTTGTGTAGCATGCTTCGTATCTTCTAAAACGATATTATTAAAGACAAAAGATTGTCCTTCCAAACCAATAAAAGTGTCATCGTCAAAATTATAATCTACATTTAAATATGGAAATTGCAATCCTGCATTTTTTAGTACCAAACCACCATCCATTTCTGGGTTTCTAAGAAATCCTTTTAGTGTAAAATTTCCTGATGCAGAACCTCTTACTTTTGATAGTACATCTTCTCCCAAAGGACCAAAAGCATTGAGTTGAAAATCTTCTAGAAAAACAGCCAAATCCAATTCTGGTCTGGTTTTAGAAAAATCCATGTTTCCAGTTGCAGCAATACTTTTTACTTGATCTCTATTGAGCGATAAGTCTACTTTGTATTTTTCATAAGAACTATCACCTTCAACATTCAATGCCAAGTCTCCTTGTTTAAAATCATTAATATAAAAGTCATTCACCGTTAAGAGTCCTTTTGGGCTATACAATCCTTCTTTTTGGGTAAAATCAATTGTTCCGTTTAATTCTCCTTTTAGAGACAAACTATCTACTGGCGGTAAGAAACTTTCTAAAGCAACTTTTGTGAAATCTGCTTGCAAACTTTTGTAAGTAGAGTCTCTTAAAATTCCTTTGAACGCAATTTTTTGCTCTTTAGATTCTAGTTGAAAAGGCGCAAAATTATATTCTTCATTTTTTAAATTGAAGGTTACTTTATTTTCTTGATTAGACCTTGGGTTGATATTCCAAATATTGTCTTTGAAATTAAAGGTCGATTTTTGAATTCCTACAACCGATTTCTTTTCGTTATTAATTGTATAATAAAAGTCTAAGTTAAAATCTTCTTCTTCTAAGTTTCCTCCTTTAAAAATTGATTTAAAAAATAATGTATCGTTTACTGTTCTGTTTAGTAGGTTTAATTTAGAAACTTTATAATAAGGTGTATTGACTCTTTTTGCGGTTAAGTGCGTATTGTACAATTTGTTTTGATTGTCTGTTCTTAACAAAAGTGTGTCAATGACATTTCCGTACGCATTTATTCTTGGTGAAGAAACTGTGAGTTTTAATTGATTTTTATCGGCTCTTATATTCCCTTTGATTTTTGTATTGGGAGCGATGGATACTTCAGGAAGAAACACATCTACTATTTGATTGTAAATGCTAAAGTCGAAGCTTAAAAATTGATGTGGTTCAACCTTATTTGGAGTATAATTAGAATAAATACTTCCCAGTGCATTTTGAGCTAGCGGTAGTAATTCTTCAAATTTAAAATTGCCTTTTAATTCTCCTTTTACAATATCTTCTGAATCTATTCGGATTTGTCTTATATCATCTTCTATCTTAGAAAAAACCAGGAATTGTTTAAATGGATAGGTATCTTTTTGATTTTTATATTCGATGTTCTTAAAATTGGCAACTCCTACGATATTATCTAAGTTGTTTCCTTTTAGATCGAAATTAATCACACCTTGCAATTCAGAAATACTGTCCCTTGCATATAAGTTTGTTGCTTTTAAATCTGCATAAAAAATGTTCGCCTTAAAATCAAATTGATTTACTTCATTTGATAAATCTGCTAATCCGTTAAAGTCCATTTTAAGGTTTGCATCATTTACTTTTAATTCTCCATCAAATAAATTATTCTGATAGCGTCCGTTTACAGCAATATCTTGATATAGATAGTTATTAAAATCAATCTCAGAAACGTTTCCTATTAAGCTTGTATTTATATTATCAATTCTAAATCCTTTTCCGTCTACATCTCCTTTAAAACTGATCGTTCCAAATAACGGATCATTAAAAAACGTTCCGATATCAAAGTTTAGAAGCTCTACTTCTCCATTATAGGTTGCTTCATCAATATCATCAAAGTTTGTGAGTTCTAAATCGGAAATAATCGTTCCAACTTGCGAGTCGATATCTAAGGTTGCTTCAATAGCATTGGGCGTTAATTTTACAAACCCTTCGAGGGAAAATTTTCCAAATCTTTGAAATTCTGTAGGCAATGTTTTTCCTAATAAATTGGGTAGAATGTTTTTGAGTTTATAATAATCTGCTGTGATGTCATTAAAATCTCCGGTAAGGAAAAAATCACGCTGACTTACTGCATTGATCAAATTCAAGTCTCCATCAATTTTAATTCCTTTGTCTGAGTTCAGTCTTAAATTTTTAACTGAAAAATTATTTAATGAACCTTGGACTTTTCCTGTGAAATGAAGCATGTCATTTCCGTTTAATTCATTGTACAACTTCTTTAAGTCTAAAACCGATAAATGACTTTCCTCAAATGTTGCATCTACTTCTACTAACTCATTAAACTCACTTAAATTATCTCTTTTATAATTGAATTCAATTTTGGCGTTTAATAGCGAATTAGGCGTTTTAACGGAAGTATTATAAAACTGCATTTGAGCTTTTGTATACTTAAAGTCTGTAGTAAGATTTGTGATTTCTACACCTCTGTCATCAGTAAAATAGAGCCCCCTAATTTTTAGAGAAACATTGGGGCCAATAATTGAAAAATCTTGAATATTACCTCCTCCGTTGTATGCTGCAAATTCTAAAGGAGTGTCGCTGTTTTCGTCAATCAATGTATAGGTAATGTCTTCTAAAAAGATATTAGAAGTCGTCAATTCAAACGGTACATATACTGAAGTTGAATCTCTTGGGTTATCATCATCAAACTTCTCTACAAAAATGTTCAGGTTGTCATTATTTTCTCCTTTATAAGTCTTCATATATACATGAATTCCTTTAAAAGATGTACTTTTTAGTTCAACTTTATTGTCTAAAATACGCTTTGCATTTAATAAAGAAGTTCTAATTCTGTCAACAAAAATAAGTGTGTCTTTATGGTGATCTCTAATCTCAATCCCTTTTAATGCAACGGTTCCTAATAGGGAAAGGTCTACTTTCTTAACAACCAAATCGGTTCCATATTCTTCATTAAGATTGTTGGTTACAATCTTTGCAAGTCTTGTTTGTACTGCGGGAATGGAAAATATAATGACTAGAAACACCAGAAAAAGCACGATGTACTTTAGCCACTTGAATAATATTTTTCCAGCTTTTTTGATAAATGAATTAGTTAATGTTTCCTGTTATAGAAGGGTTAACGCAAAAATAGAGCCTTTCTATACAAAGAACGATAAAATTAACAAACTATTAAATTTCTAAATCAAAAAACAAACTGACATGTATTTAATAGTTAATTTTGCCATCTGTAATGAGCGAACAGAAAAAAACATATATTTTAGGAATAGAATCTTCTTGTGATGATACTAGTGCTGCTGTTATTTGTGATGGAAAAGTGCTTAGTAATGTTATTGCCAATCAAGAGATACATGCACAATACGGTGGTGTGGTTCCTGAATTAGCATCAAGAGCGCATCAGCAAAATATAGTTCCTGTAGTGCAACAAGCTATAGAAAGAGCAGAAATTGACAAACAAGATTTGAGTGCTATTTCTTTTACAAAAGGTCCTGGTTTAATGGGTTCTTTGTTAGTAGGAACGTCTTTTGCAAAGTCTTTGGCACTCGGTTTACAGATTCCTTTGATTGATGTAAATCATATGCAAGCTCATATTTTGGCTCATTTTATAAAAGATGATGAGGCTAAAATTCCGCCTTTTCCTTTTATCTGTTTGACCATTAGTGGCGGACATACTCAAATTGTGAAAGTTTCGAATCATTTTGATATGGAAATTTTGGGAGAAACCATTGATGACGCTGTTGGTGAAGCTTTTGATAAATCTGCGAAAATTTTAGGGTTGCAATATCCTGGCGGACCATTAATTGACAAATACGCGCAAAAAGGGAATCCGAAAGCATTCTCTTTTACCAAACCTAAGGTTGGCGATTTGGATTTTAGTTTTAGCGGATTAAAAACGGGAATTCTATATTTCGTTCAGAGGAACGTAAAGGAAAACCCAAATTTTATTGACGAAAACCTAGTGGATATTTGTGCGTCAATTCAATATACTATTGTTGAAATTTTATTAGAGAAACTGAAGAACGCAGCAAAACAAACGGGTATTAAACACATTGCTATTGCTGGTGGAGTTTCTGCAAATTCTGAAATTAGAAAAAGATTGCAATTGGCTGAAAAACATTGGGGCTGGACTACTTATATTCCTAAGTTTGAATACACCACAGACAATGCTGCCATGATTGCCATTACTGGATATCTAAAATATTTAAACAACGATTATTCTGATATTTCTGTAAAAGCTGAAGCCAGATTAAAGGTTACTGAATGACATAATAGGAGTTGTTAATCCAATAAATCTTTAACTTCCTCCCTCTAGTTTCTTTTGGTTGTCTCTAAAGAGTCTATCTAGAAAAAGCAAGTAGTTTTACTTATATTATTTTTGCGGTTTGTTTCTTACTTTGCTTGTGAATTTGACAACATTTTTTTATCTGGTAATTCTGATTGATAAACAAAAGAAACTTTCAATATAGATTAGCTCTATAAAAAACAAAAATGGAACTTTAATAAAATATAAATGGATTTAAATACAGATTACACTAGTCAAACCATTCAACTTGCTCCTGATTATGAAGGAGAGGTAAATGCTGTACTCATTTCTTCAAACTTTAATGTAGGGAATAGAAAAAGTATCTTATATGTACACGGTTATATTGATTATTTTTTTCATTCACATATGGGAGAAAAATTCATTAAAAATGATTTCGATTTTTATGCGATTGATCTTCGGAAATATGGCAGGTCACTTTCAGAACACCATCACCCAAACTATTGTAAAAGCATTGAAGAATATTTTGAGGAAATATCCATTGCTATTAGAGAGATTAAAAAAACGAGCAATTCAATTTACTTATTGGGTCACTCTACAGGAGGTTTAACAACAAGTAGTTATATGAACTATGGTGAGGAAAGAGAACTTGTCGATGGTCTCATCTTAAACTCTCCTTTTTTCGATTTTAATCAATCTAAATTTGCAAAATTTTTCAGTATTCTGGGCGCAAAAGTTATTTCAAAAATAGCCACTTATTCAAAAATCAATGGCGCTATAACTCCTGCATATGCGCAAAGTATTCATAAAGATTTTTATGGTGAATGGGATTTTAATTTGAATTGGAAACCGATAAAAGGGTTTCCAACTTATTTTAAATGGGTGGTAGCTATCGCAAAAGCACAGAAAAAATTAAAGCAATCCAACATTACAGTTCCTATTTTGATTATGTACTCTTCAGGTTCTAGTAAAATTTCAACGTTTTCTGAAGAAGCAATGTCTAAAGATATTGTCTTAAATATCGATGATATTGTAAGAATTGGGAAAAAGCTTGGCGATAAGGTGACTTTATTAAAAATTGACAATGCACAACACGATATTTTTTTGTCCCCGAAAGGAGTTAGAGAAGTTGCATTTGACAAATTATTTTCTTGGCTATCAAAAAATTAATCCCTCAATCACTTGACCTTATTTCTCCAAAATCTCTTTGATATTTGGTTTAAAATAATTCGGGCCTTTTAAGACTTTCCCATCTTCTCTGTAAATTGGTTTTCCGTCTTCACCTAATTTACTCATATTGCTACGTTGAATCTCATCAAAAACTTCAGCAATTTTATATTGCATTCCGTGTTCTATAATGGTTCCGGCTAAGATGTATAGCATATCTCCTAGGGCATCAGCGACTTCCACTAAGTCATTGTTATTAGCCGCTTCAAAATATTCTTCGTTTTCTTCTTTCATCAAGTTGAAACGAAGTAAATTTCTTGCTTCTCCAATGTTTGCTGTAGGCTCGTTTTTAATTCCTAATCCAAATGCTGTATGGAATTCGTGAACGGCGTCTGTGTATTTTTTCATGTATCTAATGGTTAATTCCTAATTCTGATTGTACTTTTTCAAAGTCAAAATGATTCCAATCTGTAATATGGCTTTTAATATTCTCTTGTTGAAAATGTGCAAGGTTTTTATCTCTAATTCCTAAAAAATGAACTCCTAGGTTCTTAGCTGTTTTTAAATCCCAAATTCCATCTCCAACAGAAATGATGTTTTCAAAAGTAGCAACTTGAAAATAATTTTTTGCTTTTTTGATGGCTGATTTTACAATATTTTCTCTCGTATAAATTGTATTGGATGCTTCCACTAATTCTGGTACAAAATTAATTTCAGCTTGTTCTAACTTTTTTAAAGCTGGAGTTAATAAAGAACCTGTCGCAAAACAAATAGCATAATTCGTTTTTTCCATAAAAAAATTGACTGCTGAATTGGCTCCTTTAATAGGTTCTGTTTTGGGCAATTGTAACATAGCTATTGTCATTTTTTTCTCAAACTCTGGAATGAAAGAAAAGTCAAACTTCTTTTGAAAGTTCGACTCATAATTCTCTTTTAAAATATAACTATCTGTAACATTTTTATAACTCTGCCAATCTTGGTTGATTTGATGAATACCAAAATCAATCATCGTATCTATATAAGCTTTCTGATGCTGATATTCGCTTTTTGTGAGTGTATCATCAATATCAAATACTATCAAGTTCTTTTTTGTCACTACTTAAATCATTTTTTTGAGTAACCATGCTGGTACAATTTTCAGTATATAAGCAATAAGGCTCCAACGTTTTGAAATATAGGCAACTCGTTTTTTCTTTTTTATTGCTGTATAAATTTGTTTGGCAGCTTTTTCTAAAGAAACCATCCAAAAAAGTCCATCTCCTAACGCCATATCTGTATCTACAAATCCTGGGCGAATGTCCGTGATAAATACTTTCTTTGATTTGATGGTTTTTGTTTTGATATACAAGCTTTCTAAGTAGGCTTTTTGATAGGCTTTGGATGAAAAATACGCAGGTGCGCCACGGTTTCCTCGTATGGAAGCAATGGAAGTGATTCCTACCAAATGCCCAAATCCTTGTTTTCTGAATAGATTGTATGATACATCATAGAGCTTTGTAACTCCTACTACGTTTGTTTGAATGGTTTCATATTCCTTCTCCCACTCTAATTTTGGATTGATAAACCCAACTCCTGAAGATTGAACAATCAAATCTATATTTTCAAATTCTAGTACAATTTCATGAATTATTTTTTCAACTTCATCTACTTTTTGAATGTCGTTTTGAGCAATATAAATCTGATTTGGATATTGATTTTTGAGTGCTTCCAACTTTTCTAATCGTCGGCCTGTAATCGCAACTTTATAACCGTCTTTTATCAAAAGTTCGGTAATTGCTTTTCCAATTCCAGAAGTTGCTCCAAAAACAATTGCAGTCTTCATTTAATTTGTAATTTTGCTAAAAATACGATTTTATGTTTACTACTGGGCGAATCATTTTTGCAATTATTTTTGTCATTGTTTTTGTTGCTTTTATGGTCATTTCTTATCGAAAAGACGCGAAGAGCCATGAAGCTTATTATAAGAATGCCGCGAAAAAAGTAGCTATTTACGGTACGTTAGCAATTATCATTTTTATTGCACTCCGTATTATGACCGGATACTTCTTTTAATCCATCGTTTTTAGACTATCTAACTTATCGTGATCTAACAAAGTGTATCCTTCGTCATCAAACGAAAAAGAAGTTTCAAACTGAACATCTACTTCTAATCGATCAAATTTATACGAATAAATCTTGAAGAGTTTCTGAGAAAATGATTCATCATGGTATTGCATCAAAATATACATTTCTGCATCCAGGTCTTTCAATTCTTGGTTTGAATATTTTGTCAGCGGACTCTTATCATCCAACTCGTGTACCAACGTCCAAATAGTAGGCAAGTACATAATTTTATTCCGCTCTAAACTCAACTGATAAAAGTTTCGTGTATACTTTTTAGTCTTTCCTTCAAATTCGGTAATTGACAAAGTAACGGTAACTTCAGGTTCAATCATTACCGACTTTCTACTGTTCATCAATCGGAACATTAACGCTCTGGAATCTTTAAAATCTCTAACAATAATGTTTTTGCTGAATTTAATAGATGCTCTTGGTTTAGAAAATCTTCCATACAACAGACCTGTGATAAAAGAAAAGCCCATTAAACCAATCATCGCTTGAAAAGAGGCTATAATATTGGCTAGTAATCCTTGAGGAGCAATTCCTCCATAACCAACTGTAGTAAGCGTTTGTGCGCTAAAGAAAAATCCGTTGAATAAATCGCTCCACATATTTCCTGTACTGGGCGTGATTTGCTCGATACCTATCAGGTTATAAATGATCGCAAATAGGATATTGATGAATGTATAAATAAGAAATACAAAGAGAAAAAACTTCCACCAAGGAATCTCTATTAAATGGGTATATAAATCTTGTAATCCTCTTTTTCGATTGACATGAACAATATTTGAGGAACCATCGTTATTGATGATACTTTTTGCATTCTTAAAAGAACGATATCCAAATCCTGGATCTTTTACTTTTTTTGCCATTAGAAACGGATACTTGTATTCATTATAAAAAATATCGGAGTAAAATAATTTTTGAATTCACAAAAATGCTTCACTCCGATAGAAAATGGTTGTTATAATTTCAAGTTACTTTTATTTTTTGGTCTTAAAAATCCATAGTTTTTAGAATAAAATAACATTTGTTCTTCAAAACCTTCTGGCTGATTTACAGTAATATCTATTACATTTTTATCTGCATCTAATACTTCCTTAAGTATAGGATTTACAAAACCACTATAAGGTGCGGCTGTAAATTGTTTGTTACGTTCTATTACTTCTTTATGAATTTCTTGATCAACTTTTACACCGTAGCCTTCAACCAAAGCTTTTGCTGCTTCAAAATCTCCTTCAGATTTAATACGTTGTGACTCTCTTAATAAGCGCCCAAAAATATCACGTAATTTAGCATAGTCATTAATCTTAAAATAGGTTTTACCGTCTTTGGTTACCTTTTCTATAACATTGTCTTTCTTGCCTTGTTCATAAGACCAAGCGGAAACCCATTGGCGATTTACCATATGATCTTCTTCTAGGTCGTTTCCTAATTCAATTCTAATTAATTGTGTGATCAATCCGTTTCTGATATATCCATCATAAGCAGCTTTTCCAAGCTCTTCCCAATTATCCGTTAAACCTAATTCTTGTAATTTTGGGTCCATTAAATAATACAATCCAACTAAATCGGCTCTACCTTCTTCCATGGTAGAAGCGTAGTTCTGTAATGTTTCTTTTGGCTGACCAATTCCTTCATTAATAATTCCAGAAGCGTGTCCAACTACTTCATGTAAAGCTGTATGTAATTTGTCGGCTATTTGACCATATTTTTTTTCTAATCTTACTTCTTCCTCAGTAAAAGCAAACTCTGCTAACCTACCCGTTCCTCCTGCATTATTATAGGCTCCAGTAATATTCCCCAAAGAAACTGACTTAGATCCATGTTGTTGACGAATCCAATTGTTATTGGGTAAGTTTACACCAATGGGTGTACTTGGTGATGCATCTCCTGCTTCTCCTGCAACGTTTACCGTTTTATAAGAAACACCTACTACGGTATCTTTTTTATGTGCTGGGTCTAGTGGAGCGTTATCTTCAAACCATTGTGCATTATCGGATAAAACAGTCATCTTACGAGACATGTCAAAATCTTTAATTTCTACAATAGTTTCGTAAGAACCTCTGTATCCTTTTGGATCATTATATACTTCTATAAATCCATTGATCCAATCTATATTCCCTTCCGTAGACGTAACCCAAGCGATACAATATTGATCCCAAACATCTAAACTTCCTGTTTTATAATATTCAATTAATAAACCCAATGCTTTTGCTTGATTCTCATTTTCTGCAACTCCTTTTGCTTTTTCCAACCAACCAATAATTTGGTCGATAGCAGTTCCATACATTCCTCCAGATTTCCAAACTTTTTCTACTAGAACACCATTTTCTCGGACTAGTTTTGAATTTAATCCCGCTTCAACTGGTGTACCTTTTGGTCCTTTGTAAGCTGTTTTGTAAAAATCAGCAACATCTTTATCAGTAATGTCTGATCCGTAAAAATTAATTGCTGATGATAGTATATTGTCAACTCCTTCTTTCTTATTTACTTTTTTATTATCAGCATCATTAAATAAAATAGCGACAACTTCTGGTGCTAGTGTTGTATTTGATTTTTTTAATAATTCATTTTCAAAATATGATTGAGAAAATTCAGGTTTTATCTTATCATTTGAATAATGATGATGAATTCCGTTAGAAAACCAAACTCTTTTTAAATAGACTTTAAATGCCTTAAAATCATCAGATTCTTTATCTCCAGTGAAATTACGGTTGATGTTTTCTAAAGCTTCTCTGATAATTAAATTATGTTTATAATTCTGATCCCACATGATATCTCTTCCTGCTAATCCTGCTTGGGTTAAATAATAAACTAACTGTTTTTCTTTGAGGGTTAATTCTTCAAATCCTGGCACTTTATAACGAAGTACTCTAATATCTGCAAATTGCTCTACTACATGATTAAATTCAGTCTCTTTTTTCTCGTCAGCGCAAGAAAATAAGATTCCGCTTACTAAGAACAGATACACTAGCTGTTTTAATTTCATCTTTATATTATTTTGATTTTGGTTGATAAATGTACAAATTTTATAAGTGTCTTACTTTTTATAATTTTTGAAGTTTTCTTATGTTTTTTACTCTTTTCCAAGCCAATTTATTTCTTTGTGTGTAGAGGACAAAACATCCGATATCTAAAAGAAAATAGAACAAGCTAATTCCGCTTGGTGGGTTATGACTTTTTAAAATGGGAAACACTCCAAAAGCGGAGTCTGGCCATGACCACGCTTGATATGCTGTCCCTCCAATTTCTAAAACGGCAACCACCAAATACATGGTTAAAAAGAACAATCTATCCTTGGGTCTTTTGATGAGCATTAAAAAGACAGCTATTGTCATTACAAAGCCAAAAACATCATTGAATGCGATCAAATAAAACAACGCAAAAAGGAAGATAATCACTGAAAGAAACTGTGTGATTATTTTACCGTGTTTTTTTACAACAGCTGCTTTTGAAAACACATAAGTTCTTGCATACACGGCAGCGTGTCCAAAGGGAATGTAAAATGGTAGATTTGACAATCTATAGGTATACATATCCAACACTATAGAAAATAAATATTCTCCAGCAAAGCCAATAATGACCGCATAAATCATCAATTCCCGTGTTCTTTTTACAGACCTTTTATACAGAATAAAAAAAGCTAGCAACATAAAAATATTAGTGACTGTTTGTGCATGCGGATAAATGGCAGCAAAGCCAGTTCCGTCAAAATACAAAGCAACTACAAATAGAAAAAGTAGTCCAATTCTCCTCGTAAAAAGTAACAGAATTCTTTTTAAATCTGATGTAGGAATTGCGATCATTAATGAGGGTGAATTGCTTTTATTGTAGTTTGTCTTTCATTTACATATCTAAAATCACCGTCTCCAAATAAGCCAGCTTCTTCTAACATGATTCGAATGTCTTTTTGCCATTCTGGGATATTTACAGTTACATTTAATTCAATAGCATAGCCTGTAAAAGTATGTAACGGATAATCTCCTCGAACGGGAACTCCGCCTTGCGAATCCCACATTCCGATGGTAGTTCCAGCACTGTGTCCATATTTTCCTAATGGATGTGTGTAAATGGCTGGTTTTAGCCCTTCTGCTTTTGCTTTAGAAAGTGAACTTAATAGAATTTCATTTCCAGTTCTACCCTCTTTCATATTCTCCGTTAAGATGTCTTGTAATCTATTTCCCTTCTTAAATGCATTCGCTAAATATTCAGGAACTTGTTTTTCATCGTCTTTCAAAACATATGCATGCTGCTGACAATCAGTATTTAAACCAATATAAGTAATTCCAAAATCGCAATGCAATAAATCTCCTTTCTGAATAATTTTATTTTTATCGCCTTTGGTAAAGGAATAAATATGTGATTTTAATTCTTCATTGGTTCTTTGAATATCGATGGTAGGATGAAACCAAGTTTCTAATCCTAGATCGGTTACTTTTTGTCGCATCCACCACACAACATCATCCGTTGTGGTTTTCCCAGGAACAATCAATTTGTTAGAAAATGCTTCGTCTATAATATCGTGTGTAATTTTCACTAACTTCTCAAAGAGTTGAATTTCTTTTGGCGTTCTTGTTTCTATCCAACCAATTGCTAATTTTTCTGCTGAAACTAATTTTGTAGTTAATGAATCGGGTAAGTTTTGTTTTAATTCTTCGTAATCTGTTTTAACCAATCCGTCTGCTAAAGGAAAATGTTTTGAGTAATTAATGCCTATTTTCTTAGGATTTCTTTCGGCAATAATATCTGACAATGCTTTCCATTGATTGGGTTCTTTTTCTTTATTCCAAGCGGACTTGATACTCTTTCCAATATTATATCTAGCTACTGCTAGTCTTTCTATCGTGTTTTTTTGTTGGTCTCTATAAAAAACAATAATGGTTCTTCTTCTTGCATTCAACCATCTTGCTGGCAACATAGTTTTTATAATAGGATCTTCATTATATTCTCTTGAAATAATGAGCCACATATCAATGTCAGCGTCGTCCATTAATTTAGGCAATAGGTTTTGAAATCGGTCTTCTAGTAATTCATCTTTTAGCGTTGCTCTTTCTTTTTCTGATAAAATCTGTGCAAATGATGCTTGAATAAAAAGAAGTAATAGAAGTTGTAAAATGAGTCTCATACGATTGAATAATTTTCTCTAAAGATACTTGTTCCTATTAAAAAGTTAAAATTTCATAAAAACATTCTCCTTTGGAATAATTTTCGCAACTTTATATTCTGAGAAAAACTTGATTATGAGACATCTACATAAATTTATCGGAATATTGATCTTAACTGTTATCGTATATGCATGTAGCTCATCACCAGCTAAAAGCCTAAAAAAAGAAAAAGAAGAGCCAGTTGTTATTGCAAATGACAGTCTAGAATATCAAATTATAGTTTTTGATGTTGGTTTTAACAATTACCTGAATTCAATTGCAAAACCTATTGGTTACTATTCCCAAAATTACCTTGAAAATAGGAATAGAATCTATGTGACGAATTGGAATATTAGGGCTCAAAACCCTTTACGATTTGACCCAAACATTTATGGGAATGTTATTGATTACAATCCACATACAGACTACGGAATGGATGTAAATTATAAACTATTCAATTATTTTCAGTTTGCCCAAATAAAATATAGAACACGATTGGATGGAGGTAGTGGTCCACCTGTTAGGATTCGTTAACTTTTAAGGTATCTTAAGAAACTATAATTATAAGAGTTTTTATCGTCTGCAGAAAAATCTTCTTTAGCAACCTCGCTCCAAATTCCAGTATCTATATTCGGAAAATAAACATCAGCTTCAAATTCTTGATGTACTTGAGTGATGTCTAATTGATCTACCAAATCTTTCTCAATAGCTTCTTTATAAATCTGAGCACCACCGATGATAAAAGCAGCATCTTCATTTTTTATCAAAGCAATGGCTTCCTCCAAGCTATGAACAACTTCACATCCTTTTTGTTGATAGGATGTATTTCTAGTAATGATTACAGACCTTCTATTCGGCAATGGTTTTCCAATAGATTCAAACGTGTTTCTTCCCATGATGATGGTATGACCCGTAGTCACTTTTTTAAAACGTTTTAAATCAGCAGGTAAATGCCAAATCAAATCATTGTCTTTTCCTAGTTCATTATTCTTGCCGATGGCAGCAATTATTGTAATCATAAATCAATTTAGATTCTAAAAATTTGAGCAAAATTACCTCAATTTTTTTTCGATTTGACGTTTTTAAGCATTTTTGACCAAAAAACGCGTATTTACGAAAACGGTATCGTTTAAAATCTACTGTAAATCAGTAGGAAAGGAAAAGTTTTCATATTGACAGTTTTCTAAAAAATAACCTTCTTTTTTCTACTTATCAAATTAATAACACCTCTATTTTATCATATCAATAATTCTTTTGAAAATAGTAGTTTCTAATTTGTAGCTGTGCTTTTCTTGGTTACATTTATCATAGATAAAAAATTTCCAACTCTTAGGAGTTTTTGACATATTGTGGATGAGAATTACGTTATAAAAACGGACTCTGATATCTATAATTATTTTGATTTGTGAACAAAAAGAGGCTGTCTAAAAAGGCAGCTTCTTTTTTTGTTTTAAATTTTGATGTTTGTATCTTTTGTCTATGAATAAAAAAGTAGTTTGGAAGACCAACAATCAAGATCAGTTGATTTTACTTCCTCCGAGTTATGATGATTTAGTTCCTTTGCATCATCCTGTACGTATCGTTAATACGATCATTGACCAAATAGATATCAGTAGTATTGAGAAGAGCTACAAAGGCGGAGGAACTTCAAGTTACCATCCCAAGGTATTATTGAAGATTTTAGTGTATAGCTACTTGCGTAATTTGTATTCTTCTAGAAAGATAGAGCAGACTCTTCAGGAAAACGTTCACTTTATGTGGCTCAGTGGTTGTATCACTCCCGATCATAATACCATTAGTAACTTTCGTTCAGGCAAGTTAAAGGGGCAGTTCAAGAAAATTTTCAATCAAGTAGTTTTACTCTTGTGTGAACAAGGATTTTTAAGTCTACGAGATTTGTATGTTGATGGCACCAAGATAGAAGCCAATGCAAATCGATATACTTTTGTGTGGTCTAAAAGTATCCAAAACAATCGCGCTAAGATCAGTAAACAATTAAAAGAGTTATGGTCTTATGTAGAGAAGGTCTATGCGAACGAAGATCAGGTTCCTAATACTCCCGATTTTGAAGCGATTGATCCAGAGAAAGTATCACAGGCCATTGATCAGATCAATACAGCGTTACAAGATAAATCTGTTGATAAAAGGATCAAGCAAAAGCTAGGGTATGCCAAGAAGAACTGGCCTAAGAATATTCAAAAATACAATGAACAGGAAAAACAATTAGGGGATCGAAATAGTATGAGTAAAACCGATTCTGATGCTACCTTTATGCGAATGAAAGAGGATCATATGCAAAATGGTCAACTCAAACCAGGGTATAATTTTCAAGCATCCTCTAACAACCAGTTCATTACAGGATATGCTATTACACAAACCACTAATGACACCAATACACTGATAGATCAAGTAAACGATCATATAGAATACTTTGGTCAAACTCCTAATTCTATTACTGCTGATGCAGGCTATGGTAGTGAAGAAAACTATCAAGATTTAGAAGATAAAGGGATTGACACCTTTGTCAAATACAATTACTTCCACAAAGAACAAAAACAAGCCAAATTAAAGATTGATAAAAAGCCCTTTACCTCTGACAAGCTGTATTATAATCAAGATACAGACACCTACTATTGTCCTATGGGACAAGCCATGGAAAAGATAGGGAATAGACAACGTAAAACAACTACAGGATATCTACAAGAGCTCGATATATATCAAGCAAAGAACTGTAGTGGATGTCCTCTAAGATCACTTTGTCACAAAGCCTCAGAGAATAGAATTATAGAAAGAAACCACAACCTGATACGTCTTAAACAAAAAGCGAAAGAAAACCTCTTATCTGAACAAGGAGTCAAACATCGAAAACAACGTTGTTGGGATGTAGAAGGTGTTTTTGCCAATATCAAACACAATATGAACTTCAAACGATTTATGCTTAGAGGAATCGAAAAGGTAGAAACCGAAATAGGACTTATTGCAATGGCACATAACCTAAAAAAGCTCACAATTGCAATGTAGAACAGACTTGGAACTTTTAAACTTGAAACTTGGAACTCAAAAACAAAATATCTCCTGAAAACTCAAAATAACAAAAAAAAAATCGCCTATAAATTACTTTATAGACGACCTCTTTTTTATTTTATATTGCAACTGCTCCTTTAATATGCGGATGCGGGTCGTAGTTTAACAATTCGAAATCTTCGAAGGTAAAATCGAAAATACTTTTTATTGCTGGATTGATTTTCATCGTTGGCAACGATCTTAACTCTCTAGACAATTGTAATTCTAATTGCTCATAGTGATTGCTATAGATATGTGCGTCTCCAAATGTGTGTATAAAATCTCCTGCTTCGTAACCACAAACTTGAGCCATCATCATGGTAAATAATGCATAGGAAGCTATATTAAATGGAACTCCTAAAAAAATATCAGCGCTTCTTTGATACAACTGACAGGATAATTTTCCGTCTGAAACATAAAATTGAAAGAATGCATGACATGGCGGTAAAGCTGCTTTTCCGTTGGCAACATTTTCAGAAAAAGAAACAGAAGTATCTGGCAACACACTTGGATTCCAAGCAGAAATTAACATTCTCCTACTGTTTGGATTGTTCTTTAATGTATTGATCACTTCTTTTAATTGATCGATATCATCACTATTCCAGTTGCGCCATTGATGACCATACACAGGACCTAAATCGCCATTTTCATCTGCCCATTCGTTCCAGATTCTTACGCCATTTTCTTGCAAATATTTCACGTTTGTATCTCCTTTTATAAACCATAACAGTTCATAAATAATAGATTTTAAATGGAGTTTTTTTGTAGTAATCATTGGAAAACCTTCACTTAAGTCAAACCGCATTTGATGTCCAAAAACACTTTTTGTTCCTGTTCCTGTTCTATCTCCTTTTTCGTTTCCGTTTTCTAAAACGTGTTTTACTAAGTCGTGATATTGCTTCATGGGTCGTTAAAAAGTTGAAACGTTTGTTCGTTAATTACTGTGAGTGTAAAAATAAAAAAAGCCTCAATGAAAATCATTGAGGCTTTTTTAAATTATTGATAAGTTATTAACTTTTTAATGTTTGTGACGACTCGTCATTATCCGATAATCATTCCTGCTATGGTTGCCGACATTAGGGAAGCTATGGTTCCTCCAATTAAGGCTTTCATTCCAAATTCAGACAATACTTTACGTTGACCTGGCGCTATTGAGCCTATTCCTCCTATTTGTATTCCAATTGAAGCAAAATTTGCAAATCCACATAACATATAGGTTGCCATAATAATGGATTTATTATAGGTTAAATGTGTTGCATTAGTTACATCTTTCAATTCTGCTAATTGTATGTATCCTACAAATTCACTGGCGGCTAATTTAATTCCTAAGAGTTGCCCCATCAAAGCCATGTCTTCACTAGCCACACCGATTAACCACATTAGTGGCGCAAAGATATACCCCAAAATAAATTCTAATGATAATTCTTTATAAGGTGTATTATTCGCAATAACTTCATTTAGTGAAGTAAATTCCCATCCAAAGTATTCTATTCCGTCAAAACTTCCAATTCCTCCGAAAACACCATTTATCATTGCAATAAAAGCTACAAAAACCAATAACATGGCTCCAACATTCATCGCTAACTTTAAACCTTCTGTGGTACCATTTGCAATAGCATCTAAGATATTTGATCCTATCTTTTCTGAAGACACTTTTACATCTGTGTTTACATCTTCCGTTTGAGGATATAAAATTTTTGAAATGATAATCGCGCCTGGAGCCGCCATTACAGATGCTGCTAATAGATGTTTCGCATAAACTAACTTTAATGCATCATCATCACCTCCTAAAAAACCAATATATGCTGCTAAAACCGCCCCAGCTACTGTAGCCATACCCCCAATCATCACCAACAACATTTCGGACTTATTCATCTTTTCTAAATATGCCTTGATTAACAATGGTGCTTCCGTCTGACCTAAAAAGATATTTCCTGCTACAGACAAACTTTCTGCTCCTGAAATTTTCAACACTCTACTTAATGACCAAGCCATTACTTTAACTACCCATTGGATTATCCCTAAGTAAAAAAGCAATGATGTTAATGCCGAGAAAAAGATGATGGTAGGTAATACTTGAAAAGCAAAGATGAACCCAAAGGTATCCATATCAGATATCAATCCTTTAAATAAAAACTCACTTCCCGATTGAGTAAATTCTAATATGTTAACAAATCCTTTTCCAATGAATTCGAAAATTGCTTGAACAAAAGGTATTTTTAAAACTCCTATAGCTATTACTAGTTGAAAAACTAATCCTAAACCAATTGTTTTCCAATCGATCGCTTTTCTATTAGCGCTAAATAAGAAAGCGATGATCAATAAAACAATCATCCCTAAAACTCCACGCCACATACTTGACATAGAAAATCCTTGACTTGGAATTACTGTATCTCCTTTATTCTTTACGATTGGAGTAACGCTTTCTTTGGCTTTAGAATTCAATGAAAATGAATACAAAACATCATTCTCAGAAATTGTCAATATAGAACCTGTAAGCTGAGTAATGTTATAATAACGAACGGTATCTTTAGGTTGTGTATAGTTGAAAATCAGTAAATTATTCTGATGGATATAATTCCCTTCTGCAGATAAACTATCTTTTGCTACCAAAGAATACTTAAAGTTTCCTTCTTTTAAATGAAAGCTATCATTCGAATTTATTTCAACAAGTGAAGTTCCATCTGTTTTTTTTATGGACTCAAATTTCCAATCTTTTTCAAGTGATTGTGCAACTGCAAATACTGAAAAGAAACATAAAATAATAACAATAATTTTCTTCATAAAAATAACCTTAAGAACGTTTACTAATTTCATCTCTTATTTTTGCAGCCAATTCATAGTCTTCATTGATTACAGCTTCACTAAGCTGATTATGAAGATCTTCCAATGAATACCCTGAAAAACCAGAAGTTGATGTGGGTTGAATGTCATCTAGAGTTACTTCAACGGCTTCTGGGTCTAGACTTTCTTTTATCGCTAATTCTTCTTCTATCTTTAAATAAATCCCCGCTTTGTCTAGAATATTTTCGTACGTGTAAATAGGAGCATTGAAACGAACAGCAATCGCTATAGCATCAGAAGTTCTGGTGTCTATGATCTCCTCTACCCCATCTTTTTCACAAACCAAACTGGAAAAGAAAATTCCATCAACTAGTTTGTGTATGATTACTTGTTTTACTTGAATTTCAAAACGCTCAGAAAACGTTTTGAATAAATCGTGCGTAAGTGGCCTTGGCGGTCTTATTTCTTTTTCTAAAGCAATGGCAATTGATTGTGCTTCGAAAGCTCCAATGATAATAGGCAATGTTCTTGTCCCTTCTATTTCACTCAAAACTAAAGCATAGGCTCCGCTCTGTGTTTGACTGTAAGAAATTCCCTTAATTGTTAGTTTTATTAAACTCATGTATCAGTCTCAAAAAATAAAAAAGGCTGTCTAATTCATGACAGTCGCCAATAAATTAGACAGCCCTTCTACTAGGGCACAATTTAATAAAAATTATGAGTTCTGTACCTTAAAATCTTTCAGTTTACTAATTAATTGAGGAACAACTTCAAATGCATCGCCTACAATCCCATAATCAGCTGCCTTAAAGAACGGCGCTTCTGGGTCTGTATTAATCACAACTTTTACTTTTGAAGCATTAATTCCTGCTAAATGTTGAATGGCTCCAGAAATTCCAATAGCAATGTATAAGTTAGAAGCTACTGGCTTTCCAGTTTGTCCAACATGCTCAGCATGAGGTCTCCAACCCAAATCAGAAACTGGTTTTGAACACGCTGTTGCAGCTCCTAAAACTTCTGCTAGCTCTTCTACCATTCCCCAGTTCTCTGGTCCTTTTAAACCTCTTCCCGCTGAAACTACAATATCTGCATCTGCAATAGTAACTTTACCTGTTGCTTTTTCAATATTGGTAGATTTTACTCCTAAATCAGAATCGGAAATAGACGCATCAAAACTTTCTGTTGAAGCAGAAACGGCGTTTTCATGAACTCCATACGAGTTTTTTGCCAATCCGATGACTTTGTTTTCTGTTGCTATTTCTGTATTGTTGAATCCTTTATTTGAAAAGGCTTTTCTTTTTACTATAAATGGACTTGTTGAACTTGGCGCAGCTACAACATTAGATGCATAACCCGCATTTAACGCAACCGATACTAACGGTGCAACATACAATCCGTCTATTGTTGAATCGATAATGACAACCGTTGCTCCTTTTGCTTCTGCTACTTGCTTGATCACCGATGCATATCCTTTTGCATTAAAAACAGCTAATTGATTGTTGCTTACTGTTACAATAGTTTCCGCTCCGTAATTTTGCAATTCTGATGCATCATCTGCATTGATGGTTAAGGCAACTACATTCGTTCCTAATTGCTCTGCTACTTTTTTTCCGTAAGAAACTACTTCGAAAGCTGATTTCTTAAATTTTCCGTCTGTTGAACTTGCGTATACTAAAACTGACATATTTTTATTTATATTTTATTGTCTTTACGAGGAGTCCCGAAGCTTCGGGATGACGAAGTAATCTGTTTTATGAGATTGCTTCACTTCGCTCGCAATGACTTATTATTTTAATTTAGAGATTCCGAATCAACACTTCGACAAGCTCAGCGTGACATTTCAGAATGATTTAATTTTCAATTAAATCACCTTCGCTTCATTGTGTAATAAGTTAATTAACTCATCAACATTGTCTGCATCTACTAATTTCACAGCTCCTTTTGCTGCTGGTTTTTCAAAAGATTGAGAAGATGTAGTGTTTTCTGAGTTTGTTGGTTCAACTACATTTAATGGTTTTTTACGTGCCATCATAATTCCTCTCATATTTGGAATACGTAAATCCGACTCTTCTACAATTCCTTTTTGTCCTCCAACTACCAATGGTAATGATGTCGCTACTGATTCACTTCCGCCGTCAATCTCTCTAGTTGCAGTTACATTGTCTCCTTCTACTTCTACTCCAACACAACCGTTTACAAAATTAAAGTCAGAAAGAGCAGCTACCATTCCTGGCACCATTTGTCCGTTATAATCGCTCGATTCTTTTCCTGCTAATACTAAGTCATATCCTCCATTTTTTACAATTGCTGCGATTTCTTTTGCTACTGACATTCCATCACTAGGTTCTGCATTTACGCGAATTGCATCATCGGCTCCAATTGCCAAAGCTTTACGTAACGTTGGTTCTGTTGAAGCGCTTCCAACATTCACAACAGTTACTGAAGCTCCTTGTTTTTCTTTAAACCACATAGCGCGAGTTAACACAAACTCATCATATGGATTGATCACAAATTGTACTCCATCCGTATCGAACTTTGTATCGTTGTCTGTGAAGTTAATTTTTGAAGTGGTATCAGGCACATGACTGATACATACTAATATTTTCATCTAAAAATTTATTTTAATTTGATGGCACGAAGATACTATAAATAATTAAAAAATACTATGCATGCATAGTATTTTTTAATTATTTGACTGAATATATTACAATTACAATTGCATCATTCTTTTTAAAACTATTTTCTTGTTTTTTACTAGTCGAAATTAGATTTCTATCTGACTGTTTTTATTGAACAACCAATAGCTCTAGTATATGTCTTTGTTGGTTTTTTTCCGTCTAATAATGCATCTATTGCATTCTCTACAAATTTCTCAGTAACTCTAGAGGCATCTCTAGAACTGTCATCTATAGCTCCAATATATTCTACAATGTTCTTTCCATCATCTTTTCTTAAGATATATACATGTGGAGTTTTAGTAGCTCCATATTTTGGATATACTTTTTGTCCTTTATCAACCAAATAAGGAAATGTAAATCCTTTTTCTTTTGCTCTCACTTTCATGTCTGCCATATCATCTCCATCAATTGCATTGGGGTCGTTTGGATTGATTGCAATTACTGGGTATCCTTTGCTTTTGTATTTTTTATCTAAGGCAACAAGTCTGTCTTCATTCGCAACAGAATAAGGGCACGTATTACAAGTAAATACTATAATAAATCCTTTAGCCTCTGTATAATCTGCTAAGGAAACCATTTTACCATCTATATTTTCTAATTTGAAATCTGAAGCAGTATCGCCTACTTTGTATCCATCTGGACCTATTGTAAAAGCTGTTGCTAAAGCAAATACAGCCACTACAAGAATTGTTTTGATTGTTTTCATTTCTTATTTATTTTATGAATGATTGAATTTCGTGTTCTAGTTCTTTTTCTGTAAAAGATTGTGCGTAAAATTTACGCTTGTCTTTGCTATAAATTAACGTTGCGGGAATTGCTCCTCCCCAATCTTCGCTAATTTTAGCTATCCAGACTTGTTCATTTACATCATCAAAATGAATGACTTCGGATTGTAATTTTTTCTTATTAATGAAAGGGATGAGTCGTGTTTCTTTTTGCTTAGGAAAATCGAGACTCACTAAGATCACTTCTACATTGTCGTCTTTATATTTTTGATTTGCTCTTTCGAAATAAGGGAGTTCTTTTACACAAGGCAAACACCAGGTTGCCCAAAAATTGACAACATAAATTTTATCATCATTTCGATGAAGCATGGGTTCTAAACCAGAAAAATCGATTGTAGCAACTTCTTTAACTTCTTTGAAGTTAGACGTATCTAATGCTGTTTCAGGTTTTTCAGATTTGCAACTTACCAGCAAAGTCAAACAAAGACTTATAAATAAAAGGTTTTTCATAATGGATAAAAGTACAAAATAAGAAATTTCTTCTTTGTCTTATTAACGAAACCTTAACAGGGTTGATTAATGAGCAATTATCAATGAACGATTATCAATAGGTAATAAATAATTTATTCATTGGTCATTATTAATTAATCATTGTTCATTGAACATTGCTTTACCCAAACAACTCATTCAATACTTTTGCCAAACGCAGTCCTCCTTTTTGCAATTGCGTTTTTACAGTCGCAAAATGATCATACATATATCTATAACTTAGGTTCTCATCAACTTTTGCTGAGTCATAAACTTTCATTGTAATCACTCTCGTTTCATTTACCCAGTCTAAAACAGAACCTTGCTGAATTGCTTTCTTTTGATTCTTTGAAAATTTATTCAGGTTAGAAGTCAATTCCGTATAGGTCATATTGTATGATTCTATCATTTTAGTATCCCACACAGAATGCAAATTGGTAGTACCGCGAAACCATTTTACTTTTATAGAATTCCCTCCTCTATCTGCCCCTCTACCAATATGTAGTGGTTGATGTAAATCGCCAACCAAGTGCACCAATAGTTTTATATAGAATATTTTATCTTCCTTACTTGCATTTGGATCTGAAATAACTTCTTGACACTTTTTAATTCCAGTAATTAAATCTCCTTTTGGATTTTTCTCTGAAGTTTCATACGTATCGCCATCTTTAAAATTCACATAATGCCACGGTTTAAACGCATCATACTTTCTATCCGATTTAATTTGATCAGCATAGGTTGAAATCAGAGCCAAGCCTTCGCTTCCTAATAGCTTTTCTAAATTTCTTTTTGCTTTTTTGGTGAGATGCTTGTAGGCTATTTCTCCAACAACTCTGTGTCCGGTTTGCCCCCAGATAATTTCATCATTATTTGCAAAAGTGAATAGACTAACAAATAAAAAGATCCCTGCTATTTTTAATTTCATAATATATGGTGTTGATTTTCTATTTCTGCTAAGTTAAAAAATATGTGGATTAAAAATTTGGAAATATCAAATATTTTTTGATATATTTGTGATATCATTTTAATATCATTTTAAAAACAATAAAGATGAAAGCAGAAAAAATTATCAAACCTACAAATGGCTATTTAATGTTATTAGTAACATTTATCTTATTTTTTGGTGGTATCGCTATAACGATCCAACAAGAAAATCCGGCCTACTTAATTTCAACTTTTTTTGGAGCGGTTGGTTTCTTTGGTTTCATCTTAGTCAACCCAAACACTTCAAAAGTGATTTTACTTTTTGGGAAATACGTTGGAACTGTAAAAGAAAACGGGTTGTATTGGGCAAATCCTTTTTTTACAAAGAAGAAAATTTCTTTACGCGCAAGTAATTTTGACAGTGAACGATTAAAGGTAAATGACAAACTAGGAAACCCTGTAATGATTAGTACCATTTTGGTGTGGAGAGTTACCAATACTTTTAAAGCTGCATTTGATGTAGACAATTATGAAAACTTTGTTCGCGTACAAACCGATGCTGCTGTGAGAAAACTAGCAAGTATGTATCCTTATGACAACTTTGCCGATGAAGGTCATGAAGAAGATATCACCTTACGTTCTAGTGTGAATGAAGTAAGTGAAGCTTTAGAAAAGGAATTGGAAGAGCGATTGTCTATTGCAGGAATTGAAGTGTTGGAAGCAAGAATTGGATACTTAGCCTATGCACAAGAAATTGCAAATGCCATGTTGAAGAGACAACAAGCGACAGCCATTGTTGCGGCAAGACATAAAATTGTAGAAGGAGCCGTAAGTATGGTAGAAATGGCTTTAGAAGAATTGAGCAAAAAACAAATTGTTGATTTGGACGAAGAACGAAAGGCTGCTATGGTAAGCAATTTAATGGTGATTTTATGTGGAGATAAAGAAGCTTCTCCAGTGTTAAATACAGGTACTTTGAATCATTAAAATTAGAAAATTGGAAAAGTTTGTTTTGGTTTATGGCTATGTAAGGATGGATAATTCTCAATTATTTTTAGACATCAATAGTTTTAAAAGAGATGTAAAAGATAGAGGTGGGTGGTTAACTGTATTTTTTGTTTTTATAGGTTTTAGTGTTTTTAATAATTTTAGAAATGAAAAATACTTTGAAGAAATGTTCCATTATTTTGATTTTGGGTTACGAATTGCAGGAATGATCACTATCGTAATTATTTTCTGGTATCTATTGTTCTATAGAAAATCTAAAAAAAACATGATAATCAATGATATTGATACTTTGGAAATTGAAAAACATGAACTTGAAACAGAAATATCAATTCATTTTTCAAATAAAAGAACCATTGACTTGAATTTCAGAAATCTTGAGAATCAAATAGAACCATTCTTAGAAGCTCTAAAAAAGAGGAATACGAGAATCATTATTAAAACAATTTAACATGAAAGAATATAAAGTAATCACCTGGAAACAAGGTCTATCTAAAAATAATGAACGATTAGAAGACACCTTAAACCTACATGCAAAAGCAGGTTGGGAAGTAAAGCATATTGCTGAGCATACTGCCAGAATTGTTTTTGAAAGAAGTAAAAACAGATAATAGTGAGAATCTTTAAAGAAGAACAACGATTTACTCAAACTTGGCTCATTGTATTGATGTCTGTCAGTATTCTTATACCCCTTATCCTTATTATAAAAGAGTATACAGAAGAAAGCTCCACAATGTCTTCAACCGAGTTTATATTGATCGTTGGATTAATGCTATTGGTTTCCGTTCCTATCTTCTTCTTTAAATTGACGACCAGAATTGATGAAAAAGGAATTCATTATCGTTTTTTTCCTTTTCACAGAAAAATGAGAACCATTCTTTGGTTAGAAATCAATTCTGCATCTGTACGAAAATACGATGCCATTTCTGAATATGGAGGCTGGGGATTAAAAGGTGGATTCAAAAGAAAAAAGGGAAAAGCAATTAATGTAAGTGGCAATATTGGAATCCAATTGGAACTCTCAAATACTAAAAAGTTATTGATCGGTACAAAAAAAGAGACTGATGTTCAAAAAGTCTTAGAAACCTATCATCATAAAATATCGAATTATGAAAATTAAATTGTTCATTTTAATAAGTCTATTCGTTGCCCATTTTCTTTTTGGTCAATCGGAAGTCACTGAAAAAAGTTTTTTAATCAAGAACGGAAATATCGAATTACCAGGCACATTATCGTATACTGAAAACAGTAAAAAATTAATCATCTGGGTACATGGTTCAGGAAATGTTGATCGGAATGGAAATCAGCAAGGAGCCAATGTAAAAGCTAATTATATCAAACAGTTTAGAGATGAAATCAATAAAAATGATATTGCTTTTTTTAGTTATGATAAAAGAACATCAAACCCAAAAAATATTGCTTTTCTAAAAGATGTGATTTTAGATGATTTTGTAAGTGATGCTAGAAGTGTTGTCAACTATTTAAAAGAGAAGAATCAATTTCAAGAGATTATATTGGTAGGTCACAGTCAAGGTTCTTTGGTTGCCATGTTAGCTTCAGAAGAAGTTGATAAATATATTTCTTTAGCTGGCCCCTCAGAAACCATTGATGTAACCATTACCAAACAAGTTACAAAGCAGAATGCTGAATTTGGAAAAATGACTGAGAGTTATTTTAAAGAACTTAAAGAAACAGGTGATATTAAAGAAGTGAATCCTAATTTAATTAGCATTTTTGCAACGCCTAATTTTCCTTTTTTAAGAAATTGGATGTCTTACAATCCAGTAGAAGAAATTCAAAAAGTAAAGATTCCCGTATTGATTATTAATGGTACAAAAGACATTCAAGTTTCTGTAGATGATGCGAAAGCTTTACATTTAGCAAATAAAAATTCTCAGCAGAAAATTATTGAGAATATGAATCATGTTTTGAAAGACATTCAAAAAGATGAAGATAATCTCAAATCGTATTATTCTCCAGATTATATGATTTCTAAAGAATTGGTAAAAACAATTACAGAATTTGTAAACTAAGAACTCATGGCAAAGAAAAAAGCCTTCGCTTTACGAATTAATGAAGAAATGCTCAAGGCTATAGAAAAATGGGCATCAGATGACTTCCGATCCACCAACGGTCAGATTGAGTGGATGCTGATGCAAACATTAAAAGATGCCAAAAGAGAACCTAAAAAGAAAGACGAGTAAATTTACTCGTCTTTCTTTTTTATATTTATCCAATAAACAAATCAAATATCGGTTTATCTAAGAATTTTAAAAAACCGTAACTTGTCACTTTAAAGTATTCAAATACACCCAAACAACTTATACAATGAAAAAATTCATCACCTTTTTATTTTTATTGATTTCAATCACACTTTTCTCCCAAGAATTCTCAATGGATGTGGTTAAGAATATGAAACCCAGAAACATTGGTCCCGGTGGAATGAGCGGTCGTGTCACTTCAATTGATGTAGTAGAATCCAATTCAGATATTATGTATGTAGGAACTGCTTCTGGTGGTCTTTGGAAATCGACTTCAGGAGGCATCAAATGGGAGCCTATCTTTGATAAAGAGGTAACAGCATCTATTGGTGCAGTAGCCATTCAACAATCCAATCCAAGTGTGATTTGGGCAGGAACAGGTGAAGGAAATCCACGTAACAGTCTAAATGGCGGTTATGGTATTTTCAAATCTTTAGACGGTGGAAAATCATGGAAATCCATGGGATTAGAAAAAACACGTCATATTCATAGAATTATTGTAGACCCAACCAATCCTGATGTGGTATACGTTGGCGCTATTGGGTCGCCTTGGGGTGAACACAAAGAAAGAGGTGTTTATAAAACCACTGATGGTGGAAAAACATGGAAACAAATTCTGTACAATAATATCAAAACTGGTGCTGCCGATTTGGTGATGGATCCATCGAACCCAAATAAATTAATCGCTGCCATGTGGGAACACAAACGTGATCCTTGGTTCTTTAAATCTGGTGGAGAAGGAAGTGGATTGTACATTACGCATGATGGTGGTGAGAACTGGAAAAAAATGACGGACAAAGAAGGGTTTCCAAAAGGTGAATTAGGAAGAATTGGTGTGGCCATTTCTAGAAGTAATCCGAATGTCATTTACGCATTGGTAGAAGCCAAGAAAAATGCTTTATACAAAAGTGAAGACGGTGGATTTAAATGGAAAAAAATCAATGATAAAAGAGGCATTGGAAATCGTCCTTTCTACTATTCAGAAATATATGTAGATCCGCAAAACGAAAACCGATTGTATACAGTATTTACCTACGTAAATGTATCTAACGACGGCGGGAAAAGTTTCACCCAATTAATGCCCGCTTACGGAGTTTCTAATGGAGTGCATCCAGATCATCACGCTTGGTGGATTCACCCAAAAAATGGTTCATTTATGATTGATGGAAACGATGGCGGTTTGAATATCACCAGAGACAAAGGAAAATCATGGCGTTTTATTGGAAATTTACCTGTAGCACAATTTTATCATATCAATGTAGATAATGAATATCCGTACAATGTGTATGGCGGAATGCAAGACAATGGCTCTTGGCGAGGCCCAGCTTATGTATGGAAAGCACAAGGAATTAGAAATTCATATTGGCAAGAAATTAGTTTTGGTGATGGGTTTGATGTAGTTCCAGACAAAGACGATTCTCGTTATGGTTGGTCTATGAGTCAGCAAGGATTTGTAAGTAGATACGATTATCTTACAGGAAATAATTATACGGTTCGTCCAACACATTCTGATCCAAAAGTAAAACTACGTTTCAATTGGAATGCTGCCATTAATATTGATCCGTTTGATAACAATACACTTTATTTTGGAAGTCAGTTTGTACATAAATCAACCGACAAAGGATTAACATGGACCGTCATTTCTCCAGATTTATCTACCAATGATAAAGAAAAATTAAAGCAAGGAGAAAGTGGTGGGTTAACCATGGATGCAACAGGTGCAGAAAATCACTGTACTGTTTTAGTTATTGAACCTTCTCCTCTTGAACAAAATATGTTATGGGCTGGAACCGATGACGGTCAGGTTCATTACACCCAAAATGGTGGAGCCACTTGGACAAACGTTAGCGGAAATTTACCCGGATTACCAGCAAATAGTTGGATTGCACAAATTAAAGCTTCCAACAAAAACAAAGGAGAAGCCTTATTAATTGCGAATGATTACAGACGTTTTAACTATACTCCTTATGCCTACAGAACCAAAGATTATGGAAAAACATGGACTCGTATTGTTGATGAAAATGATGTAGAAAGTTACACCTTAAGTATTGTTGAAGATCCAATTAATGCGAATCTTTTATTCTTAGGAACGGATGATGGTTTGTATCTTTCTTTAGATGCTGGAAATAAATGGATTAAATGGACCTCTGGTTTCCCAACGGTTTCCACAAAAGATTTAGTTATTCAACCCAGAGAACACGATTTAGTAATCGGAACTTTTGGTAGAGCTGCATGGGTTTTGGATGATATTAGACCCTTACGCGCGATGGCAAACGGGAATGTTTTGAGTAAAAAATTACAATTATTCAATCCTCCTACTGCATATCAAGCGGCTCGTCAACAACCTACTGGAAGTAGATTTGGCGGAGATGCATTATATAATGGTGAAAACAGACGTTTTGGTGCAATGATTTCTTATTATATCAATCGTCCAGAAACTAAAAAAGAAGAGATCCTGAAACAAGGAAAGACCCTGAAACGAGTTCAGGGTAAAAAGAAAAAACGTCGAGGGAAAAAGAAAAAGGAAGAAGATAAAGATAAGACCCTGAAACAACCTCTCGACTCCGCTCGAGGTGACAAACCAATGGTGAAATGGGATTCTATTAAATTAGAAATCTTTGATGGAACTCGTTTGATTCGCACACTAAAAAGAAAAGCTCCAAAGGAAAATGGAATTCATAGAACCTATTGGTTTATGGACGAAAAAGGTGTACCAAGAGCTTCAAGAACTATTAGAAAGCGACGTAACGAGCCAAGCGGAGTTGGTGTAAAACCAGGAACCTATCGTTTAAAAATGTCTTTTGGAGATCAGACTTCTGAGTCTACGATTAACGTTGAATTTGATCCACGATTAAAAATGTCTACTGCTGATATCGATGAAATTTACAGCGCAAGTAAAGACATGGAAAAAGATCAAAAATTAATGGCTGATGTTGTCAAGCAATTGGTGGAAAGTAAAAATATCGCCAACGGGTTCAAATCGAAATTATCTAAAGAGGACAAGAAAAAGTACAAAGACCAAATTAAAGCTTCCAAAGAGGTTGTGAAAAAGATTGATAGCATTATTGCTATTTTCTTAGGAAAAGTAGACAAAAGACAAGGAATTACTAGAAACCCAGAAATTACTGTCAATCAGCGTTTCTTTACAGCAAGAAGGTATGTGGGAAGTCGGTTTGGAAATTTAACAGCAACAGAACGCCAGTTAATCAAACAGTACAAAGACGCTTTAAATGATGCTGTAAAACAAAGCAATGATTTCTTTGATAAAGACTGGAAAGATTATAAAGCCAAAGTAGAAAACATTAGCATCTCTCCTTTTAAAGAGATTAAGAAATATTAAAGACAGAGGTTGACCAAAAAGAGAGGTAATTACGAATTTCGTTGTAACGAAATCCAGTAACCTGTATATTAGTAATACTTAAAAAACAGATTACTTCGAAATTAAAAATTTCTCGTAAAGACAAAGAATGATTCTTTTTAGTCAACCTTTTATAAATTCGCCTTATATAGAAAATTAATAAATTATGAACCAACCTCTTTTCACCAATGATGCTATCGTATTTGGAATTTTAATGATTTCACTTGGATTTGTTTTTTATACAGAATCGAAAACTTCTGGTTTTTGGCATAAATTTTACAAAATAGTTCCAGGTTTATTCATGGCATATTTTATCCCTGCAATTTTCACAACAATTGGCGCTATTGCTCCTGAATGGGAAAGTACAAGTGCTGCTGGTGAGGTCGTAAAAGGAAAATCACAATTGTATTATGTGGCGAGTAGATTTCTCCTTCCAGCCGCATTGGTTTTAATGACCTTAAGTATTGATTTAAAAGCAATTTTCAACCTAGGTTCTAAAGCCTTAATTATGTTTTTCACAGGTACTGTAGGAATTATTATTGGAGGTCCGATTGCTATTTTGATAATTTTATATTTTTCACCAGAAACATTAGCAACTCCTATATTTCCAACTCCAGTTGAAGGAGAGTTTAACGATATATGGAGAGGTTTATCCACATTAGCTGGGAGTTGGATTGGTGGTGGTGCAAATCAATCTGCCATGTTAGAAGTATATAATTATAATCAAAAATTATATGGAGGAATGGTTATTGTCGATATTGTTATCGCTAATGTATGGATGGCTATTTTATTGATTGGTATTGGTAAAAAAGATCGAATCAATAAATGGTTAAAAGCAGACACTTCTGCCATAGAAACATTAAAAGAAAAGGTAACTACATTTGCTCAAAAAGTAAAAAAGAATCCTACATTAACTGATTATATGATTATTCTAGCTCTTGTATTTGGAGTCGTTGGATTTGGTCATTTTTCCGCAAAATATCTAAGTGAATTTTTTAGTGGTATTATTGCTAATATAAATTCTGAAACATTAAAAAATATTTTCACCTTCTTAGAGTCTAAATTCTTTTGGTTGGTTAGTATCTCTACTATTGTGGCTATTATCTTATCGTTTACCAAAGCAAGAAATTATGAAGGTGCTGGTGCTAGTAAGTTAGGAAGTGTATTTATTTATATTCTAGTAGCAACTATAGGAATGAAAATGGATTTAAATCTAGCATTTGAAAATCCTGGTTTAATTCTTATAGGTTTGATTTGGATGTCAATTCATGCTGGACTATTAATCTTAGTTGCTAAATTGATTAAAGCACCTTATTTCTTTTTAGCTGTAGGGAGTCAAGCCAACGTTGGAGGAGCAGCTTCTGCACCAATTGTTGCCTCAGCTTTTCATCCGTCATTAGCTACCGTTGGAGTTCTTCTTGCTGTATTTGGGTACGCCATTGGTACCATAGGAGCCATTTTATGTACAATTTTAATGGAAGTAGCTTCAAAAGTATAATAGAATTCTGCATATTTGCAGCCTAAAGTTTACAGAGATTATGAAGAGAGTATTTGCTATTGGTTTGTTGTTATTAGTTGTTGCTTGTTCTCAAGAAAAGAAACAGGGAAATATGGTAGTTCAAGGTCAGATTAAAGGACTGAAAAAAGGAACATTATACCTTCAAAAAATGCAAGATACTATTGTTGTTTCTGTAGATTCTATCTCGCTTTTTGGGAATGACACCTTTATCTTAAGTGATGATGTGGATTCGCCAGAAATGTATTATTTAACTTTTGATGCCAACTCTTCAGAGAAAAAAATTCCATTTTTTGGGGAAAAAGGAACAATTACCATTAACGATAATGTAAAAACGTTTGGGTTAGCTCCAAAAATTGAAGGATCTAAAAATCAAAAAGTATTGGAAGATCATCAAAAAATAATGGATCGATCTCAAGGAAAACAGTTAGACTTATTGGCTGAGAATCTTCTGGCTCAAAAGGATCAAGATTTAAAAAAATCAGATTCTTTAAAACAAGCTTCAGAAAACCAAATTAGAAGGAGATATTTATATACTATCAATTTCGCATTAAGACACCTAGATGACGAGGCTACTGCTTATATCACTTTAAAACATTTGGTAAATGCCAATATTAAATATCTAGACACCATCAACAACTCTTTAACTGATAAAGTAAAGAGTTCTTTGTACGGTCAAAAATTGGAAAAGTTTATTGCTGATATAAAGAAAGAAGAGGGAGTTAAATAAGCACTCTATTGTTTATAAGGAGTATGATTTAACTCAAATGAAACCTTTATTTTTTTTCCAATATTATTCACTACAATTGCAGGAATCTTAATTTTATAGTCAGATACTTTCACAAAGAATTCGCCTTTGAGTACAATTCCTTCGTCTGTTTTAGTAACGTCAGCGTGTATTTTTATATTCTTGGTGACTCCGTGAATCTCTAAAGTGCCTTCAATCTCAACTTTTTTACTACCATTACTCATTGCTTTAAAGTCAAGTGTTTTCCCTTTAAAAATAGCTTTCGGAAATTTATCTGACTCGACATAATTCTCATTGAAATGCTCTCTCATTAATGATTTTTCAAATAGAAAAGATTTCATTAAAATTGAAATAGCCATCTCACCGGTTGATGTATCAATAATGCTTAATACTTGCTTATTATCTGCTGTGATATCCTCCATGGGCGCGGAAGAAAAAAAAGTGACTGTCCCGTTTTTTGTGATGAATTTTCCTTGTCCAAAGCTAGTCGCTATAAACATGGCAAACATAAAAGTTAAGTAGGTTAGTTTCATTTTTATTTATTTAATTAATACACATCTTACTAAGATTACATCTAAAAGATAGCCTGTACAAAGCCCTTTAATAACTATAGAATCTCCTATATTAAAAGAAGCGTTCTCATTTTCTTTCAATAGATAGCACATTACACTTCCATCCATCTTTCCACCGTCAAGAATGATAACGTTAGAATCTCCTTCTTGCTTTATTTCTAATATTGTACCGGAAACTTCAATTATTTTTTCTAAATATGCCGTATTAGATTTTCCTTCATCAGCTATATAATTCTTTAAAAGAGCTTCTGATGTTATTACAATGTCTGAAGAAGTTTTTTCAATATCTAAATAGGGTTTATTATAAACTCTTTGAGCAAAAAAGTAAGTTATAAGAACTAGAACTATGGCGCTTAGTATGATTACTTTTTTCTTCATTTTTTTATTTTAAGAGCTTCTAACTTTCTAACAAACTATTAATTTTCTCCAATAAGTTATGGTTATTCTTTTGACAAACACTGTTTTGATTTAATATTAAATAATAAGCTCCTTCCATAGAAACAATAATATTTTTTAAAAGCTTATTGTCTAGAAAATCATTGTTGCCTTTTTTTATTTCATCAAAATTGATGGTGTATACAAATAGATCGTCAAAGTATTTCTTTTGAATATCTTCTAATCGGCGATAACTTTGCACTATAATCTTGTGTGAAGAATAATGTTCTTGAATGTCTTTTCTTAATTTGAAATTATCTACCAATTTCATATCTCCTGAATTGATTAAAGTTTGGTAGGTAGAATTTTCAGGGTGAAAAGTAATCATTCTGGTTAACTCAAAAACTTTATTTACAATGGTATCTCTATCCCCTTTTTTATTTCCTAAGAAAGGTTTTATGTGATGGATACTTGTTAATACTGAAAGGATAATTGAGTCATTGTCTTTTAAAGATTTTAGTTCTTTAGTAATATCTAAAGAAATACTTTCTAAATACTCTTTTTTTAATTTCTGATTTGCTAAATTTTCCTTGTAAGAATTCAATGCAAAAGCACAATAGAGTCCAATAACAACAATAATGATTTCTCCTAGTCCATATTTCCAATTGACTTGTTTCATATTAATCTAAGTAAAATTCTACAGTATTTTTATACTGCTTTTCTAAACTTTTTTTGACTCAAAAAATGCTGTGCTATTTTTTTAGGTGGTGATATTATTTCCCAAGCATTGTAATCAAACCATTGTAATTCAGTTATTAATGCTGTACATAATTCATTTTTTGCATTGTAAAAATCTATGTGTACAGTTGTTTTATTTTCTTCTTGATTCGCTTTTGAAAAGTTTAAGTGTACTATAAAAGGTTCAGTAAACATCAATCTCTGTTTATTAATCAATCGATCATTACTTTTCTGCCATCCAATTTTTAAGGAATTCAACTTTAGTTTTGAAAAACCTTTTTCTTGTAAGAAAACCTCTAGTAGTTTTGAAGAATAGGTTAGATACGCAAAATTTTGCATAATCATAAAATCATTTACATCCTCTCCTCTTACCTTATAAGTCCTTACAATCATTTAGTATAGCATTGGTTTTTAGCGAGAAACTTGTTTTTTCAAAAACAGTTCGTCATGTGAAACGACGAACTGTTCTCTACATTTAAACAACCATTTTCCAACCAAGAAAAATTTTTTAAAAAAGTTGAAGAAGATTCAAATAGCAAATAGAATATCCCCCCGAATTACTCAATAGCTAAAATATATCATCAATTACTTCTTTTTAATAGGCTGTGATTCAAAAACAAGGGACTGCAAAAACACCTCTCATCGATTTTATTTTTACTTTCTAATATTTTTTGAACTCCATTTTTTTACCCGTAATACTATTTTTTACTTGTTATCCTTAACATTTCTGTACAAGTCAGAAAATAGATTTGGAGAAACAAAATCGTTAGATAGATTTTCGAATCACTGTCATATTATTCTCATTGGTTTAAATGACAGTGTAAATTAACATAGTAAAAAACGTATATTAAAATTGAATTGTATGAGAGGGAAAAAAAACTCTTAAAAAGG
Organism: Flavobacteriaceae bacterium; assembly: GCA_965277255.1. Classification (GTDB taxonomy): domain Bacteria; phylum Bacteroidota; class Bacteroidia; order Flavobacteriales; family Flavobacteriaceae; genus Polaribacter. Next base: position 1,545,102 of record OZ255723.1, on the reverse strand, counting down.
GAAAAAATCAAATTAAACAACAATAGAAGTTCTTAGCTATTTAGCCATTGTTTAAATTCAGCTGCTTTGTTTTTACTGATGATAATTTCTACTTCATTATTAGACTGCACTAAGATTTTAAGTTGACTATTTCCATATTTGATAATTTTATCAATCGCAGTAATACTAATAATAAATTGTCTATTTGCTCTAAAAAAGAGTGAAGCATCTAAACTCGTATAAATATCATCTAAACTAGCATTTGTAGTGGATTTTTTATTATTGAAACCTACTACATAAGTAATTGTATTCTCTGTATATACGTAAGAAATTTCTTCTATATGAATAGGAACTAACTCATTCCTCATGTACGTTAAAATTCTCTTTTTACCTGTTTCAGTTGTTGTTTCTGATTGCCCAATATTAGAATTCTTTACAATTTCTTCTTTATAATTCACAAGATCAGCATTCAATTTTGAAAGGTTCACTACTTCAAATGCTAAGTCGGTGTTTTTTAATTCCAATTGCTTTTCATATCTGCTACCAATAATTCTAACAGCTAGAAAAGAAAGTAATATAATAAGGACTCCCATGATCGTAAATATGATATAGAAGTTATTCTTTAAGGTCTTTACCTGCCTAGAAACTTTACTAATATTTACATTAGCAGCTACAATCCAATCAGAGTTTTTAACAGGTGATATATATATAATTTCCGACTCTCTAATATCTTCATTTGCTACGTTACTCATTTTTCCAGTAACAAACAATTCGTTTAATTCATCAGAACTATTCTTCTCTTTTAAAGACGATAATAGCACTTGATTTGATTGTACTTGCTGTCCAATCTCTGTTTTATCTGGGTGACATATTTGTTTTACAGACCAATCCAATAAACTAATAAACCAGGTTTCAGAATCTGTATCTTCAATTGTACTCTGTAAGTTGGCTGTAATATCATCTTTACTTAAGCCAGCTGCTAATTGGTAATTAATCAAACTAGCAACCTCTTTTGCCTCTCTTTTACTTGACTCTACTTGAACTTCAATTAATTGATCTACACTTACCTTAATAAAGTATCGCAATGAAAATGATGCGATTATTAAAAAAACAACTGCTATTGAAATAAACGTTAAAAAATATAATCTATCTTTTTTCATTTTTAATGTATAAAAAAACTAATGAATCTTAAGTTTTTAAAATTACAATACTTTTCAATAAAAGTATAGAAATCAAAGTGATTTCTTTTACCCTTTAACCCTCATTTTTTCCCTTTCGATACTCTTTTTTTCTATAAATAATTAAATTGATGTTTCTTTGTCCAGTTAATGTCAGTAAACTTCTTTTAACAAAATATATGTCGAAAAAGGCAAAAGTATCATACTTATTCATCTTTGCAATAATTTTTATTTGCAGCTACTTTTGTATTCATTTTTTCACCAAAAAAGCTATTGATATAAATACTGCTCCTACTAAAGTAGAAATCAATTCAAACTTTTTAGTGACCAACTTTTTAACCAACGAAAAAAAAGCCGACAAAATTTATACAAATAAAGTGATAGAAATTGTTGGAAAGGTAGAAGAAGTTTCTTTTTTAAATAATAGAAATACATTAATATTGCAAAGCGAACAGAAGGGTTTTGGTATCATTTGCGATATGAATCCAGGCCAACTCGCTGCAATTATGAAAATCAAAAAAGGTGATGAAGTAAGGATTAAAGGGGTGTGTAAAGGATTTTTAAAAGATGTAATAGTGTTAAACTGTATTCTAATTGACCAAAAACTAAATGAATAAATTTCTTACTATTTTCTTTTTTATGTTGTTTTTTGCAGATTTTGATTCAAAATCTGATCGATTTATTACACGACAAGGTCAAATTTCTTTTTTCTCATATACCTCTGTAGAAAATATTGAAGCTAAAAACAATCAAGTATTGAGTCTTTTCGACGTTTCTAATAATGAAATTGCTATTGATATGTTGATGAATGCTTTTGTTTTCAAAAAGTCGTTAATGCACGAACATTTCAATGAAAGTTATATAGAATCCGATATATTTCCAAAAGCAAATTTTACTGGAACCGTTTTAGATTTTGATGCTTCTAACAAAGAAGCACAGACAAAGATTATTCGTGGTAAATTAACCATACACGGAATTACTAAGCAAGTAGATATCAAAGCAACCATAGAACAAGATGCTGGTAAGTATATAATTACAGGAGATTTTAATGTTTTAGTAAAAGATTTCGATATTAGAATTCCGCCAATATTAGCTAGCAATATTGCAAAGAATATATCAATCATGTTTAGATTTGAATACAATCATCGTTATGAAGAATAAGGCTTTATATATATTATGCATATTCTTTGTTGGATTTTTTACATCGACAAATGCGCAAGATTTATTAAAAAAATTAGAGGGCGAATTTCCTGACAATCCACAATATGTTCTAGCTACTTTTAAAACCACTAGAATCTCCATCGGACATTCAGTAGAAACAAGAAAAAAAGGAATTTTAGAAATATCAGCATTCAATCGATTCTGGAATCTTCCAAATGTGAGAACTCAACGATTTTTAGCCGATAGAACAAACTCTAGATTCTCTCTTGAATATGGGGTTTCTGATCGGTTAACTTTTGGCTTAGGGACATCAACGCTTGAAAAATCTTCTGATGGTTTTTTTAAGTATAGGCTTATAAGGCAACGTTCTGACAACAAAAGCACGCCTCTAAGTATTACATTATTTCAGGGTGTTTCTTATAATACGCAAGAAACTTCTGGCTTCGATCTTTCAGACAGATTAGCGTATACAACCCAAGTATTAATAGGGAAGAAATTCAACCCAAAATTCTCAGCTCAAATAACACCTACGTTTATTCATAGGAGTCATTTAGTTTTTAGTGATGATCCACATAATCAATTTGCTGTCGGTTTTGGACTAAGACATAAAATTGGTGGTCATGTCTCTTTAGTTTCTGAATATTATTATGTTGCCAACCCAATCAAAACCGTTCAGACTTTCAACGCTTTTGCTCTTGGTGTTAATTGGGAATTGAGTGATGTACTACTCCAGTTTAGTATGACAAATACGAAGAGTGCTGTTGAGAATGTATTCATTACAAAAACACCTAATAACTTTAGCTTCAATGATGGGAATTTTCACTTTGGATTTGGTGCTACGTTTGTTTTACACCTAAGAAAAAACAAGTTAAATTAACTTTTCACTTTCAAACTCCATTCAAATTCAAAATTAGAAACAGAGATTCCTTCTTTGTTAAATCCTTCAGATTTCATTACAATAACTCTCCCCTCACCTGTCTCTTCAGATTCTTTAATGGCATTGGCTACTAATTCACCACCATGACATTCAAAACGAATTCTACCCGTAGCTTTTTTTGTGAAATTTCCTTTTTGATTGATAACTAACATTGATACTTTTTTGCCAGAATTTTCAATTCCTTTCATCACCAAAACACCTGTAGACATTTCTGCAGCCATTCCTTGTGCAGCCCAAAACATCGATTGAAAAGGGTTCTGATTAATCCATCTATGCTTAATATGTACGATTGCAGATTTTTCATTTAACGAAGTAACTCTTACACCTCCAAAATAAGCAAGAGGTAATTTAAACATCATGAATGTATTGATTTTACTAGGTGTAATCTTCATTAGAAAGGGATTTAGCCCGCAAGTTAACCATAATTTTTCATCTTTTCATCATAGATTCAAATGTTAAAATTTGTTAAATTTAGTACTATGTTTTGCATAATACCATCCTTTAGACATATATTTGCATAGTAAAGTATTATACAAATCATTAATCATGACACAAAACAAAGAAAATACCAATGCTTTTTTAATTCATATATCTGCTTTTGCAGGTTTCCTTTTTCCATTTGGAAGCATCATCACGCCATTAATTGTTTGGCAGACTTTAAAAGACAGAAGTCAGTTTTTAGATGAACAAGGAAAAGAAGCTGTAAACTTTAATATAAGTTACAGCCTTTATATGTTTCTATTAAGCTTAGTAGCTATTCCTTTCTTTATTAGAAATTTATTTAATGGCTGGGATCACAATTTTAATTACGATTGGAATTTTGATCTTGGATTTGGAAGCTTGTTTGGAATCATAGGTTTTGCCTCTTTTGCTGGTATTATCGGGTTGATAAAAATAGCTTTAATCATTTTAGCTGCTATCAAAGCAAACAAAGGAGAAGGGTACAAATATCCTTTGACTATAAAATTTATTAAATAACAATACAAACCACAATAAATGAAAATAGAAAACACAAAAGCACAAATGCGCAAAGGAGTGCTGGAGTTTTGTATCCTCTCTATCTTACAGCATGGAGACGCATACACTTCAGAAATTCTTTCTACGCTAAAGAGTGCAGAGATGATTGTGGTAGAAGGAACCATATATCCTTTGTTAACACGCCTTAAGAATGCTGGTTTGTTATCTTATAGATGGGAAGAATCTACCTCTGGACCTCCAAGAAAATATTATGTTTTAACAGAAAACGGAGGAATGTTCTTAAAAGAATTAAATAAAACATGGGGTAATTTAATTAATGCTGTAAACCAAGTAACTAGCAAAAAATCAACGAAAAATGAATAAAACAATAAATATAAATCTAGGAGGGTATTTTTTCCATATCGATGAGACCGCCTATCAAAAACTAAGAAGGTATTTAGACGCGATTTCTAAATCATTAAGTGACGATCCACAGGGAAAAAACGAAATTATCTCTGATATTGAAACTCGTATTAGTGAGCTATTATCTGAAAAAATTACAGATGCACGTCAAGTTGTTAACGAACAAGATATTAGTGATGTTATCAAAATAATGGGTGAGCCAGAAGATTATGCAGAAAGCGAAGAAGGTTATGCAGATACTGGTTACAAATACGCAAAGAGACAATCTTCAAGTTCTAAGAAATTATTTAGAGATGGAGATGATAAGTTTATCGGAGGTGTTGCTGCTGGTATTGCACATTACTTTGATGTAGATGTTATTTGGATTCGTTTGGCATTTCTTTTATTCTTTGTTGGAGGTGGATTTAGCTTATTACTATATATCATTCTTTGGATTTTATTGCCCGAAGCAAAGACCACGGCTGAAAAATTACAGATGGAAGGAGAGCCTGTAAACATTGATAACATTGAAAAAAAAATTCGTAGAGAGTTTAGTTCAATGACAGAGAACATTAAAGATGGTGCAAATGACGTTACAAAAAAAGTAAATGAGGGATTTCAAAAGCATGGAAAAAGAGCGAAATCGGGATTTCAAGAATTCTTAGATACTTTAGGTAAAATTATCGTGACCTTTTTTAATATTATTGGAAAATTCATAGGTATTATCATTATTATCGTATCGGCATCAGTTATCATTTCGTTTATTCTTGCCATATTCTCAGTAGGAAGCTTTGAAATATTAGGTTTTGGAGATGATATTATCCACATGCCACCGTTTATGACCGACTCTGTTCTTCCAGATTGGCTCTTGGTAATTTGTGTATTGGTTTTAATCGGATTCCCTTTCTTAATTCTTTTAATTTTAGGATTACGTATACTATCAAGTAACATAAAACAATTTAGTAAAACCACCTCGTTAACATTATTAGGAATCTGGATTGTAGCTCTTTTGATGGTCATTTTTACGGGTATTGAATTCGGAACTGATAATGTAAAAAGAGGAAATTCATTAACTAAAAAAGAGTTAACGGTACAGCCTAATGATACACTTTATCTTAAAATGGTGAATGATAATTCTATCTATTATCAAAGTAACCTGAAAAGAAGAAATAATAAAGAAGAAGTATCTGCAAATGGTGAACCAAAATTATATTCGAATTATGTAAAGGTTGATGTACAAAGAAGTGCTACAAATCAAACCTATGTAGAAGTAAGAAAAAGATCGAGAGGTAGAAATATTGCGAAAGCTCAAAAGTATGCTGAAACTATCAAATTTGATTATAAGTTAGCTGGCAATGAACTTATTGTAGATGGTTTTTTCTTATCCGATTATAAAAGTTTTATTAAAGATGAAGTAGTTTATTTCACCTTATATATAACGGATGATGTTACAGTATATTTTGACAAATCAACAGATACTTTCTTGAACAATATTCCTAATACAGATAATATTTACGATGGCGATATGATCAATCATTATTTCTTAATGACCAATGAGGGGCTAGATTGCACAGACTGTATAGAAGATAAAAAAGAAGAAATCAATGATGAAATATAATAACAGTTCATCCTAAAAATTAAACAATTGAGTAACCTAAATTATAAATACAACGTCTATACTAAGACATTTGTACTATAAAACTAAAACCAATGAAAACAACAATCAGCAAATTAACCATCATTCTATTCTTAGCAACTATCGTTACATCTTGTGGTGTAGATATGTTCAATAAAGTAGACGGAGACAGAAACGTAGTTTCAAAAGATAGAAAAATCAATGACGACTTTACCAACGTTAAAGTGAGTAACGGAATTGACCTATACATCAAGCAAGGAAAAAAAGCTTCTTTAACAGTGGAAGCAGATGAGAATCTACATGACATCATCGTTACTGAAGTACAAGGAGGAACGCTTAAAATCTATACAGAGAAGAATATTTGGAGAGCAAAAGCTAGAAAAGTATATCTAACAGTAACAACCTTAGAGGAACTAAAAGCAACTAGCGGAAGTGATGTATATTCTGAAAGCGTTATAAAAGTTAAAGACTTAGAATTGAGTACCAGTAGTGGTGCTGATATGAGAATAGAGATTGATGCAGATAACGTAAAAACGCATTCCAGTAGCGGATCTGATTTAAGGGTTAGCGGAAAAGCAAACTCTCATTATAGTAGTGCATCAAGCGGAAGCTCTATTAAAGCCTATAGTTTAGAATCTAAAGATGTTACTGCTAAAGTGAGTAGTGGTGCAGACATTAGCGTCTACGCAACAGAATCTATTAATGCAAAAGCTAGTAGTGGAGGAGATATTAGATACAAAGGAAATCCAGAAAAAGTGAGCAAGAGAACCTCTTCTGGAGGCGGAGTATCTTCAAGATAAACAATCAATTATAATTAACCCCAAGAACAACTAACCAACAACTTTACAATGAATACTTTATTTAACATCTTTAAAGATAGTTTCGTACTAAAAATCTTCATAGGAGTTATCGCATTCATTTTCTCTTATGTAATAAATGCAGAAGATAAGGATGATAAAAACATCGATATAAAAACTGAATATACACTCTTAGATGTAGCATTAGAAAAGAAAATTATGGAACTAGATAATGCCTATTTTGAAGCTTATACAAAAACTATAGAATGAAAGTACTGCTAAAAGTTTCTATACTTCTGTCTTTATTTATATCAACAGTAATTGCTAATGCTCAAGAACCAAACGATCTAGATCAGATTCCTACATACAAACCAGTAGATTTGAAATTGCATCATAAGATTGCAAAACTAGATAGTGTTTTTTTTGACGCTTATAATAAATGCGATATCGAAACACAAGCATCATTCTATGCAGAAGAGCTAGAGTTTTTTCATGACAAAAGTGGATTAGCTACCTCGAAACAAGATATTTTAAAATCAATAGAAAAGAATATCTGCGGAAAAGTAACAAGAACATTAATTAAAGGAAGTATTGAAGTGTATCCTATTCATGAATATGGGGCGGTTCAAATAGGTTATCATAAATTTTTCAATAAACAAGAACCCAATCAAAAATCAATTCCAAGCAAGTTTATCATTATTTGGCAACAAAAAAATGAAGCTTGGAAAGTAGCTAAAGTGATCAGCTTACATTAAAATATAAAGAGGAATTTAAAAAGATTCCCTCGAAAAAAATAGTCATATTAGAATAGCTAACTCTAATAATAGTACTAATACTTGGTTTTATTAGTTTACTTGGTAAGAGCTTGTTTCGCAAGAAACGGCTCTTACTTTTTTACCCTGAGGCTCTAAAGGGGTTTTACCCTGAGGCTCTCGAAGGGTATTTGAACTTGCCTACACTGAGCTTGCTTTCACTGAGCTTGTCGAAGTGAAGGATTTATCTTTATTTCTCTACTTTTGATCTTATGAAGAAAATCTTAGTCCTAATTAGTACATTTCTAACGATCTCATGTCACTCACAAATTCCAAAAGGTTTTTCCTACCTGTCTGATATAGATACAACGATTCAATCCGAATTGCGTTACATAACTCACAATAACTTCATTGGAGAACCTATTGATGGATATCTTAAAAATACTGTCATTGTATCTACTCCTACAGCCAATGCGCTAAAAGCGGTACAATCTAAATTAGGTCAATTCGGTTTTAGTTTAAAAATTTATGATGCCTACAGACCTCAACAAGCAGTAGATCATTTTGTTCGTTGGGCCAAAGTATTAAACGATACCTTAATGAAACATCAATACTATCCCAATGTCGCCAAGAAAGATTTGTTTCGGTTAGATTATATTGCTGCAAAATCTGGACATACCAGAGGAAGCACAGTTGATTTAACCATTGTTGATACCAAAACAGGAAAAGAATTGGACATGGGAAGTTCCTATGATTTCTTTGGAACATCTTCTCACCCATTCCATCCTAATTTAACCAAAGAACAGCGTTCCAATAGATTATTACTCCGAAACCTCATGTTAGAAGCTGGCTTTAAACCTTATGAAAAAGAATGGTGGCATTTCACTTTAAAAGAAGAACCTTATCCAAATACCTATTTTAATTTTCCTATTAAATAATTGATTTCTTTTTCGAATTTAAATCATCTTCACAGCTATAAATTAGCACATCCATGCTATAGATTTATTTAAGTATTACCAAATTGTTTTATTGATTTTCGTAAGTTTTAACAAATTCTAAACGTCTTAGTATTATATCGGCATTATATTTGCTGTGTATTTTAGAACTAGAAAACTATTTTGAATTTTTACAAAAACATATTTATTTGCCTTTTGCTACTCTTATCTACAAGTGCTTTTGCACAATTAGATAATACAGACAGTACTGATAAAAAAGGTGCTAAAAAATCTGTTTTGGCTGTTCCTGCTAAAGAAATTAAAAAACCTAAATCTTTAAAAAATGATAATAAAGATGGTTTTAAAAAGGCTTATGATAAAAAACAAAAAGAATTAGCAAAAAAGAAAAAAGAAGAAGATTTAAAAAACAAAGGAATACTTACCTCTGCAAAAATTGCCGAAGAACGTTTCTTAAAATCCTGGAAAAAAATCAATGCTCCATACCCAAAAATTGATCAAGATTTAGGAAGTTTTAGAACACAATCAAAATCTGTAAAAATTATTTGTCGTGATTTTCAATATCCAGACGGAGATCGTGTCACCATTACAATCAATGACATCCCTGTCATCAAAAATATTACCTTAAGAAGAGCCTTTCAAGGTTTTGACTTACCATTAGAAGTTGGTATCAATAAAATAGCTTTTATTGCTCTTAATCAAGGGACTTCTGGTCCAAATACTGCCGCTTTTAAGGTTTATGACGATTCTGGAAACCTTATTTCCTCTAACGAATGGAACCTTGCTACAGGCGCTAAAGCCACTATTGTCATAGCCAAAGACAAATAATTACACTCTTACGAAAACGTTATCATTAATTTAATTATCACTACTTTTTTTATTCTATTGAAATCCGTTATTTTTGTATTTGCATTCCTATAAATTAGAAGGAATTTTTATTCAAAAACAAACAACAATAAAGAATGAAAAAAGTCACCAAGCAAACCTATCTTAATTGGTATAAAGACATGCTTTTTTGGAGAAAATTTGAAGACAAATTAGCTTCAGTATATATCCAACAAAAAGTAAGAGGTTTCTTACATTTATATAACGGCCAAGAAGCAGTTTTAGCAGGTGCTTTACATGCAATGGATTTATCAAAGGATAAAATGATTACTGCCTACAGAAATCATGTACAACCTATTGGTATGGGAGAAGATCCTAAAAGAGTTATGGCAGAATTGTATGGAAAAGTAACCGGTACATCCAAAGGGATGGGAGGTTCTATGCATATCTTTTCTAAAAAACATGGTTTTTACGGAGGACATGGAATTGTTGGTGGTCAAATCCCATTAGGAGCAGGAATTGCTTTTGGAGATAAATACAAAGGAAGTGACGGAGTTACTTTAACTTGTTTTGGTGATGGTGCAGCGAGACAAGGTTCTTTACATGAAACTTTTAACATGGCGATGCTATGGAAATTACCTGTAGTTTTTATTGTTGAAAACAATGGTTATGCAATGGGAACTTCGGTAGAAAGAACCGCAAACCATACAGACATTTGGAAACTAGGTTTAGGTTATGAAATGCCTTGTGGTCCAGTTGATGGAATGAACCCAATTAAAGTCGCTGAAGCTGTTGATGAAGCTATTCAAAGAGCAAGACGTGGTGAAGGTCCAACATTTTTAGAAATGAAAACCTATCGTTACAGAGGACACTCTATGTCTGATGCGCAACATTATAGAACCAAAGATGAAGTAGCAGAATACAAAAAGATAGATCCTATTACGCAAGTATTAGATATCATCAAAGAAAAGAAGTATGCTACTGATGAAGAAATTGAAAAAATAAATCAGGAAGTAAAAGGCTTGGTCAAAGAATGTGAGAAATTCGCTGAAGAATCTCCATATCCAGAAGTCAGTCAATTACACGATGTAGTGTACGAACAAGAAGATTATCCTTTTATCAAATAAATTATGGCAATAGTAGTAAACATGCCTCGCTTAAGTGACACCATGGAAGAAGGTGTTGTAGCAAAGTGGCTAAAGCAAATTGGAGATAAAATTGAAGAAGGAGATATTCTTGCTGAAATTGAGACCGATAAAGCAACTATGGAATTTGAGTCTTTTAACGAAGGCACCTTATTACATATTGGAGTACAAGAAGGAGAGACCTCTCCCGTAGATGCACTCTTAGCCATTATTGGTGATGAAGGCGAAGACATTTCTAGTTTAATTAATGGTTCGGCTGCAAATGTTGAAGAAAACAAAAAAGAGGAAGCTCCTAAGGAAGAAACAGCGGCTGCACCAAGCACAACTGCAACCGAAATACCAAGCGGTGTAGAAGTCATTGCAATGCCTCGTTTAAGTGACACCATGGAAGAAGGAACTGTTGCTTCTTGGTTGAAAAATGTTGGAGATACTGTTGAAGAAGGTGATATCCTTGCTGAAATTGAAACTGACAAAGCAACCATGGAATTCGAGTCCTTCTATGAAGGGGTTTTATTATATGTTGGAATCGGCGAAGGAGATACCGCACCTGTGGATAGTCTACTCGCAATCATAGGCCCTAAAGGAACTGATGTTTCTGGAATTGTTGCCGCTCATAAAGGTGGAACGCTTTCTTCAGGTTCAGGTTCTGATGAAAAACAAGCTTCCAAGCAAGACGATGTTCCTGAAGTATTAGCACAAGTTGCTGAGGAAACTATTACTTCAGAAAGAGAAGGTGGCGGAAGAATATTTGCTTCTCCATTAGCTAAAAAAATAGCAAAAGATAAAGGAATCAATATTGCAGATATTAAAGGATCTGGAGATCATGGTAGAATTGTAAAAAAGGATGTTGAAAATTATACTCCTGCTGCTGTTCAACCAACTGCTAGTCCATCCCTTGAAACTGCAAAAACTGCTGCACCAGTAGCGAGTTTTGTTCCGGCTGGAGAAGAAGGTTCAGAAGAAGTAAAAAATTCGCAAATGCGTAAAGTAATTGCAAAACGTTTAGGAGAATCTAAATTTACTGCACCGCATTATTATTTAACCATTGAGTTAGATATGGACAATGCAATTGCTTCTCGTAAGACAATAAATTCAATTCCAGACACCAAAGTATCATTCAATGATTTAGTTGTAAAAGCTTGTGCAATGGCATTGAGAAAGCATCCACAAGTAAATACAACTTGGAATGGAGATACTACAAGATACAATCAACATATACATATTGGTGTTGCTGTAGCGGTTGATGAAGGACTCTTAGTTCCTGTGTTAAAATTTACAGACCAAATGAGTTTTACTCAAATTGGTAGTGCAGTTCGTGAATTGGCTGGAAAAGCTAGAAATAAAAAGATTGCTCCTAACGAAATGGAAGGAAGTACATTTACAATTTCTAACTTAGGAATGTTTGGTATTCAAGAATTTACTTCCATTATCAATCAACCTAATTCTGCTATTTTATCTGTCGGCGCAATTGAACAAAAGCCTGTTGTAAAAGACGGACAAATTGTTGTAGGGAATGTAATGAAAGTTACATTGGCTTGCGATCACAGAACAGTTGATGGTGCAACAGGAGCTCAATTCTTACAAACCGTAAGAGCCTATATTGAGAATCCTGTAACTATGTTGGCTTAGAAATAATATAGTATCATAAATAACAAAGCCTCAGAAATTTCTGAGGCTTTGTTATTTTATAGAATTAAATTGAATTTTTAATTCACTTTTCTACTTTTCACTATCATATCCATTTTTATACCCATTCCAGCTGTAGATACATTCATATTTAAACTCATACTTACTATCATACCAGATGCTCGGTCAATTTCTACTTTTCCAGTCATACTTCCCTCAATTCCTACTCCTAAGTCTCCTTTAAAATCAGCATAAACTTTATCTTTTCCAATTTTAGTTACAGTGTAAATTCCTTTGACCTCCATACTACTCATCGATTGAGTATACTCCCATTTAGACCCAACCTTAACTGCTTCTGTTGGGTACTCCATATTAGTAAACTGACTTTGAGACATAAATTGATCAGCTCCCTTAACTTCAGGTTCTACCTTCATTTTTACAACTTTTCCCTCCTTGTTAATTGTTTGATATATTTTCATATCAAAGAACGGAGCCATTTCCTCTTTCATCTTTTTGGCATCTTCATCCAACTCTTCATCTTTCATATCGCTGTCGAAACTCACTTCTTCACCTTGGCCTATCAATTTCATAGCCATCCTGTCGAATGTATACTTTGTTTCAAAATTAGCTCCATCTTCCCCTAGAGATTCCATCATCATATTTAAAGTAAGATCCATATTCATTATTGGAGCCATATCCTGCTTCATATCAAACTCTATAACATACTTATCTCCTTTTTTAAAGTTATACCTTAATAATGCCGATTCTTGAGAAACTGCAGCTAATGATGTTAGCACAAGAAGTACTATAATAATTTTCTTCATTTTTTTATTTTTTAAATAAGCGCTAAAGATAAAGAACTCAAGAAATAAAATTTAGAATATTGTAATGATAATTTCAGATTTCGACAAAAAGAAATAAATAGATTCTAAATTAAATGAAAAAACTAACCAAAATACTCCTATTACTATCTATAGTTGGCTTTCACAGTTGTATAGAAAATGACTTTTTGGATGACAGAGTTGATGAAAGAGTTTCAATAGACAATCCAATTGATGAAATTCAAATTAACACAACACACCAATTTACTGCTACATTTTTTAATAATATAGGTCAGTCTGAATCAAGAGCAATAAGTTGGTCTAGTAGTAATATCGCTGTTGCTACGATAAACGGCGAAGGTTTATTATCTGCTATTGCCGAAGGGATTACAACTATTAGCGTTTCTGTTATTGGAGAAAATGGAAGTACCATTCTTGCTCAAACATCAATCACAGTAACCCCTGGAACAGTAGATCCAGTTGATCCTGTTACCAAATCAGGAACTATAGTTACTACCAGTTCTTATCTTTTAACTGGAGATTTTACAATTTCTGAAATTGCTAGTTCAACAAATTTAGATTTAAGCATTGAAAGCAATTACGAAGCATCTTCCAGTTTACCTGGGCTCTATATTTATTTATCTAACAATCCGAGCTCTATTAGTGGAGCTTTAGAAATAGGGGCAGTAAGTGTATTTAGTGGAGCTCATAATTATGAAATCCCCAATACTGGTATCAATGAATTTAAATATGTACTGTATTGGTGTAAGCCTTTTTCAGTAAAAGTAGGACACGGAGAAATCAACGATTAAGATGAGAAAATTACTATTATTTTTTGCAATTAGTTTTATTGCACAGGCTTCTTTTGGACAATGGTCTAAAGGAAAAGGAAAAGGTTTTTACAAACTATCTGCTTGGTATTTAAAAACCGATCAACATTATACTGATACTGGAGATATCGACCCTAATGTTACCAGAACTCAATTCAATGTAAATGCTTATGTTGAATATGGTGTTTCTAGTCAATTTGATATCATTGCCTACGTTCCTTTTTATGCCAGAGCCACTCAAAATAATATTTTCTCAGGAACCACAGGAGGTTTAATTCAAGAAGGAGAAGCCGTTTCATCTATTGGAGATGTCGATTTGGGAATCAATTACGGATTCTATAAAAAAGGAAACTGGGCAGCTTCTGCAAAAATTTTATTTGGATTGCCTACAGGTCAAGAACGTGGAGGAAGCGATGGAAGTTATCAAACGGGTGATGGAGAATTCAATCAGTTTTTATCCGGTGCTTTAGGGTATTCTACAAATCTAAATGGTACTCCTTTCTATGCAAAATCGTATTTAGGTTATAATAATAGGACACAGAACTTTTCTGACGAATTGCGATTTGGATTGGAATCTGGGTTGAATTTATTCAACAATAAAGTATGGATTATTGGGCGATTAGATGTTGTACAATCTTTACAGAATGGAAGTTTAAACGCACAAAACAATACACAAGGAAGCATCTTTGCAAACAATGTTGAATTTGTTGGTTTAGGTGTTGAAGCCAGTTACTATATCACAAAAAAATTAGGAGTTTCTCTTACATACGGAGGAGCAATTTCTGGAAGAATCATTGCTGCCAATCCATCTATTTCTGGTGGAATCTTTTTAGACATTAAGTAAGTTATTAAAACCAAAAATCCGTTGAAATTCAGCATTTTTTTATAAGTCAAAAAAAACAGTCTTCTTATTTTTGCATCATCAACTCTTGTGGCAGTTTTACTTATAATTTTCCAACCGCTTTCTAATTTTTTCAGTAAAAATAAATCAATATAAACCCATTTTCTTTCAGGACCTACAATTTCAACCTTCGCAGTTGCTATATCTTTTACAACTTCAATAGCTAATATTTTCGAGGAACGTCCGTTAAATTTTCCGTACTTTTTATTCTTAAAAAAAGCAGCATACTCCTTTGGCGTATACCTTTTAAATCCATCTTTTCCTGTTAAGTATAGAGTTGCATTTTCTGTAAATGCGCTTTCTAACATTTCTAGTTTATTATAAGAACTTCCTTCCGTATATTTTTGAAGTGTTTGTTTTACTAATTCTTCATTTTGAGAAAACCCCAAGTATGAAGAAAAAAGGAACGTGATGATAAAGACATGTTTCATTTTAAAAAGTTTTAAAGTTTAGTCAAACTTCTTAAAATGATTTTGCGATGAAATGAAAAATTATAATTCAGGCGTCCAGAATTATAGTTTTGGACTATATGAATTGTTTTTGAAACTCAGATGGAGTTCTTCCTACTGCTTTTTTAAATGTTGAGTAAAAGCTTGATTTTGAAGAAAACCCTGCTTCAAAACCTATCGCTTCCAATGTAAGTTTATGGTTTTCTTTTAATAATCGTTTCGCTTCTTCAATTCTATAATCGTTAATAAAAGAAGCAAAGCTTTTTCCTAAGTTATCATTTAATAATTGTGATAATTTATGTGTAGAAATATGAATCTGTTTGGCTAAACTTTGAAGTTTAATATCTGTTTCTTTATACAATTCCTTTTCCTCCATTAACAATGTTAGCTGATCAATAAGTAATTGTGCTTCATTATTCTCTATACGTTTCATTCCGTATTTTTCATGAATATCTTGAAAAATAGTTTCTCTGTTTTTTTTAGATATAAAAAAGAGCAATAGTCCGTAAAAAACAACAGAAAAAGTAATGGTTCCAACAAGGTATAAATAAAAATACCCAACAATGTATGCCGCATAAATTAAAATATTCGCCAGTAAAACGGCAACAAGCCAATATTCTGAGGTAGTACAAACGCCTCTTTTAATACTGTTCTTTATCGTATTCTTCATTATAAAAATTGAAGCGAGGAGATACATTCCCCATACAGCATAAATGAACCAGACAAAAAAGGAATTCCAAAAAAGATGACTCGTAGCATAGGGTTTTATGACACCTACACTTACAATAATAAGAACTAAAGTAGCAAAGTGTAATTTCCATGATTTCGGAATTACTTTTCGATTTTCAATTGAAGATTTTAAGTAATAAAATAGCACTATTCCAATTAGAAAACATGCTGACAAACCTACTTGTATAATGTACAGATTTCGATCTTCTCTTGGAGTGAAAATAACATAAACCGATTTACCAATTCTTAAGGTTAAGAATAAAGTTAGCAATCCAAATAAGAAGTTTGGTACTCTTTTTTGTGTATTGAAAAATAAAAAATAAAGGCTAACCAACAAACCATTAAATACTCCTAGGGAGCATATAAAAAATAGAATTGGATTTTCGAATTGCATTGAATTTCAGTTTTTCAAAATGCAAAATAACAAAAACGCCCGCATTAAGCGAGCGTTTTAGAATATTTAAGTTTTTTTAAAAATCTTGATTTACATCCCAAGCTTCTAAAGTTTCTTTGAGTGTCTTGATAAACATTCCTCCCAAAGCTCCATTTACCACTCTGTGGTCATACGAATGTGAGACAAACATTTTTTGTCTGATTCCGATGAAATCTCCTTCTGAAGTTTCAATAACCGCAGGAACTTTTCTGATAGCTCCTAATGCTAAAATAGCCACTTGTGGTTGATTGATAATGGGCGTTCCCATCACAGAACCAAAGCTCCCTACATTGGTAACAGTATAGGTTCCACCTTGGATATCATCTGGCTTTAACTGATTGTTTCTTGCTCTATTGGCTAAATCATTCACTTGTTTGGTCATTCCAACCAAATTCAATTGATCGGCATTCTTAATCACCGGTACAATTAAATTACCATCAGCTAACGCAGCAGCCATTCCTAAATTGATATTTTTCTTTTTGATGATTGTATCACCTTGCACTGAAATATTAATTAACGGGAATTTCTTGATGGTAGATGCAACCGCTTGCATCAAAATAGGCGTAAATGTTAGCTTCTCTCCTTCTCTAGCAAAAAATGCATCTTTTACCTTACTTCTCCATTTTACGATATTGGTCACATCAATCTCTATAAACGATTGCACATGAGCCGATGTCTGAACAGAATCTACCATGTGTTTTGAAACCAATTTACCCATACGAGTCATTTCAATGATTTCATCTTCTCCATTTACAGAAATTGGAGCTGCTTTTGCTACTTCTTTTATAGCAGGTATTGCTTTAGGCATTTCGACTTCGCTCGATGTGACATTCGTTACCTTTGGAGCAGAAGTTTTATTTTCTATATAAGAAAGAATATCATTCTTAGTCACCCTTCCGTCTTTTCCTGTTCCAGCAATACTTTCCAGTTCCTGCATAGAAACTCCTTCAGTCTGAGCAATATTTCTTACTAATGGTGAAAAGAATTTTCCTGAATCTGAAGTTTTGGCAATCGGTGTATTGGTAGTTTCAATAGCAGCTTCTACCGTTTTTTCAACTTGAGCAATTTCCTTTGGTATTTCGACTTCGCTCGATGCAACATCCTCCTTAGCTACTGGAGTGCTAGCAACTTCTCCACCTTCTGTTTCTATAACAGCAATCGTCTGACCAACTCCTACAACAGTATCTTTATCAAATAAAATTTCAACTAAGGTTCCGTCAACTTCACTGGGTACTTCAGAATCTACTTTATCCGTAGCAATTTCTACAATAGGTTCGTCCATTTCTATAGTTTCACCTACTTCTTTCAACCAAGATGTAATCGTTGCTTCCGCAACACTTTCTCCCATCTTTGGTAATTTTAATTCGAATCTTGCCATTGTCTATTCGGTTTTCAGACTGCGAAAATACGAAAAATGAGTGATTAATTGTTATTTTTTAATGATGAAAAATTCTTTAGAAAAAGAAATATTATTGCGTTATTCTTAATAAAAGTTTAAAAAAGTAATTTTTATTAATTAAAAATGTAATTTTTTAAACTTTTATTGATAATTACTCAAAGTTCTAAACCCAATCTTTTGGATTCATTAAAACATCAATCAATTTAGATTCTTCCGAATTTTCCTTTGGATGATGATCGTATTTCCACTGAACCACAGGCGGTAAACTCATCAGAATACTTTCTATTCTACCGTTCGTTTTTAAGCCGAACAATGTTCCTCTATCGTGTACTAAATTAAACTCAACATAACGACCTCTTCGTATTTCTTGCCAATCTTTATGATCTTGGGTATAGGTTAATGCTCTTCTTCTTTCTACAATAGGAACATAGCTTTCTAAAAAACTATTTCCTACTTCTGTCACAAAATCATATCTGTCTTGCATCGAAAATTGATCAGTCTCTTTTAAGTAATCAAAGAACAATCCTCCAATACCACGAGCTTCATTTCTGTGGGCATTCCAAAAATATTCATCACAGGTTTTTTTAAACTTTGGATAAAAATCTACATGATGTTTATCGCATGCAGATTTACAAACGGTATGAAAATGAACAGCATCTTCTTCAAATAAATAATACGGAGTTAAATCTTGACCTCCTCCAAACCATTGGGTAACAATGTTTCCATCTCCATTATACATTTCAAAGTAACGCCAATTGGCATGAACTGTAGGGATCATCGGGTTTTTAGGATGTAAAACCAAGCTTAGTCCACAGGCAAAAAAATCGCCTTGCTCCACCCCAAATTGCTTTCGTAATGGTTCTGGTAATTCGCCATGAACTGCAGAAATATTCACGCCACCTTTTTCAAAAATGTTTCCATTTTCTATCACGCGTGTTCTTCCTCCGCCACCGCCTGATCGTTCCCATAAATCTTCTTGAAAGGTTGCCTTTCCATCAACTTCTTCCAATGTAGAAGTGATGCTGTCTTGTAAGCTAAGTATGTATTGGTAAAATTGTTTTTTCATTGTGAGACCTTTCAGGTTTTGAAAACCTGAAAGGTCTAAGGAAGATTCTTCTTCTTTTAACTTTTCCTGATGTACAAAGCTAAAATTTTCAATTCCCCCATATAAGCTCAAAACATATTCTTTTGATGCACTAATCACAGAGTTTGAATCGCTCTTGTATAAATGGTACGATGAAAATTCATACGTACTAAAGTTTCTAACAACATTATGGTTTTCAGGATTTTGATGTACGTAAATTATTAAGTTTTTAAGGTATTCTTCTTCATCTAACTTTTTTCTTTTAAATGGTTTTTCAAATAATGACCCCGTTCTGCCTTGTTGTTTATTATATGCTTTTGTGTAAGCATTAAATAAATTAGAAAATACCTGTGATGCTTCTTTAGAATCACATATTACTTTAATTACTAAATGAAAATGATTATCCATTAAATAATACGCAAGTAATTCAAGTTTATCTTTAAAATACTTTTCAACTAACTTTAAAAAGTATTGTTTGTTCTCATCATTTTTAAAAACAATATCACTATTAATCTCTCTATTAAAAATATGATAAAAACAATCTTTCTCTAATATTTCCATCTGCGTTTGTATTACGTTATTAAGACCTTTCAGGTTTTGAAAACCTGAAAGGTCTCTCTTATTTATTTCTCTCCTCTTCAATTTGCTTAACGGTCTCTACAGTTGCTGCTGTCACTGAAAAAGGCAGCACTAAAATAACGCCAATGAAAGGAATCAATAAAAACAACATAAACACAATTCCATTTCCTGTTGCCAAGCCTCTATTTCGTTTCACAAATCTGACACTTTCCTTATAGTTATAATGACGTTCTAAGGTATAATCCATATTTCCAAAGCCTGCAAAATAGGCCTGCATCAAAAACAATAGTATGGTAGAAAACAAACCAATAAGAGGAATCAATCCGAATAAAAGTATTGGAATTGTCAATATCAATTCTCTTAGCAAATTCCGAATACTAATTCTAATCCCTCGTCCCAATAATTGAAGTGAGGACGATTCATGAGTATTCAGATTTCCACCAGTTAAATGGTCTTCAATCTTTTTAGAGATCGGTCCCATAAACGGTGCAGATAAGGCTAAAACAATATGTTTGAATGCAATGAATCCTAAAGTTAATAATAGCAATCCTCCAAATACCGTGCTAATGGTCTCAAAGGTAGATTTCCCAAATTCCCAAGTCCATAAACTTGAAATGTAATTCCCTATGTTATCAGAAAATGCATACGATAAGCTCCCAATAATAATGAATACGATGAAGCTTATCGTCATTGGAATCGCAAAATATTTCCAGAGTTTCAACTTAGAAATGATCTCGAATGTTCCAAAGTAAGCTTTAAATCCTTTTGTAATTCCTTGTATCATACCAACTCTTATAACATTGTTTTATTGATATAAGATGCTCTCTCAAAATCTCGAATATTCATAGATACGATAGGAACATCTGGAAATAATTCATTCAGTTTCGAAACAATCTTCTTAGAAAGATCTGCCTTTTGTTCATCGGTTCTTCCTTGCATGATGTTTCCAAAAACATGAACAAAATCTGAATCTCCTCCCATCACTAATGAGTGTTTGAACGGATTTAATCGAACTTTAATATCATTCCTTTTAAAAAGACCTGTAGAAAAAGTAGTTTCAAAAACTTCCTCTATAATAACTTTCGGCATCTCTAATTCTAAAATATTTTCTGTACAATCTATGATAAAATGTGGCATCTATTTTAATTATTAATTGTCAATTATTTTTTTAATGTCAGGTCGAGCGCAGTCGAGACCTTTTTATCTTTCATGCTTTAAGACCTCTCGATAAACTTCGTTTACTACTTTCAATAAAAGTATATTTTTATTTCTGTAATGCTCAAGGAGACATTTTTTATTAGACTTACAATTCGCAAAAACAAGTCTTTCTTATTTCAATTTCAATTTCAATTTCAATTTCAATTTTTATATCGTTCATACAACTCCATATCCATAGGATCTCTACCTCTTGGAGTGAATATTTTTTTTAATGTTTTTACCCAAACAAAATTACACTTCTCGGCAACTCTTATACTTGCTATGTTTGTTTTATGCACAATAATTTGAAGTGTTTCTAAATCAAATACTTCAAAAGCCAGTTCAGAGAGTTTTTTTATTATCTGAGAGGTAATTCCTTTGCCTTCAAAGTTATAATCAATGGCATAAGCAAATTCGCCTTGCTTTTTATTCCAATCCAGTTCTTTAATATAGATCAACCCAATCACTTTATTCAATTTTTCTGGTCTTAACGTAAACAGAAACTCTTCTTTTACATCAAATTCTTTTTCCTTTAACTTGACAAACCTTTTTGATAAATCTGGTGTTAGATTTTGTTCTCTTGTTCCTGGGAAAAAATCTAGTAACCGATCTTCATTGGCAGTGACAAAATCACAAATAGACCAAGCATCATTTTTATCAATCTTAAAAATATTGATAAGCTCACCTTCTTTACTTCTAATACTTACAACGGGTTGTTTATGATCTTCTTTAGCCTCCATTCAATCTTCAATATAAACTAATTGATTTGGATATTGTTCAACATCTTTTACAGATAGTATCTGAGCTGCATCTTCTAATAGCATTTTAACGCTATTGATGAATTTGTTTCTTTTCGTATTTACTGCATCTCTTCTATACAGTTTCCTTCCGATATCATTATTATGTAAATCCATCACTTTTGCAAGTGCTTCGTTAGGAGAAAACTCTTCATGCCAATCGGTAATTTCTTTAGTCCAATCCAAAATTGAATTGATATTTTTAGAAAACTTAGCACATTCTTCAGCAATCAAAATATTCCATAGTGCATGACGAAATGCATTTGCTTTGTTTAACTTCCCATGGATATCTGGAAATTCTTTTTGTGCAATTTTCATGACGCTAAAAGTGGCACGGACTGTAGAAAACATAAAAAAAGGGTGCTTAAAAAACAACTTCGTTAAACCGACTAGCTGTTTAAATTTTAATCCTTTTATGAGTTTCCAAGGCGACATTTATGCTCCATATTCTTTTACGGCATCTACAAACGCTTTGGCATTGTCCGTTGGAATATTTGGTAAAATTCCATGACCTAGGTTCACAATATACCTGTCTTTTCCGAATTCGTTGATCATTTGATGCACCATTTTCTTAATTTCTGCTGGTGGCGACAAGAGCCTTGAAGGGTCAAAATTTCCTTGTAATGTGATTTGTCCTCCGGATAAATAACGTGCATTTCTTGCAGTACATGTCCAATCGACACCCAATGCCGAAGCTCCAGATTTCGACATTTCATTTAACGCAAACCAACATCCCTTTCCAAAAGCAATGACTGGTGCATCGTCTTTTAATGCGTCAATAATTTGTTGAATATATTGCCAAGAGAATTCTTGATAATCAACAGGAGATAACATTCCTCCCCAAGAATCAAAGACTTGAACAGCATTGACTCCTGCTGCTACTTTGGCTTTTAAATACGCGATAGTAGTATCTGTAATTTTTTGTAATAACTGATGTGCAGCAACTGGATTTGTAAAGCAAAAACCTTTGGCCTTATCAAAATTTTTGGAACCTTGACCTTGCACTACATAACATAAAATGGTCCACGGAGATCCTGCAAAACCGATTAATGGAATTTCATCATTCAGTTTTTCTTTGGTAGCTTTAATAGCATCCATCACATAGCCTAATTCTTGATGAACATCAGGAATCACAACATTGTCTACTCCTTTTTGATCGCGAACTGGATTGGGTAAATACGGTCCGAAATCTGGTTTCATTTCCACTTCAATATTCATCGCTTGTGGTATCACCAAAATATCAGAAAACAAAATTGCAGCATCCATTCCGTATCTTCTGATAGGTTGTACTGTTATTTCTGATGCTAACTCAGGAGTTCTACATCGAGTAAAGAAATCGTACTTCTTTTTGATTTCCATAAACTCTGGCAAATAACGCCCCGCTTGACGCATCATCCACACTGGTGGTCTATCGACTGTTTCTCCTTTTAAGGCTCTTAAAAATAAATCGTTTTTTATCATATCTTAAACGCAAAGGCGCAATGTTTTATCGCAAAGAACGCGAAGTTATTTTATTATTCTTTTAATTCTATTTTTTCTAACCTTGGTGTACTGTGCAAAAATTCTTAGCGAACTTTGCAGTTCTTTATTTCATCCTTGAAACTTCCAACATTCCTTTATCAACAGCTTTTCCAATCTTAACAAGGTCTTCTTCTGTTAATGCTGAACTTAAAAACCAAGCTTCAAACTGTGATGGCGGTAAAAACACACCGTTTTTGATCATTTCCCAAAAGAATACCGCAAACTTTTTAGTATCAGAAGTCTGTGCTTCTTCAAAATTGGTCACTTTTACGTTTGTGAAAAATGGATTCAACATAGAACCAAATCTATTGACAGTTACATCTACATTATATTTCTTAGCTGCATCTAATAAAATGGCTTCTATCTTTTCTCCAACGCTATCAAACTGACTATATGGGTCTTGTCTTTTCAACTCTCTTAATGTCGAAATTCCTCCTGCCATCGCAATTGGATTTCCACTTAAAGTTCCTGCTTGATACATTCCTCCTAACGGAGCAACTTGTTCCATAATTTCATTTCTAGCGCCATAGGCTCCAACTGGAAAACCTCCACCTATAACTTTTCCCAAGCAAGTAATATCTGCTTCAACATCAAACAATTCTTGCGCTCCTCCAAATTTAGAACGGAAGCCTGTCATTACTTCATCAGCAATTAACAAAGCTCCTTTGGAGGCTAGGTATTCTTTTAATTCTTTTAAGAAATTGTTTTGCGGAATGACAACGCCCATATTACCACCTACAGGCTCTATAATAACTCCGGCGATATCATCGTAATTTTCGAAGTGTTTTTTCACACTCTCCAAATCATTATAGGTTGCAATCAAGGTGTTCTTTACGGCACCTTCTGGAACTCCTTTACTTCCCGGCAAACTTAAGGTTGCCAATCCTGAACCTGCAGCCACTAACAATGCATCTTGGTGTCCGTGATAACAACCAGAAAATTTGATGATTTTATCTTTTCCTGTAAACGCTCTTGCCAAACGGATTCCGCTTAATACAGCTTCAGTTCCAGAGTTTACAAAACGAACTTTATCCATTCCAGGAAATGCATCGCAAACTATTTTTGCAAGCTTGATTTCATTTTCTGTGGATGCTCCAAAGGAATACCCATTCTTTAATGCTTTGTTGACAGCTTTTTGCACTTTGTTATGTCGATGTCCCAAAATCATAGGACCATAAGACAATACCAAATCGACATATTTGTTCCCATCTACATCAATGATTTGAGAACCTCTTCCTCTTTTGATAAATAAAGGATTTCCTCCTACAGAAGCAAAAGCCCGTACGGGTGAATTTACAGCACCTACTAAATGAATAAGTCCTTTTTCGTATAGTTTTTGTGATTTTTTGAATTGCATTTTATGTATTCTTTTGTCTGGTCGAGCGCAGTCGAGACCTAATTAAAACCTCTCGACTGCGCTCGAAGTGACATTTTAACTTTTATTTCAATAACACCCTCGCTGCTTCTTTTGCAAAATAGCTAATGATAATATCTGCACCAGCTCTTTTCATAGAGAGTAGACTTTCCATCATTACTCGCTCTCCGTCGATCCAACCTTTTTCTGCTGCTGCTTTTACCATAGCATATTCGCCACTTACATTATAGCAAGCAATCGGTCTATCGAAATTATTTTTTAAATCACGAATGATATCTAAATACGACAATGCTGGTTTTACCATTAAAATATCGGCTCCTTCTTGATCGTCAAAATTTGCTTCACGCATTCCTTCGTCTCTATTGGCGGGATCCATTTGATAGGTTCTTCTGTCACCAAATGTTGGTGCAGAATCTGCCGCATCTCTAAACGGTCCGTAAAATGCGGATGCATATTTTACTGAATATGCCATGATTGGCAAGTTCACAAAACCTGTATTATCTAAAGCTTCTCTAACCATTTGAATGGTTCCGTCCATCATTCCTGAAGGCGCTACCATATCTACGCCTGCCTTCGCATGAGAAATTACTTGCTTGGCAATATTGACGAGCGTTGCATCATTATCTACATCTTGATTATGAATAATTCCGCAATGTCCGTGAGATGTATATTCACAAAAACACACGTCCGTAATTACATATAAATTTGGATAATTCTTTTTGATAAAACGAATGGCTTGTTGCATGATTCCATTGTCATTCCAAGTTTCTGTTCCTTCATCATCTTTCTCAGATGGAATTCCAAATAACAGAACAGCAGGAATGTTTAAGTCAACAACTTCATCTAGCTCTTTTGAAATCCTATCCAAAGAATAACGTTTGATTCCAGGCATTGACACAATTTCTGTCTCTATATTCTCTCCTTCTTCAATAAATAGAGGATAAATAAAATCGTCTACAGATAGTTTAGTTTCTTGAACCAATCTTCTGATTCCTTCTGATTTTCTAAGTCTTCTTGTTCTAAACATTTGTTATTTTCTAGACCAGACCTTTCAGGTTTTTAAAACCTGAAAGGTCTGAATTATTTTGAGCTATTTTTCCACATAATACAAATTCACCAATTCTATGACGCTTTCTACAGTAGGCACTTGTGCTACCTCTACTTTCTTAAAATGCTTTCTTGCTTCTTTCGCCGTAGATTCGCCAATACAAAATGCTACTTTATCGGTTGTATTTTTTTGAATATAACTTTCAACGGTAGACGGACTGTAAAACAATACTCCGCCTACGGTATCGTCAACATAAGCTGGACTGTACATGGTTTTATACGCTTCAACTTCATTTACGGTGATTCCATTTTCACTTAACACTTTAGGCAAAGTATCCAACCTCAAATCGCTACAAAAATAAGTGACTTCTTGCCCTTTGATTTTTTCTTGCAAGTATTCTGCTAATTTTTGCGCATTCTTCTCAGAATGACGTACAGATCCTATTCTTTGGTCAATCAGTTTTTTTGTTCTTCTTCCAACACAATAGATATTTCTGAAGTTCAACTCATCTTTGGTAAAACTATTTAAGATCGCTTCTACTCCATTTTTACTGGTGATGATGACATTTTCGATTTCATTTTTTATCACTTTCGGAGCAATTCTATTGAATCTTATTTTGATAAAATCAGAACTATCAGAAGTAATGTTGTTATGAAATAATTTTGCTTGACTTTCAGACAAGGATTTGGTGGAATATACAGCTGTTTTAATTTCTTCTGCAACATCTATATCGTCTATAATCAATTGTTTCCCACCTCGATTCAAAATATAATCAGCGCAATCTTTTGCTAAATATCTATGACGATTTAAAGGTGCCTCTTTTGCAACTTGAATTTTCTTTTTCCCGTCTTTACTTAATAGAATTCCTTTAAAGTTTATCTCTTCTGTTTTTTCATCAACATAAGCCAATGCGCCAATGGGTGCTGTACACCCACCTTCTAAACGATTTAAAAACTCACGCTCTATCTTAGTACAAACTTCTGTTTCATGGTGATTTAATTGTTCGCAAGCATCTTTTATATAATCATCTTCATCTAAAGACGCAATCATAATAGCTCCTTGTGCTGGCGCAGGAATCATCCAAGAAAGATTGACTGCTCCTGCTGGACGTTTTCCAATTCGCTCTAAACCTGCGGCTGCAAAGACAGCTCCATTCCAATCATTGTCTTCTAATTTTTGCAAACGTGTGTTTACATTTCCTCGTAAATCAACAACGGTATGTGTTGGATAACGATTTAACCACATGGCTTTCCTACGTAAACTTCCAGTAGCAATGGTCGCTTCTTTTTGTGCAAAAAACTCTTCGGTATCTTTTAAAACTAAGATGTCATTATAGTTTGCGCGTTTTAAAACCGCAGCTTGAATAATTCCTTCTGGTAAAACTGTAGGAACGTCTTTCATGGAATGTACCGCAATATCAATTTCATTGTTCAATAAAGCAATGTCAAGGTTTCTCGTGAAAACGCCCGTAATTCCCAGTTCGTAAATAGGCTTATTGAGTACAATATCACCAGTAGATTTTATAGGAACAATCTCTGTTTCGTACTCTAATTCAGTCAACAATCGCTGAACTTTTTTGGCTTGCCATAGTGCTAATTCACTATCGCGCGTACCTATTCTAATAACTTTTTGCATGGATGGGTTAGGCTTTACCGAAAACTTTAGACATCACTTGAATGCTATCATTCACAGAGGTGTCTTCTTCTTTCAGGTGTTTTACAAACTGAGTTGTAATTTTCTGTATGAATCTATTGGTTAGTATTTCTGCTTGTGTTTCGTCAAAGTTCTTAATTTTCTTTTTGTGAAAATTAATTTCGTCTTTTTGAATAGCTTCCAAAGATTCTTTTAAAGCATTAATAGCGGGCGTAAACTTTCTATGGTTTAACCATTCATTAAATTCTGCCTTATGAATATTGATAATTTCTTCTGCTTTTGGCACTTCCTTCTCTCGCGTTGCTAGAGTCTCTAAGGTGATTTTAGACAATTCGTCTACATTTACCAACGTGGTGTTTTCAAAATCTTTGATCGATTTTTCAACATTTTCTGGCATCGATAAATCTAGAATTAAGATTTCTTTATTCTTGTTGATATGTTCTGTAGTCACCGTAGGTTTATCAGCTCCGGTAGAAACAATTAAAATATCAGCTTGTGCAATCTCTTCTGTTAGGTTTTCAATTTTCGATTTACGAATCGATTGGTGTTCCTCTACAAAAGAAGTTGTTTTTTCTTCTGTTCTATTAATCAAACAAACAGAGTTATTCTGAGTGTATTCAGCTAAGTTCTTACAAGTATGCTTTCCCATTTTACCCAATCCAAAAACTAAAATATTTTTTGAATTGTAATTTGGAACGTTTTGAATAATATACTGAACTGCTGCATAAGAAACTGAAGTAGTTCCTGAACTTAGTTGCGTTTGATTCTTGATTTTTTTACTGGCTTGTAATACTGAATTGATCAAGCGCTCTATATAAGCATTAGTAGTTTCTACTTGCTTCGCTAATTTAAAAGCAAGTTTTAATTGACTTACAATTTCGTAATCTCCTAAAATCTGGCTTTCTAATCCTGTTCCAATTCTGAACAATTGATTGACAGCTTCTTTTCCTTTGTATACGTTTGAAATTCTTGCGAATTCTTCAACGCTTCCTTCAGAATATTTACACAACAATTTTATCAGCTGATAAGGATGTTCTGCAAAGCCTGTAATTTCTGTTCTGTTGCAAGTTGATAAAACAAATACACCATCAAATCCAAGTTCTTTTGCTTCTTCTAAAACTTTGATTTGATTTTCTTTAGACAAACTATACTTTCCACGAGTATGCGCATCGGCTTTTTTGTAGCTAACGCCAATATTGTATAAATTTGTGTGTTGATTGTCTAAACGCATTCAGCTCTTTATAAAGATGGTCAAAAATAAAAAGTTCAGATTGATAAAAGTGTCGCTCAAAGTACTTTTTTTATCGTTCTATGTTTTTTAGATGCTTTTTGTTTTAAAAACTTGTGCAATATTGTACTTTTGCAGTAAAATCAATAGGTATAAATACTATTA
Organism: Flavobacteriaceae bacterium; assembly: GCA_965277255.1. Lineage (GTDB taxonomy): Bacteria > Bacteroidota > Bacteroidia > Flavobacteriales > Flavobacteriaceae > Polaribacter. The sequence goes on along the minus strand of OZ255723.1, from coordinate 1,516,545 downwards.
CGTAGAATCATTCTAAATAAAAAGGGTTTTTAATAAATTTTAATGTATGCTAAAAAATGTCGCTGGAAGTTCTTTTGATGAGATTAACTTAGAAAATGGATTTCATCTCCTTGAGTTTAAAAATGAGAGTGATCAAACGCTTGGTTTTGAGAGAGAAATTGACAGTACTTTTATTCAATTGCACTTCTGTATTAAAGGGAATTCCAAGTTTTTATTTAACAATGGGGGCTATACTTTTGATGTGCTAGACAAGCGTTCTATCATTTTATACAATCCTCAGAGAAAACTTCCTATCAATTTGGAGATTTTCCCAAAAACCATTTTAATTTCTTTGCTGATTTCTATTGAAAAATTCCATTCTCTTTTTTCTAAAGAAGCGGGATATATTCCGTTTTTAAGTGAAGAGAATAGCAATAAAAAATATTATGATGATGTAGAAATTAAACCAACAGTTTTAATTGTACTGCAACAAATCATCAATTCTAGTGTGAATAGTTCGATCCGAGATTTATACATCAAAGGAAAAATCTATGAATTATTGAGTTTGCATTTTCAGCAGGATGAATCTAGTTTGGGTGAGTATTGTCCGTTTTTAGTGGATGAGCAAAACGTCATCAAAATTAGAAAAGCGAAAGACATCATTATTGCAAATATGGCAGAACCTCCTAGTTTACAGGAATTGGCAAATGAAATTGGATTGAATATCAAAAAGCTAAAAGAAGGTTTTAAGCAGATTTATGGCGATACAGTCTATAGTTTTTTGTTTGATTATAAAATGGAGCAAGCACGAAGATTATTAGAGAGCAATCAGCATAATGTAAATGAAGTGGGATTAAAAGTCGGTTATAGTACTGCGAGTCATTTTATCGCTGCTTTTAAAAAGAAGTTCGGGACAACTCCGAAGAAATATGTGATGTCTCTTAATAATTAACAATGAGCAATGAATAATTAACGATTAGGAATTAGGAATTAGGAATTAGGAATTAGGAATTAGGAATTAGGAATTAGGAATTAGGAATTAGGAATTAGGAATTAGGAAAGTTTGAAAATATATTTACGAAATACAAAAAAACTTTGAAATTGAAAACATATAACAATGAACCAGTAACCAGTAACCAGTAACCAGTAACCAGTAACCAGTAACCAGTAACCAAAATAAAACTTTGAAACTTAAAATAAAGTGAAGTGAAGCAATTAAGTCACGACGATATTAAAAATCAGCAACAACAATTTCCAATTACCATTGTCTGTGATGCGATTCGGACTCCAGAAAATATTGGAATGTGTTTTCGTATTGCTGAGAGTTTTGGGGTTTCGAAAATATATTTACATGAGAGTTCTCCATCAACAGAAAATAGGCATGTAAAAAGGACAGCAAGAAATACAGTAGATCAAATTAAACACGATACTTATACCCATTTTTCGGAGGTAATACATCAATTAAAAGAGGAAGGAAATACAATTCTTGGTATTGAAATTACCAATGAAAGTATTTCCATTCAAGAATATGATTTTACAAATCATTCTAAAATTGTATTGCTTTTAGGAAGTGAACGCAATGGAATTGAATACATTAATTTGGTAGACGGAACGGTTTCGATTCCCATGTATGGAAGAAATTCTTCTATGAATGTGATTCATAGTTTGAGTATTGCTTTGTATGAGGTTACGAATCAACTAAAAGAAAGATAATGTCATTACGTGAAACTTGATGACTGAGCGGAGTCGAAGGCAAAAAGTTTATATCGAGAATAAACACTTCTCGATACGATTTTTAAAGAAAAATCACTCGAAGTGACAACAAATATTAATTTTAAACAGATACTGCCCTTCGACACCCTTCGATAAACTCAGGGTAAAGGCTCAGGGTGACAGTTAAACATAAAGTATGAAAGGAGTTTTATTAGTAAATTTAGGATCGCCAGATAGTACAAAAACCAAAGATGTTCGTAAATATTTGGATGAATTTCTGATGGATGAACGTGTGATCGACATTCCATATTGGAAGCGATTTTTATTAATCAAAGGAATTATTTTAAATGTGCGTCCAAAGAAATCTGCTGCGGCTTATCAAAAAATTTGGTGGGATGAAGGTTCTCCGTTGATTGTAATTTCTGAACGGTTTTCTAAAAAAGTAACAGATAAAGTAGATATTCCTGTGGCGCTTGCCATGCGTTATGGTTCTATGAGTATCGAAAAAGGAATGAAAGAGTTAACCGATAAAGGCGTAGATGAGGTTTTATTAGTTCCGTTATATCCACATTATGCCATGTCTTCTTATGAAACTGTTGTCGCAAAAGCTGAAAGTGTGATTGTTAAAAATCATCCAAAAGTAAAAATGGATGTTTTACCTGTTTTTTATAATGAGGAAAATTACATCAAAGCAATGAGTGCTAATATCAAAAATCATCTAAATGGGTTTGACTATGATCATATTTTGTTTTCATATCATGGAATTCCAGAGCGACATATTTTTAAATCGGATACTACTCAGAGTCATTGTAATCCCGAATCCTCGGGAGATGGAAGCTGCTGTGAAACTCCTTCTGAAGCGCACAAAACCTGTTATAGACATCAGTGTTTTGAAACAACGAAAGGAATTGTAAAGGAATTGGGATTGAAGGAAGGAAGCTATAGCAATTCGTTTCAGTCTCGTTTACTAAAAGACCCTTGGTTAAAACCATATACGGATTTTGAATTGGAAAAATTTCCGAGTGAAGGAAAGAAAAAACTGGCTGTTATAACTCCAGCTTTTGTTTCGGATTGTTTAGAAACTTTAGAAGAAATTGCCATGGAAGGAAAGGATGAATTTTTACATGCTGGCGGAACGGATTATAAACACATTCCGTGTATGAATGACAATGATAATTGGGTAGACGTCATGGTGAATTGGATTAATCATTGGAAAGTTAGAAGTTAGAAAAAACACAAAATGTCACCTCGAGCGCAGTCGAGAGGTTTTATTTAGGTCTCGACTGCGCTCGACCTGACAAACAATAACAATTATGAATTTTTTATACATAAAAGCCCTACACATCATTTTTGTAATCACCTGGTTTGCGGGTTTGTTTTATATCGTCCGATTGTTTATTTATCATACTGAAGCGGAAGACAAAGAAGAACCTGCGAAATCAATTTTACAGACACAGTATAAGTTAATGAGCAAACGACTTTGGTATATTATTACTTGGCCTTCTGGTATTTTGGCTACAGTTTTTGGTCTTTGGATGCTTTTCTCTTCTCCTAGCTATCTTACTTTTGGATGGATGCACGTAAAACTTTCTTTTGTCTTTGCGCTCTTTTTCTACCACGGAGCTTGTCATAAAATATTTCTCCAATTACAAAATGATATAGTAAAATACACTTCTTTTAAATTAAGACTTTGGAATGAAGTCGCAACCATTTTGTTGTTTGCAATTGTTTTTATTGTAGTCCTAAAAAATATCAATTGGGTTTGGGGAGTGATCGGAATTATCCTCTTTGGTGTGTTGTTAATGCTTTCAATTAAATTGTATAAAAATATTAGAGCGAAGAAAGATTGGGATAACAACAACAGTGATGATCATGACGAATTAGAAGAATAATTTAAAACGTCACAAAAGAATACTATTATTGTCTTTGACTAAACTAACCACCAATGAAAAGATATTTAATCTTTCACCTTTTATTACTATGTTCGCTCAATTCAGCTTTAATTTCTGCACAAGGGTTTGAAGGTTTAGAAATTGGCAATCAAAAAAAATTGGGTTTTTCTTCTGCTAAATTAGATAGTTTAACTTCTTTCTTAAAAGAATCTGGGACTTCGTCTTTAATTATCTTATCGGAAGGGAAGGTTGTTCTTGAATGGGGACAATCCGACCAGAAACATGTTATACATTCCATTCGAAAAGCCTTGTTAAACTCTTTACTTGGAATCTATATCACCAATGGAACTATTGATACTACAAAAACAATTGGTGATCTAAAAATTGATGATATCTCGCCTAAATTAACGGAACAAGAAAAAAGCGCAACCATTGCTGATCTCTTAAAATCTAGATCTGGAATTTATCATCACGCAGCTGCTGTATCTGAAGGAATGTTAGCTAAAATGCCAAAAAGAGGATCTCATAAACCTGGAGAAACATATTATTATAATAATTGGGGCTTTAATATTCTTGCCCATATTTTGGAGCAAAAAACTGGAAAAAGTATTTATGATTTATTCTATACGCACATTGCGCAACCTTTGGGAATGGATTTTAAAAACGAATATTCAAAGATTTATTTGAAAAGTGACGATGATGATCTTAAAATTCCAGATACACATGGGTTTTATCAATATGAAATTCATAAATCAAAATATCCTGCTTTTCATTTTAGACTTTCCGCTAGAGATTTGGCTTTGTATGGTCAATTATATGTTAATGAAGGAACCTGGAATGGAAAACAAATCATTTCTAAAGAATGGATTCAATTCTCTACAGAACCTATTAATATAACCTACAAACCAGCAGGATTGGCTTATGGTGTTTTATGGGGAGTTTTAATGAAAACAAAAAATCGTTCTTCAAAATCATTTTACCATACAGGTACAGGAGTACATATGTTAGCAGTGTACCCTGCTTCTAAAATGGTCTTAGTTCACAGGGTAGATACTGAAAATGATTACGATTATACTGAAGATAAATTATATAAAATGATTTCACTTGTTTGGAATGCAAAAGAAAATTAATTCTTTAATGATTGCTCAAACGGAATACGATTAACAATACTTCTTCATAAAACCTTCCTTAAACATTACTTCTATAAAAACAAATCAATAATTTCTTTCACAGTAATTTTAAACAACAAATGGTATTACGAGCTGCTTAAACAAAAATTCATATTGCTAAACTTACATTAGAATTTCAGTTTTATTCTACTGTTATGTTTAACGCTTTCAATTTATTTCTTGAAGGGAAATATTTCGGATTTTTCTCAAGTGATTTTTTATAAAATTTCTTTGCTTGTACCTTTTTCTCAATAGCTTCATAACAAGCTCCAAGATTATAATAATTAACGGCAATACTATCACCTAGTTCAATAGACTTCCTAATCAGTAAAATTGCCTCTTCATAGTTCCCAGACAAATAATATAATATTCCTAAATTATTATATGTTTTAGAATATTTTGGCGCCAATTGTATTGCTTTTTTATATGCATTCCCTGCAGCATTAGCATATTGTATGGAGGCTTGACGGTTCTTTGTATTGGATGATGCTGTTTGTAACATTTCTCCATATAGCATCTGTAATTTGGGAGATTTGGGAGCTTTTTTCACATCTACTTCAATTAAACTGAAAACTCCTTTCCAATCCTTCGTCCTCTTTCTGTTCACAAAAATTGATAATCCTGTCATTAAAAGTAGAATTCCAAATGTAAGGTAACTCATCTTTCTTTTAGACTTTTTAATATATTCAATTATACAAACAAGGATAATCGCAAACCCTAAAACAGATGAGAAAGTAAATCGTTCTGCAATAATACCCATTGCTGGAATCGGGAAATTGGTATATGGAACTATAAAAATTAAATAGGTTATTAATCCAAAACCAATGAGCGTATTTCTTTTTTTATAAATCGCATATAAAATTAGTACCCCTAAAATTATTCCTAGATATACTTTATAGTTTGTCCAGTTAAAAATTTCTATATATGGATGTCCATAGTACGATAATAAAGGGTCTGGTAAAATATGGAGTTTGGCATACAAAAAAAAGGAAGAAAATCCATTTGGTAATCTCTCTAAAAGGCTCATAAAAAATAATGGGTTTTCAAAAAATTCAGCATTTCTAGAAAGGCTTGTTCTCAAAAAATATGGAGGAATTGTTCTTATTGTCAATACGATAAAAGAAAAACTCGCGAATAATATACTTGCTTGTTTCCAATGAATTCTTTTAAGATACCATAAAGAAATCGGTATAAATAGTATATAAGGTAAAAAAGTCAACTTGGTAACTGCGCCTATAATTATCAATAAAATACCGTAGAGTATGTATACAATTCTTTTCTTTTCAAAATATAGAATTGTAAAATAAAAGGTTAAAAAACCAAATAGCGCAACAAGCAATTCTTCTCGGTTTTTTAAACTTAAAACTACTTCTGAGTGCAATGGATGGACAGCAAATATTGCGCAAATAAAAAACAAAGTCCACTCTGATGTTGAAGAAAACAAAAGGCGAAGTATTTTAAACACCAATAAAACAACCATCATATAGAGCAATACGTTTATAATATGACTTGCTGTGGGATTAAAACCAAATAACTGATGCTCTAATGCGAAGCTGACCTTAGTCACTGGTCTATATCCAAACTTTACATTATCAATCGTACTGTAGTGACTACTTAGTATTTCTCCAATACCACTAATTCCTTTAGACACAAGACTGTTTTTTGGCGTTGTAACATATTCATCATCAAATGAATACCCATTATTTACACTTCCTCCAAAGGATAAAACTACCAATAGAATTAGCAAGAAATTCTTTATATATAGAGGTTTCATTGTATTGCTTAAAGTAGAAGTCATTATTTATACGAATCCAAATTTAGCGTAAAAATCCGATTATTTTTTTTTTCGAATACTTAAAATGATTTTTTAACTACTTTTGAAAAAATAGATTCCGTCTCCAAAATAATTGTATGTCCTTTCATTCTCATAAAAAAATTCCTACTAAGTTTAGGTTTCAATATGGATTTTATCAATTTTTTGATCATTTTTTAGGGCGAAAATTCTTTTTTAGACTCACCAAAAAAAGTAGAACTCGGTTTTACCGAAAATTGGAAAAATTCTTAAAAAATAGTGGAGAAGGAAGGTCGTACCAAATTGATCGTGTTCAAAATATTTCAAAAGAAGACTTTCTAAAAAACTATGTAAAAAAAGGAATTCCTGTTATTCTAGAAGGTGCTGCCAAAGATTGGAAATGCTCCAAAGAATGGTCTTTGGATTATTTTAAAGAATTACATGGCGATGATCAAATTGTATTTATGGATCAAACAGATATTGCCATGGGATATGAAAGTACAACGCTTGGCAAGGTCATCGATCAAATGAAAAAAGGGATTAATAAATATTATCGTTTTTATCCTTTGTTAGAAAAGCATCCGGAGCATTTATTGGATTTTGATTATCAATGGATACGAGATAGAAGGCAGAAAGGAAATTTTGGAGAAGCATTTCATGTTTTTATAAGTCCACCAGAAGGTTTTACACCCATTCACAATGCAAGTTCTCACAATCTGTTTACCCAAAGTTATGGTGAGAAAAAATGGATTCTGTATCCGATGGATTATACCTGTATTATTGATCCATCGCCTGCACGAAATTTTTACAGAAGTGCTCCTATACGGAATGGGAAAGATTTTAATCCGTTCAAAAACAATTTTGAAGATTATAATTTATACCGATATATAGATCGATATGAAGTGCATTTAAAAGCGGGTGATGTCTTTTACAACCCTCCTTATATGTGGCATTGCGTAAAAAACCCAACCGAAAGTATTGGTGTGGGGTATCGTTATTTTACACCTTTAAAAACTTTTGCAAAACATCCTTTGTATCTTTTCTTAGAGTTATTTGCTTTTAATCCGCCCATATGGAAGAGTTGGAATAATTATGCAGATGCTAACTTATTGCATTTGGCAGAGACAGGAAAATTAAAAGAAATTGAGAAAGCTAGAGGCGGAACAAAAATAAAGAGTTCTGTGAGTTAAGTTTTACTTATGTAATAATTTCTAAATTTTTATAAAGTGGTTTTTCTGATAACTTAGTATAGTAAAACTCGTCCACTTCATCATCCAAATCAAACGTGATTTTTATTTTATAAGGGTTAAGTTCAGGTAAAATTGTTTGTAGTATTTTTTCTCTTTTTGCCTCGTAATCTTTTTGTACTAGCACATAATGTTGGCTGTTATTATTTTGCTTCGGAAGTATTTTATAGCCTAACGATTTATTAAACATAATAGCATTTTTATTCTCTTTTAAAATTTTAATATATGTTTTTTCCAATCCAAAAATGGTTGACATATCCGTCATTAAAATAGAAGCGGAAATTGGAGCTTTTGTCATCCAATACTCCTCATCCCAAATAAAAATACCTCCAGAATCTGTGTGTTTTTTCTCCCAGTCGATTCCAGCTCCATGAATCATTCCTATTTTCTTTCCTTTATATTCAATCAACATATAATTGTTATGAATGCTATTGATAGATTGAAACCAAACAGCTTGTTGTTCTTTGGAAATCTGCGCTCTAAATTCCATAAAACGATTGATATGAGTTGTATTACGCCATTTTCTTAACAACTCAATATCTTCTTGAGTTTTAAGTCGGTGTAATTGTATATTATACCCGCTAATAATCATAGATAGCTTTCTTTTATTTTATGCGGAATTGTTTTATGCTTTAGTAAGCTTGAGTTAAACTGACAATACACACATACAGAAAAAGCAAAAAGACAAAAAGTAATAAAAGGGAGCGATACTAAGAGTAAAAAGGTAGACACTATCACACTATAAAAATAGACCCATAATAGTATCATCAAAAAAGAAAGGAGTAAAACCTGTTTAATTCTGGGCATACAATACACTGTTAATATATCTACAAATAACTTGAATAATTTTTTAATTGTATATGTAGATTTGCTATGTGTTCTTTTTACATGGTGAATGGATGCAAAACCAATAGATTTGGTGTATGTATGAATTGCTTCTTCTATATATACAAAGTTATCTACGTCTTGTATCAAACTAGAGGCGAGGGTTTTAGAGAGTATTCTAAAAGATGAACCTTCAGTCTTTTGATGTGCTGTAAAAAATCGCGTTGTATATTTTATAAATAAGCTAATGCTATTTCTAAAAATTGAATGCTTCTTCTTGTTAAGATACACTCCATAGGTGATCTCATTTTTTTGAGAAATATGTTCCTCTAAAAGCTTTTTTATTTCTGCAGGAGAATGTTGCAAATCATCATCTATAGTTATGATTGTATCTCCTAAACATTTTGTAAACCCAATGAGTGTTGCTCTATGCTGACCTACATTCGTTTCAAGTCGAATTGCCTTTGTGTTTACTTTAGTTCTTTCTTTTATCTGTTTTAATATTTCCCAGCTTTTATCTACAGAAGCGTCGTCAACAAATACAATTTCATAATCCAAATCGGAAAGTTCTTTTTCAATCGAATCGCAGAGCAATTCAAGGCTTTTCTCGCTATTATAAACAGGAACGACAATGGATAGTTTGGAACTCATCTTATCCTAATAAAAAGCCTCCGTCAAGTGTTATATTTTGACCCGTTATCCAACGAGAAGCAGAAGACAATAAAAAAACAACGGCATTAGAAACGTCTTCAGGATAGCCCACTCCTAAGGGATATTGATTGATGTGCTTGTCCATATCTTCCTTAGACATATTTTGTTCTGCCACTTCATACATGGGCGTTTTTACCATGGCAGGAGAAATGCAATTAGATCGAATTTTTTTGTGTTGCAATTCTAAAGCAATCACTTTACTAAATGCTTCCAGCGCTGCTTTAGACCCTGCGTACATGGCTCCACCTTTGTGCGGATGCTGCCCAGAGATTGATGATAAAAAAACGATAGAAGCCTGATCGTTTAATTTTCTTTTTGACGTGATTTCTGACATCAATAATACGGGAGATTCGTAATTGATATTTAGCGTTTCGTCTATTTTTTGCTGATTGAGAAACTTGATTGGATAGGGAAAAACAACACCAGAAGCATGTACAATTCCATCCAGTTTAGACAATTGAGAAACCAACGACTGTCTGGATGTTTCGTCTAATAAATCTGAGGCTATTCCTTGGTGGTGTTCACCTTCTAACTCAACCATCAATGCATTTAGCTTTTCTGAATTTCTTCCTGTTGCGATAACGGTTGCTCCCATTTTTGCAATCCCCTTCACAATTGCAACGCCAATTCCACCCGTGGCTCCTGTAACTAAAATGGTTTTATCGTGTAAGTGAAAATCCGTTGCCATGGGTTAGTATTCTATAATTTCTGGGCAAATTACATTTTTTGTTGATATTCTGACTGATCCCCAAGACAATCCAACGCCAAAACCACACAAAAGTAAGTTTAATTCTTTATTGCGAATTTCTTTATTTAATTCACTTACAAGAGTCAATGGAATTGAAGCCGAACTTGTATTTCCATATTTTGCTAATGTGTAAGGAACTTTTTCTTTTTCGATTCTCAATTTTCTTCGAATCGATTCATTCATCAACAAATTAGCCTGATGAAATATATAATAGTCGATTGTTTCTTTATCTATTTGATATGTGTCAAACAGGGTATTTATATTAGGAGTTACTTCTTTTAAAGAAAAATTAAAAACATCCAAGCCATTCAATTTTAAATTTCGCTTACTACGAACAATTCCTGGTTCTATTTCTTCTTCTATATAAGAATCGTCATTTAGCGGATTTCTTAAACCACCATCTGGAATAATGATGGCTTCATGTCCGCCTCCATCACTTTGCAGATTAAATTGTAAATCATCCGCATTTACATCATATTCTAAAGCCGTAACCGTACCTGCATCGCCAAACAAAGGGTAAGTACTTTTGTCTTTTTTATTCAATGAAAAGGTAGAAATGTCGCCAACCATTAACAATGCTTTTTTCATTTTAGATGTGCTAAGCAAACTTGCAATGGTAGATAAACCATATACATAACCCGAACATCCCAAACTAATGTCTAATGCCATTGCTGTTTTTGGCAAGCCTAATTTATCTTGTAAAATGATGGCTGTAGCTGGCAAAAAATAATCTCTGGATTGAGAAACAAAGACCAAAATTCCAATGTCTTCTTTTTGCCATTGCAATTCGTCTAATAGTTTTTCTGCTGCTTTGAAACAAAGATCCGATGTGGTCACATTTTTAGCTGCGACTCTTCTTTCTTTGATTCCAGTGGTTTTAATGAGCAATTCTCTTTCTGACAAGCTGAGTTCTTCATATTCTAAATTAGACGCTATTTTCTTGGGAACACAGGCAGATATCCCAGAGATTTTTACGTTCGAAATAGAAAAAACAGCCATTAATTATTTTCTTTCTTGGATTAGTTTATAAATATCAGAAAGCGTATTAGAAGCTCTTAAATCATCACCTGTTATTGTAACTTCAAATTCTCTATCTACATATGCAATGAGTATCAAAGCATACATAGAACTCCATACATCCATATGCCTATAATCCGTATCTGGTTTTAAAGCATTTGGGTTTTCCAATTCAAATTCTTCTGCAATATTTTTGGCAAAATCTTCTAGAGTCATTATCCGTATTTATTTTTATATTGTAATTACTGTCGCTCCCCACGAAAGTCCAACACCAAAGGCAACTAACATCACTTTATTTCCTTTCTTAATTTTCTTTTCTTTTAACGCTTCTTTTAACGCTATAGGAATCGTGGAAGATACTGTATTTCCAATATTTTCAAGGCAAAAGTAAAATTTATCTTCAGAAATTTTCATTTTTTTTCGCAATGATTCTAATAAAAAAGCATTTGCTTGATGAAAGATAAAAAGATCGATGTCTTTTAGCTCCAAACTATTTTTCAGTAAATTATCTTGTATCAACTTAGGAACTCTTTTTAACGCAAATAAAAAGATTTCTGTCCCGTCCATTTTCAGGTATTTAGGAGCTGTACTATTGTTATATTTATCAACGATTTCTACTGAAGATTTTTCTGTTAGCGGATTTCTAGCTCCGCCATCTTCTTTAATAATAACATCATATCCTTCACCATCTGTTCCAAAGTTAAATTGATGAATTTTTTCTTCTTCACTAGAAGATATCAATGTCGCAGCAGCTGCATCTCCAAATAAAAATCTAGATGCTTTATCTTTTGGATGTAATTGCCTCGTAAGAGTAGATGCTGTTATTAAAAGTACATTCTTAGCAACTCCAGTACTTATTAGTCCGTTGGCAATACTGACACCATACACAAAGCCGCTGCATCCTAAATTATAATCAATGGCTCCTGCAGATTTTTTTAACCTCAATTTTTCGTGAATAACACAGGCAGTCGTTGGTGTGAAGTAATCAAATTCTTGCGCACAAAAGATGAGAAAATCAATATCGTTGGGATCAATTGTATGTTCTTCAAACAAAAGCTTCGCTGCCTTGATTCCGATATCCGAAGCAAGTTCATTTTCTGCGATGATTCTGCGCTCCTTAATTCCTAATTTCTCTAAACTTGTCGACTGATTCTCTTGAGATAATTCAGCCAATAGTTGGTCATTATTTAACCTCGTTTCAGGCAAATAGTAGCTTATTTTATTAATAAACGAGTGTTTCATTTATAGTATAGTATTTAGGAGAAAATTAAGACTAAATAGAAAACAAGTTCGCTAACTTACTAATTTAATTGTAGTAAACAAACTATACTTTCGTCTAAAATCTTTAATAGATATTTGTGTTATCCATAAAAACAAATACTAAATATTTAAGAAATTAATTTTTTATTTTGTGTCTTTTAAATATAATTTGGTGTATTGCTTTATTCGAGCAAAAAGTTTTAAGCTCATTATATTAGCTTTTTAAAGAACTCTCAAACGGAATCCTGTTTAAAATACTTCTTCCTAAAGTAATCTCGTCTGCATATTCAAGTTCATCTCCAACAGAAATTCCTCTTGCAATGGTAGAAGTAACAATCTCAAATTCTTCAATCTGCTTAAAAATATAGAAATTAGTAGTATCGCCTTCCATGGTAGAGCTTAAGGCAAAAATCAATTCTTTGATTTCACCATCTTTTACTTTTTCTACCAAGCTTTCAATTTCTAAGTTCTGCGGACCGATGCCTTCAATGGGAGAAATTTTCCCTCCTAGAACATGATACAATCCTCTATACTGTGCCGTGTTTTCTATCGCCATCACATCACGAATATCCTCAACCACACACACAATTTCTGGAGTTCTCTTCGGATTATTACAGATATCACACAATACCGTATCTGAAATATTATGGCATTTCTGACATGATTTTACTTCAGTTCTTAATTGTTGCAAAGCTTCCGTTAAATAACTAGTATTCTCTACAGGCTGTTTTAATAAATGCAATACCAAACGGAGCGCAGTTCGTTTTCCAATTCCAGGCAAACGAGAAACTTCGTTCACTGCATTTTCAAGAAGTTTTGATGAAAAATCCATGGTGGCAAATGTACAATTTTCGTCTGTCACTTCGAGTGGTTTTCTGAATTTGAAATGAAGAAAACTGTATCGAGAAGCCTTAGTACTAAGTTCTCGATACAAATTTTAGTTTTACTAAACTAAAATTCACTCGAACAGACATACGCAAAGGAAATAAATTCTATATTCGTAATTCATCATTCATAATCACTTAGAATGCAACCACTTCATATTTTATTTCTCATTATTGGCTATTTCAGCGTGTTGATTTTTATTTCATACCTCACAGGAAGAAAAGCGGATAATGCAACTTTTTTTAAAGCAAATAATTCATCGCCTTGGTATTTGGTTGCCTTTGGAATGATTGGCGCTTCGCTTTCTGGGGTGACGTTCATTTCTGTCCCTGGTTGGGTAGAAAATGACAGCATGAGTTATATGCAAATGGTGTTGGGCTATATTGTAGGATATGCTGTTATCGGATTGATTCTGCTCCCACTCTACTACCGATTGAATTTGACTTCTATTTACACCTATTTAGAAGATCGGTTTGGAAGATATTCTTATAAAACAGGTGCTTCTTTTTTCTTATTGTCTAGAACGATTGGAGCTGCATTCCGACTGTTTTTGGTAGCCAATGTGTTACAATTGTTATTATTTGATGAATTCGGAATTCCGTTTTGGGTCACAGTAACCATTACTATTTTATTGATTTGGCTCTACACTTTTAAAGGCGGGATTAAAACCATTGTTTGGACAGATACTTTGCAAACTCTTTTTATGCTGATTGCCGTTGGAGTTTGTATCTATACCATTTCTGATGAACTAAATATTTCCAATATTTTTAGTTATGTTGCCGATAGTGAGCTTTCCAAAACCTTCTTTTTCGATGATTATAAATCGGGGAGTTATTTTTGGAAGCGTTTCTTTGCTGGTGCATTTATAGCCGTTGTGATGACAGGATTAGATCAAGATATGATGCAGAAAAACTTGACCTGTAGAAATCTAAAGGATGCACAAAAGAATATGTTTTGGTTTACCATTGTGCTAGTCGTTGTAAACTTCTTCTTTTTAGCACTAGGAGTTTTACTAACCGATTATGCACAACAAAATGGAATTGATGCACATAAAGACGAATTGTTTCCAATCATAGCCACCAAAGGAACTTTAGGATTGGCAACTGCCATGTTCTTTTTATTGGGATTAATTGCTGCTGCCTATTCTAGTGCAGATTCTGCGTTGACTTCGTTAACGACATCTTTTAGTATTGACATCTTAGAAGTAGAAAAGAAAAAGGATAAAAGCGAACAAGAGAAGCTTCGTAAAAAGATTCATGTCCTATTCTCTTTTATTCTAATTGTCGTAATTCTTATTTTTAAATACTTTATTGCTGATGAAAGTGTGATTGCAAAAATATTTACGTTTGCTGGTTATACTTATGGTCCTTTATTAGGATTGTATGCTTTTGGTTTGTTTACCAAACTACAAGTGAAAGACAAAGCCGTTCCTTATATCTGTATCATAGCACCTATTTTGACATTCTTAACCAATTATCTGACCATTGAATTCTTTGGATTTGATTTTGGATTTTTTGTTCTGGTATTGAATGGGTTTTATACATTTTTAGGACTAGCATTGGTGAAACTCAAATAAGTTTTAACCAATAATCATATTTTAGGAAGACAATTTGACAATCGAATGGTAATGATACACTTTTCTATATGTAGTTTACAAAAATGAATGATAACGATTACTTTTCGCATCTATATGAAATAGCGAGTCACCTAAATAAGGAGTTCTCTCTACATTCTGCCCTTCGAAAATCTTTAGAGAAGACTGTGGAAATTCTAGACATAGAAACGGGTTGGTTCTGGCTTACTGAACCAGATAATAAATCGGTTTACCTCGCTGCTTCCTATAACTTACCTCCAGCTTTAAGTAATTATCCTGAACGATTATCTGGCTGGTGCTATTGTATAAAACAATACCTGGCAGACGATATTGATCAGGCAATGAATATCAGTGAAATTACATGTTCAAGGCTAAAAGATATTAGTACGGGTACAAAAGGTTTAAAATTTCATGCAATAATTCCTATAACAATCAACAACCAAAAGGTAGGGTTGATGAATCTGCTCAGTAAAGAAACTCGAAAATTAAACGAGAAAGAATTGGCCATTCTTAATACCATTAGTGAATTAATCGGAACTGCGATTCAGCGTACAAGATTGCAACAATCGTATAAAAATAAGGATATTCCGTCAGACACAACCATTCACAGAATATTAGAGAAAGTTTTTCATCCACAGATAGAATCCATAATTTCTTGTCTTAACAATTCAAATAACAACACAGATAAAATAAATGGAACCTTAAATAAAGTAAAAGAACTTCAAGAGCAATTAACCATGTTTAGTAAGGAAACAAAGGAGCGAGAAAGAACAGAAACCAAGACAAAAGAATTTCTCTATCCAGAATTACCTCTAACAAAGCGTGAATTAGAAGTACTTACTTTGATAAAGAAAGGCCTTACAAACAGTCAGATTGGCAAACAACTATTCATTGCCGAACGTACTGTTAAATTTCATGTTACAGCGATCTTATCAAAACTCAATGCGAGCACTCGAACTGAAGCAGTTGACATCAGTTTAAAAAGAGGCTTCCTTGCAATTTAACATTGTCAATCTCTTACAACCTGCACTATGGTACAGTTCCTATTCTGTACTTAAGTCCGTTTTATAAATCATACGCTATTGTGACATTTGTTCCAAACTAAAAACAAAATAACATGAGAACACAAAAAATATATTTAGAACATGCTAATATTACCGTAAACGATCTTCAAGAAACAATCAAGTTTTTCCAAACTGCTTTTCCTCATTTCAAAATAAGAGGTGGTGGTAATCAACTAAGAGAATGGGTTCACTTTGGTGATGACGATACTTATATCGCTATCAATCAAGCAAAGCAAAGTGATTTAAAAGTTGAAAAGAACTATGATAAAATTGGAATAAATCATCTGGGTTTTGTAGTCCAGAATGTAGAGGAAATAGCTAATAACCTTCTTAACAGCGGATACAAACGAGATTATCCAAAAGAGGTAGAACAATTTAGAATTAGAGATTATTTTGCCGATGCTGATGGAAACCAATATGAGTTTGTGCAATATCTTAGCGACAAACCACAAGAAAAAAATAGCTATCACAAATAAGTCAAATTGCAAATACAAAAGTAAACAGGCGAAACAAATTCAGCACAAATACGTTGTATCTATTATAAAAACTATTTTAAATTAATAGATTCAGGACAAGTCAATCATGATATATATAATTAGTGGCGCTTCAAGGTCTGGAAAAACATTAATTGCTGAGAAAATGGTGAAGCAATACGGGATTCCGTATGTTTCTCTTGATTGGCTTGTAATGGGATTTACCAATGGCATTCCTGAATATGGCATTCACGATAAATTATGGCCCAATGAAATATCTTAAAAATTTTGAACCGATAAAGAAAATCATACTCGATTTAGAAAACGGAAAGTTGGATATCAAGTCCGCTTTATTTCAAATCAAAAAGATATCGAATAAAGAACTTACGAAATATGAATTAGGGAACTATTGGAGAAGTCATGGTCTAGATGAATTCGTTCGGACTTTAGCAATGCCTGAATTGGAGGACTGGAGTAAAATAGATGATGAAAGAGCATTGGAATTGATAAAAGAAATAATTGAAAAAATTAACGATACAGCCTTAATGCTTCGGAATGCAACGGCGCTTGAAAAGAGATTTAAAAAATCATCCGGAACAGTAATAGAATTGGTTTTTCAAAAAGGAATGGGGTCTGAAAGTGAAATATTGATTGAATTAAAAAAAGATACCGTAATTAAATTATAAAAAATGCTACACAGCAATGTATAATTAATTACCAACTAGTTTTTCCATTAGAAAAACCTCACACCTTCCAAAGGTCTGTACCTTTTTAGTATCTTTAAACAAAATACCTAGCCAATCCTAGCGCAAGGAACTTTGTCTATAATCCAAGCATGAAACACAAACCTATAAACTGTATCCTATGATTTGATTATTCCTGTTTAAAAACCTTTCCGCCTTTCATCACAAAAACTACATTTTCCATGGTAGAAATCTTCTTAGTAGGGTCGTCATTTACCGCAATAATATCAGCAAAGAAACCTTTTTGAATCTGTCCGATTTCGTTTTCCATCTGTAAAATTTTCGCATTGGTAATTGTTGCCGATTGAATAGTTTCTATAGCTGGCATTCCAGCTTCCACCATAAATCCAAATTCTTTTCCGCTATCTCCATGTTGAAAAACACCTGCATCAGTTCCAAAAGCAATTCCGACTCCTCTTTTATACGCTCTGGCAAATGTTCCTTGAATTTGAGGTCCAACTGCCAATGCTTTCGGAACAACAATGGCTGGAAAATACCCTTTAACCTTTGCTTTTTCAGCAACTTCTTTTCCTGCTGTAATGGTAGGAACTAAATAAGCATCATGCTTCTTCATCAAATCCATCGTTTCATCACTCATATACGTTCCGTGTTCTATGGTTTTTACCCCTCCAATAATTGCTCTTTGCATTCCTTCATCTCCATGTGCGTGTGCCGCTACATACATTCCGTAATCTTTAGCAGTATCACAAATGGCTTTTATTTCTTCAATTGTAAATTGAGGATTATCACCACTCTTTGCAACACTTAACACACCTCCAGTTGCAGTAATTTTAATCCAATCTGCTCCGTTTTTATAACGTTGTCTTACAGCTTTTTTAGCATCTTCAACACTATTTACCACACCTTCTTTTGGTCCTGGATCGCCAATTGCTTTTCTGCTATTTCCATTGGTTGGATCTGCATGACCTCCAGTTGTTGCTAATGATTTACCAGCAGTTAATACCCTTGGCCCATCAACTTTTCCCGCTGCAATAGCTTTCTTTAAAGAAATATTTACTCCAGAACCTCCTAAATCTCTTACGGTAGTAAAACCAGAAAGTATCGTTTTTTTAGCATAAATTGTTGAATTATATGCGACATCGGCTTCATTCAAAATATATTTTTCAAGTCTTGTTCTTGGGCTATGTTGACTTTCAATATGTACATGCATATCAATCAAACCTGGCATTACCACTTTATCTTTTAAATAGATATACTCAATATCTTTTCTCCTAGAAGTCACATAACCATTTAACACATCTGTTATTTTATTGCCTGAGACAATAATTGTTTTTTTAGTCAATATTTTTCCCGATTTAGTATCTATTAACTTTCCACAGTGGATATACGTAGTTTGTGCTGATAAAATACTCACTGAAAAGATGAATACAAGAAGTAAAAGTAGTTTTTTCATTGTTTAAAATTTAGTGTCTAAATGTATGAAAAAATGCCTAGATTGGTCTTTCTTAAAAAGAGAAAAGAGAAAACTGATAAAAAGGTTGACACATGAAAAAAGTAATTATTACAGGAACAAGCAGAGGGATTGGTTTTGAATTAGCAAAACAGTTTGCTAACAATAACTTTGAAGTATTGGCTATTTCTAGAAATCAAAAACCTCTGGAAGATTTATCGCAACAAAATATCACGACACTATCTATTGATGTATGTTGTAAAGAAGACTTGCAAAAAGCGAAAAATTTTGTAGCTTCTGAATGGAAAGAAGTTGATATTTTGATTCACAATGCTGGGTTGTTAGTTCATAAGCCATTTACTGAATTAACTAAAAGTGATTTTCAGAAAGTTTATGACGTAAATGTTTTTGGTGTTGTTGAATTGACTCAGTTAATGATTCCTTTTTTACATAAAGGAAGTCATGTTGTAACGATTAGTAGTATGGGCGGAATTCAAGGAAGTTTAAAATTCCCGGGACTGGCAGCTTATAGTTCTGCCAAAGGAGCAGTCATCACACTTTCTGAAGTTTTAGCGGAAGAATATAAAGAACAAGGAATTGCTTTTAATGTTTTAGCGATTGGAGCAGTTCAAACTGAAATGTTAGCAGAAGCTTTCCCTGGATATCAAGCTCCTTTACAAGCTGATGAAATGGCAGATTATATTTTTAATTTTGCGACAACTGGCAATAAATTTTACAATGGAAAAGTATTGCAAGTTTCGAGTACTAATCCCTAAGTTGAGTTGGCAATCTTCAGTAAGCAGTAGGCAGTCTGAGGTAGAACAGTCTTCAGTAAACAGTTATATAGATTTCAAAAATTGGTTGAACAGTTTCAAAAATACATTCCAGAAAAAGCGATTGATCTTGTAAAAGATGTAATGAATATACATCATATCAATTTAAAGATTGTGAATCAGCGTCAGACAAAACACGGCGATTTCAGAAAACTTCCTAGCGGAAAGTTTCAAATTACTGTAAACAACAATCTAAATCCGCATCAATTTTTATTGACATTGGTTCATGAAATTGCACATCATGTTACACATGTAAAATATGGTAGAGTACGTCCGCATGGAAAGGAATGGAAACAAACCTTTCAACACTTAATGTTGCCTTTTTTACATCCTGATATATTTCCTGAAGAAATGTTGAGTTCTTTGGCTAACTATCTTAAAAATCCAAAGGCAAGTACAGATAGTGATGTAAAATTATCGTTAGCTTTAAAAGAAAATAAGGCTGAAGTCGGAAAGAGTTTTATCTTTGACCTCCCTTTACATACTGTTTTCATATATAAAAGTAAGCGATATAAAAAAGGAGCAAAAAGAAAAACGAGATATGAATGCTTACAATTAGATTCTAATCGTACGTATTTATTTAATCAAAATGCAGAAGTAATCCTCGTAGAGGGTCTATAATCATAAAGTATGAAGAATAGTAATTATTATGCGGTCATTATGGCTGGTGGAGTTGGATCAAGGTTTTGGCCCGTTAGTACTCAAGAGTTTCCAAAACAGTTTCATGATATGTTAGGAAAAGGACAATCTTTAATTCAACGAACTTTTGATCGTATTAATGATATTGTTCCTTCAGAAAACATTTTGATTGCTACAAATGAACGATATGAAAGTTTGGTTTTGGAACAATTGCCAAAAATTTCGAAAGATCAATTGTTATTGGAACCTATTATGAGAAATACAGCTCCTTGTATTTTATATGCTGCTTTAAAAATTTACGATCAAAATCCTGATGCAGTGATGTTAGTTGCTCCTTCAGACCATTGGATTGACAATGAAGATGAGTTTACCAGAAACATCCAAACTTCATTTAAGGCTTGCTCTGAAGATGATATTTTAATGACCTTAGGAATTCAACCCAGCTCACCCAATACTGGTTACGGATATATTCAGTTTTCAACATCTGATTCTGAAATTAAAAAGGTAAAAAACTTTACCGAAAAACCGAATCTAGAGACAGCCGAAAAATTTCTTACTAGCGGTGATTATTTATGGAATGCTGGAATTTTTGTTTGGTCGGTAAAAAGTATTGTGAGTGCTTTTAAAAAATCGTTACCAGATATGTTGAGTCTTTTTGATACTAAGAATGTGTATAATACAGATACTGAGGTTAACTACATCAAAGAGCATTATAAAAACGCTGAAGATATTTCCATTGATTTTGGCATTATGGAAAGAGCAAACAATGTTCATGTATTACCCGTAGATTTTGGGTGGAATGATCTAGGAACTTGGGGATCTCTTTATGACAAACTCGATAAAGATTCTGACAACAATGCAACGGTTGGTTCTGAAACTATTTTTAGAGATGCTAACGGAAACATGATTAAAACTCAAGAAGGAAAACGAGTTGTGATACAAGGTTTAAGTGATTTTATCGTAGTTGAAAAAGATGATGTTTTACTGATTTGTCCTAAAAAAGATGAACAAGACATCAAACAAATTGTCTCAGAAGTAAAGAATACTTTTGGAAACGATTTTGTGTAAAATTAGATGTTTTTTCAGCTTGAAACTGATGATTCTTTACTAGCTTGAAACCAAAATTAAAGTTGAAAATAAATTTACAAGCTACTGCTAAAAATTACTTTTTAACCCAATTTATGCAAATACATATTCACTACATTTTGCAATCCTAAATACAAACTTTCAGAAATGAGTGCGTGACCAATAGAAACCTCCGCTAGATTTGGGATGTTTTGCTTAAAGAACTCAATATTATCCAAGCTCAAATCGTGTCCAGCATTAATTCCCAATTCCAATTCATGCGCTAAAATAGCTGCTTCTGTATATGGTTTTATAGCCTCTTTATTTCCGTTTTCATATGCGCTTGCAAAATGTTCAGTATACAATTCAATTCTATCTGCTCCAGTTTTTGCTGCCGCTTCAATCAATTTTAAATCCGTATCAATAAAAATAGAAGTTCTAATTCCAGCATTTTTAAATTCAGCAATAACCTCTTGTAGATACGATTGATTGGTAATTGTATCCCAACCTGCATTTGACGTAATTTGATCGACACTATCTGGAACCAATGTTACCTGTGTGGGTTTCACATCCAACACCAAATCGATGAACTTCCGAATTGGATTTCCTTCAATATTGTATTCCGTAGAAACAATAGGTTTTAAATCATACGCATCTTGATACCGAATATGGCGTTCATCGGGTCTAGGGTGAATGGTAATTCCTTCAGCCCCAAACTCCTGAATATCAATAGCTACTTGCACTAAATTTGGTGTGTTACCGCCTCTCGAATTGCGCAACGTAGCTATTTTGTTAATATTTACACTTAACTTTGTCATTCCTATAAAATAAAACACAAAAGTAAGGCATTAAATGATTTTAAACTATATTCGTATCACATGAATCTAAAAGAATACATACTTAATGAGGTTAAGGTCTTAACATTGCAAAGTGCTGTAAAAGATGCTCAGAAACTGTGTAAAGGATTTCCAATCACACACGTTCCTATTGTAGAAGACAACAGGTTGATTGGTAGTATTTCTGAGAGTGATTCTCAGACTATAGAAGACAACCATTCTTTAATTTCAGAATATATTCATTTGGTTGACTTCTTTTTTGCTACAGAAAATGTAACCCTTTTGGATTTGATTAAATTATTTGCAGACAATGATTGTAACATTATGCCTGTGCTAAACAAAGAAAAAAAATATCTTGGTTATTTTGATCTGAATGACATTTTAGATGTATTCTCATCAAGTCCATTTTTATACAGTGATGGCGTTGTTATTGTCGCCGAAAAACTTAAAAAGGATTTCTCTGCTAGTGAAGTTAGTCAGATTGTAGAGAGTAATAATGGTACTTTATTAGGATTTTATATTTCTAATGAAACTTCAGACAATACTCAACTCACAGTTAAAATAAGTTCTGAAGATATTAATGAAATTATTCAAACGTTTAGAAGGTACAATTACAATATTGTCTCTCAACACAAAGATGATTTTTACTTACAAGATCTAAAAGATAGATCTGATTATTTACAAAAATACTTAGACATGTAATGATGAAAAAAGTAGCTGTTTTTGGTCAGACTTATACTATAAATGCAGAAAAAGAGATTAAAATTCTCATTACTGCTTTAGAAAAACATAAAATTGTCATCTTTTTTGAAGAGAGTTTTTACAAGGTTTTAAAAAATCACGGTCATTTAACTAAAAAATATCCGACGTTTTCTAACTTCGAAGATTTAAATAATTCTTTTGATCTATTTTTTAGCTTGGGTGGTGACGGAACCATGTTAAGAGCCATTACGTATGTTAGAGATTTAGGGATTCCCATTCTTGGAATTAATACAGGTCGACTTGGCTTCTTGGCAAACATTCAAAAAAATGCCATAGAAGAGTCTATACAATTATTGATAAAAAACGAATACGGAATTCAAGAAAGAACACTATTAAGTATTAGGACAGAACCTCGGACAGGAAAATCACAAGAAATTTCATTTGCTTTAAACGAAGTAACCATTGCTAGAAAAAATACCACTTCTATGATTGGTGTAAAAACCTATTTAAACAAAGAGTATTTAACAAATTATTGGGCAGACGGATTAATTATTGCAACACCTACCGGTTCTACAGGATATTCATTAAGTTGTAATGGACCCGTAATTTCTCCCAATTCAAAAACCTTTGTCATTACGCCAATTGCGCCTCATAACTTGAATGCAAGACCCATGGTGATTACTGATGACACTTCCATAGAATTGGAAATAAACACAAGAGAAAAAAGCTATTTAATTTCTTTAGACTCTCGTATAAAAACTGTTCCAAAAAACACAAAAGTTTTTATTACAAAATCCCCTTTTACAATTAAAAGTGTGATTCCTTCAAATCAATCATTCTTAAAAACCCTTAGATCAAAACTTTTATGGGGTGAAGACACTCGAAATGAATCCAACCTTTAGCCTTTGAATGGCAATAAAAAATTAAAATAACAGTTATTCAAAAAAGACTCGTGTATTAACTTTATTAAGCAAATAGAATTAATTATATTTGCACGCTATTTTTTAGGATGAAAAGATATTTAATGTTGTTACTATGTATTTGCGTTTCAAGTAATTGTTTATCGCAAATTAATGAAATAGGTTTTTTTGTAGGTGGGGCAAATTACATCGGAGATGTAGGAAGAACCAATTACATTCAACCTAACAATCCAGGCGGAAGTATTATTTATAAATACAATCTAAATCCTAGGATAGCTTTAAGAGCATCTTTCAGTAGCTTTTCTCTATTAGGAGATGATGCTGATTCTGAAAATGTTATTAGGCAACTAAGAGGGTTTCGTTTTACAAATCCTGTAAATGAATTTGCAGTGGGTATTGAATACAATTTTTTCGAATATGATTTATCTTCATCGAACAAGATAAGCACTCCTTATATCTTGCTACAAGTTGCTGCTCTAGATCATGAAACGCCTAAGTTGCAAAATGTAGACGGAAGTTTTCGATTTACAAGAAACACAACTGTATCCATTCCTTTTGGACTTGGATTTAAGACGAAACTTTACGGAAAAATAGCATTTGCTGTAGAAGTAGCTTTCCGATATACATTTACAGACAAATTAGATTTTCCAACAGATTCTACTACAAATGAATTTCCTGCATTGGATTTTGGAGGCACCTCAAATGATTGGTATACATTTACTGGAGTATCTTTAGTATATACTTTTGGAAGACCCGCATGTTTTGCAAATCGCAGATAAGTTTATGGATAAAAAACTACGCATTGACCCACATAATGTTCCCAACCACGTAGCCGTAATTATGGACGGAAACGGTCGTTGGGCCAAAGGAAAGGGCATGAATCGTATTTTTGGTCATAAGAATGCCTTAACTGCCGTAAGAGAAACCATAGAAGCTGCCGCAGAAATTGGCACAAAAGCAATCACTTTATATGCTTTTTCTACTGAAAATTGGAATCGCCCTAAATTAGAAGTTAATGCTTTAATGAGTTTATTAATCAACTCACTTAATAAAGAATTAACCACCTTTCAAGAAAATAATGTCAAAGTAAACGCTATTGGTAACATTAAAAGTTTGCCAGAAAACGCACAAAGAACATTACAAGACGTTATTAAAAAAACAGCAAGCAACACTAAAATTGTATTAACACTGGCCCTAAGCTATGGCGCAAGGGAAGAAATTGTTAATACTATTAAAAACATATCTAAAAAAGTTGTTAATAACGAGCTTAACATCGAAGAAATTGACGAAAAAATTATAAATAATCATTTATATACGTTTAATTTGCCCGACGTTGATTTGATGATAAGAACCAGCGGAGAACAAAGAATAAGTAATTTCCTTTTATGGCAAATGGCTTATGCCGAATTATACTTTACAGACATACTTTGGCCCGATTTTAGAAGAGAGCATTTTTATGATGCAATTATAGAATATCAGAATAGAGAACGAAGATTTGGAAAAACTAGCGAGCAAATTACGCCCACAGAATAGTAGTATTTATAATACATTCATACTTACTCTTATAATTACAATGTCAGCTCTTTCAACGAAGGCTCAGACAGCAAACGACTCTACTGCTGTAGTCAAAAAAGATACAATTCCTGTACAAACAGATTTAACCTACGAAAAAGGAAAAGAATATATCTTAGGTGGAATGTCTATTACCGGGTTAAAGAAATTTACGGAAGCTACAGTAAAAGTTTTTACTGGACTTACCATAGGACAGCCTATAAAATTACCTGGCGATAAGTTAACCAGTGCCATTAAAAAGTTATATGAAAGTAAACAATTTAGTACCGTTGATGTTTTCTTGGCTAGAAGAGAAGGCAATACTATTTATTTACAATTTGATGTACAAGAGTTACCACAATTAAACAACATTAATATAATTGGTATTAAAAAGAAGCAGTCAAAAAACTTAAAAAAAGAGGCTGAACTAAAAACGGGTGCTATGGTAACAGACAATTTAATTGTTACTACTAGAAACTATTTTAAAAAGAAATATACAGATAAAGGTTTCTTGAAAACCAAAGTGAGTGTAGACACAAAAATAGATACCTCAGATATTAATGTGGTAGATATGAGTATTTATATTGATAAGGGTAAAAAGATCAAAATAAAGAATATTAATTTTCATGGAAATGGCGCATTATCTACTAGTACTTTAAGAAGTGCTATGAAAAACACTCGAAGAAGGTTTCCTGGTAGGTTTTGGAAAGGTTCAAAATTTATTGATGAAAAATTCAAAGAAGATCTTGAAAGTATTTTAGACACCTATAGTCGACTTGGATATAGAGATGCAAGAATATTAAATGACTCTATTTCTTGGAATGATGACAACACCATTAATATAGATATTAAACTAGAAGAAGGGAAACAATACGTTTTTGGAGATATTTTATATGTTGGAAATAAAAGTTATACTGCTGAACAATTAAATGGTCTTTTAAAAATTCAAAAAGGAGATGTATATAATGGTGCAGTACTAAAAGAAAGAATTTCTGGTGATGGAACTCCTACTTCAGAAGACATTCAGACGTTATATCAAAATAGCGGATTCTTATTCTCTTCAGTAAATGCTGTTGAAACAAAAGTTGTTAACGATTCTATTACTGTAGAAATTAGAATTAGAGAAGATGAAAAAGCGACCATAAAGAAAGTAACTGTTGTTGGAAACGATAAAACCAATGATTATGTAATTTTCAGAGAATTAAGAGTTAAGCCTGGAGATTTATTTAGTAGAGATAATATTATCCGTTCTATTCGTGAAATTGGACAATTGGGATTCTTTGATGCAAATGTAACTCCAGATGTAATACCAAATTATGGAGATAAAACGGCAGATATTGAATTTAGCGTTATAGAAAAAGGAGGAAGTCAGATTGAATTGCAAGGTGGTTATGGTGGAGGTTCTTTTATTGGAACGCTAGGATTATCATTTAACAACTTCTCTATTCGTAATTTATTTAACAAAGAAGCATACAAACCTCTTCCAAGTGGAGATGGTCAGTCATTATCATTAAGACTTCAAACAAGTAGAACTTTTAATACGTACAGTTTCTCTTTTACGGAACCATGGTTGGGTGGAAAAAAACCACAATCATTATCGTTCTCTATCTATTCATCAAAACAATTTCAGTTAAACCCGCAGACATTTGATGTAGACAGAAGTAGAAGTTTAGGAATTGTTGGTCTTTCTCTTGGTTTAGCAAAAAGATTACAATGGCCAAGTGACTGGTTTACTCTATCGCAAACAATAAGTTATCAGAGTTTTAATTTAAATAGTTATCAATTTAGAGTAGGTGAAGATATTTTAAGTGATGGAAATTTAAATAATTTAGCATACAATATTACCTTAAGCAGAAACTCTGCTGGACCCAGTTTAATCTTTCCTACCTATGGATCTACTTTTAGCGTGAGTGCAAAAGCTACAATCCCTTATTCACTTTTTAGTGATAAGGATTACCGAAATTTAGCACCAGCAGAAAGATTTAAATGGTTAGAATACTATAAATTATTGTTCAAAGGAAAATGGTATAATGGTTTTACAGACAAGTTAGTTTTAATGGCCAATGCAGAATTAGGGTATCTAGGTTTTTATAATAGTGAGTTAGGAAGTACACCATTTGAACGTTTCTTTGTAGGAGGAGATGGTATTGCGCAATTTCAATTAGATGGTAGAGAAAACGTAGGATTAAGAGGATATGAAAACAACAGATTGTCTTCAATAGACGGAGGTACAATTTATAATAAATTTCAATTAGAGTTAAGATATTCTATCACAGATACACCCGCTGCATCTATTTATACATTAGGTTTTTTAGAAGCTGGTAATTCTTACGACAATTTTAATACCTTTAACCCGTTTGAATTAAAGAGGTCTGCTGGACTTGGTGTACGTATTTTTATGCCAGCCTTTGGATTGTTAGGAATAGACTTTGCTCACGGATTTGATCCATTGCCTGGAACAAATGTAAAATCTGGTTGGCAAACGCATTTTATCATCGGACAGCAGTTCTAAAACTATAAGAAAAAGTAATTTTTAATTTTTTTGGCATGATATTTTCAAAGCTTAACGATATGAGATTAAAACTTTCTTTATCTATTTTACTTTTTTGTGCTTTGACTACCGTAGCACAAAAAGCGCAGAGAATTGCGTATATAGATATGGAATATATTTTGGAAAATGTTCCTGAGTATTTAGATGCTCAAAACACATTAGATTCCAAAGTAACAAAATGGAGAAGTGAATTAGACAAACTAGCAAGGTATATAGAAAAGTTAAAGACTGATCTAACCAATGAAAGAGCTATTTTAACAAATGATCTCATCTTAGAAAAAGAGGATGAAATTAATTTGAAACAAGGAGAATTAAGACGACTAGAATCTCTGTATTTTGGCCCGAAAGGAGACATGTTCTTGTTAAGAAAGCAATTGGTAAAGCCTGTACAGGATCAAGTTTATAACTCAGTTCAAAGCATTGCTGCTAGACGTCAATATGACTTTGTTTTTGATAAATCAAGTGATCTAGTAATGTTATATTCCAATAAAAAACACGATATTAGCGAACTTGTTTTAAAATCTATAGTAAGAGATCGAAAAATTAAAACAAATAAAGAGAAAAGAGCTAAAAAAGCAGCTCCAAAAGAATTAACAGAAAAGCAAAAGCAAGCAATTGCTGCTAAAGAAGCCGCTCAGAAAAAGAAAGAAGCTGATAGACTAGCCAAGAAGAAAAAGATTGAAGACGCTAGGAAGAAAAGATTGGCTGACATTGCAGAAAAGAGAAGGATTTTAAAAGAAAAGAAAGAAGCGCTGAAAAAGAAAAAAGAAGAAGACAAAAAAGAACAGGATAATAATTAAATTAAACAAAATGAGAAAATTGAAGAGTTTGCTATTAGTTGCATTTTTAGCATTAGGTATGAGCGGAGTTGCAAATGCACAAAAAGTAGGGCATATAACTTACGAAAGAGTCATCGCGAACATGCCAGAAACTAGAGCTCTACAGGCAGAATTAGCTAAAATTACGAAGACGTACAAGGATGACATCGATGGGATGAAGAAAAAACTTGACGACAAAATAAAAAAGTATACTGCTGAACAAAACAGTCAAACTGAAGATGTAAACAAGCTAAGAGCGCAAGAGGTACAAGAAGATAATGCTAGAATTGGTCAAGCTGAACAAGCAGCTTATCAAGATATCCAAGAAAAACAAAACGTAAAATTAGCTCCTATCATTGACAAAGCAAGAAAAGCTATTAGTGAAGTAGCAAAAGCAAAAGGAATTCTTTATATTCTTGATGCTTCTGTCGGAAGAGGCGTTTTAGTTTCTGAAGGTGAAGACATTTACGAAGCTGTAAAGGTAAAATTAGGTTTGTTAGCAGATCAAAAACCACCTACTCCAACAGCACAAAAATAAATAGTAAACAATTTTATACTGTTTGAAAAAATCCTACTTTTTAAGTAGGATTTTTTATTTTTACAATTCATGATTTCTACAAAAGACAATCCTATTGGTTTTTTTGATTCTGGCATTGGCGGAACCTCAATTTGGCGTGAAGTACAACAGCTTTTGCCCAATGAAAATACCATCTATTTAGCCGATAGTAAAAATGCTCCCTATGGTCAAAAGCCCAAGGAAGAAATTATTGAGTTTAGCATTAAGAATACTGAGTTTTTATTAAATCAAAATGCAAAAATTGTCGTTGTTGCTTGCAATACAGCAACAACCAATGCTATTAAAATTTTACGAGAAAAATACGACATTCCTTTTATCGGTATAGAACCTGCTATTAAACCTGCAAGCTTAATTACCAAGACAAAGAAGATAGGAATCCTTGCCACGAAAGGAACTTTAAATAGTACTCTTTTTGAAAGCACATCAGGAAAAATAGACCCTGATATTACAATTATTGAGAAAATCGGAGAAGGATTGGTCAATCTTATTGAAGATGGAAAAATTGATTCTAAAGAAATGAATCAATTACTAAGGCAATATTTACATCCTATGATTCAAGAGAATATAGATGCTCTTGTACTGGGTTGCACACACTATCCCTATTTAATTCCTCAAATTAAAGACATTACAGGAAATACAATTAAGATTATAGACTCTGGCTTAGCCGTTGCTAAACAAACTAAAAATATCTTAGAAAAATCTCATCTACTACAATCCAAAATAGTAAAGCAAACATCGCATTATTTTTATAGCAATAACAACGCTACTGTTCTAAGAAACTTATTGAAATTGGAAAATGTAATTACTATTCTAGAAAAAGATTTCTAGAAAGTTGCATTGATATTCGGGCAAGCTGAAGCTCTTGGTCTTTTGGTAAATAAATTTACACCTACAGACACTTGATGAAAACCAGTATCCGTTAATACAATATCATTTAACTGTTTCGTGTATGTATAAGAGAACATCCACTTTCTATAGTTTAAGCCAATAATTGGAGTGATGTATTTTAGATTCTCTATAGGATTCACGTCAAAACTTCTTCTATAAGATAAGACAGCCCAAAGTTGAGCGCCATTAAAATCTTTGTATGCTTTTAAATTAAAATCTACAATTCTTTCACCTGTAGATTCTCTTAATTGAATCATTACAGAAGGCTCATATTGAATAAATCTTTTTTGTCCAAAGTAATATCCAGCTGATAGTATATAGTTTCTTAAATCTAAAGGCTCTAAAACATTGTTGAGATTATTTTTTGCCGAAAGCAATAAGTTCTTCACCGTAAAGTAAGACGAGAAACCTGCTTTATGGTAGGCAATACTAAAATCTGCATTGAAATAACTATCACTTTGAATTAACTGTGCAACAGTAAGGTCGCCAAAAAATTGAGATTGATCTACTATATTCTGTACGGCAGTTAATGAAATACCAAAAGATAATTGGTTGATAAATGATCCTCTATTAATATCTAAATGATAAGCATACGTTCCTTGTATTCCTTTTTGTGAATGGAAACCATTGCTATCATTAAATAAGATAAAACCGAATGCTGCTTTTTCCCCAAATCTATTATGGAAACTTACGGTCTGTAATGATGGAGCATCTGGTATACCTGCCCATTGTTGTCTTGTTGTAAAACGAAGTTTTGCACTATTTCCAATACCTGCAGCAGATGGATGAACTAAATACACATTGTCTGATAAATAATCAGCATAAATAGGTAGTGTTTCTTGAGCAGAAATATTCACTGCAAAAAGAAGGGAAACCAAGCAAAATGTGAGCCTTTTTAATAGCTTCATAAAAGTTACGATCCGTTAAGGGTTGTCAAATATATTGTTTTTATATGAAATATTACAATTGTCCTTTACAATTTAACAACAACATTTAAACTGTAAAATAAGAAGTTTATTGTGCAACCAACTTTAAGTCAGAAAACCAATTATAGATATCCAAAAATCTATATACAAACTAAAATTCACCAGCCAATCCTCAAACCCTTGTTATTAATAGAAATTTCTAACCCCCTCCTTTAGTTTATCGAAGGATAGCAACCTTTTTGTTGTAATTTTAAGTAGTGTCTGCCTTGGAGTACAACATATTCTACTTGAATGGCTATATTACATTCCTGCTGAACTTATTTCAGTATAAAAAACAACTTTGTTCATACAATATCATTCATAGACATTGATTATCTTTAGTTTTCATTGTAAAACCACACAGGTTTTTAAAACCTAAAAGGTATAAGAAAACAATTATAAATAATCTAATATGAAATATCTTATTCTTTGTATATTTTTAATCTCATCATTTGGAATCTATTCACAACAAGTTTCTGACACTAATTACAATCCTGAAATAAAAGATCCAGCCTATAATTCTGAAAAAGGTTCTGTTGTTTATATTGATGAAGGACACCATAATTTTCACACCAAAGATGGAAGATACAACGCGTTTTCTACAGTTTTAGAGAGAGATGGATATCGTGTTTTAGCCTATAAAGGAGCTTTTAAAAAAAATGAATTGGTCAAGGGAAAAATCCTAGTTATCTCAAATGCGCTCAACAAAGTCAATGTTGGTAATTGGTCATTGCCAAATCCGTCTGCATTTACCCAAGAAGAAATTAAAATTGTAAAAGACTGGGTTTCTGAAGGAGGGAATTTATTTTTAATTGCAGATCATATGCCAATGGCTGGCGCAGCAACAGATTTAGCCAAAGCATTTGATTTCGAGTTTACCAATGGGTTTGCTATGGATTCGCTAAGAAGAGGTCCTTCCGTTTTTAATTTAGAAAATAAGATGCTTTCAAAAAATAAAATCACACAAGGAAGAAATTCAAGCGAAACCGTAGAAAGTATTACAACCTTTACAGGTCAGGCTTTTAAAATTCCTTCCGATGCTTTTCCCATTCTAACTTTTGATAGTACTCATATTAATCTTCTACCAGAAAGAGCTTGGGCCTTTACCCAAGACACACCAAGACATAATTTAAAAGGATGGTTTCAAGGAGCTTATAAAAAATATGGAAAAGGGCGAATTGTTGTTTTTGGCGAAGCAGCTATGTTTTCAGCTCAAATTGCTGGCCCAAACAAAATAAAAATGGGAATGAATAATAAAGCGGCTCCTAGAAATTACCAGCTTTTGTTAAACTGTATTCATTGGTTGGATGGAATCATCGAATAAGTAAAAACTCCATGAGATAACAAATTTCTTCTATTAAGAATTGGTTTGTATTAATTATATTTGACTACTTTCAAAATAAATTGTGCTTTTAAAATTATAAAAAATGAAACGATCTTTTCAACGCTTTTTTTTAATCGTTAACCTTCAAACTTTAGTGATTTCTGGATTAGCAGTTGCATCTACAGCAATATGCATTCATTATAAGTATGAAGCAGAGTTTCCGCTAACATTGGTTGCTACCTCTATTATATTTCCAATTGTGTTTTCTATTGGAGGCGCTTACAAAAGAAGGGAAGCCGCTTTAAAAGAGTATGCTGCAATTAAAGGATATTTACGGGCTATTTATTTTGTTTCTAGAGATTGGCTTGAAAAGCCTAAACCAGAAAATGTTACTAAAATGACAAATTTAATCTCTGACTTCTTCAACAATTTTAGGATTATGTTTACCAGTAAAAAATCTGAATTGATTGAAAATGAAAAACGAGTATATGATAACTTTTCAGACTTCTCTTTGTATATCAAACACGAATTAAGAGAAGAGGGTTTGCCTTCTGGAGAGTGTTCTAGAACCAATCAGTATTTACAAAAAATGATGATTTCTTTTGAATCTATCAAGCATATCTATCAATATAGAACACCCAGAACCTTACGCGCTTTTAGTTCACTTTTTATTAAAATTTTGCCTATTGTATATGGTCCTTATTTTGCATTTAAAGCAGAAGATATGTCTTGGGGATTGGAGTTTGTAATTCCTGTATTACTAACGATGATTCTTGTCAGTTTAGAAAATATTCAAGAGCACTTAGAAAACCCTTTTGATCAAGTGGGTGAAGATGATATCAATTTTAATGTCGAAAAATTTATTGAACGTTTAAATCATCAATCTTCTGATGATGATTAAAGCTATAGAAAATTTATATAGTAACTGATATTAATGACAGAGTGTTTCTAGTTAACTTAGGAACTCCATCACCAATTCATAAAACCTTTTCGGATTATCGGCATGCAACCAATGTCCTGCATCCGCAATAGTTTCAATCTGAGCATTTGGAAAATGTGCTTTGATTATCGGAATTTCGTTTTCTGTGATATATCCTGAATTTCCTCCAGCCAAAAACAATGTCTTCCCCTCAAAATTAGTAAATGACGGCAATGCATTTCCTACTTCAGAATTGTTTTCTGTAAGTGATTCTAAGTTAAAACGAAAATCCAATACACTTTTTTCCTTCCAGTATACATTCCTTAACAAGAAGGAACGAACTCCAATTTCAGGAATCAATTCTGCTAATTTAGCATCGACTAGTTTTCTTGAATTCTGAATAGAGAAATCAATCGAATTCAATGCTTTTAAAATTTCATTATGATGTGGTTGATAGTAGCGTGGAGAAATATCAGCAATGATTAATTTATCAACCAATTCTGGATATTCTACAGCGAACAACATGGCTGTTTTTCCTCCCATAGAATGTCCAAGTAAAATGACTTTCTCTAAATTATGATGTTGGATGTAATGGTATACATCTTCCGCCATAATTTCGTAATCGAAATCGTCATCATGAAAACTACGCCCATGATTTCGCTGATCAATCATATGAACTTCAAAATCTTCTCCAAACTGATTTGCGAGTGATTTCCAATTATCACCCATCCCAAAATATCCGTGAAGAATTAGAAAAGCTTGACCTTGACCTACAATTTTTGAATGTAATATCATCATTTTAATATACTACGGTCTTTTTAATCTACTTCCCTTTTTATAAACAGCGTGTCTAATTGCATTTCGATTTGTAACCAATCTCTCAATTCAATCTCTTTGATATTGATAATACTGTCACTTGTACTAGCATTCCATGTAATTGTAACTTGCGGAATAGTATCTATTTTGATAAAATCTTTGGATGATAAAACATTGGCAAAAGCGATTCTTTGAATTTCGTTATATCGAATTTTTGCGTCTTTGGAAATCCTGCTAAATGCAATTGCTTTTGCATCATTTAAAGCCGCTTTTTGTTCTATACTTTTGTTTAAAGCAGTTATTGTATTCTTTAAATCTTCTACCTCTTTACGCAACGCTTGGTTAATTATCTTACTATCTTCTAATTCTTGTTTTTTATCTTTATAAGCAGTGGTGATCATCTCAAAACTTTTCGTATCACTTCCTTTAATATCAATTATTATTTCTTTACATGCTTCGTATCTTGGATCCGTCAACAATCTATTCTGTAAAGAGTTCTTTTCAGCTTCACTGACCTCGTTAAAGAAATTCAAGCTTAATACCTTTGTATTTCTGTCATAACCATCATCAATTAATTGATATAAGTCATTAGAATCCACTTCATTTTTTATAAAGTTTGCTATTTGAGTGTTTACCTTGTTTTCATTATACACTTTAATAAAGGTGAAAATGGCAGGAACCATAACCACAATAGCTAATAATGACGCTAATTGTGCCGTACGTTTTCTCTTTAAAGAATTCACATATCGAAGCATAGGGAACTTTAGTAGTTTCAGCACTAAAAATGTTGCCAAAGCGATAAAAATAGTATTGATAATGAAAAGGTACATCGCTCCAAAAAAGTAACTCCAATTTCCTTGCGCTAAACCATAACCTGCTGTACAGAGTGGTGGCATTAAAGCTGTGGCAATGGCTACCCCAAAAATTACTGAGGCAATAGTTCCTTTTTTAGTTCTAGCAACCATCAATGCCAAACCACCAAAAAAAGCAATCAATACATCTCGAATGTCTGGGCGAACTCTTCCTAATAATTCGGAATTGTCTTCGCTTAATGGAAATATCCAAAAGAAAAAGAATGCGGTAATCAAACTCAGTACAATCATCGTAGATAAGTTGATGAGAGATTTTCGCAACGTATCAATATCATTAATTGCAATTGACATTCCAACACCCAAAATCGGACCCATTAAAGGCGATATTAACATGGCTCCAATTACTACGGCAGTTGAATTTGCATTTAATCCAATGGAAGCTACAAATACTGCAAAAATCAAAATCCATGCTGTGGCACCTTTAAAGGGAATATCGGCTTTGATTGCTTCTATTGTAGCAGAATGATCAGTATCATGTCTAAAATCTAACAGCTCTATTAAGAATCTCTTAATACTCTCCCATAAACCTTTTGCATCTTTTTGAACATCCTGTTTAGATTGTTCTACCGATTCGTCTTTTGCTGTATTCTCTTCCATTAAAATAGTTTTTAAAGATGGAATCTTTATTAAAGCCGTAATATACAAAAAACAAAAAATTTCGTTGAGAAGCATTGCTAATATCTTCTAACTATCATAAAAAGTAGTTGTATTTTATTTGTAACCGCTTAATTTTCTAACAGCGAGAATTGGACTCACTTCGACTTGGCTCAGTATAAACATTTCGATAAACTCAATGCATCGCTTATTGCTCAGCTTAAAATAATATAAAATCCTTGACACAAAAAAAGCCTCATTTTAAAAATGAAGCTTTTAGATTTAGTAGCGGGAGCTGGACTCGAACCAGCGACCTTCGGGTTATGAGCTTTACCCTCTATGACTCAAAAAACATTAAAAGTTCTAATTATCAGTATTTTATGATTTTAAGTGAGTCATATCGAGTCTTATCGAATCATATTAAATCAAGAAATGTTTTACCTATGTTTTACCCATTTTTGATTCATTATTCGTATCTTTGAATAAAGACTCAAACGCTATGGCATCAGTAAAGATAGTACTTGCAAAACATAAACAAAAAAAAGATGGCACAATTCCAATCGCCATTAGAATTATAAAAAATCGTAAACCTAGCTACATTTGGACAGGCGAGTATATTTTAGAAAAAGATTGGAATGACGATGAAAAGACCGCCAGAAAATCACATCGTAATTCTACTAGGCTTAATAACTTCCTTCAAAAGAAGTTAAGTGAGGCTCACGCTACGCTGCTTGAAACCGAAGCCAGCAATGACAATCTTACAACCAAAGAAATTAAAAAAAGAGTTAAGAGAACAACGGGTTCAACCTCGTTTTTTCAATTAGGTGCAGAACGCATCAATAACAAATATCTAGCTGGGACATTCTCTGTAGCTAATTCCGAACTTTCAATTCTCTATAATATTGAAGAATTTCTCAATCTAAGCAAAACAGGCTCACGCCAATCAATTATTGAAGGAATTAAGCAACGTAGAAAAGAACGCATATCCAAAGCTCGCAAAACAGGCAGAAACATACCTCAAGAGATAAAGTATTTCTCAAAACTAAAAAAGCTATCCTTTGAGGATGTTGACACTGCTTTCATCAATAGATTTAAAAGTTTTTGCGCCTCTTACTTGGAGCAAAAACCGAGAACAATTACCAATCAACTTATCTTCATTCGCACGCTCTATAATTTAGCCATCAAAGAGAAAGTAACTGACGGCAAAAACTATCCCTTTGCAGGTGATAAAGAAAAGATACGCATTCAATCGGGTAATAAAATCGGATTAAACAAAGAAGAAATTACCAAAATTGAAAAACTGGAATTACAAGAAAACACCTCAATTTGGCATACAAAAAACGTTTGGCTCTTTGCCTATTATTTTGCTGGCATACGGATTTCAGATGTTCTTGAAATGAAATGGTTAGACATCATGGATGGGCGACTTTATTACGAAATGAATAAAAACGAAAAGCCAGTAAGCCTTAAAGTTCCATCACAAGCTGCTGAAATTTTAGAACACTATAAAGCGGATAAATCATCAAATACTGATTTCATTTTCCCCTTTCTTAAAAAGGCAGATTTAAACGACAAAGAGGACATTTTTACCAAGATTAGAAACGCTACAAAGCTCCTAAATAAGTATATTAAGCGCATTGCTGATATGTGCGGCATTGAAAAGAACTTATCTAACCATATAGCTAGGCATACATTTGGAAATATGGCTGGTGATAAAATTGACCCTAGAATGCTGCAAAAGCTTTATAGACACAGCAATCTAAAAACTACTATCGGTTATCAAGCTAACTTCATTCATAAAGACGCAGATGATGCGCTAGAAACGGTTTTAAACTCTTAACTCAACTCTATTCGACCTTGAAAATAATCACATAATGAAACGGTCATTAATTTCTTCACAGTAAAGATCATTTTTATTGAGCTTAATAATATTTGAGCTTCTGATATGACAGTCTCTTCGCTTAGTAATTCTGAAAAATTAGATAGCCCATCTAAGAAATTCTCACTTCTTCTTTCTATAACTCTAAAACTTTTATATTTCTCACTGTCAGTACAAAAATACTCGTACAAATTTTGTTTAATAACCACTAAAGTCTTTAAATCCTGATTATTGCTATCATCAGATTTATGAGAACTCTTATATTTGATAATACTATCATCATCTACATAAGTATTATTCTCTGAGCCTAAGTAAGGTAAAATTAGATAGTCCAAGTTATCAATTCCTGTATGATCTAGCTGATCGTAGAAATCTATAAGGTGTTTTGATTGCTCTTCGTTAAACTTATCACTTGACTTTATTACCCCTATATCAAATGCTTCAATCTCTTGCCTGTTCATGTTCTGTATAAATTTTTAAAAGTTGATCAAATAATTTTTCCAAAGAGAGTGTTTGAAGTTTTTTAAACGTCTTGTAAACAGCTAAAAAAGTTAGAGAAACATCTAAAAACACTTTCTCTTGATATGCTATGAAGTTTAAGTAAAAAGCCGCCTCCTTCTTATCTGTAGCATCAAATACCAATTCAAATGCTCTCTCATCATCATTGGTTATTGCTATGGCTCTCCACACGTATTTCGGCATGAATTTTTTACACACCAATGTCTTCGTTTGATCTGAAAGATTCGAATGTTTCTTTATATCTTTTTTGAATGCATTTACATTCCACAATGAAATACTCCATTCGAAAACATATGACCTTTTATCATCATGATTGATTATAGAATTAAATCTTTTAATCTGATAATACACATTATCAAAGGTTATTCTGATTATGTCGTTCAAAGGAATTATTAGTCCAGTTATTTCAGCTAATTCATTACCGTTACCTTCATCCTTATCTTCTTCTTTGAAACTCCAAGAAGTTCTAACAGTCGGAATAAGCTTTCCTCCATCATCTTTCTTATCCTTATCCTTTGACAAATAAGGCAATATTTTCATTTGAGAAAAAGGTCTAATTTGATCATCATGACAATAAAAATTTGAAATTCTATTCGATGTTAATCGAATTTCATTCTCAATAAACACCTCTTTTTGACCATCTATAACGTTATAACCAGAAATAGTTACAGCATGATATGTATTATTCTCTAAAAATCTCAGAGCCATTATAATAGGAACTCCCATACCAATGTACGCTCCCACAATAGACTTTGCATCTTTGATTGTATTAGGTGTCACGATTAAAGGCTCTAAATCGAAATAACTTAGACCTGCTCCCATTTGATTGACTGTTAAACCACTATTTGGAAATTTTCGGACTTCTTTTGAATAAGTTACTGATTGCTGAGTGATTTTAGATGGGGAAACTACCGTATGGTGAAAAAGCCTACTTGTCTTATGTATAGCAGACCATATGGCACTTGAAGCACACAATGCTACCGCCCCATCTTGTTCTTGATAAGCTAATGACTCAACTTTAATAGTTAACCCAAGTAAATTAACGTTATAATTTCTAAGGCAAGGAAAATACCTTACTCTTTTCTTTTCCCCATTTTTGACCATATATTTATCGTATGGTCTGAAACAAGTTCTTGCGATTTCAGAGGAATGTATCCCTCTTTGGACTAAAAAACCTATGTACCCCTTTACTATAGATGATTCTTTTGCTTCTTCTTCTTTTTTAGCTAATAAAGTTTCAAAATCTGCCTCATCAAATTCTGCTGAAAAGAAATGAAGCCGTTTGCAATATCTTGAATAATAACGAAAACTTTTAGCATAGTAATTAGACAAATCATCATCATGATGTCTATCAATATAGTAAGTCTCAACTACTATTGTTTTTAAGTTACTTTTTTCAAAAAAACGTTTGTATGCGTTTATTTGTATGTTATTACGTTTGTCGAATACTAAGCTCAAGGGATTATTTAAAACACCCTCATATTTGAACACATATTCTTTTTCCGTAATAGATTCAGGGTTTGGAAATTCATGCTTAGAATTTCCATCAAGTTGGTTAGTCAAAATTAAATAACTTTATCTTGGGGACTTAGTTAAAAAATCTTTTGGAATATTATTTATTGGAATAGATAACCAAACTCAGCATCAAGTAATTCTTTAGTAACCTTTTTTTGAGTTTTAAGCAGGTTAAATCCACTATTTTGCTGTTCTTCAATTTCTTGATTAATAGTGTTTACCTCTTCTTCAGAGAGATTTTGGTATTTATTTCTTAGACTCTCATATTCTTTAAGCTGTTCATGAGAGAGATTGTTAAAAGTAATGTTCATAATATAACCTATTTATTTAACCACTAAGTATACTAGTAACACAAACGCACTTTTTGGTTAAATATTATTTTTTGTTAAAATCCTCAATATTAATACATTGGGGGCAATTGAAAATCAAAACAGGGACAATATTAACAAAAGTTTAACATTTTTATTTGCCGTACCCACATATTTCTTTTCATAGTTTGTATAAATATACACAAATTTTCGTGCCAAAATATATACTTATTTGAAAATTTTGCATTTTTATAACAAAAAATACGTATTAATACTCGTTATTTAAGACGATAAATCGAAAATTAAGTTACTTTTTTATATTTAAATATATGAACTTATGGACTCTTATTGGTGTTTTTTCTTCTTTTCTCAAAAGAATTATACCCCCTATTCTCCATTTTAAAAAAATCTAATTTGTATCTGTTTACATTTCACCTTAAATTTTGGATAAGCTTTCAGATATGCTATATTTACATTTATGGAAGTAATTTGCCTTGAAGATAAAGCGTTTTTCTCACTCATAGATGAAGTAGTGGAACACATTAAAGAACAAAATCCTAACGTTAGATTAGACAAATGGATTTCGGGTAGTGAGGCTATGCACATGCTGCGTATCACTTCTAAGACTACACTTAGTATGCTTAGAAATACAGGGAAGATACGCTACAGCCAGCCTCAAAAAAAAATTATTCTTTATGACCGTAAATCGATTGAAGAATATTTGGAAAAAAACGCAAACGAAACTTTTTAAATCTTACAATGAATGGGAACACAAGAACCATCGAAAGATTACATCGAGGGGTTTAACAAAGGCTATGTTCTAAGAGAACACAAGCCCGATTTAGCACTTAGTTTAAGCCAGACGAAATTTCCTGAATCAGAAAAAGAATATAGTAACGGATTGAAGGACGGTATTAGCCAAAAAGAAATGGAACTGATAAAGGCACACCATAAGACCAATACTAGGGATAAAGATCATGATCTTGAACGTTAGTAATTTTTTGTTTTCAATAGCAAGTCGATTTTTTCGCAAATAAGCCTCTCTAATGCGTTTTGATATATTTTACCTCAAATCCCTCATTCTCTTTTCTAAAAACCACCCTGCCCTGCTCATTTCTAAATTATGAGCTATTTGTTTAAGCTGTCTCTACTTGATAGCAATAAAAAGAATAGTGTTTTACGCTCAACCTCAGATATGTTTCCCCAATAGATGCCCTACTCTTGGTATTTTAAGAGTTATTTTTCAGCTAAAAATGTTGTTTTTAGAAAAGTCAGGTACTTGATGCTTCGATAGATTTTCCAAATCTACACAGCAATACTTCCAACTTCTCATCTTTTATATAAGAATCTTTAAGTAATGTATTAGTGTCAGACTTAAATGTCCTATCTGGTTTTCTGCCGTTTTTTGGCTTTTTCTTCAAATTCGGACGGAGCAAATCAAAGCTCAAAAATATTTTAATCCCTGTTATCATACCTAATCTATTTTTGGTGTAATTATAGGTTAAGTACCCTTCTCTGATAGCATCATCCAAATAACGCTTTATCTGCTTGGCACATCTGCCTAGATGCTTTCCAATAACACGCTGCGTTGTTTCTATTGCCCTGCCCGTTCCAGCCCAGCCAACTAAAAGAGAAAGCATGCACCTTGTGCCAGGCATCAAGCGTGCATCTTTTACAAAACTTTGTTTTACAGGAAGTACAAACGCTCCGTTATCTTCTGGTCTTGGATAAAAATGGCGTTTTGGAACATTAGCCCCCTGCCCTAATTCCATTTGAAATTCCATAGGCATGGAGCTGACAATATTACGCAGAGTTCTATTAAGTGCTATGTGTTTCATCTTTATTTAAAGCATCGACCAAACAATAGAAAAAAGGGTGCAAAAAAACATCACAAAGTAAAACATTACTTGTGTTTATTTTTATTCGTGGGTACAATCTAATTATCAGATTTTTGATGTGTTCCCACACACGTCTATTTTAAAAACCGTCACTATTTTTAGTGGCGGTTTTTCTTTTATCTAATGTTAAGTAGCCGTCGGCTTCTCCTTGTGAATGTTTCTTTGGACTAGAAATGAATCCCAGAAAGGGAATCGGTATATACTTGTATACCAAAATGTATACTTTTCCACAACCCTATACACAGGGCTGTTTACCTGTATACAAAAGTATACACCTTATAAGCTGTTGATTTTATTGCTAAAATAGTCATAAAGAAACACAGCAAGGAAACACCTCTTTTGTATACCTGTATCTTATATACGTTTATTAACATGGGTATTTTACCCAAGTATATACAAAAGTATACGTGTAAAAATGGCATATAATCCTAATTTTCATTGCTCATTTATGTCTTCTGAGATAGTATACAACTAAGTAAACAAGCCCCTACTCAACCCTATACAGAAATACACACTATGAAATATACCATTTCTCAGGCAGCAAGAATTACTGGAATTACTCGCAAGACTTTATATAACCATATCGACAAAAAGCCTATCAGCACTCATAAAGACGATGGCGGTAATACGCTAATAGAAGCATCAGAACTTATCCGTGTTTATGGTGACAAATGTAAATTTGACAGAGTAAATGGCAAAGATGAAAACGTTACCCCTAAACAAGACTCTACACCTATATCCAACGACCTAAAACATGAGTTGGAAATCTCTAAGCTTGAAAACAACTTCCTTAAAGAACGTATTGAACAATATAAAGATGAGATTGAAAACTTAAAAGATGCTCTTAAAAGAGCGCAAGAAGGACACAACCGAGCGACAATGCTTTTAGAGGATAAATCGGGAGCAGGGGATACAGAAGACATTAAAACGCAGCTCAAAATAGCCGAGCAAAAAATAATCAATCAAATAACCTCTGCAAGAGAAAAAATACAAACGCTGCTTGATACGCTTGAAGGGCAGGGGGCTGAAATATCCAATTACACCCTTCAATTCAATGCGATTAAAAACACATCACTTGATATTAATTTTAGTGAACTGGAAAGCATTCTACGCTCTCACAGAAAGCTATACAAAACGCTACAAACAAAGCTTAAAAAACCAATAACTCAAAGCAAACGGAGCTGGTTTGTTCTAAAAAGAGCTTAAACGCTATAGCGCGCTAATATTTGGTGGATAAGCACACATAAGTATTCACTCATATATTGAATAAAAAACACGCTATTTGTATCTCTCTTTACTTATTTTAAACGCAGATAAAAGAGGGATGTAATTATGTCGAAAAATAACCATGTAGAACTTACAGGAAATATGGGTAGTGAAGCCCGTATTATTGGAACAGAAGAAAAAAGTACTATGGCAGCTTTTTCCTTAGCCACACAAGACAGCTACAAAGACAAGGAAGATAAATGGGGCAATAAGGAAGCCATCTGGCACAATGTTTTATGCTTTAACCCTGTGGAAATCGAAAAGCTTAAAAACCTCAAAACAGGCACAAGAATTAAAGTCTTTGGCTCGCTATCTTATAAAGAAATGGAAGCCATTGTCCGTGAAGGTCAAAAAGTAACCATAAAAGAAGCCGCTATCGTTGGAAGTAAAATTGAGCTTGCGCCATTAGCTCCAAAGTAAACAGCTTTTAATGAACCAGAGTAGGGCGGTTTTTTGTTTTCATTAGCACGCATTTTAGAGGCATTTGACACTCAAATGCTCCTTTATTGCGGTGTTTCTCGAAAATACGGAGTTTTTATCCTATCCACGTTTACCGTCAAATGCTCGTTCGCCACGGCTCACCATCTACAAGTAGATTCTCGCTTTATTTGACGCCTCGCACTTTTCGGACAGGATTTAATCAAACCCGTCAGAAACACTTAAACAAAAAGGAGACAATTATGACTGACAATAACCAAAATATTGCCGATGCTAAACAATCCAAAAAACCTGATTGGAGGCTGGTTCAAGAAAAAGCTTACCACCAAGTTGGCAGAAATGGGCAGCTCAATCGTAAATCCAAAACGGTCGATATCGCCGTCGGTTGGTCTGAGACCAGCAGTTCAGGAATGGAATACATTTCATGGAGCGATAGCGTAATGACTGTAAGTCCTGATGTTGATGGACGAGTAAAGCTTGTTTCGTTTCCAATCTCAGAGTAAAAGCATAAATCTTACGGAGTAGGACGGCCATTTGGCTGCCTTACTCCTTTTTTAAGAAGGGCTGCGCCCCGCAAGAGCAATAAAAAAACGTCGCAGAGAATAGATGCGTTTTTTATGGCATACGCCAAAAACGCACGATTCTTTCTTGTTTTCCCCTACGGTTTTCTTTGCACTTGCTCCTAGCTAGTTCTTTGCTTGCATTGGTTATTAAGCCCACCCACGCAGGACTAGCCTGCATGAGTGTTTTAACAACCATATTCAACATTATTAAGGATGTAAAAATGACAAACCATTTCAATGAAATTTCCAAATATTTAGACACACTAGGACGTAGAAGAAATTTATCTGAAGTTTTCAATGATT
Organism: Flavobacteriaceae bacterium; assembly: GCA_965277255.1. Classification (GTDB taxonomy): domain Bacteria; phylum Bacteroidota; class Bacteroidia; order Flavobacteriales; family Flavobacteriaceae; genus Polaribacter. Next base: position 1,472,463 of record OZ255723.1, on the reverse strand, counting down.
TCCTCACATTAGCTATCTGTAGCTATCACAGAACCAATATTCAAAGCAGGCTTAGAGACAAAGACGAACAAAACGAGGAACTCTATCTCAAAACCATAAAACGGTACGACAAAGCAGAAATTGAAATTTTCCCTAAGATTTTAGGTCAGCTTCAAATGCAGGTTTATCACAATCCTTATTCTGATATTCTTGGTGAATATTTCACCTTAAACATCACAAACGGTCATAACGGGCAGTATTTTACGCCTGAGCCTGTCTGCAAGCTCATGACTAAAATTCAAGGTGATACAATTGAAGAAAAAAGTATCTTAGACCCAACGTGTGGCTCAGGAAGAATGCTTTTAAGCTTTGCCGAGGAACATCCAAATAATTTCTTTTATGGGTCTGACATATCATCTACATGCGCAAAAATGTCTACCGTCAATTTCTTCCTAAATGGATTGCGTGGTGAAGTAGCTCACATGAACGCCTTATCAATGGAATGGTTTGGAGGCTGGCAAATCAATACAAAAGGCATCGGCATTATTCCCATCGAGAAAGAACAATCAAGAATCTGGACACATCCACCAAAGCCAAAAGAGGGGACTCAATTGATTTTATTTTAATTATTTCTCTCAATCTTTTGTAATTATTACCTTAGAGCTTAACTAAAAACCTACTCTCAATCAGCAGTTTATGGACAACAAAAAATATGAAAATAATCGAATAATCCAACTAGAAGCCAATCTACTCGAACAAGAACATAGACCATTTCATTTGATATCTAATTATTTGAACCGTAAAAAAAAATGGTCTGATTTGAATGATCCTAGAAGAAAATCTGTACAAAGAGCACTTATTTGGCGTCTGTTTTTTTCACCGACAGTTTTAGCAATTGGAGGGAGTTCATTTATTGCTTTAATTACAGTTTTTTTAATGAAAAATCAAAATAATATAATCAGTAAACAAAATGAGCTAATAAGAGAACAAAATAGGCGAATACAAATTCAAGCTAATTTAGAGGAAGCTCAGAGAAGAAATAATTTAGTCTTACTAATGGATAATATTTTGGTTCAGGTTGGAAATGAGTTAAAAGAGAATAAAGACAGTATTCTATCAAGGACTTTGGTAAGTAGAATACAGGCGTTGGGTCAAGGATTTCTTCCATACCGATTTCTTGATTACTCCCTAAAAAGCAAATCAAATATCGATAGTTTAGGATTAACTAAAGAATTAAGTCCTGAAAGAGGTCAACTTCTCTTATCATTAGTTAATAGCGGCATCAGTGAAGAAAGCATGGATGATATATATTGGTATACTTCATTTGACCGATCTTATCTCAGGGATTCCTACTTCTCTGGCGGGTATCTGAATGGTATAATTTTAACAAATTCCGACATGAAGAATGTAACCATAACTTCTGCCAACTTGAGTGATGGAAACTTATCAGGTTCAGATTTAAGAGGAGCAGATTTAACAGATAGTGATCTTAGTGGAGTTGACTTCATTAATGCAGATTTAAGAAATGCAACTTTAAAAGGTAGTGATTTAAGCTATGCTGATTTAAGAGGTGCTAAACTAGATAATGCGATTTTGCATGATACTAATCTACAAAATACTACAGTGGAACAAGATTGGTTTAGTATAATGGAAAATAAAATTACTCCAGCTCTTATACATAATATTAGAACAAATTATGAAATAAAAGAATTCGGAGTTTTTAGAGATACAGGTAAAAAAGCGTTTGGGTTGTTCAAAAAAAAAGTAATTTCAAAGAAACAGCAGATTGAACATATTAGCACAACGAATCGTGTAACTAGCAATATGAAAATTATTATAAATGACACTATCCCGTAAACTCCGTAAGTTTTTCTGATACTACTTTATAAAATGAAACGTCAATTTTTCTTTTCATTAGCAAGCCGATTAATTTCTCGGAGTTTCCGTAATGGTAATGTTTTTGACAAAAGGCTCATCCAAACCATCACTTTTGCCTGTCGAACTCTCTCTTATCCATTTCACTTTTTGATTTCCGAGCATATCCAAAAGTTCAGAAAGGTTACGACCTTCAATTAATATTTGCTCGTCCATCATCTTAATTATTATGCCTTTGTCTGGAAAATAGCGAATTATAGGCTGCAAAGAGTAGGGCATATAAAACACCTCTCCATCACGCAATATTACCTTTAGACTTTGCACATAAGGCGACTCTAAATCTACTCGGTAATACTTACTCTGCTCTTTCTTATTCTGATTAGCATGGGCTTTTTCATCATCGTTCGAGTCCGTAGTTTGACCTATCCATTTTTTTCTCAAGTCCTCTTTGCTCATAATATGCTTTTAGTTTCTCTAAATTGGGTTTTACTTTTTCTTGGTAAAATGTTTTGACGTGGTTTTTATAATCTATTCGTTGTCTTTGCTCCCTCTGTAATTGTTCAATATTATTTAACTGATTAACCTCGTGGGCTGACATGGTATCTCCTGATCTGGAGACGGCACGTCGAAGAGCGTCTTTATCATCTGTGTAAACTCTACAGTTCTCACTAGCTCTTGAAACACTCACATAAAACTGACGGTCGTTAGATGCACCAAGCGAATCCGAGCTTTGTGCAATCAGTACTGTTTTTGAATCTCGCCCTTGCGATTTAAAAGAAGTCGAAACATAACCGTAATCTATATGCTCTGCGTTTTTGGCGATTGTCTGATTATTTGAAAGCTTGATATTACCCGTTTTATCAAAACCTTTTACATCAAAGACCTGACCGTTATTCAGTTCTTTGCCTGATAAAGCTCTCATATTCTTTGTAATGCGAATTTTATCATTCTGAGCAATCTCAATGCGTTCTTTCTTGTAAACACTATATCTATCTCTGTTATCTTGGGGCAGGGGGTTTGTTTCATGGCTTTGTGATGTCACCAAAACCTGTCCTTTATCTGTAATTTCGGAAACCTTGTATTTCTCACCAGCCTTGAACGGAGCTACATTTTTATGAAACAGGACAACGTCCTGCGGTAAGTAACTCTGTGTAAGCTCCTTTTCAGCATTTGAAAGTTGTTTGTCTTGCAATTTTGCAAACTGTTTTTGCTCCCCAAGCCTTTTATTTTCGGTAAGCGTTTGCCTAATATTTTGCGTAATCGCATCTTTCTCTCTATGCGTTGGTGCTACCACCATCACATCAGCATTTTTTGCAGTCGTTTCTTTCAAATAATCCTGCGCAATTTGCTTCTCTCTTTTCTCTCGCTCTGTAATCTCGATAACGTTGCCGTTTGTATCGAGTTTATCAAACGCCTTTACAACCTCGTCTTTTCGTTTCTCTGAATTGCTCTTTAATCCAATTCCGTTTGCTAATTTCTCAATCACCTCTTTGTGGCGAGCCGCCTTTTGCTGGCGCACAATTTCATTAACTCTTGCAACAGGCAATTTAGAATGTGTTTCAAGCAGTTTAAGCGCATCACCAGCCTCAACAGGTGAATGCTGCTTATAATCACCGCTTAAAATCAAACGAGCATTTTGCTCTTTTGAAATATCAAAAAGCTTATTCATAGTTCCCACAGGAACAAGTCCAGCCTCATCAATCAAAACAGCGTTGTTTTTGAGTTTATTTTGAAGCTCTTTATCCTGTAAAAGCTTGGCAATCGTATCTGCATCTTTAAAACCTTTTTCTCGAAGTACTTTTCTCGATGCATCAGAAGAGGGGGCAAAGGCATACATTCTTTTGCCTGTCTGCTCTACTCCATCTTTGACAGATTGGAATAATGTTGTTTTTCCTACCCCTGCATCACCAGCCACCATGATAATTTCATCTTCGGATTGTAATACATGGTTTACCGCTGCTTTTTGACCATCATTTAAAGTCTGATTTTGTATTTCATATTCTGGATTTAAAGGAGCTTTTGTATTTCTTGAGGCGGTCGCTTTTTCTATCAAAGCTGCCTCACTTCTTAGCATTTCCTTGGTCGTTATAATTGGGAGTGTTCTGTATTCACCACGTATGATGTTATCTCTTGATTGAAGCTCTTTTATCACCGCATCAGACGGTAGAACTCCCGATGTTAAATCAATCGCATAGGCTAAAGCTCGTTTTTCCTGCACACTTGAATTTCTCTGAAGGTGATGAGAAAGCGAAAGATTAACGGCTCTTTCCGCTGTAATCTGAGTATCACCAGAGCCTTTATCTTCTCCATCCTTTTCTTTTCCCTTGGCAGTCATAATAGCTTGGTATTCGCTAAGTGTAAGACGGTCTTTCCAATGATTGGGAAGCTTATCATCTGAAATACTCTGGTGCTTGTCATTACGGGTCAATCTCCCCAAAGCAGCCTTTGCCTTGGCATTGATAATCCCTCGCTCTTTTGCCAGAGCTTCAATTTCGAGTGTTCTTCCAGAGAATTTTTCAATCATTTCCCTTGAAACACATTTTAGCTCCCATCGTTTTCCTCGCTTTTCTACCTCGTAGCCAGCTTTTTTCAAATATTGTGCATACGCGCTATGATAAATGGCTTCGTAAAACGGAGCCATGCGTTTCACATTACTCATTTCAATAGCTCTATATCTATTTTGCCCTTTATGAAACGTTGCGTTTATAAGTGTGCAATGACTGTGCAATTGAGGGTCTGGAACATAAGCGTTTTTTCCGTCAATTTCTCTTTTTAACGGTCGAGAAAACTCATGGACAAATTCTGCCCAAATACCTTGCCCTGTTGTTTGATAATGTTTTGTTTGTCCTGTACCCATTTGCGTTTGCAAATCAGCTTGCAAGGCTGTCATGGCATCTTTTACAGCTTTTTGGTGCGCTGCTAAGATTTCTTTATCACCAGTAATCGCTAATAAAATACTGGCACTTTTTGCGCTACTAAAGGTGCAGTCATATAACGGTCGTCTATTGGCAGAATTTCTGGCAGTTAATCGCTCACCAGTATTTGGGTTCGTATTGTAAAGCAGTTTTTCAAAATCTTCTGCCTTTACTTCTCCATCTAAGCCTAATCTATTTGTTAGCTTCCCATGCCATTTTCCAATGATGGAAGTTTTTTCACAATAATAGTCAGCCTGAGCTAGGTTCTCACGAAAATAGCGGACAGCAGCAGCGACATTATTACTGTGTTCAATAGATAGCATTACTGTTCAAATTTTGAGGCTTAGGGGTTAAGCCGAATTATAGAAAAATTGTTATAGACATCTCGTCTTAAATATTAAGACAGTTCAAAAATACGAATTTTTCCGAATTCGTACACGTTTAAATTGTAGAAATAGGATTTGTTCCACATAAAGATTATTTTAGAGGCTCATTACTAAATAATCTCAATGTATGTTTGGCTCGAAAAAAAGCAATTCCGATAGCCTTAGAAAACTCTTAGCCACACCTCTTTTTTCGTGGCCAAACCATTCCTCAGATAAATTCACAATCGGAGATGCGACCGAGGGAGTGCAAATCTTTGGCGCAACTGGAAGTGGTAAATCTAGCGGGTCAGGGCAACTATTTATAAAATCGTTTTTGGAGAAAGGTTTTGGCGGATTGGTGCTTTGTGCCAAAAAAACCGAAAAAGATGATTGGCTAGAGTATGCAAAAAAATATAACCGATATGACGATGTAGTCGTTTTTTCCTCAGATTCTGAATATCAATTCAATCCGCTTTTCTTTGAGCAATTCAGAGACGGAAAAGGAAGCGGTGAAACAATGAATATTACCAATCTGGTAATGATTTTATATGAGCTTGGCAGAAACTTCACCTCTGGTGGTTCGAGTGGTAAGGATGAGCGTTTTTGGGATAATTCATTAAAAAGAGCCATTTCAAGAATTGTAGATTTAATTAAATTAAATCCTGCAATTCCTATGACTTTTCAGAATATGCAAAAAATTCTGACAAGCGCACCAACATTAGAACAAGCCAGAACATATAATGAGCTAATAAAAATATTGGAAAGCACCGACATAGGGGCAAATGATAAAAATATAGCCATTAATGAATTAACCGAAATGCAGAAAAAGAGTCTTTGTATCGACCTTTTGGTTAAAACAGATGTAAGAGACGATTTAGACAGAAAACAAAAGATTGCTCATAACCTCACTAAAGATTATTTTTTGAATGTCTTTGCAAATTTAGCAGACAGAACCAAATCTATTGTTGTTGAATCTTTACTTGGACTTATAGAGCCATTTTTACAAGGGATGTTGCATGAACGATTTTCGGGAGCAGTTTCTCCAGAGATTGAACCCGAAGTTTGTTACGAAGAAAACAAAATCGTTATTCTCGATTTTCCTATTAAAGAACATCTAGTCTCAGGAATTTTTGCACAAGGAATCTATAAGTTTTTATGGATGCAAGAAATGGAAAGACGGGTAATTAAAGATGACTCAAAACCTTGTTTTCTATACATTGACGAAAGTCAATTCTTCCTAAACCCAGAGCATGATTCTTTATTTCAGACCACAGCAAGAAGTTCTTTGGTTTGCTCGGTATATCTCACTCAAAACTTAAACAATTATCTATTTGCAATGGGCGGAGATAGTCATGGCGACTCCAGAGCAAAAGGACTTTTAGGAAACTTAAATACAAAGATATTTCATGCCAATGGTGATTTCACAACCAATGATTGGGCGTCACAGATTATCGGAAAAACACATCAAACCCGAGAAACCTTGCAGAAAAAAGGTCTAACACCTTCGAGTGCATCTGTTTCATTACAATTATTACCTCAAGTTTTACCTGTGGAATTTACCACTTTGCAAAGAGGCGGACAGAAAAAGAACGGGTATAAATCAGAAGCCGTTGTTTTTAGAGTAGGCGACACATGGTCAAATGATTTGAATCATATAAAAACACTGTTCAGTCAAAACCTATGATTTTTTATTTATCATATTTGAGCAATCTTATTTCTATGCGCCGCCTTGAAAGATCATCTTTTGTTAGTCCTTTTTTAGCCTCTGAATAAGTTACGACATAACCGCCCCCTTGCATTATTGCGCCCGCAGAATATGGAAACCAATATTTAATATTTTGTAAAAATCTATCTTCTCTACTACTTTTCTTGATATAAGTAGCAACCGACATAGCCCTTAAAATTCCTAAGTCTACGTTTGACCCTGCATTGGCTTTAAAATAGCTGTAGTTACCGCCACCATGAAATTCTGACACAATATAAGCAGTTCTCTCGTCCATATTATTGTAATAGCGATTATTTTTCTTAATAGGCTGACCATCAGTATGACCAATAATTTCTATTGCATTATATTCTGGATATAAAGATGCTATTGAGTCTATTTCCTTTATCTTCTCATCGAGTGCAACCCTGTAATAATAATCTAAATCATAAGAACCTGTTCTAAATCGAAAGTTCTTTTCTTCTTCTGAAAGATAAAATACTGGTACACCTAGATTTGCTTTCCGTTTTAGGGAATCTATTACTTTGTTTTGTTCAGATAGAGCATTTATTAAGCTGTCTATAGCTTTCTCATTATCAGATTGAGCACTTGTTAAACTGTCTATAGCTTTTCCTTTTTTTGTATTATCCGTATTTATGTCTCTGTTTTTAGGTATCAATTGAACAGCTACCAATAAGAAGACAAGAGCAAGAACTATAAATAGTTCCGATTGCATTTTTTGACTGTTATTCATAACCCTCTATCTTTTTGAATCCCATTCTACAGCTATTTGTTCTAACTGCTCCATTAATTTTCTATATTGATCTACAAGGCTTTCTATTCCATGCATTAGGTTTGCTACCTGTTCAGAATTTTTAGATGCTTTTTTCAAATTATCATTCAACTCTTTTAGACCTAGAGGTAAAGCTTTTGCATTTTCAAGAGCATCTTTGCCTGATAGATAACTAGATAAATCTTTAACACTTTCAAAAGCTTTTTTAATTGGGTCTATGTTGGCACTCATAGTCTCAAACTTCTTCGTACCTTGCTCAACTGTATTGGTGTAATTCTCCTGCGCTTTTTTTAATTTCTCTGCCTGCTCTAATTGAGATTTAAGACTATCCTCAATAGCTTTTAGTGATTTTTTCACCTCACTTTCAAATGTTTTAAGGTAGCTATATTTATCGTCTATACTACCGCCTGCATGAGGAGTTCCATTTGGGTCTTCATCACCAATAAAACTTCCCAAAAACCAACCAGCTAAACTTGTCAGTAATGCAGCACCGATTGGCGCAATAGCTTGCTCAATCGAGTATTCTTCGTTACTAAATTGAAGCATAGCTATAATCACACCTATGAGCGTATATAAATATCCTGCTGTTTGAACTTTTGTTCCCGTAATTTCCCCTGAATATTTCCACCAAGGCTTGGTGAAACTGACGGCAAATAAGAGTATTACATATATAACAGGAAGAAACAGCATTCCATCACTAGAAGCAAATTTTACTGCCGAAATATCTTCCATTAATACTTGAACTATTAATATACCCCCAGAGAGAACACCAAGTATATACAGAGCCATAAAAGCTTTTTTTCTTTTTGAATACCTACCACTCATTCTCCTAGTCTTAATTGGTTAGAAAAATCATCTAAATGTGGCGGTAATTTACCACCACTCTTCTTTTCGAGTTCTTTAAGGGTAATTTGGAAACTTTCTTCACTTACTTGTTTTGATATTATCAAAGAAAGCACCGCTAGAATATCTTGTACACCATTCAAGACACAGCATGCACCGCCTGTAATTTTTGAAATTTTTGAAAAGGTTCTGTAGGTATCATCCACCATTTCATCATAACTTTTAACAACAAACGAATATACTTTTGTGTTTTCTCTAGCCAATAATTCAGCTTGCATTTGCCAATCCTTTTCTGCATGCGGTGAAGCATCCCCAATCAAAAAAACAGTTTTTTTGCGTTTGTCTTCTCTGGCATGTCTTAATGCTACTTCTACTGCTTCTTCCCAATCATCGCCCCATCTACATTCAATCTGATTAAAGAAAGAAATTAATCTTTGTACATTATTTGTCCAAGGCGACCATTCTAATATCTTATTCCCTGCATCATAATCACGATAAGCCACCCATATCATTTCTATATCGCCATATTGAGACATATTTTGGAGAAGTTCTTTAATGATTTTTTTGGTTTCATTCCACACACTTGACATAGAGCCTGTAGCATCGACAAGCCCCATGATATTTACTTGTCTAGCTTCTTTCTCTTTTTTTTCATCTTCTACCCTTTCTTTTTCAACCAATTCTTTTGAATTATTCCCTAGACTCAACCCTCTCTTTTTTAAAATGGCATCTAGCCGACTGTTGCCTGTTCCTTCAAATTTTTTTATTTCTTTACTCATATTGGTTAGTTTTTATTATTTTTCATTTGGTATATTTTGATGGATATTTCTTTCGGTCTTTTTCTAATCTCTCATAGCTAAGATTTACTTTTTGAAACATTCTTTTAGCCTCTTCTTGTATTTCTTCTGATTCTGTAGCGTGCTTGTCGGGATGCCATTTTATAGCTAACTTTTTGAACGCTTTTCTAATTACTTCCCAACTTGTTGTATCTGCTGGCAGTCCTAGATTTTTTAAATCATTTTCATCAATCTTTCTGCTAGGTTCTTTCTTTCCATCATCAGTACTTTTTCTCCAATCACTTCCTGAATCATCGTCTTTTGAGCTGTCACTATCATTGGGTTCATAAAATTCGTCATAAACCTCAGCAATAATGTTTAACCTCTCTGTAAGAACCTTTTCAAATTCATCAATACCGATATTACCGTTTTTAATATCATCTATTTCTTCAGAAAACTTTCTTTTTAACCGTTCTAATTCTTTAAGATGTAAACTTCCTTCAATCGCTTCAAGCGCATCAAGCCATGTCAAAATATCATCCCTTAATTCTGCAAAATTTAGATGAGCTTTATAAAAATATTGAAATTTAGAATAAATTGAATTTATTCCTTTTGAGCTAAGAGAACCCCATCGTTTTAATTTACGATTAGCTTGTGGTTTAAATTTTTTCTCATACTGATGAAAAATAATTTCATCAGTATTTATCATATTATATATTTCACTAAGCTTTCGATATTGCTCTAGTTTTTCTTTTATCTCATAAATTTCAACGCCTCTTTGCTCTAATAGTTCATAAAAAGGTTCATCGGTTAGGTTTGATAAAAGCACATATCTTTCCATGTCCATGATACAGTCCAAAACTTGAATAAGCTTATTCCTCTGGTCATTACTGTTTATGATAATATCAATAGGGTAGTTGATTTTTTTTAAGTACCATTTGGTAGCCTTTAGACCATCCATTCTATGGCATAGCTTGTAGAGACGAGCAGGAATATAACCTAACTCTAACTTTTTAAAAATTCCAATGGGGATATGAACATTAAGACGAGCTAGTTCTTTTGCTTTATCATCATCTAAAACTGGCTCTATATTTAGAGTAACTTCTTGATCAGGTTTTCTAAAAAACCTAAAACCTTCCTTATCTTCTAATATTTCACCTTCATCATCAGGTTTTTTATCATCGGATATTCTGGGATTAACTCGACGGCGAATTTTATCATAAAGCTTAGAGCATTTATCTAAAAAAGACTTATAAGCTTTATTCAGTTTAGAGAAAGAGTTTATAAACACCACGTAGTTTCTCTTTATACTAGATAAAGAGCGTTTAAAACTATCTTCCAGCCTATAGAAAATTTCTTTAGGGTCAGAAAGGATTAGTTTGACATATTCCCTCAAAAATGATAATAAATAGCGCACAATAGGTATGGCTATTATTATAATACATATCCAGATTAATAGCTTACCCATCAAGCTAATATAAAAATATTTAGGCAAAAAATAGAGGAGAAAATAATGCCTTTATCGCTGAGAGAAATCTTAGAAAATAAACACCGAATATCAGAGGAGGATATCGGGTTTGATGGTACTTATTATTTTCTCCCTAATGAAGAAATTGCATTTTTATTAGCTGTAAAAACTAATTCCGATTCATTTGAATATATACAAAGCACACTATTTGAAATCATTTCTGAATCTAACTTCGTTGACAAACACACAAAAGATAAATGCTCTTTAGTTAGTTTAGGAGCAGAAAATTTAGCTCTTGCTATTAAATTGGATGAAAATAACAACCTTCCTTTTGATAATATGAGTCATTTTTCTGCTTTCTCAAAAGACATTGTTTTTAAGTTCTATAATTCTTCAATAAAAAAACAATATAAACTTCTAGAACATAGAACAAAAATATTAGAAGCTACATCAATTTTAGCTGAAAAATTTTCAAACGCCTCTAAAGAAGATAATTTTTATAGTAACGTATGGAATCACCTTAACGAAGATGAGTATTATGTCCCATTACACACGATTAAAGTTGGTTTTTTGATAAACAAAAGATTTAGCGTAAAAGACTTTATGGAATTAAAGCAAGCAGGGTATAAACTGGAAGAAATTCATGCTTACATTGATAAAGCACACAAATTCAGAGAAGAAACTTTTGGCGAAAGGTATGATATGTTTGAGCAAAGACACGATTTTTGATTATCAAATCAAGAAGCATACCTAACCAAACCATCAATAAATTCCTGAATAAACAAACAGATTCCTGCGGTTATTAGAAAAATTCCGAATACAGAATCTCCTGCATAAGTCATAACGAGCCATCCTGCCATTATTGCGATTAAAGGCTCATAAATAATCGTATAAAAGTCCTCTTTAAAGTAGGGCACTCTTTTTCTTAAAAAGCGATAAAATATAGAATCCCCTTTTTTGAATTTATTATGGGTGTTGTTCCAATTCATAAAATAAAATCCGTAAACTTTGACCAGACCTATCAGCAAATAGGCGTATAAAAAAATTAACAAGCTCATGGACTCAGGATTCCAGATATAAGTAAAAATCTCATCCCACTCTTTCCAGTAGCCAGCTATTAAAATCACACATGGCCCAAGAGTAGCAGCTTGGGCTGCAAATACTCTTGGAAGCTCTGCGTGATTAAACGCAAAAATCAAGAAAGCACTAAAGAGTGTTATGATTAACCCATTTGCATTTCGCCCAGGGCTTGTTCTAAAAAATGTTCTTAAACTATTTGCGAATAGCTCTGTACCGAACATAATCATTGTCGAAAAGATAAACCACCAAAACATACTAAGATTTGAACGCCTTCTGGAAATCCAATAGCCCAAATGAGGCCATCCTTTCCAATGAAGAAAACCTAATAGAAACAAAGTATCTCCATAACGAGGAACACGGTAAATATGGTCGGATAATGGCATTTTTTTTACAACGAGATTTCTATGCAAGATAAAAAATATCACTTACCTAGAATAGTATCTTGCTTGTAATTTCTCTTTTATTGACATGCATAAAATATGCCTGTAAAATATAACCATAACTTACAACTAACATCGAGGAGGGTTTGAGATGGAACAGACCAGCAACGACTCAAGAAAACAGACAATTAATTTATCCATTCAAAAGGCGATAATCAATCAAGCGAAAGAGCTAGAATTGAATATCTCCCGTAATGCCGAAGAGGGTATCAAAGAGGCTATAAAACAAGAACGCTCTAAAAGATGGAAACAGGAGAACAAAGCAGCAATCCAAGCTCATAATAAAAGAGTAAATGAACAAGGTTTACTCATTGAAACTCACTGGATGGAGCAATAAATTGGCTAAATTTGACATCTATGAGTACAAAAATTCAAGAGCTTCACTGGTAATTGAAGTTCAAGCAGATCTGTTAGATGATTTAGATACAGCAGTCATTGTTCCCTTAATTTCAAAAACTAAGTATTCAGCAACATTATTTAAACGTCTTACTCCCATTCTTACCATTGAAAATAAAGAATTTGTGATGGTTACAACAGATATTGCGACCGTTAAAAGACAAAATTTAGAACACTGTGTTGGCAATATTGCTAATGAGCATGAATACGATATTATCAATGCGCTAGATTTTCTTTTTCAGGGCTTCTAATTTGAGAACAGTAAATACTAGGAATATATTCTTAGAATGTGATAATATTACTTATGAAAAATCTTATTGGGTCTGATCCGAAAATGAAAGAATTTCAAGGGTTAATAAACTCAAAAAAATAGAAATTTTCTTCTTTGGAAGATAGTTTTTTTGTATTTTTATTATGGCTAGTGATTCAATTGCTAGCTTTCTTTTTCATAGCAATTTTTCCCGCTCAATCTTTGGGCGGGTTTCTTTTTATCTACTAAAAACCTCTCTTAACTGGTGAAAAAAACGTTCTATTAATCGTAAATCTTCTGTTATAATCTCTGCAACACCCCGCATCTCTTGTTTAAATTCTATTTCCTTGTTATAAGAAGTAATGAGTTTCTCTGGGAGCTTTACATCGATAAAGTAATTTCCTTCTTCATCTGGAATCAAAGATATTCTTTTGATAATACCATTTAAAACACCAAATTCAGTATCAGGATAATTTTCAAGTTTGATGTTCACGTTTTGCCCAATCTTTATTTTCCCTGAATTTTGAGAGGGTGTTTTTAATTTAGCGATGAAAGATGAATTTTGGCTTGGAATTACTGTAAAAACTAAATCGCCTTGATTCACTGTTTGGTTAATGCTCCATACATCTAAAAAGGAAACTTTACCTTCAATATCTGATTTTAAAACATATCTATATTCCCAGTCTTTTATGACTTTCTTAAGTTGATTAAAAGATTGAATCACATTTTTAAGCAATGTCATTTCTTCTTTAATGCGGTTTATTTCTGTTCCCTTAGATGTTTTATTTGCATTACTGATTGCCTCTTTTATTTGAGAAATTGATGATTCAAAGTTACGGTAGTTACGTTCAGCTTGGGCATACTCTAATTGTTTGTCCTCATATTCTTTCGCTGAAATAACTCCTTTATCAAACAATAATTTTGACCTTTTTAAATCTTTTTTCTTGAAAGAAAGTTCGGTTTTTCCAATTTCTTCTTGAGAATATAAACTTCTCAACCGCCTCTTTAGTTCAGATATTGAGTTTTGATTAGCTAATGCTTCATTGGAAAAAGGTTTCAATTCTTTATTTAATTGGTATTGAATATAACTATTCTCAAAAATAGCATAAGTGGATTCAATATCTCCCAAAAAAAGTATGGGAACGCTATCTATTGGGAAGTCAAAAGATTTATTGTTTATATGAATAGTATCAACAATATTTTTCAACTTTAAAACATCCTTATAGTTCGCAGTATTCTCAATTATGGCAAGAGGTTGATTACCTTTAACAGTATCATTATCAGAAACTAAAATAGCATCTAATTTACCTGAAATATTGGCAAATTTCTTTTGAGGAGGAATCTGTGTAGTTACCATAGCTTCTGATATAATAATATCTGGATATTTAACAAAAAAAGAGATTATAAATAAAAGTACAATAAGAGATAAGAATAAAACATTCCCCCATCGAATCATCCAATGAGGTACTTTTTCAAGAATCTCTTGCACTTCTTCGCTTCTTAATTCAATATTATCAAGACTATTATTTTTAGGCATATTATTTACCGAGTTCTAATTGATTTTTCACTAAATTATAGTAGTTTCCTTTCTTTTCTATTAAGGCATCATGATTACCCACTTCTATGATTTTCCCTTTATCTAAAACCACAATTTGATGTGCATTTTTTACGGTACTCAATCTGTGTGCAATCACAATTACTGTTTTATTTTCAAAAAAAGTATTGAGTTTTTCCATAATGACTTTTTCATTATTAGCATCTAAAGCAGAAGTTGCTTCATCAAAAAATAAAAAATTAGGGTTTTTATATACAGCTCTAGCAATAAATAATCGTTGTTTTTGTCCTGTGCTTAAACCAACACCTTCCATTCCTATTTTTGTGTTATATGATAAGGGAAGACTCTCAATAAAGTCTTTTATATTTGCCACATCTACAGCATGAGCTAATTTCTTTTTATCAATGTAATCATCTCCAACAGCAATATTGTTAGCAATAGTATCATTAAAAATATATCCTTCTTGCATTACCACACCGCATTCTTCTCGCCATGCTTTTTGAGACACATTCTTTAAATCATAATTTGCTAATTTTATAGAGCCATTAGTAGGTTCATAAAATTTTAACAGAAGTTTCATAAGAGTGGTTTTTCCACTGCCACTAACACCCACTATAGCTGTAACTTTATTAGATGGAATATATAAATCTAAATCTTTCAATACAAACTGTTCAGAACCAATATATCTATATGACAAGTTGCTAATATCAAAATCTGAATTAATATTAATTTCATTAATTCTTTCTATTCCATCTGGCTCTTCATCCTCTTTATTATGTATTTCAGATAGACGATCTAAAGATATTTTTGCGTCTTGTACTTCTCTTATGAAATTTATTAATTGAGCTATGGGAGAGTTCAATTGCCCTACTATATAACTAATAGCTAGCATCATACCCAATGTGATTTCTCCATCTATGACAAGCTTTGCTGATAGAGTGGTGATTAAGATATTCTTTAGTTCATTAATAAAACCTGAACCCACACTTTGATATTGTTCTAAAGCTAATCCTTCAATAGATACTTTAAATAATCTTGCTTGAACAAACTCCCAACCCCAACGCTTTTTCTTTTCAGCATTGTGCAATTTAATTTCCTGCATTCCATTAATGAGTTCTATCACTTTACTTTGTTCCTGACTTACCTCTGAAAAAAGTTTATAATCTAAATCTTTCCTCTTTTTTAAGAAAATGATGATCCATAAGAAATATAGAAAGCTTCCTAGAATAAAAATCCCAAAAATAATCAGATTGTAATAGACTAGAACGAGACTAAAAACAATTAAATTGACCATAGAAAACAAGACGCTTAATGATGAAGTGGTTAAAATGCGCTCAATTCGTCTATGATCGTTAATCCGCTGTAAAATATCTCCTGTCATCCGTGTGTCAAAGAAGGCTATTGGAAGGTTCATGAGTTTGATAAAAAAATCAGAAACTAATGAAATATTGATACGGGTACTTAAATGCAGGAGTATCCAACTTCGCACTACTTCAATGGCTGTTTTGCCTATAAATAACGCCAATTGCGCAAATAAGATTAAGTAGATAAAATGAATGTCTTGATTTTTAATCCCTACATCTACAATACTTTGAGTCAAGAAAGGAAAGATAAGTTGTAATAAACTTGCAGCAATTAAGCCAACTACTAATTGCCACAGAAAACTCTTATATTTAAATAGATATTTTGATAAAAACTTAAATCCAAAATCAGGTTTATCTTTATCGAAGTCAGAACTATAAAATTTTGGAGTTGGTTCTAAAAGTAAAGCTATTCCCTCTTGTGTTTCTTCATTGGCATTATTCCCAATCCAATGTTTTAAAAACTCTTCTTGATTATATTTTAATAATCCATGTGCTGGGTCAGAAATATAAAATTCATTTTTTTTGATTTTATATAAGACAGCATAGTGATTTTTATTCCAATGTAAAATGCATGGTAAAGGAATTTTTTTCGTTGCTTTTAATGTAAGTTTCACACCGATGCTTCTGAAACCAATCTTTTCGGAAGCGTCACTTAAACCCAAAAGAGAGCTTCCAATTCTATTGGTTTCACTTAGGCTTCTAAGTTGTTGGATAGAGATTGTTTTTTTGTAAAACTTCGCTATGATTTTCAAACAAGTTGGTCCACAATCTTTGGACTCCATTTGCTTGTAAAAAGGGAATTTTAACAAATCACTTAATTTTATATTTTAGAATTTCTTCTTTTATATTCTTACTCGTTGGACCTGGAGCATTATCTTCTACTAACTTCCCATTTGTGTCAAAAATCATATATCTTGGAATTTCACTAACCTTTAAATCATGCATAAATTTAGATTCATCTGGATTCAAAATTAAATAACTATGCTTATAAGATTCAATACCTTCAATCCGAGATGCATTTTTCCAAGCTTCATTATCCTTATCTATAGATAAATAAATAAATACAACATTCTCTTTCCCATATAATTCATTTAATATTTTTTTTGAAGCAGGCATAGCCTTTCTACAGGGAGCACACCAACTAGCCCAAAAATCTACATAAATCACATTACCTTTCAAGTTATTTTTCAAATCATTAAAACTTATTGCTTGTCCCCTAGAGTCTAATAAATTTAACTCCGTAGGTGAGTTATACTTTTTCTTTAAGCCAATTAAATGTTTTGTTTGAAAATAGCTTTGAAAATCTGAATCTGAATACTCCAAATTGAACCTATCAAATAACCGAACTACCTCATCTAGAGGATTTCCTTGTTCAATCATTTCTTCCAAACAAATTATTCTGGACTTTCTCACCAAATCATTACTTGATATTTTATTTGGAAGATCTTCGTATATTTCTGAAATATTATAAACCGTTTTTGAACGTGATTTATCAGCATTATCTGCATACAAGACATCAAATAGAATCATCTTTAACATAGAATACTCGTTTGATGAATTGCTGAAACTGTTTAAAAACAAATCAGATAATAAATAATCTTTTAATTGAGGAGTTTTTGTCAATTTATAAATCATAAATATGTCGGTAAATCTTTTTTTCAAAAACAAATCCTGATATACCTTTTTTCTTGAATCACTAAAGGCCCTATTTGTTTTCATTCTGTATTCCACCCAGAGACTATCATATTTTGCTGTAAGGTCAGCTACATCACCTTCATTTTTGATTTTGTCTTTGTTCGCTTTTGCTCGATACAATTTTATTTTTGAAAAATCATTTTGTAATTCGAGTGGATTTTTATAATCATAAACATAGTAATTACTTACAAAAGCGTTTACGTATTTTGAGAATGATGTGTCAATGGGTGTTCTATAATCAAGCTTTTTTGGGGAACTCCTTGACTTGTTTTGAATTTCTTTTATCAATGTGTCTTTTACAAAACTTAACAGTAACGTGTCTCCTTGTTTCACAATCAAACTATCAATGAAAACAAGTTTATTATGAACTTTGATAAATTGGTAAGGTTGAATTTTGATTTTTAAGATATCGGTTTTATTGTACAATACATTTTTGTAGCCGTCTAAACGATTAAAGTTTTTTTCAGTTTGAATTAAAATTGGAGATTTGATTTCTGTTTTAGGAATCACAGTAAGAAAACCAACTTTCTCAACTTCCTCGGTCTTTTCAATTTTTTCACTTTCGAGATTTGCAGTGCTTTTCTTTTTTTCTGGATTACTACATGACACAGTTAGCATAAGGAGAGCCAGTAGATAATAAGGAATTTTCAAAATAGTTTTGTTTTAAATTAAAATTTGGAGGTTACTTGTAAGACTTTTTATTTGATTGTAAAAAAGTCTTACAAGTGAAACCTAACTACAGAGAAGCATACATAGGACCTTGATTACCAGCGTGGTGTGCAGGATGGTTCGGAAATGAATGACAATGTTGACAACAGTACCCTGTTACACTAGCACCACCAAATGTCCATAATGGGTCACCGTTACCATCACCATAAATCGCTTGTGCCTGTTCTACTGTATAAGTTTGAGAAGACCAGAAATTTCCGTTTTCTGTCCTAAAAAAAACACTACAAGCTTGTCCTACGACCTTTGATTGTTCTGTCTTGTCTAATACTGATAGACCTTCAATGTTTAAAATGTTTTTTAACATGATTTAATAAATTTAAATTTTACTTTCCTTGAACCATTAGAGACACTCAAGGTATGTGTCTTATATTTAATCTAAGATACTCAATTTATTTATGAAATTTGGAATATCATTAGGATGATAAAAACTCGGAAACTGCTTTCCGTTAATCAAAATGGTTGGTGTATAATTGATATTGCTTTTTAAACACCACATAACTTGATTTCTAATTAATACATTTATCTTTTTATCTGTGCATATTCCCCATTTACTTAACCATTTATTTACTGAGGTTACAGAATACCAATTGTCATAAGCTTCGTTAAAAGAATCTTTATCATTTAAAAACAAATCTAATAGACGTTCTGCAATTTGAGTCTTGGGATCATCCTGATTTTCATAAGGAACAAAAAAACGAAACTTAACATGAATTTGGTTTTCATATTTGTTCAATAACTCCATTAACATATCATGAGTTTCAAAACACAATGCACATAAAGGATTCGTTATAGCTAATATTTTAATTGCTGCTTTTGTGCTCCCAAAAGATATATCAGATAGAACATCTTCGTCAGTATTAATTTCTGAAATCGAATTATAATATGGTAAAAATAAATTATGGTTTCTTCTAAAACTCATGTTCTCAATTATTAAAGAATCACTTTGCTGTTTTACAATTAATAACTCTTTTAATTGATACCAAGCGAAGATTATTAGTGTTAAAATACAAGCGAAGGTTATTAGTGTTAAATAAGAAAGAGTAAGGCTTTTATAAATAAAAGCTTGAATCGTTAATTGTAGTATAAGTACAAGTCCAATACCTAAACAGAGGGGACACCACTTTTTTATTATGTATTTCTGACTGTAAATTGAATATGCAATGATTGGTAATGATAGTAAAGACAATATAAAATAGATTATGCTACCTGATTCATAAATAAATGAAAGAATAATGAATGTAAAATAAATCACCGAAGCGTCACTTAAATCAATAAATTTAAAAAGTCTAGACTCTTTTGAATTTAGGACACTATTACAATCTGTATTTTTTGAAACCGAACAAAACTTTGAAGGTATTTCATTGAAATTAAACCTTTCTTTAACGATACAAAAACTCAAAAACAAACCTGATAATGAGCTTATTATATAAAATATTTTAAACAAGGATTGGGTAATTGACGCTATGTAAATTATCAGTAATGATGAGCAAATCAATAACCCTACCCGTATAAAAAGTGTTTTATTGTTTAACGATTTAGAGGCTTCATTCTTTTCAATAACAATAACAAGCTCAGTCCAATTCGATAAAAACTGTTCTTTCGTTAAAATGACCGATTCGCCTCTATTTAGAACAATCAATATTTTATCAGCAACAGATTTATCAACTAAAACCAAATTATATTCGTTGCCTTTTTTAACCTGTGCAACAAAGAGATTTGGTAATTGGTCAAGAGAGGTCTTAGGAACAGTCGCTACAATATTTTTTACATTAAAAAAATCTAATGTATTAGTTATTGGGAGAATCCCCTCATCTGGATCACTATAAAGTCTTTGCCTAAGTGATTGTTTATTGATTAAGTACCCTTCTTTTCCTAAGTAATGTGATAATATGTATAGATTCTTATTCATAAATATAGCAGAGTAAAGAATTTCATCGGACAGCAATTCTTTTTCTAATTAACGCTAAAATAACTAAAATATTTTAATCCATGTCAATCTCAAATATGGTGAAATTTTATCACCCCCTAAAACAGGGAGGTGATTACACTTGTAATTTATAATCGTTTAGGAATTTACTTTAGTGAATTGGAATACAATTACGGAAAACCGTATTAGAAACTGCGGTTTTCCGCAGTTTCTAATATTTATCAGGAATATCCTTCCATAAAGCTAATATTTCATGAAGCATTGTTGCTTTCATTTTTTTAGAAGGTTCATTCACAACTAAATTTATTGTAGCAGCAGTTATGCCAGTTTCTTTCGCTTTCTTATTGCCCCGTAAAACTTTATATGCGCCATAACCTGTACGCTTGATTTCATTTTTTACGAACTCCGACATTTCAGGAATAATACTGATGTAGTAATTATCAGGAACAGTCTTCCAAGTATCTAAGATGGTGTCTAAATGCTCTTTTTTAGCACTCTTTGCATACCTACTTCTCCAATGTTGCACGTTTTTAATGCCAATGTAATTCAGCCCATATAGATTCATAAACGCATGAATTGTAAGCCCAGTGCGTTCTACACAATTATTTAGTTCTTCTGCGATATCAGAGCTTATTTCTACATATCCCTCTCGCAATCCTCGATTGCGATCGGAATCTAATTTATCAGGTAGACTTTGATACAGCTCATATATTTCATTGAGTTTATCTAATGAAATGCTCTTTTGACTACTTTTCCTTCATGATACAGGCTCTTTTGCTTCTTATATTTCATTGAGTTTATCTACTGAAATGCTCTTTTGCTTCTTACATAGTAGCTTATAGATAAACTCAAAATTTCCTTCATGTGTTGATGCATTTGAAAGTTGGCGAGGACTTAGCCCTGTCCTTGCCATGTTCACTTCTTATTCTATCAATTATACTTCAATGGGTTAGCATTGTGGTTTCCTGTCCTTGCCATTTCACTTCTTATTCTATCAATTATCTTTTGGGTTACGGGCGTATAGCCTGCACGTAAAACAGCCATTTTATTCCAATCTACATTTCTTCTAGTTTTTCTTTTCTAGGCAATTCTTTGTACTTATTAAGTTTAAATACAATCCATGCTTTGGAACAAGTTTTAGATAGTCATTAAGGTTTTATTCACCCTTTTCTTCTACAGTAGGTTCTCTTTTAGACAGATACCTAATTCTGTCTATCAAAACAAAACTGCTTTCCTGATTTTTCTGCGTAAAAATCCTGCGTTTTATAAGAATGTAATCCTAATAATTATTACTCCTATTAGAGCTTATGTAAGGAGTTCTGCGCTTTTTAGAGCAAACTACTGCGTTAGATAGCTTAAATTTTAGTGGTATTTAGTTAAAATGCAATGTTTATGTAAATTAATATTAAGATTATTTTCGTAGACTATTACATGACTATGAGGGAATGAGGGAAAATCAATGTCTAACGACGATAGGAATAATAATAAAGACCATGCGACAGTTGAAGCATTAGCTGAAAACGAACTATTACTCGCTGAAAAGTCTGGCAATCGTGTAGATGTTGCCAATACCTATATCTCTGAAATCATCGAAAAGAAAAGACTTCAAGCAAAAGAAGAAAAAGACGAAGATATTCAGAAAGTGATTGCTAGACAACAATTAGAGGCAATGCTTGCACGCCTCGATGAGATTGCTAAACGTTTGGGTGAAATTGCAGATGAACTTGATAGAACCGCTAAAGAGCTAGAAGCACTCAAAGAATTAAAGAAACTAGAGCTTACTGGTAAATTAGACCCGAATAATCCGGAGCATTTACTTTTATTTCAGCAAGCTGGTATTGGTGTTAATGATTCCATTGATGATGCAATTAACGACCGCATATCATATATTCAGCAGCTACATAATGAATATGATAACCTCATTGCGGAAGAACAGCAGATTAATCAGACCATACAAAAGAATTATCCAAATTTAGCAACAGACCATCCTGAGTATAATAAGATATATGAGCAAAAGCGTAATGAGTTACTTCAAAAAGTGAAGGTTATTGATGAAAAATATGAAGGCAAAGTAAATATTGAAGATGCTAGGAATACATTTGTAGAACTAAAAGGATATAAATCTAAGCTTTTTGAAGATTCAAATAATGAGCGCACTAATTATAATGAATACAGAGTGATAGATAATACTTTAGATAAAAATATAAATGCCACAGAATCATTTGATGAGACAAGTAATAATACCAAAGGTAAAACCACTTCTTTTGCTAATACGGTAGACACAGACGACCCTTTTGCTGAAACAGCTAATATAT
Organism: Flavobacteriaceae bacterium; assembly: GCA_965277255.1. Classification (GTDB taxonomy): domain Bacteria; phylum Bacteroidota; class Bacteroidia; order Flavobacteriales; family Flavobacteriaceae; genus Polaribacter. Next base: position 1,449,996 of record OZ255723.1, on the reverse strand, counting down.
CAGATCCGTTTAATGAAGTGGCTACTGTACTTACAGAGCAAGAAAAAACCTTGCACATAGAGAGCAAGGTTGAGGCAAATCTTAATCAGGGTCTTTCAGACCTTTCCATGAAATAGAAATTTACGGACGGTAATCACCTACATTCGCAAGCCCGTGAGTTGCTTTTGATGTTACAGCAGCGATGCGTTTCGTCTTTACGGCATGATGCGTTGTGATATTATTAATATCCGCAACAATCTCGTTGATTGGATAAACACCGTCTCCGTCTAAATATTGACCACCGTTCCTATCATATTTTCGACCATTAGAGTATACAATTGCTAAAGTATTATTACGGTTGCTTTCTTCATACAGCACTGAAATATCAGTTGGGTTTTTAGTACGCTTTGAATCTTTAAACATGATTTGCAGCATCTTAGCGTATTTTTCTGCGCTATACTTTGCGTTTTTACCGCCAGAAACATGAATTACTAAGGCTGATTTTTTGCCTGAGATAGTCTGCGCTTGACCAGAATGACCTTCTTTTAGAACAGGCTCATTATTATTTAGCGTAATCTCTGTCTTTGGGTTTGCCTTATTATTGAATGCCAGTAGGTTGTCATTAGAAGTTTGCGCCTTCAATGTGCCAAACGTACCAAGGGCAATCAAACTTAACGTCGCTATTTGTTTCTTTGCATTCATAATTTTATTCCATTTTAGATGGTTTTTTATACCATGTCTTATGTGGTTTGAATAGTCTTGTGGTCTCATTTATTAATTTTTTAATATTTTGATACTTAAAATTGAAAAAGGGGTATGCTTATACACACATACCCCAAGGGAAACTTAGGTTAAAGGCTGTACCCTCGACCTGAACAATGAGGACAGGTTTGACTGCCTGTTCTTGCGTTATAAATTCTTCCTGTCCCTGTACACATATTGCATTGTTTTTTTGCCATAGCTCTTGGATTTAAATTAAACAATCATTTTACACGTCACCAATGACGTAAAGGTAAAGAATAATTTTCAAATAACGTCATACATGACGTAAATTATTGAAGCCTTAATAATGAATTTTAACATTTATGAGGAATGAGGAAAATCAACATAGAATTAAGGCAGTCGGAGATAGGATTAAAGACCTTAGAATAAAGGCTGGATATAGCAGCCATGAACAATTTGGCTATGATAATAGTCTACAACCAAAACAAGTATGGAGGCTTGAATCAGGGAAGTTTGATATAAAGCTCTCTAGTCTATTTCGTTTGTTAAATATTCATGGCATTACGCTAGAAGAATTTTTCAAGGATTTAAAATGATTAATAATGGTATCTGCATTGTGTTATTGTGACAAAATCATTTTCACATTTATAAACCAAACGATGCTCTCTGTTTATTCGCCTTGAAAAATACCCAGATAGATTGTGCTTTAATGCTTCGGGGTTTCCTATCCCTCTAAACGGACTACGTTTGATATCTTTAATAAGCTCATTGATCCGTTTTAGAACTTTCTTATCATTACCTTGCCAATACAAATAATCTTGCCAAGCATCATCAGTCCACAATAACTGCATTATTCAATAAGTTCCCGCTGCTTTACGTTGCCAGATTCAACATCTGCAATAGCTTTATTTAGACGCTCTATGTTCTTAGCACTTCCCATCAAATAAGCCGTTTCATAATAAGAATTATAATCCTTTACTGACATGACAATAGCAGGTTCTCCATTTTGTCTTGTAACCATAATAGGTATATGATCTGTATTCACTCTATCTAATATGCCTGCAAGATTTTGTCTAAAAGCTGTATAACTCAAGGTTTCCATTGTAACCTTCCTTTCCTTAATATGTACTTACTATTGTACATGTACACATTTGGTTTGTCAAACTTTTTTAAGTAAGAGTTTCCTTTTAAATGCCTTTTTCATCCTTCTTAACCCAATAAAAATGATGATTAAATAATTTGATTCGTATCTGCTTATCGCATCAGAGACCTAATCAGTGCAAATGTAGCCGTTTGCCTTTGCGCTCTTGCAAGACCAAGCCCTTCGGGATTGCGAACATTTTTTGCCATGAAAAAATAACCGACAATGCCTTGCCTTTTCATCCGCGTCGGCAATTAAAGCCCTGCTTAGGCATCTGAATTATCACAGACACTAAGCAATAAATATTATTAATCATTAAATTTTTAATTATGGCTACAAATGCTAAAACAAACGGACACAACAAAAAAGAAACGACAACCGTAAAAAAAGAAGTGCAAAAGAAACTCGCCCAAGAAGCAATCAGTAAAACTCCTGCTCCAATAGTGAAACCTGTTACAGTAGATATCTCACTCGATGAGTGTATCGATAGATTTGAAAAAATCAGAGGTGTAGCAAATCAGCGTGAAAGATTATCTAAAACGCTTACAGAGCTATCACGCTTCAATTACAACAGCGCAGATTCCTGTACATTCTCACTTACAGACGTTGCAGGATTAGAGTTTAAGACTACAAATACCAATCTTATCAAGCTCATAGCTAGTGAACTTCAAACTACATTAGAAACTAGAAAAGCTGAAATTGAAAAACAGCTTATAGAGCTTATGAAGTAAGCTTTTTATCTCGATACGCTCCGTATCAAATTAACAAACCTACTCATCCAGAGTAGGTTTTTTTTATGCCTGTAATCTATCAGGCTCATCTTTTTTTACATCCAATGGCTTAACAAAATCTAGTAAGGCATTCTTTTTACTAGATAAATCAATATTGCTTCCTGTATGCCACGCATTCAAATCTTTAAATCCCTCATAGACATGATTCATTCTACTAAAGGTAATACCAGAGTTTACATTTTGCAGGCTCTCTATAAATGCTACTTCAAATTTTTGTCCAGCTTCATCATTATCGAGCCACAACCTTATATATCCGTAATTCCCTTTTTTAGCATATTCGACAGCTTTTTCATACAAATTAGCGGAGTTCAAAATCACACAATCAAATCTTGGGATCTCACTATCCTCGATAGCCAACATCGTTAGAAAATCAGATGCTCCCTCAAATACGTCCAATTTATTTTGGCTTTGGTTTCCTTTTACGACCGTAATATCCTTACTGCCAATCATCGTTTTAAAACCGTTGGCGGTTCTAATATCAAAGCCCCCTGCCCTTGTTTTAAAACCTAACCCAAATAACTTTTTATTTGTTTTTTGATTGAGAAAATAAATCTGTCGTAAGTATTTCTTTGATAGCTCTAAAGGCAAAGCTTTACGTTCTAAATATTGTTTTAATGCAGAGCTGAAAATCTCTTTATCGCTTAAAACTTTATAGGTTTCTTCTTTGTTTTCAGTAGCAGGCTTTTTATCTGCTTTTTTATTGAAATAGTGAATATTCGTACCTGTATCTATTTCATCAAACCATTTTAGAGCATTTGAAATACTATAATCTTTGCCTTGGTTCTTTAAATACATCTGTGCAAACCATATCAAATCACCACCTTTGTCCGTTTCTCCAAAGTCCTTGTAAAAATCATTTCTAGTATCAATATGAAAGCTTGGTGTTTTCTCTGAAGGTCTAAAAGGCGAAATATACCAAAGGTCATTCCCTTTTGATTTTTTCTTATCAGGATGATGTCCTAGTGTGGAAAGAACGCTTTGCAGAGTGAATTTTTCTTTGGCTTGCTTAATATTCATTGCGACTCAATATGATTTTATCTGATTAGATACTCACATTTTCACATCAAAAAAGCATCATTTGAAGATGGGTTAATCCACAATTTGTTCTACATGAAAATTAAAAAAGTCAGATCAACTAATCATATATTTTTTTTCTTCAACTTTAAGAGTTTCTTTTTCTTTTGAGTAATGATTATAATTTTTTGGAACATTAAATTGTTTACTACAAATAACTAACTCTCTTCCAACTTTGGTTTTATTTGCGAAATAATTAAACTCAAGGATATTTTTTTCAACTTCTTTATAACATTTATTAATTAAAGGATGGTCGTCATAAGAAACAAGCCAGCTATGTTTTTTGAATGACCGTTGGAGGTATTTTGATAGATTAGTATGGTCTGTCTTACTATATTTTTCTTTATAGAGACCGTTACCTTGTTCCACATAAGGGGGGTCTAAGTATAGGAAAACATCTTCTTTAGAGATACTCCTTTTTATTTTTTTTAAGAAATCTATAGCATCTAGATTACTAATCTTTATTCTATCTTTATAAAGAGCGATTTTTTCAATTTTTGATATTAAAGTGTTTTTATTAAACCTTGCATCTAATTTCCAGTTTCCAGATTGATTAGCTCCTCCAATAGCCCCAGCATGAAGAATTCCTGAGCGATTACTTCTATTAAGAAAAAAAGTAGTAAAACCTATTTCTAAATCACTCATTTCTGATTTCAACTTAATGTCAGAATAAATTTTCTTTCTAAATTTCCATTCATCAATTGTAATTTTAGTATCGTATATTAATTTGTTAAGATCTTCGGGTTGATTTAAAACACTTTTCCAAAATTTAAAAATAAATTCATCTTTGTCATTTAGAACAATGTCATAAACATCTTCTAACATTAAAAGTTTTAGAGCAGCTCCTGCCCCTCCTGCGAAACATTCAATATAAGTACCGTCAGAGGTAGTGTTTAATTCAACAGCTTTTTTTAAAAAATCATATAAAGATGATTTACCTCCAGGATATCTTAGTGGGCTATAATTCATTATTTAATTTCTGAAATTAGAAACTCTAGTAAAGGTTGCATCTGCTCCCAAACTATTCTTAATTCTTTAGGGTCGGTAGTAAAGTATTCGTTATGTACTAGTAAATTATATTCATTATGACCTAATAGCTTAGTATTATTACCAACATATCCAATTAAAGCCTGCCTTAATTTTCCATCTGGGATAAGTTCAGGAGATTTAGCAATAAAGGCCAGCATATATTTTAAAGATGGAATTTTATTAGAATTTAATGTAGTTTTAATACCAATAGCTTTTCTTAAATCTTTTTCTCCAACCTTTTCAACGTTAATCCCTAAAAGAGACATCTCTTTCTTGGCTTTGTTCCACTTTTTATCAGAGTCTTTCTTTACTTTTTCAATTTCTTCCTTCTTTAACCCTTCTAACCCTCCTTTTTTCTTTAAAAACTGATAGGTAATCATATCTAAATAACTTCTAAATAAAACTGCGACTGAGTTTGGCTGTCTAGTTAAGTTCAATGATTTTAATTCAATAAATATTTTATCGATACGTTCAACCCCTGTAACAAAGTGTAATTCAGAGGGAATCAACTTTATAGAAGAATATTTTTTCTTTGGAGGTTTAGGATTAATGTCTACTTCATCACTCTTCTCAATTGCTTCATTCTCATTTTTGTATTCGTCATTAAAACTTGTATTTGGAATTATACTTGTATCAAAATGATTTGAATCATACAGTTTTTTGATATACTTATCAGTATCCTCTTTTTTATTTAAAACTCTGGAATTAATTTTTTTGTTTACAACATCTCCTATAACTTGGCTAATTCGTTTGACGAATTCTGTCTTTGGCAATTTCTTTACAAGAGAAAAATTACTTTCATTAAAATCAAACCCTAAAAAATCTAATCCGTTTTCATTTTGGTAAACTCTTTCAACATTAGTCATATTGAACTTAGTTTCGTCATGAACAGCATTTATAATAGAATCTTCAAGTTTTATATTGGTTATTTCTTTGTATACATTATAGCGTTTTAAAGAATCTTTAATTTCCTTTTTTGTTAAAGGAAACTTCTCTGACATTTCATCAATTGATTCACCTGAAGAGAAGCGGATAGATAAAAACCTATCTTGTTTTGTTTTATCCCATTTTTCAACAGCTGATCCCCCTGTATGTCTATTTACTATCATAACATCAGCATCAGAACGTGAAGGTGCAATAATAACTTCCAACTTTTCGATTATAGATAAGTCAAAGTTTTTCAACATTTTTTTTATGTTATTTCTTTTTGCAGGACTTTTTATTAAATCGGGATTGATTAAAATTTTACAAGCTGAAACTCTTCTGTTACCTTCAAGAACAAAGAATTTAGATTTTTCTTTAACTACAATTGGTTTCTCATTTAAAAAATACCCTAGAGATAAAATATCTTTAGCTAATTCATAAACTTTTTCTTTGTCAATTAAGTAATCAATAATTTTAGATTGAGATCTATTAGTTGAGTTGGTTTCTGATAACCTAGGATTTTCAACATCTAATCTTAATGAGGTGACTTTTAGCTTTCTTGTAGGCCAAGAAGATTTGTTTTACCTATGTTTTACCCACCTAATAAAAAAAGGCTTCTGATTTCTCAGAAGCCTTGTCTTTACTAGTAGCGGGAGTTGGACTCGAACCAACGACCTTCGGGTTATGAGCCCGACGAGCTGCCTACTGCTCTATCCCGCGATATATGTTTTAAAATTGATTATAAAAACCAATAATTGTCTTTTGTTTTCTAACTCAGAACCAAGTAGGCACTCTATCCTGAGCGGTGTCGAAGAATGCTGCGCTATCCCTCGATTTGGACTGCAAAGATATAGCAAATAAACGGCACGAACCAAATAAATTCGCGAAATTTATTCAAAAAAGCCATAGCCTTTTGGCTAACAACTTTCTACAAATTCCAATCTCTTCACAGAAAAACAATTTATCTTTGCCACATGACACACAAAGCAGGATTCGTTAACATTATCGGAAATCCAAATGTGGGAAAATCCACACTAATGAATGCCTTAGTTGGTGAAAAGCTCTCTATTATTACATCGAAAGCGCAAACCACTAGACATCGTATTTTAGGGATTGTTAACGAAGAAGACTACCAAATTATATTTTCTGATACTCCAGGAATTATCAAACCCGCATATCAATTACAAGAATCCATGATGGATTTTGTAAAATCTGCCTTTGAAGATGCCGATGTTTTAATCTATATGGTAGAAGTTGGAGAAAAAGAATTAAAAAATGAGGCTTTCTTTCAAAAGATTGTTAATAGTAAAATCCCTGTAATTCTCTTATTAAATAAAATCGACAAATCGACTCCCGAAGAAGTCGATGAAAAGATTGCTTATTGGAGAGACAAAGTTCCAAACTCATTTGTATATGTCATTTCAGCTTTAGAGAAGTTTAATGTAGAATCTGTATTCTATAAAATCATTGAGCTTTTACCTGAAGCTCCACCTTTTTATCCGAAAGATCAGCTAACAGACAAACCAGAACGCTTTTTTGTCAATGAAGCCATACGAGAGAAGATTTTAAAACACTACAAAAAAGAAATTCCTTATTCGGTAGAAGTAGAAACAGAAAGTTTTGTAGAAGAAGAAGATATTATTAGAATTCGCTCGGTTATTATGGTAGAACGTGATACCCAAAAAGGAATTATCATTGGACATAAAGGTTCTGCTATTAAGCGAGTTGGAGCAGAAGCTAGAAAAGATTTAGAGTTTTTCTTTGGCAAAAAAATATTCATCGAATTGTATGTCAAAGTGAATAAGAATTGGAGGTCGAATGATCGAGAATTGAAACGCTTTGGCTACAACCTAAAATGATTGTAAACTACCTCTAATCTTTTAAGTTAATCTACTGCAAAATAGTATCTTTGCCGAAAATTTAGCACCATGAGTAGTATTGTTGCCATTGTAGGAAGGCCTAATGTTGGAAAATCAACACTTTTTAATCGTTTAGTACAACGAAGAGAAGCTATTGTTGATTCTGTGAGTGGCGTAACACGTGATAGACACTATGGGAAATCAGATTGGAATGGAAAAGAATTTTCCGTCATTGATACAGGAGGATATGTAGTAGGTTCTGATGATATTTTTGAAGGAGAAATCAGAAAACAAGTCCAATTAGCCATTGAAGAATCTGATATTATTGTTTTTGTGGTAGATGTTGAAGAAGGAATTACTCCCATGGATTCAGAAGTTGCTAAATTGTTACGAAAAGTAAAAAAACCCATTTTTATTGCTGTAAATAAGGTTGACAATGCAATGAGAGATGCAGATGCTGTAGAATTTTACAATTTAGGTTTGGGTGATTATCATACCATTTCTTCTATCAACGGAAGTGGAACTGGTGATCTTTTGGATGCTATTGCTGCTGAAATGCCAGAACCAGAAGAAGTCGATTTAGAAAAAGAAGAATTGCCTCGTTTTGCTGTTGTTGGACGACCCAATGCTGGAAAATCATCGTTTATTAATGCTTTAATTGGAGAAGACAGAAATATTGTAACCGATATTGCCGGAACCACAAGAGACTCTATCGATACAAAATACAATCGTTTTGGATTTGACTTTAATTTGGTGGATACCGCAGGAATTAGAAAAAAATCAAAAGTAAAAGAAGACTTAGAATTTTATTCAGTGATGCGTGCAGTACGTACCATTGAATATTCAGATGTTGTTATTTTAATGGTCGATGCAACACGTGGATTTGAAAGTCAAGATCAAAATATCTTTTGGCTAGCTGAAAAGAATAAAAAAGGAGTGATCATCCTAATCAATAAATGGGATTTGGTAGAAAAAGAAACCAATACCATGCGCGATTTTGAAGTCGAAATTCGTCGACAAATAGCACCATTTACAGATGTTCCTATCATCTTTACATCAGTAATAACAAAACAACGTCTTTTAAAAGCTATAGAAACAGCTGTAGAAGTATTTGAAAATAGAAAAAGACGTATTACAACCAGTAAGTTAAACGAAACCATCTTAGAGATTGTAAAAAACAATCCGCCTCCAGCAACCAAAGGGAAATTCGTAAAAATCAAATATTGCATGCAATTGCCAACAAGAACGCCACAGTTTGCATTCTTCTCTAATTTACCACAATACGTAAGAGATCCTTATAAACGTTATGTAGAAAACCAATTGCGAGAACATTACGATTTTTCTGGCGTACCCATTATCATCTACTTCAGACAGAAATAAGGTTTTCATGTTCTTTTCGCCTACTGTTTTTAGTAAGAGTCACATCTTGCTTTAAGGAAATGTAATATTATTAAGTCTAGATTTCGATTATTGACCATTGTTGATTTTTAAATCTATTGTTTGTCAACTAGTTACTGATAGGTCTTGGTTCTTGATTCTAATAGCGACTTGTACTGAGCGAAGTCGAAGTAAGCGGTCTAACATCTTTTAGCAGAGATTACTTAAAATTATAGTCAAAAAGTTCCTCTTTATTGTAACGCAAAATACTTAAAGTCGACCAACTGATTAGTATTTCGTAAATTAGCAACTTAAACGCCTCCAAAATGAAAATAGTTAAATCTAACTTAAACGAAAACATGGAACTGCCTATGCAGTTAAACATTTCTTTTAAGAAAGTGTTTAGCATGTTTGAAAAATACGCTACAAAAGAATTCAAAGAACATCCTTATCATAAATCTGCATTACAGATGGTAGAGGAATTCAAAAAATATCCAGAGTTAATTGAAGGTTTTTCTGACTTTTCTTTATTGGAGAAATATAGAGATCAAATCGATCTTTTATTAGATCCTTTATTTCCTGAGCCGTTACTTTTAAATGAGATAAAAGCAGCAAGTATTCCGTTTTCATTTACCTCTTTTAAGTTTACAACACGTTTTGAAAAAATATTAGAAAATGCTGGTGAAAATTACGAATTAAACATTCGGAATTACGAAGAAGATTCCATGTACATTATGTCTTGTACCTTTATTATGGGAATTTATTACGGGTATCCAATTGATCTAAAAAGACCTTTCTTTTTTGATATTCCCGATAAAAATTTAGACATTACAAAACATTATAGAGCCGCTTTTAATGGTGATTTTTCAGAAATCATCCCTACGGATAAAGCTCCAAAGATTACAGAAGAAGACTATAAAGAATTACTAGACAATTTTGATAACGTAGAGGTTTGGAAAAAGAAATTTCCGCCTAACAGTTATATATTTAAAGGATTTGGAATTACCAATCTATTTGATGTTACTGCCGATGAAACGATCTCATCTATACGAACAAATCTTTTAAAGAGTGGTGATAACTTGGTTTCTGAATTGCAAGAAAATTTAAGTGAATTCTTTAATATTAAAGATTTAAAACTTGGTTTTTCTGTGTTCTGTTTGGATGAAAATTCCAACGAAACAAAAGTAAAAAAATCAGAAAGTTTATTATTTACTCCACCTGTAGAAATCATAACTTGCTCTACTTTTTTCTGCAATCACGTTTTAACAAAAGTATTTCATGAACATGAAATTGTTGCCATTTCAGATGTAGAAGCGTATGGTAAACACAACGATCATAATCAGTTTTATGAAAGAATGTACAAAGCGGATATTGGGAGTATTATCTTAATCCCTATCAAAGCGAATAAAGGAGAAGATTTGGCATTGTTAGAAATTGCGTCTCCAAGGCCTTTTGAATTAAACTCCATCAATCAGAATAAACTAAAAGACATATTGCCTGCATTTGAAATAGCTGTAGAAAGAGCCTCCGAAGAAATGCAAAATATTCTTGAAGCTACTATTCAAGAACATTATACCACTTTACATGGTTCTGTAAAATGGCGTTTTATTGAAGCTGCTGAAAAATATCAAAATGAAATACATTCTGGAAAAGAGGATGTAAAACCCGATCAAATTGTTTTTGGTGATGTTTTCCCTTTGTACGGACAAGCAGACATAAAAGGATCTTCTTTGGCTAGAAATGATGCCATCAAAGAAGATTTAACAACCCAGTTAACCTTAGCTATCGATGTCTTAAAAAAAGCATGCGACACAGAAAATTTACCCATTTATCATGAGTTAATGTTCCGTGTAGATGAATACTTATCTCATGTAAAAGAAGGATTACATGCCGGTGATGAAATTGGAATTTTAGACTTTTTAAAACGAGACATTTACCCTGTATTTAAACACATTAAAGATTTAGGTAAAAACTTATCCAAAGAAGTAGATATTTATATGAATCGATTAGATTCTGGCCTTCAAGTAGTTTATGAAAAACGAAAAGATTATGAAGACAGTGTTTCTTTATTAAATGATAAGTTGGCTAAGTTTATTGACATCAAACAAACAGAAGCACAAGAAATGTTTCCGCACTATTTTGAGCGTTACAAAACAGATGGTGTAGAGCATAATATGTACATTGGTCAATCTTTGGTAAAAGACAAAACCTTTGACCCTCTATATCTATACAACCTACGGTTGTGGCAGTTGCAATTGATGTGTGAAATGGAAAACGTTGCATTTACAATCAGGAAATGCATGAATCACGATTTAAGAGTCGCTTCACTTATTTTAGTCCATAGCAATCCATTGGCAATTCGTTTTAGAATGGATGAAAAGCAATTTGATGTTGATGGAGCTTATAATATTCGTTATGAAATTATCAAAAAACGAATCGACAAAGCACATATTAAAGGAACAGATGAACGCTTAACCGTTCCTGGGAAAATATCGATTGTATATTCACAAGAAAAAGACGCCAAAGAATATTTAAAATACATCAAATATCTACAGTCTAAAAACTTCTTAGGAAAAGTTGAAAAGCTAGAATTGGAAGATTTACAAGGAGTTTCAGGACTAAAAGCGTTGCGAGCAGAAGTTATTTATCAAAAAGGATTTGATGAAAAAAATACCATCTCCTTCCAAGATTTAATTGAAGAGATAAAATCGTAACAGTTATCAATGTACAATCATTAATATACAATTGTCAATTATTACATTTCTACATTAGCTAATTGCTACATTAAACAACAACCTCCTGCATCTTAAAAGAAACTGCAAACGCAATAATAGAAATAATAATTCCTACAATGAATACGGTATATGTAGTTCGTAATATGCTGTATTTTCGATTTAGCACCAATCCTAAGAAATACAAATCCTTCTTCATAGAAGAATACAAATAATCTCTGTCTTGCATCATCTCTCCCATTGCCCATTCAAAATCATCCAAACTCATTTTATGGAAATTTCCGAAGAATAATAAATTCACTTTCTTATTCTTAACATCTTCTTTGGTAAACTTTCCACTAGTAACATTGGGTCGAGTTGCCAATACAGAAAGTATCATAGAAGTTACAGTGAACAATACAAAGATGATCGTTGGAATAATCAAATAACTATTTGATGGATTGTCTAATTTAGAAACTAAATTAGAAAGTACCAATGAAACGATAATTGCATTTACTGATAACAAAATATTCGCTTTCGTATCCGCAATATCACTCAAAGTAATATGGTTTCTCAAAGTAACACGAAACATCGTTTCTATTCCACGTTCAGGAAGTCTCGCCTTGTCTTTTTTAAGAGCAAATTCCTCTGCCTTTTTTTCATTCTTCTTTTTCTCTTTTTCCAGTTTACTTAAACTCTTAAATAAAGACGCCAGATTCTTATCTTTTCCTATTTGCCAGTTTTCTAAAGCGTAATTGGTATAATAACGATGATGCTTCGTGAAAAAAGAAATATTTTCTTCAATCCACTGAATATCATCATAATTTTTATTTTGACTCAGCTCCCACTCATGTCGTAACAGTTCACTAATCTGGGAATAATCTTTGTCTTTAAAATGAGCACAATCGGCATCACGAATTACTTTCTCCAGATGATTTAGCGGCTCATAACCCATTTTTGTTGCCATGATCAAATGAGAAACTCCATCAATAAAGTCATCAGAAACAGCATGTTCCTTTAAAAAAGATTTTGCAACTGTTACACTATGCTCTTCATGATCCTGAATCGACTTTGTATATCCTGTATCGTGAAACCAAGCAGCAACAATCAACTGATTGGCCTGATCTCCTTCAATCTTTTCGCCATTAATAATTTCCTTAGTTGCAGCAACAACACGTTGTGTATGACTTAAATTATGATATACAAAATGATGTTTCAATGCATCATTCAACAAAGAAGAAACGTGTTTCTCGGCTTCAATAAGTAAAGTTTCCATGTGGGTTATTTTATACGAATTTAGGAATAAAATCAGAGTTTTCTTATAATGTAAGATTTGCTGCTGTAAAACGTCTAATCAGTCGTACTTATTATCATTAATTTTCAATAAATTTATTACGTTAAACCAATTTCTAATGATTACATGGAAAGATGTCATTCATTTTACTGTGAATGGTAACCCTACTCCCGACAAAAGAGTAGAAAAAACAGAACAAGAATGGAGTGAAATATTAACTCCAGAACAATTTAGAATCACTCGATTAAAAGGAACAGAGCGTCCTTTTTCAGGAGAGTTGTGTTCCATTTTTGAAGAAGGAACATACATTTGCATTTGCTGCGATACTCCATTGTTTGATTCTACCATTAAATTTAATTCTAGTTCAGGTTGGCCAAGTTTTACTCAGCCCGTCAAAGAAAACGCCATTAAATACAAAAAAGACGTTACACACGGAATGGTTCGTGTAGAAGTAATGTGCAATACCTGTGATGGTCATTTAGGACATATTTTCCCTGACGGACCAGAACCAAGTGGATTGCGATATTGTATCAATTCAGAATCCATGAAATTAGACAATTAATGTCTTTGCGATCCCGCTAAAGACGGGAGAAGCAATCTGCCAAGTTTTAGCTCAAAAATTAGAGGTTGCTTCGATATTCTTAATTACAATTTTAAAAATATGAAACGAACATTAACAAATTTTAAAAATATATTCGCAAAGGGGAATATTTAAAATTTTTAATGAGAGAACGAGTGCAATGAGTGGTTGCACTCGTTCTTAATTTTATAATTATCATAAAATAAATTAATTAGTAAAATTTAAACGTGTGAAAGATCAAAACATAAAAATAGCCACATTTGGTGGAGGATGCTTTTGGTGTACAGAAGCCGTCTTTTTAGAAGTAAAAGGAATTGAAAAAGTAGTTTCAGGATATTCAGGAGGAAATGCTCCTGGCAAACCTACATATCGTGAAATCTGCTCTGGATTAACAGGTCATGCCGAAGTAATTCAAGTAACTTTTGATGCTGACATAATTAGTTATGAAGATGTTTTAATCATCTTTATGACCACGCATGATCCAACACAATTAAATAGACAAGGTGCCGATGTGGGAACGCAATATCGTTCTGTAATTTTCTATCATGATGAACAGCAAAAAGAAATCGCTGAGATTGTTCTGAAAGAACTAGCATCTCATTTTGATGATGAAATTGTTACAGAAATTAGTCCGTTAGATATCTTCTATGAAGCAGAAGAATATCATCAAGATTATTATAGAAACAATCAAGAAAAAGGATATTGTAGTTTTGTCATAACACCAAAATTGCAAAAGCTACGAAAGTTGCATGCAGATAAATTGAAATAATGCGTATTAAATTATATGGCGCAGATAGATGTCATAAAACACAACACTATCTGCGTTTTTTTCAAGAACTTCAGTTAGATGTTGTATTTTTAGATGTCGAGAAAAACGAAGAGTTCGCCAACGAACTACGAAGTCTTTATACAAATGGTAAATTGAATTTCCCTACCATTACGTTAGATTCTAAAAAACTGAGAAACCCATCAGATGAAGAGCTATTAAAGTGGATTGACAAATTGAAATAATGAATTAATGTAACAATGAATAAATTTCCTTTGAACCTTTGAACCTAAAAATAACAAATACATTCACAGAAAACTTACCTGCCGATCCTAATATAGAAAATACAAGGAGGCAAGTTTTAGAATCTGTATACTCTTTTGTTTCGCCAATCAAAACTTCCAACCCAAGTTTGATTCATGTTTCAGATGAGATGCAACAAGAATTAGGCTTTTCTGATGAAGACATACAATCAAAAGACTTTTTAGGTTTTGTAACGGGAAATTCTGTTTTAAAAGATTCCAAACCTTTTGCTATGTGTTATGCTGGACATCAATTTGGAAATTGGGCAGGACAATTAGGAGACGGAAGAGCCATTAATTTAGGTGAAATCAACAATTGGGCAATTCAGTTAAAAGGTGCAGGGCCTACTCCATATTCAAGAAGCGCAGACGGATTGGCGGTACTTAGATCTTCCATTAGAGAATATCTCTGTAGCGAAGCTATGCATCATTTAGGAGTTCCAACCACCAGAGCATTATCATTGAGTTTAACAGGAGATCAAGTTTTAAGAGACGTCCTATACAATGGAAATTCAGCTTATGAAAAAGGAGCTATTGTCTCTCGTGTTGCCAACTCATTTTTACGTTTTGGAAACTACGAAATCTTTGCAGCTAGAAATGATATAAAAAACCTCAAGATTCTGGTAGATTATACTGTTGAAAATCATTTTCCAAAATTGGGAGAACCTAACAAAGAGAGCTATTTAAAATTCTTTGAAGAAGTAAGCAATAATACTTTGGATATGATTATTCATTGGCAACGTGTAGGTTTTGTACATGGCGTTATGAATACGGATAATATGTCAATTTTAGGATTGACCATTGATTATGGACCTTATGGTTGGTTAGAAGGTTTCGATTTTGGCTGGACGCCCAATACAACAGATCATCAACACAAAAGATATCGCTACGGGAATCAGCCAAATATTGGTTTGTGGAATTTATATCAACTGGCAAATGCTTTGTATCCACTTATTGAAGATGCAAAACCACTTGAAGCCATTTTAGAAGGTTATAAAGTTGGATTTGAAGAAAAGTCTCAAAACATGATGCGATCCAAGTTAGGTTTGCTAACGAAACGAGAAACAGACATCCAATTAATTCAGTCGTTAGAAGATCATTTGCAAGCATCCGAAACCGATATGACCATTTTCTTCAGAAATTTAAGTCAGTTTAAAAAAGAACATCCTGAGCTAGGGATTGAGCTGATTAAAAATGCTTTTTATCTTCCCAATGAAATCAAAAGTGACGTGTTAAACAACTGGAATCAATGGTTTACAGACTATGCAAACCGATTGAAAGAAGAAACCATTTCTTACGACCAACGAAAGGAGCAAATGAACACAATAAACCCAAAATATGTGCTGCGAAATTATATGGCGCAATTGGCAATTGACAAAGCAGATACTGGAGATTATTCTTTAATTGAAGAATTCTATCAGCTCTTAAAAAACCCTTATTCCGAACAATCAAATTCAGAACAATGGTTTGCTAAAAGGCCAGAATGGGCAAGACATAAAGTAGGTTGTTCTATGTTGTCTTGTAGTTCGTAAAAATAGGGATTGTCTTTGCGAGGAATCCCGAAGTTTCGGGATGACGAAGCAATCTGTTGAACTTTAGTGAATCTTCATGAGATTACTTCTCACGCTTAGGGCGTGATCGTAAAGACAATTAGTGCATCCTGAGGATAGTCAAAGGACAAGAATGACATAACAAATTAAAAAATAAAACACATGAAAGCAATTTGGAATCATAAAATCATCGCAGAAAGTGATGAAACTGTCGTAGTAGAAAACAATCATTATTTTCCAGCAGATAGTATAAAAAAAGAATATTTTAAATCCAGCGATACACATTCAACCTGTCCATGGAAAGGACAAGCATCTTATTATACAGTTGATGTGGATGGAAATAGTAATAGAGATGCTGCTTGGTATTATCCAAACGCATCCGATCATGCAAAACATATAGAAGGTTATGTGGCTTTCTGGAGAGGAATAAAAGTTGAAGAGTAAGAGTCAAAAAATAGGTTTTGGTGGCGGATGTCATTGGTGTACAGAAGCTGTATTTCAATCATTGATTGGAATTGAAAAAGTAGATCAAGGATTTATTGCATCCCATAAAAATGAATCTTCTTTTTCAGAAGCTGTGATTGTACATTTTAACCCTAAACAAATTTCATTAAAAGACCTTATAGAGATTCATTTGTACACACACAAAAGTACTAGCGAGCATTCTATGAGAAGTAAATATCGTTCTGCTATTTATACATTTCAGAAGCCCCAACAAGAAGAAGTAAAAAATAGCATGGAAGAAATTCAAAAGAGTTTTGATGGTACAATCATTACAAAAGTTTTATCTTTTGCGAGTTTTAAACCTTCTGACGAAAACTTTCAGAATTACTATTATAAGAATCCTGAAAAACCGTTTTGTGAAACCTACATAAACCCAAAGCTTTCACTTTTGCGATCAAAGTATAAGAACGTTTTGAATACTGAAAAATTAATGTAAACAGATGAAAACAATCAAGTTAACCATACCCAATAGAAAAGGAATCAACTTAAACGCCGTTTTAGAATTTCCTGCAAATCAGAAACCCAACTATTATGCAATATTTGCACACTGTTTTACCTGTAGTTCTAGTTTGTCTGCAGTAAGAAATGTGAGCCGCTCACTAACACAACATGGTTTTGGAGTCATTCGATTTGACTTTACCGGCTTGGGAAGAAGCGAAGGCGAGTTTGCTGATAGTCATTTTTCTGCCAATGTAGAAGATCTAATCGACGTACATCAGTATATTAAAAACGAATTTGAAACCCCTTCTTTGCTAATTGGTCATTCTTTAGGAGGTGCCGCCGTTTTGGTAGCCGCTTCTTTGTTAGATGATATTAAAGCAGTAGCAACAGTTGGAGCTCCAGCTACGGTAAGTCATGTAAAACACTTGTTTTCTCATGCTGTCGAATCCATCCCAGAAAAAGGCAATGTAGAAGTCAATATTGGAGGCAGACCCTTTCATATTGATAAAGAGTTTGTAGAAAATTTTGACAAAACAAATTTGCCAAACATTGTCAAAAATTTAAGAAAACCTTTGTTAATTATGCATGCTCCTTTTGATAGGATTGTTGGAATTGAAAACGCACAAAAACTATATACAAGTGCACATCATCCAAAAAGTTTTGTCACTCTAGATGACGCCGATCACTTATTAACGGATTCAAAAGACAGCAAATATGTAGGAGATGTCATTGGTACTTGGGTGCAACGTTATTTTCCTGCAAAAGAAAATGAAATGTTAGATACCGAAGGTGAAAAATTAGTCGGTCACCTCAATATTGTCGAAGATAAATTCACCACACACCTACAAACCAAAAACCATTCATTGCTTGCTGATGAGCCTGAATCTGTTGGCGGTAATAATTTTGGACCTTCGCCTTACGATTTGTTAAATGCTTCTCTGGCTGCTTGTACAGTAATGACATTAAAGATGTATGCAGAACGAAAAAAGTGGGATTTGCAAGAAGTCTTTGTCTATATTACCAATTCTAAAAAACACAGTGATGATCTGGGTATTGACACAGAAAAACCAGGATATTTAGATCATATGAGTAAAAAATTAAAATTTGTTGGTAACTTAGACGCAAAACAAAAACAGCGATTAAAAGAAATTGCATCTCGTTGTCCAGTACATAGAACCTTAGAAAAAGGTGTTGTATTTGACACAGTTGTTTTAGAATAAAGAGATTTCTACCATTTTGAAAAACCAAACTTTACTCGACAGGTTTTTGTCGATTCGAAAACATACGGAAACCATTTGTGCTGAGTTGAATAACGAAGATTATTCTGTACAACCGCAAATATTTGTCTCACCGCCCAAATGGCATTTAGCACATTCTACTTGGTTTTTTGAGCAATTTATTTTGACCGAATTTATAGCTAGCTATACTGTTTTTGATGAAGATTTTGCATTCCTATTCAATAGTTATTACAACAATGTTGGTAAGCGTGTCTTACGTCCAAATCGCGGATTGATGACGCGTCCAGCAGTACAAAAAGTCTATGAATACAGAGCTTTTGTCAATGAAAAAATGACTGCCTTTTTGAGTAAAGAATTGCCTCAAAGTACAATTGACATTATTGAAATTGGATTGCAACACGAACAGCAACATCAAGAATTGATGCACTACGATATCAAATATATTTTAGGAAATCAAGCCACCTTTCCATCGCTAAAAAAACAATTCGATTTTTCGCAAAAAAGTACACCCTTAGAATTTATCAAAATTGAAGAAGGTGTTTATGATATCGGACATGATGGAAACGGTTTTTGTTTTGACAATGAACTCGGAAGACACAAAGTATATCTCCATGAATTTGAAATTGCTGATCGATTAATCACCAATCAAGAATATCTAGAATTTATCAATACAGGAGGATATCAAAACTTCAATTTTTGGCATGCCGAAGGTTGGGATTTTGTACAAGAAAATGAGTTAACCGCTCCTTTATATTGGCACAAAATTGATAATGAATGGTATCATTATAATCTACATGCTTTTGAAAAAGTAAACCCCAATGAATTGGTAAAACATCTTAGTTTTTATGAAGCAAGTGCTTTTGCTGCATGGAAAGGAATGCGTTTGCCTACAGAGTTTGAATGGGAAATTGCCGCAGAAAAGTTGAACTGGGGAAAACTCTGGGAATGGACAAACAGTGCCTATTTACCCTACCCTAACTTTCAAAAAGCAGAGGGTGCTTTGGGTGAATACAATGGGAAATTTATGGTCAACCAAATAGTGCTTCGCGGAGCAGCCTTAACAACATCAACAAACCACAGTAGAACCACCTACCGAAACTTCTTCCATGCAGATATGCGATGGATGTATTCGGGAATTCGATTAGTAAAACATGGATAAAACATTTGCACAAGATGTATTAAATGGCTTAACCGCTAAAGAAAAACACTTATCATCAAAATACTTTTATGACGACAATGGTAGCAGAATTTTTCAGGAAATTATGCATATGTCAGAGTACTATTTAACAGATAGTGAGTTTGAAATATTGTCGCTTCAAGCCAAGAAAATTATTGATGCTGTAGCTTTTCATCAGCCTTTTAATATTATCGAATTAGGGGCTGGAGATGGTTTTAAAACCTTTAAATTATTAGAATATTTAGAGACTAATAACATCGAATTTCACTACGTCCCTATTGATATTTCTCAAGAAGCTATTGATACACTTTCTGATAAATTATTAGAACGACTTCCCAATCTTTCCATTCATGCAAAAGTGGGTGATTATTTTAAGGTTTTGAATGATTTAAAAAAAGACAACGTTCCAAGTTTATTACTTTTTTTAGGAAGTAATATTGGAAACTATTTAGAACCTCAGGCTAATGATTTATTAACACTTTTCAGCGAAAACATGAAAAAAGGCGACAAGCTTTTGATTGGAGTCGATCTGAAAAAAAATCCATTAGTCATTCAAAAAGCATATTTGGATGAAGGCGGAATTACCAAAAAATTCAACCTGAATTTATTATTGAGAATCAATCGTGAATTGGACGCCGATTTTAAAATTGATGACTTTGACTTTTATAGTTTTTACAATCCAGATACTGGAGATGTAAGAAGTTATATTGTGAGTTTGCGCGATCAGAAAGTCGCCCTTAAAAAGTTAGACGCAATCATTGATTTTCGTTATGATGAATTGATCTGGACAGAGCTTTCTAAAAAGTATTCTTTAGAAGAAATTGAACGATTAGCTACATCAAATGGATTTACAATTCAGCAAAACTTCTTAGACTGCAAACACTATTTTGTAGACAGTCTTTGGGAAAAGAGTTCTTAGTCGAGTAATGAGTAATGAGTAATGAGTAATGAGTAATGAGTAATGAGTAATGAGTAATGAAAGTTCAAAAATATATTTACACCTATAAAAACTCATTGCATTTAAAAAAATAAACCTCAAAAGGTACTGATAACGTCCGATATCTGGTCAAGCAATAAAAGCATTCTAATACGTCTTTGCGATTACGTATAAGCGTGAGAAGCCTGTCTGCCAACAAAAGCAGGCAATCTGTTTAATTATAGTTGATAGCTTTTTAATTTCTAAAAGTCCAAGAGAAAGCTACTTATGTCCAATTTTACTATAATATATATTCGCTATTTTTGTTACAACCAATCATTTATACAACTCTTCATGACTCAACTAAAAAAACTAACCCTCTTCGCCCTACTGTTTGTTTTTGCAACTTGTGCTACCTATCAAGCTCAACATCAAGATAATTCCAATGCCACAAAAGCTCCAACATCAAAGAAAATCTCTCATACTTTTTACCTAATAGGTGATGCTGGTAACGCAAAAGTAAACCAAAGCACACCTGCTTTAGATGCTTTAAAAAGCGAATTAAGTACAGCAGACAAAAATGGAACATTGTTGTTCTTAGGAGACAATATTTACCCGAAAGGTTTAGAAAAAAATGCTTTAGCAAAACATCGTTTGGATGTTCAAATTGATTTGGGAAAAACCTTCAAAGGGAATACTATTTTTATGCCTGGAAATCATGATTGGTATACGGGATTGAATGCATTAAAAGATCAAGAAAAGCGAGTA
Source organism: Flavobacteriaceae bacterium (assembly GCA_965277255.1). Classification (GTDB taxonomy): domain Bacteria; phylum Bacteroidota; class Bacteroidia; order Flavobacteriales; family Flavobacteriaceae; genus Polaribacter. Next base: position 1,428,852 of record OZ255723.1, on the reverse strand, counting down.
GAAAAAGCTTTAGGGAAAAATTCTTTCTTACCAGAAAATGGTTGCCCAGTAGAGAAAGTCGATATCTCAAAGGATGTCGTTTTGATTGTTTTAGACACACATTGGTATTTGACCAATTGGGATAATCATCCAAAAATTAACGATGATTGCGAGATTAAAACACGTGCAAAATTCTTTGACGAATTTGAAAGTTTATTAAAAAAAGCGCAAGGAAAAACAGCCATTGTTGCCATGCATCATCCTATGTTTACTATGGGATCACACGGCGGAAACTATTCCTTTGGAAGTCATATGAGTCCACTTCCTATTTTAGGAAGTATCAAAAATATCTTAAGAAAAACTACGGGAGTTTCTAATGCCGACTTACAAAACAAAAAATACAACGAACTCAAAAAGCGAATTGTTACGTTAGCACAACAGAACGAAAAAACCATTTTTGTTTCTGGTCATGAACACAGTTTACAATACATCGTAGAAGACAATATTCCACAAATAGTTAGCGGTTCTGGATCAAAAGTAGGTGCAACAAAATTGACTAAATCAGGAATTTATTCTGAAGGAGAACAAGGATATGCTAAACTCATCTTGTATAAAGATGGTTCATCGCATGTGCAATTCTTTACGATCAATAACACAGCTCCTAGCTTTGAAACCACAGTGATCAATCCAAACAAACCGATGCAATTGATCAACTATCCTAAACAATTCCCTGCCACAAAATCGGCTTCCATTTATACACAAAATGAAGTAACTAAAGGAGGAAGTTACAAGTTCTTTTGGGGAGGTCGTTATAGAAAATATTACGGAAAAGAAGTTGAAGCTCCTACCGTAAATCTAGACACCTTATTTGGTGGTTTAAAACCTTTGAGAAAAGGTGGCGGGCATCAATCCAAATCACTTCGTTTAGAAGATAGAAAAGGGCGTCAATATGTAATGAGAGCACTGCGTAAAAATGCTGTTCAATATTTGCAAGCCGTCGCTTTTAAAGAGCAATATATTGAAGGTCAGTTTAACAACACCTATACTGAAGGTTTGTTGCAAGATGTCTTTACTGGCGCACATCCCTATGCTCCTTTTGTGATCGGAACTTTATCCGATGCAGTGGGTGTGTATCATACAAATCCAACATTGTACTATGTTCCAAAGCAAAACGCCTTAGGAAAATACAATAGCGATTTTGGAAACGAATTGTATATGATTGAAGAACGAACTTCTGACGGGCATGGAGATAAAAAGAGTTTTGGTTTTTCTGATAAAATGATCAGTACTGATGATTTGTTAAAGAAACTTCATAAAGACGAAGAGTATACAGTCGACGAAAAAGCATACATCCGAGCACGTTTGTTTGATATGTTAATTGGTGATTGGGATCGACATGAAGACCAATGGCGTTGGGCAAAATTTAAAGATGGAAAGAAAACTATTTACAGACCTGTTCCACGTGATAGAGACCAAGCGTTTTCTGTAATGGCAGATGGTTTCCTTTTAGGATTTGCCACCAAAGTCGTTGCCAGTTTGTCCTTGATGCAATCTTATGATGAAGAGCTAAAAAATGTGTCTGGATTTAATTTAGAACCCTATCCTTTAGACATGGCTTTGATTGATGAGGCTGTAAAAGCAGATTGGGATGCTGAAGTGAAAGTAATTACAGAAAACCTTACTGATGAAGTGATTGACAAAGCATTTGCATTTTTCCCTAAGGAAGTGAATGATGAAACCATCGAAGACATTAAAAGGAAATTGAAAGGGAGAAGAGGGAATCTTCAAAAAATATCGGATGCTTATTTTAAGTATATGAATAAGTTTCAAGTAGTAAAAGGAACGGATAAAGACGATTGGTTTGATATTGAACGTTTGCCTAACGGGCAAACCAAAGTAACTGGATATCGCATTAAAAAAGGGAAGAAAGCTGATCTATTTCATCAAAAAACTTATACGAGAGAACATACAAAAGAAATCTGGGTATATGGTTTGGACGATGATGACCAATTTGTAGTTTCTGGTGAAGGTAATAACCTAATCAAAGTGAGAATTGTTGGAGGTCAAAATAAAGACACCTACGATATTCAGAATGGCAAAAAAGTGGTCATTTATGATTATAAATCCAAGAAAAGTGAGTTTATAACGAACAAAGGAAAAAAGCGTTTGACAGACAATTATGAAACCAATGTTTACGATCATAAGAAATTGAAAAGCAATGTTCGTCAATTTTTACCAAGCATTGGTAGCAATCCAGATGATGGATTAAGAATTGGCGCTGCTCATACGTATATTTCTTATGGTTTTGAACAAAACCCGTTTACCTACAAACACAGTATTACAGGTGCTTATTATTTGGCAACTCAGGGTTTTGACTTAAATTACAAAGGAGAATTCGCTCGTGTACTTGGAAGTGCTAATTTGGGAATTGATGCTTCTTTTACCAGTCCAAATTTTGCAACCAATTTCTTCGGATTCGGGAATCAGTCTGTCAATTTAGAGCCAGACAACGATGCAATTGATCGTGATTTCAATCGTGTAAAAATGAGACAATTCAAATTTGGAACTTCATTGAACTGGAAAGGAGAATTAGGATCCTTAGTAAAATTAGCTGCAACTTATGAAGCTATCGAAGTAGAAAATACTGTTGGAAGATTTGTCAATCTACCCGCTACTATTACTCAATTACCCGCAACCGTTTTTAACAATCAAACGTTTTTAGGCGGAGAATTAAGTTATCATTTTAAAAATGTTGACAATGCTGCATTTCCTACTTTAGGAATGGAAACAGACATACAACTTGGATACAAATCAAATCTAGATGAATCTACAAGTTTTGGTTATTTGAAACCTTCGCTTTCTTTTGATTACAAATTGACTAGTGATGGTCGCTTAGTATTTGCTACTAAGTTTGGTGGACAGGTTAATTTTGGAGACGATTTTGAGTTTTACCAAGGTGCGCGACTCGGAGCTAGAAATGGATTGCGTGGGTATCGTTTTGATCGTTTTATTGGAAAGAGTTCCTTCTATCAAAGTTCAGACGTACGCATCAATTTAAAGAAAGTGAGAACAGGGGTTTTACCATTAACCATCGGTTTATATGGAGGGTTTGATTACGGAAAAGTTTGGGGACCTAATCTTCCAACGGGAGATTGGAACACTTCAGTGGGTGGTGGATTTATTTTTGACGCTGCTGATTTAATGTCTGCTCGTATTGCCGCATTTAGTAGCGATGATGGGTTGCGAATTGCCTTTGGAGTTGGTTTTGGGTTTTAATTATGATGGAGAAATTATATAAAAACAGGTTTGCTTTGTTTTTTTGCAGTCAATTGGTAATACTTTTTGGCTCGTTATTTTCTCCTCCTATGTTTTTTGAGAAAAATTTAATCTCAATATTGTTCTTAATTAATATTGCTTTTGGAGTGTTATTAATTTCTAAAATTAGAATCCTCTTTTGGTTTTACGCTGTTTTATTCTTAACCTTATTGACTATCTATGGTTTTGATATAATTCAGCAAAATCAAATGAAGACCAATCTCCCTGCACGATTTATCGCTTATCTTTTATTTTATGCAACAGTTTCTGTAAGTATTATTAAGCAAGTTTGGCGGGCAAAAAAAGTCAGCAAAAATGTAATCATTGGCTTGATGAGTGGCTATATTTCTTTAGGTTTTATTGCCTTTTTTATGTTTTCTTATATAGAATTATACCATACAAATTCTTTTGACGGAATCTTTTTTCAAAGCCTCTCTTTAGTAGAAAAATTAGATTCTTTATTGTACTACGGATATATTACAATGCTCACTATTGGATATGGTGATATTTTCCCAGTAACATCTGTTGCACAAAAAGCAGCTATTTTTGTAGGCTTAATGGGTCAGTTTTATACGGTGATTATTACTGCTGTAGTAGTAGAAAAATATATTCGATATTCGGTGAAAGAATAGTTCTCCTCCTAGCGACATTTTCAATATCATCAACTTTTTTAGTACCTTCGGATTAAAGTCAACAAGTTACGTCCCCATGGTAACGTCTATTCTGAATTCATTTCAGAGGTTTTAAAATAAATATTATTTTAAAAAACCTCCATACAAGATTGCCTCTTTTTCTAGTTGATTTTTAATTAGATATAATGAATTTAATCATAAAAAATATTGATGGATAATACAGATTTAAAAATTGGACTTGCTTTTTCTGGAGGTGGCTTTAGGGCTTCATCTTTTAGCTTAGGCGTTTTATCTTATTTAAATGAGGTAAACCTTGATGATACGAAACTGATAACAAAAATATATGCACTCTCTACAATATCTGGAGGAACAATTACTGGAGCACGTTATGCACAAGGAATTAAAAACCAAGAGAGTTTTGATCAAATTTATTGGTCGTTATATGATTTTATGGCTGATACAAATTTGATTGATATTAGTTTAGGTAATCTCGCTTCAAAAAAAGACAAAAACGACAAAAGAAATCATGGTATGATTACGGCATTTGCTGATGCTTATGACGAATATCTATTTAAGAAAGGGAAGTTTGGAACACTTCTAAGTGACGAAAATCCAATTCACTTAAAGCATATTTCTTTCAATGCTACTGAGTTTACGAATGCACTACAATTTCGATTTCAGAAAACAGAAACCATTGAAAATGTAAATCCAGGCGAACCAGACAAAGGAATCATCGGTAATTACTATTATAGAATTCCAGAAGATATTGCTAGTGATATTCGTTTGGGTGATATTTTAGCTGCATCTTCTTGTTTTCCTGGCGGTTTTGAACCCATTAATTTTCCAGATGATTTTGTATTGAATCAGACTCAAAATTTAGATCAATATATAAAAAACAATAAATTCCCCACAGGCTTAATGGATGGTGGAATTGTTGATAATCAAGGAATTGAACCATTACTTTTGACTGAAAAAAGGATGAAGCGAGACAGATCAACTGAAGTAGATGAAGATTCAGAAATAAATGTTTTTGATTTGCTAATTATATCAGATGTTACCAGCCCTTATATGGATAGTTATCAACCTAATTCAAATAAGAAATCAAATTTTTTCCGCCGATTGAATTTTAAAAAATTATTGAATATAAGTCATCTTGTTTTGCTTTTATCTTTAGCAGGTATTCTTTATTCAGTATATATAGATTCTTATCTCTTAAGTACTGTATTTACAGTTCTGGTAACGCTTAGTTTACTTGTTTATTTACTACTTACCTGTATCAAAAAATTACCAAGAATTTTTCAAGTACCTAATATATTCATGAAGTCTTTAGGTAAACTTTTAAAGGTTCGGTTTTATATTTATGAGAATATGATTCTGAATCGTTCAAATTCATTGTTAAAAATGGCAAACGATGTCTTTTTAAAACATATTCGTCGTTTAAATTACAATAAAATTTATCAAGATAAATCTTGGAGAAATAGGCGAATTATGAATGCAATATATGAGCTTAGAACAGAAGAAGAACGACTTCAAAAGAAAATTAAAGAAGGGAAGTTAAATCCGAAATTAATTCCTTCAGAAGCAATACAAAAAGTTGCCTCTGTAGCATCGAGCATGGCAACAACCCTTTGGTTTACTAAAAAAGAGTTGAAAGATGAAAACATGTTGAATTCTATCATTGCTTGCGGACAAATAACAATGTGTTGGAACTTATTAGAATACTTTGACAAGATTAAAAAGAATCCTGAAAACACAAATGAAAATCATACAAAGTTTTTGCAAATAGAAGATCAATTATTAAAACATTGGGAGAAATTTAAAGAAGAACCTTTCTGGTTGGTTGACAGTGTTAAAAGATAATATTTTTCAAACTTCATAAAAAAAGGGCGAGTTCTTTGATTATAAGAACCCGCCCAATATATAAGAACTAATCTATTTTTATTGCTTAATAAATTTTCTTATGACTAACGCCCCACGCGAGTCGTCAACGATATTCATTAAGTATAAACCGTTACTCAAAGACTGTAAGTTTATTGAAATAACATCTCTAGTTTGTTCTATTCTGTTTGTATAAACCATTCTTCCTGATAAATCATAAATCTCTACTTTTAGTCCAGATAATTGAATTTCAGAAGCCAATTGTAGATTTAAAACATCCACAACCGGATTTGGAAATATATTTACGTTTACAATTTCTATATCATCAGTACTTAAAACATCACATCCTGTTCCTGTTAAACGAGTAACCATGATGGAATTGTCTGAAATATCTGAACAATCTACCGCTTGTAAATCCGCCAATGGACTTCCGATAAAGCTTGCTCCATTGTCTGCTAAACCTCTATAAGACCATCCCCAAATTCTACAAATTCCTGCTCCTGCTCCATCTAAATCGATAGAACTACTTGCTGAAATTGCTAAGATTTCACTTGAATCTTCATTGGTAATTACATAACGATACGATAAATTTTCTGCTAATGGATTGCTATGAACAACATCTAAAGGATTTGGAATTCCATCTCCTGCACATATTGTAGCTTCTAAACCACCTCCATCTAAACTTACCGTTCCTCCATCAGCTGCTTCTCTAATAACTAATATTGAATTACTTGAAATATCTGAACAGTCTTCTGCTTGTAAATCTGCCAATGGACTTCCTATAAACGCAGCACCTCCTGCTAGACCTCTATAAGACCATCCCCAAATTCTACAGTTTCCTACTCCTGCACCATCTAAATTAATAGAACTGCTAGATGAAATTGCTAAAATCTCACTGCTATCTTCATTGGTAATTACATATTGATACGTTAGATTCGGCGCATCATTATCATGAACTACTACTAATGGATCTGCGTTTCCGTCAACACAAATTACAGCTTCGGTATCTCCATTAAAGCTTGTCGTATTGTTTGGGTTTCCTGTTGCTGCTAAATCTATCGCTACAGTTCCTCCATCAGCCGCTTCTCTAATAACTAACACTGAATTACTAGAAATATCTGAACAATCTTCAGCTTGAAGATCTGCTAACGGGCTTCCGATAAATGCAGTTCCTCCGGCTAGACCTCTATAAGACCATCCCCAGATTCTACAGTTTCCAACTCCTGCTCCATCTAAATTAATAGAACTGCTAGATGAAATTGCTAAAATCTCACTGCTATCTTCATTGGTAATTACATATTGATACGTTAGATTCGGCGCATCATTATCATGAACTACTACTAATGGATCTGCGTTTCCGTCAACACAAATTACAGCTTCGGTATCTCCATTAAAGCTTGTCGTATTGTTTGGGTTTCCTGTTGCTGCTAAATCTATCGCTACAGTTCCTCCATCAGCCGCTTCTCTAATAACTAACACTGAATTGCTAGAAATATCTGAACAGTCTTCTGCTTGTAAATCTGCCAATGGACTTCCTATAAATGCAGCACCTCCTGCTAGACCTCTATAAGACCATCCCCAAATTCTACAGTTTCCTACTCCTGCACCATCTAAATTAATAGAACTGCTAGATGAAATTGCTAAAATCTCACTTGAATCTTCATTGGTAATTACATATTGGTAGGTTAAATTCGGTGCATCATTATCATGTACTACTACTAATGGATCAGCGTTTCCGTCCACACAGATTACTGCTTCTGTATCTCCATTAAAGCTTGTCGTATTGTTTGGGTTTCCTGTTGCTGCTAAATCTATCGCTACCGTTCCTCCGTCGGCTGCTTCTCTGATTACTTCTACTGAATTATCTGAAATGTCAGAACAATCTACAGCTTGTAAATCTGCCAATGGACTTCCTACAAAACTTGCTCCATTGTCGGCAGCTTGTAAATCTGCCAATGGACTTCCTACAAAACTTGCTCCATTGTCGGCCAAACCTCTATAAGACCATCCCCAGATTCTACAAGTTCCAACGCCAGCTCCATTTAAATCAATAGTACTGCTTGCTGAAATTGCTAAAATCTCACTTGAATCTTCGTTGGTAATTACATAACGATAGGATAAGTTTTCTGCTGCTGGATTGCTATGTGTGATCACTAATGGATCTGCTTGTGAATCAACACAGATAACAGCTTGATTGGTGCCTACAAAACTTGTCGTATTGTTTGGATTTCCTGTCGCTGCTAAATCAATCGCTACCGTTCCTCCATCAGCCGCTTCTCTGATGACTTCTACTGAATTATCTGAAATGTCAGAACAATCTACAGCTTGTAAATCTGCCAATGGACTTCCGATAAAACTTGCTCCATTATCAGCCAATCCTCTATAAGACCATCCCCAGATTCTACAAGTTCCAACTCCTGCGCCATTTAAATCAATAGTACTGCTTGCTGAAATTGCTAAGATTTCACTTGAATCTTCGTTGGTAATTACATAACGATAGGATAAGTTTTCTGCTGCTGGATTGCTATGGGTGATCACTAATGGATCAGCTTGTGAATCTACACAGATAACTGCCTGATTGGTGCCTACAAAACTTGTCGTATTGTTTGGGTTTCCTGTCGCTGCTAAATCAATCGCTACCGTTCCTCCGTCGGCTGCTTCTCTGATGACTTCTACTGAATTACTAGAAATATCAGAACATTCTACAGCTTGTAAATCTGCTAATGGACTTCCTACAAAACTTGCTCCATTGTCGGCCAAACCTCTATAAGACCATCCCCAAATTCTACAAGTTCCAACTCCTGCACCATTTAAATCAATAGTACTGCTTGCTGAAATTGCTAAAATCTCACTTGAATCTTCGTTGGTAATTACATAACGATAGGATAAGTTTGATGCTGCTGGATTACTATGCGTGATCACTAATGGATCAGCTTGTGAATCTACACAGATAACTGCCTGATTGGTGCCTACAAAACTTGTGGTATTGTTTGGATTTCCTGTCGCTGCTAAATCTATTGCTACCGTTCCTCCGTCGGCTGCTTCTCTGATCACTTCTACTGAATTACTAGAAATATCAGAACATTCTACAGCTTGTAAGTCTGCTAATGGACTTCCTACAAAGCTTGCACCATTGTCGGCCAATCCTCTATAAGACCATCCCCAAATTCTACAAGTTCCAACACCAGCTCCATTTAAATCAATAGTGCTACTTGCTGAAATTGCTAAAATTTCACTTGAATCTTCATTGGTGATTACATAACGATAGGATAAGTTTTCTGCTGCTGGATTGCTATGGGTGATCACTAATGGATCAGCTTGTGAATCTACACAGATAACTGCCTGATTGGTGCCTACAAAACTTGTCGTATTGTTTGGGTTTCCTGTCGCTGCTAAATCAATCGCTACAGTTCCTCCATCAGCCGCTTCTCTGATTACTTCTACTGAGTTATCTGAAATGTCAGAACAATCTACAGCTTGTAAATCTGCTAATGGACTTCCGATAAAACTTGCTCCATTATCAGCCAATCCTCTATAAGACCATCCCCAGATTCTACAAGTTCCAACTCCTGCACCATTTAAATCAATAGTACTGCTTGCTGAAATTGCTAAAATCTCACTTGAATCTTCATTGGTGATTACATAACGGTATGATAAGTTTTCTGCTGCTGGATTGCTATGTGTGATCACTAATGGATCTGCTTGTGAATCAACACAGATAACAGCTTGATTGGTGCCTACAAAACTTGTCGTATTGTTTGGATTTCCTGTCGCTGCTAAATCTATTGCTACAGTTCCTCCGTCAGCTGCTTCTCTGATGACTTCTACTGAATTGTCTGAAATATCTGAACAATCTACAGCTTGTAAATCTGCTAATGGACTTCCTACAAAGCTTGCTCCATTATCAGCCAAACCTCTATAAGACCATCCCCAGATTCTACAAGTTCCAACTCCTGCACCATTTAAATCAATAGTACTGCTTGCTGAAATTGCTAAAATTTCACTTGAATCTTCGTTGGTAATTACATAACGATAGGATAAGTTTGATGCTGCTGGATTACTATGCGTGATCACTAATGGATCCGCTTGTGAATCTACACAGATAACAGCTTGATTGGTTCCTACAAAACTTGTGGTATTGTTTGGATTTCCTGTCGCTGCTAAATCAATCGCTACCGTTCCTCCGTCGGCTGCTTCTCTGATGACTTCAATAGGTTCTGATAAATCATAACAACCCGTTAAATCAGATAAATTGTTTCCAACCATATTACCTGCAAAATCAGACTCATATCTCACATACCATATTTCACAAGTTCCTGTTCCTGCTCCATCTAAATTAAAAGGTGGTGCTGATGGTAATGCTAAAATCTCATCGTTTGCTGCATTCGTAATAATCCATCCAGAATTTGTTCCCACACTTCCAGCGGCTACAGTAACACCTAACGGATCTGCATTTCCATCGATACAAATTACTGCTGATGTTCCATCTGGTGAGATGCTTGTCGTTGCACTGATACCTGCTGTGTCAAAAGTAATTTCTCCAGCTACTGCAGCACAGGTTGCATAGAACGTAGAGCCTACATCACCAGAACCACCACTAAAACTATATGAAGTTCCAGCTGTAGCAAAATTGGAAGCATTATCCCAACGACCTGCTGTTACTGCCTGAGTAACCCTTGGTTGATTTGCAGCTCCATACTGTAAATAGTCTTTTAAAACTGCAGGATCTGTTGAAGTAAATGTACTTGTTGAAAACAAACTTAACCCTCCATTTGCATCTGGCATCGTGTAATTTAATCTTACTGAGTTACCTGCCATTAAATTATAACCACCACTAATTGGAGTAACAGTACTTAACTGTACATAGGTTCCAGGTCCTAAACAAAGCCAATAGTTACTAATATCTTCAGTCATATCACCCACGTTTGTGATGGTGACTGTTTCTGTAGTTGGATTTACTTCAGTAAATCGAGGTTCAGATTGTGCCATTGTGTTCAATGATCCAATTAAAAAAAGCAAAAGCGCGACTCTTTTAGCCAGCACATTGCCAATGCGTAATTTTTTTAATCCCATATTTTATTTAAATTATTTATTTAACCGAGATAAAACTCTCTATAAATTAAGTCTACAGCAAAAAAAACTATGCAAAGAGGAAAAAATACAAGGTGAAAGTGAAATTATATCACGTGAATTCAATATAACTTTATCATAAAAATGAGTTGTTTCATCTCGAAAAATTGTTTTGTTAGAACGTACTTATTAATGAACAAATCACATTATTAAAACTGGCAGATTCTAACTGAAAGAATCTGTAACAAGGTTCAAAATATTTAAGCACCGTATAAACACCTAATTTCTTATTAGGTAATTAATACGCTTATATCTGTTTCTCTTTTGATATACTTTTATTATAGAAAACACTAACAATTAAAAAATCATACCATTATGAAAACAGCAAATTCACATGAGGATATTGTATCCTTAGCACAAGGGAAAATATTGTTTCAAGGAGAATACACTTTTTATACTCCGAGTTCAATTAATGCAGCAAGCGGAAATTTTACACTACTATTATCAGATAACCCCGATGGTTCTACAGCGGCATCAGGAGAAATGAACATTCAAACACTTTGGGGGTTAACTACAAAAACAACACTACATTATCTGGGGATAGTAGATTTTAATGGCAGTACTGGTTATACAACGGTGAAAGGAGAAGGGCAAGGAATAATGATTTATGACTTTAATAAAAAACGTAGCATTAAAGCTGCTATTCTTATCACTCTTGAACCTGGGCTTAAAAAGGGTAAACTAACTGTTGAAGGATTTGGACAAGATATGCCTTGTACTGCTACTCATGTCCTAGAGGATAATGTTTAGTAATTAAATCATATCGTTAACTATCTGATTATAAATGAAATAATCAACAACAAAGCTATCTAAAAAGGTGTCATTACGAGTAAAACGAAGTAAGCTTTCGTATTTAAGTAATTGATTTACAGATTACTTCTCACGCTTATGGCGTGATCGTAAAGACATTTTAAACAGGCTTTTTAGATAGCTTTGTTATTTATATAAGCCTTCAATCTAATCCAAATACGTATAAATTCCTTCCTCTATTTTCTCCCGATTCGTCTTCATCAGCAAGGTAAATAGTATCATTATTTTTAAACGTGATGGATTCTTTTTGTGATTCATGACCGAATGGATATTCTTTCGCTGTCCCTGAAAAGAAATCGTCTCCAGTAAAATTTTCAAACAGCCAAACTGAAGTATGATTTAACAGTACCACCCTCTTTCCATCTTTAGAAATATCGGCTGCAGTAATCCAACAGCCTTTGTCTGGGCAGGTTGTAAAATCTGAAATTCGCTCTGCCTTATGATTTCCTAATTCATTAGGAATTCGATATAAAAAGGTTCTTCCAATTTCGTTTTTCACTCTACTTTTAGTGAACATGTATAAGAAACCGTTCGATTCAAAAAAAGCTTCGGTATCGTAGTACTTTTTTTCTGGCGGAAAATTTTTCTGTTCTGGATAGTAAAAATGTATTTTTTCGATCTTAATTTTCTTTGTATTTTTTAAATCAGAAGCCTCGACTTTTAAAATTACTAAATCTTTTCTTTCATTTCGGTTGTTACCAAAATTCCCAATATAGAGGTTTCCTTGTTTGTCATGCGTGATGTCTTCCCAGTCGGTATTCTTCGCATCAATTTTTAGTTTTCTCAAAATTTCCCCAGCTTCTGAAACCAAATATAAATGAGGTTTATTTCCACTATCGTTGAGCATCCAAAATGCATCTTCTTTTTCTATGTATTGAATTCCAGAAACTTCTTCTAATACTTTTGGTAATTTTACTTTAAGATTGAGTTTTCCATAATTTTCATCATGAGAACAACTGATGAAAAGAAGTAAAGAGAAAAGAATACAAAGTTTTTTCATTTTTTAATAGTTTTTAATCTAAGTACATAACAAAAAATATTTTCTATGCTGCAAATATATTTACCAACTTCCTGAAGCTCCTCCTCCACCAAAACTTCCGCCTCCGAAGCCGCCGCTAAATCCGCCTCCAGATGAACTTCCTCCGCCAGAATGATCATAGTCACGATAAAAATTTCTATCAGTATCATCATCAGAATCCCAATATTGATTATCATCAGAATCATTATCATTTCTTCTACCATTTCTAGACTTTCCGACAATAAAGAAAATAATGGCAATAGCAAAAAATAAAAATGCTAAAATTCTTTCAAGAATCTTTCCTTGCCACCAATTATCATCATTAAAATCACCTATTTTTCTTTTAGTTTCTTTAAAATTACCGCTTAAACATTCAATAATCCCATCAGTTCCTTCATTCAATCCTTTGTAGTAGTTGCCTTTTTTAAATTCTGGAATAATTCGAGATTCTATAATTTTTTTTGCAATCGAATTTGTCAATTTCCCTTCTATACCTTTTCCTGTAGAAATAGCAACTTTTCGATCACTTTTCGCCATTAATAGTACAATTCCATTATCTTTTTCTTTTTCTCCAATCCCCCATTTATTCCCCCAATTCCTTGCAAGTTTATTGATGTTTTCCCCTTGGGTTGATTCTATGATAATAATGACAATTTGCGTAGCTGTAGAATCAGAATAACGTATTAATTTATTTTCAAGATATCTAGCACCAGAGTCTGTAAGTAATCCAATATAGTCATACAAACTTGTTTGCTTTACAGGAGTATCAGGGATATCAAATTGGTCTTGAGCTAGCCCACTAAAAAAAACTCCTATAAAAAATATAACGATTAGCTTTTTCATTAGCTTTTTGAAATTTTATTTGGCAATTCATTTTCATCGTTTTTTTGATGCGGAAAATGAGTTTTTAATTCTTGTCCTGCTTGTAAAATTCCTTCAACAACCCCTGTTTTAAAATCTTTTTTTCTAAAATGCGATTGCATTACATCTTTCGTTTTTTTCCAAAAATCATCTGGAACGACATTGTTAATTCCCTCATCCCCTAAGATGACAAATTTCTGATCAAGTACAGCAATATAAATCAAAACACCATTGCGCAATGCTGTCTGATGCATTTTTAATTCTTGAAATATCTGCCATGCTCTTTTAAAGTGATGGTCTTTTGTATGAGTTTCTAGATGTAAACGAATCTCGCCAGATGTGTGTTTTTCTGCTTTATTTATAGCAAAAGCAATCGCTTTTTCATCTTCCTCACTAATAAAATCTTTAAAATCTGACATGGGTCTTTTTCATTAAATTAAAACGTCATTTTAAAGCGACGTTCCTCCATCCAAAGTGATGGTTTGTCCTGTCATAAATTTTGTTTGATCGGATGCCAACCAAACCACTGCTTCAGCAATTTCTGATGCATTTCCATATCGTTTCATCGGAATGACTGCTTTTAACATGGCATCCATTTCTGGTGTTGCCGATAACAATTGATCTAGTAAAGCTGATTCTGTATAGCCTGGACAGACCGCATTAATTCGAATTCCTGTTTTAGCATATTCTAAGGCTGCAGATTTGGTCATACCTACTACAGCAAATTTACTGGCTGTGTACGATATATTTTTTAAAGATGCTTTTAATCCTGCCAAAGAAGCAATATTCACAATATTTCCTGAACCTTGCTTCATCATTTGTTGCAAGGCCAATTTCATACAATAGAAAACTCCCGTTTGATTTACTGCAACAACATTTTCCCAATCTTCTAGGGTAGAATCAGCAGTCTTTAATAGTTTACTAGGACCGATTCCTGCATTGTTTACAATGACATCCAATCTTCCATAGGCGGCAACTGCATGTTGAATTAAATTTTCTACTTCGTCATATTTAGCAACATTGGCTTTTACGGATAGTGCTTCGCCAAAATTGTTAACGATTTCGTCCACCACCTTTTGAGCGCTTTCTAAATTGATGTCTGAAACGACTACTTTGGCTCCGTGATGCGCAAAATGCAAAGCTGTTGCTTTTCCAATTCCTGAACCTGCTCCCGTGACAATGACTATTTTATTTTTTACTTGCATGGTATAAATTTATGTCAGTTTGAGTAATTTTCGATAGAAAATTGTATCGAAAACAAATAAATTTAATAATTATAAACACTTCTCGATACATCCTTCGAAAACCTCAGGATACTCGAAGTGACATCTAGCTTCTTTTATTTACAAAAAATTAACCTCGAATCTGACAACGCCGATGCTCTTAATTCTCTAGGATAATCTTTCATTTGCAACAATTTAAAAAACTCTTGTTTACTAGCATATTTTACAATCATTATTTCCTCCCATAATGATTCGTCAGAAGGTCCTAAAATAATCCCTAAAGGTTTTCCTTTGAAGATGATATCTGCATCAATATGTTCAAAAAATGGTGCCGCTGCTTTTAAATAATCAGCGTATATCTGTTCTCCTGATTTTCCTAATGGAGAAATTTCAGTTTTATAATTCAAATAGTTCAACATAAATACGGGTTGATCTTCTGGAAAGGCTTTAAGTTGTTCTAGTGCTTCTTGGTTTACTTGCATATCGTTTTCTTGTTACCTCGAGTTGTCACACTGAGCTTGTCGAAGTGCAGCCGAGAGGCTTTATATTTTTAGTTATTCGAAAGTTCTCGACTGCGCTCGAACTGACACTTTTATTTTTTCTGTCTTTCCCGCGACTTGTGCTGAACTAGTTTCAGTAAGGCGGGAATGGCAATCTAATCAATACTTTTTGTATTAATCGATTTTAACGCCAAATTACAACATAATTCTGCGGCTTTATTCAAATTGGCAAAACGCGGATCTGTTGTCAATCCTTTGCTATATCGATAATAAATTTGTTGTGCGATGACCGCTATTTTAAACAATCCAAAGGCATAATAAAACACAATATTATTGATATTTCTACCCGATTTATTTGCATACATTTCTACAATCTCACTACGAATGGGGTTTCCTTCAAAAATGGTAGATGACGGAATTCCTTGTTTTACAAAATCATGATCTGTTGCTACCGTCCAATATCCTAATGAGGTTCCTAAATCCATCAATGGATCTCCTAAAGTTGCCATTTCCCAGTCTAAAACGGCTGTAATTTTCTTCCAAGAATCGTCATCAAAAACCACATTATCGTATTTGTAATCATTGTGAATTAGGCAATGTTCATATTCTTTAGGTTGATTTTCCTGCATCCACTGCATTACCATTTGAGCAGCAGGGACATCTTCTGTCGCTGCTTTCAAATATTGTTTTCCCCAATTGGTAACTTGTCGTTCTACATAACCTTCGGGTTTTCCTAAATCAGATAACCCTACTGATTTATAATCCAATTGATGCAATTCGGTAAATGTATCTAACCAAGAATTGGCAATGACTTTGTATTGATTGGATTGAATGTTTCTTTTGTCTGCTTCTTTATAATTGAGAATAATTCCTTCTACTTTTTCCATGAGGTAAAATTCACTTCCTAAAATAGATTCGTCATTCGTGTAGGCAAACATCTTGGGTACTTTTGAAAATCCTTTTTGAACGCCAGATTGCACTTTGTATTCACGACTCATATCGTGTCCTCGTTTGATGGCTCCAATTGGTGGCTTTCTTAAGACATATTCTTTGTCTTCAATAGAAAGTAAATACGTCAAATTGGAATATCCGTGCGTGAATTGCTTGACGAATAATTCACTTTCCAATGAATTGATTAATTCGTTTTTCTGCAAGAACTCTTTCAGTTTTGCTTCTGACAACTCTTCTCCTTTTCGTACTTGTTGATTAGACATCCTTATTGTTTTCCGTATTTGCGAATCATACTTTTTCCTAGTTGATACATGTGAACTTCATCGGGTCCATCCGCCAAACGCAACATTCTGGCAATTGCATAATAATGTGCTAATTGTGTGTCGGGTCCGACTCCTTTTCCGCCTAAAATTTGAATGGCTCTATCAATGACTTTTAAAGCCATATTAGGCGCCACAATTTTAATCATGGCAATCAAGTCTTTGGCTTCTTTGTTTCCTTGTTTGTCCATTTTATCTGCTGCCGAAAGTGTTAACAATCGAGCTTGTTCTATGTCGCATTGCGATTTTGCAATGTCGTGTCGCATGCTACTAAAATCTTTAAATTTTCTACCGAAAGCCTCACGTTCTAAAGTTCGTTGCGACATCAATTCCAAGGCGTATTGTGCCATTCCTACCAAACGCATACAGTGATGAATTCGGCCTGGACCTAAACGTCCTTGTGCAATTTCAAAACCTCTTCCTTCTCCGAGAATTAAATTCTCTTTGGGAACACGAACGTTGTTTAACACGATTTCAGCATGACCTTCGGGTGAATCGTAAAAGCCTAAAACAGATAGTGGACGAATAATTTTCAGTCCTGGGGTATCTAAAGGAACTAAGACCATACTTTGCTGCTGATGTCTTGCTGCTGACGGATCAGTTTTTCCCATTACAATAGCGACTTTGCAATGTGGGTCCATTGCTCCTGACGACCACCATTTTCTTCCATTGATAACATATTCATCTCCGTCCAAAACAATAGAGGTTTCAATATTGGTCGCGTCCGAAGAAGCTACATTGGGTTCCGTCATTAAAAATGCGGAACGAATCTCTCCTTTCATTAATGGTTTCAACCATTGTTCTTTTTGAGCTTCGCTTCCGTATTTTGCCAAGACTTCCATGTTTCCAGTATCTGGCGCAGAGCAATTAAAAATCTCGGAAATCCAAATACGTTTCCCCATGATTTCTGCTAGTGGAGCATATTCTAAATTGGTCAATCCTGGACTTAAATCGCCATAATCTTTGGGTAGAAATAAATTCCACAATCCAGCTTCTTTGGCTTTTTGTTTGAGTCCTTCTGTTTTTGGCCAGCGCTTCCAGAGATTTTCTGGGTTTTGCTGAAATGCATGAAACTCAGCTTCTATAGGAACAATATGTTCTTCAACAAAAGCATTGAGTTTTGCTTGGAATTCTTTTGATTTTTGTGAGTATTCGAAGTTCATAGTTTGGTTTGTCAGGTCGAGCGCAGTCGAGACCTATTCAGTATTTTCAAGTATAAAACGACCTCTCGATTGCACTTCGACGAGCTCAGTGTGACAACTCGAGGAGACATCTTAATATTATTAATCATTACAAATTATTCATTGACAATTGATCATTGTTAACTGATCATTGTTCATTAATTTACCCCGCAATCATATATCCGCCATCAGCTGTATACACGCCGCCCGTCATATAAGATCCCGCATCGGAAGCTAACAAACAAGCCAATCCGACCATTTCTTCAGGTTGTCCCATACGTCCACTTGGAATCGTTTTTTCAACTTTATTCAATAGTTTTTCATTCGTCCATAAAGCGGCACTAAATTTTGTTTTGATCAATCCTGGGCAAATCGCATTTGCGCGAATTCCATGTTGCCCCCATTCTTTAGCTTGGTTTTTTGTCAGCATTAACAAAGCCGCTTTGCTTGTACTGTACAATCCCAATCCAAAACCTGGTGTTAGGGCTTCTACAGAAGCTATATTGACAATACTTCCATTTTTGTTTGCTTTCATATGTGGCAATACCAAATTAGATAATGCCCACGGAGCTTTTACATTCACATCCATAATCTTATCAAAAATGGCTGGATCCACATCTTCCACAGGTCCAAATACGGGATTGATCGCTGCGTTATTTACTAAAATATCAATGCTCCCGAATTGCTTTACGGTTTCATCAACCAAGTTTTTTCGTTGGTCTTCTTTTCCGATATGACATGCAATTCCGATTGCTTTTAAACCTTCTTTCGTAAATTCATTGGCAACTTCATCGCAAGCCTCTTGACTTCTACTACTGATTACAACATGTGCTCCTTTTTCTGCCAAGCCTTTGGCAATGGCTTTTCCGATTCCTTTGCTAGAACCTGTAATGATGGCTACTTTAGCCTGTAAATTAAATTGATCCATAAATTTATAATATGGTATTTTTTTGTTCTAATTCCCACTTATTTTTATGAGATTGCTTCTCACGCCGAAACGTGATCGCAAAGACAATTTGAGTGTCTTCGCGAAAGAACCCCGAAACTTCGGGGTGAATGAAGCGATCTTCTTTTTTACTTTTTAACAATTTATATGATAGGTTCTGTATCTTTTTTGATGGTTAATGGTTCTGAATTCAATAGAATTTCTGATAGCCCTGAAGTTTTTGGAAGCTCATAGCTAAAGAAATATTTCATCGTATGAATTTTACTTTCGTAAAAATCTTTGGAATATTTACCATCAGAATTCATTGAATTTTTTGCATGAACTCCTATATCTAACCACGTCCAACTGGTGACAACAAGGCTTAAAAATTCCATAAAAATGGTAGCATCTGCCAAATATCTTTCATAATCTCCTTTCATGGCATGTGGCATGAGGTGACCTAATACTTTTTGTGTCAATTGTAATTTTTGCCCTAATGTTTTTGCATAGGATTCTAAACCTTCAACAGCGGAAGCTTCTTGAATGGTTTTCATAATTTCTCCTGAAAGTAATTCCAATGCTTTTCCGTTTTTCATCGGTACTTTTCTTCCCAATAAATCTTGAGATTGAATTCCTGTCGTCCCTTCATACAAAGAAGATATTCGAATATCTCTATAATATTGTTGCAAGATAAAATCAGTACAAAATCCATATCCACCCAACACCTGTACTCCATTATTTACAGCCTGTGCCCCAGCTTCAGAAGGATAGGTTTTTACAATCGGAATCACCATTTCCAGCAATAGATTATATTTCTCTTTTTCTTCGGGAGAGGTTGCGGTTTCTACATGATCGTAGTATTTCGCTGCCAATAACACCAAACTCATTGTCCCTTCTACAATAGATTTTTGTAGCAACAACATTCTACGTACATCAGGATGTTCAATAATTAAACATTGATTTTCGTTGGGGTTTTTCTTTCCATCACTGGATAATTTTCTTCCTTGCGGACGTTCATTAGCATATTCTAAAGAAGCATAATATGCCGCACTTGCAATAGCCGAAGCTCCACGTCCTACAGCAATCCTGGCTGCATTCATCATCAAAAACATATAATGCAATCCTTTGTTGGGTTCACCTACAAGCCAACCTCTACAATCTTCTTTATCTCCAAAACCTAAATGCGTGGTACAATAGCCTCGCTGTCCTAATTTTTGAAAATCGGCAACTGTGGTCACATCGTTCCATTCTAAACTACCATCTTCTTTATGTCGGTTTTTAGGAACAACAAACAACGAAATTCCTTTGGTTCCTTTTGGCGCTCCTTCAATTCTTGCCAATACAAGGTGTACTATATTTTCAGTAAAATCATTATCGCCTCCAGAAATGAATATCTTCTGCCCGCTAATATGATAATAATCCTCATGGGTTGGAGTTGCTTTGGTAATGATATCGGACAATGAACTTCCAGCCTGAGGTTCTGTTAAACACATGGTTCCTCCCCAAATTCCAGAAAGCATATTCGGAACATAGGTTTCGTTCAATTGTTGATTTCCAAAATGAATGATTAATTCGGCAGCTCCAGCAGTTAATGCTGCATATCCAGGGAGATGGTTGTTCGCTGCATCTAATATATAAAAAGCAGCTGTTTGGGTCATTAAGGGAATTTGTAATCCGCCTGCTTCATAATCAAAAGGAGCTGAGATAAGACCTAAATCTCCTCCTTGGTGCATCATGGTTTTTACTTGCTTGTGTACAAAGACTTTTTCATCTTTATGATATGCTGGATGTTCATCCATTTCTTTGAAATAGGGAAATAACTCTCTGTCAGCAAATTCTTTTACTGAATCTAAAAACATATCAAGCGATGCTGCATCGTGATCTTGAAAACGTTCTCTGGAAAGCAATTCCTCTAGATTGTGCACATCATAAAGCATGTATTTTAATGTATCTACATCTACATACTTGTTTGGCATTTTCGAGGTTTTTTACAGTTGATTCTTAATTTTGATTAACTCGGCTTTTACTGCTTCCAATCTACTAATAATTTCGTGATTATTCACAATGCCTTCTGGGTTTTTCTTGAGCTTTTGTTTTGCTCCTTCTAAGGTAAAACCTCTTTCTTTTACAAGATTGTAAATGAGCTTAAAGTTTGAGATATCTTCTGGAGTAAATAAACGATTTCCTTTGGCATTTTTTTTAGGTTTGATAATATCAAACTCTTTTTCCCAAAATCGTACTAAGGAAGCATTCACAGAAAAAGCTTTTGCTACTTCTCCTATTTTATAATATCTTTTTTCGGGTAAGTCTACGTGCATGGTTGTTATTAATCGTAGGATTGACCTTCTTTTTCGGCAGCAATTTGCATTGCTAAGAATTCTTCAGGTGTTAAATCTCCGTAATAGAAGTTAATCGGATTTAAAGCGCGTCCGTTTTTATGCACTTCGTAATGAAGGTGAGAACCTACTGATCTTCCTGTGTTTCCTACATAACCAATAATATCTCCTCGTTTTACTTTTCGTCCTTTTCTTGTTGCAATTTTACTCATGTGAGCATATATGGTTCTATATCCAAATCCGTGATCTATATAGACTACTTTTCCAAAAGTTGCACTTCGTTGTGCTAAAGAAACTTTTCCGTTTCCTGATGCATAAATTGGAGTTCCTTTGGGTGCTTTGAAATCCATTCCTTTGTGAAACTTTCGAATCTTTAAAATAGGATGCATTCTATATTTATATCCTGAAGCTACATAGGATAAGTCTTCTTTTTTGATGGGCATAATTGCAGGAATAGACGCCAACATGGTTTCTTTTTCCTTTGCTAATGTTATAATTTCATCCAAAGACTTTGATTGCACGACCATTTGTTTTGATAAAACATCAATCTTTTTTGTGACATTTTTCACCAACTCCGTATTGTCATATCCATCTAAGTAACGATATCTATTGACTCCTCCAAAACCTGCTGTTCGTTGTTCATCAGGAATTGGGTTTGCTTCAAAATAGGATCTGTAAATATTATTATCTCGTTCTTGTAGTTGTCCTAAGATTTGAGAACTCTCATCCAATCGCTTGTCCAGCAATTCGTAGTTTAATTTTAAGTTTTCCAATTCTCTTTCTTGGGCTAATTGTTTTGGTGTTTTTAAAAACTGACTCAATACAATAAATCCTAGAAACATCACCAAGGCAAAACTAATGGTAATAAATACTACCCATCTAGAGATATGGCCTTTCGTTGCTTCTATCTTTCGATAGCTCAAGGTATTTGGATCGTAATAATATTTTACTTTTGCCATACGACTAAATATGCTACTTTTGTGAGCTGTAAAGTGTTTCTTTTTTTCAATCACTTTACATTAATAACAGACAAATTTACAAAATGTTTCGATAACAGTTTTTTTGATTCATTTTTTAAGCAAAAGTTAACATAGTTAACCATATAGAAATTCAACTTTTGATTCATGAAATCACAGGAAATTCGTTCTCAGTTTTTAGATTTTTTTAAAGAAAAATCACATCATATTGTTCCTTCATCGCCGATGGTTTTAAAGGACGACCCTACATTGATGTTCACCAATTCTGGGATGGCTCCTTTTAAAGAGTTTTTCTTAGGAAACGGAGTTCCAAAAAGCAATAGAATTTCCGACACTCAGAAGTGTTTGCGTGTTTCTGGAAAGCATAATGATTTAGAGGAGGTAGGTTATGACACCTATCATCATACGATGTTTGAAATGCTTGGGAATTGGAGTTTTGGTGATTATTTTAAGGAAGAAGCTATTGCTTGGGCTTGGGAATTATTGACCGAGGTTTATGGGATTTCTAAAGACATTTTGTACGTCACTATTTTTGAAGGAAGTACAGACCAAGACAATTTGCCTATAGATCAAGAAGCCTACGATTTTTGGAAAAAGATCATTCCTGAAGATCGTATTTTAAAGGGAAATAAGAAAGACAATTTCTGGGAAATGGGCGAGCAAGGTCCTTGTGGTCCCTGTTCAGAAATTCATGTTGATATTAGAAGTGATGAAGAAAAAGCGAAGGTAGACGGAAAGAACTTGGTGAACATGGATCATCCTCAGGTTGTAGAAATATGGAATCTGGTTTTCATGCAATACAATCGCAGAGCTTCAGGCGATTTAGAGGAATTGCCTGCAAAGCATATTGATACTGGAATGGGATTTGAGCGTTTGTGCATGGTTTTACAAGATGTAAAATCTAACTACGACACGGATGTTTTTACACCTTTGATTCGAGAAGTTGAGGCTATTTCCAAAATGAAATATGGAAAGTTTGAAGAGATCGATATTGCCATTCGTGTGATTGTAGATCATGTTCGAGCAGTTGCTTTTTCTATTGCTGATGGACAGTTACCAAGTAATACAGGAGCGGGTTATGTGATCCGTAGAATCTTACGTAGAGCTGTTAGATATGGATTTACATTCTTAGATAAAAAAGAACCTTTTATTTATCGACTCGTAGATATTCTTTCTAAAAAAATGGGGAAAGCATTTCCTGAGTTGAAAGCTCAAAAACAATTGATAGAAAATGTAATTAAAGAAGAAGAGAATTCTTTTTTAAGAACATTAGAGCAAGGGCTAGTTTTGTTAGACCGAATTGTTGAAACATCGGATTCTAAAGTGATTTCAGGAAAAAAAGCTTTTGAATTGTACGATACATTTGGATTTCCTATTGACTTAACTTCTTTGATATTACGCGAGAAAGGGTTGACTTTGGAAGAAGCTGATTTTCATGTTGAAATGAAAAAACAAAAAGAGCGTTCGCGTTCTGCTAGTGAATCTTCCACAGATGATTGGACAGTTTTATTGGAAGATGATGAGGAAGAATTTGTAGGCTACGACACCTTAGAAGCCATTATCCGAATAACGCGTTATAGGAAGGTTACTTCTAAAAAAGATGGTGATCAATATCAATTGGTTTTTAATTTAACTCCTTTTTATCCTGAAGGTGGTGGTCAAGTGGGAGACAAAGGATATTTGGAAGACATTCATGGCGATGTTGTCTATATTCTAGACACCAAAAAAGAAAACAATTTGATCATTCATTTTGTTAAAAATCTACCGAGACATTTAGAAGAAAATCTTACGGCTGTTGTTGACAAAAAACAACGTGAAAGAACGGCTGCAAATCATACTGCAACACATCTTTTACATCAAGCTTTGCGTGAAGTCTTAGGAACACATGTCGCACAAAAAGGAAGTGCTGTACATTCTAAATACTTACGTTTTGATTTTTCTCATTTTTCAAAATTGACTGTTGAGCAATTACGTGATGTAGAGAATTTTGTCAATGCCAGAATTGAAGGAAAATTACCTTTGGAAGAAAAAAGAAGCATTCCGAAAGAACAGGCAATTGCTGACGGAGCGATGAGTTTGTTTGGTGAAAAATATGGAGATACGGTACGCTCTATTCGCTTTGGACAATCTATTGAATTGTGTGGTGGAACGCATGTTCAAAATACAGGAGACATTTGGCATTTTAAAATAAAGTCTGAAGGAGCTGTTGCCGCTGGAGTTCGTCGTATTGAGGCGATTACCATGGATGCTACTAAAGATTATTATTTTGAAAACAATCGTGTTTTTCTTGAAATGAAAAATTTACTGAACAATGCGAAAGAACCTGTAAAAGCTTTAAAAGCTGTACAAGAAGAAAATAGTACTTTAAAAAAGCAACTAGAGCAATTGTTGAAAGACAAAGCCAAGAATTTAAAAGGTGATTTAAAAAGCGAACTTGAAGAAATTAATGGCATTCAGTTTTTGGCAACTCAAGTAGATTTAGATGCTGGAGGTATTAAGACTCTGGCTTTCGAATTGGGTGGCGAATTCAAGAATTTATTTTTGCTATTTGGATCCAATGTCAATGGGAAAGCAATCTTAACGTGTTATATTTCTAAAGAGATTGTTTCTGAAAAATTAAATGCAGGAACTATTGTTCGTGAGCTTGGAAAATACATTCAAGGTGGTGGTGGTGGACAGCCATTTTTTGCTACAGCTGGAGGTAAAAATCCTGATGGAATTTCGGAAGCGTTGAGTAAGGCGAAAGGTTATTTAGAGTAAAAGACTATAGACCGCTTCGCTTTTAGAACAAAGAATCAAGACTTGATTGTAATATCATTTTTAACTTTGAACCTGTTCTCGACCTGTCTGCCGACAAGGCAGGTACATCACGCTTTTGGCGTGACACTCGAACTGACATTTCAAGGTCTATTTTAATTCCTTTTAACTTTGTACTTTTAACTTGAAAAAATGAACCTTCAAACCAACATACCTCTTTCTAAAGAAACGAGAAATCCTATAGATTACAATTCTAAAGTTTTATTGTTGGGTTCTTGTTTTTCAGAGAATATTGGGGAGAAGTTCAACTATTTTAAATTTCAATCCTGTCAGAATCCGTTTGGAATTTTATTTCACCCTAAAGCCATCGAAACGTTCATTACGCATGCCATTAATGAGAAAGAATACACAGAGGAAGATCTTTTCTTTTTAAATGAACGTTGGCATTGTTTTGATGCACATTCTAAACTAAGTGCTCCTGATAAAGAGGTTCTTTTACAAAATTTGAATGAAGCCATCAAATCGACATCTAAATTCATCCACGAGTCAACGCATATTAGTATAACACTAGGAACTTCTTGGGTCTATCGTTTTATTGAATCAGATTCTATGGTTGCTAATTGCCATAAAATTCCTCAAAAAAAATTCTTAAAAGAGTTGTTATCTGTCGATGAAATCACAGAAAGTTTAGAAGCGATCATCGCATTGATTCGAGAAGTGAATCCAACAGTAAACTTTATTTTTACAGTTTCGCCTGTTCGTCATTTAAAAGATGGTTTTGTTGAAAATCAACAAAGTAAATCGCATTTAATTGCTGCGATTCATCAAATTGTTGCACCTAGAAAAAAATGCTTCTATTTTCCTAGTTATGAAATTGTAATGGACGAATTACGCGATTATCGTTTTTATAAAGAAGATATGATTCACCCGAATAAAACGGCTATCCATTATATTTGGGAAAAGTTCCAAAAAACTTGGATTTCTGAAGGAATTAAAGACACCATAAATGAAGTTGGTGTTATTCAAAAAGGGCTCAACCACAGGCCTTTTAATCCTAATTCTGAAGAACATCAGCAATTTTTAAAATCACTTCAAAAGAAAATAAAAACACTACAAAAACAATATCCTCATTTTCTATTTTAGAAGCTTCTAAAAGAAACCTTATTTGGTAATGAACTTTTTTCCTTCCGTAGCCCTGCTATGCAACTCAAAAAAACCTTCACCTGAACTAAAACCTTCTAATTTTCGCTTAAATCCAAAAAGTTTAAACGAGTTCAATAAAAAAATTTGTACTTTTAAATTTTAGAAGTTGAAATACTATTAAATGATTCAAAAAATCTTCATCGGAATTATTGCTGGATTTGTTATTGGTCTGTTCATGACCTCTTTTTTTCTACCAGCCAGTACACCTATTAAAGAGTTAGTTTTGACTAAAATTACTGCGACTTCTATGATTACAGGGTTTGTCTGTTCTATATACGCTTATTTTTCTAAATCTAAATTGCAAGTATTCTTAATGTGTATTGTTTTTGGAATCCTTATTTTCTTTGTAAAATACTGGATTACAGGGCATCATTTCGATCCAGGAATTATGGGCGCATTTACTGGAGCTCTTTTAGGAGGAACATTTGCTGTGGTACGAAAATTCACACACTCTTTTAGAGTCTACAAAAGACTAGACGCACTTCGAAAAAAAGGATTTAACAACTACGGTTAATCTATCAATTGATCCACATTTTGCCAAGGACCGCCATTAATTACATCTAAACCATGATGTAATAAAAAGTCTGTTGCACTTTGACTTCTTCCTCCACTTTTGCAAACAGCAATAATGGATTTATTATAAGATTTTATTTCCTCCAAAAAATCAGGAATTGTATTTAAAACAATATGTTTAGATCCTTCTATATGACCTTCATTCCATTCTCCTTGAGTTCTTACATCTAAAACAATGGCACCATTGTTTAAATACTCTTGAATCTTTTCTACGCTATCTTTTTGACTATACATTCCAAATAATCCCATAATAAATTAAGTAGTTGTCGCTATAAATTAGTTTGTAAAATTACAATTTTAAGAAGAAATAATACAATCGTTTGCTGTAACATTTTTAATATTTCAACTACTAATAAAGTATAACCTTAAAAAATTGTTATGAGTTTTGGTGTAGTCCAAGCAATGATATCGAGTATTAAAAATAATAAGCGGACTCGTAAAAGTGCTTTAAAGAATCTAAAGGATAATGGTGATTATTCTACAAAAACTGAGTTGCATTTTGAAAACAAAGCAACAAAACATCAGTTACAAAATATTCGTGAAAAATTGGAAGAAGAAAACAAGAAAGCTTTTCGAAAAAAAGCAATAATTATAGCGGTTGTTTTGGCTGCAGCTATCTACTTTATCGGTTTCGCAAAATTTTAAAAATCACCTAAAAATCTTTCTTACTTTTACGGTTCAATCTATTAGAAATGAATAAGAAAGTAATCTTACTAATTTTGGATGGCTGGGGAATTACACAAGACCCAAAAGTATCGGCAATCTATAATGCAAAAACCCCCTTCATCAACTCTTTATACAATCAGTTTCCATCAGCAGAACTAAGAACAGATGGAGAGCATGTTGGTTTGCCAGAAGGGCAAATGGGGAATTCTGAAGTGGGTCATATGAATTTAGGAGCTGGTAGAATTGTATATCAAAATCTAGCAAAGATTAATATTGCTGTTAGAGAAGGAGAATTAGCAAAAGAAACAGCATTGATCAATGCTTTTGAATATGCAAAAGAGAATAATAAGAATGTTCATTTATTAGGATTGGTTTCTAATGGCGGAATTCATTCACACGTCAATCATTTAAAAGGATTGTTAGACGCTGCAAGTGAATCTAATGTCAACAATGTTTTCTTACATGCTTTTACTGATGGTAGGGATTGCGATCCAAAATCTGGAAAGTATTTTATCAATGATATTCTAGAGCATATGAAAAATACGACGGGTGAACTGGCAACCATCACGGGTAGATATTATGCCATGGATAGAGACAAACGTTGGGAGCGTGTAAAAATCACTTATGATGCTTTGGTAAACGGAACTGGAAACCACTCAACAAATGCAGAAGAAAGTATTTTGCAGAATTATTCAGAAAATATTACTGATGAGTTTATCAAACCTATTGTGATGGTAGATGATGATGGAAAACCAAAAGCAACCATCAAAAAAGACGACGTAGTTATATTCTTTAATTTTAGAACGGACAGAGGAAGACAATTGACAGAGGTTTTGAGTCAGAATGATAATCTTGAACATCAAATGCACAAACTTCCACTCTATTTTGTGACGCTCACAAATTATGATAAAACCTTTCAAAACATTCATGTCGTTTACAACAGCGATAATATTGAAAATACCTTAGGTGAAGTTTTAGAAAGTGCAGGAAAGCAACAAATAAGAATCGCTGAAACAGAAAAGTATCCGCATGTCACTTTCTTCTTTTCAGGAGGAAGAGAAGAAGAATTTAAAGGCGAAAAACGATTGTTATGTCAGTCGCCAAAAGTGGCAACCTACGATCTAAAACCTGAAATGAGTGCCTACGAAATAAGAGATGCTATTGTTCCTGAGTTACAAAAAGGAGATGTAGATTTTGTCTGTTTAAATTTTGCCAATGGAGACATGGTTGGTCATACAGGGGTTTTTGAAGCGGCTGTAAAAGCTTGTGAAACTGTAGACATTTGCACAAAAGATGTTGTAAGCGCTGGGCTAGAAAATGATTATACCACTATCTTGATAGCTGATCATGGAAATTGTGAAACAATGATTAATCCAGATGGAACTCCTCATACGGCACATACAACAAACCCAGTTCCTATCATTCTTATTGACAAGGAAATAAAATCAATAAAAAATGGTATATTGGGAGACATTGCTCCTACTGTTTTGGATTTGTTAGGAGTAGATCAACCCAAAGAAATGACTCAAAAATCACTCTTATAAAATGAAAAAGCTTTTTTTATTCGTATTTGTACTTTCAGTAATTACTGCAAATAGTCAGGCAAAACAAGACAAAACTGGAAACTTAATTGGTTATGCTCAAAAATCAGACTTCTTAAAAAAACAATACAAAGGTTGGTTTGAACATCAGTACAAAACTTATGAAACGGATAAAGAAACTGTCAAAAAAATAAAGAAAAATTTAGACGGCGTTTCCGTTTTGTGTTTTATGGGAACTTGGTGTGGTGATAGCAAAAGAGAAACTCCGCGTTTCTATAAAATCATGGAAGAAGCCAATTTCGATTTTAAAAAGAACTTTAAATTAATTGCACTGAATAGAAGTAAAAAAACGCTAGACAATCTTCAAGAAGGGTATAATATCATTCGAATTCCCACCTTTGTTTTTTATAAGAAAAATGAAGAAATTGGACGTTATGTAGAATATCCCAGAGAGTCGATGGAAAAAGACATTTTAAAAATTCTCGAGAGGAAACCTTACAAACATTCCTACGAAAAGTAACTGTTTTTATAATGCAAAAAATCATTTTTCTATTTCTAATATTAACTACAGCTTTTGCCTTGGGTCAATCCAAACAAAACAGTAACGGCAATTTGATCGGTTACCTTGAAAAAGCTGATTTCCTTGAAGGGAAACATAAGGTTTGGTTTGATAAAAATTATGTCAATTATCAACCCAAAGAGAAAGTTGTCAAGAAAATCAAAAAACAACTCAAAGGTATTTCTATAATCTCTTTTCTTGGGAGCTGGTGTCATGATAGTAAACGTGAACTTCCAAGGTTTTATAAAATTATGGAATTGGCAGGATTTGATTTGAAAAACAACTTTAAAATTATTGGAATTACCAGAGGAAAGAAAACCCCTGATAATTTGCAAGAAGGTTACAATATTAAACACACACCTACATTTATTTTTTACAAAGACGGTAAAGAGATTGGTCGCTATGTAGAACACTCAAGAGAAACGCTAGAAAAAGACATTTTAAAGATTTTAAAAGGCAAAAGATACAAACACACTTACCAAGAATAAATGCTACCACACAATCATTTAATTATCGCTATAGACTTTGACGGAACCATTGTAGAAGATGCTTACCCTAAAATTGGTAAGGAAATGATCTTTGCTTTTGATACGATAAAAAGGTTACAAGCCGATGGTCATCGTCTTATTTTATGGACCTATAGAAATGGCAGAAAACTAAATGAAGCTGTTGAATTTTGTAAAGAAAACGGAATCGAATTTTACGCCGTTAACAAAAACTATCCTGAAGAAGAATTTGATGGCAAGATTAGTCGGAAAATTCATGCCGACTTATTTATTGACGATAGAAATATAGGCGGATTTATTGGGTGGACTGAAATTCATAAAATCGTTTACAATTACGAACCTGAAGTAAAAAAGAAAAAAGGATTCTTCTCTTTTTTCAAGTAGTTTCACCTCTTTTTAGTTCTAAAATTAAAAGTATCTTTGCACTTTAATTACAATTATGATTAAAGCAAAAACCAGAGAAGAAATAGAAATCATGCGCGAAAGTGCATTGGTAGTCTCTAGAACTTTAGGAATACTTGCTAAGGAAGTAAAGCCTGGAGTAACCACACTTTACCTAGATAAATTGGCGGAGGAATATATTAGATCTCAAGGTGCAATTCCTGGTTTTTTAGGCTTGTATGATTTTCCAAACACATTATGCATGAGTCCTAATGCACAAGTTGTACATGGAATTCCTAATGACAAACCCTTGCAAGAAGGTGATATTATTTCTATTGATTGTGGTGCCATAAAAAATGGTTTTTATGGAGATCATGCCTATACATTTGCTGTGGGTGAAATTGATAAAGAAACTCAAAAACTATTGCAAGTTACCAAAGAGAGTTTGTATGTTGGAATACGTGAATTAAAAGCTGGAAATAGAGTTGGAGATGTAGGTTTTGCCATTCAAAATTATTGCGAAAAACATGGTTATGGTGTGGTTCGTGAATTGGTTGGGCATGGCTTAGGAAGTAAAATGCACGAAGATCCAGAAATGCCAAATTATGGGAGACGTGGACGAGGTAAAAAGTTTATAGAAGGAATGGTCGTAGCTATTGAACCTATGATTAACTTGGGAACTCATAAAATTAATCAACTAAGTGATGGTTGGACTATTTTAACTCAAGACGGAAAACCTAGCGCCCATTTTGAACACGATATTGCTATCGTAAATGGAAAACCAGAACTGCTTTCTACCTTTCAATATATTTATGAAGCTTTAGGAATTGAAAGTGATGAGGAAACTGAATTCAGACAAAATCAACTCGTTCTATAATTGTTTAGTAAAGACATTCAACAGATAGCTCCAAAAGAAATTATTAAAGGATTCAAAGCTCGCTTTGTACATTCTGAAAATATGACTGTTGCTTATTGGGAAGCTGAGGTTGGATCCGAACTGCCTTTACATTCTCATGTACATGAGCAAATTTCTATGGTGACTCAAGGAAAATTTGAAATGACGATTCAAGGAGAAACCAAAATCTATGAAGCTGGTCAAATTGCAATAATCCCATCATTCGTAGAACATTCTGGAAAAGCACTTACGTATTGTGAAATTACTGATGTATTTTCACCTGCAAGAGAAGATTACAAATAGAACTATTGAAACTATTCAAAGTCATATTAAATACCATTCCACGTCCATTACTTATTAAGTTAAGTTATGTAGCACGACCTTTTATTGCACTTTATTTAAAAGGAAATACCTATACAGATCCTATTGATGGCAGGAGTTTTCGAAAGTTTTTGCCTTATGGATATGGAACACAAAGACCTAATGTATTATCGCCAAGTACGCTTTCCTTAGAACGTCATCGGTTGTTATGGTTGTATTTAAATGATGAGACTAGTTTTCTGCGACCTGGACTTGATTCAGGTTCTCGAAGAATATTGGGGAGAAATTCAACAGGTTCTGAAATGAATTCAGGACTTAGGGTCTTGCACATGGCTCCAGAACAATGCTTTTTAAAACGGTTTAAGCAACTGAATCATGATTATATTACTGCAGATTTATACTCGCCTATTGCAGATGTAAAAGCAGATATTACAGCCTTACCTTTTGAAGATAATTCTTTTGATGTTATTTTTTGCAATCATGTTTTAGAGCATATTCCTGATGATACCAAAGCCATGCAAGAATTGTATCGTGTATTGAAAAAAGGCGGTATGGGAATTCTTCAAATTCCACAAGACTTATCTAGGGAGACAACTTTTGAGGATGATTCTATTACGGATCCAAAAGAACGTGCAAAGATCTTTGGACAATATGACCATGTCCGTGTTTACGGTCGTGATTATTTCGACAAGCTTCGGTCTATTGGTTTTCAGGTGGAAGAAGTCAATTATACTAAAAAAATCTCTCCAGAATTGGTGGATAAATATCGATTGATGAAAGGTGAAATTTTGCCTGTGGTTTTTAAAAATTGATGTGTGATGTGTGATGTGTGAAAGCTCGAAAATATATTTACAAATTGTAAAAAACTTTGCCACTTTGAAAATTTTAATTAATTCTTGTCTCTACGAGTGTAACGAAGTAGTGTCCTCGCGAGTGTAACGAAGCGATCTCATTAATAAAAGTTACGATTTAACAGATTGCCTCTCACACTTCACTTCGATAAACTCAGTGCAAGAAGGCGTGATCGCAAAGACAAAACTAATTTCTATATTCTTCTAATTTACCATCTTTGTCCGCAAAAATCAAAATCACTTTTAGCTCGGGTTTTGTCTGTAGAAATTCTTTCGTTTTTTCCAATCCCATTGCCATAAAAGCAGTTGCATAAGCATCAACATCTGCGCAATCTAATTCAGCAATTACGGTAGCTGCTAATAGATTACTTTCTTTGGCATAGCCTGTTTTTGGATTGATGGTATGCACATATTTTTCACCATTGTCGGCAATTCTAAATTTTCTGTAATTCCCAGAGCTTGCCATCGATTTGTTGGTCAGTTGTAATTGAGTAAACGCAGAACGTGTTCCATCTGTATTTGGGTTGTCTAATTGAACCGTCCATAACTTCCCTTCGGGTTTGGTTCCCTGTACCCGAACTTCTCCACCTATTTCTATCAAATAATTCTTGACGTTTTTAGATGCTAAGAATCTCGCTACAACATCAATTCCATACCCTTTGGCAATAGAATTAAAATCGAAATAGGTTTCTGAAAACTCCTTAATTACTTCGTCGTTCTCTATCTTCACTTTATCAAATCCTACAAACTGCATTAAGGTTTTTACTTTTACCGAATCTAGATTGTTTAATGAACTCTCTGGTCCAAATCCCCATGCGTTGACCAAATTACCAACCGTTGGGTCAAAATAACCATCAGTTTCCTTAAATATCCTTTCAGATTTAGAAAATACTTCTTGAAATAGTGCATCAACTTTCACTCCTTCATCACCTCTATTAATTTTTGAAATATCTGATGTTGGAATATATGTTGATAACGACTTGTTTACTTGCGTAAATAATTGTTCGATATCTTGCTCAAAATTAGTGTTTGTATTATAATAAATAATGTTATATGTGGTTCCAAAAACATTTCCTTGTAGCCTTATAGGTTCGTTATTTGACTTGCCTTGTTTACAAGAATTAAGTATAGAAAATGTAATAAATACAATTAGAAAGAAAGACCTTTTCATCCGTTTTATATATAAGATATAAAGATACTATTTAAAGTTCTCATAAATCGTTCATAAATTATTGTTAATCGCTCTTTTTTTAGAGTCAATATTTTTAACTTTGTGAAAATCTTAAATTCAATCATTCCTAAAAATGAGAAAACTAGTAGTAGTATTAGTGTTGGCTGTTATGGCAAGTTCTTGTATATCAAAAAAAGAATACGCTTACTTAGAGGCACAACACAAAAGAACCAAAGATGAATTGGTAGCCGTGAAAAACAGCTTAACAAAATGTTTAATTGAAAAAGAGAAATGTGAAAGTGATGTTTCTAATTTAAACAGCACGATCACCGATCTTAAAAACGACAAAAAGAAAACCTTAGAATATGTTGATAACTTGACGGTTTTAACTCAAGGCGCTAACGATAATATCAAGGAAACTTTAGCTCAATTAAGCAAAAAGGATAGATATATTAATCGAATTAGAGCGGCAGCTACTAAAAAGGATTCTTTGAACCTTGTTGTTGCTTTTCATTTAAAGAAAGAATTGAAAGAAGGCATTGATGATGAAGACATTGAAATTAATGTAGAAAAGACGGTGGTTTTTATCTCTATCTCAGATAAATTATTATTCAAAAGCGGAAGTTATAATGTAACTGACAAAGCGTATAATGTATTAGAAAAAGTAGCAACTATTGTAAATAATCAACCAGAAATGGACGTGATGATTGAAGGTCATACAGATTCTACGCCTATTAAGAATGATATCATTCAAGATAATTGGGATTTATCAGCGAAAAGAGCAACTGCAATTACAAGAATTTTACAATATAAATATGGTGTAAAACCAAGTAGATTAATTGCTGCTGGTAGAAGTAGTTATGTGCCTTTAGCGGCAAATGATACCCCAGCTAACAAATCTAAAAACAGAAGAACTAAGATTATTATCTTACCTAAAATTGGTCAGTTCTTTGAATTATTAGAGCAAAAAGCTGAGTAATTAAAAAAGTGATTTATATATACAGAAAGCGCCTTGATGGCGCTTTTTTATTGTTATAATATTTCTAAAAAATCCTCAAAAGCTACATAATATGGTTGGTCTTTAAAAACAGGGGTTTCTACACTGTCTGCATTGGCAATTCCTACACCAGCAAACCATACTTTAGCATTTTGTTTTTTCGCGTGTTCTTTAAAGGTTTCCATCCATAAAACATCATATTCTTCTGGGTTTTGAATGTTGTTTGTAGCCTTTACCAGAACAAAAATAGTTGGTTCGCCTTTTTTATAAAGTACAAATTGCGGGTGTCTTTTTAACTGACTATTAATTGCTTGGAATTCATAACCCATTCCTTCTAATTTCTTCCCTACAATATTCATGGCAAGATTGTGCAATTCTTGTTCGGTTAAAACGTGCATGTTATATAATATTAAAAGAGAAGATAAATATAAAATTTACCCTCTCTTTTTATCTTGTTATAAAAGGTGTTATTCTACCACGATTCGTTTTGTAGTAGCATTTTTATTGTTTCCTAATCTTAGGAGGTAAATTCCTGCGGAAGCATAAGACATATCTAGATTGTAAGAATATACTCCAGATTCATTTTTTACTGTTCTCCACAATAATGTTTGACCTCTCATATTGTACACATTAAAGTCTAAATCTTCCAATAATGTAGTACTTGTTAGGTTTATCTCATATTGATTATTCCCTTTATTTAACAGTTTAAATATTCCTTCTAATTCATTATCTGCAACAGAAAGTGGAACCTCAGAACAAACTTGTATAGACCAACTTAATAAAGTTCCGCCATCTACGTTAGCATCATCTGTAATAGATAAAGTCCAATCTCCTGCAGACATTAAACCGTTAAAGTCGCTTAGACTTCCTTGAGGGCTAAATGTTCCTGTAAAAGGTGCTGAACCAGTATTTATGGCTTCAGTGGCATTATCATCTAAAACCGTATTGGTGAAATTATTTCCACTACCACCAACATCTTCAAACAAGATTACTTCGGTAACTCCATCTGGAGCTATTAATTTAACTTCTAAATCAGCAGCCCAAGTGTGATCTATGTTAAGAGTAACATTTACATCAGTAATTACTATATCATTAGCAATTGCTATAATAGATTCAGTAACAGTTCCAGCATTAGGGCCAACAGGCATGGAAGTACTATTGGTTTCTGTATTACATGCCAAATTTAATATATCTACTTCTATAGGGTTATTAGATACATCTGCATCTCCAACAAGTAATGTTCTTGCTAAAACCGTATAAACTCCATCTGTTGAGAAGTTTCCTAAGGTAGCAAATGTATAAGACATTGTAGCTCCACCTGCTAGAGGTCCAGCAACATTTTCTACAATTGGAGTTCCTCCATTAATTCTATAAGAAACATCAAAGTTAGATTGGGAAGCTGTTCCGAAGTTCTCTATTGTCACCATAACTGATTCGCTTCCTAAACTTTCTCCATCTACTGGAGCAGTAATGGCAGTCATTCCTAAATCGTTTGCTAATATATGTGTAACCTGTGCAGTAGTCGAATCGTTGGTTGCATCTTCATCTCCAGTTAAATCCGTAGAAGATACAATACTATAAGTTTGACCTTGTGTTGATAAATCTACTGAAGCAGTAAATGTGTATTGTTCAGAAGTATTTGAAGCAATTGTTCCTGTATAGTTTTCAGTAATCACAGCACCTCCATCTACTTGATAAGTAACATTAAATCCTGTTGCAGCATTTTCTCCGAAATTAAAAATAGTTACAGTAATGGCTTCACTACCTGTTAATACTCCCGAAACTGGATTATCTATACTGATAACTCCTACGTCATCATTAAAGTTTGGTGCAATTTGGAAAACTCCAGCTACATTCTTTCTTCCGCCTGACATTACTTCATTCACAAACCAGAATTTTTTATCGCCATCTGGATCAATATCTATTTTACTATAGTCTCCATAACGAGTTCCAGGAATGTTAGCATCTCCTGCTAAAATTGTTTCCTCAGCAATAGTCATTACATTTACTGGATCTGAAGAAAAACGTCCTGTATAATAAGATCCTACTCTTATATTAGCGTCCGTACTATTTGGACTAGACATTCCAGTATATCCCATACCAATGTTTCCTTGCACATCCATAATTAAACTTGCATTCCAAGCATGTCTATTATCTGGTGCAGTATATGTACCTTCTTGGTGAATTGTCCATGGCTGTCCATCACTGGTCTGGCGAAGTTCATACCATCTAACACCAGCTTGTTTAGCGGCACTTCCATCTACATCTACTACAAAATTAAAGACTGCTGAATTATGGCTTCCAAATTTTCTGTATTGAGCTTGATTCATTATTGTTGCCTGTAACGCATCAATAGTAGTCCCACCACTTGGTTGAGGAAGGTTCGAAAAACCACCTCCATCAAATACACTTACAAAAGGTGTAGTAGATAATTCGGTTGCTGCAGATACTAAAGAATTCCCTGGAGTTACCCAGTCCATATCTACAT
The DNA here is from genome assembly GCA_965277255.1 of Flavobacteriaceae bacterium. Classification (GTDB taxonomy): domain Bacteria; phylum Bacteroidota; class Bacteroidia; order Flavobacteriales; family Flavobacteriaceae; genus Polaribacter. Next base: position 1,391,907 of record OZ255723.1, on the reverse strand, counting down.
TCCAGATTTTAATATGATCTGTAGATACTCCTCCCCAAGCATCATCTTGCATATATACTACGGTTGCTCCACCTGCAGTAGGCCAATTATTATCACTAATATTTAAAACCTGAGGGCTATGAAAACCACTAGTTACTAAACCTGGCAATGAAAAGGATAAAATCTGTGGGGTCGTTCCTGCACTAGCAGCATCAATCATGGCATCTCTTTCAAAAACATGAAGTTTATTAGCACCGCCTGTGTTTTCAGTCATATAATACCCATCTCTCCAAACTGATAACTTTTGATAATCACTTACGCCTGCAAAAGTATATACAGTCCATCCGTCATTTACTGGATCTGGACCATCAGAAACTGCTACTTGTACTCCTCCTCCAAGAAAAGAAAGTACCCATCTATCTGCTACATTATCATAACTAGCTGTTAAATCACAACATCCTCCTGAAGGGAATATTGTTGGATTTGGAGATACCAATCCTCCTGTTAATGAGTTTCCGCTTTTGTCAAAAATTTGAAAAGCTGTATTGATTACAGAAATATAATGGTTAGGTCCTACAGCTCCAGCGGGATCTGTTGGAGAAGAATTAGAAGCCCCAGTTTCAAAAACAAGTTCTACTGCTCTTGTAGGTATTCTACCTCTTAAATTATCTGAATATTTTGCTAAAGCGTCATCTCCAGTAGACCCTTTGCCTATAACTATATCATATTTAGATGATCTCCCATCTTTAATATCTACAGATTTTGTTAGGTCTGGTCTAACTAGTGTATTCATTCTAGAAGATATAGAAGGAATGTATTCTACTTTTGTTGGTTTACCAATTTGATATGGTTTTTGTGGTTCGTTTTTAATTTGTTGTGAAAAAATCGTTTGGAATCCTAAAAGGGAAAAGCAAACTAACAACAACTGTATTTTCTTAGTCATTATAATTGATTGATTTAGAGGTGAATTAATTAGGTGTTAAAGCTAATAATAATTCTTAAAAAAAAGGTGAGGTAATCTAAATAAAAGGATTTATTCGTTTTTACTATTGATTTCATTAAATCATTATTGATTTACTAATTTCTTAATAAAAAATAAGACTACAATTGAACATAATGCAATAAAAGTCTTTAAAAATTTTGAATTCCGTTTATTCTTATGAATAAATTAACTCTTTATTTCTTTTTATTCCTTCTATTGTAGTTTTTATCGCCACGAGTTTTTGGCTTTTTATACTTCTTTTCAATTTCTCTTCTGTAGGAACCTCCTTGATTGGTTTTTTGATTCTTTTCACTCTTTTCATGAAAAGCTGGACCTGGAACATATTCTAAAGATGTTCTATTCTTAGAAATCTCTCGATCTTCTTTTGGGCGTTCTTCTTCGGTGAGTTGTTTTGTAATTTCTACTTCAGTAGGAAATTCCAATAAAGGAATTGTATACTCCATCAAAGCTTCAATTCTCTCCTTGGCTTCTTGTTCTTTTTCTGTTGAAAATAAAATCGTTTTTCCTTCGTGTTCTGCACGCCCTGTTCTCCCAATTCGGTGCATATAATTTTCAGGAAAATGCGGGGTATCAAAATTGATTACATGCGAAATTTCGTCCAAATCCAATCCACGTGCCATCACATCTGTAGCTACCAAAATCCGATTGCTTCCTTCGTCAAACTGACGAATGGAACGAATTCTATAGTTCTGTGTTTTGTTGGAGTGAATCACACAACTTTCTGAACCATACACTTCTTCTACAGCTGCAAATAATAAATCGGCTCTACGTTTGTTAGACACAAATACCAATACTTTTCTAAAAGTCTCTCGATCGCTTAGTAAATGATTTAACAAGTTTGCTTTTGTATAAAAGTTCGGTGCCTTGTATGAAGTTTGCTGAATGTTGTCCAGCGGTGTTCCACTTAATGCAATGGATATTTTTTGTGGTGATTTGAAAAAGTCTGTAATTAACTCATCTACATCATTGGTCATTGTTGCAGAAAACATCACATTTTGTCTTCCTTTTGGCAACAAATCAAAAATATTCAGCAATTGAAAACGAAACCCTAAATCGAGCATAATGTCTACTTCATCAATCACCAATTTCTGGATTGATTTTAGTTTTAATACATTACTCAATGCTAAATCATATAGTCTACCTGGAGTAGCAACAATAATATCCGTTCCTTGTGCAACTGCTTGTTTTTGGGTATTAATATTGGTTCCTCCATAAACGCCCAATATTCTTAAATTAATGTAGGTTGTTAGTTTTTCAATTTCTTCTACCACTTGTATGACCAATTCTCTTGTAGGAACTAACACTAAAACTCTTGGCGTAACTTGTTTCGAGAATTTTAAATCTCGAAGAATTGGCAACATATAAGCAAAGGTTTTTCCAGTACCTGTTTGTGCAATTCCTACCACGTCTTTTCCAGAGCGAACTACAGAAAATGCTTTTTCTTGAATGGGAGTTGGATGTACAAATCCTAACTCTTCGATACTATTTCGAAGTTGATTGGATAAGTCTAAATCATCAAAAGTGGTCATGCCAAAAAATTTTGACAAAGGTAGCCTTTCTAATTCTTACTCGGAATCAAAATCAATTCTTCTTGAGGTTTGATCAAATACTCTGCACCTTCTTTTGTAACCACTGCCATTTCTTCAACTGAAATTGTTTTTAAGGTTCCGTCTTCACGTTTCCAAGCGTGAAAACCATCAAAAGCAAAGGTCATTCCTTCTTTCAGTTCTTTTTGAGCCGCAGGTCTAACATGAGAAGCTTGTGAACCTCCTAAATTGGGACCAATATCATGTGCTACATATCCTACTGGATGCCCAGTGCTCCACATCACATATTCAGATTTTGCAGCTGTCATTAACACACGCTGTGCTCTATCTACTTCTATTCCTTTTACTCCGGGTTTCATCGCAGTTAACGCAGCACGGTTTCCAGCTCTTCCACTTTCCCAATAAAATTGAATATCTTCTGGCGCTTTGGTTTCGCCTTCTTTTAGAACATATGCAAATCGTTGAATATCGCTTACCCAACGATCGTATAATTTGATTCCAAAATCGATTTGAATAATATCTCCTGGCATAATTACCTTTTTTGTGGCATGTGAATGTCCACGATCAGGGCCTGAATTTACATTTGGGTTTTGATCTGGCGCCCAGCCATCTTTGACTCCATATTCTGCCATTTTCTGTTTTAAAAAACGAGCAATTTCGGCATCAGTAGATTTCCCAGGAACTACTTGCTTATAAGCTTCTACCTGCCAATCTGAGGTCAATTGAGCTGCTTTTCGCATAATTTCTACTTCTTCAGGAAGCTTAATGGATAACAATTCATAGACCAGTTCTGTTGAAGAAACTAGCTTTTGCGCGTCTTTTCCTAAGAGGTTTTCTAAATTGATTCTTTGTGTATAGGTCAATCCATCGGCTAATGAGTTTGATTTAGAAGAATTGATTGCTATCTGTTTAAAGTTCTTTTCTTTTATAAATTCTATTGCAATTTTCACTGCTGATGTCCCTCTTTCTACACGTATTACTTTGTCGTGAATATCTAACTCGTCCAGTGCCGTTGCTTCTCCCGAGGGAGAAAACACTAAAGAATGGAAACCTTTATCGTCATTATAAAAAAGAAAAACTGCTGTTCCTCCAGCGTTCTCACCTCCTATATGATCCGCCAGTGGGTCATTATTGTTTTCCCGACAAATCACTAACCAAGCATCAACATTAGTAGTTTTTAAAGCTTTTGGCAGCAATTGATTGATTCTTTTTTTTCGTATCTCAGGCCAAGGGTTTTCACCCCAATAGGTTACTGGATTTATGCTAATTTCTTTGGGTTTACCTTCATCACAACTTGTAATAAAGATTGTTAAAAAAAGTAATAATGTTATAATTTTTCTCATTTCTAATTTGTAAAATACAAATTGGAAGATACTAAATATTTTAGATAGTGGATTATAGCCAAATGATTGTTCTTAATCTTTGAAACGAATAAATTTCGCCTTGTTAAAATAATATCCAGGAACTTCAACATAGGCATTCATCTTTAATTCGTACCAAGGATTTGTTTGAGTATCATTCGGATTCTTGAGCATATGAACGCTTTGCGCAGGTGTATTCCCTTGGGCTAAAATAAATCGTTTTTCTCCTGCTGCATTTTTCACTTCGTCTACAATCATGATAATATGTCCTGGAGTTCCAGGGTTAACTAACATATCTCCTACTTTCAAGTTTTTGGCTGAAGTAACTTTTGGTAATTCATTGTAAAGAGAGAGTGTTCCTGAATAGGTATAAATCAGATTTAAAAATTTATAAAAGTTCCTCTTTGTAAAATCTTGAGTTGCTGTTTTGTGAAACGAAACTTTACTTCCTTTTACTTTGGGTCGATATCCTTCGGCATATTTCTGCCAAGAACAGTAATGTCCACTCGTAAATTCAAAACCGATTTTAGATTTTTTATTGGTCTGCCAAAGATATTCTGAACGCAACCTCATCAATGCATCTGCACATTGTTGCAATCCGTTTTTTGGAACGGATACATCTAAGACACCAATATGTCCAGATTGATAAAAGTATTCTGAAGAATCGTAATTAATCACTTTTGTACCAAAAGGTTTTAATGGGTAGTTCTGAATAAATTCTTGAAAGGTTCCTTTTGGGTATTGAACTCTTGTGTAGCCTTTGGGAGTCTTGACTCTTGCTGATACTGAGTCTCCTTTTTTATTGATCAAATCGGGTTCAACAAAGACCGTTTTTACAGCTGTAATTGCTGGACGAACCGCCTTAATTTGAAATGCGGAAATTATTACAATCGCTAAAACCGCCAAGATGATTAATTTCTTTTTCATAATTGAATAACGAAAAAGATGGCGAAAAAGTATCTCATTTGTCATTTCGATAAAGCGAGAAAGGAGCGACGAGAAATCTTACCCTTAATGAGATTCCTCCTCATGCTTCGTTCGGAATGACTAGTAACAAAACTAAGGCTTCTCGATACAATCACGCCAATGCGTGATTACTCGAAGTGACATAAACTACTATTGAGATTACTTCACTCCTTACTCATTCGTTAAGACAGAAAGGATCTCTTTTATTTTCGATTGATAGGCCTCAAACTCTTTTAAGTTGTGATGGGTTCCTGAGGGAATCGCTACAAACTCTTTTTGCTTGGAGGTAACCAATTCGAAGAGTTCTTTAGATTGTTCAAAAGAAGTTGTCTTATCGTCTTCACCATGAAAAAAAGTAATGGGCGACGTGATCTTAGGAATATTTTTATCTGTCCGAAAATGATACTTCAATATAAACGTTGGAGACAAGGAAAAGTAATACTGAGTCGCTCTTTTTAGGTTATAAAACGGTGCTTCTAAAATGATATGTTTCGGCTTGTTTTCCACGCCAATTCTTGTTGCAAATGTTGTTCCCAAAGAACGTCCATAAACTACAATTTGATCTTCTGAATATTGTTTTTTTAAATGATCGTAAGCGAGTAAAGCATCAGTATACATTTTCTCTTCGCTAAAACTTCCTGTGCTTTTTCCGTAATTCCGATAATCCATCACCAAAACTTCATAATTATAGGCTAATAAATACGGAACAATGCTTCCCCAACGTTCTAAGTTTCCTTTGTTTCCATGGAAAAATAAAATAACTCCTTTGGGCTTGTCTAATTTGAAATGTAAGGCATGAATATTTTGGTTGTCTTTTGTTGAAATGTTTACTTCTTCAAAAGGTTGTGGAAATTGGTAAACATAATCTTTAGGTGTTTTCTTGCCATTCAAGAAAATGAGTTTTTCTTGAAAGATATAAAAGAGAAACAATCCAATTCCAAGGAAAATAAGAATTCCGAAGACAATTTTTTTGATCATTTCTTTTTCTTTTTGGTTCTAATAAAGTCGATGCTTGTCTTTTCTCGCTCTAATTCCACTACTTTTTTAGAATTTAAAATTTCCCTCAAAGCTGTATGATAACTCTCAAAGTTGTGTAAGTCTTTATGTCCACCTCCAATAATTGGATACAACTTCGTAGAGTCTGGTTTTAATTTCGACAATCGCAAACTAGATTTAAATCGGATGACTTTATCGTTGGTTCCATGGATAATGTTAATTGGGCAATCTACATATTTAATCCATTTGTAGGTTGGCATTTGATAACGCATCACCAAACCTAAAGGAACGAGTGGCAAATAGCGTTTTACATTTTTAGACATGCTAAAATAGGGACATGCTAAGACCAAAGCTTTTGGATTGTTCATGGAAGCTACTTTGGTGGCTAAACCTGTTCCTAAAGAACGTCCGTACACAATAATATGCTCTTCTTTTACTTTCTCTTTCAATCGGTCATAGACATACAAAGCATCATGCTTCATACTTTCTTGACTCAATTTTCCTGTACTTTTTCCAAAACCACGATAATCGATCATAATGACATCATATCCGTGCAAAGTAAAATCGACCGCAAACTTTCCCCAACCTTTAATGCTTTTCGAATTTCCTTTTAAATAGTAGACCAATCCTTTTGGTTTTTCTGTTTTAAAATGCAATCCGTTAATAATTGCGCCATCCTTTAGTTCTAAGTTGTATTCATCTACCTGCTGATTTTCATATTGAAACTGAAAATCTTTGGGCAATTTCTCAGGATGAAATAGGACTCGTTCTTGGAAGAAGTAAATGAGAATACTTACTACGGCAACAACAATAAGAAGAATAAGTAGATAGGATGTCCAGCCCATGAATTTGGTTTATTGAAACGAATCTACTGATTTTAAACTGCTGAAACAAATTCTGAGTCAACCTAAGGCAATCAACCTTTTAGAGTGGCTCATTTTACTTTCAATTTTTAAAACCCTTCACCTTCTAGGAATATCATTCTATTACAATCTTTTTATTGATATTCCCTACTTCACTTTTTAATCGAACGATATAAATTCCCTGAGCGAATTCTCCAATGTGAATATCATTCAAACCCATAGATTCAAAAGACTTTTTCAATACTTCTTTTCCTAAGATGGAATAAATTTTTACAACTGTTTTACCCTGCGGTACTCCTGCAATTCTTAAGGTACTTGGATCTGTTTTGTATATACTCACCCTATCTAAAGTGATATCGTCTACTGCCAAAACCTCTGATGCAGTATGCAAATAGAATCTTCCTATTCCGTCTAATGTTTCTGTAAGTGTAAGTGAAAACTCGGAACCTGTTTCGTCTAAACGATGATATTCTCCTGTTTCTCTATCTTCTAGAAAGATTTTTAATCCAGAAGGTAAATCTAATCCTGTGGCAGTAAATGTAATTTCTTCGCCAGAAGTAGCATTCAATCCAATAGGAATCATCATATCTTCATGATTCTCATTCGGCAAACATTGTAGTGCGAAATTTACTCCAGTACTATTGTTTACTAAGTGAGAATAGATATTAAAATCGGATGCCGTTCCACTGAAAACACCTGCATCATATCCAAGATCTAAATCAGTAGTTGTTCCGTCTATATATTTCAAACTTGTAGATTTTACGGAAGAACCATCCGTAACAGAAAGTGTAATTGTTGGTATTGTACTTAAGTTATTTCTCAAAAACAAATCGCCACTTTGATGACTTTGCATGGTTTGTCTGATGTCTACTTGTCCACCTCCACTTTTAGAATGTACAAAGAATGCTTGTCCTGGCGCAATGTATTCTGCCGTTCCTAAAGCATGATTGATGACATCATACGATTTGGTAGATGAATTCCACACATATAATGCAATATAAGAAGCATCTAATTCTGCTGAATTAACCGTTAACAAATTAGTTGAAGTCGCAGCGGTACTATTGGCTGCGAGAAACGAAGGAAATGGGTTTCCTATTAAATTCCATGCGCTTTGTGTTCCTACAGATACTGCATAATCTTTTAGGTTTGTAGTTCTATAGGTTCCTATAAATGGAATTGTTCCTGAACCGTTTCTCTTTATGGAATATCCTTTTCCAGAATCTAAAGTTCCTGTTGCAGATGCATCTAAATAGGGCCAAGGTGTAGATGCTGAGTTATTATCATATGGGGCAATACTATATAAACTTGAACCGTTGGTTAACAGAGTTCCGCTGGCAATGATATCATCTTCTGTTTCATCTACTACAGGGGATGCAACCAAATGCCAACCTTCTGTTGAAACTCCTGAAGATGAAAGGTATCTGTTATAGGTTATGTTTCCTGCGGATTCTCCAGAAATTAATAGCGAGCCGCTACTTGTTGCATCTGAATTAATTGTGAGTGTTCCTTGATTGGTTAAATCACTTGTGAGTGTTAGTGATTTGCCACTATTCACACTTAATGTTGCACTTGGGTAAATAATAACATCGACGACTTCTATATCGCTTGCTATGACAGGGAAATTCCCAGTTTCTCCGCTTACATCTGGAATACTTGCATAACCTGACGTTGTTGGAGCAGTATCATCTAACCAATTGGTCACTGTATCCCAATCAGAATTTGTTTCTCCTGTCCAAGTAAATGAATTTGATGGTGACACTTCTGCTGAACAATCGGTTCCAGCGTTAGAATCCCCGCATGAAGCCGAAGGACCAATTAAAAAACTATTATCTACAATTGCTCCAGCAAAACATCTTGGTATGATAGGCCAACTTTCTGTAATTACATAGTAGTATGTTCCTTTTGGGTATTCAGGAGTTACTGCAAATCGCCCATTACATTCATCCAATTCTGTAGCTACAGTAAATTCATAATCTTCTACATATTCACCATCATAAGTTCCATCTGGTGCACTTGTTCCGTCTCCACCTCTTGTTCCCGTTTTTAATTGATACCCTGAATCAAAAGTTGCAATTCCACCAGTCCCATCAGAGTTTGTATAACCATATTTATAATATATAGGGTAACCATCAGCAGCATATCCTACTATCGGCGAATGTGCTGTGCCGTCAATTCCTAAGCCGCCATTTGCTACAGTATCTGCAAAATAACCTACAGGTTCTCCATGATAATGATAAAGTCCTCCACTCGTTGAATGAGCTCCATAAATGTTATCACTAGTACCATCGCCATCTAGAGTTTCAAAATAAAGCGCCTCTAGATGCCATTCTTGAACTTCTAGACCATTTCCATCTTCAAAGAAAGCTGCTGAACTCGGTCCAAATTTGATTCCATTTAGCGCTACCCCAAAATTATATGAACCGGTACAACCTGAAGAATTAGCTTCGGTATCAGAATATAATTGTGTTATAGAACCTCCTAGTTTAGGATATGCACACATCCCCCAAGTAGTTCCAGTTGCACTAATTGTAAAGCCTCCATTTATAATACCTTCGTCATGATCTGGGTAATTGTTTGTATAAAAATATCTAGCATTTCCAATAATCTCTGTTCCTACAGAATTTATTCCTGTAGCTGCATTTAGGAAAGCATCAATTTCTGCTTCTGTATATTGGGCAGATATATTTATGGTGAGTAGTAAAACTATTGGGGTGAGTAGTAGTTTTTTCATTGGTTGATTTTAAAGGGATTCTTAATTGAAGTTTAGTGTCCTAGAATTATTTCTCTTATTAAAACGTAAGACCTTTCTGTTTTCATTTTTTATTTTTACATAAGCATTTACTATTGCTAGTTCATCAACACCAACTATTACATCATTTTCCATTGTAAAACTAGAGATGCTCGTAGGAATATTTTCTATATAATATTGCAATACTATATCTCGCTTTCTGACCGTTGCGGATTCAAACTTCAAATTATATACAATGCCATTAATTGTAAAATTTGTATTCTTTTTAATGATTGTATTTAATTGTACACCTCTGTTTTTTGGTGTAATATCTTCTCCTTTACTCATCACTAAAATAGTAGCGTAACTCTTTTCCATTGAAGTAGAAACGTATAATTTATTCCCTGAATTATGAATTTTATACGTGACAACTGTCTCTATGTGAGCAGTTGATGATGTCATTAACAGCATAAAAATGACACTTAGTACTAGTAGTTTGGTTTTGGTCATACTACTTATGATGCAAGTCTTTTGGAAAACTTGCGTTCCTAGTAGTAACTATTTTTAATCTTGATTATACCAAGTCTATATTGTAATTATTTTAAAGAGAAAATTGTAAGTACTCATTTTTCTATAACAAAAAATCCAGCACTAAGTGCTGGATTTTATTTGTTTGTAGAAGTGATTTCTATTTCATTTTCCCATTGATCAAGCCAATAACTGCTCCCATCACTGCGGTCATTACAATACCAATGACTACATCAATAGCCATGTTTTGATAATTTGGTTCTAGTGAAGAATACATAAAAAAGTTTGATGACACTGCATACAAGAAGCCAAAAATAGCTCCTACTTTTAAACCTTCTTTAGCACTTACTATGGAGGCTACTGCAGTAAATACATAGGCTAGTAAAAATCCAAAAGCTAAGCATCCAAGAAAAATAAATACGACGTCTGGTTCACCTTGATGTGGATACAAATCGGGAAATACTATTCCATAAAAAAGCCAGCCTAAAAGGAAATCTACAAGACCAGCTACTACACCAGAGATTAAAAAATTCTTTGTTTTCATATGTTGAAATTAAGTTAGTAATTGGAATAAAAGTATAAAAAATTATTTATTTACTTTATATATACAAGAAAACCAGCGTTTTAGCACTGGCTTTCTTTTATTTCTTTAAGATGAGATACTGAAACACACTTCGATAAACTCAGTGTAAAAGTTCAGTATAAATTATCCTCCGAAGTCGTCGAATCGAATGTTTTCATCTGGAATTCCGAAGTCCTCTCCCATTTTCTGAACTGCAATGTTCATTAATGGTGGTCCACAGAAATACAATTCTATATCTTCTGGTGAATCGTGATGATTTAAATAATTATCTATTACACAATTGTGAATGAATCCTACAAAGCCATTACCTTCTTCATCGTTAATATCTTTCTTTACTTTCCAATTATCTCCTTCTAACGGATCTGACAAAGCAATATAAAACTTAAAGTTTGGGAAATCTTTTTCTAAAGCTCTAAAGTGTTCTATATAAAACAATTCTGCCTTAGAACGTCCACCATACCAATATGTTACTTTTCTACCTGTTTTTAAGGTTCTAAATAATTCGTACAAGTGAGAACGCATAGGTGCCATTCCGGCTCCACCACCAACATACAACATTTCAGCTTCAGATTCGTTAATAAAGAACTCTCCGTAAGGACCTGAAATTACACATTTATCGCCTTTCTTTAAGTTGAAAATATACGATGATGCTACACCTGGATTTACATCCATCCAGCCACCTTTTGCTCTATCGAATGGTGGAGTTGCAATACGTACATTCAACATAATTTCTCTACCTTCTGCAGGGTAAGAAGCCATAGAATATGCACGTTCAACTACTTCCTTGTTTTTCATTACCAGAGGTCTCAACTTAAATTTGTCCCATTCTGCTTCAAACTTATCTGGAGTTTCGTGCTCTTCTGGATGCGCAGTAATATCCATCTCTGAAAAGTTGACTTCACATGGAGGTATTTCAATTTGAATATATCCACCTGCTTTGTAACCCATATCTTCTGGAATTTCTACTACAAATTCTTTGATAAAAGATGCTACGTTATAATTTCTTACAACAACTGCATCCCATTTTTTTATTCCAAAAATCTCTTCTGGAATAGAAATGTCCATGTCTTGTTTTACTTTAACCTGGCATGCTAAACGAATCCCGTGTTTTAATTCTTTACGTGTAAAGTGAGGTGTCTCTGTTGGTAAAGCTTCGCCTCCTCCAGAATTTACATGACATTCACATTGTACACAAGACCCACCTCCACCACATGCTGATGGTAAGAATATTTTCTCGTTTCCTAAGGTTGTTAAAAGTGTACTTCCTGAAGCTACTTCTATTTTCTTTTCTCCATTAATGGTAATCGTTACTGGACCTGACGGAGATAATTTTTGTTTTACAAATAATAGTAATGCTACCAAAAGCAATGTAATCAGTAAAAAAGCTGCTACGGTTGCTATAATAGTTCCTGTTGTGCTTGCTGCTAATGTGATCATTTTACTCTTTTGTTTCTTTAATATTATCGGCTACTTTCTCTTCAACCTTTTCTACTTCCTTTACAGTCTCAGGCTCCTCAACTATGCTTGAACTGACAACTTCAGTTGCTGGGCTTGTCGAAGTATCTTCATCTCCACCTGTTAACATTCCTCCAAAACTCATGAATCCAATTGCCATTAAACCTGTAATGATAAATGTAATTCCTAATCCTCTTAATGCTGGTGGTACGTTTGAATAACGAATCTTTTCACGAATTGCTGCTATGGCTAAGATGGCTAAAAACCATCCAATTCCTGATCCTACTCCATAAGTTACTGCCAATCCTAAACTAGGAATCTCACGAGATTGCATAAATAATGAACCTCCTAAGATGGCACAGTTTACTGCAATTAAGGGTAAGAAAATTCCTAAGGAATTATATAATGAGGGAGAGAATTTCTCTACAATGATTTCTACCAATTGTACCATGGTTGCAATGGTTGCAATAAACATGATAAAGGATAAGAAACTTAAATCGTATTCTGCATATTCTGGGCCTAACCAAGCCAATGCTCCTTCTTGTAATATATATTGATCTAACAGCCAGTTTAAAGGAACTGTTACTGCTAATACAAAGATTACAGCAGCTCCTAAACCAACAGCGGTAGATACTTTTTTAGATACAGCTAGGTAAGAACACATTCCTAAGAATGTTGCAAACACCATGTTGTCTATAAATATCGATTTGAAAAATAATTCTACGTGTTCCATATTTTACGTATTATGTTGAGATCCTGAAATAAATTCAGGATGACGCTGCGCGTCTAATGTTCTTCTATTAATGCTTTGTTTCTACTACGTTGTACCCAGATAATAATTCCAACGACAATTAATGCCATTGGTGATAATAACATAAATCCGTTATTCTCATATCCAAAACCATACAATCCTGTTTTCTCAATTGGGTCTCCTAATACAGGAAAACCTAATAAGGTTCCAGAACCTAATAATTCTCTAAAAAATCCTACAATGATTAAAATCACAGCATATCCTAAAGAATTTCCAATTCCGTCTAAGAATGATTTCCAAGGTCCGTTACCTAAAGCAAATGCTTCAAAACGTCCCATAATAATACAGTTGGTAATAATCAATCCTACAAAAACTGAAAGTGTCTTACTCAATTCGTATGCAAATGCTTTTAGAACCAAGTCGACTATAATTACCAATGTAGCAACAACAATCAATTGTACAATAATTCTAATTTTTGATGGAATGATATTTCTCATCAATGAGATCACCACATTTCCTAATCCTAAAACAAATAATACTGATATAGACATTACAATAGAAGCTTTCAGTTCTGCTGTAATTGCCAAGGCAGAACAAATTCCTAATACTTGAATTGTAATTGGATTGTTATCCGCTAATGGATCAGTGATTAATTTTGCGTCTTTTTTTGATAAAAGTCCCATTTTTTTTTATGTGTCTAAAGTTTTTAAGTATTTAAAGTGTCTAAAGTTAAACTTGATAAACATTAATTTAATTTATTTGCTATTGATGTAAAAATGGCTAATAATTCTTTAGCTTCTTTTTTAATCTCGTTTATATTTTCTTTTTTAATCCAATTTAATTCTTCTATTATTTCCAACCAATAATCTGTTTCACTTGCTTCAGCTAGGCTGATCTTAATTTTATTTTTAAAATCTTTTTTACTTCTTGATCTATTCGCTTCTCTATAATTGGCACCAACACTGGTTCCCGATTTAGATAATTGGTTTTTTACAACCAATGTTTCTGTTGTATTTGGTATGCTTGCTGATAATTTAATGATATCAACTGCAAACTTTAATGTCCTTTCTTCTAACTTCTTAGCAAACTCTTTATTGGTCATTCAACTCTAATGTACTTTAGCTCACTTTAATTATTTTTCAACTTTTTAAAATAAGATACATACAGTTTCAAATCAGATTTGATCATTGCTGAAACGCCATCACCTGTAATTGTAGCTCCAGCAATTGCATCTACTTCATAATCTGTTTTCTCTTCGTTTTTAGGATCATTATTTCCTTTTGCGACTTTAATTCCTTTGAAATTACCTGAGGCATCTAATAAATGTTCTCCAATAAAATCATCCATAAAGTAACGTTGCTTGATGTTTGCTCCTAAACCTGGAGTTTCTCCTTTATGATCAAAATAAGCTCCTTGTACCACCATATTTTCATCCATGGCGACATATCCCCAAATAGCATCCCAAAGACCTTTTCCTCCAATCGGTGCTACGTAGAAAGTTTTACCATCTTTCTCTCCTACAAACAATGGAAGTCTTCTTACGCCTCCATCTTTTGCTTTTGCTTTTTCTTTCTTTACATCAATCAAATAAGCTTGATCATCTTCAGTAATATTAGTTCCTTCAATGACCAATTGTTTCTTGATGTATTTTTGAAACTCATCTCCAGCAACTGTAGTTGAAACAAAGTTTGCGCTTGTCCCTTCATTTTCATTTACACCCATTGCATATAGGATGTTTTGTTGCTTTTCAATACGTTTGTTTTCGTCAATGTTAGGCTTTAAAGACGATGCTAAAAAGGCTAACAAGGCTCCAACTACTAACACCATCCCGATGGCGAAAAACATAGTGTACGAATTACTATCTGTTCTTTTAGACATAATTAGGCAGTTTTAGCTTTTAAACGTTTTATTCTTTTCTTTACATTTCCCTGAACCACATAATGGTCGATGGTTGGAGCAAAAACATTCATTAATAGAATGGCTAAGAAGACTCCTTCTGGATATGCTGGATTGAAGACACGAATCATGATCGATATAAATCCGATTAAGAATCCGTAAATCCATTTTCCTTTATTGGTTTGTGATGCAGTTACTGGATCTGTTGCCATAAATACAGCACCAAATGCCAATCCTCCAATGAGTAGGTGTTCCCACCAAACCGTATTCATTAATCCGTAAAACTTACTGGATTCTGTAATAATATCTAGGGCTACAACTTGATTGAAGATGAATCCCATTACAGCAGCTCCAACGAATGTAGATACAATAATTCTCCAACTTCCAATCTTCGTAAAGATTAAGAAAGCGGCTCCTAATAATATTAAGAAAGTTGATGTTTCTCCAATAGACCCTGGAATAAATCCGAAAAATTTGTCCCACATATCATAGCTAGGTGTTAAGTTTTGTGCATAGCTTCCTAAGACCGTTTCTCCAGAAATTGCATCGGACGTTCCTACTCTATTTACAGCATCGTATACCCAAACTTTATCTCCACTCATCCACGTTGGATAGGCAAAGAATAAGAATGCTCTAATGGTTAAGGCTGGGTTTAAGATGTTCATTCCTGTTCCTCCGAAAACTTCTTTTCCGATAACAACACCAAAAACAACAGCTACAGCTAGCATCCATAATGGAGTGTCTACTGGTACAATTAAAGGAACTAACATTCCTGTTACTAAGTACCCTTCTTCAACTTCATGTCCTTTGATCATTGCAAAGATGAATTCTACTAACAATCCAACTCCGTAAGAAACAATAACTAGTGGAAGTACTTTGATAATTCCAATCCAGAAGTTATCCCAAGTCAAGAAGCTTCCCATCACAGAAAATTCTGTAGTAATTCCTTTCGCTGCGTCAATGGCTGCATAATGTTGATATCCTGCATTGAACATTCCGAAGAGCAAACATGGAATTAACGACATGATGACAATATTCATCGTACGTTTTAAATCGTCTGCCGCTTTGATATGAGTTCCGCCATGCGTCACTTCATTTGGCAAGTACAAAAAAGTATGGATTGCGTTAAACGCAGGGGCCATTTTGGTTCCTTTGTACTTCTCTTTTAAATTATGTAATTTACTTTTTAAGCTCATCGCGTATACTATTTTAGCCTAATTCTTCTTTCATTAAGTCCAAACCTTCTCTCACAATTTTCTGGTGAGGTTGCTTTGAAACACAAATAAATTCTGTTAATGCAAAATCTTCAGGCGCTACTTCGTAACCTCCTAAAACTTCCATTTCATCTAAATCCTGATACATACAAGCTTTTAAGAATTGTAATGGATACATATCTAGTGGAAATACATTCTCGTAAGAACCTGTTACTACAAAAGCTCTATGTTCTCCGTTTGTATTTGTATTTAAATCGTATTTTTTCTTTGGATTCAACCACGAAAAAGTTAATGCTCTTGAGGTAGAAATCTTATTAAAAACAGGCTTATTCCATCCGAAAAACTCGTAATCGTCTCCTTCTGGAATTGCTGTGATTTGATTGTCGAAATATCCAAAGAACCCGTCTTCAGAAACTTGAAGTCCAGACAATACATTACCACTAATAATTCTTGTATTATCACCTTTCAGGTTCTTTTTTACTACATCTCCTATGGTCGCTCCGGCAACAGCAGAAACATAGGATGGTTTTTCAAACTGAGATCCTGTTAAAGCTACAGTTCTTGTTAGGTTGAAGTTTCCTGTTAAGAATAATTCTCCAATGACAACCAAGTCTTGTGGAGTTATCACCCAAACAACTTCTCCTTTATTCAAAGGATCTATTTGTGCAATTTGAGTACTTACATTCCCTACAGGGTGCGGTCCAGAAACTTTATGAAGTTCAATGTTATTCAATCCATTAAAAGGCGAATTCGAATTCTTTCCTACAGAAACATGAACTTTCCCGTCAGTTAATTTAGAAACAGCCGTAAGTGCTGCTTGCAATTCGTTTTCTTTCCCAACCAATGTATAATCATAATCTGCAGCTAAAGGAGCACTTGCGTACGCCGATACAAAAATTGCTTTTGGAGCTTGATTAGGATTTGCTATAACATCGTACGGACGTTGTTTTATAAATGGCCAACAACCTGAAGTAAATAAATGACTCTTTACTTCTTCAGCAGACATTTTAGCTGCATCTTGTTTACCAAAGTCTGTATACTCTTGCTTACCATCAGCAAGAATTTTTAATGTTAATATTTTACGTTTTGCTCCACGTACAATCTCCGTTACTTTTCCGCTCACTGGACTAGAAAATAAAATACGTTCGTCACTCTTTGAATAAAAAAGAGCATCTCCTGCTTTTACTTCTGTTCCTTCTTTTGCTATAAGTTTTGGGATGATTCCGTGAAAGTCTTCTGGCTTAAGTGCAAACACTCCATTTACTGGAATGTTAGTAGTGGTATGCTCTGCTTCGCCAACCAGCTTAATGTCTAAGCCTTTTTTGATACGAATGTCTTTTGACATGATACTTCCGAAATTTAGTTATCTAAAAAAATCATGCAAATTTAATTATTTTGATAGTGAACTTAGAGTAAATGGGATTTTATCTTAATGATATTTTCTTATTTATAACCATTCTAAATAATGATATTTTTTGAACCTAATTAATTCATTAGGTTTGTACTGTATCTGAATGAATACTTTTGGCTAGATGTTTGATGTCTGATGCTAAAAGTTAAATAAAAACTATTACGTGAAAAGCATCGTACATCTAACATCCAACATCTTTACCTTAACTCTTTACATCATTTGTATCGGATTTTCATTACAGGCTCAAGAGGTTCCTTCCCATATAAAATCCATTCAACTTAGACCTTTAGAGCAAAACAATTTTTCAATTATAGTGCCCTTAGGAAAGACTTTGGAATTGAGTTTTGACGATTTAGAAGCGGATCAAAAAGATTATTACTACAAAATTCAGTTAATGACACATGATTGGAAACCGAGTAACTTAATTGCCAATCAATATATTAATGGGTTCCAATCCAATATTTTTTTTAATGTAGAAAACTCTTTCAATACACTTCAAAACTACACGCATTATTCTGTTCGATTTCCAAATCAGAATACAAGAATCACCAAAAGTGGTAACTATTTAGTTTCTGTTTTAGATGAAACGGAGGAAGTAATTTTTACACGTCGATTTACTTTGTATGAATCTACTGTTACCGTGGGCGTTTCTGCAAGCAGAAGTAGAGATACCAAGTATGTTAATGAGCAACAGACCGTTAATTTTTTAATCAATCATCCAGGGTTGAAACTCAACAATCCGTCTCAAGAAATTCGTGTTGCAATATTGCAAAATCAAAACTGGAAAACGGCGCTGACTAACATTCAACCTCAATTTTTCAAACCCAATCAATTAATCTATCGATATACGCGTAAAACTAATTTTTGGGGAGGAAATGAGTATTTATTTTTCGATAATAAGATCATTCGAAATTCAAGTATTAATGTTGCAAAAGTTGAACGAAAAGATATCTATAACAACTACTTGTATCCGACTGTAAATAAAGAAGTGAAATCTTACACCTATAACCCAGATATTAACGGACAGTTTGTAGTAAGAACTATTGAAGCTAATGACCCTGATACTGAAGCTGATTATGCTCGAATGCATTTTGTTTTAAAAACTGAAAACGAATTTACAAATCAAGAAGTCTATGTGTATGGAGGATTCAATAATTTTAGTTTGACGGATGAAAACCAAATGATTTTTGATGCTTCTTCCAATTCATATTATGCTAACTTTCTATTAAAGCAAGGGTTTTACAATTATACGTTTGTGACTAAATCTTCAGATGAATTTATTTCAGAATCAGCGATAAGAGGAAATTTTTCTAAAACTGAGAATGAATATACAGTCATTGTATATTACAAACCTTTTGGTGCATTGTTTGATAGAGTCATTGGTGTGGGTGCTATTCGTTTTGAAGGAGAGCGGTAGGTGAATAATGAATAATGAATAATGAATAATGAATAATGAATAATGAATAATGAATAATGAATAATGAATAATGAATAATGAATAATGAATAATGAATAATGAAAGTTCGAAAATATATTTACGAATACCGAATAATTACTTTGAAACTTCACCCCTATTGAAATTCTGAAATTGAAGTTGAGGTTGAAACTTGAAACCCCAAACTACTTTACAATTTTCTAACTTTCCTCTTTTAACTTTTCCCATTCTACTTCTAACTTCGTACTTTTGCCGAAAATTATTAGAATCTTAAAAACTTTATGATTTTACCAGTTGTAGCTTACGGAGATCCTGTTTTAAGAAAAGTAGCAAAAGAGATTGATGCTGATTATCCTAAATTAACGGAGCTTATTGCAAACATGAAACAAACCATGTACAATGCTAGTGGTGTTGGTATTGCTGCTCCCCAGATAGGGAAATCAATTCGTCTTTTTATAATAGATGCAACTCCTTTTGCAGAAGATGAGGACTTATCGGACGAAGAGCAAGAGCAATTAAAAAACTTTGACAAAACCTTTATCAATCCAAAAGTATTAAGTCTTGAAGGTGATGAGTGGGCTTTTTCTGAAGGATGTTTAAGTATTCCCGATATTAGAGAAGATGTTTTTAGACCAGAAACTGTGACGTTTGAATACCTAGACGAGAATTTTGAAAAACATACAAGTACATTGTTTGGAGTTGCCGCACGTGTTTTTCAACATGAGTATGATCATTTAGAAGGGATCTTATTTACGGATAAGCTTTCTTCTTTAAAAAAGAGAATTTTAAAAAAGAAATTAGACAAAATATCATTAGGGAAAATAGATACCGATTATAGAATGCGTTTCCCTAAATTTAAAAAATAAATAAATGGAGTTTAGTAAAATTATATCAGTCACGGGAAAACCTGGATTATTCCAAGCGATTTCGCAAACAAAAACCGGTTTCATTGTTGAGTCTCTTATAGACAACAAACGTTTCCCTATTCCATCTACAAACAATGTAAGTTTGTTAGAAAATATTGCTATTTATACATACGAAGAAGAAATTCCTTTACTTACTGTTTTCAAATCAATTTTTGAAAAAGAAGAAGGAAAAAAGGCTTTAAGTCATAAAGAAAGTAGTAATAAATTAACTGCTTATTTCTCTGAAGTATTACCAGATTATGATGAAGAACGTGTGTACACTTCTAATATCAAAAAGGTAATTCAGTGGTATAACTTATTAGTAAATGCCGGATTGGATTTTTCGGCAGTAGAAGCCTCTGCTGAAGAAGAAAACGTAGAAGAAGCGTAATCAGCAGGCAGTCAACAATAGGCAGTAAGCAGTGGGTAGTAAGCTGTTGCTAACTAAAACTTTTAAAACTAAAATATTAGGATTTGAATAGTAGAGCGCAGCAATTAGAAGCTTTTAATCGTTTGTTAGATATTATGGATGAACTTCGTGAGAAGTGTCCGTGGGATAAAAAACAAACCCTAGAATCTTTACGTCATCTTACTATTGAAGAAACCTACGAACTTGCCGATGCTATCTTAGACAACGATTTAAATGAAATCAAAAAAGAATTGGGTGATGTATTATTACACATTGTCTTTTACGCTAAAATCGGTTCTGAGAAAAACGCTTTTGACATTGGAGATGTTGCTAATGCAATTTCTGATAAATTAATTGACCGTCATCCTCATGTTTATGGAGGTATTGAAGTTAAAAATGAGCAAGAAGTAAATCAGAATTGGGAAAAACTAAAACTAAAGGAAGGAAAAAAGTCTGTTTTAGAAGGTGTTCCTAAAAGTTTGCCTGCAGTTGTAAAAGCAAATAGAATTCAGGATAAAGTTTCTGGTGTTGGCTTTGACTGGGAAGAACCTCATCAAGTTTGGGAAAAAGTCCAAGAAGAATTATCTGAACTCAACGCAGAAATTGAAAAAGGGAATAAAGATAAAATCGAATCAGAGTTTGGTGATGTTCTATTTTCTATGGTTAATTATGCACGTTTTATTGATGTAAACCCTGAAAATGCTTTAGAAAAAACCAACAAAAAATTTATCAATCGTTTTCAATATTTAGAGCAAGCAGCAAAAAAAGAAGGAAAACAACTGACGGAAATGTCTTTAGCAGAAATGGATGTTTTTTGGAACGAATCAAAGAAAACTTATCAATAATGAATATTCTATTTGTCATTAAAGGTAACGAGCCCTATGTTTCGCAACAAGCGCAAATAGAATTAGTTGTAGGACTTCAAAAAAAAGGAGTCAACATTTTACTTACAGGTAATTTTTCTAAAGAAGTTGAAAGTAATTTGAAAGAGTTGGAAGTCAATTACAAAAAGATTTTTCCAGTAAAAAAAATTGACAAAAATTACATCCAAAATTTTAAAGAAGTCCTCAAAGATTATCAAATTGATTTGGTACATTTTGTTGATGGAAAATCAGCAAGAAGCGGATTAATCGCTTTAAAAAACACAACTATAAAATCTGTTATTTATTTTGGTTCTGGAAGCTTACATTGGTATGACCCAAGCTCTTACCTCACTTATTTAAATCCAAATATTGATGCCATTATTTGCAATAGCCAGTTTGTTTACAAACATGTAAGGAAACAACTTTATGGAAAACATAAAGACAAAGCTGTACAAATTTACAAAGGATACAATCCAAAATGGTTTGTAAATGATACCGCAAAAGATTTATCAGAATTTGGAGTTCCTAAAGATGCAATTGTAGTTAGCCTTATAGGTAATCATCGAAAAATAAAAGGAACAAAATATTTCTTACAATCATCTTATTACTTAGAATCTAAAAAGAAGATTCATTATGTTTTAATTGGAGATAAAACGCAGAATTCAAAGCTTCTAAAATTAAAAAACAACAGTAAGATTGCCGATAAGATTCACCTTTTAGGAAGGCGAGAAGATGTTGTTTCTATTTTAAAAAGTACTGATATCTATGTACAAACATCACTTGAAGAAGGCTTTGGAAGAGCTATTAGTGAAGCCATGTCTGTTGGAAAACCTATTGTAATGACCGATGCTGGTGGCTGTACTGAATTGATTGATGAATATAGTGGAATTGTTACGCCTTTAAAAAACCCAAAAGCAATTGCAAAAGCCATTTCTAAATTGGCAAATGATGATGATTTACGAACAAAAATGGGAATCAAAGCAAAAGAGCGTATTTCTACTGTTTATCATATTAATGATACTGTCAATAAAACACTAAATCTTTACCAACAATTGCTCAACTCTTAAATTTTCTCATTTAAATTGCTAAATTAGAGCGCTTAAATAGTTAACCATGAGAAATTTAAAACAACCAGTAATCACTTGTTTATTCATTTTAGGAATCGTTTTTACTTCCTGTAAACAAGAACACCACGACAAACATGGCAGCAAATATGATAAGAATCATGAGCATGAAACTACTTGGAATAAAGAAGATCATAAATTAGTTAAAGCCACTATTTTAGATTATGTAGAAGGTTTGTATTTAGTAGATTCAACCAGAATAGAGAAAAGTGTGGACACTACTTTACGTAAAATTGGGTACTGGTACAATAAAAAAGATAAGGCATATCGTGATAACTTACCTATGACTTATAATCAATTGGTGAGATTGTCAGCTAGGTGGAATAAAGACGGAAACCGTCTCGATGAAAACACACCTAAAGAAATTGTTATTTATGATGTAAATACAAAAACGGCTTCTGCCAAATTGACTGCCGCTTGGGGAGTTGACTATTTTCATTTATCAAAAGTAAATGACCAATGGAAAATTATGAACGTAATCTGGCAAAGTATACCAGAAACAGAAGGAGAATAACCCTAAAATTTATTTTTATTCTTGGTTCTGGATAAATATGATAGGAAATTAGTGGCTAATTACTTAATTTCGAATCATAACTTTTAAACTAAAAAAACTAACCAAAATGGAAACAGAAAAAATAATAGAGTTTATCACTGACAAATCTTTAGAGTTTGGTCCGAAGTTAATCGGCGCTATTGTAGTTTGGATCATAGGGTCTTGGATTATAAAACTACTTGTTAAAGGTTTTTCAAAAATATTAGACAAACAAAACACAGATGCTTCTCTAAAACCATTTCTAAAGAGCATTGTTAGCATTCTTTTAAAAGTAATGCTAGTCATTAGCGTTTTAGGAATGTTAGGAATAGCAATGACTTCATTTATAGCCATCTTAGGTGCCGCTGGTTTGGCAGTAGGAATGGCATTATCTGGCACATTGCAAAATTTTGCTGGTGGCGTAATGATCCTTATTTTCAAACCTTTTAAAGCAGGTGATTTACTTGAAGCTCAAGGTCATAAAGGA
This sequence comes from Flavobacteriaceae bacterium, assembly GCA_965277255.1. Taxonomy (GTDB): domain Bacteria; phylum Bacteroidota; class Bacteroidia; order Flavobacteriales; family Flavobacteriaceae; genus Polaribacter. The sequence goes on along the minus strand of OZ255723.1, from coordinate 1,368,871 downwards.
ATTGTCTTTGAAATTCAAATCTTTAACACCATTTTAAAAACACCAGATAATAAAACAATTATACTTCCTAATGGTCCTTTATCAACTTCATCCATGGTGAATTTATCAAATGGAGAATTGGTGATGGTAGAGTGGACATTTGGAATTGCATATGGCGATAGTTCTAAAAAAGCCAAAAAAGTTTTAGCCAAGCTTGTTGAAGAGGATACTCGATTATTGAATGATCCTGAACCACCCGTTATAGTACTTTCTGCATTAGGAGATAGCTCTGTGAATTTTACAGTGAGAGCTTGGATTAATGTAAATGATTATTGGGCATCGTACTTTGAAATGAATGATAAAGTATACAATACATTTGATAAAGAAGGATTGAGTATTCCTTTCCCACAAATGGATGTACATTTGCATAAAAACAAATAAAAAGTAACAAAATTCTTTTAAATTAGTCTTAAGGCTGAGTAAACCAAGTAAACCAATGAAAGCTTTAAGACTAATTTTTTTAGCCGCACTATTAGGCACCTCCGTATTTTTTAGCTACAAAATATATCAACAAGAAAAGCTGAATCAAGAGCAACAAAGCGATTTGATTGAGCTTTCTGACATTAAATACGGTCTCTTTAATGTTGATGAATGGAAAGATATTTTTGCGGATATCCTTGCCAAAAAGATGGATGATTTTAATCTGGAAAACACAGATGAAGAAGCTCTTAAAAAAGAAATCAGCATTTTTTTAACCAAAACTATTGACACTTTTGAAGAACGATATAACGAACAGAATACCAGCGGTGGAATTTCTGGTTTCTTAAAAAGAAGCCTTTCCTCCTTTGCCGGTATTTTCGATCAAGTTAAAAAAGACATTCCCATTTTTACAGATCAAATTTATGATTTCTTAACCAAAGGCGGCAGTAAAGAAATGATGAAACAGTATTTAGTAAATCAACTAGATGCATATACAAAAGATACTTTCTTAGCTACAGATTATACGGTGATAAATAACATCATCAACAAATATGAAGGGACAGATAAGGTGGATACGGCTACTATTATTGCTTCCAAAATAGATAAAAATAATGCGAACCAAAACCTATATCAATACATTTTACTTTCTATATTTTTAGTTTTTGTAACCTTACTCATTTTCTTAAAAAACAAAAGCAACTTAGAATTCTTACTTTTTATTCTTTACAGTTTACTGCTGCTTTTCTTAGGCGTTTTCTTACCCATGATAGAAATTGATGCAAGGGTTTCTGAATTAAATTTTGCTTTCTTAGGTGAAACCATTCAGTTTAATGAACAAGTTCTTTTTTACAAGAGTAAAAGTATCATGGAAGTTGTAGAATTAATGATTGCCCAAAACAGAATCGATTTACTTTTTGTAGGCGGATTAATCCTTTTATTTAGTGTTTTATTTCCTGTATCAAAATTGATTTCTTCTATTTTTTATGTTTTCAGCGCCAAATTAAAGAACAATCGTGTTGTTAAGTTTTTGGTATTCAAAACTGGAAAATGGTCTATGGCTGATGTCTTTGTAATAGCTATTTTTATGGCCTATTTAGGTTTTGATGGTTTAATTACGGATCAGTTAAAACAATTGCAAATAGTTACAGAAACAACAAAAGTCATTGCAACAAATAATTCTGATTTATTATTTGGCTTCTACGCTTTTACAGGATTTGTGTTGTTTAGTTTATTCATTTCGCAGAAGGTGAAGAAAAGCTAAACGTCTATCAACATTTTGTAATTAGTTGTATTTCTTAAAGACTAAGAATACTACAAAAACTACCTACCATGGAAAAAAAATATCCGTTACCTCCATTTACCTTAGAAACTGCGATTCAAAAAGTTCAAGCTGCAGAAGACGCTTGGAATAGTAAAGATCCTATTAAAGTTTCTAAAGCCTATTCTATAGACACAGAATGGAGAAATAGAATCGACTTTTTAAATGGTCGTGAAGAAGTACAAGCATTCTTAGAGAACAAATGGGAGAAAGAAATCAACTATAAATTAAAGAAAGAACTTTGGGCGTTTCAAGAAAACAGAATTGCTGTTCGTTTTGAATATGAATTTCAAAATTCTGAAGGTCAATGGTTCAGAGCTTATGGGAATGAGAATTGGGAATTTGACGAAAATGGATTGATGAAAAAACGATATGCTAGTATCAATGACCTACCAATCAAAGAATCTGAAAGGAAACTTTAATAACTTTTTTTTCTTTCAAATTTATTAATAGTATAAGCATTTGCTTTTTTGTTTGAATTAAATTCTTACTTTACGTGAGATTAATTAATCAATGACAATGAAAAAATTAAGCATATTACTCATCTTGGCTATTACTTTTAGCTCTTGTAATAAAGAAGTTAAAAAAAGCACTAGAAATATTGCTGTTGGTGATACTATTAAAACCGATTCTGGTTTACAATATATTCTTCTAAAAGAAGGTTTGGGACCAAAAATTGAGGAAGGTTCTAAAGTAAGTATATTCACAAATTTATACTTAAATGACGATTCTAAAGTTTTTTGGACAACTTCAACAGCAAAAGACTCTTCATTTACGTTTATTCATGGAAAAACTCCTTTAATTGATGGTTTTTCTGAATTACACGAACATCTATATCAAGGTGATAGAGTTGTTGCAATTATACCTTATCAACTTGCTTATGGCGACAAAGAAAGCAGGGGAATTCCAGCGAAATCTACTTTAATTTATGACCCTTTGGTAGTAAAAACAGTTTCTGAACCTAAGGAAATTATCACCGATACTTTGTTTACCATTACAAAACAGGAAAGTGTTGACAAAGCAATTACATTTTATGAAAATGCTTCAAAAAATGCATTCCATACAGACCTCAATTTAATACCTAGTTTATTGCGAAAACTAAATGTAGATAGTTTGTTTGTAGCACAAGAAGTTTTTTCTAAGTTCTTCTATAAGAAAGCTACAAACGATCAGGATAAACAGCAGTTTATTTACTATCAGATTTCTGCTTTAGAAAAACAAGGAAAAATTAAAGAAGCTATAGAAATAATAGAACCACTAACAAAACTGGAAACCAATCAAACCTATTGGAAAGGGTATCTTTCTGTCCTACAATCCAAATTAGAGAAAGGTCAATAACTATAAATAACAGAAAATCCGCTTAATGAGCGGATTTCTGTTTACGCTAATTTCTTAGCATTCTTTGCTTTTTGTTTGGTAAGTGCAATGTCAATCACTTCATGCATTTCGGTTACATAATGGAATTTTAATCCTCTTAAATAACTTTTTTTAATCTCGGCAATGTCTTTTTCATTGTCTTTACACAAAATAATTTCTTTGATATTTGCTCTTTTCGCAGCAAGAATCTTTTCTTTGATTCCACCAACTGGTAATACTTTTCCACGTAGGGTAATCTCACCTGTCATTGCCAATTTGTTTTTCACTTTACGTTGGGTATACACAGAAACTAATGAGGTTAACATGGTAACACCTGCACTTGGTCCGTCTTTAGGTGTTGCACCTTCTGGAACGTGAATGTGCACATTGTAATTCTCCAAGGTTTCAGGTTTAATCCCAAACTCTTCCGCATTCGCTTTGATGTATTGCATTGCAATGGTAGAAGATTCTTTCATTACCGTTCCTAAGTTTCCAGTAATACTTAAATTTCCTTTTCCTTTCGATAAGATCGATTCGATAAATAAAATATCTCCTCCAACACTTGTCCAAGCCAATCCTGTTACAACACCAGCAACGTCATTATTTTCATATTTATCGCGTTCCATTCTTGGAGCTCCTAAAATGGTTTCAATATCTTCAATGGTGATGGCAATATTGTACTCCTCTTCTAAAGCAATAGATTTTGCTGCATATCGCACCACTTTTGCGATTTGTTTTTCCAAGCCACGAACACCCGATTCACGCGTATATCCTTCAACAATTTTTTCAATCTGAGCTTTGCCGAGTTTGATATGTTCCGTTGTTAAACCATGTTCCTTTACTTGTTTTGGTAACAAGTGTCTTTTGGCAATCTCAATCTTTTCTTCAATCGTATATCCTGTCACATTGATGATTTCCATTCTGTCGCGCAACGCCCAAGGAATCTGCCCTAAGTTATTCGCTGTAGCAATAAATAGAACTTTCGACAAGTCGTATCCAACTTCTAAATAGTTATCGTAAAACTCCGTGTTTTGCTCAGGATCCAATACTTCTAACATTGCAGAAGACGGATCTCCTTGATGACTTTGTCCGAGTTTATCAATCTCATCCAAAACAAAAACTGGATTTGAAGTTCCCGATTTTTTTAAATTTTGAATCAAACGCCCAGGCATCGCACCAATATAGGTTTTACGATGTCCTCTAATTTCAGCTTCATCTCTTAATCCACCTAAAGACATACGAACATATTTACGCCCTAATGCTTCAGCAACTGATTTTCCTAAGGAAGTTTTTCCAACACCTGGAGGTCCGTATAAACAGATAATTGGAGATTTCATGTCTCCTCTTAATTTTAAAACTGCCAAATGTTCAATGATACGTTCTTTCACTTTTTCCAATCCAAAATGATCACGATCTAAAACTTTCTGTGCATTTTTTAAGTTGAATTTGTCTTCAGAATATTCTCCCCAAGGCAATTCTAACATCAACTCTAAATAGTTACGTTGTACACCATATTCGGCCATTTGTGGATTCATTCTGCGCAAGCGAGCCAATTCTTTATTGAAGGTTTCCCCTACTTCTTTTGTCCACTTTTTTGATTTGGCTTGAATTCGCATTTCTTCCAATTCTTCATCATTGGAAACGCCACCTAATTCTTCTTGAATGGTTTTTAATTGCTGATTCAAATAATATTCACGTTGTTGCTGATCTAAATCAGAACGAGTTTTTGACTGAATATCATTACGCAATTGTAATTTTTGCAATTCTTTATTTAAATTTTTCAATGCCAACAAAGCACGTTCTTTCAAACTATCTTTTTCCAATAAAACTTGTTTCTGTAGTACAGACAAATCCATATTAGAAGCGATGAAATTCACTAAAAATGAATCACTTTGAATATTTTTTATTGCAAAAGATGCTTCGGATGGTAGCATCGGATTTTCTTTGATAACTTCTAATGCTTGGTCTTTTACAGATTCTATGATTGCTCCAAATTCTTTCGCATCGTCAATATCTTTATCTTCTAATGCTTCTTGAACTTTTGCTTTCAAATACGGTTGCTCTTGAATCATTTCATTGATCTCGAAACGCTTTTTTCCTTGAATGATCACTGTGGTATTACCATCAGGCATCTTTAAAACACGTAAAATTTGAGCAACTACACCTGTTTGATAAATATCATCTCCGGTAGGTTCTTCTATTTCTTCATTTTTTTGGGCAACAACGCCAATTACTTTATCTCCTTTATTGGCATCATTAATTAACTGAATGGATTTATCTCTTCCTGCTGTAATTGGAATTACAACACCTGGAAATAAAACAGTATTTCTTAAAGGTAAAATGGGAAGTATTTCTGGAACGTCTTCGCTATTGATTAACTCTTCATCCTCTGGCGTCATTAATGGAATCAATTCGGAATCCTCATTCAATACATTGGAAAGCGACAAACTGTCTAATGTTACTATTTTTGATTTACTCATAGGTTATTTATCTGTCATTGTGACATTGCTTCCTTTACAAAGAAAACAATAATTTTTTTCTAATTCAATTTAAAAGTTTGAAAATCAAATAATTAATATCTTCTCATTATTTAACTTCACTTAATAAAGTCAATTCTTGTGCCAAGTATATTTTAAAACTCATCTTAATTATAGTAACTTAGTTTCACCATTTTTAGAAAAATTAAATAATGTGGAATACTAAATTAAAAGTATACGACGCACTTGTAGCAAAGTGCTCAAGGTTTGAACGTAAAGGAAAAACCATGCCTTATACTTCTGCTAATGGTTATATGTTTTCTTTATATAATAAAGCAGGTCAAATTGGAATTCGGTTTTCTAAGGAAGTTCAAGAGAAATACCTAAAAGAACTCAATACGACTCTCTATAAATCCTATGGTGCTGTCATGAGAGGATATATTTTAATTCCTGAAGATATGCTAAAAGACCTAGATAATGTTGCTAAATACTTGGATGAGAGTTATGACTATGTAATGACATTGGATCCTAAATAATTCTCCGAAAACTTCTAGCTGAATTTCTGAGAATTCTTTTCAATAAAAAGATTCTCCAATTCTTCCAAAAAATAATCTAACTTTATTTACAAAACTGTCACAAACTAAAATGCAGTTTGTCTCTACTATAGAAATGTTTCTTTGGAAGCCAACAATCAACATATCAACCAACTATTAGAACGCTGTAAGAAATCTGATTCAACCGCTCAGATGCAGGTATACAAAGGCTATTACAAAGCCATGTACAATGCTGCATTCAGAATTTTGAGAGATGAGTATGAAGCTGAAGATATTATGCAAGAAGCTTTTTTAACAGCGTTTACCAAACTGCACACCTTTAAAGGAGAAGTAACGTTTGGAGCTTGGCTAAAGCGAATTGTGATCAATAAGAGTTTGACACAATTGAAAAAGAACAACAGATACGAGGAAGTAAAAATGGATGTGATTCCTAATTATGAAATTGTAGAAGAAAAAATAGAGTATTCATCATTAAAAGCAAATGCTGTTGTTGATAAGATCAATTCTCTAAAACAGAATTATCAGATTGTATTAACACTCAATTTAATTGAAGGATACGATTACGAAGAAATCGCTCAAATAATGGGATACACGAATGAAAATGTTAGAACAACCGTCTCAAGAGCTAAGAAAAAATTAAAACAAGTCTTACTAGAAGACCCTATAAATACACAGATGTATGGAAGATAAATTACATAACTTTTTCTCTGAAAACGAGTTCGATTTTCAAGAACCACATTCTGGGCATATTCAACGTTTCGAAAAACGTTTGCAAGGTGTAAAATCGCAAAAGAAAGTTTCTTGGAAGTGGATGAGCGTAGCAGCCTCAGTAATTTTATTCATTGGTTTTTCATTGGGTTCAATGAACAATAATAACAGACCTATTCTTAGTAGTGTTTCCGATAAAATGGAAGAAGTAGAAACATTCTATGTGAATACCATCAATGTAGAATTACAAGAAATTGAAAAAAACAGAAGCCTTGATACTGAAAAAATTATTGAGCATGCTCTTGATCAATTAGAAGAATTGGAAGATAGTTATAAAACTTTTGTCAAAGAATTGGAGAACAATGGTGAACAAACAAAAATCATTAGCGAAATGATTAGTAATTATCAAAAACGATTAGAAGTATTACAATCGGCTTTAGACCAAATAGAACAAATTAAGAATCCTAAAAATTTAGATGATGAAATCTATATATAAACTAGCCTTATTCTTGTTGTTAGTTCCTGCAATTGCTTTCGGAAACAATGACAACGACAAGAAAAAACACGAAAAAAGCAAAAGCATTAAAAAAGAATTTAAGGTAAATAGCAACGCAACATTGTCCATCAATAATAAATATGGAGATGTAAACGTAACTACTTGGAATCAGAACCGAATTGAAATTGATGTAAAAATTACTGTCAAGGGAAATGATTTGGATGATGTAGAAGATCAGTTAGAAAAAATAACTATTGAGTTTAATGCCACTTCAAGTTTGGTAGAAGCAAAAACCATTTTAGGAAAAAATAAAAGTAGTTGGAAGTTTTGGGGTAACAACAAAAAACGCTCTTACGAAATTGATTACACCATAAAAATGCCCATTACCAACAATGCAAATTTAAATAACGACTATGGTAGTATTAGTTTAAATGAATTGGACGGGAATGCTTCTATTAACTGCGATTATGGGAAAATTACCATTGGCGATTTAAGAGGGGCAGATACAAATATCAATTTAGATTATTGCTCTACTTCTACCATCAACTCTATGAAAGATGGAGATGTAAATATTGATTATTCTAAGTTGACTATTGAAAAAGCTACAGATATAAAATTGAATGCTGATTACTCAACAATAAGACTAACAGAACTCAGTGATTTAAATTTTAATACAGATTACGGAAATATAACTGTTGGTGATGTAAGCAATGCAAGAGGAAATGGAGATTACACTGGATTGAAATTTGGAACTGTAAGAAAAAACTTGAAAATCAATTCAGACTATGGATCCATTCGAATTGGGAATCTAGCCAATGGTTTCGAATCTGTATACATTGATAGTGAATACGCAGGAATAAAAATAGGAACCTCAACAAGCAATAATTTCAACTTTGTTATTGATCTACAGTTTGCTGGTTTTAAGAGAAACGACAGCAATATAGAACTTTATAAAAGTATTGTAAAGAGTACCAAAAAACACTATGAAGGTGTTTATGGAAAAGGAAAATCAAATTCAAAAATCACTATTAAATCAGAATATGGTAGTGTAACATTTTCAGAAAATTAATCAAAAACTTATAATCTATAGCAATCATGAAAAAATTAATTATCACAACAATTATTTTAACCTTAACGCTTTCTGTAAATGCACAGAATTGGTGGGGAAATAATAAAAAAGTAAAAGGAAACGGAAATTCAACAACCATAACACGTAGCACAGGAGATTACGATGGCGTTAGTGTAGGCGGCTTTTTTGATGTTATCTTAGTAAAAGGTAAAGAAGGAAAGGTAAAAATTGAAGGAGAAGAAAATTTAATGGAATACATTGTTACAGAAGTAAAAGACGGTACTTTAAAAATAAAAGTAAAAAAAGGGATCAATATAAAAACAACTAGAAAACTAGTAGTGACGGTTCCTGTTCAAGACATTGAGAAAGTTTCATTAGGAGGTTCTGGAAATGTAAAAGGAGATGTATTATTAAAAGCTGAAGATTTTGCTGTGAGTTTAGGAGGCTCAGGAAATATCTCTTTGAGAATAGACGCTGGTAATGTAAAGAGTTCTATTGGAGGTTCTGGAAATATTAAATTAGAAGGGAAAGCAGACTATATGAAAAGTTCTATTGCGGGTTCTGGAACGATTAAAGCTTATGATCTACAAGTGAATTCTATCAAGGCTAGCATTGCGGGTTCTGGAGACATTAGAATAAGTGTTAAAGATGAAATTAAGGCTACTGTTGCTGGATCTGGAAGCATTTATTATAAAGGAAATCCACCGAAAATCGACACTAGATCTGTTGGATCTGGGAATGTAGTGAGTAGAAATTAATTATTATTTCTAAAAAGTAAAACTTTGTCAGTTCGAGCGGAGTCGAGAACTCTTGGAATATTTGTTTCCAATTGTATCTCGACTTCGTTTATCTTGAGCTAAGCCGAAAGGCTCGATGTGACATTTATAATTTATTTAATAATTTCTATACTGAGTTGTTTCTTCAAAAACGTGTTCTAGAATTTTTCTGTCTTGTTCGGTAAGTTCAATATCTCTTCGTTTCATCACAACTTCAGCCACTTCAAAGACTTTTCGTAATTGATAGGTTGTAAAACCTGAAGCTCCACCCCAACTAAACGACGGCACAAAGTTTCGCGGAAAACCACTTCCAAAGATATTCGCACTAACACCTATCACAGTTCCTGTATTAAACATGGTGTTAATTCCACATTTAGAATGATCCCCCATCATCAATCCGCAAAATTGCAGTCCAGTTTTGGCAAACCTTCCCGTTTCATAATTCCAAAGTTTTACTTCGGCATAGTTGTTCTTTAAATTAGAAGTATTAGTATCTGCTCCGATATTACACCATTCACCCAATACAGAATTTCCGAGAAACCCTTCATGACCTTTGCTAGAATATCCAAAGAGAACTGAATTATTCACCTCTCCTCCTATTTTGCAATAGGGTCCCAAAGTGGTCGCTCCATATACTTTTGCGCCCATTTTCAGCATAGCGTTTTCGCACATTGCAAAAGGTCCTCTAACGGCACAAGCTTCCATAATTTCAGCATCTTTACCAATATAAATTGGGCCTTTAGAAGCATTTAAGGACGACAATAAAACAGTAGCTCCTTCTTCTATAAAGATATTTTCTCTGTTAATTACTTGAACTGTATCTGGAATTGGCTGTGATTTTCTTCCTTCAGTAATTAAATCAAAATCAGCCTGAATGGCTTTATCATTCAAAGAAAATATGTCCCAAGTATTTTTTATTTGTAGTAGTTCGTCATCAAACTCTATATGTTCGTAGGATTCAAAATCGACTTCTTCTTGAGTTTCAGAAGTGAAGAAAGCAATGACTTCTTCATCTTTAAAAATAGCTTGATTTTTAGAAAGTCCTTTTACTTTTTCAATCAACGCTTCCGAAGGTAAAAAAGATGCATTAATCAATACATTCTCTTCCATTTCTACCATCGGATATTTTTCTTCTAAGTATTCTTCAGTAATGGTCGTTGTTGTTAATCCAAGCGTTCTTTCCCATTTTTCACGAATCGTCAAAATTCCAATTCTAATATCTGCAACAGGTCTTGTATAAGTAAATGGCAATAGAGAATTTCTAATATTACCATCAAAAAGTATATAGTTCATGAGTTCTAGCTTAAGAAGAAACTTGCCTACAAACTTAACTTAAAAAAGGCATAAAAAAAACTAGAGACAAATATCAAACAAAAGCATTTCACTTTTCATCTCAAATTAAATTCGAAATAGTTTTATCTTTATAAACTAGAACCATTTAACTATGAAAAAGTTTAAACGCATTCAAAAAAGTCACTTTACTCAATAAGCACCTTTCTCAATAATAAAATAAGAAACCTTTTCTCATTGACTTTCTTTTCACTACATTATAATCTTATCATTAAACCCCAATATATAACCTATGACAAATTGTAAGAAATGTAACCAGATAATCCCAGAAGATGCTAACTTTTGCGCTTCTTGTGGAGCAGGTTTTAGAGGGAAGAATGCTACAGATCGAAATGGCGCTTCTAGCTTTTTAAAGGCGCTTTGTATTTTGACGATTATGGGTTCTTTATTTACTATCGGAAGGGCTTTGCTATATGAAATGTTTTCTGAATTAGATCATACTAGTGATTACATCCGAGGTTGGATTTACGCAGGGACTGCTATAGGAACTATAATTGGTGCTGTACTAATGATGCAACAGAAATTAAACGGTCTTTATATGTATACTGTCTTTCAAGTAATATATATAATCACTGTGCTAGTAGCTGTATTTTCTTACGGGGAATTTAGTAATGTAGCATTCATCGTTGCACTATTTTTTCTAATTCCTTCTATTACTTTTTTGATTCTGTATTGGACTAATATGATTAGAAAGGATTTAATATAAAGAAACTTCCAAGCCGAAAAAATTCGACTCAAGTCAATACTTTTAAAATGATTGTTATTCTAGTGCTAAAAAGAAGTATTTTAGATTTTATTTAACAGTGTAACGTTATACTTAGGTCTAATTTTGCAAAAACTATTCTAACCAACGATATTCATGAGAAAGTATATACTTTTTTTTCTTGGAGTTTTATTCCTTGTGGGCTCCTATTTTGGTGCAAAAAAAATTATTGACAGTAAAAACAAAAAAAGACCAATTCCTAAAAAAGTAGTCAAAAGTGTTTTTATAGATACTGTTAAAAACAAAACCATTCCTATCATTATTCCTGCAAATGGAAACTTAACTGCTAAACGTAGGGTTGAGATTTACGCTGAAGTACAAGGGATTTTCAAACTAGGTTCTAAATTATTTAAACCAGGGCAAAATTATCGAAAAGGACAAGCTTTTATCACCATAGACAATTCAGAACATCTTGCCAATGTACAATCTGCAAAAAGTAATTTATACAATGCTATTGCTGCAATTATGGCGGATCTTCGTTTAGATTTCCCTGAAGTCTTTCCAAAATGGCAAGCGTATTTAAAAAGTTTCGATTTAAAAAAAGCCACGCCAGAGCTTCCAAAAATGACTTCTGAAAAAGAAAACTATTTTATAACAGGAAGAAATATTGTCTCTAGTTATTACAATGTTAAGAACCTAGAACAACGTTTATCGAAATATCAAATTTCTGCACCCTTTAACGGTATTCTTATTGAGGCTCTTGTTACTGAAGGGACTTTGATTCGTAACGGTCAAAAATTAGGAGAGTTTATAGACCCTAGCACTTATGAAATGGAAGTCGCTCTTAGTAAAACCTATGCAAATCTTATAAAAATAGGAGAAACTGTAGCGCTTAACAACCTAGAGCGTACAGAAAAATACTCCGGAGTTGTTTCTCGTATTAATGGAAGTATTGATGTTGCAACTCAAACTATTACTGTTTTTATTGAAGTAAAGAATAAAACATTAAAAGAAGGCATATATCTTGAAGCGAATCTCAATGCTAAAAATGAAGACAATGCCATTGAAATTAACAGAGGTTTGTTATTAGATGAAGAGCAAATCTTTATTGTTAGAGATAGTATATTGGATATTATAGATGTTACGCCCATTTATTTTTCAAATTCAAAGGTTGTGTTAAAAAATATTCCCGATGGAACCGTGATTCTTTCTAAACCTGTACCTGGAGCTTATGCTAGAATGTTGGTAAAACCTTTGGGAACTAAAAAAGAAAAATCAGCAACTGAGTCTAACAAAACAGAATAAGCTATGAGAAAATTAATTGCTTATTTTATAAAACATAGTGTAGCGGTCAATGTTATTTTAATAGCATTTCTAGTCTTTGGTGGAATTGGCGCATACAATCTTAAATCATCCTTCTTTCCTTTAGTAGATTCTAAAAACATCAGTATTAACGTTGCTTACCCAGGAGCTTCACCGCAAGAAGTTGAAGAGGGTATTGTTCTTAAAATAGAAGATAACTTAAAAGGATTAAATGGAGTTGAGCGTGTTACCTCTACTTCTCGTGAAAATAGTGGAAATATCAATGTAGAAATTGAAAAGGGAAAAGACATAGACTTCATGCTTTTAGAAGTCAAGAATGCAGTAGACAGAGTGCCTTCTTTTCCTGTTGGTATGGAACCTTTGGTGGTTTCTAAACGAGAATCTCTACGACCCACAATTACTTTTTCAATAAGCGGTACAGAGATTCCATTAGCTACTTTAAAACAAATTGGTCGGCAAGTTGAAAATGATTTAAGAGCAATTGATGGCATCTCTCAAATCCAAATCTCAGGATATCCCGAGGAAGAAATAGAAATCGCTATCAATGAGACCAATTTATTAGCCTATAATTTATCGTTTGCTGAAGTATCACAAGCCGTCAATGAATCGAGTTTAATTACTACAGGTGGAACCATAAAAACAAATGCCGAAGAATACTTAATTCGCGCAAATTCACGATCCTATTATGCAAATGAATTATCCAATTTGGTTGTAAAATCAGATGCTTCAGGGCGAATCATTCGATTGAAAGACATTGCAGAAGTTAAAGATCAATTTTCCGAAACACCCAATGCCAATTATTACAACGGAAATTTATCGATTAATATTACAATTACGAGTACTAATACTGAAGATCTAATTACATCAGCAGATCAAGCAAAAGAATACATCACCGATTTTAATCAAAAATATGATAATGTAGAATTGAATGTAGTTAGAGATTTATCTACCACACTAGTACAAAGAACTAAGTTATTGAGAGATAATGCTATCATTGGTATGATTCTCGTATTGATGTTTCTATCCATATTTCTCAATACCCGTTTGGCATTTTGGGTAGCATTTGGGTTACCGGTTGCATTCTTAGGGATGTTTATGTTCGCTGGCTACTTTAATGTCACCATTAATGTACTGTCGTTATTCGGAATGATTATCGTCATTGGTATTTTGGTAGATGATGGAATTGTAATTGCTGAAAATATTTACCAACATTACGAAAAAGGGAAATCGCCTGAACAAGCTGCAATTGACGGAGTGATGGAGGTACTTCCCGCTATTCTTTCTGCTATTATAACCACCATATTAGCCTTTGCTATCTTCTTATTTTTAGATGGGAGAATTGGTGAGTTTTTTGGAGAAGTTTCTGTAGTGGTTATGCTGACACTGATTGTTTCGTTAGTAGAAGCCTTAATTATTTTACCTGCGCATCTAGCACACTCAAAAGCACTTAGAAAACAAAATAATACACAAAAAACAGGTTTAGCAGGTTTCTTCCAAAGAGTATTTTCAAAATTGCGTTACATCAATACATTTGGAGATGCAATAATGAGGTGGCTACGAGATACATTGTATAGCCCATCGTTGCGATTTGCGTTACAACATAAGTTCTTATCCTTTTCCTTTTTTATCGTATTCCTAATCTTGACTGCTGGTAGTTTTGGAGGAGGAATTATTAGAGGTTCATTTTTCCCACAAATAGCAAGTGATCAAGTAAACATTACTCTAAATATGCCTAATGGTACCAATGAAAAAGTAACGGACAGTATTATCTCATATATAGAGCAAAAATCCATTGAAGTTACCAATGAAATCAGCGAAGAGTATTTTGGTAAAGATGCAGAAAAACACTTGGCAGAAAACATCATCAAAAACATAGGCCCAGGTTCTTCATCAGCCTCTATAGTTATCAATTTATTACCTGGTGAAGAGCGTCCAAATGAAATTACTTCAAGATTAGTTACCAATCGAATTCAAGAACGTGTAGGCCCAGTATTTGGCGTTGAAAGTTTGGTTTTTGGTAGTGGTGGGAATTTTGGAGGAAGCCCCGTTGCTGTCTCTTTATTAGGAAACAATATTGAAGAATTAAAAGCTGTAAAAGCAGAACTAAAACAAAATCTTCAAAATAATATTTTGCTAAAGGATGTTACTGATAATGATCCTGCCGGAATTAAAGAAATTCGGTTGCAGTTAAACGAAAGCGCTTATGCCCTTGGACTAAATCTAAGAACGGTAATGACACAAGTGCGTTCTGCATTTTTTGGTTCTCAAGCACAGCGTTTTCAACGTGGTCAAGATGAAATTAGAGTTTGGGTACGCTACAATAAAGAAGATCGTTCATCTATTAAGAACTTAGACAATATGCGAATTCTTGCACCCAATGGTGAACGTGTTCCTTTAAAAGAAATTGCGAGTTATCAGATAGAACGTGGAGATGTTGCCATCAATCACTTAGAAGGTCGACGAGAGATTCAAGTTTCCGCAGATATCAAAGATCCAAAGAAAACAAGTGCTACAGATATTATGGCAGAAATTAGTGATGATATCATGCCTGAAATTTTGGCAAAATATCCAACAGTAACGCCTTCCTATGAAGGCCAGAATAGGGAACGTTTAAAGTTATTTAATTCATTAAATTTTGTAGGACTCTCTGTTCTTGGGCTAATCCTTATTGTTATTGCTTTTACTTTTAGAAGTTATACACAACCCATATTACTAATATTATTAATCCCTCTAAGTTTACCCGCAGTAGCTTGGGGACATTGGATTCATGATTTTCCAGTGAATATCTTATCGATGTTGGGAATCATCGCACTCATTGGAATTATGGTGAATGATGGATTGGTTTTAATTGGTAAATTTAATAACAACCTAAGAGAAGGAATGAAGTTCGATGATGCTTTATACGAAGCTGGTCGTGCACGATTTAGAGCCATCTTTTTAACTTCAATTACAACTGTTGCTGGTTTGGCTCCTTTAATTTTTGAAGAAAGTAGACAAGCGCAATTCTTAATTCCAATGGCAATTTCTATTGCGTATGGAATTGGATTTGCAACGGTATTAACATTAATCGTACTACCCATTTTCTTATCCTTTAGTAATAGTGTTAAAACAACAGTTAAATGGCTATGGACAGGTAGAAACGTGACAAAAGAAGAAGTGGAACGTGTAACTCGAGAACAAAACTTATTCAATGAACATTAGAAAAGCACTTTTGATTTTGATGTCATTTTCAGTGACATCTGTTTTTGCACAACAAGTATTGCCTGTTTCCAAAGCTATAGAACTCGCTTTAGAGAATAACTATGGGATTAAAATTGTGACCAATACAAATAAGATTGCGAAGAACAATGCTAGTATCCTAAATTCTGGCTATTTACCAACCTTATCTGGAAGTTCAGCAGTAACATACAATAGAGATAATATAGAAGCAGAATTTGCCAATGGGGAATCAACAGTTTTAAACGGAGCAAAAAGTTCTCGTTACAATGCTTCTTTAAATCTTAATTACACATTATTTGATGGCTTAGGAAGATACTACGATTACAAGCGATTGAAAGAACAATATAAGCTTTCTGAATTGCAAGCAAGAGAAACAATTGAAAACACCATTGCACAACTTTATACTGTATATTACAATGTTGCACAGATTTCTGAAAACGTTCTCACCTTAGAGCAAACCCTTAAAGCTTCTAAAGATAGAATTACCAGAGCCAAATATCAATTTGAATATGGTCAAGGAACAAAACTTGATATCTTAAATGCTCAAGTAGATGTAAACAATGACAGCATTAATTTAATTAATGTAAAACAACAACTCATTAATACCAAACGAGATTTAAATGTCGTACTAGGAAATACGATTAGTTCTGAATTTCATGTAGAAACAAGCATTCATTTTTTATTGGATATTGATAAAGACGATTTGTTCAAAAAGATGAAAGAGAACAATATAACACTGCTTCAAGTTGATAGAAATATTATGATTAATGAATTCATCATCAAAGCAAATAAATCGGGATATCTTCCTAGTATTGGGTTAACGGGAACTTACGGATGGAACAGAAATAACAACAATGCTGCATCCTTCGTAGCTGTATCAACAAATACAGGGCTTTCCGGGGGAATCAACTTAAGTTGGAACTTATTTGATGGTGGAGGAACCATTACCCGTGTAAAAAATGCTAAAATCGATTTAGAAAATCAGAAATATGAAAAACAGTCGGTTTTAATTAATGTCGAGCGTGACTTTTACAATGCCTGGGATGATTATCAAAATAAGCTTGCTATTTATCAGGTTCAAGAAAATAACATTCGTACCTCTCAAAACAATTTTGATAGAACCAAAGAAAAATTCAAACTAGGACAAGTAAGTTCTATAGAATTTCGACAAGCACAACTGAATTTATTGAATGCTGAGTTAAGTAGAAATCAAGCGAAATACCAAGCAAAGCTTTCAGAATTAAATGTACTGCAACTAAGTGGTGAATTACTAAACGTACAATTTTAACGAACAAGTCTACTTTTATCTTGAAAAACACAAAATAGTCTTATTTTTATAGGATAAATTATATCCTATGTCAAAAAAGTTTAAAAGCATTCAAGAATCTCAAGTGAGTATTACTGAATTAATGTTGCCTTCACATTCTAATTTTAGCGGGAAAATTCATGGGGGACATATTTTAAACTTAATGGATCAAATAGCATTTGCTTGTGCTTCTAAACATTCTGGAAATTACTGCGTGACAGCCTCTGTAAACAAAGTAGATTTTTTAAATCCGATTGAAGTGGGTGAATTGCTCACCATGAAAGCTTCTGTAAACTATACAGGAAGAACTTCTATGGTAGTGGGTTTGTATGTAGAATCTGAAAATATTAGAACGGGAGAAATTAAACATTGTAATTCTTCTTATTTTACCATGGTTGCCAAAGATGAAAACGGAAACAGTGCTAGAGTTCCAGGCATTATCTTAACCAATTCGCAAGAAGTACGACGATTTGCCAGAAGTGTGATTCGACAAAAAGAAGCAAGAAACAGAACCTCTCGTTTTCGTAGTGATGATTTTGATGCTAATGAATATCTAGAATTGCTTGATGATCAGAATGTGAAGGTTGAGTTATAAGAAAATTGGTTTACTTAATAAACATCTTTCTCAAAAATAAAAAAGGAGGTCTTTTCTGAATTATAAGAAATGTAACCTTATAACTTAGCGAAAGTACTTTCACATAGCAGCAACCTAGAGAACCACAAAGATTCGCAAAGAAAGAAACATTAAAATTTGAATCTGAAATTGAAATCGAAGAAACCTTCAATCAACACAAATGACACTATCCTAAAATCTGTGTAAGTTAAAAACTCAGGGTTAAATTATTTATAGTTTAATCCTGTTTTCAAATATAGCTAAAAATTGGTTTAATATAATTCCCCAATTTCTAATAGGCATTGTCCATTTTTTAGTGCTTTCTCTTAGAGCTAAATAAACAGATTTGATCACTGCATCATCAGTTGGAAAGGACAGTTTATTTTTAGTGTACTTTCTAATTTTCCCATTTAAGTTTTCAATAAGATTAGTGGTATAAATAATAGTTCTTATTTCAATAGGAAAGTCAAAGAATACAGTAAGTTCATCCCAGTTATTCTCCCAGCTTTTAATGGCATAAGAATATTTAGATTCCCATTTGGTTTTAAAGTCTTTTAAGGCAGCTTTTGCCGCTTCTTTTGTAGGAGCTGTATAGATTTGTTTCATATCTCTTGTAAACGTTTTTTTGTCTTTCCATACCACATATCGACAAGAGTTTCTGATTTGATGAACTACACATATTTGGGTGGTTGAATTTGGGAAAATGGTTTTTATGGTATCTGTAAACCCATTTAAATTGTCGGTTGCTGTAATCAATATATCTTGCGTTCCTCTTGCTTTTATATCAGTTAAGACTGTCATCCAAAAGGCTGAAGATTCGTTTTTACCTAACCACAAGCCTAAGATTTCTTTTTTACCATCAGTTCTAAGACCAACTGCAATGTAAATCGTTTTATTAATCACTTTAGAATTTTCTCTAACTTTAAAAACAATACCATCCATCCAAACAATTAAATAGGTGGCTTCTAAAGGTCTGTTTTTCCATGCGATAACATCATTGGTAATGGTATCAGTTATTCTTGAAATGGTGGAAGTAGATACATTAAAATCATAGAGTTCCCGTATTTGTTCTTCGATATCACTATTGCTCATTCCTTTGGCGTACAATGAAATGATGACATTCTCAATACCCTCTGTGGTGCTTTGTCTTTTCTTTATAAGCATTGGATTGAAAGAGCTATCACGATCCCTAGGAACTTGTATTTCTGTTTCTCCTAAAGTAGTTTTTAACTTCTTTTTTGTATAACCATTACGCAGGTTAATTCCTTTACTTTTTTGATGTTTTTCGTAATCTAAATGAGCATCTAACTCACCTTCAAGAATTTTTTCAACACCTCGTTTGTGGAGTTGCTCTAAAAAACTGGTAAGTTCTGAACCACTGTTAAATTGTTTTAAAAAATCGTCGTTTAATAAATCTTCTGGTTTCATAAATGTGTAAAATTTAAAGTTAATAAAATAAAAAACTCAGGATTGAATTCAATCCTGAGTTTTTGAAACTTAC
This sequence comes from Flavobacteriaceae bacterium, assembly GCA_965277255.1. Classification (GTDB taxonomy): domain Bacteria; phylum Bacteroidota; class Bacteroidia; order Flavobacteriales; family Flavobacteriaceae; genus Polaribacter. The sequence goes on along the minus strand of OZ255723.1, from coordinate 1,349,643 downwards.
ACACTTTATGGGTTAGTGCCACACAAATGTATAAAGACAGCTTTCAATCTTTAAACTGAACATCACTTTGTGGTTCTCTGAGAGTCTTTGTTCTTATATCCTGAATTTATTTCAAGATAAAATGAAACGGTCTTGTTTCTATTTTTTTTACTTACTCAAATACATTTTACGTTTTGAGTATAAATCGTAGAATTGATCGTCTTTTAAGCTATCAATAAATAAAATACTTTCTCCAGTACTTTTCATTTCTGGTCCTAATGTCTTGTCTACATTCGGAAATTTATTGAAAGAAAATACGGGTTGCTTGATCGCATAACCTTCCAATTGTGGATTAAAATCAAAATCTGTTACTTTCTTCGCTCCTAGCATCACCTTGGTTGCATAATTTACATAGGGTTCTTTGTAGGCTTTAGCAATAAAAGGAACTGTTCTTGACGCTCTAGGATTAGCTTCGATGATATATACTACATCATCCTTAATAGCAAACTGAATATTGATCAATCCAACCGTATTTAATTCTGTTGCGATGGTATGTGTGTGATCGATGATTTGTTGCATTACCAAATCTCCTAAATTGAAGGCTGGCAAGGTTGCATTTGAATCTCCAGAGTGTACGCCACAAGGTTCAATATGCTCCATGATTCCGATGATATAAACATTACCATCAGCATCACAAATGGCATCAGCTTCCGCTTCAATAGCTCCGTCTAAATAATGGTCTAACAACAATTTATTATTCGGCATTCTTCTTAACAAATCAACAACATGCTCGATTAAATCTTCTTTATTGATCACAATTTTCATTCCTTGTCCTCCTAAAACATAAGAAGGTCTTACCAAAATGGGGAAATCTAATTCATCCGCCAAAGCCAAAGCTTCATCAGCATTTTCTGCAATTCCGAATTCTGGATATGGAATGTTATTATCTTTTAATAAGGTTGAAAAACTCCCTCTATCTTCCGCCAAGTCTAAAGATTGAAAGCTCGTTCCGATAATTTTGATTCCATAACGATCTAACTTTTCAGCGAGTTTTAATGCCGTTTGTCCACCTAATTGAACAATCACTCCTTCTGGTTTTTCATGACGAATGATGTCATAAATATGTTCCCAAAAAACAGGCTCAAAATATAATTTATCCGCAGTATCAAAATCTGTAGAAACTGTTTCTGGATTACAGTTAATCATGATGGTTTCATAACCACATTCAGCGGCAGCTAAAACACCGTGAACACAACAATAATCGAACTCAATTCCTTGACCAATTCTATTGGGTCCAGAACCTAATACAACTATTTTCTTTTTATCGCTTACAGAACTTTCGTTATGAGAATAGGTTTCTCCTGATGCAGTTTCAACTACATTTTCAAAAGTAGAATAGTAATATGGAGTCTTCGCTGTAAATTCTGCTGCACAGGTATCCACTAGTTTATAAACACGTTGAATGTTTAATTCATCTCTTTTATTATATACCTGACTTTCCAAACAACCCAACATATGAGCAATCTGACGATCACCATATCCTTTTTGTTTTGCTTCTAATAATAAATCTTTTTGAATGGTATCTATCTTGTACTTAGAAATCTCTTTTTCTAAATGGAACAATTCTTCGTACTGCTTCAAATACCACATATCAATCTTAGTGATATCGTAAATCTGACTCAATGGAATTCCCATTGCAATGGCATCGTAAATAACAAACACACGATCCCAAGAAGCATTGGTTAATTTGTCTATAATTTGATTGTAATCTTTGTATCCTTTTCCGTCTGCTCCTAAGCCATTTCTTTTAATTTCTAAAGACTGTGTTGCTTTGTGTAAAGCTTCTTGAAAAGAACGTCCAATTCCCATCACCTCTCCAACTGCTTTCATTTGCAATCCAAGCGTTCTATCAGAACCTTCAAACTTGTCAAAGTTCCAACGTGGAATTTTTACGATCACATAATCTAACGTGGGTTCAAACAATGCTGATGTTGACTTTGTGATCTGATTATCTAATTCATCTAGAGTATAACCAATGGCTAATTTTGTTGCAATTTTAGCAATAGGGTATCCTGTTGCTTTACTTGCCAATGCTGATGAACGAGATACACGTGGATTGATCTCAATAGCAATAATTTCTTCTTTTTCATCTGGACTTACGGCAAATTGCACATTACATCCTCCTTCAAAATCACCAATACTGCGCATCATCTTAATAGACATATCTCGCATCTTTTGATACGTTTTGTCAGATAAGGTCATCGCTGGTGCCACGGTAATAGAATCTCCTGTATGAATTCCCATCGGATCCATATTTTCAATAGAACAGATAATCACCACATTATCGTTCTTATCTCTCAATAATTCTAATTCATATTCTTTCCAACCCATCATCGCCTTGTCAATCATTACCTCATGAATTGGAGAAATTTCCAATCCTCTTCTTAGCAATTCATCAAAATCTTTTGGATCGTAAACAATGGATGCTCCAGCACCTCCTAAGGTGTAAGAAGCTCTAATTACTAACGGAAATCCGAATTCTTGTGCAATCTCTTTTCCTTCTAAAAAAGAAGTAGCTGTTGCTTGAGGAGCCATGCCAACTCCAATTTTCAACATTAATTCTCTAAATTGTTCTCTATCTTCTGTAATATTAATCGCATCAATATCAACACCAATTAATTTTACATCAAAGTCTTTCCAAATTCCTTTTTCATCAGCTTCAATACATAAATTTAATGCAGTCTGTCCTCCCATGGTTGGCAAAACGGCATCAATTTGCGGATGTTCTTTTAAGATTTGTATAATCGACTTTGTAGTCAAAGGCAACAAATACACATGATCTGCCATAGTAGGGTCAGTCATGATGGTTGCTGGATTAGAATTGATTAAAATGGTTTCAATTCCATCTTCTCGTAAAGATCGTAAAGATTGTGATCCGGAATAATCAAACTCGCAAGCTTGACCAATAACAATAGGACCTGAACCGATAATTAAAATGGATTTTAAGTCTTCTCTTTTAGGCATGTTCTCTTCTAATTTTCTTTCAGTGTGTAAAAATACTTCGCTATGGGGTATAAAAAAAGGTGTTACTTAAAAAAGCAACACCTATATTATTAACAATTGTTAATCATTATTTCTTATGTCTTGGCTCAGTTGAAACAGACAATTTCTTTCTTCCCTTAGCTCTTCTACGAGCTAAAACTTTTCTACCGTTAGCAGAAGCCATTCTTTCCATGAAACCATGTTTGTTTCTTCTCTTTCTTTTTGATGGCTGAAACGTTCTTTTTGGCATTATCTGTATTTTTAAAAATCTTCTTAATAATTTCCTTTTTGCTTAACGGTTTTTACCTCGTTAAAAGCGTTGGCAAATATACAACTGTTTTTATTTATGACAAATACTATTTTTAAAAAAAGTGAAAATATTTTATCTTCTAAAAATATTATGCTTTTTACCTATTGATTTTTGTTGTTTTTGTTTGTGAGAAAATCAAGAGTTATTACTTTTGCTCAAACCTAAGAAAACCATGAGCAACACCAAATACGTTTTCGTAACTGGAGGCGTTACCTCTTCGCTTGGAAAAGGAATTATAGCAGCATCATTAGCAAAACTCTTACAAGAAAGAGGGTATTCTGTAACCATTCAAAAGTTAGACCCTTATATTAATATTGATCCAGGGACACTAAATCCATACGAACATGGTGAATGTTATGTGACAGATGATGGAGCTGAAACTGATTTGGATCTTGGACACTATGAACGTTTTTTAAACATTCCTACTTCACAAGCAAACAACGTTACTACGGGAAGAATTTATCAATCTGTGATTGAAAAAGAGCGCAAAGGTGAATTTTTAGGAAAAACGGTACAAGTGATCCCTCATATTACTGATGAAATTAAAAGCAGAATCCAAATCTTAGGGAATACAGGTGATTTTGATATTGTCATTACAGAAATTGGTGGAACCGTTGGAGATATAGAATCACTTCCTTATGTAGAATCTGTTCGTCAATTATTATGGGAATTGGGAGAAGAAAATGCCATTGTTATTCATTTAACACTAGTCCCTTACCTAGCTGCAGCGGGAGAATTAAAAACAAAACCGACACAGCATTCTGTAAAAATGTTAATGCAGAGTGGAGTAAATCCTGATGTATTGGTTTGTAGAACTGAACATGAAATCTCTGAAGACATCAAAAGAAAACTTGCATTATTTTGCAATGTTAAGAAAGAAGATGTTATACAATCTATTGATGCAGAAACGATCTATGATGTCCCTAATCTAATGTTTGAAGAAGGATTGGATACAGTAGTTTTAAAGAAATTACAATTGAGTTCTGAAAAACAACCTCAATTGATTGCATGGAATAATTTCTTAAAGAAACATAAAAATCCAAAATCTACTATTGAGATCGGTTTAATTGGAAAGTATGTCGAATTGCATGATTCTTATAAATCCATTACAGAAGCATTAATTCACGCTGGAGCTACCAATGAAGTAAAGGTAAAAGTTCGTTGGATTCACTCTGAATCGTTAATTCCAGAGGAAGTTTCTAATGAGTTAGAAGGTTTGAATGGAATTTTAGTCGCCCCTGGATTTGGAGACCGAGGCGTAGAAGGAAAGATAAAAGCAGTTCAATATGCTAGAGAAAACAACATTCCATATTTTGGAATTTGCTTAGGAATGCAAATGGCAGTTATTGAATTTTCTAGAAATGTTTTAGGTTTAGAAGGTGTTAACTCTACAGAAATGGCAGATAATCTTACACATCCTGTGATCAGTTTAATGGAAGAGCAGAAAAGTGTTACTGAAAAAGGCGGAACCATGCGTTTGGGTGGTTGGGATTGTGAAATTTCAAAAGATTCTAAGGTATTTGAAGCCTATCAAAATGAATTGATTAGTGAGCGCCATAGACATCGTTATGAGTTTAACAACGATTATTTAGAGCAAATTAAAGCTGGCGGAATGCAAACAACTGGAATCAACCCAAAAACGGGATTGGTAGAAATTGTAGAACTTCCCGATCATCCATGGTTTGTAGGAGTGCAATATCATCCAGAATATAAAAGTACTGTACTAAATCCGCATCCATTATTTGTAGATTTTGTAAAAGCTGCTTTAAAACATTCAAAGAAATAAAAAAAAACTAAAATATACTTCGACTAGCTCAATGTAAAAGTTCAGCATAAAATGGAATACTATTTGGACTATCAATACTGTCCAAATAAAACATAGGATAATCATAAAAAAATACAGCTTTTCACTACATTTGTCAGCGCTTTTTGCTACTTATATCGAAAAGTAAATGACAAATTGACATTTAAAACATATGGAACAAAAAAAATTTGATGTGAATTCCTTTATCGGAATGATCTTGTTGGGAGGGCTTTTGCTTTGGTGGATGAATTCTACTCAACCAGACGTTGAGGAAGGAACAAAAACATCTACAGAACAAGTTGCTGATTCTACAAAAACAACCACATCAACTCCAATAACGACTATCACTCCTGTTGAAAATGATTCCTTAAAAAAACTGAATCTACAGAATCAATTAGGAGCATTTGCATCGAGCGCTATTCATGGTAAAGAAGGTACAACTACCATAGAGAATGATCAATTACTTCTGAGAATTGATAATAAAGGAGGACAAATTGTAGAGGCTTTAATTAAAAATTTCCAAACCTACGACTCGTTGCCTTTGTACATGATTAAAGACAACAATGCTACTTTTAACATCAATTTTGGAACAACAGACAACCGTATTTTAAATACTAAAGATTTATTCTTTGAGCCTACATTGACTACGAATGGCGATAAGCAAATCCTTTCCATGAAGCTGAAAGTTTCTGATAGTCAATTCTTAGAATACTATTATGAAATGGCTGATGATTATATGGTAAATTTTGCCGTACGATCTCAAGGACTGAGTACTGTGATTAACTCATCCAATCCAATCAACTTAGACTGGACATTAAACGGATACCGTCACGAAAAGAGTTTACGTACAGAGAATACCATGTATTCTTATTATTACTTTAAAGCGGAAGATGAAGTTGATTATATTAATGTTGATAATAATGAAGTCATCAATGATGTAGATTGGGTTTCTTATAAGCAACATTTCTTCTCCTCTATTTTACTTACTGAAAAACCATTCAACAATGCAGCAATTGCTTCAAAGAATTTGGTGAATGACGAAAAAATAGATAGTATTTTTACAAAAAAATATAGTTTAAAAGCTCCACTTGAATTAAGCAATGGTGAGTTAAACTATAATATGAGGTGGTATTATGGTCCATCAGACTATAAAACTTTTGAGACTTACGCAGGAACTGATTTAGGTGAAACAGCAGATTTAGGTTGGGGAATTTTTGGAACCATCAACCGTTGGATTTTCATTCCAATCTTTGGAATGCTAGAAGGTCTTATGGGGAATTATGGTTTGATTATCATCTTAATGACCATCGTTGTTAGAATTATCATGTCGCCATTGGTATACAAATCCTATCTATCAAGTGCTAAAATGAAGGTGATTCGTCCAGAATTGAACGAATTGAACAAGAAATTTCCTGGAAAAGAAAACGCAATGAAGCGTCAACAAGCAACCATGGCAGTCCAGCGAAAAGCTGGAGTAAGTATGATGTCGGGTTGTATTCCAGCATTACTACAAATGCCCGTATTCTTTGCCTTATTTAAGTTTTTCCCGTCTAACATTGCATTAAGAGGAGAAAGTTTTTTATGGGCGGATGATTTATCGTCTTACGATACGATATTCATGCTACCTTTTGAAATTCCCTGGTATGGAAATCACGTAAGTTTATTTCCAATTTTGGCGTCGATTGCTATTTTCTTCTACATGAAAATGAATCAAAGTCAACAGATGAATATGCAAGCTCCAACGCAAGAAGGAATGCCAGACATGGGTAAATTGATGAAGTATATGATTTACTTCTCTCCTATTATGATGTTGTTCTTCTTTAACAATTATGCAAGTAGTTTAAGTTTATATTACTTTGTTTCTAACTTACTCACCATTACCATTATGTTAGTCATTAAAAACTATGTAATTGACGAGAAAAAGATCATTGCTCAAATAGAGGAAAACAAAAAACGTCCTGAAAAGAAAAAGAGCAAATTCAGACAACGTATAGACGATGCTATGAAGCAAGCCCAAGAGCAACAGGCTAAGAAGAAATAGGCTTCGACAGGCTCTGCCTTACAAATTTTATAAAAAACAATCCCCGAAACTATGTTTCGGGGGGTTTTGTTTTAAGACGTTTTACTCTTCAACCTTCCATATAGGAAGATATAAGCATAACAAATAAGAACTAGAATAAAAGCTAGTTTAAATCCAAAGTTATCTGTTAGTTTTCCATACAATGGTGGAATAATCGCTCCACCAACAATCATTGTACATAAAATCCCAGATGCTTGTGGCTTAAGATCATCCAAGCCATCGAGCGCTAATGCAAAAATTGTTGGGAACATAATTGAATTAAACAATCCAACTGCTAGGATACTCCACATAGCAACAAATCCAGAAGAAGTCATTGATATAATAATCATTAGTAAAGCTCCTAATGCAAAAGTTCTCAATACTATAGCAGGTTTTAAGATTTTTGTTAAATATGCTCCAATAAACCGCCCTATCATGGCTCCACTCCAATAAAAAGTAACAAAGGCTCCTACAATCGCTAGATTACTAATTCCGTCAATAGATTTGCCTAAAACAGTTTCTGAAATACTTCTCATAATATCGCTATCTTTAATCATATTTGCTAAACCCATTTTATCAAAATAGTTTACCAAATAGCTTCCTATCGCAACTTCTGCTCCTACGTAGACGAAAATTCCAATTGCTCCCATCATTAAAGGTTTATTCTTTAACAATTTTGCATAACCTCCTTTAGGTGCACTTTGTAATACCTTAGGAAGCTTTACAAAAACAAACACTAATGCTAATACAATGACAAATATTGCAATTCCTATAAATGGAAACTGAACAGCGGAAGCCTCTGAGGTTAAATATGCTTCTTTTGCAGTTCCTGATAATGCACTTATTTCTTCTGTAGTTTTTACTTTATCACTCAAAATCAGCATAGCACCAAGAGCAGGAGCAATCGCTGTCCCAAGAGAATTGAATGCTTGTGATAAATTCAAACGACTAGAGGCTCCTTCTTCACTTCCTAAAGCAGCAACATAAGGGTTAGCAGCTACCTGAAGAATCGTCATTCCGCTAGCTAAAACAAATACTGCCAATAAGAAAACAATATAAATTCGTGAAGAAGCTGCAGGGTAAAATAGCAAACAGCCAACAGCCATAATGGTTAAACCTAAAACAATTCCTTTTTTATATCCAATTTTAGAAAGAATAAACCCAGTTGGAATTGATAATAAAAAATAAGCACCAAAAAATGAAAATTGAATCAGTCCTGATTTAAAATTTGAAAGTTCAAAAACTTCTTTTAACCTTGGAATTAAAGGGTCTACAAAAACAGTAATAAACCCCCAAAGAAAAAATAAGGTTGTTAAAAATATAAAGGCACTTCTATAGGATTTGTTTGTTGACATAATTAGGCTTCTTTATTGAAAAATTTTGATTTATAGTTTTTGTTTTCCTTGTCTTTATACAAGTTGTAACTAAAATGTTCATGAATGGAATAGGCTCCGTATTCTCCTTGTTTATTGACTGCAATATAACCCACTTGGAAATTTTCATAATTGCTATTGGGTTTGTTAACGATTCTTCCAATGGCCTCTTCACAAGCTTCTTGTGGCGTTCTTCCTTGTCGCATTAATTCTACAATGAGGAAACTTCCCACTGTTTTTAAAACTTCTTCTCCTAGACCTGTGGCTGTTGCTCCTCCTATCTCATTATCGATAAACAATCCTGAGCCTATTACAGGAGAATCGCCAACTCTACCTGCCATTTTATACGCCAATCCACTTGTGGTACAGGCACCAGAAATATTTCCGTCTTTATCAATTGCCAACATTCCTATCGTATCGTGATTTTCTATATTGATAATGGGTTTGTATTCTGATTTTTCTTTCCATTTTTCCCAAGCCTTTTTAGACTTTTCAGTCAGTAAATTTTCTCGTTGAAAACCTTGAGAAACGGCAAATTGTTCTGCTCCTTTTCCTGCTAATAAAACATGTGGTGTTTCTTCCATTACTTTTCTTGCTACAGAAATTACATGCATAATATTTTGAACACAAACTACTGCGCCGTAATTTCCTTTAGAATCCATAATGCAGGCATCTAAGGTTACATTTCCGTCTCTATCAGGTAATCCGCCTTTTCCAACAGATTGTCCTTTTTCATTGGCTTCTTCTACTCTACATCCATACTCTACAGCATCCAAAGCAGATCCGCCTTTTGCCAATACTTCAGCTGCCGCATTTACTGCTAAGGGTGTATCCCATGTGGCAATCACCAATGGTCTAACTGTTTTTTTTGAGGGATTTGCTACAATAGCTTTGCTTTCTTCTTTTGTTTCACAGCCAATGGCATTAACTACAGCAACAACCCCTAAGGTTGATAAGGAAGCATTTTGGAGGAATTTTCTTCGTTTCATATATTAAATTAAATTGATTGTGTTTACTGCTATTGAAAATATATTTACGTTTTTATTTGTCTTTGCGAGGAGCAACGCGACGCGGCAATCTATCATAAGATTACTTCGTTTGCATTTCGACTTCGCTCAATGACCACTCGTAAAGACATTTTTAAATTGTTACATTGATTCATTGCTACATTGCTACATTGTTACATTGTTACATTGTTACATTGGTTCATTTAATTTGTATCTCATCTACAAAAATCCACGAACGGCCATCATGTTTGTAGCCTAAATGCCATTCAGGAAGTTCTCCTAATTTTTTGGCGACAATTTTTACATAACGTGCACTGTACCCTTTCATTGAAAATGATACTTTTTTGATAGCTACATTTTCATCTCGTTTTGTCGAATTGATTTTTTGTTTTGGAAGACTTTTATAAAAACTCCTTGGATTGTCAGACACATAACATTCTACTTCAGTCGGAAAGAAAATCCAAGAACGCTGATCTTGTAAAAAGTTAACATCAATCGTTTCTATGGGTTTTACTTTCCCTAAATCTACAATCGCAATCACATCTTCATCCCAGTAACCTTGCCAAGTTCCTGTTCTAAAATCTTCAGTTCCTATAATTCCATCAATCAAAGCATGATCGCCACCTGCATTGTATTGATTGGCATATTCCGTTTTCAATTCAATTTTGATATTCGGATCAATCTTATAAAAATCTGTAGTTATCGTTGCACTTTTCTGATCTCCATTTTCCGCGTATACTTTCAAGGTCGATTTTTCAGAAATCTCAAAAGGTGTTGAATATTGAATAAAATCATCACCTAAAGAATAGAAAATGTTCGCATTTTTATCTACACTTTCCAAAGTGATCTCTGTACTTCCTTTAAAAGCTACATCGCCTTTTGCAATGTATGGAGCTGGAACAATCTTGTGTTCGTTAATTTCTGTTTTAGGAATGTATTCGTCTTGAGTTCCCCAATCAGTTGGAATGTTTGTCATTTCAAAAACCAAACTTCCTCCATTTACAATATCGCTGTGATTGATAAATGAATACGGGTAGTTCTTTCCATTTAAGTAGGTTGCTTTGATGTATTTATTTTCTTCGGATAAAGATTCGGCAGCAACCGTAAATGTTTTTCCATTTTCTAAATTGATGGTCGCTTTATCAAATAACGGGCTTCCTATAATATATTGATTGGATGCTGGCGTCACTGGATAAAACCCTAAAGAACTAAACACATACCAAGCACTCATTTGTCCACAATCTTCGTTCCCTGAAATTCCATCGGGAGCATTGGTATACAGTTCTGTCAATATCTGACGAACTTTTTCTTGGGTTTTGTGTGGTTTGTTCACAAAGTTGTACAAATATGCCATATGATGACTCGGTTCGTTTCCATGGGCATATTGACCAATCAAACCTGTAATATCTGCCTGACTTCTTCCTGAAGTTTCATTCTTAGCCGTAAACAATTTGTCTAATTGATTTTCCAAAGCTTGCTTTCCTCCTAGCAATTCTATAAATCCAGAAATATCTTGCGGAACATAAAAACTGTATTGCCAAGAATTGGCTTCCGTATAATTAAAATTCACTTCATACGGATCAAAAGGCGCAAACCAAGTATTTCTAAAACGACCTCTCATGAATTGGCTCTCAGGATCGAAAATGTTTTTATAGTACTGTCCACGTTCTGTATAATTTTTATAATCCTCTTCTTTGCCCATGGCTTTTGCCATCTGTGCAATTGACCAATCGTCATAGGCATACTCCAATGTTTTAGAAACCGATTCCGATTCTTTTTCAACAGGAATAAATCCAAATTGCTTATAACTTTCCAATCCCAATTTATCTCGGGTTGCAGAGTGTTTCATCGCTTCCAATGCTTTTTCTGTATCATAGCCTTGAATTCCCTTAAGGTAGGCATCAGAAATTACAGGAACGGCATGATAACCAATCATACAATGTGTATAATTTGCGGCTAAATCCCAAATGGGCATAATTCCACCTTCGTCATATTTTGCTAAGAATGTATTGATAAAATCGTTGGTTCTATCCTGTTCTATGATCGTGTACAAAGGATGTGCAGCACGATAGGTATCCCATAAAGAGAATACTGTATAATAATCAAAATCCTTGGTTTCATGAATTTTTAAATCCATTCCGCGATAACGACCATCCACATCTTGATATAAATTTGGTGCAATCATGGTGTGGTACATTGAAGTATAGAAATTCGTTTTGTTATCCTCATTATTTCCTTCAATGACAATTTTTTCTAATTGTTGTTCCCAAATATCTTGGGCTTCTTTTTTGATTTCTTCAAACGTTTTTGTTCCAATTTCTTGTTCTAAATTCTTTTTTGCTCCTTCTATGTCTACCGCCGAAATTCCAATTTTTATGTATACAGGTTCATTATTTGGATTCTTAAAATTCAATGCTATTTTTTGAGCTCCCGCCATTCCTTGTTTGGGAGGCGATTGCAATACATCACTAAAGGCATGAGATGTTTTTATGCTAAAATAGATTCGTTGATCTTTTGCCCAAGCATCAGAAAATCGATACCCATTAAGTTCAGCCTCAGATACTTTTATAATTTTTGCATCCAATACTTTATCGCGATGTAGTAAATCTAGAATTACAAATTGATTGGCTTCTGATGGAAATTGATATTTATGAATTCCACTTCGTTTGGAAACTGTGAGCTCTACATCAATATTTGTATCGTCTAAATGCACTTTGTAATAGCCTGGTTCTGCAACTTCATTTTCATGTGAAAATTTCGATTTGTAACCTTTATTTCCTGTTGCTCCATTATGAAAATTTATTTCGTTTGTTGGCATCAATAAAATATCTCCATAATCAGAAACTCCTGTTCCGCTTAAATGTGTATGTGAAAATCCATAGATATATTCATCCGAATAATGATATCCAGAACATCCGTCCCAACCGTCCAAACGCGTATCTGGACTTAGCTGCATCATTCCAAATGGTAGGGTTGCTCCGGGATAGGTATGCCCATGTCCGCCTGTCCCAATAAAAGGATTTACATAAGAAAGTAAGGACTTGTTTTTGACTGCTGCATTAGGAGTTTCTTTGTCTTTGCACGATAAGAAAGTGACAGCAAAAACAAATAATAGAAGGTATTTGAACTTCATTGAGTTGAGATTCTTATTTTTATGACTCGAAGATACTAAAATGCGACATTATTACATTATATTTTTTGCCTTCCTATTTTTATTTGGTTGCTCAAAAAAAGAACTGATTCCTCTAGAAGCGAATATTATTCCAATGCCTTTAGAGCAAACAATTGAAGATGGAGTATTTGTTTTAGATGACAATGTTTCTTTTACTTATGATGAAAAATTTACCGATGTAGCCACCTATTTTAATGAATTTCTTAAGAATGAAGTAGGCATTATAGTAAGCTCTAACCAAGAAAAAAAGGAAATTTCTTTTTCTGTCGATTCAAAAATTGAAAACGAAGAAGGTTATGAGTTGGCAATAGATTCAGACCGAATTACGATTCAAGCGAAAACATCCAAAGGTGCATTTTATGCAGTACAAAGTTTGATGCAATTATTTCTTGTTGATACCAAAAATGAGAAGTCAATTGCTTTGCAAGCTTTAACCATAAAAGATCAACCACAATTCAAATACAGAGGAATGCATTTGGATGTGGGGAGGCATTTCTTCTCTGTCGATTTCATTAAAAAATATATTGACCAGATCTCTCGATTGAAAATGAATACATTTCATTGGCATTTAACGGAAGATCAAGGATGGAGAATCGAGATTAAAAAGTATCCAAAATTACAGGAAATTGCTGCGTATAGAAAGGAAACTTTAATTGGACATTATAGTGATCAACCGCATCAGTTTGATGGCAAAAAATATGGTGGGTTTTACACGCAAGAGCAAATCAAAGAGATTGTTGCTTATGCACAAACTAGACAAGTAACCATTATTCCTGAAATTGAAATGCCAGGGCATTCGCAAGCTGCCATTGCTGCGTATCCTGAATTGGGCTGTGCTTCGACAGGCCTGTCTGCCGACAAGGCAGGCTCAGCAACCCATAAAAAAATAGAGGTTGCTACTAAATGGGGAGTTTTTGAAGAAGTGTATTGTCCGAAAGAATCTACATTTCAATTTTTAGAAGATGTCATTGACGAAGTAGTTGATTTATTTCCAGGAAAGTACATTCATATTGGTGGTGATGAAGCGCCTAAAACTCGATGGAAGAATTGTGCTCATTGTCAGAAACTCATCAAAAAAGAAGGCTTAAAAGATGAGCATGGGTTGCAGAGTTATTTCATTTCTAGAATGGAAAAATACATCAACTCAAAAGGAAAAAAAATTATTGGTTGGGATGAAATTCTAGAAGGTGGTTTGGCACCCAATGCTACGGTGATGTCATGGCGAGGAACCAATGGCGCTGTGGAAGCTGCAAAAGAAGGTCACGATGTCATTTTAACTCCAGGTTCTCATTGTTATTTTGATCATTATCAATCGGATAATGAAAGTGAACCTTTGGCGATTGGCGGGTTTCTTCCCTTAGAAAAAGTCTATCATTTTAATCCGATTCCTAAAGAACTAACTCAAGAAGAATCGAAATATGTTTTGGGAGCGCAAGGAAATGTTTGGACAGAATATATGCCGAATGAAAAAAAAGTAGAATATATGGCTTTTCCTAGAGTAGTTGCTTTGAGTGAAGTTGTTTGGTCTTCGCCGAAAAATAAAGATTATGATGACTTTATTAGACGGTTGGAACAGTATCAAAAACGATTGGATCTATTGGATGTGAATTATGCCAATCATATTTATGAAGTCAAAGGTGCATTGAAAAATACAGAGGGAAAATTGAGGTATGAATTGAGTACTACTTCGAAAACCTATCCAATTTATTATTCTGTCAATAATCAAAAAATCAATCAACTCTATTCTCAACCAATAGCTGTTGATACTACCATGATTATAAAAGCTGAAGTTCGTAATTCGGAAAATGAAATTTTAGGAAATACTTTTGAGCAGAAAATAAATTTACACAAAGGTGTTGGGGCTAAGATCACCATTGATAAAGAACCACATCCTGCGTATAATGCGGGTGGAAAACAAGCTTTAATTAACGGAATCTCAGGAAATAACAAACGTTATGGTGATAAAGAATGGTTGGGTTTTTCGGGAGAGGATATTGAGATTATGATTGAATTTGAAGAACCTATAGATGTTCATTCAATTTCTACTCGATTCCACAATGGAAATGGACAATGGATTTATGCGCCGAAAGAAATTACAACAGAGTTAATGATTGGTAATAAAACTGTCGGAGAGAAAAAGTGGACCCTCAGAAGAAAACCTAATAGTATTGAACATTCTAATTCTCTAATAGTAAATTTTTTTGAAGATTTTACTGAAGAAAAAATAAAGGAAAACGGCTATATTGTTAAGGCTATTAAATTATATATCCCAAATTATGGAGTCATTCCAGAAGGAAAACAAGGAGCCGGTCATAAGGCTTGGACGTTTATTGATGAGATTATAATTGAATAATGAATTAATGTGGAAATGTAGCTATGAAACAATGTAAAATGTCTTTACGAGGCTTGTCTCAAACTTGATTTGAGAACATGACGAAGTAATCTCATTAAAAAGATTGCTTCTCACGCTCTAGCGTGATCGCAAAGACAACTAACAGAAATGTTAACTAAAATACCTGATAGGTCACACTTTTGATGTGACAAAGAAGAAAATTATGCTTGTAGAAATCTGTGCAAATTCATATCAATCAGCAATAAATGCTCAAGAAGCTGGTGCGCATCGTATTGAATTATGCGCTGAATTGGCTGTGGGTGGAATTACACCTTCTTATGGTTTGCTAAAAAAAGTGGTGCATGATATTTCAATTCCTGTTCATGTATTGATTCGCCCTAGAAGTGGAGATTTTACCTATTCTGATTCTGAATTTGAAATCATGAAAGAGAATATTGTACTCTGTAAAGAATTAGGTTGTGCGGGAATAGTCTCTGGGGTTTTGAATTCTGATCATAGTATTGACATCCAAAGAACAAAAGAATTAGTCGACCTTTCTAAACCTTTGCATTTTACATTTCACAGAGCTTTTGATTGGGTAATCAATCCGAAAGAAGCTATTGTAAAACTGGAAGAAATTGGAGTCGACCGTATTTTAACTTCTGGGCAAGAAACCGCTGCGGAAAAAGGAATTGAATTGTTAAAAGAACTCAAAGACAAAACGAATGTGAAAATCATGCCTGGAGGTGGAATCAATATCAATAATGTGAAGTTATTTAAAGAAGCTGGTTTTGATGAAATTCATTTATCGGCATCAACACAAATTCAAACAATCAATACTCCAAAGGTTTCTATGAATAGTTCTAAATTGTTTGATGAAACGAGAATTTCTTTTTCTGACATTCAAAAGATTCAAAATATCATTTCAAAAATTAATGACTAAGCAACTCCTTATATATGTTATTCTTGGATTCGTTCTATTTGGCTGTCAACCTAAAGATGCAACTCCAATCATTCAAAAACTAGACAGGAATTGGTCTTTTAAATCAAAAAATGCAACTGATTGGTATTCGGCAAGTGTGCCTGGAAATATATTCACTGATTTATTAGACCATCAATTGATTGAAGATCCATTCATCAAAACCAATGAAGAGAAAGTGCAATGGGTTTCGGATTCTTCTTGGGTGTACAAAACAAGTTTTACTGTCGATGAAAAAACGCTTTCAAAAAGGCATCTCGAGCTCAACTTTGAAGGTTTAGACACCTATGCAAAAGTATATTTGAATGACAGTTTAATTTTAAATTCTAATAATGCGTTTCGTCAGTATTCAATTTCTGTAAAATCAATTCTAAAAAACGAAAATGAATTGAAAATCGAATTTGAAAGTTCATCAATTCAAGAAGAAAAAGAAAAGAGAAAATTGGGTTATGAATTGCCTGAAGGAAATCGGATTTTTACGAGAAAAGCACAATTTCAATACGGTTGGGATTGGGGACCAAAACTCAATACTTCAGGGATTTGGAAAGACGTGTATTTAAAGGCTTGGGATGATTATAAAATTGATGATGTCTTTATAAAACAATTAGAATTGAATGATTCTAAAGCATCATTACTTATTGAAATCAAAAAGCGCTCAAATGTTGACTTAGATAAAAAATTAACCTATGAAATTTATATAAATAATGACCTTTTTAAATCAACAAATGAGATATACAAAGGCTACAGTTGGATAGATGAAATTGAAATCAAAAACCCAAAACGCTGGTGGCCACATAATCTTGGTGTACCTTATTTATACGATATAAAAATAATAGTTAAAGACGGCAACAAAATCCTTGACACCTATTCTCAAAAACTAGGTTTAAGAATCATCGAGTTAGTAACAGAAAAAGATAGTATCGGTGAGTCTTTTTATTTCAAAGTAAACGATGTTCCTGTCTATGCAAAAGGAGCCAATTATATTCCGCAAAACAGTTTTCAGAATAAAGTCACTCCAGAACATTATGAGAATTTATTGAATGATGTTGTCGACGCCAATATGAATATGCTCCGTGTTTGGGGCGGTGGGATTTATGAAAATGATGTCTTTTACGATTTATGTGATGAAAAAGGAATTCTCGTTTGGCAAGATTTTATGTTTGCTTGTGCTATGTATCCTGGAGATACCTCCTTTTTAAAGAACGTTCAACAAGAAGCAACAGATCAAATAAAACGATTACGAAATCATCCTAGTATTGCCTTATGGGCAGGAAATAATGAGAATTCTGAAGGTTGGCATCGTTGGGGGTGGCAAGCTGGAAAATCGGAAGAAGAAAAAAAAGAAATTTGGAACAATTATTTAAAGGTGTTTGACAGTATTTTACCAAATACAGTCAAAGAATTCAGTCAGACTTCCTATTGGGAAAGTTCTCCAAAATACGGTCGTGGAAATCCAAACTACAAAACAGAAGGTGACGCGCATGATTGGTGGGTTTGGCATGACGCATATCCTTTTGAACATTTTGAAGAAAATGTCCCGCGATTTATGAGTGAATTTGGGTTTCAATCGTTTCCGAGTTATGAGGCTATTAATTATATCAATCAGGAAGATTCTATAGCGATTCATACGGATGCCATGAAATCACATCAAAAACATTCGAGAGGTTTTCAGCTTATTGAAGACTATATGCAACGTGATTATCCTGTTCCGAGTTCTGATGAGGATTATGTTTATGTAAGTCAGCTAGTACAAGCCAAAGGTATTACGATGGGCATTGAAGCGCAAAGAAGATCTCGTCCATACAATATGGGGAGTCTGTATTGGCAACTCAACGACTGTTGGCCCGTAATTTCTTGGTCGAGTATTGATTATTTTGGCAATTGGAAAGCCTTGCATTATAAAGCAAAAAAGTCGTTTGAAAACGTATTGATTTCAACAATAAAAACTAAATACGATTATGAGACCTATATTGTTAATGATTCGCTATCTGAACTTAAAGGCACTCTCAGATTAAAAATGATTGACTTCTATGGAAAAGAGATTTGGGCTAACACAGAAGAAATTGTTGTTAAAGTAAATTCAAGTCAGAAAGTATATCACATTCCACAAGCAGATATTGACATTCGTAGGTTTATATACGTAATAGAATTCAACAATTCTAAATCTCTTTATTTCTTTGATAGACCCAAAAACCTAGTGCTCCCTAAAGGTGAAATTAGTACGAAAATCGCTAAAACTCAGGAAGGTTTTTCTATCACCTTACAAAGTGAGGTCTTGCAAAAAGATGTCTTTTTATCATCCAAAAAGAAAGGTCATTTTTCGGATAATTTTTTTGATTTATTGCCTAATGAGGTGAAAACAATCTTTTTTGAAACGGATGCGGAATTTTTAGATGATTTACAAATAAGGAGTTTGAATGGTATTCAATAAAACAAGAATAGTTAGAATTCAATTTGGTAACAAATCCTCAAAACTAACCAAACTTGTAAGGCTTCTCGATACATCGCGATTTTGGCGCGACACTCGAAGTGACACGTTTATTATTATTTCTTAGTGAAAATTTTAGATTCTAAAAACCCTAATCCGTAGCCAAAGAACTGAGTCAGCGAGGTAATTATACTTAGAAAACCAACTTTTATACTTTTGTTTTCTACGGTTGAATCTGAAAAAATGGCGACTAAATAGAATCCGAAAAAAGCAGCCAATTGCCAATACCCAAAAAATAACAATAGAATCGATAAATCGAATCCGAGTGCAAACACACTAGGAAACCAATAGGTGAGTTTTGCAGTTTTAGGATACCGTTTATTTAATTTAGGTCTTGCTGTTCCAAAAGCAAATGTTTGTTTGAAAAAACTTGGAATTGAATTTCTTCTTTTATGGTAGACAAAAGCTTCATCTATCAATTGGGTTTCAAAACCAACCTCCCATAATCGAAAGGTTAAATCGATATCTTCTCCTGCTCTTAAGTCAGAAAACCCTTTTGTTTTTTCAAAAGCTTTTCTAGAGATTCCCATATTAAAACTTCTGGGTTGAAATTTTCCAACGCCTTTTTTCTTTCCTCGGATTCCGCCTGTCGTTAAAAAAGAAGTCATGGAATAATTGATGGCTTTTTGTAAAGATGTAAAATCTTTATGGGCTGCATCAGGTCCGCCAAATGCATCGGTAAAATTATTTTCTAATGTTTTGTTGACTTCTGCCAGATACTGAGGTGGAAGGATTACATCAGAATCTAAGATGATAAAATAATTTCCTTTTGCTTTTCGCATACCGTAATTGCGACTTGCTCCTGGTCCAGAATTTTCTTTTTCGTAATATCGTATGGATAGTTGTTCTCTATATTTTTCTACAACGACATCACTTTTTAAAGTAGAACCATCTTCTATAACACAAACCTCTACAAATCCATCATAATCTTGATTGATTATGCTAATTAGCAGTTCGTCCATTTCTTGTGGACGATTATAAACAGGAACGATTATAGAATATGCTGGTTTTATTTTTTCTTTATTTAATGACATTAATCTAACAAAAGATTTTAAGACCGCTACGCTCCTAGAATCAAGAACAAAGACTTGATTCTAACAAATTGACAAGCAGTATAATTGTAATTAACCTGTTGTGTATTTTGAAGGAAAATTGTCAATTCGAGTAAATTTTCACTCATTTTTATGAGTAAAATTTGTATCGAGAATCAATTTTTCGACTTTAGAACCTGTTCTCGATACGATTTTCTATCGAAAATCACTCGAACTGACATTTGATTAAGTCAAATAAATCAAAATGCACAACGGGTTTGTAATTATACTAATTCTATATTGAAATGGTATTATCAATAGAATAAAAATAAAATGTCTCTCATTAAAACCTTGTAAAACTAAACAAAAAAAGATTTTTGATAGTGCCCATTGATTTTATTGAACAACAATTATTTAATAAAAGAAAATAAAATCTCTTTTCCGTTCATCTCAAAGCGAACCGTATCATATTTCTTCTCTTTAAGCATATTCGCTTCTTCTTCAGAGATATTATAATCTATTTTGGTAATAAATCTTTCTGCAATACTTGATGAAGAGTCTGATTCTATTTTATCTTCATCAGAATCAAATGCTAATAATTCATCTTCTTTTAGAAAAGTCAATTTACTTCCTTTTTTACTTTTCAAATTTGTTGCACTTACAATAATGGTTTCTAAGATTAAAAAGCCTCCTAATTCATCAATTCTTATGTATAAATCTCCATAATCAGAATCCCCAATTTTATTGATTCCAACAGTATTGATATTCGCTTCAATTTGAATATCAATATCGGTTCTTTCCATCTTATTGATATTTCTAGAAGATGCTAAACCCTTGTCTCTTTTTTTAAAAAAGCCCATTTTAAAAATTAAATTTAAACCGTAAAAATAGAATAAAAAAAAACGCAAACCTTTCGATTTGCGTTTTATGATTTATGAATCGTTTTTATTCCTTGATAATTTTATAAGTACCAATAGAATTTCCAACTTTTACTTTTACTAAGTAAATTCCTCCTCTTAAAGTAGATACATCTACTGAAGAATTCGCAACATTTGGTTTGCTAAAAAATACTTGTTGCCCTAATAAATTGAAAATAGCGATTTGATCTACATTATTTTGAGATGTAAAATTCAACTCTTGTTTTACAATTGTTGGGAATACTGTAAATCCTTCTAGAGTATTATCGTCTACACTTAAGGTAGTCGTTGTGTCACTTGTACTTACATCAAGTGTATACGGTCCTTCTGGATTATCTGTAGATCCACTCCAATACCCAATATTAATCCAATATTGCGTTCCAGCATCTACAGCAACACCTGTTAGAGTTTCTCCATTTCCAGTACCTGCACTATCAGCATTATCAAGACAGGTAAATGTTCCACAGCTTCCTGAATAGATAGCGATCTCTGCATCCCATCCTGTATTTCCACTTAAAACGATATCGACAGTACCTGCATTTACAGTTGTAAATGAATACCATACACCATCATTCATTGATCCACAACCCGATGGAGCATGAAAGCCTCCAGTATTTGTGGCACCAGTAGCATCTCCTACACTATTAAATGGCAGTGCATTTATAGCAGTTGCATCTGCACAATTATCATTTGCAGGTGGTGGTGGTGGTGTACCTATACAGATATCAAAGTTATTATTTTGAATTGTTGTAGCCCATCCGTAAACTCTTACATAATAAGTTGTTGAAGCTGTTAAGCCTGTTAAATTCAATGTGTTTGGATCACTATCATCATGAAACACAAGACCTGCACAACCTCCAGAGGCATCATAAACACCCATACCCATATCGGTACTTGTAGAGGTTCCTCCTCCTTGGTTTACAATATTTGAAAGTTCTACTCTATGATCTGTACCTGTAGCTACAAATGAAAACCAAACATCTGTATTAGGTGTTCCAGTAACATCATCTGTTTCTGGAGAAGCAGTAGCAGATGTTGTTGTTCCTGCTGTTACAGTACCACAGCTTAAATCTGAATTTACAGTTAATGCAATAGCTCCAGCACATTCATCATTTGCTGGTGCTGGTGGTGGTGGTGGTGTTGTACCTACACAGATATCAAAATTATTATATTGAATTGTTCCAAACCAACCATAGACTCTTATATAGTATGTTGTAGAAACTGTTAATCCTGTTAAATTCAATGTATTTGGATCACTATCATCATGAAATACAAGGCCTGCGCAACCACCACTGGCATCATAGACACCCATACCCATATCAGTACTTGTAGAAGTTCCTCCTCCTTGGTTTACAACATTTGAAAGCTCAACTCTATGATCTGTATCAGTTGCTACAAATGAAAACCAAACATCTGTATTAGGTGTTCCAGTAACATCATCTGCTTGTGAAGAAGCCGTAGCAGCTATAGTAGTACCTGCTGTTACTGTACTACACGCTAAATCTGTATTTACAGTTAATGCAATAGCTCCAGCACAGTCATCGTTCACTGGAGGTAAAGCCTGTGTCCAAGGGAATGGTCCTGCCCAATCACTAAACGTAGAAGCTCCACATTTTGATCTTACATAAAACTCATTATTATCACCTTCTGTAAGACCTGTAAGCATTGTAGGGTTATTCATTGTAGCTGTACCTGCACCCGCTGGTGTACCAGTACCAGCTGCTTGCACTACATATTCCCACTCAGTTTCTGGCGGTGTGTTTCCAGCTGTCCAAGAAATACTAGCTTCTGTAGCACTTGTAACACTTGCATCCAATGCTGTTGGTGCAAGGCATGAAATTTCTTCAAAGCATACATCTGTTGTTCCAGTAGTAGCCGAATCTTTCCAAACTGCTAGTTTATAGGTTGCTGAAGGTGTTAAACCTGTTAATACCGCTTCATTAGTTGCAGTACTAACACATACAATCTCAGTACCTCCACAACTGTCAAAAAGTGCATACTCATTGGTATCAGAAAAAGTCACTTTTACTCCTCCTCCTGCTGGTGCTGTAAATTCAAACCAAGCTCCAGTATTGACTCCGAAATTATCACAAGTAAAATCAGTAGTTCCTAAATCAGCAGCCGTACTATAATCTAGGGTATAGGGTGTTGCTGTACTACAATCTGCTTCTACAGTTGCAGCTACTGGAACTGCACATATATTCCCTAAGTTTGGCTGAGACCAACTCATGGGTCCTGTCCAAGTAGACGTTCCACTACCGCCACAGTCCGCACGTACGTAAAACTGATAATCATTACCTGCAGTTAGGCCCATGGCACTATAGGGGTTAGAAACCCCACTAGCTGTTGGTGTTCCTGTTGCCGATCCTCCACCAGTTACATCTACTATTTCTACGTCCCAGCTCGTCGCTGTTCCATTTTCTGTCCATCCTAAAGTCGTTTCTGTCAAGCTTGTTGGAGCCGCTGTTAATGCATTTGGAGCAATACAACTTGGTGCTGTTGATACATCTACAGTTACTTTGTAGTCTTCTACTTCACCTCTACCTGAAGCCAATGCACATGGATTGTCATCTGGGTTTGAGTCATTCCAATCGATCATTATTCTCATATAATAATCTCCATCAGCTGTACCTCCTGGTACAGTAATAGTTCCTGTAAATGGACCATTTAGAAAAGATGTAGTATTAAATACAACTTCAGACATCTCAAAAGTTAGATCTCCATTCCAGTCTACCCAGATGGCGCATCCAACAGTTCCTGATTCAATACTTACGCTAAAATCAAAAGATCCACCAGGGTAACTGGTAACACTCATTGTGGCAAAATTATTTCCATAATGCATTGGAGAAAGTCCAGATGCTAAGTTAGAAATATTTGTTGTTGTTCCATCAGTGGTAGTAACGTCGCTTATCAACGTTGTTGTATTCGTACCCGTAGAAGACGGATCGCACTGTGCCTTACTTTGCCAAGCATAAGCACATAGCATGAATACTAAGAATAGGGTAATTTTTTTCATGTTAAAGTGGGTTTTATTGATTATTAACAGCAAATTACGTTTTTTTTAACAAAAAATTAATACTATACTAAGAATTAATGCGTTAGCTGTTAACTTTTGAATTAAAACAAAGAAACCCCGATATTAATTATTAATTTAATATCGAGGTTTTCAGTTTACTATTTATTCAATAATCTTTTAACGCTATTCTTCTGTAAATTTATCCATTACGGAATCGCTAACCCCCATATTGGAAAAACCTCCGTCATGAAATAAGTTTTGTAATGTGACTTTTTTTGTCAAGTCAGAGAATAATGTAATGGTATAGTCTGCACATTCTAATGCGGTTGCGTTTCCTAATGGCGACATTTTTTCTGCATATGCTAAGAATCCTTCAAAGCCTTTTACACCACTTCCTGCTGTTGTTGGTGTAGGTGATTGAGAAATGGTATTGACTCTCACTTTTTGATCGCGACCGAAGAAATAACCAAAACTACGAGCAATACTTTCTAAGTATGCTTTGTTATCTGCCATGTCATTATAATCTGGAAAAACACGTTGTGCTGCCATATAAGTTAATGCGACAATACTTCCCCATTCGCTCATGGCTTGTTTGTTGTATAAAACGTTCATTGTTTTATGAAAAGAAACTGCTGACACATCCCAACCTTTGGTTGTAAAATCGTACTTGGAATCTGTATAATGGCGACCTTTTCGTACATTCACTGACATTCCTATTGAGTGCAATACAAAGTCGATTTTCCCTCCTAAAATCTCCATCGATTTTTCTACAAGATTTTCTAAATCTTCCATAGAAGTTGCATCTGCTGGAATTATCTCTGATCCTGTCTTTTCAGCCAAATCTTTAATTGCTCCCATTCTCATGGCAATTGGTGCGTTTGTTAGTACAAACTCTGCTCCTTCTTCATGTGCTCTTTCAGCAGTTTTCCATGCAATGGAATTTTCGTCTAATGCTCCAAAAATGATTCCTCTTTTTCCTTTTAATAAGTTATACATAATAGTACCTAGTTGTTAGTGATTAGTTGTTAGTCTATTCTTATGTCTAAATTGACAGCAAATATAGTTCTTAATTTTTATTCGCCAATGGTTTGTTTGGGTGTTGGATGTTGGGTGAAAATTGTATTTCTTTACTTTAACTAAAAAACTTTAACCTTTGAAACTTTGAAACTAAAGTTGAAAATATATTTACGAACAACGAAGTGCTAAAAATTAGTTCAACAATTCTCTTGCATGTGTAATGGCACTATCTGAAATATTCTTCCCGCTTAACATTTCAGCAATTTCAACAATTCGTTCGTCTTCTGACAACTGTTTCAATTTGGTTGTAGTTCGGTTATTGACTTCTTCTTTGTAGACTTTGTAATGTTGATTTCCTTTTGCAGCAATTTGTGGTAAATGCGTAATGGTAATGACTTGCATTTGTTGGCTCATCTGCGACATAATGTTTGCCATTTTGTTAGAAATTTCACCAGAAACTCCTGTATCTATTTCATCAAAAATAATGGTTGGTAAATGGCTGTTTTCTGATAGAATTTTTTTAATCGCTAACATAATACGAGACAGTTCTCCTCCTGAAGCTACTTTTTTTAGTTCTCCAAATTGACCTCCTCTGTTTGCAGAAAACAAAAATTCTAAAGTATCTTTTCCGTTTTTGAAGTAATCTTCAGATAGATTTACTTTGATAGAAAAACTTGCTTGCGGCATTCCTAAGTCTTCTAAGGTGTTTTCTAGTTGTTTGGAAAGTTTTGGAACTATCTTCTTTCTCGCTGCTGATATTTTTATTGCTAAATCATCTAATTTATCGGCAATAATTTTGACTTCATTTTCTTGATTCCGAAGAGATTCTTCTGCATTTTCTACGATACTTACTTTTTCTGATAGTTCTTCTTGAATGTTCAACAATTCTTCATTAGAACTCACATAATGCTTCTTCTGCAAATTATAAATCAGCTGTAATCTGTCGTTTAACTCTTCTGCTTTCGCTGGATTGAAATCGACATTTTCATTTGCATTTTCTATTTCGCCAGCAATATCATCTAG
This sequence comes from Flavobacteriaceae bacterium, assembly GCA_965277255.1. Taxonomy (GTDB): domain Bacteria; phylum Bacteroidota; class Bacteroidia; order Flavobacteriales; family Flavobacteriaceae; genus Polaribacter. The sequence goes on along the minus strand of OZ255723.1, from coordinate 1,324,094 downwards.
TTCAATTTTTATGCTAGTAATTCTTTCTGATAATTCTTGATACTCTTTAGAATAGGTCGAAATTTTTTGCAATCTATTTTCTAAGGTGTATAACAAATTTTGAATCCCAACATTCTCATCAATGGTAATTTGCAATGCTTCAGATAAATTCAATTTGATTTCTTCTACATTGTTTACCTTTTCAAGTTGTTCTTCTAATTGTTCTTGTTCATTTTTGTCCAAATTTGCATCAACTAATTCATTATAGAGATGTACATTATAATCGTATTTTTGATTGGCTTCTCGCTGGTTTCTTTGGATTTCTTCTAACTTCTTTTTTGCTTCGTTATAGTGCTGCAACCCTCTTTTATAGGAATCTAATTTGCTTTCATTTTTAGCATAAGCATCCAATAATTGAAATTGAAAGTCTTGATCGGAAAGTTGTAATGTTTGATGTTGTGAATGAATATCTATCAACTTCGTTTTTAACTCATTCAATACAGATAATGTTACTGGAGTATCATTGATAAAAGCTCTAGACTTACCTGAAGATAAAATCTCTCTTCTTATGATGGTATTGAATTCGTAGTCTAAATCGTTGTTTTCAAAAAATTGTTCTAGATTGTATTTAGCAATACTGAGTTGAGCTTCTACAATACACTTACTACTATTTTCTTTTAAGGTAGATGAATCAGCTCTATTTCCTAAAACAAGTCCTAATGCACCCAATAATATAGATTTACCAGCACCCGTTTTTCCAGTGATTATAGACAATCCTGAAGCAAAATCAATGTGTAATTCATTGATTAACGCATAATTTTTTATGGATAGTGATGTAAGCAAATAGTACGGTTTCGAAATTTAAAATTAATTAAATTTTCGCCACTTGCTACTATTATTTGGAGAGATTTTTTGTAAAACGACTAGCAGCCTTTGTTTGCTTCTTGTGTTGGGTCCATCTGAATACAGGTTTACAATCTCATCTGCTTTTGCATCAAAGAACAATCGAATTAATGGATTTCCAATTACTTTGTTAAAGAGTCTGTCTAAAGTAATGACATTGTTTTCTATGGTCTGTTTTCCTTGATTTTTATTCTCAGCTAAAATATCAAAACCTTTTCTGTGATAGTTATACATTACGGATCTAAACTGCTTCATATTAGCCGCCAGTAAATTGTCTATCAGTTGAAATCTATTTTGTTTTCCTACTTGATTGGACCAAGCTGCCAAGCCACTTTGTTGTGCTTGTAGCATTACATTCTCTGCTTGTTTCAAGTATTTTTGACCTCCGCTTAAAGCGTATGTATCTGCGTCCATTCCAAGAATTGCATAGACATAAAAGGTAATCATGGATATTAAATTAGAATCAAAACTTGTAGGATTGTAGATCAATTGATCAAACTCATTGTACTGAAAATTAAAATCGTTGTCCTTGATATTTAGAACTGGAGTTTCGTATGAGGAATTGTAAATGGGTCGTGTAGATTGAATTTGAATTGTTCCTTGAAACTGATTATTATCTCTTTGCGTAATGATAATATTCATTGCACAATTAATTCTCTCTTGCGATTTTACATTTTTATTTGTCCATTTTTTCTGATTTACAAATTCAGAAATAGATTTTTCTAAGGTTCTAAAAACTTGCTTATTTGACCCAGCTACTTGTTGATCGTTAATGGTAACTAGGCAATTTAATTCTTGAGAACTTAGAGTTCCTATAAAGAAGAGGCAAATAATGAAATTTAGAATATTACGCATTGATTCTTTTTAGTATTTCGTTCATGATATCAGCTGCAACTTCAGTCTTCGATTTTAATTCAAACGGAACTTGATGTTGTTTCTTATCAATAAAGGTAACTTTATTCGTGTCAGTAGCAAAACCTGCTCCTTTATCTTTTAGCGAATTTAACACAATAGCGTCTAAGTTTTTTCTTTCTAACTTAGAGATTGCATGTTCCAATTCATTGTTTGTTTCTAATGCAAAACCGACTAAAAATTGATCTTTTTTGATCGCTCCTAATGAAGCCAAAATATCTTTTGTGGGCTCTAATGATACCTCTAACGAAGCATCTTTCTTTTTTATTTTCTCGTCAACCGCATTTTTTGGTCTGTAATCAGCTACAGCCGCAGAAAGTATTGCAATATCTGATGTTGAAAAATGTTCATGGCTCGCTTTATACATCTCTTCGGCACTTACTACATCTACTCTATTGATTAGAGAATGCTTTATTTTTTGATGACTTGGGCCAGCGATTAAATAAACTTCTGCTCCTAAATCGGCAGCAGATTTTGCAATGGCAAATCCCATTTTTCCTGAAGAATGATTTCCTATAAAACGAACAGGGTCTATTGCTTCATAGGTTGGTCCTGCTGTTATTAATATCTTTTTTCCTTTTAATGGCAATTTAGATAGCATGTCTTTTTCAATGAAATTGACAATATCTTCTGGTTCTGCCATTCTTCCTTCACCTACCAAACCACTTGCTAATTCTCCGCTTGTAGCGGGAATCATTACATTTCCGAAGCTTTGTAGTTTCTCTAAACTTTGTAGCGTAGAAGGGTGTTTGTACATATCCAAATCCATTGCTGGAGCAAAATAAATTGGACATTTTGCTGAAAGATATGTTGCTAATAAAAGATTATCGCAAGTACCATTTGTCATTTTAGACAATGTGTTTGCTGTAGCTGGAGCAATGATCATATAATCTGCCCACAATCCTAATTCTACATGATTCGTCCACAATTCATTTTCTTCTTCTTTCTCATAGAAAGTAGAATGAACTGGGTTTTTAGATAATGTAGATAATGTAAGTGGTGTAATAAAATCTTTTGAGGCAGGCGTCATTACAACTTGTACTTCTGCCCCAGATTTTATAAATAAACGAACCAGATTAGCCGTTTTATAAGCGGCAATTCCGGCTGTAACGCCTAAAAGAATTTTTTTACCGCCTAGTATAGACATTATTCTGAATCTGGAGTTCTGTGGTATACTTTACTTTCTAACCACTCTTCAACAGCAATTGCAGTAGGTTTAGGTAATTTTTCGTAAAACTTAGAAACCTCTATTTGTTCTTTGTTTTCAAAAACTTCTTCTAAACTGTCGTTGTAAGTAGCAAACTCATCTAATTTTTCAACCAATTCCTTTTTTAAATCAGAATTAATTTGTGTTGCTCTTTTTGCAATAATAGAAATTGCTTCATAGATATTCTCTGTTGGAGCTTCTATTGCATCTTTATCATAGGTTACCGTAGTAACTGGAGCTTTGGTTTCTTTATAGTTCATATTTTAACTCTTTGCTAACTGTTTTTGTTCTTTTTGTATGATTGCTAACATTTTGTTAGAATCTTCTAAAAATTTAGAACTTGGAAAATTTCTTTTCAGTCTTTTATAAGCATTTACTGCTTCCTTAATCCGTTCCTCTTTTTTTCGCTCTGTACTTACCAATACTAAATCGTGGTAAGCTTTAAATCTGTAATACAAAGCTTCTTCTTTTAATTCAGTTCCTAAATAATCTGAAATTAAATTATCAAAAGCAGTAATGGCGGCTTTGTAATTTCTAAAATCGGTTACTGCTGTTTTGTAATACGTTTTACCGATTTCGAAAGCTTTCTTTTCTAACTTAAATCGTAACTCTTTATAATGCTCATTTGCTTCCTCTAATCGAGGTGAATCAGGATAATCATTAATAAAAGCTTGAAAAGACACTAGTGCTTTGTTTGTATCGGTTTGATCTAAACTGTATATAGGAGAAGCTAACTTATAGCTATATGCTGATAAAAATGCTGCTTCCTCTTTTTTGGAACTTCTAGGATAATTATTTGTAAATCTATCAAAGTAATATCCTGAAAGTGTGTAATTTTTCTCATTGAAATTTGACTGCGCCACCATAAATTGGATACGCTCCATTTGAGGTTTCCCTCTATATGAAGGAGTCACAATCTCAAACAATCTTAATGCTTTGCTGTATTGTTTCGCTTCGTACTTTTTTACAGCTAGTTTATATCTTTCTTCCATGGTGCCTTTTCCTATGACACGCTGATACTCTCCACATGAATTCAACAGTAGAGTAACGGAAAAAATTAGTGCTAAAATTTTGATTTTTCGCATTCGGCAAAAATAAGGATTAAAAATGGATTACTAAAACGCTTTTTTTATATTTAGATTCCCATTTATACGGGAATGACAATTTATTTGAATTAACTGGAGTTTCCCTAGTTTTTATTTCAGCTAAATTGCGTTGGCAATTAACTACAAAAACTCTTAAAAGGTTAATAAAGAGATATTAAATGTTTGTTAATTTGGAGGCGGAGAATTTTGAGCTCCAATCAAACGTTTTACATCGTTATCAAATAGATACAGACCTCCTTTATCATCTCCAATTAAATTAATCTTATCTAAGATATTTCTCGCCAATGCTTCTTCTTCGATTTGTTCAGAAACATACCACTGTAAAAAGTTATGAGTTGCATAATCTTTTTCTTGTAAGGTAACATCTACCAAATCGTTAATTGATTTAGAAACTTTTACCTCGTGTTGAAATAGATTTTCAAACATTTCTTTAAATGAACCAAACTCTGTTGGTGGTGCTTCTAATTGAGATACTTTAGCATGTCCGCCACGTTCATTGATAAACTTTACTAGCTTTAACATGTGTTCACGTTCTTCGTCTGAATGTGCGTACATAAATGTAGCCACTCCTTCAAAACCTAAGGTTTCTGCCCAAGAAGCCATCGCTAAATATACTTGAGAAGATTCAGCTTCAACGGTTACTTGCTTATTTAAAGCTTCTTCAATTTTTTTTGATAACATATTTTCTATTGTAAATTGCTTACAAAATTAGCGATTTCTTTTTGAAGTTTTGAAGAAGCTTTTACCAAAGGCAATCTCACTTCATCTAAAGTAATGTTTAATTCTTGTAAAACTGCTTTTATTCCGGCAGGATTGTTTTCAGAAAATATTAAATCGATTCCTTCCATTAATTTGAAATGAATTTGATAGGCTTCTTTGTTCTTTCCTTCTAAACCCAAATTAATTAAAGACGAAAACTCTTTTGGAAACGCTTGTCCAATAACAGATATTACTCCCGATGCTCCAGCTAACACAACAGATAATGCTAAATCATCATCCCCAGAAATGATTAAAAAGTCTTCAGGTTTGTCTTTGATCAATTCTAAATATTGTTGCACATTGTTTCCCGCTTCTTTTACCGCAATCACATTTTCAAAATCATTTGCCAAACGCAAGGTTGTTGAAGGTTCCATATTTTTAGAAGTTCTACCTGGAACATTGTATAAAATAATCGGCTTTGGACTCGCTAAAGCAATGGCTTTAAAATGCTGATAAAATCCTTCTTGAGTGGGTTTGCTATAATAAGGAGCTACAGATAATATGGCATCTATATGCGTTAAATCTGCTGTTTGTAATTCATGGATCACTTCAGCAGTATTATTACCTCCAACACCTAATACCAATGGCAATCTACCTTTATTAGTAGCAGCAATAACTTCAATGATTTTTTGTTTTTCTTCTTTTGTAATTGTAGCACTTTCTCCTGTGGTTCCATTAATTACTAGATAATCGATTCCATTATCGATATTAAATTCTACTAATTTTATAAGGGCTTCAAAATCTACCGATTTATCTTCTTTAAAAGGCGTCACCAAAGCAACTCCTGTGCCTATAAATTTCTGCATAATTACTCCATTTTATATTCTGTAAAAGTACTCTTTTCGACAGAGCTTTTCAGTGGAAAAAATGAATTTTACAAATTTTTAGGGTTTGTTAAATTCTAAACGATTAGAGTTTATTGAGAATTTCTAAATACTTTTTTATTTCACTAAAGAAATCATCAATTTGATTTTCTTTTACTGAAATCTCCAAATCAAATAAACCAGGATGAATTCCTGCGTACCCTATTTTGAAAGTTGCTTGTGAAGCGATTGTTGCATATTCTAGATACGTATGTTTTTGGGGATAAAAACAAATTAATAAATCTAAAGGTTCTTCTAGAAAACTGAGAAGACTAGAATCTACAATATGACCTCTCCAATTGAAATCTTTTTCTGAAAAATGTTTATACGATTTTTCATCATTCTTATCATATTTTCTATACGTATAGATTTTAGGGTTTCTAAGGTTTAGTTTTTCAGTTACTAGGCTTTGTAAGCCTAATTTTTCTTCTATAACAATACTTGTTATGATTCCTACTGAATTAATTTTCTTCCCATCAACAACTCTATTGTTGTGATCACGGATTCGTAATCTATCAATTTCTTTCTGTATAAAATGATTTTTTAATTTGGACGAAATCATGTTGTTAAATAACTAAAAAAAGTATCTTAGTATCACAAATGTAATTAAAATCAATCTTCATCATGATGAAAAAATTATGGATTGTTCTTTTTTCTGTATTCTTATTTTTTTCTTGTAAAAAAGAACATTATGAAGTTTCTAAAATTACGTCCAAAACAAATTTGGTTGACCTTAAAACCAAACAAGACAGCACTATTATTAAGGAATTTTTGCCCTATAAAGATCAAATGATCAAAGAGGTGACCAGAGTAATTTCATATGCTCCAAAGAATTTAGTCAGAACGGATGGTCTGCTTCAAAGTAGTTTGGGGAATTTAATTGCTGATCTTTCTTATCAAAAAGCAAATGAATTGTTTAAAAATGAAACTGGAAAAACTGTTGATTTTTCTATGTCTAATTATGGTGGAATTAGAGCAGGCATACAGCAAGGTAATGTAACGGTTTCGCATGCTTTTGAATTAATGCCTTTTGATAACACTATTGTCGTTGTAGAACTTACGGCTGATAAAGTGAGAGAGTTATTTGAATATTTTGTGATAAGAGACGAGGCGCATCCCATCTCTAAACAGGTACAGCTTACCATTAAAAATAATTCGTATGCTGTAAAGATCAATGGAAAACCTTTGGATAATTCTAAGACTTATTTTGTAGCCACATCAGATTATTTACAAAAAGGTGGTGATGGAATGAATTTTTTCGTAAACCCTGTGAGTCTGTATAAAAGTAATTTTTTGGTTAGAAATGCCATCGTAGCACATTTTGAAAGTAAAGACACGTTGGTTTCTATTCTTGGTAGAAGGGTGATTAAAAATTAGGAATTAGGAATTAGGAATTAGGAATTAGGAATTAGGAATTAGGAATTAGGAATTAGGAATTAGGAATTAGGAATTAGGAATTAGGAATTAGGAATTAGGAATTAGGAATTAGGAATTAGGAATTAGGAATTAGGAAAGTTTGAAAATATATTTACCAATACCGAATAATTACTTTGAAACTTTTAAATAGAAACTGAACTTAAACTTGAAGCTCTGAAACCAGAAACTTTAAAAATACAAGAACCAAGACTGAGGACTGTAGATTGGGGACTATTTTAAAGCTTTGGAACTTTCAAACAAATGTCCTACATTAGTAATATGGTTCAACAAGTCACAAAAGGCATTAAAATTTCTGTAAGAACAAAGTACGATGGAACTTTGAGTAGAAATTATATGCTATACCATAATTTTAGTTATTATATCACAATTGAAAACAAATCATTAGAAACGGTACAATTAACAGATCGTCATTGGGAAATTTTTGATTCTTTAAACGCTACAGAAATAGTAGAAGGAGAAGGTGTTGTTGGACAAACTCCCATTTTAGAACCTCAAGATACTTATACATACAAGTCTGGATGTTTTCTATTGTCTACCATTGGAGCCATGAGTGGTTTCTTTACAATGATGAACTTAGAGACTCAAGAAAATTTTAATGTAACCATACCAACGTTTCAACTTTCAACTCCCGTATCATTAAACTAATCAGAAAAAATAAGCAGAAAAAGCTAGCCTTAATTAAAGAACCTGAATGTTACAATTGTGGACATCCTTTTTCAGGTCATGAAAAGTTCTGTCCAGATTGCGGACAAAAAAATAAAGGCAAAAAAATCACTTTTAAAAGTTTTGTTAAAGAAGTTTTTAATGGTTTTATTTCTCTGGATGGAAAATTTTGGAAAACTTTAATTCCTCTTTTAACAAAACCAGGGAAAGTTTCAAGAAATTTTATTGATGGTAAAAGAACTCGGTATTCTAACCCATTTCAGTTTTACCTAACCGTTTCCATTATCTTCTTTTTAATTCTAGGAATAGCAGATAAGTATCAAGATTTTCAAGATTTAAGAACTGGCAGGAAAAGCAAAGGAGTCAATATTGTAGATATCCAAACCAATGCAAATAAAGCTTTAGATTCTATAGTAACGAAAGAAAATATTGACAAACAATTAAAAAACCTAGACTCTGTAGATAGAGAAGCCTTATTAGCTCTAATTCCTAAAAAACCTAAAGATTCTATTCGTTCCTCAAGAAACAATAGTGCATTTAATTTTAATGGTGGATCCAATGTTAACAAGATCGTTAAATTTCAAAGAGAAAACCCAGAGGTTTCTATGGATGATGCACTAGATAGCTTGAAAATAACTAAGGGATTTTGGAATCGTTTTATTTATACAAAAGCAGATAAGATTAACTCTTTTATGACAAACACTTCTGAAGAAAATAAAAAATTCTCAAGAGAGTTGGTATCCTATGCCTCCATTTCAATCTTTATCTTCTTGCCTATTTTTACACTGTTCTTACGGTTTATTTATGTCCGAAGAAAGTTCACCTATGTAGAGCATTTAATCTTTGTATTTCATACACAGACTGTTTTCTTTATTATGCTCACCATATTCTTTTTGTTAAGTTTAGCAACAAACAATCCGAACATTAATTGGATTTTCACCTTACTCTTTTTATTGTATTTGCTAATTGCGATGAAAAAATTCTACCAGCAAGGATATTTTAAAACCTTTATAAAATTCTGCATCCTTAATTTTACCTTTGTAATTTTAGGATCAATCGGGTTTTTGATTGTTTCAGCCATCACTTTTGCAATGTACTAAAGAAACACTTCCGTAAGTTGGTTTTCTTTAAGGTCGAAATATTTTAACGCACATCCTGAGTCTCCTTTTTTTATCGAAGAAATGCTCACAGTTTCAACAAAAGGGCGTTTCATTTTTAGCGTAGTTTCTTCAGTTCCTTTATCAGTGCTTTGATGAAATTTTAGAATTTCTTCTTGGTCAAAATCTGTATGATTCTCTAGCCATTCTTGAAACCATTCTTTTCTATCAGATTTCATTTGAGTATCATACAATGTAGAAGACGACCATATTTTAGGCTCTTGATTTAATTTTTGAAAATGCTTTTCAGTTCCATCCCAGACCAACTCGTATGTTTTTAATTCGCCGCTCCAATCTACCAATACAATGGTAAAAGGTTCTATGTTATCAAAATCAAATTGCTGAATATAATCTACAGGATCTTCAACAGTCAAAATATTTTTGACCACCACGCCCCTACTCATTCTATAATACGAATTTCGTTGATGCTTTTCAAAACCTCCATTCAGCAAACAAACCAATCTCTGTTTGCTACTGGTTCCTATCCATGTTCCTCCTGCCAATTTGTCTTTAGGATAGGTAATTTCCACATCATTTTCTAAGTATTTTTGAGGTGGAATGGTTTTTCTCATTGGACTTTCATCTCTATTTGATGTTAAGATAAATCCGTTGTTTTTAAGAGGTAAATAGGTAACCGTACACATACGTATAGATGTTTTTAACAAGCGCTAAAGTCATTAACATCTGTATCAAAAACTGACAAATTAGTTGTAACTTTGCGACACCAAAATTAGTAGATTACAACTTAAAAACATACAAAATGGGAAAAGGTTTTTTTCACGTACCAACAGCTATCAACGAACCTGTAAAATCATACGCTCCTGGATCTTCTGAAAGAGAAGCTGTAGCCAAACAATACAAAGCGTATTTTAATGGATCTGTAGATGTTCCAATGTATATTGGAAGCAAGGAAGTTAGAACTGGAAACACACGAAATATGACGCCTCCACATGACCATCAACACATCGTTGGAACTTATCATTTAGGAGAAAAATCGCATGTAGAAACCGCCATTGCTGAAGCTTTAGAAGCGAGAAAAACATGGTCACAAATGCCATGGGAACAGCGAGCTGCTATTTTCTTGAGAGCTGCCGAATTGGTTGCAGGACCTTATAGAGCAAAAATTAATGCAGCTACCATGATTGCGCAATCTAAAACTGTTCAGCAAGCAGAAATTGATGCTGCTTGTGAGTATATCGATTTCTTACGTTTCAACGTAGAATTCATGGCGCAGATTTATGAAGAACAACCAGATTCTGCGGAAGGAATTTGGAATCGTGTAGAATACCGCCCTTTAGAAGGGTTTGTATACGCCATTACTCCATTTAACTTTACAGCTATTGCTGGAAACTTACCTGCCAGTGCCGCTTTGATGGGAAATGTTGTTGTTTGGAAACCATCTGATCATCAAATATTTTCTGCTAAAGTATTGATGGATATCTTTAAAGAAGCTGGAGTTCCTGATGGTGTTATTAATATGGTTTATGGAGACCCCGTAATGATTACTGATACTGTTTTAGCAAGTCCAGATTTTGCTGGAATTCACTTTACTGGATCTACTTATGTATTCAAAGAAATTTGGAAAAAAATAGGTACAAACATTCACAATTATAAAACCTATCCTAAAATTGTAGGAGAAACGGGCGGTAAAGATTTTATTGTTGCACATCCTTCTGCAAATGCAAAACAAGTTGCCACAGGAATTTCTCGTGGTGCTTTTGAATTCCAAGGTCAGAAATGTTCAGCTGCTTCCAGAGTATATTTACCAAAATCATTGGCAGAAGAAACCTTAAACTACGTAAAGGAAGACATCGCATCTTTTAAAATGGGATCACCTGAAGACATGGGTAACTTTATTACTGCGGTAATTCATGAGGCCTCTTTTGATAAATTAGCTTCTTATATTGATGGAGCTAAAGCAGATCCAAAAGCAGAAGTTTTTGCAGGTGGAAGTTATGACAAATCAAAAGGATATTTTATTGAACCCACAGTAATTGTAGCTGAAGACCCAAAATATACTACGATGTGTACCGAGTTATTTGGACCTGTAGTAAGTGTATTTGTATACGATGATGCGGATTGGTCTGACACTTTAAAATTAGTAGATGCAACTTCTGAATACGCATTAACTGGAGCTGTTTTCTCTACTGATAGATATGCAGTTACCGAAGCAACTAAAGCTTTAGAAAATTGTGCTGGAAACTTCTACGTAAATGACAAGCCAACTGGAGCTGTTGTTGGACAACAACCATTTGGCGGCGCAAGAGCTTCTGGAACTAATGATAAAGCCGGCTCTGCACAAAATTTATTACGTTGGGTATCACCAAGATTAATTAAAGAAACTTTTGTGACTCCAACAGATTATAGATATCCGTATTTAGGAGAATAGCTTTGTTCAAAAAAATCTATATTTCAACATATATCTCAATATTGTAAAAGGAATTATTCGATGAATAGTTCCTTTTTTTATTTATTGTATTTTTGGCAGAATTACCAACCGATTTTTAATGAAAAATAGCTTTTTTCTAATCTTCTTTATTGCTTTTTCTGCATATGCACAGGTCAATAAAAAATCTGTACATGTCAAATACATCAGTGAAGAGATTACCATTAATGGAGTTTTAGATGAAGCTTCTTGGTCTACAGCAAAACCCGCAACCAACTTTTTTCAGTATTTCCCAACAGATACCGCACAAGCAAAAAGACAAGCCGAAATTAAATTCATGTTTGATGATAGGAATTTGTACGTTGGTATTAAAGTACATGCAAAAGGGAAAGATTATATCGTTCCCTCTTTAAGAAGAGATTTTAGAGCTGGCGGAAGTGATAATATCACACTCATGTTTGATACTTTTAATGACGGAACCAATGCCTTCATCTTTGGTTCAAATCCGTATGGAGTACGAAGAGAAATTTTATTATCTGGCGGCGGAAACGATTTAAGAGGTTTTAATGGTGCTTGGGATACAAAATGGTTTGGCGAATCTAAAATTCATGACGATCATTATATTTTAGAATGGAAAATTCCTTTATCGGCTTTTAAATATAAAGAAGGGGAAACAAAATGGCGTTTCAATAGTTATCATTTCGATACACAAGATAATGAACGAAATACATGGATCAATATTCCGCAAAATCAGTTCATCTTTAACTTAGCTTTTATGGGTGATATGATTTTTGAAAAACCTTTGGGGAAATCAAAGTCTCCAATTTCAATCATTCCTTTTATCAATACAATTACGTCTAAAGATTTTGAGAACAATGAAAATAGCAGTGATTTTAAAATTGGTGGAGATGCCAAATTAACCATTGCTAACAGCATGAATTTAGATTTAACCTTAAATCCAGATTTTTCTCAAGTTGAAGTAGATCAACAAGTAACAAACCTCACTCGTTTTGAGGTTGGGTTACCAGAACGAAGACAATTTTTCATAGAAAACAGTGATCTTTTTGGCGATTTTGGAGATAGTAGAGATGCCAATCCTTTTTTCTCAAGACGAATAGGAATTGCGAATGATATAGATGGTAATAATATTGAAAATAGAATTATTGGAGGAGTTCGACTAAGCGGAAAAGTCACAAATAATTTACGCCTTGGAATTTTGAGCATGCAAACCGATGAAGACGTTGCCAATGAAATTCCTACCGTAAACAATTCTGTAATCTCCATACAACAGAAAGTGTTTAGTAGATCAAACCTTAGTTTTTTGTTTATCAATAAACAAGCTACAAAAGAATATGATTTTGTAGCGGAAGAAGATACATACAACAGAGTTTTAGGAATCGATTATACCTTGGCTTCAAAAGACAATACTTGGAGCGGTAAATATTTTTTCCATAAATCATTTTCTCCAGGGGTTAGTTCTAACGATTTTTCAGCAGGTTTTAGAACTCAGTTTAACGCAAAAAAACTGAATATTAGATTAAGTGGCGTATTTGTTGCAGACGATTTTAGGTCCGACCTAGGTTTTATCAGGCGAACAGATATTCTCAAGATTAATCCCCAATTTGAATTGAGGTTTTGGCCCAACAACAGTCGAATCCAAAGACATAGTTTTTCAGTAACTCCAATTTATATTTGGCGTCCAGAATTAGGGTATCAAAATTCAGATTACACAATTATCAGTAGATGGCAAGCCAGCTTTAAAAATAATTCTGAACTGCGTTTTGAAATGTTCAATCGTTTTACACGATTGTACGATGAATTTGATCCAACAGGAACAGATGGTGCTATTGCATTGCCTGGAAATGAAAATTATTACTACACCAGTTTTGAAGCAAGTTTTAGGTCCGATCAACGGAAAACAATTTCCTATAGAATTAATCCTTCAGTAGGAGAGTTTTTCAATGGGACAAAATACTCTTTGCAAGCAAATATGACGGTACGTTTGCAACCTTATTTTTCGGGATCCATTCAATTAAATTATGATAAAATCAATTTACCAGATCCCTATCCAGACGCATCTATCTGGCTCATCGGCCCGAGAATAGACGTTACATTTAATAAAAATATCTTTTGGGCTACTTTTTTACAATACAGTACACAAAGAGAGAACTTTAGTGTTAATACCAGATTGCAATGGAGAGTGGCACCATTATCCGATTTGTTCTTAGTATATAATGACAATTATGCCACCGATATTTTTAGTCCGAGGTTTCGATCTTTAAACTTAAAATTCACCTACTGGTTAAATATATAGCACAGTTTCATTGGCAGAAGTTAAACGATTTAAACTTTTATTATTTTACTCAAAAATCACATTGACTTCTCAAGTGCTTAAAACAAGTTGGAACTTGGAATTTTCAAACTTTAAACTGTATAACATCCAGTACAAATACCTCTCTTTAACATTTTTTTAAGAAAAGCTGTTTAATAGAATAACTAACTTCGGAAATTCAATCAAATTCACACAAATTAATTCATTATGACACACAAATTACTATCACGTATACTTGTTGTTCTTTTTGTCTTTGGTCTTACGTTAGATGCAGATGCACAACGTAAAAAGAAGAAGAAAAGTAAAAAAGGAAAAACAGAACAAGTTGCCAAACCCAAACCAAAACCGAAACCAAAGAAAGGTGCTATTTTACCTTATGGAGACGTTGTAAAGAAATCGATGAAAACAGATGAAGGTCTGTTTAACGTTCATTCTGAAGACGGCAAATATCTTTTTGAAGTTCCTGATTCTCTATTAGGAAGAGAAATGCTAATGGTAACTAGAATTGCTAAAACCGCTAGTGGAATTGGATTTGGTGGAGGTAAAACAAATACGCAAGTTTTACGTTGGCAAAGAAAAGGAAAGCAAATTTTACTAAGAGTTGTTTCTCATAGCGTTGTAGCTGATACCATTTTGCCAGTACATGAGGCTGTTGTGAATTCTAATTTTGAACCTGTTTTATTTTCTTTCCCGATTAAAGCTTTAAGTAAAGATAGTACAGGTGTCGTTATTGATGCAACTTCACTATTCTCTACAGATGTAAAACCATTAGGTTTTCCACAATTTAGAAGAACTCAATATAGAGTGACAAGAATGGATAAAACCCGTTCTTATATCGATAGAATTAGTAGTTATCCTCAAAACATAGAAGTTAGACATGTAAAAACATACGCTGCTAGCAGACCACCTTCTAATAGAAGTCTTGGGTCTATTTCTGTTGAAATGAGCAACTCTATGATCTTATTACCAAAAGTACCTATGAAGCGTCGTTATTTTGACGAAAGAGTGGGATGGTTTGCCAGGGGTCAGGTAGATTACGGTTTAGAAGAGCAAAGAAGTAAGACCGTTACCTATTTAGACAGATGGAGGTTAGAAGTAAAAGACGAAGATCTTGCAAAGTTTAAAGCTGGCGAACTTGTTGAACCTAAAAAACAAATTGTTTATTATATAGATAGAGCAACTCCAGAAGTTTGGAGAAAATACATCAAACAAGGAATTGAAGATTGGCAAGTAGCTTTTGAAGCTGCTGGATTTAAAAATGCCATTATTGCAAAAGACCCTCCTAGTAAAGAAGAAGATCCAGATTGGTCTCCAGAAGACGTTCGTTATTCTGTAGTACGTTATTTGGCTTCTCCAATTCCAAATGCAAACGGACCTCACGTAAGTGACCCACGTTCAGGAGAAATTTTAGAATCAGATATTAACTGGTATCACAATGTAATGAGTTTATTACGTAACTGGTTCTTTGTACAAACTGCTGCCATCAACCCAGAAGCACAAACAACTGAATTTAAAGATGAAGTAATGGGCCGATTAATTCGTTTTGTTTCTGCGCATGAAGTTGGTCATACTATAGGATTGCCTCATAATATGGGATCTAGTGTTGCCTATCCAGTAGACTCTTTACGTTCTGCTTCATTTACTCAAAAATATGGAACAGCACCATCTATTATGGATTATGCGCGTTTTAACTATGTAGCACAACCTGAAGATAAAGGTGTTGCTTTAATGCCAAATATTGGTCCTTATGACAAACATGCTATTGAATGGGGATATCGTCCTATTTTAGACACATCTGCTAAAGATGAAAAAGCGACTTTAAACAAATGGATTTTAGACAGAGCAGACAATCCAATGTATCGTTTTGGTCATCAGCAAGTTGGAGCTGGCGGTCCTGTTGACCCAAGTTCTCAAACAGAAGATTTAGGTGATGATGCCATGAAAGCGAGTACTTATGGAATCAAAAACTTACAAAGAATCATGACCAATTTAGAAAAGTGGACTACAAAAGATGGGGAAACCTACGATGAAATGTCTACAATGTATGGTCAAATCTTAAGTCAGTTCAATCGTTATGTAGGTCACGTAGCTTCAAATGTTGGAGGTGTCTATGAATACTATAAAGCTGTGGGGCAAGAAGGAAATGTGTATACGCATGTTGATAAAGATCATCAAAGAAATGCTGTCAAGTTCTTAAACAAGGAAGTCTTTGCTACTCCAAAATGGATGATTAATAAAAACGTGTTTGGAAAATCTGGCTTCTCTGGAAACATTGAAAGAATTAGTGGAATCCAATCCAGAGGTTTGGATAGAGTTTTAGATGCAGGAAGAATGGCACGTATGATTGAAAACGAAACGCTAAATGGAAATGATGCGTACAGACTCACAACGATGTTTTATGATCTTCGTCAAGGAGTTTGGACGGAATTATACAACGGAAGATCTATCGATACGTATAGAAGAAATCTTCAAAGAGCACATATCAACCGTTTGGATTTCTTATTGAACAAAGCGACAAATCAGCAAGGAAGAAATGCTACCTATTTTAAACAAAGTACGGTTAGAATTGACCAATCTGATATCAAAGCCATGGTTAGAGGAGAATTAAATAGATTGAAGCGTGAAATTAGAGCTGCTGTTTCTAAAGCTCCAAATACAACAAGCAGATATCACTTACAAGATGCTATTGCTAGAATTGACAATGCATTAGATCCTAAGTAATTAGGATCTTCTTATCACTAAAAAAAACCTCGTCAGGTACTGAAACAAGTTCAGCACAAGACGAGGCTTTTTTTATATCCTAGAGTTTTTTTTTAAAACGGTAAATCGTCTGGTTCGTCAGTGCTTAAATCTGGAGCAGGTTGAAATTGTTCTGTAGGAGGCAATTGAGTTGGAGCTGCCTGTGCTAAGTTCTCTATTCTCCAACCTTGAACTGAATTAAAGTATTTTGCTTCTCCTTGTGGATTGATCCATTCTCTACCTCTTAAGTTGATAGATACTTTTACATCTTGACCTACTGAATAGTTGTTTAATAAATCTACTTTATCCTGTACAAACTCAATCATAATCATTTGTGGATACTGTTCGTCTGTAGTAACTACTAATTCTCTTTTTCTAAACCCATTATTTCCAAAAGTCTGAGTTTCTCCTATTAATTTAACTTTACCTATTACTTCCATATTCTTTAATTTAACAAAAGTACTTTCCAAGCACTTTCTACATCATTTTTATCTAAATATTGTTGGGCAAATGTATGTTTTTTTCCTATTTCTAAACCTACCAAATCCTTATGTTCTTTTCCAAAGTTATCAACATCTTCATTGGTTGGCAGCGATTCTACATTGCCTAACATCCCCAAATTGTTTCCTGTTAATACGCTACTGTTTCTAATCTCTTCTGGAATTGCATCTACTCCAATTCCCATCGTAGAAATAGGTTTCGGAATTTCAAAAAACCCATCTCTAGCTCTAGAATAATAGCTCCCTCCTGCTCTTGCAACCAGGTCTATCTTATGTTGGTCTATCATTCCTTTTTCGTCTAAAACCTCATCATGAATATGAATTTTTACCACTTCACAAACAATTAAGTTTCCAGCACCGCCTTCATCACCTGTATATATAATGTCTTTTACTTTACATTCAAATTGCACTGGAGATTCTGCCACACGAAAAGGTTTTACCTTATCAGAAGGCAACATGGTAAATCCAGCTTTTACAAATTCATTCACTCCTTCAGGATATTCCGTACTACTCAAAGACATTTGATGTACGATATCATAATTCACCACATTAATCACTACTTCTTTTGTTGCTTCTGCATTTTGCAAAGTGTGCTTTGTTGTATTGCCTCTTACCCTTCTCGCAGGAGAAAAAATCATGGTAGGAGGATTGGATCCAAAGACATTGAAAAAACTAAATGGCGATAAATTAGGGTTTCCATTTTCATCAATTGTACTTGCAAAAGCAATAGGTCTTGGTGCCACAGCACCTAGCAAATAACCGTGAAGTTTTCCTGTTGAAATTTCTTTTGGATTGATGGATGTCATAAATATTAATTTAACTAATGTCTCTTCGAGTGGTTTTCGACGCTAGAAGAAAATTGTATCGAGAAGTTCTCAATAGTTCTACTGAGCTAGTCGAAGTACTAATTTATTTCGTGATATTCAATAAATACACTCGAACTGACAACTAATTTTTTTCACTAGTAAAGATACTATCAATTTTATAAATGAGTTATAGAATCGAATCTAGTATATTTGTTCGATGAGTTTTCTAAAAAACACACTTCTTTTAAAACGAATTGTGATCCTTATTTCGTTTGTAATTGTTTCCTTGATTCTTTGGAATACCTATGATTTTTTCAATAAGTTTAAAACCGAAGAGCGTGTTAAGATGGAACTTGTTGCTTTCGCTCAAAAGGAAATGGCTGAAAATGCCGACAATTTAGATATTAATACAGATTTATTACTTGCTATATTAGAAAGCAATACGAATATTCCTATGATTTTAGTAGATGAAAACGGAGAAATCGGTGAAGACTCTTATCTGAATTTAGATTCTATCAAAGCAAAAGATCCAGAATATCTAAAGCGCCAATTGGAGATTATGAAAGAAGAAAATGCTCCTATTGAAATCAATTATTTAAAAAACAAAACACATTATATTTACTATAGAGATTCCGATTTATTAAACAAACTCACCTATTATCCGCTTGCCTTAATTCTTATTCTGACATTGTTTCTTGCAGTGATTTATATGATGTTCTCTTCAAGCAAAATAGCAGAACAGAATAAACTATGGACAGGAATGGCCAAAGAAACGGCACATCAAATTGGGACGCCTTTATCTTCTTTATTAGGTTGGATTGCCATTTTAAAAATGGAAAATGTAAATGATAAATATGTCGATGAAATTGAAAAAGATGTACATCGTTTAAATACCATTGCCAATCGGTTTTCTAAAATTGGTTCTTTGCCAGAGTTAAAAGAAAACAACATTGTCGAAATCACTAAAAAAGCATACGATTATTTAGAATCTAGAAGTTCTAAGCAAATAGCTTTCACTTTTCAATCTGAAGAAAAAGAGTTGCAATGTAATTTAAATGTTGAATTGTTTGGTTGGGTGATAGAAAATCTCATCAAAAATGCTATTGATGCCATGCTTGGAAAAGGCGAACTATCACTTGCTGTTATCTCCGATGCGAAAAGAATAAAAATTAGAATCACAGATACTGGAAAAGGAATTCCAAAATCCAAATTCAAGCAAATTTTCAAACCCGGTTATACTACTAAAAAACGTGGTTGGGGATTAGGCTTATCGCTTTCAAAAAGAATCATAGGAGATTATCACAATGGCAAAATCTTTGTCAAAAAATCTGAACTCAACAAAGGAACTACCTTTCAGATTGTATTGAATAAAACTTAATTATTATTCAAAATTCTCAGCAATTGAATTCGATAAAGACACAAACTCATCCTGAGTTAACTTTTCCTTCTTTACAAAACGCATATCATCCATAAAATTAATTGGAATTAAATGCACATGTACATGAGGAACTTCTAAACCAATGACACTCATTCCAATCCGTTCACAAGGAATTGTTTTTTCTAAGGCTTTTGCTACTCGATAAGAGAAATTCATCAAGCCTAAGTAGGCTTCTTTATCCAAATCAAAAATCTTATTCTCTTCTTTTTTCGGAATGACTAAGGCGTGTCCTTTTGCATTTGGGTTGATATCTAGAAAAGAAAAATAGTTTTCGTCTTCTGCAATTTTATAAGATGGAATTTCACCTTGAATAATTTTAATAAATATTGAAGCCATACGTTTGAGTTTGTATAAAAATAAAAGAGCTTGTCTGAAAATAATTTTTTATTGTCTTTGCGATCCCGCTCTAACGGGAGAAGCCCGCCTGCATCGGGCAGGAAATCTGCTTATTTAAAAGATTGCTTCGTCATATTTCCTCGTAAAGACATTAATCAGGAAATCTTTATTGTCTTGTTTGTCTATTTGGTCTTTGTTTGTCATTGAGCCTGCCTAGTCGGCAGACAGGGTCCTCAACGGTCATTAAGGCTCTCGACGGTCATTGAGGTTCTCGACGGTCATTGAGGCTCTCGACGGTCATTGAGGCTCTCGAAATGACCTTACCTCGAAATCTCTACAACTTCAAAACTCATAACTCCATTGGGAACTTGAATCTCTGCGATATCTCCTACTTTTTTTCCTAGCAGACCTTTTCCGATCGGCGAATTCACAGAAAGTTTTCCATTTGCTATATCAGATTCAGAGTCTGCTACCAAAGTATAGGAAAATTCCATTCCGTTTGTAGCATTCTTTATTTTTACTTTAGAATGAATTAAAATTTTAGAGGTATCTAATTGACTTTCATCTAAAATACGTGCGTTAGAAATTACATTTTTTAATTTTGCAATCTTAAATTCTAAATGAGATTGTTCTTCTTTAGCTGCATGATATTCTGCATTTTCACTTAAATCCCCTTTATCTCTTGCGTCTGCAATTTCCTGTGTAACTCTAGGTCTTTCAACCTGTTCTAACTGTAATAACTCGTCTTTAAGCTTTTTTAATCCTTCTGGAGTGTAATATGAAACATCACTCATAATGTCTAATTTTTTATTCGTTCGTAATAGTTTTTAGAGTCTAAAAACATCCATCTTCATAAAATAGAAAATCCCATTGCTATTTTACAGAATGAGATTCGACTACAAATGTACAAAATATTTGTAAATTGCCCTCGTTATTACTACAAACCCCAAAATACCTCTTCATGAAGAAAGCGATACTTTTATTATTAACCATCATTTTTTTTGGATGCACAACCAATGGCGACAATAATGATTGTTTCCCTTTTATTAGTGTAAATGAGTCGATCAATTTAGATCTCCCTCAATTTATCGACTTACAAGTTCCAGGCGGATGGGCGTATTCTCCTGGTGGACACCAAGGTTTGATTGTATATAATATTAATGGTACTCAATTTAAAGCTTATGACAGGTTGTGTCCAGGGCAAAATTTATCTTCATGTTCTCAAATGATTGTAGACAGTAGTTTACGTATTCTATGCCCCTGTGATCAAAGTGAATTCAATATTTTAAACGGATCGCCAATACCATTAATAGATGCTTGTTTTGCTAAAGAATATTTAATTGAAAACTTAAATGGTTCTATTCTAAGAATCAGCAACTTTTAATTCAATTCTAGAAAATAGAATTTGTACTTTTGTGTTTAATTCTTAGCTGTTTTCGAATTGAAAAATTATTTCTCATCCAATTTTAAATTAGGCGTTTTAGGAGGCGGTCAATTAGGGCGAATGCTGCTGTCAGAAACTCAAAAGCTAGATATTTACACGGTTATTTTAGATGCTTCTGCTGAAGCTCCTTGTGCTCAAATTTGCAACGAATTTCATCAAGGAGATTTATTAGATTTTGATACCGTATATCACTTTGGGAAAAAAGTTGATCTACTGACTATCGAAATTGAAAATGTAAATATTGATGCTTTAGACCAATTAGAATCTGAAGGATTAACCATTTATCCAAAACCAAAAGATCTAAGAATTATTCAAAACAAAGCAACCCAAAAGTTGTTTTATGTAGATCATCAAATTCCTACAGCTGAATTTTCAAGATTTACTTCTTTAGAAGAATTGAAACATTCTTTTTCTAATGAAGCCGTTGCACTTCCTTTTGTATGGAAAAGTGCTCGATTTGGTTATGATGGAACGGGCGTGAAAATTGTAAGAACCAAAGATGACTTAGCTCAATTACCCAATGTAGAATGCATCACAGAAAAGTTGATTCCGTTTAAAAACGAATTGGCCGTGATTGTTGCCCGAAATAAAGATGGAGAAGTCAAAACTTATCCTGTGGTAGAAATGGAATTTCATCCTGAAGCCAATCAGGTGGAATATGTGATTTGTCCTGCTAGAATAGAAGGTACTATCGCAAAAAAAGCGCAAGATGTTGCTTTAAAAGTTGCTGATTCATTTGACTTTATTGGTTTGTTAGCAGTAGAAATGTTTCAAACAGAAGATGATCAAATTTTAGTCAATGAAGTCGCTCCAAGAACACATAATTCTGGACATTATAGCATTGAAGCCAGTTATACCAATCAATTTGAACAACATTTAAGAAGCATCTTAAATCTTCCTTTGGGAAATACAGAAAGTAAAGTAGGTGGAATCATGGTAAATTTGGTAGGCGAAGAAGGTTTTACAGGAAATGTTGTCTATGAAAACATTGAAGACATTTTAAAAATAGATGGAGTTACACCTCATATCTACGGAAAAAAAGTCACAAAACCTTTTCGGAAAATGGGGCATGTAACCATTGTAAATAAAGATATTGACAAAGCTAGAGAAGTAGCACAAATAGTAAAAGAAACGATACGAGTGATAAGTAAATAAGATTTCATAATTTTAAGCATTCATTATGACTGTAATAGAAAAAAAGAGAACCTTAAAAAAAATGATTGACGCTTTATCTAATGAAAATTTAGATCAGGCTTATTTTTATATTAATCAGCTTACAAACAAAGATCAAAATCGAATCTCAATAGTAAAAGACTTATTAAATTCAGAAAAATCTCTTTTCGAAAAACTTGCTAAATGATTTCTAAAAAACTTGCTTTAGAACTTAATAAAATTATTTCAGAAGCTTCTGGAGGAAGTAGTGGGTTAAGAGATGAATCATTACTTCTATCTGCCCTTAACAGACCTTTTCAAACATTTGATGGAAAAGAATTATATCCATCTATTATTGACAAAGCACCAGCAGTTTTTGAAAGTATCATAATTAATCATCCTTTTATTGATGGTAATAAGAGAATGGCTTATGCTTTCATGAAAATTCTATTAATAGAAGAAGGGTTTATAATTAAAGCTAGCGAAGAAGAAATTTATCAATTTGTAATTAAGTCTTCAGAAGGAAAATTAAATTTTGAGCAAATAAAGTCATGGCTCATCAAACATATTAATAGTTAATTTATGATAGGAATTATCATGGGAAGCGATTCAGATCTTCCCATCATGCAAGAAGCAATCGATGTTCTAGAAAGTTTCGACATTCAATTTGAAGTAGATATTGTATCGGCACACAGAACTCCAGAAAAATTATATGATTATTCCAAAAATGCACATACACGTGGCATTCAAGTAATTATTGCTGGTGCTGGCGGTGCTGCTCATTTACCCGGAATGGTCGCTTCTATGAGTCCGTTACCTGTAATTGGAGTTCCTGTAAAAAGCAGAAATTCTATTGATGGCTGGGATTCTGTTTTATCCATTTTACAAATGCCAGGTGGAGTCCCAGTTGCTACTGTCGCTTTAGACGGTGCAAAAAACGCGGGAATCTTAGCAGCACAAATTATTGGCGCCTCTGATAAATGTGTCTTAGATAAAATTGTAGCTTATAAAGAAGGTTTGAAAATGAAAGTGAACCAAGCTTCAGAACGTGTAAAAAAATAATTCAACTTCGTACTCTTATTTTAAAAAATTGATGAATCCACTTTTAAAAGATTTTAATACCGCTCCTTTTTCAAAAATTAGCGTAACTGATTATAAGCCTGCAATTCAAAAAGCCATTGAAATTACTCATCAAGAAATCAATGAAATTGTTTCGAATTCAGAAACTCCTACATTTCAAAATACTACTGAGGCTTTAGATCATACTGGACAAAAATTAGATCGAATTACCAGCATTTTCATGAATATCAACGCAGCAGAAACTTCTAAAGAGATTCAAGAAATTGCGAAAGAAATATCTCCTTGGTTAAGTGAGTTTAAAAATGATATGATCTTAAACGCCGATTTATTTAAAAGAGTAAAATCTGTTTACGATCAAAAAGATGCTTTGAATCTAAACCCAGAGCAGACCATGTTATTGGAAAAACAATACAAAGGTTTTTCTAGAAACGGAGCAAATTTAAATGATGCTGATAAAGATACTTTACGTAAAATAGATGCTGAATTGGCAAAACGTTCTCTTGAATTTGGCGAACATGTTTTGGCAGATGGAAATGCTTTTGAAATGCATATTACTGATGAAAAGGATTCGTCAGGATTGCCAGAAAGTGTAAAAGAAGCTGCAAAAATCTCAGCAAAACAAAAAGGCTTAACAGGCTGGATTTTCACCTTAGACTATCCGAGCTATGTTCCATTTATGACCTATGCGGACAATAGAGATCTCAGAAAAAAAATGTCGCTGGCTTTTGGTCAAAGAGGATTTCAAGACAATGAAAACAACAATGAACAAATTGTTTTAGACATTGTAAACCTAAGGCATCAAAGAGCCAATCTTTTAGGATATAAAACACATGCTCATTTTGTTTTGGAAGAGCGAATGGCAGAAACTCCCGAAAAAGTAGTTTCATTTTTAAATGAGCTATTGGAAAAAGCAAAACCTGCAGCACAAAGAGAGTTTAACCATCTTCAGGGTTATGCAAAAAAATTAGATGGAATAGATCTACTACAAAAATGGGATGGTGCCTATTATTCTGAAAAACTGAAGAAAGAATTGTTCAATTTGGATCAAGAATTACTAAAACCTTATTTCCAATTAGAGCGCGTTATTGACGGAGTTTTTACGATTGCCAACAAGTTATATGATCTTACTTTTGATGAAGTTTTTGATATTGAAAAATATCATGAAGATGTAAAAACATATCAAGTTAAAAATAGCAATGGAGATGATGTTGCTATCTTTTATGCAGATTTTCACCCTAGAGAAGGAAAACGAAATGGAGCTTGGATGACCTCTTTTAAATCACAACAAATTCTCAATGGAATTAATGATAGACCTCATATTTCTATCGTTTGTAATTTTACTAAGCCTGTGCTGAGCCTAGACGAAGTACCTACAGAAACACAACCTTCTTTATTAACCTTTAATGAAGTCACTACACTGTTTCATGAGTTTGGACATGCTTTACACGGAATGTTAGCAAACACTCGATATAATAGCTTATCAGGAACTTCTGTTTCTTGGGATTTTGTAGAATTACCCAGTCAGGTTTTAGAAAATTGGTGTTATGAAAAAGAAGCTTTAGAACTCTTTGCCAAACATTATAAAACAGGTGCATTGATTCCCATGGAATACGTAGAAAAGATTAAAGAATCTGCTAGTTTTCATGAAGGAATGCAAACCATGCGTCAATTGAGTTTCGGTTTGTTAGATATGACTTGGCACGGCGGCGATTCACCACAGGCTATAAAATCTGTAAAAGAATTTGAAACCGAAGCTTTTGCCGAAACACAATTATATCCTGACGTTGCTGAAAATTGTATGAGTACAGCTTTCTCTCATATTTTTCAAGGCGGATATTCTGCAGGTTATTATTCTTATAAATGGGCAGAAGTATTAGATGCTGATGCTTTTGAATTCTTCCAAGAAAAAGGAATCTTTAACAAAGAAGTCGCTAACAAATTCAAAGAATACGTTTTGAGCCAAGGAGGCACTGAAAAACCAATGGTTCTATACAAACGATTTAGAGGAAAAGAACCCAAGCCAGATGCTTTATTAAAAAGAGCTGGACTGTTATAAAGTGGTATTATTTTTGTGCGATTAGCATTATAAGATCAAAATATTTCATCAGTTTTTAAAAATCGAAAAGATCTAAAGTCTAGATTTATGAGAAAATGCCTATTTATTTTTTTCGTTGTAGCTACATGCATCGCTCATGCACAGATTAGAATTAGCGGAAAAGTTCTTGATAATAAAAATACTCCTTTAGAAGGCGCTACAGTTTATTTGAACAATACCTCTATTGGAACTACTACAAATCATTTAGGAGAATTTGGATTACAAATCAATGAAGGAGTTTATGATTTGATTGTTTCTTATTTGGGTTACGAAACGATTCGGTATCAGATAGACACCAATAAACCCAATAAAAGGTTAACATTTAAAACCAAAGCAGCTAATAACCTTCTAGATGAAATTGTGATTCGAAGTAGAAAGTACTCAGCAAAAGAGCGTGCTTTATTTATTGCCAGGTTCAAAAATGCTTTTATTGGAACAACAAAATTAGCCAAGGAATGTAAAATCCTAAATGAAGATGTTCTATATTTTGATTACGAAAAAGAAAACCACAAGCTCAAGGCTTTTGCTAATGAGCCCATTGAGATACTTCATAAAGGGTTAGGGTATAAATTATATTTTGACTTACTAAAGTTTGAATTAGACAATAAAAAGTTTATCTATTTAGGGTATAGCCAGTATAAAAAAATTAAAGGCTCTAAGCGAGAACAAAGTCGTTGGGAAAAAAACCGACTGAAAGCATTTCATGGGTCAGAAATGCATTTGGTAAGAGCTCTGATAAAAACATCTCATCTAACGAATGAAATGATCTCTTATATAGAAAGACCTATAGCAGCCTTTAAACAAGAAGGATTTGTCATTGATAAAGTGAAGCGGATTCTTAACCCTGAAAGACCTTCAGATAGTATTATTACCGAGGCTCGTAAATATTTAAGTGACTTAGCACTAAAATCATCAAATACCAAAAACGTTGGATATAGTTTCTTAAACTTGAATAACAAAGAACAACTCAGAGAAAAAGATTCTGCACAAAGTATCTTAAGAAAATCTAGGCGTCAGAAATTTATTTATATCACATTAAAAGAAGATTTTGATTTAGAAGATTTTGCCCTTCAAAAAACTAACAATGACATTCGATTGGAGTTTAAGAATTATATTAGGATCAAATACTTAAAAGAAAAAGAAGAATATGGTTATCGGTTGAGTTATAATCGCTTAGACCATCAAGTTAGTTTTATGACTTTGTTTACTAAAAATGTTGTTTTGGATGAAGCAGGTGTAATTATGAACCCTTATGATTACTTAACCGAAGGATACTGGAGTTATGAAAAAGTGGCAGATGCATTGCCTTTGGATTATATCCCTAAAGAATAAATCTTGTCAGCCCCAAACCTTATGGTGCTTTATAATGGACACTTCACAAGTCTAAAAAGTAATCCATATGATATAGCCAAATCATACTAACTTGTTGTGCCTACGGTTTCTAATTCAATTTTAGAAATAAGATGCAATGCAAAACCAAGACAGTCTTGATTCTTGACTCTAGATTCTATAAGTCTTAATAATTATATAATGACATTTTATAGTGTTCTAGTTATACTGTTTTTATTTTACCGCATATCGAACATTATTTCCTATTCTTTTCTTCAATCCATTTACTCATGTATTTCGAGCTTTGTAATGAATGATGCATCAACATTTTTCCTGTAAAATTCTGAGTTCTATGTTTTTCTAAACCCGAAAAAATACCTTGAACTTTAACTAAAAAGTCAGCTTTCAGTTTTTCCTTGTCATACAATTCGTTGATGATTTCGACGCCATTTTTCTGAGCTTGATTCCAAATCTTTTCATCAAAATATAACGCTATTGCTTTTTGAGCAAATGCCTCAATATTATCTTCTATAAATCCGTTCCAAGGCAAATTTCCATGCATCCCTTCTGCTCCAATTTTAGTAGTAATCGAAGGCGTTCCATTCAACATAGCATCTGTTAGTTTCCCTTTAATTCCTGCTCCAAATCGTAAAGGAGCCAGTAAGACTCTACTATTTCCAATAACTTCATCAGCATCTTCTACAAAACCATGCACAAAGAATCCGTCATTTTTATTATTGAATTCTAATACTTGTTGCGTTGGATAAGCTCCGTAAATATGAAGTTCTGCTTCGGGTAACTCTTTGCGAATTTGTTTCCAAATATGTTGCTTCAATTGAATGGTCGCATCTACATTGGGGGCATGCAAAAAATTTCCTATAGAAATAAAATGATTCCGATCTTTAAACGACTTCCATTTGTGTTGTTCTTCTACAGTTATCGGATTGAATAAAAAAGGTAAATGATACAAGAGCTTTTCATCAATATAAAAAACCTCTTTGAGTAATTTCATCTCAAGGCTAGAAATGATTAACGACAAATCACAACGATATATAGAAGCAATTTCTCGTTTGGCTGTTTCAGAATTCAGTAATAACTCATTTGAAAATTCGACTCCTTTTTTAATCGATTCCTGTCGTGTTTTCCTCAAACAATGTAAATCTTCTGTATCTAAAATTCGAAGTGCATTTGGACAATTTTCCGCAACGCGCCAACCAAATTGTTCTTCCGAAATAAACCGATCAAAAACAACGATGCTAGGATTTAACCTTTGAATCAATTCATCAAAACTAGCGTTATTCAATTCCAAAGAAACCTCTTCTACTCCAAGTTTCCTTAAGTCTATTGAATTTGGGTTCTTATGAGAAACCGTTCCAAATGTTACTTTCCATTCTTGTTCTAGAAACAAATGGAGTAGCTGAAGCATTCTGCTTCCGGCCGCAGAAGATTTAGGTTCCACCCAAACAGAACCTATAATAAAAATGTGGTGTTTCAATTATTTTGAATTCAGTTGCTGTTTATAATCTGCCTGAACTTTCTTTCCCCAATTCACAATGGCATCAATTTGTTCTTGACTTAATTTCGCCTCATCATGTGTCCAAGTATAGGAATCTAAAGGCATTTTTTTCTTTTTAACTTCTTCCCAAAGTTCATCCATTTTATGCTCTTTCCTTTTTAAAGAATACTCTGACCATTTAGAGAAATTTAATTTTCTTTTTCCATGATCAATATGATCCGCCATCCAGTAGTTCACTGGAGTTACGCTAAAATACCATGGATATTTTGTTACATTACTATGGCAGTCAAAACAGTTTTCCTTCATGATTATCTTTACATTTTCTGGCGGATTTGTCTCCGCAATAAATGCTTCCAAAGAACTAGCTTCTCCGTTATTTTTATCGGGTCCAAAAAATTGCATGATGACAAAAACGACCAATAGAAATACCAATATTTTTTTAAAGATTTTCATGAGATAGATTATTTAGACTTTAAAGATAGTAATTCAGTTTAATTTTTAAGAATATTGAGTACTTTTGTATTTCATCAAATTCAATTAAAATGAAGTACGATTTAGTCGTTATTGGTTCAGGTCCTGGTGGATATATTGCTGCTGTAAGAGCTTCTCAATTAGGTTTAAAAACTGCCATTATAGAAAAGTATGCAACCTTAGGAGGAACTTGTTTGAATGTGGGATGTATTCCATCAAAAGCATTGTTAGACTCTTCTCATCATTATTACGATGCGGTAAAACATTTTGAATCGCATGGAATTATTGTTGATGCTCCAAAAATTGATTTTACAAAAATGGTAGAACGTAAAGCGACTGTTGTAGAGCAAACTACGGGTGGAATCAAATTTTTAATGGATAAAAATAATATTGATGTTTTTGAAGGCTTGGGTTCTTTTGTTGATGCAACACATGTAAAAGTTGACAAGAATGACGGTTCGTCTGAAACCATTGAAGCAACAAATATTATTATTGCTACGGGTTCTAAACCTTCTTCATTGCCTTTTATTTCAATTGATAAAGAACGAATTATCACTTCTACTGAAGCCTTAAAACTTCCTGAAATCCCGAAGCATCTTTTAGTCATTGGTGGTGGGGTAATCGGATTGGAATTAGGTTCTGTTTACAAACGTTTAGGAGCCGATGTTAGCGTAATTGAATATATGGACAAAATTGTCCCTGGAATGGATGTTGATGTTTGTAAAGAATTACAGAAAGTATTAAAGAAGCAAGGCATTAAATTTTTCAACAATCACGGTGTTAGTTCGGTGGAGAGAAGTGGAAAGGAAATCACTGTAAAAGCTACCAATAAAAAAGGTGTAGAAGTTGAATTTAAAGGCGACTATTGTTTGGTTTCTGTGGGAAGAAAAGCCTATACAGAAGGACTCGGTTTAGAGAATGTTGGAATTAAAGTAAACGAAAGAGGTCAAGTAGAAACCAATGATCATTTGCAAACCAATGTTTCAAATATTTATGCCATTGGTGATGTGGTAAAAGGAGCGATGTTGGCTCACAAAGCAGAAGAAGAAGGCGTAGTTGTTGCTGAGATTTTAGCGGGACAAAAACCACATATTGATTATAACTTAATTCCTGGAATTGTATACACATGGCCAGAGGTTGCTGCTGTTGGAAAAACTGAGCAAGAATTAAAAGATGCAGGTGTAGAGTATAAAGCTGGAAAATTCTCTATGAGAGCCTTAGGAAGATCTAGAGCCAGTGGAGATATTGACGGATTTGTAAAAGTCTTAGCCGATAAAAAAACAGATGAAGTTTTAGGAGTTCATATTGTGGGAGCCAGAGCTGCCGATCTAATCATGGAAGCTGCCGTTGCTATGGAGTACAGAGCTTCTGCTGAAGACTTGGCAAGAATCTGCCATGGACATCCAACGTATTCAGAAGCGATGAAAGAAGCTGCCAAAGCTGCTTGGGATGGAAAACCTTTGAATGCTTAAAAACAAAATTATATAACATAAAAAGCACCCAATTTATGCTGAATTCATTTCAGTATTGGGTGCTTTTTTGTTCCCCGCTTTTCAATTACATTTACAACATGTTTCGAGCGACACTCCTCTTTTTCTTATTCTTTACTTTGATGCTTTCTGCACAAGAAAAAGATTCGCTATTCATTAAAAACGGAATCGACAA
This sequence comes from Flavobacteriaceae bacterium, assembly GCA_965277255.1. Classification (GTDB taxonomy): domain Bacteria; phylum Bacteroidota; class Bacteroidia; order Flavobacteriales; family Flavobacteriaceae; genus Polaribacter. Next base: position 1,293,819 of record OZ255723.1, on the reverse strand, counting down.
ACCCAATACGACAACAGCGCATCATTTTGGACTATTTCATTTAAGAATCAATCAGAATTTTAAAGAGCGTCCAACAGATAAAACTACCATCCAATTCACTTTAGAAAGTGGAAACACTTTTCATCCATTTGTAGAAATGTATTTGCCTTCAGATCCCGCCGTACGAGAGCAATTTAGTCAACAAATATGGCACGATAGGCGATTCGAATTTATTGATCAAGCGACCACTCCTGCTGAATATCAAAACATTCATATTGATGCCGTGTTTAAAGTCTTTCGTTTTCATCTAGAAACCAAACTTTCTGACAAACACGAACTTCAATTTACAGCCAGATCTTTTATGCCTACCAAAGGAAATTTTCCTTTTACCATTTTTACCAACGATCAAAGTATCGAATGGTTTCACAGTAATATTGCTGGTGGCGAAGATCCTTTTGGAAGACGCTTTTTTGGACTAAATCAACAAACTGTTTCTTATACCGATAGAAATAATAGAACCTTAAATTTAAAAAACAATCAATTTGTTTTTGCGGGAATTGAAGTCGATCATTTCTACTACCCACAACTTTTCAAGTCTTCAAAAAATATCTACACCAATTTTGGTTCTCATTTAGGAATCAATACTTCCAAATACAACCCTTCTTTAGACATTGGAGTTTCGGCAAATATTCATAAAAAGTGGCTCTTGAAAAATAAAAATGAAGTTCGATTTGGAATTGGATTCGCAGGTTTACGAAAAGGAATTGTTACTTATGGAGATCCTGTAGAATTTGGCAATAATTTATTTCTTGGAAGCAGTGAGATCAATATAGAATTTACCAAATACACTCGAAAAGGAAACTACCATTCATTTGCAGCCAACTATCAATTACAAACTCGATATAATAAAAACGAAGAACGAGATTATTATTTTTTAGACGGCGGAACCACCTTTCTAGATACCAATGCAGGTTGGCACAATGGTTTTTCTACCCTTTATGAAACTTTAACCGTTTGGTCTGTTTTGTATACCTATGGAAGAAAAAACAGTAGTTTGTCGTTATACATTCAGCAAGATTTTAAACTAAACAACGCACCTGATTTAGAAACTGGAATCAGTTTAAAAATTCCTATTTCTAAAAACTGAAAAGTTTGTCGCCACGAATTCACCAATATTAGCTTTGTGTATTCGATATAATTTATTCCTTATTTTGGTACTACATTGTCAGGTCGAGCCTTTCGACTCCGCTCAAGATAAACTAAGTCGAGGCCTATTAAATTAATATACGCTGCTATTAAATGATGTAACGTCACACTGGTTTTAAATTCCTATCCATAAGTAATAGTGTTGGTTTGGTGTATCAGGCAAAAAAATTCTCAAGCAATATCGATGACGTCAGACTTCCTGTTTTAGGAACAAGATTATTGTTACAGGTCTTTGCGATCACGCCTTAAGCGTGAGAAGCAATCTCACAAATCAGCAGATCGCTTTGTCGCTTTAGGGCTCCTCGCGAAGACAATAGCTATTTGCTTTTACAAGATTTTTAAAAAAGTTTATCTTTAAGATTATTGCGTATTTTTGCCGTCGAAATGCAAAGAACAATTCGTACATTTTCTATTGAATCTATTTCTAACATCAACAAAAAACTGTTGAATTGGGCGCAGCAATATGAAACTGCAATTTGGCTAGATTCTAATGATTATGATCATCAGTATACGACCTACAATAGTATTCTTGCCGTTGATGAGTTTACCAGTATTAAAACAGATTATGTCAATGCTTTCGACAAACTGAAGGAATATCAATCCATCACACAAGATTATATTTTTGGATATATCAGTTACGATGTTAAAAATGCAACCGAACATCTAATTTCTCAAAATCACGATGGTTTGGATTTTGCTGATTTGTATTTCTTTCAACCACAAAAGATTCTATTCATCAACAAAGATCAAATTGAATTTCACTATTTGTCTATGGTTGAAGATGAAATTGAATCCGATTTTGAAACGATTTGTGATTCGGTGATTTCGACTTCGCTCAATCAACAAGACATCAAAATAAAACTCCGAATTCACAAAGACGAATACCAGCAAAAAATAAGCAAAGTATTAGAGCATATTCACAGAGGAGATATTTACGAAGCCAATTTCTGTCAGGAATTTTATGCCGAAAATGTCACTATAAATCCACAGCAAGTCTATGAAGATTTGAATGCGATTTCAGAACCTCCTTTTGCTACTTTTTTAAAGATTGATGAACATTATTTATTATCAGCTTCACCAGAACGTTACCTAAAAAAAGAAGGGACAAAAATTATTTCGCAGCCTATTAAAGGAACTGCAAAACGATTGTTGAATCCGATTGACGATCAAAAAATTGCTTCCGATTTGGCAAGAGATCAAAAAGAGCGCGCTGAGAATATTATGATCGTAGATTTGGTCCGTAACGATTTGTCTAAAACCGCTAAAAAAGGAAGTGTTTCTGTAGAAGAATTGTGCAAAGTATACACGTTTAAACAGGTGCATCAATTAATTTCTACGGTGGTTTCTGAAATGGGTGACGACGTACATCCTGTAGATATTATCAAAGACACATTTCCTATGGGAAGTATGACGGGAGCTCCAAAAATTTCTGCGATGAAAATCATTGAAACCTTAGAAGAAACCAAACGTGGATTATATTCAGGAACTGTAGGTTACTTTACGCCCAATGGCGATTTCGATTTTAATGTAGTGATTAGAAGCATCTTATACAATACTGAAAAAAAATACATTTCTTTTTCTGTGGGAAGCGCCATTACAGCAAAGTCGATTCCAGAAAAAGAGTATGAAGAATGCTTGTTAAAAGCGAAAGCAATGAAATTTGTGCTATCGAATTCGAAATAAAAAATTGAAAAACTGAAAAAAAATGATGAAGTCTTGGAATATCAAAAAAGGTAAAAAAATTAATGTAATTGTAATTGGTGAAAAAAGTATCTATAAAGGGAAATTGAATCCTGAGGAGTTCACTAACTTTTCAAGAAAAATAACTGAAAATATAGTGCCCAAAAGTTTTTTTGAAATTCCTTTCTCTTATATAAAAAGAGTTGAAAATCAAGAAAACAAAAAAGATATCAAGGTTTTTTATGGAGATAGTTCAGAAGAAGAATTAACAAGTATTGATCAAGTACAGAAAAACGAAATATTCAACTATTTGAAAGAAGTTATTCCTAATATGAAATATTCAAAAGAGCTTCCTTCCATTTTTAAATATGCGAAACCTCAATTATTTGCAATTTTATTTATTACGGGCATATTTCTGTGGTCATTATATTATGCAATTCAAATAGAAAGCGGAGTTGAATATGAAGTCAATGGGACACCAGGGCTCTTCTCTCTAATTTTCTCGATTGGATTGTTAGGAGTTTTTAAAGTTATACTCATTTTTTTATTAATCATTGGAGTTGCAATCTATTCTTTGATCCGAAAGAATAGCAATAGGGTAGAAATAGAACAATTAAATCGTTTTAATAAATGATTGTAAACCAAGAAGAAAAATTTGAAGCCGTTTTGAAGAGCTTAGAAGAAAAACCTTCTGAACAGCTAATGTTCAACACTTTTTTGGATATGTACCCTGAAGATTGGAAACAGTTAAAAATTATGTTTTCAAAATTTAAAAGAAGCAAACAATTTGGAAAAACCATTCCATTGCCAAAACCCGAAGAATCGCTTCGAAAAAACATTCGGATTTGGTTGAGAAAAAAATAGTGTAAAAACTCTTTTTAGTTCTAAGCTATTAAATTTGGTTATTTTTGAATCCGCATGTTACAAGAGTTTAAAAAACATATCGAGAAAAACTTCCCTTTTTTAAAAGAAAGCAAAATCTTAATTGCTATTTCTGGCGGAATTGATAGTGTGGTTTTAACTCATTTGATTCACAAATTAAATTTCGATTTTTCTTTATGTCATTGTAACTTCCAATTGAGAGGTGAAGAAAGTGATGATGATGAAGTCTTTGTAAAAAAACTTGCAAAAGAACTTCATATAAATGTATTTACAACTTCTTTTGAAACAGAGAAGTATGCAGATGAAAACAAAGTTTCGATTCAAATTGCAGCAAGAGATTTACGCTATGTTTGGTTTTATGAACTCATTGAAAAATACCATTATGATTATGTACTAACAGCTCATAATACAAATGATAATCTGGAAACATTTCTCATCAACTTAACTCGTGGAACTGGATTGGAAGGATTGATAGGAATTCCACCAATCAATCATAAAACGGCACGTCCTTTGTTGAATTTTTCAAGAGAAGACATTCAAAAATTTGCGATTGAAAATAATCTCATTTGGAGAGAAGACACTTCTAATGCAAGCACTAAATATGTTCGTAATAAGATTCGCCATGAAGTACTTCCCGTTTTACAGGAAATCAATCCACAGTTATTAGAAAGCTTTCAAAAAACCTTAAAATATTTGAATGAAAGTCAAGCGATTGTTGACGATGCAATTCAAGAAATTTCAAAGGACATTCTGACCATTAAAGAGGATGTCATCAAAATTGATATTCTAAAACTAAACAGTCTTAAAAATAAAAAAGCCTATCTCTATCGAATTTTAAGTTCCTACGGATTTACGGAATGGAATGATGTGGTTGATTTGTTAATCGCTCAATCAGGAAAACAATTATTTTCTAAAACACATCGTTTGTTAAAAGACAGAGATTTTCTGATATTAACAAGCCTCCAAAACCATTTGTCGGAAAAAAAGTCTTTTATCATCAATGAAGGAACTACTGAAATAACGAATCCTATTTCCTTATTTTTTCAAAAAATAGAGCACGAAAACTCTGATAATCAGAATCATATCATTGTCGATAAAGATTTGTTAAAATACCCCTTGTCTGTAAGAAAATGGGGTAATGGCGACTATCTTTGTCCTATAGGTATGAAAGGAAGTAAAAAGCTGAGTCAATTGTTTAAAGACAAGAAATTATCCTTGATCGATAAAGAGAAAGTTTGGTTGCTTACAGATGCTGAAAATACTATTATTTGGGTGATTGGCATGCGACAAGACAGACGTTTTGTAGCTAGTGAATCTACCAACAATCGATTAAAAATATCCTACATATAATGAAGAAATTCTTCACAATTTTCATTTTATTCTTTGCATTTATTGTCAATGCTCAAACTGAAAAAGATCCTGCCATTTTTGAAACGTCGGTTCAGAAAATATCAGATACTGAATATGATTTAATTTTTACCGCCAAGATTTTAGAGGAATGGCATTTGTATTCTCAATACAATCCTGATGAAGCATCCTTGCCCTTAGTAATTTCAGCAGCAAAAGATGCAAGTGGTTTTGAATTGATTGGAAAAGCCAAGGAGAGTAAAACCTATAAAGAGTACAGTGATGTTTGGGAGAAAGAAGAGATCTTCTTTAAGGAAAAAGCAACCATTACGCAAAGAATTCAATTGACCAATAAAGATATTACGACTGTAAAACTAAACCTATTTGCTCAAGTTTGTAAAGAAGTTTGCATTCAGATAGAAGATGATTATACTTTTTCTTTAAATGGTAAAACGGTTGTAAATGAGGTTGTTGTTTTGGACAACAAAAGCACACAGCTTTCCAATGCCTTAAAACTCGATTTAAAAAACACGGAGCTTTTAAAAGTTGATGCTGACGGAAATCAAAAAGAAGGCGGAAGCCTTTTCAATATTTTCTTATTAGGCTTCATCGGTGGTTTATTGGCATTATTAACACCTTGTGTTTTTCCCATGATTCCGTTAACAGTTTCGTTCTTTACCAAACAATCTCAAAACAAAGCCAAAGGAATTAGCAATGCTATTTTATATGGTTTTTTTATAGTTTTTATCTACATTCTTTTAAGTCTTCCTTTTCATTTTTTAGATAGTTTAGATCCAGAGATCTTAAATACGATTTCTACCAATGTTTGGTTGAATATTTTCTTCTTTGCGATATTGGTATTCTTTGCATTTTCTTTCTTTGGATATTATGAAATAACATTGCCTAGTTCTTGGGGAAACAAAATGGACAATGCATCTAGTGTTGGAGGATTGATTGGAATTTTCTTTATGGCATTAACATTGGCCATTGTCTCTTTCTCTTGTACTGGTCCCATTTTAGGTTCTTTATTAGCAGGATCATTAACTTCAGATGGTGGCGCTATGCAACTAAGTTCTGGGATGACAGGATTTGGTTTGGCCTTGGCTTTGCCTTTTGCCTTATTTGCTTTATTTCCAAGTTGGTTAAATTCATTACCAAAATCTGGAGGTTGGTTAAATACGACCAAAGTGGTTTTAGGGTTTTTAGAATTGGCTTTTGCTTTTAAATTCTTATCCAATGCAGACTTGGTCATACATTGGGGATTACTAAAACGAGAAGTATTTATCGGAATTTGGATTGTTCTTTTTATAGGTTTGGCATTGTACATCTTCAAAAGAATCAAATTTCCGCATGATGGTCCCGATAGAAAATTATCTTTTTCTAGGACTTCCTTCGGAATTTTAGTGATTGCCTTTGTCATCTACCTAATTCCTGGGACTTTAAAAACTCCCACATGGGAATTAAAACTCTTAAGTGGATTTCCACCACCGCAATTCTATAGTATTTATGAGCAAGAAAGTGATTGCCCATTAGGGTTGGATTGTTATAAAGATTTCGAAAAAGGTTTACTTGTTGCAAAGATCGAAAACAAACCTATTTTGTTAGACTTTACAGGTTGGGCTTGTGTAAATTGTAGAAAAGTGGAAGAAAATGTATGGAGTGAACCTGATATCTATCAGCTTTTAAAAGAGGATTATATCTTGATTTCTTTGTATGTTGATGACAGGAAAAAATTGCCTGAAGCACAACAATTTCAATTTCAAAAAGACAATGGTAAATTAAAAGATATTGAAACTATAGGCGATAAATGGGCTACTTTTCAAGCAATAAATTTTCAAACAGCCTCGCAACCTTATTATCTGCAAATGACTGCTGATTTAGAAATCCTGCACAGAGCAGAACAGTATACAGATCGAGACACCTATTATGCGTGGTTAAAAAAAGGTTTGGAAGCGTTTAAAAAGCAATAAAGCCCATCTTAATAGATGAGCTTGTATTGTTTCTTTCGGTTCTTTTTCATAGCATTTTCCCCTTCGAAACGACTGAACTTACCTTAATCCTTTTTAACTAACTAAACCAACAATGAGATACAAGTCTTAAGTTATCGTTCATTAAATAGTGACAGGAAGGGAAAATTGTTACCCTAAAAAATTTGTTTTTTTCTAAAAAAAAGTAAAAGTGTGATAATCCCTAAAATTAAAGCGATATAAACCCAATAATTATTAGATAGATTGATGGCTTCCGCATCACCAATCAACACAAAAGAAGACCAATAATACGGAGATTGTGCTGAGAGTTCATGGGAAGATAAATAAGCACGTTTTGCATTGTTCAATGCTTCTGATTTCGTCTGTCCTTCTTTTAGGTTTGTATAGAAAGTCGTCATAATATCTGAAGTAGAGGTATCATTCACTTCCCATAAAGAGGAAACCACAGACTTTGATCCTGAATAAAAAAAGCCTCTTGCTAAACTCAACACGCCTTCTCCACTTGCTACTTCTCCTAATGATGTATTACAAGCACTGAGTGTCACCAAGTCCGCATTGTTCTTATACGTATACAACTCATGCAATTCTAACTTATCATTTGAAAAAGCAATCCAAGGATGTTCTCCTGCATCGGCATGTGTTGCCAAGTGAATAATTTTTGACTGCGAACTTTGCGATAGGAAATCTTCTTTAGTGGCTTGACCATTTAGTTTTGCAATTCCTCCAAGTGTGGTATTGATGATTTCTATTTCCTTTCTAGAATCATTGAGTTTAGAAAGGCTGTCGTCTTTAAATTCTACGGGTGAATAGCCAATAAAAGATTGATTGGTTTCTCTGTTGACCTTCTCATTGTGTTTTAAGAAAGAATAAGAATAGGAATAATTGATATCGTTCTCTAGAATCAAATACTGGTTGCTATTTTCTTTGGTAATAAATGCTTCAAAGGGAATATTTTGTAAATCTCCATCTGTAATGATGGTGACTCTTTTTCCTTTAAGTAGGTTTCTGATTTCTTCGGAAGGGAATAAATCTTGATATAACTCATATGCAACCTTTTGATAAGCTCGTAATTCTTCTTTTGTGTTTTGAGGTTGTGAGATGAGTCTTCTATAGTTTGTGAGTTTCTTTTTTAAAGAATCTGTTTGGCTGATTTCAAAAGTAAAAGCCTTGTCTTTTGAAGTCGCCAAGCCAATGAGTAATTCGTTGTCTTGATCAAACTTATTCCAGATATAGGAAATCAAGACCTAATCTTTTTTAAGTTCCTGTTGTACTTCTGAAAGTGGAATTTGAGCAATATCAATCCTTCTGTTAAAGTATTTTGGGAAGATTGTTTTTAAAGAGTCTATATAGTTTTCGTGTACTCTTTTTATGTTGAATAAAGAATCTTGTAAAACTGCATTTTCATTTTTTGACAATCTATTTTCTAATTCATAGATTGTTTTTTTAAGTTTTGTTTCCTCATCAGAGATATGTTTAGGAAGATTTTGAAATTCTGTATTCTTTAATATAGATTCACTTAATAATAATGCCTTGTTCTTTTCCATAAAAGAAAAAGCAGTCTTTGAATCTCCTAACAAATGTGCTGCATAGGCGCCATATAAATAAGCTTGGGAAGCTTCTTTTCTCCAAAATAATTTGGTTTGACCTTCTGTACTACTTTCATTAATAATTGAAACCAACTGATCAGCAGCTTTAGTATATTCTATAGCATTCTTAAGGTATTTACTATCTTTTTCTTGTTCATAGAGTTTCAATAATACTTCTGTTTTCTTTTTTAAACAGAATAACGTATATTCTTTTAAGGTAGAAGCATTTAAATCAAATTTACTAGGCACTTTTTCTATTGCCAAAGGAATTCCTAAATTAATTTCTAAGGATTTATGAATGCTGGAAAGTGCTTGTTGAAGTTTATTTTTAATAATAAAATATTGAGATGCATTATCATATAAGCGTGCTTTCGTTTCTTTTTCAAGTACATATTCCAACCCCTTTTCAATATAGTATTTTGCACTGTCTTTTTTTTCAATATTATATAAATGTGCTAGATTGTTATACGTTAAAGAAACATTCACGGAATCCTGTACATTTAACCCAATTTGTTCATTTTTCAAATAATAAAACCTTGCTTTGTTAAAAGCAAAACCTACTCCTTCATTATAACAATTAGCATAAGCATTGTTAAGATCCAGCAATAAATTAACCTTTTTAGAGAAATTAAGATGAGTATTTAATTTTTTAGCTTTGTTTAAAATAGCAATCCCTTCAATAAAACTCTTTTGATCACCAATACATCTATATGTATATGCTAGGCTAATATAATGGCTGAACAAGCTTCTAAATTCATTTCTCTCTTCCAATAATCCAATTCCTTTTTTAAAATAGTTTATTGATTTATAAAAAAAACCCTTACTACTATAACATCTTCCAATCTCTCCATATGATTGGCCTATTTTTTTTTTATCATTTCCTAGTTCAATAACTTTTTCATATTGTTTAATTGCATTGTCAAATTCATGATTATTAAAGTAAAACCTACCTGAATTATATAGCGCATTGCTATAAGACTTTCCATAATCTCCAATGCTCTTTAAGTACTTAATTTCAATTAAAGCATATTTCAGCGCACGCACATAATCTCTTTTCTTATAGAGTTCAATATAGAAATTATGGGCAATTTTAATTGGGGATCTAAAATCTTTTTGTTGATTGGCTAAGTTGATAAGGCTGTCAACAAAGACTTCTAATGCAGAGTGTGGTTTTGTCGTTTTGACAGATTGATAATGGTCATAAAGATTCTGACTATTCCCTCCAATACTTAGTAGTATAAGGAATAGCCAGAAAAAAAGAGTTTTTATTTTTTTGTTAATCATTAATTTCAAACAGTTCTATTCATAAAAAGGTTTCAGTATCTGGATTTATAATAAATTGTTCAGCACTAAAATTGTAATAATTATTTTAAAGTTCACTGATTAGTGCACGAATAAAAAAAAAGTTACCCAGTCAAATATAAAAGTTTATTTTTGTCAGACAAATATATTGTCTATATGAAAGATAGTTCCCAATCCCTAAAGGCTTTAGCTCAAGGAAATTCTTTAGAAATTAAAGAAATTTATACGACTTGTTTTCCTTTTGTACGAAAATTTGTACTACAAAATAAGGGGAAAACGGAAGATGCCGAAGATATTTTTCAAAAAGCTTTATTACAAATAGCTATACGCTATAAAAAAGAAGCTTTTGAAATTCAAACTACTTTTGAGGCCTTTTTATACACCGTTTGTAAAAACTTATGGCGTAGAGAATTAAATAAATCAAAAAACAGGGTAACAAATAACACAGTTATTGAACTAACCAGTGAAGAAAAGGATCAAGCTTTCGCTATTGTTGAACAAAAAAGACAAGAATTATTTGTAGAAAAATTACAACTCATTTCAGAAAATTGTAAAAAAATCCTAACATTGTTTTTTGCGAAAGTTCCTTATTCTGAGATTGTTGAAGAATTTAATTATAATTCTGAAACGGTAGTACGACAGCGTGTTTTTAAATGTAAAAAGCAACTGACTGATTTAGTAAAGAAAGATCAACGTTATCATTTGTTAAGAGTAATATGAGTTTTGAGGACGATATATTCATTGAACGTTTTATAAAAAACGAACTTTCTAAAGAAGAAGAAACATCTTTTTTAGAGAGAATGGAAACGGATGCTTCGTTTAAAGAAAAAGTAGATTTAGAAAAACAATTGTTCGACTCTCTTAATGAAGACTCTTGGAGTTTTATTGAAGATGATGAGTATCCTGAAGTCAAAGAATATGAATCCCTTTTAAAAAGTAAAGAAACACAAGACATTAAAAACACCATTTCTCAGGTTCAGTCTGACTATTCAAAAGCCCAAACTAACAAAAAAAGAAATTGGTTTCTCTATGCTGCTGCGGCTGTGATTGTCGTTTTTTTTAGTGTTAATCTCTATACCTCATCTAACGAAAGCAATCAAGATTTATTTGCTTTCTATCTACAAAAAACCGATTTGTTAGCTTTGGTAGATAGAAGTGAATCTAATGAATTATCAAAAGCTCAAGAATATTTTGATACTAAGGAATATGCAAAAGCTTCTGCGATTCTTTCTCAAGTCGTAGATACCACAGAAAACGGAAATGTCTATCTATACTTAGCACTTTCTCAAATAGCATTAAAAGAATACGACAAAGCAGAAGCTACTTTAAATCAATTTATTAAAAGCAATTTATTGGATGCTCAAAAAGGATATTGGTACAAGAGTTTATTGTACTTAAAATCTAATCAAACTGAAAAATCCAAAAAAGAATTAAAAACAATTATCAACAATTCTTACTTCAAAAAAGAAGAAGCAAAAGCGCTTCTAAAAGAAATTCAATAATGTCATTCCCGTGAAAACGGGAATCCAATAAAAAGAAAAAATAGATTCTCATTTTCATGGAAATAACAATTTATTTAAAGAACCCGTTGTGCATTTTGATAAAATTCTTATTCTCGATACATCACGCTTTTGGCGTGACACTCGAATTGACATTTCGTTTTCTTTTTAGCTCAAAATGCACAACGGGTTTAAAGAACTAAATATCAACACAGCTTTCTATTCAACATTACCATTACCTCAATGAAATAGGATTGTAACTATTAATTTTATATATTTGATAAGGATGCAATAGAGAATCTTCAATATTTTGACATGATTTTTAAAGCATTCTTATTTTTTGTTTAAAATTTAATTAATACCCTTGATTATGAATGTAAGCGAAACCCTATCAGAAGTTAAGAATTTCATCAACGGTAAATTTGAAAGAAATGGACAAACATCCATGGATGTTGTAAGTCCTATAGACGGTTCTAAAATTTCAACAATTCCATTATCTACTACACAAGATGTAGATGCTGCCGTTCAAGCAGCTAAAAAAGCTTTTCCTTCTTGGTCTGGTATGACGTTTAAAGAACGTGTACAAATCTTTTTTAGATATAGAACGCTGCTAGAAAAAAATATGGATGAGTTAACCAAACTCGTACAACTTGAAAATGGAAAAACATACGGAGAAGCAAAAGCAGAGGTAGAAAAAAGTATGGAACTTTGCGAATTTGCTGTTTCTATGCCACAAATTGTGGTGAATGAAGTTCAAGAAGTAAGCAAAGGCGTTGAATGTAGAATTGAACGTAAACCTATTGGTGTTGTGGCTTCAATTACTCCTTTCAATTTTCCAAATATGGTTCCACATTGGACCATGCCAAACGCATTGGTTTTAGGAAATACGATGGTCATGAAACCTTCAGAAATAGTTCCATTAAGTACCGTTAGAATGGCAGAACTATTAAAAGAAGCGGGATTACCTGATGGAGTTTTTAATTTGGTAAATGGAGGAAAAGAAGTTGTAGAAGCTATTTGTGATCATCCAGATATAGAAGCAGTTTCTTTTGTAGGTTCTACCAAAGTTGCCAAAATAGTATATCAAAGAGCAACAGCTAGTTTAAAAAGATGTGTTGCGCTCGGTGGCGCAAAAAATCACTTGCTTGTTTTCCCCGATGCCAATCCAGAAATGACAGCTTCTAATGTAGTAGCATCAATGTCGGGTTGCGCGGGACAACGTTGCATGGCTGCCTCTGTTATGGTAGGTGTAGACAAAATACAGCATATTGTCGACAGAATGATCGTGGATGCCAAAGCAATTGTTCCTGGTGATAATTTAGGTTCTGTCATTAGCGCAGAGGCCAAAGTCCGTATTGAAGGATACATCGCAGAAGCTGAAAAAAACGGCGCTAAAATATTATTAGACGGAAGAAATGTAACTGTTGCTGGAAAAGAAGGTGGTTTTTATGTGGGTCCAACAATTATAGATAATGTAACTACGGATATGTCAGTCGCTAGAGAAGAAATTTTCGGCCCTGTAATTTCCATTATAAGAGCGAAAGATTTGGACGAAGCTATTGAAATCGAAAATGGTTCTAATTATGGTAACGCAGCAGCTGTTTTTACACAAAGTGGCGGATTGGCAAAACAAGTAATGGAACGTGCCAGTGCTGGAATGATTGGTGTAAATATCGGAGTTCCTGTTCCTAGAGAGCCGTTCTCCTTTGGTGGTTGGAACGAATCAAAATTTGGTGTCGGTGATATTACTGGTCGTAGTTCTATAGAGTTCTGGACGCAAAATAAAAAAACCACAACCAAGTGGAATCCAGAAGCACAAACGAATTGGATGAGTTAAAAATAGAACCCTGATAACACTGATTTAGAAGATTTACGCAGATTCATATAAAAATCAATGCTATCATCGTTCCAATAAAATGAGTACAGATAAATGTGATACGACAAGTTTTCACAGGTTTATACAAAAAACAAATCATTTTTTTAATCATAAAATCAGCGTCATCTGTGTTCCAATAAGAATGAAATATGAGTAATCAACAAATCATACAAGACAACCTCAATTATACATTGTTCTCTTGGGCGAAACAAGGAGGTTTAAACCCTATCAATGCTTCGCATGCAAAAGGTTCTTATGTATATGATAGAGATGGGAAAAAGTATCTGGATTTTTCTTCTCAGCTCATGAATGTAAACATTGGTCATGGCAATCAACGTATTACAGAAGCTGTGGCAAAGCAAATGCAAGAAGTAAGTTATGTGTATCCAGGAATGGCTACAGATGTAAGAGGAAAACTCGGAAAGAAAATAGCAGAAATCACACCCGGAAACTTAACAAAAACATTTTTCACTTTAGGTGGCGCTGAAGCGATTGAGAACTCGATTAAATTAGCTAGAATTTATACTGGAAGGCATAAAATAATCACACATTATAGATCCTATCACGGAGCAACATATGGCGCCATTTCAGCGGGAGGAGACCCTAGAAAATTTCCTGCAGATAGTCAAGCAATGCCAAACGTAGTCCATGTAGAAAATCCGTATGCATATCGTTGTCCATGGAACTCAACTTCCATTGAGGAATGCGGAGAACGTGCTTTTGCACATTTAGAACGTATTGTCAAATTTGAAAACCCAGAAAGTATCGCTGGGATTCTTTTTGAAGGCGAATCGGGATCGTCGGGATGTATCAAATATCCACCCATGTACTTAAAGAAAGTCCGTGATTTATGCGATCAATATGGAATTCTTTTTATTGATGATGAAACCATGAGTGGATTTGGAAGAACTGGAAAAATGTTCGGAATTGATCATCACAACGTCACTCCAGATATTATGGTGATGGCCAAAGGATTAACTTCTGGTTATTTACCATTAGGCGCAATGACAGTTACTGATACGATTGCCAATCATTTTAATGAAAATCCAATGATATTGGGATTGACATATTCTGCACATCCAGTTTCTTGCGCAGCTGCTTTAGAAAATTTAAAAGTCATCGAAGAAGAAAATTTGGTTGACAAAGCTGCTGAAATGGGAAAATACATTGAAGCAGAAGTCGAAAAATTAAAAGCAAAACATCCGTCTATCGGTGATTTTAGAAATACAGGATTGTTAGGTTGTATAGAACTCGTAAAAAATAGAGAAACCAAAGAACCTGTCACTCCATGGAATGCAAAACCGAGTGAGATGGAAGTCACATTAAAAATGGCTGCAAAAGTACGAGAATTAGGAATGTTCACTTTTGTTCGGTGGAATTGGATTTTTATCGCACCGCCTTTAAACGCCACCAAAGAAGAAGTAGATGAAGGTTTAAAAATCATCTCTCAAGTGATTGAGATTGCAGATCAATATTACATATAAACATCATGAGTAAAGACATCGTAGAATTACAAGAAGACATTTCACACTCATCATTGTACAGTGAAGATTTAGCTCCCGTTTCTAAAAAAAACAGAACTTGGAGTAAATGGCATTTGGCTGCTATTTGGGTAGGAATGGCCGTTTGTATTCCTACATATTTGCTCGCATCTTACATGATTAAAACGGGACTGAATTGGTATGAAGCACTCATCATCATTGGTCTTGCCAATTTAATCATTACCGTTCCCATGGTTTTAAACGGACATGCGGGAGTAAAATATGGCATTCCTTTCCCTGTCATTGGACGTGCCGCTTTTGGAACCAAAGGTGTCCACTTAGCATCAGTAACCCGAGGAATTATTGCCTGTGGTTGGTTTGGCGTGCAAACTTGGATCGGTGGATTGGCCATTTATGCCATTTTTAACGCCGTTACTGGATCTACAGGAGAGTTGGGTTTATCCGTTGGAAAATTTGTAGGTTTTGGAATTTTCTGGATGATCAACATGTATTTTATCTGGAAAGGAACAGAAAGTATCAAATGGTTAGAAACCTACTCTGCTCCTATTCTCATCATCATGGGGTTGGTATTGATTTATTGGAGTTATGCCAAAGCCGATGGATTTTCTATCGTATTAGACCAAGGAAAACAACTACAAACTACTTCCGCTAATATTACCCAAAAAGACAATATTTTCTATCTCAATTTAAACGCTTTAAAAGATAAAGAACAACAAATAAAAGTCTCCGAATACAATATTGTTTCCGATGCAAACACATCATGGGAAACCTATACAGAAAATCCAATATCAATTACCAATACTGAAAATGTGCAAGTACAATTCAGAAATGCTGATGTGTTGTCGAGTATCGTCACTGCAAATATTGTCAGTAATGATGCTTCTGGAAGTAAACTTTGGAGTTATCTCCTTTGGCTAACTGCTATGGTTGGTTTTTGGGCAACCATGTCTATCAGTATTGCCGATATCACCAGATATGCTGCGACACAAAAAGATCAAGTAGCTGGGCAATTTATTGGATTACCCGCCACCATGTTACTCTATTCTTTTGTAGGAATCTTTGTTACCTGCGCAGCTGTCATCAACTTTAAAGATATTTTAATTGCCGATGATGCACCTTGGGATCCCGTGTCATTAATCGCAAAATTCAAAAACCCTGTCGTTGTAATTGTAGCGCAAATTTTTATGTTGATTGCTACTTTAAGCACCAATATTGCCGCCAATGTAATTGCACCTTCCAATGCTTTTTCAAATCTATGGCCAAAGAAAATAAGTTTTAAAACTGGAGGAACCATTACGGGAATTATAGGAATCATCATCATGCCTTGGTGGTTATTAAACGAAATTTCTGGCTTTCTCATTTTCGTGAGCGGATTGTTAGGTCCCGTATTAGGAATTTTAATCGCCGACTATTACTTAATCAGAAAAAAGAAATTAGAACTCGCTGAATTATATAAAGAAGAAGGAATCTATTCCTATAAAAAAACAGGATTCAACAAAGCAGCAATGATTGCTTTATTCGTAGGTGTATTCTTAGCCTTGATAGGTTATTGGGTCCCTGCTTTAAACTTCTTGTATTCCTTATCGTGGTTTACAGGATTCATCATATCGTTTGTATTGTATTATGTATTAATGAAAAAACCAAGCTGATTTGAACACAAAATACATCATACTGTTCCTTTACTTTTCAGTGCTCTTTTTAATAGGGTATTTTGCTTCTAAGAGAATAAAAAGTACCAAAGATTATTATGTGGGTGGTAAAAAACTCAATTTTTGGGTGGTTGCGTTTTCTGCTAGAGCTACAGGAGAATCCGCATGGTTATTATTAGGACTTACTGGTTTAGGTGCTATGGTAGGCGTTTCAGCATTTTGGGTTGTATTAGGAGAAGTTATTGGAGTCTCGGTTGCATGGTTTTTTATGGCTGAAAAGTTTAAAAAGCTTACAGATAAATACAATTCTATCACTATTCCAGATTATTTGGTGAGTCGATTCAAACCAAAGACCAACACTTTACGCATCGTTGCAGCCACTGCATTATCCTTATTTGTAATCATTTATGTAAGCGCTCAGATTGATGCTACGGGTTCTGCCTTTGAATCATTTCTAGGGTGGAATTATTTTACCGGAGCAATTGTTGGTTTTTTAATTGTTTTAACCTATATATTTTCTGGCGGTTTTGTTGCAGTAGCTTGGTCTGATTTATTTCAGGGTTTAATCATGTTGATTGGATTGGTTGGGTTACCAATTGTCGCTTATTTTTCTATTAGTTCTGATGTTTCTATTTCTCAGGAACTCACAAAACTAGACCCTTCATTTTTAAATATTTGGGGAGAAGGAGGTTTCACTATGATAAATTTCTTCACCATCCTTGGATTTGTATTCATCGGTCTAGGTTTTATGGGATCGCCTCAATTGTTTGTACGATTCATGTCTATAAAAGGAGTCTCTGAAATTAAAAAAGGGCGTTGGGTAGCCATTGTATTTACCATACTTACAGATTCTTGTGCAGTTCTAATCGGGATTTTTGGACGATATTTACTAACATCAGTCGATGCAAATCCAGAAGATATTCTAGGAAACGGCGCACAAAACGTATTACCTCTTTTGGTTGAAAAAATAATGCCGCTTACTTTAATTGGTCTTTATATAGCTGCAGTTCTTTCCGCAATTATGTCAACAATTGATTCTCTTTTGGTTGTCGCATCAAGTGCGATATCTCGAGACTTTTATCAACAAATTTTTAAGCCTAATAAAACTGAAAAAGAACTCGCTAAAATCTCTAAAGTAATTACACTTTCATTAGCAATATTTGCATTACTAGTTGCCATGATTGTTGCAATTACAACACCCGAAAGGACTATTTTTTGGTTTGTTATTTTTGGCTGGTCTGGAATTGCAGCTACATTTTGTCCAACAATTATCTTGTCGCTTTTCTGGAATAAATTCAATGAAAAAGGAGCTATTGCGTCCATGATAACAGGATTTTTATCTGTGCCTCTTTTTAAATTTGGTTTCACATCAATAGAAGGAGTTGGAATCTATTTTGACAAATTAGGAGAACTTGGACCTTCATTTATTTTAGCAATCATTGTAGGTGTGATTGTAAGTACAATGACATCAAAACAGGATTTAATTCCTGAAGTGAAAAATATAACTGAATAAAATCTTGTAAATTTAATGAATCGAGAAAGATAAAATATATGTCAATTTTAATTAAAAACGGTCAAATAGTTACTGCAGCTGAAACGTATATCGCAGATATTTATGTTGAAGGAGAACAGATTATTGCCATTGGTAAAGATTTAAAATATGATGCTGACAAAGTGATTGATGCATCAAATAAATTAGTTTTTCCTGGCGGAATTGATCCTCACGTGCATTTAGACATGCCATTTATGGGCACTTATTCTAGTGACGATTATGAAACAGGAACTCGTGCAGCTTTGCATGGTGGTACTACCATGGTTATTGATTTCATTTTGCAAACGCAAGGTGATAGTTTGCATAATGCTTTAAAAACTTGGCAGCAAAAATCGCAAGGAAAAGCCATTGGAGATTATTCCTATCATATGGCTGTCACAGATTTTAATGATGATGTTGCCAAAGAAATCGTGCAAATGATTGAAGAAGAAGGAATTTCCTCTTTCAAAACATTTATGGCGTATAAAGGTGCTTTGATGATTGATGATGGACAGATGGTTCAGCTGATGAAAGTCGTTAAAAAACATGGAGGTTTGGTTACGGTTCATGCCACGAATGGAGATATGATTGATTCTTTAATTGCTAAAAACAAAGCCTTAGGAAATCTAGCCCCAATTTATCATTATTTATCCCAACCAGAAGTCACAGAAGCCGAAGCATCAGGCAGATTTGCAGACATGTTGCATTATACAGATTGTCCAGGCTATATCGTTCATATGACTTGTGAAGGAGCTTTAAATGCCATTAGAAAAGCAACACAGCGCAATCAAAAAGTATTTGTGGAAACATGCACACAATACCTTATGTTGGATGCTTCTTTATATGAAGACAATTTTGAAGGCGCTAAATGGGTAATGAGTCCGCCACTACGCGAAAAGAAAGACCAAACCGCATTGTGGTCGGGAATTAACCAAGGATTGGTTCAAGTAGTTGGAACCGATCATTGTCCTTTTATGTGGGATCAAAAGAAAATGGGAAAAGATGATTTTTCAAAGATTCCAAATGGACATCCTGCTATCGAGCATCGCATGGAATTATTGTTTTCCGAAGGAGTTCATCAAGGAAAAATATCATTAACAAAATACGTGGAAGTTAGTGCTACTAACGCAGCAAAAATCTTCGGAATGTATCCAAGAAAAGGAACCATCGCTATCGGAAGTGATGCAGATATTGTCATTTTTGATCCAAAAAAAGAACATACTATTTCCGTAGAAACACATCACATGAATTGTGATTACTCAGGATATGAAGGTCAAAAAGTAACAGGGAAAACAGAAACCGTTATTCTAAGGGGGGAAGTAGCCATCGAAAATGAAGCCTGTAAATTAAGTGCTGGTCATGGACAATTTATCCCGAGAGGAAAAACATCGAAAACAGTAATCTAGAAAAGTACAACCTCTCGACTGCGCTCGAGGAGACAATAATAAAATAAATGTCAGGTCGAACGCAGTCGAGACCTATTTAAATAAAATATTATGCCAAGAAAAGTAAAATCAGGATTGATACAAATGAGCCTTCCAATGACAGAAGGAGAAGGAACGATTCAAGAAATTATGGATGCAATGTACGACAAACACATTCCCTATATTGAAGAAGCTGGACGTCAAGGTGTACAAATACTCTGTTTGCAAGAGATCTTTAACACCCCATATTTCTGTCCCGGTCAAGATCGTAAATGGTATGCTTCCGCAGAAACAGTTCCAGGTCCAACAACTGAAAAAATGCAAGTGCTTGCAAAAAAGCATGATATGGTAATCATTGTTCCTATCTACGAAAAAGAACAAGCTGGAATTTTATACAATACTGCTGCTGTAATTGATGCAGATGGAACTTACTTAGGAAAGTACCGAAAGAATCACATTCCGCATACTACAGGGTTTTGGGAAAAATTCTTTTTCAAACCCGGCAATTTAGGCTATCCCGTTTTTCAAACGAAATATGCTAAAGTGGGTGTCTATATTTGTTATGATAGACATTTCCCTGACGGCGCGAGAGCTTTAGGTTTAAACGGAGCTGAAATTGTGTACAATCCTTCTGCAACCGTAGCTGGATTGAGTGAATATTTATGGAAATTAGAACAACCTGCTCATGCCGCAGCCAACGGATATTTTATGGGCTGCATCAATCGTGTAGGAGAAGAAAAACCTTGGAACTTAGGGAAATTCTATGGACAGTCTTATTTCGTTGATCCAAGAGGTCAAATATTTAAAGAAGCTTCTCGTGATGATGATGAATTATTAGTTGCTGAATTCGATTTAGATCTTATTGAAGAAGTCCGATCTACTTGGCAATTCTTTAGAGACAGAAGACCAGAAACTTATGGCAAGCTTACAGAGCTTTAATCTTAAAATGACGAATTACGAGTTTTTGTAAAAATTGTAAACTCATAACTTAAAACGTATAACTCCTAAAATGGCAGAATATAAAAGACCTACTTCCGAAGCCGAGTTTGAAAAAAACTTTAAGCAGAAAAAACCATTGATGAATGATACCGAAGCGTATTATGAAAGTTCTCGCTGTCTATTCTGCTATGATGCACCTTGTATTCAAGCGTGTCCAACAAGTATTGATATTCCCTTATTCATTAAGCAAATTCATACGGATAATATAACTGGAGCATCCAAAACTATTTTTGATTCCAATTGGCTAGGAAATGCTTGTGGCATTGTATGCCCAACTGGAGTTTTGTGTGAAGGAGCTTGCGTATACAATCATCAAGATGTTCCGCCAATTCAGATTGGTAGGCTTCAAAATTATGCTACAAATAAAACTATTGATGCTGGAAAAGAAATTTTTACAGCAGGCGAATCTAACGGTAAAAAGGTTGCTATTATTGGAGCAGGTCCAGCAGGAATTGCTTGTGCTAGTGAAGCTAGAACTTTGGGTTATGAAGTGGATATTTTTGAAGCAAAAGAAAAACCTTCTGGGTTAACAGTTTATGGAATTGCGCCTTATAAAATCACCAACGAAGAAGTTTTAAAAGAAATAGAATACCTACAAAATCAACTTGGATTCAATATTAAATACAACACTGCTATTGACACGCCAGCTGCTTTAAAAGAAATAGAATCTGCCTATGATGCAATCTTTTTAGGAGTTGGATTAGGGAAAACTGCCACATTACATTTAGACGGTGAAGATAAAAAAGGGGTTGTTGGTGCTGTTGAATTTATTGAAGAACTACGTATGAAGCATCACCAAGTAAAAGTTCCTGCAAAAGTAGTGGTGATTGGTGGAGGAAATACTGCTATGGATGCTGCTTCTGAAGCGGCAAGAATGGGAGCTCGTAAAACTGTTTTAGCCTATAGGAATTCAAAAGAAAAAATGGGCGCTTATGGCTTTGAATACGACTTAGCAATTAGTGCTGGCGTTGATAGTTTATTCAATGCAACGCCTCTCGCTATTATAGGAAATGGAAAAGTTGAAGGCGTAAAGTTTGCTAAAACAAAAATGGTAGATGGAAAACTTCAAACTGATACGAATACTACATTTATTGTACGATGCGATATGGTGATCAAAGCTACAGGTCAAGCAAAACAAGGTCATTTTTATGACTTGATCTCTAATTTACAAATAGATCCAAAAACAAGAATTGAGGTGAATGATGAATTCCAAACTTCAAATCCAAAGTATTTTGCAGGAGGAGATGCCGTTAATGGTGGTGCAGAAGTAGTCAATGCGGCCTATGATGGAAAGATGGCTGCAAGAGGAATTCACAATTGGTTAACTAAATAAGATATAAAGACATGGTAGATTTATCGATAAATTTTGGAGGAATAAAAGCGCCGAATCCTTTTTGGTTAGCATCAGCTCCACCAACAAATTCAGGATATCAAATAATGAAAGCTTTTGAAGCTGGTTGGGGGGGTGCTGTATGGAAAACCTTAGGCGTTCCTGTTGTCAATGTATCTAGCAGATATGGTGCTGTAAATCATAGAAATACTCGAATGATGGGTTTCAATAATATTGAACTGATTACCGACAGACCTTTGGCTGATAATCTTCGGGAGATTGAAGAGGTAAAAAAATATTTTCCAGACCATGCTGTGATTGCTTCTTTAATGGTAGAAAGTCGCGCTGAATGGGAGCAGATTATAAAAGATGTAGAGAATGCTGGAGCCGATGGAATTGAATTAAACTTTGGTTGTCCTCATGGAATGTGTGAACGTGGAATGGGATCCGCTGTAGGACAAGAGCCTGATGTTTTAAAAACCATTGTAGAATGGGTAAAAGAAGCGGCTAACATTCCTGTCATTACAAAATTATCGCCTAATATTTCTCATATCACAGATCCAGGGTTGGCTGCTGTTCAAGGTGGAACAGATTCTATTTCATTGATCAATACAATCAAGAGTATCGTGGGAATCGATTTAGATTCTTACGCTCCTTACCCGATTGTAGATGGTAAAGGAACCAATGGCGGTTATTGCGGACCTGCAGTAAAACCCATCGCTATGCATATGTTAAAAGATTTGGCACAACATCCAGAAATTGGTAAAGTTCCACTTTCAGGAATTGGTGGTATTGAAACTTGGCGAGATATTGTAGAATTTATCTTATTAGGAGCAACTTCAGTACAAGTGTGTACTGCCGTGATGCATTATGGATTTGGAATTGTACGTGAGATGGAAGCTGGTTTACGTCAGTTTATGGAAGAGAAAAATTATACGACCATTTATGACTTTGCTGGAAAAGCATTGCCAAATGTTACGGAATGGAAACATCTCAACTTAAAGCATAAAGTAGTTGCGGAAATCAATCCAGATAAATGTGTGGGCTGCGAATTATGTTATATTTCTTGTGATGACGGAGCACATCAAGCCATTGCATTGTCTGATGATCCTTTGAATAGAATTCCTACTATCATTGAAGAAAATTGTGTAGGATGTAATCTATGTTCTTTGGTTTGTCCTGTAGAAGATTGTATCACCATGGTTAAAAAAGACGATGGCACACAACATACCACTTGGCATGAAAGAACTCTAAATGACGATATCCCCACAACTTTTGATGATGATAGAGCTGGAGGAAAAGGGCATTTTGTTCCAAAACCTTCGGATGCGTTGAAAAAGTAGTCACAATATTTTTGTATCTTTCTAGCGCTAAATTGAAAAAGAATGCTAGAAAAAGTTTATGGTAGTGCCGTCTTTGGTATTGAAGCTACCACCATTATTGTAGAAGTAAATATTGATAAAGGAATTGGCTATCACTTGGTGGGTTTGCCAGATAATGCTGTTCGTGAAAGTTCGTATCGAATTTCGGCTGCCTTAAAAAATAACGGGTACTATCTTCCAGGGAAGAAAATCACTATTAATATGGCGCCTGCTGATTTACGAAAAGAAGGAGCTTCTTATGATTTGACAATTGCTATTGGAATTCTTGCTGCTTCCAATCAAATAAAACCTGATGACATTGATAACTACATTATTATGGGAGAACTCTCTTTGGATGGGAGTTTACAGCCCATAAGAGGCGTTTTACCCATGGCAATAAAAGCTCGTGAAGAAGGGTTTCAATATTTTATTGTACCCAAAGAAAATGCCAAAGAAGCTGCCATTGTAAATGACCTTGAAGTTTTAGGGGTTGACAATATCATGGAAGTCATTCATCATTTTAATGGTGATGAAAAAATTGCGCCTACAATTATTGACATCAAAGCGGAATTTCATAAGAATCTAGATTTCCCTGAGTTTGATTTTTCGGATGTAAAAGGACAAGAATCTATCAAACGATGTATGGAAATTGCTGCTGCTGGCGGACATAATATCATTCTGATTGGTCCACCTGGATCTGGAAAAACCATGTTAGCAAAACGATTGCCGTCCATCCTACCTCCAATGACCATGCAAGAAGCTTTGGAGACTACTAAAATTCATTCTGTGGTAGGAAAAACAAAAGATCATGGTTTGTTATACGAACGTCCTTTTCGTTCGCCTCATCATACCATTTCCAACGTCGCTCTTGTGGGCGGTGGGCAATACCCGAGACCTGGAGAAATCTCCTTATCTCATAATGGAGTTCTGTTTTTGGACGAACTGCCAGAGTTTAAACGGGAAGTGTTAGAAGTCATGCGGCAACCCTTAGAAGATAGAGAAGTCACCATTTCCAGAGCACGATTTACAGTCACCTACCCAAGTTCTTTTATGCTAGTTGCTAGTATGAATCCGAGTCCGTCTGGTTTTTTTAATGATGGAAAAAATCCATTAGCTTCTTCACCACAAGAAATGCATCGTTATTTGGGTAAAATTTCTGGCCCTCTACTCGATCGAATTGACATTCATATTGAAGTCACTCCTGTTCCTTTTGATAAATTATCTGACGAACGCAAAGGAGAATCGAGTATTGACATCAGAAAACGAGTGACGGCAGCACGAGAGAAACAATCTAACCGATTTACTGATTTTGAAAACGTTCACTACAATGCACAAATGAATGTAAAACAGATTCGAGAATTCTGTCGATTATCCGAAGAAAGTAAAAACTTACTCAAAACCGCCATGGAAAAACTGAATCTTTCCGCCAGAGCATACGATCGAATTTTAAAGGTTTCCAGAACCATTGCAGATTTAGAAAATGAAATTGATATTACTCCCAATCATATTTCTGAAGCCATTCAATATCGAAGTTTGGATAGGGAGGGTTGGTTGGGTTAAAATAGTATTTGAATTAAAAAAAACTCAGAATTATATTCAATCCTGAGTTTTATTAAACATATACAGTTTATCAAATAGTGAACTTCTAACTCATCTTAGTTACTCTTTAATAAATCGTTTTGTCATCCTATCACCATTCATAGTGATCAGTTCTAGTATATACACTCCTTTACGTAAATCATCTACAGCAATAACTCGATGAGTAGCTTCTTCTAACTTAATGGTTTGTATCAAACGTCCTGTAAGATCATAAACCAATGCTGTCTGCAATGCAATATTTTTACCGGAAATAGTGAGTTGTCCTTTGGTTGGATTAGGGTAGAGAGTAATATCATTTTGAGTTCCTACAAGATTGTCCTCTGTTACGGCAAGAGTTACTTCTCTATTTATGGACGCCGCCGTATTTTCATACCAAGCAATACGATCGTCCAATTCAGAAGCCGATAGTACATCCAAATCCCCATCACCATCCAAATCGGCGGCATATACACTTTGAGCAATATCCGCTTCAGTACTAATGGTTTGTTGAGCGCCAAAGGTGCCCGTTCCATCATTTTCATACCAGGCAATACGGTTATCATTTGCTGAAGAAGAAAGTACATCCAAATCTCCGTCGCCATCTAAATCAGCTGCATATACACTCGTGGCGTGATCTACTTGGGTAGTAATGGTTTGTTGAGCGCCAAAGGTGCCCGTTCCATCATTTTCATACCAGGCAATACGATCGTCTAATCGAGAAGCTGATAGTACATCCAAATCGCCATCGCCATCCAGATCACCTGCATACACCCTCGAAGCACCACGTGCTGCAGTGGTAATGGTCTGTTGAGTGCCAAAATTCCCTGTCCCATCATTTTCATACCAGGCAATACGACCGTCATTCCTAGATGCCGATAGTACATCCAAATCACCATCACCATCTAGATCCCCTGCATATACATTAACAGCACCATCCGCCGCAATGGTAATGGTTTGTTGAGCGCCAAAATTTCCTCTTCCATCGTTTTCATGCCAGGCAATACGATCGTCAAATTGAGAAGCTGAAAGCACATCCAAATCTCCATCACCATCTAAATCAGCTGCATATACACCCGTAGCAGCCTCGGCTTCAGTGCTAATGGTTTGTTGAGCGCCAAAAGTGCCGGTTCCATCATTTTCATACCAGGCAATACGATCGTCAATTTGAGAAGCCGATAGTACATCCAAATCGCCATCACCATCCAGATCGGCTGCATATATGCTAATAGCAAAATCCGCTGAGAGACTAATGGTTCGTTGGGCTCCAAAGCCTCCCCTTCCATCATTTTCATACCAGGCAATACGATCGTCTAATCGAGAAGCCGAAAGCACATCCAAATCGCCATCGCCATCCAGATCAGCTGCATATACACTCGCAACACCATCTGCTGCTGTGCTAATAGTTTGTTGGCCAGAAGGAAAAGTCCCTGGGCTTGAAGGATTTACTGCCGCTGTAAATTGAAAGACTTCTGCACGAGTTAGCCTATCCCCAGAACTACTCTCAACACCTGTGGTAACAGTAGCGCTTATTAATTCTCCAGGGAAAAAGTTCCGTGCTGGGTTTAAAGTAGCCTCCATACCACTTACCATCGGAGCGCCAAAGCCTGGATTAGAACCATTGGCTCCATATAAGGCGATGGTCGTCGCATTTATAGTATTTGCATCAATATCTCGATCAAAACTTACTGTAATATCAGCGTTTAGGGGGACATTGATCCCATTAGCTTTTGGATTGGTGTTTACCACAGCAAGAGGTCTCCCATTTTCATACCAAGCAATACGATCGTCCAATTCAGAAGCCGATAGTACATCCAAATCCCCATCACCATCCAAATCGGCGGCATATACACTTTGAGCAATATCCGCTTCAGTACTAATGGTTTGTTGAGCGCCAAAGGTGCCCGTTCCATCATTTTCATACCAGGCAATACGGTTATCATTTGCTGAAGAAGAAAGTACATCCAAATCTCCGTCGCCATCTAAATCAGCTGCATATACACTCGTGGCGTGATCTACTTGGGTAGTAATGGTTTGTTGAGCGCCAAAGGTGCCCGTTCCATCATTTTCATACCAGGCAATACGATCGTCTAATCGAGAAGCTGATAGTACATCCAAATCGCCATCGCCATCCAGATCACCTGCATACACCCTCGAAGCACCACGTGCTGCAGTGGTAATGGTCTGTTGAGTGCCAAAATTCCCTGTCCCATCATTTTCATACCAGGCAATACGACCGTCATTCC
The DNA here is from genome assembly GCA_965277255.1 of Flavobacteriaceae bacterium. Lineage (GTDB taxonomy): Bacteria > Bacteroidota > Bacteroidia > Flavobacteriales > Flavobacteriaceae > Polaribacter. Next base: position 1,266,857 of record OZ255723.1, on the reverse strand, counting down.
TAGATGCCGATAGTACATCCAAATCACCATCACCATCTAGATCCCCTGCATATACATTAACAGCACCATCCGCCGCAATGGTAATGGTTTGTTGAGCGCCAAAATTTCCTCTTCCATCGTTTTCATGCCAGGCAATACGATCGTCAAATTGAGAAGCTGAAAGCACATCCAAATCTCCATCACCATCTAAATCAGCTGCATATACACCCGTAGCAGCCTCGGCTTCAGTGCTAATGGTTTGTTGAGCGCCAAAAGTGCCGGTTCCATCATTTTCATACCAGGCAATACGATCGTCAATTTGAGAAGCCGATAGTACATCCAAATCGCCATCACCATCCAGATCGGCTGCATATATGCTAATAGCAAAATCCGCTGAGAGACTAATGGTTCGTTGGGCTCCAAAGCCTCCCCTTCCATCATTTTCATACCAGGCAATACGATCGTCTAATCGAGAAGCCGAAAGCACATCCAAATCGCCATCGCCATCCAGATCAGCTGCATATACACTCGCAACACCATCTGCTGCTGTGCTAATAGTTTGTTGGCCAGAAGGAAAAGTCCCTGGGCTTGAAGGATTTACTGCCGCTGTAAATTGAAAGACTTCTGCACGAGTTAGCCTATCCCCAGAACTACTCTCAACACCTGTGGTAACAGTAGCGCTTATTAATTCTCCAGGGAAAAAGTTCCGTGCTGGGTTTAAAGTAGCCTCCATACCACTTACCATCGGAGCGCCAAAGCCTGGATTAGAACCATTGGCTCCATATAAGGCGATGGTCGTCGCATTTATAGTATTTGCATCAATATCTCGATCAAAACTTACTGTAATATCAGCGTTTAGGGGGACATTGATCCCATTAGCTTTTGGATTGGTGTTTACCACAGCAAGAGGTCTCCCATTTTCATACCAAGCAATACGATCGTCCAATTCAGAAGCCGATAGTACATCCAAATCCCCATCACCATCCAAATCGGCGGCATATACACTTTGAGCAATATCCGCTTCAGTACTAATGGTTTGTTGAGCGCCAAAGGTGCCCGTTCCATCATTTTCATACCAGGCAATACGGTTATCATTTGCTGAAGAAGAAAGTACATCCAAATCTCCGTCGCCATCTAAATCAGCTGCATATACACTCGTGGCGTGATCTACTTGGGTAGTAATGGTTTGTTGAGCGCCAAAGGTGCCCGTTCCATCATTTTCATACCAGGCAATACGATCGTCTAATCGAGAAGCTGATAGTACATCCAAATCGCCATCGCCATCCAGATCACCTGCATACACCCTCGAAGCACCACGTGCTGCAGTGGTAATGGTCTGTTGAGTGCCAAAATTCCCTGTCCCATCATTTTCATACCAGGCAATACGACCGTCATTCCTAGATGCCGATAGTACATCCAAATCACCATCACCATCTAGATCCCCTGCATATACATTAACAGCACCATCCGCCGCAATGGTAATGGTTTGTTGAGCGCCAAAATTTCCTCTTCCATCGTTTTCATGCCAGGCAATACGATCGTCAAATTGAGAAGCTGAAAGCACATCCAAATCTCCATCACCATCTAAATCAGCTGCATATACACCCGTAGCAGCCTCGGCTTCAGTGCTAATGGTTTGTTGAGCGCCAAAAGTGCCGGTTCCATCATTTTCATACCAGGCAATACGATCGTCAATTTGAGAAGCCGATAGTACATCCAAATCGCCATCACCATCCAGATCGGCTGCATATATGCTAATAGCAAAATCCGCTGAGAGACTAATGGTTCGTTGGGCTCCAAAGCCTCCCCTTCCATCATTTTCATACCAGGCAATACGATCGTCTAATCGAGAAGCCGAAAGCACATCCAAATCGCCATCGCCATCCAGATCAGCTGCATATACACTCGCAACACCATCTGCTGCTGTGCTAATAGTTTGTTGGCCAGAAGGAAAAGTCCCTGGGCTTGAAGGATTTACTGCCGCTGTAAATTGAAAGACTTCTGCACGAGCTAGCCTACCTCCTGAACTACCCTCAACACCTGTGGTAACAGTAGCGCTTATTAATTCTCCAGGGAAAAAGTTCCGTGCTGGGTTTAAAGTAGCCTCCATACCACTTACCATCGGAGCGCCAAAGCCTGGATTAGAACCATTGGCTCCATATAAGGCGATGGTCGTCGCATTTATAGTATTTGCATCAATATCTCGATTAAAACTTACTGTAATATCAGTGTTTAGGGGGACATTGGTCTCATTGGCTATAGGATTGGTGTTTACCACAGCAAGAACTCCCCCATTTTCATACCAAGCAATACGATTGTCGCCAACAGAAGCCGAAAGTACATCCAAATCGCCATCGCCATCCAGATCACCAGCATATACGCTAAGAGCGGCAAAAGCCGCGGTACTAATGGTTTGTTGGGCGCCAAAGGTGCCTGTTCCATTATTTTCATACCAGGCAATACGACTGTCAGATTGAGAAGCCGATAGTACGTCCAAATCACCATCACCATCCAGATCGGCGGCATGTACACTTCGAGCAAAATCCGCTTCAGTACTAATGGTTTGTTGAGTGCCAAAGCTACCTCTTCCATTATTTTCATACCACGCAATACGATCGTCTAATAGAGAAGCTGAAAGCACATCCAAATCGCCATCGCCATCTAAATCAGCTGCATACACATTAATAGCACCATCAGCCTGAGTAGTGATGGTTTGTTGAGCACCAAAACTTCCCCTTCCATCATTTTCATACCAAGCAATACGATCGTCACTAAAAGAAGCCGATAGTACATCCAGATCACCATCACCATCTAAATCCCCAGCATACACACTAAAAGCACCTCCCGCTTGGGTAGCAATGGTTTGTTGAGCGCCAAAATTTCCTCTTCCATCATTTTTATACCAAGCAATACGATTGTCAAATTGAGAAGCTGAAAGCACATCCAAATCCCCATCTCCATCTAAATCAGCGGCATATACACTCGAAGCAGCATTGGCTATGGTCGTAATAGTTTGTTGAGCGCCAAAATTTCCCCTTCCATCATTTTCATACCAAGCTATACGATCATCATTCCTAGAAGCCGAGAGTACATCCAAATCACCATCGCCATCCAGATCGGCTGCATATACGCTAAAAGCACCATCTGCTGAAGCACTAATGGTTTGTTGGGCACCAAAAGCTCCTGTTCCATCGTTTTTATACCAGGCAATACGATCGTCTCTAAAAGAAGCCGAAAGCATATCCAAATCTCCATCGCTATCCAAATCGGCAGCATACACACTAACAGCACCATCTGCTGCTGTGCTAATAGTTTCTTGGCCAGAAGTAAAAGTCCCTGGGCTTGAAGGATTCACTGCCGCTGTAAATTGAAAGACTTCTGCACGAGCTAGCCTACCTCCTGAACTACCCTCAACACCTGTGGTAACTGTGGCACTTATTAATTCTCCAGGGAAAAAGTTCCGTGATGGGTTTAAAGTAGCCTCCATACCACTTACCATCGGAGCGCCAAAGCCTGGATTAGAACCATTGGCTCCATATAAGGCGATGGTCGTCGCATTTATAGTATTTGCATCAATAGCTCGATTAAAACTTACTGTAATATCAGCACTTAAGGGTACATTGATCCCATTAGCTTTTGGATTGGTGTTTACCACAGCAAGAGCTGTCGTATTTTCATACCAGGCAATACGGTTGTCACCAACAGAAGCCGAAAGTACATCCAAATCGCCATCGCCATCCAGATCACCAGCATATACACTAAGAGCGGCAAAAGCCGCAGTACTAATGGTTTGTTGAGCACCAAAGGTGCCTGTTCCATTATTTTCATACCAGGCAATACGACTGTCAGATTGAGAAGCCGATAGTACGTCCAAATCACCATCACCATCCAGATCGGCGGCATGTACACTTCGAGCAAAATCTGCTTCAGTACTAATGGTTTGTTGAGCGCCAAAGATACCTCTTCCATTATTTTCATACCAGGCAATACGATCGTCAAATAGAGAGGCCGAAAGTACATCCAAATCGCCATCACCATCTAAATCAGCGGCATACACATTAATAGCACCATCAGCCTGAGTAGTAATGGTTTTTTGTGTACCAAAACTTCCCCTTCCATCATTTTCATACCAAGCAATACGATCGTCACTAAAAGAAGCCGATAGTACATCCAGATCTCCATCGCCATCTAGATCGTCTGCATACACACTAAAAGCACCTCTCGCTTGAGTAGTAATGGTTTGTAGAACGCCAAAATTTCCCCTTCCATCATTTCTATACCAGGCAATACGATTGTCAAATTGAGAGGCTGAAAGCACATCCATATCCCCATCACCATCTAAATCAGCGGCATATACACTCGAAGCAGCATTGGCTATGGTCGTAATCGTTTGTTGAGCGCCAAAATTTCCCCTTCCATCATTTTTATACCAAGCAATACGGTCATCATTCCTGGAAGCCGAGAGTACATCCAAATCGCCATCGCCATCCAGATCGGCTGCATATACGCTAAAAGCACCATCTGTTGAAGTAGTGATGGTTTGTTGGGCACCAAAAGCTCCTGTTCCATCGTTTTCATACCAGGCAATACGATCGTCTCTAAAAGAAGCCGAAAGTATATCCAGATCGCCATCGCCATCCAAATCGGCGGCATACACACTAACAGCCCCATCTGCTGCTGTGCTAATAGTTTGTTGGCCAGAAGGAAAAATTCCTGAGTTTGCAAGATTGACAGCTGCTCTAGATTGAAAGACTTCTGCATTAGTTATCATATCTCTAGAAACGGGTTCAACACCTGTGGTGACTGTGGCGTTTATGGTACTTGTGTTGACGTTATTAGCGCTTGGAGGTGTATTGGTGTTTATGACCTTCTGTCCGTAAGCGGAATGTAACATCCAAAAGAGAAAAACTAATAAAAAAGGGTACTTAAATTTCATAATACGTAGGGTTTAAAGTAATGGTTATTGTTAAAATAAATAATTTCTTAAAATTAACTATACCCAATCCTGATGCAAGCATACGAGATAGGTTTCGCTAGTTTTATTTTGACTTAAAAGTCAAAAACTTAAATTCTATATTTAGATTCCCGTTTTAACTTCGCCAGACTCAGCCTGACACACAGGAACGATAATTTCAATGAAAACCCCACACAGCAAGCTGCTAAGGAATTCTTTTCAATTGGAGGAATTATTTTCGAATTGGAGGGATTATTTTCGAATTGGAAGAGTTACTTTCGAATTGGAGGAGTTATTTTCGATTAAATATCTCGCCCAAATATAGTAAATTTATTTAATTTTATTTATAGGCGATAATTTTTTATACCCTTACATTATTTTAAAAAAAAAAATGAAGTCTTCCCCCACAATAAACAGGCCTATGTATTCAACATCTGCTGGTTACTCATAATCCAAATAAGTAGGAAATTTTGAAGAGGAAGAGATGTTTAGTTTTTTAATCCTCTTTCATGATCGCTTGTACCACCAGTAAAGCTAGCGGGCGGGAAGGTGTAATCAAATTGAAAGTCTCAGGCCAGACTGGTCGGAATTGTTAAAAGGTACTTCTTGTATAGTCGTGCTCAAAATTAAAACCCTGAACCGAGCTATGAAATACGTACACTTGCCTATTAATATCTATCCTTACATATTAAACAGAAGATTTACATTCAATTTTTGAATGATATTACTGAAGTGTTTTTCAGTCTTTTCGAAATAAATAGTGGTTTTGAAATTTCGAAATGTGACCGGTCTTTAGCTAGATAACGTACTACTTTTGTTTAAGTTTTTACTAAAAAAAGGTGGTTCCTTTTGACAAACTTTTTGATAAACGAAAAGGAGCGTCGAATTCTAAAGTCATTTAATATAGAAGTCTGGATTGTGAGGGGTGATTGGGGTGACTTACTATTTTTTTAAAAAAATAATTCTATTTAATTGTTCTTTATCTGTTTATTTGATAATAATAGGCTTAAAACAAAATAAGATTACATACTACTTAAAATACACCTAAATTTTAAAGATGTATGGCTGAATTTTTTATTTGTCAATACAAAAAGGCAGCTAATTTCGTCACTTTTTTCGATACGTTCGTCACACCTTCCAATACGATTATGGCTATTCATCACTTTTTTTTATGTGTTTATCACAAAATAGACACCGCCTATAAGTCACTAGAATAATACATACTATTTTGAATTGCTTTTAAGGCTGAATCATGTGTTTTGACTCATTGAACAGTTAAATAATAGTATAACATAAATTTAAAATATCATGAAAAAAATAGGAGTAACAATAGGAGTTCTATTAGTAAGTTTAATGTCTTGGGGGCAGACTAATTATTTCCCACCTAATGGAAATGTAGGAATTGGAATTACCTCCCCACAAACACATTTACATATTAGATCAAATGTATCGGCTAGTGCTACTGTACAATCACAGAGTAGTAACGCTTATTGGGTGGCAGATATTGGCGGCAATAATGGGGGTGGTTTACAAATATTAAATCTAGGGGTACCTAAGTCCTTTGTTTACTGGGGTAATGGCGGCGCCCAACCTTCGAGGTTTGGGATATGGGTAAATGGTTCTGACAGACTAGTCATACGAAATAATGGAGCTGTAGGTATAGGGACTTATGTGCCAGACACATCATTCAAATTATCTGTTAATGGAAAAATAAAAGCCAAGGAAATAAAAGTAGATACGGGTTGGGCAGATTTTGTATTTGAAAATGATTATAATTTACCTACGCTTCAGGAAGTAGAGGATCATATTAAGAAGAAAGGGCATTTAAAAAATATACCAAGTGCCGTAGAGGTTGAAAAAAATGGAATTTTCTTAGGAGAAATGAACGCTAAACTACTTCAGAAAATAGAAGAATTAACATTATATCTCATCGAACAGGATAAGCAGAACAAAGAACAAGAGGAGCGCATTGAGAAACTTGAACAAATGAACTCTCAACTATTAAAGGAGCTTAGAACTAATTGAAAATAATATTTTAAAAGCCTTATTCCAATCTTTTTGGGCAGTTAATCTATATAAAACTTCAACAAGGTTTTTAATGGATATTCATGGCAATATGATTAGAACAATAAATATATCCAATAGGTCAAATTGTAGAACAAACTACAGACACTAGTGATCTTTCAAGAGGGTTGCACTCTCTTAAATATGAAACTGAAGGTCTGTGAAAATTGTAAAATTTATTAAATAAGTATGATTTGTACTAGTTTTTTTTGCATTTCTCATTTTATGAAGTATACCAAGTAATAAAACATTTAGGGATCAAAGCACTAGCATTGATTTTCATCATAATTTAATAGTCAGTAACTTAAAACTCTAACATGAAAAATAAACGCACTCTAATAATACTGCTATTAGTATTTGTAACGCCTTTACTTAAGGCACAGAACCTTACAGCACACTTTTACTACTATCAGGGAGAGAAAATATACCTTGAATTAAATACCGAATCTGTATATATATCCAGTACTCAAAAAGATATAATTGCAGAAACCAATTTCAAGAGTCAAATGTCTAATGTAAAAAGTGTGTCTCCAGTAAAAGAAGATCATACTGCAAAGAGCTTGTTAAAACCTGAAAATTTTAACGTCATTCACCCAGAACGTTATTGGAGTGAATTAAAATTAAAAAATACGAATAAAAGTAACAAGCAGAAACACCTTAACCAATTGGCTACACTTAAAGCAGAAAACAAAAAACTGATTGTAGCTCCTTTCTTTACTTCAAAAAACGGTGTTAGAATATCCTTAACACCTCATTTTTATGTAAAATTGAAACACCAAGATGATTTTAAAGTTTTACTAAATCTAGTAAAAAAATACCAACTCGAATTAGTAGGTTATAATGAACTTATGCCTCTTTGGTTTGTAGTGAGTGTGACTCCTGACACCAAGAATACCATAGAAATGGCCAATGTTTTCTATGAGACGGGGATGTTTACACATGCTCAGCCTGAATTTCTCTATTTTGATCTATTACAAAATAGCGTTAAAGAATACGGTATCTCCAATACATCTTCTGATATGGTAGCAACACCTAGAGATAATTTGTATGCTAGCCAATGGGTATTAAATAATACAGGGCAAAGCGGAGGCATTCCAGGTATTGATATTAAAGCGGAGGCTGCTTGGGACATAACCTTAGGAAGTCCAAATGTTAAAGTAGCTGTAATCGATACGGGCATCGGTTTAAATCATGAAGATTTAAATGATTATTTAGATGCTGAAGACAGTTATGATGCAATTCTAAATAGGCCTGGGAGTAGGCAAATATATGGTTCTCATGGCACCGCAGTTGCGGGTATTATCGGGGCTAATGATAATGAAAAAGGAGTACGAGGCGTGGCTCCCAATACCAGTTTAATGTCTATCAGTCTTCTTAGAGATTCTGAAGCTAATCATACTACAACTACTGATGTATTACGTAGTTTCAGATGGGCCATAAATAACGGTGCTCATATAATCAATAACTCGTGGAGCTTAAATTTCCAGGATATAATGATAGGTAATGTCATTAATATGGCTTTGACAGAAGGAAGAGATGGAAAAGGGATAGTGGTCGTTTTTGCTTCTGGAAATGACAATACCATTATTGACTACCCAGCAAACAGCAACTCAAAAATATTAGTAGTAGGGGCCATAAATCGCTGTGGACAACGATCAGTTAGGGATTCTATTAATCCAAACATTTGTGACCCCTGGGGTATTGGTTTAATAGGAAGTAATTATGGAAGTAGTTTAGATCTTGTCGCTGGAGGGACATCAATAGTCACCACTTCAATAGATTTTAACAGTACTAGTAGGTTGATTACAGATTATACTTCTGCTTATGATAATAATTTTAATGGCACTTCAGCAGCGGCCCCTTACGTTGCAGGAGTGGCTGCTTTGATACTAAGTGTCAACCCTGGACTTAGCGCACAAGAAGTAAATGATATTATTGAACAATCTGCACAAAAAATTAGCCCGCGTCTTTATATGTATAGTGATCGACCCAATGGCAGTTGGAATGATGAAGTGGGATATGGATTGGTAAATGCCTATGAAGCGGTACTCATGGCTCAAAATTCATTATGTGGGGATGTAACTATTACATCACCTGTTAACTCTGGGCAAACAGACACTCTCGGAGCCAATACTATTATCGCTCGTAATAAGATTGAAAATGGAGGGATAGCACAGTATAGTGCCAGCACTGCAGTTTTTTTAAAAAGAAGGTTTCACGCAAAAAAAGGGTCAAATTTTCACGCCTTCATAGAAAATTGTAATCCGTTAGAAAGAGTACAATCTCAAGTACCCAAACAACAATATATTAGCTATAAAGTTGAAAATATACCTGTTCCTACTACTGTAGATATAAATTTGTATCCTAACCCAGTCAAAAGCCTTCTCAATATAACAAGTTCAGAGGCTATTATCGCATTGAAGTTAACCAATGTTTATGGGCAGAATCCATTAACTAATATAAAAATAGATGATACAGCTTCTAGGAAAACCACAATAGATTTTAGTGATTTATTACCAGGTATTTACTTTGTGAAAATTTCCTTAGCCAATGGAGAGACTATCATAAAACATATAATGAAAAAATAAATTAATTTTAAAAAACTACTCTATTCAATTGTTCTTTATATGTTTTTCCCACTGGGATGGTCTGATTTAATATTTGAATACTATTGGTACTCTTTTGTTGTACTTTTTCAATGCGTATCAGATAAGATCTATGTACTCTAATATACTCCAACTTATCAGTTAATAGCTTTTCAAAATTACTAATGGTTTCTCTTATTAGATAAGTCCTTAATCTGGTATGAATCTCCAAATAGTTCCCTGATGATTTTACAAAATGAATGATTTCTGTATTCAATTTAACCTCTGTCCCCGACTCTTTTATGATAATATAGTGTGTTTTACCTCGTATCTTCTTTAGAACAACTCGTAGAATTTCTTTGAAGATATACTTATTGTACGTTAAAATACGAATCTTAAAAAAACTGTAAATCAGCAAAATAACAATCAATACCATTAATACCCGAAACCACCACGCTTTCCAAAATGGAGGTGCAATAGTAAATTGTACTCTCCGTAGTTCTTCCCCCCAATTTTCTTTTCCTTTTTTGGCTTGAAGCTCAAAAGTATAGGTATTAGAGGCTAATTCAGGGTACTTGACGGTTTGATTTTGAGTACTATTCCAGTCTGTTTCAAGGCCCAACAGACGATAACGATATATAATATCGTGACTGTTTTTAAATGAAATTGCTCCAAAATGAAATGTAATATTATTAGAAGCATACTCTAATTTCTCAATTTGTTGGAGATTATCAATTGGAGCATTATTAACCTCAATACGTTCTATATTCAACCAATTAGAAACGGGTTTATTTGTCTGGGATAATAATGATTTTGGAAAAGAGCACAAGCCTTTTTTGGTGGTAACCCATACAGTGTCATTACTTATCTCAATATCATTCACTTCATTGCTAGGGATTCCTTCAATAGTAGAGAGTCCCGAAATAGTATACGTATGGTCAGAATTAAGAAATACCTTATTCAGCCCTGCATTAGTAGCTACATAGATTTCTTGTTCATTTTCAACATGTACTCGAGTTGCTAAATCGCTATTCAATCCATCAGATTGATCAATACTATAGATTGTATCAGGAGTTTTTACAATAAGCCCAGCTCCCAAACTGGCCATATAATAGGTGTCTTGGTAACGATCAATATCATCTATCCGGTGAGTAAATAAAGGGTGCTTCCCTTGCATAGGATACAAAGAATCTTTTTTGTATTCATACAATCCACTATAAGTAGCAAGATAATAACCTTCTTGCGAAAATTCGACATCATTAATTCGTTTTTTAAAAAAAGGAGAGTCATTAATCTTTACAAGATCTTTAGCCGTTACTTTCCAAAAAGTACTTATTCCTAAAATTGGATGTTGGTTACCATTATCAGAAAGATTATTTGATTCTACAAATGTACTTAAATTACCCTGATCCTCATCCCAAAGATGTGTTCTTGAACTCACCAGTAATCGTTTGTCTTTTTTGTAATATTGCACCGTTGACCTATAGTTAAATAGAGATGTATTAATGAATTTAAAAGTATTTTCTTCTCTTTTATAAACATCTCCATTGTGATAGCTAACATAGACTTGATTTTTTTCATTTTTTGTCAAACGATATGCATGATTACTTCTCTCTTTTGTGTGCTGATTATAAATACGAACTTTAGGATTTTTTACATAAAATACACCTTCATCAAGTGTACTTAACCAAAGCCCACCTTCATGATCTCTAAATACTTTACTTACAGATTTATCTGGCAAAAAATGCTCTATGAACTTTCCCTTATTGTTGTAAATTTTGCACCCTCCATGCTGTGTACCCACCCAAAAATGATCTTCATTATATACTCCCGACATAATAATTTGGGCGCCCGTTTTTATCTCCTTCTCATTTCCAGTTTCAGTATCTATGATAAAAGCTCCCCAAGTATTGATTATTTGTAAAACATTGTTCTTCTGGCTATAGTGTGCCTTATAGAACCATGGGCTTTTAGAATATTCTCTTACTAGATAGCTAGACTTCTTCAATTTTATGAATTCTTTATTAAAGCTTTTAAAAAAGCGAGGATTACTTTCCTTTACCGCTATGAGATATACACTACCATTCTTGTGAGGAATAGTTTGGTTATTGAGATTACCTTCACTATCTATTTCTAAATAACCCAATAAATTTTTAAACGTAATAAAAAGACTATCGTCTTTTCCAACCACTATATGACTGATAATATCTGAAATAGGAAATAGCTTTAATAAATGATTATATTTATAGGGAGTAAAACAATTACTGTCTGGATCGTAATAAAAGAGTTTTTTATTAATGGTACTACACCAAATCTTACCATCGGATTGTTCATAAAAATTAAAGACTACAATATCTGTAAGCCCATCTCCAATCTCATATTTTTTAAAAGTATAACCGTCATAGCGCGTTAACCCTCTGTCCGTAGCAAACCAAAGATATCCGTTTTTATCTTGTGTAATATCATATACTTGCGAACTACTAAGTCCGTTAGTAGTATCAAAATTCTGATAGATGTATCCTTGAGCATAACATGAACATAGCCCAATAAATAGGAATACAAATGAAGTGAACCTATACATTTATTTTATTTTAGAGGGGGGAGGGGGATTTTATATAAGGTAAATCAATTTTCCTGTCAAAATGTGTAGTATTTCTAGTTAAACTAGAAATTAACTTCTTCATAATTCTATAATCTCACGAACCATTGAGGCGCTCAAGGATTTAGTCTTTAACAAGAAGTTCATTTAGCAAGGTTACATTTTTTTTATTTCAAAAAACTACAAAAATCATTCTAATTTTAAATAATCATTTGACATACTTTTTCTTTTAATTTCGTAAGATACTAAAATACGCTTTTTAAAATTACTTTTATATGTATTAAATTATCGTCATTCTTTTTTCTGAAATATAACATAACTAGAAAATTACTGGAATCACAAACATATAATACAAAATCAATAAACCAACGGCTAGGATATTTAAGATCACTCCTGCTCGTACCATCTGACTTACTTTTACATATCCGCTTGCAAAAACAATCGCGTTGGGCGGTGTTGCCATGGGTAGCATAAAGGCACAACTGGAAGCCATCGTTACAGGGATTAATACATTAAGAACAGGAATATTGAGCCCGATTGCTATTCCTGCTACAACTGGGGCTAATACGGCTACTAATGCCACATTACTCATCAATTCAGTCATGAATAACATTAAAATAATCAACAGACAAACGACAATCAATGGACTGAAACCTCCGCTTTTTATTCCTTCGGTAATTACATCAACCAAACCACTTGATGCCATTCCTTTTGCCAATGCCAAACCTCCTCCAAAAAGCAGTAGAATTCCCCAAGCGAGTTTGCTCGTGTCACTCCATTTTAGAACAAAGCTTCCCTTCTGAAAATTTAAAGGAATCGCAAATAAAGATATCGCACCTACCAAACTGATGATGGTATCTGACAATCCTAATTTTGGAAAATAATTGTTGATGATCGTTCTTGTAATCCATAAGAAAACCATGATTGAAAAGATAATAAGGACTCTGATTTCTTCTTTCGATATCTTTCCCAGCTTTTTCAATTCATCCGAAATAACGTTCGCCGAAGTTGTAAACTTAATATCGTTACAAGGAAACATCCATTTTACCAAAACCACATAACACAAAGTCACCATAATAATTGAAAACGGCAATCCCATACTCATCCATTTAACAAAGGAAATAGGAATTTTGTATTCGCTTTCTAACAAGCCTATTAAAACTGAATTGGGTGGCGTTCCAATCACCGTAGCAATTCCACCTGCATTGGCAGAAAAAGCAATTCCCAACATCACACTCAAGGCAAAATTTCGATCGCCTTTGGTAAATCCATCTTCATCATCAATCAATAATTTGATTACAGAAATAGCGATGGGTAACATCACCACAGTACTTGCTGTATTGCTAATCCACATACTCATAAAAGCAGTGGCAATCATAAATCCAAGGATGACTTTATTTGGAGTTGTTCCTGTCATTCTGATAATCGTTAACGCAATTCGTTTGTGCAAATTGACTTTCTCTAACGCCAACGCTAAAATGAATCCTCCAAAGAATAAAAAGATAATTGGATGTCCATAATTAGCTCCCACATCAGTAGCCGACATTACTTTTAACAACGGAAATAAAATCAATGGTAATAATGCAGTTACTGCAATATGAACCGCTTCTGTAATCCACCAAATCACCATCCAAATAGCGACAGCAATTACGGCATCACCTACTTCAGAAACCAAATGAAAGGGTAAACTGATAACGATAAAAAATAAAATAGGTGCTAAGAGTAAACCGATTTTTTTGGAAAGTGGCATTGGTTAGATTTGTGGTTAAAGATAAAAAAGGAATTTATGTTGTGTACACTAAAATCAATTTTTTCATGTTCTAGTTACTATGAAAAAGCTCATTACAAGGCAAAATTATTTATTATTATAATGTCTGGTCGAGCGCAGTTGAGACCTTCATTTTTAGCGATAATTACAATATGTAAGACCTCTCGACTGCGCTCGAGGAGACAGTCTAGTATATTATTAACTCATCATTTTATAGCTTATTAAAATGTATTTTATTTTTTATCAGATACTAAGGAAGAAATTCTTTATCCTCTTATTACTATTTGTCTCGTCATTTGTGTATTCTCAAAAAACAATTCATGTTTTTGTGGCTTTGTGCGACAATGCAAACCAAGGAATTGTTCCTGTTCCGAAACCCTTAGGAAATGGTCAAAATCCTAGAACCAATTTGTATTGGGGTGCTTTGTACGGTGTGAAAACTCATTTTAAGAAAAGCGCCGATTGGACATTCATCAAAACAATAAAAAGTTCGAATCCGAATATTTTAGAACGCGTTTTATTTAAACATAAAACAACCAATACCTATTTATTAGCGGATGCTTATGATGGAAAGTACATTAAAGAAACCATTACTCATTTTTTAGAAACTTCCGCAGGAAATAATCCAGAGAAAATAAATCATAATGACCTAGCATTACAATTTGGTGGAGATTCTGATTTGTTAAGTTATATAGGACACAATGGTTTGATGGAATTTAATGTTAAGGGAAACTTCACGCCCAAAAACACCAAGAAAAGAGATGCCATTATGTTGGCCTGTATCAGTAAAAGTTATTTCAAATCACACTTGAAACAAACTAAAGCGGTCCCTTTGGTTTGGTCTACAGGTTTAATGGCTCCTGAAGCTTATACCTTAAAATGGGCCATTGATGGATGGATTAAAAACGAATCCAACGAAGAAATTAGAGAACGAGCCGCCAAAGCTTATCATCATTATCAAAAGTGTGGACTAAAAGGCGCGAAACGTTTGTTGGTGACTGGGTATTAAATTTCTTAAAAGAAGTTAGACTGCTTACTTGGACAGCAAGACAAATCGCTATTAGAATCAAGACTTAATTTTAATATATTGACGAACATATTTACTAAGAAAATTGATGTTGCGTTAGGGATAGAAACGGCATCCTTTTTTTATGCTGAACTTGAACTTGTGTTCTTAGACCTGAAAAGGTTTCAGAAACCTTTCAGGTCTTGAAAACTAAGGAATTGGAATATGGAAAATATTTTTTGTCATGTGCTTAGAAATTCAGTATAAAAAAAGATATAGTTGATAGCCTGTTAAAACGCCCAAATAAAAATCCATAAAAAAACCTCACAGCTACTGAAATAAATTCAGCACAAGTTGTGAGGCTTTCTAATCTCTATGAGCGAAGCGGTCTAATATCTAAAACGCTAGCGATCTTTCTAGTATCTATAATATTCTGGCTTGTACGGACCTTCTTGTTTTACACCAATATAATCTGCTTGGTCTTTACGTAATTCAGTCAATTCAACACCAATCTTAGCCAAATGTAATTTTGCTACTTTTTCATCTAAATGTTTTGGTAACATATACACTTCATTCTTGTAATTTTCAATATTGTTCCATAACTCAATTTGAGCTAAGGTTTGATTGGTAAATGAATTACTCATTACAAAACTTGGGTGACCTGTTGCACATCCTAAGTTTACTAGACGACCTTCCGCTAAAATGATCACATCATTTCCGTTGATGGTATATTTATCAACTTGTGGTTTGATTTCAACTTTGGTATCACCATAGTTTTCATTCAACCAAGCGATATCTAATTCATTGTCAAAGTGACCAATATTACAAACGATTGTTTTGTCTTTCAAAGAAGAAAAATGTTCTCCTGTAACGATGTCTTTGTTTCCTGTAGTAGTGATGATAATATCAGCATTACCCATTACGGTTTCTAAACGTTTTACTTCAAATCCGTCCATGGCAGCTTGCAAAGCACAAATAGGATCAATTTCAGTAACAGTTACAATAGAACCTGCCCCTTTAAAAGATGCTGCAGTTCCTTTTCCTACATCACCATAACCACAAACTACTACTCTTTTTCCGGCTAACATAATATCGGTTGCTCTACGAATTGCATCCACTGCAGATTCTTTACATCCATATTTGTTATCAAATTTAGACTTAGTCACAGAATCGTTTACGTTGATTGCTGGCATTGGCAATGTTCCTGCTTTCATTCTATCGTACAATCTGTGAACTCCCGTAGTTGTTTCTTCAGACAATCCGTTAATTCCATCTACTAATTCTGGATAACGATCTAAAACCATATTGGTTAAATCACCTCCATCATCTAAAATCATATTTAATGGCTTTCTGTCTTCACCAAAGAATAATGTTTGTTCTATACACCAGTCAAACTCTTCTTCATTCATTCCTTTCCATGCGTAAACTGGAATTCCAGCATCAGCAATCGCAGCAGCAGCTTGGTCTTGTGTAGAGAAAATATTACAAGAACTCCAAGTAACTTCAGCTCCTAAAGCTTGTAATGTTTCAATTAACACAGCTGTCTGAATGGTCATGTGTAAACACCCAGCAATTCTTGCGTCTTTTAAAGGTTGTTCATCTTTGTACTCTTCTCTCAAAGACATTAAACCTGGCATTTCAGCTTCTGCTAATTCTATTTCTTTTCTTCCCCATGCTGCTAAAGAAATATCTTTAACTTTGTACGGTACGTAAGTAGATGTATTTGTACTCATTTTTATAATTAATTTTTATCAAAATTTAAGACTGCAAAGTTACGGAATAACTTTTTAAAATATGCCTCTTTATAAAACGATCAATGTTAACGATTTAACAAAGGTTCTAATTTGGAAGATTGAAGAACCTTTGTCAGTTTTGCTGTCTGATATTGAACTGACAAAAAGCAGCAAGGATCGTTTGTGTTCGATGAAATCTGAATTGCATCAACGTGGTTTTTTAAGCATTCGACATTTATTAAAAGAAGTGGGTTATACAGATGCCGATGTTTTCTATGATGCCTTTGGGAAGCCGCATTTAAAAAATGGTCATTTTATTTCAATCACCCATTCATTTACATTTACTGCGATTATCGTTTCTGATAGAGATCCTGTTGGAATTGATGTTGAGAAACAGCGTGATAAAATTGTAAAGATTGCGCATAAGTTTACGCCTTTTGAAGAGTATAAAACCATTGCCAATCATGATGCTTTGGTTCGTAAACTAACCATTGTTTGGGGAGCAAAAGAATCCTTATATAAAATTTACGGGAAGAAGAAATTGCTTTTTTTACATCATATCCACATCGAAGATTTTAGGTTTGACAATAAAGAGACAACAGGTGAAGTTCGTTATGAAGGGTCTGTTGCCAATTATGCCATTCATTTCTTAGAGTTTGAAGGGTTTACTTGTGTGTATGCTTTTTAGCTAGAGGCTAGAGGCTAGAGGCTAGAGGCTTGTATGTCCCTGATATAGGTTGACCACTTTAAACAAAGTGTAAACTATATGAAAGCAAATTTAAAACAATTAAAAAAACAGCGGATTTACTCAGAAGCATTTAAACGAGGTCTGGTCAAGGATTTTGAATCAGGTCGCTTTAGCGTACTCCAATTAGAAAAATTACATGGAGTAAATAATGTGACAATTTATAATTGGATTTATAAATATTCTACCTTTAACGAAAAAGGGATCCGAGTGGTAGAGAAGAAAGATAGTAGTTCAGATGCATTAAAAAAGCTTGCAGCTCGTGTAAAAGAGCTTGAAGGTATTGTTGGACGTAAACAAATAAAGATAGATTATTTAGAGAAGGTTATAGACATTGCAAGTGATGAGCTAAATATTGATATCAAAAAAAATGTCAACACTCCGCAATCCACTGGTTTGGGCAGCACCAACAAACAATAACTTTTAGTATGAATCAACTATATAAAGTTATTGGTATTAGTAAACAAGCTGTTTTTCAATACCAAAAAAGGCAAGCTATTTTTGACAATCAAATTTCTCAATTGATTTTAGAGGCAGATGACTTACGTAAGGATCATCCAGGTTGTGGAGTAGAAAAAATGTATCATATTTTAAGCCCAAGTTTTATAGGTCGTGACAGATTTATAGATACAATGATGGCTTTAGGTTATAGAATAAAGAAAGTAAAGAACTATAAACGTACTACAATTGCTGGAAAGAAATTCTATCCTAATCTTATTAAAGGGTTACAAATAAGTAAACCAAATACTCTTTGGCAGTCTGACATTACTTATTTACCTCTAAATGGCAAACATTACTATGCTGTGTTTATAATAGATGTCTATACCAAAAAGATTGTTGGCTTTAAAGTCTCTGATAACATGAGAGCTCAGGCTAATGTGTCTGCTTTAAAGATGGCTTTAAAAGATAATCAAGCACCCAAAATACATCATTCAGATAGAGGTAGTCAATATACTTATGGAAAATATTTAGAAATTTTAAGAGCTAATAATACTAAAATAAGTATGTCTTTTAGTGGATTAGATAATGCCTATGCAGAACGTATTAATAGAACTATTAAAGAAGAATATTTAAATTATTGGAACCCTAAAACATTTAATCAGTTAAAGTCATATGTAAAAAGAGCAGTAGATAATTACAATATGATTAGAGCTCATAAACATTTACCAAAAATGAGTCCTGATAAATTTGAGAAATATTGGACAAAATTATCAACCAACAAAAGACCAATAATTACTATTTTTAACAATCAAATTAATAACTAAAAACGGTCAACTCTATTTAGGGATATACAAAATTTAAAAAATTGAAACTGATGTTGAAGATATATGTACAAAAATCTTTGAAACTTTGAAATCGAAATCGAAATTGATAATTGAAGACTGATTTATTTTTTATAGAAATTAAAATTTATTCTTGCCTTGTTGGTAGACAGGTTGATAATTACTTACATTTGAGTTTGGAATGAATATCTATCAAAACATACTTCATGCAAAGGAAACTGGTCAAAAATTATTGGCAGTTTTAATAGACCCTGAAAAGATTGAAATTCATCAGATTCACCATTTTATCAAAAATCTAAATCAATCGATTACTACCCATATTTTTGTGGGTGGAAGTACCGATGAAAACAACAAAATAGAAGCTGTTGTTCTTCAAATTAAAAAGTACACCATTCTTCCTGTAATTTTATTTCCTGGTGATTTTAAACAAGTGACTCCAAAAGCAGATGGGATTCTATTCTTGAGTTTGATCTCTGGAAGAAATCCCGAATATTTAATTGAGCAACAAGTCAAATCTGCATTGGCTATAAAAGAATCTCATTTAGAAGTACTGCCCACTGGTTACATTTTAATTGATGGTGGTAAACAAACTTCTGTAGAACTTGTGAGTAAGACACAACCTATTGCGCAAACGGATTCTGAATTGATTTTAAGAACGGCTTTGGCGGGCAAATTCTCAGGAAAGAAATTGATTTATTTGGAAGCTGGGTCAGGATCTTCAGTGCCAGTTGCAACAAAAAATATTCAGACTGTTTCTCAAAATTTATCAATTCCACTAATCATTGGTGGAGGCATTAAAAGTATACAACAACTCAATAACGCATATGATGCTGGGGCAGATATGGTAGTTATAGGAACTGCTTTTGAAAAGGATTCAACATTTTTTAATCAGCTTAAAAAAGAAGTTATTAATGAAAATATTCAATAAATCATTTCTTAAACTAAGTAAGCGATTATGAATCAAGTTTTTGACTTTTTCTTAGAACCTTATCGTACAGCAACGGCGCTCAATATTACTTTAGAAGTTATTGCGGCCCTAACTGGTATAGCGAGTGTTTGGTATGCAAAAAAAGAACACATTTTAGTATTTCCGACTGGAATTATTAGTACAGCGATCTATGTCTACATCTGCTTTTACTTTACATTGTATGGCGATTTAATCATCAATATTTACTATACATTGATGAGTATTTATGGTTGGTATATGTGGACTCGGATTGTAAACAACCATCATTTGGAGATTACAAAAGCGAATAAGTCAGATAAACTAAAGGCTTTCGGAATTTTCCTATCCACTTCTATTTTTGTTATAATTGTCTATGTATATTTTGATAGATTCGATCGACTAACAGACTACCTTGACACATTTACTACAGGAATCTTTTTTGCTGCTATGTGGTTAATGGCAAATAAGAAAATAGAGCAATGGTTTTTATGGATCGCAGGAAATATTATTGCAATTCCCTTATATTTTATCAAAGGATTAGGATTTTCAGGAATTCAATTTATCATTTTTTTAATTCTAGCCTACTACGGTTATAAATCATGGAAAAAAACCTTAGACAAGAAGACATCAATCTTGTAAAAATAGTTTTGTTTGGCCCTGAAAGTACAGGAAAAACAACACTTTCTATTCAACTGGCAAAACATTATAATACGGTTTGGGCAGAAGAATTTGCACGCCCATATTTACAAAGAGTGTGGAATCAAGAAAGAAGAACTTGTGAACCAAAAGATATTTTACCGATTGCTTATGGACAAATGGCTTTGGAAAACAGATTGGCAAAAAGAGCTGATAAAGTCTTGATTTGCGATACAGATTTATTGGAAACACAAGTCTATTCTGAAGAGTATTATGGCGGATTTGTTGATCCATCGTTAAAAAAAGCTGCTGAAGAAAATTCTTATGATTTGTATTTGTTGACTTATATAGATACGCCTTGGGTAGAAGATGATTTGCGCGATAGGCCCGAATTACGTTTAGAAATGTTTCAAGCTTTTCAAAAAGCATTGGATAAAAACAATCGTCCATACATTCTTTTAAAAGGAGATAAAGACACTCGATTTAATATTGCTGTAGAGGCAATTGATAAAATTATTGCAGATAAACCCAACCTTTACTCCTATTCTGATTCTTTAAAAAATGAATAAAGAACTTGTTTACAAAGAACTCCAATTTAAAGCGGTCAGAAGTTCGGGCGCAGGCGGACAACATGTAAATAAGGTTTCTTCAAAAGTAGAACTGTCTTTTGATATTCCGAATTCGGAAGCAATTTCAGAACAAGAAAAAGAGTTATTATTAAAAAGCCTTGCTTCTCGATTGACCAAAGAAGGAGTTTTACAACTCTCTTCTGGCGAAAGTAGAAGTCAACATAGCAACAAAGAAAAAGTAGTTAAGCGTTTGTTTGAAGTATTAACGACAGGTCTTATTCGTCCGAAAAAAAGGAAACCAACGAAAATAAGTAAGACTCAAAAGTTAAAACGACTCGATAACAAGCAGAAGCATGCTACTAAAAAGAATCTTCGTAAAAAACCTGGGTTGGATTCATAAAATTCAAAAAAAAAGAGGTAGACATTTTCTACCTCAAGTTTTCTGATGGATACATCCTTCATTTTCACAAGTAATTCGTGTCAAAATTACAACTCTTTTACACTCAAGGCAATAGCTATTTGCTATAAATTATAGCTTTTGAGAATATTAGTGGATTGTCACTCTACTTTTATTTAAAATATCAGTTCATCTTTTGTATTTTTTTGTATGTTTGACTTGCTATCAAAGAAAAAAATTGAAAAAATGGAAGAGGAAAAACTACGCCTTATATACAATCGCATTAGGAAATTTCGTCATGAAAAGGGATATTCACAACAAAATGTTGCCGATATTCTAAAAGTTAGTCAAAATGCATATTACAAAATTGAAAATGGTCAGACCAAGCTTTTGGTAAGTACATTATTTGCTTTAGCGGAAATTTTTGAAGTAAGTCTTTGCGATTTTCTTGTCGACATTAAATAATATTTCCTTTTCTAGTTTTGTAATTCAAAAATCCATTTTACATTTGCATCGTTCTCATAAAGGGGTGCTAAAACTGAATAGGATTTATAAGGTCCTGAAACAAGTTCAGAACAAGCTGAGATCATACCCATTGAACCTGGAACAGGTAATGCTGTTTAGGAAAGCGAAAACGTCATTGCGAAGTTTTTTCTAAACTTTTTTTAGAAACCACTGAAGCAATCTTATCATGAGATTACCACGTCGTAAACTCCTCGTAATGACATCAATTATTCAATAATCACAAGAATAATTACCTCTTTTTATTCGTTTTAATTTTTTTAAAATGAAAAAAAATATCTTTTTTTTATTCTTGTTTGTAAGCATTCTTACAAACGCTCAGAACTACACCATCCTTGGAAAAGTAGTTGATGAAGATCAAAAACCTTTAGTTGGAGCTACTGTTGTAGTAAAAGAAACCAAACAAGGAACTTCTACAGATTTTGAAGGTAAATTCAGAATCAGTTCAAAAGAAGGAAACTATACGTTAAAAGTTTCTTATGTTGGATTTAAAACCGTTGAACAAAAAGTAAACCTCAATGAAAGTCAAGAATTAGTCATCATACTTTCTTCTGATGATACTGTTCTAGATGAAGTCTTAGTTTCTGCAGTTCGGGCAAATTCCGACATTCCAGTCACCTATTCTAACTTGAGTAAAAAAGAAATTTCAAAACGGAATTTAGGTCAGGATATTCCAGTATTATTAAACTACTTACCTTCTGTAATTTCTTCTTCTGATGCTGGCGCAGGTGTAGGGTATACCTATTTAAATGTAAGAGGTTCTAACAGCGAAAGAATCAATGTAACAATTAACGGAATTCCGTATAACGATGCAGAAAGTCATGGAACGTTTTGGGTGAACTTAGGAGATTTTGCTTCCTCTACTCAAAACCTGCAGTTACAACGTGGTGTGGGAACTTCTACCAATGGTTCTGGAGCTTTTGGCGCAAGTTTAAATATTTTAACCGATGCCATTTCTGAGAATGCTGGCGGTGAAATATCCAACTCTTTTGGTTCTTTTGGGACTCGAAAACATACTGTTAAGTTTACTACTGGGAAATTATGGGGCACTGAGCAAAATCAAAGTGTTGAAATTTCTGGACGATTGTCAAATATTTACTCAGACGGTTATGTAGATAGAGCTTTTGCAGATCTAAAATCCTACTTTCTGCAAGGTTCTTATTCCGATGAAAACACATTGATCAAAGCTGTTATTTTCGGAGGAACTGAAGTAACCTATCAGGCTTGGTTTGGATTAACTCCAGAACAATTAGAACAAGACAGAAGACAAAATCCATATACCTATGAGAACGAAGTGGATGATTATGGACAGAATCATTATCAATTGCATTGGAATGAAAAGTTAACTAAAAATTGGTCTACAAATGTGGGTTTGAATTATACAAAAGGTGCCGGTTTTTTTGAACAATTTAGAGAAAGTGAGGATGCTGCCGATTTCAATAATCTAATCGTAGATGGAACGGATGTGATTGTTAGACGATGGTTAGATAATGATTTTTATGTGGTGAATTTCAACGCCAATTATAGAGATGAAAAATTCAATATCATTTCTGGAATTTCTTATAGTAATTATACGGGGGATCATTTTGGAGAAGTGATTTGGGGAAGCGATTTAACTCCAAATACAAATATTAGAGATCGTTATTATTTTAGCGATTCTAAAAAAACTGACTTTAGCATTTTCTCAAAGGCTACCTACAGAATCAATGAAAAAGTTTCCGCATATTTAGACCTACAAGGACGTTTTGTTAACTATCAAACAGCGGGAATTACATCTGACATAAACCCTATTGATGTAGATGCCAACTTTAGTTTTTTCAACCCAAAAGCTGGATTTATTTACAAGTTTGCGGATGAAAACAGTTTGTACTTATCCTATGCGAGAGCCAACAGAGAACCGAATAGAAATGATTTTGAAGGCGGTGTAACAACCCATGAAACTTTGGATGATATTGAGTTTGGCTGGCGTTATAAAAGTGACCGTATTCAATTGAATACCAATTTGTATTATATGAATTATAAAAATCAACTGGTGTTAACTGGAGCTATTGATGGAGTGGGTGCACCTATTAGAGCCACTAGCGGAAAAAGTTACCGTTTTGGTTTGGAGATTGATGCAGATATTCGTTTGAGTGATCAATTTTCTATTCGTTCTAACGCGGCACTTAGCACCAATAAAAACAAAGGTTTTAATGCTTCTATTGATGGGAATTTAGAGAATCTAAGAAATACGCCTTTGTCATTTTCTCCGAATGTAATTGTCGGGAATATGTTCATCTATCAACCTACTGAGAATTTCCAGATTTCGTTCTTATCGAAATATGTAGGAGAACAATTGATGAGTAATTTGAACAGTCGTGTTTCTCGTTTGGATGTTTTGGATTCTTATTTTACCAGCGATTTGAATTTTGTCTATGAAATAAAAACTGAAAAAGTTTTTGATGCTATTGTCATCACTGGATTGATCAATAATATTTTCAATACAGAATATGTAGATAGAGGCTATTATTTTACGTTTGATGATACTTGGACAAATCCTGGAACTACAACTACTGTTGATGGTGCAGGTTATTATCCGCAAGCTACAGCAAACTTTTTGTTAGGAGTTACGTTGAAATTCTAACAATAAAAAGACTATTTAAAGGAATATCAAACCTTTCAGGTTTTGAAAACCTGAAAGGTCTTTTTCTTTTTACTTGTTTTTTTCTTTCCAGGCATTGTAACCTCCCTTGAGATTATATACTTCCTCAAATCCAACCAATACTAATTTTGAAGAAGCTTTTGAACTTCTTCCTCCTGCAGCGCAATAAATATAAAGAGGTTTGTCTTTGTCTAATTTTGATTGAACTTGCTTTACAAAATCATCATCGTAAAAATTAACAGAAATAGCACCTTCTATAGTACCTTGACTGAATTCTTCTGGTCTTCTTACATCCAACAATTGAATGTCTTCTAAAGATACTTTAGCAAATGCTTGCTGAGTAATATTTGTAATGTTTACTGTTTTCTTTTCGCAAGAAACTATTGCTAAGAAAATGCTTACTATAATGATAATCTTTTTCATTTTTATCATTTTTATTTGCTAGATGATGAACATGAAACTTCGTTTGTTCGTTTGATTCCTGTTTTCTTAATAGATCCATACCCTCCAGCAACGTCAATTACTTTATTATAACCTCTGGCTTTTAAAATAGATGCTGCAATTACCGAGCGATAACCACCTGCGCAATGCAAATAGAAATCTTCATCAGTAGGAAATTCTGCGATATGATCGTTTAAAAAATCTAAGGGTGTGCTGGGTACATTTTCAATATGTTCTGCGGTATATTCTCCAGGTTTCCGTACATCAAAAACAATTGCATTTTCATTGATCTTTTGTTCTAATACTTCTGCTGAAACGGATTCTAAAGTATCAATATCTTTTCCTGAAGTTTTCCAAGTTTCAAAACCTCCATTTAAATACCCTAAGACATTGTCAAATCCAACACGAGATAAACGTGTGATGGCTTGTTCTTCTTGTCCAGGTTCCACAACCAATAAAATAGGTTGATGAATGTCTTTAATCAAAGCGCCTACCCAAGGTGCAAATGTTCCGCTTAATCCTATAAAGATCGATTGTGGTATAAATCCTTTGATAAATTCAAATTGATGACGCACATCTAAAATCAATGCATCTGTTTCGTTGGCTACCAATTCAAAATCTGCCACAGATAATTGAGTGGTTCCTGTTTTAATCACATCGTCAATAGATTGATACCCTTCTTTGTTTAATTGTACATTTAACGGAAAATATGCTGGCGGAGGTAACAAACCATCTGTTACTTCTTTTACAAATTCTTCTTTGGTCATGTCGACTCTTAACGCATAATTATTTTGCTTTTGGTCGCCTAAATCTCCCACTGTTTCTTTGCTTAGGTTTTTACCACAAGCAGAACCTGCTCCGTGTGCAGGATATACAATCACATCATCTGCTAAAGGCATTATTTTGTTTCGCAAACTATCAAATAATGTCGCTGCTAAATCTTCCTGAGTCATGTCGCTTTTTTGAGCCAAATCTGGTCTTCCAACATCTCCTAAAAACAAGGTGTCTCCACTAAAAATTGCATGATCTTTCCCTGTTTCATCTTTTAATAAATACGTTGTACTCTCCATAGTATGCCCTGGAGTATGTAATGCTGTAATGCTAATATCTCCGAGTTGAAATACTTCGTTATCTTTTGCCATATAAGAATCAAATTTTGTTTCCGCATTCGGGCCAAAAACGATTTTTGCTCCAGTCTTTTCAGCAAGCGTAACATGTCCGCTCACAAAATCGGCATGAAAGTGTGTTTCAAAAATGTATTTAATTTTCGCGTTGTTTTTTGCTGCTCTGTCAATATAATCTTGAACTTCTCTTAATGGATCAACAATAGCAACTTCTCCATTGCTTTCAATATAGTAAGCTCCTTGAGCTAAACAACCTGTATATATCTGTTCTATGTTCATAATCGTTTGTTAACGGTATGCTTGGTGAATGTAATTCGCATACTTTTTTTGATGTTCTCTATCACCCGTTTTAAAGAAGCTAACGGCTCCGTTCACTCGCATAAAAAAGTGATTCACTTCAATAATATCTAATATTTTTCCTCTAAATAAAACGTCTCTTACAGGACCTTTTACTCCTGCAAAATAAAATAAGATGCCTCTTTTTTTGTAGAATCTTATTCGTTCTTTTAGCATTTCTACTCCTGTACTATCAATTCTATTAATACTTTCGGAGTCTAGTACAATCAATTTTAATTGATCTCCTTTTTGTTCAGCCAATACATCTAATTCATCTCTAAAATAATCTGAATTGGCATAAAATAATTGCGCATCAAAACGGAAAACCAAAACTTCAGGGTCTATTTCTACATCCGAAAATCGTTCTTTGTTTCTGTAAAAATCTGAGTTAGGTACTTTTCCCAATTCAACGGTATAAGGTCTTGATGTTCTAAATATTAGAATCACTAAAGACATCCCTACGCCAATGATAATTCCATATTCAATTCCTAAAACTAGCGTTGCAGCAAAGGTAATCAAGAGCATCCAGAAATCTAAGTTATTTGCTTTCCATAAAAAGATGGCTTCTTTAATATTTATGAGCCCAAAGACCGCTACTATAATAATGGCGGCTAGCACAGTTTTTGGTAAGTGATAAAATAAGGGTGTTAAAAACAGGAGCGTTAGTAAAATAATGGCTACAGACACTAATGATGACATTCCTGTAGTTCCTCCTGATTCTTGATTGATTGCTGACCTTGAAAAACTTGATGTTGATGGATATGCTTTAAACCATGAACCAACCATATTACTCAAGCCTAAAGCAATTAATTCTTGATTGGGTCTTATTTTGTATTCATCTTGTTTGGCTTCTAGTGATTTTCCGATAGAAATGGTTTCTAGATATCCTACCATTACCAAGGTAAATGCAATGGGGAGTAATTCTCTAATTTGGTCAATATCTAACTCAGGGAATGAAAATGATGGCAAACCAGATGGGATGTCTTTTACAATGTCTACATCGTTAAGGTTTTGCCCAAAATAACGCATTACTAAAATTCCTAAAATCACAACAATGAGTGCATTCGGAATTTTTTTATTGATTCTTCTCAAGGCTATAATCGCTATGATAGAAATCAACCCGATAATCGCTGTATGAGAATTAAAATCAATAATATTATCCCTAATATCTACCAGAACATCTTGAATTTGATCACTTTGGATAAAGTCGACACCCAATAAATTTCGAAATTGATTGATTCCAATGGTCAATGCAACTGCAGAAGCAAATCCGGTAATTACGGGTTTTGATAAGAAGTTAACTACAAATCCTAATCGAAAGACACCTAATAAAAATTGTATGGCTCCTACCACAAAAGCGAGTAAAATAGCAATGGCAATATAACTATCTGATCCTGTTAATGCTAAAGTAGAAACTCCTGTTGCAACAATTAAAGAATCCATCGCTACAGGTCCAATGGCTACTTGTCTTGATGAACCAAAAATAGCATAGATTACTTGTGGAACCAAAGCACAATACAAACCATAAATAGGTGGCAGTCCAGCAATTAAGGCATAAGCAATTCCTTGCGGAATTAATATAATTGCCACAGTAATACCCGCTATAAAATCTCCTCTAAATCGAGAGGTATTATAGTTTGGCAACCACTCTAAAATTGGTATGAGTCCTTTTAAAAATTTCACTCGTTTAACGTACTAGTTTTCTTAATGAGTTTGCTTCACTTTGTTCGCAAAGACAATTCTTTTCTTTCTCTTTACTCTTTATCCTCTTCTCTTTGTTCTTTGCTTCTTTTAAACTTAAAATAATTCTCCTTGATTTTTTCCTTTCGTTCTTCCTAAGTGTTTGTATGCTAATTCTGTTACTTCTCTTCCTCTTGGGGTACGCATAATAAATCCTTCTTGAATTAAAAAAGGCTCATATACTTCTTCAATGGTTTCAGCATTTTCAGCAACTGCTGTCGCTAATGTACTAATTCCAACAGGGCCCCCTTTAAACTTATCAATAATGGTGGTCAAAATCTTATTATCCATTTCATCCAAACCGTAAGCATCAACATTTAATGCCTTTAATGCATATCTTGCAATTTCTATGGTAATTGTACCATCTCCTTTTATCTGTGCAAAATCACGTACTCTACGTAGTAATGCATTTGCAATTCTTGGTGTTCCTCTACTTCTTCCTGCAATTTCTATAGCTGCTTCCATAGAAATAGGGACTTTTAAAATTTGGGCACTCCTTTGTATAATGGTCGTTAATAATTCTTTTTTATAGTAATTTAATCTGCTACTGATCCCAAAACGAGCTCGCATTGGAGCTGTTAGTAGTCCCGAACGAGTTGTAGCTCCTATTAAGGTAAAAGGTTCTAAATTGATTTGAACAGTTCTTGCATTGGGCCCAGATTCAATCATAATATCAATCTTATAATCTTCCATTGCTGAGTATAAATACTCTTCAACAATAGGGCTCAATCGATGGATTTCATCAATAAACAAGACATCTCGTTCATCCAAATTGGTTAACAATCCTGCTAAATCTCCAGGTTTGTCTAAAACGGGTCCTGAAGTCACTTTAATTCCAACACTTAATTCATTGGCTAAAATATGTGCCAGTGTCGTTTTTCCTAATCCTGGAGGTCCATGAAACAAGGTATGATCTAGCGCTTCGTCTCTTTGGTTGGCTGCTTCTACAAAAATTTTCAGGTTTTCTATTGCCTGTTCTTGTCCTGTAAAGTCATCAAACGAAAGGGGTCTTAACTTTTTTTCAAGATCTAATTCTTCGTGTGTATAATGATCGTTTTCAGGATTTAGATTTTCGTTCATACTACAAATATACTAGAATTTAGAAGTTGAAAGTTAAAAAGTAAAAGGTTTCCAAAAACACTTCTTTAACAGGTACAATTTTAATGAGAAGCAATTCTTTTTTGTTACGATTTGGGTTTGCCTTCTAATACTTTTCTAATCTCCTTATTATGGCGCCTTTCATTCGTCAACTCTTTTATGTCATTCGTCCCTTTCTCAGGTTTCGTATACATTTCTTGGATAGATTTGTTTCGAAACTTAATAAATATGTTTAAATATGAAACTAAAACTTTACTTTTTTTTATGCCTTTTATGCCTACCTATAATGGCGTCGGCACAGTTCGCTCAGATAGGTAGCGATATTGATGGAGAATTCTCCTTAGACGAAAGCGGAGGTGCTATAGCTCTCAATGCCGATGGAACTATTATTGCAATAGGAGCCATTGGAAATGACGGTAATGGACCTTTATCAGGTCATGTAAGTATCTTTCAAAATGTCAGTGGAACTTGGACTCAGGTTGGAAGCGATATTGACGGGGAATTTGCTGATGATCGTTTTGGGTATTCTATAGCCATAAACGATGCGGGAACCATCATTGCAGCGGGAGCCAATAGAAATGATGGTGGTGGTACGGATTCTGGACATGTTCGTGTTTTTGAAAATGTTGGTGGATCTTGGACACAAATTGGAAGTGACATCAATGGAGAAGCTGCAGGAGATTTTTTTGGAGAGTCTGTAAGCTTAAATGCTTCTGGAACGATATTAGCTGTGGGAGCTCATCTAAATGATGGTGGTGGTACGGATTCTGGACATGTTCGTGTTTTTGAAAACGTTGGCGGGTCTTGGACACAAATTGGAAGCGATATAGATGGGGAAGACACAAATAATCTTTCGGGCGCTTCTGTGAGTTTAAATGATGCTGGAGATACTGTGGCAATTGGAGCTTTTGGAAATAATGGTTTTATCGGTCATGCACGAATTTATCAAAATAGCGGTGGGTCTTGGTCTCAAGTAGGAGCTGATATTGACGGTGAAGCTGCTGGCGATCGATTTGGGAGTTCTTTAAGCTTAAATGGTTCTGGTAATACATTGGCTGTTGGCGCCTTTTTACACGATGGTCAGAGAGGACATGTACAAGTTTACCTTAACACTGGTGGAGCTTGGTCTCAAATAGGATCTGATATTGACGGAGAAGATAGCGGTGATCGTTTTGGCGGTTCAGTAAGCATTAATACCGATGGTAGTGTTATCGTAGCAGGAGCTGTTGCCAATGACGGTGGCGGTCTTGGATTAAGCTCTGGCCACATAAGAGTATTTCAAAATAGTGGTGGAGTCTGGACTCAGGTGCATGGTGATATTGACGCTGAAGCAGTAGGAGACACATTTGGTCGCTCTGTAAGTATTAGTAGTGATGGGGTTATAATTGCTGGTGGAGCTAATCAGAATGATGGAAATGGGGCTTTATCTGGACATGTACGAGTTTTTGAAAATACAACCTTAAGCCTTGAAGATGTCTCTTTTAAATCGCAAATATTTTTAGGCCCGAATCCTGCTTCGGAAAATGTGGCCTTACGATTTGACACTTCTTTAAACGATGTAAACGTTTCGCTATACAACTTAAATGGAAACCTCGTAAAAACATCAAAACATCGTCAGACTGATCACATAAATCTTGATATTGACAATTTAGCACAGGGACTGTATTTTGTTCAAATACTTTCAGAAAGTAAAAAAGCCGTCCTAAAATTGATTATCAAATAAACGAGTAATTATATTAGAGCTCTAAATATATGGCAAAAAATATCGAACAACATGTAAGCATCTTTAAGTCATATAATTAAGATATTGTCTCCTCGAGCGCAGTCGAGAGGTCGTTCAAAATAAAAATATCAATCATAACAAGGTCTCGACTGCGCTCGACCAGACATCTGAAAATACTCAATAATTTTTATCATGTACTAAAATTAGAGCTATTAATTGGAATCCATTTTTAGCTCTATTTTTATTAAATTATCTTAGCTAGATCAATGATCAACAACGTGAATAGACAAACGAATTCTTTTTATTGTTTTCTCTTTCTTTTCTTTTTTATTGGAATTACTTCGCTTTATACACAAAATATTGAAGGGAAGGATTCTTTAAAAAGTGCTCATTTTACAAAACTCTATGAGCAAGCCGTAACTGAAAATAATGCTGCGTTTCGTTTACGTTATTTAGATTCTATAAAAAAGTATGCTGAACAGTCTGAAAGCCCTTTTATAAAATTAGGTGCCTTAATTTGTGAAATAGATCAGGCTACCTACCAAAATAATGCTACACGTATTTTTGAACTTTATGAGCAAGCTTCTGTATTGGTTAAGAAAAACGATATTCCTTTTAGGCATCCTTTGTCTTTAAAATTGGAATTACAACATAGTAGAAATAAGCTTCGTTTTACAAAGCTTCCTGCGGATAGTATTTTAAATGATTTTAATCGTTTGTATGAAGAGGCTTATGCGGCAGAAAACTATGAAATTGCTACGGAAGCCATCGGCAGAATTGCGTTACTCTATAGAAATAAAAAAGAGTTAGGCAAGGCCATTACACATAATCAAATTGAAATAGAGCTTGCCGAAAAAACAGGTGATAGTATTGAGATTGCAGCTTCAAGGATTTCTGAATTGGATTTATCTTATCAATTATTACCGCGTCCTATCACTTCTGAAGAGATTGCTCCGCTGATTGAAAAAGGGATAGCTTTGGAATCCTATATGGAGGAAAATGGTTTGCAGAATTGGCGTCCTTTTTCGCAATTGTACTTGGCTAAATTCTACATTCATGACCGTAGTTATGACAAGAGTAAAGCAATCTTATTAAGCATTCCTGATACGGAAGAAACTCGTATTGTTTTTTCGAAATATGAGCATCTGTGCGAAATCGCTAAGACTACGAACAATTTGGAGGATTACAGAAAGTATGTGTCAAAATTCAAATTTTACGCTTATCAGACTCAACGTGCTTTTGTTGCGCTGAATGCCAATAACTATTTGTTGGACTATGCTATTAAAACAAAGCAAAAAGATTCAGCAAAACATTATGCAAAGCAGTTAGAGTTGAATTTAAAACAGGTAGACACTACGCAATTCTTAGATTATATTTATACAACCTACAATACATTAAGTGCTTATTATGCTAAGCTTGATTTGGGCTCTGAACGGAAGTATAGTGCTTATACGAATGCAACGAGTAAACAGATTATCAATAATCAGAAAAAAGCATTAACTGAAATATTGCATTTTAAGAATGAGCGAAATGAACTACAAATTGAAAATAAAGAACTTTTCGATTCTTTGTCTTTTACTCAAAAGAACTTTTTTATTGTTTTAATGATCGTTTTACTTTTATCGATTTCTGTATTTATTGTTCTTAATAGAAATAAGAAATACAAAGAATTGGTGACCATTATAGAAGAAGAGAAACATATTATTGCTGAAAAAGTGACTCGAAAAAACCTTGTTTTGAATAATAAACTTACGGTGTATTTGGATGAGGTTAAATACTTAAAATCGGATCGTAATTATGTTGAATTTTATATTGATGACAAATACATTGTTGACAGAAATAAATTGTCTTCGGTCATGAAAACACTTCCTCCAAACTTTATAAGAGTCCATCGATCTTATATTATCAATAAAAACTTTATCAAATCACGTACTAGCACTATTATTACGCTAGTTCCTAATATTGAGATTCCCTTATCTAGGTTGTATAAAGAAAAAGTAACTCAGGAGCTTGAAGGTTTATAAAAGTTAGTTGCTTATTCTCCACCCTTTGATAAGCTCAGGGTACGGCTCGGTATGACAGTACAGGGTACGAGTTCAAAAGAGTGTGTTTCTGGAATCAAAATCAAGAATTAAAGCTTATTGAGTATCTAGTTAACTTTGACCTCATAGGTTTTAAAAACCTGTGAGGTCAAACAAAAAACCTTTCCAAATTGGAAAGGTTTTTTTGTGTTTTTGTATTTTGCCTATGAGGGTTCTTCTCCTGGAAGTAGCGGTGTAATTTGTGACACCCAATCTTTACCGTGTAGGTAATCGCTATCATCATCTTCATCGTCTACTTTTTTGCTATAGTCATATGCCCATCTGTGAACTTCAGGAATCTTCCCTGGCCAGTTTCCATGTAAA
Source organism: Flavobacteriaceae bacterium (assembly GCA_965277255.1). Lineage (GTDB taxonomy): Bacteria > Bacteroidota > Bacteroidia > Flavobacteriales > Flavobacteriaceae > Polaribacter. The sequence goes on along the minus strand of OZ255723.1, from coordinate 1,233,563 downwards.
TGTTCTACTGGAGTTGTCCATTCAATTGTATTTGAATTCCAAGGATTCTGAGTAGCTTTTTGACCTCTGTAAATAGAGATAAAGAAGTTTGCTAAGAAGATAATTTGTGCAACTCCTCCCACTAAGGCAAAAATTGTGATGACAACGTTTGTATCTGCAACGTCATCAAACATTGGGAACATTGTATTTGTATAGTATCTACGTGGCAATCCTGCCAATCCGATGAAGTGCATTGGAAAGAATACTCCGTATGCACAAATAATTGTAATCCAGAAGTGCCAATAACCCATGGCTTTGTTCATCATACGCCCATACATTTTTGGGAACCAATGATAAATTCCAGCGTACATTCCGAAGATTGCAGAAACACCCATTACCAAGTGGAAATGCGCTACTACAAAGTAGGTATCGTGAATGTTAATATCTAGTGCGGAATCTCCTAAAACCAATCCTGTTAATCCTCCTGTAACGAAGGTAGAAACCAATCCGATAGAGAATAACATGGCTGGATTGAGTTGTAGGTTTCCCTTCCAGAGTGTTGTGATATAATTAAATGCTTTTACCGCTGATGGTATTGCAATTAATACAGTTGTAAATGTAAATACGGATCCTAAAAATGGATTCATTCCTGTCACAAACATATGGTGACCCCATACAATGGTAGATAAGAATGCAATTGCCATGATAGAACCAATCATTGCGCGATAACCAAAGATTGGTTTTCGTGAATGTGTTGATATAATTTCTGAGGTAATTCCTAATGCTGGTAATAATACAATGTATACTTCAGGGTGACCTAAAAACCAGAATAAGTGTTCAAATAATACCGGCGATCCTCCTTGATAGTGTAAGACTTCTCCGCTTATAAAAATGTCTGATAAATAAAATGAGGTTCCAAAACTTCTATCAAAAATCAGTAATAATGCTGCTGATAATAATACTGGGAAAGAAACCACACCGATAATTGCAGTGATAAAGAATGCCCACATTGTTAATGGCAATCTTGTCATTTTCATTCCTTTTGTACGTAGGTTGAAAATAGTAACAATATAGTTTAATGATCCTAATAAAGAAGATGCAACGAAAATAGCCATGGATACTAACCAAAGTGTCATTCCTAATCCTGATCCTGGAATTGCTTGTGGCAATGCACTTAATGGTGGATAGATTGTCCAACCTGCAGAAGCAGGTCCAGCTTCAACAAATAAGGAAATTACCATAAAGATACTTGACAAGAAAAATAACCAATAAGATATCATGTTTAAGAAACCTGATGCCATATCTCTAGCTCCAATTTGTAATGGAATTAGTAAGTTCGAAAATGTTCCACTCAATCCAGCAGTTAATACAAAGAATACCATGATGGTTCCGTGTATGGTAACCAGTGCTAAATACATATCTGGGCTCATGATCCCATCTGTTTGATGAGGTCCTAAAAACGCTTCTATAATTGTAAACGATTTCTCTGGCCATGCAATTTGCAAACGGAATAACATTGACATAAATACCCCGATAACACCCATAATCATTCCTGTAATTAGGAATTGTTTAGAGATCATTTTATGATCTTGACTAAAGATGTATTTTGTTACAAATGTTTCTTTATGATGATGCTCTGACATAATCTAACTTTTAATTCTTATTGCTTTAATACTTGAGCTAATGTTGATTGTTTTGACAACCATTTTTGATAATCTTCTTCTTCTTCTACTACAATTTTCATTTGCATACTGAAGTGAGAAGCTCCACATATTTTATTACAAAGTAAGATGTAATCAAATTCATACGGGTCTTCGTCTTTGGCTTTTCGTATCTTATTAATTCCAGCTACTTTTTCAATCACTTCTGATTGCTCTCTCATTTCTAGTGTCGTATACTTAGGAGTAAAGCCAAACTGAGTTACCATTCCTGGAACACAATTCATTTGTGCTCTAAAGTGAGGCATATAAGCTGAGTGCAAAACGTCTTGAGAACGGAACTTGAACAATACTTTTCTACCTTTAGGCAAGTGAATTTCTGTTACCTTCTTATCATCTTGCGAAGCGGCATCAGACATATCAACACCCATCGAATTGCTTCCTTTGATAAAGTTCACATTTCCTAATCCTAAGGTATTGTCTTCTCCTGCATAACGTGCTTCCCATGAAAACTGTTTTGCGTATACTTCTATAATGATTGGATTTTCTTTTTCTTCATCTACATACATCACTTCTGTCCATTGGAAAATTCCAAAACCAATTAATACAATAATTACAATCCCTGGAATCACCGTCCAAATCAATTCTAATTTATGACTGTCTGCATAAAATTTTGCTCTTTTCCCTTCTTTACCTCTGTATTTGTAGGTAAAATAGAAGATTAAGAATTGCATGATGAATTGTACAATTCCAATCAACCAAAATGAGATATCAAATAAAAGATCGTCATTTTCTCCTTCATAAGAAGCAGATTCAGGAAGCATTAAAACATTCATTCCAATCAAGCAATAAATCATCATTGCATAGATAAATACGCCAAAAAGTATAAATAGTTTTCCTTGCGTGTCATTATCTTTATCAGTGGCAATTACACTTCTTAGATTCATGATTCTGGTAATCTGCCAGAAACTTACTCCGATTGCAACACCTATAAAAATATAAAATAGAGCTAGCATATTATTTTGTCTTAATTAATTTAATGTTTAATGATGATTTTCTTCTCCTTCGTGTTCTATATTGTAATAGTGATAATGCTCACTTTCTTGTAAGAAAGGATTCCCTTTTGCTATTGGGTCTGCTTTTGCAAATGCACTAAATACTGTAAAAATGAATATTCCTAAAAAGAAGAATGTTGCACTGATCTCTGGAATTCCAAAGCTCCAACTTGCTCCTACTGTTCCTGGCATGATCATAATAAATAGATCTATATAATGTCCTGCTAAGATTACCAATCCTCCAATAATCACAAACCAAGGTTTGCTCTTAAAGTCGCTATTGATTAATAATAAGATTGGGAACACAAAGTTCATCACCAACATAGATAAGAACAATGTTTTGTACTCTGCAAATCTCATTACAAAATAGGTTCCTTCTTCAGGAATATTTGCATACCAGATTAACATAAATTGTGCAAACCATAAATAGGTCCAGAATACTGAAAATCCGAACATGAATTTTGCTAAATCATGAATATGACTATCATTCACTTTCGGTAAATATCCTTTATGTCTTAGGTAAATCGTTACAAATGCAATGACTGTTAAGGCACTTACTAATAAGGTTGCTAATACATACCATCCAAATAAGGTAGAGAACCAGTGAGGATCTAATCCCATAATCCAATCCCAAACCGACATAGATTCGGTTAACATGAATAAGAATAAAAAGATTACGGATGCATTATAACTTCTCTTATATGTTTTGTGACCGTCATTAACTGTATCTTCTTTGATAGAGTTTCTTCTGATGAACCATCTGTATGCATTCCAAATTAACAAGTAGATTACACTTCTAATTACCCAACCTGGTACATTTAACCATAGTGATTTTCCTGCTACAATGGCATCAAAATTATCGCTATTTGGATCTACTGTACCTTCAGCCATCCAAGCAAATAAGTGATTAGAATGCATTGCTGTTAATCCAATTAAGATTAACATGATGATAGATGTTGGAACTAAGTTTGCAGTAATGGCTTCCATCACTCTAAAGAGTACGATAGACCATCCTGCTTGTGCAACTCTTTGTGATGCGTAAAATGCTAATACCAATAAAGAGATTCCTAAAAAGAATAGTAAAGAAACATATACGGCAGACCAAGGTCTGTTTTGCATTTGATGTAATACGTGTTCTGCGTGCTCGGCATCATGATCATTTCCATGAGCATCTGCGTCTCCATGTCCTTTTGTATCTACTACTGCATGCGTATCCGTTTTGTGTTCTTCTTTCTTTGCATCATCATGATGTATAGAGTCAGTTTCTACCTTATCATGATTTTCTTCTTTGTGCTCAGTTTTCTTGTCATCGTCGTGACTTTTATCACCATGTCCATCTCCATGACCTTCACTAGCAACCATTTCCATGGCTTCTTCAGCAGTTTTTGGTGCATTATAAAAACTATGCGCTATTCCAATTATCCCTAATACAATTAGAATAATTGAGAACATTTTTAATTTACCTGAGAATTGATACATATCTTTCGTATTCTTCTTTTGTACTTATTTCGCTAAATCGCTTTTCAATTGTTCAACATATTGAACTATTTGCCAACGTTCTTTATTTGTCAACTGTGATGCATGAGATCCCATAATTCCTTTACCATACATAATTACATGGTAAATACTTCCTTCAGTAATAGCTCTTACTGGGTCGTTATATGATGGAATTCCTCCAATTTTTTCTCTTTGCGCTAAAACTCCGTTCCCATCTCCTTTTTTTCCGTGGCAAGTAGCACAGTAAATTGTATACATCTTCTTACCATTTTCCAGGTTGATCTCATCTTTTGCTAAAGGAGATTTTAACTCTGCTTTTGCTTTATTAAAATCATCTTCTGTATTTGCATATTCATAAGGGACTTGTCCTCTTGCAATGGTTCCTGCAACTGGTTTTAAATTCGCAGAAGCTCCTGTTGTTCCTTTTTCTGCATCAGCGTCATAAGGTACAGAAACATACATATCTGGCATGTATTGCACTTGTCTTTCTCTTTTGTTTGCACAAGAAACAATGCTTGCTAAAACAAGAAATGCGATACTAAATTTTAAATACTTTCTCATGAATTATGAATTAGTGCTTATCTACTACGTTAATTTCTACAGCTCCTGTTTCATTTAATAATGATCTTAATTCTTCTTCGTTATCGTGAATTTCGATTTCCATTAAGAAATGATCGTCTGTTGTTCTTGGATCTGGGTTTTCAGCTTTTTTAAATGGCCAAATTCTACTTCTCATATAAAAAGTAATCACCATTAAGTGTGCTGCAAAAAATACTGTCAACTCAAACATAATGGGTACAAATGCTGGCATATTTTCTCCCCAGCTAAAACTTGGTTTACCACCAATATCTTGTGCCCAGTTGGCTATCATTGTATAATAGGTTAACCAAATGGCAACTCCTAATCCTGTAATTCCATACATAAAAGATGCAATGGCAATTCTAGTTGGAGCTAATCCCATGGCTTTGTCTAATCCATGCACTGGAAAAGGACAAAATACTTCTTCGATATGATGATGTGCTGCTTTTACTTTCTTAACAGCTTCTAGTACTACTTCATCATCATTGTAAAATGCGTGAATTACTTTACTACTACTCATGATTACCGTCTCTTAATTTTTTATAATTCTCACCTGATGATTTCAAAATTGTTTTCACCTCTGCTTGTGCAATTACAGGGAATGTTCTTGCGTACAATAAGAATAAAACAAAGAAGAATCCGATGGTTCCAATAAATATACCGACATCAACAAAGGTGGGCTCAAAACGCCACCATGATGATGGTAAATGTCCTTTACTTAATACAATTGCGATGATATCAAAACGCTCAAACCACATACCAATATTAATGGCAATAGAAATTAAGAATGACCAAATAAAGCTTCTTCTTACTTTTTTGAACCAAAGTAATTGAGGTGTTAGTATATTGAATATGATCAATGACCAAAATGCCCATGCATAAGGTCCTGTTGCTGATCCAATAGATAAGTATGTATAATCTTCATATTGTGATCCTGTATACCATGCAATAAAAAATTCTGTTGCATAGGCTACGGCTACAATTCCACCTGTTAAGATAATTACAATGTTCATGTATTCTACATGCAAACGTGTAATGTATGCTTCAAGGTTGGTTACTTTACGCATAATTCCCAATAGAGTTTGCACCATGGCAAATCCAGAGAAAATTGCTCCGGCAACGAAATACGGTGGAAAAATTGTTGAGTGCCATCCTGGGTTGATTGACGTAGCAAAGTCCATAGATACAATGGTATGTACAGAAAGTACAAGTGGCGTTGCTAAACCTGCCAATACTAAAGATACTTCTTCAAAACGTTGCCAATCTTTTGCTCTACCTGACCATCCGAAAGATAATAAGGAATAGATTTTCTTTTGAAAAGGTTTTACCGCTCTATCACGAATCATCGCGAAATCTGGTAATAAACCTGTCCACCAGAATACTAAGGATACTGATAGATATGTTGAGATGGCAAATACATCCCATAATAATGGTGAGTTAAAATTCACCCACAAAGATCCAAATTGGTTTGGAACAGGCAATACCCAATATCCATTCCAAGGACGCCCCATGTGAATAATTGGGAACAATCCTGCTTGGAAAACTGCAAAGATGGTCATTGCTTCTGCAGAACGGTTAATTGCCATTCTCCACTTCTGACGGAATAATAATAGTACTGCTGATATTAATGTTCCAGCGTGACCAATACCTACCCACCATACAAAGTTGGTAATATCCCAAGCCCAACCAATGTTTTTACTTAATCCCCAGGCTCCAATACCAGTTCCTATTGTATAAAAGATACATCCAAATCCCCAAAGCATTGCTGCTAAAGAAATATAAAACGCCATGTACCAATTTTTGTTTGCTTTTCCTTCAATAGGTCTCGCAATATCTTCGGTAATGTCGTGGTAACTCTTATCACCTAATACTAAGGGTTCTCTTATGGGTGCTTCGTAATGAGACATATTATAATTTTACTTAGTGTTTTTAATCTTTAACTCTTTTTAAGTGTCTAAAGTGTTTAGTGCCTTAAGTGTCTAAAGTGTTAATTTCTAACTTTAAATACTTTTGAACTTTACATACTTTTAACTCTCATTTGTATTTCTAACTTTCACTTGATACACTACATTCGGTTTCGTTTGTAAGTAATCTAATACGTGATAAGCTCTTTTGTCTTCTACTAATTTTGCAACTTCTTCTTCTTTGTTGTTGATGTCTCCAAAAGCTAAAGCTCCTGTAGTACATGCATTTGAACAAGCAGTTTCGAATTCTCCAGTTTCAACTTGTCTTCCTTCTTTCTTCGCCTTTAAAATAGTTGCTTGTGTCATTTGAATACACATAGAACATTTTTCCATCACACCTCTAGAACGAACTACAACATCTGGGTTTAACACCATTTTACCGTAGTCATTGTTCATGTTGAAATCAAATTCTTCGTTATCTGAATATTTAAACCAGTTAAAACGACGAACTCTATATGGACAGTTGTTTGCACAGTATCTAGTTCCAACACATCTGTTGTATGTCATTTGGTTTTGACCTTGACGACCGTGTGTTGTTGCTGCTACTGGACAAACCGTCTCACATGGAGCGTGGTTACAGTGCTGACACATCATCGGTTGGAAAGTTACTTCTGGATTTTCTGCAGAAGTTTCTAAAACTTCAAACAATTCTCCATATCTCTTTCCAGCTTTTAAAGCTTCCTCTCTCGTTTCTATTTGTGAAGAATAATAACGATCGATACGCAACCAGTGCATGTCTCTACCAACACGTACTTCGTCTTTTCCAACAACTGGAACATTATTTTCTGCGTGACATGCTATGACACAAGCCCCACATCCAGTACATGAATTTAAGTCGATTGATAGGTTAAAGTGATGACCAATTTCTCTTGGGTGTGCATCCCATAAATCAATGGTTTTTGCTTCTACTTCTTGATGATCGTAAGACACCATTGCTGGTATATTCCAACCATTTTTATGATCTTTAGGATCAACAGTTGAATATGTTTTTAAATCAGTTACCTTTAAAATATCGTGTCTTCCTGCAATTGTTTTTTGTACTTGTGTACATGCAAATTTATGAATAGGTCCTGAAGTTTTTTCTATAGTAACTCCATACTGTACATTGTTTGAGTTTGCATATAATGCATAAGCATTCACACCAACTTGCATTTCTTCTTTTAGATTGGTTTTTCTACCATATCCTAAAGCCAATCCTACTGAACCTGGCGCTTGACCTGGTTGAACCATTACTGGAACATTTTCAAGTGTTACTCCATTTACGGTAACTTTTGCATAGTTCCCATTCATGGATCCATTGTCTTGTACTGGATTTGTAAAACCTAATGTATTGGCATCAGACATAGATACCGTTAAATAATTATCCCAAGCAGCTCTTGTAATTGGATCTGGGAATTCTTGCAACCAAGGATTGTTTGCTTGTTTTCCATCACCTAAAGCTGTAGAAGAAAATAAATTTAATTCGAAACCTGATCCTTTGGTAGCATTTCCTAAAGCACTAGCTACAGCAGCTAAATCTACGGTAGTTTTAGAAGCTGTATTGGCAACTGCTTTGTTAAAGAATCCATCATGCAATGCTTGATTCCATGATTTCCCTTCTAATACATTTGTAGACCAAAATGCTTTTAATTCGTCATAATAAGATGCTGAATTACCAGACCATTTCATCAACACTTCTTGGAATTGAGCGGTATTGAATAATTTTTGAATGGTTGGCTGCATTAAACCGTAGTTTCCTTCAGTCATCATTACATCACCCCAAGACTCTAAGAAATGAGACATTGGTAATGCATATTGAGTAGCAGTAGCTGTAGCGTCATTTTGAACTGACATTGCTACTGATAATTTTAATTTTTTTAATCCGTCAGAAAAATCTGAACTAGTTGCTAAATTGTAAACTGGATCTACATTATAGCTAATTAATCCGCTTATTTTTCCAGCTTTCATATCGGCAACAACCTGAGCTAACTCAGTATCGTTTCCTTTTCTTGTGTGCAATGGATTTGCTGCATCGAACACTTCACTTTGTAAAGCATCGTTAATTGCAAATGCAATTAGTTGTGCATTTTTATCGGAAGAACCTGTTAGGACAACTCCGTGAGAACCTGCTTTTTTCAAAGCAGCTGCCGCCTTTTTTACGTGCGCATCTACGGGCGTTGCTTTTGATGGCAAGCTAGATCCTGTAATTGTATTGTATAAATTGATCAATGCAAAGAGTTGATCGGATGGTTTTGTTACCACACGTTTGTCTGCATTGGCTCCTGTTAAAGACATGTTCGCTTCAAAATGAACGTGATGCGACATGTGCCCTGAGTTTGGATTTCTGCTTGCAGCGTATCCTTTTTCAAAACCACCTTGCCAATCGCCTAAAAAATCTGCTCCAAAAGAAACGATTGCTTGTGCTTTGTCAAAATGATAGTTTGGCAACGCTCTAGTTCCAAACATAGCTTCAAATGCATCTGCGGTTCCGCTTTCTGAAATCGCATCATAAGTTACATGCTTTACATTTGGATAGGCAGCGATAAAATCTGAAACGATTTTTTCTGTAGATGGACTTGCTAATGTTCCTGTTAATAAAACAACAGATTCATTTGCATCTTTTAATTGAGTTAATGTTGCTCCTATTTCACTATGAGCAGCATCCCAAGTAATTGCATTTCCACCTTTTTTAGGTTCTTTTAATCGAAGTTGCTCATCATATAATGATAAGACAGATGCTTGAACTCTTGCATTGGTGGTTCCGTTTGCATCTTTGTTTGGCATCACTAAAATTGGACGTCCTTCACGAGTTTTCACTAAGATATTCGCAAAATCATATCCGTCTGCAATAGAACTTGCATACCAATCTGCAACGCCTAAAATTGTATCATTGGGTTTTACAACGTAAGGAATCGATTTTTTAACCGGTCCTTCACAGGCTGCTAAAGTCGCTGCCGCTGTTGTAAATCCAACATACTTTAAGAAATCTCTTCTAGAAGTAGATGAGTTCTCTAATGTTTCTTTATCTCCTAAAAATTCATCTGTTGGAATCTCTTCTACAAATTCATTCTTACTTAGCGTTTCAACAATAGAACTATCTTTTAGTTCCTCAACACTTTGCCAGTATTTTTTGTTTGAAGCCATTTATATCGAATTTATCTTCTTTCTATTATTAATTATGACACTTACCACATTCCATTCCTCCTAATTGAGCAATAGTTACTTGATCTGTACCATACTTCTCAGCTAATTGCTTGTGGATTTTTTCGTAGTAAGGATTCCCTTTTAAATCTACGTTTGTTTCTCTGTGACAGTCTATACACCAACCCATTGTTAATGGTGAAAATTGATACATTTCATCCATAGTTTCTACTGGGCCGTGACATTGTTTACAATCTACACCCGCCACCGTTACGTGTTGTGCATGCATAAAGTTTACGTGATCTGGTAAATTGTGAACTCGTATCCATTTGATTGGCTGCGTTTTTCCAGTATATTCTAATGTTTCAGGATCCCATCCTGAGGCTGCATATATTTTCTGAATTTCTTTGTCTAATTCTGTTTTCCCATAAGTCTGTCCGTCCCACTCTACTGTAGTTTCTTCTGCAACTTCTGAAATACCTACGTGACAGTTCATACAAACATTGACAGACGGAATTCCTGAATTCTTACTGTGTTTTGCTGATGAGTGACAGTATTGACAGTCGATTTTATTATCTCCTGCATGTATTTTATGTGAAAATGCGATGTCTTGTATGGGTTGATATCCTTGATCTACGCCTATTTTAAATAGTGATCCGAACAATACATAAGCGGTTAACAACAACATGAAAATGGTAAACACCACATGTAAGAATGTGTTTTGTTTGATTCCTTCCCAAATTTCTTTTAGTGTTCCTAAAGCTCCTGGAGTTTTTGGCGCTCCTTTTAGTTCGCTAATTGTTTTTAATAAAGCTGCAATGATTAAGAATGCGGCAACAATAATTGCTGCTAAAAGATACATTAACCACTTGTTTGGTACTTCCGTAGGCTCTCCATCTACAACTACTTTTCCTGGTTTCGGAGGATCTCCAACAGTTGTGTAGTATAAAATATCGTCGATGTTTTGATCTGACAACTGTGGAAAGGCTGTCATTACAGAGCTATTGTATTCTTTAAAAATTGCATTGGCATCAGCATCACCTGTTGCTCTTAAAGCTGCATTGTCTTTAATCCATGCTTTTAACCAATCATTTTCTCTTCTTTCTTCAATTCCACCTAATGCTGGCCCGATAAATTTCTTATCTAATTTGTGACAGGAAGCACATAATTGTCGGAATATTTTTCTTCCTTCTTTTTGTCGAGCTTCATCAACAGCATCTTGTGCCATTGCAGAAAAACTCATAGAAAACAATAATAGGAATGTAAAACTTTTTAGAAGTACTTTGGCTAGTCGATTGTGTAGATCTACACTTTTCATATTTACAAACTATAGTTTAGTATCGGTTGCTTAAAAAATACCAACTAAATTGGGTATAAATACCCTACTTAATTAGTTGCACAAAAGTACTACTTATAACTAAATTTTGAAATGCTAAGGGAGTGTTAAATTTTAATTTATATTTATTCTAAATAAGTGTTTTTTTCAATTTATTTCTACTCAACTCGTTACCTTTGTAGACCATTTATTTTTTATGAAAAAATCGATTCTGTTTTTCTCTTTTTTATTGTTGAGTTTCTGTTCTTTTCAGATTGTAACCGCTCAAACTCAAAAAACTGACAATGAGCTTATTAACGATTTGGTTTCTAAAAAAAAGAGCTTCAATAAAGAGTTTGGATATGGTTATAGAATTCAGCTATATAATGGTTTTGAGGTGGAAGCAAAAAAGACAAGAGCTAAGTTTCGAGTGGAATTTCCAACGATAAAAACATACTTACTTTATAGACAACCTGAATGGAAAATTCAAGTTGGATTTTACAAAACAAAACTGGAAGCTGATAGGGCTTTACTTCAACTAGAGCTTAAAAGAAAATACGGTTCTGGAGTTATTGTGATTCCTTTAGGAAAGTGATTTTCTCAGCATTAAGTCTTCAGTATACATTTGACCATCAGAATTTTATAAAATTTTTTTTGATCTTTTTTATTTTGTGGGTTCCGAAAATTAATTGGTTTTCGTAAATATATTTACATGTGAAAATATATTTATGAGTGTTGTTTTTTAAAGTTGAAAATGAACTATAAAATTGTTTGACCCTAAAAAACTATAGAACTTTAACAAACGGATTGCTTCTCACGTTTTAGGCGTGATCGCAAAGACAAATTCTTGGTTGAAATTGAAATCGAAATTGAACTCGAAATACTTTGGAACTTTGAATATAAAAGAGCCTAGAAACTGGAGTCAAGAATCTAGACGATTTGCTGGTTCTAAGAATATTGGCATACAACTTGAAAATGAAATACTTTCAAGCTAAAAACTCACAACCTAGACATCAAACTAAAAAATCGTTCTGATTATTTCAACTTTTTCTTCACGGCTACTTCTTGGTAAGCTTCTATAACATCTCCTTCTTGGATATCATTATAGTTCTTAAGTTGAAGTCCACAATCGTATCCTTTGGCTACTTCTTTTACATCGTCTTTAAAACGTTTTAATGAAGTTAATTCGCCTGTATGAACTACGATTCCGTCTCTAATAATTCTAATTAATGAGTTTCTAAAGATTTTTCCAGACATTACCATACAACCTGCAATGTTACCAACTTTAGAGATTTTATAAACTTCTCTAATTTCTACATTACCTGTTACTTCTTCCTTCATTTCTGGAGAAAGTAATCCTTCCATGGCGTCTTTAAGATCGTTGATTGCGTCATAAATAATAGAATACATTCTAATATCTACTTCTTCTCTATCTGCAACTACTCTTGCGTTTGCTTGTGGACGTACATTAAATCCAACAATAATTGCATCGGATGCTGTGGCTAATAATACATCAGATTCTGTGATGGCACCAACTCCTTTATGCAAGATATTTACTTGAATTTCTTCTGTGGATAGTTTCTGGAAAGAGTCTGTTAATGCTTCTACGGAACCATCTACATCTCCCTTTAAAATAATGTTTAATTCTTTAAAGTCTCCTAACGCAATTCTTCTTCCGATTTCATCTAAAGTTAATGTTTTCTGAGTTCTTACAGATTGCTCACGTTGTAATTGAGAACGTTTTGAAGCTATTTGTTTTGCTTCTCTTTCGTCATCAAAGACATTAAATTTATCTCCCGCTTGTGGTGCACCGTCCAATCCTAAAATAGAAACTGGTGTAGAAGGCCCTGCTGATTTAAGGTTGTTCCCTTTGTCATCAAACATGGCTTTTACTTTACCACTGTTTTTTCCAGCTAGTATATAATCTCCAATTTTTAAAGTTCCAGCTTGTACTAAAATAGTAGTGACATAACCTCTTCCTTTGTCTAATTGTGCTTCTACTACTGCACCAACTGCATTTTTATTTGGATTTGCTTTCAATTCTAAAATTTCAGCTTCCAACAATACTTTTTCCAATAATTCTGGAATCCCTTGTCCGGTTTTCGCTGAAATATCTTGTGATTGTATGCTTCCTCCCCATTCTTCAATTAATAAATTCATTGAAGATAATTGTGTTTTCACATTATCTGGATTGGCATTTGGTTTGTCAATCTTATTGATTGCAAATATGATAGGAACTCCCGCTGCTTGTGCGTGAGAGATTGCTTCTTTTGTTTGCGGCATTACATCATCATCTGCTGCTGCTACAATAATTACCAAATCGGTAACTTGAGCTCCACGGGCACGCATCGCTGTAAAGGCTTCGTGACCTGGTGTATCTAAAAAGGCGATTTTTTCGTCTCCTACTTTTACTGAATAGGCACCTATATGTTGTGTAATTCCTCCTGATTCACCTTCTGTTACATTGGCTTTACGAATGTAATCTAGCAAAGATGTTTTACCGTGATCTACGTGACCCATTACTGTAATAATTGGTGCACGACTTTCTAAATCTTCTGGTTTGTCTACTACTTCTTCAATTGATTCTTCAACTTCAGCTCCAACAAATTCTACGGTATGATCAAATTCTTCTGCAACAATCTTTAAGGTTTCTGCATCTAAACGTTGATTCATTGTCACCATCATTCCCAACATCATACATGCAGAAATAATATCAGTTACTGGAACTTCCATCATCGTAGCAACTTCACTTACAGTTACAAATTCTGTAACTTTTAAGATTTTTGAATCTAATGCTTGTGCTTCAAATTCTGCTTCAGATTGTTCTCTGTGCGCATCTCTTTTCTCTCTACGATATTTGGCTCCTTTTCCTTTGGATGACTTTCCTTGAAGTTTTTCTAGAGTTTCTCTTACTTGCTTCTGGATTTCTGCTTCTGTAGGCTCTTCTTTCTGAACAACAGGTCTTCTTTGCTGCGGCCCTCTTCTAGTATTTCCTCCTCTATTATTATTGTTTCCTGGTCTGTTTTGATTTTGACCTGGGCCTCTATTTTGATTGGTTCCTCCTGGCTTGCTAATTCTCTTTCTCTTTCTTTTAGCAGCTTCGGAGTTTTCAGCAGTTTTTGATTTTCCTTTATCTTCAGGTTTCTTCTTGACTTTCTCAAATTGCTTGAGGTCAATTGTTTTCCCTGTTAGTTTTGGACCATCTAATTTTTTGTACTGAGTTTTAATTGCTTCCGTTGGACCTCCTTCTTCTCCTTCTTCTTCCTTTTTCTCAACGACTACTTTTTCTTCTTTTTCTTTAGGAGATTTTTTTTCTTCGACTTCCTTTTTCTCAACGTTTTCTTCTACAACTTTTTCTTCCGCAACCACTTCTTTTTTAGGAGCTGGTTTTGCTGGAATTTCTTCTTCTTTTTTTGGCGTTTCTTTTACAACTTCGGCTTGAGCAACTTCTTTTGGTGCTTCAACAGGTTTTGATTCTTCTTTTTTAACAGTCGGTTCAATATTTATTTTACCTACTGTTTTTATTTCTAGTTTTTCTGCTCTGGCTTTAAGTACTTCTTCTTTCTTTTCGTTTTCTTCTCGTTTTCTTTCAAGTTTAGCTTCAATTTCAAGTCGAATGGCTTCTTTTTCCTTCCTCTTTTCCTCGCCAACTTCTTTAGACGCTGCCTTTTTATTAGCATCGGTCTCAAAACCATCTAATAGTACCTGATATACTTCTCCTGATATTTTTGTAGTCGGTCTTGCTTCAATCTGATGTCCATTGTTTGCAAGAAATTCTACAGCTCTATCAAGAGAAATATTTAATTCTCTCAGTACTTTATTTAGCCTCATTGTTTTGCTTTCCGCCATAAATCAACCTTTGTTTGTAAAAGTATTATTTTTTATTAATTGTCTATTCTTCGAATTCTTCTTTTAAAATTCGTTGAACATCCAAAATAGTTTCTTCTTCTAAGTCTGTTCTTTTCAATAATTCTTGAACAGAGGTGTCTAACACACTTTTTGCAGTGTCTAAACCAATATTTTTGAATTCTTTGATGATCCAAGCTTCTATTTCATCTCCAAATTCTGTCAACTCTACATCTTCTTCTTCTAGACCTTCTCTTTGAACGTCGATTTCGTACCCTGTTAATTCACTGGCCAAACGAATATTAACTCCTCCTTTTCCAATTGCTTTTGAAACTTCTTCTGGTTTTAAGAATACATTTACACGTCCTTTTTTACCATTCTTTTCTTCTTCAAAAACTTCGATCTCCATTGAAACTATTTTTGCAGGGCTTAACGCTCTTGAAATAAATAGTTGTTCGTTTTTTGTATAATTGATTACATCAATATTTTCATTTCCTAATTCACGAACAATTCCGTGAATTCTAGAACCTTTCATTCCTACACAAGCTCCAACAGGATCTATTCTATCATCATAAGAATCTACGGCCACTTTTGCTTTTTCTCCTGGAATTCTTGCAACTCCTTCTACAGTAATTAATCCGTCAAAGACTTCTGGAATTTCTTGCTCGAATAATTTTACCAAGAAATCTGGTGATGTTCTTGATAAGATAATTGCGGGTTTATTTCCTCTTAACTCTACTGTTTTGATTACTCCTCTTACAGAATCTCCTTTTCTAAAGAAGTCTGATCTGATTTGTTCACTTTTAGGTAATACAATTTCATTTCCATCGTCGTCTAACAAAATAATTGCATTGTGACGAATATGGTGAACTTCTGCACTGTAGATATCTCCTTCTAAATCTTTAAATTGTTTGAAGATATTAGTACTATCGTGTTCATGAATTTTAGAAATCAAGTTTTGACGCAATGCCAAAATAGCTCTTCTTCCTAAGTCTACGAGTTTCACTTCTTCAGAAACGTCTTCTCCTATTTCAAAATCTGGTTCTATTTTTTGTGCTACTGATAATTCAATTTCTTCATTATCGTCTTCTACTTCACCATCGGCAACAACAATTCTATTTCTCCAAATCTCTAAATCTCCTTTGTCAGGATTAATAATGATATCAAAATTGTCATCAGAACCAAACTTACGCTTCAAAGCGGCTCTAAATACTTCTTCTAAGATAGACATGAGTGTTACTCTGTCTATACTTTTCATATCTTTAAACTCTGAAAACGAATCAATTAACGCTATATTCTCCATTGCATATTCTACTTAAAATGTAATCTTCACTTTTGCTTCTTTAATATTCTCGTATGCTATTGTAGCATTCTTCTCTACTGTTACTTTTCCTTTTCCTATAGGTTTTGGCTCTCTTGTTTTCCACTGTAATGAAATTTCTTTTTCATCTACATGGATTAACCTTCCTTCCAATTCTTCTTCTTCTGTTTTTACTTTTAAAATCCTATTGATGTTTTTAATATACTGTCTCTTCTCTTGTAATGGGTGTGAAATATCTGGTGATGTCACCTCTAATCCAAAATCTTCTTCTTCTCTATCTAGATTATGTTCAATATGTCTGCTAATTCGCATACATTCTTTGACTGACACTCCTTCGTCTCCATCTACCACTACTTTAATCCTACTTCCTACTAAAAAACTCAACTCAATTAAGAACAAAGATTCGTTTTCTGATATTGCTTCTGCAACTAATTGCTTAACTAATTTTTGATCCATCTTTTAAGATATAAAAAGAGGGGACTCAACGTCCCCTTCTTCTTCGTATTCCTTATTTTCGCTGCAAATATACTAACTAGTTATTTAATAACCAAATAGAGGTTAATCCAATATTTTTTCTTAAATTTAGTACGTTTCCCCACTTACATTTTAATTAAATCCGTTGGTCATGAATAAAATTTTAGTCCCAGTAGATTTTTCAAATAAGTCCGAATATGCTGTAAAACTTGCAGCACAGATTGGGAAAAAGACAGATTGTAAAATTTACTTATTACACATGGTAGAACTCCCTACTGGAATAGTAGACATGGGTGCTGGAAGCAATTTTAGTATTCCTGAAAGTATGATGTACTTACGAAAGGTAAAAGAAAAGATTTTAGCTTTAAAAGAAAAATACTTCTCGGAAGATTGTGAAGTAAAATATGCCATCAAGTTTCAACATCCTTATGAAGGCATTCGAGATTATGCTAAAAAGGTAAATCTGGACCTCATTGTTATGGGGTCTCAGGGAACATCTGATTTTGAAGAAATGATTATTGGTTCTAATACCGAAAAGGTTGTTCGTACTTCAGAAATCCCTGTTATTGTTGTAAAAACAGATTCAGAAAAATTTCGATTAAAAGAGTTGGTTTTTGCTTCAAACTTTAAAGAGGAAAGTAAAATTGCGTTTGAAAAGTTTTTAAATTTTTCAACTCATTTTAAGAGTAAGATTCATCTATTAAAAGTTAATACAGTTGCCAAATTTGAAAGCACTGCTGTTACCAAAGAAAAAATAAAAGCCTTTATTAAAGGTTATGACTTGCCTCAAAACACCATTAATGTTTATAGCGATGCATCGGTGGTAAAAGGAATTACCAATTTTGCTAGAGAAATTAATGCAGATCTCATTGCATTAAGTACACATGGCAGAAGTGGTCTTTCTAACTTATTTAACGGAAGTATTACAAAGAATGTTTCAAAAAATGTTTTGCGCCCCGTAATTACATTTAAGTTGTAAGTTTATTAAAGCTAAAAAAAACTCTTACAAGTTGAGAGGTTTTTGTTGACCTGTTAAGAGCTCTCTTCTGCTCCAGTTAGACAAAATTCATTATAAATGCTTAGGAAAAACTTCTCGCCCTTTTGTCCATAAAAAAATCCCAATCTAAAAAGATTGAGATTTTGTAAATCTGTTGGCCTACAAGGACTCGAACCTTGAATGTCGGTACCAAAAACCGGTGTGTTGCCAATTACACCATAGGCCAATAACTTTCATAGCGGGTGCAAATTTAAGTCAAACTTTTAATACTGCAAATATTTTTTCTTCTTTTTTGATTTTAACAAAGTTTTATAATCCTTATTACCTCAATCATTACAACCTGAGCGTTTTTTATGTTATAAATTAGTAAATTCGCCCACACATATTATAAAATCGTATGACATCAGAACATTTTAAAAAATGGAACCTTATTTTAGGTTGGGGCGTTTTTTTAGTTGCGCTTATTACATATTCACTTACTTTAGAACCAACAGTAAGCGCCTGGGATTGCGGTGAGTATATTTCAACTTCTGTTAAATTAGAAGTTGGCCATCCTCCTGGAGCTCCTTTGTTTCAAATGCTAGGAGCGTTTTTCGCCATGTTTACAAGTGATGTCGCTGAAATTGCTAAAATGGTGAATTTCATGTCTGCATTGGCAAGTGCTTTTACCATCCTTTTTATGTTCTGGACGATTACCAATTTGGCAAAAAAACTAGCTGCTAAAACTGATAAAATTACAGAAGGTTCTTCTATTGCCATCTTAGGAAGTGCATTGGTTGGATCGCTTACTTATACTTTTTCTGATAGTTTTTGGTTTAGCGCCGTTGAAGGTGAAGTATATGCCATGTCTTCTTTCTTGATGGCCATTCTCTTTTGGCTAGGCTTAAAATGGGAAAGTGAAATTAATACACCTAGAGGACATAAATGGCTGGTACTAATCAGTTTTGTTGTGGGGCTTTCTTTTGGAGTACACATTTTATCGTTATTGGTAATTCCTGCCATTGTATTGCTCTATTTTTTCAAAACATATCATACCATCAATATAAAAACAACAGCTATTGCCACTATAATTTCAGTACTCGTTTTAGCATTTGTCTTTAAGTTTTTATTTCCATTTACTTTAAAGTTTTTTAGTGTTTCTGAATTGTTTTTCATCAATTCTATTGGTTTACCTTACAATTCAGGGTCCATTATTGCAGGACTTCTATTAATCGCTGCTTTCTATTTTGGTTTAAAATATACGCGTCAGAGAAAAAAATCAATAGCAAATACATTGTTGTTGTCTATTCTGTTTATCATGATCGGGTTTTCGTCTTGGGTGATGCTTCCAATAAGAGCCAATGCCAATACTACAATTAATGAAAACAATCCTTCAAGTGCTAGAGAGCTATTAGCTTATTACAATCGTGAACAATATGGTGATGCCAATGTTTTTTATGATACATATTACTCAAATTCTATAAATAATCAAGATCCTAGCGACCCTTATAGAGATGATAAACCTAAATATGAAAAAAGAAATGGGAAGTACGAAATTGTAAATAATTATAAAAATGCTTTGCCCAACTTCTCAAGTAAACACAAAGGGTTTATTCCTAGAATGACCAATCCTGCATCCGAGAAAATGTATAAAGCGATTGCTGGAATTCCAAAGAATAGTACTCGGCGACCCACTTTTGGGGAGAACATACGGTTTATGATTGACTATCAGTTTGGGTATATGTACGGACGTTATTTTATGTGGAATTTTGTCGGGCGCCAAAACGATATACAGGGTCAATTAGATAAATACAACGGAAACTGGTTAAGCGGAATTAATTTTATCGATTCTCCAAGACTAGGACCACAAACAAATTTGCCTACTGACGTTTTAGAAAACAAAGGAAGAAACACTTATTATTTCTTACCATTTATTTTAGGTATCATAGGATTCTTGTATCAAATACGTTGGGACAAAAAGAATTTCTTTACACTCTTTCTATTCTTTGCTTTTACAGGATTTGCTATTATTTTCTATACCAACCCAAAACCTTTTGAACCTAGAGAAAGAGATTATGCCATTGTAGGCTCTTTTTACATTTTTGCTATTTGGATTGGATTTGGAGTCTTAGCACTTTATCAATATTTAAAACATTTTGCCAACAGAAAAATGGTGGCAACTGCTGTATCTATTGTCACTTTATTGGCTGTACCTACATTAATGGCATTTCAAAATTGGGATGATCATGATCGTTCAAACAGATACACAACACATTTAAATGCGCTTGCTTATTTAGAATCTTGTGATCCAAATGCAATTATGTTTACCATTGGAGACAACGATACTTTTCCGCTTTGGTATATGCAGGAAGTAGAAGGTATTAGAACAGATATTAAGTTGGTAAACACCAGTCTCTTTTCTACAGATTGGTATATAGATCAGATGAAGCGAAAGACCTATGATGCACCTCCAATTCCTTCACAATTAGAACACGATCAGTATCGATGGGGAACCTTAGATGCCGCTTATTATTTTGAAGACATATTTCCAAGTTTAAAAGATTCTGTTATAGGAATTGACAAGTTTATGCAATGGATAGAAAGTGATAATCAGGCAACTTTTTATGATTTAGATGATGACGGGAATCCTGAAAAAATACTCCCCACCAATAGAATTAGAATTCCTGTAAATAAGGAAAATGCATTGAAATACGGAATTGTTGCACAAAAGGATGCAGATAAAATGGTAGATTATATTGACATTAAAGTTGATAGAGCTTTGGCTAAAAATAGAATTTTAATGTTAGACATTTTAGCAAACTTTGATTGGAAACAACCCATTTATTTTACGGGCGGTGCTTTTGCCGATGAAGAATACATTTGGTTAAAAGATTATCTTCAACTGGATGGTTTAGCCTATAAATTGGTTCCTATTAGAACTAGTACCAAAGACCGAAGCATGTTTGATATGGGGCGAATTGATCCTGAGAAAATGTATGCAAACATTAAAAAATTAGATTGGAGAAATATCAATGATGGAAAAATCTATTTAGACGAACAAACCAAAAAGAACGCAATTTCGTTACGAAATAACCTTATGCGATTAACTGAAGCTTTTGCACAGCAAGGCGATACTTTAAAAGCCGTTGAGGTTTTAGATCTTTCTATTGAAAAAATGCCAATCAAAGATTTTGGTCACTTTAGTCTTTCTCTTGGATATCCAGAACTTTATTACCAGTTGGGAGAAACCGAAAAAGCCAGAAAATCAGCTGAAACTTTATTTACTATTTTCCAAGAGCAACTTTTATGGCATGCTGAATTTCCTTCTACTCAAATAAATTGGGTAAGTGATGAAACTGAAACCAATATCTATTTACTGGGGAACCTTATGAGGCAAATACGAATTGGTGAAGGAGATAGTGATTTCTTCGAGAAATTTGATGTGAAATTTGTAGATACTTTAAGGCTTTTAGGGATAGAATTACCTGAAGAAGAATAGTTTCATGAACTTATATACCATCAAAATGCCAAGTATAATACAGAGATTGTTCTCAAATTATACTTGGCGTTTTTCTTCTATTCCAAAAGAGATCTATTTAACTTTTGATGATGGTCCAACTCCAGAGGTAACTCAATTTGTTTTAACAGAACTAAAAAAACACAATGCCAAAGCCACTTTCTTTTGTATTGGAAAAAATGTAAAAAATCACTTTGATATTTATCAACAGATTGTAAAAGATGGACATGCTGTCGGCAATCACACATTCAATCACCTGAATGGATTTAAGGCTAAAAAAACCACCTATTTAGAAAATGTACAACATGCTTCTGGTCATATCGATTCGCGATTATTTAGACCTCCCTATGGTAAAATTAAACCTTCTCAAGGAAGATTGCTTCAAAAAAAAGGATACAGAATTATTATGTGGGATGTATTAAGCGGCGATTTTGATGTTTCTATTACGCCAGAAAAATGCTTAAAAAATGTACTAGAAAATACTAAAAATGGAAGTATTATAGTCATGCACGATAGCATAAAAGCTAAAGAAAAGCTCTTTTACGTATTACCTCGTATTCTAGAGTATTTTACAAATAAAGGGATTGAATTTAAAGCGATTGCTTAGAAATATTGTTGAACAAGTCCAATTAAAGTATTCGCATCTTGTTCGCCAGTTTGTCTCCATTTCATTTCGCCATCTTTATAGATCATAAATGTTGGGTTTCCTTTTACACGAAGTGCTTCTGCTAGTGTTTCGTTTTTCTTGATGTCAATCTTAATTACTTTCGCTTTATCGCCTAAAGCAGCAGCAACATCTCTTAGAGTATCTAAATTATTCTCAACATCTTCCCAATCAAAATAGAAGTCTATTAAAACGGGTTGTTCAGCACTAATTAATTCACCAAACTTTGTCATTTTTCAATCAGTTTTCTTAGAAATAAGACGTGATTTCACGCACTTTCTTACGTACAAATATAACATTTCTGTTTAATTACACTGATTATCAAGCTTTTTTCAACTCGATGACTGTAATTTCTGGCCAAATTCCCACTCTACCAGAATAGACATGGTACCCAAATCCTCGGTTCACATTGATGTATCTTCCAAATTCATTGTAGAGTCCTGCCCAATACTTATAGACAAAGCTCACTGGGCTAAATTTGATGAATCCTGGTATTTCAATTCCAAATTGTAATCCGTGTGTATGACCGCTTAAGGTTAAATGATAATTGAAATCATTTTGTTTTACTTCCTCATCCCAATGTGAAGGATCATGAGATAGTAAAATTTTAAAATCCCCTTTATTTATTCCTTCGGATGCTTTGGAAAGATCTCCCGCTTGTTTGAATCGTTTTCCCCAGTTCTCAACACCTACCAAAGCAATTCTTTCTCCATCTTTTTCTATATATCGATTTTCATTACACAACAACTCAAACCCGATTTTAGGGTGAATTTCCTTAATTGCCTGTAACTCTAATGCTTTTTCTTGTTTACTTGCACCTCTAATATATTCTCCGTAATCATGATTTCCTAAAATAGAATATTTCCCCATAGGTGCTTTGAGTTTTCCAAAAACATCCAACCAATCATCCATCTCTTCAGCTCTATAATTTACAATATCACCTGTGAATAAAATCATATCAGAATTCTGCTCATTAATCAAATCAACACCATATTGAATTTTTTCTTTGTTGGTAAAACTTCCTGAATGAATGTCAGAAATTTGAGTCAATGTAAATCCGTCAAAAGCTTCTGGTAAATCTTTAAACGACAATTGATATTTTAAGACTTTGTAATTGTATTTGCCTTGAATGATTCCATACAAAAAAGAAACAAACGGAATCGCTGCCAATCCCAATGCTAATTGCGAAATAAATTTACGCCTTCCTAAAATAGGTTTGGTCGGCTCACTCGACATCCAAGAGATTAGTTTTTGAATCCATCGGATAATATCTTCTCCAAATAACAAGACAAAAACAATCAGTTTTGGGATTACAATAGTCAATAATGCGCCTGAAGCCAATTGTGTTCCAGAAGTTTGTCCGGAAACCTTAGAGGAAAAGAAGATTATATATATAAAATATACATAAATTGCTGCATTTACCAACAACCAAACCCACTTAACAGTTCTGTTTTTTGTAATGGTTTTTATTGCCTGAAAGGCATAAAACTCTAAGATAAAAAGGATTGTAGAAACTATTAATAGTGGGATGATCCAACGAGGCATACATCAATTTGATTTTAATTACGCAAATGTAAGGTTAAAATAAAGTTCTCATTTTAAGATGATGTTAAAAGTTTTAAAGAGGAACACTACTTCAAAACTTTTACCAGTTCTTGTGCTATCAAATCTATATTAAAACTTGATGAATTATCTAGTAGCACAATACAATTCTTGAGGCTCTCATTTCTAATAATAAATGTTCTAGCTCCCAACCATGATCCATTATGAAAAATAGCTTCATTATTTTTTGTGATTACCCATCCAAAACCATAATTGCTTTCCTTTCCATCATTTAAGATTGGTTTTTTGTAGGCCTCTTTCATTGTTTCTTCTGACAATAATGAATTTTCACACCAAAATTGATTCCAGATAATAAAATCATCTATACTACTAAAAACACTCCCATCACCTGCCAAACCGTCTAGGACACCAGGGGTTAGTTCAGTAACAAATCCTTTTAAATTAAAAAAAGAACTGGTTTTATTTTCAAACTCTTTGTTTTTAGACGCTAAATTCCAAACACGTGTATTTGTCATTTTAAGTTTGTCAAAAAGCTCTTCCTGTAGAAACACTTCAAATGGTTTTCCTGAAATTTTCTCAATAATTGCTGCCAACAAAACATAACCTGTATTGTTATAATCATATATATCGTTAGGTTGCTGTTCCAGAGCTTGATTTTCTTTCCCTAAGAGTTGAACCATCGTAGAAATTTCTAAAAAACCTCCTATTTCTTTTTCATATTTTTTAGGGAATTCCATATAAATATCAGGGATTCCTGAAGTATGATTTAAGAGATGTCTAATGGTAACATTATCATATTTTAAATTTGGCAAATAGGTGGTTATTGTATCATCAAAATCTAGCTTCCCTCGCTCTTTTAAAAGCATAATTCCAGTAGCTGTGAATTGCTTAGACAAGGAAGCTAATCTAAAGGAAGATGCCGTGGTTAATTTTTTAGATCTGGAAAAATCTGTGTATCCGTAGGTGTTTTTTAAGATTACTTCGTCATTTTTTATCAATAAGACTGCACCATTGAATTTGTTTTGTTCATGGATCTTTTGCAACCATTCATCTGCTTTTTCTATTTTCTTGGTTAGAGGTTCATTTTCCTCAATCTCCAATTTTTCAACTTTTGATGTTGCAAAAAGCCAATAGAGAAAACCTGCAATTAGAATGACAAGTATTATTCCAATTTTCAAAACAAGTTTTATCTTCTTACTATGCATATTTATCTGGTATATCATTCAAACTTTCACTACAGTTTTCACCAATTCTTTTTTAGCAGTATTTATATTTGTAGCTTTATCAATCAGATACTTACACTTTATATCTGATAAAGAATACGCTAAAATAGTAAGTAATGAGCAATTATCCCGAAATAGAAGCACTCAATAAAATCTTTATAAAACACAAAGTGGAAATTCGTTTTTCTACAACAGATTTTCTCAATGGAAATAAAGACTATTGTGCCGTTGAATTTAAATTGGAAGGAAAGCTCTTTCATTTCTATGTTGAAGATGAGCATAGTGATATTCAATATAATTATCCTTTGTTAAACCTTTGTCTTGTTTTGAGAGAACTGGAGTATTATGCCGAAACTCCTGATTATTTAATTTGGTGTCAAGAACGTTATTTTGATCCAAAAAATATTGCCGTTCTAACTCATTATAGAAGTTTGGCAAGCATTTACAGAGAAGTAGAAAAAATAATTGGTAAAATTGACAGTCAGGTTAGTGATTGGGATTTTGAAATGGGAAGTGGTGCTTCGTGGGATTTAAGAAAAAAGGGATTGACTTAGAAGTATTCGCTTTTTAGAAGCTAAAATTATAGCTTGTGATTCTATTTAAAACATAAGTTTTTGTAGCTTTATCATCTTAACAAAATACATAAATGGCAGATCAAAAACGACTTTTTCTACTGGATGCTTTCGCACTAATTTTTAGAGGGTACTATGCATTTATTAAAAACCCAAGAATCAACTCTAAAGGAATGGACACCTCAGCCATTATGGGCTTTACGAATTCATTATTGGATGTGATTAAACGTGAAAAACCTGATCATCTAGCAGTTTGTTTTGATCGCGGTGGAAGTGTTGCCAGAACAGAAGCTTTTCCTGAGTATAAAGCAAATCGACAAGAAACACCTGAGGCTATTAAAATCGCGGTTCCTTACATAGAGAAGATTTTAGAAGCCATGAATATCCCAGCTGTAGTTTTGGAAGGGTTTGAAGCTGATGATATTATTGGAACCCTAGCAAAGAAAGCCGAGAAAGAAGGATATCAAACATTTATGGTAACGCCTGATAAGGATTTTGCACAGTTGGTTTCTGAAAATATATTTATGTATCGTCCGCGTTTTGGAGGCGGTTATGAAACTTGGGGAATCCCTGAAGTACAAGAGAAATTTGGTGTGGAAAGACCTGAACAAGTAATCGACTTCTTAGGAATGATGGGCGACTCTGTTGATAATATTCCTGGGCTGCCTGGTGTTGGTGAGAAAACAGCAAAAAAGTTTTTAGCAGCCTATGGCTCTATGGAAAACTTGTTTGAGAATACCGCTGATTTGAAAGGAAAAATGAAAGAGAAAGTTGAAGCCTCAAAAGAATTAGGTCTTTTATCTAAAGAATTAGCAACCATTATGTTGGATGTTCCTGTAGATTTTCATGAGAAAGATTTTGAAATGTGCATGCCTAATATTGAAGAGACCAAGGCTATTTTCAATGAATTGGAATTTAGAAGGCTGACAGATAATTTTGTGAAAACATTTGCCACTGCTACTGATACTCCTCGAGAAACAACTGCTGAGATTCCAACACCAAAAGCAAAACCTTCATCAGGAGCAAATGCAAGCGGCCAGTTTGATTTGTTTGCGGCTCCGGGTACTGGAAATGTAACGGAAGAAGAAAGTGTTAGCGGGTATAAAACCATTAAAAACACCGATCATTTTTACCAACATGTTCACACTCCTTTATCGAGGAAGTTATTGTTGGAAAAGCTACTACAACAAACTTCGGTTTGTTTTGACACGGAAACAACGGGATTAAAAGCCTTGGAAGTTGAACTGATTGGGATTGCCTTTTCTTGGGAAATCGGTAAAGGTTATTATGTTTCTTTTCCAGAAGATCAAGCGGAAACAAAAACTATTTTAGAGGAGTTTCGAGCATTCTTTGAAAATGAAGCTATTGAAAAAATTGGCCATAATTTAAAATACGATATCAAAATCTTATCAAACTATGAAATGCCTGTAAAAGGGAAATTGTTTGATACCATGATTGCGCATTATTTGATCAACCCAGACATGCGTCATAATATGGATATTTTGGCAGAAACCTATTTGAATTATCAGCCCGTTTCTATTACCGAGTTGATTGGTAAAAAAGGAAAGAATCAATTGTCTATGCGTGTGGTTCCTATTGAAGATCAAACGGAATATGCAGTGGAAGATGCAGACATCACCTTGCAATTAAAAGAACACTTTATCAAAGAGTTAGAAAGCGGAAACGTTACCAAATTATTCAATGATATTGAGTTACCCTTGGTTGCCGTTTTAACAGCTATGGAAATAGAAGGAATTAATCTGAATATTGATTTCTTAAAAGAGTTATCTGTGGATTTAACTTCTGACATCAGTCGATTAGAGAAAAACATTTACGAACAAGCTGGAGAAGAATTTAATATTGCGTCGCCAAAACAATTAGGTGTGGTTTTGTTTGAAAACATGAGGTTGGTAGACAAACCCAAAAAGACCAAAACGGGACAGTATTCTACGGCTGAAGATGTGCTGTCTTATTTAGCAAAAGATCATGAAATAATTGCCAATATTTTAGAATATCGTCAATATAAAAAATTACAAAGCACCTATGTTGATGCCTTGCCAGAGGAAGTCAATCCGAAGACCGGACGTGTTCATACAGTCTACGCACAAGCGGTTGCTGCTACGGGAAGGTTGAGTTCTAACAATCCGAATTTACAGAACATTCCGATTAGAACGGAACGTGGGCGACAAGTGCGGAAAGCATTTATTCCTAGGGATGAGAACCATGTTTTATTAGCAGCCGATTATTCGCAAATAGAATTGCGAATTATTGCGGCTTTGAGTGAAGAGGAAACCATGATTGAGGCCTTTCAGAATGGAGAAGACATTCACGCTTCTACCGCTGCAAAAGTGTTTAATGTTCCGATTGAAGAAGTAACACGTGAACAACGTAGCAATGCAAAAACCGTGAATTTTGGAATTATTTATGGGGTTTCTGCTTTTGGTTTGAGCAATCAAACCGACTTATCAAGAAAAGAGGCAAAAGCCTTGATTGATACCTATTATGAAACCTATCCAAAATTGCGAAGTTATATGGCGGCGCAAGTCGATTTTGCCAGAGATCATGGCTATGTAGAAACGGTTTTACAACGACGACGTTATTTAAAAGACATCAATTCCAGAAATGCTATTGTACGTGGTGCAGCAGAACGAAATGCTGTGAATGCACCCATTCAAGGATCGGCTGCGGATATTATTAAATTGGCAATGATTCATATTCACAGGCGATTTGAACAAGAAAATTTCAAATCGAAAATGTTATTACAAGTGCATGATGAATTGGTTTTTGATGCCTCTAAAGATGAGCTAGAAATTATCAAACCCATCATCAAACACGAAATGGAAAATGCTTTTAAAATGACAGTTCCTTTGGATGTAGAAATGGGTATTGGTGAGAATTGGTTGGAGGCGCATTAGGGTTTAATTCCAAACTAAAAGATTATGAGTGAAAACCTTACCGTAATTTTATTCTTACTTGTATGTTTCTTACCTATTTTGTATCAACTGGTTGTAGTTATCAGAGAGCATAAAAAAGAAAGAAAACTTGCCTTAAAAAGACTAAAAAGAATTGTTAAGTATAGCCTCATTATATTCATTCCAATTGCCTTATCGATTGGCATATTGAGTCATACTAATTATTTGGATTATGAACGCCCAATGACTTATGACAAATTTGATCAAATCACTTTTGAGAATTTTAGAGGAATAGAGCTTTTTAAAAAGTCTTTATACGGAAGCAAAGAATTTGCTTATGTTAGAACCTCTATTGATCTTAACTTTGATAAGAATGCAGTTACCATCCAATTATTATTTTATCCTTCG
Organism: Flavobacteriaceae bacterium; assembly: GCA_965277255.1. Lineage (GTDB taxonomy): Bacteria > Bacteroidota > Bacteroidia > Flavobacteriales > Flavobacteriaceae > Polaribacter. The sequence goes on along the minus strand of OZ255723.1, from coordinate 1,204,920 downwards.
CGTTCATTTGTTTATAACAAGTATAGCAATAGTAAAGAATTGCTTTCTCATGAAAAGTATCACATCAAGATTACCGAACTCTATGCAAGAATAGCACGTGAAAAAGTGGCAAAATTAGAGGTGCTTTCAAAAAATGAGATAAAGGATATTATACATGTTGTAAAAAAAGACGAAAGGGAGTTTCAAGAACGATATGATTATGATACGTTTCACAGTTATGTTTTTAAAGAGCAGAAAAAATATGAGCGAGAAATTGATAGTTTATTATCTTTACTTGCTGATTTTAAAAACTCAACAATAAAATTCAATGAAAATGAAAAAGATTAAACTTCTATTGTTAGCAACTCTTTTTACCTTATTAAGTTGTGAAACTGAAAAGCATAAGTTCCCAATTAGTAAAAGATATTGGACTCCACAAGATTATACAACCATTATAAGGGAACTAAGATATGGTTATAAAGCAGATGAAACGCTTCCAACCTTTAGTAATCCTGAAACAAGAATTATTGTAGAAAAACTGACTGACCAACAAAATTTCGAGGTGGTTCTTACCGATTCGGAATTGGGTTTAAATTATAAAAATGAAGTTGCCACTTCTTTTTTTGGTCAGTGGAGAGACATGAATAAAATCTATGAAAATGTAGATCGACAAGACAAATATTTATATGAAAGAGAAATGCTTGCTGTCTGGCATTTCGGTCTCAAACTTCAATTGTATTACTTTAAATTAGGGAATGATCAGATAATTCAAAATGCCGATGATCCTAAATCTAAAAATGTGAAAAATACTGTTCTTTCCAATGCGAATACTCTTATCTCTAATTTTGAAATCTACTTGGATGAGGTAAATCGAGAAAGTTATTACTCTAAATCAGGGTTAGAATTTTATGTCATAGGAATTGACAAATATTTCAAAGAATTGATTGAATTGTATCCAGATGCAGATTATACTGAAATGAACAATAAAGTAGATTTGATGCTCAAAAAGGCTAATTCTGAACCCTTAAAAACATCTTTAAAAAACCTCAAACATTCATTTAATTTAAATTATGAAACAACAAATTAAAACAATTCAAATTATTCATTTAGCATTCACAGTAGGTGCCGCTTTTATTTATTATTACTTAGCGAACATCGACTCTCTTGAGGATTTAATGGTTCTTCCAAGTATAAATACAAATTCAATACTTTATGTATTAATTCCAATTATAGCTTACCTATTTGGCAATTTTATGTTTAAGAATATACTCAGTAAAGTAGATAAGAAATTAAACATTGAAGAAAATCTTGGCGCTTATCAAACAGCTTCTTTAGTTCGATGGTCTGTACTTGAAGCAGCAGCATTCATTATTATTATAAACAAACCCGACTTTGTATTGCTTGGTGTTATATTGATCCTATATATAGCAATCCTAAGACCTTCAGAAAATAATATCACTCGCCATTTAAAAGATTCATAGAAGGAGAATCAATCTTCCATATCTGAAATCTTCTGAGAGACAGATCCTTTTTCTCCCAATCGGATGATTTTAAAGATACTACTTACAATCCATCCTGGATTGGTAATTAGATTTCCAATTTTTGCAACACTTTGATCTCTTGAAACAATCAGAGCAGCTTGTTTATTTTCAGGAGTCGTAGCGTATTCTACTGCAAAATCCCATGCGCCATCTCTTGCAATTCCCATACTAAAATTGATTAGGAAATCATCGATTTTACCTGTCCATTTCAAGATCTTTTTCAATGTGGGCCATATCTCTGATAAATCGGTCTCCACATCATGAACCAATGAAGATAGTATTTCATTGATTTTATCAAAGTCGCCTTTGAGGTCATGGATGTCTTTCCCTTTCATCACCTCAGCTGCTGCAATTCCCAAATCCAAATTAATGTGTGCATTCATTCCAATTAACAAATGTTGCAATACAATGGGCCAATATTTTTTAGAAAGATTAAAAGCTTTTTGCCAAGATTCCGTTACGGGTTCATTCTTCTGATATGCGTAATATGCATGTATATATCTAGAGGCGAAAATGATATCCAACCTTTCCATGCGAGGTCCGTTATCAAAAAAATTATTGTCGATTCCTTCTTTAACTTTTACAGTCACTTTTTTATACAGCGCTGCAAAATACCCTAACGGACTATTATCGGTTTTTGATTGCTGAATGATGTCGTCTAAAATTGCAATGACATCGTTTATGGTATGAATTGGTTTCAATGGATTATTGGTTTTTAAACTTATCTTGAGGTTTCGATAAAATTACAAAGAATCGTACAACTTATGTAGCGTAGAAATGCGTGTTTTTATAGAAGTTATTTGAAAGTTAAAATGGTTTTATTATCTTTAAGCATTGCTAAAAAAAGAAAAATGTTTACAATTACAATTTCCAGAAAACTCCATCGAAACCATTCTCAGTTATTTTTGTCTTTTCCAAAAAATAGTGAATTGATTGCCTCCATAAAATCAATTCCTAATAGTCGTTGGAGTCAACGTTTTACTTCGTGGTATGTTTTGGATACTCCAAATAATTTGAACAAAATTTTATCCGTTTTTCAAAAAATCGCTCATTTAGATTTAAGTCAGTTGCAATCTTCTTCTCAAAAAAAGTATCGCAACAAACTGCTTTTAACGCCTGATCAAAAAAATGTTTTGAATGGATTTTACATCTATTTAAAAGGGAAAAGATACAGTATAAGTACTGTTAAAACTTATACTTATTTAGTTGCTGATTTGTTTTATTATCATCTTAAAATACATCCAAAAGAATTAACAAATACTTCCATTTTAGAGTTTGAACAAAATGTATTGTCTAAGCACAATTATTCTATCAGTACCCATAGACAATTCATTAGTGCTTTAAAACAATTTGTTGACTATTATCCTAAATCGTGCATTAAAGATGTTTCTCTAGAGCGTCCAAAAAAATCGAGAACCCTGCCTGTTGTACTTTCACAAGAAGAGGTGTTGGATTTGCTCCGTTGTACTATGAATTTAAAGCATAGAGCAGTTATTGGGTTAATTTATTCGGCTGGGCTACGAATAAGCGAGTTAATTAATCTGCAACTTGTGGATATTAATGTTGACCGAAAGCAACTACTTATTAAAAATGGGAAAGGCAGAAAAGACAGATATGTTAGTATTGGTGAAACATTTTTACCCTTGTTGTCCAATTATTTTTTTAGTTATAAGCCTACTACTTATTTTGTTGAAGGCAAGGTTGGCGAAAAATACAGTGCTGAGAGCGTACGTCAATTTTTAAAACGCTCTTGTGTTAAAGCAGGAATTAGTAAATGTGTTACACCACATACATTACGTCATAGTTATGCTACTCATTTGTTAGAAAATGGTGTTGATTTAAGATATATTCAGGAGTTATTAGGTCATGCAAAACCAGAGACTACTATGATTTATACACATGTTTCGCGAAAAGATCTGCTGAAAATTGTAAACCCTTTAGATGAAGCTATTCGGAAATTAAAACATCACAGAAATGAGAACTCAAATATACTTATATCCGGAAATATTCATTTATAATTCCATATATTTATAGAGATATAACGAGTTATAGGCAATTAGAGGAATCGCCAAATTTATAAGAAAGTCAATTTCTATGAACCAATTAATAAAAAAATATGACAAGATTTGCAATTAAACACGAAGTAACAAACGGTGTAATCGATGAATGGAGACTTTGTTTTCAATATGGAACTTATCATTATGACAATGGAGGAAATGAAAACGGATATAGGTTTATTTGGAGAAAACCAGATAATAAATTACAACCTGCGAGAGGACAAGCAAGAATACCAAATGCTACAGAGTTATTTGATTTAATTCGTCTTGCCTCAAAAGAAGATTGGTTTATAAAATGTGAAATTTAAAAAAACAACAAATGAAAAAAATAATTTTATCAATATTCACACTTGCATTAATGACTTCTTGTGAAAAACAACCTGAATGTAGTGGAACTGATGTTAAAAACACTTTATTTAGTATTGTAAAAGAAGAAATCATAAAAGAATACGAAAATGGCTATTTTAATAAAGAATGGAATTATTCAAGTGTTAAAGATTATGCAAAAGATAATAATTTAAATGTGACCAATTTTATTGAAGAAAAAAAATTAGAATTAAAAAAAGAAGCCAAATTATTTGCTGAACAGAAAATTAAAGAAACTTCTGTAGAACTTGATGCAGTTCGTTTTTTATCAAAAGAAGAAGATTTAAAAAAATGCAGATGTACAGCAGATTTAATTATTGACCGAGAAAAAGAAACAAAAATAGAATATACTGCCCAATACACAGAAGAAGGAAAAGTATATGTTGAATTATCTTATTAAAAAAAATGAAAATGAAGAATACAATATTATTTACAGTAAGTTTATTTATAGCAATTAGTTCTTTTTCCCAAAAAATTGAGCAAATCAATTATGGAGAAAGTTTTAACGCTTTAAAACAAATGAAATATTATGACTTAAAAGATGAATTTTCGACTACAGGTCAAAAAGAAAGACTAATTGCTTCTTTAAGTAGAACTATGTATGCTGAAAAATTCGCATTTTCTTCTTTTATTCCAAAATTTTCTAAAACTAATAAAGGTTTAGGTAATTTAACAAATAAATATGTCGAAGAAGTTGAAAATGAATTAATGAAAAAAAGTTTAGCAAATTCTTTTTTTAGCAACAAAGTAGATAAATCAAGTTATGAATATTTACAGCTTGTACTTAAGAAATTTGAAGCTATTACAGAATATTATGTTGGTCTGCATAATTATTTGATAGATAAGAGAATAATGCAAAAGGAAATGGAAGCAAATAAAGGTATTGTAAACGACTCTATCAAAATCATAAAACAAGAAATACAGGATTTAATTTCTAATGACAAAGAACTTAATCAACTTTTATCAAGTAAAAGCAATGAAATAAAAGAAATTGAAAATAAATATAATAAAAAAGAAAGCAGTTTAAATTTAAAAAAGAAAGCTGAAATTAAGAGTTTACCTCTTGAAAATTATTCTTCTAATAAAGGAAAAATTATAGAAAAATACGACCCAGAATTTAAAAGCGTAAAATTAGAGAAAGAAAGGGAAATTGATATTTTGAAAGTAAAATGGAATAGAAAAATTAACGAAAGGAAAAATATTCTAAATATCAATCTAAATAAAGAAATTGAAAACACAAATTCAAGTTCAGAAGAAGTAGTAAAAAAATCAAATAATAATATTAAAGAAAAATACAAACTCGCAGAGAAAAGAGAAAAATTAGAAAACGATTATGAAAGTTCTGTTTCTATCATCAACGAAAATATTGAAACATTAATGAAAAAAAGGAAAAATTTATCAGGTGTGAAAAATTCAGCAAGGAAATTGTTTAAATTTTAACTGCCTATAACACCGTATATAATTTATTGCTGGCTTCTTGCTTACTTGCGAAAGTCCTCGCGGACTTTCTTGGTCAGTAATTATTTACTAAATTTGTTGCTTGAAACACGCAACAAACCATATACAACAACGTTGGCAAACATTATGAAAAAAACTGCTTGTATAATAATTTTGACTATTACATTGGTCTCTTGTTCTGTTAATAAGGGGTTAACAAGAAAAATAAACTCAAAATTCAAAATAGATTATCCTGAAATTGTTCAATATTCTAAGACAAAATATCAAGAGAAACTGAGAAAACGTATTTTGAAAAGATTTTTGAGCGATTTTGAATTAGAAAAATCTAAACTTTATGTAGTAGAAAATTTTCAAAGTCGGGGTGGACATCATGTATTTACAAAATACCAAACAGCAACGACTTATTTCTTTCAAAATGGCATTCTTAAAGAAGTTTATCATATAAATGATGAAAATAAATTAGAGGTACAAAAAAAGGAATATTGGGGGAGCGAACTGATGATTCCTACACTTAAATTTATACAGAAAAAAATGGAACTTAATCAACTTGATTCTATTAAAAAAAAATATACGAATCATAAAAATTATGTTGATCATGCGGGAGAATTCTTTATAACTGAATTAGATGAAAAATTAAACATAATTAAAGTTGTCAAATGTGTAGAATTCGGAATTGAATAATTTCAAATTAGTTTGTCATTTATTCTTTATTTGACATTAGACTCTATGACAATCTTCTGAATAGCATCTAATAAATCATGGATAATACGAGAAGCTGAAAGTTCTACTATTTCAGTACTAACACAATAAGTTCCGAGATAATGAATCATTTTCAAAGCTTCAAAATAGTCATGAACTTCCTTATGTGCTAATAACTCGATTAATTCCTTTTGCGCAGGTGTGACTTCAATACATTCTTTTTTCATAATAACTTGATATTTAAAACTTGTCATATATGACATTAACTTACACAAATATAAATCTTTTCTTGACTTGTCAAATATGGCAAGAATGGAAAAATCAGAAATATTGAAAATTATTGGTCAAAACATCAAAAGAATTCGACTTGAAAAAGGTTTAACTCAAGTTGATTTAGTTGGTAAGATTGAGGCTCAAATTGACACAACCAATATTTCTAGAATTGAAAAAGGAAGAACGAATGCCACAATTCATACTTTGTTCAGAATAAGTAAAGCTTTAGATGTTCCTTTATCTGAAATTTGCAGCTTGAAATAAAAAACGATTTGCCAACAAAGTATATAAAAAATTGCTGCTTTTTTCTTTTTTTGAAAAATTATAGTAACTTTAGACTTCACAAAAAGCTATGTAACTTTCCGAAATAAATTTCGCAACTTTTCATATACACAGACGTTGGCAAACATTATTAAAAACAAATAAAGATGAAGAAAAAAAACATATTGATTATACTAATCTTAATTGTAATTCAAGCTAACGCGCAAAAGAAAGATTTTTATGTGTCAGAAAAAGGAGACACTTTGTATGTTCGTAAAGTATCTCTAAATTATGACCATATCAGAATTGTTAATGACAAGAAAAGAAAAAGAGTTTCTCACAAAAAGGTTAAAAGTATTTTCATATCAAGAGAAAAAAGTTTTTATGAAAAAGTTCCCTCTCCATTTTTTTGGGATAGAAATAACCCTAACAAAAAAGTTTTTTTAATAAGATTAACCAATGGTAAAATTAAAATTTTTGCAGATTACGACAAACTAGGTAATGATTATTTTATATCAAAAAATAATTCTAAACTAGAGCTTATATATGAAGGTTGGGACTTAAAGTTTAAAGGTGATTTACCAAAAATATTGAAAAAATATATTTCAGACAATCAAAAAATATTGAATGAATTCAAATTGTTGAATAAAAAAGTAAAGGGAAAAGAAATTCTTAGCTTAATAAGAAGATACAATAATTTTTAGTTGGAATTTAAGTCCATAATTCTTTCTTATTGTTAATCTTCGATTGATAAATACTCTATTACAATTTTCTGAATAGCCTCCAATAAATCATGAACACTACGAGATGCCCAAAGTTCTACTATTTCAGTACTAACACAATAAGTTCCGAGATAATGAATCATTTTCAAAGCTTCAAAATAGTCATCAACTTCCTTATGTGCTAATAATTCGAGTAATTCCTTTTGTGCAGGTGTGACTTCAATACATTCTTTTTTCATAATAACTTGATATTTAAAACTTGTCATATATGACATTAACTTACACAAATATAAATCTTTTCTTGACTTGTCAAATATGGCAAGAATGGAGAAATCAGAAATATTAAAAATTATTGGTCAAAACATTAAACGAATTCGACTTGAAAAAGGTTTAACTCAAGTTGATTTAGTTGGTAAGATTGAGGCTCAAATTGACACAACCAATATTTCTAGAATTGAAAAAGGAAGAACGAATGCCACAATTCATACTTTGTTCAGAATAAGTAAAGCTTTAGATGTTCCTTTATCTGAAATTTGTAGCTTGAAATAAAAAACGATTTGCCAACAAAGTATATAAAAAATTGCTGCTTTTTCATTTTTTGAAAAATTGTAGTACATTTAAACTTTATAAAAAGCTATGAAACTTTCCGAAATAAATCTCGCAACTTTTCATATACAAATACGTTGTGCGTCATCTAAAAAAACAACGTTCTGAAAATCAATTTTAATAAAAGAAGGGTGGGTAGCTTATCTTTGCTGTGAATTCACAGCAAAGATAAGCTACCCAGTGTTACTTTCTAAATAAATTATTTTTTTGTCCAGTTTATTACTTAAAAAACTGGACATTTTACTATATTTGAAATAAATTAAAATCATTGAAAGTAACTGATTATATAAGGAATACAATAAATAGGCTACCTAAAGGATACGTATTCACCTATGAGGACTTTAATATTGATGTGAAAAAAAAAGAAGCAATTATTAAAGCTCTGAATCGTATGGTTGATTCTGGTAAAATTTCCAAACTAGCTAAAGGGAAATATTTTAAACCTGAAAAAACACCTTTCGGTATTCTTCAACCAAATCAAGAACAAATAGTAAAAGACCTACTCGATGAAGATGGAAAAACCGTAGGATATCTTACAGGATATAGCATATATAATAGATTAGGATTAACTACACAAGTTAGTAACGTAATACAAATTGGAAAAAATCAAACTCGCCCTAAATTTAAAAGAGAGCGTTATACTATTTCATTCATCAAACAAAAAAATATTATTACTAAAAAGAATATTCCTCTATTACAGATTTTAGACTCTATTAAATACATCAAAAAGATACCCGACACAAACGTAAAAATATCTTGTCTACGATTTTTGGAAATACTTAAGAAGTTGAATTTAGATGATAAGAAAGAATTAATACGACTATCTCTAAAATATCCGCCATCAACAAGAGCATTACTAGGAGCATTACTGGATGAATTACAAGAAAAAACTATAACCTTAACTTTAAAAGAATCACTTAATCCTATTACCAAATATGAGTTATCAAATGCAAATGAAGTATTAAGTAAATCATCTGACTGGAATATATTATGAAACTTCATCAAGATAAAAAACTATTTAGACAAGCTGTTCAGTTTACATCTGACCAAATGCAAATACCAGCAATATATGTTGAAAAAGATTATTGGGTAACATATGCCCTTTTCAATATATTCAATGATAAAATTGGTAGTGATACAGTTTTCAAAGGAGGTACTGCCCTATCCAAATGCTTTGGTATAATTCAAAGGTTTTCAGAAGATATAGATTTAGTTGTCTTAAGAAGAGAAGGAGAATCTAATAATAAACTTACAAACAAAATAAAAGCGATTAGTAAAGTTGTTAGTGCTGTACTGCCTGAAATAGATATTCCTGGTTTAACACAAAAAATGGGAATGAATCGTAAAACGGCTCATTCTTATAGTAAAGAGTTTCAAGGCGATTATGGTCAAGTTAGAGATGCTATTGTAGTTGAAGCTACTTGGTTAGGATATTTTGAACCATATACAACAAAAAGTTTATGTTCTTTTGTAGGACAAATGATGATTGATAACCAACAGGTTGAAATAGCAAATGAAAATAATTTACTTCCTTTTGACGTACTCGTTTTAGAACCAATTAGAACAATTTGCGAAAAAATTATGAGTTTGGTACGCTTCTCTTATAGTGAAAATCCAATTGAAGCTTTGAGGAATAAAATAAGACACGTTTATGATTTAAACCAATTGTTATTGGAAAAAGAATTATTGAATTTCTTTAATACAAAAGAATTTGATGATATGTTATTGAAAGTTGCTCAGGACGATGTTTTAAGTTTTAAAAACAATAATGAGTGGTTGAAAAATCATCCTTCTTCATCTCTAATATTTGATGAGCCCAAAAAAGTTTGGAGTGATTTGAAACCAACATATGAAACTGATTTCAAAAATTTGGTTTATGGTAATTTTCCTGAAGAAAAGGAACTATTAAAAACTTTGGAAATGATTAAAACGAGATTATTGTCAGTTGATTGGAAAATAAAAATAGATGATGAATGATGAATAAAGACGAACGCACAACAATGTATAAAAATAATAGCGGTTTTATCGCTAAAACGAAAGTAAGTAATATAAATAAGGTCTGTGTTTAACCGAAAAGCTAGCGAATTTTAATCCGCTACTATTCTTATACGAGACCGTTGTAATTAATATCATCAGCCTTTTGGTTTCCAACAAACATTTTTCGAACTATTGATTTTTAGGAAAGGATTTAATTTTTTAAACTCTTTGAAAGGAACTTAGGATTAAGTTTCGAGTCAAACTGTACGATTGAAATCGTTGAGAGTTACACTATCAAAACGTACATTGAGAACGTATAACAGTTTGTCGAAGTTCCTAAAAATAAATGACATAGTCAAGTTTTTTTAAGGACTTTGGGAGTTAAAACAATCAATAGTTCCGTTTTTAATAGAAAAGCCTTATCAGTCCGTGGTTGATAAAGCTCATAAATTAAAAAACAAAAAGGAGTTGGAGTCATTAAATTGTAACGGCTGAGAGACTACGTATTTTAAAAAATTATATCTTAGACAGATAGAACAAAATACTAATAACAACAGCGCATATAAAAAATTGCTCCAAAAAGCAACTTTTCATATACACAGACGTTAGGCAACATTAAAAAAGCATCATGTTAAAAAGAACAATTCTATTACTAATCATAACATTTATTGTAACCTCATGCAGATGTAAAACTGACTTTAAAATAATATCTGAAACATCTAAATCCACAGATGGAGAAAAAATCGAAGTAAGTGCGGGCATTTGGCAAGGTCAATATGAATTTATTAATTTCAACATTCAAATTGCGGGAATGGAAAATCTAAATATTGAGAGTATTATTGTTAAACCAACATTAAAAGACGGAAAATTTCCTAAATTAAGCGATTATAGAATGTTCTCGAATTATAAAATTGAAAACGGAAAACTTGAAAAAAAAAGTTATCAAGAACAGTATATCGAGAAAGACTTTAAAAATCTTCCCGAAATCATACGGAAAACCAATATTGGCGATGATATGGTTTACTACTCAATCACTTATTCTGATAATAGAAATATAGAAATAAGTGAGTTTTCAGCAGCTGTCGAAGTGATTTTAACAGATGAAAATGGAAAGGAAATTATGTTAGAACGTTCATTTGAATTTTATGGAGAAGAGGAATGTTATTTTAGTTCGCATTGAGCGAAAATAACGTTGCCTAACTATGTATAAAAATAATGCTAAATTAGTTGTTTAATCAAGAGTTCGTGCATTTTTGTTACGTCTGATTTTCCTGCGGAAAATCCTCGTACATAAAACCGCGCTATTCTTATACTAGACCGTTGGCAAACATTTGAAGAAACTGTTAACTAATTAAAAACCATCGTTCACTCATTTAGAGTTTAGGAACAACGAAACAAATAATAGATTTGAAAATAAATCTAAACTGAATGAAAAAACTAGTATTTACATTCCTGATAATTGTTCTTAATCTCAATTTAACTTTTTCGCAAACGAAATCCGAAATTGATTCTTTGTTAAACGGAATTTCAACAATCCAAAATTCTAAAGAAATTACAAAAACTGAACAAGCAAAAAAAATTATTGCTTTTGGACAAAACTCTCTGACAACTCTTGCGGAATTTTTTACTGATTCTACTCTGACTAAAATAAAATCGGAATGTCAAGAGCGGAATTTAACAAAAGGAGAAATTGCGATTATTATGGCTGACCAAATTGAGTTTATACCTTATGGAACTTTAACTGGAATTCAGAATTGTCTTTTGACATTCTGCGAGAGTAATCCAAATTTAGTCGAGTATTATTTTTGGGCAATTAAGAGAGATGGAGTTGAGAATTTTCAAAAAAAATATATTGATTGGCTAAAAAGTGATGAACACAAAAAATACACACCATTATTTGTTAGAAAAACAGAAAAGGAAATAGAAAAACAAGAAAAGAAAAAAGCACGAAAAGAGAAGCGTGAAAAAAGGCGAGCGGAAAAAAACAAATAAAAAACGATTTGCCAACAAAGAACTGAGTTAAAAAACAAGGCACTAACCCATAAAGTGTGTAAGTTTCAAAAACTCAGGATTGAATTCAATCCTGAGTTTTTTATTTTATTAACTTTAAATTTTACACATTTATGAAACCAGAAGATTTATTAAACGACGATTTTTTAAAACAATTTAACAGTGGTTCAGAACTTACCAGTTTTTTAGAGCAACTCCACAAACGAGGTGTTGAAAAAATTCTTGAAGGTGAGTTAGATGCTCATTTAGATTACGAAAAACATCAAAAAAGTAAAGGAATTAACCTGCGTAATGGTTATACAAAAAAGAAGTTAAAAACTACTTTAGGAGAAACAGAAATACAAGTTCCTAGGGATCGTGATAGCTCTTTCAATCCAATGCTTATAAAGAAAAGACAAAGCACCACAGAGGGTATTGAGAATGTCATCATTTCATTGTACGCCAAAGGAATGAGCAATAGTGATATCGAAGAACAAATACGGGAACTCTATGATTTTAATGTATCTACTTCCACCATTTCAAGAATAACTGATACCATTACCAATGATGTTATCGCATGGAAAAACAGACCTTTAGAAGCCACCTATTTAATTGTTTGGATGGATGGTATTGTTTTTAAAGTTAGAGAAAATTCTAAAGTGATTAATAAAACGATTTACATTGCAGTTGGTCTTAGAACTGATGGTAAAAAAGAAATCTTAGGCTTGTGGTTAGGTAAAAACGAATCTTCAGCCTTTTGGATGACAGTCTTAACTGATATAAAAGCAAGAGGAACGCAAGATATATTGATTACAGCAACCGACAATTTAAATGGGTTTACAGATACCATAAAAACCATTTTCCCAAATTCAACCACCCAAATATGTGTAGTTCATCAAATCAGAAACTCTTGTCGATATGTGGTATGGAAAGACAAAAAAACGTTTACAAGAGATATGAAACAAATCTATACAGCTCCTACAAAAGAAGCGGCAAAAGCTGCCTTAAAAGACTTTAAAACCAAATGGGAATCTAAATATTCTTATGCCATTAAAAGCTGGGAGAATAACTGGGATGAACTTACTGTATTCTTTGACTTTCCTATTGAAATAAGAACTATTATTTATACCACTAATCTTATTGAAAACTTAAATGGGAAAATTAGAAAGTACACTAAAAATAAACTGTCCTTTCCAACTGATGATGCAGTGATCAAATCTGTTTATTTAGCTCTAAGAGAAAGCACTAAAAAATGGACAATGCCTATTAGAAATTGGGGAATTATATTAAACCAATTTTTAGCTATATTTGAAAACAGGATTAAACTATAAATAATTTAACCCTGAGTTTTTAACTTACACAGATTTTAGGATAGTGTCAAAAACAAGTCTTTTTAGACTAATTTAGAAACAAAGTTTTCATCATAAGGCAATCCACTTTTTGCTATGGCAAAAGCTTGTTTTAACAACTTATTTGATACAGCTATCAAAGCCAATTTTTTACTCTTACCTTTACCTACTATTCTATCATAAAGAGCTTTACAAGCTTTATTATGTTTACAGGCAGAAAACGCACATAGAAAAAGTAAATTCCTCAACTTCTTGTTACCAACCTTACTGATCCGACTTCGCCCTCTTACACTACTCCCAGATTCTCGTATCGTTGGAGTAATCCCAACATAACTGCATAATTGTGAGGCTGTTTCAAATTTTGAAAACCCATCTGTGACCACCATTAAAAATAAGGCTGTCTTTACTCCCATTCCCGGAATACTTTTTAGTAATGTTAGTTGGGTTTGTTGTTCTTGTTTGACTAGTTCTAATAACCTAAACTCAATCCCTTTATCTCTTTATCCAAATGTTTTAAATCTCTTTGTAAAGACCTATAGACATACTTTGATGGTATCCCCAAAACTTCTTCTCCATGTTTTTTGTTCTTGCTTTGTGTTCGCTTCTTTAGATAATTATCTAATAATCTAAAGAGTTGCAAGCATTCACTCTGAACTTCATTTAATGCGGTGTAAAGTGGTACAGCATTCATCTGCCCATATTCACAGATCGCTTTAGAATCACTTCTATCGGTCTTTACTTTGGCTAGCTTCATCTGGATAAAACGCTTTACAGATAAAGGATTTACAACAGAAACACAAACTCCTGATTTGTATAAAACCTGTGCTAATCTATAATGATAATAACCTGTAGCTTCCATAACTACTAAAGTCTCACTTGTTAGTGTTTTTAAAAATGAGATAAAACCATCTTCATTGTTTTTAAACTTATTATGACCTGTTAAAGACCCATAAACATCGAACACATCTTTACTAATATCCACTCCATAAATTTCTTTATATTTACTCATAAGAACTGAATTATGAAAGAACAATCTACTTCGCTCACAACAACTTGAAAACGAGATCTAGGTCTCACAGAACTGAACGTGATTTTTAGTAGAAAAGAGAGAGGATTATCAATGTTGTCGAAGTCGAAAGCTTCACCGTGTATATTAATCTTATTTCTCTCTTTTGTTCTTTCTGATTTATAACTCTAAAATTATAGATTGTAAACTTAAGAAGTATATAAAAAATTGCTGCTTTTTTCTTTTTTTGAAAAATTGTAGTAAATTTAAACTTAACAAAAAGCTATGAAACTTTCCGAAATAAATCTCGCAACTTTTCATACACAAACACGTTGCCAGCAAGCAAGAAAAATACCTGCTAATGACGAAATAAAGTGATTGTTTGGTTTTTCGTCAATAAGAAGTTATCTTTGTAAGAAAAAGAAAAATGATAGAAAGAGGATTATACCTAAAACGTTTAAAACAGCTAAAAGACCAGAACTTAATAAAAGTCATAACTGGAATAAGACGTTGCGGTAAATCTACACTATTAGAGGCATTTATGAATGAGCTACTTAAAGAAGGAGTGGCAAATGAAAACATCATTTTTCTAAACTTTGAAGAGAGAGAAAATTTACACCTAACCAATTGGACAACACTTTATGATGAGATAATCGAACAAGTTAATCCCGATAATAGATATTATATATTCTTAGATGAAGTACAGTTAATAGACGACTTTGAGAGGTTAGTAAATAGCTTGTTTACGAAAAAGAATATTGATTTATATGTTACTGGTTCAAATGCTTATTTACTATCGAGTGAGTTAGCGACTCTTTTGACAGGAAGATATATTGCTATAAACCTACAACCATATTCTTTTAAAGAGTTTGCATCTGCTTATTCGGAAGAAAAAAATACAGATAGACTTTTTAGAAAATATATCAATGAAAGTTGTTTTCCTGAAGCTGTAACACTTTCAAAAGATAGAGGAAATCTGGTAAATGATTACCTGCAATCAATATATGATACTGTGATAATTAAGGACATATCACAACGTCATAGTTTGCGGAATGTAGAGAATCTGCATCGGATTGTTAGTTTTCTATTTGATTCAATAGGCTCTTATATTTCACCGACAAATATTGCGGCACAATTAAACCATAATTCCCAAAAGAAAATTTCGCATAATACGATTATTAAGTATCTGGATTTTCTCACTCAATCATATATTTTGTATTCTGCACCGCGTTACGACATCAAAGGGAAAGAATTATTGTCAACGAATGGAAAATACTATGTTGTTGATTTAGGTTTAAAGAATATTACAGCTACTAACAAATATGAAGCAAACTTGGGACGAAAACTTGAAAACATAGTTTACTTTGAGTTATTTAGGCGAGGTGGAAAGGTTTATGTAGGAAAACATAACGACAGAGAAATTGACTTTGTGGTACAAAAGGCAAACAATGAACGAGAATATTATCAGGTAGCATATACTGTTAATGACGAAAAAACATTTAATCGTGAAATTTCGGCATTTGATAGGATTAAGGATAATTATCCAAAATTTCTATTAACATTAGACTACGACAATACAAGTATTAATGGGATTCAAAAAATTAATGTAATTGACTGGTTGTTAGGATGAGATTAGAGGAATGCCTGCTGGCAACAATGTATAAAAATAATAGCCGGGATGTTTAAGGCGCTTTACATTGTGCAAGTAATGAGCATCGCCGAAGCTATTGCTTCGGCTATTATAAATGTTTAAATTAACAACCAAAACAATAGCTTCGGCTTATACCACTAGGATAGTGATGTGCTTTTAATTCGGCTACTATTCTTATACTTACCGTTAGGTTTAATTAGCGCAGAATTGCAATTTTGAAAAATTATTTAATTAGATTAATGTCTCATTTTATTTACAAAGAATTTCTTCCAATTAATGATTCTGCTTCACTCAAAGAAGGAAAATATAAAAACCTTACAAAAAATGAAATAAAGAAATGGCGGAATTTCAAAAACATTACGAAATCTGAATATATTTTTGACGAATTAGCAGAAGAGCAGAATAATATTTGTCCTGCTTGTAACGAAATTATTGAGAAATCGGAAGGAGTAATTCATCATTTAGATTATGAAAGATTGTGTAAATATTTAGAATGTTTTAAGGTTTTAAAACCAACACCAAAAGAACCATTTAGAAAAATTAAAGCGCCAAAATGTAGTAAATGTCCTGAAACGAGTATTTGTAAAGAAAAGATCGTATTAATACATAATAAATGCCACTTTAAAATACATATTATTGAGGGAAGAATTAAAAGACCAAAAAAAGAAAATGAAACAAAAAGGGTTCAAAAAACTCAAGAAGAAAAATTAGAATATTGGAGAAACTCTTTGACCAAAAACCACAAGGAAATTATACAAAAATCTGTTAACCTGATACGAGAATTAAATCCCGAAAAGGAATTTCATTTAAAATATTATACGAGATATATTTCTTTAAAACCCACCAATTCAGTTACGTTTAAGATAAGTGGTAATAGTGTTACGTTAAAAATTAGAAAAGGAAAATTAATCAAGATAAAGGAGTTATTGAATAATCGAGGAATTGAATCTAATCTTTATTATAAGAAAGACGAATTGAACAACATTACTTTTTTAATGAGCTTAAAAGTATTCAATAAAAATATTGACCTTTTAGAATTAATTTTTAAAAAACATACTGAATATAATAACTAAACCTAACAACGTATAAAATTAATTGCTTGGTACGAACCTACTTACGAAAATTCTTGCGGATTTTCTATTCGGTTTGCATTTGCTAAATTAGTTACTTAAACAACGCAACTAATCTTATACAAAACCGTTAGGCCACATTAAACAAAACATATTGGTCGAAAACGGACTGATCATCCAAAATCGGAATTGTGAAAGTTGAAATCGAAGGAAAAGAAAATTAATGGTTAAAAATATAAAATTATGAAAATATTATTGTTTATTTTAGTAAACTTTTTTGCAGCTTTTGGAATACTTGACTTTTCAAATTCAACGTACCCTTCAAATAAAGAGAAATTTAAAAAAAATAAATATTTAAAATATATTACTATCTTTTTATTTGCTCTTGGGTTAATTGGAAATTATTTCTTATGTTCATATTTATTAAATTCATAATTAACGTGGCATAACACGGTTTATAAAAATAGCAGTTAAGTGCAAACTATAAAATTTGTGATTTTCTACTATATTTATATATAAACTGAAAGTAATAGCATTTTTACTCTGCTACTTTTCATATACAAATACGTTGTAGCACATTTGAGAAAAACAAAATGCAGAAATTATCAATCATCATTTTCCTTCTAATTTACAATCTGAATTTCGGACAAGAAAAAGTTTATAAACTGATTTCGAAAACTGAAAATTCGGATATTAATTATAAAGCATTTAAGAAATTTGACAACTTCAAAATCTATAAAAACGACGGACTGAAAAAAGCATTTGAGCCAATAAAAGGAAAAAATGATGTTTACTTTTTTATAGCGGAATACAAAGGAGATTCATTTGACGGAACTCGAAAAACTTTTCACGATTATCTGATTTTAAAAGTTGACCCGAAAACGGAATTAATTGTCGACGGATTTCAATACACATTGGAATGGGCTGAACCACCAGCAATTTCGGACTTATATAAATTAACCGAAAAAAATGTAAAAATATATAACGGACTTGAATTGGAATCTCTTAAAATGGAACTTGTGAAATCTGACTATATGATTGACTGGAAAACAAAACTTGACGAAAACGGAATATTAAAAATAAAATAAAAACGTGCTACAACACTGTATAAAATTAATTGCTAGTGCAAGCCTACCCTTCGACAGGCTCAGGACAGGCTTACGAATCTCGAAGCTTCGGGACTCGCGGATTTTTTATTCGGTTTGTATTTGCTAAATTAGTTTCTGAAACACGCAACGAAATCATACACAAAACCGTTAGGCACAATTAGAAAAATGAAAATATTAATAATATTAGCTTTTTTGATTTTAGCAAGTTGTAGTTCAAACGGACAAAACAACTTTGAGGGAATTATAAAGTTCTCAACCGAAATCACAACAACTGAATTAGCACCAGACGGATTTCAAAAGCAATTGAATGACAAATATGGAGACAGTTTATTAATGTACTATTCGAAAAATGGAAACTTTCGCAGAGTTCATCTGAATAGTGCTGAATTTGGAGCTGATTCACAATATTATTTTGCGGAAAAAGCTAAACTCTATTTTACGAACAAAAACAGTTCTCAAGTTGACTCATTGAACACAAGAGAAAACTCTCTTAAATTATTGAGTAAAGGAAAAATCGAAAATCAGAAAATAATGGATTTAGATTGTGAATGCTATGAATTCAAAGCAATAAGCAAATACAATCAGAATGTGACTTTGAACTATTGCTACAATTCAGAAAGTGCGAAAATCAATCCCGAATTATATTCTGACCACAACGATTTCTATTTGAATGAATATTATAAGCTTGCCAAAAGACCTTATTTAAAATTCTCAATCGAAACAGAGGAATTTAAAATAACTTATTTGGCAACTGAATTGACTGAAAAGGAAATTGACAAAGAAAAATTTGAATTAAAATAACTGTGCCTAACAATGGTGCATGTTACACAATGAGTATAAGTAATAGCGGTTTAAGTTATAAATAGAAAGGTATAAGTATAGAAGAAAGATTAATGCTAAACTTAAAGTTTAATGAGTAGAAACCCGCTACTACTCATACACGAAACCGTTGTACATTATTAAAAACGAAATGGGAATTAATAGAATTTTAGAAAATTATAAAGGAATAAAATACTATTGCCAACAACGTGTCCTATAAATAATACTGCGTAGATGATTAAGAGTAAGTTCCTTTATCTTTATCGACCAAAACACTTATGCAACAACTTCTAACCGACATTAAAAATTGCACCATTTGTGCCGAACATTTAGCACTCGGTCCTAGACCTGTGGTATCAGCACATAAAAATTCTAAAATTGTGATTATTGGTCAGGCACCTGGAACCAAAGTGCATGCTTCTGGGATTCCTTGGGATGATGCTAGTGGAAGACAGTTACGGAAATGGCTCAATGTCTCTGACGAAGATTTTTATAATGAGGAACTCTTTGCTATCGTTCCGATGGGGTTTTGTTATCCTGGAAAAGGGAAAAGTGGTGATTTACCACCCAGAAAAGAATGTGCCCCGCAATGGCACAAATCCTTATTTGATGAAATGCCCAATTTAGAACTCATCGTTTTGATTGGAATGTACGCACAAAACTATTACTTGAAAGACAAAGCAAAAAGAACACTCACAGAAACGGTAGATAATTATCCTGAATACTTACCTAAGTATTTTGTATTGCCTCATCCATCACCAAGAAATCGTTTTTGGTTGACGAAAAATCCGTGGTTTGAGAGAACTGTAATTCCTGAATTGCAGAAAAGAATTAAATCTTTGCTTCTCTCTTAAAGCTCATGTCAGTTCGAGTGATTTTTGGCAAAAAAATCGTATCGAGAACTAAAGACGGGTTAACTAGTAAAAACTTCTCGATACAATCACGCTAAAGTGTGACAACTATAAGTGACAAATGTTGTAGTATTACAGTTGGAAATTGACAATCATTTATCATGTTTAAAAAAATACTATTTGTTGCATTTGCAACGACACTATTTTCATCTTGTTCTTTTGACAAGGAACTCAAACCTACAGAATATTCAACAGAGATCAATCAACGTTTTACAGGTGATTTGGCTTATGAAACTACCGATTTTGTAGAAGACTATTGGCGCGTTGTGGGAAATACTGGTTTCAACAAAAGTATTTATAAAGTCGCAGAAGAATTAGAAAAAGCAGGATATGTCTTGGAAGAAAATGCTACTAAAGAAGATCGGTTGACGTATCGTATTGAAAAACGCTCGATGAAACGTCCAACTTGGGAGTCTGTAGATGGGTGGGTTGGAATCAATCGGCTAAAGGAACCTTTGGTTTCGCATGTGATTAATAGAAATATGATTGCATTGAACTCATACAGTACACCTAAAGATGGAGTCAGCGCAGAAGTCATTCATATCAAAGATCTCAAGAAACTCAAAGACACCGACGTAAAAGGAAAAATTGTCTTTGTGGAAACAAGTCCTAGACGTGTATATAAAACAGCTGTTCAAGAAGGTGGAGCTCTAGGAATTCTCTCTTACAGCAATCCCAGTTATTTAAACCCTGGATCGAATACAAGCTCTATTCAATTTCGAAGCATTCCATTAGACACCATCAATAAATCGTGGGCAGTCGCTTTGTCTTATGCAGCCAAAAAAAGATTGTTAGAGCATTTATCTAAGGAAAAGGTTATGGCAGAAGTTCACATCAAAACCAATATTTATCCATCTGAAGAACTGACGATTATTGCCAATATAAAAGGTTCTAAAAACCCAAAAGAACGTTTGGTATTTAGTGCGCATGTACAAGAACCTGGTGCCAATGACAATGCTTCAGGCGTAGGTGTTGCATTAGAAATGACAAAAGTAACTGCAGAATTGATCAACGAAAATAAACTGGATCTTAAACGCAGTTTGACATTTTTGTGGGGTGATGAAATTGTATCGACCAACAGATATGTACAAGAAGATAGCATCAGAGCCAAAGATATTAAATGGGGAATCAGTTTGGATATGGTGGGTGAAGATACCGAAAAAACTGGCGGTGTTTTCTTAATCGAAAAAATGCCTGACCCGAGTGCGATTTGGACACGGGGAAATGACAAACATACGGAATGGGGCGGACGCAAAATGACCTTGAAAGAAATGAAACCTCATTATTTAAATGATTTCTTAATTGAAAAATTTCAAGAACAAGGAAAATTAGCAAATTGGAAAGTGAGCACAAATCCCTTTGAAGGAGGAAGCGATCATGTTCCTTTTTTACGATCGAATATTCCAAGTGTCTTGTTTTGGCATTTTACCGATCAATTTTACCATACAGATAACGATCGCATCGATAAGGTTTCTAAATCGACTTTAAAGAATGTGGGAACTGCGGCTTTGGTCTCTGCCTACACTTTAGTAAATGGCGATGAAATCACTGCGAAATTGGTAATTCAAAATATTGAAGCTGCTGCGGTAAATCGTTTGGAAGAAGAACTGAAACAAAGTACCATTGCCTTGCAAAAAGGTGATTCTTTGCAAACACAACTCGCCATCATTTCTGCTTGGGAAGACTGGTATGTAAAGTCTATTGCTACTTCCTATGATCTAGTAAAAGATTCTTCATTAGTAAAACTAACTGTTGAGAAAAGTCAAAAATTAATCAAAGAAAAAGCCCAGCAAATTACTACTGAGCTTGATAAAGAATAAGTCTTAAGTCTCCGAAGCCTTGGCAAACCTCCAAAGCCTTGGCAAACCTCCAAAGCCTTGGCAAACCTCCAAAGCCTTGGCAAACCTACGAAGCCTTGGCAAACCTACGAAGCCTTGGCGAATCTCCGTAGCCTTGGCGAAGGAGATTAATTCATCCCACCCAATCGTCTTGGTGAGCGTTGTTTTGGCCAAGTACGTTGCTTTCCTGTTCTTGAGTTTACAGGCAATACACTTTTTACTCTTGATGTTTTTTCTGGGTCTTCACTTGCCATATAGGTAAGAATTGCCGTTAAAATCGCATTGTTTCTTACATCATCAAAAATAATTTTATCATAAGTATCTCTGTTGGTATGCCAAGTATAATTCCAGTACGACCAATTTAAAGAACTCAAACTAAAAGCGGGCGCTCCTGCTGCTACAAAAGAAGCATAATCAGAACCTCCACCGCCTGGAGTTCCAGGGAACGTTGTTTCTATATGTTTGGTAATATCTTTGGGTACAGCTTCTAACCAACGTCCTAAATAATCATAGGCATGTAAAAAACCTTGACCTGACAAACGGACGACTCTTCCAGTTCCATTGTCCTGATTGAACAATGCCTGAACTCCATCTACAATTTTTGGATGATCTTCTACAAATGCTCTAGAACCGTTTAACCCTTGTTCTTCACTTCCCCAATGACCTACTAAAATAGTACGTTTTGGATTTGGATAGTATTTCTTTAGAATTCGCATGGCTTCCATCATCACTAAAGTTCCTGTTCCGTTATCGGTTGCTCCTGTTCCTCCATCCCAAGAATCGAAGTGAGCAGAAAGGATTATATATTCATCTGGTTTTTCGGTCCCTTTGATTTCTGCAATGGTATTGAAGGTAGGTACTTTTCCTAATTCTTTCGATTTCGCTACAATTTTGATTTGAGGTTTGTCACCATATTCTACCATTCTGTATAACATTCCATAGTCTTCTAATTCTAAATCTACGGTTGGAATTTTCTTGGTTCTTGCACTAAATATTTTGTTTACTCCAAAACCACGAGACCATCTTGATTGTACAATTCCAACGGCTCCAGCTTTTTCTAATTCAGCAATAATACTTCTAGAATTGAATCCTGTATTGCGAATATTTTCACGCCATGCCTTTGTTTGTGCATCTCGTTCTTTTTTCATCTTTTCAAACGATTCTTCGGTGGCGAATTCTTCCCAGTTATAGTTGGGTCTTCCTGTAGGTTGATTCATAGAAATCATCACTAATTTCCCTTTTACAGAAGGCAACCATTTTGCAAATGCTAACGAATCTGCTACTGTAGGTAAAGTCAACAATTCAGCGGTAACCCCTTCATCAGAAGTACTTGGGTTCCATGCCAATTGTGTTCCTTTTAAGGTTTGGATTCTTGGGTATATCATATCAATATGTGTGATACCACGTTCCCAACCACGCCATTCTCCCCACTTTTGATTTTCAGCGGAAATTCCCCATGAGCTGTATTTTGCAACTGCCCAATCATGTGCATTTTTCATTTGTGGAGTTCCCACCAAACGAGGTCCAACTACGTCCATTAATTCGTGACCTAATTTTTCTAATTGAGAATTCTCATTGGCCTCCTTGATAATATTCTCAATAACTGGATCTTTTGTTTGTGCTGTAAACATAAAGCTCGACAACAAAAACAAAAGAAGTATTTGTGTTTTTTTCATGATGAAAAAGTTTTGGTTACTAATTTTAAATATGCTTTCCTTTTTCCCAGCCGTGTTTTCCTAAGTATTGATTCCCAGACTCTACAGCTCCATCTTCAATGGAAGTTCCCATAGAATCATTCCATCGATTTAAATATCCAAAGAGAGAAATCACTCCTAACATTTCTACAATTTCTCCTTCGTCCCAATGTTGATATAATCGTTCTTTGATTTCTGCATCTACTCCATTTGGAATTTGACTTGCAACTAACGAAAAATCCAATGCGGCTCTTTCTGCTTCAGAAAATGCAGGATGTGTTCTGTATTCCCAAATATTATCTAATTGTTCTTGTTCTGCTCCATATCGTTCTGCTGCTCTGATGGAGTGCGCTTGGCAATATCTACATCCAGTTGAATTACTGGAAACCCAAGCAATCATTCTTTTTAAAGCAGAGCTTACTCTACCTTCATTTGCCATTACAGCTTTGTTTAAATTGATAAAGGCTTTTGAAATAGCAGGTCTGTGTTGCATGGTTAACACTGAGTTCGGGCAGAACCCTAAAGTTTCATTAAAGAAGTCTGCTAATTCTTTGGTTTCAGCATCATGATCTGCTGATAAGGGGTTTACTAGTGGCATGATTTGTGTGTTTTTTAAGAAAGTAAATGTACAGGAATTATCTGTTATGTTCTTTATTATAAAATTGAAAGTTGTAAAAGTAACGCTGAAATTGAAGTTGAAGTTGAAATCGAAATCGAAAAATTTTGAACTTCAAACCAATTAAAGGTAACTGAGGCTCTCGAACATAGGTGACTGAGGCTCTCGAACAAGGGTGACTGAGGCTCTCGAAGTCACCTTCTTAATAAACTGAAATGCCCTTTTCGCTCTATAATGAAACCATTAATATCAATCAATTTAGCAAAGAACCAATAATCTGAAGATGGCAATTTCCACCCTTTGGAAAATCCATTCCATCCTGGAGAATCTGCATTCAACTTAGCAACTAAAATTCCAAATCTATTAAAAATAGAAATTTCAGAAACTGTATAAAAACTGGCGTCAATTCCTGTCAATTGCCAAACATCATTCTCTCCATCATTGTTAGGAGTGAAAAAAAGAGGATAATCTAATACAGAAAATTGATAGCTTGCAATTCCACATCCTCCATTATCTCGTATAAATAAGGTATGTAACCCTGGTGTTATGTTTTGAAAAGTAGTATTTGTTTGATAGGGACCATTTGCATCATCGAGTGCAAATTCATAATCTCCAATTCCCAAGTTATCTGGATTGATATTAATAAAATTGTTTGTTGTTATATCATTTATTTCAATATTATCTACAGTAAAGTTTGCAATCTCTGATTGACTGACTACAATCGTTTTCGAGTCTGAAACACATCCTGCTAAAGAAGTGGCAATGACAGAATAGGTTCCTACTTCGGTAACATTTAATGTCATTCCTGATCCAATTAAATCTCCTACTTCATTTCGCCATTCATACATATAAGTAGCTGCAGGGTTTGCAATTTCTACCAATAACGAGCCTATATCTAAACAAAGTATGCCTGTTTCAGGCAAATCAAAGGCCGGTATTTGGTCATCTACCGTAACTGTTACAGGAACTCTTGTACTGGAAACGCATCCTGCAATGGAAGCTTCAACATAATAGATCGTTGTTGTAAAAAGTTCTGGCGTTGTAAATACATTTCCTGTAAATATTGGCGTTGTGCTTGTCAATGAATCGAACCACAAAATTTCACCGTGGGAAACATTGGCAGAAATAACGCCTTCTGTTCCAATGCACACCAAATCGTCTGTAGTACTTGTAACTGTGGGTAATTCGTTTACAATGGCTTCTACAGGAGTTCTTGGTACTGTTAAACATCCATCAACAGAAACAGCAACATAATAAGTAGTAGACGTAATTAAAACGGGGGTTGAAAATGTATTTCCTGTTGCTAACAAAGTTCCTCCTGTCAGTTCATCATACCATAAGATATCACCTTCACTTGGCGTTGCTGCTAATGTTGTGCTTCCTGATAAACAAATTTCTCCGTTTGTTGTATTTAAAATTTGAGGTATATAAACACTTGTGCTCGCAGAAATATTAAGGACAGGGTCGCCAGGAGTTCCGCCATATTCTACCACATATCCTTTGGGTTGATAAGGCCCCGAAGCTACTCCTTCATTTGCCAAATCATTCCAAGAACCCGCAATTCCAATGCTAGGATCTGTAACATGTGCATAATGTTCTTCACCTAAATTATTAGGTTCATTATCATTCCAAAAGGCAAAATTCGGGCTACTTCCGCCGATGCCTCCATTCCAGAAAATAGTGCCTGCTTCGGGTCCAGTTACCCAACGCCAAACGCCTTCAACTTCAGCATCACTTCCGCCAATCCATCCAGCTCCTGAAGCTTGTTCTCCTGTCAATTGTGCTTCGTCTACATTGGTAACTGTTGCCAAATATCCTTGCAAACCAAAATAGGTTCTAGCTGCCGCAGCGTCTCTAGCTGCGTCCCAGTGGATTCCTAAATCTGGCACATATTCATAAAAATGATTTGTAGATGGCAAGAAATTGGCATCTCCTATATTAAAAGAAAAGAATTTTTCTCCGCTTACCAATACATCAGAGCTTTCATAAACAACATCTCTAACGGCAACTTCTAAATCTGTATATAAAATCTCAGCGGAACTGGTAGGTCTTAATGTGAGTTTTCCTTCTGTACTATTCCAACTCGCATTGATTGTAGGATGAGTTCCTGTCAATATTAATTGATCTACTCCTGCGCTATATCCTGATGAAATTTGAATAAAAAATGCTTCGATCCCTGTATCATCTGGGTCAGAAATTGTAAAATCTGTAGCAATATTGATTTGACTTAAAGGACAATATGCTTCTCTTCCGCTAGCATTTACATCTGGCGGTAAATTAGTTTGAGAAACTAAAATTCCAGTAATTCCAAAGAACAATATGAAAATTAATATTCTTTTTGGGGATTTCATTCTGATAAATTGAAGGGATTTTAAATCTTTGTCGTTATTTTTGTAAATATACAACTTAGGTCTTTTAAAAAAATAAAATTATGGCAACCAATACAGTAACTACAGTATGGAAAGAAAACATGCTTTTTGAATCTGACAACCCTAGTGGGCATTCGGTTTTAATAGATACTTCTCCTGAACACGGAGGAGAAAATAAAGGCTTAGGCCCTAAAGCAATGATGCTGTCTTCTTTGGCAGGTTGTTCTGGTTTAGATGTAGTCTCCGTATTGAAGAAAATGCGTGCAGAAGTTGATGATTTTAAAATGGTTGTTCATGGAGAATTGACCGACGAACATCCAAAATATTATCATAAAGTGACTGTGGAATATCACTTTTACGGAACTGATTTAAAAGAGGATAAAATCAACAAAGCCATTAATTTATCTATAGATCAATATTGTGGCGTGATGGAAATGTTTCGTCAATTTGCAAATGTGAAAACAGAAGTGTACCTTCATGAGCAATAAAATTTGCTATGCGTTGGACTTTAAAACCGGATCCCAATCCTGAAATTGTACATCAACTTTCCAAAGATCTTTCAATAGATAAAACACTATCGAAGCTGTTGCTGCATCGTGGTATTTCTAATTTTGAGGAGGCAAAGAAATTCTTTCGTCCGTCTTTAGAAGAATTGCACGATCCTTTCTTGTTAAAAGATATGGATGTGGCTGTTGCTCGGATTGAATCTGCTATTTCTAATGATGAAAACATTCTTATTTATGGTGATTATGATGTAGATGGGACTACTTCAGTTTCTCTGGTATCATCTTATTTAAAAACCATTACTACTCATATTTCTACCTATATTCCTGACAGGTATGAAGAAGGTTATGGAATCTCTTATCAAGGAATTGATTTTGCTGCTGATAATGATTTTTCGTTAATCATTGCTTTGGATTGTGGTATTAAAGCGATTGATAAAGTAGCTTATGCTACAGAAAAAAATGTGGATTTTATCATTTGTGATCATCACAAACCTGGAGATAAAATTCCCGATGCTGTAGCAGTTTTAAATCCAAAACGAACCGATTGTAATTATCCTTATGATGAATTATGTGGCTGCGGTGTTGGATTTAAGTTGATTCAAGGGTTGGCTTCGAAAAGAGATCAAACGATAGAAGATTTAACGCAGTATCTAGATTTGGTTGCTACGGCGATTGCTGCTGATATTGTTCCGATGACGGGTGAAAACAGAGTGTTCGCTTATTACGGTTTACAAGTCATCAACTCCAATCCTAGAAATGGCATCAAAGCGATTATTCATCAAATCAATAAAAAAATACTTACCATTACCGATGTTGTTTTTATGATTGCCCCAAGAATTAATGCAGCGGGAAGAATAAAACATGGAAATGCTGCTGTTGAACTATTGACAGAAACTGATTTTGAGAAGGCTTTAGAGTTTGCAAAAGTGATTCATCAATATAACTCTGACAGAAGAGAATTGGATGCTCGTATTACCAAAGAGGCTTTGCATCAGATTGAAGAAAATGGAGAAACAGAACGACTCACCACTGTTGTTTATGATGAACATTGGCACAAAGGTGTGATTGGAATCGTTGCTTCTAGATTGACAGAGACCTATTATAGACCCACCTTGGTCTTTACCAAAAGTGGCGATAAACTGGCGGCTTCTGCTAGATCTGTAAAAGGATTTGATGTCTATGAAGCTTTGCATGAATGTTCTGAATTTATTGAACAGTTTGGCGGACACAAATATGCTGCGGGTTTAACCTTGGCTCCTGAAAATTATACTGCTTTTAAAAATAAATTTGAAGAAGTTGTTACTGCATCTATTAAGAAAGAAATGTTAGTTCCAGAAATTCGTATTGACTCTGAATTGGACTTGTCAGAAATTACGCCTAAGTTTTTTAGAATTTTGCAACAAATGGCTCCTTTTGGTCCTCAAAATATGAAACCTATTTTTAGAACAACATCTGTAAGAGATAATGGTTATGGAAAAAGAGTTGGAGCAGACCAAAGTCACTTAAAATTAAATATCATTTATGGTGCAGATCGTAAAACCTATAACGCTATCGGTTTTGGTTTGGGTGATAAAATAGATCTTGTTCAAAATGATTTTGACATTTCTTATTCTCTGGATGAGAATGAATGGAATGGAATTACTTCTATTCAACTCCTTTTAAAAGATATTAAATAATGTAATTTCGATATAAGGTTAATTGAACGGGTGTACGACAAATTTCACTTTATGATGAAAATATGTCACTGCGAAGCAAATTTATTTGCTGTGGCAATCTGCTTTTTATCTGGCAGATTGCTTCGTCATGTTTCCTGAAACACACTTCGACTCCGCTCAGTGTAAAAGTTCAGGACAATCCTCGCAAAGACAAATTAATGAAATTTGTCGTACACCCAGTTGAATTCGTTTAAACTTTTTCAAAGACAATATGTTATTTTTAGTTTGATGCTTTTGTTACCTCAAGTCATCAGACCTTTCAGGTTTTTAAAACCTGAAAGGTCTCGAATTCACATTAAATATTAATTTTCTTTAATCAAGTAGATATATACTGGATAGTGATCACTATATCCGCCTGTATATACTCCAAAAGAAAAACTTCGAAACGGATACCCTTTATACCGTCCTTTCTTACTGGTTAAGAATCGTTTGTTAAAGATCGCTGCCTTAAACATTTTATAGGATGAATAATCTTTTTCTCCTTTGTCTAATAATGGTGAAGTGAATATAATCTGATCAAACAAACTAATATTATCTCTATATCCTCCAGTATTAAATCCTTTTTTAAACATGCTTTCATAAGGATTGTACAAATCTCCTTCATTTACATCTTTCTTTTTTCCTTTTGCTTTTAAAACAATTTTAAGACTACTATTGGTTGGATCGTCATTAAAATCCCCCATGGTTATAATCTTAGGATTCTCTTCTTTTGCTTTTATTTGCTCAATAATCTTCGTGTTCTGATAGGCTGCTCTTTCTCTTGAGGGCCTACTTCTCATCTCTCCTCCACCTCTTGATGGCCAATGATTTACAATGATGTGAATTAATTCATCATCTAAATATCCCGAAACAAGTAATTGGTCCCTTGTATATACTTTTTTTCCATCTCTATAAATATTAGGATTAAAAGATTCGTGATGAACAGGTTTAAAGTAACGTTGTTGATACAATAAGGCAACATCAATTCCCCTTTTGTCTGGAGATTCGTAATGAATAATTCCATAGCGTTTTGATTTTAATTTATCCGACTTCACTAAGTCTTCTAAAACGGCTCTGTTTTCAATTTCTGAAACTCCAATAATAGCAGGGCTTGTATTTGATTTATCTTTTCCAATTAGAGAGATTACTGTTGCCAACTTATCAATCTTATCCCAATAGACTTTAGATCTATTCCCTTTCATTTCCATCATAGGACTAGCCTCATCATTTTTATTTACATCATTTATAGTATCAAAAAGGTTTTCTAGATTGTAAAAAGCGATGGTTCTTATTTTAAATTCTTTCCCAG
Organism: Flavobacteriaceae bacterium; assembly: GCA_965277255.1. Classification (GTDB taxonomy): domain Bacteria; phylum Bacteroidota; class Bacteroidia; order Flavobacteriales; family Flavobacteriaceae; genus Polaribacter. The sequence goes on along the minus strand of OZ255723.1, from coordinate 1,175,051 downwards.
TTTCTTGGGCTTGAATAGCAAAAGCGCTTAATAATAACAATATAAGAGTGAGTTTTTTCATCATCATGATTGAATTGGACTACAAACATAAAAAACAAAATGGAAGCTTTCATTTAAATAATGTAATTTTAACATCAACATGTGTTAAAATTTGGTAATTTCGCTTTTGTTGTTATTCGCAATAGAACTTAAAAACAATTAACATTCAATGAAAAAATTTATTGCAACTCTAATACTCTCTTTGTTTATTAGTTTGAGTTTGTATGCTCAAAACACAATCAAAGGGATTGTTGTAGATAGTGATAATGAGAATCCTTTAGAAGGAGTCACTATCAATGTTAAGAAGACTCAAACGAGTGTTCTTACCAACGAAAATGGAGTTTTTATCATTCAAAATTTAGCTAACGGCAATTATATTGTTGAGTTACAATTTAAAGGATACGAAACTCAAAATTTTCCAGTAGAACTTAATGGTAACCCTGTAGATTTAGGTACCATCTTTTTGTACAAAGATCTTTCAGAAGAACAAGACATTAGTACAGTAAACATTACTGACGATGAATTAAATTCTGATGACGGATTTACCGATAATATTGCTGGTCTTTTACAATCTTCAAGAGACGTTTTCTTAAGTGCTGCGGCATTTGACTTTAGCGCCACGTTTTTTAGACCTAGAGGTTTAGACAATGCTAACGGTAAGGTTTTGATCAATGGTATTGAAATGAACAAACTATCTAACGGTAGACCACAATGGGCAAATTGGGGAGGTTTAAACGATTTACAAAGAAATCAAGTTTTTACTCCTGGATTAAGCCCTAATAATAATGCTTTTGGAGACATTGCTGGAACCAATAATATTATTATGAGAGCTTCAGCTTATGGTGAAGGTGGAAGAATTTCTTATGCTTCTGCCAACAGAAGTTACCAAGGGAGAGTCATGGCAAGTTATAGTTCTGGAATTTCTGAAAGCGGATGGTCTTATGCTGTATTAGCTTCAAGACGATTTGGAGGAGAAGGCTATGTAGATGGAACTTTATATGATTCAAATTCATTTTTTGCTGCTGTAGAAAAACAATTAGGAGAAGATCATAGTTTGAATTTTAACTTCATTTACGCTCAGAACAGAAGAGGTCGTTCTACTGCATTAACAAATGAAATTTTCCAATTAAAAGGAAGACAATACAATCCTTTTTGGGGAGAAATTAATGGAGACGTTAAAAACTCTAGAGAGCGTAGAATTGAAGAGCCTATTCTTATGTTGAATCACTTTTGGGATATTTCTGAAAAAACAACATTAAATACCAATATTTCTTATCAAAGCGGATTTATTGGAAACACAAGGATTGATAATGGAGGAACGCGGTTGGTAAACTTTGGAGGAGAAGATTCATATATAGGTGGAGCGAGAAATCCAGCTCCAGATTATTATCAAAACTTACCTAGTTTCTTTTTACAAGACGCTAATCCTACAGCTTTTGACTTTCAACAAGCATTCTTAGCACAACAAGACTTTGTAGAAAATGGACAGTTTAATTGGGTAAATTTATTTGAAGCAAATCAAATTCAGACTTCTTTAGGATATAATTCTATTTATGTTGTACAAGAAGATAGAACAGATGACACTCAATTCTCTTTCAATTCAATTTTATATACAGAACTAGCAGATAATATTCGATTAAATGCTGCTTTCAACTATAGAAAGTTAAACAACGAAACCTATGCTAGAGTTAAAGACTTATTAGGAGGTACAGGATTCTTAGATGTAGATTTCTTTGCTGAAGAAAGTGATGCCTCGCAAAGTGAAATAAGCTTAAGTGATTTAGCTCAAAGTGATTTACAAAACCCTAATAGGATTGTAAATAGCGGAGAACGTTATAAGTATAATTATGAAATGGATGCATCTGTTGCTGAAGCTTTTGTTCAGGCACAGTTTAACTATACCAAAGTTGATTTTTATTTAGCTGCAAATATCAGTTCTACCAGTTATCAAAGAAATGGAATTTATGAAAACGGAAATTATCCTGGTTCAGAATCTTTAGGAAAAAGTAACAAAGTTGATTTTAACAACTTCGGTTTTAAGGGCGGTATAACTTATAAAGTTACTGGTCAGCATTTACTAAACTTTAATGCTGCTGCGACCTCTAATGCACCGTCAATCAGAAATTCTTTCGAAAATGCAAGGCAAAATAACAATGTTGTATATCAATTAGAAAGCGAGAAAATTACTACTTTCGATGCAAGTTATATTTTAAGAACTCCTAAAGTAAGAGCTAGATTAACTGGATACTATACTGATTTTAAAGACGGAACTGATATTGGTTTCTTCTTTACGGAAAGTGGTTCTACTTTTACTCAAGAGGTAATGACCAATATAGAAAGAAGGAATTTTGGGGGAGAGTTTGGTATTGAGGCACAAGTTACTCCAACCATTAAATTAAAAGGGGTAGCATCTATAGGTCAGTTTACTTTTAATAATAATCCAGATGTATATTACGCTAGCGATGATTTTGAACCTAATCCATTGGATAATAATACTCGTAGAACCTTCGGGAGTGGAACTACAAAATTAAAAGATCTACACCTAGCTGGTGGACCAGAAAGAGCATTTCAATTAGGTTTTGAATATAGAGATCCAGATTTTTGGTGGGTTGGAGCCACTGCAAATCACTTTTCTAGAGCTTTTGTAGATGCAAGTGCTTTAAAAAGGTCTGATGCTTTTGCCATTGATTTTGACTTAATTCCGACTCTTGATCTAGAACGAGGTGGTAATATTAGTGGTTATACTTATAATGACTATGATGAAACTGTAGCCAGAGGGTTATTACAACAAGAACAGTTTGATAGCTATATGCTTGTGAATATTATTGGAGGTAAATCTTGGAGAGTGGACGATTACTTTCTTGGTTTCTTTGCTACCATTAATAATGTATTCAATCAACAATACAGAACGGGTGGTTTTGAACAATCAAGAAGAATTGGATACAGAGATCAAATCCAAGAACAAAGCCAAGAAAACGGACCCTTATTTGGAAACCGTTATTTCTTTGGAAATGGAACAACTTACTACTTAAACTTTTACATACGTTTTTAAAAAATTAATATTAAACAAAATGAAAACATTTAAAAAATTTCAATTATTCATACTTTTTATTGGACTCTTAAGTTTCAATGCCTGCGTGGAAAGTGATGATTTTAACACACCAGTAACAGGCGATATACCTTTTGTGCCTGGAGCTTCAGATGTGGTAACAGACATTAACGCTGTACTTGGAGAATTTGCACAACAAGGAGGAATCTTTACCTACGATCAGCCACTTCCAAATGGTGGAACTCGTTATATGACTGGTTATGTAATCTCTAGTGATGAAGGAGGAAACTTCTTTGAAGAGATCGTATTACAAAACAGTCCATCGAATCCAACAGCTGGAATTATCGTTCAGGTAGATGTAAATCCTTTGTTTACCTTCTATGAATTTGGTAGAAAAGTTTTCATCAAATTGGATGGATTGACGGTTGCAGAAGACAACGGAGTTGTTCAAATTGGAAAAAGAAATGGAAACGAGCTAGACAAAATATCTTCAACACTAAGAAATGAGCATATCATCAGAGGCTCAGAAGTAGCTACTATTGTTCCTTTAGAATTAAGCATAGCTGATTTTGCGAATGATAAAGAAAGTCTTTTCATCAGATTGGTGGATGTACAATTCAACAGAAATGAAGTGCTAGGTGCAAGACCTTTAACTTTTGCAAGTGAAGCAACAGATCAATTTGATGGAGAAAGAATATTAGAGACTTGTCCAGACAACGCTACCGTTATCTTAAGTACAAGTACCTTCTCTGATTTTAAAGCACTTCCATTGCCAATGAATAGAGGTAGTATAGATGGGGTTTTAACAAGAGATTTCTTTGATAGCTTCTACACTTTGGTGATCAATTCTCCTGAAGATATTAACTTTACGAATGAAGAAAGATGCGATCCAACAATTTTAGATTGTGGTTTAGCAAGTGCTGAAGGACCCACTACTTTATTTGAAGATGATTTTGAAACACAAGCTCCTTTTTCTTTAGTAATGGGGAACGGATGGACAAATTATACTCAAGCAGGTTCTGAAGGTTGGGAAGCTTATACTTCTGGAGGTGCAAACGCTTCTTTAGGAGTTTCTGTAAGAATGAGTGCTTTTGGTTCAGGTGATGCAAGCAACATTGGTTGGTTAATTACTCCTGCAATTGATTTAGACGCAAATCCGGGAGCTACTTTATCTTTCCAATCATCTAACAGTTTCTCTGATGAAAGTGAAATGGATTTACTTTTCTCTAACGACTGGGATGGAACTACAGCAGGTATTGCCAATGCAACTTGGGGATTAATTCCAGCAGCATATATCGTACAAGATTCTGATTTCTTTGGTGCTTGGTTCGATTCAGGAATTGTTGACCTTTCTTGTGGAAGTGGTGTTATTCATATAGCTTTCAGATATACTGGAAACGATGCTGATAACGACTTTAATGGAACTTATGAAATAGACAATATTAAGGTTACGGCAAACTAATCTTAAATAAATGACTAGTCCTAAATAACCGTTACAGTTTTTATTAGGATTAAAGTTATAAAATCTCTTCACAAACCATGTTTTGTGAAGAGATTTTCTTTTTGTATGATTTTATTTTGATGCTATTCTGTTTATGCATTTGTTCAGGAGTATTCATCTGACAAGACCAGTGAGGCCTTTTGGTATTATATATTCTGATAGATTGCTCTACAATTTTACGCATCAACTTGATATTGATTTTCGACGTTTCCATTAAAAACTCTTGTTTTAATATTCCATTGATTCGTTCTGCTACTGCGTTTTGATACGGGTCATAGGATTCGGTCATACTACATTTTATATCTGCATTATCCAATAGTTTCTGATAATCATCACTACAATACTGCAAACCTCTATCAGAGTGATGTATTAGTCTTTGATTGGGATAACTTCTATTTTTAATGGCTTTTTTCAAGGCTCTCAAAGAAGCTTTCACTTCAAGGGTACTATCCAGATAATATCCCATAATCTTCTTAGAATACGCATCTGTGACTAAAGATAAATACATGGGATTTTGTCTATTTCCTACATAGGTAATATCAGATACCCACACCTGTTCTGGTCTTTGTATAGTCAACTGTTCAAGTAAGTTTTTATGCTTTCTAAACCTATGATGAGAGTTGGTAGTGATATGATAACTACGCTTAGGTTTAATCAACATATGATTCGCCTTTAGAATGGTAAACAATTGATCTCTTCCCACACCTAACTCTTGTAATTCACCTTTTAGAATATAATATAGCTTTCTAGTGCCGATACGAGGCTGTTCTATACGAACTCTATGAACTAATTCCACTACTTTTGAAGCAATATCTCGTCGCTTTTGTCTTGACTTGATAGCCCTGTAATATACCTGCCTACTTAACCCAAGTAACTCACAGGTGGATGAGATACTCTCTTGATGATCAACTCTAAACATATCGATTACTTGGGTTCTGAGTTTTTTCTGATAGGAATATTATACTCTTTCTCTGCTAGATCAATCATCATATCAAACAAGATAGCTTTCTTGTCTGATCGTTCAATGCGATGTTCTAATTGTGCTTTTTGCTTTTCTAGTAAACGAAGCTTTTGCTCTAGCTCCATAATTCTTTGTTGCGGAGTTTTTGACATGATAGAAGAACTTTGATTTTCCCAATCAAAGTTACCATATTTTCGTAGCCAAGTAACAACTGTCTTTCTACATTGAATGCCATAACGCTTGGTGGCCTGAGTCGTTGATAATTCACCTCGCTCAATCTCTGCTACAATACTGAGTTTTAAACTTAAGGGATAATCTTTCTGGGTACGCTTTTCATAATTAGTTTTCATTACACTTAAAATTTAGTGTAACGATATTTCAGGACGAGACAAAATTATACTAAAAAACCCCAACCGAATGGTTGGGATTTTTGGTTTGTTGTCTTGTCTATTTCCTAGAGCTCACACATTACATCATTCCAATAATTTGATGTTGATTTTACCAAAGTGTTTAATTCATTTATAACGTATTGAACCTTATTTTTCAATATTTCATCTGTTTTGCAATACTCAATTAATGTATCTCTTCTTTTATCATTACCCATTATCAATGCAACTAATTCTGCTCTCTCTTCCTCTTGACCGAGCATTGAATATCGATTTACAAAACCTTTGACTGTGTGAGAGAGATAATACCAATCAATGCTTTTTGATTCTTCTCTATGAGCAACTTTACCTCCATCTCCGTACTTAAAATTTTTTTCATTCAAGGCACTCCATTCTTCAGATTTATGAAACACGTCTCCTTTATACAAATAAAAGTCTGTACTATGTTGTAATTCGTGATGCATTATATGAATAAAATAGGACTTTCCTTTATCAGTATTAATAGGATAATCAATTGAAAATAATAACGCTCCTTTTCGCAGGTAAGGAATAGCAACTGACCTTCTATCACCATCCATTAAACTATCACAAAGAATTAGTTTATCGACATTAATCCGGTTGAAATATGAAGGTGGGTACTTCTGATACTCTTCGATAAAAACATCTAAGAAATCAGCGGTTCTTGCTGAATCCTTTACTCCTTTAAATGAAATCTTTTTAGATAAACCTCGGAATCTTTTACCTAATATTACATTTACCTCTAACAACTCTTCTAATTCTTCAACTTTTGGAGACTTATACTTATCGGAACTACAGGCACAGATAAGTAGAGAAGATAAAATAATAAGTAAGGTTTTGGTTTTCATCATACCATTCCAAGTCTATTTTTTGACTTTTAAACAAAAATATTAATTGTTAACCTTCTTCATAAAACTTATGCAACAAAAATCCCAACCGAATGGTTGGGGTTTTTAGTTTATCAAATTACTTATTGTATTGTATCAAATTGATATGACACATATCGCACTTGCCTTCCATATAGTAGTCCATTCCATTTTCACATTCCATCGGGCAAACATATACATCATGAACAAGTTCCTTTTCTAAAGTAAGCTCATCATGATCATGAGAAGCTTTTTTTTCTTCTTGTTTGCACGAAAAGAAAAACAGCAATCCAACTATAAAAAGTCTTGAGGTCATTTTATTAATGTCCTTCGCCCTTTTTATGTGCATCTACTACTTTCTTATCACGATACTTACAACACGGATTGATCTCATTATACACATGGTCTTTTGCTCTAATTCCTTTGGTATCATGCCCCACTGCTGCGATATTCTTTTGAATGGTCTTTGTGTTTGTCTTGCGCTCATCAATAATTAAAGAGAGCATGTGGGTTTTTACATCCCAAACGGCAAACTTCACTCCTTTTGTATTTAATGCTGCTTTTTCAATTCGTTTTTTACACATCATACAAACACCATCTACTTCAATGGCAATTTTTGCATTTTTCTTTTGAGCTTGTGTTGATATTCCAATCAACAGAAAGCTTACTATACATATGATTCGTTTCATTTTTTAATCGAGTTTAAATCGTAATCCACTATAAAACATTCGTCCAAAAATTGGCGCATATACTATTGTAGTATCAAAATTACTGCCAAATGAGTTATCGCTTGCTAAAATAGGGTTTTTCTGTTTTAAATTTGTTAAATTTTCTCCGCCTAAGTAAACCTCAAACTTTTTAGAAAATACTTTCGTAAGCTGTGCATTCAATAAACTATAGCCATTTGAATATTCTGCTAATCGATATTGAACGGGATTACTCGACGTATCTGGCAATCGTTGTTCTCCAATAAAGTTATAGGTGATGTCAAATTTCCATTGCGCATCATTTTCTTTTTTATGAGTCTCATAAGACACATTTGCAAAAAAACGATGATTAGGCGTTAATGGTTTTATGAGTTTCCCAGAATTATAATCTGTTTGTATGTCGTAATATTTATAGGCAAAACGCGTATCTAAACCTTCCGTAATGTTATAATTCACTTCTACTTGAAAGCTATTTGCAAAGCTTTCTCCTTGTAAATTATAAAATGATATTTCTTGAGGATTTTCCCAGTCTACCACAACTTGATTTTCGAAATTGGTTCTATAAAAATCAAATGTAATATCTCCCTTTCTTTCAAAAAGATTGAATCCTTGTAAATAAGAAACTCCATAATTCCAAGCCACTTCTGGATCTAAACCATAGATATTTCCTCCCGTTGATTGAATATTAATTTGTCTTGCACTCGCAAAGAGTTGTTGATTTTCTGCAAATATATTTGCGCTTTTTCTTCCCTGTCCAACAGATGCTCTAAACACGCCTTTTTCCCAAGGAACATATCGAACATGCAATCTTGGTGTGACAAAAGTTCCTAATAAATTATGAGTATCTACTCGCAATCCAGCAGTAAAACTAAAGTCATCTAAATTATCATACGCGTATTCAAAAAAACCACCAAAAGAGTTTTCATTTCTTCTAAAATTAATCAGGTTTACAAGCTCATCGTAAGTATCATGTGTAAAACCAATTCCTGTAGTAAATTTATTTCTAGTATCTCCAATAATTGAATTGAACAACAAATTAGAATACACACTTTGATGCTGAATATCATACGTTCTCAATCCGAAATACGAATCCTGTTCATGATTGCTATAGGCAAATTGAAAACCAAAACTTTGAAAAGGCAATTCTGGAAACACATACCCTAATTTTAAAGAAGTATCAAAACGTTTAGTGTCTATTTCACTTCCCCATACTTCGTCTCCGCTCAGTACAGGCAAATTAGTTACTTGATTAATATCTGGGTTAAAATTGACTTCTCCCGTTTGTTTAGAATCGTCCATATAACGAAAATTGATAAAACTCACCCATCCTTTTTCAGCATCAATATATTGCCAACGATTCATCACGTTAATTTGATTCATTAACGGATTGTCTAAAAAGTTATCGTTATTTCTATCAAACTTTTCGCCTCTATAATTTCCGTGGATATACAATCCCGTTTGCCATTTCTTTGAGACTTTTTTATTGAAATGAGTATTCAACTCCAACCTTCCTGCTAAAGATCCATACGCATTTAGAAAGAATTTTTTATCTGTAAACGGTTTTACCAATTCTGCATTAATCTGACCAGAAATACTTTCATAACCATTGATAACGCTTCCAGCTCCTTTGGTAATTTGAATACTTTCTACCCAAGTTCCAGGTGTAAATGTGAGTCCAAAAACCTGTGCCGCTCCTCTAATGGATGGAATGTTTTCTTGCGAAATTAAAAGGTAAGGGCTTTTAAGGCCTAACATTCTAATCTGACGAGTTCCTGTTAAAGCATCGGAAAAATTCACATCAATAGACGGATTGGTTTCAAAGCTTTCTGCGAGGTTACAACATGCAGCCTTTAACAATTCATCACTATTTACAGTAAACACATTTGCTGTTTGTATAAATGATTTCTGCGTTGCTTTCTTTTTGCTAGTGATTTTCACCTCATCCAATTCATTTTCTGGCGTTAGAAAATGATGAATGGGCTCTAAACTAGTAATGCTAAGTGTATCTGTTTTGTATCCTACAAAACTGACCACAAGCCTTTTATAACTCGATTTATAAGGAATGGCAAACCATCCCTTTTCATCGGTTGTGGTTCCTACGGATGTATTTAACCAATAGACATTGGCTCCAAAAACTCCTAGGTTATCTTTGGGGTTGTTTTTATCCATAATCATTCCCTTAAATGTTTGTTGGGAAAAGGATAAGAATGGTATCAGCAGTAAAAGACCGATAATATATTTTTTCATTTTATTGTTTTTGATTTTATAACTAGACTAGCAATCATCATAAAAGATGATTTTAACGAGTTACTATTTAAATCAAATGCGAAAAACTTGGTGTAAAACCTGAATATCTTGTTCGATATCGGGAGGTGAGAAATCTTTATAATACTCCTTTTCTAAAGATATATCTTGATACATGTTAATGTAAGAATAGGCATAAAAGAATACGAATTCTATATCTGTAGATTGTAATGAAATGATTTTTTCTTTATCAAATGTTGATGATTCAACTACAATGGTTTCATCTTTACAACATTTCTTCTTTTTCACAATCACGGAATCTTCAGGATTCATTTCCATTCCTTTCATTCCTTTCATTCCGCAGTTATCAGCTTTTCCAAAATAAGAGACATCCACCAAAGTTTCTCCACAGTAATGCTTATCTATGGTAAAAGACATGGAAGAAAATAATACTACTAGTGATAGTATCGTTGCGCTTATTTTTTTTAGAAATGCTTTCATTACAAATGCAAATTTACAACACTAAAATGAAAAAAGAATGTTAAACTATTTTTTTTGAAATTTCCTTTGATAATAAAAAGCTGGTAATAAGATTAATAGAAGTAACGGATGGGCTATAAATCTTCTAATATAAAAAGCAAGCAGGTATCCATCTTCTAGGTTATTTCTTAGTGATATGGAGAAAATCACAATGAAGACCATAAATGCCGTCATGAGAAAAAATCCAGAAAATTTTATGATTTTCTTCTTTTTAAAAAGGAAATAAATAATTCCTAAAGAAATTAAACTATTGAGTGTGTATCTAAAAAGCATATCAACCACCAAATGCCATCTATTAATTTCTGGAATGGGTTTGTATAAATAATCATTCTGAAAATATACAATCAAAGGATCGTAAAATAGCGAAGTTTCAAAAGCTCTTATCAAAAATAAAAAACTGAAAAGAATAAGAATCAGAAGTGCTCTTACAGGTTTACTCATTTTCTATAGTTTGAAAATTTATGAACCCATAGTACCCAAAGTAAAAAAGTCATTCCGTAAATTATGGCTGGAAAAACCAAATTGTGTAGAAATTCTTGTTGATCAGGATATTTGTATAACATAATCGTTAAAAACGCAATTCTTAGAATATTAACTCCGTAGATAACAATACTTCCGGCGATTCCAAACAGAATGGTTGCTCTAATAGACCCAGGAAAAGCAATCACAAAAGACAAGAATAAAATAATAATACTGATCGCATTACATCCTTCAATAACTCTAGCTGTATAATGTCCGTTCACTAATATTTTTACAGACATTTCATCTTCATGCTGTACATGTGCTACATTATATCCAAAAAAAGACAAAACAGATTCTGTTTGTTCTGCCACCTTTGTAGTTATAGGATCACATGAGAAAGCATCTTCTTTTTGTTGATTTTTTTGTAAGTAATAGGAATACACTACGAATAATACAAAGTAAGTAGCAAAAAATTTTACTAGAAAAAGAACAATACTCCTTTGTTTTTTCACACGTTTAAATTTTAGTAATTAATTGACATTATGATACTTATAAAATTAAAAACTTGTATAACCACGCATTACACTCCTTCTCTCATTAAAAATTTTAAACATCACTTTTTACGAAGCTACTTTTAAAATTTGTTAATCTTCGTTTCATAAAGATTTTAGTTTATTTTTGCTGTTTGCAATTTGTATCAAGACAAATATAGAAAAAACGTGGACATCAATTTACTCAAGAATACAATTCAGGATATTATTTCTTCTGAAACTACAACAAGCCAAAAGCAACAAGCTATTTGCGACTTTTTAGAAAATCAAATTTCTTATTATGATTGGGTTGGTTTTTACTTTAAAAATGGAAATAAAGAGGAATTGAAATTGGCAGAATTTACAGGTGAGCCTACTGAGCATACCATCATTCCTTTTGGCAAAGGTATTTGTGGCCAGGTTGCTGTGAGCAATGAAAATTTTGTAGTACAAGACGTCTCTGAGCAAAACAATTATATTTCTTGTGGATGGAAAGTAAAATCGGAAATTGTAATTCCCATTTTTGTCAATGGTGAAAATATTGGGCAAATAGATATTGATTCGCATACTGTGAATCCTTTTACAAGTCAGGACGAAGAATTGCTTGAATTTGTTTGTTCTAAAGTGGCAACACTTCACTAAAACTTCTCAAAAAATAGTCTTATTTATTACTGAAGTGTTATACATTTTTTCTTCAGTATACTAATCCTATTGATTTCTTTTACTAACTTTACTCTTTTAGAAATTCATTCCCCCAAATTATGAATACAAAAAACACGTACATTCTAAACTCCCTACTTTTAAAATTAGGGTTAAAAAAAAGAAAAAAAGAAAAACCAAAAAGAAATTACAGTAGTCTTGTTGATTCTTTCAAAAAAAAACTTTATTCACAATAGTGGAATAAGTTTATTTAATTCCAACTAATTTCTATTGTTTTAAGGTCTACCATTTAGTAGATTTGTGCGCTTAATAACACAACATTATGAGCGTCTCAAAAACCATTAAATCTGCATTAATTTCTGTATTTCACAAAGATGGCTTAGCACCTATTATTAAAGCTTTGCATCAAAACAACGTCACTATTTATTCTACTGGTGGTACAGAAAAATTTATCAAAGAACTCGGAATCCCTGTTGTTGCAGTTGAAGATATTACTTCGTATCCTTCAATTCTTGGTGGGCGTGTAAAAACATTACATCCTAAAGTTTTTGGAGGAATTTTAAATAGACAAGATCATGAGGGAGATATTGCTGAAATGCAAGAATTTGATATTCCGCAAATAGACTTGGTTATTGTTGATTTATATCCTTTTGAAAAAACAGTAGCTTCTGGAGCTTCTGAGCAAGATATTGTTGAAAAAATTGATATCGGAGGGATTTCATTAATTAGAGCTTCTGCTAAGAATTTTAAAGACACATTCACTATTTCTTCTATGGATCAGTATACAGAATTCCTAGAGTTATATCTTGAAAATAATGGCGCATCAACTTTAGAAGACAGGAAAAGGTTTGCAGCAAAATCCTTTAATGTTTCGTCTCATTATGATACAGCCATCTTCAATTACTTTAATGAAGAAGAAATTGTTTATAAAGCAAGTGAGACCAATTCTAAAACACTTCGCTATGGAGAAAATCCACATCAAAAAGGATATTTCTTTGGCGATTTAGATGCCATGTTTGACAAACTGCATGGAAAAGAATTGAGTTATAATAATTTATTAGATGTAGATGCTGCAGTGAATCTAATGAACGAGTTTATTGGAGAAGATCCAACCTTTGCAATCTTAAAACACAACAATGCTTGCGGTTTTGCCCAAAGAGCAACCATTTCTCAAGCTTATGTTGATGCTTTAGCAGGTGATCCTGTTTCTGCTTTTGGTGGAGTTTTAATTGCCAACACAAAAATTGACAAAGCAACAGCGGAAGAAATTCATAAATTATTTTGCGAAGTAGTGATTGCTCCTTCTTATGATGATGATGCTCTTGAAATTTTAAAGGGAAAAAAGAACCGAATTATCTTAATTCAAAAAGAAGTTCAATTGCCAAATCAAATGGTACGAACTTCCTTAAACGGGTTGCTAGTTCAAGACAAAGACAATATCACAGATGCTTTAGAAGATTTATCTTATGCCACTAACAATAAACCTTCGGATAGCGAGTTAGAAGATTTGTTATTTGCCTCTAAAATTTGCAAGCACACAAAATCTAATACGATTGTTTTAGCGAAAAACAAACAGTTATGTGCAAGTGGAACTGGACAAACAAGTAGAGTTGATGCCTTAAGACAAGCCATTGAAAAAGCAACTAATTTCGGTTTTGATTTGAATGGATCTGTCATGGCAAGCGATGCTTTTTTCCCGTTTCCAGACTGTGTAGAAATTGCAGACAATGCTGGAATTGGTAGCGTTATTCAACCAGGAGGATCTATCAAAGATCAATTGAGTATCGATTATTGTAACGAGAATAATTTATCGATGGTAATGACAGGAACAAGACATTTTAAACATTAATATAAATCTTGCTAACTAGCTTATTTTTGCTAGATTTGTAAGAATACATTTACATCAACATATTTAATTCAATTTTATGGGGTTTTTCGATTTCATGACGGAAGATATTGCTATTGATCTGGGGACAGCAAATACACTAATTATTCACAACGGGAAAGTTGTGATTGATAGTCCGTCTATTGTTGCAAGAAATCGAGTTACAGGTAAAATCATTGCTACCGGTAAGGAAGCAAATTTGATGCAAGGGAAAACGCATGAGAATATCAAAACAATTCGCCCATTGAAAGATGGTGTTATTGCAGACTTTCAAGCTTCAGAAGAAATGATTAAGGAATTTGTAAAGAAAATTCCTGCCATCAAAAAGAAATTATTCCCTCCAGCATTAAGAATGGTGATTTGTATTCCTTCTGGAATTACAGAAGTAGAAAAAAGAGCGGTACAGGATTCTGCACGACATATGAACGCCAAAGAAATCTATTTAATTTACGAACCAATGGCTGCGGCAATTGGGGTGGGAATTGATATTATGGAACCCAAAGGAAACATGATTATAGATATAGGCGGTGGAACTACAGAAATTGCGGTGATTGCATTGGCTGGTATTGTTTGTGATCAGTCTGTAAAAGTTGCTGGTGATTTATTTACCAATGACATCATGTATTATATGAGAACGCAACATAACCTATATGTTGGTGAAACTACAGCAGAAAAAGTAAAAATTACAATTGGCGCGGCAACTGAAGATTTAGACAACCCACCAGAAGATATGTTGGTTCAAGGTAGAGATTTGTTAAGTGGAAAACCGAAACAAGTACAAGTTTCTTTTAGAGAAATTGCCAAAGCCTTAGATAAATCGATTTTACGTATTGAAGATGCTGTAATGGAAACCTTATCTAAAACGCCACCAGAATTAGCAGCCGATATCTACAATACTGGAATTTATCTTGCAGGAGGTGGATCTATGCTTCGTGGTCTAGACAAACGTCTTTCTCGAAAAACAGATTTACCTGTATATGTAGCAGAAGACCCTTTACGAGCAGTTGTTAGAGGAACAGGAATTGCATTAAAAGAATTGGACAAATACAAAAGTGTCTTAATGAAATAATAAAAGACATCTTTACTTCCTATGCAGCAACTTATCTATTTTTTTCAGAAGTATCGATATTTCTTATTCTTTTTACTGCTTCAGTTTATTGCCTTAACGCTTACTATTAACAACCATAGCTTTCATAAAAGTAAGTTTGTAAGTTCTGCAAATTCAATTACAGGAGGTTTCTATAATAAAATAAGTTCTTTTAGTGATTATTTTCAACTCAATAAAGAAAATAAAGAGCTTACAGAAGAAAATACTTTTCTGAAGAATCATATTGAATCGCTTCAACAATTGCTAGATACAGTTTACGAAACTCATCGTATAGATACCATCAAATATCATCAGCAATACACTTACATCAATGGTAAAATAACCAACAATAAATATTCTGGAAACTATAATTTTATTACAATAAACTTAGGAACAAATAATGGTGTTTCTAAAGAGATGGCAGTAATCAATAGCAAAGGAGTTATTGGTGTTACTGAAGATCTTTCAAGTAATTATACGCGAGTACAATCTATCTTAAACAAAAACAGTAAAATAAATGCCCGATTAAAAAATAGCGCTCATTATGGGTCACTTAGTTGGAATGGGAATGACTACAATACGATACAACTTTTAGACGTCCCTAGACAAGCTGTTATACAAAAAGGCGACACTGTTATTACTGGAGGAAAATCTTCAATCTTCCCTGAAGGAATTCCCATTGGAAAAGTCTTAGACATACAAGAAGGAGGCACCAGTCTTACCAAAGTAATCAATATCAAATTATTTAATGATATGAGTAATTTGAAGAACATCTATGTGATTAAAAACTTTGACAAAATAGAAATTGACTCATTAGAAAATAGAAAAAATGAATAAGATCAATGTATTTTTTTGGGCTATTTTCCTTCTCTTTTTACAAGTTTTTGTATTGAATAATTTTAATTTCTCTGGCTATATAAACCCCTATTTATACATCACATTTGTATTTATTTTTCCTTTAAACAAAAATAGATTTGCGTTTTTATTTCTTACTTTCCTGTATGGCTTAACCATTGATTTCTTTTCAGATACTGGAGGAATTCATACATTTTCTCTTTTATGTATTGCCTATGTTCGACTGTTTTTCATCAAACTGTTTTTCAAAAAAGGTGAACTCGATTATTTACTATTCAAACTAAGCGCAGAGCCTTTTGGACAAGTGTTTAACTATGTGGTAACTTTAACATTGATTCATCACTTTATTTTAATTTCTTTAGATAACTTTAGCCTTTCGAATCTAGGTGGCGTTTTACTGAATACATTATACTCAAGTATCCTTACGTTACTACTCTATTTTCTAGGTTCTTATATTTTCAGAAAAAAGCAGGTGAGTTAACATGAAGCGTAGTTTTTTACTTTATTTCTTTATTATTTTTATGAGCGTTACTTTCATTGGACGTTTGTTCTATCTACAAGTGATTAAAGGTGTAGATCACAATCCAACAAATGACGCCTCTGTAAAAGTAGTTTTCGACTATCCTGAAAGAGGCTATGTATATGATAGAAATGGAAAATTATTAGTCGCAAATCAACTTTCTTACGATGTGATGGTGGTTCCTAATGAAGTGAAGACTTTAGACACCTTAGAGTTTTGTGCTCTCTTAAAAATCGGGAAAGAAGACTTTAAAAAAAAGCTTCGAAAAGCTGAAAATTATGCCCCGTGGTTAGCCTCCGTTTTTCTAAAACAATTGGCGAAAGAAGACTTTGCTTTTCTTCAAGAAAAACTTCATAAATATCAAGGATTTTTCATTCAGAAAAGAGTCATTAGAGATTATCCTATCAATTCCGCAGCCAATATTCTAGGCTATATTAGCGAGGTAGATGAGCTTCTTGCCAAAAAGAATAATGACTATCAGCAGGGAGAATTAATCGGGAAAAATGGAATTGAAAGACAATACGAACAAGCACTTAGAGGAATCAAAGGAAAAAAATATCTTCATCGCAATAGTTTGAATAAAATATTAGGTCCTTATGATGAAGGAAGGCTAGATTCACTTCCAGTTAATGGTCAAGATCTTGCACTTACCATTGATTCCGATTTGCAACAATATGGTGAGTTTTTAATGAAAGGAAAAAGAGGTGGAATTATAGCTTTAGAGCCATCTTCTGGCGAAATCCTTGCATTAATTACCGCTCCAAGCTATGATCCTAATATGATGGTAGGTAGAGCGCGTTCTAGTAATTCTGTGATGTTTTTTGGAGACACCATCAATAAACCCATGTACGACAGAGGCTTAAAAGGAATGTATGCTCCTGGATCTCCTTTTAAATTAATCAATGCATTGATTGGTTTACAGGAAAGTTCAATTGACGAAAAAACACATTTTTATTGTTATGGTGGGTATCGATATGGAAATAGAGAAAAAGAATTCATGAAATGTCATTGCGATATTTATGGAAAACCAATTCGTTTAAATACTGCCATTTCAAAATCATGCAACAGCTATTTTGCGAACACCTACAAACGAATTGTAGAAAAAAGTGGAAATCCTGTTGATGGAATGAATAAATGGAGCGAGCATGTAAAGAGTTTCGGTTTAGGAAACTATTTAGGCTATGATTTGCCAGAAGGAGACAAAGGGTTGATTCCTAATGGTGATTATTACAGTCGTAGATACAAATATAAATGGAATGCTTCCACAAACATCTCTAATGCTATCGGACAAGGAGAAGTACTTACCACTCCAATTCAGTTAGCAAATGTTACTGCTGCTATTGCGAATAGAGGCTATTTTTATACGCCACATATTGTAAAAAGCATCAATAATAAACCGCTTATAGATTCTGCATATACCATTCCTAAAAAAACAACCATCGATCAAAAATACTTTGAACCTGTTATTGAAGGCATGCATCAAGTTTTTAAAGATGGTGGTACTGCTAGTTGGACAAAAATTAAAGGAATTGATATTGCTGGGAAAACTGGAACTGTAGAGAACTTCATTAGAGCCAATGGTAAAAAAATTCAATTACCAGATCATTCTATTTTGGTTGCATTTGCTCCGAAAGAAAATCCAAAAATTGCCATTGCCGTATTTATTGAAAACGGAGGGTATGGATCTACCATTGCCGCACCAATTACCAGTTTATTGATTGAAAAATATTTGACTGGTGAAGTAAAAAGAAAATGGATAGAAGATAGAATGTTAGCAATAGATTTATACGCTATTTACAATCGACAAATCTTAAACCCTGAAAGTTTTGAGACAGGAACGAAATAATATTTTCTTGGGAATCGATTGGGTTTTGGTTTTACTTTACTTGGT
The DNA here is from genome assembly GCA_965277255.1 of Flavobacteriaceae bacterium. Lineage (GTDB taxonomy): Bacteria > Bacteroidota > Bacteroidia > Flavobacteriales > Flavobacteriaceae > Polaribacter. The sequence goes on along the minus strand of OZ255723.1, from coordinate 1,156,850 downwards.
CTTAGTTGGGTTTGGCTGGATAAACATTTATGCCGCTTCTTTCTCTGAAGAACAAAACGCTGTTTTTGATTTTTCTACCAAATATGGAAAACAATTGCTATGGATATTCTTAAGCATTCCACTAATTCTACTTGTCTTATTCATTAACAGTAAATTTTTTGAACAGTTTTCAAGTATCTTTTATATCATTTCTTTGCTATCACTTATTGGTCTTTTCTTCTTTGGGAAAGAAATCAATGGCGCTAAATCTTGGTATAACTTTGGAGGCATGAGCTTACAGCCTTCCGAATTTTCCAAAGCTCTTACAGCACTGGCTGTAGCCAAATTAATTAGTGATCGGAAATACAATTTAGGGCTGATCAAAAATCAAATAAAAGCCTTTATCATCATTTTTGTGCCCGCTCTTTTAATCGCGGTTCACGATGCAGGTTCAGCAGTTATTTACCTTTCTTTTTTCTTTGTATTGAATAGAGAAGGATTAACACCTGCATACATTATTATAGGCCTCGCCTCTATCCTACTGTTTATACTCACCATCTTATTTGGAGTGAAGCTTCTCATCATATCTTTATTTAGCCTAATCACACTTTATGCCTTCTACAGAATATATAGGAACAAACGTTTTTTACGTTTTAACTGGATAAAAGTAGTAGGGACTTATGTACTCTGTGGACTTTTTATTTTTGGAGTCGATTATGCATATAACAATGTTTTAAAACAACATCAGAGAGATCGTTTTGAAGTGCTTTTAGGGAAAACTTCCGACACCAAAAATATTGGTTATAATTCCAATCAATCCATACAGACCATAAGTTCTGGTGGGTCTTTGGGGAAAGGTTTCTTAAAAGGAGATAGAACACAGGGAGGGTTTGTTCCGGAACAACACACCGATTATATTTTTAGTACAGTAGGAGAAGAATGGGGATTCTTAGGAACCACATTTGTCATTATTATTTTTACGATACTCCTCTTTCGAATTATTAACAGAGCAGAAAAACACACGAATAAGTTCGGTCGGATTTACGGTTATGGTGTCGCTTCAATATTATTCTTTCACTTGGTAGTAAACGTAGGCATGGTGATTGGATTATTACCTACCGTAGGAATTCCACTACCTTTCTTTAGTTATGGAGGCTCTTCACTTTGGGGATTTACAGTCCTACTTTTTATCTTTATTAAGCTCGATGCGCAAAAGAGTTATGATTGGTAAACGGATCAAATAAAAAAAGACCAGATTTTTAAGTCTAGCCTTTTCACATAATAATTGATTCCTTTTCACATAATAATTGTTTTTTGAATCGATTAAAAATTAAATATCATCTGAGAGTTTTTGTCTTCAGAGAGTTTTTTGATTGCAAATTCTACAAATTCTTTAAGTTCATATCCATTGGTTGTGATTTTGTCCATAGGCTTAATTCCTTTTGGGTTTTGTGTAAAGATGTAATAGATATGGTTAAATTCTTGATAGGTCATTGTTTATTTTTTTGATTATTAATTTAAAACCCAGTACCTGGATCAATAGGAGAACTTGCTTGTGCTTTTTGGGGTTGCAGAATCAAATATGTTCCTATTGAGGTAAGGGCTACATATTTACCATAGTTCCCAATTTTCTTTAAGGCCAGCTTTCTTGAAATTGCATTTTCTGTTTTGTTATTTTTCATTGTTTAGATTTTCTATATTTATAATGTAAGTCTCTCTCATATTCAAATAATTATATAATCTCTTTTCCTGTTTTTAAATTATTACTTTTAATACATTAATTCTCAAAACAGATGGGTTTACATGCAGTATATGAATAAGCCTCATTTCAATTGTCAGCAAAACTATAAAGGACAGGTGGCAGTTCAAAATGTTAGTTATTAATGGGATGAAAAAAGTGACAGATGGGAGAACTTAAGTTAATAAAGACTTATCGAAACTTCGTGAAATAGGTATTTCTTCTTTAACTCCTTCTAAAATCATTATAAGAGATCTAGCATTTCCTTTAATCGTTAATATTTTATTTTTATTTATAATGTAAGATCTATGACAGCGAATGATATGATGATTATCAAAAGAAATTTGTTCAAATAAGTTCTTTAAGTTAATTCTAATGGTTGTTCTATTTACTTTTTGGTTGTTCATAAAATAAATTGATGAATAATTGCCCATACCTTGAGCAAAAATAAAATCTTCTTCTGGGAAAGTTAGTTGACTGTTTTTTCTTGTTTCTGTATTTATAACAATCTCTTTTTCATTATCATGAACGATATTTTCTTTATCAACTCTTAATTTATTAACCTCTAATGCCGCTTTTTTATTTATACGCTTCATTTTTATTTCTACGCTAAAAACAAGAATCATAATAGGAAAAACACCAATACTTAGACAGATTAGTAACACTTCTAAAAAATCTCTTGTATAGGTAATCTTAGCACCAAAAGCCTCTTTATATAGATATATTAGTAAGCTAACAATTAAGAAATTAATCGTTAAGAAAAGTATTTCATTTTTTATTTTCCAAATACATGGTTTAAAGTATTTTTTTGCGATTTTCGGAAGTCCAATAAATCCTAAAACCAGCCCAATAAATGTACATAAAGAGTACCCAATACTAAATATATAAAAATTCCCAGCCATATTTTTTACTTCATAGGGTTTGTATATAATTAAAAACAAATAGACAAATATTCCGAAAAAACTGGCAATTCTAATTTTTGTTATGTTACAATTAATTAATGGGTACTCTTTATACATCCATTTTTTTACGTCTTTAATCAAAATTTAAGATTTTTAAAATTCAATCAAACATACTATTGACTAGTATTTTTATCAAAAAACTGTTACTAACGGGAAATAAAAGTGATTAACGGGTATTTTATACTTTTCTGTTGAAAGTGAAAGTGATCTCTCTCTTCTGGAGGGTGAAGAATAAAGAACTCTTCAGTCAGATAAAAAATTTCAATCTTTTATATTTGAGAGAGATTCACTTTACTTTATATAATCGGAGCTCCCCTAGACCGATTAAACATACAATATATGAGGTATATTGCTGTAGCAAACATATTTTACTTATACAGTAATACCAAATAAAAGGTACAGTTAGGATAAAAATGTGACCATTAGGAGTTTTGAGGTTAAGAACAACTAAAATTAAGTGGCTTTATTAGTTTTTCTAATCTTTTTATACATTAAATGATGGTTTATTGAAAACTATTTTAAGCTAGAGTTTACTTAAACAAAAGGAGTTTTGTTTGTTTTTTATAGATAGAATGGTAATATTTTGTTAGTTAGAATAATTTTTGTTTCTCAAAATCATAGTCAGAAGCGTCAATTATTTTAAAATGTATAATTAGGAGTTGGATATTTTTGAATAAAGGCTTCATGAAAAGTTAATATTATAGTTCCCAACTATCACAAATCTTAATGATGTTTCTTTCTTATGAATTTATTATAATTGATTCATAAAAAATTCGCGTGAAATGAATTTCCTAGAAACTGGAATCTTTTCGTTAAAGCCTTCAAGTATAAGATTAATTGCTCTAGAATTACCTTTTACATCAATAATTTTTGATTTATTTACAATAAAAAATCTATGGCATCTTATAAAAAGATTATCCTCATTGAGTTGTTCAGATAATTTTTTTAGTGATAACCTAATAAGGGTTTTCTCTAAGTGAGTACCATTCATATAATACAGTTGTGTATAGTTTCCTAATGATTTGGCAAATAAAAAATTAAAAGATGTTAGTTTTACTTCAGCTATTCCTTTAGTTTCAGGACGTATGACAAACTCTACTTCATCCTGTATTAAATCTCTTTTTTGATCTATTACTTCTTTAGCTCTTTTTGAAAAAGATTCATTTCGGGTTCTAAGATAAACTTCTAAAAAATAGTTGATCATTATAATGGGAAAAAGGCTTAAGATGATAAATCGATAACTCCAATTTAAAAAGGTAAATTTTTTAAGAGAATATAAATCTGCAACAAAAAAATTATGCAACAAAAAATTAACGATCAAGACAAGCATAATAATTCCGATACTATGTACAATATTTTTTCCAATTGTCCAACCAGATGGAATGTAGTATCTCTTAAAAAGAAGAGGAAATAAAACCAAGCCTATAAAGGTAGCAAGCCCAGTTGACAGTGAGAATATTAAGCCCGTAATAATACCAGAGCTAGTATTTATAATCTCAGTATAAGATGCTGCTTTGGCAATTTTTAAGAACATAAAAACAATTACACTTAAAATAAATGACAAAAATGCTTTATCTCTAATTTTTGTAGCTAATGGAAATGATCTATTCAACCATTTTTTAACTATAGTTACTATATATGTATTACCTAACATCTAAGTATTAAAATTGCAAGTGATATTCACTTTGTTTTACTGAGAAGTAGGAAGAGGGGAGAGAATGAACAATATTGAGTTAAATATAAAAAAACTCAATATTGGATTTGTAGAAAAAGTTTTTGAGTTCAAAAAAATGGTTTAAAAAACCATTTCATTTGAATAAACAAAAAGTAGATTTTAACTATTTTTTTGGGGAGGAGACATATTATTTTTAGTGTTTGTATAAATTGAATTGTATATTTAGATATCTAATTTAGCAAATATAACCCATACTTACTATCGGCAAGCAAGGTAGAGAATTCTATTAAATAAAAACTTCGAAATTGATCAATAAATTCGCATTAGTTAATTAATTGTATACCGTACAAATATAATAGGTAACCCGTTGTTCATTTTGAATTCAAAACATAATTAAATGTCAGTTCGAGTGTCACACCAAAAGCGTGATGTACCTGCCTTGTCGGCAGACAGGTCAAGAACATATTTATAAAACTCTTATTCTCGATAATTCTACTGAGCTAGTGGAAGTGCAAGTTTTACTCTTTTCAGTCGCAAAACTCACTCGAATTAACAGAATTTTGTCAAAATGTACAACAGGCATAGACTATTAACTTTTTTATCTGAAAATCGATGTCATTCTTGCTTTCGTAAGAATGACATCTAAACGTATTAAAATGGAGGGGATTATTCTAAAACAATCTTTTTTTGAATTATCCCTATTGAAGTTTCTATCGTTACAATATAAACCCCTGCGATTAAATTTGCAGGCAATTGTATATCCTTTGTCGTAGCAGTTTCTTCAAATGATGTACTTAAGACTTCTTGTCCAAGAATAGAATATACTTTTAAAGAGTTTAGACCTTCCCTTAGACCTGAAATTTTTAGTATCCTATCTGAAGTTGTATAGATTCTTATATTCTGATAGGTACTGCTTTCTGTAGATAATGTAGCTAGTGTATTTAAATGAAGGTAAAAACGACCTATACCATCAGTATCAGTATCTAATTGTACTTGATATTGATTCTCTGGTTCATTTAACTCTGTAAAAACACCTGTAACTGTATCCTCTAAAATAACGCTTAAGCCATTAGGTATATCAATAGATGTAGCACTAAAAGTAACTTCCATTCCTAAGGTGGCATTTAAACCCAAAGGTATAACCATAGACTCATAATTACTTGCGGGAAGTGACTGAAGAGAATAGTTTATTCCTATATTATCCGATACTAGTTGTGTATAAATCGAAAATGAGTTATCAGATCCGCCAAACAATGGTCCGTCATAACCATTATCAAAACCAGTGGTAGCTCCATCTATATAATATATCTTAGTATTAGACACTAAGTTTCCATCTGTTACGGAAAGGTGAACCTCAGACCTAGTACTATCTTCATTTCTAGAAAAAGTATCTGTTGTTTGATGGTTTTGCTCATTTTCGCTAATAACAAAATTTCCTCCATCATTATCCGATTGAACAAAAAACCCTTGACCTGGAGCAATCTTAAAATCATCTATGGTTACTTTTACTTCGTATGTTCCTAAACCACCATTTGCAGATTGATCCCACACCCAAATCGTTTGTGTCTCAATAGATGTTGTATTGTTTGTAAGAATATCAGCACTACTTATAAATGAAGGATATGGATTTCCTAATAAGTTAAATCGACCTCCAGTAGTTAACAATGCTATACTAAAATTATCATTTACAGGCATTCCTCCTGTAAAATTAACATCTCCTGATGTACCGGATAAATTAATAGCATATCCAGTTACAGAATCAAATACATCTGAGTTAGAAGTTCCTGATTGATAGTATTCCCAATTGTTAGTAGCTGTATTAAAGGTTCCTAACCCTAAATTACTTCCAGTACCCACAGCTAAACCAGATGCAGCGGCAAAATCATCGATATCTTGGTTTAAAGTTGGAGAGGAAACAATATACCAATTACTAGTTCCTAATGCTCTAGTATAAGTAAGATTAAAGGGCGCAGAGTTCTTTGCAATAAGGGATGAACCTGACTTTAACACAACTGCTCCAGTATTGTTTATAGTACCTTCTACCGTTAATGCAGCACCAGAATCTAACGTTAATTTATTAACATCTATATCAGCTGAAGCAGTAATAGTGTTTCCTGTGTTAGAAATAACAACGTTATCTGAACTAGTAGGAACTGAACCAGAAGACCAGTTTCCCATAACATTCCAATCTGCATCCATAACCCCAGTCCAATTATTAGGCACTACTGCACCTGAAGAATCAAAACTATCATTAACCAATTGCGCTCCATTGTCTATAAACGTTAAACCGCTTGAAGAAATTGGCAACTCATCATCAAAAGTAAGCATTGGTGCTTCATTTACATCTGCATATTTAATTTTAATATGGCAGATTAAATTTGGAGACCCAGCAACTGTAATATTGGTACTAGCTGCCCCTGGATTTGTAGAAAACCAAGAAATACTTACTTTACTAGTTGTGCTATTATTGATAACTGTTCCATACGTATTTAAGATTCCGGCTATTCGCTCATCCAATACATAAGCACTTCCACTTCCATTAGGATGCTGAAAAGGTTCCATATTGTTTCCAAAGATATTAGTTCCAAAAGCAGCCGCATTATAATCTAAATAAAACTGGCCATCTCCTAAAGCAAAGTCAGTATCTGTGGTTAGGTAAACATCTACTTCGTAAAAATCAGAAACTCCATCATTTGTGTTCTGTGCATTTGCAAAAGAATAACTAATATTTTGTGCAAATAATTCTGTATAACAAATAGATATAAAAAGTAGGAAAAACCAAACTATCTTACTATTTATATGCTTTTTTTTCATAAGGTTTTGTATATATTTTTTCATAAGTATAATAAATTGTGTGTGTGTTAAAATTGTCTTACTCTTCCTATTAAAAATCTAACTTGATCTACATCGGTTGTTTGCACAGCCCCATTTAAATTAGTATCGTTTATATTATACCCAGTCAAGCCAATTGAAGGCCGCAAAGATGTAACATCTACTACCTGAATACTACCATTAGCATCAACATCTCCTGAGTACATTCCATACACACCCGTTAACAATTCGGGCATAGCATTTGTAGTTCCTCGTATAGAATTTATATCATTGGTAAAATCAATTGTCTGTTGGCTATTTGAAAACGCAATAGTAACATCTTTAACAATCGTTAAATGATTTCTATGTGAAATTGAAATATAATAGCTATCATATAATATAGTAAGACTAACAACAGAAGTACCATCTATTGCCACAACATCACCATCTCTTTGTAAAAGTGCAGATGTAGAATACAAAACAGAGTTAATATCATTTTTATCTCGCAACTCTATAAAGACCCAATCTACAATGGCGTCATTTCCAGTAGTTGTAAAAACCGTTTCATTGGCAGTTAACGCATCTGTATATGGAGAGGTTAGTGGAATTACTCGCGTGGTGGTTCCATCTCCTCTTAAGTTATCATTCATAAGGCCACTAACAGTATCGTAAGGTCCTTGTAAAAAAACTTTAGCATCTATTAAAGTAAGATTATTACCACAGTCTAAACCAAGATCTCCTGTAATATTCCAACTATTTGGAGCATTTGTAAGAATATTTCTACCATTTTCTCCTAAGCAGTATGTTGTAGAAGGTGCTGTAAAAGTAACACCAGATTGTAAAGAAAGCTGTGACCAACCTATTAACAAATTATCATAGTTTTCTGAATTAAGAAAAACACTAGCAAACATATTTGTCATATCTGTAACATTAGAAACATCCCAACTACTTAAATCTTGATTAAAATTATTAACTCCAGAAAACATAGAATTCATATTAACTACATTAGAGACATTCCAACTACCAACATCTTGATTAAAACTACCTGCTTGTCTAAACATCCTACCCATATCGGTTACACTAGAAACATCCCAACTACCAATATCTTGATTAAAAGAACTAGCTCCGCTAAACATCCCAAACATATCTGTAACATTAGAAACATCCCAACTACTAATATCTTGATTAAAAGAACTAGCTCCATTAAACATAGACCTCATAGAAGTTACTAAAGTTAAATTTGGTGCACCGGCTGTTGCAGAAATATTCATATTCGTACAACTAGAAAAGCCTAGCTCAAAAGAGGCCCATATAATGTCTCCCCATTGTTCTATTAAAGTTAATTTTTCAGGTGAATGATCTGTTGAACCATCTGAAAATTGAATTTGCAGTTGACTTGAAGAGTTAGCACTATTAGCTCTTACCTGTATCGTATGAACTCCTGCATTCCCTGAACCAAAATCAATGGTGATAACTCCTGTTTGGTTCGTTAAATCTCCAGAATCTGTAAAAACTCCATTGTTGTCTATATCTACATCATAGGGTCCTGAGAGTATAGGTAGTTCTATTTCTGTACTTCCCGGTGAACTCCCTCCTCCTGTAGTGTCAAAAGTGGCAATGAAATTTAAACTTTGACCAGTGTCCCCAGTAATAACCCAATTATTTGGAGGACTTACAAGAATGCTTCTACCCGAGGCTCCTGAATTATAAAATGTAGGAGGTGCTGTAAAAGTAACCCCAGATTGTACAGAAAGCTGTGACCAATCTATTAACAAATTATCATAGTTTCCTGAGCTAAAAGAAGTAGCTCCGGAAAACATACTGCTCATGTTCGTTACATTAGATACATTCCAACTACCGATATCTTGATTAAAAGAACTTGCTCCAGTAAACATCGACTCCATATTGTTTACAGTAGATACATTCCAACTACCAATATCTTGGTTAAAAGAACTTGCTCCGCTAAACATGCTTGTCATGTTCGTTACACTAGAAACATCCCAACTACCGATATCTTGATTAAATGAACTTGCTCCAGAAAACATCGACTCCATATTGTTTACAGTAGATACATTCCAACTACCAATATCTTGGTTAAAAGAACTTGCTCCGCTAAACATACTTGTCATGTTCGTTACACTAGAAACATCCCAACTACCGATATCTTGATTAAAAGAACTTGCTCCAGAAAACATTCCTGTCATATCTTGTACTTGTGTTAAATCTGGTGCATCTGCTGTTGCAGAAATATTCATATTCGTACAATTTGCAAAACCTAACTCAAAAGAAGTCCATACAATATTTCCCCAATCTTCTATTGTAATAAGTTTTTCAGGCGAATGATCTGTTGAGCCATCAGAAAATTGAATTTGTAGTTGATTTGAGGAGTTAGCACTATTAGCTCTTACCTGTATCGTATGAACTCCTGCATTCCCTGAACCAAAATCAATGGTGATAACTCCTGTTTGATTCATTAAATCTCCAGAATCTGTAAAAATTCCGTTGTTGTTTATATCTACATCGTAAGATCCAGAGATTATAGGAAGTTGTATTTCTGTACTCCCTGGTGAACTTCCTCCGCCTTCGGTATCAAAAATGGCAATGAAATTAAAATTTTGGCCAGTATCGCCAGTAATAGTCCAATTGTTTGGAGGACTTACAAGAGTACTTCTACCCGATGCTCCTATATTATAAAATGTAGGAGGTGCTGTAAAAGTAACCCCAGATTGCACAAAAAGTTGTGACCAACCTATTAACAAATTATCATAGTTTACTGAACTAAAAGAACTAGCTCCAGAAAACATCGAAGTCATGTTCGTTACACTAGAAACATCCCAACTACCGATATCTTGATTAAATGAACTTGCTCCAGAAAACATCGAAGTCATATTGTTTACACTAGAAACATCCCAACTATTAATATCTTGGTTAAAAGAACTGGCTCCAGAAAACATCGAAGTCATAGAGGTTACACTAGAAACATCCCAACTATTAATATCTTGGTTAAAAGAACTGGCTCCTAAAAACATTCCTGTCATATCTTGTACTTGTGTTAAATCTGGTACATCTGCTGTTGTAGAAATATTCATATTCGTACAATTTGTAAATGCACGGTTAAATGAAGTCCATACAATGTCTCCCCATTGTTCTATTAATATTAATTTTTCAGGTGAATGGTCTGTTGAGCCATCAGAAAATTGAATCTGTAATTCACGAGCAGTGTTATTCGCAACATTTGCTCTTACCTGTATCGTATGAATACCTGCATTCCCTGAACCAAAATCAATGGCGATAACACCTGTTTGGTTCGTTAAATCTCCAGAATCTGTAAAAACTCCGTTGTTGTCTATATCTACATCGTATAATCCTGAGATTATAGGAAGTTCTATTTCTGTACTTCCCGGTGAACTTCCTCCTCCTGTAGTGTCAAAAGTGGCAATGAAATTAAAACTTGAACCAGCATCGCCAGTAATAACCCAATTGTTTGGAGGACTTACAAGAATGCTTCTACCCGATGCTCCTAAATTATAAAATGTAGGAGGGGCTCCAAAAGTTACATTAGATTGTACGGAAATCTGTGACCAACCTATTAACAAATTATCATAGTTTACTGAATTAAAAGAACTAGCTCCGGAAAACATCGAATTCATAGAGGTTACACTAGAAACATCCCAACTACCGATATCTTGATTAAATGAACTAGCTCCGGAAAGCATCGAAGTCATAGAGATTACACTAGAAACATCCCAACTACCGATATCTTGATTAAATAAACTAGCTCCGGAAAACATCGAATTCATAGAGGTTACACTAGAAACATCCCAACTACCAATATCTTGATTAAATGAACTAGCTCCGAAAAACATATTGCTCATGTTGGTTACATTAGATACATTCCAACTACTAATATCTTGGTTAAAAGAACTAGCTCTGGAAAACATACTGCTAATGTTCCTTACATTAGATACATTCCAACTACCGATATCTTGATTAAATGAACTAGCCTCAGAAAACATCCTTTCCATATCGATTACGTTAGAGACATTCCAACTACTTATATCTTGATTAAATGAACTAGCCTCAGAAAACATCCTTTCCATATCGATTACGTTAGAGACATTCCAACTACTTATATTTTGATTAAAAACAGATCTATTAAACATTGAACGCATATTGTTTACACTAGAAACATCCCAACTACCAATATCTTGATTAAAAGAAAGATTATCTAAAAACATATTACGCATAGTGGTTACATTAGAAACATCCCAATTACTGATATTTCCATTAAAAGAATTAGCTTCTCTAAACATCCCAAGCATATCGGTAACATTAGAAACATCCCAAGCACCAATATCTTGATTAAATGAACTAGCCCCAGAAAACATTGATCTCAAAGATGTTACTGAAGTTAAATCAGGTGTTCCAGCTGTTGCAGAAATATTCATATTCGTACAATTTGTAAAACCTAACTCAAAAGAAGTCCATACAATGTCTCCCCATTGTTCTATTGTAATAAGTTTTTCAGGTGAATGATCTGTTGAACCATCTGAAAATTGAATCTGTAATTGATTTGTAGGATTGCTTGCAACATTAGCTCTTACCTGTATCGTATGAACTCCTGCATTCCCTGAACCAAAATCAATGGTGATAACACCTGTTTGGTTCGTTAAATCTCCAGAATCTGTAAAGACTCCATTGTTGTCTATATCTACATCATAGGATCCTGAGAGTATAGGTAGTTCTATTTCTGTACTTCCTGGTGAACTCCCTCCTCCTGTAGTGTCAAAAGTGGCAATGAAATTAAAATTTGAACCAGTATCGCCAGTAATAATCCAATTGTTTGGAGGACTTACAAGAATGCTTCTACCCGAGGCTCCTAAATTATAAAATGTAGGAGGGGCTGTAAAAATTACACCAGATTGTAAAGAAAGCTGTGACCAACCTATTAACAAATTATCATAATTTCCTGAACTAAAAGAACTAGCTCCGGAAAACATACTACTCATGTTCGTTACATTAGAAACATTCCAACTACTAATATCTTGGTTAAAAGAAGTAGCTCCAGAAAACATATTAAGCATATTGTTTACACTAGAAACATTCCAACTACCAATATCTTGATTAAATGAACTTGCCCCAAAAAACATCCCAGGCATAGAGGTTACGCTAGAAACATTCCAACTACCAATATCTTGATTAAATGAACTTGCCCCAGAAAACATCCCAAACATAGAGGTTACACTAGAAACATCCCAACTACCAATATCTTGATTAAATGAACTAGCTCCAGAAAACATCCCAAACATAGAGGTTACACTAGAAACATCCCAAGCACCAATATCTTGATTAAAAGAAGTAGCTCCGCTAAACATAGACTGCATACTCTGTACTGAAGTTAAATCTGGTACACCGGCTGTTGAAGAAATATTCATATTCGTACAATTTGTAAATGCACGGTTAAATGAAGTCCATACAATATTTCCCCATTGTTCTATTGTAATAAGTTTTTCAGGTGAATGATCTGTTGAGCCATCAGAAAATTGAATTTGTAGTTGATTTGAGGAGTTAGCACTATTAGCTCTTACCTGTATCGTATGAATACCTGCATTCCCTGAACCAAAATCAATGGTGATAACTCCTGTTTGATTCATTAAATCTCCAGAATCTGTAAAAATTCCGTTGTTGTTTATATCTACATCGTAGGATCCTGAGATTATAGGTAGTTCTATTTCTGTACTTCCTGGTGAACTCCCTCCTCCTTCGGTATCAAAAGTGGCAATGAAATTAAGATTTGAACTGGTATCGCCAGTAATAATCCAATTGTTTGGAGGACTTACAAGAATGCTTCTACCCGAGGCTCCTGAATTATAAAATGTAGGAGGTGCTGTAAAAGCTACACCAGATTGTACAGAAAGCTGTGACCAACCTATTAACAAATTATCATAGTTTGCTGAACTAAAAGAACTAGCTCCAGAAAACATATTTGTCATGTTGGTTACATTAGAGACATCCCAACTACCAACATCTTGGTTAAAAGGACTATTGGCAAACATACTAACCATATTGTTTACACTAGAAACATCCCAACTACCAATATCTTGATTAAATGAACTTGCCCCAGAAAACATCCCGGGCATAGAGGTTACGCTAGACACATCCCAAGCACCAATATCTTGATTGAAAGAACTAGCATCTCTAAACACTTCAAACATAGTCGTAACATTAGAAACATCCCAACTACTGATATCTTGATTTATAGAAGAATTTCTAAACATTGACCTCATAGAGGTTACTAAAGTTAAATCTGGTACATCAGCTGTTGAAGAAATATTCATATTCGTACAATTTGTAAATGCACGGTTAAATGAAGTCCATACAATATCTCCCCAGTGTTCTATTGTAATAAGTTTTTCAGGTGAATAATCTGTTGAGCCATCAGAAAATTGAATCTGTAATTGATTTGTAGAATTGCTTGCAACATTAGCTCTTACCTGTATTGTATGGGTACCTGCATTCCCTGAACCAAAATCAATGGTGATAACACCTGTTTGGTTCGTTAAATCTCCAGAATCTGTAAAAACTCCATTGTTGTCTATATCTACATCGTAGGATCCTGAGATTATAGGTAGTTCTATTTCTGTACTTCCTGGTGAACTCCCTCCTCCTTCGGTGTCAAAAGTGGCAATGAAATTAAAATTTGAACCAGTATCGCCAGTAATAATCCAATTGTTTGGAGGACTTACAAGAATGCTTCTACCCGAGGTTCCTGAATTATAAAATGTAGGAGGTGCTGTAAAAGTAACACCAGATTGTACAGAAAGCTGTGACCAACCTATTAACAAATTATCATAGTTTGCTGAACTAAAAGAACTAGCTCCAGAAAACATATTTGTCATGTTGGTTACATTAGAGACATCCCAACTACCAATATCTTGGTTAAATGAACTATTGGCAAACATACTAACCATATTGTTTACACTAGAAACATCCCAACTACTGATATCTTGGTTAAATGAACTTGTCCCAGAAAACATCCCGGGCATAGAGGTTACGCTAGACACATCCCAAGCACCAATATCTTGATTGAAAGAACTGGCATCTCTAAACACTTCAAACATAGTAGTAACATTAGAAACATCCCAACTACTGATATCTTGATTTATAGAAGAATTTCTAAACATTGACCTCATAGAGGTTACTAAAGTTAAATCTGGCACATCAGCTGTTGCAGAAATATTCATATTCGTACAATTTCTAAAAGCATTTTCAAAAGAAGTCCATACAATATTTCCCCATTGTTCTATTGTAATAAGTTTTTCAGGTGAATGATCTGTTGAACCATCTGAAAATTGAATCTGTAATTGATTTGTAGGATTGCTTGCAACATTAGCTCTTACCTGTATCGTATGAACTCCTGCATTCCCTGAACCAAAATCAATGGTGATAACTCCTGTTTGGGTCGTTAAATCTCCAGAATCTGTAAAGATTCCATTGTTGTCTATATCTACATCGTAGGATCCTGAGAGTATAGGTAGTTCTATTTCTGTACTTCCTGGTGAACTCCCTCCTCCTTCGGTGTCAAAAGTGGCAATGAAATTTGTGACCCCAGAACAATCTAAACCTGAATCCCCTGAGATGATCCAATTATTTGGAGCATTTGTAAGAATACTTCTAGCTAAATCTCCTGAACAATAAGTTGTAGAAGGTGCTGTAAAAGTAACACCAGATTGTAAAGAAAGCTGTGACCATCCCAATAATAACTTATCATAGTCTTCTGAACTAAAAGAACTAGCTCCGAAAAACATATTTCCCATATCTGTAACATTAGAAACATCCCAACTACCAATATCTTGATTAAAAGAACTAGAAGCGTAAAACATAGAATTCATATTAACTACGTTAGAAACATCCCAACTACTTATATCTTGATTAAAATCACTGTTTAAAGTAAACATCACCTGCATAGTGGTTACACTAGAAACATCCCAACTACTTATATTCCCATTAAAGCTACTAGAATTAAACATCTCAAACATACTGGTAACGTTTGATACATCCCAATTATTTAAATCTTGATTAACAGAGCTGTTTTTAAACATAGACCTCATAGAAGTCACTAAAGTTAAATTGGGTGCACCAGCTGTTGCAGAAATATTCATATTCGTACAATTTGGAAAAGCTAATGCAAAGGAAGTCCATACAATGTCCCCCCATTGTTCTATTAATATTAGTTTCTTTGGAGAGTATAAAGCTCCAGACGATCCATCTTGAAATTGAATTTGTAATTGATTGGATGGATTATTAGCACTATTAGCCCTTACCTGTATAGTGTGTTGCCCCGCATTACCTGGACCAAAATCAATGGTGATAACACCTGTTTGGTTCATTAAATCTCCAGAATCTGTAAAAACTCCATTGTTGTCTATATCTACATCGTAAGATCCAGATACA
The DNA here is from genome assembly GCA_965277255.1 of Flavobacteriaceae bacterium. GTDB lineage: Bacteria > Bacteroidota > Bacteroidia > Flavobacteriales > Flavobacteriaceae > Polaribacter. The sequence continues at coordinate 1,141,231 of OZ255723.1, read as the reverse complement.
ATGGGAAGTTGTATTACTGTACTTCCTAGCGAACTTCCTCCACCTTCGGTATCAAAAGTGGCTATAAAGTTGCTTTGAGAATAGAGACTTAAACTTATAATTAGAAACAAACTTAATACAAGAGGCTTAAACTTTAAATGCCAAGCATTTAGCCATTTTAAGATTTCCATAAATTGTGATTTTTATAATTATAATTGTTCTTAATATATTTGAGCATTGGATTGAGTAAAAACCGTATTAAACACCTATCCTTATCTATTCTCCAGGCTTCATTTTGAAGCTAAATTAACCATGATTTGTTCTGCTATTTTAAATTTGTTACAGACGGGAAGGTTTTGTTACAGATGGGAGGTTTTGTTACAGATGGGAGGATTTGTTATCAGTGAAAAGCAATTGTGATTTGATGATTTTCAGGTATTAAACCAGTATCGGTTTTAATATATTTTTAAAATTTTCAAAAAGTAAGAAAGAACGAGGGCCCTAAAAATTCTGAAGGAATTGAAATAATATAGATTTTATAAAAAGCTAAAGATTTAATTAGAGAAACTTATTTTGAGTCTAAAGAACATTTAAAAGAAGAAAATTTACAATACTTGTATTACTATAACGAGGAAAGATCCCATTAAAGTTTACAAGGCAAAGCACCTAATGAATTTAACCAAAACGGTATACGAATTAGTTAACCTTTACAAAAACGACAATCGAGTCTCATTTCAGATTAAAATCAAATAATTGCTATATTTTAATTGTGGTATGATCAACAGTAAATTCATTTTTTGCAGTTTGTAATTGACAAAAGAACGATGATCTATAAAAAATTCTCTAATCTACATTCGTTAATCAAAATTCAATACAAATTCACGTACACACAACAACAATTGGTCTTGATCCCAAAAAAGATCTCAAAATGTTTCCTAATCGTCTGAAAATAAAAAAAGAGTTACAAAATTTATTTCTGTAACTCTTTGATTATTAAAGTTCCCCCTCTTGGGCTTACCTCGACTCACTTCGACAAGCTTAGTGCTAGTCGCTCGGTATAAACTTCTTGCCCAAAAGGGATCAAACAAAAAACGCCACCTTTTAGGTAACGTTTTCCATTTGAAGCTCCCCCTCTTATGTCACTATCGAACCGCTTTGATTTGATAATCAAATAGTTAAATGTTTTTAACCCCCTTCTTAGGCATCGAACCAGTATGTTTTTTGGTGTTTTTTCGAGTTTTCGAAAAGTTATGTAAGTCTTAATGGCATTTTATTTATTAGTAATGCCTTAAGGCAATTCATTATTTTCATTTTCTGCTTCCTTTCCAGTTTTACTTGGGATAGGGAGTCAGGGAGCCTTAGTTTAGAATAAGAGTTCCTCTTTGATATTTGGTAAGAAGCCTAATGTTTACATTACTGTTATATTTCCCTACTACATCAGGGTGAATTGATTCTAAATCTAACTCTTTTCTTTCCCTATAATTTTCACCTTCAAATGTTACAACATTCAAATTGTGTTTTTCTGATAACTCTAAATAGTATAAATAGGAAAGTCGATTTGTGTAAGCAATAGAATTTCCCGCCCAGAAATCCCAATATTTATCTGAATACTTTAAGAAATTAAATTCTGAAATCGATTTATCTTGAAAAAAACCAGGGTTAGCAAAATGGTCAATAAAATTAATAGTATGCACTATACAGCCTCCTGAAGCTAACCACTTTTTTGTTTTACAAAATAAAGCATCTAATATTGAAGGGGTGATATGTTCTAAAACTACTTGAGAAGTTATGTAGTTAAAAGAAGAACATTCTTTTTCAATATCCTCAAATTTATAGGGAGCGATATAAACAATGTTAATATACTTAAAAAGACTCTTGAAAGAAGTCATTTTTTTTATGGATTTAATTTTTTTTTCAATGTCTTGTTTAGAATAAATACTTTGTAAAGTAATCTTTTCTAGAAAATTAGATGATTCTAAATATTGAATCTGTTTTCTGAAACTAGAAAACTTCAAATCATTAGTGACATCAACGGTAACTACTTTTTTGAATCCCAATAAAGATAGAACTACAGCAGAAAGTATTGAATAACCAGTACCTATTTCTAGAGCAGTAGCTTCTTTAGATATGTTTAAATTACAATTTTTAACTTTCCTCAAGCACTCATGCGTTTGATATTGAAAGGCATTTAAATGATAATTTTTATTTAGTAAGGCAGAGGTATGGTTTAATTGATCCCCAATTCTATTAATTGATAATACTTTTTGTATTATGGCTTTTATTCTCCAATTCATGGGGTTTAATTTATTTCCGGTGCTAATGCAGGTTTTGAAACTACAAACAATTAAATTTATAGCAAAGATATACTCCAGAATGTATATTCAAACAAAAATAGAGTAAAAAAGCAATTTATCAAGTTGTCCAAGTGAGAGGCTCACTCCTCTAATTAGAGAGCTCACTTAAATTATTTTAAATTAATTAGGTTTTTTTAATCTAAATAATTAGATTTGAGGAGAAATTGTAATTTGCTATTGAATAATCATATCCTTAATTCTTTATTATTTTTTTTGGTAAAATTTGATTTCGCTCAGAAATTGTAATTTGCTATTGAATAATGATATCTTAATTCTTTATTGTTTTTTGGCAAAATTTGATTTCAATCAAAAATTTATAATAACTATAATCAAAAAATAGTATGAAAAAAAGAATTCTATTAATTGCTTTAATAGGACTAAGTTTTGGAATTAAAGCACAAGATGAGACAGTAAACGGAAACTTAACGACTACCGGAAGTGTTGGTGTTGGTACCACCAATTTTTTAGGCTATTTAACCTTAAAAGACCAGCAAAAATTTTATTTATCTGACAATAATGCAGTTAGAAATGCTTTTTGGATGAAGCAACTAGGGAGTACTACTATGTTGATAGGACAAGACCAAAACGGAGTGTTCTATGATAGAGTTAAAATTACAAACCTTCAAATACAATTAGGATCAGGGCAAGGTAACTTCCCATCATATTCATTTCTAAATGATACTAATACAGGAATGTTTAATCCATTTCAGGATAATTTAGCTTTTAGTATTGGAGGTTATGAGAAAATGAGGATTTTACCTAATGGTAATGTAGGAATTGGAATAACAAATCCAACTGCTAAATTAGAAGTTGTGGGAGATTTAAAAGCAATTAAAGCTATTTTTCCTGGAAAAGAACTTAATAATGAAAGTTTTGCTAGTTGGAATGATGGCATCGAAAAAAGTATTGTTTTTTCTGCTGGAAAAACTATTCCAGGATCTTCAAATATACGACTGTTTTCTATGCATGATATGTCGATGGGGAGTCCTTACGATTTTAATGGTGTTATTTTTAGCATGTATGACAGAAATGGAAAAAAAAGATTTAATGTAGACATGTTTGAAGACCAACATACAGAATTAGTATTAAAAGATAGACTTGAAAGTGAATTTTTTAAAGTAAAAGATTATGGGACTAGTGAAGGAGCTTATATTCAAATGCAAAAATCAAATACTAAATTCATTATCGGGGGTACTGTAAATGATCCAATTATTGGTACTCATAAATTTGTTGTAAAAGGAAGTTCTTTAATACAAGGAAACATTATAACCGATTCCAGTATTGGTATTGGCACAGCAAATCCCGATGAAAAACTAACTGTTAAAGGAAAAATCCATGCAGAAGAAGTACGAGTAGATTTATATATTCCTCCAGACTTTGTATTTCAAAAATATTATACAGGAACTTCTTCTTTAAATAATAGGTATATAATGCCCACTTTGGAAGAAGTTGAAACATTTACCAAGAAAAATTATCATTTACCTGAAATTCCATCTGCAAAAGAAATAAAAGAAAAAGGGTTACATTTAAAGGAAATGACAACTTTACTTCTTCAAAAAGTAGAAGAGTTAACACTATATACTATTGAACAAGAGAAGAAAATTAAAAAGCAGCAGGAGAGAATTCAGAAGCTAGAAGACTTAGAAAAGAGACTGAAAAAATTAGAATCATTAATTGAGAGTACAAAAAAATAAAAAAGATAGTTAGTCTTTAACTTAATTTTATTCATAGTTAATAGTACATTTAATTGATGATATATTTGATGGATACATTAAATGATAAGCAACTAAAGTCCTGAAAGGCAAGTAGATAATTTTATGTTTTAATAAGGAAATAGAGATGAAAAAAAACAATTTTCTTTTCATTAGCGTTCTCTTTTTAGTTTGTAATTTCTCTGTAGCGCAAAAATTAGCAAACCCGAATGCTAGATTCTATAATGATAACAATTTCAAACATGAATTTGAAATCAGTACTGATGAGAGTAAAGTAAAATTAAAAAAGCAAGTCGAATATTTCTGGTTTAAATCGGGTATTGTACAATCTTCTTTTTCTGATTATTCTGGAAAACCTTTACATGGAAGTTACCAAAGACTCACTTTGGATGCAAATCAATTAGTTGAGAAAGGAAATTTTGAGTACGGGTTAAAAAAAGGCGATTGGAAATATTGGTTTCCAAATGGAAAATTAAAAAAACATGAATCTTGGAAAAAAGGAAAACTTCACGGGCTTTATGAAGAATATGACCAAGAAGGTAATATAAGCCTCAGAGGAACTTATAAACAAGGGTTTAAACATGGTATTTGGACTAATTATGTAGATAAAAAACAATTTAGATACCAGAAAAATAAATTAGTTCCTCTTAAAAAAATGCCGTTTTGGAAGAAAATCTTTGCTAAGAAAAAGGATGCTTAAGGCAACTTCATTATTTTATAGTTTAATAATATTGCTTCTTATAGGAGCGTTACTTACTGTTTTATTATTAGTCACCAGTGCATCTAAAACAACAGTACTTATTAAAGAAATAGAGAATGATTTGCTAGACTTGACAGAATCCAATATCTCTTTTGGGCTTGAAAATTATGCTGATTTAGATTTTAATGAAATGCATATCAACCCTTTTGGAAATGAATTTAATTTTAGTGTTGAAAAAGAACGGTGGGGAATGTTTGAATTGCTTAAATGTAAATCATACCTAAAACAGGATACGTTAAAAAAAGGGTTAATCGTTGGAAAAATGGTGAAAGACAATCTTGGATTGTACCTTACAGATAATGACAGGCCTTTATTAATTGGCGGTAGTACAAAAATTATCGGAGATGTTATAGCTCCTAACGAAGGTGTAAAGAAGTTAAACTTAATCAGAAAAAACTTGAATGATTTTTTAGTAAATGGAATTATTTCAAAATCAAAAAAAGAGCTTCCAAAACTGAGATATCAGAAGAATGTTTCTATAAATACGAATAAGTCTTTTATTTATAAAGAGTTGAATGTAGATAAAATGATACAAAGAGATTTTTTTAGTAAAGCAACAATAGTTCTTCTGAACAAAGAACAAGAGTTAAGTACTATTAAAATTTCAGGAAAGTATATTATCAAAAGCGATAGCTTACTTCGAATTAAAAAGTCAGCTCAATTAGAAGATGTAATTATTGTAAGCCCTAGAGTAATAGTAGAAAGCGGTTTCCAAGGGAATATTCAGATTTTTGCAACCGAAAGTATTGTGATTGAAAAAGGAGTTTACCTTACTTACCCATCATTTGTTTTTTTAGAAAACCACAATCAAACTGAAGGTGCAAGCATACTTATTTCAGAAGACAGTAAGGTTTTAGGAGGAGTATTATTAATTACGGACAAAAGAAACAGGGATAGAAATAAGATTGTCATCAAAAAAAATGCTGTTGTAGCTGGAGATGTTTACAGTAGTGGAACCATAGAATTAAAAGGAGCTATTTACGGTACTACCTATACAAATTCATTTTATTTAAATACTGGTGAAGCAGAATATGATAATGCCATTCTCAATGGGAAGATTGACGGTAATTTACCCAAAGAGTTTATACGATTAAACTTTGTAGAGAATAATAAACCTGCTAACTACCAAATTATAAAAGTACTATGATAAAAGCGAGCTCATTGTATGAAACTGTTTTATCAATAGCGATTATATCAATAGTGATTACGCTTGCTACCTTTATTTATTTTAATGTTACGAATTCTTTTGGAAATGTTTCTAGGCATCAACTAACTGAAAAAATAGATTCCTTGAAAAACGTATGTTTTGAGAAACAAGATTTTTCGGAGAAGAAAATTTCTTTTAAAGAATTTGAGATTTATCAAAGTACAAATGATTTTAAAGCAAATGAGAACCTAAAGCTTGTCACTTTTTTAATTTTAAAAGACAGTATAGAAATTGACAAAAAGACACATCTAATCAGAAAGAAATGAAATATCACTTAAAAGCATATACTTTATTGGAAACCACCTTAAGTATGGTAATTATGAGTGTTATTGTTATCATTGTTTATACTCTGTTGTCTTCATTTTTAAATCAATTTCGATTCTATACAGAGACTAAAGACAAAACCTTGGAATATATATTATTTAAAACAAACCTTAAAAATGAATTTTATAACTCTAAAGAAGTATTAGAAGAATTTAAAGGGATAAAAATAATGAGGAATGATTTAGTTGAAGTTCAATACAAATTTTATGATTCCTTTATTTTAAGAGAGATAAAAGAAACGGCTATTGATACTTTTTTTGTAAACGTTAAAAACTACAAAATAATACTAACCAGTGAAGGCACAAAAAAATATGTAGCAAAACTATCACTTCAACTAGCAATGCTAGAAGAAAGATTTGATTTAGTTTTGAAAAAAGAGTATGGCGCTCACATTTATGTAAATAATGACTTTAAAGAATGGAAATAAATATTAAAGACTATTCAAAGAGGCAGAATTCAAAAAATAAGACGTCAAATAACTTTCGTTTTAATATCTCTTTTCAGAGAGGGTTTACAGATAAAAGTAAAGAGAAAATTTACAGAGAACTTTCAGTCTTATTGACTTCTGGAATCACTCTTAAAAAAGCATTAGAAATTGTTCTTGATCAGATAAAAAATAAAAAAAACAAAGGAATCATCCAACAAATTTATGAGGATATTATTTCTGGCAAGAGTTTGTATGATTCTGTTACAAGAACAAATAAATTTTCAGCGTATGAAATATACAGTATAAAAATAGGTGAAGAAACTAATAATTTAAAAGAAATATTTGATGAGCTACAATTGTTTTTTGACCGAAAAATTCAACTTAAGAGGCAAATAACTACGATCTCGACTTACCCCATATTTGTTATTGTTATTGCAATTTCGGTTTTAACGTTCATGCTCAAAAGTGTAGTACCTATGTTTGGAAAAGTATTCAAGCAATTTGGAAAAGAACTTCCTAGCCTAACAAAGAATATTATTTATTTGTCAAACAATTTCACTAATATCTTAATCATCTTTTTTTTAACGATTATAATAATAATAGGAATTCATAGGTTTTATAGAAATGCAAACGGTTACCGTAATTTTTTCGCCTCTCTTTTTTTAAAAATCCCATTTCTTGGACCGTTGATAAAAACCATTTATTTAGCAAGGTTTTGCCAAACGTTAAGCCTTTTGTTAGGAGCCAGGTTACCTCTAATAGAATCTTTGAACCTTATAAAAAAAATTATTAATTACTACCCCATAGAATCAACATTAGATACTGTTAAAAAAGAGATTATCTTAGGGAGGTCTTTTGGGGAGAGTCTAATGCAGCATAAAATTTATGACAGTAGTTTAACATCAATGGTAAAAGTGGCTGAAGAAGTTAATGAGCTAGATGGAATGTTACATAAATTGTCTAAGCAATATACAGAAGAAGTAGCGTATAAGACAAAGACTTTTGGAGTTGTTATGGAACCTTTAATTATAACCATTATAGGAGGATTAGTAGGAGTTATAATGATAGCTATGTATTTGCCTATGTTTGATTTAAGTAAGATTTTAAATGCGAATTAATTTTTTTTTAATAGCTTTGTTTATAAATTGTATTGAAAATTAATAGTCACCTGTAAAAATAAAACTCTAATGAAAAAGATAAAAAAGAAAGGCTATATAAAAGGCTATACTCTAAGTGAAATACTTATTGTACTAGTAATTATCGGAATCCTCATTATATTGGTTTTACCTAATCAATCCTCAGTTGTTGCTCAAGCAAAATCTTTGGAGGCACAAGGTATGTTAAACCATTTGTACAACTTGGAAAAAAGTTATTTCTATAGGCATTCCAAATATTCTACAAGTCTTGATGATATTCGTTTTGTTCAAGAAAAAACAATTGCTGAAGATGGGCAAGCGGTGTATCAAATAACTATTATTGAAGCATCTGCCAATACTTTTAGAGCAAAAGCAAAATCACTATCAGACTTTGATGGAGATGGAATATTTAATGAATGGGAAATTAATCATGAACGAAAACTTACGGAGACCGTAAAAGATTAAATGAACTTGGTTTTATACATAGTATTAACCATCGTTTTATTTGTTGTTTTTATTCAGGATTATAAGTACAGAGCGATTCACATAAGCCTTCTGATTCTCATATTCATAACCTCAATAATTCTTTGGTATTTAAATCAGAATCTGATGAAAGGAATTCTATTTAACTTAATTTTTTTAATGGTCAATTTTTTAAGCTTAAAAGTATACACAAAAATTGTCAAAAAGAAAACAGAAGAAGGATTATATTTTGGAGGATTAGGTCTAGGAGACGTTTTATTTTTTGTAGCAATTAGCCCTTTATTCAACCTAATGAATTATATGTTGTTTTTTGTGTCTGGAATTCTTTTTTCAATGTTATTGCATTTAGTAAATAAATTAATTAGTCAAAATAAGTATGTTCCACTTGCTGGATATTTGTCACTATATCTAATAATAATATTGGGGTATAGCTATTTTAATGATTATAATTTGTATTTAAACCTATTTTAAGATGCTTGTAAATACACTTTTAAAAGATATTATCACAAAAGAGTTTGCTTGGCATTACAGAGTAATTCCCTTTGAAAATACTGAAAAAACAGTTGGGTTTTATTCAGACTATAATTTTGATAAAAGCGAAGATGTTGTTTTAGAAGAGTTGGAAGTTGTTTTTGGGAAAGAAATAAAGATTCTTAAAAAAGAAACTTCTGAAATTGAAAAGTCATTAATCCTCAATTACCGCCTCACCGAAACCAAACAAGATTTTAATGATAGTTTTTTGGACTCTATTATAAAAGAAGCAATTGACTTAGGAAGCAGTGATATTCATTGCGAAATATACGAAGAAGATGCAAGAATTCGATTGCGGATTGATGGTGTGTTAATTGAAAAAAGAAAAATTGAGAAAGAAGAATATCAAGAGATTGTGAATAGAATTAAAATCCAATCCAATTTAGAGATTACTGAAAAAAGATTGCCTCAAGATGGGCGTACTAGAATTAGCAATTTTGATATAAGGGTTTCTATTTTGCCAACACATTTTGGAGAAAAGATTGTAATGAGAATTTTAGGACAAGACACTTCTAATATTCAGATAGATAGTTTAGGTTTAGAGTCTAAGGAAAAGGCTTATTACCTTGAAGCAGTAAAAAAAAGCAATGGAATTATTTTGATTAGCGGTCCAACAGGCTCAGGAAAAACAACGACACTATATGCAACATTAAAAATGGTGAATACAGTTGAGAAAAATATCTTGACCGTAGAAGACCCTATTGAATATACATTAAGAGGCGTAAATCAAGTGCAACTAAATGATAAAATAGGGCTGTCGTTTTCCAGTACATTAAGATCGTTTCTTAGACAAGATCCAGATATTATTATGCTAGGAGAAATTAGAGATAAAGAAACTGCGGAAATGGCAATCAGAGCTTCACTCACAGGACACTTAGTAATGTCTACAGTACATACAAACTCTGCTTGGGGTACAGTTTCAAGGCTTATTGATATGGGCATTCCTCCCTATCTTTTAGCAGAAACGCTAAATGTTACTGTAGCACAGCGTTTGGTGAGAAAATTATGCAAGGATTGTAAAAAGAAAACAAAGGCAATACAAGAAGAGTTTCCTGCTTCATTTGAACTCCCCAGAAAGATTGCATATCATTATGAAGCCGTAGGTTGTGAGTATTGTTATTATACAGGTTATAAAGGCAGAAGAGCCATTTATGAAATCTTACCAATTGACCAAGTCTTATCAAAGGAAATAAGAACAAATGGTCAGGATATTAGGGACATTTTAAAAGAGAAAAAAATAGAATCTCTTTCGGATAAAGCATTTAATCTGCTGGAAACTGGTGAAACTTCATTAAATGAAGTGTATTCAATATTTATAAACAACAATTGATATGAGAAAGAAATTATTCATAGTTATTCTAGTAGCAATGGCTTACATGCAAGGGTTTTGTCAAGTAAATCAGACAGACCTAGAGGCAAAGTTCAATGAATTAGCCAAAACCCAAGTAGGGTTAAATGAAGCTGTGCAAATCAATGTGTCAAAAGTATCTTTATATGATTTCATTACTACTCTTGGACTCGAACATAAATTAAATTTAAGTATTGATGCTTCTTTGGAACAGACAATAGCAAATAATTTTTTTAATGTAAAAGTAAAAGACGTTTTATTGTTTCTTGTTAAAAAACATGACTTAGAGGTTCAGTTTTTAGGAAAAATTATATCCTTCAAAAAGAATGAAGTCAAGGTCGAAAAGTACATTCCTAAAAAAGTGAATGTATCTTATACAAAAGGAAATGATTTTCTTTCCTTAAAATTAGAAAAAGATACGCTATATCATGTAGCAAAAAGCATTACGGATCTTACAGGGAAGAATATTGTACTATCTCCTAAAATCAGAAATAATAAGGTAACAAGCTATATTTTAAATAGACCTTTTGATCAAGTGGTAGATATGATGGCCAAATCTAACGGTTTAAAGATGACTATAGATAAAAACGGTTTTTATCTTTTAGATCTTGAAGAAAAAGAAATAATAAACCCAAAACCCAATAGAAATAATAAATCTACTAGTATAGCAAAGAAAAGGAAAAAACCAGTAATTAATAGCGAAGAACTCATTATTGAGAATGTAGATGATCGACTCCTAAAGGTGACCGCCAATTTCGCTTCTATTGGTGATGTAATTTATTATGCTGCTAAAAAATCTGGACAAAATTATTTTCTGTATTCAGATATCGACGAAAAGCTAACCACTTCTTTTACGATGAACAGTATTTCTTTTGAAGAAATTCTTGGACATGTTTTTACAGGAACAAAGTATACTTATAAAAAAAGTGACGATTATTTTTTAATAGGTGAAAAGGACATGGAAGGCTTGAGAACATCTGAATTGATCCGAATGAAAAACAGAACCATTGAAACCGTTTTGGAAGCTATTCCATCAAAAATCACTCAAGAATTAGAATTAAAAGAATTTGTTGAGCTCAATGGAATTGTTGCTTCTGGGCACTTTTCAGCAGTAGAGGAATTAAAAAACTTCATAAAACAAATAGATGTGAGAGTTCCTATGATACAGATAGAAGTGATTATGGTACAATACGAAAAATCATATGAGATCCAAACAGGACTCCAAGCTGGGGTGTCAGATACGAAAGTGAATTCATCATTAAACAATTTATTTCCAACAACGGATGTTACATTGAACTCCAATCAAGTAAATGAATTGATTGGTGCTTTTAATGGACTAGGAGTTTTTAATCTAGGGAAAGTGACGTCCAATTTTTATCTGAACTTGAGGGCGTTAGAAAATAATTCAATTATTAGTTTAGAATCTACACCAAAGATATCTACTTTAAGTGGACACGAAGCCAATTTCAAAATTGGTGCCACTGATTATTATTTTGAACAAACAAATCAATTAATTAATACAGGGTCTATAGGTAATGATGTACTACAATCCGGTACGTGGAAGGCAACGGAAGCTAATTTAAGCATGATAATCACACCTCACGTATCTGAAGATGAAGAGATCACGCTAGAAATTAAAGTTGAGAAAAGTGCGTTTGGAGGGAGAAGTGGTGAAAATGCACCTCCTGGAAAAACAACACAGCAATTTGAATCCATGATTCGTGTTAAAAATGGGGAAATGATTTTATTGGGAGGATTAGATGAGGCAGAAAAAACAGACGCAGGAACAGGTACTCCTTTCTTTTCTAGAATACCTGTTATTAAATGGTTTTTTAGTGGTAAAAACAAAAAGAAATCCAAATCAAAATTGCATATGTTTATCAAACCAACGGTGTTTTACAGATGATTAAGAACCTAAAACTTGAGCTCGGATCTAAAATAGCTATCATTGGAGTTTTAGATACTAAGGAAGCCACAAAATATGATTGCCTTATTCTACAAAAAAGAGGAAAGAAATTAAGTGTTGTAGAGTATAAACAACAATTATCATCTTTAGATGAAGTAAAAGAAATTACAAAAAAACTTCCTCTAATACTCGCCTTTTTAGGGAATAAAGTATTACATACACATGAGAATAATTTGTACCTCAATAATAGTTCAGAAGAGTATTATACAACAACGTATAGCGCTATTAATGGTGAAAATTTCACTTCTTTAGTTAGAAAGAATTATGTAAATGAAGTAAAAGAGACTTTTCAGGAAAAGAACTTTCTAATTGTTGACATATTTGCTGGAGTGTTAGAAATAAACCTTTTGTATAAGACCTTCTTTCAGCAAAAGGAAGTGCAGGTTCTTGATGTAGTTTTGAAATATGATGATAAGGACTGTGTTGCAATTAAAAAAACGACCCCTAGTTTTAATGAAGTAACAAAAATCAATAATGAATCTAGAAGGAGCTTAGAAATGTTTCTATTTGCTATAGGGTTAAGTTTCTATAATGAGAATGATAGAATTTCAAGAACACAAAATGATGATGAGTTAAAGAAAAACAAAAAAGAGATTCATTATAAGAATCAATTTGAATTAATTACAAAAGCGGGAAGTATCTTATTTGCCATAGTTTTGATGATTAACTTTATACTAAGTAGCTACTATTCTTATAAAAGCGACAAGCTTAACAATCAAATTTACTTTATAAAAAATAAGCAAATGGAATTGAATAGACTTACTATAGACAAAGAACGCAAAACAAAATTCATTGACATATCAGGGTTTTTAAATACAAATTATATTTCCTTCTATATCAACGAAATTGCCACAGTTACTCCAAATGATATAACGCTTTCCATGATAGATGCGTTGCCAAACGAAAGTAAGATTATTAACGCAAATCAGAAAATTACAATTAATGATCGTATGATTAAAGTAACAGGAGTTTCAAGAAAAAATGACGCATTCAATACGTGGATAGACACACTTCAAACAGAAGAATGGGTGGAAAAAATAAGTATTACAAAATACGAACAGAAAGATAGTTACAATACCAATTTTGAGATTGAAATGGAATTAAAATAAGATGGCAGAGAGCTCTTTTACATACGAAAAGAAAAGATACCTAGTAATTATAGCACTTGTGTTATTGTTTGCGGTTACCTATAAAAAACTATACGCAGTTACTATTTATAAAATAACAAATTATTATCAAATAAAAGACCAAGAAATTGACAGTGTTGCAATAAATAACAACCTTCAATTAATTAAAAAAGAAATTGAAAGACTAGATGTCGTTCTGGGAAATGAAACTTTTAATGAAAATAGAATTCAACAAGATATTTTACATTTTATTTCAAAGAATAAAAACAATAAAAAAATCATAGTATCCTCATTAGAAAAAACGCACAAGTTTACGTCAGATGATATTTCAATCATAACAAATAGCCTAACGATTCAAGGAAGTTATAACGATCTTATAGAAATTGTTTATGTATTGGAACAAGATTTTAAATCTTCTAAAATAACAAGTGTAAAAATGTTTAAAAAAAGAAATAATAAAAAACAAAGAGATGAATTATACGCAAGAATTCTATTCCAGAATTACAAATATTTATAGGCTTTTACCCATTTTGGGGCTTTTAATTATACAAAGTTGTGATTCTATAATAGCAGAAGATATTTCTGGAGATGCGATTACAATATTAGCACCTCAAGAGAATACAATTTTTCAAGAAGGGTCTATTAATTTTAAATGGGAAAGTATTGAGAATGCTGAACAATATAGAATACAGATAGTTGAACCTTCTTTTGTTGGGGCAAATTCCTTTGTGATTGATTCTGTCGTTACATCAAATGAAGCAAGTTTTACATTAACTCCAAATAATTACCAATGGCGCATTAGAGGAGAAAATAATGTTTTTGAAACAACCTATTCAGAACCTGTAAGTTTTCTAGTTGAAGGAAATGATGATCTTACAGGTTTTACAGTTGTATTAAGAGAACCTGAAAGTAATATCTATACAAATTCATTGCAATTTAATTTTGTATGGGAAAATCTTGATGCAGCAACTTCTTATGTTTTTCAGTTGATAAAAGGTGATGAAAATTCAACAGACATTGTAGAACAAATCAATACCAATAATAACTTTTATTTATCGTCACTTTTGTCTTTAGATGAAAGCCAATACACATGGAAAATAAATGCATTAAATAGCCTTAGCAACACCGAGTTTTCTTTTAGACAATTTTATGTTGATTTAACAGCTCCTAATGCAGCAACATCTCTTGACCCTAGTAATGGAACTACTACTGCTACAAATGTAAGTTTTAGTTGGGTTTTAGGAACAGATCCAGGAGATATAAACTCGCCAATAACAACTACAATAGAGATTGCTTCCGATGCTGCTTTCACAAACATAATTCACACAGAAGAGACCTCGTTAGTAGAATTATCGTATACATTTACAACAATAGGAACATATTTCTGGAGAGTTATTGCAAAAGATGAAGCAGGAAATATTGGAAACTATAGTAGTACACAAGAAATAACCGTAGAATAGTGAATTCGAAAAAGCTAAATATCATTTTAATTACTGCCGTTGTTGTTATATGGGGAGTTGTTATTTATAAGTATTTTATTCAAAATTCTGGAGACTCTATAAACTTTGATTCAATCCCAATAGCTGAAAAGAAGGATTTTGTAAACCATGAAAGAAAGGACTTTACATTGGTAAAATTAAAGAGAGATCCTTTTTTAGAAAAAGTATATTCAAAATCTAAAACTGTAAAACCTTCTCCCGTAAAATCAAGAAAAAAAATAAAAAAAACCTTGAGGAATAAGACTAAAAAAGAATTTGTTTACACACCAGTAATTCAATATTTAGGATTTATTAAAAACAAAAAGAATTCTAAAAAAATGGTTATTCTAAAAGTAGAAGGAAAAACACAAATCATTAAAGAACAAACAAAATTTAAAGACCTTTTTTATGTGAAAAAAGCGCACCAAGATTCTGTTGAAATAGTAATTAATAAAATCACAAAAATTTTTAAAAAAGAAAAGTAATGAAAAAAAATGTATGGCAAATTATCAATAGTATACTTCTTGTCGGAGTAGTTATTCTTGTAGTTATTTTAAACAATCCAAAACAAGAAGACAAGATCGTTTTTATAGACAATGTAAAACTCTTTCAAGGATTTAATATGACGGACGAATTAGGGTCTCAAAATGAAAATAAATACAAGCCCGTTATTCAGGTATTTGATAGCTTAGTAAAAGATATTCAACTCCTTGAAACTAAATTAAAAGCAAAAAAGAAAATTTCCGAAGCAGATCGTTTAGAATATGCAAAGCGTCAAAAAATTGTTGTTGAAAAAGAGCAAGAACTTGAAAGAATAAAAAGCTACGTAAAAGAAGATATTAATAATAAAGTATGGGAACGGTTGAATGGTTACATCACTGAATATGGAAAAGAAAATGAGATTGATATTATTTTGGGCGCCCAAGGCCAAGGAAATATTATGTACGGAAGAAAACCTTTAGATATTACTGAAGACTTTATTCAATACGCAAATTTTAAATTCGAAGGAAATTGAGAAAGCTACTCTATGTATGTCTTCTGTATTTCGTAATTGCATGTCAGGGAGACAAAAAAGGAAAAGGAACACCAAGGAACTCGAATTCAGTTGTTACTACAGATGAAGAGGTTTTTTACAATGATGATAACTTTAAAGACGTAAAAAAGATATTCAGTTTTGGTGGAAAAAAATATGAGACAAATAAAAAGACGATCAAAATTGGTCATATATTTTATACAGCAACCATTCTTCCTAATGAATATTATATTAAAAAGAATTTGAAAATTAAAAATAAAGATTCCGTTCAATCCTACATAAAAAGGCTTGAGAATGAAAAAATCATTCAATTTGATTTTCAGCACGATGAAAAAAAAGACCTATTGCTGCCTGAATATACAGGGGTGAGTTACAAAAAATCCGTTGAATATTTGTCTTCTTTAATTCAAAGAGATTTTTATGCAATTACAAGCAGTGGAGATTCTATAAAGTCTAGTGGTGTGCTTTTTGAACGAAGTTTTAATCTTACGCCACGAAAAAGAATATTATTGTATTTTAAAGCAGATAAACCCAGTGGTAGACTGAAGTTAATCTATGATGATAAAATATTCAGAAAAGGTATTATAAAATTTAATTTGGAAAAAGAATAAATTTTATTAAATTTGAATCATTGCTAAAGAGTAAAAAAAATTGTACTATGAAATCACTAAGAACAAATTTCGTTTGTAAAGTTGTAACCGTTTATCTTGTTATGTTTCTCATTATGCCGCAGGCTTTCATGCCCAAAGCATATGCCTTAACAGGAGGTCCTTCTCAACCTGAATTTAATTCCTTTACCCCTATAGAAACCTCTAATATGGTAAATCTTTCCACAGGAGATTTCAATTACAACATTCCCATTATGGATGTAGGAGGTTACCCACTAAATTTATCATATGACTCTGGTGTTACCATGGATCAGGAAGCTTCATGGGTAGGCTTAGGATGGAATTTAAATGTAGGTCAAATTAATAGAAATGTAAGAGGCTTACCAGATGATTTTGATGGAAGTGCAGAGAATGGAGATTTAATGACCTATGAAAATAATTTTAAAGATAATGTTACTATTGGAGGATCATTTGGTATAGGCGTATCAATTTTTGGAACTGGAGAATCTGATGTACTTGAAGCCAGTATTGGTTTAGGAGTACAGTACAACAACTATAATGGAATTAGTTTCAACCCTACTTTTGGCCTGTCATATTCCTTAAGCGAATCTGTAAGCATAGGAATGAATATCTCGGGTTCTGCGACTAATGGGGCAACTGTCAGTCCTTCTATAAGTCTTGGAAAGAAACTAAAAAGCAATGCAGATAAAAGTATAAATGCTTCTTTGGGAGCAAGTTTTAACTCTCGTCAGAGTTTAAGTTCTTTAAATGTAAGTGGATCTGTTAACAAGAAATTCACTAAAAATGTAATAAAAGATGATCAAGAAAAAACACGTACAGTAAATACAGGGTATTCATTAGGAAGTAGTTATTCATTCAATGATTTAGTTTTATTTACTCCTACTAAAAGAGTAGGGACAAAAAGCACTAACCTTACATTCAATGCTGCTATAGGTCCTACAGCATTTGGATTTAGTGGACAAGGGAAAATATCAGGTTATGGGAGTATTCAAAAGATTCAAGGGGCTGAAAAATTAAAAAATGTCAAAGCCTTTGGTTATGACAATACTGAAAAAAACGAAGCATTGAATGACGGAGTTTTAGACTTTAATAGAGAAAAAGACAGACCTTTTAGTAAGAACACTACCTTATTGCCAATAGTCAATTATACCTATGACATGTATTCAATTAATGGCCAGGGAATTGGTGGAGCTTTTAGACCCTATCGTAGTCAGATAGGCTATGTAAACGATCCTACAACAAAAGATAAAGGGACTGGTGGAAGCTTTGGCGGTGAATTTGAAGCAGGATGGGTTTTTGCAGGCGGAGTTGACGTTAAAATCTCTGATACAAAAGCTAGAACAGGTCTTTGGACAAAACGAAATAAGAATTTTGCTTTAGGCAATTTTACGAAGAGCGATTTAAATTCGTTGGATTACGAAAAAATCTATTACAGAACTATTGGAGAACTTAATGTAGACAATGAAAACTATGAAAGTGTAGGACTTTTTAGACATAAATTAAAAGGAAGTGATCCTATTCATTTAAAAGTAACAGGAAATAGCAAGTATAATAGAAGTTTAAAAAATGAATATTTAGCAAACCCAACCAATTCGAGCCCTTCCACAAGTTCAGTTTCTATTCCTCTTCTAAATAACGAAAAATTACAAAGAGATAATAGATTGTTAAGAAATCAATCCATTCAAAAAATAAAAGTAAGCGAAGTAACCGAGACTAGAGGAAGCAATCCTTTTATTGAAGTTAACCCACATGCAAAACAACATCATACAGGCGGGTTCAGTATTATAAAACCAGATGGTAGTAATTATATCTATGGCAAAACTGCCTACAACATTACTAAAAGAGAGGCAACGTTTGCAGTAACAGATAATGGAGATTGTACAACAGGATTGGTAGGCTATAGTGGTAATGATAATTCTGTAGGAAATAAAAAAGGAAGAGACCGTTTTTTTAATAGAGTAACAACCCCTGCTTATGCACATACGTACTTATTAACCAGCATCCTATCTGCAGATTATGAAGACCTAACAGGAAATGGTCCAAGCGATGATGATTTAGGAGCTTACACAAGATTTAACTATAGGACTCCTTATACATACAAATGGAGAATGCCTTTTGAACAAGGACAAGCAACTGCAAATAGAGGTTTTTATTCAGAACCACAAGATCAAAAAGGAAACTATATTTACGGAGAAAGAGAACAGGTATATATACGCTCTATTGAGACAAAAACTCATATTGCTTTTTTCGAAATATCATCCAGAAAAGATGCTTTGGGAGTAGGTGGTGAAAATGGAGGTTCTTCAGGAGGTGAAACTTCAGAAAAAATAGACAAGATTAAATTATTTTCAAAAAAAGAGTATTACGAGAAAGGGGCAGTAAATGCAGTGCCTATAAAAACAGCTCATTTTGAATACAGTTATACATTATGCCCAGGTGTTCCAAATAGTAACGCAGAGAATGGTGGAAAATTGACATTAGAAAAAGTTTATTTTACCTACCAAAATTCCAATATGGGTGCCTTTATGCCTTATACTTTTAAGTATGGAGAAGTTGATAGTAACGAAGATGGAGTTATAGACGATTCAGATAGTCCTTCTAACCCAGTGTACAATATAAAAGGCTATGATATTTGGGGGAATTACAAAGAAAATAAAGGAGATTGTGAGGTAACTAGTAATGCAGGCCCTACCAATTCAGAGTTTCCTTATGTAGAACAAGAAAAAGAAATTGCGGATACAAATACAGTTGCTTGGACATTAACTTCTGTTGGCTTACCATCTGGAGGAGACCTTCAAATTGAATATGAATCTGATGATTATCAGTATGTTCAAGACAAAAAAATAATGCAGCTTTATGATGTAACAGGAGCAGGTTCAGACCCTGATAATGATGATAAAGATCACACACGTTTATATAGTGGATCTAACGTTAGTAAATATATTTACGTTAAGATTCCAGAAAACCAAAGTATATACGAGGCCAATGACTTTGTAGAAGAACTGTCAGGAGAACCTGTATTCTTTAAGTTTTTAGTACAAATGACCAAAAACAGCAGTACAAATTACGACTACGTCTCAGGTTATTTTAATATAGACAATAATAGTAATCATAGTGTTCAAAAAGTAGGAAGTCATTTAGCAATCCCAGTAGAATTTGTAAATATAGACCGCAATGGAGATGCGAATCCAATCTCTAAAGCAGGTTGGTTTTTTGGACGTCAAAATATGAATCAGCTGGTATATAGTACAGGAGGATATAGTGATAATCAACTTAACAATCCTGTGGCAATTATTCAAGACTTAGTAGGATCCATAGGTTCAGTATTTGAAATTTTTAAAGGCCCCAATAAAGTACTAAAAGATAAAGGTGTGGCTAAGGAATTTAAAGCTAAAAAATCTTGGGTTCGTTTAATGAACCCAACAAAGAAAAAATTTGGAGGCGGAGCACGAGTAAAGAAATTACAAATGGATGATAATTGGGATGTGATGACAAATCATGATAACAATACCTTATATCAAAAATTCTATGGGCAAGTCTATTCCTACAATTTAGAAGATGATAGTTCTAGTGGAGTTGCTACTTTTGAACCCAATGGGAGCAAAGAAAACCCTTTTGTTTTACCATTTTATGACAAATCGGCCAATTCTAATAAGGATAAAATATTAGCGCCTAAAGAAACAAATTTTGTTGAAAAACCGATTGGAGAGTCTTTTTTCCCATCGCCTACAGTAACCTACGGAAGAGTAACGGTTCAAAATTTACCGCATGAGAATATTAAAATGCACGCCACTGGGAAAGTAGTAAGTGAATTCTACACTTCTCGAGATTTTCCAACGATAACAGATTATACAGAATTAGATAGTAATAGTTTAAAATATGATGCTCCTAGTACTTTATCTCAACTATTAAATTTTAGTGTAAAAACTCATGCCACAGTATCACAAGGTTTCTCAATCGAAATCAACGACATGAATGGGAAACAAAAAGCGCAATGGATTTATGCAGAAAATGGTGAGAGCCCTTTATCTGGTGTTGAGTATAAATACTATTTAGAAGAGAATGGAACGTTAAAAAATAAATTGCCAGTTATTGATAAAATAGGACAGATAACAGAGCAGTTAATAGGTGTGAATTATGATGTGATTAATGATTTTAGAGAGAGTCGTTCAGAATCAACAACCTATGGCGTAAATGTTAATTTTGGAGGCTTTATAATAGCAATTATCCCTTACTATTGGGTAGTTCCGATTCCATCATACGCGCATCATGAAAACGTATTACATACAGCAACAACAACCAAAGTAATTCAAAAACATGGAATTTTAAAAGAAAAAATAGCCCATGATTTAGGAGCACGCGTATCAACACAAAACTTAGCTTGGGATGCAAATACAGGAGAGGTGTTAGCCACCAAAACAATCAATGATTTTGATGATTCGTATTTCAGTTTAAATTACCCCGCGTATTGGAAAAATGAAGGAATGGGTACTGCATCAATAAACCTTGGACTAGAAGGAAGAATAGCGTCCAACCTTACAGGTTCTCTAAATTTATTAGATGAAAATAATCTCGTTATTAGCAACCCAGAAGACTACCTAATCCCAGGAGATGAATTATATACTTACATACCAAGTACAACCGAAAATGCTGAAACATTTTATGAAAAATTATGGGTGTTAAGCATTACTGGTAATGAGCTATTATTGATGGATAGATATGGGAAAATTGTAAATGAATGCCCAGATGATGATGAAAGAAATATTGATTCATTAAATTTTAAGGTAATGCGTTCAGGGTATCGAAACATACAAGCTGCGTCTATGGCAAGTATTACAACAAAAGTAGATCCAGTTTATAATCCAGAGACAAATAACTTACGAGTAAGTATCCCTTCGTTTACTGATGTAAATCCAAGTACGTATAAAATTATCAATGCAAGTGCAGTAGAGTATAGTGATTTTTGGAAAACACAACGAGAATCGGGAGTCCCTTATTTCACGGTAGGCAATATATACAATGAAGACCTTCCAATGGTTGATGGAAATGGCAACATCATTGAGGACCTTAATGAAACGCAATTTCTTCATCGATTAGATAAATTTAATATCAATCCTTATGTATATAATATAAAAGGTGATTGGAAAGCAAGACGCTCTTGGGCTTATTTAACAGGTAGGCAACAATCTACAAACCCAAATTTGAAAGATGATGGGTATTTGACTTCTTTCACTCCTTTCTATACATACAATGCTGGAAAATGGCAAATCAATGGAGATGCAGTAGTTGAAAACTCTACTGAAAGTGTTGATAAACGTTGGACCTTTGCTAGCGAAGTAACACAATACAGTCCCTATGGCACTGAATTAGAAAATAAAGATGCTTTAAACAGATATTCTTCAGCACAATATGGGCATAACTATACACTTCCTACCGCTGTTGCTTCTAATAGTGAATATAGAGAAATGGGCTTTGAAGGTTTTGAAGATTCTGAAAAATTATTTTACACCCCTAAAGGAGGGCTTAACCATTTTTCATTTGGACAAGCAGAGGTGGTTAGTATAGAAGATTCAGAAATTGTTCATGATATTGCTCATACGGGAAGAAAGAGTATAAAAGTAAATCCTGGAAAGTCGGTAACACTAACACGGTCTTTTTCTGATTACAATCCAGAAGAAATTGAAGATTGTGAAGATTTAGGAGGAGAGCCTGGAGGTTTAGATTGTGAAGATTTATCAATTGTATCCGTAATACAATTAAATACTACAACAGGAACCTCGTATAGTACTGCTTTTAGGTTGAACAGTATAACACCTACACCAAACCTAACTGTCTCTCTGAGTCCTGCTGGAACAGTTTTAGATTGTGACATATATGCTGATAATGATAATCAACAGTTTACATATTCTGGTGGCTCAAATTGCTCAACATTTATATCGGGTACTGATGATACTATAATTGTTCAAATGATAGCTACTATATCTATAAATGGAGGAGAGTCTTGCCAAAGACTACTTACTTTCCAACTTGTAAATGATTAGTGAATAGCAATAAAGGATTAAAACCTAAAAACAAAATGAAAATGAAAAATAAAATGAAAAATAAAATCATTGTGTTGATATTAATTCTAACGAGTTGCTATGTGCAAAGCACACATGCTTATCAGTTAGATATTTCAATAAATAAGACAAGCTATAAAGCTGACAATTCAAAATTTGAAATAAGCCATAATTTTATAAATAGAACAAGCGAATATGATACCAGTAAAAAAAATAGTATACAAACTATTTATAATGAGTCGTTAGAGGATGAGATAAGTTGTTCAGCTGTTTCTAATGTAAGCAATACAAATATTACATCTAATTCAGCTTCTTTTTCTTGGACGCCTATCTCTATTATTGGAGGAGCAGTTTATGAAATCAAATATGGAACCTCAGGTTTTGATGTAAACACCTCAGGAACCTTAGTAACAATTTTTTTACCCAATGCTATAATTAACGGATTAACTTCCGAAACAACATATGATTTTTATGTCAGAACTGCTTGTGGAGCATCAAATTACTCTAGTTGGTCGACACCTGTAAGCATAACTACCTTAAATGAAGAAGGCGTTGGTATTATAATAGATCGAACAGGGAATAAGTTTTATTCTGGTTCTTACAGACCTTCTCTGGAAAAAAAATACATTTTAGGAGCTTGGATAAAAGAAGTTAAAGAAGGAGTAACCTCCCAACCTCCCAATTATACCAATAGTGAAATAGGAATATACCTAGTAAATGTTAATGACATAACTGTTTCTAATCCAATACAGGTAGGTGTTTTTAAACCCTCTGGAAAGATTATTGACGGATGGCAACGTGTTCAAGGAGTTTTTGAATTGAATGCTTCTATTGATGATTTTATTAATCAAAATGCACTTCAGATTCAATTAAAGAATACATCCTCTGATGTAAGTGTATATTTTGACGACATCCGTGTATTTCCTTTCCATGGAAATATGAAAAGCTTTGTTTATGATGATGTTACCAAAAAATTAATGGCAGAATTGGATGAAAACAATTATGCTACGTACTATGAATATGATAATGAAGGAGGATTGATTCGCGTAAAAAAGGAAACAGAAAAAGGGATTTATACCATTCAAGAAACACGTTCTAGCAATGCCAAAAAGAATTAATAATTTACTGTTACTATCATTTATTTGTTGTTCCTCTTTTTTAGCAATGGCTCAAGAAGATGCAAAATCGATTTTAAAAGAATTTAAGGACCGATATTCAAATAGAGAAAACCATCAAGCCGATCTTTCATATAAAGTTTTCAAAGGTCATGATGCAAAGATACCACATGAAAATTCTAAAGGAATTTATTATAAAAAAGGAAATAGCGTTTACAGCAAAATTGCCGAAGCAGAAATTATTAATACCCCTAGCCTTTATTTAAAGATCAATCATAAAGAAAAAGCCATATTAATAGCCAATGGAACCAATTTATCAGCTAGTGCTAATCAGTTCAATTTAGATCAATTATTTCAATTTTTAGACATAGATACTTTGGTTGTAAACCCAACAAGTTGGAAAATAGTTTTAAAAGCAAAACCAATAACTCAACTCCCTTATAGTACTGTTGAAATTGAAATTGATAAGAGTACATATAATTTGAAACGTCAAGTTTTTTACTATATCAATAAAATAGATTTTTCTAAAGAGTTGAAAAAATCAGATATAGCTTCCGTTAAATTAGAAGTAACATATAAAAACTATAAGACTAAAAAATTTACATTAACAAACAAAGTTTTCGATATCAAACAATATATATCCAAAAAAAATGCTAAATATATTGCTGTAAACAAATACAAAGGATATGATATTGTAGACATTGTACGAGAGAATAAATAAAACATACCCAGCTATGAAAAAGACAAAATTTATGAAAAAGACAATATCCCAAAGTAAGGTTACATTTTATTTTGTAATCATATTTCTGTTCCTTAGCGCAAGTTCTTTTTCACAGGACTTAGCAAAGACGGGGATAAATTATGGTGGCGATGCTAATTATTTAACAGCTTCAGATGGTGCTTTGGTAGTTGCCAAATCTTCTTTTATAGAAATAGGTATTTTAGACAATATTGCTCCCTACGAAGATATTACTACTACAGTAGTTGTGTCACTTACTAGTTATGATGCCTTTGGAGTTTCTACTGGAACAAATTCATTGACTATGGTTGTAAAAAACAACCAAGTAGTTAGTGATGGTAATTTTTCAGACAAGGCTGTATACAAGAGTGATAGCTATGGCTTAAGTGCTACGATAACCAGTATAAGTCATACCTTAGGAGGAGTAAATTATACAGGTAACCCTGGAAATGTATACATTAAGCTTTGGAGTGAAAACCATACGATTTTCCCTTTGAGCCTAACACCTCCTAATTTAACAATTACGAAAAATATAACTACCAATGAGGTTGTTTTTAATTGGGATGCTGTAGACGGCGCTATCCGATATGATGTAGAATGGACTTGGGTAGACAATTATAAAGCTCCAGACGATGACGGACTTGCTACGTATTTTTCTGCCGCAGAGATTTCTTTTGATAAGCAAGACTTTAAAGACAACCACACAAGAATAGAAACCGATCAACTTAGTTATCGTATTTCCAATATTTTCGACCATGGATTTATCATGGCAAGAGTACGAGGGGTTGGTTTTTTCACCGATTTACAATACTCTGATCGCAATACTTATGGAGTTTGGAGCAATGATGGAGGCAAAATATCAGTATCAGATTGGACTCATATAGAAGTTGACTCCCATGATAATTCAGATAAGAACTGGCAGTTTAGTGTTTCTTATGCAGAACAAGGGAAGAAAAAAGGTGTAGCAAGTTATTTTGATGGAAGCCTTAGAAACCGACAAACGGTGACTAGGATCAACACCACTAACCAGGCTATTGTCGGTGAAGTTGTTTATGACGCTCAAGGAAGACCTGCCATTGAAATACTCCCCGTTCCTACTGATGACGATCGTATACAATTTTATGAAGATTTTAATAAAAACCCATCAGGAGCACTTTACAGTTACAAAGACTTTGATATTGATAATGATTGTATAGCACCAGCAAAAGCATTAGGTACAGGAATAGGAGCTGGTAAATACTATTCTTCAAATAACTTAGTACAAGGTAATTGGCAAGATTACGTACCCGATGCTCAAGGTTTTCCGTTCTCACAAGTAGAATATACAGCCGATAATACAGGAAGAATCCGAAGAAAAAGTGGGGTAGGAAAACAACACCAGCTAGGAAGCGGTCATGAGATGAAGTATTTCTATACCACTCCTACTCAATTGGAGTTGACTCGTTTATTTGGGACACTCAATGTAGGGAATGTGCTGCATTACAAAAAGAACATCGTAATAGACCCCAATAAACAATCCAGTGTAAGCTATATAGATGCACAAGGAAGAACTATCGCTACAGCCCTTATAGGAGACAAACCTGCTTCAATGAATTCTTTAGCAGACGAGGCGAATATATCATTACATACAGAAATTAAAGATAATATTTTAAGTAATGTACAGACAGAGATTCTCACGCCAGAAGGAAACATAGAACAAGGTTTTGTGAGTACTAAAGAAGTTATTTCTTTGGTAGAAGACACCAATTATAATTTTAGTTACAATGCTACTAATAACACACCATACATAGTTTATTGCGATGACCAGAGTAATGAGTATGAGATTGCCTATAATTTTGCTTTTTCTGTTAAAGATGAATGTGGGAACGAATTAATTCCAGAAAGTGAAGGAAATCAATTTTTTCAAGGTCCAGTTGATAAAAACCTAACAATAGAAGTACCATTACCCATAGGAAAATATTCATTAACTAAAAAATTATCGATAGATCAACAAACAATGAATCAAGCTGCTGATGATTATATCAGCAAGGTAAAAGATTCAACCAATGTTGCATGCTATATAGATCCTTCAGTTTTTAGCCCTTCGATTACTACCGATGGCTGTTTAGATGTCTGTCAGTTATGCATTACTGACTATAATATAGAAATGAAAATCTATAAGGCAGGAGTTCTTATTGCAGATAATAACAATGATGCTTATTTGACTGCACAGAACATCTATGTAATTGATAAATTAAATACAACCTTTAGTACTCCAACAGGTACATTTTCTTACAATGGTAGAGACCTTGAGTGGGACAATATGAGTTTAGGACTTGATGTTTTTAATGTCAAGCAAAATGAGTTATGGGCCATAGAAGATTTCAATGTCGATGTAACCTATAGCTACACAGATGATGCGTACAATTCGGCAAAAGAGCAGTATGTGATTGATAATTTATTTGCGTATTTTGGAATTACAACTGGAGTAGGATTTTCATACTCACCATCAGGGGTTTTAACCTATGCAAGTACCTATGATGCTACCTTAATTACTTCATTAGAAGAGGTGTATCAGGATGGTTTTATAGAAGGCGTTGCAGCCTGTGAGTCTTCCTGTTCATCAGGAGTCGAACTTGCCTTTGAAGGATGTCAAATCAACAATGCGTCATTACTCTCAGATATGAGTCCACAAGGACAATATGGAGAGGCTACATTAGTAGAAGAGACAACAGGAAGTAATGTCTTTATTGTTACCGATGCACTGAGTATTTTTAATGAGAATAATGAACTTCCTATAACAGATGCAAGTTGGAAACTTCCTTTTGGAGGAAGTTATAAGGAAGCAGACGGTAGTGATTCAAAAATCTTTTTAACAGTTACTCAGTACGATACTGATGGAAATCCATCAGGGTATAGTCCAGAGGTAGAGAGTGAAGATCAAATTCAGCAAGATAGTGATGGTAATTATTGGATAGCACCTAGATACCTAACAATAAAAAGCTTTTTAGAATACTGGCAAGATTCATGGGCTTTATCACTAATTCAATACCATCCTGAGTATACATATTTAAGTTACACTGAAGCCTTATGTGCTGTTAGCTCTAGTGTAGATGTATACAATCCTACAACCCCAGATATTGCACCACAGTCACAAGACTTATCCTCAGATGAGTTTGATTCCTATATCAGTCAGATTGAGACCTTTGGAGATGCACAAGCATCAACCAAAGCAAATCTGTTAGAGAATTTAGTCAGCAAAGACCCATATTTTTTAAATACAATTCCTAGTGTAGCAGACAACCTTTCTACACGAAAAACGATCATGGAGTATGCGATTGATACCAAGTATGAAGGTATTGAAGATGAAAATGGTAGAGCTTTAACCATGTTAGAGGCTTCCTATATGACTGTTACCCATAATGGATTGTCTGATTATATCTTACCTACAGGTTTTTCAATGTCTACGATTGAAGACTTGCCAGAATCACAAAGAAACTTGGTATGGCAAACCTATCGTTCGTTTTATATCAGTTTAAAGGAGAAGATCAAAAGCACTTTTTTAAATCACTATGCAGCCCAGCAAGATGCTTATAATGGTTGTATTGGAACGGACCCTAACCCTACTTATGATTACACACAAGTATTGTCTAATTACAGCGGAGTACCTGCACCAGCCAATACAAGTTCAAGTACTAATTACTGTAGTACAAATGCTGATTTATGGGCAGAAAAAATCAAACGATTTATTCCAGCCGATAGTGGTTATGATCCAGGAGCAAGTCAACAGGATCTTTTGGATATGCAAGATGATAATGGCTATTATTCTTATACACAAACAGGAATCTGTCCATTGGCAAGTGATTTAGAATACTTTTTAAATGGAATTGTAAACGATCGAATTAGTAGTACTAGCGGAGATCTTTTAAATATAGCAAACCTTACCACTACCTACAGGGGGCAATATATTACACAGGATTTATTTGATGCTATAAATGGGAATGGTTCAAACCTCAATTTTTCTAGTAATGTATCGACAAGTAATTTAACCATCAGTATTGGTGCTAGTGAAATAGTAGAACTAATACTTCCAAATAGTTCAGGTCTTAGTTGGAGTAATTATAATCCTAATATACCTGGATCAAATTGGAGTATCCAAGGATTCTCTAGAATCTATTATTACGACAATGTATTGGTAGGCTCTACAAGAGAGTTTAAGTTTAGAATTCTTGCCAATGTTTTAGAAGGAACACAGTTTAGAGAAGTAATTTTTGAAGGAACAACTTTGGTTAAAGTTGGAGAGTGTACCATTAATGGGGGAGATCTTGGGGGCGACGCTAGCGTAGGTGACGATTTAGGCTATGGAGGAGATCATCATATCTCATGTTGTGACAATCCAATTGGAACAGACTCAGACAATGATGGAGTGGATGACAATTGTGATAATTGTCCAAATACATACAATCCAAATCAAGCAGATGACGACAATGATGGAATAGGTAATGTCTGTGATACAGGGAGTCCTTCGTGTCCAAATGCAAGTGGATTGGACTCTGATGGAGATGGTATTGATGATACATGTGATAACTGCCCGAATACAGCCAACCCAGATCAAACAGATACAGATGGAGATGGAGTTGGAGATGCTTGTGATAATTGTATAGATACGTATAATCCAGCCCAAGAAGATTCCAATGGTAATGGAATAGGAGATATATGTGAAGAAAGCCTCAATATTTGTATAGGTGAATCTCGAATTCCCTTAATTGAAAATGATTTAAAAAATGCCTTAAATGATTTACAAGCAATTAATTCAAATAACTCTACAATTCTTCAAAATTTTGTAAATCAAAATAATATAGAGGTATTAGTAAATCAATATTTATCTGAAGTATATCCTAGTTCTAGTTATAGTGTTAATTTTTCGTTTCCTACAGAGATAATACAAGTTGGTAATTCTTTACAATTCGCGTACAGAAATAATCTCAATTCGCCAAACTTTTCTTTTATTACTCACGACTTTAGGTTTTCTTTTGAAGATTTTTCTAAAAAATGGATAGATGTTACAGAAGTTATCTCGCTAAGAATTATTGAAACCAATGAATTTAATGCTAAACTTTCTGTAAGTTTTTTGAACAGTAGTAATTCTTTAGAAGAAGAGATAATTAAATTCTCAATTAATACAATTTACGGATCAACTGGAGGGGGGCATCGATATCCAGTAGATTTTTGCTATATCTTTGGAGAAGACGATTCATTTAGATTATTAAATACAACATCTTTTATATTTAATATAGAGAACGAATCATCTTGCCCTTGCATCCCCCAACCTTTAGAACCCAAGAGTTGTGATACGGAGTACGATTTGTTTTTAACAGGTTTAGGAGTTTCTGATCCTTCTACAAGTTTAGCAACCAATATTATAGATTACGACCTTCCAGAGAGTTTTGAAGATTTAGATTTAGGTGCTAGTGACCCAACGAATCAGATTAATGAGTCGAGAGACTATTTCTGCGGGATGAACTATGCCTACATCGCGGCAGATTATATAACATATATCAATACATTATTACCTTCTGTAGGGGATCCAGATAGAAATATCGATCATGCTCAATTTATTACTTTACGAGAATTTGGAGATACTTATTTGAACTATGGATATAATGACATGCAATCAGTCATTACTTCGTACCAAGGATACCTTGGAGCTGGAGGTACAGAGAGTTGGAGGATCTATGTAGATGACATCTACCGATTTGCAAACCTAGGAATTTGTCCACCAAAACCATTAGCACCTGCAGAGCTCAAAGCACCTGAGTTAAGAGATATCTGTACAGACTTAGCAGAAAATATTGTCAATACTTTCTCTAGTGAAGCCTATGAGAATTATTTGGCAGAACTTAGAAAAGAATTCATTAGAAATTATACGGAAGCTGGACTTAACAATTTAAGTGAGAGCTTAGAGATGGAGTATTTTGATAAAGAATACCAATACACATTGTATTATTATGATCAGGCAGGCAATTTGGTACAAACAGTTCCACCAGAAGGGGTAGACAGAGCAAACCAAAATCATACGCTCAAGACTCGTTATAAGTACAATTCCCTAAATCAATTAGTATGGCAAAGTACCCCAGATGGTGGAGTGACCAAGTTTGCGTATGATGATCTTGGAAGAATCATTGCCTCACAAAATGCAAAACAAAAAGGATTAAGTGTTTTTAGTCGTTCTGAGACTTTCAGTTATACAAGATATGATGCGTTAGGTCGTATTGTAGAGGCAGGAGAGATTACGACACCTATATCTTCAGGGATGTATTCGATTAGTGATAATGGCAGACTCATTAGCACAGTAGACGGTACTGTAAATGGTTTTGACCTTTCCGATACTTCCGTTACAAGAAGTGAAGTTTCTCTAACGATTTATGATCAGACAGATACAGACTTCTCACCCATTACACAAAACAACCTAAGAAATAGAGTAGCAACAGTACTCTATTATGAAAACTATAATAGTACCTCTGGTTTAGAAGATGCACAGAATGCCATTTTCTATTCCTATGATATTCATGGGAATGTCAATCAGATGGCAACCAAATTATTAGACCCAACACTGGCTTCTTTAAATCAAGACACCAAAATTGTAAACTATGATTATGATCTAATTAGCGGAAATGTACATCAAGTAATCTACCAACAAAATCAACCCGATCAGTTCATTCATAAATATACCTATGATGCTGACAATAGAATTACCTCCGTAGAGACCTCCAAAGATGGAGTCATTTGGGAAAAAGACGCAAACTATCAGTATTACGATCACGGACCATTAGCAAGAACCCTTATTGGAGACAAACAAGTACAAGGAATGGACTATGTCTATACCTTACAAGGATGGTTAAAGACAGTTAATGGAGAAGCATTGGATGTGACCAAAGACATTGGGAAAGACGGATATAACAACAACATCGCCAAAGATGCGATGGGTTATTCACTTTCTTACTTTGATGGTGATTATCTTTCAAGAAAGGCAGATGCAATTACTCCATTTAGTGTCACAAAAAGTAGTCTATCCCATAACGATAAAAACCTGTATAATGGAAACATCAAGTCGATGGTGACAACGATGTTAGACAAAGATGCCAAACCCATTAAAACGGCTTACAATCAGTATAGCTATGATCAACTAAACAGGATTAGTAGCATGAGTGCAGCAATGCTAAATGGAGATGTCGTAGATCATACCATCAGTACGTCTTATGGCTATGATAGAAATGGGAATCTACAGGCATTAACTCGTGAAGCTTTTAAAGAAAATACGGTACAAACTATGGATAACTTTAGCTATAGTTATGACAATGGAAATAACCAGTTAACCTTAGTAGAAGACACTGTAGCGAATGATGCCTTTTTATCCGATGTAGATAATCAAAAAGAAGGACTAGACGCCAAAGGAATTACGTATTCATCTACCAATACAGCTACACATAATTACCAATATGATGAAATAGGACAACTTACCAGAGATGTAACAGAGAATATTGCAAATATAGAATGGACCGTCTCAGGAAAAGTATCCTCTATCTTAAAAGAAGATGGAACCTTAATCAACTTTGAATATGACGGATTAGGAAACAGAATCAAAAAACAAGTGTTCCCACAAGGTGTGGTAGCCAATGAAACCATTACCACGTATATTAGAGATGCACAAGGGAATGTTCTGGCAGTCTATGGCAAAGGAGAAACTTCAGAGCCGATAAATGATATTACCATAGGTTCAGACACAGTGACAGGCAACGAACTTATTCAGGCACAAAATAGTATTACCCTAGCCGGATCAGGAAGTTACACGCTAGAGGCAGGCTCTAATGTTACCATAGAGGCAGGACAACAGATTAGAATGTTACCAGGCTTCCATGCCAAGACAGGATCAGCGGCATTGTTAAAGATTACAGAAGGGTTGGTGGTAAATCAATCTACGGTCATCTCAGATGTGAGTTTAAAAGAACATCATATCTATGGAAGCTCAAGATTGGGAATCCAAAATGCCACGATAAACGAAACACCTTTAGCTGCTAACAATTATAAGAGTACTGTAGGAGACAAACGTTATGAGCTAAGCAATCATTTAGGGAATGTTCTTACGGTGATCTCCGATAAGAAGATACTTTCTTCCCAGCCTACCTATACAGTAGAGACTAATGATATTAGTAAAGGGAATTGGGAAGACGGAACGATAGTTAACAATGAGTTACTCATTAGCGGACCCAATGATGTCATTGTAGGGGAATATGATTTTAATGAAGGAGTAAATAGAATCTCGTTTGATTTAGATGATAGGGCAGGCGAAGCAGAGTTTATCATCTCTAAAAGTGAAAATCTTGATGATATAGACGAGATACTCTATAGATCCAATGCATCAGGGAATCATTCAACAACGATTAGCTTAGAAAATGACGATGGTTTGTTTCTTTTCTATAAACTCACAGGAGAGTCTAGCTATGACATGGTTGTGAGTAATTTTATGATAGAGAGGCAAGCTAATGGGCTTAGTGGAGTTACACGCACTACAGACTTTAGTAGTTCAATATCTCCTTGGGTGGCAAGCTCTAACGCAACGATCAATCTAGAGAATGGGCGTTTAAAAGTAGAAACAGGAAAGGACTTACACGGAGCAGAAGGAAGTTATCACTTAACAGCAGGAAGAACCTATAATATCAGTCTTTCGGTAGATAGAAGTGAACTTGATGGACAACTAGACTTTAATATCTGGAGTGGCAGTGCTATTGTCTATCAAGAAATAGAGATAGAAACAGGAGTAATCTCTAGCACCTTTACTCCAACAACAACAGGAGTTCATAGATTAAATCTAAGACTCAGAGAGGATGGTTTTGATCAAGAAGCCACACCTTTTTATCTAGACAATATAAAGATCATAGATGTTACCAATACGGATGGTATAGTAAAATTAAGTATCTTTAACCCAGAGGTAATCGCTTATAATGACTACTTTCCCTTTGGGATGCTTATACCTAATAGGCATGGACAGAGTGATTCATACCGATATGGCTTCCAAGGTCAAGAACGTGACGATGAAATTAAAGGAGAGGGGAACTCGTTGAACTTTAAATTTAGAATGTATGATTCTAGAGTGGGAAGATTTTTGAGTATTGATCCAATGCATTCTGAATACCCATGGAATAGTACTTATGCTTTTGCAGAAAACAAATTAGGTTTGGGGTCTGAACTAGAAGGTAAAGAATTAAAATACCATAATGGGAAATTAGTTTATGTTGTTCAAGCTGGTCAAGGACCTTCGCAGATTGCTGATGATATAAATCTGCAAAAAAATAGAGAGATGTATGGATATGGTAGTGGTGAGAATAATTCAATTCAAATATATAGTTGGTTAGATGTAATAGACACTAATAGGCAAACATTTAAAGAAAAAGGAAAGTATAAAGATCCTTCAGATATAAACGATGTAGGGTATACAGAACTAAATATTAATCCTGGAGATATAATTAATGTTGATTTTTTAAAAGTAAAATCGAATGCAAACGTGCCAACTATAAAACCAGCAGTTAATAAACTATATACAAAAACAAAAACTAAAAAAATGAGATTATTCATTGGAGGAATGGACGTAAGCTATGGTAGAGGCGGTGGAGGAATAGGAGGAAACGGCATGACTAGTGGTTTTGTTCCAGACGATGCTCCAGTATGGGAAGCAGGAAGAAAGTTTCATATATTGTCTGGTGGTGTAGGTTTTGGAACACCAGGATTTGATGCAGGTATGCAAATGGGGGCTTTAACTATAGATCCTACTTCTAATATTAGTTTAACAGAGGTACTATCAGGTAATAGTGCAACTATCTCTGCAGGTTTTTTATGGCCTACTCCTCTTGGTGTTGGGGTAGGTGTTAAGACAATAATTACAGATGGTAGTGGATTTAATATTTGGACTGCAGGTCCAGCTTTGGGAACACCAGGGCCTATATTATCAGGGTCAGGAAGTAGTATATCAGCAGGAAAGGTTGATGTAGACCCGCCATTCAGATCGGTACAAGATTCTATTAGAACAGCTTTAAGACTTGAAAAACTTTATCCAAATTCTGAGTTCTCAAAATTTTTAGATGAAAAAGGGATTTCCAGAGACCCAGAAATAATAGAAAAACAGTAATTAATAAATTACAGGTACACAAATATGCAAAGAATATTGTTTTTAGTTTTTTTTTCTTTTTTGTTGTTTAACTGCCAACAGAAAAAATCGAATATAAATTTTGTTTTGAATAAAGAAATAGAAATCATAATAAAAAACCTTAACAAAGATGTTAAAATTGAAACTAAAAGCATTAAAGACAAAATAATATCTATTGAGATAGAAATTTTAAAGCCATATGACCTCACAAACGTATCAATGCAAAAAAGTCTTTCGGAATACTTATTATTCAGGATTAATTTATTTGAAAATATTGATAAAGTTGAATTTTTTTATTTCCTGGATAAAGAAAGAGGGGTCAATAGGACGAAATTTTTATTCAAAAAAGAAAAGATAATTAATATAAGAGATAAGTTTAAAAAAGAGCATGTTTATTTAAATATGTTAGAAATATGTTTAAAAAGAATGAAGCAACTAGATCCTTTTTTACTTGAAGTACTACAAGAGTTTGTAAATAAAAAATATCTAGACGATACTTTAGATAATGATTTTTTTGAAATTCTATATAGTTTTTCTAAAAAAGAAGGTAATAAATTAAATAAAAAGAAAAGTATTATTACTATGGGTAAATCTTCATTTACGATATATAACATGTATAGTTTATCTCAAAAAACTGAAGATAAAAAATATACAAAAATGGGGAAACTTTTAAATAAAATTTGGAATATAAACTATGGGAATACTATTGAAAATAGTGTTGTTTTCGATAAAAAGACAAATTCTATTTTTCTTAAGAAATGATTACTGTACTTTCTAAAATATTTGTTTCAAAATTTAATCCTTCTAGCTTACTGGTTTTAATTATAGTAATACTTTTTCTTTATTCTTTTTACTCTTCCTATAAAAGAAGAAGAATTGCTGAATCCATAACTTCAGAGTATAATTATTTATGTGGATTTAAAGCAAATGTTTTTTTTAGTAATTATCACAAGTTATTTAACATTAACCTTAAGCTTTTTCACAAAAACAAGCTCTTATTAATAATTGGATATGATTATTTTAGGCATAGAAGATCATATTTTGTTTTCAGTTCTAATTTAGAGTTTCCTAATATGAAAGATAAGACTATTCATTTGTATAAAATAGATGAATTTAGCTTATTAAAAGAAAAAGAAATATTAATAAGGGGGTTTCGAAATTATAAAAACGCATCGATTAAAATAAAAGATGAAAAAACTATTGAATTAATTAAAAAGCTAATACCAGACGGCTCGGATATACTACCCAGCTCCCGCACGATTGTATCGTGTGGTAAAAGAATATAGAAAACTACTTTAAGAAATTAGAGTAGTTTTTTTATGTTTTAAGAATATGCTTTTTTAGTTTTAAAGTCACGAAGCGCCATGTCAATCATATTGAGAATAAAAGATTTGTTCTCGTCATTGAGTTCAGAAATCTTTACTAATCTATCAACAGCATCTTTATCAAGTAGTAGATTAGTCTTGCCCCAGGCACACGCTACTTAAAACCACGACAAAAAGGTTCCAAGATTGGAACTTTTCAGTAACAATAGGGGTTTTAAGAAACTCATTATAAATTAGACATTTATGTAATCATAGGAATATTCGTAATTGAGTATTCCTATGTTCTTTTTAGGTATTTTGTAAATTCTGATGTTGTCATAGTCATTTTTATATAAGAAACCATGTCATTTTCGTTCGTTTTAAGAATTACATCGTACAGGAATTACACAAGCATTAAATTCTTGGTTGACTGCTACTCTATTTTTTTTAGCTTTTTGTATTTTATCTTTAAAGTGGTTTTTATCAGGAATTTTACCTGCTACCACTTCCATCGTAGTCAATCCAAATAAATCAGTTGGGTATCTATGATGGTTATAATATTCTACCCCCGCTGCCGCACGATTGCATCGTGTGGTTTAAGAAAGAAAGAATTACTAACTCCGCTGGTGCGCGAATCTTTTCGCCCCCGCTCCCGCTAGTTTGTAACTAGTGGCGTTACGGTAAGAAAATAACAGAAAACTACTTTAAGAAATTAGGGTAGTTTTTTTATGCTTTAAGAGTACGCTTTTTTAGTTTTATGGTAAGAGATAGCCATATCAATAAGGTCGTAAATTTTAGTTTTTTCTTCCTTGTCAAAACTCTCAATATCTTTAATTTTTTGAAATAGTTTTTTATCCATAATCATATCATCCCCACCTAATAAGAAATCAATAGTAACCCCAAGCGCATCAGCAATACTTTTAGCAGTATCAATAGCAGGTTTAATTTCCCGGCTCCCGCACGATTGCATCGTGTGGTAAATAAGAATACTAGAAGGATTAGAAAAGAAACCCGATAGCTCGGAATTGTACCTTAAATCCGTAAATCTATGAGTTTGCTGAATAAAAGTAGTTAAAGCATCTTAAGAGTTAATTTTCAGTAAGTATTTGACTACTTTATTATACTCTATTTTATAAATCAGATAACTTACTTTGATCCGATCACGCAGATATAAATTCACAAGAGTGCTAGTACGAAGATATTTTCCGTGCCGTTAAGAGTGAGCAACCCCGCTCCCGTAAGAATCCTTTCGTGTGGTAATAGTTAATAAAGTAACCCTCGCTTTGCAAAGATTGATTAAAAGAAGTTAGGATTGGTTACGCAAAAGTCTCCTGACTTTGCGCAAGAAACCGAGGCAATTGATGAAGCTATGGATGTTTTAAATTCAGATAAATTTGATGAATTAGCAGATGCGATGAAAAACAATAAAGCTGCAAGTGTAGAAATCAATGGAAGAATGATTCAGTTTGAACCAGATATTCCAGAATCAACTGGAATAAGTGCAATGATATTAGATGATGGTTTTGTTTTAAGTAAAAGAGCATTTAGTTCTACTGAAGAGTTAGCTAAAACAGTTTTTCAAGAAATACATAGACTTAATTTTTCGGAAGTAGTTAAAACCAGGGTCAATAAATTTCCTAATCATCAGAAAATAAAAAAGAGTTACAAAAATAAATTCTGTAACTCTTTGACTTTCAAAGCTCCCCCTCTTATGTCACTATCGAACCGATTTAATCTAATAACCAGATAGTTAGGTGTTTTTAACCCCCTTTTTAGACATCGAACCAGTACATTTTATGGTGTTTTTTTGAAGTGTCGAAGTGTCAATGAACGTTTAATCCTTAAAAATAGAATCTCAATATAAAAATTACTCTCTGATTTATAAAAACCAAAGAGTAATTTATCAATTTATAAAGCTAGAGAAGTAACTTGTTTTCTCAAAGTATGCATTCGAAAATTCGAATGATTTGATTAAGAAACATTTACATTCTTTCATCTCTTTATTTACAATGCCTTAAAGCACTTCATTAATTTTCGTTTTCTCTTTCCTTTCAAGTTTTACTTGGGATAGGGAGTCGAGCCCCGCTTCAAAACTTCATTTATTTTACGCAAAATAAACATAGACGCCTATAACAATCATGCAGATAACAATTCCCGCTTGTTTGACGTATTTCCAGGGAGTAATGTCGACTTGTTTTGTATATTCCTGAATATATGCTTCTTTTCTTGGGTACAACCTCCCAATAATCAGCATTATAATTACATTCAGTACAAATAAAATTGCCATAATATCTAAAAAGTGAGGATATGCTTGTGCTTTAATTAAAGTTAATTGTGCAGCATCAGTGATATTAGCTTCTACAGCAGTATTCATTGCTTTATTGATAAAGTAAGGTTGCAAAATAAACTGACTAAGGATGTATAATAAACACCCAGAAACGAGACCTATCTTTGCAGCAATTGCAGGGACACGTTTGGTTAAATAACCAACAATGATTATGGTTAAAATAGGAATACTATAAATACCATTTATTTCTTGTAAATAATCAAATAAACTTCCAGCATTTGCAATTAATGGAGCAATAAACATAGATGCAATTGCTAGAAATACCCCAAAAGTTTTGCCATATTTTACAACAGTTTTTTCCTCAGCTTCTTTATTAATATGTTGTTTGTAAACATCAATTCCGAATAGCGTAACAGAACTATTTAAAACACTATTAAAAGAGCTTAAAATTGCACCAAACAACACCGCTGCAAAAAAGCCAACCCAAGCGCCAGGTAATACTTTCCTAACTAATTCTGGATATGCACTATCTGCAGATTCTAAATTTCCTTGAAATAAATGAAAGGCAATTAAACCAGGTAAAACAACAATAATTGGACCTAAAATTTTTATAAATGATGCTAATAATAATCCTTTTTGACCTTCCTTTAAATCTTTTGCTCCTAAAGCTCTTTGTATAATTTGTTGATTAGTTCCCCAGTAAAATAATTGTACCAACATCATTCCTGTAAAAATTGTGTAAAAAGGAACAGGGTCTGTTGCACCTCCCATAGATTTAAACTTCTCTGGATTTTCGGTTGTTAAAATTGATAAACCATCCATTATACTTCCATCTCCAATCATCATCAACCCGAAAATCGGGATTAGAATACCGCCAATTAATAGTCCAATTGCATTTATAGAGTCAGATATTGCGACAGCTTTCAACCCTCCAAAAACCGCATAAATAGAACCAATAATTCCAAT
The DNA here is from genome assembly GCA_965277255.1 of Flavobacteriaceae bacterium. Lineage (GTDB taxonomy): Bacteria > Bacteroidota > Bacteroidia > Flavobacteriales > Flavobacteriaceae > Polaribacter. The sequence goes on along the minus strand of OZ255723.1, from coordinate 1,102,087 downwards.
TCCCCAAACACAAATCCAAATAGACTGCGTATGTGTAACGCCTAGTAATTCGGGTACGTTAAACATACCACTAATAGCTAAAGAACCAGAATATAAGATTACTGGAAGCAGTACAATTACATAGCCAGAAAGGAATAAAACAGATGTTAAGGTTTTTGTAGTTACATCAAATCGCTTTGCTAAAAACCCAGGAACAGTTGTTAAACCACCTTTTAGATACCTTGGCAATAAAAACATGGCAGTTACAACCATAGCAATTGCTGCTAACGATTCCCAAACCATTACCGATAAACCACTTTGATAAGCAGCACCATTTAAGCCAACAATTTGTTCTGTAGATAAATTAGTAAGTAACAGAGAACCAGCTATTACACCAGCTGTTAAGCTTCGTCCACCTAAAAAATAGCCATCAGAAGATGATTCTTCTTTTCTTGTTTTTAAATAAGCGATGATTGCTACTAAAGCTGTAAATCCTATAAATGTTAAAAACTGCATAACTTGATTTTTATTGATTAAAATATTTTAATAAGCATCCAAATATACATTGAACTGGTTTAAACTTTTTGGATTGTAGTGAAAATTAATGATTTTGAATCTGGTTGAAGACTTTTTTAGGTTGCATAGCAGAGCTATGGAAGAAAAAAAAGGCAATGAACAGGTTCAAAAAGGTGGTTTTTTAGCGAATTAAAAAAGTTTAAACCAGTTCATTAGAAATTTCAGAAGATGATATTCTTAAAGTATACTTCTGTTTTCCTTAAAATTTAAAGAACTTGAAACCCAATTAGAAGTAGATGTTATTTTAGCCTAATGATTTCAATCGTTACATTAATTTCCTTGCTTTTTAAGTTTTACTTGTGAGAAGGAACGTCACTTTTCTATTTATAAGATAGAGTGAACTACGAATAATCCGAAAACGATTTCGGGATTTAAACTGTCAATTAGAATAGATAAAAGTTAATGAACGTATAAAGTTTAACTATTTTGTATGTAATTAATAAAAAACATGAACAAAAAAATAGTAATTTGGTCTATAACAGCTGCTTTAGCTGGGTTTCTTTTTGGATTTGATACAGTCGTAATCTCTGGAGCAGATAAAAAGTTACAGGCACTTTGGGGGTCTTCAGATGCTTTCCATGGCTCTGTAGTGATGGCAATGGCTTTATGGGGTACAGTTATAGGAGCATTATTTGGAGGCATTCCAACGAATAAGTTAGGAAGAAAAAATACATTAATAATTATAGGTATTCTATATACCGTTTCTGCAATAGGTTCTGCATTCGCAAACGATCCTTATCTATTTGCTTTTTTTAGATTTATTGGAGGTCTTGGAGTTGGAGCTTCTACAATTGCAGCACCAGCATATATTTCTGAAATAGCACCAGCAAAAGATAGAGGAAGGTTGGTAGCATTGTACCAATTTAATATCGTTTTTGGAATTTTAGTAGCTTTTCTATCTAATTATTTATTAAACGGAATTGGCGAGAATGCTTGGAGATGGATGGTTGGAGTAGAAGCTTTTCCAGCAGTAATTTATACGCTGTTAATTTTAACCGTTCCTAAAAGCCCACGATGGTTACTATCAAAATCTAGAAATGATGAAGCAAAAACTGTTCTATCAATAATAAATCCAGATCTAGATCCAGAAGAATTAATACTAGAAATTAATACTGCAGGTCAAGAGACAGCTAAAAAGGAGACAATCTTTTTAAAGAAGTATAGGTTTCCGTTAACATTAGCTTTTTTGATAGCAATGTTTAATCAATTATCTGGGATTAATGCATTTTTATATTATGCTCCAAGAATTTTTGAAGAAGCTGGTTTAGGTGAAAGTACAGCATTATTAAGCAGCATTGGTGTTGGTGTTACAAATCTAATTTTTACACTTTTAGGTGTTTTTCTAATAGATAAATTAGGAAGAAAAACCTTAATGTATTTTGGCTCTATTGGCTATATAATATCCTTAACCCTTGTTGCTTGTGCTTTTTTCTTTGACTGGACAGGTATAGCAGTACCCGTCTTTTTGTTTTTATTTATTGCAGCTCACGCCATTGGACAAGGCGCTGTTATCTGGGTGTTTATTTCTGAAATTTTCCCAAATCACTTAAGAGCTTCTGGACAATCTTTTGGAAGTTCAACACATTGGTTTTTAGCCGCATTAATTCCAGCATTAATTCCAGTATTATTTTCAACTATTGGAGCAGGAGTCGTATTCCTATTTTTTGCGATTATGATGGTTTTCCAATTAGTATTTGTAATTTTTATGATGCCAGAAACAAAAGGAATTTCACTTGAAAAATTAAGTAAAAAATTAATAAAAGATGAAAAATAAAAACAGTTATAACATATTCCATATTTTTTTAATTGCCTCAATTTTTACAGCTTTTATAAGTTGTAAAAAAGACACAGAAAAAAGCAAAACAAACCCAATAACTTCAACAGAGAAAAGCGCTGAAGAAGTATTGTATAGGCCTAATTTTCATTTTACGCCAAAAGCGAATTGGATGAATGACCCAAATGGAATGTTTTATTTGAATGACAAATACCATTTGTATTTTCAATATTATCCAGACGGTAATGTTTGGGGACCCATGCACTGGGGACATGCTATTAGTAAAGATATGATTACTTGGGAAGAACAACCCATAGCAATTTATCCAGATGATTTAGGGCTTATTTTTTCTGGAAGTGCTGTCGTTGATAAAGAGAACACTTCTGGGTTTGGAAAAGATGGTATCGTGCCAATAGTTGCCATGTATACATACCATAATATGGATGGCGAAAAAGCAGGAGAGATAGATTTTCAAACACAAGCCATTGCCTACTCGTTAGACGAAGGAATGACCTGGACGAAATACGATAAAAACCCAGTGATTTCTAATCCTGGTATTAAGGATTTTAGAGATCCAAAGGTGATTTGGGACGCTAAGAACAACAAATGGATTATGGTTTTAGCAGCTGCAAATAAGGTGATGTTTTACAGTTCAACAAACTTAAAAGAATGGAGCTTAGAATCCGATTTTGGACAAGGTTTTGGACAACATAACGGCATGTGGGAATGTCCAGATTTATTTCCTGTCAAAATTGATGGGACTAATGAAACAAAATGGGTATTAATTGTAAGTATAAATCCCGCAGCTCCAAACGGAGGCAGTGGAACACAGTATTTTATTGGCGATTTTGATGGTAATAAGTTTACACTTGATGCTGATTTTAGTACACAATTAAAGGAGGAAAAAGCTATTTGGTTGGATTATGGAAGGGATAATTATGCGGGTGTCACATGGTCAAATATTCCAAAGAAAGATGGTCGGAAATTATTTATTGGTTGGATGTCCAATTGGGAATATGCTAGAGATGTGCCAACTGAAACTTGGCGTAGTGCAATGACCATTTCTAGAGAATTGAAGCTTAAAAAATCTGAAAACAAATATTTATTGACTTCCACTCCAGTTTCAGAGCTATCAAAATATGTTTCTAAAACCATTCTTAAAGATACACTAACAGTACATAAACAAGAAATGATTGCTTCTAATAATGATGTGGATTTATCCCGATTAAGTATAGAGCTAGAAATGGAAGAATTAACGAAAAGTAAATATACATTCCTGTTTCATAATAAATTTGGAGACAGTCTTTCATTTGGATTAGACAATGTTGAAAAGCACTATTTTGTTAATAGACAAAAATCTGGAAAGGTTACTTTTTCAGATAAATTTGCAAATACAGTATCCAAAGCAAAGAAAATAAATCCATCCAATACTTTAAAAATAAAAGCGCTTATAGACAAAACTTCAATAGAAGTTTTTTATAATGATGGAGAAACTGTAATGACAGAAATATTCTTCCCAAATCAGCCATATGAGACATTATCTATACTTACTTCAGATGAAAAGTTAATTATAAAAAACATAAAAATTGAAGAATTTAAGTTGAATTAACTTCGTAATAGAATGGCAGATGTAGTTTGTTTTGGTGAAGTTTTATGGGATGTATTTCCATCGTATAAAACGATTGGAGGCGCTCCACTTAACGTAGCTTTAAGATTGAATTCTTTTCACAATAATGTAACGATAATAAGTAGTGTAGGTAAGGATGCAAATGGAACTGATTTGTTAAATTATTTGAAGGAAGAAGGATTCAATAATTCACATATTCAGATCAATGAAGAGTTTAAGACGAGTCAGGTACTAGTAAGTTTAGATGAAAGAGGATCTGCAAGTTATCGTATAGAATTTCCATGTGCATGGGATTATATAACGGTAAACGAAACCATTTTAAGTGCTGTACAAAAATCTGATGCGTTTATATTTGGCAGTTTAATTGCAAGAAATGAAGTATCTTATAATACGCTTTTAGAACTTTTGAATAGCGCACCTTTTAAAGTGTTTGATGTAAATTTAAGACCACCACATTATAAAATAAACATACTAGTAGAATTGATGCAAAAAGCAGATTTTATTAAATTCAATGATGATGAGTTATTTGAAATTTGCAGAGAATTAGATTTTAACTCGGGTGATTTAAAAAAGAACATTGAATTTATTTCTAAAAAAACAATCACAGAGACTATTTGTGTAACTTTAGGAGGAAAAGGAGCCGTATTATATATAGATAAAACGCTTTATAATAATATAGGTTTCAAGGTTAATGTAGCAGATACTGTTGGTGCTGGAGATTCTTTTTTAGCTTCTTTAATAAATAAGTTACTTAAAAAAGAAACACCTCAAAAGGCAATAGATTTTGCATGTGCTGTTGGTGCTTTGGTCGCGTCAAATGATGGTGCAAATCCAAAAATAAGTGACAAACAGATAATTAAGTTTATGGGTAAAAGTGAATTTAAAAATTTCTAGTAGATTCTCTTTTTACTAATGATGTTTCAATTGTAATCGTTTTTGGAACTATAGGTATTTTGTTTTTTCTTGCTATTATTTCTTCATAAAGTTGTTTAAAAGCAGATTCTCCCATTTGGTAACCAGGCTGATCAATGGTTGTTAAAGTAGGCGATACAATCGAAGACATAAACCAATTGCTAAACCCAACAATACCAATATCTTCTGGTACCTTAACACCTTGACTTCTCAATTCTGTCATCGCACCAATAGCAACTAAATCAGTGTTTATAAAAATGCCATCAACATTGTTATGTTCTTTTAATAATTGTTTTGTGTGTGTTTTGCCTTCTTCAAAACTCAAATCTTCAGAAATATAAATTAAAGAAGAGTCAAAAGGTAAATTGTTGTCTAATAATGCCTGTTTGTAACCCAAGAATCTATCTATTGAATTTTGGGGTAAAAGAGCGCCTCTATAATGTGCTATTCGTTTACATCCAGTATTTATTAAATGCTGGGTAGCTGTATATGCAGCTTTTCTATCATCAATAATAACTTTAGAACAATTTACAATTTTAGCTATCTTATCGAACATCACTAAAGGCATTTCTTGTGCTAATACTTCATTTAAGTGATTATAGTTTGCCGTTTCATTAGCCATTGATATTATGATACCATCAACGCCCTTACTTAGTAATAAATTAACCTGTTTTTTTTCTAACTCGTAAGATTCATTAGAATAAAGGATGATAACTAGATAACCCTTTTTTTCAGCTTCTGAAATAACACCTTTAATAACGTTTGAAAAAAAATAATGAACAACTACCGGGATTATTAAACCAATAGTTTTAGATTCTTTAGTCCTTAAATTAACAGCAAAGGCATTAGGTCTATAGTTTAGTTCTTTTGCTAAATTATTTACTAAGTCCCTAGTTTTTTTACTTACGTCTGGATAATCATTTAATGCTTTTGACACCGTAGCAACAGAGATCCCTAAAGTTTTCGCTATTATTTTTAAACTAGCTTTTTGCATTTCTATTTAATATCTTTTTTCGTAAGGCTTACTATTATTTATATGTTATTAAAAATAATGGTAAACGTTGTTTATTTATAACATTTAGGGCGCGTTTTTATGTTATCAAAATTGCAGCTTATTAGAAAGTAGTAACTTTCTAATAAGCTAAAATTAAGCAATTTTTTTGACAAGACGCTGCAATTTTTTTTCAGTTTTTAGATTTCGTACTTATTTTTCGAAATCCACTAACTTTAGGAATATAATAATAAACATTTTAAGCTGTCTGAGTGAATTCACACAATGATTTACAGCTATTGTTAAGGTAACAAAATATAGACCAATTAAGACTAATGATACATTTTATATAGGTGTAATTTAAATGAAATATATTTCAATTTTTGTCAAATACTCTATATAATTTATTTATATTCATTACTTATTTAAAAGTAAAAAATGAGACATATTTTAATTGCAATTATTAGTTTATTTATATTAGTAAGTTGTGGAAAAGACAAAAAAAAGGACACTTCTAAACAGATAGAAGTGACTTCTTCAAAAAAAGAAAAAACTACGATACAAAAAACGAATGTAGTTGTTGATGCTAAAGGTGTTGCTAACATTTTAATTACGACGAATGACGCTATGAAATTTGATGTTCGAAATATTAAAGTAAAAGCTGGGCAGAAAGTAAAACTAACATTAACTCATACTGGGAAATTAGATAAAAAAATTATGGGCCACAATGTTGTTATTTTGAAAAAAGGTGTGAAACTAACTCCATTCGCAGTGAAGGCAGGAGCTTCAAAAGACAACGATTATATTCCTGAAGGAACGACCGATGTTATAGCACATACAAAAATGATTGGTGGTGGTGAAACGACAACCATCGAATTTACAGCTCCTGAAGCTGGAACGTACGATTATATCTGTAGTTTCCCTGCACACTTTGCTTTGATGAAAGGGAAGTTTATTGTGGAGTAACTTTTAGTAAATAGTTGTTTTTTAGTAGGCTCTGAAATTCAATTTTATAATTCAAGAATTTCTATGTTTTTAAATCCTATAGGATGGCTCTCGCTTTGTAATGAAATAAAACCACTAGTTAATATTTGTCCTTTTTTTGCTTGAATCTCTTTTGATGTTGTTTCTAAAAATTGACCTCCAATAGTAGGATTAGAATAAGAAATTACAAGTTTTTTATCGATATAATGTTTTATGGAATCTTTGTTTACAATTACTTCAGCTGTAATCCATTCTTCTCCATAATAGGTTTTGCACTCTGCAGAAATACAATGATCAGTAATTTGCTTACCATTCATGACAACGTGTGTTCCTGGTGTGCATAAATTCCCGGAAGGACGTACCTCACCTTTTTTTACACCGCCTAAAAGTTGTGCCTCTAAAGAAATAGGAAACCCTTGTTTTAATAACATGGTTTCAGGAGATTGGCAATGTATCATAATCCCACTATTTTTTGTAGCCCAAGATTGCCCACCTTTAACTTGTTCTCCAACAAATCGATATTGTAACCTTAATTTGTAATTAGAAAAAGGTGTTTTATAAAACAAATGTCCATATTGATCTATAAAAGTATCATATTCACTATAAGATACTTTTAGAATACCATTTTCTACTCTAAAAGTATTTTTATAATTATTCCCTAACTCATAACCATTAAACTTAGGTGTCCAGCCGTCTAAATTTTTACCATTAAATAACGATTTCCATTGCTTGCTAGATTCAGCTATAGGTAAGGTGTTTTTTATTTCTTTTTTACAACTAACAAAAGCAACAAAGATTATGAATAACATTATTTTAAAAACATGCTTCATACGAAATTGCTTTATTCTTTTAAAATTTCAAGATTATAGAGAATATGATTTTCCACCTGTTAATTCTTGTAAATCACCACAATAATAAGCGGTAGGCACAGGGTCATATACCAAGATGTTTTCTCCTACTTGCTCAGAGTTTCTATACGCATGGATAGTCATCCACTTTAACTGATTTAAAAACTCAGAATTGGTCATTACCTGAGCTGTAGGGTTTGCTTCTCGCTCTTGGTCAATTTCTCCTTTAACCAACATGTGTTTGTCTAACAAGGTTGTGTATTGTTCTGTAGTTACATCGTCAATACTTGAAGCAGCATCGGGTTTTAAAATAGCGATAACCTTTGTAAAAGCGGCTCTGGTTATTTCTTGATCTTCAATATCTAAAACCTCATGAATATATTTATCAATAAACTGAGGAACTTTTACTTCTGTTGCCGAAGGTGTGGTTGCCGTTTTAGGTAGAATAATGTCTGCTAAATTAACGAGTACCTTTTTTTCTTCATGGGTTAGATAACTTGGTGCCCAAACTTCAGCGTCACTAGTACAACTTTGCAACATGCTAAAAATGCTTGGTGTTACCACAGCAAAACCTGCAGCAAGTCCGATATTTTTTAATGCTTCTCTACGTTTCATATCTTACTTTATTAGGCGTTCTTTTTAAATTCTTTTGCAGCATGATTTGCAGCTCTAGCTGTAAATGCCATATAGGTTAGTGATGGATTTTGACACCCAGAAGACGTCATAAATGCACCGTCAGTTACATATACATTTTTACATGCATGCACTTGATTGTACTTATTTAAAACAGATGTTTTTGGGTCTCTACCCATTCTTGCCGTTCCCATTTCATGAATTCCTAATCCCATAGCTTGACCTCCATTGTCATAACCTCTCACATCTTTATAACCTGCTGCTGCTAACATTTTTTTAGCTTGCTCTTGCATGTCTTTACGCATTTCAAACTCGTTTTTCCCAAACTCTGCGTCAAAAGTTATGGTTGGTAAACCCCATTCATCCTTTTTACTTTCGTCCAAATACATTCTATTTTTATGATCGGGTAAGGTTTCACCAAAGGCTAATAAATTAACATTCCATTCGCCAGGTTTTAAAATAGCTTCAACTAATTTAGGCCCGTATTTTAGTTCTGCAACCATTTCAGACGTATCTTCTCTGCTGGCACCTCCTTGATAACCATAACCTCTTATAAAGCCTTTGGCGTTTGTCTTACCACCTAAATTCCTAAATCGTGGAATATAAATGCCATTAGGTCTTCTTCCTTTATAATATTTATCGTCAAAACCTTCTGCTGTAGCTTGAGCTCCCACATGAAAATGGTGATCCATAATATTATGTCCTAACTCTCCGCTATCATTACCCAAGCCGTTTGGAAACCTTTCAGATTTAGATTGTAATAAAATGGAAGCAGATGCAATTGCAGATGCACATAAAAAAATTATTTTTGCATTAAATACATGAGCCTCTTTTGTTTCTGCATCAATTATGCGGACACCAGTTGCTTGTTTTGTTTTATCATCATAGATAACTTCATGCACAATAGAATTGGGTCTTAAGGTCATGTTTCCTGTAACGTCTGCGGCAGGTAAAGTAGAAGAATTACTACTAAAATATGCGCCAAAAGGGCAGCCTCTCATACATCTATTTCTGTACTGACAAGTGCTTCTTCCCATTCCTTCTTTAGTACCTTCAGTAATATGTGCTGTTCTACCTATGGTTAATAATCTATCGTCATCAAAATTTTCTGAAATCTTTCCTTGAAGGTGCTCTTCCACACAATTCAAATCCATTGGTTTTAACAGTTTTTGATCAGGCAATTGCTTTAATCCTAAATTTTCTCCACTTACCCCAATGTACTCTTCAACTTTATCATACCAAGGCTCAATATCTTTATAACGAACAGGCCAATCTACAGCAATCCCATCTTTTTTATTTGCTTCAAAGTCAATATCACTTAATCGGTAACTTTGCCTTCCCCACATTAAGGAACGTCCACCAACATGATAGCCTCTTATCCAATCAAAACGTTTGTCTTCATTATACGGATGCTTTATATCATCTACAAAAAATTGTTGGCGAGCTTCATGAGTGGTATACCCTGTACGATGTTGTTTAGGTTTGCGCTCTCTTGTTTCTCTACTAGCTTTCCCTCCGTTTGGCATATCCCAAGGATCTAAATGTGCTGTTGTGTAATCTTCAACATGTCGTATCATTGGTCCTCTTTCAAGAACAAGTGTTTTTAGCCCGTTTTCGCAAAGCTCTTTTGCTGCCCATCCACCAGAAATCCCTGTGCCCACTACAATAGCATCGTATTGATGATTTTCCATATTTGTCTTAGTTATTATTTGTTATATGCAATTTTTCTCACTATTCTTTTTGATATTCAAAATTAAATGCGGCTCAAAATACATATTTATCAGCCAAATTAATTAATTTGCGTTCTTATTATGTTCAATATTTTTCAGTGAAATTAAATATACAAAACATAACACCTTTTAAAGTAGATGGAATTGAGTACCATGCGGATACTTGTGTTCCTTTGGTTGATGCAGTAAATAGGAAAAAGTTAAAATTTAATGCTTTAGCACGATATACTTACCCTGGTAACCGTTTAACAGAGGATACTTTAGGAATTAATAGTATTGGCTATTGGGATGCTAACGAACCACAAGATTGGGGATTGGATTGGCACAGAAATGAAGGAATTGAAATTCATTTTTTAGAATCTGGAACCATGCCTTATTCACAACAAAACAAAGAAATGGAATTGCTGCCAAACAACTTGACCATTACAAGACCTTGGGAAGCTCACAAAGTAGGAAACCCTATTATTGGAATGGGTAAATTTTATTGGATTATTTTAGATTTAAATGTGCGTAGACCCCACCAAAACTGGTCTTGGCCAGATTGGATTGTACTGGCTCCTAAAGATCTTGAAAAATTGACGACCATTCTAAGACAAAATGAAAAAATTTGTTGGAAAGCAGACAAGCGTATTCGGGATTGTTTTCAAAGAATCGGAAAAGCTGTAGATACTGATAAAGAAGGAAGTAACTCCTCAAAAATACGTTTGTTGGTCAATAATTTATTGCTACTACTTTTGGATTTATTATTAGTTGATGAAGTTGCTTTGAATGAACAATTAACCAATAGCTCCAGAAGTGTTCAACTGTTTTTAAAAGAATTGGAAATGAATTTAGCTGACAATTGGACAGTGGAAAAGATGGCAAAGTCTTCAGGAGTTGGACTAACACGTTTTACGCATCATTGTAGACAATTAACCAATCTAACGCCTATGAAATATGTTATGTTAAAACGGATAGAGATGTCAAAAAAAATCCTACTAAACAAGTCTGATATTTCTATATCAGACGTGGCGTATTTATGTGGGTTTTCAACAAGTCAATATTTTGCAACGATGTTTAAAAAACAAGAAAAATGTACTCCCGCAGCGTTTCGTAAAAGAGCTTTAACAATTGTTTAAATTTTGTTTAAATTTTTTCACTGAATAATTATACACATAATTTTGAGTTCTATTTTATAATTTCCACTCTCGAAAATTTAAAATAACTGAACCGTAATGAGCCTAAAGATTATTTCAAAAGCAGCGATTTTTTTAACCTTAGCATTCCTTCTTTCAGCGATATCTGCTTGTAAAAAAGATGCAAAAAAAGAAACTACAAATAACGTGGAAACAACAAAAGAATCAGATTCATTTTTTAAGCTTTCGCTTGCCCAATGGTCTATCCATAAATATGTTCTCAATGAAAAAAAATCACCATTTCATTTTGCTTCACAAGCTAAAAAAATGGGTTTTGAAGGCTTAGAATATGTAAGCCAATTGTATAGTGCAGAAATAGAAAAACTAGGTTTTGATACGGTCATAGATTCTTTAAAAACGATTAGCAAAGATGAGAACATGCAAAATGTTTTGATTATGGTTGATAATGAAGGTGACTTGGCAGATCCAGATGAGGCAAAAAGAGATGCTGCTGTAGAAAACCATAAACGATGGGTAGATGCCGCAGCAAAATTAGGATGTCACTCTATTCGTGTAAATACGTTTGGAACAAACGATCCTGAAATTTGGAAAATCAGTGTAGTTGATGGACTTAAAAAACTCTCTACGTATGCAGCTACAAAAAACATTAATGTTCTTTGCGAAAATCATGGATGGCTATCTAGTGATGCAGACAAATTAATGGTGGCTATTAATGATGTAGGTATGAAAAACTGCGGGACGCTACCGGATTTTGGGAATTGGTGTACAAAAAGAAAAGATAAAAATGCAAAATGGGGAGAATGCGAAGAAGTATATCCAGATAAATATAAAGGGATACAACTAATGATGTCTGCAGCCAAAGCGGTAAGTGCCAAGTCCTATGATTTTGATGAAGCAGGAAATGAAACCACCATCGACTATGTAAAAATGATGCAAATTGTAAAAGATGCAGGATATACAGGCTTTGTTGGTGTAGAGTATGAAGGTAGTAGGTTAGACGATACAACAGGAATAAAAGCAACTAGAGACTTATTGTTAAAAGCAGCAAAAGAAGTTAAATAAGTTTACAGAATTTAAAAATTTTTAAACGAGTATAAAAATGAAAAAATCAGTACAATTTCAACTATCATTCATGATGTTCCTTGAATTTTTTATTTGGGGAGGATGGTTTGTAACAATGGGAACTTTTCTTGGAAGTAATTTAAGCGCTTCTGGCGCAGAAACAGGAATGGCATATTCAACTCAATCTTGGGGAGCTATTATTGCACCATTTATCATTGGTCTTATAGCTGATCGTTATTTTAATGCAGAAAAAATCCTTGGTGTTTTACATATTGTAGGCGCAGTTTTAATGTATATGATGTCACAAGCAACAGATTTTAGTGCATTTTACCCGTATGTTTTAGGATATATGATTGCTTATATGCCAACATTGGCTTTGGTAAATTCGGTGTCTTTTAATCAAATGAATGATCCTGCAAAACAATTTCCCATGGTTAGAGTTTGGGGAACAATAGGTTGGATTATAGCAGGATTAGCAATTAGTTTCCTTTTTAAATGGGATTCTGAAGCTAATATTGCAAATGGAATGTTGTCGAATACATTTATAATGGTGGCAGTTGCATCCGTAGTATTAGGCGTGTTTAGTTTCTTTTTACCTAAAACACCTCCAACTGCAGATAGAAATGAAAAGACTTCAATATCAGATATTTTAGGCTTAGATGCTTTAAAATTACTAAAGGATAGGAATTTTTTAATATTCTTTATTTCTTCTTTTTTAATATGTATTCCATTAGCATTTTATTATCAAAATATAAGTTTGTTTTTAACTGAATATAAAGTTGCAAGTTCAACAGCTTGGGCATCTTTAGGGCAAATTTCTGAAGTTGCTTTCATGCTATTATTACCATTTTTCTTTAAAAAATATGGATTTAAGAAGACAGTGTTATTTGGAATGTTAGCATGGGGAATTCGTTATGTGTTATTTGCCTATGGTAATAATGGCGATTTATTCTTTATGCTAGTAACAGGTATCGCTTTACATGGTATTTGTTACGACTTCTTCTTTGTAGCAGGGCAAATTTATACAGATTTTAAAGCAGGTGAAAAAGTAAAAAGCGCCGCGCAAGGTCTTATTACCTTGGCTACTTATGGTGTAGGAATGTTAGTTGGTTTTTGGATCTCAGGAAAAATTGTAGATAAAAATTTAATTGCGGACGGCACACACAACTGGCAAGACATTTGGTTATTCCCAGCGATTTTTGCAGTAGTGGTATTGGTAATTTTTGCGCTATTGTTTAAAAACGAAAAAGTAGAATATAAAGGTTAAAATCAAAAAATAAATGAGCTCTAAAATTAGATTAGGCATATTAGGCGGTGGCGGTGATTCACTAATAGGTGTATTACATCGTGTGGCATCTTCGATGTATGACAAATATCAAGTGATTGGTGGAGTTTTTAATCCCAATTGGGAAGACAATATTGATTTTGCCAAAAAGATAGGCTTGCCAACAAATAGAATCTATAAAAGTTTCGACATACTTATTGAAGAAGAGTTAAAACTTCCCCTAAGCGAAAGAATGCAAGTAGTGTCTATATTAACACCTAACTTCTTGCATTTCCCAATGGCAAAAAAACTGTTAGAAAATGGATTTCATGTCATTTGTGAAAAACCAATGACAACTACTTTCGCTGAGGCTGCTATTTTAAATGAAACACTTAAGAAAGCAAAAACAGTTTTTGCTGTAACCTATACGTATACGGGTTATCCGATGATTCGTCAAATGCGCGAAATGATAAAAAATGGCGAGCTTGGAAATATACAAAAAGTAGACGCACAGTATTATCAAGGGTGGATAAATCCTATCATTCACGATAAAGAAAAGCGATCTTCAACTTGGCGATTAAATCCAGAAAAATCTGGAATAAGCTGTTGTATTGGCGATATTGGAACGCATGCTTTTGATATGTTAGAATTTGTTTCAGGAGTAAAAGTAGAATCGATTCTTGCCGATTTAAATTATCTCTACACTGATAACAAAATGGATATTGATGGCACCGTTTTATTGCGCTGTAGTAATAATGTGAAAGGTGTTATTTGCGCTAGTCAGATTGCTACAGGTGAAGAAAATAGCTTTGTAGTCAAAGTATACGGTGATAAAGCTGGTGTGAAATGGGAGCAAGAGAATCCTAATTATTTATATGTAATGGAAGAAGGTAAACCACTTCAAGTATTAAAGCCAGGTCATGATTACAATAGTGAATTGTCTTTAGATGGTACAAAATTACCGCCTGGTCATCCAGAAGGTATTTTCGATTCTATGGGAAATATATACAAAGGGGTTGCTAAAGCCATCAACAAAGAACCCTATAATTCAGGAGAATTTCCTACAATGATTGATGGTGTTCGCGGTATGAGTTTTATAGAAAAAGCAGTAGAATCTCACCAAAAAGGAAATGTTTGGGTCTCTATTGAGGATTCGTGAAATGGTAAATGGTAAAAGTAGTTTTAATATATCTTTAATGTATAGTTTAGAAAATTTAGAAATTTATCAAACTGCTGTTGAAATTAGACAAGACTTGTCTAAATTTTCTAAAGGACTACCTGTAGAAGAAAAATACAAACTGAAAGATCAAATTATTAGAGCATCTAGGTCAGTAACAGCAAATATTTCAGAAGGGTATGGAAGATATCATTTTCAGGAACAAATACAATATTGCCGTCAAGCAAGAGGCTCTTTATTTGAATTAAAAGATCATCTAAGCGTTTCACTAGAAGAAAATTAATGGTTACATAAAATATTTACAAAATCAGAAAAGTAATTCTAAAAATATAAAATAACATAATTTACGATTTAACCAATTTACTAATTGACCAATCAACAAAATGAAAACGATAAAAGGACCCGCTATTTTTTTAGCACAGTTTATGGATGATAAAGCACCATTCAATTCATTAGAAGGATTGTGTAAATGGGCTTCAGATTTAGGGTATAAGGGCATTCAAATACCAACCTTAGACAAATCAATAATTGATTTAGACATTGCTTCAGATAGCCAAACCTATTGCGACGAATTTAAAGGAAAAATAAACAGTTACGGATTAGAGATAACCGAACTATCAACACATATTCAAGGTCAATTAGTTGCTGTCCATCCAGCGCACGACATCATGTTTGATGTTTTTGCGCCAAAAGAATTAAAAGGCAAATACAAAGAAAGAACTGCTTGGGCTGTAGACCAAATGCATAAAGCAGGAAAAACAAGTAACCGCTTAGGTTTAAAAGCACACGCTACATTTTCTGGCTCTCTACTTTGGCCTATGATGCATCCTTGGCCGCAACAACCAAAAGGGTTGGTAGAAATAGGCTTTAAAGAACTTGCCAATAGATGGCTGCCAATATTAAATACTTTTGAAGACAATGGAGTAGCTGTTTGTTACGAAGTGCATCCAGTGGAAGATATTCATGATGGTGATACATTTGAGCGTTTTCTTGAAGCTACAGGTAATCATAAAGCAGTGAATATTTTATATGATCCATCACATTTCGTACTACAACAATTAGATTACATAAGATATATAGACCATTATCATGAGTTTATTAAAGCGTTTCATGTAAAAGATTCAGAATTTAATTCCTCTGGGAAAAAAGGAACATTTGGAGGGTATAACGATTGGAAAAATAGAGCAGGTCGTTATCGTTCTCCTGGAGACGGACAAATAGACTTTAAAAAGGTGTTTTCTAAATTAACCGAATATGATTGTGATGTTTGGGCAGTTTTAGAATGGGAATGCGTTATTAAAAGCCCCGAACAAGGAGCTCGCGAAGGCGTTGGTTTTATAAAAAATCACATTATTGAAGCGACAAACAAACGCTTTGATGATTTTGCTGGTACAGGTACAACAGATGAAAAGTATTTAAAACAAATTTTAGGATTATAATATGAGAAATTTTTTAATAGCAGTAGTCTTTATTTTTGTTTTAATAGCTTGTAAAGACACCACTAAAGTGGAGTCAGTATCAGAAGAAAAAGATAAAGTAGAAACTAAAAAAGAGCCTACGAAACCTGAAGAAACCGAAATTTGGGAACCAAAACCTAAAACAGTTTCTGTAGATGCTAAAACAGGAATCCCATCTGATGCGATAGTACTTTTTGATGGAACCAATTTTAATGAATGGATCTCTTCGAGAGATTCTACAGCTGTAAAATGGATTTTGAATTCTGATGGTAGTATGAGTGTAAAGGACAAAACAGGTGATATTCAAACCAAAAGAAATTTTGGGTCTGTACAATTGCATATAGAATGGCGTTCAAGTTCAGATATAAGAGCCGATGGACAAAATAGAAGCAACAGCGGTGTTTTCCTTCAAAACAGATATGAAGTGCAAGTGTTAGACAATAATGATAATGATACCTATGTAAATGGGCAGGTAGGATCTATTTATAAACAATCAATTCCCTTAGTAAAAGCCTCTTCAAAAACAGGAAGTTGGAATTCATATGATATCATTTATCACGAGCCTGAATTTAATTTTGTAGGAGAGCTGTCTAAACCAGCAACAATTACTGTACTACACAATGGAGTATTAATTCAAGATAATTTTAAAATAGAAGGAACGACCGAATATATAGGCTGGCCAAAAAACGTAGCACATGGCAGGCAACCAATAAAATTGCAAGATCACCAAGACAATAGTGGAGTTAGCTATAAAAATATATGGGTAAGGGAGCTAAAATAACAACGGATTGCCGAAAACGTTTTCGGCAATATTTCGCTGCTTTTTTTGTGATATTATCTTTTAAATCATAAATAATTGTTAACATTACTGCTTTTACAAATGTTTTTATCAACCATATAAATAATTGATAAAAATTCAATCAACTTTTAAACTTAAATTTAAATGAAAAACAAATTACTTAAAAAAGTAATGGTACCAGTATTAATATTAATTAGTGGTATTATGTATGGACAGACTATTACAGGTACTGTTTCTGACAGCTCTGGTACTCTACCAGGCGTAAGTGTTAATATAAAAGGTACCACTGTTGGTGCAGAAACAGACTTAGATGGTAAATATTCTATTACAGCAAAAAAAGGCGATGTTTTGGTGTATACCTATTTAGGCTATAATACAGAAGAAAGAACGGTTGCTACTGCTTCTGTAATAGATGTAATTATGACAGAAGATGCGACACAATTAGATGAGATTGTTGTTATTGGTTATGGATCTACCACTGTAAAAGATGCTACAGGATCAGTGGCGTCAGTAAAATCAAAAGATTTTAATAAAGGCGCTATTAGTTCTCCCGAACAGTTAATTCAAGGAAAAGCTGCTGGTGTTCAAATTTCACAATCAAGTGGTGAGCCAGGGGCAGGAATTTCATTACGAATTAGAGGAACAGGATCTGTTAGAGCAAGTAATAGTCCTTTATTTGTTATAGATGGAGTGCCTGTATCTAACGAGAGTGTTTCTGCAAGTGGTGCAGATGTTGGGGTAGGTACTAGTGGTTCTAAAAATCCTTTAAACTTCTTGAATCCAAATGACATAGAAAGTATAAGTGTATTAAAAGATGCTTCTGCTACTGCTATTTATGGTTCTAGAGGAGCAAATGGAGTAGTAATTATTACAACAAAATCAGGAAAAAGTGGAGGTTCAAAAGGACAATTTTCGTTTTCCACTAGTTTAACTACTGCTACTACAGCAAATACATTAGACCTTTTAACATCTCAAGAATTTATTGACAGAGGAGGAGCTGACCTTGGAGGTTCTACTGATTGGCAAGACTTCATATTTAAGTCTGCATTCTTATCAGACACCAATTTATCATATTCCTTAAATTATGGAAAAGGAAATATAAGAGCTACGTTTGGTTATGCTAGTCAAGAGGGTGTTATTCAAAATACCGAACTAGAGCGTGTTACAGGTAGAGTAAATATAAACCATAGGTTTTTTGATGATAAATTAAAAGTTAGTTTTCAGGGAACTATTTCAGGAGTAAATGACAGAGCACCTTTTGTGAGTAGAACTGCAGGTAGTAATGGAGATTTATTAGCAGCTACTTATTATTCTAACCCTACTTTAAGTATTGACCCGGATTTTGATGTTTCTCCAGATAGAAACCCAGCAAATCTATTGGCATATTATGATGACAATACAGATACAAATAGGTTTTTGGGTAATCTATCTTTAGATTATACACTTACTGATGAGTTTTCTGCTAAATTAACTTTGGGATTAGACAACTCTACTTCTTCAAGAGCCCAAGTTACAGGACCACAAATTCTTTCTATAGGTAATGGTGCTGAAAATAATGGACGTGCTGCGATTAGTAATTTAGATGTAAGCAGTAAACTATTAGAATTCACGCTGAATTATAAAAAAGAATATGAAAAATCCAAATTAAATGCACTAGTAGGTTTCTCATATCAAGATTTTAATAGAAAAGGTCAGAATATCCTTGGACAAGGATTTGCTTCTACTAATTTAGGTGAGATAGCAAATGCTTTAGAAGGCGCATATAATACAACAAGAGGTCTTGTAGGTAATTCTCAAGGCTACGGTGTAGGGGTATTTCAAGATACTGGTTTAAATCAATTAAGGTTGTTAGGTTTGTTTCCAGGACTTAGTGATACAGCATTAGCGTCACCTTCTATTCCTGTGGATGCTCTTTCTGTAGATACTTTTGATAATACAGATGAATTACAATCCTTTTTTGGAAGAGTTAATTATACAATAGAAGATAAGTATTTGTTTACAGCAACGATAAGAGCTGATGGATCTTCAAGATTTGGAGCAAACAATCAGTATGGTTATTTTCCTTCAGCAGCTTTCGCTTGGCAACTAAGTGAAGAAGATTTTGTAAGTGACGCTTTTTCTACGCTTAAAATGAGATTAAACTGGGGTATAACAGGAAATCAAGACGGTCTTGGGTATGGTCAAGCTGTGCGAAGAACCAGATGGAATGCATTAGGTATTGATGCAGGTTCTCAGTTGTCTACACCAGGTAATACTGCTGTAGCAAGTGAAAACCCAGATCTTGTTTGGGAAAGTACAACTCAATATGGATTAGGAATAGATTTTGGTTTCAGTAATGATCGTTTTAAAGGTACTGTAGATTTCTATAGGAAAGAGACGAGTGATATCTTGTTGTTTTTACCTTCAATTCAACCAGCATCCGATCCATTCTTTTTCACAAATGTTGATGCTGTAATTGTGAATCAAGGACTTGAACTTGGATTAGATTACGATATTGTACGTTCAGAAGATTTTACTTGGAATGCGAACTTTAATATCGCTTTCAATAAAAACGAATTTACAGAGTATAGTGGAGCTCCTTTACAAGCAGGTGGTTTATTTGGTCAAGGATTAACAGGAGCTACTACACAAATATTAGCAAATGGACAGTCATTATTTACTTATAACCTACGTTTGGTTGATGAAAACTTTAACGTTGATGCAAATCCTACAATACTAGACAAATCTGGTCTTCCAGATGTTACAGCAGGATTATCTACGAGTGTTTCTTATAAAAATTGGGATGCCTCTTTATTTTTCAGTGGTCAGTTTGGTCATTATGTATATAACAATACGGCGAATGCACTTTTTGCATCTCCTCAGATTGGAAGTAGAAATAATTTAACAAGTGTTGTTGATAACGGTGTTATTCTATCCTCAACCAATCCGAGTACTTTCTTTTTAGAAAAAGGTGATTTTGTTAGACTTCAATCTGCTTCGGTTTCTTATAATTATCCTTTGAGCGGGAAAGGAACTTTTAAAAGTATGAGTTTTAGCTTAAGTGGTCAAAATCTATTTTTAATTACTGGGTATAGTGGGTTAGATCCAGAAGTAAGTACTTCTAATTTAGCAGCTAACGGATTACCATCGGCTTCTATAGATTATCTCTCGTATCCAAGACCAAGAACTTTTACATTAGGAATTAATGTTACTTTTTAGAAAAAACGAAAAAAATATAATAATGAAAACAATAACAAAATATTTATGTTTAATGCTTTTAAGCTCAGTCATTTTTTCTTGTACCGACCTAGAAATAGAAGGTACGGATTCAGTGATTGCTGAAGCTGGAGCGGGTTTTACAGGTGTTGAAGATATTCAAGGTGAAGTTTCAAATATCGCTAACCTTATTGCTGGAGGAAATTTGCAACAAGTTGGAGGTCTTTACGGGCTTAATGAGGTTTCTTCTGATGAATATGTAGTAGCTACTAGAGGAACTGACTGGGGTGATAACGGAAGATGGTTAGCAATGCATCAACATACATGGAATGCAGAACTTTCGGATATTGTAGCAACATGGCAAGAACTAAATGGTATTACCCTTAGTACTTCACGTGTTATAAATGAAAGTAGTGTAAATACTACAAGTGGAGATGTATCCCAGTTAAAGGCAGCAGCCAGATTTTACAGAGCTTGGGCTATGAGTTGGGTACTAGATATGTTTAGACAAGTACCTCTTAGAGATGTTGATTTACCTAATAGCGCAATTCCAGAGACGTTAACAGGACAAGCTGCAATAGATTTTATAGTAGCAGATTTGAATGCTGCCATTGCAGGTCTTCCTGACGTTACAGTGGGTAGTGGTATAGATTTAAAATCATCACCTTCTAAAGCTACAGCAAGACATTTATTAGCTCAGGTTCATTTAAACAAGCATGTGTATTTAGGAACATCTGCAGACCCTACAGATATGCAAGTGGTTATAGATGCAGTTGATGCAATTACTGCAAATGGTTATTCTTTAGCGGCTTCTGGAGACTTCTTTGACATCTTTAGACCAAGTAATGATACAGAAACTATTTGGTGGACTGCTAGTGATGCTGGACAAAGAATTTGGTATACATTGCATTATAATCTAAACTCTCCAGAGAACACTGGAGGTGGATGGAATGGTTTTGCTACGTTATCAGAATTTTATCAATCATTTGAAGGAGATCCTGATACAAATTATGTGGGTGATGGACAAGAAGAACGTAGAGGATGGGTGCCAGATGCTACTACAGCGAATGCTGATAACCTAGGTATTGGTTATGGTTTCTTAATTGGCCAACAATACGAACAAGATGGTACACCATTAAACGCAAGAGATAATGTAGGTGGTGTTCCTTTAGTTTTCACAAAAGAAGTAACAAAAGCAGAGTATACAGCTCCTGCTGATAATGCTGTATTGGAAACTGATGGAACTAGAATGTTAAAATACCATCCTAATGAAGTAGGAGGGCCAAGTAGAGCACATGTTGTTAAATATAGATATGCTGATTCTTATTTGATGAAGGCTGAAGCTATACTTAGAATGGGAGGAGATCCTACACCAATGATTAATGTTTTAAGAAGTATAAGAGGAGCTTCAGCTTTAGCTTCAGTTGGTGAAGCAGAATTATTAGCTGAAAGAGGAAGAGAGATGTACGCAGAGGGGGTAAGAAGACAAGATTTGATCAGATTTGGTCAATATATGAGAGCATGGAACCTTAAAAGTGCAACCGATGTAAATAAACAGGTATTTCCAATACCAACTTCAGATGTTTTGGCAAATCCAAACTTAGTTCAGAACCCTGGTTACTAAGAACTATTTTATTTGAATTAACTGGCGTCTTTAGAATTATTACTAAAGGCGCTTTTTAATTGCTATATTAACATACATTTTTATTTCTTTTTAATAGTCATTTAATTAAATTTGAATGCTTTATGATTGTTATTAATAATTTATTTCAAAATTAACTATTGATGAATATATCAAAAACCATATACTCGCTATGCTCATTAATTATTCTTCTAACTTTTATAAGTTGTAATGACAATCTAAATGAATCAAAGGTTTTACCTTATAAAGAAGATTTGAAATTATTTACATTGCTTGATGCTAATGAAACAGGAATCGATTTTGTAAATAAAGTCAAAAATCAAAAGAACTTCAATATTTTTAAATACCGAAATTTTTATAACGGTGGTGGAGTTGCCATAGGCGATATTAACAACGACGGTTTGGCAGACATTTACCTAACAGGAAATATGGTTGCCAATAAATTGTACTTAAACAAAGGCAATCTAGAATTTGAAGATATTTCCAATTCGGCAGGGATAGAAGGAAACAAACCTTGGTCTACAGGTGTGGTTATGGTAGATATTAATCAAGACGGATTACTAGACATTTATGTAAGCAATGCAGGGAATTTAAAAGGAAATAATCACGATAATGATTTATATATAAATAATGGAGATCTAACATTTACAGAAAAAGCTACCGAGTACAATTTGGCTAAAACAGGATTTTCTACCCAAGCTTCCTTTTTTGATTATGATAAAGATGGCGATTTAGATGCTTATATTTTAAACAATAGTAATATTCCTGTTAGTAGTTTAGGATACGCAGAGCAAAGAGATAAAAGAGCGCAAGATTGGGGAAACGTTCCAGCAATTTTTAGAGGCGTTGGAGATATGCTTTTAAGAAATGATAATGGAAAATTTGTAGATGTAAGTGAAAAAGCAGGAATTTATGGAAGCCTTATAGGGTTTGGTTTGGGAGTAATGATTACGGATATCAATGGAGATTTGTACCCAGATATTTATATTTCCAACGATTTTTATGAACGAGATTACCTTTATTTAAACAATCAAGACGGAACTTTTACCGAAGACATTAAAAGCTGGATATCGCATTTAAGCTTATCTGCGATGGGTGTGGATATCGCAGATATTAATAACGATGGTAATGCAGATATTTTTATTACAGATATGTTACCCGAAGCAGATCAACGAGTAAAATCGGTCATGGAATTTGAAGGGTATAATGTGTTTAAATTAAAACAAAGCAAAGATTTTTCTCAACAATACATTCAGAATACATTACAGTTAAATAACGGAAACAGCACCTTTTCAGAAGTTGCTTATTTTAGTGGTGTTGCTAAAACAGATTGGAGTTGGTCTGGACTTCTTTTTGATATGGATAATGATGGTTATAGAGATATTTTTGTAACCAATGGTATAAATCATGATTTAACTGATTTAGATTTTGTCGATTTTTTCGCGAACGAAATCATTCAAAAAATGGCATTAACAGGTAGAAAACATGCCATAGATTCTATCATTAATAAAATGCCTGTAAAACCACAACCAAATTATGCGTATAAAAATAATGGAGATATTACTTTTAGTAATGCTAATAAAGATTGGGGTTTTGAAATTCCAAGTTTATCAAACGGAGTTGCTTATGGCGATTTAGATAATGATGGCGATTTAGATTTGGTGGTAAATAATGTAAACATGCAGCCTTTTATTTATAAAAATAATGTAGAGAAATTGACTGACAATCATTACCTAAAAGTAAAATTAGAAGGAAAAAAAGTCAATAAATTTGCGATTGGAGCTACCCTAAAATTATATTACGATAACAAAGTCTATGTACAAGAGCAAATTCCTTCAAGAGGATTTCAATCCTCTATGGATTATGTAATGACAATTGGGCTAGGAACTGCAAAAACAATAGACTCTTTACGCATTATATGGCCAGATGATAAAACTCAAAGACTCACAAATGTTGGCGTGGATACTACTTTACTTCTAAAACAATTTGAAGCTACGGAAATACAAAAACCGCCACAACCTAAAAAAAATAAAACCTTACTTACAGAAATTAAGAAGAATAATTTTATAAAACACAAGGAAAATAATTACATAGATTTTGATTATGAAGGATTAATTACCAAAATGTTATCGCAAGAAGGCCCAGCATTAGCAGTTGGAGATGTGAATAATGATGGTAATGAAGATTTTTATATCGGCGGAGCAAAAAACCAATCAGGTATTTTGTATTTGAATGTCGGGAAAGGTAAAATCAAAAACTCTAACCAAAAAGCCTTTTTAAAAGATGCTAATTTAGAAGATACTGCAGCAACTTTTTTTGACGCCAATGGTGATGGAAACCTGGATTTGATGGTAGGGAGTAGTGGAAATGAAATAGGAGAAGAAAACAACTACAAAGTAAGATTGTACTTTAATGATGGAAAAGGAAAATTTAAATTAGCAAAAGAAAGCATTCCATCAACTAGAAAAAACATTGCTGTAATTGCGCCATCTGATTTTGATAACGATGGCGATATGGATGTTTTTGTAGGGTCTAGAAGTGTGGTAGGTATTTATGGAATTAATCCTATACATTTATTTCTAGAAAATAATGGTGACGGGACTTTTAAAAATACAACAGAAAAAGTAGCCTACGATGTAAAGAGTGCAGGAATGATTACCAGTGCTATATGGGTAGATATTGATAAAGACAACAAAAAAGATTTGATTACAGTTTCTGAATGGGGCACACCAAAAATTTTTAAAAATAATGGACGAAGATTAATCAAACAAATATCGTCATTAGACAGTTTACACGGAATGTGGAATGTATTAGAAGCTGCTGATTTAGATAACGATGGAGATATCGATTTTATTTTTGGAAATCAAGGAAACAATACCGCTCATAAAACATCCAAAGAAAACCCTATGAAAATGTGGGTGAATGATTTCGATAATAATGGAACGATTGAACAAATTATTACCAAGCATGAAAAAGGAAAAGACTTTCCAATTCATATGAAAAAAGAATTAACAGCACAGTTGGTATCGTTAAAGAAACAAAACTTAAAAGCCTCTGAATACGCAAAAAAGTCAATTGACAAATTATTTCCAAAAGCAATTTTTGAAAAATCAATCATGAAGAAAAGTACTATTTCAGAAACTATCATTGCTGTAAATGAAGGCGATGGAAAATTTAGTGTAAAAGTATTGCCAAGTAGAGTTCAGTTTTCTTGTGTATGTGGTATCGTTTGTTCCGACGTAAATAATGATGGAAATCTAGATATTATTATGGCAGGAAATAATTTTGAATTTAAACCACAATACTCAAGGTTAGATGCCAACTATGGGACGGTTTTATTGGGAGATGGAAAATTAAATTTCACATGGCAAAATTACAATACATCAGGGTTTATGGTTAAAAATGAAGTAAAGCATTTAAAAATCATCAAAGACAAAAAAGGAAAAAGGTATGTAATTGCAGCGGTTAATAATGACTCACCAAAAATATTCTCAATCGATGAATAATTTCAAGAGCATTGTTTTCTGTGTAGCTATCCTATTTTTAGGGTGTAATAAAGAGAAGGATTTGTTATTTAAAAATCCACCTTCAGAAGAAACAGGAATTGCATTTGAAAACAACATCACGCCATCTAATGAACTAAATATCTTAGATTATTTGTATTACTACAACGGAGGCGGCGTGGCTTTAGGAGATATTAATAATGATGGACTTTTAGATGTATTTCTTTCTGGAAATCAAGTAAAAAACAAACTCTTTTTAAACAAAGGAAATTTGAAATTTGAAGACATTTCAGCAAAAGCCAATATTGCAGGAAATAGCTCTTGGAATACAGGAAGTGTTATGGGCGATATAAATGGAGATGGTTTGTTAGATATTTATGTTAGTGCTGTGGTTGGAGTTAATGGTTTTCATGGTTATAACGAGCTGTACATCAATAATGGAGATGAAACATTTACAGAAAGTGCTGAAAAATACAAACTCGATTTTGATACTTATAGTTCTTCTGCTGCATTTTTAGATTTTGATTTGGACGGTGATTTGGATATCTACCTTTTAAATCATGCCATTCACACCCAAGAATCTTTTGGGAAAGCCAATTTACGATATAAGCGCAACGAGCAAACGGGTGATAAACTATTAAGAAATGATGGTGATATATTTACTGATGTAAGCGAGCAAGCAGGAATTTTTGGAGGTATTAATGGTTATGGGTTGGGCATTTCAGTAGCTGATTTTAATCAAGATGGATTTCCTGATATTTATGTAGGAAATGATTTTCATGAAGACGATTATTATTATATCAATAATGGTGACGGTACTTTTTCTGATAAATTGAGAGACTATTTTGGACATACTTCCCGATTTTCTATGGGGAACGATGTTGCTGATATAAATCATGATGGATTTCCTGATATTATTTCTTTAGACATGTTGCCCGAAGATGAACTTACTTTAAAAACTTCTGAAGGAGATGACAATATTCAGGTTCAAAAAATGAGAACCCAAAAATTTGGCTATCACTATCAGTTTACCAGAAACATGTTGTATATAAATCAGCAAAACACACCTTATACAGAAACAGCTTTATTAAGCAAAATTTCAGCAACAGATTGGAGTTGGAGTGGTTTGTTTGCAGACTTTAATCAAGATGGAGAGCAAGATTTGTTTGTTTCAAACGGAATTCCAAAACGACCGAATGATTTAGATTTCATCAAATTTGTATCCAGTGATCAAATTCAAAAAAAAATAAATAATACAAAACTGGTAGATCAAGAAGCTTTAAATATGATGCCTTCTGGTAAAGCCCATAATTATGTTTTTAAAGGAAGTGAAAACCTAGTTTTTGAAGACAAATCTGAAACTTGGCTTCAGAATAAGAAAGGAGTTTCAGGAGCAACGGCTTTGGGTGATTTGGATAATGATGGCGATTTGGATTTGGTAGTGAGTAATATCAATGAAGAAGTTTCGCTTTATATCAATCAAACCAATGAAAAAGCAAGCTATTTACAACTAAAATTTAAGCATCCTTCGCCCAATACTTTTGGCATAGGAACAAAAGTATTTTCGTATCATAAAGGGAAACTACAATACAAAGAATTATATACGGTTAGAGGGTTTCAAGCCTCATCAGAACCTATGATCCATTTTGGGTATGGAGCAATTCAAAAAATAGATTCGTTAACCATTGTATGGCCTAACAAAACATATCAAACGATAAAAAATGTGGATGTAAATCAAACAATCGTTATCAGTCCAGAAAACACAAAATCATTTGATTATCAATCTTTATTCAAAAAAGAAAAGACCATCTTTAAAAAGACAGACAATAATTTAGGCATTGACTTTACACATATAGAAGATAACTACACCGATTTTAATCGCCAAAAATTAATTCCCTATCAAGTTTCAGATCGTGGACCAGCAATTGCTGTAGGCGATTTGAATAACGATGGTAAAGAAGATATTTATTTTGGAGGATCTAAATTTAAATCTGCCAAAATTTTTCTGCAAAAAGAGGATGCCTACGAGGCAAAAAAGATGAAAACCATTGCTAACGATTCTATTAATGAAGATGTTGTTGCCGTCATTGCAGATTTTAATAATGATGCTAAAAACGACCTAATTGTAGGTACAGGTGGTGCAGATTTTTACAATACAATGAAACCTTTATTAGATAGTTATTACATCCAAGATAATGATAGCTTTATAAAACAAGAACTCCCAGCATATTTTGAAAATGCAGCAGTAATAAAAACAAATGATTATGATAAAGACGGCGATTTGGATGTCTTTATAGGAAATAACGCAGTGTCTAATGATTTTGGAAATATGCCTAATTCGTATATCTTAAAAAATGATAATGGAAAGTTTTCAATCCTTCAAAAACAATCCTTTCAAAATGTGGGAATGATTACTGATGCCATTTGGGAAGATTACAATGAAGATGGTTATGCCGACCTAATTTTAGTAGGAGAATGGATGTCACCTAAGTTCTTTACAAATAAAAACGGCAATTTTGTAGAAGAAGAACTACTCGATTCAAAATTAAAAGGATTGTGGCAACAAATTGCTCCTTTTGATATTGATAAAGATGGAGATGTCGATTATTTATTAGGAAACTGGGGAACAAATTCAAAATTTAAAGCTTCACAAAAGCACCCTCTAAGGATGTATTATGCAGATTTTGACAGTAATGGAAAAACCGAAACAATTGTCTGCAATTATAAAAATGGAAAGTATTATCCGCTATTAGGATTGGATGAACTTGCCAGTCAAATAGTAAGCCTACGAAAGAAATTCACAACGTATAAAAGTTTTGCAGGAAAATCTATCGAAGAAATTTTTGAAAAACCTGTTTTAAAAAAAGCAACCATTTTAGAAGTACACACATTGGCGTCGGGTTATTTAAAAAATGAAAATAATACATTCACTTTTGTACCCTTTCAAAACGAATTACAAGTATCTCCCGTTATTACTTTCTTAGAGCACGATTTTGATGCAGATGGCAAAAAAGAAGTATTAGTGGCTGGAAACTATTTTGGTGTGACACCCTTTCATGGGAGGTTCGATTCATTTTCAGGAGCACTTATTAAAAATGAAAAAGACATCCTTTTAGGAAATAAAATAGGATTGAATTTTAGTCAAAAAGCAGTTAAAGAATTAAATATAATATCTTTAAAAAATAAAACATATTTATTGGTAACCATCAACAATGCAGCAGCAGAAGTATATGAACTAATACAGTAAAAAATGATGAGAAAATTAAATAAAATCCCTCTTTTAATAGGATGTATAGGTTTCTTGCTGTTTTCTTGTAAAGAGCCAGCACCCATTCAAATAACACCTGATGATTTTCATACATCTATAGACAAGGTTGTAGAAGTAATGATACACGATATCTTTTCTCCGCCAGTAGCAAGTCGTGTTTTTGCATACCCAAATATAGCAGCGTATGAAATAATAGCGCAACAAGATACCGGATATAATTCATTAGAAAACCAAGTAAAAGGATTAAAATCGATTCCAAAAGCAGCTCCACAAAAAAAAGTGAATTATCCACTTGCGGCAATCATTGCACACATGCATTTGAGCAAGAAATTAATTTTTTCGGAAGAAAAAATAGCTGTATATCAAGATAGTTTATACAACGTTTGGGAAGCTAAAAATGCGTTAGAGTTTAAAGATTCTAAAGAATACGGTTTAGAAGTTGCCCACTTTATTGAAACGTGGATGAAGGCTGATAATTATGCTCAAACCCGAACGATGCCTAAATTTAGTGTAAACTCTGAAGATGAAGCAAGATGGCAACCTACTCCACCCTCATATATGGATGGTTTAGAACCGCATTGGAATAAAATCCGCCCTTTTGTTTTAGACTCTGCGGCGCAATTTAAACCTGTGCCTCCACCAAAGTTTTCGATGGATAAAAAATCAGACTTCTACAAAGAATTAAAAGAAGTATATGACATCAGTAAAAAAATCACTGAAAATGGTGATGCATCTGAAGAAATTGCCATTGCCCAGTTTTGGGATTGTAACCCGTATGTTTCTGTAACGCGCGGACATTTAATGTTTGCAGTTAAAAAAATAACACCAGGTGCGCATTGGATTGGGATTACAAAGATTGCTACAAAAAAAGAAGGGGCAGACTTTAATAGAACTGTTTTTGCATATACCAAAACATCTATTGCCATTGCAGACGCTTTTATAAGTTGTTGGGATGAAAAATACAGAAGTAATTTGGTGCGACCCGAAACGTTGATTAATACTTATTTTGATGACGAATGGAAGCCCATTTTACAAACACCTCCCTTTCCAGAGTATACAAGTGGACATTCAGTAGTTTCTGGTGCGGCTTCAACGGTCTTGACATCCATTTTTGGAGATAATTTCAACTTTGCTGACGATACAGAAGTTGCGTATGGATTACCCATACGTTCTTTCCCATCCTTTAAAGCGGCCGCAGATGAAGCGACAATTAGTAGAATGTACGGCGGTATTCATTATAGAGCGGCTGTAGAAGTAGGTGTGGGTCAAGGTAGAAAAGTAGGTGAGTTAGTAGTCGGAAATCTTACCATGCAAAAAAAGTAAATACGTGAAAAAAATTATAGCAATTATTAGCATATTGTTAGCCGGGTTTTTAATCTGGTATTTGGTTATAAAACCCTATGATTATTTAGTGACTTTTAAAGTAAAAACAAATGTAGGGACCATTAATCAATCTTTAAAATTATGGAATAGTAGTTTAGAAAATAAAAACCCTCTTGAACAAGAGAACTTAAATAACTTAGTACAACAAATTAATATAAACGATTCCACCCATATTTATCAATGGGCAATACATTCTTTAAATGATTCCATATCTCAAGTAAAAGTGTATGTAAAAGACGCAAATTATAGTTTTCAAAATAAAACTTCTATACCATTTGGAACAACAGATTTTGAAAAAAGAACAAAAAATACTGTAACAGATTTTGTAGAAAACTTAAAAAGACATCTCAAAAAAATTCGAGTAAAAGTAGTAGGAGAAAGAGAAACGAAATCTACGTATTGCGCTTATGTTTCTGTGAAAGGACGACAAGTAGAAAAAGCAAGAGGCATGATGAAAAATTATTCGTTCTTAAACACTGTTTTATTTGGAAACAATGTAAAATCCAACGGAACACCTTTTATTGAAATTACACATTGGAACATGGAAAAAGATAGTATTGAATACAATTTTTGTTTCCCTATTATTAAAAATGATTCTTTGCCTCAGCATGAACTTTTAAAATACAAACAATACAAAGGTGTAAAAGCGATAAAAGCTATTTATAATGGAAATTACATTACTTCAGACAGAGCTTGGTATGAATTGTTAGACTATGCGGAAAGAGAAAATATTGAAGTGTATCAAACCCCTATAGAAGTTTTTTTTAACAATCCTAATTATGGAGGAAATGAACTTGATTGGAGAGCAGAAGTATATATCCCTATTAAAACTAACTAATTATGGAAAAACAAATCTTTCATAGTTTAATCGTTATGAATAATGATTAGTTATACCAACAATAAAAAGAAAGACATCGATACTAATGATAAACAATTGGTTCTAGAAAAAGATTCTAGAGCATGGTGGAAAGAAGGTGTACTTTATCAAATTTACCCCCAAAGTTTTAATGATACAAATGGTGATGGGTTTGGTGACTTTAAAGGTGTGATAGAAAAACTAGATTACCTTGAAAGTTTGGGAATTACTATGGTTTGGATGAATCCTTTCTTTGAGTCTCCATTGGTTGATAATGGATACGATGTAAGCAATTATAGAGCCATTCATCCTAGATATGGAACAATGGACGATTTTCAAGAAATGCTAGACGGTTTACATAAAAGAGACATCAAGTTTGTGTTAGATGTTGTAGTAAACCATAGTAGCAATGAGCATGAATGGTTTAAGCAATCACGAAGTTCTAGAGATAATCTATATCGCGATTATTATCATTGGTGGCCAGCAGAAGAAGGAACTCCGCCAATTAGACATAGTATTTTTGATGCGGAAGGTGCTTGGCAGTTTGATAAAAAAACCAACGCCTATTATTTGCATTATTTTGCCAAAGAACAGCCAGACTTAAATTGGGAAAATCCTACAGTAAGACGAGAAGTTTATGACATCATGAAGTTTTGGGCAGAAAAAGGTGTAGATGGTTTTAGAATGGACGCTTTTCAATATGCAAGTAAAGACACAACATTCCCAAAATGGCCTGAAGGACATGAAAAAGAGTATGATAAATGGTACGGTATGCGACCGCAATTGCATGACTATTTAAAGGAAATGTATAAAGAAGTGATTGAACCCTATAATTTATTTGCTGTAGCAGAAGGAGCAGGAACGACTCTTAAAGACGCACATGATTTGGTAGATGCAGATAGAAAAGAACTTCAAGTAGCTTATCATTTTGAAAGCAGAGATATTTCCAAAGGAATAGATGGATATCATCTTTCAGACTTCAAAGAAGTGTTTACTAAATGGGATACTTCTTTTAAAGACAAAGGTTGGTTAGCTATTTACCTTTCTAATCATGATGTTTCAAGACTGATAAATAGATACGGAAATACAACACCAGCGTATAGAACCTCATCTGCTCAAATGCTAAATACGTTTCTTTTAAGTATGAGAGGAACACCTTATACTTACTATGGAGACGAAATAGGAATGACCAATATTGATATGCCAAATATTGAAGAATATGTAGATGTTTCAGCAATTGGTGATTATGAAAAAGCAAAAGCTCAAGGGCAGGATATGGATGAGTTTATGAAAAAATTGAACTTCTATTCTCGCGAAAATGCACGTACACCAATGCAGTGGGATGAATCCAAAAACGGAGGATTTACATCAGGAAACCCTTGGAAAAAAGTTCATGAAAAGTATAAAAAAATCAATGTGAAAGCTCAAGATAAAGACCCTAAAAGTATTTTAAATCACTTTAGGGAACTAGTAAAAGTCCGAAAAGAAAATGATGTTTTAGTGTATGGGGATTACAAAATAATACAAGAAGAGCACCCACAGATTTACGCCTATACTAGAACATTAAATAAAAAACAATTGCTTGTGCTATTAAATTTTTCAGACCATCAATCAAGCATAGAATTACAAGAAGTTAGTGACATTGATAAGCTTCTAATTAATAATTACGATGAGTTAGATTACGCTAATGGCAAAATCACCTTAAAACCATATCAAGCGACTATTTGTAAAATAAATAAATAATATTATGAAACTAAAAAAACCAAGTTTATCCTTCTGGCAAATTTTTAATATGAATGTCGGGTTTTTAGGAATTCAATATAGTTTTGGATTACAGCAAACCGCTATCAATCCAATTTTTTTGTACTTAGGAGCGCCAGAAGACATGTTACCTATTTTGAATATAGCAGGTCCAGTGACAGGGTTACTTGTTCAGCCTATTATTGGAGCTATGTCAGATAAAACATGGTCTAATCGTTGGGGAAGACGAAAGCCTTATTTTTTAATAGGTGCCTTATTAGGAAGTTTGTGTTTGTTTGTTTTTCCACACAGTCCAGTACTTTGGTTTGCCGTTGGTTTACTATGGATTTTAGATGTTGGAAACAACATGGCAATGGAACCTTATCGTGCTTTTGTAGGAGATAAATTACCAGAAAAGCAATTAAGTATGGGGTATCAAATGCAAAGTTTATTTGTGGGTGCAGGTATTTTATTAGCAAATGGCTCTATTGTTTTATTTCAATATTGGTTTGGAGGAGAATCTATTGAACAAACTGGTAGTATACCACAATGGTTATATTACTCTTTCTATATTGGCGCATTTTTATCCCTAACAACGATTTTATGGTCGGTTTTTAAAACTCCAGAAATTCCGCCTTCAGATGAAGAATTAGAAGAAATTAATGCGATTAAAAGACTATCTATTAGCAAGCGTATCACGCAACCATTTTCTGAAATTGCAGAAGCCATAAAAGATATGCCAAAATTTATGTGGAAAATTGGAGCTGTATACCTATTTCAATGGTATGCACTCTTTATTTATTGGCAGTTTACCACTCCATTATTTAAATTAACTCTTGGGTTCTCAACATCGGAAGCAGCATCCCAAGCTGCTAAAATGAGTTTGACCTATAATATCGTTACCATGGTGGTAGCTTTAGCTTTAGTTCCTTTAACGCTACGTTTTGGAGGAAAAAAAATATATGCATTAAGTTTGATTGGTACTGCAATAGCCTTGTTTGCCATTCCGTATATTTCAGACCCAATACTAGTACTTGTACCAATGGTACTATTTGGTATTGGTTGGGCAGCCATGATGGGTATTCCTTATACTATGGTTTCTAAAATTGTACCCCAAGATAGAAGAGGTGTCTATATGGGAATTTTAAATATGATGATTGTAATTCCGATGTTTATTCAAACGCTAACATTTGGACCAATATATAAATATTTACTTGGAGGTAATGCTATAAACGCTATGCTATTTGCTGGCGTCTTTTTTGCTTTTGCCGCTATTTTAGCATTTCGCTTAAATGAAAAAAAATCAATTATAGAAAATTAATTTTTTTAACATGAAAAACCTAGGCATTAAAATATCACTTTTCTTAATCTACTTTGTATTTGCAGCATTACTTAATAGTGTTGGAATACTTATATCTCAATCTATAGATGTATATGGAGTTTCTAAACCAGACGCATCTGTGTTAGAACCATTTAAAGATTTATCTATTGCTGTGATGGCCTTTTTAGTAGGTTCGTTTTTACCAAGATTAGGATTTAAAAAAGCGATGTTAATTAGTTTAACTATTGTCTTTTTTGCCTGTATTGGTATGTATTTAGGAAATTCTTTTTGGACGGTTAAATTACTATTTCTAGCAACAGGTATTTCATTTGCTGTTGTTAAAGTTGCTGTGTTTGCTTTGATTGGATATATTACTGATTCTAAAAAAGGACATAGTTCTTTAATGAACCTCATAGAAACCATTTTTATGCTCGGTATCATTTTTATGTATGTCGTTTTCCCTTTATTTTTTGATGAAAATGACCAGAATGCTTGGTTAAGAGGTTATATATTAATGGCAGCATTAATCGCAGTTGCATTTATTATAATTCTCTTTTCAAAGTTTGATATTAAAACCGAACCTTCTAAAGGTATTGTTTATGATTTTTGGGAGATGTTTAAACTCTTTAAAAAACCATTAATATGGGTCTTTGCTGCTTTTGCATTTTTATATGTAATGACAGAACAAGGTATCATGACATGGTTGCCAACCTTTAATAAAGACACTTTAAAACTAGACGCAAAATTAGGGTCTCAGATGGCAGTATTATTAATGATTTCTATTGCTTTAGGCAGATTCATAACTGGTATTATTGCTAAAAAAATAAAATGGCTATATATTTCAATTGGTAGTGTTATACTTGCAGTGATATTAGTTTTAATGGTATTACCTATGGCAAAAGGGATAGAGTCTGTTGAAATAAATTCAATTGCAGATTTACCTGTAGTATCATATATTTTTCCACTCATTGGGTTATTTCTAGCTCCATTGTATCCTTTAATTAACTCAACTGTTTTAAGTAGTGTTGATAAAGAATTGCATAGCCCACTTGCTGGTATATTAACTTTTTTCTCTGCTATTGGAGGTACTTTAGGGTCATTATTAATTGGTAATTTATTCGACTCTCTTGGTGGTGATAAAGTATTCTATTTATCCTTAATCCCATTCGGATTAATGTTTATTAGCTTTTTTATAATTAATAAACTCACAAGTAAAGTGGTGTAAACGAGCATTAATCATGATATTCAATCTTCATATCAATACTGCCTTAACTCCTTTGCTGAGTCAAGAAGACACGGACGGAGATAAAAAGATAACTATTGAAGATAAGGGTCCAAAAGCATTTACAATCAAATTAGCTACGGGTGAAGACTATGTAGTAAAAGGCACATATTACCTTTCAAATTTATTACAAGAATTAGTTATTGCAAAAAATCAAGGGTTAACTACGGCAAAAATTCCTTTAAACCATATAGAAGAATTGCCAGTAGATAGAGTTTCAAGAATGATAAAAGACTTCTTTTGGAACGGATTAACAAGAACTCTTGATGAAAAAGGAATTAAAAACCTGATATATGATTCTAAAAACGAGACACTCATATCTAATAAATTAAGAGTTTATATTCCCTTTAAAGATGAAACTGCGTATAAATATTACAAACATTTAGAAACCGATTTTCCTATTGAAGCTATTAAACTTCCTGAAAAAATAACACCAAAATTTGTAAAAAGGATAAACTCAAAACCAG
Source organism: Flavobacteriaceae bacterium (assembly GCA_965277255.1). Classification (GTDB taxonomy): domain Bacteria; phylum Bacteroidota; class Bacteroidia; order Flavobacteriales; family Flavobacteriaceae; genus Polaribacter. The sequence goes on along the minus strand of OZ255723.1, from coordinate 1,066,481 downwards.
GAATTTTATCACTCAAATTAGAAGAGAAAAATGGAAAAATTAGCGGGATTCCTTTTATAGTACCTGGAGGGCGCTTTAACGAAATGTATGGTTGGGATAGTTATTTCCAATCCATTGGGTTAATAATAGATGGTAAAGTTGATCTAGCAAAAGCTACGGCAGACCATTTTCAATATGAAATTGAACATTATGGAAAAATATTAAATGCCAATAGATCCTATTACTTAACCAGAACACAACCTCCTTTCTATTCTAGTTTAATTTATGAAGTTTTTAAAATAACCAAAGATAAAACTTGGCTAAAATCTCATTTAAAAACAGCGATAAAAGAATATGAAACCGTTTGGATGGTTAAAGGAAAACGCTTAACTGAAAACGGCTTAAATCGCTATTTTGCTGAAGGTATTGGTGTGCCGCCAGAATGTGAAGCTGGACATTTTAATACCTTGATAAAACCATTAGCAGCCGCTTTAAATATTAGTATTACAGACTATATTGATCAATACCAATCTGGTGCAATTAACAATCCAGAATTAGACGATTATTTTTTAAATGATCGAAGTGTTCGAGAATCTGGACATGATACATCTTATAGAATTGAAGGAAATTGCACCCATTTAAATTTGGTAGAATTAAATGCCTTGTTATACAAATACGAAATAGATTTTGGGTACCTCATAGACACTTACTTTGATGGAGTTTTTGAAGGTTATCATGGTGCATATTGGTTTACAGTTGCTAACGAAAGAGCTGATCGTATGCATAAACTTATGTGGAATGAACAAAGGGGTCAGTATTTTGATTACAACTTCAAAACTGAAAAGCAGACACATTTTCAGAGTGCGTCTAATTACGTTCCTATTTGGGCAGGTTTGGTTGATGTTAAAGATGCTAATTTGATGGTAAATTCTTTAATTACAGAACTTAAAGAAAAAGGAGGCATTGCAGGAAGTACAAAAGAAAGTAGAGGTGTAATCTCTAATGAAAGACCTGCACGTCAATGGGATTATCCAAATGGTTGGGCACCACATCAAATGTTAATTTGGAAAGGATTGTTGAACTATGGTTATCAAACAGAAGTCCAAGAACTTATTTATAGGTGGTTGTATATGATTACAAAAAATGCTGTTGATTATAACGGAACAATACCAGAGAAATATGATGTTGTAGACGCTACACACAAAGTCTTTGCCGAGTACGGAAACGTTGGTACAAACTTCGAATACATCACCCAAGAAGGTTTTGGATGGATGAATGCATCCTATCAATATGGGTTATCATTACTGACAAGTACCAATAAATCACATTTAAATCATTTAAAAACACCAGAAGAAATATTTACTAAAACACAAAATAATGAGAGTTAAAATTTTAATTGTATTTGTAGGTTTATTGTTATTTTCTTGTAAAAAGAATTCTAATGAACCAAGCCTTGAAAAGTCGAAAGAGTTTGCCCAAATTTCTGATAGCATACTGGAGAATGCAGTAATTTATGAGGCAAATATTAGACAATATTCTCCAGAAGGAACTTTTAAAGCATTCACAAAAGATCTCCCTAAGCTTAAACAATTAGGGGTTAAGATAATATGGTTAATGCCTATTAATCCTATATCAGAAGTAAAACGAAAAGCAACAGATGGTTCTTTTACAAGTGATATAAAAGATGAAGTTGAAAGAAAAAAGTATTTAGGAAGTTATTATTCAGTTTCAGATTATAAAGCAATTAATCCTGAATTTGGAGATAAAGACGATTTTAAAGATTTAGTTAATACTGCTCACAATAATGGTATTTATGTAATTGTAGATTGGGTGCCAAATCACACTGGTTGGGATCACCCTTGGATAACTGCACATCCAGAATGGTATACCCAAAATGAAAAAGGAGAAATTATCGATCCAATAAATCCAGATACGGGTACATCTTGGGGTTGGACAGATGTAGCAGATTTAAATTATGATAATAAAAACATGCAGAATGAAATGATTGGTGATTTGAAATATTGGGTAGAAAACTTTAATATTGATGGTTACAGAATGGATGTTGCACATAAAGTTCCTCCTCAATTTTTTAATACAGCCATTACCGAGTTAAAAAAGATAAAACCTTTATTTATGCTTGCTGAAGCAGAACAACACGAACTTTTTAGAAATGGGTTTGATATGCAATATGCTTGGGAAGGACATCATTTACTAAATGAAATTGCTAAAGGAAAAGCAAATGTTAATGATTTTGATGTCTATATGAATAAGCAAAAAGAGCTTTTAGAAGCATCAGATTTTAATATGAATTTTGTGACAAATCATGATGAAAATTCTTGGAACGGAACCATTAAAGAACGAATGGGAAATTCAAGTGAGATTTTTACTGTTTTAGTATATGCAATGCCTGGAATGCCTTTAATTTATAGTGGACAAGAATACGAGTTAAATCATCGTTTAAAGTTTTTTGAAAAAGATAGTATTCCTAAAACGAAAGGGAAAACATGGGATTTGTTAAAAAGATTAGGAACTCTAAAAAACAATAATATTGCTTTTAATGGCGGTAAAAATGCGGCAAGTTATAAACGATTACAAACCAGAAATGAAATTGTATTAGCGTTTAAAAGGGGTAAAGAAAAAAATGAGGTTTATTTTATAGGGAACTTATCAAACAAAACTCAAACCTTTTCTATTGATTTAAAAGGCACTTATTTTGACCTTATTCAACAAAAAAACATTGACTTTAATCAAAAAGAAATACAATTAGAGCCATGGAATTATTACCTACTAAAATAACATGTAATTATTTGTAGTTAGTGTTTTTTCTTGAAAATCAGATATTGCAATGAATGGAATGTTTTAGTGCCAGAAATTGAAAAGAAGAAAGGGTATAAATTTTAAAGTAAAATGAGTTTGCTAAAACGTTTTCGTTTAATAAAAAGCTGTTTATTTTAATTAATAGAAAGATTCTAAAAAGAGGATTGTAAATTTATGAAACAGGACAATTCAAATGAATAAAAATAGAGATATTGAATAGTATAATAGATATTTTATGTGTTGGAGAAATACTTATAGATTTTATAGGGCATCAATCCGAAGTAGGAATTAATAAAACAAGAGATTATCATAGGTTTTTAGGGGGGTCTCCAACAAATGTTGCTATGAATTCGGCTAGATTAGGGTTAAATTCTGTATTAGTTTCATCGGTTGGAAATGATGGTTTCGGTGAGTATATTTTTAAAAAATTAGAAGAAGTTGGGGTAGATTCAAGTTATATAAATACGATTCAAAAAAAACCTACAAGCGTTATCTTTATATCAAGGTCAAATGGAACCCCAGATTTTATTCCTTTTAGAGAAGCAGATCGCTTTATAACAGAAGACCAAATATCAAGCAAAACATTAAAAAGAACTAAAATTTTTCACACAACTTGTTTTGCTCTTAGTAAAAACCCTGCACAATCTGCTATTTTAAAAAAGGCAGAAGAGGCGTTTAATTTAGGTTGTCAACTGAGTATTGATATAAACTATTCAGGTAAATTATTTGATAACAGAGAGGAGGCATTAAAAATCATACAATCCTATTGTAAGTTTAACCCTTTAGTGAAAATTAGTGAAGATGATATGTTTAGACTTTTTGACAAGAGATTACCAGATAAAGACATCTTTAAATTTTTTCATTCTAAAGGCGTAGATACCGTTTGTTTAACCCTTGGAAGAAAAGGTGTAAAATTGTCTCAAAAAGACAAAAAAACTATCGAGTTACCTGCTGTTAAAATTGAAAAAGTAATGGATGCTACAGGGGCAGGAGATGCCTTTTGGTCTGGTTTTTTATTCGCTTATATCCAAAAAAAGACGATGAAGGAATGCTTAGAAGTGGCATTAAAACTTGCTGCTTTAAAATTGCAAAACGTTGGTAGACTACCAAATAACATTAATATATTATCAAAGCTTTTATAGTCTTCGTTTGATTAATAAATAACAAAAATAATATGCCAAAAAGTACAATATCTAATGGCGTAATGCTTAATGCCTATCCAGATAGTATAGGCGAAAATTTAAGTGATGTTATTAAAATGCTTCAAAAACCTGAGTTTAAAGATGTATTTTCTTTATTCTATGTATTACCTACTTTTTTTAATAGCGATTTAGATAGAGGCTTTTCCATAATTGACTATAACTTAAATGAGGAGTTGGTCTCAAAAAGTGATCTAAAAGCCTTAGATCAACTAAACATTCAGCTTAAGTTCGATATTGTTTTAAACCATTTATCAGTAGCATCACCACAGTTCAAAGATTTACTCAAATATGGAGATAAATCAAAGTATAAAGATTTCTTTATTAATTGGAATGCTTTTTGGGAAGGAAATGGAAATATGGGAGAAGATGGAATTATCATCCCAAATGAAGAGTACATTAATAAATTATTTATGAGAAAGTCTGGACTTCCAATATTAAAAGTGCCTTTTCCAGATGGAGCAAAGAAACCCTATTGGAATACATTTTATCAAGAATTGAATTACAATTTAATGAACATTGATGATTTAAAGACAATAGAAGGCATCACAAGTAATCAGGCTAAAAAAATATGTAGAAATGTAAATAATGCCATCCATAATAACGAAGATATAGAAAATTATGATTTTGGATATGATGCCAAAATAAAAAGTGAAATCAATAAAATCTTAAATAAAAACAGCTCTTATTTAGGTCAAATGGATGTTAATGCATCTTCTGAGTTAGTTTGGGATTTTTATGAAGAAACCTTATCCAAGTTAAGTAATTATGGTTGCAAAATATTACGATTAGATGCTTTTGCGTATTTACATAAACAAGTTGGACAATCTAATTTTTTTAACAAACCTGGCACTTGGAATTACTTGGAAAGAATAAAGCAAAAAGCAGATAATTATGACCTAATGCTTTTGCCAGAGATTCATGCTGAATATGGATTGCATTTGCATGATGAAATCGCTAAAAAAGGATATTATATTTATGACTTTTTCTTACCAGGTTTAACCATCCACACTATAGAAAATAGAAATAATAGCGCTCTTATTACCTGGGCCAAGGAAATTATTAACAAGGGTTATAAAACGGTTAATATGCTTGGGTGTCATGATGGTATACCAGTTCTCGATTTAAAAGGGAAAGAAGTAAATGGCATTTATAATAAAGGATTACTAGAGGATGAAGAAATTGAAGAAATAATGAATACCATATTGAAACGTGGAGGAAGAGTGAAAAACTTGTATGATCCTTTAGGGAAAAAGATTTCATACTATCAAGTAAATGCTACATTCTTTAGTGCCTTAGGAGAAGACGAACAGAAGATGTTATTGGCAAGAGCGATACAAATATTTATGCCAGGAATACCTCAAGTATGGTATTTGGATATTTTTGCTGGAAAGAACGATTATAAAGCTCTAGATAAAGGAGGAAGTTCAAGCCATAAAGAAATTAATCGTACAACTCTGACCTTGAATGATATTGAAGAAGGGTTAAAAAAAGATAGTGTAATTAAACAACTTGAAATGATTCGATTAAGAAATACATCTAAGGCATTTTTAGGGAAGGTAAAAATAAACGATGTTTCTGAAGATGAAATAGATATATTATGGAAAAACAAAAACCATACAGCACACTTAAAAGCAAATCTTCAATCTTATCATTTTTCGGTAAAAGTAGAGAATAATCCTGATTATGAATTTGGTGTTTAAAGAAGAATTTAAGAATATATCAGAAATAGCTGACGAAAGTAGGTTATATTCTATTGATATTTCGCTGTCCAATAAATTAGTTACTTCTTATGATAAAATTTTGGATTTTAAACAAGAGATGAGTGGAACGATGCTACCTAAGCTTCCCCCCCTTATGTCACTATCGAACCATTTTAATTTAATTATCAAATAGTTAAGTATTTTTAACTTCCTTTTTAGACATCGAACCAGTATGTTTTGGTATTTTTCGAATTTTCGAAAAGTTATGTAAGCCTTAATGGTATTTTATTTATTAGTAATGCCTTAAGGCAATTCATCATTTTCATTTTCTTCTTCTTTTCAAGTTTTACTTGTGAGAGAGAGCCAGAAAATACTGAATAAAGTTATTAAGAGGCAAAAAAGACCTCGAAATGTTTCCTAATCGTCTGAAAATAAAAAAGAGTTACAAAAATAAATTCTGTAACTCTTTGACTTTCAAAGCTCCCCCTCTTGGGCTCGAACCAAGGACCCTCTGATTAACAGTCAGATGCTCTAACCAACTGAGCTAAGGAGGAGTTTGTGCAACCTTTTTTTGGTTTAGCGTGTGCAAATATAGACCTTTTACAAAAATCACAAAAACTTTTTTAGAAAAAAACACAGAGAATATTACTTTCAATAAAAACAACAGGAATTTAAGATAGAAAGTAATGTTTACTTTATTTTTCAGACTACTAAAAAAGCAAATTAAAACCTGCATATTTAAACAAAAAATTCAATTTTTAGTTTTTGTAAAAGTTGTACTTTTGTAGGAATAATACGCTTATATACAAAGCATTCTATTTTTTATGGATAAATTTTCGTTCTTAAACGCGGCACATACAGGCTTTATAGCCGAATTATACGATCAATATTTACAAAATCCAGATGCAGTAGAACCTAGTTGGAGAAGCTTTTTCCAAGGGTACGATCTTGCCAATGAGAATTATTCTTTTACAGAAGAAGACGAGATATCTAATGAAATTCCAGAAGCTGTAAGAAAAGAGTTTTTGGTTATTGACCTTATCAATGGATATAGAACTAGAGGGCATTTATTTACCAAAACAAATCCAGTTAGAGAAAGAAGACAATATACCCCCTCTCTAGAAGTAGAAAATTTTGGACTCACACAGAACGATTTAGATACCGTATTTAATGCAGGACAAATCTTAGGAATTGGAGCAAAACCTTTGCGTGAAATTATCAATCACGTAGAAAGAATTTATTGTGATTCTATCGGTGTAGAATATATGTATCTAAGAAACCCAGAAGAATTAAAATGGTGGCAAGATCGTTTGAATAAAAATGACAATCACCCAGACTATTCTTTAGACGCTAAGAAATACATTCTTTCAAAACTGAATCAGGCCGTAACTTTTGAAAGCTTTTTACAAACAAAATATGTAGGGCAAAAGCGATTTTCCTTAGAAGGAGGAGAAGCATTAATTCCAGGAATAAGTGTTGCTTTAAGAGAAGCAGCAGAAAAATACGGTGTCGAAGAATGTGTCTTAGGAATGGCGCATCGCGGTCGTTTAAATACATTGGTCAATATCTTTAAGAAACCCGTTCGTGATTTATTTAGCGAGTTTGAAGGAAAAGATTTCGAAGATCAAAATATTGATGGAGACGTAAAATATCACTTAGGATTAACCTTAAGTAAAACCTATAAAAACGGGAAAGAAATAAAAATGAATTTAGTTCCCAACCCTTCACACTTAGAAACGGTAGATGCTGTAGCAGAAGGAATTGCCAGAGCTAAAATTGACAGAAAATACAACGGAGACGAATCTAAAATTCTTCCCATTTTAGTACATGGAGATGCCGCTATTGCTGGTCAGGGAATTGTATATGAAGTGACACAAATGGCTCAGTTAAATGGGTACAAAACAGGAGGAACCATACATGTTGTTGTCAATAATCAAATAGGATTTACAACCAATTATTTAGATGCACGTTCTAGTACATATTGTACAGATGTGGCTAAAGTTACACTATCACCAGTATTGCATGTTAATGCTGATGATGTAGAAGCTGTTTGTCATGCGATGGAAATGGCAGTAGAATTTAGGATGAAATTCAAGCGCGACATTTTTATCGACCTATTGGGATATAGAAAATATGGACATAACGAAGGCGATGAACCTCGCTTTACCCAACCAACTTTATACAAAGCAATTGCTAAGCACCCGAATCCAAAACAGATTTATGCTGATAAATTAATAGGAGAAGGAAGTATTGATGAAAATTATTTGACATCAATTACTGACGATTTTAAGAAAATGCTAAACCAAGAATTCGATAACTCTAAAGAAGACAGTACTTCTAAAGTAAAAGAATTCATGCAATCTACATGGAAAGGTTTTGTACGTCAGCAACTAGAAGCTATGTTGTTGCCAATAGACACAACCTATTCTGTAGACGGATTAAAAAATATAGCCAAAATAGTTTCTACGGTTCCAGAAGGAGTGAAATTTGTAAGAAAAGCAGCACGTATTTTACAAGGTCGTTCAAAAATGGTTTTTGAAGAAAACAAGTTAGATTGGGGAATGGCAGAGACCTTGGCGTATGGTTCTTTGATGGAAGAAGGTTATGATGTTCGTATCTCGGGTCAAGATGTAGAAAGAGGTACTTTCTCGCATCGTCACGCTGTTTTACGTGATGAAGTTTCAGAAGAAAGAATCAACTTATTAAATACAAATACCCAAAATAAAGGGCAAATGCGAATTTACAATTCGCTCTTGTCAGAATACGGTGTTTTAGGTTTTGACTATGGGTATGCCATGGCAAATCCAAATACATTAACCATTTGGGAAGCGCAGTTTGGAGATTTCTCAAATGGAGCTCAGATTATATTCGATCAATATATGTCTGCTGCAGAGGATAAATGGAAAATCCAAAATGGAATTGTAGTGCTTTTACCTCATGGATATGAAGGACAAGGTTCTGAGCATTCATCAGCAAGAATAGAACGTTATTTACAGTTGTGTGCAGAAGATAATATGACGGTTGCCAATTGTACAACACCAGGAAACTTCTATCATTTATTGCGACGTCATATGAAACGTAATTTTAGAAAACCTTTAATTGTTTTCACTCCGAAGAGTTTATTACGTCACCCAAAAGCGATTAGTTCAATTGAAGAATTGGCAGGAGGAAATTTCCAAGAAGTTATTGACGATACCATCAACCCTAAAAAAGTAAAGAAATTGGTATTCTGTATGGGCAAATTCTATTACGATTTATTGGCTGAGAGAGAAAAACTAGAAAGAGAAGATGTTGCTTTAATAAGGTTGGAACAATTGTTTCCATTGCACGAAGAAAAAATTCAAGAAGTAATTCAGAAATATCCAAATGTTGAACGATATGTTTGGGCACAAGAAGAACCTAAAAATATGGGAGCTTGGGGACATATGCTACAGCGTTTTGATATGGTGAAATTAGAAGTTGCTTCACGTAAATATTATGCAGTTCCGGCTGCAGGTTCAAGCGCAAGATTTAAAAAACGCCATCAGGCGGTTATTGATAATGTATTTGATACCAAATCATAGAATTATGAAAAAAGTAATCCTTTTATTCTGCCTTTTATCTTCTTCCTTGTTATTTTCTCAAGGAGAAAAAGAGAACTATAAAAAAGTAGCAGCAATTTTTATGGAGCATTTCAATAAGGAAGAGTATACTGCCATTTTTGAGATGTTTGGTGAAGAGATGAAAAAAGCACTTCCGTTAGAGAAAACAATTTCTCTTTTTACAAACAATATAGCGCCAGCAGGAAAGATAAAATCGATGGAGTTTTTAAAATTGAGAAGTACGGCTCATATTTATAAAACAACTTTCGACAATGCTATTTTAGATTTCACCATCTCTTTGGATGTAGAAAATAACATCAATGGTTTTTATGGGGCTTTGCATCAACCCGAAAGTACAGGTCCAAAATTAGAGAGAAACACCACCAAAATGCAATTACCATTTCATGAAGAATGGACGGTTGTTTGGGGAGGAACTAAAGTAGAAGACAATTACCATGTAGCGTATAACAATCAAAAATATGCATACGACCTATTGATCATGGAAGATGGAAAATCTTTCAAAGGAGATGGAAAAGTGAATGCTGATTATTATGTGTTTGGGAAACAAGTAGTAGCCCCATGCAATGCAACTGTTGTACAAGTGATTACTGGAGTGAAAGACAATATACCAGGAGAAATGAATCCGAAGCAATTGACGGGAAATACAATAGTATTACAAACCGAGGATTCAGAATTTATTTTGATGGCTCACTTTAAAGAGAAATCAATTGTTGTGAAAGAAGGTCAGCAAGTAAAAACAGGCGACCTTTTAGGAATGTGTGGAAACTCAGGAAATAGTTCAGAACCTCATTTACATTTGAGTTTGCAAAATGTAAAGAATATGAATGAAGCAGCTGGAGGAAAGCTATTTTTCGAAAAAATAAAAGTAAACGGAGAAATCAAAGAAGATTACCTTCCAACAAAAAACGATAAAATCCAAAATATAAAACGATAAAGTATGGTTTTAGAAATGAAAGTTCCTTCACCAGGAGAATCTATCACAGAAGTAGAAATTGCAACTTGGCTAGTTGAAGATGGAGATTATGTAGAAAAAGATCAGCCTATTGCAGAAGTAGATTCAGACAAAGCTACCTTAGAATTACCTGCTGAAGAAAGCGGAATAATTACTTTAAAAGCCGAAGAAGGAGATGCTGTAGAAGTAGGAGCTGTTGTGTGTTTAATAGATACGGATGCAGCAAAGCCAGCTGGCAATGAAGAGTCTTCAGTGAGTAGTGAACAACCTTCAGCTAAAGAGGAGCAACCCATCGCTAAAAAGGAAGAACCAGTAGTTAAAACTTACGCTTCAGGAACTGCTTCACCTGCGGCTAAGAAAGTTTTAGCAGAAAAAGGAATGGACGCGGCTCATGTAAAAGGAACTGGAAAAGATGGTAGAATCACGAAAGACGATGCTGTAAACGCTGTTCCAAGTATGGGAACTCCAACGACAGGAGGTAATAGAGGTTCTGAGAAAAAGAAACTTTCTATGTTGCGTAGAAAAGTTGCACAACGTTTGGTGTCTGTAAAGAACGAAACGGCGATGTTAACCACGTTTAACGAGGTAAACATGCAACCGATATTCGACTTAAGAACTCAATATAAAGAAGCATTTAAATCAAAGCATGGAGTAGGATTAGGTTTTATGAGTTTCTTTACAAAAGCTGTGGTAAGAGCCTTGCAAATGTATCCAGATGTAAATTCTATGATTGACGGAGATTATAAAGTTGAATATAATTTTCAAGATATTTCAATTGCCGTTTCTGGACCCAAAGGATTGATGGTTCCTGTGATTAGAAATGCAGAAAACTTAACATTTAGAGGTGTAGAAAGTGAAGTAAAACGCTTGGCAATAAGAGCAAGAGATGGGCAAATTACCATTGATGAAATGACAGGAGGAACCTTTACCATTACCAATGGAGGAGTCTTCGGATCGATGTTGTCTACACCTATTATCAACCCACCGCAAAGTGCAATCTTAGGAATGCATAATATTGTAAATCGTCCAATGGCTGTTGATGGAGAAGTGGTGATTCAACCTATTATGTATGTTGCTTTGTCCTACGACCATAGAATTATTGATGGGAAAGAATCGGTTGGATTTTTAGTTGCCGTAAAAGAAGCATTGGAAAACCCAGTTGAAATCTTGATGGATAACAATGTGGAGAAAGCATTAGAAATGTAGTTTTTAAGCGTCAGGACTTTTAGAAACAAAAATAAAGACTAAAATCCCAAGCATTTGCTTGGGATTTTTTTATGATTATTATCGAATGAGTTAAATTACACTTTCACATTTCATACGATTCTACTAGATATTAATTATCTTGCTTAAAAAAGCTAAAATGTCCAAAAATCCTGAGCTAGAACTCGCCATACAATTCATTGAAAAAACCGATAGAAATCTTTTTATCACGGGAAAAGCAGGTACTGGAAAAACGACGTTTCTTCATAAAGTAAAGAAAGAATCACTAAAAAGAATGGTCATTGTCGCACCAACTGGAGTTGCGGCAATTAATGCAAAAGGAGTGACGATTCATTCATTTTTTCAAATGCCATTTGGACCTATTTTACCCAATCAGATTGCAAATACGTCCAATCAACAGCGAAAATTTTCTAAGATAAAGATTGATATTATCAAATCATTAGATTTAGTCATTATCGATGAAATTAGTATGGTGCGCGCAGATTTATTGGATGGAATCGATCAAGTTTTACGCAGATATAAAGATCGGAATAAAGTATTTGGAGGCGTTCAAATTTTAATGATTGGAGATCTGCAACAATTAGCTCCTGTGGTAAAACCCAATGAATGGAGTTTGTTACAGCAATATTACAATACAGTGTATTTCTTTAGTTCTAAAGCCTATCAAGAAGCAAATGTTGTTTCTATCGAATTACAGCATATTTATCGTCAGAAAAACGAAAAATTCATTACTATTTTAAATGAAATAAGAAATGATAATTTATCTGAGGAATCGGCGAAAAGGTTAAATGAACAATACAACCCAACGTTTTCTCCAAACAAAGACGATGGATATATTACATTAACAACACATAACAAAAGAGCCAATTTAATTAATGATTCAGAATTGAATAAATTAAAAACTAAAAGCTTCTTTTTTGATGCTGAAGTTTCTGGGAAGTTCAATGAAAACTCATTTCCTAACGACGAAAAATTAGAGCTGAAAGTTGGAGCGCAAGTGATGTTTATTAAAAATGATTCATCGCCAGAGAAAAGATATTTTAATGGGAAAATTGGAGTTATTACTGATATTTCTAGAGAAACTGTTTCTGTGCAATGTTTAAATGATATTGATGAAATTATTACTGAAAAAGAAATGTGGGATAATATTAGTTATTCCATCAATGAAGAGACCAAAGAGTTAAAAGAAGATATTGTAGGTTCTTTCTCTCAAATTCCTTTGCGTTTGGCTTGGGCAATTACCATTCATAAAAGTCAAGGTTTAACTTTTGATAAAGCCATTATAGATGCCGAAGCTTCTTTTGCACACGGACAAACATACGTTGCTTTGAGTCGATGTACTTCTTTAGAAGGAATCGTTTTAAAAACAATGATTCATAGCAATGCGATCATCAATGATAGAACAGTAGATTCTTTTACAAAAAATATAGCAGAAAACATTCCTGATGAAAGCATTTTGAATGATTCTGAAAAAACCTATCAACTCAATTTAATTGCCGAGGTTTTCGACTATCAGAAATTTTTATATCCAACAACTCGACTCATTGATGTCTTTTACAAAAACAGAACAAGTTTAAAAGGTGTTATTATTGATCAGTTACAAATCGTAAAAGATCAAGGGATTGTCCCTTTGATGAAAGTTTCCAATGGATTTAAGATACAGCTTCAAAAACTGTCCGAGAACAATATTTTAGCTGAAAATAGCTCAGAAATTCAGGATCGATTTAAAAAAGCTATCGATTATTTTACAAATCAAACAGAAGAATTTATTAAAAAACCCTTAGAAGAAATTACGTTTTCTTCGGATAATAAAGCAGTCAAAAAAGACTTCGAAAAGCAATTTGAAAACCTGCAAGATATTCTTTCGGTAAAATTATATTCATTAAAAAAACTGACTCAAGGATTTCATGTTCAGGAGTATTTAAAAGTAAGATCAAATGCGGTTTTACAAAATGTGGAACTTCCTAAAAAGAAACGATTAAAATCGAAAAGAGACCCTATTCTAGCGATAAAATTACGTGAGTTAAGAGATGATATTGCCAAAGCAGAAAACATTCCTCACTTTCAAATTTTCACTCAGCAAACATTGTATGAGATTTGCGATGTTTTACCTCGAAATCCAAGGCAACTTTTAAAGATTAACGGAATGGGTAAAATTAGAGTTGAAAAATACGGAGATGAAATTTTAGAAGTGGTTGAAGAATATTGTTTAGAGAACGGAATTAATCATAAAAACGAACAAAAGAAAGAAGATAAAAAATCAACCAAACAAATTAGCTTTGAATTGTTCAAAAAAGGATTATCAACCCAAGAGATTGCCAAAGAAAGAAGTTTAACGGTTGGCACTATAGAAAGTCATTTGGCAAGCTTTATTCCTTCAGGAGAAATTGATGTTTTAGAATTGATTCCGTTAAAAAGATACAAAAAGATGGTAAAAGCTATTGAAGCGGTTGAATTTAAAAACTTAACGGACTTAAAAGAAAAGGTAGACAGATCCTATTCTTTTATGGAACTAAGAATGGTTTTACTGTCTTTAGAGTTGTAGAAAAAGAAAGGTCTAAAAAAACTGTTTTAGTGTCTTTACGATTCCGCTTTGGCGGGAGAAGTAATCTGTTAATCAATAACTTGTATTGTACAGGTTGCTTCATTTCATTCGCAAAGACAATCTTTTTAGACCTTTCTTTTTTATGATTTTTAACCTTATTCTTTTACTTCTTTCGTTGTAAAATGAAATTCTTCATAGGTCTGTAATAAACTCATCAAAGCAGAAATTAAATCTTGAGTTTCTAACAATACACTAAAGTATAAAGTAGTATTCTTAGGACTTGTTTCGTCTGTTCTAATTCTAGAAACTTGTTTTTCAATGGATGCAGAAACATCTTTCAATAACGCTTGTTTCTCCGTTAAAATTCCATCCAAATCATCAAAAGATCTGTTTACAAAAATATCACTTACCTTACTTAGTAGATCCGTTAATTGATTGTCAATTTCTTTTAAATCTTTTAATTGACCTTTCTTTAAATTTTTGTGATTGTTATTTACGTGTTTAAAGCTCGCTCTAGAAATATAACTAATAGATTGTGCGACATCTTGTAAATATCCTAATACTAAAATATAGAATCTACTCGCTTGAACTGAAGTGTCATCTAAGGACTTAATAAAATAGAATACACCGTCTTTTAGGCCATCAATTTCGTCATTTAATTTACCAACGTGTTTGTCCGTCTTACGTAATTTATTCAAATCATGATTCGCTAAATCATTTACCACATTGGTATATAATTTATTTACACGTTGTGCTACTTCAGCAATATGATCTGCACTTTCTTCAATCACCCCATTAATAGTAATCAATTCAGCTCTTTCAATATATTGTTGTTTCTTAGTTTCTTTAGATTTCTTTCTATGTTTTAAAGTATTTCTACCAATTAAAACAGCTACAAGAACTAATAAGACAGGAATCATAACCATATCCCAACTAATCAAATAAGCAACAATAGCGGCAGCTACAAAAGCAGTAATGGCAGTTAAAAACCAACCTCCAACAACATTAATTACTCCAGCTACTCTATATACAGCACTTTCTCTTCCCCAAGCTCTATCTGCCAAAGAAGTACCCATAGCAACCATAAAAGTTACATAAGTTGTAGACAAAGGTAATTTCATAGATGTTGCAATAGAGATTAAAATACCGGCAACAATTAAATTAACAGATGCTCTTACCATATCAAATGCTGGTAATTCATACGTTTTGTCTTTCGGTAACTTTATTACTGGTTTTTGAAATTTAGAATCTATAAATGCGATTGTACTTTTAGGTAAAATAAAACTTAAACCTGCATTGATCCCCATAGAAGCCCTTACCACAACTCTTGATAACGGGTTAGGTTGAAATTTCTCATGTCCTTCTCCTTGACGAGATAAGTTAATTCCTGTATCAATTACATTTTTCGCTTTACTAGAAGTCCACAAAGTAACTACCATAATTCCTCCAGCTAATAATAATAACCAAACATTAGAGGGTACTTTCTTCGCTAAAATTCCCATAGAAAAAGATTCAGCAACTACTCCAGAATCAGCAAATGCTTGATAAGAATTCCATGCTGCAATAGGTACACCAATGAAGTTTACCAAATCGTTTCCAGAAAATGCCATGGCTAAAGAAAATGTTCCAATACCAATGATTAATTTTAAGACATTTAATTTGAAAAGTTTAATAAATAATTGAGAAATCAATGTCCATAGAACAAAACTTCCCGCAATAATTAATACCGTATTGTCTTCTATTAAATGCTTTACATCTTTGTAATAAGGAGTTCCTTTTAATCCTTTGATGATGATAAAATAGGTAATAGCAGTAATGGCAAATCCGCCAAATAAAGCATTGATATAACTTGGTCTTTTGTCGAAATTAAACGAATAAATCAATCGAGAGACAAACTGCACAATGGCACCGACAGAGAATGCGACGACGACGGAAAGTAATATCCCGAAGATAATTTTTGAAGCCGTTTCGTAATTGATATACTCCCAAATAGCACTGATAGATTCAGCATCATTTTTTGAAATTTTTATCAATGAAATACATACTGCAGCTCCTAACAATTCAAATACAATAGATACTGTAGTTGATGTGGGCATTCCCAATGTATTAAATACATCTAAAAGCAGAATGTCGGTAATCATAACCGCCATAAAAATGAACATGATGTCTTGAAACATGAACATACCTGGGTTAAAAATTCCTTTACGAGCTACTTCCATCATACCACTTGAAGTAATTGCCCCAAAGAAAACTCCTATACTGGCAATAATCATGATGTTTCTGATAGAAATTGCTTTAGATCCGATGGCTGAATTTAAAAAGTTCACAGCATCGTTACTAACTCCTACAACTAAGTCTACAATAGCTAAAACAGCTAAAGCGACTAACATTAAAATATATGGATCTCCCATGACTTGGTTTTATTGATTTTGTAAATTTATAAACACAATTGATTGTCTATGTTAGGTTTATGTTATCTTATTGTTTTTAAAAGTGGATATCAACTTGAAATCTAACCAAAAGCTTATTGCTTTTATCTGCCACATCCAAGTAACTTACATCCGACTGTATTTTTAATTTATGTCCCGCTATATATTTAGATATCCCCAATGTATATTGATTTTCAGCAGCTTTCCCTACAATGTCTTCATCAAGAGAAATGTTTGTGTAACGTCCAGATAATTCTACTGTTTTAGAAACCAAATACCCAGTTTGTAAATTGAAACCATTTCCTACTTGTACCACATCACCTGTTAAACTTCCATCAGAATTTTTTGCAAAAGGATCTTTAGCGTCTCTACTAGCATATTCTCCCATGAGAGAAAATCCTTTGTATTTAAACATGGCATCAACAAAAAATGTAGAAATATTTGTTTCGTAAAAGCCTACATCATTGGTCATATAAGAACCTTGATTACTTCTATTTTTGACAGCATTGTTGTTAAGGTCATAAGAAACACCAACAGCTAATTTTGGAGATTGTTCAAATTTTAAATCACTTCCAACATAATCTCCTTTACTGGCAAAATTCCCCATAGGCAAAAACTCTACTCTACTTGTATATTGATGTCCTCCTAAATTTCCAGTAGTTACATTTCTACCTTCACCTTGAGAGATGGCGAACATTTCTTTTACGATAAAGTTTTTTGAAAGATTAAAGTGATGTCTTAATTGTACTCCGATATCACGATCGATATTAAATCTACTATTTAATAAAGAACGATCTACCTGTTGAAGGTTTGCAGATGAAATAACACGCTCTCTATTTCCAGGAAGTTTGGTCTGACCTAACCATAATACGAAGTTCCCAGAGAAATTCCATTTTAAAAGAGCGTCTAAAATATATCTAGGAGAATTACTGGTAAACTCAGAAGCTCCAGAAATATCTCTATTTGACAATCCTAATTCTATTTTATATTTAAGCTTTGGAGTATATGCAAATCCGTCAAATTTTAAACGAGCTCTTCGTATTAAAGAAGAAGATTCTGGATTAGAAAGTCCATTCCCATCAGAGTTCCACTGAGAAGTAGTTAAAAATTGTGCTCTAACTCCAATTTTCATGGAAAACGTACTGTCTTTTCCTACAAGATTGAAGAGTCCTTTTCCAAATTTAGGTGCATTGGTTTCTTGTGCGTCAATGCTCAAAAAAGCAGATAGACAGATGTACATTAGTACATACTTAAGTTTCATAATTATTAGTTTTTGTTGCTGCAAATAACTAACCCTTATGTTAACCTAATGTTTCCAAAAGATTAAAAAATAAAAAATTACCTTGATCAAAGGTTATCATTAAAATCAAGTAAATAAATGGATAGTTTGAAAGTAATGATAAAGCTTAATTAACAAAATTTAATACCTTTAAGAAATGAATATATTATTATGGAATATTTTAAAATAGGATTGATTGCCTTTGTTGCCTTTGAGCATATGTACTTTTTAATCTTGGAAATGTTTTTATGGACAAAACCCAAAACGATTAAAATCTTTGGAATACGAGACAAACAATTAGCAGAGGACACCAAAGTTTTAGCAGCCAATCAAGGATTGTATAATGGATTTTTAGCAGCAGGACTTATAATTTCTCTAATTCTTGAAGATGAAAGGATGAGTATAATTTTCCTTTCTTTTGTAATTGTTGCTGCAATTTATGGCGCTTTTTCTACTAAAAAAATGAGACTTTTTATAGTTCAAGGAATTCCTGCAATTATAGCACTCCTTTTTTTGTTATTGAAGTAATTGATTGGGCTTGATTTCTTTTGAAAATAACTGATTTGCTATCTATAAAAAGGAATTGAACCATAGCGAGACATAACTCATCAATAATTATTGTGTGTAGATATATTACTATCTAGACTGGGTTCTGAACGAATGAATAAAGGATTAAAACTGCTAACTTAAACACAAACAAAAAGCCAAAGAAATGAACTTCTCTGGCTTTTTGTTTAAAGACTGTATCAGCCTTATATCTTAGGGTGATACATTATTTTTTCTTCTTTTCTTCTCTGATAATTGTTGTCTTTCTCTCGTAAGGCCCTACAGACTTTATCTCTACTCTTCTGTTTAATTGCCTTCCTTGTTCTGTTTTGTTATCATATTTAGGATTCACTTTACCGAAGCCTTCAGCAGAAATTCTGTCTGACTCTACACCTCTAGCAATCAAATAAACTCTTGCTTCATTCGCTCTTCTTTCAGAAAGTTTTAAGTTATAACTTTCACTTCCTCTATCATCAGTATAACCAGATACACTAAAAGAAACATCTTTGTTCTTTAACATAATAGCAGCAACTTCATCCAGCATGGTATAATAATTGGCGCTTTTTATTTCTTTACTGTCGGTGTCAAAGTAAATGTTTTTAGAATAACTTAACACAGTCACTATTTCTGTGATTTTTAAAGTTTCTTCATCTGGACAACCTTGATATTTTTCTAAACCTCTTACATCAATACATTTGTCTTCATTATCAGGTACACCATCTTTGTCTTTATCACCAGCTAAAGGGCAACCTTTATTGCTAACAAGTCCTTTTTTAAACCTACAATCATCTTTATAGTCTGGAACAGTATCACCATCACTGTCTATAGATACTCCATTCGCATAAACCATAACACCTTCGGGAGTATTTGGTTCTTTATCAAACTGATCAATAACGCCATCATTATCGGTATCTACTAACTTAAGTTTAAGATTATCTATGATAGAATCTTTAGCTTCATCTTCTCCCCAAATTGTAAATACTTTTTCTCTTCCTAACTTAATAGCAACTCCAACGTGAGTAACAAAGAAAGTTTCCCAATCTTGTTTATTAGAGATTGCACCATCTAAATGATCTTCGTAATTAAAATACCAAGAAGGTCTAACTTCTATGTCTACTCTTTTATTGATTCTGTATTTAAGACCCAATTGAGCGGATAAATAAATTGAACTTGCTTGTTTAACACTATTCCTAGCAGGATTCTGACCAAAATCTACCAATAAAGTTCTAGAGCCATCTAAATTTCTTTCAAATAGTTGAGAGTCGTATTGGTGGTACCCCATTCCAAAATACCCAGAAATATGCCATCGAGTTCTATTCTGAACATATAAGTTTGAAAAACTAAAGATTAGATTTAATTCGGCTCCGTAAGCGGTTCCTTCAAAAAACAAGTTGTTTGTTATTTGAGTATTTTGAACATATAAGACCTCATAGATATCTGAAAAGTATTGAGCTCCTCCTGAAATTTTATTGTAATTAACTTTGAATTCTAAACCTAAAAGAGGGTTGAACATTTTGTCAACGTAAGCATATCCTCCAAAGTTCCAGAAGTTTCCTTGATTCCCAGTTCCAATAGAACGTAAATCCCCATGCATGATGAAATTACTAAATCCACCACCTACTGCCCAAGTATTACTACTCTTAAGGTCTATACTTCTCTTATAGGTGAATTGGTCAGTGGTAAACTGAGCTGATAAATTAATAGTTATAAAAACCATTAATAATATTAATAAAACTCTCCTCATATATCTTCTATATTATATCGCATTCTGGGGGAATTTCAATTGGAGTCAAAAGTATAAAAAAATGTTAACTTATATTGATTTTTTTAATAATCTTCTTATAGTCAAGACGATTCGTAACAAAATCTAATTCAGAAACATCAATAATCAATGTGTTTAAATTTTGCTCTGTTTTGATGAAACGAGAATAGCCATCGTGTATCTTTTGCAAGTACTCAGCTTCTATGTTCTGTTCATACGATCTTCCTCTTTTTTTAATATTGTCAAGTAAACGATCTGTATTTTGATACAAGTAAATATATAAATCTGGTTTTGTAATCTCTTTATACATCAAATCAAACATCTTTCTATACAAAGCATATTCTTCTTTTTGTAATGTTACTTGTGCAAAGATTAATGATTTAAAAATATAATAATCTGAAACGATAAAGTTCTTAAATAAGTCGAATTGTGCCAAATCATCGCTAAGTTGTTGATATCTGTCGGCTAAAAAACTCATTTCAAGAGGAAAAGCATATCGTTCTTTATCTTCATAGAATTTTGGAAGAAAAGGGTTATCTGCAAATCTTTCGAGAACAATTTTTGCATTAAATTCATCACTCATTAAATTGGCTAATGAAGTTTTTCCTGCACCAATATTTCCTTCAATAGCAATGTAACTGTATTTCTCGGATAGCGGAATTGGCCTTGTTAAACGCTCTGAAGTTTCTTCAATAGTACTATCATCTGAACAATTCTTCAGGCAGATATGCAATTGTTTCTTTTCTACTGGGTGAATTAAGTTTTTTGCGATTTCAACCAAAGGAACTAAAACAAATTTACGTTCTAGCATTCTTGGATGCGGAATGGTGATGTTTCTCGAAAAAATGATTTCATCATCAAACAACAAAACATCAAGATCAATAATTCTATCTGTATAAGTTTCAGAATTTTTTCGGACTCTTCCCAACTCGTTTTCAATCTCTAGTAACTTCTCTAGTAAGATCTCAGGCTGTAAATAAGTAGAAACCTGAATGCATATATTATAAAAATCTTCTCCTTTATATCCCCAAGAACTGGTTTTATATATAGAAGATGTTTTTTGAATTCCACCAATCTTTTCAGCAATAAGATCTATTGCGTTCTGTAGATTTATAAACCTGTCTCCTTTGTTAGAACCTAGAGAGAGATATGTAATTCTTTGAATTTTCATTGGGATTACAAAGAAACTAAAACAAATCGAAGAAGGGTTGTATAGAAACAAAAAAATCGCCAAAAAAATGGCGATTTTAAATTATAAGTAAAAGAATAAAAGCTTACTCTTCCGTCTTTTCTTCTCTAGGCTTACGATCTTCTCTAGGTTTACGATCATCTCTGCGGTTGTCGCGTCCACGATTGTCTCTGCCACGATTGTCTCTACCTCTATTATCACGTCCTCTATTATTATCTCTTGGAGGTCTTTCTACAAAACCTTCTGGTTTTGGTAAAATAGCTTTTCTAGAAACCTTCTCTTTACGAGTTCTTGGATCTAAACCAAAATATTTTACATCAAATACATCTCCCATGTTTACCACATCAGAAACATTTTCTGTGCGTTCCCAAGCCAATTCACTAACGTGTAATAAAACTTCGTTTCCAGGAGCTTCTACATATTCAACAACAGCACCAAAATCTAACATTTTGATTACTTTTACTTCGTATACAGAACCTTTTTCTGGTTTAAACATCATTGATTCTATTCTAGCAATAACAGTTTCAATTCCTTCTGGTACTGTTCCTAAGATTTCAATAATACCTTCTTCAGTAACAGCGTCCTCTGTAATTACAATAGTAGTTTCAGTTTCTTTCTGTAATTCTTGAATATGTTTACCACCAGGTCCAATAAATGCACCAATTAGGTCATTAGGAATTCTTCTGTTAATCATTTTAGGAGCATGCGCCTTAACTTCTTCGTTTGGAGAAGCAATTGTGTCAGTTATTTTCCCTAAAATATGTAAACGACCATCACGAGCTTGTTTTAATGCGTTTACTAAAATTTCGTATGGTAACCCTTTAATTTTAATATCCATCTGACAAGCAGTAATTCCTTCAGAAGTTCCAGTAACTTTAAAGTCCATATCACCTAAGTGATCTTCATCTCCTAAAATATCAGATAAAACTGCATAACGATCACCATCAGAGATTAACCCCATCGCAATACCAGAAACTGGTCTAATCATTTGAACCCCTGCATCCATTAATGCCATTGTACCCGCACAAACTGTTGCCATAGAAGAAGAACCATTAGATTCTAATACTTCAGAGACAACTCTTACGGTATAAGGACAATCGTCTGGGATCATTCCTTTTAAACCACGTTGCGCTAAATTTCCATGACCAACTTCTCTACGAGAAGTTCCTCTTAAAGGTCTTGCTTCACCTGTACAAAAAGGAGGGAAGTTATAATGTAAATAGAAATTTTCTTCACCTTCATAAGATGGCATATCTATTTTATTTGCATCTCTAGAAGTACCTAAAGTAACTGTAGCTAAAGCTTGAGTTTCTCCACGAGTAAAAATTGAAGAACCATGTACTGATGGTAAATAATCTACTTCAGACCAAATAGGTCTAATCTCGTCAGTTTTACGTCCGTCTAAACGTACACCTTCTGCTAAAGTTAATTCTCTAACGGCTTCTTTTTCGGCTTTTCTATAATAACCGCCTACAAGATGACCGAACTCTTCTAGTTCTTCTTCTGTAAAAGATGCTTTTACTTCTTCTTTTACTTCTGCAAATGCAGCACTACGTTCAGCTTTAGAGGTTCCTTGTTTTGCAATTGCATAACATTTATCGTAGGCTAAATCGTGTATTCTTTTTTCTAATTCTTCGTTTTGCTCAGCTGTTTCGTATTCACGAACTTCTTTTTTACCGAAAGCTTCAGCTAAACGAACTTGAGCATCTATTTGAATTTTAATAGATTCATGTGCAAATTTAATAGCATCTGCCATTTCCTCTTCAGAAATCTCATCCATTTCACCTTCAACCATCATTACAGAATCTGCAGAAGCACCAATCATCATATCTAAATCAGACTCTGCTAATTGTGCTCTACTTGGGTTGATTACAAATTCTCCATTTACTCTTGCAACACGTGCTTCAGAAATAGGACATTCAAAAGGAAAGTCACTTAATTGTATCGCTGCTGAAGCTGCTAAACCTGCTAATGCATCTGGCATAACATCTTCATCATGAGACATTAACTGAATCATTACTTGTACTTCTGAATGGTAATCTTTTGGGAATAATGGACGTAAAACACGGTCTACTAAACGCATGGTTAATACTTCTCCGTCGCTGGGTCTTGCTTCTCTTTTAAAGAAACCTCCAGGGTAACGACCTGCAGCAGCAAATTTCTCTCTGTAATCTACAGTTAATGGTAAAAAGTCAACATCAGATTGTTTGTAGTTAGAAACTACCGTACATAATAACATTGCTTTACCCATTTGGACAACAACAGAACCGTGAGCTTGTTTGGCTAACTTTCCTGTTTCAAGTGTGATGGTTCTTCCATCTCCAAGGTCTATAACCTCGTTAAATACTTTTGGAATCATAAATTAATTACTTCTAATTGATTACTAAAATTGTTCTGTGTTGTGTTGTTGTGTGTTGTTCCAATGGAAGTAATAATTACTTTTTAAAATAAAAAGAGGCAGCATGATGCTACCTCTTTTGTGTAGGGATTATTTTCTAATTCCTAATTCTTTGATAATTGCACGATATCTTGTAATATCTGTTTTCTTTAAGTAGTCTAAAAGACTTCTACGCTTACCTACCATTTTTACTAATGAACGCTCAGTATTAAAATCTTTACGATTTTTTTTCAAATGCTCAGTAAGGTGGTTGATTCTGTGCGTGAATAACGCAATTTGACCTTCTGATGTACCGGTATCGTTTTTTCCTTTACCGTGTTTTTCGAAGATGCTTTCTTTTACTTCTTTTGTCAAATACATGCCAATATTATTTAAATGATTTTTATGTACTCAATGATTTTTTCATTGAAGTGGCAAATGTACAATTATTTTTTAAATCTAAATGATTGTTCTTGCCTATTTTAAGCTAGTAAAAGACCAGTGTTTGTGCTGGTTTTTTAGGCGATTAGAGGTTGATTAACTTTTCTGTTATAATTAAGCCTTATACAATTCTAAAATTTAAGAGTCTTAACACTTTTCGGTGAGTTAATAATCTCAAAAAAACGGGTAATTATACCCTTTTATAAGATTCATCTATTTTATAGGTTAAGTAGCTAACCCTAATATCAAACCTTATGAATACAAAATATTTATTTTTATTAGCTTTACTACTATGCTTAGTATTCTCATCATGTACACAAGAAGATTTCATCGAAACAGGAGATTCTAAATCTATTGAGAAGACTTCTGATATAACTCATTTTTGTGGTTTTATACCTTCAGATGCTACATCGTCAAGATATGCAGTTAGTCAATACAAATGGCGTAAAAACGATTTAAGCTATTTTATAAAAAATACGACTTCAAATTTATCTGTCTCAACACAAAAACAAATATTTAAAGAAGCTTTTAATACTTGGTCAGTAATTACACCTTTAAACTTTACAGAGGTTTTTAATGAAAGTAATGCCGATATTATAATTTCATTTGAAGCTTCCTCTATGTTTTCATTAGCTATTGTTCATGCACGGGCTTCTTTTCCTAACTCTAATAATGATTATACAGTAATTCAGTTTAATAATAGGTATACATGGACAGTTGGTGAGCCAGGACCCTATGAAGCCAATTTGTCAAATATAGCATTGCATGAAATAGGACATACCATAGGGATGAGACACTCTGATTCTATTTTTTCAATAATGTACCCAGAAGGTAACGGTTCTAATGAAACAAATCGTTTTTTAAGTTTAGATGATATAGCAGGTATTCAATCTCTTTATGGAGGACGTACTGGGGTTACAACTATCGGCATTAATGAATATAATGTAGCCCATGGTTGGAAGCTAGATAAACACCCAAGAACTTTAGCGGATGTAAATGGTGATGGAAAAGCAGATATTATTGGTTTTGGAAATGAAGGCACTTATATATCTTTATCCAATGGGAGTAGTTCTGGTTTGCCATCTCTATGGATTAGAGAATATGGTTATAATCAAGCATGGCGTGTTGATAGACATCCAAGAGCTGTTGCTGATGTAAATGGTGATGGAAAAGCAGACATTATTGGTTTTGGTTATAAAGGTACTTATGTATCGTTGTCCAATGGGAGCGGATTTGAGCAACAAAAGCTATGGATTAGTAATTATGGTTATAATCAGGGCTGGCGTGTTGATAGACATCCAAGAGCTGTAGCTGATGTAAATGGCGATGGAAAAGCTGATGTTATTGGCTTTGGCAATGAAGGAACCTATGTCTCGATATCTAATGGTACTAGTTTTAGAAAGCCAAGACTATGGATTCATCAATATGGTTATAATCAAGATTGGCGTGTTGATAAACATCCAAGAACTGTATCAGATGTAAATGGAGATGGAAAAGCGGATATTGTTGGTTTTGGAAATGAAGGTACTTATGTTTCACTATCTAATGGTTTTTATTTTGGATCAGGAGCTTTATGGATTCATCAATTTGGGTATAATCAAGGTTGGCGTGTTGATGAACACCCAAGAGTTGTAGCTAATGTAAATGACGATGGAAGAGGTGATATTATTGGTTTTGGAAATGAAGGAGCTTATACTTCATTGTCTAATGGAAATGATGCTTTTAGTTCTACAACCTTAAAGACTCATTACTTTGGTTATCATGATGATGCTGGAAGATGGCGCAATATCTTCCCAAGAACAGCCGCTGATTTTGACGGTGATGGAAAAGCTGAAATTATTGGTTTTGGGTATGAGGGCGTTGGTGTCTTTAAGCAAAATTAATTTAAATCCATCTTGTAGCATAAAAGCCAGCATAACGCTGGCTTTTTTTATGCTCTTATCGGTTGATTTTGTATCAAATCGATGTATAAGTTAATTTGTTGTTTTAAATCTTTTCGTTCATAAATGCCATCTAAGAATCCGTGTTCTAAAACAAATTCTGAACGTTGAAAACCTTCTGGCAAATCTTTTCCTGTGGTATCTCTTACAACTCTTGGTCCTGCAAATGCAATTAAAGCATTGGGTTCTGCAATATTAATATCTCCTAACATGGCAAATGAAGCAGTTGTTCCACCCGTTGTTGGATCTGTACATAATGAGATATAAGGAATTTTAGCTTCTGCTAATTGTGCCAATTTTGCAGAGGTTTTTACCAATTGCATTAAAGATAATGAAGCTTCCATCATTCTTGCTCCTCCAGATTTTGAAACCATTAGGAAAGGCAATTCGTTTTGGATAGCGTAATCTATTGCACGAGCAATTTTTTCTCCAACAACACTTCCCATAGAACCTCCAATGAATGAAAAGTCCATGGCAGCAATTACGATATCTTTCCCCATAGATTTACCAACGGCAGTTCTCACCGCATCTTTTAAGTTGGTTTTTTCTTGAGCAGCTTTTAAACGATCTGGGTATTTTTTAGTATCCTCAAATTTAAGTGGATCTTTAGCCGTTATCTTAGCGTTCAATTCTTCAAAAGTATTGTCGTCAAAAAGAATTTCGAAATATTCCTTACTTCCTATTCTTACATGATATCCATCTTCTGGACTTACATATAAGTTGCGTTTTAATTCTTCGGTATCTATAATTTTCCCACTTGGGGTTTTATACCACAATCCTTTTGGAGTGTCTTTTTTTGCTTCGGTAGGAGTGTGTATTCCTTTATCTTTTCTTTTGAACCAAGCCATATAGTATAGTAATTAATTGTCTGTTTTTATCGTTGGTGATTTGTATGATTTCATCAATTGCACCAGCCGACAAATTTAGTTTATTAATTTTTAAGTTTCTAATATAAAAAAGAAAGTCTGGCAAAGAGACAAGATTGTAATCAAAAATGTCGCTAAACCAGACTGTTTATAATAAGTGTTTTTTCTTATAAAGTGTTTACATTATTTAAGTCTTCAAAAGCCTTTTTTAGTCTTTCTTTGAATGTAACTTCACCTTCTCGTAACCATTTTCTAGGATCGTAATGTTTTTTGTTGGGTTGATCTGCTCCATCTGGATTCCCAATTTGATTTGCTAAATAATCCGCTTTTCCTTGCATATAATCACGAATTCCTTCAGTAAATGCAAATTGTAAATCAGTATCAATATTCATCTTAATCACTCCATAACCAATAGATTCTCTGATCTCTTCTAAAGTAGATCCAGATCCACCATGAAATACAAAATCAATTGTATTGTGAGGAACATTATAATTTTTAGAAATATATTCTTGAGAATTTTTTAAGATTTTTGGAGT
Source organism: Flavobacteriaceae bacterium (assembly GCA_965277255.1). Classification (GTDB taxonomy): domain Bacteria; phylum Bacteroidota; class Bacteroidia; order Flavobacteriales; family Flavobacteriaceae; genus Polaribacter. Next base: position 1,039,095 of record OZ255723.1, on the reverse strand, counting down.
CAATTTCACATTTCCTGGTTTGTAAACTCCATGTACATTTCCAAAAGCTGCTGCAATTGTAAATTGTGGACTTACTTTCATCAATTCTTCATAGGCATAAGCAACTTCTTCAGGTTGTGTGTATAATTTTGAGACATCTACATCAGAATTGTCTACACCGTCTTCTTCACCTCCAGTAATTCCTAATTCAATCTCTAAAGTCATTCCCATTTTACTCATACGAGCTAAGTAGGTTTTACAAATTTCGATGTTCTCTTCGATAGGCTCTTCAGACAAATCGATCATATGCGAACTGTACAATGCTTTTCCTGTAGCAGCAAAATGTTCTTCACTTGCATCTAGTAAACCATCTATCCAAGGCAATAATTTTTTAGCGCAATGGTCTGTATGCAAAATTACAGGAACTCCATAAGCTTCTGCCAATAAATGAATATGTTTTGCACCAGCTACTGCACCAGCAATTGCTGATTTTTGATTTTCATTAGACAACCCTTTTCCTGCATTAAATTGTGCGCCTCCGTTAGAAAACTGAATAATTACAGGTGAATTTAAATCTCTGGCAGTTTCTAAAACTGCGTTAATTGTATTTGAGCCAACTACATTTACTGCAGGTAAAGCAAAACTTTTTTCTTTGGCTAGTTTAAAAATTGCTTGGACTTCTTGACCAGTTGCAACTCCTGGTTTAATATTGTGACTCATTCTTTTGAATTTAATAGGTTGAGATTAATGCATCAAAAGTAGTAAAAAAGGGCTGTTTTTAAGCTTTGCTAGGGTAAAAAAAAGCGAAATCGTTGTAGATTTTTTTAGGAATAATCCATTTAAAATGGGTAGTTAATCCCAATATTATAAACGGCATTTGAGAAATTGTAATTGCGAAACCATTTATTGCCGCTTAAGTAAGGTTCGCGAGTTTTAAAACCAAGGTCTAATCTAAAAACGAGAAAGCTAAAGTCGTATCGCAATCCAAAACCAGAACCGACAGCAATATCATTGATAGAATTGAATCCATCAAACTTGGCTTCTTCTTCGGCAAAGATTGAATTGGAAATATCCCAAATGTTTCCTGCATCAATAAAAAGAGCACCTTTTAAACTTCCAAACATATCAAAACGATATTCTGCACTGGTTAAAAATTTTAAACTTCCAATATTGTATTCCAACCCAGAGTTTCTTCTTCCAGGGCCTAAATCATAGGTTTGCCAAGCTCTAATATCATTAGAACCGCCAGCGAAATAACTTTTAGTAAATGGAACTGCAGAGTTATCATAAGGAATAATAGCACCTAAAAAACTACGAATTCCGAATACCGAATTGTCATCTACTTCCCAAAACTTTTTGTACTCTAAATCGGTTTTAAAATATTGTGCCAGTGGAATGTTAAAGATGGTTCTTCTATTATTGGCATTTCTTTTTTGAGAGGCTAGGCGAATAAAGTTCCCTGAATTTGCAACCCGTATTTTAAAAAATGAAAAGTTGTTGTCTCTAAAATTCGTTTGATTATTATAGGTAAAAGAGTAGGCAATTGTAGGAATTAGGAAATCTGAAGTAATAATATTGTATCGATCTAAAATATTGAGATTGTCTTGATATTCTTGTGGGTTGGAATCTCGAAAAGCGGTATCATCAAAGACATTATTTAATAAGGTTACAGCGGATTCTCCTGTATTGGATAATTGAAAGCTAGGGTCGTAAATTTGAGCAATCTGACTCAACTTCTGAAATTCTGAATTATATATTTGGAAATACGTACCAATTCTCAAATTCCGTACATACTGTGTATTGAAAATTTCTAGCTGAATGGTTTTCTTTGGCGTGTATTGCCAACGATAATCTATTAAACCTGTAATGGTTTGTCTGTCTAAACCAATATTCTTCTGAATACTTGTTCCCAATGTCAACATGGTTCTTGGCGACATTCTTTTCGGAACAAATTTATTCAATCCAAAAGGTGCTAAAAATCGCGGAATTTCCAGAGATAAATCGGCTCCAACCTCCCATGAATTGAAGAAATTTCCAGATTGATTTGCATCTTGAGAGGCGTTAAAAAAGGATCCTAATACAGATAACTTAAAAATTTCTGCACCTCTAAATGTATTTCTGTTAATGATAGAAAACTTACCAGAAACCCCTAAATCTCTAATATTAGAATGTGTTAGTTCTGTTTCTAATCCGAGGGTGTATTTTTCTATGGGTGTTAGAAAAATATTGACATCTAGTTCATTATCTGAACCAGCAATAGTATCGTAACGGATGTTAGTGGTTTTAAAATTCTTGAGCGATTTTAAATAACGTCGCGTTAAATTTCGAAGCGTATCTGTATATATTTGATTCGGTTGGAGTACAACAGATTCTGATAAGATTTTAGGATTGTATTGTACTTTTTCATGCGCATAAAAATTTAGACCATTGTAAGAAATGGAATCTAAATAAGGCATATCTTTTTGACTAAAAGTATAATCTGTAAAAATATTTACGTTCCTAAGTTTTTGGATCTTTAAAGGTCTGGTAATATATTTCCCATCTTTTTCTAGAATTCGATCTCCAGAAATAATGAGTTCTACATTAGTTCTGTAATTGTTGGTAGCTGCGGTATCTATTTCATAGAAGCCTAAGTAATTTTCAGAGAAATGATAAATTCCATGATTTCTAAACAACTTAGTTATTCTTCCCGCTTCTTTGATAAAGTTCTCATTACTGTATTGATCTCCTTTCTTTAGGAAAGAAAACCTTTTTTCAGTATTGTAAAGGGAGTCTAATACTGACGAATTTATTTTTGTGGTAATGGTATCTAAATAAGTTGGATTTCCTGTAGTGACAATATATTGGACTGTCCCTTTTTTATTTCCTAATGTGTCTTTTTTGGAACTAACTTCTGCTCTAAAATACCCATGTGTTTTGTAATAAGCAGTAAGATTTCTAACTGTTCTTTTAACTTTATCATCTTCTATAATCACTGGAGCTTGTCCGTTTCGTAAAAACCAATTGTTAAAACCAATCATGGTGTTGGCGTAAGAAATACTTTGCTTCTCAGAAAAAATACTTTTAATAAAATTATAGGTCTTTGGCTTTTTTTTTCCCCATGCTGATGGAGTTTGAGGTTTGTCTTTGTCTCCCAAGTTATAGAAATAAAGGGATAGAGGAATTCCTAAGGTTTTGCTATTTGGCTTCTGAACAACCAATTCATTGAGTTCTGAGTTGGTGTTTTTCTTTTCGTTTACAGTGATGATATTTTTCGTTAATAAATGTTCATTATCTTTCACTCTTTTAACGGAGTTACATCCACTTAAAAAGAGGATTAATAAAAGAAAAAGAAAGAGTTTTTTCATAAAACGAATCGGCAATACAAAATCAAAAATACTATTTTTGAAGGGGTTATTCAGATGAGTCTGTCTAAAAAGTGATAAAATTCGAAAATGCCACATCGAGCGGAGTCGAGATGTAATTGAAAATCAATGTTTCAAGAGTTCTCGACTGCGCTCGAACTGACAATTTTTTACTTTTTAGAAAACCACATAAAAACAATATGGTTGAATTTATTGGATTTAAATTTTTAATGATCAATGAATTAGAAGCTAATTTAAAAAGTTAATGAGTCTATCAAAAAATCATCTTAAACTTATAACAAGTTTACGGCAAAAAAAGTATCGACAGAAGCATAAAATGTTTGTTGTGGAAGGATTAAAGGTTGTAAAAGAATTTTTAAACTCTTCGTATGAACTAGAATATTTATTCTCTACAGATGATTCTTTTGATGAAAGACCTTCTTTAATTAGAATTAGCGAAGAAGAATTGAAGAAGATTAGTAGCCTAGTTACGCCTAACAAAACACTTGCAGTGTTCAAAATTCCTGAACAAGAGTTGGTAGAATCGAAAGGATTGTTAGTTGCTTTGGATGCTGTTAATGATCCAGGAAATATGGGAACCATCATACGATTGTGTGATTGGTTTGGTGTTTCAACAATTCTTTGTTCTAAAAATACGGTAGATAGTTACAATAGCAAAGTTGTACAGGCAAGTATGGGTTCTCTAACGAGAGTTTCAATTCATTATATAGACTTATCAGCATTTCTAAGTGAAACAAATTTACCTGCTTTTATTGCGGATATGGATGGTGAAAATGTATACAAATCCCAATTACCAAAAGAAAGTATTTTAGTGATGGGAAATGAGGCGAATGGAGTTTCTGATGAAATTAAAAATCGGATAGAAAATAAAATTTCTATTCCAAGATTTGGAGACTTACAGAGAACAGAAAGCTTAAATGTAGCGACTGCAACTGCTATTTTGCTAAGTGAATTTAGAAGAGGGTGATGTTTAGTTCACAGTAAACAGTTTTTCAGTTAGAGAAAGTTTTGTAACTAGCTATTCAAAAGCAAAATTGAGAAAAATCCCTCGAGTAGAAAATGCGTTGATTGGTGAGGTCCAAGGACTATTGGCATTGTTATCGTCTACCAATTCCCGATTCATGGCAAAGACACCACGGATGGATGGAGAGAATTTAAAATAGTATAAATAGATATCAATTCCGACTCCAACTTCATACATAAAATTAGTCGTCTTCAGTCTGAATTCTCCACTAAAATTATCATCCTGATTGTCTTGATTGCTCGAGAAATTGTGATCATAAGAAACACCTGCAAGCACATAAGGTCTTACATTGTTCCATCTATCTGTACTAAATTTTAATACCAGTGGAAGGTGTAAATAGGTTGTGCCAATTTCACGAACGCTATCTCGTGCTGTTGTTAAAGCAGGATTGTTGTTAAAGTAAATTGTTTTTGAATTACTAATCAATCCAGGCTCAAATCTTAAGTTGATGTTTTTATGCAATCGTAGATCAGCAATTAAACCTACATTAAATCCAGCGGTAGGCTGTACCTCTATTGTTGCTGTCGGGAAATTACTTGGTCTTAGGTTGACTTTAAAATCATTCTGATTCAATCCTAAATAGAATCCGTAATGAATTCTCTTTTGATCAAAAGTGGGTAAATTGTCCACAGTTCCTCGGTCTTTCTTATGAAAAATTTGAGAAGATAAAGGACTTATATAGAGTGCCGTTATAAGTATAAAAAATAGTTTCTTCATGCTATTTTGTTGCGGAGTAAATTGTTGCTACTCCAAATGTAACAGGTTTGTATTCTGTATTGATAAACCCATTTTTTTTCAAAATATTGTCAAGAGCTTCTCCAAAAGGAAAAGAATTTGCAGATTCACATAAATAAGAATAGGCTACTTTGTCTTTTGAGAAGATCTTTCCGATGATCGGTAAAATAAAAGAAGTATAGAATTTATATCCTTGTTTGAAAGGAAATTTGGTTGGATTGGAAGTCTCCAAAATGACAAAGGTTCCGTTGGGTTTTAAAACGCGTCTAATTTCAGTTAAGCCTTTGTCTAAATTCGCAAAGTTCCGAACTCCAAAAGATACCGTAATGGCATCAAAAGTATTGTCTTCAAAAGGCATGTTTTCAGAATCACCAACAACCATCTCAATTTTGTCAGAGAGATTGGCGGCAGCAATTTTTTGCCTTCCTACTTCTAGCATTCCTTCAGAAATATCGAGGCCAACAATTCTTTGTGGATTTAATTTAGACATCATCAATGCTAAATCGCCAGTTCCAGTAGCGATGTCTAATAGTTGTTGTGGATTGTTTTTAGAAACAATTTTTATCACTTTTTTTCTCCAACTCACATCAATACCAAAAGAAATCACTCTGTTTAAACCATCATAGTTTTTAGAGATATTGTCGAACATCGTTGCAACTTGCTCCTTCTTTCCTAGGTCAGAATCTTTGTATGGTTTGATCACTTTAGACATATTGTTTCGTATAAAAAGACATTGAAATCAATTCGAATGAATTAGCCGTTAATCGCTACAACTTCGCTAATTTGATTAGGAAGCATTTCTTTTAACATGGTTTCAATTCCGTTTTTTAATGTTGCTGTAGAAGAAGGACATCCGCTACAAGCTCCTTGTAAAATTACACTCACTATTTTGCTTTCCTCATCATAAGATTTAAAAGCAATATTTCCTCCATCAGAAGCTACGGCTGGACGAATATATTCGTCTAATATAGCTACGATTTGTCCTGGAGTACCTTCTAAATTTTGAGGTGTATTGTTTTCTTGAGCTACTGTTTTTAGCGTTGGAAGCTCTTTTATAATGGTTTTATTGTCTTGTAAATAAGATCGAATAAAAGTTCTTACTTCTGTATATACATCATTCCAATCAATTACATCATACTTTGTCACAGAAATATAGTTTTCCGAAATAAAGACTTCTTTTACAAAAGGAAAATTAAATAAATCTTGTGCTAAAGGCGATGATTTACTGGCTTCTTCAATGTTTTTGTATTCAACATCGGTAGAAGTTAATGCTTTGTTGGTTCCAAATTTCATCACTGAAGGATTTGGAGTGACTTCTGCATAGACTTCGATCGCTTCTTTCTTATTGGTGTTTTCGGTTTCATTAACAGCATTCCCACTAAGAAGGTATTCTTCCATCTGCTCTCTTACTTCTTCTTGAACGTCTGCCCATTCGATAATGTCAAATCGTTGAATTGCAATAAAGTTTGCAGTGATAAATACTTTTTTTACAAAAGGTAAATAAAACAACTGTTGCGCTAGAGGAGAATTTTTAGCGTCGTCTATATTGTTGAACTCATAACTGCCTCCATTAATTAGAATTTGATTGCTAACAAATTTTAAGATGGTTGGGTTATTTGTGTCTTGAATTGTAATGCTTTGCGAACTCATTTTCTCTTGTTCATAAATGAAATGCAAAATTAGGGCAAAAAAGTGAATACATCATGATAAATAGGTATATAAAAAGATCCTCAAAAAACTTGAGGATCTTTCTGTTATGAGATTATTCTTTCTCATTGGAGAGTTAGACCTTAGACCGCTCCGCTTTAAGAATCAAGAATCAAGATTGTTTGATTTTCAGAAAGTTAAGTGTTCTTGCGTTTGAAAAAATAAACTGTTGTGCGAAAAAGATAAATTCTAAAAAAGAATTACACCATATCAAAGATATAATACTAAAAAGCTTGATTTCAAAATACAATAAAGTCTTTATTCTTAGATCCTGAATTTATTTCAGGATAAAGTGAAACGGTCTTGTTTCTAAAGTTTCGAACGCCAGTGACTTTTTTCTATAAAGTGATTGAGATTCCTGCTGTAATAATTGTATTGTCTATATTCAATTCCGCAGGGTCTACTTGATTAAATTGAGGATAAAAATTATAAAGACCAGTTCTTGTACTATTGCTATACGCAAGATCAAGCTTAACGGTTCCAAAATTACATCCTAAACCTAATGAATAACTTTGCAAGTTATCTGAATCAATAGCGTTTGCGTCAGAACTTTGTTCATATCTATAACCGCCACGTAAACTCAGTTTATCAATTCTCCATTCTGTTCCTGCATTGAATGAATTGGTTCTTCTTAATTGATTGTCAAAGAATAAATTTTCTGTTGAAAAATCATCATCAGATAAATTTAATCCTTTAAAGTTTCTGGAAATATAATCGACGCTAATCAATCCGAATTTTCCAAAAACGATCGCAGCACTCGCTGTAATTTTACTTGGAGTTCTTAGCTTGTATAGTAAACTTTGTACGGGTAAATTTCCTCCGACAGTATTGTCATAAATAACATTATCATTACTCACTTCAATTTCTGTATCTCCAAAGAATCCATCATTATTTGTAATGTTGGTATCTTCAATAACTTCTGTAAACCATGTTGGAGATTGGTAACTTAATCCCAAACGAAAAGCTTTACTGGGCTTATATATAAAACCTGCACTCAAAGAAAACCCTGTTCCTGTAGTGAAATTTTCTTGATAGAAACGAGCGTTTAATGTGTTTCCATTTCCATCATTATTTGTTTCGTTTAAAATGGATTGTTGACTAAAATTAAGGTCGTAAAAATTGATTCCTGCACCAATATGAAAGTTGTCTTGATGAAGCCCTGAAAAGGCAAGGCTTAATTCAGAAATATCTCCGTTATAAAAATTTGTGAATCGTTGATTTTCTGCTACATCATAAACAATAGGCGTAGCGCTTGTATCCAAAGGGAAATTGTCAAAGGTTGCTAAACCACTATTCCCGCTAGCGACAAAAGTGTTTTCAAAATCTGTTAATACTCTGTAGTTGACACCAATTGCCATTTTGGTCCAATCGCCACTATTAACATCTTCAAAAGTAAATACGGCTCCGGCATTAGAAATTTTAAAATATTCGTCTTGAGTAGTAATAGAGTTTCCGTAATAATTTGTTGCGTAATCTGTACTTCTAGATTGAAAAGCGATAGATGCATGACTTCCATTGAATACTGAAAGTCCAGCAGGATTTATTGTTATAGAACTAATATCTCCTCCCAAAGCTCCAAAAGCTCCTCCCATTGACACAAATCTAGCGCTACCATTTCCATCATTTCCTGAGAATAAGATAGATAAGTCTTCATATCCAAGTGCTTGAGAATAGGATGTGAAATTCATTGCAGCAAATGCCACGCAAAAGATAATTTTTTTCATGTTTGTTGTTTAATTTTAACCTTTCCTTTTAGAAGAACTTCTAGACGATCCTGAACTTCTTCTTGTCGAAGATGATCCACTAGATCTGCTTCTTGTCGAAGATGAACTTGACCTTCTCATAGAGGAAGATGATCTTCTCGTAGATGAACTCGACCTTCTTGTAGATGAAGAAGACGATCTTCTAATGGTTGGCCTACTGCTCCTTGTATTTGTAGCCCTTCTTCTGACTGTATTTGAAGAATTTGGTCTTCTTGTATTAGAATTACTATTTCTTCTTACGGTACTTGAAGAATTTCTTCGTGTTGTATTAGAAGTATTCCTTCTAGATACTGTTGAGCTTCTTCTTGTAGTTGAGCTACTGCTTCTTCTATTTGAAGCGAGGTTTCTTCTGTAATTACTAAGAGATGTATTCCTTCTTCCGTATCTATAGTTTCTGGAGTTATTGTAAGCTAAGCCACCATATCCATAATACCCCCATCTGTTAGGTCTGTAACCAACAAAGCCGTTATAGTATGGATAATAGAAATCAAACGGACTGCAATATGGATTAGAATAAGGTCCAAATCTATCAAAATAGTAACGACTATACCCTCGAGTAATAGGTCTTGAAAGCCAAGGATATCCACCATAACCCCAATAAGGTCCTGAAAACCAAGGATTGTAGTAATTTCCAGATCCGTTTAAGTTGATATTAATAACCACCTCGTCATTATCATCAAATCCCCATGCTCTACCTGTGTTGTAATTACTAATACTATCTAGATCACTAGGAATAGAATCATTTACAGAACTATAACTTTCAATATCAATTAAGATGTCTGTACCGTTAATGTCGTCAATTCTTTCTAATTCTTTTGTGAAGTAATTGTTTTCATAATCTCTATGTTCGTCGCTATTTTCAACAATAACTCGAGGTTCTTTTTTCTCTGAAGAATAGATACCATCGTCATCTGGAACATTTTGATAAATTGTACATGACGAAGCAAAAACGAACACTGATAGTGAAAGTAAGTAAGCTGATAGTCTTGTTTTAGAGTAATTTCGTTCCATAATGATTTTCCTTAGAGATTATTAAAATACAAAATTGATAGCTAAAAATTAAAAAAACTTTCTTTGTCTGTCCTCAAAATGCTTTAGTTTTGCTCTTGTTTTTTGAGAGTAAACAAATTTACTACAAATTTTATAACAAATAATTAACAATATCTGTGCCAAAGTTAGGATTATGAGTAAGAAGTTAACAAAGAGAGCCGAAGATTATTCTAAATGGTATAATGAAATTATACTTAGAGCGGATCTAGCAGAAAATTCTGCAGTTAGAGGATGTATGGTCATTAAACCTTATGGATTTGCTATTTGGGAAAAAATGCAAGCTGAATTAGATCGAATGTTTAAAGAAACAGGACATCAGAATGCTTACTTTCCTTTGTTTGTTCCTAAAAGTTTGTTTGAAGCTGAAGAGAAAAATGCAGAAGGTTTTGCAAAAGAGTGTGCAGTTGTTACTCATTATAGATTACAGAACGATCCTGATAATGAAGGGAAGTTACGTGTAGACCCAGAAGCTAAATTAGAAGAAGAATTAGTTGTTAGACCTACTTCCGAAGCCATTATTTGGAGTACATATAAAGGATGGATTCAATCGTACAGAGATTTACCGCTATTAATTAATCAATGGGCAAATGTTGTTCGTTGGGAAATGAGAACTCGTTTATTTTTAAGAACCGCTGAATTTTTATGGCAAGAAGGTCATACGGCTCATGCTACTAAAGATGAAGCCATTGTTGAAGCAAAACAAATGCAAGAAGTATATGCTGAGTTTGCTGAAGATTTTATGGCAATGCCAGTAATTAAAGGAACAAAGTCTGAAAGTGAACGTTTTGCGGGAGCTGATGATACCTATACAATAGAAGCATTAATGCAGGATGGAAAAGCTTTACAGGCAGGAACATCACATTTTTTAGGACAGAACTTCGCGAAAGCTTTTGATGTAAAATATACTTCTAAAGAAGGTAAACAAGAATTTGTTTGGGCTACTTCTTGGGGAGTTTCTACTCGTTTGATTGGTGGTTTGATTATGACGCATTCTGATGATTTTGGATTGGTACTGCCTCCAAGATTGGCTCCAATTCAAGTTGCCATTGTTCCTATATATAAAGGAGAAGACCAATTGAAGGTAATTTCAGAAAAAGCAAATGAAATTGTAAAGGCTTTACGTAAGAAAGGAATTTCTGTAAAGTTTGATGATAGAGATACATTTAGACCTGGAGCTAAATTTGCGGAGTACGAATTAAAAGGAGTCCCTGTAAGAATTGCAATGGGGAATCGCGATTTAGAAAATAATACAGTAGAGGTTGCAAGGAGAGATACATTAGAGAAACAAACAATTTCTCAGGATGAAGTAGTAGATTTTGTAGCGAACTTATTGGAAGAAATTCAGAACAATTTATTTGATAAAGCGATTTCTTACCGAAATGACCATATTACAGAAGTAAATTCTTTTGATGAATTTAAAGAAGTAATTAAAAACAAAGGAGGTTTTGTTTCCGCTCATTGGGATGGAACGAATGAAACTGAAGACAAAATAAAAGAACTCACAAAAGCAACCATACGATGCATTCCAAATGATGCAAAAGAAGACGCTGGAAAATGTGTGTTAACAGGCAACGAATCAGCTAGAAGAGTGTTATTTGCAAAGGCGTATTAAATTTTTTAAAAAAGTATTGCAGAAAATCAAAAACGTTGTATATTTGCATCCGCAATCGGGAGATTATTTTCTGTAAGATTGTAACTGGTCCGTTCGTCTAGGGGTTAGGACGCCAGGTTTTCATCCTGGTAACACGGGTTCGATTCCCGTACGGACTACAATTTTTTAATAAAAAAATAGAACATGGCAAATCATAAGTCAGCATTAAAGAGAATTAGAAGTAACGAATCAAAAAGATTACGTAACAAGTATCAGCATAAAACTACGCGTAATGCTGTTAGAGACTTACGTGCATCTACTGATAAGAAAGAAGCAGAAGGAATGTTGACGCAAGTAATTTCTATGTTAGATAAATTAGCTAAAAACAACATTATTCATAAGAATAAAGCGGCTAACTTAAAATCTAAGTTAACAAAGCAAGTTGCTACTTTATAGTAAAAGGCTAAACGTACAAAAAAACGCTCTGATTTTATCAGAGCGTTTTTTTTATGCTGAAAATTGAACTTTTTTTAGAGATCATGACGGATCAGGGATCAAGACCAATTGTGGATCAGGACTAATTGTTGTGTTTAAGCAAAAATTGTAGTTAGTCTGTAGAGGAAAAAAATAGGTGGTAATAAATTTGATCGTGTTAAAGACATTTTTAGCGATCAATGCGTTTAAATCTCATTTATGTTAATACCTTTATTTGATGAAAATGCAACGTATCATTTTATTGATAAAATATTCCTAACAATTATAACCTTTGAATGGAGAAAAATAGCGTATTTGAACCCTTATTGCAATACTTGTTTCAAGACGGAAGAGAACGTATTATCTCGAAAGAAAATCACCAACTTTGGTGGAACCTAGGAATTATTCATTCCTCAAATTGGAAACCAAACAGAGAAAAAGACAACGAAGTTGAAGCGAATTTTTTATACCTTTTATTAGAAATGGGACAAGGAAATCTTAAAAACTGGCTATCTTCTCCCAATGGATATCTAGCTTTTGTTATTGTTGCAGACACATTGCCAAGATGTATTTACAGAGGGAAAAAAGAATGTTACCAGTTTGAAAATCTAGCTATAGAGATTGTTTTAGAAGGAATAGAAAAAGGGATTGATTCCAAATTGAGACCCTTTGAAAAAGCATTTTTTTATATGCCTTTAACTCATTCTGAAGATGAATCACATCAAGAGTTATCTCTTAAAAAATATCAAGAACTATTAATAGATTGTAAGAAAAGTATTTTGAAGTATACTCCAAACGATCATAATATGATTTCGTTTTATGAAGGTTTTTTATACTCAGCAAAAAGACATCATTTAATTATGCAATATTTTAAACGATTTCCTAATAGAAATTTGGCTTACAATAGAACTTCTACAAAAGAAGAAGTCCGTTATTTAAAAGATCCATGGCATTTTTTTAATGATGAAAATGCACAGTAATAGAGTTTCTTACTGAAAGAGCCTCAGGTTTTATTGGCGTTAAATAGTGCCAAGAGTTATCCGATCTAAAAATCATTGAAGACAAATTCAATTGAGGTGTTACTGCATAAGCGATGTCATCTACAGAATTGCTGTTTAAAATATAAAGTAATCCACCATCTTTCGCTTCCCAATTTTCAACTAGATAAAAAACTTGTGTTAGTATTTTGGTTTCAAAATCTAAATGTGGTTCAAATACAGTATTTTCATCATAAGTCCAAAACCAAGCTTCTATTGGTTTTTTTTCTAAAGGTAAACCAGTAACATCAATTAAGGTTTTTATATACGCATCTGAAAGAAAGAATTCTCCTAGTTTAATTGCAGAACTGTCAAGATTTTCTGGCAAATGAATTTTCTCTTCACCTTTTACAATTAAAGGTCTTCTATAAAAGTGGCCATCATCATGCTTGCATTCTTCAAAATCCTCAGTAGGAAATGTTTTCACTAACTGTAAAGCCTCTTCTTTACTGATAAAAGGATCTTCAATAAGCCCAAATTTAAATGGTTTTGTAAATATATGAGCTTTTTTTAGTTGTTCTAAATTGATCATTATTTCTTAAGAATTTGGTGTTAATTTTATTGAATGAAAACGAACTGCACAAGGATAATATCCATACTTTTCATAGTAATCTACACGTTCATATGCCTTTGTAAAGTCTGAAACAGAAGTCAAATGGTTCCAATTAAATTGCAACGTATTGATACCGAAAACAAAACTATCTTTAGAAATAGGAACCTCAATACGTTGTATTCCTGATTCTATTTTAAACTGAGCAACTTTCTTTTTATTAAAAAAGAGATCGCATTTCATTTTCCGATTCTTTAGTTGTTCATATTCCAACCCTGCTAACTTGATGATTAGCGTACTCTCTTTACTTGAAATTATTGGAAAAGAAACTCTAGACGTTGGTAAACCAGCATCTATATCTAAGCATTTCTTTTCCCAACCACTACGAGGAGCAGTTCGTTCTCCACTATGTAATCCATTACGCATGTCCATAAAGAATAGTGAGTATATTTCACCTTCCAAATCTTCAACAATACCCTTAAGAGCTGCTTTGTTTGTTTGTATCCGTTGACTTTTAGGGTGTTTTCGAATTTCATCTATAATAGCTGTCAATTCGTAATCAAATCGGGCGTGATAAAAGAATTTAGCAAAGAAAAAGAATTGTTTTTCTCCCAAAATCTCAAAAAACCCATGTTTTTTAAACCATTCTATTGAAAAACGACTTCTCCATGGATCACATAAATTATCAGATAAAAAACTGAGAATAGTGTCTAACTGAGGGTATTTTCCCAAGGCATCTTTTAACCAATAACTAACAATTTCCTTCGATTGTCCATGGTGGTAATTATGAATTGCGGCAACCCATGAACCTAAACCATTTTCATCATTAGAAATGGGTAATTCCATAGAGTCTTGATAAGAAGAAGTAACCGCTTTACTAAAATTTAATTGACCATTCTGCGATCCTTTTTGAAGCATCACAAGATCTAAATTTGGTATTTTAGAAGTCAGAATACTTGTAGCAATTGCCTTAGAAAGTAAAATGATTCCCGTATGGTTTAGATGACAATAATCTATAAAATACTCTCGCCCACAAGCCATCTCTTTTGTATTTAACAAATCAGCTAAATCTACATATGAGATGTTGTGTTTCTTGTAAATTGTTTGTAATACCGTTTTGGCTCCGGTTGTAATTTGCGGGTTTCCACGGACAAAAGGCGCAAGTCCAGAATCTCTAGCAGCTATAAATGCTGTTTTAGCTTCCGTATATTTTCCCAATGCTTGTAAAGTTTTTGCTTTTCCAAAAATAGGTTTTTGGCAAGTTTTGCGATCTAACTTAGAAAGTTTCTCAAATTGTACAAGAGCAGATTCATAATCTTCGTTTTCTAAATCTTGCGAAGCTGAGTTCATTATTTTCCACCATTCGTTTAACTTTTCACCACTCATCTGATAAGGTAACTTCTCCGGACCTTCCCAATCTCGTAAATTGAATTCAGGAATCACAAAAGAAAGTTCTACATTCGATTTTTTTGCTAGTTGAATGCTTCTTTCTGCCTCAAAAGCCATGTGCTCTTCATAGCACTTATTTAGTAACGGAAGAGTGTCTTCATCATCTATTGTTTCATAAAAAAGAGCAGCAGAAGCTGAAGGAAGATGCGATAGTTCTCTAGCTCTTAGTCTAGCCAACAATGATTTTGCTTCATTGTTTCCTGTAAAAAAAATAGCTTTATCAGGTTTTAATGATAACGAATGTTTGAACGTTTCTATGCAATGATCCCATAGTGCATTTACACAAGATAAATCGATCACTTCATACGTTTCGTTTCCAGAACTGTTTAAAGCATGTTCTATTCCTTTCGCCAATGAAAAATCTCCCCAGTATCCAAAACTAGCAGCAGCAGAGCCTCCAAAAAGAACAATACGAATACTGTTTGGATTTGCTCGTTTTGAGCTAAGTGTTTGGATTTTCCAAGAATGTTTTTCTCGTAAAGAAAGATGTTCTTTAACCTCCCAAAGAGATTCTCCTTGATCATCTTTTTTTATATTCCAAATGGCATATTGTCCTTCACCGTAATGGTCTCCTTCTTTTTTAGGAACAGGATTGCTCATCGCCATAAACTCTCTAAAAGAATGTTGTTCTTCTGGACTACTATCTATTAAATTTTGAATAGAATTTATGTTATTTTGTTTTGATTTCATGAGAAAAAATAAGTGCCTTTTAAATAGGGTTCAACTTCTCTAGCCAATGATTGATAGGGTCTTGTTCCAGCTGTGACTAGTTCTTGATTTTGATGTTTTCGTTCTATAACATACGGTCCCATGACTAACATATCCATTCCAGATTCTCTAAAACAATTAAAGGCGTCTTGGGGAGTGCAAACAATGGGTTCTCCTGCAACATTAAATGATGTATTTAACAAGACAGGTACTCCTGTAATGTCTCCAAAAGCACTTAATAATTGATGCATTAATGGATCTGTCTCCTTACTTACTGTTTGCAATCTTGCTGTTCCATCATCATGACTCACAGCTTCTAATTTTTTTGGATATAATGTATTAACAATAAAGGTCATAAAGGGATAATGACGATCTACGTCAAAGAACTTTTGAGCTTCTTCTTCAATACACATTGGAGCAAAAGGTCTAAAGCCTTCTCTGTTCTTTATTTTATAATTTATTTTTTCTTTCATTTTTAAAGACCTTGGATCTGCAAGAATGCTTCTTCCTCCAAGAGCTCTGGGTCCAAATTCCATTTTTCCTTGAAACCACCCAATAATATCTCCTTCATTAAGTCGATTTGCACAATAGGCAACCAAATCTTTCGGATTCATTTTTTTCGATTTAATAGTCATTCTTTTCAAAAAAATTTCTATTTGTGAATTGTTAAAAGAAGGACCAAAACGCATGTGAGTAAAAGGCACTAAAGGAGTATTTTTTTCTAGCTCATTATAAGCACAAATAGCAGCACCAAAACATCCTCCTGCATCACCAGAAGCTGGTTGTACAAAAATTTCTTCAAAAGGAGATCGATCTCTAAGTGTTGCATTCGCCAAACAATTAAGCGCTACGCCTCCTGCCAAACATAGCTTTTTAGCTCCAGTTTGCTCATACAACCAATTTGTAGCTTGTAATAAAGCTTCTTCAATAAGTTGCTGTGCACTACTGGCAATATCAAAATGTATTTTTTCTAACGCATCCTTATATTTTCTAGGTTTTACCTTGAAGAGGTCTTGCATTTTTTCTGAAAACATATTCTCATTATAGTTAAAATAAGCCATGTCCATTTTGTAAGTTCCATCAGAATTAATCTGAATAATTTCGTTTAATTGTTGACGATAAATAGGTTCTCCATAGGCAGCCATCCCCATTACTTTATATTCATCGCTATTGGGTCTAAATCCTAAAAAAGAAGTGATGGCACTATAGTAAAGACCTAAAGAATATGGAAACTCTATTTCTTTTAATGTGCTGATGGTTTTTCCTTTTCCAAAGGCAAAAGTTGTGGTGGCCCATTCACCAACACCATCTACGACCAAAATAGCAGCTTCTTCAAAAGATGAAGTATAAAAAGAACTTGCGGCATGTGATAAATGATGATCGAACATTTTAATCGGACCTTTATATCCTGTATGTTTTCGAATTACTTTTTCTACATTCATTTTTTCATACCAAGTGTCAACAACTGGATGAATATCTCCGATTCCTTGACCAATTGACCAGAGAATCCGTTCTAATTTTTTGGAAGGGTTTTCATAATATGCAATACAGTCAATATCATCGATTTCAATTCCGTTAGATTCGAGGCAATGATTAATTGCATTGACAGGAAAATCTGGGTCGAACTTTCTTCTTGTAAACCGCTCTTCTTGTGATGCAGAAACAACTGTATTGCCCTTAATTAAGCAAGCGGCAGCATCGTGATAAAAAGCGCTTATTCCTAGGATATATGTCATTTTTTTTAAAGAGTGTAAAGGGTTCATTTAAAATACTTTTTTTTCAAATTCTTCGTGATTCATTTTCTGTAAAATCTCTTGTAAAGTAGCAACCAATGATGGAATATTTTCACTTGAAAGTAGATCATCATGACTTCCTTCTATATAGTTATGCGTAAAGGAACTTGCATAAGAAGACCATTGATTCATATTGGAAGCAATCTTATTTTCTTTTGCTTCAAGAACATGTATTGGAATTGGAATGTGTTTTCTTAATTGATATTTATTAATAAGAATACTCAATTCTTGTTTTAAATCTTGTAATGTACTTTCATTTTCGGTTGTTCTATCGTTTTCAATATAACGGTTATAACTTGGATTAATATGGGCATCTATTAATATTAACTGTGGACTTTTCCCAGCAAGCTTTAATAAATTTGCTACTTCATAAGCAACATAAGCTCCCATAGAATATCCAATTAAAATTGGATTTGATGAAACGTCCTTTGCACTAATTTCCTTGTACATTGCTTTAGCGAGTTCTTCAAGTGTCTTTTCATTTTTGTTATTTTCAGTTTTGTATTCCAGTCCCCAAAGATTCCATTTTGGGCTCATTTTAAGGTTTGAAAAAATAGAGGAAGTTCCAAAAACTGAAGGCAATAAGAACACATTTTTTCCTGTTGAATGATGTGTATGTAAAGCTCTAATTCGGTGATTATTTTCAGAAGTATTATTGTTATCTAAATACCTAGCTAAACTATACATGTTGCTATAATTGTAAATAACATCAAAATCTATATTTTGATGGAATACTTCTTTAATTTTTATAATGGCATGCAATACAATGAGACTGTGAGCACCGTTTTCGAAAATATTGTCTTCAATAGAAAGAGGGCGTTTTAATAAGATTGTGAAAATGCTTAAAAGCTTTGATTCAGTAAGGGAAACATCTGTTGAAGAGGTTTTATACGTTTGAGCTAACTTCTCTTTAAGAAGGTTCATATCTACTTTGCCATTATTATTGATAGGAATAATATCATCTAACTCAATAATTTGTCCTGGAATCATATACTCTGGCAGCTCATTTTTTAATGCTTCTTTTACTTTTTCTAATGTCAATCCATTATCAAGGCATACCACAGCTGTAATTAAATTATGATCGCTTTTTTCAATAAAAACTTCTGCAGATTTAAGCCTCTCTATTTTTAGAAAAGCGGCTTTTATTTCTAGAAGATCTATTCGATAACCTCTTACTTTTACTTGGGCATCTTTTCTTCCCATAAATTGAATAACTCCCTCAGAAGTTAACCGTCCATAATCTCCTGTTTTAAATATTTTTTGAACACCTGATTTTGAGTTGATAAAACGCTCCTTATTTAATGTTTCATCGTTTACATACCCAATAGCCACACCAGTACCTCCTATATATATTTCTCCTTCAATTCCTTCTGGAGTAATTCCACCAAAACGATCTAAAATATATACTTGACTGTTAGCTAATGGGATTCCTATAGGCATATAAGATTCATTTGATGCTATAGCATACGTCGCATCTATTTTCATAAAAGTAGAATCTACGCCACATTCTGTTAAGCCGTAAAGATTCCAAACACAGGTTTCTTGACTTTGGTTCTCTAAAAAAAGTTTCTTCATTAAATTGCCATCCAAAGGTTCGCCTCCAACAAGAATATTGTTTAGTCTAAGATTTGTATAACTAGGGTCACTTATTAATACCGAAAGTAAAGAAGGAGTACAATCGAAAGTGTTGACTTTATTTTTATGTAAACAAGATATGATCTTTTTTGGTTCTTTTTTTTCATGATCAGATACCAATACGAGTGTGTGACCACAAAGCAATGCAGCATAAATCTGCTGAATAGACGCATCAAAAGAGAGAGATGCTAATAATGCTATTGCAATGGGTTTATTTGTCTCCTCATAGACTGTTCTTTTTAGTACATCTACTAAATCTAGAACAGAACGCTGAGAAACTTGAACACCTTTTGGTTGGCCTGTAGAACCCGAAGTATAAATAATATATGCGCATCGATCTAAAGGGGTCTCAAAAACCTTTGGCTTTTTGGGGTTACTTCCTAGTTTTATAACGTACTGGTTGTTTTCATACGTAATAATGCTATGAACACCGCTCTCTCTTTCAAACTTTTCTGCTCGTATGGAAGGCGTATCAGGGAGCAAAGGTAAATATGCAGCTCCGTTTTTTTGAATGGCCAAAATAGCAATAATGGCTTCAATAGATTTTGATATTTTGAGCATCACAATACCTCCAATACCAAGTCCGTTTTCTAATAATTCTTGCGCCAGAGTATTTACTTTCTCATCTACTTCTTGATAACTTAACTGTATTTCTTCTTCTATTAATGCAATACTATCTGCATTATTTTTCACTTGCTTATTCCAAGCTCCAATGATATCGAGTTCAGCAAAAATTTCATTATTGTATGTTTTACTTTCATTAAAATCAAAAGCAGTAAGAGTTTGTAACTTTTTTATGTTGCTTTTTGGATTTTCGGATATAACTGAGAGAATTTGAGTAAAATCTTTTAGAATGTGTTTTGCAGCATCTAAAGAAAAATAATCGACATCATATTTTAATTCTAACGAGATATTTTCTTTGTTTAAACTTGCCGATAGATTTAAAAAACAAGGTTCTAGATTAGAATTCAAGGATACAATTCTTTCAGAAGAAGTTGTTTTAGCTTCTCTAAACTGAAACTGAAAAGGAAAGAAATCTTCTGTATTGTCATTTGTGTTTTGGATGAAATAATCTTGATATTCTAAAGCTTCTTCTCTTAAAAAACTGATTGTCTTCATCAATTCTTGAAAATCTTTAGTAGAATCTACAGTTACTTCATAAGGTACCATTCTTGCCAATGGTCCTAGCACATTTTTTAATTCGGGAAGCGTTCTGCCATTCAATATTTCTCCTAAAGTAAATTTAGAATCTGAATGCCACCTAGAGATTAATACAATCCATATAGAGAGTAAAATGGTTTCATATGTATGGCCTGTTGTTGATTTTAGTTGATATAAGTTTTTGGTAATTGGATGCGTTAGATTATAAACTTTAGGGGGATCTTTAGGGAGGTTTATCCACGAGTGATTATTCAGCGGTTTGTTATTCAGAATAAAATCATCCCAAAAAGTAACACCATCATTTTTACGTTCTATAAGCGACTCATGCCACCAGGATGAAAATTCTGAATACGGTATTTCATCTTCTGAAATATCTATAGCCCCAAGAAGCATCTTTGCCAATTTCACTATACTCTCTTCGTCTAAAACAATAGAAGGTGAGCAAATAACTAATGTGTGTTCTTGGTTTGTTTCTACAACTCCTATTTTAATAAGTAATCCTGTTTTTACATCGAATGATTCTTCTTTCCATTGAGCAATTAGCGCTTCTGATGAGCAATTATTAAATAAGCCTTTCCAACTAGAGTGAGCCAATGTGTTTTTTTGAAGAACTTGGAATCGTTGGTATTCATTGTCTACCAATACCGTTCTTAAAATATCTTTAGATTGAAATACTGACTCTATTCTATGTTCGATGGCTTGGATATCTGGATCGCCAATAATTTGAACACAAATATGTGATATTGGAGTGCGGTTTCTCCAAAGATCTAACCAACGTTTTTGAGATGGTGAACCATTTACAATCATAATTATTATGGATTAATGGTTTTTGGAAATGCCGTATTATCTACCTGTATTTGAGTCATCGCCAAAACTATTTTTCGATTGCCTTTGTATGACGTTCTCCCATGAGCAGCCAGCATGTTATCTAATATTAAAAAATCACCTTGTTCCCAAAAATGGCTCATTTTTGTTTTATTCAAAGCGGTTTTTATTTTTAAAAATACTTCTGGCTCTATTTCTTTACCGTCTCCATAAAATGTATTAAAAGGAAGTGTATTATAATCGCAATACTGCATTAAATTCTCATATAAATCTTCATCTAAACTTTTTGGATTGAAGAAATACGAGTGATTAAACCACATCAATTCTCCAGTTGTTGGATGTTTTCTAAATGCAGGTCTTATAGAGTGAGTTCTCAAATTGTTTTCTCCCCACCATTCGTATTTTATATGGTGTGCTATGCAGTAAGCCTCTACTTCTTCTTTACTGTCAGTTTTAAAAACGCTTGGCCAATTTAAGCCTAACTTATCGCTAAAGTTTCGAACGTACAAAACGCCATGTTTTTTGAATCGTTCTAACACAGATTCTGGTAACATTTTGGTAACCATTTGTGCATCGGCAAGTGTTGTTGCTCCACCTTCTTCAGCTGGAATCAAACAAGAAAAAATTAAACGCTGTGGCCATTGATAAGAGTACGAATGCTCGCAATGTAATTTTATCTCTTGATCATTAGGATGTTCTGTAGAGGTATAAATACCTTGTTTTAGCTCTTTTCGTAAAGACGATTTCTCTATATAGTCGAAAGGTTTGTCTCCCAAAGCCGCTACTGCTTTTTGAAAACTATCTTCAGATTTTAACTCAAAGCCTCTATATAAAACTACTTTTTTAGAATGTAAGTTTTCTTGTAATTCAACAGCATCTGTTTCCAATCTTTCAACAAGCGATTCTCCAGAAAAATTTGGCGTTCTTATTTCAGGAACGATAATGGGTAAGCTTTCTTGTTTTTTATTTCTTAGCAAGCGTGATTTTCTTCTATCTCGTAAAGAGTTTTTTGTCTTTTTGGCTTCATCTTTAATTACAGATTCATTTAATTTTTTAGTAGGATCATTCAAAATTTCTTCTAAAATAGCAAGGTAATTTTGAACAATTCTATCGGCTGTTTTTTCCGTATATATTAATTGATTGTAACAAAGATCTAATTCAATTCCTTTTTCAGTTTCTGTAAATAGGAAATCAAAATCAAATTTACCACCAGAAGGTTTGGCATCTTCAAATTTTTCTGCAACCACTCCATCCAATTGTATTTCATCTGGATTCGCATTAATCAGTCTAGAACGATAATCTATTTCTATATCAAATAAAGGGTGTCTTTTTTCACTAGCATCATACCCAATTGCTTCTACAATATCTGTAAACCCAATTTTAGAATGCTCTAAACTCCAAATAATATCTTCAGAAATTTTCGAAAGTATTTCTTCAAGGGAGTTGTCTTTATCTAATTCAAATTGCAATACAATTAGGTTTAGAAAACATCCCATTTGAGACTCTAATTCTGGATGGAATCTCCCTGCGTTTGGTGTTCCAAATCTAAATGTAGTTTCTCCACTTTCAACATGGATAAGTTTAGCCAAAGCTGCTACTAATATTGTAAAATTGCTTACACTCTTTTTATTACCGTAAGATTTTAATTTATTGACAGTCGGACGAGGAACTTCTAGATGTATTGTTCGGTGAGTATTGTCATTATTTGTTGATTCATTTCTTGGAAAATCAACAGCAATCAATGTTTTATTATGATACCCCTGTAATTTTTCTTTCCAATTTTCTAAAATTGAAGTGATTTTTTCGCTCTTTAAATAAGAATCTAAACTGTACAAACAATCTCTAAGATTATAGGTAAGCGGTTCTACTGTTTCTCCATTATAGATTGATTGTAATTCTTTTAGGAAAATAGCTATAGACCAACCATCACTAATAATATGATGGGCGGTTAAAACCAAATACGATTCTTCTCCCGTAAAATAAACAATACGCAACAACGGGTCTTTTTCCAGGTCAAAAGGCTTGGAATGTTCTTCTTTTATCGCTTGCAAAATGGTTTCTTTTTCAGCAGGAACCTGTTCTATCGTTTGATCTGTTGAGGCATCAAAAAATGCTTTTGGTTCTCCAGTTTCTGCAAACGTAAAATGCATTCTAAGCGCTTCATGTTTAGCAACTATTTGTTGAAATACACTATTGAGTTTTTCGATATTAATATCTTCTTCTAATTTATAACATCTAGTGATATGGTTTCTAGTGCTACCTGCAAGTTTATCTTGAATCCAAAATCCTTTTTGAGATGATGTTATAGGAAAAAGATTTCCTTTTGGTGCTTTCTGTATTTTCAGCTGATGTTGATTGTCTCCTTTAGATTGCTCTATTTCTGTTGCCAAAAACTGTATCGTTGGATTTGCTAAAAAGGACCCTAAAGCAATTTCAATAGTAAATATTTCTTGAACATTAGAAAGCAATTGAATCGCCAAAAGGCTGTGGCCGCCATAGGAAAAGAAATTTTCACTTGCATCTATAGCCTCATTGTCAAAAAGTGTTCGCCATAAATCTACCAATTGCAATTCAATTGCAGATAGCTGTGTGCTGTTTTCAGATTCAGAAAGTGACTCACTAGTTTGTTCTAACCAGATACTTTTTAAACGATCTGTATCTATCTTTCCAATCGCATTGTTTGGGAGTTGTTCTAACTGTACAAACTCATTGGGAATCCAATTTTGAGGCAGTCGTTTTTTAAGAAATTGTTTAATTTCTTCCTCTTCCATATTTTCTTGAATAGAAAGAAAAGCGATTACTTTTGGAGTATTTTCTTTTTTTGTAAATGCTTCAATATGTGCAACATCAATGTTAGGGTGGGATATTAATGCAGTTTCTATTTCTATGGGTTCTATACGTTGCCCATTTACTTTAAACTGTCTATCTGAACGCCCTATAATTTCTAAGTCTCCCGAAATAGTTAACCTTCCTAAATCTCCTGTTCTATACAAACGTTCATTTTTCTTTAATGGATGATTGATAAAGCACCGTTCTGTTTCTTCTTTAGATTTTAAATAACCTCTTGCCAAATTGCTACCTCCTATCCAAACTTCACCTGTAATACCTTGAAGTGTTGGGTTTTTGTCATCACCCAAAATCACGACATGCATCCCTTTAATTGGTTTCCCAACAGCAATGGTTTTTATTTCATCAGTTTTTGTATCATATGTTCTAGTACAAGCACAACAAGTAGTTTCTGTTGTTCCGTATGAATTGATAAATCGTTTGTTTTTTCCGTACTTTTTTATATCGTCAGCTAAGATTTTTTCTCCTCCACAAATGAGTATTTTAATCGTATCCAATACAGAAGGGTCTAAAGATCGAAGAACTGAGGGTACAAATGAGGCAACATTAATATCATGTTTTGTGAAAAAAGCGGCTATTTTTTGAGAACTTAAATGCTCTTTTGGAATAGGAATCAGCGTTGCTCCTATTAATAAAGTAACTCCCATACACAATAAAGATGCATCAAAGGTTGGAGCATAAGGTTGTGCCAATCGATCTCCAACTTGAAGGCTCATGAAATTCTTCTGATCATATAACATATTTGCCAAAGCTTTATGTTCTACTTCAACACCTCTAGGAGTTCCTGTGGTTCCTGAGGTAAATAATATATAAGCTCTTGAGTGTGGATGTACAATAATTGTAGGAAGCGTTATAGGTTCCGTTAGCATTTCTAATTGAAAATCCATCGCAAATATTGGTCCTGAAAACTGAACATTTTCTAAATGATATGATTGTGTAATAACCAACTTTATGTCTGCGAGTTCAAAGGATTCTTCGATGCGATCTTTTGGCCATGATGGATCTATGGGGACATAGGTTCCTCCTGCTTTTAAAACAGCAATTAATGATAGGTATGCTTCTGCTGAATTATCCATTAAGACAGCAACAGATGCTTCATCTGTTATATTATATTCATTAATAATATGGTGGGATAGTTGATTAGATAACTCATTTAACTGTTTATAGTTCCACTTTGTCCCTCCATCTATAATAGCAGTAGCTTCAGGATGCTTTGAAACAATTGATGTAAACTGTTCAATAAATAAGGGAGTGTTAACGGTATCAATATCATTTTGGATGTTTACAGGAAACAAGCTTAATATATGAAGCTTTTGATTACTGTCTTTTAAACTTTCTAAGAAAATGGACAATCCCGACATCAAATATGAAGAGAATTTTTCACCAAGTAAAGACGGTTGGTAGCTAATAGCTATTTTTTGTCCTTCTAAAAATTGAATGTTTAACGAGTGCTCTGTATGTGTTTCTTGGAAGAAAAGCTGATCTGAACTAAAACTAACATTTGTCGCATTATTAATTGTAGCTTTTGAGGGGCTGGCTGCTAAGTCTTGAAAAAGATTTTTCTGTACCGAGATTAAAAAATCTCGAATGCTACTGTTTTCATTGATGCTATTTGCAAACAGAAAAAAAGTGTTCTTGCCTGTTAAAACATCTATTATAATAGATTCTTGTTTCTGGCATTTCCATAAAAATAGTGTAATTCCAGAAAGAAGAACAGACAATTCTCCAAGATGATTTCCATTTCCTATTTTTTTAATGAGTTGGACTTCTTGTTCAGTTAATGTATGTTCTTTGGTTATAGAATCGACTTCTAATTTTGAGCCGTATTTTGGAAATACATAAGAGGGTGTTTCGAGAACATTTTCTAGAACTGTACTTGTGATATTCAACGTATCTTGAGTTTTCATGGAAAGATTATTTTTCAGTTAATTTGATAATAAGAATTCAGATTTTCCATATAATCTTTCTGACGGAATATTTTCTGAAAGACACCATTCTACTAATTTAGTAGATTCAATAATTTGCTCAGAATCTTCTTCATATGCGATTCCTAAAATGTGCTGTAACCATGGTTCTAACGCCATGGCATAAACATAAACCTGTTGCGCTTTAATTGTTTTTACTAATTTTTTAGCTTCTTCAGCATTGCAAGACCTTCCTCTTCTAGATTGATCTTTATCTCTTTCTACTACCTCAGGTAATAACGATCCATAAGACCATGACAAAGGACTTCCAACGGATTCCATTCCTATAAATAGGAAATCAGTTTGACCGACAATCTCCGTTACTTTTTGATAAATTTCTGGTGAAATATTACAAGAATCTACCAATGCTGTGATAGAATGTCCGTTAATATCTATTCGATATCCTAATCGACTTCTAATTGCTAAATCGTGATGTTCACCTATAAATGGCAACCCCGTTATTTTACCCTCTTCAAATAAAATTTCTTCTAATTCTTCTAATTCAATAACACTATTAAATCCTATAGATTTTAAAACTAGTTTTAATGATGGATCTTGAAGTTGACCTTTTAGATTTGTTCCAACAACTACATTTTTCACTTTATGACGCAATTGTAATAGCGTTTCTATTTGGATGTGATCTTGGTGATGATGTGAAATCAACACATAATCTATTACTGGTGGTAAATCATAAAAAGTAAAACGCTCTGGTTTTGCATGAGTGTCATATGCCAAAATGGGGTCAATTAAAATATTTATAGAAGGACTTTCTATCAAGATACAAGCATGACCAAAGTATCGCACTCGGACTTCTTTGCCATTTAAAGGAGTGTAATTTTCGGGTATTTTGTCTGTAAAAAGATGTTTAATTTCGTTAGGGTCTACTTCCAATATTTTACCAATTTCCTCTAATGTGGTGGGTTCTACTCTAGATTTAAAAAGAGCATCGTATTTTTTTGAAGAAAATGGGAAAGGGAAGGAAACCTCATCTTCTTCAGAAAATCGAGGACTACTCAGCATAAAAGGTCGTTCATCTTGTTGTGTTGTTTTTAAATTCACACATTGATTTTGATCTTCAAAATAAGGGCTTTTGTAGAGCATTGATTCTATAAAACGATAGGTAGGTTTCTCATAAATATCATATTCCAATTCTACATATCCTTTTAAATTTTCAGGAATCTTGTCATACAAAGGTTCCATAGAATATCCTGTCGCTTCTTTTTTGAGCATTTGGTTTAATTCATCAATACTATCAGCTAATTCTAGCGATTTTTCTTGTGCCGATTTGGTATCATTTAATAGCTGTTCAACATCTTTTACATATTCTACTCCGTAATTAATAAATGGGCCTCCCATCATTTTTGGATTTTTAGAAGCAGCAACATGCATTAAAGGCGAATTAATAAAAGATTGCATGATTGGAATATGTCTTTTCTTTACGTTTAAACCCGTAGAAATTGGAGATATTAATTGTACCCATGCATACCAATTGTTTATTAATGGTTCTGCAATTGCATCAGGTTTTAAATATACTTTTGAAGTTAGATTTTTCATATGTTCAATTCGTAATTAGATTTTAAACTGTTTTGAATGAGATTACTACTAGAGGTGTATTCTGAAATTTCTTTATCAGGATCATCAAGGATTTTCTTAAATATTTTAGGGATGAGTTCTCCTAATGCAGTAATTGTTTTATGATTGAATAAAGACTTGTTGTAAATAATTTCCCAAACCAATGCTCCCTCTTTTTGTTGTACGAAGAACCATAAATCTGACCTTGCTGGAGGTTTTAAAATATCTAGTTGTGATACTGAAATAGGGGAAGATTCTAGAATGGTGTTCCAATTTTCTAAATCTTCATGCATATACCATGTAAAACCAACATCAAAGAGTACTGTCATTCCATTTCTGCGGACTACATTGGTATCACTAATGATATTTTCTAGCTCGATGAACTGATATTGTAATGCGTTTAAAACTGTTTCTGAAATATCTGACACATAGTTTTTGAACGGCTGAGATTCATTTATAAAATCACGTAATACAATAGTATTTGCAAAATAACCTACTTGTTTTTCTACGACTTCAGAATCTCGTCCAGATACAGTTGACCCTAAAGAAATTTCCTTAGAACCTGTCCATTGATAGAGCAGTATTTTTAGTATGGCAACTGTTAATGCATAAGTACTTACTTTGGCATCGTTTGCAGTGCTTTCCAAATCTTTAATTATTTGTAATGGGACTGTTACTGTATGTTTTTCTCCTTGAAAATTAAGACTACTTGTTCTCTTATAATCTAGAGGTAGGTTGATGGGTTGCCAATTCCCTTTAAAATTTTCTTTCCAGTAAGCTTTTGCTTCTTCTGATTGATTTTTGATGCGTTTTAAAATATGCTGAACCGATGTTCCATAAGGTATTACAACTTGAGTATCTATTGGGTCATTACTGTTGGTAAGCAGTTTGTAAAACTTGAATAATTCAGCAATTAAAATTTCGAAAGAAACACCATCACACATAATATGATGAGTACTCAAGACTAAAACAGATTCGTTTTTAGAACTACTCATTAATTTTGCTCTAAAAAGTAGGTCTTTTTTAAAGTCAAAAGGTAACGCATTTTCCTCTTCTACCAATTCTTGAAGGCTCTTACTGCTCTCTGATTTGTGAATGCTGCCTCTTCTTAATTCAAATTTTGAAAGAGCCGTTTCTATACCTAAAATGTTTTGTTGAGGTGTTATTTTCCAAATAAATTGAGTGCGTAATACTTCGTGTTTTTTTATCAATCCTTGCAAAGCAATAACCAACTTGGAAACGTTTAATTCGCCTTGTATGGAAATAACACGAGTCATATTATAAGCAATACTCGCTTCTTTTAATTGAGATAAAAACCAAAGTTGTTTTTGCATGGGTAACAGAGGCAGTGTGCTTGTATTTTTTATAATGACATCGTCTTTTTTAACCTGTGATAGTTTTTTTGAAACTATGTTTACAAAGTCTTCAAAACGAGGAAAACGAAGTAAATCGGCCATACTTAACTCTACATTAAATTGTTTGCAAACTTGATTTACTATATGAACAGATTTTAAACTATGACCACCAAGATCAAAGAAATTATCTTCCATAAAAATATCATCTACTTTCAATGTATTTTTCCATATCTCAGCCAAATGCATTGGGACTCCTAATTCTGGAGTTTTTTTCTGACCAGATATTTTTAAATATGAATGTGAATCAAGTTCTTTTCTAGCTAATTTTCCGTTAGGAGTAATTGGCAAACTATCGGTTAATCTATATTCGCTTGGGTGAAATACTTTGGGTAAAAAATCTGAAATAAATTCCTTGATAGAATTAATAAAGTATGTTGGATCACATAATTGAGGTGTTATAATTTGTGATGTATTTGTTTTTTCTTGTTTTGAAGAAGTATACTCTTTTTGAAAAGCATATAGTAAATAACGATCACTGTCTTTAAAATCGTCTTCTTGTTCAACGACAACTGAAAAATTATTTTCTTTAAGTACTTTTAAACAGTTTTCTAGACGATTGTCACCATCTTGTACTTCCATTACAACCTGATGAATCTTTTGCCAATCTTTTGCTTTTAATCCTAATAAAGCATCGTATTCTGCTCTTTGAACATCTATCTTTAAAAGGTCAATATTGTCAATATTTGCTTCTTTAATGAGTTTTGAAAGTGTCCACATTTCACAATGAATTGTTTCAGAAACCAATTGCAATTCGGTTATTTCTTTTAATGACTGTTGACTTTCTTCATCTAAACCTTCTTGATATTTTGCCATTGCCAATTTAAACAAAAGCTCTTTGTCTTCTTCTTCATCTGGTTTTAGAGTACTTAATAACGAATGATGTTTGTAATTAGCAAAAGAGCATTCACCGATATTAGCTCCAATGGCTACATTAAATACTTGCCAATCTGTATCATATAACGATGCATTTAATTGCAAACAACGAAACGTTGTTGGTACAGGTTCTACAGAAATAAGTTTTAAATAATTATGTGACCAAATTTTTGAAAGTCCAAACAGACCAATATTCCCTCCTAAATCAACAATGGTATCTCCGTCTTTTATTTGAATTCCATTTTTGGTATATACATCAGAAGTATGTAATTCTTGATACATGAATTCGGTTTCCGCACGATTTACTTCAAAAAGTAACCCTCCATTTGGTAAAATGCTCCAAGGAATGTTTTCTTCTTTTTGAAATTGACAAAAACGTTTTAATGGCATTGCTGTTTTCGCAGGAACAATTGAAGCAATTAAACGATCTTGATTTAATGGGTCTTTATAAACAGCAGCTTGAGATAATAATGGGTGTTTTTCTATAATAGATTCTATTTCATTCAATTCTAAGCGATGACCACGAATTTTTATCTGCTCATCTTTACGTCCTAAGTAAATAATTTCTCCGTCTTCTGTCCACATTGCTCGATCACCCGTATCATACCATTTTGTTTTAGAATCATTATCAATGGAGATGTATTTTTCAGACCATAACTTACCCTGTCCAATGTATGTATTTGCTACTCCATGACCTGATATATACAATTGACCTTCTATTCCTGGAGGAAGTATACATTTATGAGAATCAAGCAGTAAAGCCTTCATATTATCGATGGATTTTCCAATGACTGGTTTTTGTGAAAAAGCATGGAGGTCAGTTGCCTTAATTATTTTAGCAACTGCACCAATAGTGGTTTCTGTTGGACCATAATGGTTGATGAAGCAGAGTTCTGGACGAGCTTTAGCTAATGGTTTTAAAACATCACAATCAAAAACCTCGCCTCCTGAAAATAGATATTGTAAGTTTTCACATTGTAAAAGTGCATTCTTATCAGTGGCTTGCCATACGTTTAACAAACTAGGAGTTACCTTTAAAAAAGTTAATTGTTTTTCTTTTATATAATTCAATAATTGTTTAGAATCTTCTAGTATTTCTACCTCTGGCATATACAAGGTTGCACCATTTAAAAGGCTTCCCCATAAAGCGGTATATCCAAGATCAAAAGCAGAGGATGTTACTAAAGCTGATTTGTGTTCTTTTGAAATTTTAAAAGTGTTTCCCAACCATTGCGTATAGTTTATCAAAGCTTTGTGGGAAATGCTTACACCTTTTGGAAATCCTGTGGTTCCTGATGTATAAATATGGTATGCATCTGCTTGTGCATTTGTAGTGAGATCAATAGATTTATAATTCTCATTTTGAGGAATAACGTCGATAAGAAACAAATTGCATTGTTGTTCTGACAACAAATTTTTATGCGTTTCTTTAGTGATAATTGTTTTAATTCCTGCATTAGAGATAATATGTTCTAGCCTTCGTTTGGGTGTTTCTATTGCTATAGGAACATACGATTTTCCAGCATATAATGTAGCTAACATTGCTATAGGAATAAATACATCTGGCTCTAAAAACAATGCAATTCTTTCTCCTTTGCACTGGCTTAATTGTATTGCCAATGTTTTTATCTTCTTTTGAAGTTCTTTATAGCTTATTTCGTTAGTATTGTCTACAAGCGCTATTCCATTTGGGTTTTTGTTTACAATTACATCAAATAGCTCTGGAATCGTTTTTTTTGTTTCGGGAGAAATATCTTTATTGAACTTTTGAGAAACGTTCTTATTTTTTATCGTTTGCCAATCTTGTATGCAAGCTTCATATTTATTTAATGCTTCGTCAATAATAACAGACAATTGTTCCGCTAATGTTTCAATAGCTTGCTTAGAATAATGTGTTGTGTTGTACAAGAATGAACACTGAGTTTTCTTTTGAGATTGAAATACATCTAACAATAAATTTGAAGGGTGCTCTTCCAGATAAAAGGCGTCAATTTCAATTTTTGGAATGTCTAAAGTGACATATCTGTATCCTACTTCAAATGGTTCTTGCTCAGAAAAAGTATCTAAATTTTCTTCTAACAAAGCTCTTTCTTCTTGAATTGCTTCTACAACAGTTTGGAACGTATACTCTTTTGAAATTGAGGTTGACATTGGGAGCCAATTTTCAAAAGGGCCAACTAAACTATCTAATTCTTCAAAGAAGCGTCCTGAATGATTTAAAACCAATGCTAAATGGTTCTTTTGGATATTCTTATGCATTAAAATCAACCAACATGCCAATAAACACTCCTCTTCTGTAACCCCAGATTTGGTAGATAGGTGTTGTAAAGAATTATTTATTTTTGAAGCGTTGGAAAAAAGATGTCTTTCAAATTGAGGTTTTGAAGGGTTCTGTAATCGTATAGATTGTATTGGTTTTTCATCATATTTTTTAAGAAACTCTCGTTCTGTCCAAAATAACTTTTGGTCTTCCTCTAGTTCTTTGAGGTACTTATTTTGCCATTCAGAAAACTGCAAATAATCAAATTCTCTTTTGTCTTCAGGTTGACTAGAAAAAAGTGCTTTTAAAAGAAGGTTGCACGATTTAGAATCAATTAAAATAGCAGGAATTTTGATTTCAATTTGATACTGATTGTTTTGGTTTTCAGAAATAAAATATGCGACACTTCCAATGGTTACCCATTCATTTATAACATTATTTTGATGTGATATAATAAGGTTTTGAACCTCAAAAAGAGGCAAGTCAAACTCAGGGAGGGTTACTAATTTTCCCCTTAATACTTCGTTGTTCTTTATTATCGCAATAAATGTAGTATGAAATTCTGTTAAATCTAGATCATCAGATGTCACAAATCTTATAAATGCATTAGCATTGGAATTGTGAAAAGAGAGGAGTTTTCTCCTTTGAGTATCTGAAAGTTTAAAACGTCTCATTTTTTAACTAGTTATCTGAAGCTGGATCGCCCATAGCAACCAAAATCTTTCTTGGACCTGTATACGATTCCCTACCATGAGACATTAACAAATTATCTACCAACACAAAATCACCTTTCTCCCATAAAACATTAAACTGTGTGCTGTTATAAGCTTGTTTTATTTGGTTAAATTCTTCTTGTTTTATTGCTGTTCCATCTCCAAAGTAAGTATTGAAAGGAAGATCATTATCGGGTATTTTATTTTTTAAAACAGAAGGCAATGCTAGTTTATTAAAGAATAGGCTGTGATTAAACCAAACATCTTCTTTAGTTATCATGTGTTGTTTTATTGCTGGTCTATGCCATTCCATTTTAAAAGCATTGTTCGCTTCCCAAGAATAAGTAATCTGATGTTTTTCACAATACTGTTCCACTTGGTTTTTGTCATTTGTACCAAATACTTTATACCATGGCAGTCCAGCTTCTTCAGTTAAGAAACGGTAATAGTTTACACCCAGTAATCTAAATTTATTTTTGATCCCTTCTGGAATTAATTCCAATACTTTTCTTGTATCTGCTAATATAGTTGAGCCTCCGGTAGTTGGAGGGTTTTCACAAAAGAAGGCTAATTTTTCTGGCCAAATGTGAGAGTACGATAATTCACAATGCATTTGAATAGTTTCTTCTTGAGGGTAATCTGTAGAAGTATAGACTTGTTTTTCAATTTCAGTTCTAGGAGAAGAAGCATCTTTATAATCCATTGGTGCAGAAAATGCTACATTTTTAAATTGAATAAAATTGGTAACATCACTTTTAAATCCACGAAATAAAATGGCTCCATGTTTTGCTAATAGCTGATTAACAACTTCTTTATTATTAGCAAACCATACATCTAATTTTAAATCATTTTCTGTGTGTATCTCAGCTATTTTGTTTGTTTGTATTGAAACGAGATCTTTGTCCAAATCTAAAGTTTTAGCTTTAGTAGATAGAAAACTGTCTCTCATAGAAAGGCGTTTTACTTTTAGTGAGTCTTTCATTACTTCAATAGGTTTTATATAAATTATAGCTTTTAGGAACATTGTACATTGTACAAGTTTTTAGGGCTATAAATCTATTTTAAGAATATATCGATTTATTTTTCCTCGAATTTATCTTTGGATTATTAAAAATATTAATTATATCATCATGATATGACGGGTATTTTTACCTGTTTTTTAGATTCAATAACGATATATGGGAAGGTGATAAAGAATATTCTAAACGATAAATAATTTAAAAATTTGATAACCTGGATTTTATAATCCACGTAAAGCAAAGAGTTAATAGCTACACTTAATAGGTGTGGTTTTTTATGCAATAGATTTAGTTTCTCAGAGTAAAAAACATCTTCATTTACAAGAAAAAAGAATTTTGATTCAATAATAACGTAAGAGAATGAGTACCCTACCCAATCACCGTACTCAATTTAAACATAGGTAAATACATCGCAATTAAGACAACGGCAACAATAGCTCCTAATACTAATACAATAATAGGTTCTATGGTAGAACTGATCATTTTTGATTTGTATTCTATCTCTTGATTGTATTGATCTGTGAGTCGTTTAAAAATGGTTTCGTTTTGATTGGTTTCTTCTGCAACTTTGATGAGCGAGCTCATTTTTCTATCAAAAATGGGGATTTTTTCTACACTTTCATGGAAGCTTTTCCCTTGCAAGATGTCTTCTTCTACTTTTTCTAATGCAATTTGCAATGGGTAATAATCAATCATTTTTTTTGTTAGCTGAATTCCATTCAGCAAAGGTACTTTTGCGCTTGTTAGTAAGTTGATCGCTTGTGTAAATTGTGCAATTCTTACCTTTCTTATAAACTCTCCCACAAAAGGAACTTTTAGCCAAAAAGCCGAAGACATTTTTTGGTACCAAACTTTTTTTCGTGAGATTCTGAATAGAATTATAATTCCTATTAGCAATAAACAACCGATCAAAAAGCATTGTTCAAAAGCATCAGAAGCACTGATAATCACTTTTGTAAGCCAAGGCAATTCTGTTTTGTTTTGTTTGAAGATATTTTCAAACATTGGCACTACAAACTTGAGCATAAATCCAATCGCTAAAAAAGCAGTTAGTAATACAATAATGGGATAGGATAAGGCTCCAATAATGGTTCTTCTTTGTTGATTTTTCCGTTGGTAAAAAAGACCCAATTCATGAAAAACTTGATCCAGAGTTCCTGTTCTTTCTCCAATCTGTAACGAATAAAATTCGTATTCAGAAAAGTGTTTATGGAGTTTTATAGCATCCGAAAAGTTTTTACCAAGAATTAAAAGAAAAGTACCCGCATACAATTTACAAGAATTATTGGTGGTTTTGGTGATTATTGGCATCTTAATTTTAATTGCCATGCCCAATTTTATGGGCGTCATTAATAGAGCAAAAAGCATTGAAGCACAGCAGAACTTAAAAGCTATTCACAGTTTTCAAAAATCACACTATTATTTACATAATACCTATTCTATAGATTTTAACACCATTGACTTTATTGCTCCAAAAACTACCTTAGAAGGTGGCACGGCCAACTATACGTACGAAATTATTGAAGCTTCTAACGCAGGGTTTAAAGCAAGAGCGATTGCTTTAGACGATGGCGACGGCGATGGTGTAAAAAATACTTGGGAGATTGATCAAGGTGGAAACCCAAAAGAGATTACGAAGGATTAGTTTATTTTGAAATTAACTTTATTCTAATCCCGTTGTAAACCTGTCTACCTATAGGTAGATATGCCTTATCAGATACCTTTAATATACTGTCCTTGCTTACTATTATCCTACAAACTAACTATAGTGAATACTAGAGTCTTCATTTGTTGTTCCTGTTTACCACGAGATGTAATCTCGCAGGAGCAAAACCAGAGAACTAGACTACATATTCTTGTCCACCGACCGCATATCGCTATAGCTATAGCACAAACGAATGTGAAGGAGAACTATAAATTTGGTTGAGGTGTCAATCTTAAATAAGGTTTCACTTCTGTATGTCCTTTTGGAAATAACTGCGGAATCTCTTCATTTGAAACCGAAGGTACAATGACACAATCGTCTCCTTTTTTCCAATTTGCAGGTGTCGCTACTTTATGATATGCCGTTAATTGAAGAGAATCTATTACTCTAAGCAATTCATCAAAGTTTCTACCTGTTGATGCTGGATAGGTAATGGTTAATTTTACTTTTTTGTCTGGTCCGATAACAAATACAGATCTTACCGTCATTTTTTGATCTGAATTAGGATGTATCATATCATATAATGCTGATACTTTCTTGTCTTCATCGGCAATGATAGGAAAGTTAACGGTCGTATTTTGGGTTTCGTTAATATCTCTAATCCAACCATGATGTGAGTCAACACCATCGACACTAAGAGCAGCTACTTTTACATTTCTACTTTCAAACTCAGTAGTATATTTTGCTACAGTTCCTAATTCAGTTGTACAAACGGGTGTATAATCTGCTGGATGGGAAAACAAGATACCCCAACTATCTCCTAGCCAATTATGAAAATTAATTTCTCCTTCTGTTGATTGCGCTTTAAAATCTGGTGCTGTGTCTCCTAATCTAATTGAACTCATTGTTTTTGTTTTTATGTGTTTGGTGTAAATTGTTTATGTAGAATCTAATACTTCGTCGGATAGATATATCATTAATTACTCTGCAAGTTAATCAATTGTTGTATGATCTAATTAATACTGCTATATTAAATTCAATAGATGTGACTTCGGCTCCGCTCAGTCACTATTGTTTCATTTCCAAATTAACATATTGCTACATTAAAAAAGTGGAGCATATCGGATTCCCTTCGACTAATACTTGCATTGAGCGAAGTCGAAATGCTCAGGATAAACTTCTCATCCGATCACTGAATTTGTAACTAATTCATTGTTTCATTTCCAAATTAACATATTGCTACATTAAAAAAGTGGAGCATATCGGATTCGAACCGATGACCTCTACGCTGCCAGCGTAGCGCTCTAGCCAACTGAGCTAATGCCCCAAATTATTTATTGTTCTCCACAAAGAACTAACAGTGGAATATTTGTATGAAATTCAGATTTTAAAATGGTGTTTTTCTCCCAAAGCTTCTTAAAGAATCCTCTTTTACGTCTAAAAACACATAACAAATCAGGGTTATTAGATTGAAAGTGTTCTAAAACTCCTTGAAAAGTAGTTGCATTTTCAGAGGTTGTTAAGCTATCTTGAAGCACTTTTAATGAAGCATCTAAGATTAAATCTTCTTCTTTATAATCAGGGGTTTTTACTAATAGTAAATTTATTTTCGTATTAAAAACCCTATGAATTTCTTGCAAAGGAGCTAACATTCCTTTTCTGTTTAGTTTTCCTGATTTAAACGCAGCTAAGGCAACTTTAAAAGGTTTGAATTTATATTGCTCTGGAACGATTAATACTGGAATTGATGTTTGTTTTACAATACCTCCTGATGTACTTCCTAAGAAAACTTCTTCTTTAATAGAATTACTTCTCGGGCCTACAACGATTAAATCAATTCCGAGTTCTTTTTGAACTGCTTGAATACTCTCAATTGTTCCGCCTTTGGCAGCAATCATTTTTATATCCACTCCTTTTCTATCAACAACATTGATCATCGTACTTATATACAAATTTGTTTCTCTTTCTACAATGTTATCAACACTAACCATAGTTCCTGCTTTAGAAACTATTTTATAGGCTCTAAATACAAAAACTTTTGCGTTGAGTTCTTTCGCAAAATCAATAGCATATTGAAGTGTGTTGGAAGCATTTTCTCTTGAGCCGATAGGAACTAAAATGTGTTTCATAATAAGAAAGGTTGTAACCTCTAAGCGAGTTTATTTGATACTGCAAAGGTACATTTTTTTAAACTTTTCTACATTTCAAAACTGCAATCATATTGTACCTTTGCAACTGAACTATTTTTGGGCTTGAAAACGGACATTAGTTTTAAACGAATTAACAAATTAGCAATCCCCGCTTTGATTGCTGGAATTGCCGAACCTTTAATCTCAATTACAGATACTGCTATTATTGGAAATATTGATGTTCTGGCCAAGGAAAGTTTGGGAGCGGTAGCTATTGTGGGTTCTTTTTTATCTATGCTGATTTGGGTTTTTGCTCAAATAAGAAGTGTAATTTCATCAATTATTTCTCAATATTTGGGCGCCAATAAATTGGACGAGGTAAAAACTTTACCAGCGCAAGCGATATTAATTGTTATTATTATCAGTCTACTCATTATTGGTATCACATATCCTTTTGCAGAATATATATTTAAAATTTATGGCGCTAAGAATATCATTTTAACCTATGCTATTGATTATTATGAAATTCGAATTTTCGGCCTGCCTTTTACACTCTTTGTCTTTGCTGTATTCGGGACTTTTAGAGGGCTACAAAATACATTCTACCCGATGGTTATTGCTATTATGGGAGCGTTGTTAAATATTATTTTTGACTGGATTCTAGTCTACGGAATTGAAGGATTTATTCCAGCAATGAATATTGAAGGAGCTGCTTATGCTAGTGTTATTGCTCAAATTTCTATGGCAATTGTTGCCGCCTTTCTATTGCTAAAGAAAACTTCTATAAAGTTGAAAATTGTCTTTCCTTTTAACAAAGAAATTCCACGACTTATAAAAATGGTTTTCGATCTATTCTTACGAACCGTTGCTTTAAATACCGCCTTAATTTTTGCAGTTTATCAGGCAACTAGTTATGGAACGGATTCTCTTGCTGCTTACGGAATAGGAATTCAGCTTTGGCTATTTGGTGCTTTCTTTATTGATGGTTATTCCAGTG
The DNA here is from genome assembly GCA_965277255.1 of Flavobacteriaceae bacterium. Classification (GTDB taxonomy): domain Bacteria; phylum Bacteroidota; class Bacteroidia; order Flavobacteriales; family Flavobacteriaceae; genus Polaribacter. The sequence continues at coordinate 1,000,815 of OZ255723.1, read as the reverse complement.
CAGGAAATATATTGTCTGGTAAATTACTAGGCGCAAAAGAATATAGTACGCTTATTAAATTAGGAAATCGTTTAATTAAATGTGGATTTTTTACAGGTATTTTCTTAGCAGGTATGGGATTTATATTCTATGATTTTATTGGTAGTATTTTTATCCAAGACGAAACTGTTCTGAATCGATTTTATGAAGTTTTCTGGATTATTTTAATCATGCAACCACTGTGTGCCATCATGTATATCTTTGATGGAATGTTTAAAGGAATGGGAGAAACTGCATTTTTAAGAAACCTTCTATTGTTTGCCACTTTTATCGTTTTTATTCCATCTTTATTGCTTTTTAATTCTTTCGATTTCAAGTTATATGGTGTTTGGTTTACTTTTATCTTATGGATTTTGGCCAGAGGAATTCCTTTAATCGTGAAATTCAGACGAAAGTTTTTACTCCTAGCGGAAAAGGATTAATTTTGACAAAACATTTTCTATGAGTACAATTAGAATTACGAAACAGTTTAATTTTGAAACCGGACATGCCTTGTATGGCTATGACGGAAAATGTAGAAATGTTCATGGTCACAGTTACAAACTTTCAGTTACTGTCATTGGAAATCCAATTGACGATAATTCTCATGTGAAATATGGAATGGTGATTGATTTTTCTGATCTTAAAAAGATTGTAAAAGAAGAGATTGTAGATCAATTTGATCATGCAACTGTATTCAATAAAAACACACCGCATGTAGAATTGGCAAAGGAATTAAGTGATAGAGGGCATCATATTATTTTGGTTGATTATCAGCCTACAAGTGAAATGATGGTGATTGACTTTGCTCAGAAAATTAAAAATAGACTTCCTAAAAATATTCAACTTTTCTCTATCAAATTACAAGAAACAGAGACTTCATTTGCTGAGTGGTTTGCAAATGATAATTGATCATTGTTCATCGACCATTAAATATCACTTCCCATTAAAGTTATTCATCGTGTGGTTTACTCCATCAGTTCCAAAAGATAGAATTGCTTTGGTAGATATTGGAAGTCGTTCTATTAATTGACTTTTTTCTTCTTTACTCCATTCGCCTAAGACAAAATCAACTTGACGTCCTTTGGGATAATTACCTCCCACACCAAAACGAAAACGAGTATACTGCTGGGTATTTAATTTTTCTTGAATATCTTTCAATCCATTATGCCCACCTGCACTTCCCTTTATTTTGATTCTAATTGCTCCAAAGTCAATATTAACATCATCAGTAACAATCAGTACATTCTCTAATTGAATTTTCTCTTGAGTCATCCAGTACTTCACTGCTTTCCCGCTTAAATTCATAAAGGTACTTGGCTTTAATAAAGTAAACGTTCTTCCTTTAAAGCGAAATTTAGCAATATCACCTAGCTTTTCCGTTTCAAATTTTGCTTCATGATCTTTTGCGAGTTCATCTACAATTTGAAAACCAATATTGTGGCGAGTATTTGCATACTTCTCGCCAATATTACCCAATCCAACAATTAAAAACTTTTTCATGATGTCTTCTTTACTCTCTTTTGGTTTTTTAGAAAAGAATTTAAGGAATTTCATTGTGTAAAAATAGGAAAATAAAAAAGCGCTACAATTGTAGCGCTTTTATTTCAAAATTATCTGATAATTATGCTTCAGTTGTAGCCTCTGCTTCTGCTGAACTAGCTTCAGAAGCTTCTGCTGCTGCTGCTTCATCAGCTGCTTCAATTTCATCATCTACAGCATTACGAGAAGTTCTAACTTGTACAACTACTGTATTGTCTGGATGCATAAATGTATATTTATCATTAAGTAATTCGGTAATAAATAATTTATTTCCGATTTTCAACTTAGAAATATCTGCATTTACAAAATCTGGCAAGTTCGCAGGAACTGCTTTTATTTTTAACTTACGGTTTGTAAAACGTAAAGAACCTCCATTTAAAACACCAGGAGAAGTTCCTGTTAATCTTACAGGGATGTTCATTGTTACTTCTTTATCATCAAATAACTGATAAAAATCTACGTGTAAAATTCTATCTGTTACTGGGTGAAATTGGATGTCTTGTAAGATTGCTCCATACTTTTCTCCGTCAAGTTCAATCATTGCAGTATACACATTTGGAGTATACACCAAGTTCTTGAACGCTTTTTCTTCTGCTGAAAAATGAACAGGTTTGTCTCCTCCGTATAACACGCAAGGTACCTTTCCAGCATTACGTAAGGCTTTGGTAGCTACCTTGCCCACGCTTTCTCTTTTAGATCCGTTGATCGTAATTGATTTCATTACTTTTTTACTTATTTATTATTATAATTTAAACTGCCTTTAGACTAGTTGATTCTTTCGACAAGCTCAAGATAAACTTAATCGAAACTACATTAAAAATTGATCACTTATCGATGTATTGTTCTGAACTTTGTCCATAACATCAGCGAATAAGGGCGCGCAAGATACAACTTTTATTTTGGAAATTTCCTTCTTTAAAGGGATTGTATCTGATACAATTAATTCGGTTAATTTTGAGTTCTGAATCTTCTCATAAGCGTCTCCAGAAAGGATTGGATGTGTACAAATTGCACGTACACTTAAAGCACCTCTTTCTATCATTAAATCTGCCGCTCTGGCTAATGTTCCTCCAGTATCAATCATGTCATCAACTAAGATTACATTCTTTCCTTTTACCTCTCCAATTAACTCCATGTGACCAATAATATTAGCTTTTTTACGCTGCTTGTAACAGATAACTACATCAGCCATTAGGTATTTTGAATATGCATAGGCTCTTTTTGAACCTCCCATATCTGGAGAAGCAATGGTTAAATTATCTAATTTTAAATCATTTATATGGGACATAAAAATCGTAGAAGCATATAAATGATCTACAGGTTTTTCAAAGAACCCTTGAATTTGATCTGCATGTAAATCCATCGTCATAATTCTAGTCGCGCCAGCTGCCTGCAAAAGATTGGCTACTAATTTAGCACCAATTGCTACTCTAGGTTGATCTTTTCTATCTTGACGAGCCCATCCGAAGTAAGGCATTACAGCAGTAATATGTCTCGCTGATGCTCTTTTTGCAGCATCTAACATTAATAGCATTTCCATTAAATTATCCGCTGTTGGAAATGTAGAGCCAATAATAAAAACTCTTCTCCCTCTTACAGATTCTTCAAAAGCGGGTTGAAATTCTCCATCACTAAAATGAGTCGTCTTTACTTTTCCTAATTCAGCACCATATTTTTTGGCTATTTTTTCTGCTAATTCAATGCTTTGTTTGCAAGCAAACAACTTTGGTTTCAAGGTGTTTTGTGACATTAAGTTCGTTGTTAAATAGTTTGTGTTGTTGTTGAACTGCTAAAATAAAATTATTTGATGAGTTTTAAAGATTAAATATGGCATTCGTAAAATATTTTATAGATTTGCAATCCCAATAAATGCTCGAGTGGCGGAATTGGTAGACGCGCTGGATTCAAAATCCAGTTCTTTCGGGAGTGTGGGTTCGATTCCCACCTCGAGTACACAAAGGGAAGAGGCTGTCTAAAAAGGCAGCTTCTTTTTTTGTTTTAAATTTTGATGTTTGTATCTTTTGTCTATGAATAAAAAAGTAGTTTGGAAGACCAACAATCAAGATCAGTTGATTTTACTTCCTCCGAGTTATGATGATTTAGTTCCTTTGCATCATCCTGTACGTATCGTTAATACGATCATTGACCAAATAGATATCAGTAGTATTGAGAAGAGCTACAAAGGCGGAGGAACTTCAAGTTACCATCCCAAGGTATTATTGAAGATTTTAGTGTATAGCTACTTGCGTAATTTGTATTCTTCTAGAAAGATAGAGCAGACTCTTCAGGAAAACGTTCACTTTATGTGGCTCAGTGGTTGTATCACTCCCGATCATAATACCATTAGTAACTTTCGTTCAGGCAAGTTAAAGGGGCAGTTCAAGAAAATTTTCAATCAAGTAGTTTTACTCTTGTGTGAACAAGGATTTTTAAGTCTACGAGATTTGTATGTTGATGGCACCAAGATAGAAGCCAATGCAAATCGATATACTTTTGTGTGGTCTAAAAGTATCCAAAACAATCGCGCTAAGATCAGTAAACAATTAAAAGAGTTATGGTCTTATGTAGAGAAGGTCTATGCGAACGAAGATCAGGTTCCTAATACTCCCGATTTTGAAGCGATTGATCCAGAGAAAGTATCACAGGCCATTGATCAGATCAATACAGCGTTACAAGATAAATCTGTTGATAAAAGGATCAAGCAAAAGCTAGGGTATGCCAAGAAGAACTGGCCTAAGAATATTCAAAAATACAATGAACAGGAAAAACAATTAGGGGATCGAAATAGTATGAGTAAAACCGATTCTGATGCTACCTTTATGCGAATGAAAGAGGATCATATGCAAAATGGTCAACTCAAACCAGGGTATAATTTTCAAGCATCCTCTAACAACCAGTTCATTACAGGATATGCTATTACACAAACCACTAATGACACCAATACACTGATAGATCAAGTAAACGATCATATAGAATACTTTGGTCAAACTCCTAATTCTATTACTGCTGATGCAGGCTATGGTAGTGAAGAAAACTATCAAGATTTAGAAGATAAAGGGATTGACACCTTTGTCAAATACAATTACTTCCACAAAGAACAAAAACAAGCCAAATTAAAGATTGATAAAAAGCCCTTTACCTCTGACAAGCTGTATTATAATCAAGATACAGACACCTACTATTGTCCTATGGGACAAGCCATGGAAAAGATAGGGAATAGACAACGTAAAACAACTACAGGATATCTACAAGAGCTCGATATATATCAAGCAAAGAACTGTAGTGGATGTCCTCTAAGATCACTTTGTCACAAAGCCTCAGAGAATAGAATTATAGAAAGAAACCACAACCTGATACGTCTTAAACAAAAAGCGAAAGAAAACCTCTTATCTGAACAAGGAGTCAAACATCGAAAACAACGTTGTTGGGATGTAGAAGGTGTTTTTGCCAATATCAAACACAATATGAACTTCAAACGATTTATGCTTAGAGGAATCGAAAAGGTAGAAACCGAAATAGGACTTATTGCAATGGCACATAACCTAAAAAAGCTCACAATTGCAATGTAGAACAGACTTGGAACTTTTAAACTTGAAACTTGGAACTCAAAAACAAAATATCTCCTGAAAACTCAAAATAACAAAAAAAAAATCGCCTATAAATTACTTTATAGACGACCTCTTTTATTTTTTATTAAGGTTAAAAAAGACTGTGTCTTTTATTTACCAACATTGTAACGTCTTTCAACTTCATTCCAATTAATTACATTAAAGAATGCTTCAATATAATCTGGACGTCTGTTTTGATAGTTTAAGTAATATGCATGTTCCCAAACATCAATCCCTAAGATAGGAGTTGCATCGCAAGTAACATTTGGCATAAGCGGATTGTCTTGATTTGGAGTAGAACATACTTCTAATGCTCCACCTTGATGAACACATAACCACGCCCATCCAGAACCAAATTGAGTTGCAGCGGCTTTAGAAAAAGCATCTTTAAATCCGTCGAAAGAACCAAAAGCAGCATCAATAGCATCTTTTAATTCTCCAGACAATTCTCCTCTATCGTTTGGATTCATTACTTCCCAGAACAATGAGTGATTATAATAACCTCCTCCATTGTTGCGGACAGCTCCATTATCCATATCTAAGTTTATTAAGATTTCCTCAATAAATTTCCCTTCTAATTCTGTTCCAGCAATTGCTGCATTTAGTTTAGTAGTATATCCGTTGTGATGTTTGCTATGGTGTATTTCCATAGTTTTTGCATCTATATTAGGCTCTAATGCATCATAAGCATATCCTAATTCTGGTAATTCAAAAGCCATATGTTTTTCTTTTAAAGGTTAATCTTGATTTTTAAAGTCCTACAAATTTAGCTATTAATAGCTGTGTGTACAAGCACTTTACTTTTTGATAATTTATAATGATATAGAAAGAAGTTATTTTACATTTTGTTTTCTGTTCTTTTCAAAAATTCAACCAGATATTTACAAATTTCTTCGGAAGCTTCTTCTTGTAAAAAATGACCACAATTAGGTAGTGAAATAATTTCAGTTTGAGGCAATTCTTTTTGAACACGTTCCATAGTCTTCTTTACATCGGGTAGGATTCTGTCTTTTTCTCCATAAACGGTAAGTATAGGAACGGAAAACAAAGGTAATTTCTCTTCAATTTCTTTAAAGGCTTTTTTGCTCAACCGTTGTACAGATTTCAGTAATACTTTTCTAGCATTCTTATCTTGAAAAGGTTCTTGGTAGTGTTGGATAATTTCTGAAGTCAATTTTTCTTTTTGAAAAACCCCAAAAAGCATGGCACGTTTTATTCCCGTTGGACTGGTTAAAAATTGCTTGATTCCAGGAATGATTGTAGACAAAGCAAAAAGTTTTACAGCAAAAGAAAACTCAGGATAGACTAATGTGTTAAAAAGCAGCAGTCGTTCAATCCTATCTTTGTTCTGAACAGCCCAAAGCAAACCAATGGGCCCACCTAGATCATGGACACCTAAAGTGATTTTATCAATTCCTAAATTGTCTAATAAACCAGAGAGAATACTCGTGTAATATCGAAAACTATAGGAATGGTCTAAATGTTTGTCAGATTTTCCAAACCCTGGCAAATCAATAGCAATTACTTGATGACTCTCTGTAAGACTTGGAATAATATTTCTCCATAAATACGCTGAGGTTGGCCAACCGTGAATTAATAAAATAACAGGACCTTCACCTGCAGTTAAATAACTAATGCTTTGATTGTCTATTTGCGTAAATTTTCTGGAAATGGAGTTATTCATTAAAAACGTTATATATGATATAAATAATTGACAGAATTAGAGCAAGTAGGAAAATTTGTAAGAAACATCCATTTCTAGCATTCTTATCTTTTATGCCAGATGTATGAGCTAATAAATCAACAAAAAGGTCAATAATACCCATAGCTTATTTTAAGAAATATTTCTAAAAATAAGGAAATAAAATCTATTTCGCAGCTTTCATAAACTCCTCTGCTTTCTCCAAGATGTTATTACTTCTGGCAGAAACTCCAAAAACTCATTATGACTGGGTAAGAAAAATGAAAAAATAGAACATTATAAAAATGGTTAGGTTCCTGTGAAATAATCCTGCAGGTAATTCCACAACGAAATCATAACCGAAACGCTATTTATCAAAAACTTAATTTATGAAAATCCAATTTATGAAAACTCAATTTAAATTTATCAGCTATTTATTTATTACACTGCTCTTCTTTAGTTCTTGTTCAACAGAAGAATTAGAGCTTAACGAACAAGAGACTATATCTTTAGAAGCAAAATCAAAAAAAATATCTGCTACTGTTCCTGGATGTGTTCAGCATGCTTTCTTTCCTGCGATTACTCAAGAATATAATGTTTCATCATTTGGTTATTGCACCGTTTCATTTAATATAGGTAACCTTATTACTGCAATTCCATCTGGCTCATCCAATATAAAATACATTATTCAAGTTGTAGAAGGTCCATTAGATCATCCAGACGGGGTTGTAGATGGACCGCAGGTGATTCATAACTTTGTTTTTAACTCAGATGAAGATATAACGAACGATAGTTTTGATATTTTATATAGACATTTTGGAGATGATGCTCCAGTTCCAACATTTGGATTTATTACTGATCAATATAAAAGATTAAAAGTTAGCTTTGGTGTTTTCAATCAAGGTATAGGTTCATTATGTACCCCATTTAAGCCTGAAAATGTATTTTTTACAACAACTGATGATTGTCCATGGTAAACATTCCTGATTAAAATTAACAACTTTTTAAAAGTGAATTGTGTGTAATTAGAACCGCTCCGTAATAAGGAGTGGTTTTTTTCTTATTTGGTAATCACATTCATTAAGCCTTCTTCATAAACTCCTCCGCTTTCTTAACCATATTCTTGCTTCCGCAAATAAAAGGAACACGTTGATGGAGTTCTGTAGGTTCAATATCCATAATTCTGGTAAAGCCATCACTTGCTTTTCCGTTGGCTTGTTCCGCTAAAAATGCCATCGGATTGCATTCATATAACAAACGTAATTTACCATTTGAATTTTTAGAACTTTTCGGGTACATGTAAATTCCACCTTTGATCATATTCCTATGAAAGTCAGAAACCAAAGAGCCAATATATCGACTTGTATAAGGCCTGTCTCCTTCTTCTTGCTGGCAGTATTTAATATAGTTTTTTATTCCCTGTGGAAAGTGAATGTAATTTCCTTCATTCACAGAATAGATTTTTCCATCTTCAGGAAACATCATATTAGGATGCGATAAATAATAACTTCCAATAGCAGGATTCAACGTAAATCCATTTACGCCATGTCCCGTTGTATATACCAACATGGTAGAAGTTCCATAAATAATATAACCCGCAGCTACTTGCTGATTCCCTTTTTGTAAGAAATCTTCCAATTGTACAGGAGTTCCAACGGGTGTAACACGTCTGTAAATTGAAAAGATGGTTCCAACAGAAACATTTACATCAATATTAGAAGATCCATCTAAGGGGTCAATCAATACAACATATTTATTTTGATTGTTCTCATCCTGACTGTTAATGGTAATAAAATCGTCTTCTTCCTCACTGGCAATTCCGCAAACAATATTTCTATTGGTTAAGGTTTGTATAAACTTATCATTGGCATACACATCCAATTTTTGTTGATCCTCTCCTTGTATGTTTGTATCGCCGGCAGTTCCAATGATATCTACCAATCCAGCTTTATTTACTTCGTGATTTACCACTTTTGCAGCTAACCGAATGGAGTTAATTAATCTAGATAATTCGCCAGAAGTATATTTAAACGAAGATTGATTTTCGATAATAAACTCACCAAGGGTTTGGTTTTTATTAGCCATAAAAGATTTCGATTTGGGACTACAAAGATGCTAATTTTTTTATGCAGCTACAACGATTTCATAAAACTTATTTACGATCATTTCGTCCCTTTGGATTATATTTGGTTTTTATTTCATAAAATGAGTTATACGATTAGATTTGCCACAAAAGAAGACATGATTTCTGTCCATCAATTAATAACAGAATTGGCGGTCTTTGAAAAAGAACCCGATGCTGTAGAAATTTCTGTAGTCGATTTAGAAGAAGGAGGTTTTTCTAAAGAACCAAAATTTAAAATTTTTGTTGCAGAAGAAAACAATCAGATTATTGGAATGGCATTGTTTTATGAGCGATTTTCAACTTGGAAAGGAAAAGCAATCCACTTAGAAGACTTGATCGTTACTCAATCCAAAAGAAAGTTAGGCGTAGGGAAAGCATTGTATAGCCAACTGATGAAGTACGCTTTTGACAATAATTACAAAAGAGTTGCTTGGGAAGTATTGGACTGGAATAAAAATGCAATCGATTTTTATGAAAGTACAGGAGCACATATATTAAAAGGATGGCAAGTTGTACACATGACCGAAGAGAATTTAGAAAAATTTATACATAGATAATGAAGGTCTATAAATTTGGTGGAGCCTCAATAAAAGATGCGGAAAGCATTCAGAATGTTGCTCATATTTTACAACAAGAAGGAACAAAAAATTGTTTACTTGTCATTTCGGCGATGGGTAAAATGACCAACGCTTTTGAAGAAATTGTCGACGCTTACTATTCTCAAAAAGGAAACCTTCCAGAAGCTATAGAATTTGTTTCAAACTTCCATAAAGAAATTATAAAGAACCTCTTTGAAGAGAATGATTTCATTCATAAAAAAGCAGCCGCTCTGTTTGCAAAATTAAATGACTTCTTAGAACAGAATACTTCTGAGGATTATGATTTTTTATATGATCAAATTGTGGGCTTTGGAGAGTTTCTATCTACAAATATTGTAAGTGCTTATTTTACCAATATTGGAATTGAAAATACTTGGAATGATGTAAGGAAATTGATAAAAACAGATAGTAGTTTTAGAGATGCTACAGTAGATTGGGAAGCTACTCAAGAAATGATTAATACTACGATTGACAAAGCACATTTGAATATTGTTCAAGGGTTTTTAGGAGGTGATTTTAAAGGGAACACAACAACTTTAGGAAGAGAAGGATCTGATTATACCGCAGGAATTTTCGCCTATTGCTTACATGCAAAAAATGTTACTATTTGGAAAGATGTTCAAGGTGTTTTAAATGCGGACCCAAGAGTTTTTAAAGAAACCCAATTGCTAGAACAAATTTCTTACGAAGAAACCATAGAAATGGCATTCTATGGAGCTTCTGTTATTCACCCAAAAACAATACAACCACTACAAAGCAAAGAAATTCCTTTGTTTGTTAGATCCTTCAAAGATAGTAAGCTTAAAGGCACTAAAGTAAGCAGAGGTGTGGCGATTGAGCCGCTGGTGCCTTGCTTAATTGTGAAAAAAAATCAAGTCCTGATTTCTATTTCTACCTTAGATTTTTCCTTTATGGTAGAAGATAATATTAGTCACATATTTAAATTGTTGCATGAGCATCAGTTAAGAGTGAATCTAATTCAGAATTCAGCGATAAGTTTTTCGGTTTGCGTTGACAATAAATTCAATCAATTTGACACATTTTATCAGAAGATAGCGTCTTCTTATAAAGCAACATTTGTAAAGAATGTAGATTTATATACCGTCAGGCACTTTACAAATGATTCTTTACAGAGAATTTATAATGCTGGAAAATCACTCTTAACCCAGATAAATAAGGATACTGCTCAAATTATTATCCAAAAAAATTAAAAGCTATATTCTTTGTTTTTTTAGTTATGTTTGTATTTACGCGAAGTTTTAATCTATGGGGCTAGTTACGTCTAAGGAAATTGCTAAAGTAATCGGAGCTAATAAGTTCGGCTTTATTGGAACATTTATTGGCTGGATCCTAATGAGGTTACTTCAGATTTCTACCATGAACAGGGTGTACAACAAACACAAAAGCAAAACAGACTTGCCTTTTTTAAATGGAATTTTAGACGAATTTCAGATAGAATTCGAAATCCCTGAAGAAGACCTGAAAAGAATCCCTAAAAATGGACCTTTTATTACCATCTCTAATCATCCACTTGGAGGAATCGATGGAATACTTCTCTTAAAATTATTGATTGAGAACAGGCCCGATTATAAAATAATTGCGAACTTTTTATTACATAGAATAGAACCTTTAAAGCCTTATGTAATGCCTGTAAATCCTTTTGAAAATCACAAGGACGCAAAATCTAGTCTCGCAGGAATTAAAAGTGCATTACAACATTTAAAAGGCGGAAATTCGCTAGGAATTTTCCCTGCAGGAGAAGTTTCCACATACAGAGATGGTAAGTTAATGGTGGATAAACCTTGGGAGCAAGGTGCTGTTAAATTGATAAAAAAAGCAGAAGTCCCAATAATCCCAATTTATTTTCACGCAAAGAACAGCAAGCTTTTCTATATACTATCAAAAATCAGTGATACATTCAGAACCGCAAAATTGCCATCAGAATTATTGTCACAAAAAAATAGAGTAATTAAGGTTAGAATAGGAAAACCGATCTCAGTAAAAGACCAACAAGAATACCCAGATATTAATGCGTTTTATGAGTTTATCAGAAAGAAAACATATATGTTGGCAAATCCTTTTGAAAAGAAGTCTCAAAAAATTCTTTCTACTCAAAATTTAAAGATTAGTTCTTCTCCTAAAAAAATAACCTCTCAAAAAAACGTCGATAGTTTTATTAAGGAAGTACAGTTGTTAAGAGATCATGATAAAAGATTATTAGAAAGTAAAAACTATGAAGTCTTTTTTGCCACTGCAAAAGAGATTCCCAATTTATTACATGAAATAGGAAGACTAAGAGAAATTACATTTAGAGATGTAGGCGAGGGAACCAATAAATCTATAGATATTGATGAGTTTGACAAGTATTATCATCACATGTTTCTGTGGGACCGAGAAGCTAATGTCTTGGCTGGATCTTATAGAATGGGACTTGGGAAAGATATTTATAAAAAATATGGTATTGAAGGTTTTTACATTCAATCACTGTTTCGTTTTGAACCAGAATTGTATGGAATGATGGAGCAAACCATTGAAATGGGAAGAGCATTTATTATTAAAGAATACCAGCAAAAACCAATGCCGCTATTTTTACTTTGGAAAGGAATTGTACACGTTACGCTTCGTTATCCAGAGCACAAATATTTAATGGGAGGCGTAAGTATTAGCAATCAATTTTCAGAGTTTTCTAAATCTTTGATGATTGAGTTTATGAAATCCCATTATTATGATCCTTATGTAGCTCAATACATTCAACCTAAAAAAGAATTCAAAGTAAAACTCAAAGATGCCGATAAAGATTTTGTGTTTGATGCTGCAAAGGCAGACATGCAGAAATTTGATAAAGTGATTGATGAGATAGAACCAGGTGCATTAAGAATCCCTGTTTTAATCAAAAAGTATGTAAAACAAAACGCAAGATTGGTCGCTTTTAATGTAGATCCAAAGTTCAATAATGCGGTAGACGGATTGATGTATATAAAAATTGTAGATTTACCAGAAAGTACAGTGAAGCCTGTAATGGAAGAGTTTCAAGCCGAATTAGAAAGAAAGGCTGGCGAAGTAAATCAGAAATAAAATTGTTGAATAAAAAGAATTGCTAATTCTTAATTCTTATAGAATGAAGAGTTTTTTTAAAATCTTGCTAACGGCTCTTGCCGTTATTGTATTGGCTTGTTTTTTACCCGGAATAGATGTAGAAAATAATTACCTAACGGCCGTTATTGTCGCTGTTGCTATTTCTTTTTTAAATATGTTTGTAAGACCACTATTGATCTTTTTAACATTACCTGCAACGCTTATCTCTTTTGGCCTTTTTCTATTTGTAATTAATGCTGTCATTATACTCTGGGTAGGAAAGATTGTTCCTGGATTTCATGTGTCAGGATTTTTCACAGCTTTAGTATTCAGTATACTGCTTTCTATTTTTCGTTCTTACTTGTTTTCATTCTTTAATGATGTTCAAGAAAATAACTGAAATAGAAGTATTTAAACCTTGTTAGAATTAAGAAAAAGCTGTAATTTCGCACCCAATTTTTTTAAGAATTAAAGAGAAAGATGAATATTACAAAAGAAAGTGTTGATGCATTAAATGCAGTTGTAAAAGTTGATATTGTTGCAGATGATTATCAAGCAAAAGTTGAAGAGATATTAAGCGATTACCGTAAAAAAGCAGACATTCCTGGATTTAGAAAAGGGCACGTGCCAATGGGAATGATAAAAAAGCAATACGGAAAATCAATTATGATTGATGAGGTAAACAAGCTTTTGCAAGAATCATTAAATAAGTTTTTAGTAGAAGAAAAACTAGACATTTTAGGAAACCCAATTCCTAAAGTACAAGACGATTTTTCTTGGGATACTGATACTTTTTCTTTTGAATTTGAATTAGGGCTTTCTCCTGAATTTGAAGTCAACTTAAAATCAAAAAAGAAAGTTACTCAATACAACATTGTTGCAGATGAGACTTTAATTGATAAAGAAGTAGAAAACCTTCAATCTCGCTATGGAAAGATGTCTGCTAGTGAAGAAGTTTCTGAAGAAGCAAATGTTACTGGAACTTTTGTAAATGAAGAAAAAGAGGTCGAGAAAAAATCTACCATCGCTGTAAAAGACATTAAAGGAAAAACAAACTTAAAAAAGTTTGTAGGGAAGAAAGTAGGAGATGTTATTGAGGTTAAGACAAAAGGATTATTTTCTGACGATCATAAATTGATGGGTGCTTTAGGATTAACTCATGATGATATCCACGGATTAGATATTAAAGTATCGTTTACAATTGAAGAAATTACCACCATCGAATTAGCAGATTTAGATCAAGAATTGTTTGATAAGCTATTTACTGATGGAAGTGTGAAATCTGTAACAGAATTAAGAGATAGAATTAAAAAAGATGCTGAAGGACAATTTCAGCAACAAGCAGATCAACAATTGTTGAATGCAGTAACAGAACATTTAATCGAAAACACAAAATTCGATTTACCTGCTGAATTCTTACAAAAATGGTTAGCGGTAGCAGGAGAGAAAGAATTAACTTCTGAAGAAGCTGCTGAAGAATATAACAAATCAGAAAAAGGATTGCGTTACCAATTAATTCAGGATAAAGTTATAAGAACTCATGAAATCAAACTTGATTACGAAGAGTTAAAAGAATACGCAAAAGGATTTATTAGAAGTCAGATGGCGCAGTTTGGAAATATGAATCCAGAAGATTCTGAATTAGAAGACATCGCAAATAGAATCTTAGCAAACGAAGAAGAAGCAAAAAGATTGCAAGACCAATTAATAAGTCAAAAATTACTTTCTTTTTATAAAGAGAACATGAGTTTTAAGACCAAAGAATTGAGTTACGAAGATTTTATCAAAGAAGTATATAAATAATTTCTAAGTATATGACGAGACCTAACAGGTTTTAAAAACCTATTAGGTCTAAAAATAATTGAGACAAAAGACACTTAGCTAAACTCATTTAGTATAAGCAAACAATAAAGAAAACCTGAATGCATCCATTCAGGTTTTTTTAGCAAAACATTGTAACAAAATTATTCATCAATAGTTAGTATCTTTACAAATCAATAATTTTTTTAAAAATACATCGATGGATTACGGAAGAGAATTTGAAAAATACGCAACAAAGCACCAAGGTATCAGCAGTACTTATTACAATCAGCTGATTACCAATATGACTCCAAATATTATTGAAGAACGTCAATTAAACGCAGTTGCGATGGATGTTTTCTCAAGATTAATGATGGACCGAATTATCTTTTTAGGAACAGGAATCAATGATCAAATAGCAAATATTATTCAAGCACAATTATTGTTTTTAGAAAGTGTAGATTCATCCAAAGACATTTCTATTTATATCAATTCACCAGGAGGAGGTGTATATGCAGGATTGGGTATTTATGATACTATGCAATTTATAAAACCAGACGTAGCAACTATTTGTACTGGAATGGCAGCATCTATGGGAGCTGTATTAATGTGTGCAGGAGAGAAAGGAAAACGTTCTGCCTTACCACATTCAAGAATTATGATTCATCAACCTATGGGAGGAGCTCAAGGTCAAGCTTCAGACATCGAAATCACGGCGCGTGAAATCATGAAGTTGAAAGATGAATTGTATCAAATTATTGCAAATCATTCCGGTCAGACTGTAGAGAAAGTGCACGATGATTCCGATAGAGATTATTGGATGATCGCTAAAGAAGCTAAGGAATATGGAATGATTGATGAAGTTCTAGAAAGAAAATAAATTTTTAAAGTCATTGCGAACAGAGTGAAGCAATCTCAATTATTCCTATATGAGAACTTCTATAAACTTCTCGTTATGACAATTTAAATGAAGTAATCATGGCAAAAGAAGAAAATTTAGAGTGTTCATTTTGTGGGCGAAAAAAAGCAGAAACAGATTTGCTCATTGCAGGAATGGATGCCCATATATGCGATAAATGTATAGAGCAAGCACATGGAATTGTTGAAGAAGAAATTGCCGAAGCAAAATCTGGAAACTTATCAAAAGAAATCATTCTAAAGAAACCGATAGAAATCAAAACATTTTTAGACCAGTATGTGATTGGTCAAGATGAAACAAAAAAAGCGATGTCCGTTGCAGTATACAATCATTACAAAAGATTGTTGCAGTCTAAGAACGATGAGAATGAAGTAGAAATAGAAAAAAGTAATATTGTCTTAGTAGGAGAAACTGGAACAGGAAAAACATTGATTGCTCGTTCAATTGCAAAAATGTTAAATGTGCCTTTTTCAATTGTAGATGCTACAGTTCTTACACAGGCTGGTTATGTTGGAGAAGATGTAGAAAGCATTTTAAGTCGCTTATTACAAGCAGCAGATTATGACGTAGTAAAAGCCGAAAGAGGAATCGTTTTTATTGACGAGATTGATAAAATTGCACGCAAAGGAGACAATCCATCAATTACAAGAGATGTTTCTGGAGAAGGAGTACAACAAGCTTTATTAAAATTATTAGAAGGATCGGTTGTAAATGTTGCTCCAAAAGGTGGAAGAAAACATCCTGAACAAAAATTTATAGAAGTCAACACAAAAGATATTTTATTCATTGCAGGAGGAGCTTTCTCTGGTATTGATAAAATTATCAGTAAGCGATTAAACATGCAAGCTGTTGGATTTAGTGCATCTTTAGAAGAAGACAAAATTAACGAAGACAATTTACTGCAATACATCATTCCATCAGATTTAAAATCTTTCGGGTTGATTCCAGAAATTATAGGAAGACTTCCTGTGTTGAGTTATATGAATTCTTTAGATGCAGAGACTTTAAGGTCTATCTTAACAGAGCCCAAAAACTCCATTATTAAACAATACACAAAATTGTTCTCAATGGACGATGTGTCTTTTATTATTGAAGATGGAGCCCTAGAATATATTGTAACAAAAGCTGTAGAATACAAATTGGGCGCAAGAGGATTACGATCACTTTGTGAAGCAATTCTTACCGATGCTATGTTTGAATTACCTAGTACAGATCAAAAAGAGTTTGTAGTAACTAAAGATTACGCAGAAGGGAAATTAACCAAAACGACTCTAAAAAAATTACGAGCTGCATCATAATTTTTTAGAATCAAAGGTTATCAAAAAAGAATATTTCCGTCAGTTCGAGCGCAGTCGAGAACAAATTTAGGCATGGATGTTTTAACATCTCGACTGCGCTCGATGTGACACTCTTCATAAGAATTTTTAATTTTAAAATAGATCGATAAAAATCCAAAACATCTAATTACTATATTTGTTTTTTACTTTCCAACAATCATTATAAATGATATCTAGAAGTACCATAGACCGCGTTTTTGAAACTGCTCGAGTAGAGGAGGTTATTGGTGAGTTTGTACAATTAAAAAAAGCTGGAAGTAACTTTAAAGGCTTAAGTCCGTTTACAGACGAAAAAACACCTTCCTTTATGGTGTCGCCTGTAAAACAAATATGGAAAGACTTTAGTACAGGAAAAGGAGGGAATGCCATTTCTTTTTTGATGGAACATGAACACTATTCCTACCCTGAAGCGATAAAATACCTCGCCAAAAAATACAATATAGAAATCGAAGAAACTGTTCAAACTGATGAACAGAAAGAACAAATGAACGAACGAGAAAGTATGTTCTTGGTTTCTAATTTTGCCAGAGAATACTTTCATGATGTCTTATTAAATTCCGATAAAGGAAAAGCTATTGGATTGAGCTACTTTAAAGAGCGTGGTTTTAGAGAAGAGACCATCAAAAAATTCGATTTAGGATATTGCCTAGACGAATGGGATAATTTCACAAAAGAAGCACTAAAAAAAGGATACGATTTAAAATACTTAGAAAGTACAGGGCTTACTATTGTTCGGGAAAAGAAACAATTTGACCGTTTTAAAGGACGTGTTATGTTTCCCATCCATAGTATGTCTGGGAGAATTTTAGGTTTTGGAGGAAGAACATTGTCTAGTGATAAAAAAACGGCAAAATATGTCAACTCTCCAGAAAGTGATATTTACCATAAAAGTAAAATCTTGTATGGAATTTATCACGCCAAAAAAGAAATTGCCAAGCAAGACAATTGTTTTCTGGTAGAAGGATATACAGATGTTATTTCTTTTTATCAATCTGGAATAGAAAACGTAGTGGCTTCATCAGGAACTGCTTTGACTCCAGACCAGATTCGATTGGTCAATAGATTGACAAAAAACATTACAGTACTCTTTGATGGTGATGCTGCAGGTGTGAGAGCTTCTCTTAGAGGAATCGACTTGATTCTAGAACAAGGCATGAATGTAAAGGTTGTTGCCTTTCCAGATGGCGAAGACCCAGATAGTTTTGCTAAAAAACATTCTGATGCAGAGCTCAAAGAATACTTAGAGAATTCAGCGCAAGACTTCATTAATTTTAAAGTCTCTCTTTTGATGAAAGATGCAGAGAACGATCCTGTTAAAAAAGCTGGATTGATTCGAGATATTGTCGCTAGCATTTCTAAGATTCCAGACAGTATACAGCGAGAAGTCTATGTACAAGAGTGTTCTCGAATTATGGACATTTCTGAAAGAGTTTTATTTAGCGAGTTGGCTCAGTTAATTTCTAAAAAGACCAAAGATTTTGCAAAATCTCAGCAAAAAGAACAACAATCTTTTGAAGTCGTAAAAAAAGAACCTTTACAGCTTAAAGAAGTAGATTCACTATTTATTTTAGAAAGAGAGATTATCAGGATTTTATTACTCTTTGGAAATAAAGAAACCGATTTTACCGACTTTATAGAGGTAGAAGATGAAGAAGGAAATATTCGTTTAGAAAAAGAAAAATACTCGAATCAGGTTTCAAAAGAATTGTATTTGAATTTGCAAGATGATGAGATTGAATTTTCAAATCCAATCTTTAAAACCATATACTTTGAAATTATCCACCAATTAAACCAAGAAGATAAAATAGAGGTTGATACTTTTATCAATCATCAAAATCAAGACATAGCTTCTACGGTCACATCCATTTTAATGGATGATGAAAAATATGCGCTAAGTGATTGGGAACGAAAGAACATTTTTGTAACAGAAACAGAAGAAATCTTATCCAAATTAGTTACCGATGCCATCCTAAATTTAAGAAGAATTTTAATTGATAAAAAAATAAACAAACTAATCAACCCAGACGAGGGTCTAAGTATTGAAACAGTCGATTTAGAGATGGTAAAAAACTATACTAATTTAAAGAAGCGACTGTACGGAAAGTTAATGCGAGTCGTATAAACTTGTTAGTTTTAATTCAAGGTTGGGTTTGCGTAAAATAACCGTTAAATTTAGGGGATTTACCCCTTTTTTTGGCAGAACACCGCTCCAAGAAAAGGTTGTTTTGTATTTTTTTTGTACATTGCACCTCCCCTGAAAAAGAAATTTTATTGTTAATCATGAGGAAAGCTATTCAAATAGTTAAGATTATCCAGTTGTTCTTAATGTTGCCATTTCAAATTGCAACAGGGTCAAAAAAGAAAGCATATTTACGTATAAAAAAGATGCTGGTAGCGGCAAATTTATTGTAAAGAATTTGGAATTATACAAATAGGAATTGATATCATTTTATGCTGATTTGCCCTGTTAAGTCTCATATAGATTTCAAAAACTTCTTTTTCTCTTCCTTCAAAATCTTGTATTGATTTTTGTTGGTCTTGCATTCGCATAGCCCATTCTAATTCATCATAGCTAGCACCTAATTGATCTTCATCAGTTCTATCGTCTCCCCATAATCCATCAGTTGGAGCGGCTTTTTGTATTTCTTGATTGATTCCTAAAAATTCAGCAATTTGGTAAACTTCGGATTTCATTAGGTCTGCAATAGGGCTTAGGTCTACACCTCCATCTCCATATTTCGTATAAAAACCAACGCCAAAATCTTCTACTTTATTTCCAGTTCCAGCGACTAAATAACCATGGAATCCAGCAAAATAATACAAACTGGTCATTCGTAAACGAGCTCTTGTATTTGCTAAAGCCATAAAACGATCGTCTTCATTTTTTACAGAAGGTAAAGAATGGAGTAAACTATCAAAAACAGGAGTTAAGTCTACTTGATTTGTAGAAATATTTTCAAAATTATCTTGTAACCAAGTAATATGATTTAAAGCTCTACTCACTTGATTCTCTTCTTGATGAATAGGCATCTCTAAACATAAAACTGGAAACCCAGTTTTTGCACATAAGGTAGAAGTTACCGCAGAATCTATCCCTCCAGAAACTCCAATCACAAAACCATTTATTTTTGCTTTTTGAGCATATTCTTTTAACCAGTTTACAATATGATTCGTTACTTTTTCAACCTGCATAGAAAACTATTTTAGTATTTTTGTCGTTCTTAATCCATAGCTAAGATACAAAGCAGATGCGATACTTTTTCTTATTTTTTTCACTGGCGATTCTTTTTATTTCCTGTGATCATGAAACTAAAAATACAGTTGATGTATCTGGTGTTTCTGTTAATTTTCATGTAGAAAGATTTGATATTGATTTTTATGAATTCAATGGAGAGAATCTGCAAGAATTAAAACAAAAATACCCTGTCCTTTTTCCTGAGAGTACCTCAGATAGTATTTGGGGTGCTAAAATGAAAGATAAAGATGAGCTTGAATTGTATTTAGAAACGAAGAAGGTGTATTCGGATTTTTCTAATACAGAAATAGAATTGTCTAACTTGTTTAAACATATTAAGTACTACAATCAAAGTTTTAAATCGCCAGACGTAATTACAATACTAAGCAATATAGATTATGAATATAGAATCATCTACTCAGATTTATTATTACTCATTTCATTAGATGCTTATTTAGGAAAAACACATCCATTTTATAACGACTATCCAGCATATATCAGAGAAAATAATACGCAAGAAAGAATTGTAGTCGATGTGGCAAATCAGATAATACAAACTCAATTCAGGTCGCCTGTCAACAGAACTTTTTTAAATAAAATGATTACAGCTGGCAAGAAGTTATATCTTTTAGACATGTATTTACCATCGAAATCCGATTACTTAAAAATAGGGTATTCAAAAGAAAAATTAGCTTGGGCAAAAGCCAATGAAGAACAAGTTTGGCGTTACTTTATTGAAGAGAATTTATTGTATAGCACAGAAACTAAATTAAACAAACGATTTTTGGAAGAAGCTCCATTTTCTAAATTTTATCTTGCAGAAGACGCACAGTCTCCAGGTAGAATAGGTCAGTGGATTGGGTGGCAAATAGTACGGTCTTTCATGCAGAAGAATGATGTATCTTTGCAGTCACTTTTGTCAATTAACAACGACGAGATCTTCAAAAAATCAAACTATAAACCTAAAAAATAATGGCAATAGCGCATACTTCTAAAATAGAATTTACTGTTGAAATGGATGAAAATAGAATCCCGGAAAACATTCATTGGACGGCTGAAGATGGTGGGATAAAAGATGAATCTTCAAAAGCAATTATGCTATCTGTTTGGGATCATCAAAAAAAAGACACATTGCGCATGGATCTGTGGACTAAAGATATGCCTATTGATGAAATGAAACAATTTTTTCATCAGACATTAGTATCTATGGCTACTACATTTGAAAGAGCAACTAATGATGAAAAAATGAGTGCGACAATGCGTGATTTTTGCCACTACTTCGCTGAAAAATTAGAACTTACAAAAAAATAATTCTAAAAAAAAGAGAATAAAGTTTTCTATAAAAAGATTTTTTCATAAATTTAACTGATTTTAATCCCCTAACCCCCAATAAAATGAAATCATTTAAAGCACTTTGTGCTATCGGGATCTTTTCCCTAGTTTTTTCCTCCTGTTCATATCAAGAAGATACTGCCGCTTTTTTTATCGCTAATCAGTTAAACAAAAGTTTAACCGTAGAAAATTCATCAGAAGTTCAAAGTACAGCTTATGCTAATGTAGATGTAGATATTACATCTATAGAATCATATGAAATGTACATTAATAGAATTACTGATTTAAATATTACTAAGTTAGAATTTAGATTTGCCAATTATGCAGGGTCTATTTCTAACGGGCAATTATTTTTAGACGGTATGTTATTGAGTGACTTTCAAGGAAACAATGGCCTTGTAAGTATTACAGATCCAGCAATGCTAGCAAATTTTGCCGAACGTTTTTTAGAAAAAACGTCGCTTGAGTTTACTTTCGTTGGAGAGTCTAATACACAGCATTTCCTTTCTGTAGATTTGGAAATTGAATTGATGGCAACTTTTGTCTATTAATTATTCAAAGAATTGAACAAAGCAATTATTTAGTCAACTAAAATAATTGCTTTGTTTTCTTGTAACTCAATAGTTCCAGATTGAATAGACAGTGTTAGAACTTTATCGTCATCTGCATGACGAACAATTTTCCCGTGTAAATCATCTAACTCAAGATGTTCTTGAGTATGAACATGAATTTTTACCGTTCCTTCTTTTAATGTAGAAACTATAGGTGCGTGATTATTTAACATCTGAAATTCTCCTTCTGTACCAGGTACAGTAATAGAATCTACATCTGATGAAAATAAAACAGCTTCGGGTGATACAACTTCTAAATACATAGTTAAACTTGTTTAACTATCCTGAATTGAATTCAGGATCTTTTTATTTAATATTTACTTCAAAGATGCTGAAAACAAGTTCAGCACTTAGCTTTGGCTTATGCCTCAGCTAACATTTTCTCTCCAGCTTCAACTGCTTCTTCAATTGTCCCTTTTAAGTTAAAAGCAGCTTCAGGTAAGTGATCTAACTCACCATCCATAATCATGTTAAATCCTTTGATCGTTTCTTTAATATCAACTAATACACCAGGAATCCCAGTAAATTGTTCAGCTACATGGAAAGGTTGTGATAAGAAACGTTGAACACGTCTTGCTCTACCTACAGCCATTTTATCTTCTTCGGATAATTCTTCCATTCCAAGGATTGCAATAATATCTTGTAATTCTTTATATCTCTGTAATAACTCTTTTACTCTTTGAGCACAATCATAATGATCATCTCCTAAAATATCAGCTGTCAAAATTCTTGAAGTAGAATCTAAAGGATCTACCGCAGGATAAATTCCTAACTCAGCAATTTTACGAGACAATACTGTTGTTGCATCTAAGTGAGCAAAGGTTGTTGCTGGTGCTGGATCTGTTAAATCATCTGCAGGTACATATACTGCTTGTACAGATGTAATTGATCCTTTCTTAGTAGAGGTAATACGTTCTTGCATTGCTCCCATCTCTGTTGCTAATGTTGGCTGATAACCTACCGCTGATGGCATACGTCCTAAAAGTGCTGATACTTCAGAACCTGCTTGTGTAAAACGGAAAATATTATCTACGAAGAAAAGTACATCTTTCCCTTGTGCTTCTCCAGCTCCATCACGGAAATACTCTGCAATTGTTAAACCAGATAATGCAACTCTTGCACGTGCTCCTGGAGGTTCATTCATTTGTCCAAATACGAAAGTTGCTTTAGAATCTTTCATTCCAGCTTTATCTACTTTAGACAAGTCCCATCCGCCTCCTTCCATAGAGTGCATAAAATCATCACCATATTTGATAATTCCAGATTCTAACATTTCTCTTAGTAAGTCATTT
Source organism: Flavobacteriaceae bacterium (assembly GCA_965277255.1). GTDB lineage: Bacteria > Bacteroidota > Bacteroidia > Flavobacteriales > Flavobacteriaceae > Polaribacter. Next base: position 977,641 of record OZ255723.1, on the reverse strand, counting down.
CCTTCACGAGTTCTTTCTCCTACTCCAGCAAAAACTGAAAGTCCACCATGACCTTTTGCGATATTGTTAATCAACTCTTGAATTAATACGGTTTTACCTACTCCGGCTCCACCAAATAATCCAATCTTACCTCCTTTTGCATACGGCTCAATTAAGTCAATTACTTTAATTCCTGTAAACAATACTTCAGTAGAAGTAGATAACTCCTCAAACTTAGGTGCAGATCTATGGATAGGTAAACCATCTTTACCTTCTTTAGGTAAATTTCCTAGTCCATCAATAGCATCACCAGTTACATTAAACAATCTTCCATAAATATCTCCACCAATTGGCATTTGAATTGGATTACCAGTAGCGAAAACTTCTTGCCCTCTTTGTAAACCATCTGTTGCGTCCATAGAGATTGTACGTACTGTATCTTCTCCAATATGCTGTTGAACTTCTAATACTAGAAGAGAACCATCTGCTTTTTTAATTTCTAATGAATCGTAAATTTTTGGAAGTTCAGCCGACTCTGTGTTAAATTCAACATCGATTACTGGGCCGATAATTTGAGAAACTTTACCTGTTATTGTAGACATTATTCTTACTTTAAATTAAATTCTTAAAAAGAGATAAAAACACCTCTTATTTTAGGCTGCAAAGATAATTTATTTCCCTGAAAATGAAAAGCTTTTTAAAATTATATTATATTGGAAAAATGCAGCAAAAAAAAAGCCTCATCTTTCGATGAAGCTTTTTGAATATTTTGGTTAAAAATTACTCATTAGTAACTTTTAATTCAACTCTTCTATTGTTAGCTCTACCAGCTCTAGTTTTGTTATCATCTATAGGCATTGTCTCTCCAAATCCTTTAGATTCTAATCTAGAAGCATCAATACCATTTTCAACTAAATAGTTTTTAACAGCTTCAGCTCTCTTAGCAGATAACTTTTGGTTTAATTCATCACCACCAGTACTATCAGTATGTCCTTCAACTACGAAAGTAGCTTTAGAAAATTCTTTCATAATTTTTGCAATTCCATCTAGTGTTTCAGAAACTCCTGCTTTAAAAGTAGCTTTGTTCGAGTTAAATAAGATCGTTTTTGCAAATTCTCCAATTTTAGCTTCAGCAACTTCAGAAATTACTGGCTCTGGGCATCCATTGTTAGATGCAGGTCCTGCTTCGTTTTTACAGTTATCGTCTTTGTCTAATACACCGTCTCCGTCTGTATCTGGCCAAGGACATCCACCATTAGCAACTGGACCAGCTACTGTAGCACATTTGTCATCTTTATCAACAATACCGTCACCATCTGTATCAGGGCATCCGTTATTAGCTTTTGTTCCTTTATCATTAGGACACATATCATCTTTATCAGCGATACCGTCTCCGTCTGCATCTGGACATCCGTTTAATGATGCTAAACCAGCAACATTAGGACAAGCATCGTCTCCATCTTTGATACCATCTCCGTCAGAATCTGGACAACCATTAAATTCTTTAAGACCAGCTACTTCAGGACAAGCATCTTCTTTATCGTAGATTCCGTCTCCGTCTGTATCTTTTCCTCCAAATCTAAATACAAGACCTAAAGAATGTTGAAAGTGTTCTTGAACTTTATCAGCGAATTCTTTCTTAACTCCAGTTTGGTATACTAAACCTACAGTTTCACTCAACCATACGTTAAAACCCCATCCTAAATTTAACATACCTTCTGCTTCATCATCTATCGATGTATAACCACCACCAACATAAACAAAAGGGTTAAAATATTGCGTTGTATTACCAAATACTTTTTCTACAAAATAATCCAGATCATACTTAACGTTTGCATCTATAGCATAATAGATAAAGTCAGAGTCGTCTGGAAGGTCAATTGTTTCAATTTTATTGATACTACCTGCCAATTGAAGTGTAAATCCATCATTCAAATATTTTTCTACTGAAATTCTAGATAGAGTGGGAATGATATTCCAATCTGTAGTTCCAAAATAGTCTTCAGTATATTTTTCAAAACCTGTAACTGAATTAGGTCGTATATCAACTGAATTAACACCTATACTAATAGCCCATGGATTGTTAGAATCTTGAGCACTTACGCTACTAACTGCTACTAACGCAAACAAGGCTATCACAGCTAATTTTAATCGTTTCATTATAATAAATTTAAATTAAAAGTTCTTTATATATATGGCAAAAGTAACTTGTTCATTACTAATTACAAAGACAAATCTACAAAAACTTACTAGAAATGCAAGTTTTGAAACTTTATATAACCCCCATCTCTTCTCCAATTTTAACAAAAGAAGTCACTGCTTTATCTAAATGTTCTTGGGTATGAGCTGCCGATAATTGCACTCTTATTCTTGCTTTGCCTTTAGGAACTACAGGAAAAAAGAATCCGATAACATAGATTCCTTCTTCTAAAAGTTTGTTTGCCATTACTTGAGAAAGCTTTGCATCGTAGAGCATTACTGGGACTATAGCTGCATCTGCTCCAACTAAATCAAAACCTGCGCCTTCCATTTTTTCTCTAAAATAATTGGTATTCCATTCTAGCTTGTCTCTTAAAGATGTATCATTAGATAACAATTCAAAAACTTTTAACGAGGCTCCTACAATAGCTGGTGCTAATGAGTTGGAAAATAAATATGGTCTAGATCTTTGTCGTAAAATTTCAATAATTTCTTTTTTTCCTGTTGTATAACCTCCCATAGCACCTCCAAGAGCTTTTCCTAAGGTTCCTGTAACGATGTCTACTCTTCCTAATACATTCTTCAATTCTAAGGTTCCTCTACCGGTTTTTCCGATAAATCCTGCAGCATGACATTCATCAACCATCACCAATGCGTCATATTTATCTGCCAAATCACATATTTCATCCAATTTCGCTACAATCCCATCCATAGAAAAAACACCATCTGTGACAATAATTTTAAAACGATGGTTTTGTTTAGAGGCTTCAATCAACTGTTCTTCTAAAGCATTCATATCATTATTTTGATAACGATATCTTGCTGCCTTACACAAACGAACTCCATCTATAATAGATGCATGATTTAAACTATCAGAAATAATAGCGTCTTCTTTGGTGAGTAAAGGTTCGAAAACACCTCCATTGGCATCAAAAGCTGCTGCATATAAAATGGTGTCTTCTGTATGATAAAATTCAGCGATTTTAGCTTCCAGTTCTTTATGTATGTCTTGAGTACCGCAAATAAACCTTACGGAAGACATTCCGAAGCCATGAGAATCTAAGGTGTCTTTTGCAGCTTGAATGACTTCTGGATTGTTAGACAATCCTAAATAATTATTGGCACAAAAATTAATAACCTCTTCGCCTGTTGAAATTTGAATCACAGCATCTTGAGAGGATGTAATAATTCTTTCTGATTTATACAATCCAGCTTCTTTAATTTCTTGGATCTCTTTTTGTAAATGATCTTTTATTTTTCCGTACATAATTAATGTATAAAAATTTTGATTTGTTTGTGGGTATAAAAATACTCTAAATTTCTTCTACAACTATGGATTCGTTTATGTAAATAAGCACTTTTTTAGCCACTAAAAAGTCAAGTGAGGTCAATACATTTTCATAATTTTTCAATTGCTCATGATGTTGTTTAGAAGGCTGACCTGTTTTGTAATCTATAATTGTGACTTCTTTTCCGTTTTCAAAAACTAGGCGATCAGGAATTAAAATTTGATTGCTTTTGTTCACAATCTCCCTTTCATTGTACACTGTAACGTTTTCTGAGAAATAATGACTTAATTTTTCGTGATGAACAATATCGGTTACAATTTTTTTGATTTTAGAAAGTTCTTCCAACGGAATTTGTCCGCTTTGTAAATAACGCTCTAGTAAATCTTCTACATCATCCTTTACAATAATATGAGACATGAGTTCGTGTATTAAATCGCCATATTCTCTTGCTTCTCCTCTGCTTGTCCCCCAAAGTTTTGAAGAACTTGCCAGTAATCTTATATTATGGTCTTTCCATGGTGTGCTAATCAAACTTTCTTGTTCTAGAAGAACTTTATCCTGAATTTCAGGAGTACTTAGCCGCTCTTTTTTTCCAAAAGTATATTCGTTTTCATCTTCATTCCACAATCCTTGTGCTCTTAAAAAAGAAATCAATACACCCGAATAGTAGTTTGTCTTTTCTACTCCTTTAGAGAGTTTCTTTTCGGTAATGACATACAATTGTTCTATGGCTCTTGTTAGGGTGACATAGAGTAGATTAAAATTATCCAACTCCAATTCTTCCCTTCGCTTATTATAAGCCTCTTTTCCTTCATTGCTTAAATATTGAACTTCTTTATTGAGGGAAACCATGAGCTTGGAAAAGTCTTCTGTGTCTGTATTCAACCAAACTTTGGGTTTCATCTCATAATAAATATCCAAGTCGCAAGGAAAAATAACAATCGGAAATTCTAATCCTTTCGATTTATGAATCGTCATTATTTTAACTGCTTTAGCATTCTCAGAACTTACAATGCTCAGTTTGTCTTTTTTGGCATCCCAGAAATCTAAAAAATCCTGAATGCTCGTTTCTTTGTTTTGCTGATTTAAAACTTCATCTAAAAAGAATTGTACATAAGCATCTGAAGTTTTTAATAAATGAAAAGATCGGATGATCTGTTCAACTTTTTCATAAAATGGAAGTTGATGAAATTCTAAAAGATCAAAATTGCAATCATAGTTTTTTAAAGATTCTACAAACTCAAACAAATTAAGGTGGACATATTCTTCGAAAAATGTGTGCTTTGGAGTCACTATTTTTAAATGATCGTATAAAAAGTGGAGTGCTTCCAGCAGATTCTCTTTATCGTTTGGATGCAATAAAACGCTTAAGAAGTTAATGATGAAGTTAACTTTTGAGCTATTGTTTAATAACAAAGTTTCTGAAGAAACAATGTCGATTCCATTTTCCGATAAATAATTGGCAACGGCTACACCTTCATTTCGTTTTCTTACCAAAACACAAACATCACCTAAGGCAAATTTTGGGTCTAACTGCTGAAGGGTTTCTAAAACTTTCTTCGGATATTTTAAATCGTCTTCTTCTTTATCAATCAATTTTTCTAAAAAAGAAATAGACACGTAGCCTCCTTTATTTTCATTTTCTTGCTGATATGATTTTTCTAAGAAAAGTTCTTTGTATGATGAATTTTGTAAAAAATGAGAAGTATGTTGAAAAAATGAATTGTTAAATTTGACAATCTCGCTAAAACTTCGATAATTGGTTTCCAACTCTTTTACCTTTTTATCGATAAAAAACGGATTGTCGGAATTCGTTTCATCAGACCCTAAACCTATAAATTGTTCTGCTTTTCCACCTCTCCAACGGTAAATTGCTTGCTTTCCATCGCCTACCAATAACAAGCTCGTATTTTCTTGAGATAGCGAATTGTCTATCAACGGAATTAAATTCTTCCATTGCAACACAGAAGTATCTTGCATTTCATCAATAAAATAATGCATAAACTTTTGACCAATTCGCTCATAAATAAAAGGAGCAGGTTGATCTTGAATATTGTCTGAGATCAACTGATTAAATTCTGCATTTAATCGAAGGTTATTGTCTTCTTTAATTGCTGTTAATTCTTGGTTGATGTGATTTAAAACTGCTAACGGAATAATACTTTTTAATACCAATCTATTTTGTAACGATGACCGATACAATGCTTCCGATGTTTCATAAAGACTCAATAATTCTGGTAAGATTCCTTCAATGGTGGTTTTTATAGTATCCGATTTCGATTTTGCATACAACTGTTGTTCTTCAATCCTCGCTTTTAGAGTACTTGTATCAAAAAACTTTGCTTTTTCTGGTTTCTTGCTTAACGCAACAAAATGATTGGGAAGCATGGAACGATAAAAATCGCCAAACTCTAAATCCGCCGCATTTATAATTTCCAGAGCTTCTGCACCAATTTCTTTCATTTGTAATACAACTTCTTTTTGATGTCGACTTAATCTTTTTTGAAGTTGTTTAAAATCGCTGACCGATTTATTCGCTAATTTCCTAAAGTGTAAGGTGTCTTCTTCATTCAAAAGAATTCTTGAGAACTCAGACAAATCTCTAGAAATATCCCAAGATTTATCATCATCGGTCTTTTCTAAAGAGTAATCAATTAAAACCTGAGTAAGTTCTTTATCGGTTCCTATTTTTGAAATGAGTACTTCTACCGCTTCATTCAATAATTCTTGAGCATCCATTTCTACTTCAAAATTCTGACTCAGGCCTAAATCGAAAGCAAAACTCTTGACAATTCTATAGGTAAAACTATCAATGGTAGTAATGTAAAATGCAGAATAATTCTGTAAAATGGCTGTTAAAACCTTGCTACTTCTTTTTTGCAAGGTCTCTGCATCTACTGTAGTTTCTTCTAATAAAGCATTAAAAAGAACGTTTTGTTTTTTCTCCGAAAAATCTCTTAGGTTTTTTAAAACCCGTTCTTTCATTTCTGAGGCGGCCTTGTTGGTAAAGGTAATCGCCAGTACTTTTTGAAATGTAAATATATCTTCACTTGCTAAAAGAATTTTAAGATATTCTTTTATCAGTGTAAATGTTTTTCCGCTACCTGCGGAAGCATTATAAACCTGAAAAGTTGATTCTGACTGCAAGGATTTATTTTGTTGCAAAATACGAATTCAAAGTTGAAAGTTATGGTCTCAAAGAACGAAACCTGGCTGTCTTTCTTTAAAATTACAATCGCTTCAATAAACTTTTTAGCTTTGTAAAGACTTTTTTTATTACCTTAGACTTCAAAGCCAATGAGTTACATCTTTCACAGTAACGAATGGTCTTATTCTAAAAATTGCTTAGGATACCAAATTGCTATTGTTATTTTTCTGAATTGGCTTTAAAACACATTCTAATAAAACGCTCATATCTGTTGTTTATTTACAGGTACAAAAACTTTTATTGGGGGTTATGACGAATTACAAATAATACTAAACTAAAATTTAAATAAAATGAAAAAGACGAATTTATTTCTTGTGTCACTTTTAACAAGCATTTTGATGATAAGTTGTGATAATACTCCATGTGATGATGGATACACACAGCTAGATAATGGAATATGTGTTCCTGATTATATTGTAGGAATAGAGCAAAACTTTGAACTTGGCAATGTGTTTTATCATTCAGAACTTGGTATTATAACTTACAATAATGGTATCTGGTACGATAAAAATAATTTTATTATTAAAAATATTACTGACTAAAAATCATGAAAAAAACTTTCACATTTCTTGCGATATTTTCGTTTTTATTTATGAGTGCACAATATAACGATGGAATTGTTTATTTAAAAGACTCAACAGAATTAAAAGGTTTAATAAAAATTAGATCATTTGGTGGGATAAAGTTTAAACCCAAAAAAGATTCCAAAGCAACTTTTTATGATTACAATCTCATTAATGGGTTTGACACTGAAAGCGAAAAATATAGATATATAAAACATAAAAGCGGATTTCCTCCAAAGCTTTTGAAGGAAAACATAAAGGGGAAAATTTATTTATATAGTAATGAAGTATATAATCCTGGACATACTGTTCCTAATGGTTTTGCTGGTGGAGGAATGTCATTTGGAGGAGGTACTTCAATTATTTATTTTATTCAAGTAAACAACAAACTTATAAGAATTGGAGCTAGAATTAAAAAGAAGCACCTTAAAGTTTTTAATGATTGTACACGTTTAATTAGAAAAATTGAAAACAGGGAATTTAAAAAAAGAGAGGTTTATAAAATAATTGAATTTTACAATAAAAATTGTGATTGAAAAATGTACTATTTATACATAATTACTTGTTGTTGCCTACGCTAATTGGAAATACTTGAATATTTGCCTTTCAACTCTTTTGAGGTTTTAACACTTTAAGGCTTTGAAACATCTATCTTTCTAACTTTTAAGTATATTTGTAGAGCGTACTTCTTAAAACGCTTGAATATGTATTGGTTAGAGTTATTAATCTTATTAAAAAACCTCATCAAAAGGAACCCTGAGTAGGTTATTAATGTAACAATTGAATAATTAAACAATGTAGCAATGTTTATTTACATTATTACATTTTCACGTTAAATCATTATTACATTACAAATTATGCCTTTTTATCATAAACTCGGGAAAATTCCACCCAAAAGACATACACAATTTAGAAAAGCTGATGGTAGTTTGTATTACGAACAACTGTTTGGAACCATTGGTTTCGACGGAATGTCGTCAAATTCATACCATGAGCACAGACCTACCATGGTCAAAGAAATTAAAAAACAATATTCTGTAGCACCAAAAGTTGCTAAAGGAAATAACATTCAGTCCTATCGTTTTAGAGGATTTCAAGTACCTCAAATCAACGATTATCTAGAAAGCAGAAAAACGGTTTTGACCAATGCTGACTGTAATATCATTTTGGCAGCACCAAAAGATTCTTTGAGAGACTATTTCTATAAGAATACTGATGCTGATGAATTGATTTTCATTCATCGTGGAACAGGGAAGTTGAGAACTCATTTAGGAAACCTCGATTTCAAATACGGCGATTACTTACTAATTCCACGCGGAATTATTTATCAAATTGATTTTGACACAGATGACAACAGGTTATTTATCGTAGAATCTTATCGTCCTATTTATACACCAAAGCGTTATAGAAATTGGTTTGGTCAGTTGTTAGAACATTCTCCTTTTTGCGAGCGCGATCTTCGTCAACCACAAGAATTAGAGACACACAATGAAAAAGGTGATTTTCTAATTAAAGTGAAAAAGCAAGATGAAATTATAGAAATGGTATATGCTTCGCATCCTTTTGATGTAGTGGGTTACGATGGTTATAATTATCCGTATGCTTTTTCGATTCATGATTTCGAACCCATTACTGGTCGAATTCACCAACCGCCACCAGTGCATCAAACTTTTGAAACCGACGCTTTTGTTGTTTGTAGTTTTGTGCCTCGTATGTATGATTATCATCCAGATTCAATTCCAGCTCCATACAATCATAGTAATATAGATTCTGATGAAGTTTTATATTATGTAGATGGTGATTTTATGAGTAGAAACGATATTGATGCGGGTCATATTTCATTGCATCCAGCGGGAATTCCACACGGACCACATCCTGGAGCTACAGAAAGAAGTATTGGAGAAACAGTGACAGAAGAACTGGCTGTGATGGTAGATACTTTTAAACCATTGAAGGTAACTGAAGAAGCCATGAAAATCGCCGACGAAGATTATCACAAATCGTGGTTAGAATAGTTCAATAGATCAATGTGCTAATGAGAAAATGTATCAATGAAGTTTTTCAAATTAAAATAAAAAAACATAACTCTAGGTTCATCATCTGAATTAGAAACACAATGAATCATTGCTTTCAAAAGAAATTATAAAACAAAAAACAATTAAAAACACTTGAAGAAAAAATAGCAGAGTTTCAAAAAATGACAATGGGTTTTCAAAGCAAACTCTAAAAGTCTTTTCTCTCTATGCTATTTTCTTTATTCTAATATTCACACAAGATGAGTAAAAAAGAAATAAAATCAGTAGACTACGGTCTCGAAAAAATATTTGAAGGAGCCGAAGATTTCCTTCCCCTATTAGGTACAGATTACGTAGAGTTCTATGTTGGAAATGCCAAACAATCTGCACACTTTTACAAAACAGCATTCGGATTTCAATCCTATGCATATAAAGGATTAGAAACGGGATCTAAAGATTCTGTAAGTTATGTGTTAAAACAAGATAAAATTCGCTTGGTCTTAACAACGCCATTAAATAGTAAATCACCCATCAACGATCATATTGTAAAACATGGCGATGGTGTAAAAGTTGTCGCTTTATGGGTAGATAATGCAAGAAGTGCTTATGAAGAAACTACAAAACGTGGTGCAAAATCTTATCTAGAGCCTGTTGTAGAAAAAGATGAACATGGTGAGGTAGTTCGCGCTGGAATTTATACCTACGGTGAAACGGTTCACATGTTTGTAGAACGCAAGAATTATACAGGAGAATTTTTACCTGGATTCCAGAAATGGGAATCTGACTACAATCCTACTCCAGTTGGATTAAAATACATTGATCACATGGTAGGAAATGTAGGTTGGGGCCAAATGAATACTTGGGTCAAATGGTATGAAGATGTAATGGGTTTTGTCAATTTTCTTTCCTTTGACGACAAGCAAATTCACACAGAATATTCTGCTTTAATGAGTAAGGTAATGAGCAATGGAAATGGAAGAATTAAATTCCCAATCAATGAACCCGCCAAAGCTGCAAAGCGTTCACAAATTGAAGAATACTTAGACTTTTATGAAGGTTCTGGAGTACAACATATTGCTGTAGCAACTGATGATGTTATCAAAACTGTTGCGCAACTAAAAGCCAGAGGTGTTGAGTTTTTACCGCCGCCTCCGCAAGCCTATTATGATGATATTCCAAGGCGTTTGGGCGTTCATATGGATATCATGAAAGAAGATATCAAAGAACTTCAAAGATTATCCATTTTAGTAGATGCAGATGAAGAAGGGTATTTGTTACAAATTTTCACCAAACCCGTAGAAGATAGACCTACTTTATTCTTTGAAATCATTCAACGAATGGGAGCCAGAGGTTTTGGGGCAGGAAACTTTAAAGCCTTATTTGAGTCCATAGAAAGAGAACAAGCCAAAAGAGGAACTCTCTAAACCTGAAAGGTTTTTAAAACCTTTCAGGTTTCACATACATAACACAATGAGCAAAGACGAAATATTAAAAGCCATAGAAGAGAAATACCAAAAGTTAGGTGTTCCTTTAGATTCCATGTTAGAAGGTTTGCTTTGGAGTACACCGATTACCTATTGGGATTATATTCAAACTGATGCTTTATTAGGCCTACAAACTCCAAGGACAAATCAACCCGATGAAATGGTTTTTATCATGTATCATCAGGTGAACGAATTGTTATTTAAAATGATTTTGTGGGAAATTGATCAAGTAGCAATGACGGATGAAGTGAGTGCAGAAAAATTCTCAATGCACTTGATGCGTATTAGTCGCTATTTTGATATGCTCAGCAATTCGTTTACTGTGATGGCAGACGGAATGGAGCGCGAGCAATATTTAAAATTTAGAAACACATTGACTCCCGCAAGTGGGTTTCAAAGTGCACAATACCGTAAAATTGAATTCGCATCCACCGAATTAATTAATTTAATTGATGCTCGTTTTAGAGATACCATCGATAGAAATTCTCCTTTCAAAAATGCATACGATCATTTGTATTGGCAAGCCGCTGGTAAGAATCACAAGACAGGAGAAAAATCGATCTTAATCAAACTCTTCGATAAAAAATATATGGGAGACTTCATCGATTTTATGGAAGATTATAATGAGTGTAATCTGTCTAAGAAATTTAAACAATTACCCGAGGAAGTTCAAAAAGACGAAGAATTAATCAAAGCCATGCGACATTATGATTATACCGTAAATGTAAAATGGGTGTTGGCGCATTATAATGCTGCGGGAAAATATCTAGGTGGCGGAGATGAAGAATTAAAAGCCACAGGAGGAAGTAATTGGAGAAAGTATATGCATCCAAAATACCAACGTAGAATTTTTTACCCTTATTTATGGTCTGAAGAAGAGCTTAAAAATTGGGGAACGTTTTAGTTAGAAGAAATTAGACCGCTTGCTTCGACAGGCTCAGTACTGGTCGCTTTTGGAACAAAGAACCAAGACCTATTTCTAACTAATTGACAAACAGAATTTATAAAAATCTAAACGAGTATTGTCTGCGTATTCTTAAAATAAAGTGTCAATTATTAAAGTCAACTTAAGTTCTAATATAATAGTACTTTGGAAGAAAGTGAAAAAAATAACTTTAAAAAGAGAGCCTTAAGGCTTTAGTCAAACGTTACTAAAAACTATAAATAAACGTTAAAAAAACAATTCTTATAAAAAAAGGCTTCCTTTTTGTTTTAGATAAAGGGATTTGTCATTCAATTTTTATAAGTTTGGTGTTTATGAAAAGAACCTTTATTCTCCTTTGCTTAGTGTTTATCTCTTGTTTTGCTTTTTCGCAAGAGAAGAAAACCGTTCCGTATAAAGCTGGTGAATGGCTTGAATATAAAATGAGCTATAGTGGATTTTTAAAAGCAGGCACTGCTACTCTAGAACTCAAAGAGACCGATTTAAATGGAAAAAAGGTTTTTCATGCCAAAGGATTTGGAAAAACAAGCACATTTATCGGATGGTTTTTTAAAGTAAGAGACACCTACGAATCTTATTTTGATATTGACGAGATCAAACCTTACCTCTTTAAGCGTGATGTGAATGAAGGAGGTCATATTATACGAAGAGATATTGAATTTGATCATGATAAAAAAAGTGCAAGAGTAGAAGATTTTAAATATAAAACTGTCAAAGAAGTTCCTTTTGACAGTACACAAGACATGGTTCAAGACATGATTTCTTCTTTTTACTTTCTTCGAAATATCGATATTGATACGATTAAACCTGGAGATGAAATTAACTTAAATATGTTTTTTGATTCTAAAACCTTTCCTTTCAAATTAAAATATTTAGGAAATGAAGTCTTGAACACCAAATTTGGAAAAATAAAAACACTTAAAATGAGGCCAGTAGTACAAGCTGGAAGGGTTTTTAAAGAAAGTGAAAGTGTCACTATATGGGTCACTGCAGATGCAAATAAGATTCCTATAAAACTAAAAGCATCATTAGCAGTTGGTTCTTTAAGAGCCGAATTAAAAGCATTTAAAGGATTGTCAAATTCATTTAAAATCATATTTGATTAAATTGTATTTTTACATCGAATTTTTAGCGTAAAATATCCTTTTTTTGAAAAAATCGATTTTCCTTTTTTTGAGTATACTTCTGTTCATCGCCTGTGGTAAAGATGAAAAAAAAGACCTTCCAAAAGTTGAAAAGAAAATTGTTCCTAAAGATGTTTACGAATTTGGATACAAGCTTAATGACTACAAAGTCATTAAAGACACTATAAAAAATGGGGAAAGTTTTGGGATTATTTTAGATAGACATCATGTTTATTATCCTAAAATCAATAAAATTGCCAATAAAATAAAAGACACTTTCGACGTAAGAAGAGTAAGAGCTGGAAAACCATATATGATTCTTTCAAAAAAAGATTCTACAGAAGAAGCACAAATTTTTATTTATAAAGACAATAAAGCAACTGCTACCATTGTCGATTTTAAAGACTCTATTATTACAGCTTATAAATACAGAAAACCTATTAAAATTGTAGAAAAAGAAATAGCTGGTAAAATATATTCTTCTTTATCTCAATCTATGGATAGTTTGCATTTAAATCCAAACTTAACCTATGCCGTTGCAGATATTTATGCATGGACTTTAGATTTTTACAAGCTTCAAAAAGGAGATCAGTTCAAGTTAATTTATGAAGAGAAGTTTATTGATGATACTCTTTTTGTTGGCTATGGTAAAGTAAAAGCAGCGCTGTTCACACACAATAAAAAGGATTTATATGCCTATCGATTTGTCGAAAATTCTGGCCTAGGAATTCCAGAATATTATGATGAGGATGGAAATATGTTACGGAGTCAATTCTTAAAATCTCCTATAAAGTTTCAATATAGAATCTCCTCTAGATATAATTTAAAAAGAAGAATTGCTTATTATGGCAACAAAGTAAAACCTCATCGAGGTACCGATTTTGCTGCTAAAGTTGGCACCCCAATAATGGCGACCGCTAACGGAACTGTTATAGATTCTAAAAGAAGAGGTGGTAATGGGAATTATGTAAAAATTAGACATAATAACATTTATGATACTCAATACCTTCACATGAGAAAACGAAAGGTAAAAAAAGGACAATATGTAAAACAAGGTGATATTATTGGTTGGGTTGGAATGACAGGAAATACTGGCGGGCCTCATGTATGCTATCGTTTTTGGAAGTATGGGAGAGAAGTAGATCCTTTCAAACAAAAATTACCTTCAGCCAAACCTTTAAAGAAGGCTATAAAACCAAAATATTTAGAATTTATAAAGCCGCTGAAGAATCAACTTGACAATATAACGCCTCCTTCCGAAAAACCTATAGAACTGGTCGCTCAAAACTAACAAAACATGCCATTACAAAATTGCAATCCAACCAAAACAAATGCTTGGAAAAAATTAGAATCTCATTTTAATGAGATGAATTCATTTTCTATTCAAAAAGCTTTTAAAAAAGATCCTGATCGGAAAGAAAAGTTTTCAATCAGTTTTAATGACCTTCATGTTGATTTTTCTAAAAACAGGATTGATACAGAAACAATTGACTTATTGGTTGAATTAGCTCATGAGGTTGAATTAAAAGACGCCATTCAAAAGTACTTTTCTGGTGACATTATTAATGTTACTGAAGATAGAGCTGTACTTCATACTGCTTTAAGAAGTAATTCTGAAGATGCTGTTTTAGTTGATGGAAAAAATATAAAACCACAAATTCAAAAGGCACTTCGAAAAATTAGAGCCTTCTCTAACAAAGTGATTTCTGGCGATTGGAAAGGGTATACTGGAAAAAAAATTACAGACATTGTTAATATCGGTATTGGAGGATCAGATTTAGGTCCAGATATGATTGTTGAAGGGTTACAGTATTATAAGAATCACTTAACAACACATTTTGTTTCTAATATTGATGGAGATCATGTTTCTGAAGTATTAAAAAAATTAAACCCAGAAACTACACTATTTGTGATTGTTTCTAAAACGTTTACGACACAAGAAACCATTACGAATGCGAATACCATAAAAAACTGGTTTTTAAAATCGGCATCACAATTTGACATTGCAAAACACTTCGTCGCTGTTTCTACCAATTTAGAAGCTATCGATGCTTTTGGAGTAGATTCTAATAACGTATTCCCAATGTGGAACTGGGTCGGTGGTCGTTTTTCACTATGGTCGGCTGTAGGCCTTTCTATTAGTTTGGCGGTAGGGTTCAATAACTACAAAGAATTATTGGACGGTGCAGAACAAATGGATTTACATTTTAAGGATACTGAATTTGATCAAAATATTCCTGTAATTTTAGCTTTACTGAGTATCTGGTATAATAACTTTTATAAAGCAGAATCAGAAGCCATTCTTCCTTACACGCAGTATTTAACAAAGTTAGCGCCCTATCTTCAGCAAGCTATTATGGAAAGTAATGGAAAAAGTGTGGATAGAAATGGAGATCAAATTGAGTATCAAACAGGAACCATTGTTTGGGGGAGTACTGGAACCAATATGCAACATGCATTTATGCAATTAGTACATCAAGGAACAAAATTAATTCCATCAGATTTTATTGGTTATGAAGAATCTTTATATGGTTTATCAGATCATCATAAAAAACTAATGGCGAATTATTTTGCGCAAATGAATGCATTGGCTTTCGGAAAAACAAAAGAAGATGTTCATTTAGAATTGAAGTTTTCTGGAAACGTAGATCAAATCGCCACTTTAATCCCTTATAAAGTGTTTGAAGGGAACAGACCCAGCAATTCAATTCTATTTAAAAAATTAACTCCTAAGTCTTTAGGTGAACTTGTTTCAATGTACGAACACAAAATATTTGTACAAGGTGTTATTTGGAATATTTTCAGTTACGACCAATTTGGTGTGGAATTAGGAAAGGAGCTGGCAAAAAAACTCCTGAATAACGCTTAAAAACTTGTTTTATTTTTCTTTAATTTTCATATGATTTTTTGTTAATAACAAAGTTAATATTTAATAAGCTGCAAAACAGTTTCTTAAAAAGAAATACTTACATTTAGTTTAGTTAATCTTCTGTTAAAACTTAACATTAAATTAACATTGCACTAAGTGAAATGAAGGACTTTTGCAAAGCATTTAATAACATTAAATTTCAACAATGAAAAAATTTAAGAACTTATTATTAGTAGCGCTTTTCTTTTCTGTTGCTACAGTAATTGGACAAACAAAAATTTCAGGTACAATTGTCGATGAGACTAACGAAGGAATGCCTGGAGCAAGTGTTGTAATTAAAGGTACAACTAACGGAACTCAAACTGACTTTGACGGGAAATTTACGCTTACTGCTTCATCTAACAGCGGTACAGTAGTAATTTCTTTTTTAGGTTACAAAACTAAAGAAGTTGCATTTTCTGGTGCAGGAGACTTAGGAAACATTCAACTAGAAGAAGATGGTAACATCTTAGAAGAAGTAGTAATTAAAGGACTTGTAGATCTTGCAAAAGACAGACAAACTCCAGTAGCTTCTTCAACAATTAAGGCTAGTGAAATTCAGAGCAAATTAGGCTCTCAAGAATTTCCCGAGATCTTAAACAATACTCCTTCTGTATATGCTACAAAATCTGGAGGTGGTTTTGGAGATGCTAGAATTAACATTCGTGGTTTTGCTCAAGAAAACATCGCTGTATTAATTAATGGAGTTCCTGTAAACGATATGGAAAACGGAAGAGTATTCTGGTCTAACTGGGCTGGTTTATCTGATGTTACTACTGCATTGCAAGTACAAAGAGGTTTAGGTTCTTCTAAATTAGCGATTTCATCTGTAGGGGGTACCATTAATATTATTACTAAAACTACTGACAAAAAACAAGGCGGTGCTATCGTATCTTCTGTTGGTAATGATGGATACTTTAAAAACTTAGCTACCTATTCTACAGGTAAAAATGAAAAAGGTTTTGCGGCTTCATTCTTATTAAGTAGAACAGCTGGAAACGGTTATGTAGCTGGAACTGAATTTGAAGGATTCAACTATTTTATAGGTCTAGGATGGGATAAAGGAAATCACAATTTCCAATTCATGCTAACAGGTGCACCACAAGCTCACAACCAAAGAACTACTAGTTTCTTTAATGCAGCTACATTAGATAATTACCTACAGTTTGGTAAAAAATACAACTACAACCATGGTTATTTAAATGGAGAAGAGTTTAACTGGAGAAGAAACTTCTACCATAAACCAATTACTTCTTTTAACTGGACTTGGGATATCAATGAGACTTCTTCATTAACTACTTCTGCTTATGTTTCTTTCGGACGTGGTGGTGGAACTGGAGATATTGGTAGATTAGGAGGTAACTTTGCAAGCTCAAGTAGATTTAGAGATCCAAATACTGGCCATGTTTTATGGGATAGAATTGTGGCTTCTAATTCTGGAGAGACTACTATTTTCTCTAATAGTTTTGTATATGGAAACCCTGCTGACCCTGCAACAGGTTTACAAATTGTAAATGATGATGAATTACGATCTGATGACACTCCTGCTGGTTTAACAAGAAGAAATGGATTTATCAGAAGAGCTTCTATTAACTCTCATAACTGGTATGGTCTTTTATCTAACTACAATACTCAATTAAATGAAAACTTATCTTTAGATTTTGGAATTGACTTACGTAAGTACAAAGGAATTCACTACAGAAGAATTGACAATTTATTAGGAGCTGATGGGTATAGAGATAATGATGATATCAACAATCCATTAAATGTTTTATCTACAACCTATAGTTCTGATTTAGCACAACAATGGAATGTATTTAGAAGTACTGATGATGAAGAAAAAATCAACTACCACAATGATGGTTTAGTTCGTTGGTTTGGAGTATTCGGTCAATTAGAATATACTACTGAAAAAATATCTGCTTTTGTTCAAGCTTCTGCTTCTCAACAAGGATTTAAAAGAATTGACTACTTCAACTATTTGAGTACTGACCCTGCAAGAGAAACAGGTTGGGAAAACATTATTGGTGGTAACATTAAAGGTGGATTAAACTGGAACATTGATGAAAAACACAATATTTACGGAAACGCTGGTTATTATTCTAAGCAACCTTTCTTTGATGCAATTTTCTTAAACTTCAGAAACGATGTGAATCCAGATCCAAGAAACGAAAAAGTAATTGGTCTTGAATTAGGATACGGGTTTAGAACTGATAAATTTAGAGCAAACGTAAACATATACAGAACTCAATGGAAAGATAGATTCATCTCTGTTTCTTCAAGATTTAATGGAGAAAATGGTAATGCTGATATCCAAGGCGTAGAACAAGTTCACTCTGGTATTGAAGTAGAATTTACTTATGATATTACTGAAAAATTCAAACTTGTTGGTATGACTTCAATAGGTGATTGGGAATATAATGGAAATGTTTCTGGTACTGCATTTGATAACAGTCAAACTGCTTTAGGAACTATTGATTTATTCTTAGACGGCGTAAAAGTTGGAGATGCTGCTCAGTTTACTGCTAGATTAGGATTAGATGTAGATATTACTGAAAACTTTAAATTAGACTATAGCCATCGTTTTGTTGATAATTTATATGCACAAATCAATGCTGAAGATTTTGACTCAGCTGATCACCAAGGTTCTTTACAATTACCTAGTTTTTCATTAGCTGATATAGGAGCATCTTATAGATTTAACTTTAAAGATGATACTAATTTAGACTTTAGATTAAACGTAAACAATTTGTGGAATACAGAATACATTTCTGAATCTCAAACAAATATATTTGCTGATCCAGGTGATGCAACATTCCAAGGAATCAATACTGCTAACAAAGCTTTCTTTGGTTTTGGAACTACGTGGAACGCAACAGTAAGATATAACTTCTAAGAAGTTTTATTATAAATTTTAAAGCCACCTTTGATTTTGAATCGAATTCAGAATTATAAGGTGGTTTTTTTATGCATAAAAATTAGTACTTTTATAAACTCTAAACTTTAGAAATCATGATGAAAACTATCCACTCTTATTGGGCTTACCTCGTCCTAATTATTTTAATTGTAGCAGTTGTAAATGCTATTGTAGCACTCTCTAAAAAAAGAAGTTTTACAGACAAAGATTTACGTATTGGATTGTTTACATTAATTTTTTCACACATTCAATTATTAATTGGATTGGGTTGGTATTTTATGAGTCCATATTATAAAGCTTTAAAAAATAGTGGTAGCGATGTTATGGGAGATGCATCATCTAGACTTCTTGCTATTGAGCACCCTATTATGATGGTTTTAGCCATCGTTTTAATTACAATAGGTTGGTCTAAGCATAAAAAGAAAACAGAAGACGCTGCAAAGTTTAAAACCTTCGCTATTTTTTATGGAATTGCATTGGTATTAATATTGGCAAGGATTCCTTGGAGTCAATGGCCAGTATTATAACAAAACTAAATGTCTTCGAGTCTTTCGATTTAGTTCAAGAACTCAAAATAACCTTATACATCTCGACTCCACTTCGACAAGCTCAGTGTGACACGCTCGATGTGAAACTTTTATCTCTTTTATTTTGAAAATCATCAGCTATCTTTTTTCCTCAATTTTTGGACTTGTCTTTCTCTTGATTCTTCTAATTTTCCACCCAATACAATGGATAGGATTAAAGTTGGGTTACCGTTCTCATAAAGGAGTTGTTGACATTATGAATTGGTTTCTAACAAAATCACTTCTCTTAGTCGGAAATAGAGTTCAGTTTATAAAACATCATCCTATCCCAAAGAACACAAGTATTTTATTTGCTGCAAATCACCAAAGCTTATTCGATATTCCTCCAATGATATGGAGTTTAAGAAAACACCATCCAAAGTTTGTTTCAAAAATAGAATTGGGCAAAGGAATCCCTAGCGTTTCCTTTAACTTAAGACATGGTGGCGCAGCATTAATCAATAGAAAAGATTCAAATCAAGCATTAAAAGAATTAGAAAGTTTCGGCAAAAGAATTCATGATAAAAAATGGTCTGCCGTTATTTTTCCTGAAGGCACAAGAAGTAGAGATGGAAAACCTAAAAAATTCTCTACAAATGGTTTAAAAATGATGATTAAATACAACCCTGAAGCATCCATTGTTCCAATATCTATTAATAATTCTTGGAAGGTATACAAATATGGAAAGTTTCCTTTAGGAATGTTTAACAAGATTATTATTGAAACGCATCAACCCATTCCTCTTAAAAATGCAGATGTAGAAAAAGTACTTGCAGAAATGGAAACCACCATTAAAGAACACATCAATTAATAATTTGAAATTGATCTCTATCGTTTAAAAAGTTGAGTTTCTCTCTTGTTTTTGTGAGTTCAGATTTAGAAAGAGTACATCTCAAAATAGCTTCTTCACCTTCATTAGTGGTCGCAATTTGTGTTCCTAAAACATCATAACAAGCACTGTGTCCATTAAATACATAACCATTACCATCTTCACCTATTCTATTCACTCCAATACAGTAACTCATATTTTCAATAGCTCTTGCTTTTAATAAAGAATTCCAAGCATCAATTCTAGGTTTTGGCCAATTTGCCATATAAATTAAAGCATCGTAATTGTCAGTAAAACGAGACCAAACAGGAAAACGTAAATCATAACAAATAAGCGGAAAGATCTTCCATCCTTTATAATCAACAATTAGTTTCTCTGTTCCAGAAGTATAGGCTTCGTCTTCGCCTGCCAAACTAAAAGAATGCCGCTTGTCATAGGTTTCTATGTTTCCATTTGGATGAACAAAAACTGCTCTGTTGTAAAAATTATCGCCTTCCTTTATCACGACACTTCCTACAATAGCAATGTCGTTAGAAGTCGCTGTTTTAATCATCCAGCGAATCGTATTTCCATCCATTTGTTCAGCAACCGAATCAGGTTTCATCGTAAATCCAGTTGAAAACATTTCTGGTAAAACAACTAAATCGATATCCTGTTCTAACTGTTGAATTTTACTTTCAAACGAATTCAGGTTTTCTTGGGAATTTTCCCAGATCAAATTGGCTTGAATGGCCGCTACTTTTAATTCGTTTTGCATGAAATTAATTTTTAACAAAATTATAAAAAATAGCAGGACTATTTTGTACATTGTTATAAGAAAACCTATTATTCATTTTGAATCATGAAACCTAACGAAATGTCGGTTCGAGTAATCACAATTGAGTGTGATTGTATCGAGAACAGGTTTTAAAATCGAAAATTCGATTCTCGATACTAATTTCACTCATAAAGAATGAGTAAAATTCACTCGAATTGACAAATTTTCTTCAAAATACACAACGGACAAGAAAGTAATAATTTTAGATGCAAACCTTTATTTCCGAAACTTTAGATGATATTTTAAAAACACAATCTTCTTTTGAAAATTGTGTCTTTGTTTTACCTTCTCAAAGAGCTGGAGTCTTTGTGAAAAACGCATTTAAAACAAAAATAGAAACTGGGTTTTTACCTGAAATCTATAATATAGAGCAGTTCATTGAGCAAATCTCTGGTATCAGAAATGTAGACACCATCCAATTGCTTTTCTATTTCTATAGTATTTATTGTGATTTAGAAGAAAACCCCGATTCTTTTGACAATTTTTCTTCTTGGGCCTTTGTAGCGCTACAAGACTTTAATGAAGTAGATCAATATTTGGTCAATTCAAAAGATCTCTTTACTTATTTAAGAGACATTCAAAGAATGAAAAAATGGTCCGTTCGAGGAGAATTTAAAGAAACTGAACTGGTAAAAGATCACTTTTTCTTTATGGAACTCTTGGGGAAATATTATACACACCTGTATCAATTTTTGATTGAAAAAAAAATAGGATATCAAGGATTGATGTATCGAGAAGCATCAGAAAAAGTAGATCATTTCTTGAGCAAGAATCAGCAAAAAAAATTCTTTTTTATCGGTTTCAATGCATTGAATAAAGCAGAAGAGTTTTTGTTTCAAACATTTCTATCTACAGGAAGAACTACTGTGTATTGGGATCTTGATAAAGTCTTTTACGAAAGCTATCATTCCGCAGGAAATTTTATTCGGAAATATACAGCAGAATGGAAATACTACGAAAAACATCCCATTAAATTATTAGGAAATACACTTTCTGAAGAGAAAAAAATTGAAGTTATTGGTGCTGCCAAAAATGTTTCTCAATTAAAATATGCTGGAGAAATTCTAGATAAATTAGAAGATCATCAAAATACTGCCTTTGTTTTAGGTGATGAGTCTTTACTTTCTATTGCATTGAATTCTATTCCTAAAAAAGTCAAATCGATCAATATCACCATGGGATATCCCTTACAAAATGTTCCTACATCACATTTTATAACCTCATTATTCCAACTTTTTATCACACAAGGTAAATTACAAAAAACAGAAACCAACGAATTCTATTTTAAAGATGTCATTCGTTTTTTTAAAACGCCTATTGTTTATCAATTGATCAGCAAATACGATCCCGAAATTATCTTTAAAATTCACAGTTCAATTTCTAGAGAGAACAATTCCTTTATCGACCTCAAAACCATCCAATCTTATGTAAACTCTTTAGAGCAAGAAATTTCTTCTTTGTTAATTGCTGTTTTTAAACCCTATCTTTCTGTAGAAGATTTTATCAATAGAGTCTTAGGGCTCATTGAAGCAATTAGAGACGATATAACTGTTTTAGAAAAGGAATATTTATTCCGATTTCACACAGCTTTCACTCAGTTAAAGAACCTTAATAGTTCTCATGATTATTTTCAGAGTATTAAAACCTTATATCAATTTTACAGGCGTGTCATCTCTAGCGAAAAGTTGTCTTTTCAGGGAGAACCTTTAAGCGGACTCCAATTAATGGGAATGTTAGAAACAAGAGTTTTAGATTTTGAAAATGTAATCATAACTTCAGTGAATGAAAACGTAATTCCCTCTAGCAATACTCAAAATTCCTTCATTCCTTTTGATGTGAAAATTCAATTTGGACTGCCTACTTATAAAGAAAAGGACGCGATCTATTCCTATCACTTTTTTAGGTTGTTACAAAGAGCGAAAAATGTTTATCTTTTGTACAATACAGAAAATGATTCTTTTGGAAACGGTGAAAAAAGTCGATTTATCTCTCAACTAGAATTGATGCGTTCGGATGTCATTTCTAAATTTATCAGTCCAAAAGTACTCACTGAAAAAATACATTTGAAAGAAATTGAGAAAAATGATCAGATCTTATCTAAGTTGAAAACTTTAGCCGAAAAAGGGGTTTCTCCTTCCGCCATCACAAATTATTTATACAATCCAATTGCTTTTTACAAACAGAAAATTTTAGGCATTAGCGAATTGGATATTGTAGAGGAAACAGTAGCCACAAATACAATGGGAACTGTTGTTCATGATACTTTAGATGAATTATATGCAGCACATATCAATCAATTTTTAACCATAGATCATCTTGATGCTATGTCAAAAAAATCGAAAGGACTGGTTCAAAAATATTTTGAAAAGCATTTTAGAAATGGTGATATCTCCAGAGGAAAAAATCGTTTGATCTTTGAAGTCGCAAACCGATATGTTGAACGTTTTTTGACGATGGAAAAAAAAGTATTGAAAAATAATCACCAATTAAAAATTATAGGAACAGAGCTAAATCTAGAAACTACCATCTCAGTCCCTGGAGTTAACTTTCCAATTAAAATCAAAGGAATTGTAGATAGAATTGATGAATTGGATGGCGTGTTAAGAATCATTGATTACAAAACGGGAATGGTAAGCTCATCGAATTTAAAAATCACAAACATAGAAGACATCAACGACTTTAAATACAGCAAAGCTATTCAGATTTTATTATATGCTTATCTATACAATCAAAACCATTCAAAAAGCATAGAAAACCCTATAGAAGCGGGAATCATTTCATTTAAAAATCTAAAAAGTGGGTTCTTAAGTATTAATTTTTCAGCAAACTACAGAAACCCTGATTATCAAATTACAGAAGAACGTTTGGATGATTTTATGAGTCAAATGAAAATTATTTTACAAGAAATTTACAATCCTTCCTTTTCTTTTAAAGAACCTAGCGAACTTCCTTTTTGATAGTATTGAAAATGTATACTAATGATTATTTTTCATCTCCTTTTTCGCCATTTCATATTCTTCAGGCGTATTGATATTTCGAATTAAATTATCTTCTACTTCTACAATTTCTACATCGGAATTGATCAGCATTTTCCGTGGACAAGAATATCCTTGAGCCAAAAATTGTAATAAAATAGGGTATGCTTTAGGTTCATAAATGGTAATCAACGGTTCTGGAAATTGCTTCCCTTTTCCTTTGACAGCTGTGGCTACTTTGGTTGGGTTTCTTCTACTTAATAGTAACTCCATTAAATCTTCATTGACAAATGGTAAATCTGTAGCTAAAACCGCCCAGGCTGAATTTGGGTCTTTTTGAAACGCAGAACAGATTCCGCCAAACGGACCTAAATTGAAAAATGTATCGTGAATTTCATTATTGCTCCCATTGTTGTTTTGAACCGAATAATACGTTTCAAAACCTTGATTCTCTAATAGGTTTTTTACAAATTCCTTTTGTGGTTTTCCATGGTATTCCAACTCCGATTTGTCTTTTCCCATTCGGGTGCTTTTTCCTCCTGTTAATACCAATCCTTTGATTTTAGGAATGGTTTTGGAAACCAATTTAAAAATATGTTGTGTGATTTTTTCAACCTCCTCAAGTCCATAAACTGGGATTTCATTCCAATTCGGAAACTTATCTTTTAAGGATTGAAATGGTTCTATATCATTAGTCAATTTCACAAAAAACTGAACATCAGAAACCTGGTCAATTCTCTTGTTTATGGAAGTTTCTTTTTCTGGATCTAACAAGATAATTTGTTTTTCTCCTGCATAATGATTTCCATTAATAAACACATAATCGAACTGAGAAAACTGAATGCGTTGTACATACTCATTTACAGGTCCAGAAGTGGTAATACTTAGATTACCTTTGTGATGAAAAGTAAAGTCAGACAATTGGATTTCTTCCATGTCTTTTGCATGAGAAGCGTCAAAGTATGCCAAGTTATATTGAGACAAACTCACTGAAACTTTTTGAACCAAATCAGAAATGATTCCGCATTTAGCTCCTAAGATAGAAATCTCATTTGGTGCGAAATTTCCATTTTTTCTTCTGATTAGGTTTGTATGTTTTTGGTGTTTCTTCATTTTATGCTGAACTTTTACTTTGAGCTTGTCGAAAGGTGATTCAGTATCTCATTCATGTGACTTCGACAATTCGACAAGCTCATTGCAGGTAGCCTCAGTCACCTAAATTGCTTATTAGTTTTTAAAATCCGATTTTCCGCCTGTTTTTTCTAACAACTTTACTTCTTTAATCACCATTTGTTGCGAAATAGATTTACACATATCGTAAATTGTCAAGCACGTTGCCGTCGCTCCAGTTAAAGCTTCCATTTCTACTCCAGTTTTTCCTTCAATAGTTACGGTACAGAAGACTTCAATGTTTGAATTATCTACAATATTGATATCGATATCTACACCACTAATCAATAAAGGGTGACACATCGGTATAATCTCAGAAGTCTTTTTTACGGCTTGAATCCCAGCAATAATGGCGGTTTGAAAAACAGGTCCTTTTTTAGTGATTAATTCATCTCCCGAACCTTCGGAGTCAAAATGAGCAATTACCTCTTTTCCTAAGAACATACTTGCTTTTGCAATGGCAGTTCTTTTGGTTATTTCTTTATCAGAAACATTGACCATTTTTGGTTGGTTCTTTTTGTTGATGTGTGAGAAACTCATCTTATTGAATTCTTAGTTTTACATTGCTCTCGATACATCACGCTTTTGGCGTGACACTCGAACTGACATTTTAGTCTTATTGGTCACATCGAGCGAATTTCGTTTTCAACAGAAAATAGAAATTAGTATCGAGATGCTGTTTTATAATTTGTTCTCAATACAATCACGCTAAGGCATGATTACTCGAACTGACATTATTTAAACTTCTTTTTAGCTAAGTTAGGGAGTTTTTCAAATTCATCATTTATCAAAGCTTCTTTTTTAGCTCTTGACCACTTTTTAATTTGTTTTTCGGTTTCAATTGCCATCTCAGCATTCGTAAACTCACAATGAAAAACTAACTGTAAAGGTCTTCTTTTAAATGTGTAGCTTTCTTTATGTTTTCCTATTTGATGTTCTACAATTCTATTTTCTAGATTAGAAGTAAAGCCTGTATAATAGGTTTTATCTGAACATTTTAAAATGTAGACATAATATCTTTTCATAATTCATAGCATTTTATAAGGTGTTCTCGATACGTTCTTCGTATACTCAGAACACTCGAACTGACATTTTAGTTTTACTTGTCACATCGAGCGAATTTCGTTTTCAACAGAAAATAGAAATTAGTATCGAGATGTATTGATCAAATTAGTTTTCTATACAATCACGCTAAGGCTTGATCACTCGAACTGACATTTAGTTATCTATATCTTATAAACGAAAATGTCTCGCCTTTTTTAAATTCAGTTTGCTCTTTGGGTAACTGAATAAATCCATCAGCTTCTACCAAACTCGCCAAATCTCCTGATCCATTTCCTTTGATTGGAAATGCAACTAAATGTCCAAACTTAATGTCGATTCTTACTTGCAGGAAATAAGTCAATTGAGGTTTAAAAACGACATCTTCTCCCAAAATTACGATTTCTTCTTTCAATTCAAATCCAGATGATTTAGCAAACCAAGGATAAAAATACACCAAACAGTTTACATAGGTTGAAATTGGATTTCCCGGAAATGCGAATACCACTGTATTCTTTTTCGCTTCGATCTCATTTCGACTACGCTCACTGTCCCCACTCAGATTGGCAATACCTAAAGCATCTGTGATGCCGAACCAGAATGGTTTTCCTGGTCTTTGTGTAACTCTATGAAATAGTTTTTCAACGCCTAATTCCTCTAAAACTTCAGGAAGAAAATCAAATTTCCCTTTGCTTACTGCGCCACTAAATAACAAAACATCATAGTCTTTTAAATAGTTGGCAATCTTTTGTTTTAAGATTGACTTGTCATCTGCAATATGAGAGGTTTCTGCTTTGATCTTGAATTTTTCTAATAAAGAAACTAAAGTAAATGCATTGCTTCTTCGTATCTGATGTGCTAGAGGAATTTCATTCACTTCAACCAATTCGTCACCCGTAGAAACGATCATTACTTTAGGTGTTTTTGCAATTTTTACTGTGGATTTTCCAACGGTTGCAATCACTCCGATTTCAGCAGCCGTAATGATTTTGTTTTTTGGAATGAGAATATCTCCCTGACTTCTATCTTTTCCTTTTGCATGAATGTTCTTTCCTAGTTCTAAAGCATCTAAGTTCACGGTTGCAATTCCATTATTGATTTCTACATCTTCATAACGAATTACCGTATCTGTATTTTCAGGCAAGACAGCTCCTGTCATCACTTCCATGCAATTGGCATTGACTTTCATGATTTTCTGCTTAGCGCCAGCAGCTTGAATTCCTTCGACTTTAAAATCTCTGATTCCTTGTTCAAAAATACGGTGATTGATGACAATTCCGTCCATCGAAACTCTATTGAATGGTGGAAAATCACGATCAGCAACAATCTCTTCTTTTAATACACGCCCCACAGATTCTAAAAACGGGATTTCTTCCACCGAATTCTCGGCACCAAAATCTTGAGCGTTGTTTAAAATGATTTGTAAGGCTTGTTGTACTGAGATCATAGATTTCTGTTGATTTGTTTTATTGTGTATTTGTTCTCGATACATCACGCTTTTGGCGTGACACTCGAACTGACATTTGGTTCTATTTTGAATTCAAAATGCACAATGGGTTATTTAATATTTTCATCTTTATAAATAGTTCTCGACTGCACTTCGACAAACTCAGTATTACACGCTCGAACTGACATTAGTACATTTTCACATTGATTCACTTTTTCATTAAGCTACCCTCCAATCGTTGACATACTCTCAGAAACATTTCCTTCTTTACGGTTTGCTTCTGCTATAAAACCATTTTCGGGTTTCTCTTTTACCAACGATAGAAACAGTTCTTTTAAGTCGTCATTACTCGCTCCTTTTCTCAGAAAATCTCGAATATTAAATACGCCGTCATCAAACAGACAATTTTTGAATGTTCCAATTGGTGTAATTCTAATTCGGTTACAATCTCCACAAATGGTTCTGGTAAATGCAGGAATAATTCCTACAGTTCCTTTGTGTCCTTCAACCTTAAAGTTCTTGGAAGTTGATGATTTTTCAGAAACAATTTGTTTGACATCGAACTGAGTTTTTATCTCGTCTAAAATCCGAGTATAATTCCAATTTTCTTTCATATCACGTTGCCCTTTTCCATTGAATGGCATTTCTTCGATAAAACGAACGGCTACATTTTTGTCTTTTGTTAATGCGACAAAGTCAACAATTTCATCTGTGTTGAACCCCGCTTGAACCACAACATTTAGTTTTAAATTTAAACTACTTTTTTCGAGTGCTTCAAAAGTTTCATACACTTCTGGAAACACATCGCGTCTTGTAATCTGATGGAACTTTTCTTTTTGTAAACTATCAATACTTAAATTGATATGCTTTATTTTATTCATCTTTTCCAAGGTAGGAATGTGTTTAGAAATCATCGCTCCGTTAGTTGTGATGTTAATCGCTTCCAACAAATCATTAAATGACAGCATTTCTAAAAACCCAACAAAATCTTTTCGCACAAAAGGTTCTCCTCCTGTCAATCTTATTTTTGTCACGCCTAATTCAGTTAATACACGAATAATGCGATACATTTCTTTAAATGTGAGCAAATCTGCACGAGGAGCAATTTCAATTCCATGTGCAGGCATACAGTATTGACAACGCAGGTTGCATCGGTCTGTAACCGCTAAACGGATATAATCCATCTGTCTCCCAAAATTGTCTATCAATTGTTTTTGCATGCTAAAAAGGTGCTAAGTCTGGATATAAAATTTCTGCTTTCGCTTCTAGCGAACGAAATACATCCCAACTATAATGTTTTTCAATTTCTCCTTTAAAATCTTTCAAAAGAAAAGCAAATTCTTTGATGAAATCTGCAAAGTTACCCTTCTTCGATTTCATCATATAATGATTCATAATTTGTAACGAAGCATAGGTTACGGTAGCATTGAACTTCATAGTGGCTCCATACTTTATTGCAAAATCGTAAATCTGTTTACACATATGGTCAATGGATTGTTCTAATCCGTATTTTTTGAGGTGAATATATGCCAATCTCAAATGTGCTTCATGAGAAAAATGAAGTGGCGGAAATTTTCCAGCTTTAAATTTTTCTTCATAAACTTCGTCTGAATATCGATAATGTTTTTCCAATCTAACTTGGCAGTTTTTTACTTAACACTCCGTAAATAAACGCTCCTAAAATTGCTCCTAATAAAACAATCAGTATTGTGATTGCTCCATGTCCAATTAACACAAAAATTGGCCCAGGACATGCTCC
Source organism: Flavobacteriaceae bacterium (assembly GCA_965277255.1). Lineage (GTDB taxonomy): Bacteria > Bacteroidota > Bacteroidia > Flavobacteriales > Flavobacteriaceae > Polaribacter. The sequence goes on along the minus strand of OZ255723.1, from coordinate 948,408 downwards.
TGCTAATGCCCAACCCAATCCAAAAATACTTCCTCCAACAAAGGTTCTAATGAATCCTTTTTTCTTTGGTTTTATATGAATTGGATTTCCTTGAAAATCTTTGATAATGCCTCTTTTAAACAATTGCATAATGATAACTCCTAATGCAACTGCAGATCCAATAACTCCATACATATGGAATGATTGAAACTTAAACATCTCATAAATTCGATACCATGAAACTACTTCCGATTTGCTTAAAATGATTCCGAATACTATTCCTATAATTAAAAATTTTCCGTTTTTCATAGCTTAAAATATTAGAGGGAATAAAAACCAAACCATTAACAATCCGCCTGCAAAGAAACCAATTACGGCTACCAAAGAAGGCAATTGCAAACTACTCAATCCTGTAATGGCATGACCTGAGGTACAACCACCAGCATATCTTGTTCCGAATCCGATACACAGTCCGGCGATTAACAAGATTCCAATTCCTTTTAGTGACAATAAATTATCTGTACTAAATATTTCAGCAGGTAAATATTCACCTCCTGCATTTGAAAATCCTAAGGCTGCCAATTCTTTTACAGTTTCTGGATTCAGATCAATCGCATCAGAAGGCATTAAGAATTCGCTTGAAATTAATCCTCCTAAAATGATTCCTACAACAAAAATTAAGCTCCATTTTCTGGCTTTCCAGTCGGTTTTAAAATAGTCCGAGAATTTTCCTGCACCGCCAATAGTACAAAAGGTTTCTAAATTGGTAGAAACGCCAAAGCTTCTTCCAAAATAGAACATCAAAAATAGCACAAAAGCTATTGCGGGTCCTGCAACATACCATGGCCAAGGTTGTGTTATGATTTCCATAATTTAGTTTATTTGTTTGTCATTTTAAATGAGTTTTTATTTTCAGTATGAAGAGGAATCTCAGATTAAGATTTCTCAGTCATTCTTCCTTCGAAATAACGTTAATTAGTGTTTAGTTTTTGATGAATATAGGTCATTATTTTTTCTGTTGCTCCTTTATTTTTTTTGATATAGGTGTTATTAATATTTCCTCTTTCTTTTCTATAATCTTCATCAGATTTCAATTGATTAAAGATACTCGAAAATGCTGATTGATTATCTACTGAAATACATCCTTTTAGTTCTATTAAATCAACTGCTTCTTTAAACTTATCAAACTGTGGCCCGATCACAATCGGAATTCCAAATGTAGCGGGTTCTAGTATATTGTGTAACCCTGTTTTAAATCCGCCGCCAACATACGCAGCATCCGCATAGGAATAAATCTTGGTTAAGATTCCAATGGTATCTACAATGAAAACTTGAAATTCGGAAAGGTTCTTATGCTCATTTTCTGAGTAGAGAACTGTTTTTTTCTGAATGGATTCTTTTAATTTTTGAATCGCTTTCGAGTTCATATTATGAGGCGCTATGATGAATTTTTCATCTTCAGAATTATTGATGTAATTTACTAGTAATTCTTCGCCTATAGACCATGTACTTCCTGCAACCACAGTATATTGATTGTTTTTAAACTCTTCAATAAAGTCTAGTGAATTGTCTTGTTCTAAAATCTTCGAAACTCGATCAAAACGCGTATCTCCACTTAAAGAGACATTGTGAAAATTGATGGATTCCAGTAATTTTTTTGACGATGCATCTTGTACAAAAAAGTGATCAAAAGCTTCTAATGATTTTTTCATCCATTTGCCAGCTGGCTTAAAAAAAGCTTGATCTTTTCTAAAAATCCCTGAGACCAAAATAGTAGGTACAGATTGTTTCTTTAGTTGATTTAATAAATTTGGCCAAAACTCATATTTCACAATTATCGCAACTTCTGGATGAACCATCTGCACAAATTTCTTAACTTTTCCTTTGGTGTCAAAAGGTAAATAGCAAATTACATCTGCTAATTCATAATTTTTCCTGATTTCATACCCAGAGGGTGAAAAGAAGGTAACAACAATCTTATGTTTCGGATATTTCTTTTTTACTTCTTCAATAATAGGTCTTGCTTGTTCAAACTCTCCTAATGAAGCAGCATGAAACCAAATGACTTTGTCTTCTTTATTAAGAACTGATAGCTTTTGATATATTTCTTTTCTTCCTCTAATAAAGAGTTTCATTTTAGGATTCAACAAACCATAAATTTTCAGAATAAAAAAAGTAATATGAGCTGTAAGGTTATACAATGGATTCATCTGTGTAAATGTACAAAATGAGCACAAACAAATTTAATTATTTCCTGACCTCAGAATAATTAAAATTTTTGTGTGCCAGCCTGAATAGACGGGCAGGAAAGCAAAGCAGTTAATCTGCACAGAAAGCTCTTATTCCTCTAAACCAATAAAGTTTTCAAATAGATGAAATAATGCATAAAAAAACGCCCAAACAATGTTTGGGCGTTCTATATTTTTGCTCTTTATTTCTTAAGCCTCGAAAGGAACTATAGAAACGTAAGATCTGTTGTCTCTTTTCTTTTGGAATTGTACAACTCCATCTACTTTGGCGTGTAATGTATGGTCTTTCCCCATATATACATTTTCACCTGGATTGTGAGTTGTTCCTCTTTGACGAACGATAATGTTACCAGCGATAGCTGCTTGTCCTCCAAAAATTTTAACTCCTAGTCGTTTCGATTCTGATTCTCTACCGTTCTTCGAACTACCTACTCCTTTTTTATGTGCCATGGTCTTATGGTTTTAAAATTGAAATTCTTATTAACTTAATGCTTCAATTAATTCAGCTTTCTTTAAAGAAGTGTATCCTTTGACACCTTTTTCTTTAGCTAGTGCTTTTAATTGAGCAACAGTCATAGAACTTAAATCGTTAGATTCTGTTTCTTTTACTTCAGCTTTTGGAGCTTCAACAGCTTTCGCTGCTTTTGGAGCTTCTACCGTTTTTGCTTCCTTCTTAGGAGCAGCGGCTTTTTTAGCTGTCGCTTTCTTGGCACCAGAAGCGGCGATACTCTCAATTTGAATTTCGCTTAAATACTGACGGTGTCCGTTTTTCTTTTTGTAACCTTTTCTTCTTTTCTTTTTGAAGACAATTACTTTATCACCTTTAAGGTGACCTAAAATTTTGGCCGTTACTGCGGCTCCTTCTATAGCTGGGGCGCCAATCGTTACATTTCCACCATCTTCTACAAGCATTACTTTGTCGAAAGTTACTTTAGAACCTTCATCTTCTTGTAAACGGTGAACATATACCTTTTGGTCTTTTGCTACTTTAAACTGCTGCCCTGCTATCTCTACAATTGCGTACATACTGTTATTTTATATTAGCTTTACGTTCGTTTTGCAATATCTTACCGAAATTGCGGGTGCAAATATACTCTTTTTTTAAAAGAACACAATAGCTACTCGTCAAAAAAACAAGGAATTATCTTAAAAGAAAAACTTTTGTTTTTAAAAGATTCTACTCAATACTTCTTATTTTTGATAAATTCTTTGATACGCTAGAAAATTTTGTAACAAATAACCCCTAGTTACGTCAAACTTACAATCTTATTATAAACTAAACCATATTCAATGAAAAGACGTATTTTAACACTGGCCTCAGTGTTTTTAATTGCATTTTCTTCGAACGCTCAAAAAGTCGAATTCGAAGAATATGATCTAAGTAACGGCATGCACGTTATTTTACATCAAGATAATTCTGCTCCTGTAGTAATAACTTCTGTTATGTATCATGTAGGTGCTAAAGATGAACAGCCTGATAGAACTGGGATGGCCCACTTTTTTGAACATTTGTTATTTGAAGGGACAAAGAATATTAAAAACGGAGCTTGGTTTAAAATGGTTTCTTCTAATGGTGGTAGAAACAATGCAAATACTACTGATGATAGAACTTACTATTATGAAATTTTCCCTTCTAATAAACTAGAGCTTGGGTTATGGATGGAATCTGAAAGATTGTTACATCCAATTATTGGCCAAGATGGAGTTGATACTCAAAATGAAGTTGTAAAAGAAGAAAAAAGATTGCGTGTAGACAATCAGCCTTATTCTAGATTATTAGAAAATATAAAACTTCACATCTTTAAAAAGCATCCTTATAAAGGTACTACTATTGGAAAAATGGCACATTTAGATGCTGCTACTTTGGAAGAGTTTTTAGCGTTTAACAAGAAATTCTATGTCCCAAACAATGCCACTTTAGTGGTTGCTGGAGATATTGATATTAAATCGGCAAAGAAATTAATTGAAGATTATTTTGGTCCTATTCCTAGAGGAAATGACATTGTAAGAAACTTCCCAAAAGAAGATCCAATCACGGAAACTATTAATGCAAAAGCTTACGATCCAAACATTCAATTGCCTGCAATTGTAGCTGCCTATAGAACTCCTTCTATGAAAACAAGAGATTCTAGAGTGTTGGATATGATTTCTTCTTACTTAAGTGGAGGTAGAAGTTCTGTGTTGTATAAGAAAATGGTTGATACTAAAAAGATGGCGCTTGCTGTACAAGCGGTAAACTTGAGTCAAGAAGATTATGGGACTTATGCTTTATTTAGTATTCCACAAGGAGATAACAAACTTGAAGATTTGGTAAAAGAAATGGATGAAGAAGTTGTAAAAATTCAGACTGATTTAATTTCTGAAAAAGCATATCAAAAACTTCAAAATCAGTTTGAAAACAATTATGTGAGCTCTAATTCTAGTGTAGAAGGAATTGCAAATTCGTTAGCTAGATACAATGTTTTATATGGGGATACCAATCTAATTAATACTGAAATTGAGATCTACAGATCTATCACAAGGGAAGAAATTAGAGAGGTTGCTAAGAAGTATTTGAATCCTAATCAGAGGTTGATTTTAGAATATTTACCTGAAAAGAAATAACAAAAGACATTCAATATTATGAAAACAAAAATTTTATCGTTCGTAGCCATTTTAGCAATGTCTTTCGCTGTAAATGCTCAAATTGACAGAAGTAAAATGCCTGAACCAGGACCAGCTCCAAAAGTAAAGCTTGGAAAAGCTGAAAAGTTCAAATTAAAAAACGGATTGACAGTAATTATGGTAGAAAACCATAAATTGCCTAGAGCTTCTGCCAATTTAACTATTGACAACTATCCTATTTTTGAAGGTGAGAAAGCTGGACTTTCTGGTATGTTGGGAAGTTTATTAGGAAGAGGAACTACCAATATTTCTAAAGATGATTTTAATGAAAAAGTAGACTATTTAGGAGCTAATTTAGGCTTCTCTAGTAGAGGCGCTTTTGGTTCATCATTGAAAAAATATTTTCCAGAAATTTTAGGATTGATGGCAGATGGAGTAAAAAACTCAGTCTTCACTCAAGAAGAATTTGATAAGGAAGTAAAGGTAACTTTAGACAATATTAAATCTGGAGAGAAAAGTGTAACAGGTGCTGCAAGAAGAGTTGAAGATGTTTTAACTTACGGAAAGAATCATCCTTTTGGAGAGTTCACAACTAAAGAAACTGTTGGAAACATTACTTTGGAAGATGTAAAAAATAGATATGAAACTTATTATAAGCCAAACAATGCTTACTTGATTATTATTGGAGACATCAATCCTAAGAAAATTAAAAAATTAGTAAAAGAACTTTTTAATGATTGGGGAGCTGGAACAATTCCTTCTTACACAATGCCAGAAGTAAGAAATGCAGAAACTACAGAAATCGATTTTGTGAATATGCCAAATGCTGTTCAATCTGAAATCGCTGTAATCAATACCATTGATCTTACTTTGGGTGATGATGATTACTACGCAGCTTTATTAGCAAACCAAATTCTTGGTGGTGGTGGTACTGCTCGATTGTTCCAAAACTTACGTGAAGACAAAGGGTATACCTATGGTTCTTATTCTAGTGTAAGACAGAGTAGACATGTTGGAACTTTTAGAGCTACTGCAAGTGTTCGTAATATGGTTACTGATAGTTCTGTTGTTGAAATCCAAAAAGAAATTAACAAAATCCGTTATCAAAAAGTAACTGAGCAAGATTTAAAAGATGCAAAGGAGAAATACATTGGTAGTTTTGTAATGGATGTACAAAAACCTGCCACTGCTGCCAGATATGCATTAAATAGAGAATTGTACAATTTACCTGATGATTACTACGAAAAATATTTAGAAAAAATCAACGCAGTAACTGTAGATGACGTTCAGAATGCAGCGATCAAATATTTTAGAGGCGATAAAGCAAGAATTGTAATTACTGGTAAAGGAATTGATGTTTTAAAGAATCTTGAGAAAAACGAAATTTATAAAATCAATTACTTTGATAAGTACGGAAATCCGACTGAAAAACCTGAAATGAGTTTGCCAATTCCTGATGGAGTAACTGCTGCTACTGTTGTAGATAAATATTTTGAAGCTATCGGTGGTGCTGATAAAGTTACTGCTGTAAAAACCCTAGTAATGACTTATAATGCTACAGTTCAAGGAACTCCTTTAGTTTTAACTACTAAAGTTGCCGCTCCTAATAAAGAAACTTTCGCAATCTCTATACAGGGGCAAGTTTTTCAAAAAAGAGCTTTCAATGGAGAAACTGGATATGATGAAGCAAGAGGTCAAAGAAAAGAAATGGAAGGTGATGATGTAGCTAGGGCGAAAGCAAAGACCGCTCCTTTTACTGATACGGCCTACAAGACTGCAAAATTAGACAGAATTGAAATGCTTGAAGGAAAACAAACATATGTAATTAAAACTGCAGATTCTGAAGTGTTTTATGATGTAGCTTCTGGGTTAAAAGTACAGTCTGTAACAATTACAAAAGGACCTGATGGTAAAGAAACTAGAACTCCAACTCTCTTTTCTGACTATAAAGAAGTAAATGGAATTTTATTTGCTCATAAAAGAGACCAAGTAACGCCACAGTTTACATTGAACTTTGTTTTACAAGATGTAAAAGTAAATGAAGGTGTAGAAGATGCAGATTTTGAGTAATTAGAATCAATATTTAAAAATATAAAGAGTCAAAACGTAAACGTTTTGACTCTTTTTTATTAGATCAAAGTTAATAGCATTGTTCATTTTAAAGTTAGCGAGACAAACTTTAAACTTGGAACCAGCCCGAATGGATACAGGCGGGCTTTCAAACTTTAAACTATATCATTTGGCTTTATTTACTAAATAGACTCCAAACAAGATAATTGCTCCACCTAACAATTGTATTTCATGTAAATTCTCTCCGTCAATCACCCCCCATATTACGGCAACAATTGGAATCAAATAAGTAACAGAAGAAGAAAAAACAGGAGTAGAAATTTGTACCAAACGATTAAACATCACTTTGGCAACTCCAGTTCCTACAACTGCTAAAATTGTTAGATACCCCAAAGCAGATAACGATTCGTTTGTTACTTTAAAATGGATATGGAGATCTGTATAGTATAATACAATGAGTGTAGGAATAATTAACAATACAAAATTTCCTGTGGTAATTGCTAAAGCATTCAATTCGTTTAAATATTTCTTTACAATATTTACATTAAAGGCATATCCTACAGAAGAAGCAATTACCAAAAGAGCATACCAATAATTTTGATCTGGATTTAAATCAGCTCCTTTCAATATTAAAATTAATGTTCCTACAAGCCCAACCAAAATTCCAATCAATTGCTTCTTTTTAAACCCAAAGCCAAAGATCAACGCACCTACAATAAATGTATTGAATGGCGTTAATGAGTTTAATATTGCTGGAATGGAGCTATCTATTTTTGTAATTGCATACGCAAACAAAAAAGATGGGAAAAAAGTTCCTAAAAAAGCAGTGTAGGCAATATATTTCCATTGTTTTTTTTGAATCTTTTTAAGGCTTTTAAAACCTATTAGCAATAGAAAAACAGCGGTTATTAACACACGCAAAGCTCCAACTTGAATGGGAGTTAAACCCAACAAAGATTTCTTCATCAAAATAAAAGAACTCCCCCATACAATAGCGAGAATAATTAAGTAAAACCATTTTCTTTGTTGATTGCTCATTGAACTCATTTATTCTGATTGTTAAAATCTATACAAAAGTCTGATAATTATTCAGATATAAATCATTTAATACATAAATTTGCGCAATCAAACTATTATAAAAAGTAATCATGAAGGTTAAATCTATTCTATTTGCAATCGCTATATTGTTTGTTTCTTTTACATCTTGTAAAAAGGAAGCTGAAAAAACTGTTATAAATAAAGAGATTTCCATTGCAAAAATGGAAACTGTTTCTTTAAACATTTCTGGGATGACTTGTGAAATTGGTTGTGCAAAAACCATTCAATCGAAGCTTTCTAAAAAAGAAGGTGTTGCTTCTGCAAAAGTTGTTTTTACGGATAGTTTAGCAACCATTCAGTTTGATGCTACTAAAACTTCATCCGAAGATTTAATTACATTTATTAGCGGAATTGCTGGAGGTGATTCGTATAAGGCTTCTGAAATTGAAGCAAAAAAATAAGATTTTTAAGGATTTAAAATAACTAAAAGAGGCTTCTGAATACAGAAGCCTCTTTTCTTTTTTTGACCTTGCTAATTGTTAGTTTTATAGCTCTAAAATTCGTTTTATTACTTTGAACAGAGCTAAAAAATTTACAAGCGATACATTTCTTATTCTTTAATTTTCTCTAAAACGATTTCTTTTTGATTGTTTTCTTGATTTATATCCGCCATTAATCCTGAAGGATCTATTTTAACCGATCTTACAGATTTTGGAGTTTTAAACGTATAGGTTGGGTGTGCCCATGTCCAATCTTCTAACATCGTTGCTTTGGTTGGTTTTTGACCTCTCATCATTCGCAATGGAATGTTAAATAATTCTTTGGTTCCGTCAACATAGGTTACTTCAACATCCATTGGCATTGGCATTTTACCTACTCTTTCTAAAGTAACCAATTTGTCTTCAATAGATTTTACACCATAATCTATGGTATGTGTAGTTTGTGTCCATTCGTTTAAATACCAATCTAAATGAATCCCAGAAACTTTCTCCATAGATCTTTTAATATCATTAGGCGTTGGGTGTTTAAAGCTAAAATCGTCAAAATATTTTTTCAATCCTTTGGCTACATTTTCTGGTCCAATTACATATTCCAACTGTGCTAAGAAAATTGCTCCTTTGCTATAACTTCCTACTCCGTAAGCTCCATTTAAATCATATCTGTCTGCATGTGTTGATAGTGATTCTTCTACTCCTGCATTTACTACTCTTCCATATCCACCGTACGAACCGCTATTTGGGTTTTTTCTACCTCTATTCATAATTTCATTTCCAGCTTTGTTAGCAATGTATGTGGTAAACCCTTCATCCATCCAAGGATGTTTGCTCTCGTTTGAAGCTAATAAAAACTGAAACCATGTATGTGCCAACTCATGATTTGTTACTCCAAAAAGACTTCCAAAACTTCTTTGACCTGTGATTAAAGTACACATTGCATATTCCATTCCACCATCTCCTCCTTGAATTACAGAGTATTGTTTGTATGGATATTGACCTATATTTTTGCTGAAATACTTCATCAACTCAGCCGTTTTTGGTTGTAAGTCTTTCCAGTTTTTTAAATACTTTTCATCCATCGTCTTTTTATAATAGAAATGCAAATCGATTCCATTTTCCATTTTTAAAATATCGTGATTGTATTCTGGATCTGCTGCCCAAGTAAAATCGTGCACATTTGGAGCTTTAAAATGCCATGTAAGTTTTTTCCCTTTTTGCTTTTTTAGTTTTTTGGATTTGTCTTCATAACCATGTCCTACTTCTTGTGGATTTTGAAGGTTTCCCGAACCTCCAACAACATACTCTTTATCAATATGCAATGTAACATCAAAATTACCCCAAACTCCATGAAACTCACGTGCAATATAAGGTGGTGTATGCCATCCCTCAAAATCGTATTCTGCCATTTTAGGATACCATTGCGCCATGGATAAGGCAACTCCTTCTTTATTATTTCTTCCAGATCTACGAATCTGTTTGGGTACTTGTGCATCGTAAATCATATCAAAAGTGACACTTTCACCAGATTTTATGGGTGAATTTAAGGCGACTTCTAAAATGGTGCCAACGGTTTCATATTTTAATTTCTTTCCGTTTTGTTTGAGTGATTTTACTTTGATAAACCCAATTTCTTCAGGAGTTAATTTACTAATTCTATCTTGAACTCTTCCGTCTGGATCATTGATATTCCTTGATCGAATGTCCATTTGAGAATTAGGCTGAAATGCATTGAAATATAAATGATAGTATACATGGGTTAATTCATCTGGTGAATTGTTTGTGTATACTAATTTCTGTTTCCCTTTGTATTGATAGGTTTTTACATCCATATCAATATCCATTGTATAATCTACTTTCTGTTGCCAGTATGAAGTATTGTTCTGAAAAGCAAAAATGCTTGTCATACAAAACAAACAAACTAAGGTGATATAATTTTTCATGGGTTGATTGTGATTTTATATTGTTATTATTTTCCGTTAATCATGGCGTTTGCCATCTTTAATGCATTGTATGCATTTACAATTCTTCCTGTTACAGATAATTCTGAAAACGAAACTTTTTCTCCTTGTGGATTTTCTCTAGAAGGAGATCCTGGTTTAATGACTTCTAAATCTATTTTTGTCCCTGAATTCATCAAGATTCTTTTTACCTGACTAGCTGTTAATTCTGGATAGTACGAACGAATTAAAGCGGCAACTCCTGCAACTCCTGGAGAAGCCATAGAGGTTCCATTAAAATATTGATATTCATTCTCTGGGGTTGTTGAATAAATTTGAACTCCTGGCGCAAAGATATCTACATTAATTTTTCCATAGTTGGTAAATTTAGCTGGCATGTTTTCATTATAATTTGAACTAATTGCTCCAATAGTAATAAAGTTGTCTGAAATCTCTGTGATCATATCTGGACTATCATTTGGATATGAAACTTGTTGATCAATGTTTTTTGCACTATTTCCTGCCGCGTTTACAATTAACACATCTTTTTCGGCTGCATATTTAATGGCCTCATAAACCCATTCTACTTTGGGTGAATATCCTTTTCCAAAACTTGTATTGATTACTTTTGCTCCGTTGTCTACGGCATAACGAATTCCTAAAGCGATATCTTTATCGTATTCGTCTCCATCTGGCACAACTCTTACTGCCATAATTTTTACATTGGTAGCAACACCATTAGTTCCTTTCCCATTATTTCTTGACGCTGCTACAATTCCTGAAACATGGCTTCCGTGTGCTTCATCTTTTACTGCATGACCTGTTTTATTGTCTCCGTAAATTTTAGTATCCATTGAATTTTCATCATCATTCAATACATCTCTATAGTTTTTCTTAGAATTAGCCGCCTTCAAAATATTCTCTGCACCTTCCACAAGTTGTGTTAATTCGTCAATTGCATCCTGTAAAGAAGGGATTCCTAATTCAAACATTTGATTCGCAATTGCGATACTTCTCCCCATTTCTGGATCCGTAGCATCAATAGAAATCAAATCTTCTTTCTTGTATTCTTTTTTATTTAACTTTTTTGTGATATTGGTATTTGCATAGACAACTGCTTGTAATATCTGACCGTATCTTTGTTTATTTCCTTCGGCTTCTGTCACTTTTTTATCATAGGCAGCTTTTGCTCTTTTGTATGTTTTATCATCCGCTATTTTAGGATTATTGATAATTCTATACAATTCTGCATTTTCTTTATAAATCTTCCCAAGGAAGTTCCATCCGTTTATATCATCTACAAAACCATTTTTGTCATCATCAATTCCATTGCCTGCAATTTCTTTTGGGTTTACCCAAGCTACATCTTGTAAATCTTCATGTTCTAAATCTGTTCCAGAATCTACAACAGCTACCACTACTTGTTTTCCTTTTTTGTCTTTTAAGAATTCGTAGGCTTTATGTATGCTCATTCCAGGAATAGAGTCTTTTACCAAATCTGCATGTCCCCAAGATTTTTTCTCTTCTTCATTGAGTGCAACTTTTTTCTCAACAGCTACTACTGAAACTTCTGACGCTTTTGGAACGGCAATCGTACTAATGTTAACAGTTTTACAACTTGTAAATGTTATAAAGACTAACAGTATATATACTATCGACTTAATAATTTTCATAATTTCTTTAATTAAATATCTCGTTAAATTTATATGTTTCTTTTAATCGAACTCCTTTTTCTGTATGTTGTACCGTACAGATTTCTGAATATGCATCGTGCTCTAAAAATAAAAAATATTCATTATCTGCTGCTGTATTTAAAAACTGCTCTTTTTCTTTAATTGTTAACAAAGGTCTTGTATCATACCCCATAACATATGGTAACGGAATATGACCTGTTGTGGGCAATAAATCTGCCATAAATACAACTGTTTTTCCTTGATAATTAATTTTTGGGAGCATTTGTTTTTCTGTATGACCATCCATACAGAAAATATCAAATCCTAATTGTTCGTTGACATTTTGATTTACAAAATTTAATTGCCCGCTTTCTTGCATGGGTAGAATATTCTCTTTCAAAAAAGATGCCTTTTCTCTAGGGTTTGGATTTATTGCCCAATTCCAATGATCTTGGTTGCTCCAAAACTTAGCATTTTTAAATGCGGGTTCATAACCTGTTTTCTCTTTATTCCACTGAATAGATCCGCCACAATGATCGAAATGTAAATGCGTTAAAAAAACGTCGGTAATATCATCTCTATGAAAACCATATTTGGCAAGAGATGTATCTATGGAAGAATCTCCATACAAATAATAATATCCGAAAAATTTGTCTGATTGTTTGGAACCCAAGCCTGTATCTATAAGAATTAATCGATTTCCATCTTCAATTAGCATACATCGCATACTCATTGAAATCAAATTATTTGAATCTGCGGGGTTGGTTCTCTGCCAAATAGATTTAGGAACTACGCCAAACATTGCGCCTCCATCTAACTTAAAATTTCCAGCTTCTATAGGATAAATTTTCATGGAACACAAAGATGCAGAAAAAAGCCGAATATTATGTTAACAAAAATCTTAAAACAATGTCAGTTGAATTGCATAAAAAAAGCAGTACTTATTAGTACCGCCTTTATGATAATTACATAAAATTCCCCCAAATTTTATTGTTGTTAATATCTAACTGCAAATAAAGAAGTTCTTATCTTTTTTATAACTGATATTCGTTCAATGGGTGAATTTAATCGGCGAATGGATGTTTTTAATCGATAAGCAGGTTTTTAGAAAACACAACGACTCTTGTTTCAGAGAAAAATGTGTTATAATAAATTCAATCGTTTCATTAATTCACTCCTATTGGACCTACTTACAGGAATAATATCTCCTTTAATTAACACACTATTATCCTCTATATCAACTATTTTAGATAGATTAATCACATAGGATCGATGTACTTTTAAGAAAATATCTTTAGGTAACTTTTCTTCTATTTTTTTTAATGTAGAGTGAACTATATGGCTTTCTTTATTTGTCTTTATTCTAATATAATCTCCTTTTGCTTCGATAAGGTTAATATCAGAAAAACTGATTTTCACCAATCTTCTGTCAACACTTACATATAATTCTTGTGTGGCTTCTTTTTTCTCTGAGGTAGCTTCTTCGGTTTTTATAGAGAAATTAAATACCTTATCAATTGCCTTTTTAAAACGATATTCTTCAATTGGTTTTAATAAATAATCTACTACACATGGATATTCAAAAGCTTTTAAGGCAAAATTTTGATCTGATGTGATTAGAATAATTTTTGGCGGAGTTTTTAAAGCTTGAATAAAATCAAATCCTGAAAAATTAGGCATATGTATATCTAAAAAAATGATATCTACATTGTTTGTATTTAGATATTTTATAGCCTCAATAGCATTAGAAAACTCTTTTATTATAGTAAGGGTTGAAACTTTACTACAGAGTTTTGAAACTATTAATCTAGCAGTTGTATCGTCATCAATTATGATACAATTCATTGTGTTTTATTTTAGAGGGGTTTAATAAAATCAACTATTGTTTCTAAAATTTTTTTAAAAGATTCGTACAGTTTAACTTTTTGATGTATTCTTAAATCTATTTCGAATTCTGAAGCTAATTCATAGCTTTTAACAAGTCCCAATATACTAATTTTATGTTTTAACTTATGAACGCTATCTGCTGTTTTTTTAAAATCTTTTTTTTTAAAATTTCTTAAAAAATCTTCATACTCTTTTGGGATTTCTTTTTGCAAAGTAGTGATAATTTTTCTTTCAAAAGAGACGTCTCCTTCAGATAATTCTTTGATATAATTTATATTAGGCTTTTCCATTTTTATTTTGGTAGCGTGAAAAAGAAAGTCGTTCCTTTATTAATCTTAGATTCTAGCCAAATTTCACCTCCATAATAGTCTATAATTTTTTTGACGATGGATAAACCAACTCCCGTAGATTCTTGTGATTCTTCTAAAACTTGAAAAACTTTAAATATTTTATGGAAATATTTATCTGAAATTCCTATTCCATTATCTGAAATACAAAATTCCCAAAAGTTGTTTTTAGAACGACAATCTATTTCTATAAACCCTTTCTCTTTATCTGTATACTTAATAGCATTACTTATTAAATTTTGAAATAGTTGAATCAGTTTATAGGAATCTCCTTTAACTATTGGAAGTTTTGTTTTTATAGTGATTTCAAAATTATTTGGGATATGAATCGTTTCTAAAATATCATTTACAATAATTTCTAAGTCTATGTTTTTGTCTGCTTTATCTACCTTATCGATACTAGCGTAACTTAAAATCCCATTAATTAGAAGATCCATTCGATCTATTCTTTTAAAAAGTAACTTAAAGTTTTTTTGAATTTCATCACTTGCAAATGCTTCACAGTCTTCTTGCAACCAATTTACTAAGGTGTTCATGCTTCTCAATGGTGATTTTAAATCGTGAGACACTACATGAGCAAAATCATTTAATTCTTGATTACTCTTTTTTAAATCTTTAAGAACTCGCTCTTTTTCTTTTTCAGCTTTTTCTCTCAATTTTAAACTCAGTGCATTTTTTAATTGTGTTGCTGCCAAACTTGCAATGGTTTGTAGGGTTTTTAAATCGTTTTCTTTAAAGAAGTTCTTCGTTGTATGTTCAGAATCAATAACGCCAATAATTTCATCATTGGCAATAATAGGAACTGCAATTTCTGAATATCGAGCCTTGTCATCTACAATATATCTAGGATCTAGGCTTGTATCTGGAATAATTTCTGGGATTCCTGTTTGGGCAACTGTTCCTACAATTCCTTGTCCCAGTTTAAGTGCTATTTTATTAAAAACTTCATCTTCGGAATCTTCTGATGAAATCTTTTTTCCAAAAGCGGCTATTTGATTTAATTCTTGTTTTTCTTTGTTAAATAAGTATATAACACAGTCTTCAAACCCTAATAAGTGTGATGTATTTTTTGTAATCTCCCATGCTATTTCATAGATACTTGTTTTTCCTAAAATAGACGCCATTAAATTATTTAAGGCCTTTAATAATGCACCTTGCTTTAATTCTTCTGTATTGTCTTCTATTAATGCTACTGTATATTTTATAGATCCATCCTGATTTCTTACAACAGCGACACTAGTTTTAGCCCATATTATATTTCCTGTTTTCGATTTATATCTTTTATTGAGTGAAAATTGGTTCAATTCTCCGCTCACTAGTTTTTTAATATGCTGTTTTGTAATTTTTTCATCATCTTTTAGAGAAAAATCTTTGGAAGTAATCGTAGATAACTCTTCTTCAGAATATTCTATTAATTCTTGAAAAGCTTTATTAGACTTTATGATTCTATCATTTTTAGACAATATAATTCCGAGAGAAGAATTATCTACAATAGTATCTAGTTGTTGTTTTTGTTCTTCAAAGGCTTCTAATCTGGCCTTGGCTTTGGTAATGTCTCTTACTATTCCATGGGCAAAGGTTGGAACTCCTTCTGTATCATGAACAATACTGGAATTGATTTGAATCCATTTTACTTCTCTAGATTTGGTGTATACTCTGGCTTGGTAATTTTTAAAGGAACCTTTTTCAATAAGCTCTGCAAAAGAGCTATATGCATACTCTGCATCTTCTTCATAGATAATATCTGTAATATTAAATTTTTCTTTTTTGATATCGAATCCAAAAAAATTGACCGCTGGTTGATTCATTTTTAGGACGTTTCCATGCAAATCTATTAAAACGTATGAATCAATAATATTATTAAAAATACCTTTGAGCTCAATAACGTGTTCATCAATTACCTTAGATAAATTTTGATTGAGAGACTCAAGCTCTTGCATTTTTTCGCGAAGTTCTAATTCTTTTTGTTTAAGAGTTTTTTCAGCTTTCTTTCGAGCAATTTTTTCTGCTTGAAGTGCTTTTTTTAGTGTGCTAATCTGATCATTACTCATTCTCTAAAAGTATAAACTTTATTTCAGAATTGTCTTCTTTAAATTACGATGATTTGTATTGACTTTCCTTATAATTTTAAAAAAAATCTAATAAGGCAATTCCATACATGAATCAACAAGATATATATTTTAGTTAAAAGTAAGAATTGGTGGTGTTTAAAAATAGATGTTTTAAACTATTTGGTAACAGAAATGTCTTTTTTTATTCCGTAATCAGCTCATTATTTTCCCAGTACGTTAATAGAGACGTTATTTTTTCTTTATAATCTTTATAATGTAATGGTTTAATCATATAGCCCGAAATTCCAACTTCATAGCATTGTTTTATATCATTATAATTATTAGAGGTAGACATAATGACAATTGGGATAAACTTTAATTCTTTTTTAGATTTTAAAATTTTTAGAAATTCAATTCCATCCATTTTAGGCATATTCAAATCTAAAACAATAAAATTAGGGAGTTCTTCTGTATTTAATAGATCAAGAGCACGTTCCCCATTATTCGCTTCAACAATAGTATGCAAAGTATTTTTAGAACAGACTCTTACAAACTTCATTCGTTCTATCTCATCATCCTCAATAAGTAATATTTTCAATTTCTTCATTTATCTTATTAGAATTTGAAGGTACAAAAATCTAAAAAAATATATTAGTCGAGGTTCAGCTTAGATTAACGGATCATATGTGTCGACGAATGGTAAACTTTTCTCGTTAAATGAAAAAAACATCACAATTGTGATGTTTTTTTGAGGTGTCGAGCGGATTCGAACCGCTGTAGATGGTGTTGCAGACCACTGCCTAGCCACTCGGCCACGACACCTTTTAAGTTTGCAAATTTACATTTTTTTTATTTGCAACAAATAGTTTATTCTTATCTTTTTTGAGAAAGGATAATCGCTACTTCTTCCACATTTCCGCCAATTGGTGGGTTTATCTTTGCTACTTTTACAGTCGCTTTCTCTATGAGAATTATTTCGTTCAAAATTCTGTCTAAAATTCGTCTAGCAACCTCTTCTAATAATTTAGATCGAATTGCCATTTCTTCTTTTACAACCTGATTTAAATGTACATAATCTACCGTATCTGAAAGTTCATCACTTATAGAAGATTTAGATAAATCAGCATCTACTTCTACATCAACTCGATACCAAGATCCTATTTTAGCTTCTTCTTCTAAACAACCATGATAACAATAAAGCTTGCAATTATTAACTTGAATTTTTCCCATAGTCAAATCTTTTCCCACATTTTTTGTGAGTTCAATCGAAAAGAACCTAAGTGCGTAAAACTACATTGATCTGGTGCAATAATAGATAAGAAAGGTTCTTCTTTTTTATTGTTGTATAAATGATATAATTCCCCAATAATGGGTTCAAAATTAAATTTTGCATTGTACACCAAATCATTGTACTGAAACTGAGTCATCATTTCTTGATAAGCTAACTTAATTTCGTCAAACTTACTTTTAAATTGTTTGTTCACTCGGTCTACCCCGTCATTTTTCCAAGTGGCGGTATTTAAAGGTTTGATTGCTGGCGCACTTGCATTTGTACCATAGGGTTTTAATGCAGCGTCATAAGTTTCTGTCTCTTCGTTGAAAACTACTAAATCTGGCTTCTTTGTCATGCTTTAAATAAAAGGCAAAATTACGATAAATAAAAGTTTGCAAAAGCAAAGAGGAATCAAAAGTATATTAAGATCCTAATCCGCTTATTTTCCTTAATTTTGCCCTTTCAATTTAGTTGATAACAAAATGTCTGAAGAAAAAAAATCACTCAATTTTATTGAGCAAATTATTGAAGAAGATTTGGCAAATGGAATGTCAAAAGAAAACCTGCGTTTTCGATTTCCTCCTGAACCGAATGGGTATTTACACATTGGTCATACCAAAGCTATTGGAATTAGTTTTGGCTTGGGAGAAAAATACAATGCTCCTGTAAATCTTCGTTTTGATGACACCAACCCTGCTAAAGAAGAGCAAGAATATGTAGATGCCATTAAAAAAGATATTGCTTGGTTAGGCTATCAATGGGAAAATGAATTATACTCTTCAGATTATTTTCAACAATTGTATGATTGGGCCATTTTAATGATTAAAGACGGAAAAGCTTATGTGGATAGTCAATCATCAGAAGCCATGGCAGAGCAAAAAGGAACGCCTACTGAGCCTGGAGTAAATGGTCCGTTTAGAGATCGATCTGTAGAAGAGAATTTGGATTTATTCCAAAAAATGAAAGATGGAGGTTTTAAAGAAGGTGAACATATTTTGCGTGCTAAAATTGACATGGCCAATCCAAATATGTTGATGCGTGACCCAATTATGTATCGAGTTTTATACAAAGAACATCATAGAACAGGAAATGATTGGAATATTTACCCCATGTATGATTGGACCCATGGAGAAAGTGATTATATCGAACAAATATCTCATTCTTTGTGTTCATTAGAATTTAAACCTCATAGAGATTTATACGATTGGTTTAGAGACCATGTTTTTGAATACAGTAAAACAGATCTTCCAAATCCACCAAAACAACGTGAGTTTTCTCGTTTGAATTTGAGTTATACCATTATGAGCAAGCGTAAATTGATGCGTTTGGTAGAAGATGGTGTAGTTTCTGGTTGGGATGATCCAAGAATGCCAACCATTTCTGGGTTAAGAAGAAGGGGTTATACGCCTGCCTCTATTAAGAGTTTTATAGAAACTGTAGGAGTTTCTAAAAGAGAAAACGTCATTGATGTTGCTTTATTGGAGTTCAAAATTCGAGAGGATTTGAATAAAACTGCCAATCGGGTAATGGGTGTTTTAGATCCTGTAAAAGTGGTGATTACAAATTATCCTGAAGGAAAGGAAGAAATTTTGATTGCAGAGAACAATCCTGAAGATGAAAATTCAGGTTCTAGAGAAGTTCCTTTTTCAAGGGAAATATACATTGAACGTGAAGATTTTAGGGAAGAGGCTAATAAGAAATTCTTCCGACTAAAATTAGGAAAAGAGGTTCGTTTAAAAAATGCTTATTTTATTACAGCAACTCATTGTGAGAAAGATGAGAACGGAGAAATTACTGTAATTTATTGTACCTACGATCCACTTACCAAATCTGGAAGTGGTACCGAGGAAAGCAAACGTAAGGTAAAAGGAACCTTGCATTGGGTGTCTATTAAACATGCCGTTAAAGCAGAAGTGAGAGCTTATGATCGTTTGTTTTCTGATGAAGCTCCTGATAGTCATAAAGACAAAGATTTTATGGAGTTTATAAATCCTAATTCTTTGGAAATAATCAATGCTTTTGTTGAACCGAGTTTACAAACTGCAAACATTGGAGAGCGATTCCAATTTCAACGTTTGGGGTATTTTGCCGTTGATAAGGATTCTACTTCTAAGAATTTAGTTTTTAATAAAACTGTAGGGCTTCGAGATAATTGGGCTAAAAAGAGTCAATAAAGAAATTCTTGAAACCAACTATCTTTGGGCAAAGCCATCGGTTTTAGTTATTAATGATTATTTTTTTGCTCCATCTTCCAGTTACCATTTCTAGTTGAAGTATGTACATTCCTGTGGCAAGTCTGGGTAATTTTAATTCATTCGACTGCTGAGTTTTTGTTTCTAATAGTACCTTTCCTAATATATTGTATAGTTTAATTTTAATAGGCTCATTCCCTACACCTTCCAATTTTAAAATGGAATCATTAGAAAGAGATGCTTTCAAATGAGTTTGAGAACGTAATCTTGGTATTTGATAGGTTCTAACATGACCAGAATCTGTGCCATTCAGTCCATCATTTCTAGGAGCTCCAACAGCAATTATTTTTCCATCAGAACTAAGGCTTATGCTTTTTCCAAATTGATCTCTATGTCGTTCTCCGTAAATCTTCCGACCTAGTTGATTCCAATCTTCCTTTTCAAATTCGTATAGGCTTACAGAACCTGATTCGCTATTTTTTAATCTTCCTCTGACGGCACCAATAGCAATTAAAGATGTTTTGTGATTGATACTCACTGAGAAACCAAATAATTCACCAGAAGAGCCTCCGAATATTCCGCTCCCCAATTGATTCCATTCTCTTTCTTGGTATCCATATACTTTTACCTGCCCTGAATTTTCGCCATTTGTATCATTTCCAATCGCACCAATCGCAAGCTTATTTCCTTCAGAATTTAAGTCTAAAGAAAACCCGAAATTATCAAAAGGAGCTTCTCCATACAATGTATTCCCTTTTTGCGTCCACCCTTTTACTACTGAATATTTATACGTCTTTACACTTCCTGCATTCTCTCCATTTATACCGTCTCCTGGGCTTCCAACAGTTAATATAGAGCCATCATGATTTAGATCTAAACTCCAACCAAATTGATCTCCAAAGTTTTCGCCCTCCATACTATTTCCTAGTTTTCTCCACCCTTCATGTATATTGTATTCATACATACTTACTCTGTTAGATGCTCCAACAGCAACTCTATTTCCAGAGGAATTTACACTCACGGAAGTTCCAAAAAAACCACCTAAATTTTCTCCTTCAATCCTATTTCCTTTCTGTACCCAACCTCTTTTTTCTGAGTATTGGTAGATTTGTACTGCGCCAGAATTTCCTCCTGAACTCCCATCATAATGTGGCGCTCCAACAATTATAACACTACCGTTATCATTCATTTTTAAGGACGATCCGAAATGATCTCCAGAAGCAATTCCATACATCGTTTTTCCGAACTGTATCCATCCCAAATTTTTTGAATATTGATAGATTTTAACCTGACCAGAATTCAATCCATGAATGCCGTTGTGAAATGGGGCTCCGACAGCCATCCGAGTTCCATCTTTGCTGATAGATACTACTGTGCCAAATTGATCGCCAATTTGTTCTCCATCGATATCACTTCCTAACTGATATTGTGCTTGTAAAAATGTTGTAAAACTCAATACGATAATTAGTATTGTTCGTTTGTAAAAATGCAGGGTTTTTCTTTTCTTTTTCATAGCTTTCATAAATAAGAATCCGTCATTTATACAAGTATACAATCACATGCTTATATAGCAATAACGGTATACCAATATGTACAAATGATGAATTATAGCAATTTTTAATTCAGATTTTAAAAGTACTGAAAAAACTGAACTCCAGCAAATTCTAATAAAAATCAAGTTTAGAATTGTCGGTTTTAAAAAATCAAATTACATATATTTACTAGTCTCTATGATTATCATAATATCTTCGTTTCTACAAAAACGGTTAAATTTTAGAGATTATTAGAATAAAAAACAACTTATAAAATGATGAAACGAACATTCACCAATTTTAAAAATGTATTCACAAAAGGGAATGTTTAAAGTTTTTAATGAGAGAACGAGTGCAATGAGTGGTTACACACGTTCTTAATTTTATAATTATCATATAATCAATTAATTAGTAAAATTTAAACGTGTGAAAAAAATAGCAATTGTAGCCTTATTATTTATATTTTCTTGTTCTCAAAAGGAAGAAAAAAAGGTGTTGGCAGAAGTTTCTTGTGGTCAGTGCCAGTTTGATTTAAAGAGTCAGGACGGGTGTGATTTAGCAATTAGAATTGATAACAAAGCATATTTCGTAGACGGAGCGCATATTGATGATTTTGGTGATGCTCACGACCTAGAGACAGGTTTTTGTGAAGTGGTTAGAAAAGCGAAAGTTGTTGGACAAGTAGAAAATGACCGATTCAAAGCTACGTCTGTTGAATTGATAGGCAAAAAATAACTATACCTAAAATATCGGATTTATCTTTTGCTTTTTTGAGAAGAGGTTGATATTTTTCCTACACCGTCGGGGACGTCAGTAAAAATATGTACTCCATTACTGACCATAACATGTTTGCCTATTTTAACATCTAGAAAAACAGTAGCATTCATACCAATGACTGTATTGTTATCAATAGAGACATTTCCTGCTATTACTGCTCCTGGAGCAATGTGAACATTATCTCCTAAAACTACATCATGAGAAATAATACACCCTGAGTTTATGATACAGTTGTTTCCTATTTTTACATCACTTCCTACAATAGCTCCTTGCATAATTTGATTTCCTTCTCCCATTGTTACTGAAGGTTCTAAGAGAGCTGAAGGATGAATTATATTAGGAACATACAATTGTTTCTCTTTTAAAAAGGAAAATAATTTCTCTCTACTGCCATGGTTTAAAACCGCACCAACAGCCAAAATAACATTCTTTAATCCTTTCTGAATTAGGTGGTCTATAATGGCTTCGCTTCCTAAAATTGGAATTCCTAAGACCAATGAGTTTATAGGTAATTTACGATCTGTAACACCAATGATTTCATGAGTCTTTGTTTGCTTTAAAATTTCAATACACATTTTTGAGTGACCTCCTCCTCCAAAAATTAAAATACTTTTTTCATTAATAGAAAAATCTATTTCTGTCTTTGGTGAACGGCTTTCTATATAACTTTGAACATCTTCTTTAGTGATGATTGAATGCTCATTAAAAACAGTAATGTCAATGTTATGTTGATCAATTAATTTTTGTGCTGGTTTCGAAATTTTTTGTGAAGTATCTATCGTTTGTTTGTTTTTAGTTGTTTTTTTGGACTTGTTTACTGAGGCAAACCAGCCTTTTGGAATTGATGGTGTACTAGAAATAACAGCAATGGTTTGACCAATTTCTACCTCATCAAATTCATTGACATCATAAAATATATATCCCGATACAGATGCTTCAACATCTATTGCCATTTTTGACGTTTCAAAACATAAAATGGGGTCGTCTTCTTTTACTTTTGTTCCGTTCTTTGTATACAATTCTACAACCTTATACGTAGTATCGCTTATACCTTCTTTTTGAACTATAATCGGGACTAAATTACTATTCATTACAAATGTCTTTTATTTTTTCAAAAATTGAATTTGTGTTGGGTATCATATTTTTTTCAGAAAGACGAGAACTTGCAATTACTTCATTATTTGCAATTCTACCAAAGGATTTTAATTGCACACTTCTCTCCATCAACAATGCTGAAACTTCAGAACTATAGGAGGCAATGTTAGATCCTTCTTCTACGGTTAATAAGCGTTGTGTTCTACGAACAGACTCAACAAGAGCGTCAACATTTATTGGATTTATTTTAGAGGGACATATAATTTCACAAAGTATTTCTTCTTCTTCAAATGCCAATTCTACTGATCTTTCAACATCGGTAAGCATTTCTCCGTAACAAAGTATTGTAATGTCTGCTTCTTTTCTTTCGGGTGCTATTTTTAGCGTAGGATATGCTTCATTAGTACTTTCAACCTTATATCCAATAGGCGCATTTAACTCTAGGGTTTGGGTATACAATACTTTATTTTCTATCACTAAAACTGGGTTTTTCTCTAGGAAAACACTTCTGTATATTCTTTTGGGTGAAATTCTATTATTTAGCGCAACTATGGTTAGATCTGTAATTCCTAAGAAATGTTTTTCAAGAGATTGACTGTGTGTTGGACCGTATCCTCTTTTTCCTCCCATAGGTGTTCTTATGACTAAAGGAATTGAGAGTTGATCGTTAAACATTTTATTGAACTTACAGGCATGATTGTATAATTGATCGAAGGTTAACATCATAAAATCTCCAAACATAATTTCAACAATCGGTTGCATTTTTGCTATGGATAATCCTGTCCCAATTCCTGTAATTGAAGCTTCAGAAATGGGCGTGTTTTTAACATTTTCAAAATATTTGCTTAAGTCTTTTGATACTTTAAAAGCACCTCCGTATGGTGCAGTCGTCCAAGGAGTGATATATTCGATATCTTCTCCGAGTAGAATTGCATCACTGTTATTGGTGAATTGTTCTTTTAGACTTTCATAAATTAATTCATTGATTCTTTTTCCGCCATCTACCGCTTCTTCTTGAAATTTCGAATATTCAATTTCGGATGTCTTTCTTAATGTCTTTTTAGCTTTATTATTTTTGGGGGATTTTTCTGCTTCTTTTACAGCCTTATTTATCCTCTCTTCTATTTTAGTTAGAAAATTATTAGAGCCATCATGTTGAATTGCCTCTAACTCTTTATTTAAAATATCTTTTAATTTGTACGCTTCTATTTCTAAAGGATTTCTATTATCAACACCTCTAGAATGCGAATGCAATCTATAGGCATCGACTTCTACAAAAACTGCTTTTTGTTTTTCTCTAGCAGTATGGGTTGCGTTATCAAATGTTTTTAACATGTCTTGAATGTCCCACATGTTTGTATGCATGTATTCTAACCCAAAACCTTTTGCTCTTTGAGAAATTGAACCTGCCAACGATTGTTCTATAGTAGTAGACTGTGCGATTCTATTATTTTCTAGAATGTAAACAATGGGTAAATTCCATAAAGAAGCGATATTGAATGCTTCATAAATAATACCTTCTCCTAGTGTTCCGTCTCCTAGATAGCAAACAACGAGATCATCGTTTTTCTTTATTTTATTTGCGAGTGCTATTCCTGCACCAATAGGTGTCATTCCTCCCTGAATTCCGTTGGATATATGATTGTGTGTGTATAGATGTTGACTGCCTCCGAGACCTCCACAAATACCGCGTTCTCTTCCCATCAACTCAGCAAAAAAGCCTACTAAATCTTCGTTTCTTGACAGCAAATGTCCATGCCCTCTATGATTTGACAACACAAAATCACTATCAGTTAAATATTCTGAAACACACACAGGAATTAATTCTTGACCGATACAAGTGTGGATGGTTCCGTCTATTTTTCCTTCTTGAAAAAGTGCTAATAATTTCTCTTCTACAAGTCTAATTAAAAACCCTTTTTCGATAATTTTATTTATGTCGTTTTTCTTCATTTTATGACACTCCTTATTTTTAAGGTGTATGTGTTCTAATTGGCTCTGAATCATTGTAAACTCCAAAAATTAGTTGCGGCTACACTGCCTTTAATTGCTATTGCTCCTATATAATCATCTTTCAATTCAAAAGATGTTAATGTCCATTTTAATCGTTCTTCTTGATCCCATTTTGTTTCTATCAATCTAGCTTCTTTTGTAGAATCTAAACTTACTACAAACTTATTTAAGGGAAAAGAAAGCCCACTTCCTTCAGCTTTTATAAAAGCTTCTTTCCGTGTCCAACAATTATAAAATGCTTGCAAATGATCTTCTTTTTTTAATTCTAATAAAGCGTGTACTTCTTCTTCTGAAAAAAAAGATCGTGCAATATTTTCTATCTCTATTCCGTCTTTCACTTTTTCTACATCTACCCCAATGTCATAATCTTTGATAAACCCAAGCACTATTGATTCTTCTGAATGTGATATATTAAACTGAATATTACTCTTACTTTTATGGCTTGGTTTTCCATGAAAACCATAATCAATTGTTATTTCTTTTGGGTCTTGACTTGTGTAAGCCCCTAATAAATTTCTTAGAGTTCCTCTAGCTATTATATAACAAGATCTATCTTTATAAAAGCGAAATTTCTCGGCTTTTTGTTTTTCTTGATCTGTTAGTAATTCCCAATATTGATCTATTTTATCTTTATGATCTGATTTATCTACTGACCAAATATGTGCTTCTTTGGTCTTTAATTCGAACTGTTTTGGAGAGCTTTGCCACATATTTAATCGAGTATAGAGTTGTTAACTGCCTCTGCCGTATTTTTTACGTCTGGCAAATTAAATATGCTTGCATGATCTCCTACAAATTCCGTAACAGGAATGTCATTGTCCGTTAAACTTTTCCATGATTTTACTATTTCTCCATTGTATCGATCATCTACTTTTTTTGATACTATTAATACCACAGTATCAATTTTTGTTTTCCATTGATATTTGTTAAACAGCTTCACCAAATGAACTCTTATCTTTTCTGTATTCTTTTCTGCCTCTGATCCAAATAAATTTATTTTAATCGGTTTTAAATAAAACATAATTCTAAAACCTATCATCGCATTTAAAGCTTTGAATGGGTTTTGAGCCAATCGTTTCAAAAAGGCAAAAACTCTTATGCTGAGTCTTTCTTTGTCTAATAATAGCCTATGTTCTGCAATGGTATCGGCAACAATTACATTGACTTGCCTTCCTTTTGTTTTTAAGTAAGATGCTATTTCTACACCCACACATGTGCTAAAACAATACACTACTACATTAATAATTCCTTTGGGCTGTGCTATAATTATTTCGTCTGCATAGTCTTTCGCCATGGTTTCAATACTATGATGCATTTCATCTTCTCCAAAAATCCCAACGGGTTGTAGTGCATATACAGGTCTGTCTTGATCTATAGCATTCGCCAAATCTTTGTAGAAAAAAACATGACCTCCTCCGGCGTGAATGCAAAACAAAGGGTTTTTTGTTCCTTTTGCTTTGATAGGTATCAAATATTTCCATTGAACGGTTTCATGATTATCGGCTTTAATCACATCTGCTAATAATTCAATGGTAGGATATTCTAAAAGTGTTGTTGGAGGCAGTTTAACTTCTATTTCCTCTTCTATGAAAGAAAACATCTTAACTGCTAACAGGGATTTGCCTCCTAAATCAAAAAAGCTATCTTTAATACTGATACAATTTATTCCAAAAATACGTTCCCAGATTTCTACCAATTGCAATTCTACTTGATTTCTGGGCGCTGCATAATTTTCTTCTGTTGAAGTGTTACTTTTCTTCTCTTTTTTAGAGAATGAATCCTCTTCGTTTTCTAGTATTGGTAGCGTTTCTAAAAGTTCTGAAACTGTGCTTCCTTTGTTTTCTAAAAGAGCTTCTGCTAGTTTGGATATACTTTCAAGAAACCATTGAACTGTTGTTATTGCTATCAAATTTGGATTTATCTGTAAGGTATATTCTATACAATCTTCTATCTTAAAAATAGCAGTTATTGGATAGGTTGTTGTGAGTCCACTTTCAAATCCTTTTACCTTTAAATCTCCGCAATCAATATCTTCCCAAGGGAAATTTTCAAACACAAAAAGACTGTTGAATAAAGGAATATCTGGTGATAAACCTACCCAATTTGCTATTTGATCGCTGGTACAATATTCATAATTTCTAGCTTCTTGTTGCTGAGATTGTAATGGTGTAAGGTGAGATTCGAAGGTCTCTGAAGGGTTTAATACAGAACGAACAGGCAACACGTTTGCAAACATTCCGGCCATCAATTCGATATTAGGAAAGGGAATGGAACGTCCAGAAACTGTGGTTCCAAAAGTGATATCGTTATTTTTAAAATAATGTTTCAGAAGTAAACTCCAGATGCCTTGAAATAAGGTATTTAATGTAACTCTATAATATTTTGCTAATTGTTTTAAATCTGCTGTTGTTTCTTCTGAAAATGCTTTTGTGTATTGTAGTTGAGTTGTATTTCCTACAGATTGCTTTTGTTCGAATAATGAGGGTTTTATAAAACCGTCAAATGTTTTAGACCAAAAGGAAGCTGCTTCATCTGTTGTATGACGTTGTAACCAGTTGGAATATGATTTATAGGAAGGAATGGTTTCTAAATTTGGCGTTGTATCTGAACAAAGGCCTTGATAGTATTTAAAAACATCTTTTAAAATAATTGTGGATGACCAACCGTCTAATAATAAATGGTGACAGCTCCAAATTAAGAAATAGCTAGTACTGCTTTTCTGTATTAATGTAATATTAGAAAGCGGAGTTTTCTCAAAGTTGACTCCTTGCTGTTTGCTTTCTTCTTTGTAATTCTTTAATAAATCTTCTTGTTCTATTGGTGTTTTTTGAGACCAATTTAAAAGCGTCCATTCTATATTTTTTTCGGGTCTAACAACACGTATTGGTCGCTCTATCTTTTTCCAATGTACAGAGGTTCTCATCACTTCGTGGCGAAGTGTTACGGATTGCCAAGCAGTTTTCAATTTTTCGAGATCTAAGACTCCTTCCAAAACACATTGAACATGCAAAAACCCTTGGTCTTCTCCTTCCATCAAATGATGGAACAACAAGCCTTGTTGCATAGAACTAAGAGGGTAAATTGCCTCTATTTTTGGTTTTTTTTCAGTGGTCATACTCATTATTCAATCTCTACTATTCTTTTCTATTTGTTCTCTTTATTCATTTTGTATTAATCCAAACTTTCCAAAAGCTTGTCTAAATCATTCTGACTCAATCCTGCTTCTGGAAAATCAGAAGGTGTATACGTCTCATTTTCTGTAGTATTGCAATGCTCTATAATTTCTAAAAGATTTTTACAAAAATCTTCAACTAACATATCTATAGTCGTTTTTTTGTGGACTGACTTTCCAAAACTCCACAGGCAATGCAATTCATCGTTTTTGATATATGCATTGATTTCCAATTTATAGCTACGTTCGCTTAAAGGATAACGTAGTCCTTTAGATAAAGGAGTCACTTCTATGGATTGATTTTTCTTGGTTGTACTTTGTGTTCCTAAAAAATTGAAAACAATTTCTGGATTGCCCACATCTCCAAATGTATTTTCTAAATAACGTAATGCTCCATAACCAATACCTCCATGAGGAACTTTTCGTATCAATTCTTTGGTAGTAATAATTCTATCTCCGATAGTATTAACTTCTGAACAGTTAAATTGTAGTGGAAAATAAGAGGTAAACCAACCTACCGTTTTAGAAATATCTATTTCAGTATGGAAGGCTTCTCTACCGTGTCTTTCAAATCCAATTGCTATAGTTTCATTAGCACTCCAAGTATGAATACTTTCTATGAGTGCCGCAATAATGAGTTCTTCAGTTTTTGTATTGTATGTCTTATTGCTTTTATCGGTTAGATGAAGCGTATTGACTTTGTCTAATACAAATGTTGCAGTGGCAATTTCTGCTTCTTCTAGTACTGGTTTTGCTTCTAAATCTACAGGTAACGCAGCAACTTCTGATAATTGATTTTTCCAAAAATTCACCTCATCATGAAATGTAGTATTCAAGGCTTTAGAGAGATTCTCTCCCCATTTTTTGATGGAAGTTGTTTTTAATTGAGGGTGTATTCCTTCCTCTATTTGCGATATTGCGGTACTAAAATCGTCTGTGATAATTTGCCAAGAAACAGCATCTACCACTAAATGATGTGCTACGAGCACACAAATATTTCCTTCTTTTTTTCCTGTAGAAAAGTAAAGGCATTTAAATAACGAGCCTTTTGATAAATCGAAATTCTGTTGAGTTTGTGAAAGCGTTTTGGCAATAACTTCATCATAATCCTGAGGGGCTTCCTTGGAAATATCGATATAGGTAAGTGCACAAATCTGCTCTGGCGCTACTACATAAGCACTCCATTTACCTTCTTTTTGAAGAAATTGTAATCGTAAGGCATCGTGTTGTTTGATAAGATAATCACAGACTTTTTTAATTTCTTGTTCAGATTGTAAAGGAATATTATCTAATCTAATCGCTTGATTCCAGAAATGTGGAGCTGCTTTATGCTCTTTAAAAAACCAATGTTGTATGGGTGATAAAGGAACTTCGCCATCTACTATTTCTTGTGTTATTTCTTTTTGTTCTGTTTCTGCAAACAGAGACATTTCTGCGATGGTTTGATGGTCAAAAATATCATTCGACTTCAAAATAATTCCTTGTTTTCTGGCTTTTGCTACTATTTGTATGCTCAAAATAGAGTCGCCTCCTATTTCAAAGAAATTGTCATCTTTATGTATCGGGGAGAAACCTAAAACTTCTTCCCAAATTGTACGTAATTTTTGTTCTACTTCATTGACAGTTCCTGTCTCTTCTCCAACTTTATTTTCTTTTTTATCTGCGGTATATTTTTTATTGTTTAATTCTTTTCTGTTGATTTTCCCGTTGGGCAATAATGGCATTTCATCAACAGGAATTAACAAAGAAGGAATCATGTAGTCAGGTAATTTTTTCTGAAGATTACTCTTCAATTCTTCTATAGAAAACTGATCGTTGCCTTGTACATAAGCCACAATACGCTTACGTCCTCCATTAGAGGTATCTTTTGCATTTGCAAGAGATTCTTTGAGCTTTATCAAAAACAATTTCTTTGCTTTTGGGCTCAGAGTAGCGATTCTATCTTCTATTTTTAACTCCGTCATTTTATTGCTTTCACTACTACTATTGAATTTGCCCACCAAATATCTCGAACATCTTCAGGCATCTTGAGGTCTACCGTTTGTATACTAAAAGACGAAAAATGTTTTAATAAAAGACGTTGGTGTTCTCTGCTTAACGAATCTATCTCGTTTGAAAAATACGTAAATGATCCACCCGATTTAAGATGTGCTACAGCATGAGGAAAAAAGTGTTCAGCAAACGTGATGCTTTCTTGCACATACTTCATGTATTCCTCTTCATTCAACGGGTATGTATGAAAAAAGATTCCGTCAAAAAGATCTAAAGTATCTAGAGTGTCTTGCCATAACCCTTGAACCATTCTAATATCATTTCCTGGAAACTTTCTTTTCCAATCGTCATAATAATCCGCAATGACTTCTTCGTTACATTCTATAATAGTATGAGATTTTACTTCATGCTCTTGAATCATGTCAGAAGAAATTCCTCTTCCAAAACCAATTTCTAGAATATCGCCTTTTGTTTCACAAATAACATCAGACATGCGTTGCATGAGTGGTATTTGCCAATCTTCCATGATCTCATCATCAGAAAGTTTTGTGTGTGTTCGATCGTTGATTTCTCTTATTTCAATATCAACTTTTCCTGGAACAAAATGTTTTGTTTGCTCGTCTATGGCTTCTATATCTGCTGCAAATTCTTTGAGCGCTCTATTAATCACCGAGGACCTTTGAATGGCTCTTGGTGGATTTATAAATGAATCTTTTGTTATGTTCAAATTCACTTCGTATCCTTCTCCTCTTCGAATTCTTCTCATTTTTTATGCATCATTTAAATTCTCAAGTAATACTTCAAGTTCTTCTTCTTGTAATGTTTCTATAGACTTCAGTATGTTTTGTACTTCACTGCTTTCTATATGTTTATCAAACAATTGCATTAATTGTTTTGTTTCTTTATTTTCTAGATCATCCCAATCTATGTTATTTGTATCATCTTCAACTTTAACAACGGCTTGTTGGATTGTTGGATTGCTATAGATTATTTGTTCTATTTCATCTAGTTCAATTCGGTATCCTCTTATTTTTACTTGCTGATCTTTTCTGCCTAAAAACTCAATGGCGCCATCGTTTCTGAACTTTGCAAGATCTCCTGTTTTATATAATTTCTTTCCTTCACTTTTATCAAAAGGATGATCAATAAAGGCTTTTGATGTTTTTTCTATGTCATTTATATATCCTGAAGAAAGTCCAACTCCACCAATATATAATTCTCCTACTGTGCCATAAGGTGCTCTTTTGTAATGATCATCTAAAATGTATACTTGTATGTTTTTGACAGGGTGACCTATTGGAATATTTGTGGCTAGGCTATCTTTTTCTTCTAATTGATGTGCAATACACCATACGGTACTTTCTGTAGGTCCGTATTCATTATATAATTTTACTTGCGGTAATTTTTCAAAATGATCTGAAACCAATTGCGCTGTACATGCTTCTCCTGCTACAATAACAGTATCAAGCGATCTTAGTTTGTCTAGATCTGCATAGTTTACAATATTCGCATACAATGAAGGTAGCATGAGAGTATGACTTACTGAATACAGCTTCATTATATTGGTTAACTGTTCAATATTTTGTTCTAGTTTGTCTTCAGAAATGACTAAGGTTCCGCCAGTACATAAGCTCCAGAAGATTCCTACTTTTGAGCTGTCAAAAGAGATGGAAGACATCAATAAAAATGTTGCTGGGTCTGATTTGTAAAAATCGGTTCTTGCTAATGTTGAATTGGTAATATTTTTATGCGTAATAGGAACTCCTTTAGGAACTCCAGTACTTCCAGAGGTATAAATTACATAGGCTAAATCTGTATCCTCTACTTTTGGCAGCGTTATGTCCGATTCAATATTTTTGTTTTGAATGGCTTCTAAAGTAGATACCTTGATCG
The DNA here is from genome assembly GCA_965277255.1 of Flavobacteriaceae bacterium. GTDB lineage: Bacteria > Bacteroidota > Bacteroidia > Flavobacteriales > Flavobacteriaceae > Polaribacter. Next base: position 916,137 of record OZ255723.1, on the reverse strand, counting down.
CTATTTCTGTGAAATTTGTTACAAGAGCTATTTCAGTTAATAGTATTTTAGCTAAAGAATTATCCAGAATATACGAGATTCGTTCTAAGGGATAACTAGGGTCTAAAGGAAGGTAAGAAGCTCCTGCTTTCAAAATTCCCAGTAATCCAATAATCATTCGCTCTGAACGCTCAATGCATAAACCAACGATATCATTTCTTTGAATTCCTTGTTGTACTAAATAACTGGCAATTTTATTTGCTTCTTGGTCTAACTGACGATATGTTACTTTTTTATCTTTAAAAACCAAGGCAATTTTATCCGGAAACTTTTGTGCTTGCGCTTCAATAATTTCGTGAATCCCATCATATGAAATCCCTAATTCTTTTTCTGGAGATTCTAATGTCTCATAAAAATGTTCTTCATCTTCTGTCTGCATGTTTATCTGAGACAGCAGAGCATTCGGGTTTTGAATCACACTTTTTAAAAGAATTTCAAAATGCTCATGCATCCGTTCAATAGTGCTTTCTTCAAAGAGATCCGTTTCATATTCCATCAAAGAAGTTAAAGCTCCTTTGTCATTAGATATGTATAAAGTGAGGTCAAATTTTGCAACTCCAGAATCGTAGGGTTCGTAGGTAATATTTATATCGGGTCCTAATGTAGGAGTTTCAGGTACTGTATGGTATAAAAACATCACCTGAAAAAATGGGTTAATGCTTAGTGATCGGCCAGGTTTTAATGTTTTTACTAAGGTATCAAACGTAATCTCGGTGTTAGAAAATGCTTCCAGTGTGGTTTGCTTTACCGATTGCACTAATTCAGTAAAAGAGCTATTATCATTTACTTTAGTACGTAATACAAGTGTATCATTAAAAAATCCAATTAAATTTTCTAATGCTACCTGGTCTCTTTTGGTAATGGGTGTTCCTATAAAAATATCTTCTTGTCCAGAATACTTTTGTAAGAGTATATAATAAACACTCAGCATCACTACATAAGGTGTAGCGTCTAATTGTTTGCATACGTCAAAAAATTCGCTAGAGATTTTATCACTATATCCTTTCTTATGAAATGTACCTGCGTATGAAGGCTGTGCTTTTCTAGGGTAATCTGTAGGTAAATTTAACGTAGAAATTTCGCCTGATAATTTTTGTTTCCAATATTCTAAATGCTCTGAATTGATTTCCTTGTTTCCTTGCCAATGTGCATAACTTGCATACTGGATTTCAGGTTTTTCTACACTAGGCACCTTTGACTGTAATAGGCTTGTATAATTTGCAGATAATTCTTTTCTAAACACTCGCATGGACCACTTATCTGTAATGATGTGGTGCATCACAATTAAAAACAGAAAGTTCTGATCTCCTACTTTGATAAGAGTAGATTGCATTAATGTTTCATCAGAAAGATTAAAAGCGTGGCGTGCATTTTTGTGAATGATTTCATCTGCTTTTTGCGATGCTATCGTATCTTCTAAATCACTAAAGTCATGGTAGTGAAATTCTGAATTGGGTCTTGCTGCAATTTGTACTACAGGGTTCCCATCGTTTACTTTAAAGTTTGATCTTAAGACATCATGGTTACTTTCTATAGATCGAATGCTTTGTTTGAATGGTTCGACTTGTAAATCTCCTTCTAATCGATATAATTCGGAGTAATTATAAAAAGCATTATCAGGAAACAACTGTTGCAAAAACCACAAACGTTGTTGCTCATGGGACAAAGGAATTGGTATTCCATCAGGAATTTTTTGAATTCCTTTTGGCTCCAAACCTTTATTTTTTTGCTTCCACTTTTCTAAAAGTGATTGTTTTTTAGTTGATGTTTCCTTCAATTTTATTTATTATTTAAACCCTAAATAAACTGCAAGCTGATACAATTTACTTTTGATATAGCCTTCTACACCTAAATCTACATCAAATACTCTTTCTATAATCCAATAGATGGATGTTATTATTAAAAAGATAGAGCCATAAACAAGTATTCTTGGATATATTTTAAATTTTCTAATGAGGAATAGTACTGGGAAAATCAATGCTATGATTACCAATTGTCCGATCTCTACACCTACATTAAATCCTAATAAAGAGTAGACCAAGAATTCATCTGCTAAGCCAATATCTCCTAAAACACTTGCAAATCCAAAACCATGAAATAGTCCAAAAACAAAGGCAATTACCCAATCTTTTCCTTTAAATATCGGTTTGATATTATGATATGCCGCAAGTCCTATTGAAAATGCAATCACAGATTCTACAATCCATGAAGGAAGCCTTATGATTTGCAAAGCTGCCAAGCTTAAGGTTATGGTATGTGCTATTGTAAAAAAAGTAACGATTTTAATGATGTAGAAAAAAGCTGGTTTAAATCGATCTACTGGAGTCCAACTTTTTAAGGGAGACTTTTCTTCTCTTAACCTTCTAACTACGGAAGGTAAAATTAATGCGAGTAAGAAAAATATATGATCTATTCCAATCCAGATATGCCATACTCCTTGTTTTATCATGGCTACAAATCCTTTCCAAACTGAAACTTCTGTTAATGAAAGTGTATCTGTAGTATCTCTGGGTGTAAAATCTAAAGAGATGTTTGATTCGTTATTAATAACACCGGCCTTCCAGTTATATTCTATGATTAAAAAACCTCTATGGTTTGAAAATTCTTCAAATGCAATATTATACGTGACATCTAGCGTATCTGGAATTGTGTCAAAATTATCTAAGTCAAATAAAATTTGGATATAATCTCCTAAACCCGTTTCTAAAACGCCAAAGCCTTTAAATTTTACATGGTGAATTCCGAGCGGCGATTTAAACCCTGAATGTTCTAACAGATACGCTTCTAATTCTATCGCATGTGCTTTTATAGCTTCAACACTGTTTCCTTTGCTTTTTAATCCCCATTTAAATATTTTATTTAAATCATCTGCGGTGATTTCAAAACGTCCTTCCACTCCATCTTTTTCATAGACTCTTAAAAAGATATACCCTTGTTCTGGTGCATGAGCAAATGACACAAAAGGTGCCATGAAAAAAAGAAAGATTGTGATTTTTAATAGTATGTTCTTCATTAATGCTAAAGTTCTATTGGTTAGTAAATTCAGTAGAGGGTACTGAAGTGTCATTTAGTAATTAATCTCGGCTTTAAAAACAATGCCTAGTCGGCAAGTTAATAAACAAATTTAAGTGTATTGCTCAATATTTTATAAATAAATTAGATGAAAGTGAATTTTTAAACTTAAAGAGGAAAATTAATGTTGAAAATCCGCTTATCCTCATTGAAAAAATTAAGTGTATTATTTGACAAAAAGTTCCTGTGTTGAATTCAATAGTGCGTCAGTACACAGGTTCTACTCAAGACTGATGATAATCTATGTAGACATGGGGTGGGAATTTCAATAGAAAATATAGTTGTCTAAAAAAGAGGTATTACCAATGAAATGAAGTAATCTACAGAGATTAAATGCTAAATTTATAGGTTACTTCTCACACCTTAAGCGTGATCGTAAAGACGCTTGAGTCGAACTTTTTAGACAACTATATTTCCATGAATTAGATTCTTAAAATATTATTTGTGATGGATTTCTTTTAAAAAGAAATGGTCAATTTTGCTCTTAGAAAAAATGGTGTTCCGGGAGTAAATGTGATTTCTTCTACTGAATTTACTTCGTTCTGTAATCTGGTTTCTGTTGCAAATTGTGTTTCATTCCATTCGGTATTTAATAGATTTTCTACAATAATTCCGAAGGATACTTTTTTTGAAAAACTATAGTTTACCGTTAAATCTGTTACAAAATATCCTTCAGCAACAATTGAATTATCTTCATTTGCGGGTCTATCTTTTACATATCGATATCCCAATCCGCCAGAGAATTTTCCTACATCTTTGAAAGACAAACTTCCTGAAGATGTTAAATCTGGAGCTAATGGAATAAAGTCTTGTCCGCTTGGCGCTTCTGTACTTCTAGCATAGGTATAATTAATATCGGCATTACCATATAACCATTTTGTAAACTGATAACGCAGTCCAAAATCTACTCCAAAACGTTGAGATTTTCCGCTGGGTTCTACAACGCCTGCATCACCTACATATACAAATTCTTGTTGTAATGAAAGGCTCCATAAAGCTGCATTGATGACAAGGTTTTCTGTAGGTTTAAGAATTGTCCCTACATCCAATCCAAAAGCTGTAGGTAAGGTATCTTCTCCTGTATTTGCAGTCACAACTCTACTATCGTTGGAATGATAACCAAATCCAGCTTTTGTAAATACTTGTACATTGGAAGAAGGCGTATAAATTATATTCAATTTTGGGCTTATAACTACATCATTTTCACTTCTTGAATCTAGAGTAGCACTTAAAAAATCTGTATAACCAAACTTAAAATAATCGATTCTTAGTCCAGAGTTAAATGTCCAATCATCTTCTTTATACGTGGCATTTAAAAATCCATATCCGTTGATCTCATCTACATCACCAAAAGCCAATCGTTCAAGAGTTTCACTTCGGTTTCTAGTTCGAGAAAGTTCTACATCATTGTTATCATCATATCGAAATCCAATACCTGCCTTAAATTTAAGTGATGCATCGTGATCATCTAAATGAAACTCGCGTTTATATACTGTTTCTGCTCCATAAATAGTACGGTTTTCTTTTTGACGAATTTGATCTCCATTGACGGGATCTTCTAAGAAAAAAGTAAAGTTTGAATACAATTCAAAGTCGTATCGAGAAATAAATGCTTTCGATTTTATTTCTTCGTGTTCACTGAGTTGTTTCCTGTGATTTATCAATAAATTAGATCTGCCCGTGATACCGCCTTCTGTATTATCTATGGCTCCAAATCTAGTAATTAGCCCTTGATCTACGGCACGTTGTGGTATCTGTCCAGAGGCACTCCATTTGCTTTGAAAATGAGAGAGTGTAGCTGTAAATTCTTCATTTTCGTAGTTATTATAATGGTATCGCCCCATTAAATTTAGTCGATTAAAATCTTGTGGAGATTCAAAGACACCGTCGGTTAATACCAATTCTGAACCAACATAAAAACTGCTGTTCTCTTTTTCAAAAATGTTTAGTAAGCCTACAGCTCTTAATGTATTGAATTGGCCTCCTTCTACAGCGATATGATTTTTATCGATGGTTTTCTTTGTTTTTAATTCTATGTATCCTGCGGTATTAAAATTTCCTTTATCGGCATAATAAGGGCCTTTACCAAAATCAATATTATTGATGGTTTCTGGAATGACAAAATGAAGATCTGAATATCCTTGTCCATGTGCGTGAGAGGGTAAGTTAACTGGCAAGCCATCTACACTAATTGCAATATCTGTTCCGTGATCTACATCAAAACCTCTTAAAAAAATCTGTTCTGCTTTTCCTCCTCCAGCATGTTGTCCTATAATAAGTCCTGGTACTTTCCGAAGAATTTCTTGTGATGATTTTACTGGAATGTTTTGAACATCAACATTTACAATACTGCTTAATGAATTTACTTCTGAAAGGATGACCACTTGATTTAGTAATACCGCATCATCTACTAAGAAAACATCTAAGGTTCCATCTAGTAAGTTTTCATCTATGACAAAGCTTTGTTTTTCGTATCCAAGGCCTTGAAAAATAATCGTATCTTTTAATGAAACGTCTTCTAAATGGTAAACTCCAGATGCGTTAGAATACGCATATCCTCCAGTAGTTTTATTATACACTGCAATTCCCTCTACAGGTAGTTTTGTCTCTGCATCACGGATTGTTCCTTTTAATTCGTGAGCATGAATATTACTTACAAAAGCAATAAAAATAAAAAATAAAATATGTTTTAACATTGTTATGTGTTTAACTAATATCTATATAAAAAGCATGTTCATTTTATGCTTCTCTATGAGATAAATGATAAATAAAAAATGTGTGAATGAAATATATTGTTTTAGTTACGGGAGGCTTAACTAAAAATGAGGTTCCTATACACTTCGGGAGGTTTGTTTATATCTTTTAAATATCCTTTGCATATCTTTTTTTGCGTCACTGAAAAAATAGGATTTATTACGGGTATAATTATTTTTTCCTTAGGGGTTGTTTCATGTATCTTGAGGTGTTTATCTAGCATGTAAAACACTAACATTGGTTCATTTGCGCTATTTTCTTGTTCTGTAACTTCAAATACTTTTGCCACCAATTTTATGAAATCATGATTGTGATTCGCTTCTTCTTTTTTATGTTCGTGGACAATATGTACTTTATCTTTTGAAGACGTACTTGAATGAGAGAGTACATAATCGGGTGTTTCTAAACTATGAACAATGGTATGCAATACTTTATGTATCTCACTACGGAAAGGTCCAAAAATGCAGCAGATGGTCATCGCAACTACTACAGCTTTTAGTATGATTGGCTTTGTATTTTTTGATACTTTGTTGTTCATTATTTTTTATGATTCGCTCAATAATTCTGTAATTATTTCTTCAACATATTTAGCATATTCTATAACAGTAGCGTAGTTAAAAACATCGGTAATGGATATTTCTAATGCTAAGGTTTTCTTTAGTCTGGAAGTAATGGATATTGCGCTTAGCGAATTTCCTCCTATTTGAATAAAATTTTCATCAACTCCAATTTCATTGAGTTGTAATACCTCTTTCCAGATGTCAAGAATCATTTCTTCTATTTCATTTCTGGGAGCTAAATATGTTTTTTCGCTTCGAATTTCTTTGATTGAATGTTCTGGGAGTTTTTTTCGATCTACTTTTCCGCTAGATAAAAACTCGAAATTTTCTAGATGCATAAAAAGCGATGGAATCATATGTATTGGTAATCGTTGTTTCAATAAATTTATGATTTCACCTTCTTCTACTTTTTTACCTGTATAATATGCTATGAGGTTTTCTTGTTGATCTACTTTAACAATGGCTTGAGAGATATTGCTATGTTTCTCTATAGTTTTCTCTATTTCTCCAAGTTCTATTCTTAAACCTCTTATTTTTATTTGATTGTCTATTCTTCCATGATATTCTATCACTCCATCGGTTCTATACCTTGCTAAATCTCCCGTCTTGTACATGGTCGCACTTGGATCACTTGAAAAAACATCCTTAACGAATCTTTCTTTTGTAAGACGCTCCCTATTCAAATATCCATCTGCTACTTGTTTGCCAGCAATATAAAGTTCGCCGATGACTCCAATCGGTAATAGATTTAAAGTTTCGTCTAAAATATAAAGCTGCGTATTGGCAACGGGTTTCCCTATTGGAATCTCATCTAATAGTTCATCTTTCTTACAATGCCAGTTTGTGACATCTACAGAAGCTTCTGTAGGTCCATATAAATTATGAATTTCTGCATCTAGCTTTGCATAGGTTTGTTGAACGACTGAGGTTGATAAAGCTTCTCCACTACAAAAAATCCGTTGAAGGCTTTTGCAATTTTCAACACTTTCTACTTGTGAAAAAATATTCAGCATTGAGGGTACAAAATGAATAGCAGTTACTTTATTCCGTTGTATTGTATCTATAAGTCTCTCTGGATTTTTATGTCCGTCTGGAATCTCTACAACCAATCTTGCTCCTACTTGAAGTGGCCAAAATAATTCCCATAGAGATACATCAAATGTAATGGGTGTTTTTTGAAGTAGCGTATCGTTTTGTGTTATTGGGTACTCATTGTTCATCCAATTTAAACGATTACAAATTCCTTTGTGATGACATTTTACACCCTTGGGTTCTCCTGTACTTCCTGAGGTATATAGTACATAGGCTAAATCATCGGGGGCTATTTCTATTTGATTTTTGGTAATCGCTCCTGAAAGAACTTCACTTTTTATCGTTGCTAAATTAAAGCAATTCGCACTTTCTAAAGTGCTAATTTCTATATTATTATGATTGTAAAACAATGCTTTGACTTTGGCGTCCTTTACAATAAAATTCAATCTTTCTGTGGGAGTATTTATATCTATTGGTAAGTAGGCTCCTCCTGCTTTTATAATCCCATAGATGTAAATCATCATTTCTAATGATCTCTCTAGACTTAGGGCAATGATATCATTTTTTTGAATTCCCTGCTGAATTAAAAAATGAGCGACTTGATTGGATCTTTCATCTAATGCTTTATAGCTAAGAAGCTCTTCCTTAAACAAAAGTGCTACTTCATTGGGAGTTTTTACAACCTGTTCTTCAAATTTAGAAAGCAATGTTTCATTTTCTGGATAGGCAACAGTAGTTGCATTCCATGCTGTTATTCTTGAAACTTCACTTTCAGTAATAAGGTTTATATTTTTTACTTCCTGGTTTCTATCTTCAATAAAAGCGTCCAATACATTTAAAAAGTGTTGAATGGCTATTGCTTGTTCTTGGGAATCAAAAACAGTTGTATTGAAATCAAAGTATAATTGTATGTCGCCCGAATTATCAAAATCATGAACGTGTAATCGCAGGTGATGTCTTGGATCTTGATGTCCTGGATGCACCCATTCTGTCCTTACTGGCGAACCATTAAATTCGGAATTTACTGCATTAATATAGTTGAAAAATACATTGAAGTTTCTGTTTAAATCCGACGTAGAGGCTCCCGTTTGAGCATTCTTTAGGAAACTATTACTTTCAATTTGTACTTTTTGTAGCAAAGACATTAGAGTTTCTCCACCTTCTATTTGTGTCAATAATGGAAATACTTCAACAAAAAACCCAATGGTATTTTTAAAACTTTTTGAGGTTCTGTTATGTGTTGGTGACCCTATCAATACCTGTTCTTGATCTGTAACTCGGTGCAAATAAGCAAATAGCGTTGTTAAAAATATATTGTACAACGTTAAGTCTAACGACCATCCTCTCACTCCTTTTTGATTTGCTAATTCTCGTATTTTTTCAGAACGTTCTTTTCCTAAATTTACGTGCAATCGTTCTGAAGCCGTCTGTAAAGAGGTATTCTTTTTATGATATAACGATGGTGCTGCGGGAAACTTTTTTCGTCTTTCTTCCCAATATTTTGATACTTCTTTCCCTTTTTCGCTTTCTCTAATTTTTTGCTCGAAAGCAACAAATTTTTGATAGGAGGGAAATTCTTCGAGTTCGTCTATTTCATTTTGGATTGCTTTTGCGTACAACTCTGACATTTTAGAAAAAATGATAGCAGTACTCCAACCGTCCGTAATTAAATGATGTTGATTGATATACCAAATAAAATGATCTGCTGAAAGTTTTACGAGTACACAATCAAACAAACATTTTTGTATGTCAAATTGATGTCTAACTCTTTGTTCTTCCCATACTTTATACTCTTGTTTGGGAGTATTTTCACTAGAAAAATCTTTGAACTCAATTTCGTAATCAATTGAAGGTAGATATCTCTGAATAAGTTCTCCGTTTTGCAATTCAAAAACGGAACGCAATGTATCGCTTTTTTCTACTAATTTTTGAAATGCCGTTTTAAAATGGGGAAAGGAAACCGTCTCTTTAATTTCATAGGTCATCACCATATTATACATGGGCGACTCAGGATTTAATTCCTGACCAAGCCATAATAGTTTTTGGTTTTGAGTTAAAGATGTGTATTGGTTTTCCATCAATCTTTGGTAGACTTTGTTTTTAAATACTCGTTAATATGTTCTACGGTCATAAAGTTTTCAATAATCATTTCTTCAGGTGCGACTTTCAGATCAAATTCTATTTCTAAAAACGAAATGAGTTTCATCATTCCTAAAGAATCTAAAATTCCACTTCCTAAAAGATCGTCTTGAATCTCTAGTGCATCTTCTAGTTCTTCATTTATCAAAACTTCACTGATATACTCTAATATTACTTTACTCATTTATGCTTCTATTAAAAGTTTTTTGATTGCTCCTCGGTCTATCTTTGCTGAACTTGTTCTCGGAAAAACTTCCATAATATCTATTCTAGAAGGAACTGCATAAGACGGTAAAAGTCTTTTACAATATGATAGCAATAACTTACTGTCTATATCTTTCTCTGGTTTTAATAAAACTACAGCTGTTAATTCTTTTTCTTCGTTTGTAGTTTCAATCGCAAATACAGCGGCTTCATCTATGGCTTCATGGTTACTAAGAATTGCTTCAACTTCATTGATCTCTATGCGATATCCTCTTACTTTTACTTGAAAGTCATTTCTTCCTAAAAACATCAATTCGCCTGTTTGATTCACATTAAAAGTATCACCAGTTCTATAGTAAATCTTTTCGCCTTCCGTGTAAAACGATTTGTCGGTTAGTGCATCATTATTCCAATAACCCATCATCATTGTTGTAGTGCTTACTACTAATTCGCCCGATTCGCCTTGCGATACTTCTGAATCGTTTTCATCTAAGATTTTATATTCTGTATCATCCCAAATGTATCCTATTGGAATCACATCTTTTGGGTTTGGTGTGTTATCTAAATGATAATAGCTGCATTGATTAATTTCAGCAGGACCGTATACATTAGAAAATCTCGCATGTTGCCATTTTTTCATCAGTTGATACAGGTATTTTGTAATGAATACTTCTCCCCCAAACAATACCCATCGCAATGTTTCTAGTTTTCTATCTTCTAATATTCCTTTTTGCAATAGTTGTATCAACGCCAAAGGCACAGAATACCAAATTGTTATTTTTTCATCTTCCATCAATTTTGAAAGACTTGCTGGAAGTTTTGTATACGCATCAGGAATAATAATTGTGCAGGCTTTTGCTAAAGGGCTTGAAAAATAACCAAACGTAGACATATCAAAATGCAAAGGTGATATGTTAGCTATTCTATCTTTTACCGAAACCTCATACAATTCAGCAGATAGTTTTGCATAACTAAGTCCGCTATAATGCGTGTGCATAATCCCTTTAGGTACACCTGTAGACCCTGAAGTGTACATGATGTATGCCAAATCACCTTGTTCAATTTGAACAGGTAAATACGTTTCTAATGAAATATTATAAATAGTGTTCCATGAGGTAGACGGAATTAATACGTCTTTTTCAAAACCTATAATAGATATTAGAGGTTGTTCTTCATTTAAGAATTTTACAACTTTCTTTGATTGTAATGGAGTTGTAATGAGATGTTTTATTCCACAATCATTTAATAAAAAAACGGTTCTTGAAATAGGTGTTGTAGGGTCTAACGGAACAAATGCTGCGCCAGTCTTCATTATTCCATATACGGCAATCACTGATTCGATACTACGCTCCATATAAATTCCAACACGATCACCTTTTTGGACTCCTTGATCTTGCAAATGTTTTGCAAGTTGATTTGTCTTTTTATGGAGTTCCATAAAAGTTACCGTGCTCTTTCCACATTTAAATGCTTCATTATTCGGGCATTTTTCAGCAGCATCTTTAATGATATCAGTTAGTGTCTTGATCATAATATAGTCTTTTTATAAACCTAAAAGGTTTGAGATTATATTTCTTTGAATATCTGATGTTCCTGCATAAATCACTCCGCCTATAGCATCTCGTAAATCGCGTTCTATTTCGTTTTCTGTTACATACCCGTGTCCTCCATGATTTCTAATTGTATCTATACTGGAGGCAATAAAGCTTTCACTTAATTGTAATTTTAACATTGCGGCTTCTAGCATCGCTGATTTTCCTTCACTTTTAAGCCATGCTACTTTATAGAGTAATAATCTTGATGTTTCTAAACGTAATTTCATATTTGCAATTCGGTTAGATACGGATTGAAAGTCTCCTATCGGTTTTCCAAATTGCTTTCTTTTTTTCACATAGCTTATCGATTCTTCCAATTGTCGTTCCATGGCTCCCAATTGACTCGCCAAAATACAGCATCGATCATATTCTAAAGAAGCGATGGTTATGCCCCAACCCGCTCCTTCTTTTCCTAGCCTGTTTTCTTCTGGCACAAAGCAATCGTCAAAACTTAAATCTCCAAAAGGTACGGTGCGCATCCCCATCTTAGGTTTGTTCGGTCCTTGTTTAAATCCTGAAGTTCCTTTTTCTACAATAAAACCACTGATGCCCCATTTTCCAACTTTGGGATTTGTCATCGCAAAAACTAAAGCAAAATCTGCAATAGGCCCCAATGTTACATATCGCTTACTTCCATTTAAGAGGTATCCGCCTTCTACTTTTTTAGCTGTGGTTTCCATATTAAAGACATCGGAACCAGCATTTATTTCTGTTAAACAGTGACAAGCCATTGCTTCACCTTTGGCTAAGGGTTTTAAATATTTTTCTTTTTGAAAATGATTTCCAAATTCAGAAATTGGCTGTTGAACTGTCCACATTTGAGCATTCAATGCCAGAGGTAATCCATTGTCTTTACTTCCATAGCCCAATGCTTCCATGGCTAATGTTGCTGATAGTAATTCTATTTGATCTTTCTTTCCTCCATATTTTGAAGGTGCAGCAAGTCCTTGTATTCCAAAATCGGCACATTTTTTCCAATCATCTATAGAAAAAGAACATTCATGATCTCTCTTTACAATATTGTTATTGTCAAAGTTTTCTTGAGCAAATTGAATTACTCTGTTTTTATAGTCTAGTTGCTCTTTGGTCCACGAAAAATCCATCGTCTTAGGATATCCTATTTTTATTAATATTTAACTTAAGCTGTAATTGGTTTTAGCATAAAGTTATATGGGTTTTTTGCATCATCGGAAATATTTTCCAACGCTATTTCTTGCCCAATTCCAAATTCGTTCGCTAATTCTAAAAATAAGTTCATTACAATTTGATCTTCTAATGCCCAACCTGTTGAATCAAAAACAGTCCGTTCTTCTTTCGCAAAAGCGTACGTATCGCCATTCTGAACAAGTTCAGCAAGATTGGGTCCAATTTCTGAATCTTCTAATTGTTGGCATTCACCTTCTATTTTAGCTTGCTCTAAGAAATCTGGACATACCAAGCTTTGTTTTAATAGGTTTAATGGAAGTTCAATTTTTCCAGGGAAATCAGATCCTACTGCATTAATATGTACATGAGGTTGTGTTTCTAAATCAGAAAACAAAGGCCCTTCCCCTACTTCTATTGAGGTTTCTGTACATATAATATCACTTTTCCTCACGATTTCTTCTATGCTTGAGAAAACAATTTCTACTTCTAAGTTTAGCATTGCACTTCGTTCTGAAAATGAATTCATTGCACTTATATCGACATCAAATAGTAGCACTTTTTCAATTTCAAAAAGTCTAGATAATCCATGAATTTGTGTTATTGACTGTGCTCCACACCCTATCAATCCTAAAACAGAACTATTAGGTTTTGCTAGATTTTTTGTTGCAATTGCTGATGCTGCTCCAGTTCTAAGAGCTGTTAATAAAACTCCATCAGCAATACCTTTTAGGTGACCTGTTTGGGTGTCATAAGAGGAAATTGAAGACAAAATTGTGGGAAGTTGAAAGTTTTGTGGGTTTTTAGGATGATACCCAACGACTTTAATAACAACTTCGTTTCCTTTTTCGTGTACTGGCATCATCTCTATTAAACCAGGGTTTTCTCCTTCATAATTAAATCCAGAACGAATAGGAATGTTTATATGTTCTTCCGTGAAATTCTCTATAGCTTCAGTGGTTTTCTCAATAAGTGTATCCATTAATTGATTTAAACCATAGGCTTGTACAATAGCATTAACATTTTCCGCAGATAATATCAATGTTTTTTTTTCTTTCATCCTATTTTGATATCGTGTTTGGTTGTTCTAGGGAACAAATTTATCCTTGTATGATTTATATATTATAGTATTAGAGTCGTTATTAATCGACAAAACTTTAAAACTTTTGCAAATTAAACTTTTTTAACTTTTAAATGCCATTAAATATAGTTTAGCTGGAAATATTTCCTTTAAACAAGAAATAGTCGGCTTTAAAAAATAAAGCCACATTGATTTATTCTTAGATACTACAAATAATTTTTTAAGTATTTTTACCTGAAGTAACTTTAACCTATTACTTATATAAATCGATTCATGTGATTATAAAAAAAATTAAAGAAGGTAATGGTCAAGTCATAAAGCTGGCAAAAATAAGTTTGATCGTCTTATTTATTTATTTTATTTATAGAATCTTTTTATTTAAAATAGCTACCCTACCGTTTGATGCTTACAATGAAAATAGTATTCAATTAGGATTTTTTAACAAAATCGCTAAAAACTTTCTTTACACTTTGCCTCTTTTCATAGGGCTAATTGTTCTGAGAAAAAAGTTATTAATGCAGTGGAGTGCTTTTGAAAAAGGAATTTTTCTCAGGAACTTTGTTATTATATTATGTGCCATTCTTACCTGGATGTTTGCTTTTTATGATTACAATTTCTTTTTTAATCAATCGCATTTAACGGATCGTCTTTTTTTACTGGTTTTAATTCCATTGATTTTTTGGAGACCTATATTTATATTTCTTTTTATTATTCAAGTACTCCTTATTATAGGGCAATTTGAAGTTTTACTTGGTTTTACGCTTTCTTTTCCTATGTATCCAGTATATATACTCATTTTATTTGCTAGCTTTTTTACGTTCAAATTATTAGGCGGTCAGTTTAAATTTATTCATTTTGTATATCTTCTGGGCTGCCTTATTGCTACACAATATTTGTTATCTGGGGTTGGGAAACTAATTAAAGATGGCTGGTTACTAGATAATCAGACTGAATATCTTCTGCCTAGTGCTTATTCAAACGGATGGCTTGGTTTTATGAGTAATCAAAGTATTTCCGCACTCACTAAAAGCTTATCTTATTTTAATGCCCCAATAAAGTTTCTCACTCTTTTTCTAGAAATAGGGGTTCTTTTTGTCTTTTGGAAAAGATCTTGGACACGGAAATTATTTTTTGCTATCGCAGTCCTTCACTTAGGAATTTTTGTGTTTTCTGGAATTTTCTTTTGGGCATGGGTTTTTATAGACCTCTTCTTTATTATTTTCATATTAAAAAAAGGTTTTTTTGATGAAAAATTAATTTTCAATAGAAAAGCACTTTTGTTGTCTTTCTTTCTTATTATCTCAGGAATTTTTTGGAATAGACCTGCAAAGCTTGTTTGGCTAGATGCACCTCTTAATTATGTTCATCAAATCTATGCTGAAACTGAGGATGGGGAAACAATTTTCCTACCTCCAGATTTTTTTAGGCCTTATGACTATCAACTTACCTTAACATTGATGAATTATTTAGATAAAGAACCTCGAATAGATATCGTTGCTGGGGTTACTCATAATAAGAATACTCTTGATTTTTTAAAAGTCAATAGATCTGATGAGGAAATTTTTGAATATGAAAAGACACATGGAAATGTTAACTATAATGAAAAGTATAAGAACGATTTTATTCATTTTATACAAACATTTGTAGGCAATAGAAATCACCTTGATGTTTCTCAAAAAAAATATCTTAGTTATTTACGTCCACCAGATCTTTTATGGACTCACACTCCTTTTGACGGAACTCTTCATGAACCTCTAAACTTTAATGGTAAAATAACAAAGGTCTATGTTGTTACCAAAACAACGTATTATGATACGAATAAAGGGTATCGAGAAATAAGGAAAGATACGCTACAAGAAATTAATATTAATAAATAAGCCGTTACTATTTTTCATTATATCATCAAGCATACCATGTTATGCATAAGGTTTTCCTACAGTCACTTGGTTAAAAATACTGCCCTACTCCATTAATAACCTTATACCAAAAAGTTATTACAAAAAATAGTAATAAGCCTAAAAATAGTACAACAGGAATTAATCGACCTGCTTGATAATTCTTAATAAAAGGCAGTGAATAAAGTGCCCATACGCTTGTGTAATCTTGGTCTTTTTTGTCAGTAAGTCCAAATTCTAACTTTTCTTCAAATTTAGCAACATATAAGGAACCAAAAACCCAATCCCAGAAGGAAAGAACAGAACCGAAATTTTTGTCAAAATGACGAGAATCTGTGCTATGATGTAGTTGATGCTGAGAAGGACTCATAAAAATATGGTTCAGATGCCAACCAAAGGATAACCAAAGATGAGTATGTCTCAAATTATATGCTATTGAATAATACCCAAAAACAATAAAATTGAATCCAATAACTTGACCAAAATTTAAATTGCTCATTAAAAAATAATCAGCAAGGGCTTGAAATGTTCCTAAAAGAATGGAAGTGAAATAAATCATGGTCAGCATATCTACAGGATGATTTCGCCAATCAGTTAAAGGAGTCAGTACTTCTGCGGAATGATGCACTTTGTGAAACTCCCAAAGAAAAGGCACTTTGTGCATTAAATAGTGATGAAAATAAAAACCAAGATCTTTTAACCATACCGTAATAATCATAAAAAAAATGGCAAAGAAAATTGGATAGGTTTCAATTAAATTCACATCATAGCTAGGTTCACCAAGCCAAGTTGAGAGCAATTGTTGAACTTGAATAAAAATAAATGCACTGATTGGAATCTGAAAAAATTTATTGAAAAGAAAGAAACGGATAATGGGATCAATAAAGTAAAATTTATATCCTAACCTTGCAGATTTATGTAAGTAAATCTTTTTAGGAAAAAGAAATGATAAAGCATCTTTAAATCCAACTTTTTTCTTTCCTGCTTTCCAACGAAAATATAAGTAGATACCTATCATTACCATCAAAGTTGATAGGATATATACTATATTACCTGCTCTTGCAACCAACTCGTCAAAATAATATTTGGCAAAAGAGATTAATGCTTCAAGTAAATTTTCCATTATTATTTTTTAAACCCGTATTACTAGGCAATTAGAATTTTAGCAACAATTTTGCCCCCTTATTTTTATTTGTGTACAAAATTGTTATGCATGGAAAGCTGCCTTTTTTCGTACGAGGTATTCCCGAAGGAAATTCAGACCTAGTAAACATGCAACGATCTTTCAATTACGCTAAAATAAATATTTTTTTTATACGCCTTTGTTATCCGTAGTTATTACTTTTTAGTTCTGGTTTTTGCACAAAATTATTTCCTAGTAATATTAGAGGAATTACAAGTAAGTGTATGAGTATTCCTTTTTTCAATTTCTTACCCCGTCAAAGAGTGAAAAATTTAACTTAAATGAGTATTAAAAGTCAAAATACCAATTGAATAAATCTGCTCTAATTCCTGCCCTAAACCACACATTACTATTTGTAGAAAAGCCATTGGTTGGTGCATCAATTGAAAAATTTCGATAGCTCAATCCAGCAAACAAACTTAAATTATTAGATGGGTTTAATAAGTAATTCCCTTGAAGGTCTAAATTAAAAATAGTTGCTGTATTTCCTTGGGCTAATGAATTACCAGTATCTCCTAAACGAATATTATAAGATTGAAAAACATC
The DNA here is from genome assembly GCA_965277255.1 of Flavobacteriaceae bacterium. Classification (GTDB taxonomy): domain Bacteria; phylum Bacteroidota; class Bacteroidia; order Flavobacteriales; family Flavobacteriaceae; genus Polaribacter. Next base: position 898,894 of record OZ255723.1, on the reverse strand, counting down.
ACCTCCATAACTCACTGCCTCATCTGCAAAATCAAATCCTTTTTTACCAATGATTAATTTTGCACTACCACTCCAACGATCTTGTTTGTATCTAGCAATTCCTACCAATTCCCAAAAGTTTGCTCCCCATAAATGCCCCAGTGCTTGGCTATTGTTTGCATAATTTAAAATAGGAGCTCTGTGTGCAAACGTATAAGGTCGTGCGTAGTTTAATTCTCCTTGTAAGTAGAGGTTCTTTACATTAAATGCATCAAAATATTTCCCTCCTAATTGAAATGCAAATTTATTTCTCCAATCGCCTAAATTCGTTAGGTTTCCAACAGAAAATTCATCAATTACCAATTGTGAATATAATGAGATCTGATCCGACACCTTGTATTTTCCTGTCAATCCAACTATGGCATTTCCTGCATCTTCACCTCTATTAAATTCTACGGAACGATAAAAGATCAGCGGATTAAAAAAGCCTGCGTCAATTCCGTCTTCTCCAGCAGAAATAGCTGTTTCAAATAATCCTACATTTAATCGTTCTGTCAGGTTAATACTCAAATAATGAACCGCTATGTATTTTCTAGCGTGTTCATTGTTTACAACAGTAGGAAATCTTAAATCTGATCCCCAAATCCAAATATTTGTATATTGAAATTTCCAGAAATTCACTGTTCCTTTTAAATATAGTGAAGGTGCTGCAACATCAGAAAGTAAAAAAGATCGATATCCATCGCCTATAAAGTTTTTACCATGTCCAAATTGAAATTGCAAGAACTTGCTTGGTGTAAATGATAAATATCCTTCTGCAACGGGATAGTCGAAAGCATCTTCTTTAAATCTTTTTGCTTTTCCTCTTCCTGGAACTAATCCTTCAGAAAAAGCAGGCCTAAAATTTTGCGATGGGTTTTCTATATATTCATTTACATAGTCAGCAAACCTTCCTTGGCTTTCGTATATGGTAGCGGAATAAGAGAGTTGTGACCCCAAACCTCCATTTATCTGTAAAACTCTTGAATTATTATACGTAAACGACACATCTGAATTATCTTTTCCAAATTGGAAATCCAATAAAAAATCTAGTGTAAACCAATAGTCTTCTTCTTGTACTGATAATAAATGTTCATTCCATATTTTTTTACCAGTCCAAGATTGTATTTCTGGTTTTATAAATTGTGCTTTAACAGAATCTAAATTGACCACTTGATTAACGTCTGTGTACAAATATGGTTTTGATGCGGTATGTTTTCCTACCGATTTATGCATTGCATATTCGTAATCTACGTATCGTTGATGTGTAAATGGAATGTTTAACTGACTCTTATGAATTGAGAATTTTGTATCGTTAAACTTTTGTTTTTTAACTACTTCTCGAATGTCTTCTTTTTGTGGTTCGTAATTGTATACAATTACTGGCTCAGGGTCATCTACCAAAGGAAATACCAATGGAAAAACAAATTGCATTTCTATACTATGATTGTTATAGTGTGCGGGTTGTATTTTTGGAAATGTGTTGAAAACCCTAGTCACTTCTTTTTTAAGTTCTTCGTAAGGTGAATTGACATAAATTACTTTAAAAACACCTTCATTTGTTACTATAAAAATAGCGTTTACTGTCCCTTTAAAACTTTCATTTGCAATAATGGAAGGCTCTTTGAATTCTTTGTAAAAGACTTCCTTTGTCTGTTTGTAAAAACAGTCTTTGATTCGTTCTAATGTTTCTCCTCTACAATCATCAAAAACAGGATATTTTTCAGTTTGAGAAAATCCTATTATTGGAACTAGAAACAAAAAAAGAAAAATTTTCTTCATTTAAGAATTGATTTTAATAACTGTATTGTCTTTAAGTTGATATTCTTCTTTACTTTCTGGACACCTTGCAAATCCATTTGCATCAAACTCTAATCGATGTCCGTATTCACTAATCCATCCTATTTGTTTTGAAGGATTCCCCACAACTAAAGCATAAGGAAATACTTCTTTTACAACAACAGCTCCTGCTCCTACAAACGAATATTCTCCTATATTATTACCACAAACAATAGTTGCATTAGCGCCAATACTGGCTCCTTTTTTAACAATTGTCTTTTGGTATTCATCTCTTCTTTGAACGGCACTTCTTGGGTTGATAACATTGGTAAAAACCATGGATGGGCCTAAAAACACATCATCTTCACATTCAACTCCTGTATAAATTGAAACATTGTTTTGGACTTTTACATTTTTTCCCAAAACGACTTTTGGAGATACCACTACGTTTTGCCCGATGTTACAATTTTCACCGATAACACAATGAGGCATAATATGACTAAAATGCCAAATTTTGGTTCCTGAACCAATTTCACAATCGTTGTCTATTACTGCTGTCTCGTGTGCAAAATATGCCTTCATATAAGAAATTGAAACTCTTCTTTGAGATGGTGTGAAATTACAATTTATTATTGAAATCTTTTCTCCTAATTAAAAAAAGCAGCATAAAGTTGTTTTTTTTAATCTACTTGAAAATTAATCGGTAAAAGGTATCTTACTTTTACATTCTTGTCTCCCATTTTACCTGGGGTAAATTTTGGTAGTTTCTGAATCATTTGTAAAACATCTTTTTCTAATTTTTGATGAGGAGCTCTTACTTGTACACTTATAACATCTCCATTTTCATCAATAATGAATTGTGCAAAGATTTTGTAGTTTCCTGAAGATAATCCTATTTCTTCTCCAATGCTAGGGTCAAACTTTTTTTGCACAAATCTTTTCATCTTTTTATCAAAGCAAGCTTTATTCTCTTCCTTGGATAAGTTTTTACAACCTTTAAATAATGGTGTTACTGATGAAAAGCTATAAATTGTATTGTCAATTTTTGGCGGAGTTTCTTTTTTCTTCTCACCTTTATTATTAGAAGAAGGTGTAAACACTCTTGGAGATACTGCAATTGTTGGTGTAAGTATTGCCGTAACTGTCTTTGGTGGATCTCCTTTTATAATTTCCGTTAGAGGTTTCGCTTTGGGAGGGGTATTTACTGCGACCTCTGGTTGTTTTTTAGGTTCTTTAACATATTCTATAGAACTGGTAGGTTCTATATCATATATTACATCTGGCGGGTTCATTATTTTCTTTTCATCAATTACATATTCCATAAGTACATAGGTGATAAAAAGAACCAAGACTAATGATAACTGTGCAAAGACTGTAGAGAATTTTTCTATTTGTTTTCTGGGATTTTTTTTATGATTTTCCATAACTTTTATTTTTAATAGTTTCTACTATAAAAACAAATAGTATGCCAATAAAAAAACCCACATTGAACAATGTGGGTTTCTAATTTGATATATAAATGCCTTATTTACGTATAATTTTAAATTTATACTGTAAATATTGGTAAGCATCTCTAGGTATAATGGTAATCCACTTTTTATGTTTTAAATACCATCGGAAACGAATCGATGATATTCCTTTTGTCAGATAAGAAGCTATAAAAGGGTGAACGTTCAACACCACATTTTTATTCTTAGGGTTTGTAACAATACGTTCCAAATCTGCTTCAAATTTATCTAATAAAACAATGGGAGCTTCTACTTCTCCATTGCGATTAGGGTTTGGTTCTGTTGTTTTTATGCTTAATTCAGGTCTAACTCTTTGTCGAGTTATTTGCACCAATCCAAACTTGCTTGGTGGCAAAATTTTGTGTTTTGTTCTGTCAAAAGACATTTCATCTTTCAGGTGCTGAAACAATTTGTTTCTATTTTCAGCAGTGTGCATGTCTATGAAATCAATAACAATAATTCCTCCCATATCTCTTAATTGCAATTGTCTTGCAACTTCAGAGGCAGCAATTAAATTAACTTCTAATGCAGTTTCTTCCTGTGATCCGGCTTTGTTAGAACGGTTACCACTGTTTACATCAATTACGTGTAATGCTTCTGTATGTTCAATCACTAAATAAGCTCCTCTACTCATGGAAACAGTTCTACCAAAAGATGTTTTTATTTGGCGTTCTATTCCATATTTTTCAAAAATGGGAACTTTAGATTTATGAAGCTTTACAATACTTTCCTTCTCAGGATAAATTTCTTGTAAATACTCTTTAATTTCTACTTTAAGAGTTTCATCATTGGTAACAATGTTTGTAAAAGAATCGTTCATTACATCTCGTAAGATAGAAGATGCTCTGTTCAATTCACTCAATACTTTTGTTGGTGTGTTTGTGTTTGCAATTCGCTTACACATGGTTTTCCAACGGTCTAATGAGTTCTGTAAATCTTTGTCTAACTCTGCTACTTTTTTTCCTTCAGCAACAGTTCTTAAAATAACACCAAACCCTTTTGGTCTAATGCTTTTTGCTAATCTTTTTAAACGCTCTTTTTCCTTAGAATCTTCTATTTTCTGTGAAACAGAAATTCGATTAGAAAAAGGAACTAATACCAAAAATCGACCGGCAATAGAAAGCTCTGAGCTTAATCTAGGGCCTTTGGTAGAAATCGGTTCTTTTACAATTTGTACTAATAAATTTTGACCTGATTTTAGTACGTCGTTAATACTTCCGTCTTTGTTAATGTCTTTTTCGTAACGAAAGTTTTTTAAAGTGAATTCTTTATACCTACCTGTGCTTACTTTCTTAATGAAACTATTTAAAGATTGTACTTGCGCTCCTAAATCATGATAATGTAAAAATCCGTCTTTCGGATATCCTACATTTACAAAGGATGCATTTAAACCGGTTAATACTTTTCCAATTTTGGCTAAAAAAATGTCGCCAACCGAAAATTTATTATCACCGGATTCTTTATTTAATTCAATAAGTTTTCCATTTTTTAATAAGGCAAAATCAATATCAGATGAATTTGAACGAACTATTAATTCTGTTTTCATACTGAAATGGTTTTATACTATACAGCAAAGCTGCATAATGGATTAAATTAAACAGGTATTATAATGTAATACCATGCGAGGCATCCGCTTTACGCAGAAAATAACCTCTATTTCAATGAACGTTTTAGCTATAAGCAAAAAAGTAAAAGTAAGGTTCTTAGACCTTACTTTTTCTTATGTCTGTTTGCTCTAGCTCTCTTCTTGCGTTTGTGTGTAGAGATTTTTGATCTCTTTCTTTTTTTACCACTTGGCATAATTGTCTAATGTTTTATAAATCTTTCGATTTAGATTAATTACTTTACAACCACTTTACTTTTTACTCCTTCAGTAAAAGTTTTTGCTGGCTTAAAAGCTGGAATATTGTGAGCTGGGATCTTAATTGTAGTGTTCTTAGAAATGTTTCTTCCTGTTTTTTCTGCTCTAGTTTTGATAATAAAACTACCAAAACCTCTTAAATAAACATTGTCTCCGTTTTCTAAAGCACCCTTTACTTCTGTCATAAATGCTTCTACGGTTGCTAATACATCTGCTTTTTCAATTCCTGATTTGTCCGAGATTTTCGATACAATATCTGCTTTCGTCATGTTACTATAATTTATGTTGTTTTTTTCTAAAAATGCGGTGGCAAATATATGATAATTAATCTATTCCATAAAAATAAACAGATAAAATTATCTTAATATTAAGGTGTAATTTTGCATCTGTAATTTTTTTTATGATCTTTTCTAAAACTTTAATTTACTGGTATTTACAAAGAAAGAGAGACTTGCCTTGGCGTAAGACTAAAGATCCGTATTTAGTTTGGCTGTCTGAAATCATGTTACAGCAAACAAGAGTTGCTCAAGGAATGAGTTATTATCATTCTTTTTCTGAGGCATTTCCTAGGGTAACAGATCTTGCAAATGCAGAAGAGAATACGGTCTTAAAAATGTGGCAAGGATTGGGGTATTATTCAAGAGCAAGAAACTTGCATTTTACAGCAAAATATATCGCGAATGAGTTGGGTGGAAAATTCCCAAATAACTATAACGATTTACTAAAACTTAAAGGAGTTGGAGATTATACAGCATCGGCAATAGCTTCTATTTGTTTTGATGAAGCAACTGCTGTTGTAGACGGAAATGTATATAGAGCACTCTCACGATATTTTGGAATTGATACACCCATTAACTCTTCAAAAGGGATTAAAGAATTCAAAGCATTAGCGCAATCATTAATAGATGCAAAACAACCAGGAACATTCAATCAAGCAATCATGGAATTTGGTTCTTTGCAATGCAAGCCGCAAAACCCTAATTGTAAACAATGCCCTTTTAATAATAGTTGTGTTGCTTTTGAAAAAGGGAAGATAAAAGAACTGCCCGTAAAGGAGAAAAAGTTAAAAGTGAAAAAGCGATATTTTAACTATTTAGTGATTACCACAGAGAACAATAAGACCATTTTAGAAGAGCGAAAAGGAAAGGGAATTTGGCAAGGACTGTATCAATTCCCATTGATAGAAACCGATAAAGAGATCGATGCTCAAGAATTTGTGACTTCAAAAGACTTTAAAACGTTGATTCCAACAAAATCTAATGTTCGGTTGTTTAATGAACAAGCAATTGTTCACAAACTATCTCATCAACATTTATACACACGATTTTGGATCATTCATCAAAAGGAATCTTCTAAAGCAACCACTCGTTGGGAAGATGTAAAAAACTATCCCGTTCCTGTTTTAATTGATAATTTTTTGAAGCATTTCTATCAAGAATCGAATTGAAATTTTTAGTACATTTGATACAGCAATCAATGTCAAACCATGTCAGGTACAATTAACAAGGTAATTTTAATAGGTCATCTAGGTGATGAGGTAAAGATGAATTATTTCGAAGGAGGTAATTCTATTGGACGTTTCCCTATTGCTACCAACGAAAGTTATACCAACAGACAATCTGGAGAAAGAGTAACAAATACTGAATGGCATACTATTGTAGTAAGAAACAAGTTAGCAGAAATCTGCGAGAAGTATTTATCCAAAGGAGATAAAGTATATTGTGAAGGACGCATTAAAACTCGTCAATGGGAACAAGACGGACAAAAACGCTATACCACTGAAATTCATGTAATAAATATGACATTCTTGTCTACCAAAAAAGAAACAGGAAATCCAGCTTCATCAAATCTAGGAAATCAACCTACAGCTCCACAACAACCTAAATCTATTACAACTGATGATGATGATGACGATTTGCCTTTTTAAGTCTAACCAAACTCTAGAATTTGGATCCTGATCCTGAACCTTTATTTATTCTTTTAGGAACCATAGACACAATGTCTATTATTGGCGTTGTTGTTTTGTTACTGCTTTTACTTTGTTCTGCATTAATTTCAGGAACAGAAGTTGCTTTTTTCTCATTATCACAAACAGACTTAGACAAACTTTCTGAAGCATCAAAAGAGGCTCATCCAGTGGTAAAGTTGTTGGAAAAACCTAAGAAGTTATTAGCAACAATACTTATCACAAATAATTTTATCAATATTCTAATTGTACTCTTATTTGCTTCTTTAGGAGAAGTTTTTTTTAGTGATTTTAATTATGCGATTGATTTAGGTTTTGTTGAATTGCAAATTCGCTTTTTAATTGAAGTCGTTTTAGTCACTTTTTTAATTTTACTCTTCGGAGAAGTGTTGCCCAAAGTATATGCCTCAAGAAAATCATTACAGTTTTCTAATTTTATGGCAAAACCCATTCGGATTTTAAACACCATACTCACCCCTTTAAGTTACCCGTTAACCAACCTTACTGGATTGGTAGAAAAGCGATTGGGAAATAAAAATTCTAATTTTTCTGTGGAAACATTATCGCAAGCTTTAGAATTGACGTCAGATGATGCTACAACCAAAGATGAGCAAAAGATCTTGGAAGGCATCGTAAGTTTTGGAAGTACCGAAACAGTACAAATTATGAAGCCGAGAATAGACATTTTTGCATTGTCTGATGATGAGCCTTATGAAGAAGTTTTAAAAAAGATTCTAAAAAATGGATATTCAAGAAACCCTGTATACCATGAGTCTATTGATAACATTATTGGAATTTTATACGCAAAGGATTTGTTGGCGCATCTCAATAAAAAGCAATTCAAATGGCAAAGTTTATTAAGAGACCCTTTTTTTGTTCCTGAGAATAAAAAGCTAGACGACTTGTTAGGGGAGTTTAGAGAGCGGAAAAATCATTTGGCAATCGTTGCAGACGAATATGGAGGAACAAGCGGCTTAGTTACCTTAGAAGACGTTATCGAGGAAATTGTGGGAGATATTAATGACGAGTTTGATAATGATGATCTTGCGTATTCTAAAATTGATGCGAATAACTATATTTTTGATGGAAAAATTACGATCAAAGATTTTTGTAGAGTGATGGATGATGAAGAGGAAGAGAAGTTTGAAGAAGAAAAAGGAGAGTCAGAAACTATTGCAGGATTCATATTGGAAATCTCAGGAAAATTCCCAAAAATAGGCGAGAAAATAAAATTCAAGAATTATACGTTTACCATTGAAGCTTTAGATAGAAAACGGATCAAGCAATTAAAAGTAACTCGACATACACATGCGTAAACTTATTTTTCTTTTAGGATTTTTCTTAGTTGTTGTTTCTTGTAAAGAAGAAACGCTGCCAAAACCTAAAGCTTTTTTAAATTTAAAATACGCAGATGCGAGTTATGTAAATCTTGAATTGAAAAGACCGTATTTTTTTGAAGTTTCTAAGAACGCATTCACCAAAGACGTTCCTAACAATTGGTTAAAAATTGAATACCCAAACTTAAAAGCCTCTTTAGACCTTACCTACAGAACTATTGATGGCAATTTAAGAGAGTTGTTGGTAGAATCAGAAAAATTAGTATTTAAACATACCTTGAAAGCAGAACAAATATCATCTAACGACTATTCAGATGATAAAAAAAAGGTTTTTGGAACCCTATATGAAATTACAGGAAATGCAGCATCACAGATACAGTTTCACATTACAGATAGTACAAAGCATTTCATAAAAGGGGCTTTGTATTTTAGTATCAAGCCCAATTACGATTCTATTCTTCCCGCAGTAGATCACATTAAAAAAGACATTCTTCATTTGATGGAAACTTTAGAATGGGAAAAACCTTAATGCTTACACGAAAGCAATAATCGATTCACGTGAAGAATATATTTTTCAACTAAGAACCACCATGCTAAGGCATAATCACTCAAAGTGACAATTTACACGCATTCTTCGTCTTAAATCAGGTGTTTTTACGGGCTTCTAACTCTTCGTTTTAATGTAATTTGCATTGCAAATAGAAACAAGATTTTTATAGTCGAAGTTTTTAATAAATAGAATTTTTTAGATTTTACAGATTGATATTCAACAGATTCAAATAAAGTCTGAAAAAAAATACTGAAAGAGAAATAAGTTTATATTCCTTTTGGCAGAGTCATGATTTTTTAAAATTGTACTCTGCCAAATTTATTTTATTACCACTTTTCTACTTTGTAAATAGAGATAAAATTGAACTCCAAATAAAAGCGCTCCCGAGAGTAAATGAACTGCTTGAGTTCCAATTGGGAAATCTGCATAGAACATTAAAATACCTGTAATAGTCTCTAAAAAGAGAAGGAATAAAATCCAATTTACCAATTTGTAACCCAATTCTTTTACCTGATTTAAATAGAACATTCCTAAGTTGACTAATATAATGGCAATCGTAAAAGATCGGTGGAAGTAAAACTTAAAACTAGGATTCATCAAGCTATACTCTTTATTGTCAAATCCAAATAATTTTACTTGTTCATCGATAAACTGTCGCACTTGAGTTCCTAGAGCAATCTGAATCAATGAAAAAATGACAGAAATAATGAGTAATTTATTAAACAAAGTATGGTATTTATAAGTTACTTTTTTCTCGCGGATAATAAAGCGCAATAGTAATAACAAGGCTACAATAAGTAAGCCTACTACCATATGAATGGTAATAACTGTAGGAGTTAAATTACTATCTACAACAGTTTTTCCCAACCAAGCTTCAAAAGCAAATAAAAGTAGCACGGCAAGTGATAAAAAGGTGATCCTCCTATTCTCTTTCCAAAAGAAAAAAGAACCAATAACCATTAGTAGTAAAGGAATTCCAGCCAAAACCGTAGTTAAACGATTGATATATTCTGTCCAAGTATGAAATTTATTAAACTTTGCATAATCGTGTTTGGTATACTTTTTCCAATGATCGGGATTGAAATCTGAGGCAGTTTTCACTTCTTTATCTGCTACAAATAAGGCTTCATCTTTGATGATAATCATTCCTTCATCGTACATCGTATTTGGATGCCAAGTAATTTGTTCTTCAGAAGTAGGAGGAATTAAATAACCAAAACATTTTGGCCAATCTGGACATCCCATTCCAGATCCTGTCATCCGTACAACAGAACCTGCTAAAAAGATAATGTAAATACTAATAAGGGTCATCTTAACAATAAGAGGAAATCGTTTTTCCATATATGCTGAATTTATTTCAGCATCTTTTTGATGCTTTAAACGATACAAAGATAGTTCAGGCACGATTAAAAAAGTTCCAAAAATGAGTACTTTTTAATGATATATTAGTGAAATATCTATGGTCTTTTATTATTTCTTTTGTGAAAACTGATAAATACTTCATTTATAACCCCCCGATTTTTTGCTTTTTATTGCTCACTTCTAAGGCTGATACTTCAAAATTAGTTCTAATCTAACGCAAACTATTGTCCTTTAAAGTAGTCATATCATAGGTAAACTCTAACTTTAGCCTGAATCTGTCCATTCATCAGACAGCCACTTTTTTTTAAACTAAAAATCTCTCTAAGAATTGAATTCATTAGAGAGATTAAAAATTATCTTTTTCTAAACCTAGGTGTTCAGTTAGCACTGATTACCTTTTTATTATTATGCCCATTGACAGATGATTCCTCCCATTAAAGCTAAAGTAACAATCCAATACCCTGCATTAATTAGTACATATTTTGCTGTTTTTTTCTCAAACATTGCCTGAGTTGCCAATACTGGTAAAATAACAAAAATTCCAGTTAAAGCGCCATGTAAAGCTCCGTGTTTAAATGTTCTATAATTATCTCCATACTTCGCCATAAAGTCTTGAAAATAGGCGGCTGCATCTCCTTGTAAATCTGTTGATCCTGATTCTAGAAGTGTTGAGAACACACCTGTTTGATGGATTACGATAAATTGTAAAAAGAACGCCAATAAAAAACTAAAAACATAACATAAAACAAAAATAAGCGCCATATTCCCTCCTTTCATAGATTCCTCTGTAAAGCCCATTTGTTTCATCCAAGCATTTTGAAATAACAGTGGTCCATACCAAATAAAACCCATTACTAAAGGTACTAATGCGGCAATTGCAAAAAATAAATAGTTTACTTCCATAATTAAAAAGTTTAGATTAATACTCAAATATACCAAAATAACTCATTGGTTTACAATAGAATAAAAAAAACCGAAGTTTAAACTTCGGTTTTTTTTGTCTTTATGTTCTCACCTAAGCGGAAGAATTAATCTCAAAATTAATTACTTGTCTTATAAAGATTGCTTCACTTTAACGTGTCTTTAGGGACAGTCGAAAGGTTCATAAAGGCTACTTTTTAAGTTGCTTCTTTTTATCAGTTTGTTTTTGGTTTAATTAATCTGAATGCTTTTTGCAATTGCCTCCAATTCAAAAATAAATTCTCTTTTATTTACGGATGGCGCGTATGTAAACCCTTCAACAACTAACAATCTTTCATTTTTTTTATCTACAATAGCATAGTTTAAAAATGGACCCGCCATAAAGTCGTTTTTCACTTCCCATTTCCCCCGAGTTTCGTATGCCTTTTTTCCAAGGATTTCTGTATCAATAGTAAAAGGTGTATAGGCTGCTTCCGTAATCATATACATCCCTTCTTTAGCTCCTGGAATGTACTTTTTACCAATAGCATTTCTGATGGAAGCAATACTATCAGCAACTTTAATCGCACCATCTAAAGGCAATGAATACACTAAGATATTATTACTCCCAGCACCTCTTGCAATACCACTTTTAAGGTGATGTCTTAACCAAAGAAAATCACCTGTATCATCTACAGTTTTAAATTCTTTAGGAATGGTCAACGAAATGTTTAAGTTCTGTAATGTTTTGTATTTAGAGTCATCTAATCTTTTATCATTAAAAACTCTTTGCAAAAGCTTCAAATCAGAGTCTTTAAATGTTTTAATAATTTCTTTATTGTGTTTTTCTAACATGGATACCAACCCTTGTTTGTCTTTTGCGGAGATGTAAACAATGGTTTGCGGACTTGCATATTTGTTATATCCTTTAGAGAAACTCTCTTTATCCGTAATTTCTGTAATTAGAATGTTTCGGTTATTTTTCATGATGGAGTTAAAACCATTGGGTGCTACTTGACCTACAGATAATAATTTTTCTGGTTGTGGCAACCCTTTCATAATTTCTCCAAATGATGTTCTTATTTTGTCGCCAACTTCGCCAAGCCAAACTGAGCCTTCTGCAACGACAAGGACTTTATTAAATGACCCAACTGATCTTGGCAAAACAATTTGATCGTCGATACAAGAAGTAAATAGGATTGTGATGAAAAATAAGCTTATTATTTTTTTCATTTGATTAGCTTTTATAGATTTTAAGTTTTGTTCCTGGCTTGATGTTTTTAGCACCCCAAATATTGTTCCATTCTTTAATTTGATTCACAGAAACTTTTTTAAACTTTTGAGCTATCGTCCAAAGTGAGTCGCCTTTTTTCACAACATAAATAGTAGCTTTCCCTTTTGGAGTTGTCTTTTTAGACGTTGTTTTCTTTGTTGATTTTGGGATTCTAATTTTCTTCGGATAAATACTTAATCGTTGTCCTATTCGTAGTCTGTTATTTCTAAGTCCGTTCCATTTTTTGATATCGCTAACACGAACACCAAATCGGTTTGCAATTTTTCCTAAATAGTCTCCATTTTTTACTCTGTAGCGGATTCTTTTGTCCATTTCAAAGTATCTTGGCAACGGTTTTTCTCTTTTCGCATCGTCTTCATCTGCTAATGCATACAAGGCTTTTTCTTTCTTTAAAAATCCAACTGTAGCAACTTTAGGAATGGTAATCGTATAGTTTCTATTTTCTATAAAAGGAACAATATCTAATTTGTATGCGGGATTTAAAAAGGAAAGAATCTCGGAATCGATTTCTGTAATTTCCGAAATTTGATCGAAACTAATTGTTCTTTTTATATGAATGGTATCGGTTTCAAAATGATGAATCTTAGGAACATTCGTTGCCAATTTATGCTCCTTTGCGTATTCAAACAGATACATGGTTGCGTAAAATGCTGGAACGTATCCTGCGGTTTCTCTTGGTAAAAATGGACGAATATTCCAATAATTTTTATAGCCTCCAGATCGCCTTATTGCTTTTGAAACATTTCCTGGCCCTGAATTGTAGGCTGCCAATGCCAAATCCCAATCGCCAAAAATGGTGTATAAATCACTCAAATATTGACAGGCAGCAATGGTTGCTTTTATTGGATCTTGACGTTCATCAACATAAGAACTAACTTTTAGTTTGTACTGTTTTCCTGTCTGATACATAAACTGCCACAAACCTGTTGCGCCTACTCTGGATCTTGCTCTTGGATCTAAAGTTGATTCTACAATCGCCAAATATTTCATCTCTAAAGGAATATCATATTGATCCAAGTATTTTTCAAACATTGGAAAATAATATTCGGCTTTTGCCATGAGGTTTGGGTAGTATTTTTTTCGATATTTTAGATAGGATTTGATGACTTTTTCTAATGCAGGATTGTAAGCAATATGAAAAGGGGTCTTCGCATCAATCAGTTTCAATCGTGCTTTTAAAACATCAGCTGTTAACACTACCGAAGAAACATCTTTTGCATCAATGTCTTCGATAAAATATTGATTGGTATTGTATAAAGGTGAATTGTATTTTGTATCTAAAACTAAACTGTCTATAAGTGAAATGTCTACATCGGAAAATAAATCTTCTTCTACAATATTTTTGATGGTATCGTATTGTACTGTAGCAATGGTGTCCTTATTATTTTGTGCAACCAAGCATATATTGACAAGTAGGAAAAATAAAAAGAATTGTTTTTTCACAGGTTTAAATTTTAGTAATTAATTGACGTTATCATAATTTATGTGTCAGGTCGAGCGCAGTCGAGACCTAATTGTAACCTCTCGACTGCGCTCGAGGAGACAAAAATTAAATATCCAGCTCTACCACAATTGGGCAGTGATCTGAATGTTTTGCTTCTGGTAAAATATAGGCTCTAGAAATTTGATCTTTTAAGGGTTCTGAAACCATTGCATAATCCAATCGCCAACCTTTATTATTGGCTCTAGAATTGGCTCTATAACTCCACCATGAAAATTCTTGCCTTTCTCTGTTTAAATGTCTGAAGCTATCAATAAATCCGCTATTGATAAATTCTCCCAGCCATTCTCGTTCTTCTGGCAAAAAACCTGAAACTCCTTTCATTTTTGGGTTGTGAATGTCAATGGCTTCATGACAAATATTATAATCGCCACAAATCACCAAATTCGGAATTTCTTTTGTTAAGCGAGTTGCATATTCTTTAATTTCATCCATATAGTTGAATTTAAAATTCAACCTAGCATCATTGCTTCCTGATGGTAAATACATACTCATTACTGAAACTCCATCAAAGTCTACACGAAGGTTTCTTCCTTCAAAATCCATGGTTTCTATTCCTGTTCCGTATTCGATATGATTGGGTTTTTCTTTGCAAAAAATTGCCACTCCTGAGTAGCCTTTCTTTTGTGCTGAAAACCAATATTGATGTGGATATCCTGCCAATTCAAAATCCATTGGATTGACTTGATCTTGTTGGGCTTTGGTTTCTTGAATACAAATGACATCTGGATTGGCTTGTCGCAACCAATCTAAAAATCCTTTTTTAATAGCCGCTCTTATTCCGTTGACGTTGTAGGATATTATTTTCAATTCTTATATTTTTTGTGATTTTTTCGTTTGAGGCTCTAGAACAAATCCTGAGCAATCTTTATTACAATGCCATTTCAGGAATTTCACCTTCTATGATTAGTGTTCCTTCGGTAGCTTTTTGAATATCTTCTACAGAAACTCCTGGCGCTCTTTCTAATAAATAGAACTGATTGTTCTTAATTTCTAAGACTGCCAAATTGGTAACTACTTTGGTCACACATCCTACGCCTGTTAATGGTAAAGAGCATCTTTTTAAAAGTTTCGATTCTCCTCTTTTATTGGTATGCATCATGGCTACAATAATATTGTCTGCTGAAGCTACTAAATCCATAGCGCCTCCCATTCCTTTTACCATCTTTCCTGGAATCTTCCAATTGGCAATATCTCCATTCTCAGCAACTTCCATCGCTCCTAAAATAGTAAGGTGAACGTGTTTTCCGCGAATCATAGAAAAACTGGTCGCAGAATCAAAATAACTTGCTCCTGGCATTGCAGTAATCGTTTGTTTTCCTGCATTGATAATATCGGCATCTTCTTCGCCTTCAAATGGAAACGGACCCATTCCTAGAACTCCGTTTTCACTTTGAAATTCGACTTCAATATCGTCTCTAACAAAATTGGCAACCAAGGTTGGAATTCCAATTCCTAGGTTGACATAGTACCCGTCTTTTACTTCTTTTGCGATTCGTTTTGCGATTCCGTTTTTATCTAACATTTTAATAATGTATCAATGTGTTAATGTATCAATGTGTTAATGTACCAATGTAACGATGTAACGATTCAATAATGCAGCAATTATCTTGTTTTGATACTTGTACTTACTATTTTATATACAATTAATCCAAGCTCATCTACCTTTTCTCCTAGGTTTGGATGATTCGGATAATTTTTAGATTCATCACAAAGAATTAACCAATACTTCGTTTCTTCTAATTCTTTAGCAGCTATTTTCATTTTATGAATAAAATCTGCTTTACTCTGTGCATTTTGTGCTTCGTGAATATTCGCTCCAATGCTTGTCCCTGATTTTAGTAATTGTTTTGAAATTACAAACTTCTTTTTCTCTTCTAATAATTCACAATACTCAATTACCTGCAAGGCAACTTCTATCGATTTCTCGACAACAATATTTTTCATAGCTTTCTTTTTTTAATTTAATAATGTACTAATTTAGCAATATAACAATTTGTCAATGTGATAATATTTTTTAAATTCATTGGTACATTAATCCATTGTTGAATTGTTACATTACTCTTCGCGTGAGCGAACGGTTCTTTGCTCTATTCGCTTCTCATATTTCTCTCCTTGAAAAATTCGCTGTACAAAAATTCCTGGGATATGAATATTGTTTGGATCCAATTCTCCAACGGGAACTAATTCTTCTACCTCGGCAACTGTAATGGTGGCAGCTCCACACATACATGGATTGAAATTACGCGCCGTTCCTTTAAAAATAAGGTTTCCTGCCGCGTCTCCTTTCCATGCTTTTACAAAAGCAAAATCTGCTTTGTATGCAGGTTCTAACACATACATTTTTCCGTCAAATTCTCTAGTTTCTTTTCCTTCGGCTACCTCGGTTCCATACCCTGCTGGGGTATAAAATGCTGGGAAGCCAGCTTGAGCAGCCCTGCATTTTTCTGCCAAAGTTCCTTGTGGAGTTAATTCTACTTCTAGCTCGCCAGACAGCATTTGTCTTTCAAATTCATCATTTTCTCCTACATAAGAAGAAATCATTTTTTTGATTTGTTTGTTTTGTAATAATAACCCCAATCCAAAATCATCTACTCCCGCATTATTAGAAATACAAGTAACATCGTTGATTCCTAAGCGGACGAGTTCAGCTATGGAGTTTTCTGGAATTCCACACAATCCAAATCCCCCAAGCATTAATGTCATACTACTTTCAACACCTGCTAAAGCTTCTTGAACATTGTTTACTTCTTTGTTGATCATTTGTATATTATTTATTGAGATTCTGGCCGCTCGACTTACCGACACCCTTCGACACTTCGACAAGCTCAGCGCAGGAAGGTTCAGGGTTCAGTATGACAGTTTCAAAAAAACCTAAAAGTCTGTATCGTCCTCTACAGGTTTTATCTTTTTAACATCTTTCTTTTCATCATCTTTAGACTCTTTTCCACAGTTAATATCGATTCCAACGTATTCTGGTTTTTCAAAATCTTCTTGACTAATATTTAATGTTGGGTCTGCATATACTTTCTTCATAAACAATGCCCAAGTCGGTAAAGACATCGTTGCTCCTTGTCCTTCAGCAATCTTCTCAAAATGCGCGGCTCTGTCTTCTCCTCCAGTCCAAACTCCCGTTGCTAAATTCGGAACAACTCCCATAAACCAACCATCGGTATGATTTTGTGTTGTTCCTGTTTTCCCAGCGATAGGATTGGTAAATTGATATGGGAATCCTGTAATAATATCTTTATAATAATGTTCTGAGGTTCTTAATCGAACTCCCGAACCTGCTATTGTAACACCTTTTAATAAATCTAAAACGACATAAGCAGATTCTTCACTCATAACCTCTTTGGTTTTGGGTGTAAATTCAGCTAAAACAGTTCCGTTTTTATCTTCAATTCTAGATAACATATTGGGCTCTACTCGCAATCCTTTGTTGGCAAAAGTCGCATAGGCTCCTGTCATTTCCATCAGTGATAATTCCACCGAACCTAAGGCAATAGATGGGGCTGCTAGAATCTTACTTTTAATTCCTGCTGATTGCGCTAAACGAACAACGTTTGCAGGTGATACCATATCAATTAAATTCGCAGAAATTACATTGACGGATCCTGCTAATGCTTCTTTTAATGTCAATTCACCCCCGTATTGTTCTCCAGAATTTTTAGGCGTCCAGGCTTCTGGAATTCCATATTTTCCTTTCGGAATTGTATAGGGAGTATTGGGTAATTTATCGCAAGGAGACATTCTTAATTGATTGATTGCGGTTGCATAAACAAAAGGTTTGAATGTAGAACCTACTTGCCTTTTTCCTTGATCTACGTGGTCGTATTTAAAATATTTGTGATTGATTCCTCCTACCCAAGCTTTGATATGACCTGTTTGTGGTTCTATGGATAAAAGCCCCGATTTTAAAAAGTGTTTGTAATATCTTAATGAATCGTTTGGCGACATGATGGTGTCGATTTCTCCTTTCCAAGAAAAAACACGCATGTCTGTTTTTGCATTGAATGCTGAATCGATTTCTTTATCGGAATTCCCAGCTTTCTTCATTCGTCGGTACCGATCTGAAGTGATTCTGGCTCTTCTATAAATAGCATCAATTTGTTCGTCTTCTAGATCATAAAAAGGTGCTGTTTTATTCTTTTTGTGTTCTTTGAAAAAATAACTTTGAAGGTTAGACATGTGCTCTTGTACGGCTTCCTGAGCATATTTCTGCATTCTAGAATCTAAGGTCACATAAATCTTTAATCCGTCTCTGTTAATATTGTACAATTCTCCGTTGGGTTTCGGGTTTTCTTTTACCCATTTTTTTAAATACGCTCTTAGGTATTCTCTAAAATAGGTTGCCAATCCATCGTTGTGACTTTCTGGAGTGAAATTAATTTTTAATGGGAGTTTTTGTAATGAATCTTTCTCTTGTGCTGTGATAAATCCATTTTTTTCCATCTGCATAAACACCACATTACGCCTAGTTAGAGATTTTCCTTTTGATACTTCTCTGTTGGGATTGAATTGCCTTGGGTTCTTCAACATAGCCACCAAAATAGCTGACTCTTCTATGGACAAGTCTTTGGGTTCTTTTCCAAAATAGATTCTAGATGCGGAACGAATTCCTATCGCATTGAATAAAAAACCTTGGGTATTGAGATACATGGCAATTATTTCATGCTTGGTATACTGACGTTCTAACTTTACGGCGACAATCCATTCTTTTACCTTTTGCATCACTCTCTTAAACGTATTGCTAGAAGCTCTTTTGGTAAATAAATTTTTTGCCAATTGTTGCGTGATGGTACTGGCACCTCCACCTTTTCCTAATTTCACAACAGCTCTTGCTGTTCCTCTAAAGTCAATTCCTGAGTGTTCGTAAAAACGTTCGTCTTCTGTAGCAATTAGTGCTTTGATAAGGTTTTCGGGAAGTTCTTTAAAAGTTATTGGAGTTCTGTTCTCATATGCATACTTTCCTAAGGTAACTCCATCAGAAGAAATCACTTCTGTTGCTAAATTTTTTTGTGGATTTTCTAATTCTTCAAACGTTGGTAATGGTCCAAAAGCACCCCAAGAAGCTAATAAAAAAACGAGGACTAATGCTGCAAATCCGCCAAAGACCAGCATCCAAAATCGCTTGATATATTTTTTAAAATTTGTTTGTTTCTTTTTCGCCATTTTAATTTACTTTTTCAATTCTAAGTCCAACATCTGTAATTCCTTCTAATTCATTAATTCCTTCAATCGAGCCATTTTTTCTCATGGCTTGTTGAATAGAGACTTTATAATTTCCTGATACTGGAAAAACACTATTCTCTTTAAAGAACAATCTACTTTCTTTAATTTCTGAAATTCCTGAACCTAAAAATCGCCCGTTTTTATCCGCCATTTCATATTGCAACGTATCTACAACTTTCTTGCCATCAGGAAAGTTTATATGTGTGATTAAATACAAATTACTGTATGAATATTCGTTATTATTTCTAATGTTGATATACAGATGATTCCTAGAGATTGTGTCTATAATCTGAAACTCAAAATCAATAGGTTCTTCTTGAATCCAACGGTTGTTTTCTAATGCTTTGTACTCATCAAAAACCCAGTTGGAATCACAAGAGGTAATTACAAATACCATTCCTATAATCAGGTAAAAAATCTTACTTTTTTTGGTTTTGATTTCCATTAGAGTTCGGGTTTCTCCTTTTATTATTTTTTGATTTCCCTTGATTGTTCTTTTTCTGAGCGTTGGGTTGATTGTTCTTGTTGGGTTGATTCGGTTTTTTAGATTGATATTGCTTTTTGCCATGATTCGGCTTCGCACCAACTCCTGCTTTGTTTCTTTTTTTATTTCTATTTCTTCTTCGGCTTTTTTTAGGAGTATCGAATCTGGTTAAACTATCTTGCCCAACAACATTTTCGAAATCTACTTTGACAACTTCTTCTATTTCAGATTCATATTCTTCTAACGGAATAGCGACTTCATTATTTTTGTTGAGTTCTATTATTTCTAATACTTGATCTAATGTTAGTTTAAACCATTTAGACCTTTCTTCTTTGTATGTATACCAAAGTTGTTTTTTAAAGATATCCATCTTTATAAATTCAGCAATTCCTTTTTCGGTTTTTAAGACGGTCTCTTGTTTTGGAAAAGCATCTAGAGCATCTAAATAAGTATCTAACTCAAAGTTTAAACAGCATTTTAATTTTCCACACTGACCCGCTAATTTTAAAGGGTTTAAAGACAATTGTTGATACCGTGCAGCGGTTGTTGTTACTTTTCTAAAATCTGTTAGCCAAGTAGAACAGCACAGTTCTCTTCCACAGGATCCAATACCTCCTAGTCGAGCTGCTTCTTGTCTTGCTCCTACTTGTTTCATTTCTACACGAATCGAGAAAGCTCCTGCTAAATCTTTAATTAATTGCCTAAAATCTACGCGAGTATCTGCTGTATAATAGAATGTGGCTTTGTTTCCATCTCCTTGATATTCTACATCCGAAAGCTTCATTTTTAATCCTAACCTACCTAAGATTTCTCTTCCTCTAGTTTGAGTTTCTAATTCTCTATCTCTTGCTTTTTGCCAAACATCAATATCTCTTTGTGAGGCTTTTCGGTAGATTTTTTTAACTTCTTCGCTATCAAAAAAGACTTTTCTTTTTTTCATTTGCACTTTCACCAATTCTCCAGCTAGAGAAACTACGCCAATATCGTGTCCTGGCGAACCTTCTACAGCAACGATGTCACCCATAGAAACGGTTAGGTTTTCTGGATTTTTATAAAAGTGTTTACGTCCGTTTTTAAAACGAACCTCGTAGATATTAAATGGGGCTTCCCCGCTTGGCAATGTCATATTAGACAGCCAATCAAATACTGATAGTTTTTCACAACCTCCCGTTGTACAACTCCCATTACTCTTGCAACCTCTGGGTTTTCCGTCTTCACCAGTACCACAACTTCCACATGCCATAAAGTAAATATATTTTGAGAAGTCTAGAGACTTCCTAAGGTTCTTATTGATTTACAGCTAGATACAAAAATCTAGTTGCGTTTACTGAACTCAATTCAGTATAAATTCTGAAATGAATTCAGCTTAAACCCTGAACTCAATTCAGGATGAAATATTAATCAGTAAATATAAGGATTCTATAGGAATGAGAAAATTGAAAAAAATCATCAAGTTTCTACTGAATTCAGTCTAGAATCTACTTCTTAAACTTCAACTTTTCAGAGCGCCCTTTTTTAAATATTTTATTGCTGGCATGGGTTCCTTTACGGAGTTCTTTTTGTTTTTCATAAGGCAAATGAATGATCTCTTGACATTCTGTAGAGCAGGTATTTTCCATAGTTTCTGAACATTCATCACATTGAATAAACAATAAATGACAGGCTTCGTTTGCGCAGTTTACATGATAGTCACAAGGTTTTCCACATTGATGACAATTGGCAATCACATCGTCTGTAATTTTTTCGGCTCTTCTATGATCGAACACAAAATTCTTTCCGATAAATTTATTTTCAATGCCTTCTGCTTTTACTTGACGTGTGTATTCTATGATTCCGCCTTCTAACTGAAAAACATTTTTAAATCCTTTGTGTTTGTAATAGGCAGAAGCTTTTTCGCAACGAATTCCTCCTGTACAATACATCAATAGGTTTTTATCTTCTTTGTTGTCTTTTAAATCTTCTTCAATAATATCTAAAGAATCTCTAAAGGTGTCTACATCTGGCGTAACCGCTCCTTCAAAATGACCAATCTCGCTTTCATAATGATTTCGCATATCGACACAAACCGTATCTGGATTTGCCAACATTGCATTAAATTCTTTGGCATTTAAATGAACTCCTTTGTCTGTTACGTCAAAGGTCTCGTCATTTAAACCATCAGCAACGATCTTATTTCTGACTTTTACCTTCAGCTTTAAAAATGATTTGTTATCATGCTCAATAGCCACATTCAATCGGATACCATTTAAAAACGAAATACTGTCCAACTGATCTTTTAAAGCTAAAAAGTTTTCTGAAGGAACCGACATTTGTGCATTGATGCCTTCGTAAGAAACATAGGTTCTTCCTAAGACATCCAACTCATTCCATTCAATAAATAATTTATCTCGAAATAATTGTGGGTTTTCTATCTTATGATATTGATAGAAAGAAATAGTGATGCGGTCTTTTCCTGCCTCATCTATTAATGCAGCGCGTTCTTTGGCGCTTAACTTATTGTACAGTTGCATGCTATACTAATTTTGTTAAACCATAGTTTTCTTGTCAACGACAAATCGGCGCAAAGTTACTTTATAGCGAATAGAGTTGCAACTAAAAATTTACACTCTAATCGACAGCTACATTTCGTTTAAAATTAAACATTTTGTTTTTTTTCGACATATTTTTAAATTTTATCAATTTCTTACCACAAAAGGTATCTTCATTTGCTGCTTTTTTTAGCATCTTTGCAGCTGTAAGTGCTTGTTATGAGTACTTCATAAAGAATTTAAACTTAGAGAAAATTAAAATGAGAATTGCAGTTGTTGGCGCTACCGGAATGGTAGGAAGTGTAATGTTAAAGGTTTTAGCAGAACGTAATTTTGAAGTAACGGAATTGATTCCTGTTGCTTCGGAAAGATCTATTGGTAAAGAAATTTCTTATAAAGGTAAAAATTATACCATTGTAGGGATGCAAGATGCCGTAAATATGAAACCAGATGTTGCTTTGTTTTCTGCTGGAGGAGATACTTCTGTAGAATGGGCTCCTAAATTTGCTGCCGTTGGAACTACCGTCATTGATAATTCTTCTGCTTGGAGAATGGATCCTACAAAAAAATTAGTGGTTCCTGAAATCAATGGGGATGTGTTGACTAAAGACGATAAAATAATTGCGAATCCTAATTGTTCTACCATTCAATTGGTGATGGCTTTATCGCCGTTGCATTTAAAATACAAAATGAAACGTGTGGTGATTTCTACCTATCAATCTGTTTCTGGAACGGGTGTAAAAGCGGTTCAACAGTTGGAAAATGAAGAGGCGGGAATTGAAGGCGAAATGGCATATCCGCATCCTATAGGGCGAAATGCTTTGCCTCATTGTGATATTTTCTTAGAAAATGGATACACCAAAGAGGAAATGAAATTGGTAAAGGAACCTAAGAAAATCTTACGCGACGATTCGTTTTCTGTGACTGCTACAGCAGTAAGAATTCCTACTGCCGGCGGACATTCTGAAGCGGTAAATGTTCAGTTTGAAAATGATTTTGACCTTGCTGATGTTCGTAGCTTATTGAGTGAAACACCTGGAGTTATTGTACAAGATAATTTGGAAACAAATACCTATCCGATGCCAATTACGGCTCACGATAAAGACGAAGTTTTTGTGGGTAGAATTCGTAGAGATGAATCTCAAGAAAACTCCTTAAATTTGTGGATTGTTTCTGACAACCTTAGAAAAGGTGCTGCAACCAATACGGTGCAGATTGCAGAATATTTAGTCCAAAATAATCTAGTAAAACTCAATGAGTACATTTCATAAATTATCGATACAAAATATACTTCAAGAAACCGCTCATGCGGTTTCTGTTGTTTTTGATATTCCCGAAAATCTAAAAACTAACTTTTCATTTAAAGCGGGTCAATACATCACCCTAAAAAAAGAAATCAACGGAGAAGAAGTACGAAGAGCCTATTCTATTTGCGCTGCTCCTGAAAGTGGCGAATTAAAAGTAGCCATTAAAGCTGTTGAAAGCGGAACTTTTTCTGTGTACGCTACTTCTGAATTAAAAGCAGGAACTGTCTTAGAGGTTCATGAACCTGAAGGGAAATTTATTTTGAATCCTGAAGCTGGGAAAAATTATATTGCTTTTGCTACAGGAAGTGGAATTACACCTGTCTTATCGATGGTAAAAACCGTTTTGCAAAACGAAACAACTTCAACGTTTACTTTGATTTATGGAAATAAATCTGAGGCTGACACTATTTTTAAAAATGAGTTAGATCAACTTAAAAATGATTTTTCAGAACGATTTAACTTGCATTATATCTTTAGCAGACAAAATGTAGAAGGTTCTTTGTTTGGAAGAATTGATGAAGGGTTTACAAACTATTATGTAAAGAATATCTACAAAGACATTCGTTTTGACGCTGCTTACTTATGTGGCCCTGAAGCAATGATTAATACTGTTTCATCAACATTACAAAACAATGGTTTTGATGCATCCTCTATTTTGTTTGAATTGTTTACAGCTTCCGCGGAAGAAGAAAATACAGATCAAATTAAAGATGGTGAAACAGAAGTTACTGTTCTTTTGGATGATGAGGAGGTTTCTTTTACCATGAAACAAACAGATGATATTTTAGCCTCTGCTTTGCGTAATAATATTGATGCTCCTTATTCTTGTCAAGGAGGAATTTGTAGCAGTTGTTTGGCAAAGATTACTGAAGGGAAAGCTGTCATGACCAAAAACACAATTCTTACGGGTGCTGAAGTAGAGGATGGTTTTATTTTAACCTGTCAGGCACACCCAACTACCTCAAAAATTTCTATTGATTACGATGATGTGTAAAAACTTGTATCTTTAACCGATGGATTTTTACGACATTAAAAATGCTATTTTAATTGGGTTCTTTCTTTCTTTTATGATTGGACCTGTTTTTTTTATGCTGATACAAACGAGTATTTTAAAAGGCGTAAGAGCTGCAATTGCTTTTAATACAGGTGTTATTTTAGGCGATGTTGCTTTTATTGTGATTGCTTATTATGGAAGTAGACATCTCTTAGAACGAATTAAAGATGACCCTCGATTGTTTTTTATTGGAGGATTGATTCTCATTGTTTACGGAGCTATTACGTATCTTGATAAATCAGCAAAAAGTGAATCTGAAACGCCTCTTAATATCCCAGTGAACAACAACTATATTAAACTGATTTTAAAAGGATTCTTTTTAAATTTTATAAATATCGGTGTACTTGCTTTATGGCTGGGATTAATTGTGGGTATCGGGCCTTCTTTGGATATGAATCCGACAAATATCTTTTATTATTTCGCGATTATTCTTACAAGTTATTTTGTTACTGATCTTGGAAAAATTGTTTTGGCAAAACAGTTAAAAAGCAAAATGACTCCTATCGTCGTTTATAGAATTAAACGAATCATGGGAATTTTATTAATTGTTTTTGGCGTGTTATTTATGTTGAAAGGATTTCTTCCAAAAGACAATAAAATAAATACCCTGTTAGAAAAAGTGGAGCAACAATAAAAAAGGTTTTTCTCTTTTTAAAACTGATACTTCAAAATCAATTCTAGTGATCCATTTTCATTGACCAGATTTACATCTGAGGTGGTAATGTCATAAGCGGCTCCAAATCGTAGTTTATTGATGATTTGAAACAATCCGTAGATGGATGCTGTTTCATCTACTCTGTAGTTGATTCCGAGGATAAACTTCTTGTTAATCTCCAATGAAGAGCCTACATCATAAGAGCTCGGTGCTCCCTCTACACTTCGTACCATAAACATCGGTGTTAAGGTCAGATTATCATTCAATGCGAAGTGATACCCTCCTCCCATATAAAAGTGTGCATTGTTAACCGCTGCTGAAGGCGTGTTGCCTTGCTTCTCATATCGCTCTCCTTGTAAAAAGTTGGGAGTTGATATCGAGATATAGAACTTCTCGCTCTGAATGTTCAGTCCTGCTCCTACATGTGGGTTGAAAAAATTCTGATTCGATGCAAATAAGGGATCATTCCCTTGCACTTGTACATTGGCTAGGTTGATGTCTGTAAAGCCTCCTCCTGCTTTGATTCCAAAGTACAGATTGGTCTGTTCTGACAATTGAAGCTTGTAAGAGATATCTACTGCTACATCGGTCTGTTTGAGTACAAACACTCTATCGTTAATTAGCGAGACTCCAATTCCTAGATTGTTCCCAATGGCTCTTGAATAAGCTAAAGAAACCGTTCTAGGTGCATCATCAAAGCCTATAAACTGACTCCTGTACACCAAGTTTAACTCTGGCGTTTCTTTAATCCCTGCATAGGCTGGATTGATGATATTCATATTAAAGTTATACAGGGTAAAGTTTGGGTCTTGCTGTGCTTCTGCCTTATTACTAATTAATAAGGCAAAGGTGATTGTTAGTATGGTTAGGATTGATTTTCTCATGATTCTTCTTGTTTGATTCTTTTGCATCATCTTTCTTCTCTTAGTAATTAATGTATAACCATCCTTTTGCGGTTTGACTGCCGTCACCTAGATCAATAATAAAGAGATAAGGTCCAACAGGAAGCGGTTTATTGGATCCATTATTACTAATTTGATTTGAAACTCCATTCCAATCATTTAGATATCTTTTCTTTTTATACACCAACTTCCCAGATCTATTAAATACTTGTACTGTATTATTTGGAAAAGCCGTGATATTCTCTATAAACCATACATCGTTAATTCCATCATCATTTGGGGAGATTCCATAATTAGTTTTTCTTCCAATATCGGAACTACAGGAACTATTATCTGTATCTTGACTATCGACAATCCCATCACCATCACAATCTTCATCTACATCATCAACTCCGTTTCCATCATCATCGTCATCACAGAAATCAGCATCGCCATCACCATCAGTATCTACTGAATTGATTGTAATTGTTAACGGATTGGATACCGCACTTAAATTCCCTGTTGCATCCGTTGTCGTTACTGTAAAACTATAGGTTCCATCGGCTAGAGTCGTACCTGTATGATCAAAGGTAAAGAAGCCGCTATTGAGTGTTATTGTTGTTCCAATAGAAACCCCATCTTGATAAACTTCTATGATAGACCCTTCTTCGGAAACACCTGAAATTTTTAAAGTATTGTCTCCTGTCGTATTTACATCTCCTGTACAAGTATAATCTGAAATATGTGTAATTATAGGGATGAATGGTTCTATGGCATCTTTTAGCGCAGTGTCCGTTGCTACTCCTCCTGTGTTTCCTGCTGTATCTGTGAGCGTTGCACTTAAAGTAACTGTTCCGTCACCCAGTCCACTAACATCAATCATTGTAATCTGATCTGAGGTTGTACTGATTGTTCCTGTACCTGTTACTGGCGTTCCGCCTCCATCACTGGTCATCGTATAGTTATAAGTGGTTCCTACTTCGGCATCTGCAAAGGTGAAACTTACCATGGTTTGATTGGAATTGTTGATCGGGTCTTGGTCGATAACAACTGTGTAAGGTGTGCCTCCTCCTGGGGCTTCTGTGTCTTTGAGTGATGTATCCGTTGCGGGTGTTCCTGTATTACCTGCTGTATCTGTGAGTGTTGCACTTAAGGTAACTGTTCCGTCGCCCAGTCCACTGACATCAATCATTGTAATCTGATCTGTGGTTGTACTGATTGTTCCTGTACCTGTTACTGGCGTTCCGCCTCCATCACTGGTCATTGTATAGTTATAAATGGTTCCTACTTCGGCATCTGCAAAGGTGAAACTTACCATGGTTTGATTGGCATTATTGATCGGGTCTTGGTCGATAACAACTGTGTAAGGTGTGCCTCCGCCGCCTGGGGCTTCTGTGTCTTTGAGTGATGTATCCGTTGCGGGTGTTCCTGTATTGCCTGCTGTATCTGTGAGCGTTGCACTCAAGGTGATTGTTCCGTCACCCAGTCCACTGACATCAATCATTGTAATCTGATCTGTGGGTGTCACAATAGTTCCTGTTCCTGTTACTGGCGTTCCGCCTCCATCACTGGTCATCGTATAGTTATAAGTGGTTCCTACTTCTGCATCTGCAAAGGTGAAACTTACCATGGTTTGATTGGCATTATTGATCGGGTCTTGGTCGATGACAACTGTGTAAGATGTGCCTCCTCCTCCTGGGGCTTCTGTGTCTTTGAGTGATGTATCCGTTGCGGGTGTTCCTGTATTACCTGCTGTATCTGTGAGTGTTGCACTCAAGGTAACTGTTCCATCGCCCAGTCCACTGACATCAATCATTGTAATCTGATCTGTGGGTGTCACAATAGTTCCTGTTCCTGTTACTGGCGTTCCGCCTCCATCACTGGTCATCGTATAGTTATAAGTGGTTCCTACTTCTGCATCTGCAAAGGTGAAACTCACCATGGTTTGAATGGCATTGTTGATTGGATCTTGGTCGATCATTACACTATAAGAAGTGCCTCCGCCACCTGGGGCTTCTGTGTCTTTGAGTGATGTATCTGTTGCGGGTGTTCCTGTATTACCTGATGTATCTGTGAGCGTTGCACTCAAGGTGACTGTTCCGTCGCCCAGTCCACTAACATCAATCATTGTAATCTGATCTGTGGTTGTACTGATTGTTCCTGTACCTGTTACTGGTGTTCCGCCTCCATCACTGGTCATTGTATAGTTATAAGTGGTTCCTACTTCTGCATCTGCAAAGGTGAAACTTACCATGGTTTGATTGGAATTGTTGATCGGGTCTTGGTCGATAACAACTGTGTAAGGTGTGCCTCCGCCACCTGGGGCTTCTGTGTCTTTGATTGATGTATCGGTAGCGGGTGTTCCTGTATTACCTGCTGTATCTGTGAGCGTTGCACTTAAAGTAACTGTTCCGTCACCCAGTCCACTGACGTCAATCATTGTAATCTGATCTGTGGCTGTCACAATGGTTCCAGTTCCTGTAACAGGTGTGCCTCCGCCATCACTAGTCATTGTATAGTTATAAGTCGTTCCTACTTCTGCATCTGCAAAGGTGAAACTGACCATCGTTTGATTGGCATTGTTGATCGGGTCTTGGTCGATAGTGACTGAATAACCTGATGGTGCAACAGTTTCTTTAGTTGCTGTATCTGTGGCTGCTACTCCTGTGTTTCCTCCTGTATCTGTCAAGGTTGCACTTAAGGTAATTGTGCCATCACTTAAGCCACTTAGATCGATTCCTGTGATCTGATCTGTGGCTGTCAAAATGATTCCTGTTCCTGTTACTGGGGTGCCTCCTGCAGAACTAGTGAAAGTATAATTGTAGGTTGTGCCTACTTCAGCACTTGCAAAGGTAAAGCTTACGGTACTTGCATTTGTTGAATTAATTGGGTCTTGGTCTATAGTAACACTATAACCTGTTGGTATGGTAATATCATTGACTGTAATGGTGAATATTTGCTGAGTAACACCTCCATTGCCATCATCAACTTCTAAAACTACAGGGTGATCTCCAGCCTGACCTGTACTATCTCCACTAAGGTGATAAGTGGTACTAATTTTACGGATTGTTTGATTATTTCTATCTGCAATATAAAGAGTTCCTGAGGTATCTATCGATAAGCCAAAAGGAAGGTTAAAACTTGCAGCTGTACCTATACCTTCTGTATTTCCAGGACTTCCAGTTCCTGCTATAGTAGTCACTTCACCAGCTGGCGTAATCTTACGAATTAAATGATTATCCGTGTCAGCCACATAAATATTCCCTGAAACGTCTATATCCAGAGCACTGGGAAAATTAAAGCTTGCAACAGTACCTGTTCCGTCTGTACTTCCCACGCTCCCTGAACCTGCTAAAGTAGTCACCACACCAGCGGGTGTAACTTTACGAATTAAATGATTAAATGCATCTGCAACATAAAGAGTTCCTGAAGTATCTATAGCGATACCACTAACAATGTTAAAACTTGCTGAAGCACCTGTTCCGTCTACATTTCCTGCACTACCTGAACCTGCAAAAGTAGTCACTACTCCAGTAGACGTGATTCTACGAATTTTATGATTCTCTCGATCTGCAACATAAAGATTACCCACAGCATCTACCACGATTCCATAAGGTCTATTAAAACTTGCCATAGTACCTGTATCGTCTAGGCTTCCTGCTATTCCAGAACCTGCGATGGTAGTTACGACTCCTGCTGGAGTGATTTTACGAATTAAATGATTAAATGTATCAGCAATATAGACATTGCCTGAAGCGTCTACTGTTAAGTCTATAGGTCCTCTAAAACTCGCAGCAGTACCAGTGCCATCGGTAGCACCTGAACTACCTGAACCTGCTAAAGTAGTGACCACTCCTGAAGGTGTAACCTTACGAATACTGTGGTTCAATCCATCAGCCACATAAACATTCCCAAAAGTATCTACTGCTGCTCCAAAAGGAAGGTTGAAGCTAGCCGAAGTTCCAGTGCCATTTGTATTCCCTGCTGTTCCAGAGCCTACAAGGGTGCTTACTACTTTATTTGTTGTTACACTTAACCAGGAAGGCAAGGTGGGAGTGGTGATAAGTACAGAATTTCCATCTGCATCATTCATAGTAATATCATAGGTATAAGGGTCACCTTCGTCAATTGAAGTTACTGGGGTTGATGTAAAGGTTGGCGCTGTATTCACTTTTGTAGAAGTATCAGTAGCTGCCGATCCTGTGTTACCTGCCGCATCGGTTAAGGTTACACTTAAAGTAATAGTCCCATTTGCTAAGCAACTTAAGTCAATCCCTATGATTTGATCTGTTGCTGTTACGATTGTTCCTGTTCCTGTAACTATTGCTCCATTAAAGCTGCTAAAAGTATAATTATACATTGTGCCAATTTCGGCGTCTGAAAAAGTAAAACTTACAGAGCTAACATTAGTGGCATTGATTGGGTCTTGATCGATAACAACTGAATAACCCGTTGGGACCACTGTTTCTTTGGTTGCTGTATCTGTCGCGGGACTTCCCGTGTTACCGCTTGTGTCAGTTAAGGTAACACTTAAGGTAATCGTTCCATCGGCGAGTCCGCTTAAGTCGATCCCTGAGATTATTTCTCCTGCTGAGCTTACAATTCCAGTGCCTGTTACCGTTCCTGCTCCACCTGAACTACTAAAAGTATAGTTATAGGTGGCTCCGACTTCCGCCCCTGCAAAAGTGAAACTGACTCCTGTTTGATTGTCATTGTTGATCGGGTCTTGATTGATAACAACTGAATAAGGTGTACCTCCATCACCTGGTGCTTCGGTATCTTTGGTTGCTGTATCTGTGGCTGCTACTCCTGTGTTTCCTCCTGTATCTGTCAAGGTTGCACTTAAGGTAATTGTGCCATCACTTAAGCCACTTAGATCGATTCCTGTGATCTGATCTGTGGCTGTCAAAATGGTTCCTGTTCCCGTTACTGGGGTGCCTCCTGCAGAACTAGTGAAAGTATAATTGTAGTTTGTGCCTACTTCAGCACTTGCAAAGGTAAAGCTTACGGTACTTGCATTTGTTGCATTGATTGGGTCTTGATCGATAACTACTGAGTAACCATTTGGAGCTGTACTATCATTGACTGTAATGGTAAATGCTTGCTGTGTTATACCTCCATTACCATCATTGGCTTCTAAAACTACATTGTGCATTCCTACCTGACCTGTACTGTCTCCTGTAAGTTGGTGAGAAGTAGTAGTGATCTTACTGATTATATTAAAAATTGATAAAACGTATACATTTCCTAAAGCGTCTACGGCTATTCCTCGAGGAGCACTAATGCTAACAGTCAGAGCATCACCTTCTATGTTTGTTTGTGATTGTGATCCTGAACCAGCAAAAGTAGTTACGTCACCGTTAGGAGCTATCTTGCGAATTAATTGGTTATCCGCATCTGCAACATATAAATTGCCAGAGGCATCTGTGGCTATATCTACAGGCTCTTCAAAACTAGCATTCGTACCATTGCCATTTGTACTTCCTGCTGAACCTGTACCTGCAAATGTGGTTACATCTCCATTGGGTGCTATCTTTCGGATTGAATGATTGTCCTTATCTACAACATATAAATTACCTAAAGTATCTATGGTTATTCCTCTAGGGCTATTAAAACTAGCATTCGTACCATTGCCATTTGTGTTTCCATCTGAACCTGTACCTGCAAATGTAGTTACATCTCCATTGGGTGCTATTCTCCGAATTAAATGATGAGATAAATCAGTTACATAAAGGTTTCCTGAGGTATCAATGGTTATTTTATGTGGGAAATTAAAACTTGCGTCTGTACCATTGCCATTCGTATTTCCTGTTGATCCTGTACCTGCAAATGTGGTTACATCTCCATTGGGTGTTATTCTTCGAATTAAATGATTGTTACTATCAACAACATATAAGTTACCAGAAGTATCAACGGCTATTCCACTAGGGAAATTAAAACTTGCGTCCGTACCATTAGCATTTGCACTTCCTGCTGATCCTGTACCTGCAACTATTGTTACATCACCATTGGGTGTAATCTTTCGGATAGAATGATTAAATGTATCAGCAATATACAGGTTCCCTAAAGCATCTACTGTAACTCCTCCAGGTCTATTAAAACTTGCGTCTGTACCATTGCCATTTGTATTTCCTCCTGACAACCCCACCATACCTGCAAATGTGGTTACATTAGCTATACTTGTTAAAGTTAACCAACTGGGTAAAGTAGTTGTAGTAACTATGACTCCATCTCCATCGGCATCGTTGGTGGTAATACCATAGGTATAAGTATCTCCTTCATCAACAGAAGTCACAGGAGTTGATGTAAAAGTAGGTGCTGTATTTACTTTAGTTGTTGTATCTGTGGCTGGACTTCCTGTGTTACCACTTGTGTCTGTTAAGGTAACACTTAAGGTGATCGTTCCATCGGCGAGTCCGCTTAAATCTATATTTGAGATTGTTTCTCCTGCTGAGCTTACAATTCCGCTATTAGTTACCGTTCCTGCTCCACCAGATGTACTAAAAGTATAGTTATAGGTGGCTCCGACTTCAGCACTTGCAAAAGTGAAACTGACCGAATCATCATTCCCTGCATTGATTGGATCTTGATCGATAACTACTGAATAACCCATTGGAGCAGTACTATCATTGACTGTAATGGTAAATGCTTGCTGTGTTATACCTCCATTACCATCATTGGCTTCTAAAACTACATTATGCATACCACCCTGACCTGTACTATTTCCGGTAAGCGTGAAGACTGTACTAATTTTACGAATGATTAGACCTGTTGAATCTACTACATAAATAGTGCCTGAAGCATCTACAGTTACGCCTCTTGGAAAGTTAAAACTTGCAGTAGCTGCTGGACCATTTGTATCTCCTTGTAATCCTGATCCTGCAAAAGTAGTAACTACACCTGTGGGTGTAATTCTACGAATCCTATGACTATTTACATCTGCAACGTATACATTTCCTAAAGCATCTACAGATACATCGTCGGGGAAACCAAAACTTGCAGCGGTTCCTGTACCATTTGCACTTCCTACACTTCCTGTACCTGCTAAAGTTGTGACTGCTCCTGCTGGGGTAATCTTTCGAATATTATGATTAAATGTATCAGCTACATAAACATTACCTGCTGTATCTACCGTTACACCACTAGGAAGGTTAAAGCGCGCTGCAGCTCCTGTATCATCTATACTTCCCATATTTCCTGCTAAACCTGCTAAAGTAGTTACCTCTCCTGTTGGGGTAATCTTTCGAATTGTATGATTACTTCTGTCTGCTACATATAAATTTCCAGAAGTATCTACAGCAATTCCAAAAGGAAAGTTAAATCTTGCGGCAGTACCTGTACCATCTGTGCTTCCAATAACTCCCGCTGAACCTGCTAAAGTAGTCACCACTCCTGCTGGGGTAATCTTTCGGATGGCCAAATTATTTGTGTCTGCCACATAAACATTGCCAGAAGCGTCTGCAGCAATTCCATAAGGAAACCTAAAACTTGCAGCAGTTCCTGTACCATCTGAACTTCCTTGGCTTCCTGAACCTGCAAAAGTTGTTACAACACCAGCAGGAGTAATTTTACGAATGTTATGGTTATTTCTATCCACTACATAAAGATTCCCTGAAGTATCTACAGCTATATGCCTAGGGTCATTAAAACTCGCGGCAGTTCCTGTACCATTTGCGCTTCCAGAACTTCCTGAACCTGCTAAAGTGCTTACAGAAGCTGTACTCGTTATGCTTAACCAGGAAGGTGTCGTAGGTGCAGTAACAGTAACCTCGTCTCCATCGACATCATTGGTTGTAATAGCATAGGTATAGATATCACCTTCATTAATCGAGGTAATTGGTGTTGAAGTAAATGTTGGTGCTGTATTTACTTTAGTAGAAGTATCAGTAGCTGCTATTCCTATATTACCGCTAGTATCGGTTAAGGTTACACTTAAAGTAATTGTACCATTTGCCAGTCCACTTAAACCTATTCCTGTAATTTGATCTGTGGCGGTAACTATGATCCCAGAACCCGTTACTGGAATTCCTCCACCTGAACTAGTAAATATATAATTGTAGGTTGTTCCAACTTCTGCTCCTGCAAGTGTAAAACTTACTGAACTTACATTTGTTGCATTTATAGGGTCTTGATCGATCACTACTGAGTAACCGCTTGGCGCTCCAGTTTCTTTGGTTGCTGTATCTGTAACGTCAATTCCCGTGTTGCTACTTGCATCTGTTAAAGCAACATTTAAGGTAATTGTACCGTCTGCGAGTCCACTTAAATCAATACCCGTAATCTGATCCGTGGCTGTTACTATGGTCCCTGTTCCTATAACAGGCGTGCCTCCTGCTGAACTAGTGAAAGTATAATTATAGGTTGTACCTACCTCGGCGCCTGCAAAAGTGAAACTTACAGCCGTTTGATTCCCATTATTGATTGGATCTTGATCAATCACTACTGAGTAGCCTGAAGGTGGTGTAAGGTCATTGACTGTAATGGTAAATGCTTGCTGTGTTATACCTCCATTACCATCATTGACTTCTAAAACTACATTATGTACCCCCGCTTGACCAGTACTATCTCCTACGAGCTCATAAGAACTAGCTATGTTACGGATTTTATGACTTCCAGAACCAGCCACATAAAAATTGTTTCCTGTAGCATCAAATACGATACCAACAGGAAAGTTAAAGCTTGCATTAGTTCCTGTTCCATCTGTACTTCCCGCTACCCCATTATCACCTGAAAAAGTAGTTACCTCTCCTACAGAAGTGATTCTACGGATAATATGATTAAATGTATCTGACACATAAACGCTTCCTCCACTATCTACAGCTAAACTAAAAGGGCTATTAAAACTCGCAGCAACTCCTGTACCGTTTGTACTCCCTGAAACCCCAGTTGTACCTGCAAAGGTAGTTACCACACCTCCTGGAGTAATTTTACGGATGGTATGATTGAATGTATCTGCAACATAAACATTCCCAGAGGCATCTATACCAACATCAGAAGGGCTATCAAAACTTGCATTAGTTCCTGTATCATCAGTACTCCCTGGACTCCCAGAGCCTGCTAAAGTAGTAACGACTCCTGCTGATGTAACCTTACGGACCATACGGTTGGTTCTATCTGCAACGTACAGATTGTCAGCAGTATCAAATGCAATACCTCTTGGAGTATTAAAACTCGCAGCGATCCCCGTACCATTAGTATTATTAGGGCTTCCAGAACCTACAAAAGTACTCACTACACCCGCAGGTGTAATTTTACGGATCTTATGATTATTTGAGTCTGATACATATATAGTCCCCGAAGCATCTATTGCAATTCCTCTAGGGGTATTAAAACTCGCAGCAATCCCTGTACCTTCTGCACTACCTGGAACTCCTACTGAACCTGCAAAAATAGTTACTACTCCTGCTGGAGTAACTTTACGGATAACATGATTATTTGTATCTGCAACATAAATAGTACCAGAGGCGTCAATAGCTATTGCATTTGGCGACATAAAACTAGCAACAGTTCCTGTACCATCTGTACTCCCTGGAGTCCCTGAACCAACGAAGGTAGTAACATCTCCCACTAGAGATAAACTTAGCCATGTGGGTAAGGTTGGAGCAGTAACTGTTACTGGATCTCCATCAGCATCATTGGTTGTAATGCTATAATTATATGGGTCTCCTTCATCAACAGAAGTAACAGGAGTTGATGTAAACGTGGGTGCTGAAAAAATCCTTGCTAACTTATCTTCAGTATTTGTATTCACTGATTGAGGAAGGTTTTCCACTTTATTTTTTATTGCAAATAACCACTCCTCATCTAGTGTGTTTGTTTCTACTTCGCAAATTGAAGAAAAATCAATAATTGTAATTTCGTTGTAGAGGCTCGTTATTAATGGGTTTGAAAAATTGGAAATGTTTTTAATCGTATTGTCTACGATATCTTTCATTGCTTTTAATTCGTGGCTTTTTGTGATTTGCGAATACATTTGTTGAAATGTAAAAACACTAAAAAATAGAAAACACAGGAGTCGAGGAATGTTTTTCATCTTATCTAATTAAGTTAATAATGTTACTGTCTCACTTAGAGAACGAGCTTAATGTTTTATTTTAAGAATATCGGTAAGAAGGGGATGATACTTCAAAACTAGTTAAGTCTTTTAAAATCATGCCTAACCATATTAGGAGGGTGGCAGTTGGTATTTTTTATACCTTTAGAGACTAAATCTCTATATATATGAAGAAAATAATTATTGTATTTTTTCTTTTTACCACATCTTTCATGTTTGGGCAGTATAATATAATTGAATATGATAAAATTAAAGACAGCCTTATAGCAGTAACAAAAAATGCAAAAATTGATACTCTTATAATTAGTGCATATAATGAATTATCAATTCTTTATAAAGAAAAACATAAGTTAGATTCTAGCCTGTTTTTTGTGAAAAAATCTTACGAACTAGCTGATAAGGTGGGGAATGCGAGATTAAAAAGTCTTGCTTTAATATCTGAAGGAAATATTTATCATAGAAAAGCTAGTTTCGATAAAGCTTTTAAAAAATATATGGAAGCTTTGGAGCTTATAAAAGATACTAATGATGATAAAGCAATTTTAGCAATTTATGCAAATATTGGTGTTATTTATCAGCTACAAAATGAGCCAGAAAAATCAATCTCTTATCTGCTTAAGGCACTTGACCTTAGTAAAAAAATAAAAGACCCTATAAGAGAAACCATGATTCTATTCAATATCTCTAGGTTGTATTTTTATTTAAAATCGTATCAAAAAAGTCTTGAGTATGGTCTAAAAATTAATCAGGTTAAGGAAGAAAATAACTTAAAATATTTTTTAAATGCTCAAAGAGATAATCTGATTGGAGCTATCTATAGTACTACAGAAGAGTATGACAAAGCGATTCCTTATCTTGAAGAAGCACTCGCTGAAGCAATTATAATTGAAAATGTTCAGGAAGAAGCTATTGCATTAACGAACTTAGGGAAAATATATTTAGATTTTAAGAAGGATTTACCAAAATCTGAGAGCTATTTAAAAAGAGCTATACAAATTCAAGAGAGTATGGATAATCGGCTTGAAGAATATGCAATAACGCTAATCAATTTAGCCGGTATAAAAAATACGAATTCACAATTTAATGAAGGCATTGTATTAGCTAATAAAGCTTTAGAATTTGCAAAACAAAAAAAACATACATCCTATGAAATGGGTGCCTATGAGGAATTAGCTAGTTTATATGAAAATAGTAATCAATTTGAAAAGGCATTAAAGAGTCATCAAAACTTTAAAATACTTTCTGACAGTATTGCTAAGGTAGAATCTTTATCTGTTGTGGCTGATTTAGATACCAAATATCAAATACAGCAAAAAGAAAATGACATCTTACAGCTTACCAATGAAAACATTCAAAAAGAAGCTTCTCTAACTCAATCTCGTTATACCATTTTTGGTGTTCTTGGAGTATTAATCTTAGTGCTGAGTCTTGTCTATTTTTATTGGACCAAACGTAAACAACAACACAAACTAGCTTTATTAGAAAATTCTGTGGTAGCTATTGAACAAGAGAAAAGCAGGATTGGAAAAGAATTACACGACAATATTGCGGGCTCTTTAATGAAATTAGTTCATGATAGTGAAACTATTCAAGTACAACTATCTCATAAACTGTTACAAGCCTATAATGAAATAAGGGGTTTATCGCATCAATTGGATAATACACCAATGCACGGTGAACCTTTTTTGGATCGAGTCATGGATATTATCCCTGAGAATTCAAAAACGCAAGAATTTACCTTTAACATAACACCGCCTTATTTACAAATTGATGAGCCTTATGGAACTCATGTTTTTAGGATGATACAAGAACTTATTACCAATAATCTAAAATATGCCAATGCCTCAGAAACAAAAATAAACCTTACTCTAGAAAACAATGTTTTGACGCTCGTTTATAAAGATAATGGTATTGGCGCGTCTAACTTTAAAAAAGGGAACGGTTATCGGAATATAGAGAATAGAATTGCCTTAATGAACAGTAGTACATTAGAAATAGAGCCCCAAAATGGGTTCGATGTAACGATTACCATTCCTTATTCAACTTGATATGAACATATTAATCATAGATGATCATCCCTTTATAAAAGAAGGTATTGAAGCTCGAGTTAAAAAAGTAATGCCAAAAGCGCATTGTTTTTTTGCTGCTAATTCAAGAATTGCTATCTCAAGAATTCATGAAGTTTCTATCGACCTTATTTTTTGTGATTTAGAATTTTCTAATGAAACTAATATAGATGGCTTTACTATTATAGAAAGTATTTTAGAATTTGAGCCTAGAATAAAAGTTATTGCTCTAACCAATTACAACTCATATCGAATTATGAAAAAAGCCATAGCGAGTGGATTTCACAGTTTTTTAGATAAAGGATGTTCATTTAAAGAATTTTCTGAAACTTTACTTAATGTAAGTACAGAGGGGAAATATGAATCTCCAACAATGAAACGATTATTGAAAAAACGAAGTAACTTTTTAAACACTATTTTTTCTGAATCTCTCTATGGCATTTCCGATTTAAGTCCACGAGAAAGACAACTTACGTTATTATCTGCCAAAACAACCGACAGACAAGAATTGGCTAAAGAAATGAATGTAACTCCTTACACCATAGATACTTATTTTAAAAACACCTTGTCAAAACTTAACTTAAAACACAGACAAGAACTTGCTTTGTTTAGTTTGGAATTTAAAAATGAGTTGTTAAATTATTAAATACATTATGAAGAAAATAATTGTAATCCTTTTTCTTTTTTCTGTGTCCTCTATATTTGGACAATATGATAAAAAAAAAGATAGCCTTAAAACCGTAATAAATACTACAAAAAATGATTCTCTTATAGCTGACGCTTATATTGAACTGTCATTAATTTATAAAGAAGAATACAAGCTAGATTCTAGTTTATTTTTTTCAAATAAAGCCTACAAAATAGCTGACAAGAGAGGGCTTGTTGTACTAAAAGGTTGGTCTTTAGTATATGACGGAAATGTTTATTTAAGAAAAAGAAACCACAATAAAGCTTTAAAAAAGTATCAAGAGGCTTTGGAAATTTTTAAAGAAGCTGGTAACGATTCAGGAATTTTATCTGTTTATGGAAATTTTGGTACTATTTATCAGCTACAGAATGACCTAGAAAAAGCAATCTCCTACTATATAAAAACAATTGAACTATGCAAAAAGTTAAAAGCCCCTAGAAGAGAAATATCAGCTCTTTTCAATATTTCTATTCTTTATTATAGGTTGAGGTCTCCTCAAAAAAGTCTTGAATATTGCCTGAAAATTAACCAAGTAAAAGAAGAGAACAATTTAAACGATTATTTTAGTATCAGGGTAAATAATATGCTTGGAAATATCTATACATCTATAAAAGATCATGATAAAGCCGTTCTTTACATTGAAAAGGCACTAACTGCGGCAATTAGAACTAAAAATAGTTCAGAAGAAGCTCTGGCATTACTTAATCTAAGCCGGATGTATTTAGAAGAATATGATGATGTATTAAAGGCTGAAAATTATCTTAACAGGGCTTTAAAAATTCTAGAAAGCGTAGATTTTCAAATTGGATTGTATTCAGGGGCGTTAATACGTATGGCAAAAGTAAAAAATAAAAAATTGAAATTTAATGAAGGTATTGAACTAGCCATTAAAGCTTTAGAGTTTTCGAAACAACAAAAATCCACTTCCGATGAAAGAGATGCATATTCAATTTTGGCTGAGTTATATGTAGGTAAAAAACAATTTAAAAAAGCTCTTGAGAATCACAAAAACTTTAAAACACTTTCTGATAGTATTGCTAAGGTAGAATCTTTGTCTGTTGTGGCTAATCTGGAAACTAAATACCAAACACAGCAAAAAGAAAACGAAATCTTGCAACTCACCAATGAGAATATCCAAAAAGAAGCTTCTCTGACTCAATCTCGTTATACCATTTTTGGTATTCTTGGAGTGTTAATCTTAGTGCTGAGTCTTGTCTATTTTTATTGGACCAAACGTAAACAACAACACAAACTAGCTTTATTAGAAAATTCTGTGGTAGCTATTGAACAAGAGAAAAGTAGAATAGGTAAAGAATTACATGATAATATTGCTGGTAGTTTAATGAAATTAGTGCATGATAGTGAAACGGTTCAGGTACAACTATCACATCAACTTTTACAGGCTTATAATGAAATAAGAAACCTATCGCATCAATTGGATAATACGCCAATGCACGGTGAACCTTTTTTGGATCGAGTTATGGATATTATCCCTGAGAATTCAAAAACGCAAGAATTTACCTTTAACATAACACCGCCTTATTTACAAATTGATGAGCCTTATGGAACTCATGTTTTTAGGATGATACAAGAACTTATTACCAATAACCTAAAATATGCCAATGCCTCCGATACACAAATAAACATTGTTCTAGAAAAGGGTATTTTGACACTTGTTTATAAAGATAATGGTAAAGGAACTTCAAATTTTAAAAAGGGGAATGGATATAGAAATATGGAAAATAGGGTTGTCTTAATGGATGGTACATTAGAAATAGAACATCAACAAGGTTTTTCTGTAGTGGCTAACATTCCTTATTCAACTTGATAGAATTGCTTACCTAGAAATTACAGATTTGTGTTAATAAAATTTCTTTTTAATTTTTATAGAGATATCTAAAGGTCCTATATATAAATATCTTGTAAGACATACTTCACAAGCATAGGCTCTTGAGAAAGGAATATATTTTAGCAGTTGTTTTCTTCGTCTTCTAATTCTTTTGATAGAAGAACATGAGGGACACTTTTTCAATTTGGTTGTTTTTTGGAACTACAAATTACCTCTTTATAACTCCAAAATCGTTAACAAATGTTATGATTTCATAAACTTTTCTGTTCTTCGAATAGCATATTCATTTTTCCAATCAATCCATTTTTGCCCTCTAATTCTTCTCATAATGTTATCTAAAGACCTCATGATGATAATGTTGTAAATGGCTTTTCCTAAATTAATAGGGTTTCTTGCAATGGCTCGTAAACTCATAGAAAATCCAGGAGTAATATATTTCATATAATGCCAATAACCTTCTGGCATGTATAATACATTTCCATGTTCTAAATAGGTAACATGTCCTTTTGCATTTTTTAGCGCAGGCCATTTTTCAAAATCAGGGTTTGAAAAATCTATATCTTCTCTAGTGATTAAAGAATTTGGTATTTTATAAAGATGTTTATTTTGCTTTTGATCGAATAGAATACATTGTTTTTTTCCTTCGAAATGGAAATGAAAAATATTTGCTAAATCAATATCATAGTGCATAAATGTATAGGAGTCTTTTCCTCCAAAAAACAACATGGGTAGTTTTTTCATCAACTTCAACCCAAAGTCTGGATAGGTGAAATCTTTTTGAAGTATCGGAATTTCTTTTAAGATATTCCATAAAAAGATTCTGTATTTAGTGGGTTTATTTTTTAATAGTTCAACGTAATCTTTCATTCGCATAGTGGCATGCGGTTCGTTAAATCCATCTTTATAATCTACGGGTCTATCGTCATATAAAGGAACTGTTTTCTCTCCAGCAATTTCCTTCATATAGTCTAAAGACCATTTAGAATAAGCAGGCCAATCTTCTATAAACCTTTCAATCACCACTGGCTTTTGAGGTTTAAAGTAGTTTTTGATAAAGTCTTCTTTTGTGATTGTTTTTACCCGATCAATTTCAGATAAGTTTAAGCTCATTCTTTACTGTTTAACAACAAATTTAATAAAAGTCCGAAAATTATTTTTAGCTATAATACCAGCTCTACATTGAAATAACCGTAATAAAACGTCCTTTTTTCCTTTCTACTTCAACATAAAAAGAAACCGTAACTATGGCTATGCTTTATTTTTCTATTTTGTATAAAGAAAAAAAATGTCATTTTTTTTTTACAATAATTTCAAAATAGAATTGGTATAAAAAACCATCCTCTTTATAATTCAAGACGATGGTTTTAGTCATTTGGTTAATAAAAACTTACACTTTTACATGCTTCGCTTTTTGCTTTGCTTCTTCGTTTCTTTCTATGGTATGTTCTGGTCGACTCCATTTTGGTTTCTCTCCTAAAGATTCGAACTGAGAATCTTTGGCCTCAACCGTTTCTGGTTGCATCTTTTTGATAAACGGTTTTTGTGGATTCAATCCTAATAATTTAAACATTTCCATATCCTGATTTACATCAGGATTTGGTGTTGTTAGTAATTTATCTCCTGCAAAAATTGAATTTGCTCCTGCAAAGAAACACATCGCCTGACCTTCTCTACTCATTTCAGTTCTTCCTGCTGAAAGTCTCACTTGAGTTTCTGGCATTACGATTCTGGTAGTTGCTACCATACGAATCATGTCCCAAATTTCGACAGGTTTTTCATCTTCTAAAGGTGTTCCTTCTACGGCAACTAATGCATTAATTGGCACTGATTCTGGTTGTGGGTTTAAGGTAGACAAGGCGACTAACATTCCTGCTCTGTCTTCTTCTTTTTCTCCCATTCCAATAATTCCGCCTGAACAAACCGTAACATTGGTCTTACGCACATTATCAATGGTTTCCAATCGATCTTCATAACCTCGTGTAGAAATTACTTCTTTGTAATATTCTTCTGAAGAATCTAAATTGTGATTATAGGCATACAATCCTGCTTCTGCCAATCGTTCTGCCTGATTTTCAGTAATCATTCCCAAGGTACAGCAAACTTCCATTTCCAGTTTATTGATGGTTCTTACCATTTCTAAAACTTGATCAAATTCGGGTCCGTCTTTTACATTTCTCCAAGCGGCTCCCATACAAACTCTAGAACTTCCTGATGCTTTAGCACGTAAGGCTTGCGCTTTTACATGCGAAACTGTCATTAAATCATTTCCTTCTATATCGGTATGATATCTTGCTGCTTGCGGACAATATCCACAGTCTTCTGGACATCCACCCGTTTTAATTGAAAGTAAAGTCGAAACTTGTACTGTGTTTGGATCGTGATGTTCTCTGTGAATGGTTGCTGCTTCATACAACAGTTCCATCAGAGGTTTGTTATAAATATCTAGAATTTCTTCTTGGGTCCAATTGTGTCTTGTAACGCTCATAAAATTGGGATAATTTATCGTGTCAAAAGTAAAAAATTCCGCTGTGCTAGCGGAATTTTTAATAGTATTTATTTCTATTCATCTGATGATTTGTCATCTGATGGTTTTTTGGGTTCTGGTTTGGATTTTGTTTTCTTTTTAGATTCTTCAATTACTTCCGATGGAATTTCTTTCCCTTTTAAATACTCGGGCAATTGCATTCCTGCCATATTAAACATTTCTTGTAAAGGCGGAACCGCATTGTACATTCCAGAAATAAAGTTAGAGGTGGATGTTTTTCCGTCTTTTCCTCCACCGTTTTCCCAAACAGTAACTTTATCAATCTTAATATTCTTAATGGCTTCTGATTGTAATTTCACCAATTCAGGTAATTTATCAGCAATTAATAATAAGGCTGCATTTTGAGAATCGTTTCCAGCCGCTTTCACTATTTGATCTAAACCA
The DNA here is from genome assembly GCA_965277255.1 of Flavobacteriaceae bacterium. GTDB lineage: Bacteria > Bacteroidota > Bacteroidia > Flavobacteriales > Flavobacteriaceae > Polaribacter. The sequence continues at coordinate 855,091 of OZ255723.1, read as the reverse complement.
GCTGCTTGCTTCGTTAAGACTTCAAAAACTCCTTGTGCTTCTGCTTGTGCTTTGAATAAAATTGCATCTGCCTGACCTTTCGCGATTCTTCTAATGTTTTCTGCTTCTGCTTCTGCATCAATCTCTACTTTTCTTTTATCGATTTCTGCTGGAACAATAATATCTGCCATTTGCGAAGAGCGTTCTCTGTCTGCTCTAGCAAGTTCTGCTTCTTTTTCTGCAGCATAGGATTCTTCTAATGCTTTTGCTGTTTGTACTTTTTCAGACGCAATCGCTACTCTTTCCGCTTCTGCTTCTCTTTGACGACGCAATGAATCGGAGTTTGCTACTGCAATTTTTGCTGTATTTTCTCCATCAACTGCTTGTGCGTTGGCTGCAGCTACTTGTGTTCTTTCATCTTGTACTGCATTTGCCTCACCAATGGAACCATCTCTATTTTTCTCTGCTACTGATTTACGTGCTGCATTGATTGCGTGTGCTGCAGCTTCTTTTCCTAAAGCTTCAATATATCCAGATTCATCAACGATATCTGTAATATTTACGTTGATTAGTTTTAATCCTACTTTCTTTAATTCTGATTCTACACTTTTAGAAATATTGGTTAAGAACTTGTCTCTATCTGAATTGATTTCTTCAATATCCATAGAAGCTACTACCAAACGTAATTGTCCAAAAATAATTTCTTGTGCTAAATCTTGAATTTCATTTTGACCTAAACCTAACAATCGCTCAGCAGCGTTTTGCATAATTCCAGGTTCTGTAGAAATACCAATGGTAAATCTTGAAGGAACATTTACACGAATGTTTTGTTTAGACAGTGCATTGACTAGGTTTACTTCAATAGATATTGGTGTTAAATCTAAAAATTGATAATCTTGAAATACGGGAAAGATAAATGCCGCGCCACCATGAATACATTTGGCTGATTCGCCGCCGCCTACTTTTCCGTAGACTACTAAAATTCTATCCGAAGGACATCTTTTGTATCTTTTTAGTAAGGTTATAAGTATAATTAATAATCCAAGGATAATAGCCACGATTGTTACTGGCCAGCCTAAATCTCCTAGTTGGAGAGCAATTGAGTTTAACATAGTCATTTTTTATTTTTTTTGAGGTTCAACAATTAATATTCCGTTTGAGGTTACTTCCACTACTTTGATAACCCTTCCTTGAGTTAAGTCTGCATCATGGTCTGTTAATGCTTCTAGTTCTCGTAGCGAATTCTGCACTTTTACTTGTACTTTTCCAATGGTAGATCTGTTTGCTCCAATGGTCAAATACACTTCTCCTATCGCATGCAAAGCATTTTTCATCTTCAGTGTTCCACTAGAAGTTAGCTTACTAATATAATAGAACATTGCAGCCATTGCTGTCATCATTAGCAAACCGCATACAAGGGAAATAATGACAACCGTTATTTTAGAGCTTCCATCTCCCATACTTGCAATTCCGCTCCATCCAAAAACAGTAAAAAAAGCAACTGTATTTTTAAATGTAAAAAATTGAAATCCAGCACCAATATCTGCATCTGCTTCAGCATCAACATCGCCAATATCATCAGAATCAGCTCCTATAAATGTTGTTATTAAAACAAATAGAAATACAATACTAGAAATTCCAGCGATCGCCCAATAAAATTTTTCAAAAGTGGCCAATTCAGAAAACCATTCCATCATAGTGATTGTTTTTTTAAAAGTTACTAAATATAAAGCTTTTTAACGAAACAGAAATTCTTATCTCGTCAGCAATATAGAAACTGCATTTCCACCGAAGCCTACAGCATTTACCAATACTTTTTTGATGTTTTTTGGTTGGCTTTGTTCCATAGCAAATGGAGTTGAAATAGGTTCTTGATTTTGCAGCATTAAAATGGCTAGTTCTAGACTTAACATTCCTGATGCTCCAAAGGTGTGTCCCAGTTTCCATTTATTAGTAGTTAAAAATGGAAGTTTGTTACAAAATAATTTTTCAATTGCCTTGAATTCTGAAATATCGCCTTTGATTGTGCCTGGTGAATGCATCACAATGACATCTATTTCTTCAGGAGAAACCTCTCCCAAAGCCATTTTCATCGACTTTTGAAAACAATCGGCTTCTGTTGAAATAGAAACATTGTGTGCTAAGATTTCTGTTGCATAACCCATTCCTGAAATTGTAGCAATTGCGTTTTCTTTTGTTCCTTTTTCGATACAAATAGTAGCGGCACCTTCTCCAATCACCATGGTGTTTTTCTTCTTCTCTAAATCAAAAGCTCTACAAGGAAACTGTTCGCTGAGTGAAGTCGAAGTCCTCGTGCTGAGCGGAGTCGAAGCCCCTGTGCTGAGCGGTGTCGAAGCTCCCGTGCTGAGCTGAGTCGAAGCATAGATTTTCATCGCTCTCATTTGAGCAATGGTAAACTCGGTTAATGCGGCTTCACTTCCTCCAACTAGAAATTTGTCTGTCATTCCTGCTTGAATCCAAGCAACTCCATTTAACAAAGCATGCAATGCAGTAGAACAAGTAATGGAATGCGATATTTCGGGCCCATTTGATTGTAAATCATGTGCTACCCAAGAAGAGATATTTCCTAATGTTGTTGTGGGCGATGCTAAGGTTGAAGTATGATCAGTTTCTAAAAATTCTTTGTGATATTTTTCAAACAAATGTGTCGCCCCTCTTGAAGAACCTATATTGATTCCAAAGTCATCATGCTTTTCCCAGTTGGCTCCTTTTACCGCTTTACGGGAAGTATGTATTGCATATAAAACTGAATCGTCTAGTTGTAAATATTTTGGGTCTGAATTTCTTAATTCGGTAATTGCATTTTTATCCGCAAGAGACAATTCGGCAACCCAGGCAGTTGTATTTTCGAATTGTTTTTCTGTCATGAAGTGTTCATTACTCTGGTAGTTCTTCCAGATTTCTTTTGACGAACTTCCTAAGGCAGAAATTGAAGCAATTGATGTTATTGAAATGGGTTCTTTCATTCTCTGTTATTCCTGCGAAAGCAGGAATCTTTTTTGAATTAACTAAATTTCTTTTGGATTCCTGCTCTCGTAGGAATCCAAAAGCAAGGATTTGAAATAAATTCAAATCTTCGCTGCGCTTGCAAAAATACAGTATCAACTTTTATTTATACTCATTGGCATCCGAAAGTTTGACCTAAGACCGCTGCTCTTCAAGAATCAAGAATCTAGATTGTTTGATTCTCAAGCAGTTAAATGATCTGACATTTTTAAAAAATTCTTCTTTATGAAAAAAATGAATACTTAAAAGAAGTTATATCATATCAGAAATAGAATACTTAAAAGTTTGATTTTCAACCATATAAAGTCTTTCTCTAGCAATAAAACGGTCTTGTTTCAAAAGTTTCGAACGCTAATGATTTACACTATATAAATTTTGAAATCTATTTTTTATTTATCTTGTTGAAAATTTAAATTCATGGAAGAGCAAATTAAAAAAAGTTGGTTTCGAAGAAATTGGTTATGGTTTGTCCCAACAATGGGATGTGTAACCTTGATTATATTATTCTTCTTAGGAATAGGTGCATTGATTTTTGGTGTTACAGGAATGCTTTCTGAAGCGACGCCTACTCAATATGCAATTGAAAAAGCCTCAGAAAATTCTATTGTTATAGAAAGTCTAGGAAGTCCTATTGAACAAAAAGGATTGGTTTCTGGAAGCATTAACTTCAGTAATAATAATGGAGATGCCGACCTTACAATTCCTGTACGAGGACCAAATGGAAAAGCAACGATTAGAGTGGTTGCTGAAAAAGTAGATGGCGAATGGTACTATGACAAACTCTATATCATTCTCAAAGAAAGCAAACAGAAAATAAATCTATTGGAAAAATCTTTAGAGGGTGTCTAACACTTTTTGAATTGTACTGTATATTTTTTCCAGTTCCTTTTCAGCAATTGTATAAGGAGCTAAAATATAAATTGTACTTCCTAAGGGTCTGAGGAAAACACCGTTTTTCATAAAGAAATTGAATAATTGATATCTTAAGTCTCCATAACGATCCATCTCTACATTCAAATCTAATGCATAAATAACTCCTGTTTGTCGTGTCGATTTTATTTTTGGGTGATTTTTAATTCGTTCGTCAAACTGTTGATGTGATTCAATAATTCTTTGAATATTCTCTTGAATTTCTTGCGTTTGTAGTAACTCTATTGCAGCAATTGCTGCTGTACAAGCGATTGGATTTGCAGAATATGTATGCGCGTGAAATAGTCCTTTAGAAATATCATCACTATAAAAAGCATCGTAGATTTCTTGAGAACAGCTAGTAATCGCCATAGGTAACAAACCTCCTGTCAAAGCCTTGCTTAGGCAAATTACATCTGGTTTTTGTTCCATAAATTCTGATGCAAAATTCTTTCCTGTTTTTCCAAAACCTGTCATCACCTCATCGGCAACCGTTATGATCGTATGTTGTTTGCAGAATGCTAAAATTTGATTCAATCCATCTGCATCGTGCATTTTCATAGCGGCTGCTCCTTGTACCAAAGGTTCGTATACAAAACCTGCTATTTTTTCTTCCGCAACAATCTGTTGTAATTGTTTTAAAACAGCATCAATATTCTCTTTGGCCGGAACAGGAATTCTTTTTACGTCAATAAAGAAATCTTCAAAAGGACCGTTATAAACAGACAATCCAGAAACACTCATTGCTCCAAATGTGTCTCCATGAAAACCGTCTTCAAAAGCAAGTAAGGTGGTACGTTTTTCTCCTTTATTAAAATGATACTGCAATGCCATTTTGATTCCGATTTCGACGGAAGTAGAACCATTATCACTAAAGAATATTTTTTGTTGATTGTCAGGTAAAATAGCAATTAGTTTTTCAGACAACTCCACGGCAGGTTTGTGGGTAAATCCGCTAAAAACAACTTGATCTAATTGCCTCATTTGCTTGGAAACTCGGCCTGTAATATATTCGTTACAATGCCCATACATAGCAATATACCATGAGGCAATTCCGTCTATATATTCGTTTCCATTTTCATCGTATAAAACACAGTTCTTTGCACGTGTAATTCCAATGGCTTCCGGATGCAACTTGTGCTGTGTTAATGGATGCCAAAGATGTTTTTTATCTCTTTCTTGAAGGCTCATTCTAATTTATCTTTAAATCTCTCTGCATATTCTTTAATCACATTCTGATCAAAATAAGGTTCATCTTCTATACGACCGATGACAGGAACATTTGTCATTTTTTCAACAATTGATTCTGTTGTCGCTTGTTTATCGCCAGAAAAAATAATAGAAACATCGAATCCTTTTTCCTTCAATAAGTTTACAGTTAATAAGGTATGGTTGATACTTCCCAAATAATGACGAGAAACAACAATGACTTTATAATTGGGCTGAATGATGTCCAAAATTGTTTCTGTATCATTCAACGGAACCAACAAACCTCCTGCTCCTTCAATCACCAAATGATTCTTTGTTTTGGGTTCTTTGATTTGTTTTACATCAATTTGAATATGATCAATTTCAGCGGATGCATGTGGACTCATAGGTGTTTGCAATGCATAGGAATTTGGATGAAAAACAGATTTTGAATTGGAAACCAATCCTTTTACTTTATCCGTATCAGAAAACTCTAAATCCCCAGCCTGAATGGGCTTCCAATAATCTGCCTGTAAAGCTTCAGTAATAATTGCAGAGGCAATTGTTTTTCCTACTTCGGTTGAAATTCCTGTGATAAAGTATTTTTTCATTTTTGTCATTACAAGGAGCATTGCAAAGAAGTAATCTTAAAAAACAGATTGCTTCACTTTGTTCGCAAAGACATTACATCGGCTAAAATACAAAGTGCCTTTAAGACCTGAGTAATTTCTTCAAAAGAATTATACGAATGCAAACAAAAACGAATGCGCTCTTGATTTTCTGGAACTGTGGGTGATAGAATGGGTTTTACATCAAAGCCTTTTTGTTGTAATTGTTTCGCGATGGTTTTCACTTTTTCATTTCCTGGAATAACACAGGAATGAATTGCTGAATGACTTTGAATAAATGATTTTTTTAATTCTAGTCTTTTTAACTCTTCATTAAAAAACAGGATGTTTTCTTTCAGTTTTAAAATGTTCTCAGCCCCGCTCGAACTGACAGCTAAGAAATCATACGCTGAAAGGGTTGTTGCTAAAGAATGTGGTGGTAATCCCGTTGTGTAGATAAAACTTCTTGCAAAATTGATCAGATATTCTTTAAGCTTTGAACCTCCTAAAATTGCTGCCCCGTGACTTCCTAAAGCTTTTCCAAAAGTGATGATTCGTGCAAAAACATTCTTCTGTACATCGAAATTCTGAATTTTACCACAACCATTTTCTCCAAAAACACCGATGGCGTGTGCTTCATCCACAATTAAAAAAGCATTGTGTTTCTTACAGATTTCCGAGATCAAAATTAAATCTGGAGAATCGCCATCCATTGAGAAAACGGATTCGGTAACAATGTATACTTCGACAGGTTCAGTATGACTTGAATTCTCATTTCGTGTAAAACGAAAGATCTTTTCTTTTAAATCTTCAGTATTATTATGTTTGAATTTATAGGATTTGGCATTGCTTAACAATATTCCATCTCGTATGGAAGCATGTACATATTCATCATATAAAATCACGTCTCCTCTTTGTGGAACAGAGGAAAAGAAGCCTACATTGGCATCATATCCTGAATTGAAAATCAATGCTGCTTCTGATTGATGAAACTTGCATAAAAAATCTTCCGTAGTTTTATATAAAGAATGGTTTCCAGAAATTAATCGAGAGCCTGTGGCTCCATTTTCAAGGATATTATGTTGCTTTAAATAATTGTGCGTGGCATCAAAAATGGTTTGAGATCTCGACAATCCCAAATAATCATTGGAAGAAAAGTCGACAAGAACCTGTGATTCTCTTAGTGTACGAAGCGATTGATTTTCGTTGCGTTTTTCTAATTTATCTTCTAATTTTTTTGATAGTTTCACGAAAGCTTTTTATATAAATCGTAGTCACAAAAGTAGGTAAAATCTCATACCTTTGTTCTAGAATTAAACGAATGGAGAAAGACACAACTTTAAAAGAAAAATGGGACTTTTTAGTCGCCGAATTAACTCGTCAATTTTCGGATGGTGATACTTTAAATTTAGATGGAATTATCTATTTAATTGGTGTACAGGAATTAGGACAAGGAAAAAGAAATTTCAAGAAAGACGAGAAAGTAAACCTAATGCATATTGCCATTTGTAAATTGCTAGAACCTTATGGTTACTATGAATTTGATTATTTTGATGAGGATGGATGGCCGCATTATAAAATACTAACCGATTTGCCAAACTTAAAAGGTGGCGAACAAACGGTTTTGATGAAAGAAGCCATTGTAAGCTATTTTGAAGCCATTGAGTTTTTTAAGTAACGCTCAACTTTCTTACCATTATAGAAAAAACTTTAGGAATCCATCTTTTTACATAGACACCCAATTTTTCTTTAGCTCCTGCAATGTAAACTTCTTGTTTTTTGTTTTTAATCGCTTTCGCCATCAACTTTACAAATCGTTCAGGCTGAATTCCGTTGGCAGTTGCTTTATCCATTTTTTCTTGTGGAGTTCCATCACCTTGTAATGCATTTATAGAGACATTGGTGGTTACGTAACCTGGGCAAATAAGCGTTACATCAATATTATCATCATACACCTCAGCTCGCAAGCTATCAAAAAAGCCATGTAAAGCATGCTTGGCTGCAGCATAACTAGAACGCAATGGTGTTCCTACTTTTCCAACAATGCTTGTGGTAACCACAATATGACCTTGCTGATTTTCTAAAAAATGAGGTAAAACTGCTTTGGTCAATGCGATGGTTCCCATATAATTAATTTCGAGAATTTTTTTATCGACAGCAATACTCGTGTCTTTTGCAAAAGAACGTTGACTGACTCCTCCGTTATTCACCAAAACATCAATTCTCCCATAATACTTTAATGCTTGTTCTGTGGTTTTTTCAAAATTATTATACTGTGCTAAATCTAATGGTAAAACCCATACATTTTCTGGGTACTTGCATTCCGATTTTACAGCCGACAATGTTTTTTCATTTCTTGCTGAAATAATTAACAATGCGTTTTGTTTGGATAATTCTAAGGCTAAAGCTTTTCCAATTCCTGAGGAAGCTCCTGTAATCCAAACAACTTTGTCTTGAAAACTCATATTTGATTTATTTGATACCAAAGTACGTATTTTAGCCAAGAAACTGTAATTTTGGTATGCTTCTTGGAAAGCCTTAATCAAATCTAATTTTATGAAGAGAATTCTGATTTTATTTCTTTTTATCAGCTCGCTAATGCAAGCTCAATATGCTATAAAAGGAACTGTTAATCCCGTAAAAAAATATTCGTGGGTTTTGCTATACAAAGTTGAAGGAGCACGACAAGTTTTTATAAAGAACACTCAGGTTAAAAAAGAAGTTCAGAAGGTAAATGGAAAAGATTTAACGGTGGGAAGTTTTGAATTTGAATTGCCTGCTGATGCAAAAACGGGTTCCTATAGAATTACTTATGATTTGCAAAAAAACGGTTTTGTAGACTTTTTATTCAATCAAGAAAATGTAACTATTTCATTCAATCCCGATGATGTGCAAGGTTCTACCGTTTTTCAAGAATCAAAAGAAAACCAGCTATTCAGTCGTTTTACAAATGACATTTCTTTGGCGCAATACAAAGTAGATTCGTTACAAGTTGCTTATTTAAAAAACCCATCTACAACAAGTGAAACTGCATATAAAAACGCTGTACTCAATGTTCAGAAAGTGCAAAAAGGCTATGTGAAAACCTCTGAAGGAACGTTGGCGCATCATTTTATAAAAGCCACAGATAGGTATAATGCTCCTGAAGTTGCAAAAAATTCTCGACAATATTTAGACGGAGTCGTCACTCACTTTTTTGATAAGATCGATTTTTCAAATACAAACCTTTACAATTCTTCTTTTTTAATTGATAGAATTGCAGATTACGTGTTTTATATGAACTATTCTGAAAATGTTGATACTCAAAAAAAGTTATATCAAAAAGCGGCTGGAATTGCCATTGGAAAGGTTTCAGACATGAAGTTTAAAGCGGATGTCATTGAGTTTTTGATTTCTCAATTTGCAGCAGTAAAAAATGCCGATATGGTAGATTTTTTGTTTGCAAATCATTTTGATAAGCTTCCAAAAGAAAATCAAAATACCAAATTCAAAGAAAAAACACTAAGCGCTTTAGGTGTTGCTATTGGAAGAATTGCTCCTGATTTTTCTTGGGAAGAAAATGGAAAACAAATGAGCCTTTCTTCATTAAAAGATGGTCTCAATTATTTGTTGATTTTTTATAGCACAGAATGTCCGCATTGTATCAGTGAAGTGCCTAAAGTATATGAATTCTTAAAAGGAAAAACCAAAACAAAAGTCGTTGCTTTTGCTATGGAATCTTCTGATAAAACATGGTTAGGTTATCAAAAAACTTTGCCAGGTTGGCATCATGTTTTAGGTTTGGGGAAATGGGAAAACACTACTGCAAGAACCTACCAAATTAATTCTACGCCGACGTATTTTGTATTAGGAATGGATAAAAAAATTATCGCAAATCCAGATAAGTTAGAAGATTTGAAATTGGTTTTGGATGCGTTGAATTAGGTTAAATAAAAGACCGCTTCGCTGTGAGAACAAGGAGTCAAGACTTATGTTAACCTACTTAACTCCTATTTATGAGATCACTTCTCACGCTTTTAGGCGTGATCGTGAAGACAATACAGGAATGTCTTTGCGAGGCTTTCCAAAAAAAAGCCGTGGCAATCTGTTAACTACTTATTTGTCAAATCACTTATGGATAATATTCAATACTTTAAAAAAAGTTCGAGTAAGCTATTAATTTTTTAATGCTTTACTTCAACGAATTCATCAATATTAGATTTGCGTATTTGTGGTTCATAAACAGTATGTAAATATATTTACGCCTTTCTATTAAAAATGCAAGAACGCATCTTCTAAGTGTTCAATTTCAAAGCCTGAATGATTTTTCGTGATCCCCATAATATCAAACCGAGTTTCTACATCTAAATCGTTCCGAATTATATATTCATTCATCGCCATGACCAATAGTTTAATCTTCTTTGGAGTGATAAAATCTTGTGGATTTCCAAAATCATTGGTTGATCTTGTTTTTACTTCAATACAAGCTACGGTATTTTCTTTTTTTGCAATGATATCGACTTCTGCTTTTAGATATCGCCAATTTTTTTCTAGGATTTGGTAGCCTTTGTCAATCAAATAGTCAACCGCAATTTTTTCTCCTTTTTTTCCTAATTCATAGTGTTTTGCCATGCTACTAAAATAAAAATTTAGCCGTAAACTTTGTCAATTATTAATCTCTAATTTATAACCTACCCCATGAACGTTTGTCAATTTGATTCTAGTATCGTCTTTTAATTTCTTTCGAAGTTTGGAGATATAGGTATCTAAACTTCTCCCAACAAAAACACCATTGTCCTCCCAGACCTTCTTTGTCAATTCATCTCGTTTGATAATTTGATTTGGATTTGCTACGAAGATTTCTAACAATTCACATTCTTTATTTGAAAGACTTATTTCAGTAATTTCCTTGACCAATTTGCTTTGTTCAGGGTAAAAATGAAAACTTCCAATAGCAATGTATTCTGCATTATTTTCTTTTGATTTTGTCTCTGATTTTCTCTTGTAGAGAACCCATTGTGCGAGAAAAAACACACTGAAAATAAAACCATATAACAGTATTTGTTTGTTAATGATTGCGGATTTTCGGTCCAAAAATCGGAATTGAATTGTATAGCATTGTATGGGTAAAAATCGTCCAATACAGGGAACAATTGTATTCTCAATATCTTCACTTACTTTGTAACTATAAGCAACTTCTTTGTCTGCACATTGAACCACCTCCGCTCTGTAATTATTAGATAGCTCTGATTTTTGAAAGCTGTTTTTCACAATTGAAACCAAAGTTCCTGGCTCAAAAGAAAGCTTATCTTCAAAAGATAGTTCAAACTTCGTGTCATTTAATTTAATGACAGGTAAGATCAAAGAAGTAGAATCTCCTTTTGAAAGTAACAATTGATTTCCTACATCTCGCAAAGAAATTTTTGCTATTTCTGAAAAATCATCATTCGCCTCATCAGGACCAGACAACATCCATGTAAAAAACACGGCAATTGCCAACCCTAAAAATGAATACATCGTTCTTTTGCTCATAATTCTTGTAAAGAACATACAATTTCATGACTTTTTACAACTGTTGACACTTCTTTTACATTTTTTTGACACTCTTGTTTTCTAGTCGATTTAGTTTTACTCGAAAATCAAAACATCATGAAGAAAATCATTATTACCTGTTTCATTATTGCTAGTTTTTCAGCAACAGTACATGCACAAGAAGAACTCAAAATCAATATTTCTAAAAGTGCTTTAAAATGGTCTGGAGATTATACCTTTTATTTTGGCGGACATATTGGAATCATACAGTTTAAACAAGGTCATTTTATTAAAACCAATGGTAAAATTACTGGAGGTGAATTTATCATTGATATGAATTCTATTACGGGCACCGACAATGGAAAAATAGACACCAATTCTGGTCTTATAAAACATTTAAAAGACCCCGATTTTTTTGATGTGAAAAAGCATCCTCAATCTAAATTAGTCATGACTAAAGTAAAGTATCACGACCCTACAAAGATGAGAATTGAAGCGAACCTTACAATTAAAGGTATTACAAAACCTGTCAATTTTCAGGCTGAAGTTAATTTTGAAAAAAAGCAAATGACCACAAAGTTTAAAATTGATAGAACTCGGTGGGGAATTAATTATAATAGTAAAGTAAAAGATAATGCCATTTCTGAGGCTATCGGTTTTGAAGTCACCTTAAGTTTGTAAGATGAAGGAAACGTTTATAATTGCCTGATTCCTATTATCTTCAATAGTAATATCAGCACAAGAAAAACAAAATGTACCGCTTCGCGATAATCTAATTCTTAGTCTTTCAGCTTTTTACTATATTTCTTAGCTTCTTTCATCACTTTAGGCGCTAATAAAATAGTGGCGATCATTGTTGGAATTGCCATCAAAGCAAATGCACTGTCAATTAAATTAATCATCATATCCAAAGAGGCAACGGCGCCCAAAAGAATACTTGCAATATAGAAGTAGTTATAAAAATGCTTACGCTTCGCTCCTAATAAAAAGGAGGTTGATTTGGTTCCGTAATACGAATAAGAAAACAGTGATGAAATACTAAATACAGCAATACAAATCATGAGCAAATATTTCCCGATTCCAGGCATGGCTTCTCCAAAAGCTGTTGCTGTTAAACTCACACCATTGGTGTCGCTTGTTTGCCAAACTCCTGTCACTAAAATAGCTAAAGCGGTTAATGTACAAACGATAATAGTATCTATAAATGGCCCTAACATAGCTACCAATCCTTCTCGTGTAGGTTCTGCTGTTTTTGCTGCTCCGTGAGCCATCGGTGCAGTTCCAATTCCTGCTTCATTAGAAAAAGCTCCTCTACGAATTCCTAAGATAATTAAAGCCCCCAAAGCGCCGCCTAAAAGAGAATCTCCCTTTATAAAATCTGCACTAAATGCATCTGTGAAAATCATTCCTAAATACTTAGGAACTACATCTATATGAGTTCCCAAAATGATAACGACCAATATAAAATAGAGCAAAACCATGGAAGGAACTAATTTTGCCGTGACTTTTCCGATACGTTTTAATCCGCCTAAAACAACAATTCCAGTAATGATTACTAAGAAAATTCCAATGAGTAAATTGGTGTAGTTTGTTACTTCAACTCCATTCGGCTTCAATAAAATATCATTGATTGCTTGTGTTAATTGATTGACATTAAATACGGGTAATGCTCCAATCATAGCACAGGCGCTAAAGAAAATGGCTAATGGTTTCCACCTTTTCCCTAAGCCTTCAGTAATAAAATACATGGGGCCTCCTTGCAATTCTCCATTACTATCTTTTCCTCGAAACATGATGGCTAATGATGATGTAAAGAATTTTGTAGACATTCCCACAATAGCACTTATCCACATCCAAAAAACAGCTCCAGGTCCACCAATGGCAATTGCCACAGCAACACCCGAAATATTTCCCATTCCAACAGTTGCAGACAAGGCTGTTGTTAATGCTTGAAAGTGACTAATTTGCCCTGGGTCATCGGGATTGTCATATTTCCCTCGTAAGACTTGAATGGCATGTCCAAAAAACCGAAAAGGCAAAAATCGAGAAAAAATGAGAAGGAATATTCCGCCTCCGATTAATAAAATAAGTAAGGGTAAACCCCAAATAAATGAGGCAAAGTCCGAGATAATTTTTTCTATTACGTCCACATGTTTTAATTAAAATGAATTACTTGATTTTATATTATAATTGTTGTCAATATAGTCTATGGCTTGTTGTTGGGTTAATGCTGAGAAATTTCTATATCGATGATGCACATCTACAATTTCGTCCAACGCTTTTTGTACCAACACTTTATTTTGCCACGTTTTCAAATGTTCTACCACTGTTTTTAAACAGCCATTTTTATACGCAATTTGACCAATTACGTGTACTAATGTACTGGAAACTCTTTTAGTTTCATCAAATTCTAATTTTTTTAATAGTGGTAAAATATCTTGAGGGTGTGTTCTTCCTCTCAATTCTATCCCGTGACAGATTTCTCTTCTGATTTCTTTGTCAGGGTGATTTAAATAACCTTCTGACCAAGCTAAAATAGGAATCGGATTCTTTTCGCCCATTTTTTTCATCGAACCAATCACTGCATTTCTCACTGAGTGATGTTGGTCAAAGAGACTACAATCGAAAAAATCTTGCACCAAATTAAAATGGCATTTGCCAATTTCGCCTGCGGAATTCACCACAGTTTGTCGCACTTTATCAACTTCAGAAGATAACAACGCTTTTAATGTCTGTAAAACAACCGATCTTAAATTTTCATGAGTATAGAAAATTTTTCCAACAGCTAGATAAGCTGTTTTTCTGATGTAGGTATCTTCGTCTGAAAAATAGGTAATTATAGCATCTTTATTAGCATTGGAAAAGTCATTTAAAATATCGGCATTGATTTTATCAACGAGTACCTTTCTTTCTTCTTTTGATACATCATAAAAGCCCATACTTACTCCTTAAAAACGACTTTTGATTGTTCTTTGGTGACTGTCAATTCAACAGTTCTTCCTAAGATAAGTGCTCTGTTGTCTGTTTCATGTCCAGCAGGAAAATTGAACAATACTGGAAAATCATATTCAGAAATTGCATCCAAAATCAGTTGTTCGATAGAACTTCCCCATTTCGTTGTGTTTTTTTTGATATTGCTCATATCGCCAACAATCAACCCTTTGCAATTTTCAAAATACCCCGCTCTTTTTAAGCTTTGCAACATCCTATCAATATGATATTTATACTCGCCAATTTCTTCAATAAACAAGATTTTTCCATCGGTAGAAATAGAGCTTTCACTTCCTAACATGGTCAACAAAAGAGTTAAGTTTCCTCCAACAATTTCACCTTCGGAATTTCCTTCTCTATTATATTCTGATGATTCTACTTCATAGTTTAATTCGTGTCCAAATAATGCTTTTTTCAAGGTCTTAATACTTTCTTCCGATTCTTCTTCTTCAAATTGCATACTGGTTCCCATCATCCCGTGAATGGTTTCAACACCCAAATTATGAATGTGACTATGAAGTGCTGTAATGTCTGAATATCCGATAATCCATTTTGGGTGCTCTTTAAATTTCGTAAAATCTAATGCGTCTAAAATTCGAACAGAACCATAACCGCCTCTTGCTCCCCAAATGGCTTTGATATTTGGATTGTCTAATGCCTTTTGAAAATCGTCTGCTCGTTCTTTATCAGTTCCCGCAAAGTGATCATTCTGATTAAAAACATGTTCGCCAATGATTACTTTTAAACCCCAACTTTCTGCTAAGCTTTTCGCTTTCTCTATAATTTCTTCCTTGTTTTTTAAGATTCCTGCTGGTGCTACAATTGCGATAGAATCTCCTTCAATCAAATACTTAGGCTGTGCTAATTTCATCGGTTTAGAAATTGAGTCATTTTCTATTTGTCCAATTAAAGGCAAATAAGAAATTAGAAGTAAAACTACAGATACGAATTGAATTCGCCTCCTCATAAAAATGGTTTTTGTAAATGTATCTATTTTCATTTATTTACAACCTTTTGAATTAATAATTTATTTAAAATTAAGTATTTACAATGAATCATTATATAGATGTCGCCTTGAGCGCAGTCGAAAGGTCTTTTAATTATTTAGATTTATATAGGTTTCGACTGCGCTCAACCAGACAATTAAAGTAACGGGCTAAAAACATTACACGGTATATTAATCAAATTTAGGTTTATATATTTCATCGGTTTTAGAAAATTTGTTCACATTGCTTTTTGTACTTTTGTCAATCAAAAAATAGTCCAAAACGGTTACCAAACCCATGAGTTCACCTAAAAGATATACAATTACCGCAGCGCTTCCTTATACAAATGGTCCTATTCATATTGGTCATTTGGCTGGAGTTTATGTGCCTGCAGATATTTATGCACGATATTTGCGTTTGACAGGAAATGATGTAGCTTATATCAGCGGAAGTGATGAGCATGGTGTTGCGATTCCAATGCGTGCTAAAAAAGAAGGTGTTTCTCCTCAAAATATTATTGATAAATACCACGGGATTATCAAACAATCTTTTCAAGATTTTGGAATTTCTTTTGACAATTATTCTCGGACTTCTGCCGAAGTTCATCATAAAACAGCATCAGAGTTCTTTGTCGATTTATACGATAAAGGTGAATTTATTGAGGAAGTAACGGAACAATTATACGATGCGGAAGCCGATCAGTTTTTAGCCGATCGTTTTGTGGTTGGAACCTGTCCGAAATGTGGGTTTGAAGAAAGTTACGGCGATCAATGTGAGAACTGTGGAACCAGTCATAATGCCACAGATTTGATCAACCCAAAATCTGCAATTACAGGAAATCCACCTACTGTAAAGCAGACAAAACATTGGTTTTTACCTTTAGATAAACATGAAAGTTTCTTACGAGAATGGATTTTAAAAGGCCATAAGAATGACTGGAAACCTAATGTTTACGGACAAGTGAAATCTTGGGTTGATGATGGTTTAAGACCTAGAGCTGTTACTCGTGATTTGGATTGGGGAATTCCTGTACCTGTTGAAGGAGCTGAAGGGAAGGTATTGTATGTTTGGTTTGATGCGCCTATTGGTTATATCTCATCTACCAAAGAATGGGCAGAAAGAGAAGGAAAAAACTGGGAAGATTATTGGAAAAAAGAAGACACCAAATTGGTGCATTTTATTGGGAAAGATAATATTGTTTTTCACTGTATTATTTTTCCATCCATGTTAAAAGCACATGGCGATTATATTCTACCTGAGAATGTTCCAGCCAACGAATTTTTAAACTTAGAAGGAAATAAATTATCTACTTCAAAAAACTGGGCAGTTTGGTTGCATGAATATTTGGAAGATTTTCCAAATCAGCAAGATGTATTACGATACACCTTAACTGCAAACGCGCCAGAAAATAAAGACAACGATTTTACTTGGAAAGATTTTCAAGCAAAAAACAACAATGAATTGGTTGCTATTTTTGGAAACTTTATCAATCGTGTTGTCGTATTAACTCATAAATATTTTGATGGAATTGTTCCTGAACCCAATGACTTTTCAGAAGTTGATGAAGACACCTTAGCCGCTATTAAAGATTTTCCTGCAAGTATCGGGAAATCGATTGAGCGTTATCGCTTTAGAGAAGCATCTCAAGAATTGATGAATTTGGCTCGTTTAGGAAATAAATATTTGGCTGATGAAGAGCCTTGGAAAAAAATCAAAACGGATGAAGAGCGTGTAAAAACCATTATGTACGTGGCTTTACAAATTGCGACTGCTTTGTCTGTGGTTTCTGAACCTTTTTTACCTTTTACTTCTAATAAATTAAAGTCTATTTTAAATATTGGTCTTAACGAGGAGGATAGTGACGAAGTTACCTCATCAAGTAATGAGATTGCCACAAACTCTTCGAGTTCTCGCAAAGACCTAACATGGGACATTGTTTCTGAAAAAGATATTCTACTTTCATCTAGTCATAAAATTGGAAAAGCTGAATTATTATTCTCTAAAATTGAAGACAAAACCATTACTGCCCAGCTAGAAAAATTAGAAGCTACGAAACTGATCAATGAACAAGCCAGCGCTTCGAGTGCCTCAGCGCAAGCGGTAGAACCTCAAAAAGAAACCATCGAGTTTGACGATTTTACGAAATTGGATATACGTGTGGGAACCATTTTAGAGGCTGAAAAGGTTGCAAAAACCAAGAAACTATTGCAATTGAAAGTTGATGTAGGAATTGACATACGAACCATCGTATCTGGAATTGCAGAAAGTTTTTCGCCTGAAGATATTATTGGTCGGCAAGTAACCGTTTTAACTAACTTAGCGCCCAGAAAAATTCGCGGTGTAGAAAGTCAGGGAATGATTTTAATGACAGATACTCCTGATGGGAAATTGGCTTTTGTGGAGCCTGAACAAAAAGTAACCAACGGACAGCAAATTAGCTAATGTTTAAAATAACTAAAAGGATCTGTTTTCCTTTTAAATAAATTCTTGATTCATCCCAATTCTTAAAGAATTGTATCTTCGCTTTATGCTTCACGAATTAAAAGATATTATCCGATCTGCCAAGGTTGCCAAAGAAAAAGGCATCAAAACTGCTTTGGCTTCTGTAGTCGCTTTAGAAGGTTCTTCTTATAGAAGACCTGGCGTTCGAATGTCGGTTCAAAATGATGGAAAAATGATCGGTGCTGTAAGTGGTGGTTGTGTAGAAAAAGAAGTATTACGACAAGCTCAATCTGTCTTTGAACAGAATCAGCCCAAATTAATGGTCTATGATGGTCGTTATCGTCTAGGTTGTGAAGGAATTCTTTTTATTCTTATTGAACCTTTTGATCCTGAGGAAACTTTTTTTAGCGAGTTTGAAAAACAATGTGCTTCAAGAAAATCATTTCAAATTTCAACAATATTTTCTAAAGAAGAAGTTGATCGATTAAAAGGTGGTTCTGTCTTTCATTTCTCTAATATTGCTTTTTCTGTTCGACAAAATTATCAAGAAGATGTTTCTTTAACTGTTTTCAAACAAACCATTCAAGCTGGATTTAAATTGATTATTGTGGGTTCTGAACATGATGCTGTTCAACTGTGTAAATTTGCTTCTTCAACAGGTTGGGAAGTTGACATTATTGCTCCGCCAGACGATCCAAAAACTATTGACAATTTCCCTGGAGCGTCTCATTATCATGGAATTAATGAGTTTGAATTTGGCAAATTTCACTTCGATTCTCAAACGGCTGTAATGATGATGACACACAGTTATGTGAAAGATTTGAAATATTTATCTGTACTAACAGATACAAAAATTCCGTATTTAGGTTTATTAGGTCCAAGCAAACGAAGAGAAAAATTA
Organism: Flavobacteriaceae bacterium; assembly: GCA_965277255.1. GTDB lineage: Bacteria > Bacteroidota > Bacteroidia > Flavobacteriales > Flavobacteriaceae > Polaribacter. The sequence goes on along the minus strand of OZ255723.1, from coordinate 836,549 downwards.
ATGAATGACCTTATTGAAAAAAATCCTGAAATAGAAGAATCTTTTTTTGAGCAATTTTACGGTCCAGCAGGCATAAACATTGGTGCTGAAACCCCTCAAGAAATCGCTATTTCAATAATCTCTGAAATTCTAACTGTGATTAGAAAACAAAAACCTATATCTTTGAAACATAAATCCGGAGGAATCCATCAATAATTTTAATGTCAAAAACTGCTATTTTAATTTTAGCCGCAGGAGAATCAAAAAGATTAGGCGAACCAAAACAACTACTACCTTACAAAGAAACGACTTTATTGGCTCATGCTATTAAAGAGGCCAAATCCATAGAAAGATCAGAGGTTTTTGTTGTTATCGGAGCTCATTTTAGTGAGATTTTTCAATCTATCAGGGATCAAAAAGTAACCATTATTAAGAATAATAATTGGAAAAAAGGCATGGGTAGTTCCTTAAGTAAAGGAATAAAATTCATTAGAAATAAAAATGCTTTTGATAGAGTTTTAGTGACTTTAAGTGATTTGCCTTTGGTAGACCGGTCCCATTATGAAGCGTTAATTTCATTGTCAATTCAATCTAGAAAGAGAATTATATTAACCGATTACGAGACGACTTCTGGCGTTCCTACTATTTTCGACAAATCATTATTTAATGAATTATCCCTTTTAATTAATGATGAAGGAGCAAAGCCGGTAATTGCTAAATATAAAAAAGAGGTTATAGGATTTACTTCTACAACCCCTTATTTTGATGTTGATACTCTAGAGTCTTATCAAGAACTTCTTGAATTACCCTAATACTTTATTTGCTTTTTTATTCAGTTCGTTCATAAACGGTTGACTCAACAATCTATTTCCAGTAGCCACTTTTATTGCGTTGGCAACTGCTCCTCCTGCTGGTGGTAATCCAGGCTCTCCTAAACCGGTTGGAGACAGTTCATTTTTAACAAAATGTGCTTCTACCTGTGGAGTTTCCTGCATTCTTATCAATCGATATTTATCAAAATTTAACGCTTGTGGAGCACCTTCTTTAAATGTAAAGTCTCCATACATAGCATGTCCAATTCCATCTAAAACTCCGCCTTCTAATTGGTTTTTTGCTCCTAACGGATTTACAACAATTCCACAATCTACAGCTACTGTTACCTTTTTAACAACGGGTATTCCATTTTTCATTTCTATATCTGCAACTTCAGCAACATGTGTATTATGACTATAATATGCAGCAAAACCTTGATGTGTTCCTTCAGAGGCTTTGCCCCAATTGGATTTCTCAACAGCTAGCTTGATGGTGTTTTCCATTCTTTCGCCTGAATACTGAATACTTTTATCGGTAGTTCCTTTTACTTTTTGCAACAATTCGATGAGTAATTGTGGATGGTCTTTTCCGAGTTCTTCAGCCAATTCACTAAAGAAGCTTTGTTCAGCAAACGCCAAAAAGTTTGTATACGGAGCTCTCCATGCTCCTGTTGTCATTTTACTTTGATAATTTCCTGTACTTACTTTATAATTCGGAATACATCCCGCTGGAAAGAAATTAGGAATTGATCCATACATATTGCTATTTATGGCAGCTTCTTTTAAATGATAGCCTGTAATCTTTCCATCTTTAATAGACGCTTTAATTCGATATTTAATCGCGGGTCTATAAGTTCCAGCTGCCATATCATCTTCTCTAGAGAAAACTACTTTGATTGGTTTTTTAACCAAACTAGAAATTTCAGTAGCTTCTAAGACAAAATCACCATACAGCCTTCTACCGAAACCTCCCCCCATTCGTGTCATTTCTAAATGAATCTGCTCAGGCTTTTTGTCAAATATTTTTGAAACCATGGAAGATACCCAAGCTGGAGTTTGTATCGGACCCACTAAATGAATTTTATCATTCGTTACGTCTGCATAAAAATTCATCGGTTCCATACAGTTATGAGGTAAGAACGGAGATTCATATGTTCTCTCAATCACCTTATCTGCTTGAGCAAAAGCTTTGTCTACATTTCCATCTTCTCTTCGCGTATCAAATTTTTTACCATCTAAAATTCCTGCTAATATTTTATCGTGATCAGAGGTGCTTTCTAATTTTTCTTCATCTTCCCATTGAGCGATTAATGCTTTTTTCCCTTTCATAACGGCCCATGTACTGTTTCCTATAACAGCAATTTTATCCGTAACTCGAGTGAATCCGCTTATTTGATCTTCAAGAACTTTAAGCTTTTCTCCAAATCTTACAACATCTACAACTCCATTAACGGCTCTTGCTTTTGAAGCATCAAAGCTTTTCAATTTTTTACCAAATGCTGGCGGTCTTAAAACCGAAGCGTATAGCATCCCTTCAGCTTTATAATCTATTCCAAACAGTGGTTTTCCAGTTCTTATCTTGTCGATGTCTACATTTTTAACATCTTGACCAATAATCTTATAATCTTTGGGTTCTTTTAATTTCACATTTTCAGGAACTTCTAATGAAGCGGCTTCTTTTACAACATCACCATACCCTAATGTATCTCCATTGGCATTGGTAATAATCCCTTCTGATGCAGTACAGGTTGAAGCGTCTACTCCCCATTTTGCAGCAGCAGCATTGATCAACATCTGCCTAGTAGTGGCTCCTGTTTGACGCAAAGCATCCCACCCAAAACGAATGGATTGACTTCCTCCTGCTACTTGTCTTTGATAATTTACAGGGTCATAAATTCCTTGCGCTACGTTTACTTTGTCCCAAGCAACATCTAACTCTTCTGCAATAATCATGGGCATAGACGTCTTTACTCCTTGTCCAATTTCTGGATTTGGCGAAAAGATGGTTACATATCCTTCATCAGATATTTTGATGAATGCATTAAAATCATTGAAGTTTAATTTCGAAATGTCAACAGGTGGCGTAGCTTCAGCTTTGCAAGCCGTTAACAGATTAAATCCGATCAATATTCCTCCTCCTGCAAGCGCAGAGGTTTTTAAAAAATTTCTTCTACTAAAATTGAGTGACTTATTTTGAGGTTCCATAATTTTTAGAGTTTGTTTGATTAGGAGTTTTTAGCCGCTAAAGCCACTGCTTTTTCGATTCTGTTATACGATGCGCATCGACATATATTGCCATGCATCGCTTCTCTAATTTCTTCTTTGGAAGGATATGGGTTTTCCTTTAAAAATGCTGAAGCTGTCATCATTTGCCCTGCTTGGCAGTATCCACATTGTGGAACATCTATTTCTTTCCACGCTTCTTGAACCGGGTGTGTACCGTTTTTAGAAAGTCCTTCAATCGTAGTAATTGATTCTCCGTCTAGTGTAGAAATGGGTAGAGAACAGCTTCTTACAGCGATATTATCTACATGAACTGTACAGGCTCCACATTGAGCAATACCGCAACCAAACTTGGTTCCTACAAGATCTAATTCATCTCTTAACACCCACAATAGTGGTGTATCTGCATCAGCATTAACTGTGGTTGATTTTCCATTAATTTTTAATGTATAACTTGGCATAATTTGTTGATTAGAATAAAGGTGTGTTAAGTTACAAAAAAATAGAAGCAAAACTTTATTCTACGAGTTTCAAAATCTCATTTAAGAATGATTTAACATGATCGTATTAAAAATAAATCTATTTTTCGAGAGAAAATACATGTTAAAAACTATACATTTAATTAATTTTCCCTTATTTTAGGGATAATTAAGCTACATTTATAACCATACAAATTCATGACCAAGTGAGTAAGCATCTATACATGTTAAAATCTTGAAGGTTTAAGTATGATTATCTTGGTTACTAATGTATTCATCTTTTATTATTTTAATTAATGAAGCTAAAATTTCTTATTCCTGTTTTTCTACTGTTGTTTCACCTAAACTCTTTAGGTCAAGAATTACCTCCTATTGAAGTTTTTACGCCAGAAATTTATGGTGCTGAAGATCAAAATTGGAGTATTTCTCAAGGCTTGGATCAGTCTATTTATTTTGCGAATAACAAAGGGCTACTCGTCTATAATGGCGCTAGGTGGAAACTTTATAAATCTCCTAACTCATCAATTATTAGATCGGTTAAAGCTATTGATGAGAAAATCTATACGGGGAGTTATATGGATTTTGGTTATTGGGAGAAAAACGAATTTGGCAATTTAAAATACACTTCTCTATCGACAAATAAAGACATTGTTTTAGCGGAAGATGAAGAATTCTGGAACATCTTAAAATTTGAACATTGGATACTTTTTCAATCTCTAGATCGAATTTACATTTATGACACTACAAATAAGACCTTTAATATTATTAGTTCGGAAACTGCTATTATTAAAATTTATAAAGTAGACGATAGTATTTATTTTCAAAAAATTAATCAGGGGATTTACAAGTTTGAAAACGGTAAAGAAATACTCGTTACTGATCATAGAAACGTAAAGGATAGAAATATTATAAACATCTCTTACACAGAGAATAACCGTCTATTATTTCAAACAAAAAGAGATGGTTTTTTTATAATGGAGAACGGAGTCATCCGTCCTTGGGATTCAAACCTAAATATTGTATTAAGTCAATATAATATTTATAATAGTATCCAATTAAGAAATGGCAACTACATTTTAGGAACCGTTTCTAATGGTATTATTCATGTCAATTCCAACAAAGAAATTACTTATGAGATTAATCAAAGTATGGGCTTGGGCAACAATACAATACTTTCATTATTTGAAGACAAAAATGGAAATGTGTGGTTGGGCTTAGACTATGGAATCAATTATATCAACTTTAATGCACCTTTTAGAGTGTATAAAGATGATTTAGGAGTTTTAGGGACAGTGTATACCACTTTAAAGGTTGATAATGTTTTTTATCTTGGAACCAATCAAGGTCTTTTTTACAAAGATCATAATGTAAAAGGGACTTATAATTTTGTGGCGGGAACCGAAGGGCAAGTATGGTCTTTACAAAAGCTTAAAAACACTATTTTTTGCGGGCACGATAAAGGAACGTTAATCATTAAAAATGGCAAAGCTGAAAAGATCTCTGACGTCCAAGGAACTTGGCAAATTAAAGAGATTGAAAATAGACCTAACTTATTAATTCAAGGAAATTATGATGGTTTGCATATTCTTGAGAAGACAAGTAATACTTGGCGTTTAAGGAATAAACTCAAAGGTTTTGACATTTCTTCAAGATATTTTGAATTTATAAATTCAAACGAACTTCTAGTCAATCACGAGCACAAAGGTGTTTATCGATTAAAGATAGATTCTGAGTTTAATCAGGTACTATCTTTTTCGAATACAAGAATACATAAGAGTGTAAAATCAAGTCTTACAACCTATAACGATAAGGTTCTATATGGTTCTAATCAAGGGGTTTTTTACTATGACAACGCTTCTCAAAAGTTTGTCAATGACAGCATTTTGAGTCGTTTATACAATCCATTAAATTATAGTTCAGGAAAATTGGTTAGAACAAACGACAAGTTATTTGCATTTACAAATCAAGATGTAACCTATGCTCAAAGAGGAAAACTAAGTTCTTCCTATCAACTCTTTTCGCTTTCATTACCCAATAGTGTCCGACAAACAAAAGACGGTTATGAAAATATGCTATACATAGGCGACAATAAATATTTAATAGGAGCCATTAGGGGTTATATTATTGTAGATATGAACATTTCAAATCAAGTTGATTATACGATTCAACTAGATGCTGTTGCTGCAAATTCAATTCAAGGAGAGTACAAACCTTTAAGTACTATAGAAGAGTCTACATTAAAAAATAATGAAAACCATTTTAAAGTTTCCTTTAGTGTACCTGCTTACAGTAAGTATTTACCTTCTCTTTATCAATATCGATTAATCGGCTTTAATGATAACTGGAGTGAATGGTCTACGAAGTCTGAAGTTTATTTTGAAAATTTACCCCATGGCCAATATGTTTTTGAAGCTAAAGCCAAACTAGGAAATACTGAAACGAGCAATTTCATCAGTTATAGTTTTGTCATAGAAAAACCATGGTATTTGCAACCCTTAGCAATAATGGCTTATATTTTTCTAGCCTTAATAATTATAATGATAACCCATGTTCTATACAGGAGTTATTACAAAAATCAGCGTAAAAAACTATTACAAAAAAAAGAAAAAGAGTTTGAGATTAAGCACTTAGAAAACGAGCAACAATTAATGCACTTTAAAAACCTAGACCTACAAAGAGATATTGAAACGAAGAGTAGGGAATTAGGTTTATCTACAATGAATTTAATAAAGAGAAATGAATTGTTAGGCATCATAAAAAAAGAATTAAGTTCTGTAAAGAAGCAGGAAGATATTCTGAATGTCATTAAACTCATTAATAAAAACTTAAACACTAGTGATGACTGGAAACTCTTTGAAGAAGCATTTGAAAGTGCAGACAAAGACTTTATAAAGAAGTTAAAATCCAATCACCCTAATCTAACATCTAACGACCTTAGGCTTTGTACTTATTTAAGGTTAAACTTATCTTCAAAAGAGATTGCTCCTTTGCTTAATATCTCTATAAGAAGTGTAGAAGTGAAAAGGTATCGACTGCGTAAGAAGTTAAATTTACCTCACGAATCTAGCCTAACAAACTATATATTAGAAATATAGATAAATGGTCAGGAAGTTGTAACGAACATTCGCTTTTCTCGCCAAAAAGAACCGTTCCGCGATCATCTTAAAATTTTAAATAGTACAACAAACTCATAAAACAACCATACAAAAGCACAACATTTCCTAAATAATTAAGGTTTTTTAATCATCTCCCCTTTTATCTATAAGGGTTTCGCACTTTTTTTGTATTTTTTTTGCGATGTATATTTTTTGTAGGGTTCTTTTTTAACGTTTTCTTAATAACTGACAGTATTTTTATAGAAACAATAAAATGGAAAATTCATGAGAAGTCTCATTATTTTAATTTCATTCGCTTTTGGAACTCTTTCCATGTCAGCACAAAACTTCAACATAAAAGGTGTAGTTACTGATGCTGTTACAGGAGAAACATTGCCAGGAGTAAATGTAATTGTAAAAAACTCTTCTAAAGGAGATGTAACAGATTTTGACGGAAACTACAAAATTTCGTCAGTTCCAAAGGGTTCAATATTAGAATTCAGTTATTTGGGCTACAAAACCTTAGAAGTTGTCGTTGATAAAGAAATCATCAATGCCGCATTAGAAGAAAGTTCAGAAAAACTAGATGAAATTGTAGTTGTTGGGTACGGAACACAACGAAAGAAAGAGCTCACAGGTGCTGTTTCTGTTATCGGAAGCGAAACTATTGAAAATCTAAAACCAACAAGAATTGAACAAGCGCTTCAAGGACAAGTTGCTGGGGTAAACATTACCTCCTCTTCAGGTGCTCCTGGAGCTGCATCTAATATTCGTATTAGAGGTATTTCCACTAATGGAGATAACAGACCTCTTATACTTGTAGACGGGAATGTTATTGAAGATTTAAGTGTGGTAAACCCTTCAGATATTGAATCTATCAATGTCTTAAAAGATGCTACTGCTGGAATCTATGGAGTTAGAGGTGCAAACGGAGTTATTTTGATTACTACAAAGACAGGAAGAAAAAATACTGATTTTAAAGTGGTTTTAAACTCTTATGCAGGGTTTCAACAAACTACAAGAAAAATTCCTTTATTAAATGCAACGGAATATGCTTTATTAGCCAATGAGGCTTTTGCAAATAATGGAGAACCACTACCTTTTCCTAATGTCAGTTCACTTGGACAAGGAACAGATTGGCAAAATGAGGTATTTGAAAATGCTCCCATTTCTAGTGGAGATGTCACTATCTCAAAAGGAACTGAAAAATCAACATATTCATTCGGCGCATCTTTTTTACGTCAAGAAGGTATTGTAGGTGGAGATAAATCTAGCTTTAACAGAAGAAATTTTAAATTCAACTTTAGCACTCAAATTCTTGAGGATTTAACTTTTACTTCTTCTTCTATTTTTACAAATACAAATAGAAAGGGATTGATAGAAAACACTTTGGGGTCAATTTTGTTTAACGCAATCAATATGCCAGCAACAACACCAGTGAGAACGTCAAATGGAGATTTTTCAACACCTCCTTCAATTGGTGTAGGTATAGAAATTGCAAATCCATTGGCACAAATAGACAATTCATTTAATAGAACTTGGGTGAATAGATTTTCTGGAAGCTATGGTTTAAATTATAAGTTCCTAAGCTACTTTTCAGCAGAAACAAGAATTCAGTTCAATTTCTCCAGTGTTAATGCACAAACATTTACTCCTCAATTTAATTTTGGTTTAGGAAGTGTATTTAATGTAGCTAACACGAACTTCAGTCATTATAATGAGAACTTTAAAGACTACACCTTTGATGCTTTTATAAAATATGAAAGAATATTTAATGAGCGACACAGTGTAAAACTCCTTTTGGGTAATTCTGTTTATAGAACCCAAGGGACCCTCATTAAAAATGCTAGATATTTTGCAACAGGAACAGATCTTAACAATGTAAACATTATAAGTTTGGATGAAGATTTTAGAGAACAATTCTTGTTGCGAAATAATAATAGCAGTAATACATTTGACAGCCGTTTATTATCCTACTTTTCAAGACTCGAATATAATTATGATGGGAAATATCTATTTTCAGCAGTAATTAGAAGAGATGGTTCTTCAAAATTTGGTCCTCAAAATAAGTTTGGTTATTTTCCTACGGCTTCAATAGGATGGATTGTTTCTAATGAATCCTTTATGGAAGACCTTGAAATCATTAATTTCTTAAAGGTAAGAGGAAGTTATGGAGTGATAGGAAATGATAGAATTGCTGATTTCAGATTTGTCTCTACAGTTTCTGGAGAAGGAGAATATGTTCTTAATGGACAATTAATAGAAGGAACCGCTTTAGGGCCTATATCTAACCCCGCAATTAAATGGGAAAAACAAAAACCCTTAGACATTGGTTTAGATATTGGTCTTTTTAATAAAATCGATATCACTGCAGATTATTACTATAAAAGAACAGAAGATTTATTATTACCCGCTCAAGTCTCAGGTATTTTAGGTGTTTCTGCCCCTGGATCTAGTGTTCCGTTTGTAAATGCTGGAGATGTAAGAAATAGTGGTTATGAATTGTCTATTAGTTACAAAGACCAAATAGGAGAAGATTTTAATTTCAGTGCAAGTTATAACTTTGCAACCGTTGATAATAAAGTCCTTTTTGTAGGAAGTCAAACTGGAGTAGAAGTTGGAGGAAGTTTTGGAGTTGGACAAGAGCCGCCATCAAGAATGGAAGCTGGTTTTCCAATTGGATACTTCTACGGATTACAAACCAATGGTTTGTTCCAAAATCAAGCCGATGTAGATGCACATGCAACTCAAGCAAATGCAGCTCCTGGAGATATTCGATTTGTAGATCAAAATGGAGATGGTGTTATAAATTCTGACGATAGAACCTATATTGGAGATCCTATTGCCGATATTACTATGGGATTCAACTTTTCATTTGATTACAAAAGATTTGATTTTAATCTATATGCTTTTGCTTCTTTAGGGAGTGAAATAGTCCGTAATTATGAAAGAAACCAACCGCTAACAAATCGTTCTATCAATTATCTGGATAGATGGACAGGGGAAGGAACCAGCAACAGTTTCCCAAGGGTTACAACTGGAGCAACAAGCAATACACTATTTTCAGATTTTTATGTAGAAGATGGTTCGTTTGTAAGATTACAAAACGTACAATTAGGATATACATTTAATGATGAAGATTTAGAAGGATCAGGATTGGATAAGTTACGTTTTTACGTATCTGCTAGCAATCTATTTACTTTAACAAAGTATAGAGGTTTTGACCCAACGGCTTCTAACGGAGCTGCTATTGGTGGAGGTATTGACCAAGGTTTCTATCCTACTCCAAAAACATTCTTATTAGGCTTAAATCTTAATTTTTAAAAAGAAGAAAGATGAAAAAATTATATATAAAAATTTCAATCGTATTAATCTCACTTTCTACCATTACTTCTTGTAGTGATGATTTTGTTGATGTATTACCAAATTCGGAAAATTCTGAAAACTTTTTTAACTCAGAAGCAGATTACCAAAGCGCTCTTATTGGAGCATATGATTTATTACAATCAACCTATGTAAATGTATTATTAGGGGAAATTGCTTCCGATAATACATTATGTGGTGGTGAGAACGCTAATGATGTAATTGGTTTCCAAGAAATTGACGACATGATTCACACTCCAGTAAATTCAAACCTAAGAGATATCTGGGGTTGGATGTGGTCTGGAGTAAATAGAGCAAACTATATCATGGAGTTTCAAGACAAAACAGATTTTGCTGGAAAAGAGCAGGTCATTGCTCAAACTCGTTTTTTAAGAGCCTATTATTATTTCGAATTGATAAAATGGTTTGGTGATGTACCATTGGTTGTAGATAGAAGAGTTTTATTAGGAGACCAATTCTCTGTAGAAAGAACTCCAGTATCTGAAATTTATGCACAAATAGAATTGGATTTAATTTTTGCAGCAGATAACTTACCTGCTACTCAAACAGAATTAGGAAGAGTTACAAAAGGTGCTGCTCAAGCTTTGTTAGGAAAAGCTTATTTATATCAAAATAAATTTACAGAAGCTTCTCAAGTATTAGAAACTTTAATTCAAACAGGACCGTACGATTTAGTAACAGATTACGGTACAATTTTTGAAGAAGTTGGAGAAAATAATATAGAATCTGTTTTTGAAGTTCAGTACACAGATACTCAAGGAGCAGGGTTTGGTTGTTTACAATGTAGTGAAGGAAATGTAGCTGTAGGCTTTAGCGGGGTAAGAAATTACGCAGGTCCAGATTTTACTTCTGGATTTAGTTTTAATGTTCCAGTACAAGAAGCGTATGATGCTTTCGATAATGACGACTTAAGAAGAGATGTTGCCATATTAGACATTGATGCATGGGCAACTTCAACAGGAGCAACTTTTGGAACTGGTTTCGAACACACTGGGTTTTTCAATAGAAAATACATTCCCAGAACAAGAAGTACAGGAGCTCAAGGGGATTTGAATTTAACAAATCCTAATAATTATAGAGCCATTCGTTTTGCTGACGTTTTACTAATGGCAGCAGAAGCTTTTAACAGAGGTTCAATTGACGATATGAAAGCTCAAGAATATTTAAACAGAGTACGAAGAAGAGCTTTTGGCGATATGCTTCATGATATTACAGCTACAGGTAGCGGCTTAACAGATGCTATCTATCTTGAAAGAAGATTAGAACTTGTAGGTGAAGGGCACAGATTCTTTGATTTAGTAAGAACAGGTAGAGCTGCACAAGAAATCAATGGTTTTGTTACGGGTAAACACGAATTATTTCCAATTCCAGCAATTGAAATTCAATTAGCAGGGAATGTATGGGCTCAAAATCCAGGATACTAAAAACGAATAAGATGAAACACTTTAAAAAAATATGGACATCAATCTTAATCATCTTAGTGATTATTAGTTGTACAGACGACAGAGATTTAAACTTTTTAGAAAATGTAGCAATCCCTACTAATTTAGGCGCTACTTACAGTATTACTCAAGATAATACTGGTTTAGTAACCATAACTCCTTTTGGAGATGGTGCTAATACGTTTGAAATTGATTTAGGTGATGGATCTCCATCAGTAACTATCAATTCTGGCGAGAGTACAGAACATACCTATGCAGAAGCAACCTATAATGTTAAGGTTACTGGCTTTAATGCTGTTGGAGATTCTGCAGAAGTAACACAACAATTGATTGTTTCATTTCTAGCACCACAAAATTTAGTAGTTGTAATAGAAAATGATGCTGCAATCTCAAAGCAAGTCAATGTCACTGCAAATGCAGACTTTGCTGCTATGTATGACTTTTATTCAGGAGAAACTGGAAGCACTGTCGTTTCTGCTAATATTGGGGACGGTATATCCTATCAATATACAGATGCAGGAACTTATTCTGTAAGAGTTGTTGCAAAAGGAGGTGCTATTGAAACTACTGAATATGCAGTAGATTTTGAAGTAACAGAAATTTTAGCCCCTGTCGCTTCAGCTTCAACCCCTCCTACAAGGAATAGTACTGATGTAATCTCTATATTCAGTGATGCATATGATGATATTATGGGGACTGATTTTAATCCAAATTGGGGACAAGCAACCATTTACACTCCTTTTGATTTAGCAGGAGATGCGATGTTGCAATACAGTAACTTAAATTACCAAGGAATACAAATTGGAGCAAGCGTAGATGCATCTTCAATGGAATTCCTTCACATTGATATTTGGACTTCAGATGCTACCTCTATAGATATTTTTCCACTACCAGATGGTGTAGTGCCTGCTGACGAAAGATTTGTTACCAAAGCACTAGTTCCTGGTGAATGGAATAGTTTTGATATTCCTATGACAGATTTCACAGATCAAGGACTTCCTGTAAATGATTTAAGACAATTCAAATTTGTAGGTTCTGGAACGGTTTTTATTGACAACCTCTATTTTCACAAAGCTCCTAGTAGTACAGTATATAGTCTTATTGAAGATTTTGAAGGCGTAGCTCCTTCATTTACAGTATTCGGGGATATTGCCGCCACAGAGGTAATTGCAAACCCAGATCCATCTGGCGAAAATACTACTGCAAATGTAGCCAAGCTGACAAAAACAGCTGGGTCTCAACCATGGGCTGGAACATTCTTCGAAATAGGAACTCCTTTAGATCTGATAAATTTTAGTAAGATTAGTGTAAAGACATGGTCTCCTAAATCAGGAGCTCAAGTAAAATTAAAAATAGAAAATGTCGATGCCAGCATTACTCATGAAGTAGACTTAAATACTACAGTAATGAACTCATGGGAAGAGTTAATTTATGACTTTAGTGCTGCTCCTTCTGCAGATTATGTGAGAATCGTAATCTTTTTCGATTTTGGAAACGCAGGAGATGATTCACTGTATTACTATGATGAAATTAACTTAATTGATGATTCTGGAGGTCCTGCCCCATTAATTTTTCAAGATTTTGAAGGAACCGCTCCTACTTTTACAGTATTTGGAGACATTGCCGCTACAGAAGTAATTGCAAATCCTGATGCTACTGGAGCCAATACAACGGCCAATGTTGCTAAGTTGACAAAAACAGCTGGGTCTCAACCATGGGCTGGAACCTTCTTCGAAGTAGGGTCTCCTTTAGATTTTGCGACCTATAGTAAGATTAGTGTAAAAACATGGTCTCCTAAATCAGGAGCTCAAGTAAAATTAAAACTAGAAAATGCCGATGCCAGCATTACTCATGAAGTAGATTTAAATACTTCAGTAATGGACTCATGGGAAGAGCTAGTGTATGACTTTAGCGCTGCTCCTGCAGCAGATTATGTAAGAATCGTAATCTTTTTCGATTTTGGAATCGCTGGAGATGATTCACTGTATTACTATGATGAGTTAAGCCTAACAAATTAAAATTATACGATCATGAAAAAATTTAATCATTTATATATATTCTTATTTTCTCTTACAATCTTATTCCAAGGCTGTCAAGACGAAGATCAAGAGTTTGGTAATATTATTGCTCCTAGCAACATTCAAATAACCGCTGATATTGTTGGAGTAGACGCTACCAATCCAAACGGAGATGGTTCTGGAACTGTAAATTTCTCAGCAACCGCAGACAATGCAATTTCCTATAAATTTGTTTATAATGGTGCTGAAACCTCATCTCCTTCAGGAAGAATGAGTTATGATTTTGCTGTTTTGGGATTAAATACATATACAGTAACTGTTGTTGCCTCTGGAACAGGAGGAGCATCTTCTTCGGCAAGTATTCAAGTAGAGGTTTTATCTACCTATGCTCCTCCAGCAGATTTATTAGAGAAACTTCACGGAACAACATCTAAAACTTGGAGAATAAATTCAGGAAAAGCAGGGCATTTTGGTTTAGGGCCTGTAGGTGGCCTAATACCGACAGAATGGTATGGTGCTGGTGTAGATGAAAAAGTAGGTGTTGGAATGTATAACGATCGTTATATTTTTAATATTGATGGAACATTCACTCACATCACCGACAATACAAATGATACTGCTGGAGACGATCCAACTGGAGATGTTTTTGGAAGAAACGGTCTTATTGATGAGTTAGGAGGTTCAGGAGGAACTGCAAATGGCGATGACATTGAAAACCTCCCTTTTAATGACTATTCCGAAAATTGGTTTATAACAGCTCCTGGTGGAGTAGAAACAATCACAGTTACTGGTCTAGGATTTATTGGATATTATACCGGCGGGAATCATACCTATCAGATTTTTGACAGGTCAGTTCCAAATGAACTACTTTTAAAAACCACTGATGGTAATAGTGGATTTGATTGGTGGTTTATCATCACTAGCGAATAAAATAATTAAGTTAGAAAGAGTTTTGATGTAAAAGAAGAATACATTCAAAACTCTTTCTATACTTCAAATAAAAGAAAAGGTTTTTTCAAACTCTTTTTCTTTCTTAAGATATCATAATTAAATACGAGTATTGAAGTAAAACGTTGATTTTGCATAAAACTAGAGTTTAATCAACCATACAAATTTTGGATTCGTTTTTTTACACATGAAAATTCCTATACAAAGCTACAACAATTGCTTTTTTTAGAGTCTTTTGTTCATTTTTTATCAATCATAATATAAATGTTAATATCCCATAAATAAAGAGCGCAATTTGTTAAATCTTTAAAATTTGGTGTATTCCTTTTACAATGTATGTTTTTTATTGAGGTTTCATTTTAAAAAACACAAAATCATAATAGTAAATTTACTAACAAGCAATTTTGACTTAATAAATTCAAAATTATAAAAGAACTTAAAATTCAATAACATGAAAAACAAACTTTTAATAGTAGTGCTCCTATTGTGTACTTCGTTAATGTTCTCTCAGGCCAATAAAGTGTCAGTAAAAAAAGGTACTAACGGGATGAAGTTAGAGGTCAATGGTGAAAACTTTATGATCAACGGTATGAACTGGGATTACTTTCCGATTGGTACAAATTATTCCTATAGTTTATGGAATCAATCTGAAGATGTAATTAAAGCTGCCTTAGATGCAGAAATGGGATTACTTCAGAATATGGGAGTAAATACAGTAAGGATGTATACTGGTATTCAACCCAAATGGATTAAGTATATCCATGAGAACTATGGAATCTATACAATGTTGAACCATTCTTTCGGTCGATATGGACTGACCATTAATGGAGCTTGGACACCTGTTACTGATTATTCAGATGCTGAAACTCAAAAACTTCTCTTGTCTGAAGTAGATAAATTAGTTAAAGAATATAAAGACACGCCAGGTTTATTACTTTTCTTATTAGGGAATGAAAATAACTATGGGCTTTTCTGGGCAGGAGCAGAAACAGAAGATTTTCCTGACGAAGAAGAACAAAGAAAAGCTGTTGGAGAAAATCGCGGAAGACCTATGTATAAGTTGATGAACGAAGCTGCTAAAAGAATGAAAGCGGTAGATTCTTCACATCCAGTAGCTATTTGTAATGGAGATGTCTTATTTATTGATATTATAGCAGAAGAATGTAAAGACGTAGATATTTACGGAGTCAACGCATACCGAGGAGTTTCTTTTACTGACATGTTTGATGTTGTAAAAAAGAAATTAGACATGCCTGTCATGTTTACTGAGTTCGGAGCAGATGCATTCAACGCCATCAACAATGCCGAAGATCAAAGATCTCAAGCATATTATATGGTAGGAAACTGGAAAGAAATCTATCAAAATGCTGCTGGACTAGGAAAAGCGGAAAATTCTATTGGAGGTTTCACATTCCAATTTAGTGATGGATGGTGGAAATTTGGTCAAACTAAAAACTTAGATGTTCATGACAACAATGCTTCTTGGGCTAACGGAGGTTACCGTAGCGATTTTAAAGAAGGTCAAAACAATATGAATGAAGAGTGGTTTGGGATCTGTGCAAAAGGATCAACAAACGAAAGAGGCTTGTATGACTTATATCCAAGAGCTGCATACTATGCATTAAAAGAAGTACATAAATTCAACCCATATAATTTAGGAGCATCTGCAAAATCTCTAGATCAACATTTTGTAGGCGTTAACCTAATGGATGCTGTATTAAGAGCTCGTGGAGATAAAGCTGCTTTAGGTGGTGGCGGTGGTGGCTCTAAGATTCGTGTTAGCAATTTAATGGCCAAGTTCACTACGTTCCAGACTGGAGGAAGCCTTATTACAACTCCAGAAACAGCAGACCCAGATGGAACTGCTTTTCCAAACCAGTTAGGGTTTGATCACATGCAATCGTATTTCATTGGCTTTGAAGGTAACCCATCTCCTAATATGAGAGCAAAAGTTGACTTTAATGTGATTGGTAGAGTTGCTGAAAACCCTATTGATGAAATTTTTTACGAAAATAGAGCTAGACCCATAACAGTAAATACAGACAATGGTAATGTAACCCTTAACGATGTAAATCGAGTAAATGTATACAAAGCAGAGTTTGAGTGGAGTGCTAAAGATTTTGACCTAAGAGGTTTTTATCGTACAGGTCATTATCACTGGGGATATGAAGGAGATTTCTTCGGATTATATCCAGAAGCCAACTACGGTCCAAACTTAGATATTTATGGAGGTGAAATCTTAGGAATTGAAATTGATGGAAAAGGGGATTTGAATGGATTAAAAGCTGCATTTGGCCCTCAATTATGGTGGGGTGCTAATCCAACTGCACTATTAAAATACAGTCGCAAATTAGCCCATTGGGATATCACAGGAATCTATCACAGAGACCTTGAAACTGATATTATAATAGACCCTTTAACAGGACGACGTATTTTAGATGCAAACCAACTTCGTAGTGGTATCATTCCTGCTTTTCCAACAGAAAGAGCTACGATAGCTATAGAAAGAAAATTTGGGAATGTTGAATTAACACTTGGAGGTATTTGGGCAGGAAGTCCTTTAAATGGAACTAGCTACCAAGACATCAGTGATACAGGAACAGTTTTAGTAGATCGAATAAAATCATCTGACAACTGGGGATGGAAAGCCAAACTTAGCTACCAAAAAGGAACTTTTAATTGGTATGCACAAGGAGGTGTTATGGGATTGGTTGCCAATGGTGGTGCAGACCAGACCCAAACATTTACAGGTTGGAAATTAAAAGATATTGGAAGTGGAAATATGTCTAACCTCTTAACAGGTTTTGCTTATAACGTAGGGAAAATTCAGATTGCTCCTAATTTCTTATGGCAAAAGCCTTTGGTTGATCCAATGCCAGATGGTGTTGGCGCACCTGGAAGATTGCGTAATGTAATTGACGATCCTTTCGCGGTAAGAGGAAATAGAGAAACTACAGCAGGTGAACTTTTATTGACTTTTGATCCTACACCAGGAACTTGGATGTATGAGTGGAATAACGACAAAGCAGAGGATGCAAAATTTGCTATGAACCTTGGTTTTGTATACCGTCACCATCCAACTACTCAAGACGCTCATATTGGTTTCTTAGCCAATCGTGCTTTCTTTGCTTTTCCTAACTCGGCACCAGCCCAAGATTTATGGGAAGTTCATTCAAGAGTTGTTTCTAAAATAAATCCTGACTTTGGAGTTATTGGTAACTTCTATTATGGAAACGGACAAGCAAATGGTAGCGATACAAGATTGATCAAGCGTTTTGGTGGAGACATACGATTGATTTATAACAAAATAAAAGTAACCTCTCAAGTAAAAGTAAATGATTGGGGACCTTTCGACTATCACAGAGATTTCAACTTAACGTTCCCACTACAACTAATGTTAGATTTTTCAACCTCACTGGGAAAACCAGGATGGTTTGTTTTACCTAGTACAACAGTTGGAGTACGAGGAACATGGCGTTCACTAAATCAGTACTCTCCTCGTTTTTCACCGAATGCGACTGCTGAATTTGCTACTGATCCTATCCTTAGCCCTGTAGGGTTTCCAAACGGTTCTGAATGGGAAATCAGAACGTACATTCATATTAACATAGGAAAATAAAAAAACAAGAAATGAAAACAGTTAAAAATATAAATTTTAAGATTGTAATATTCCTTACAACACTTGTTGTAACTATTACAAGTTGTGAGCGAGATCTTTCAAGCGATGCTGTATTGGCAACATTTCCAAATACTGCAGAAGTATTTACGGATGCACCTGTAGGTCTTACCGATGAATTCTTTATTTCTTTTGATCCTGCACAAGGAGCAAATCCAAATGGATTTGGAACTGATGAGAATGAAACTTTCCTAGGTGCAAGTTCTATTAGAATAGATGTTCCTACGCCTAATGATCCTAATGGTGGTTTTATAGGAGGAATTTTTAGAGATCGTGGAGAAGGTAGAGACCTTACAGGCTATGATGCTTTGACCTTTTGGGTGAAAGGTTCTACTACCGCTACTGTAGGTTTATTTGGTTTTGGAACCGACTTCATTACTAATACCTTCCCTGTAAATGTAGAAAATGTAGAGTTATCTACAGATTGGAGAAAAGTAATTATCCCAATACCTGATGCCAGCAGACTTACTCAAGAAAAAGGAATGTTTATTTTTTCTGCAGGAGCTTTTGATATTAACAATACTCCAAATGATTTTAATGATGATATTGGTTATACGTTTTGGATAGATGAAATTAGGTTTGAGCGTTTAGGAACTTTAAACCCTCAACATTTTTTTATAGAAAATGGCAACGATGTAGAAGTAACTGCATTCACTGGAGTTAATCAGAGAGTTACTGGTTTGGGTGGAGTATATAATTTACCTAGTGGAATTAATCAATCTATTTCTATTGCTCCTTCGTATTTTAATTTCCAATCGAATAACCCTTCAGTAACAGGAAGTTTTCAACTAAATGATGCAGGTGAAATTTTCACACCAATTCTGGGTGCTGGTGAAGCCGAGATTACCGCTGAAATAGCAGGTACTATTGCACAAGGTTCTATTTCAGTTAATTCGCTAGGAGATTTTCCTCATGCTCCAATACCACCAACAAGAGATGCTGCTGATGTTATTTCTCTTTTCAGTGATGCTTATACAAGTGTACCTGTAAGACATTTTAATGGATTCTTCGCACCGTTTCAAACCACACAAGGTGGTGCAGGTTCGGATCCTAATAATGTAGATATTCAAGCTCCATTTGCTGGCGGAGGTTTAGATAATATTATAAACTATACCGCGCTTAATTTTGTTAGTATTGGTACTTATGAAGCTGTACCGAATATCGATGTGAGTGCAATGACGCACCTCCATTTAGATATTAATGTTAGAGAAACCATCAGTGGGGGTGATTTTATAAGATTGGCTCTTGAAAACGGAACATTCGTTGGAGCTGTAACTGCAGGAAACTTCACTCTTAATTCTGCAACATTAGGTGCTGTAGACGCTAATGGTTGGGTAAGTCTAGATATTCCATTATCTAGTTTCTCAGGATTAAGTGACCTGACTCAGATAGGTCAATTATTTTTTATATCAGATGCTACTATTTCAGATATATGGGTAGATAATGTTTACTTCTACAGAAATTAATTATTAAAATGAAAAAAATGAAAAACATATTTAAACATAAATTAAAGTCTATATCTGTATTTGCATTAGTTGTTGCTTTCCTTTTTAGTTGTGAAAATGACGAAACTCAAACAGTTGCTACATTAACCAATTTAGTGATGGCAGACGAATTTGATATTAATGGTGCTCCAGATTCAAGTATGTGGACTTACGACATAGGAGATGGGTCTGCCCAAGGAATTCCAGGTTGGGGAAATAACGAGCTGCAATATTATACAGATAGACCAGAAAATGTAACCGTTCAAAATGGTGTGCTCATTATAACAGCTAATGAAGAATCTTTTAATGGATCTCAATACACTTCAGCAAGAATTACAACACAAGGATTATTTGAGCAAGCTTACGGAAGATTTGAAGCAAGAATTAAATTACCAACAGGTAAAGGTATTTGGCCTGCATTTTGGTTATTAGGAAACAATTGTGATGTAAACCCTTGGCCACAGTGTGGTGAAATAGACATTATGGAATATCTTGGAGACCAACCTACTGTAGTATTTGGTACGGTACACGGACCAGGGTTTTCAGGTGGAGAATCTATTTCTAAAGAGTACAATATAACCAATGATCGTTTTGATACAGGTTTTCATGTTTTTGGAATAGAATGGGCTCCGGATTTTATTAACTATTATGTAGATGGCGATTTATACCAAACAATAACACCTGCAACTGTTGCCGAAGAAACCAATGGTGCTGGAGAATGGGTTTTTAATCGCCCTTTTTACATAGTAATAAACATGGCTGTTGGTGGTAATTTACCTGGTAGCCCTAATGCTGATACCGTTTTCCCACAACGAATGTTAGTTGATTACGTGAGAGTTTATAATTAAACCTTAAATAAAATAAATATGAAACGATATAAAAATAAAATAGGTGTTCTATTAATTGCATTAGTATCTTTTTTACTCATAACATGTGAAGACAATAATAATGACGATACTACAATTTCACCCTTTGCAAGGTTTACAAAAGTATTAGATGCAAAAACGGTTACCTTTATTAATATCTCTGAGAATGCTACTTCATATTCTTGGGATTTTGGAGATGGAATATCTTCTACTTTAATTGATCCAGTAAAAACATATACTAATGGTACTTACACAGTAATACTAACGGCATTTGATGCTAACGGAACTACGAGTACTTTTGAAGATACATTCATAATTGATGGATGTGTGGATGAAACGTCAGAAAATATAGACCCTGCTATGGGCGATTTAAATTGGACCTTTTTAAACGCTAGTGGAAATGCTACTTTTGATGCCTTTGGAAACATAGGAGCTTCAATTGTTCAAAATCCAGTTTTAGATGCTGTAAACTCTAGTTGCAATGTTCAAATTTATCAAAAGTTAAATGGTTGTGAACTATGGTCTGGTGTAGGTATAGAGTTGCAAAACTCTTTAGATTTTTCTACAATTACTAACAAAACGTTTAAAATGAAAGTTTTAGCTGAAACACAGCTAACAGATGTAACCTTAAGATTGGAATTTATGCCATTTCCAAATGTGAACCCTTTTCAAGAAAGGATTGCAAGTATCACCCAATTAGGGGAATGGCAAGAACTTTCTTTTGATTTTACAGGGGTTGCTTCAGGAACTTTTAAAAGTGTAATTATATATTTTGAAAGAGGTGCACCCTGTGATGGTGACGTTTATTATTTTGATGATATCACTCAGGAATAACCTTTAAAAATAGATAAACGTCTATTTTAAAATTTATTTAGACAGCACCTTTGGTTTTAAAACCAAAACGATAATAAAGTCTAAGAAGACTAAACAAAAAATAAGTACCTAAGTACAGTAAAAATGATTGGCGAAACAATTTTGAAAGAAGATATAACGAATACCAAAGATATTCACCTAAAGTCAGTAACTATTGACGGCGAAATGTATTACAAGATTTCGAATAGTGATGCAATGCGTCCTTTCTTTATGAGTATTGTAAGTGACTCTAACCATTGGTTGTTTATTTCAAGCAATGGCGGATTAACAGCTGGAAGAAAAAATTCTGAATATGCTTTATTTCCATATTATACAGACGATAAAATCACTGAATCTGCAGATATTACTGGAAATAAATCCATCTTTAAAGTCTATAAAAACGACAAAGAATATATGTGGGAACCTCTAGCGATTAGATCACTAGGAAGGTACACAACAACTCAAAACTTATACAAAAACAAGTATGGGAATAAAGTTATATTCGAAGAGATTAATCACGATTTAGAATTAAAATTCAGATACCAATGGAGTTCTAGTAACAAATTTGGTTTTGTCAAAAAATCTAAATTGATTAATACTTCCAACGAATCGGTTAGCGTACATCTTTTGGATGGTATTCAGAACATTATGCCTGCGAGCATTGGTAGCGACATTCAGAATCAATCAAGTAATCTAGTAGATGCCTATAAGCGAAATGAGTTAGAAGAAGCTACAGGACTTGGAATCTATGCATTAAGTGCAATCTTAGTAGACAAAGCAGAAGCAAGTGAAGCTTTAAAAGCCAATGTAGTCTGGTCTTTAGGTTTAGACAATCCAAAATACTTACTTTCCTCTTTACAACTTAATAACTTTAGATCACGTTTACCTGTAACACAAGAGGTAGATGTAAAAGCAGAAAAAGGAGCTTATTTTGTTTCTACTGAAATAGAACTCGCTGGAGAATCATCAAAAGAATGGATGCTTGTTGCCAATGTAAATCAAAATCATTCTGACATTGCTCGTCTATCAAAACGAATAAGAGAAGACAAATCGTTAGCAGACAAAGTAAATGAGAATATCGCTTTTGGTACCCATCGTCTTATCGAATTAAATGCAGCATCAGATGCAATTCAAGTTTCTGCCGATAGTTTAAGAGATACACGTCATTTTTCAAACACGCTATTCAACATCATGCGTGGAGGAATTTTTGACAATAACTATCAAATTGAAAAATGGGATTTCGTTAACTATCTAGTCAACGCAAATAAAAAAGTAGCACGTACTTCAGAAGATGTTATAGCAACTCTTTCAGAAGTGTTTTCTATTTCTGAACTTCAAGAAATTGCAAATAATAGCGAAGACAAGAACTTTAGACGTCTTTGTTTAGAGTATATGCCTTTAAAGTTTAGCCGTCGTCATGGAGATCCAAGTCGCCCTTGGAATCAATTCTCTATCAATACTAGAAATGAAGTGGATGGCTCTAAAATTTTAGATTACGAAGGAAACTGGCGTGACATCTTTCAAAACTGGGAAGCCTTAGCGCATTCATATCCTGAGTTTATAGAAAGTATGATTCATAAGTTTTTAAACGCAACTACATTTGATGGTTACAATCCTTACCGAGTGACCAAAGGTGGTTTCGATTGGGAGATTATAGAACCAGACGATCCTTGGTCTTATATTGGCTATTGGGGAGATCATCAGATTATTTATTTACTCAAGTTTTTAGAGTTTATCAATAATCACAAGCCAGGGAAATTAGAAAGTTTCTTTACAAAGAACTTGTTTGTATACGCAAATGTACCTTATAAGATTAAGCCTTATGAAGACTTATTAGAAAACCCTAAAGACACCATCATTTTTGATGAAGAATTGGATAAGAAAATTCATGAAGAACGAAATCAATTAGGTGCAGACGGAGCTTTACTTCGCGATGAAAATCGATTCATCGTAAAAGCAAATTTTGTAGAAAAAATATTAGCAACATCTTTGGCAAAATTGTCCAACTTTATTCCCGAAGGAGGAATATGGATGAACACACAACGTCCAGAGTGGAATGATGCAAACAATGCATTGGTAGGTAATGGAGTTTCTATGGTTACTCTTTACTATTTACGTAGATTCTTTAACTTCTTTGAAGAATTATTAGCAACAACCAATGTCGATGAAGTAGAAGTTTCAAATGAAATCTTTGACTTCTTCAACACCGTTTTAGAAACCTTTGAAAACAACAAAAACCTATTATCAGGATTAATTTCTGGTACAGATAAAAAATCAATATTAGACAGCTTAGGAAAAGCAGGTAGCGATTATAGAACACAAATTTATGAGCACGCTTTTTCAGGAAGAAAAACAGTTCTTTCTATCAGCAAGTTAAAAGAATTTGTTAGCATTAGTAAATTGTATTTAGAGCATTCTATCAAAGCGAATAAACGTTCAGACAATTTGTATCATGCATACAACTTAGTAACAGTAGATTCTGATACTTCAGTGTCTATTTCTTACCTAAGCGAAATGTTAGAAGGTCAGGTAGCTGTTTTAAGTTCTGGGTGTCTAACAGCCCAAGAAACACTAAATGTCTTAAACGCATTAAAACAAAGTAAGCTTTTTAGAAAAGATCAGTATAGTTATTTATTATATCCAAACAAAGAATTAAAAGGCTTCTTAGATAGAAATACAATTTCTGAGGATGTTGTTTTATCATCAAAACTATTGCAAGAGTTAGTTAAAGATAACAATGTTCAAATCATCGAAAAAGATGTAAACGGAGAATATCATTTCAATGGAAACTTTAAAAATGCAAGTGATGTCTCTGAAGCTTTAGAAGAACTTTCAGAAACCAAATATCAACCGCTATTAGCATCCGATTCTCCAAAAATATTACAAGCTTTTGAAGAGGTTTTTAACCACAAAGCATTTACAGGTAGATCAGGAACATTTTATGGTTATGAAGGATTAGGTTCTATTTACTGGCACATGGTTTCCAAACTATTATTAGCCGTTCAAGAATGCTGTGTAAAAGCTGTAAATGATGGAGAAGATGAAGTTGTTGTCGGTCATTTATTAGAACATTTCTATGAAATTAATGAAGGAATTGGAGTGCACAAATCACCCTCTCTATACGGAGCCTTCCCTACCGATCCATATTCACATACACCAGGAGGTAAAGGAGCTCAACAACCAGGAATGACAGGTCAAGTAAAAGAAGACATTTTAAGTCGTTTTGGAGAATTGGGGATTTTTGTAAAACAAGGAAAATTATCTTTTAACCCCTGCTTATTAAGAAAAGAAGAGTTTTCTACTGAACCTACAAACTTTGAATATATAGATCTTTTTAAAGAAAAGAAGAACATTCAAATGCCTGAAAATTCATTAGGATTTACCTATTGTCAAGTACCTATAGTATATCAAATTTCAGAAAATGATGCATTAGAAATCTCTTTTAAAGGCGAAAGCTCTATGACCTTTGATCATTTAACTATTGATGAAGTAATAAGTAAACAAATTTTTAAACGTACAGGTGACGTAACTCAAATTATAGCAAACATAAAATCTAGTCACTTAAAATAAAACACAAGTCCATGAAGTTGAAATTTTTTCTATACGCAGTAATCGTTTCAGGTATTATGGGATCTTGTAAAAGTGAAAAAGGCAAAGAAAATTTGCAAAAAGAACCTAAACAGAAAGCACAATTGACAGCAAAAGATATATTAGGAAATCCAGATTATTTAGCAATCTCTTACGGAGCTTATCGTACAACAACGAGAGATATTCAGCCAACCGTCTCAGAAATAAAAGAAGGTTTAAAAATACTATCTGCTATGGGCATTAAAGTTATACGAACTTATAATGTTCAACCAAAATTACCTCATGCATCAAACGTTTTAAAAGCGATTAGAGAGTTAAAAAAAGAAGTTCCAAATTTTGAAATGTACGTCATGTTAGGAGCATGGATCGACTGTAAAAATGCATGGACTGGACAAGCACCTGATCATAACGAAGAGAGTGCGCAAAATGAAGGAGAAATTGGAAGAGCTGTTGCATTAGCAAATCAATATCCAGATATTGTAAAGATTATTGCTGTTGGAAATGAAGCCATGGTAAGATGGGCTGCTAGTTATTACGTACAACCCAATGTAATTTTGAAATGGGTAAACCATTTACAAGGATTAAAGAAAACAGGAAAATTACCGAAAGATTTATGGATTACCAGTTCAGATGATTTTGCTTCTTGGGGCGGAGGAGACCCAAGCTACCGTACCAAAGACTTAGAAGATTTAATCAAAGCGGTAGACTATGTTTCTATGCATACCTACGCATACCATAATTCTCATTACAATCCACAATTTTGGCAGTCTCCAGAAGAAGATAAAAACCTTTCTGATATCCAAAAAATTGATGCAGCCATGCTTCGTGCAAAACAATTTGCAATGAATCAATACAAAGCTGTTTCTGATTATGTAAAAAGTATTGATGCCGATAAAACCATTCACATCGGAGAAACGGGTTGGGCAACTGTATCAAACGGTCTTTATGGACCAACAGGCTCAAGAGCTACTGATGAGTATAAGCAAGCTGCATATTATAAACACTTAAGAGAATGGACTAATGAAGCGGGTATCTCATGTTTCTATTTCGAAGCTTTTAATGAACGCTGGAAAGATGCTCATAACTCAAATGGTTCTGAAAATCACTTTGGTTTATTCACGGTTGATGGAAAAGCAAAATATGCCCTTTGGGATTTAGTTGATCAAGGAATTTTTAAAGGTCTTACCAGAGATGGAAATACAATCTCTAAAACCTATAATGGAAACAAAGAAAATTTAATGAAGGAGGTTTTAACACCTCCTGTGAAAAAAATGGTATTAACACATTAAAAATATCTAAAATGAAACTATTCAAAAAATTCAGTTTTTGTATGCTAATATTAATGACCGTCGCATCTTGTACAACAGAAAAATCATTGTCTGTAAAAGTTTTTGAAACTTCGGAAAGCGGTAACAAATTAACCGCAGTTACTGAGTTTTCAGCTTCAGAGAATACATCCGATATCATCTTAAATCCAGAAAAAAAATACCAAACAATTTCTGGTTTTGGAGGCGCATTTACAGAATCTTCAGCATATTTATTAAACAAGTTGAGCAAAAAAAATAGAGATGAAATTCTAAAAGCTTATTTCTCAAGAGATGGAGCAAATTACTCATTGACAAGAACACACATGAATTCATGTGATTTTTCATTGACAAATTATTCATACACACCTGTTGAAGGCGACAAAGAACTCAAACATTTCTCTATTCAAGAAGATATGGATGATTTAATTCCGATGATTAAAGATGCCTTGGCGGTTTCTGAAGACGGATTTAACATCTTTGCTTCACCTTGGTCAGCAGCTCCTTGGATGAAAGACAATAACAAATGGGTTGGTGGAAAATTATTGCCAGAATATTACGATACTTGGGCGCTTTTCTTCTCTAAATATTTAGATGCCTACAAAGCAGAAGGGATTGACATTTGGGGTTTCACAGTAGAAAATGAACCTCACGGAAACGGAAATAACTGGGAAAGCATGCATTTTTCTCCAAAAGAAATGACCGATTTTGTAGAATTCCATTTAGGTCCAAAATTAGAAGCTGACGGTTATGGAGACAAAATCATCTTGGGGTATGATCAAAATAGAGCAGGTTTAAAAGAATGGGTAGATGAAATGTACAGAGATGAAGCCTCTTCAAAATACTTTGATGGTACAGCCATTCATTGGTATGAAAGTACCTATGACTTTTTTCCTGAAGCTTTACAATATGCACATAGCAAAGCACCCAACAAATACCTAATAGAAACTGAAGGTTGTGTAGACTCTGAAGTACCAAAATGGCAAGACGATGCTTGGTATTGGAGAAAAGAAGCTACCGACTGGGGATGGGATTGGGCATCAGAAAAAGACAAACATTTACATCCAAAATATGCTCCCGTAAATCGTTATGCAAGAGATATTATTGGTTGTTTAAACAACTGGGTAGATGGTTGGGTAGACTGGAACATGGTGTTAGACACACAAGGAGGACCCAACTGGTTTAAAAACTGGTGTGTAGCTCCTGTGATTGTAGATCCAGAAAAAGATGAAGTGTACTTTACACCGCTATATTATACCATGGCGCATTTCAGTAAATACATAAGACCTGGTGCTGAAGTTATAGACATTCAAAAATCAGATGACGCATTAATGGTTACCGCTGCTAAAAATCCTGATGGATCTATTGCTGTGGTTATTTTTAATGAAGGAAAAGAATTAAAAAACTTTAAACTCGCTTTAGGAAAAGAATCAAAAAACATATCAATTAGCCCACAAGCTATACAAACAATACTAATCAATTAAAACCAAACTATTATGTCAACTATTAATACTGTTAAAAGAGGTAAAGTTCCTTTTGGACAAAAAGCCGCTTTCGGTTCAGGTCATTTAGTTTTAAACTTACTACCTGGAGCATTGGCTGTTTTCATGTTCTTTTTAGTGACTGCTTTTGGAATGAATCCTTTTTACGCAGGTCTTTTAGGCGGGTTGCCAAGAATATTTGATGCTTTAACAGATCCTATCATGGGTTTTATTTCAGATAACACGAAATCAAAATGGGGTCGACGTAGACCTTATATATTCGTAGGAGCTATTTTAAGTGGTATTCTTTTTGCCCTTTTATTCCAAATGAGTGAAGACAATTCAGTCTTGTTCAACTTTTGGTATTTTCTTATGATGTCTTTATTTTTTCTCGTTGGTAATACTATGTTCGCTACTCCTTTAGTTGGTTTAGGTTATGAAATGACATCCGATTATAATGAGCGTACTCGTTTAATGGCATTTGCAAATACCATAGGACAAATAGCTTGGATGTTAGTACCTTGGTTTTGGGTGGTGATTGCAGACCCTACTGTATTTCCGCTAAGTGAAGAAACGTTGAGGTCAATTGGAGAGATGGGTTTATCAGGTGATGAGTTAACAAAAATAACTACCCAAAAACTACAAGCTACTGGTGTCCGTAATTTATCTTTATTAGTTGGGCTTGGTTGTGCTATCCTAGGAATTATACCCGCTTTCTTTTGTAAAGGAATGGATGCTGGGAAAATGGAAAATAGAAAAGTAATAAGCGCTAAAACATTATCATCTAGTTTCAAAGAATTATGGATGGGTATAAAGGAAGTTTTTAAAAACAAACCATTTATGAAATTATGTGGAGCTACATTTTTAGTCTTTAATGGATTTCAAATGGTGGCATCATTTAGTTTTTTCATAATTGTCTTTTACATTTATAATGGTGATTATGGACTAGCTAGTACTTGGCCAGCATGGTTTGCTTCACTCACTGCATTAATTACTGCCTTTATGGTGATTCCTATTGTTTCTCGCATTGCCAATAAATGGGGGAAACGAAAAGCCTTTATTATTTCTACAGTGATTTCTATTATTGGATATATACTTAAATGGTGGGGCTTTGATAATGGATTAAACACTCAATTTAATGAGAGTACAGTTGGTAAAGGATTAAACAGTTTTGTTACTTCAATTTTTGATACAATTAATCCATTTTTAGATAGCGTTGGCATGTCATGGTTTAGTATGGATGTTAGTCAGGGTGGTCCTTGGTTAATGTTCTTACCAATTCCATTAATGGCATTTGGTCTTGGTGGTTTATTTACTTTGATGATGTCTATGACTGCAGATGTTTGTGATTTAGATGAACTTGAAAATGGGATGCCTCGTAAAGAAGGTACATTTGGCGCAATATACTGGTGGTTTGTAAAATTAGGTCAAGCATTGGCTTTAGTACTTGGAGGAGCAATATTAAGTCTAGTTGGGTTTGATGAAGGTGCTGTATCACAAACAGCTGAAACCATGACAAACTTACGTATTGCAGATATTGTTATCCCTGCTGCTACAGCCGGGGTTGCAATTTGGATTATGTGGAAATATAGCCTTAGTGAATCTAAATCAAAAGAAATTAAAATAGAGTTAGTTAAAAGAAGGGGAGAATTATAAATTAAAAATTAGATAATACACAATTATGTCAATTAGACAAGAAAAATTTTTAGCATTAGCCAGTATCGATTACGCTGGAATGTCTATCGATGAATTAAGAAAATTATTTAGAAAAGCGCTAAAGTCTGGAATGCATGGAATATGTTCAAGCCCTTATGAAGATGGTCAAGAACCAGGAAGTCAATTATCCGAAGCGCAAATTAGAAAACGTTTAGAAATTATAAAACCTTATACGAAATGGATTCGTTCTTTTTCATGTACAGATGGAAATGAGTTAATTCCTAAAATAGCACGTGAATATGGAATTAAAACACTCGTTGGAGCATGGTTAGGTAATGATCCTGAAATTAATAAAAAAGAAATTGCGGGTTTAATTAAATTAGCAAATGAAGGGTATGTAGACGTTGCTGCCGTAGGAAACGAAGTAATGTATCGTGGAGATTTAACAGAGGAAGAATTGTTAGGTTTCATTCATGAGGTTAAAAAAGGAATTAAAACGGATGTTCCTGTTGGTTATGTTGATGCATATTATGAATTCTCAGAGCGGCCTGTAATTACAGATGCTTGTGATGTTATTTTAGCAAATTGTTACCCTTTTTGGGAAGGTTGTGACCAAGATTACTCTTTGCTCTATATGAAAGATATGTACAACAGAGCATTGCGCGCTGGTAATGGAAAAAAAGTAATCATCACTGAAACCGGTTGGCCTAGTGAAGGAACCAATTTAGAGGGAGCATTTCCTTCTGAAGAAAATGCAATTAAGTATTTTATCAATACTCAAAAGTGGTCTCAGGAAGAAGATATCGAAATCTTTTATTTTTCATCTTTTGATGAATCTTGGAAAGTTGGAGATGAAGGTGATGTAGGCGCTTATTGGGGTCTTTGGGATAAAAATGAAAAGCTAAAGTATTAAATATTGTATCTTTAATATTTAGTTATATATAAATATGAAGAAAGTAGGTTTTTTTATCAATATGCTCATTCTATTTTTGATTGTGCCATTATTTTATTCTTGTAATGATGATGGACCAATTAGAGATTTATACCCCAAAGAACTTATCTCAGGTTTTGAATTACTTCCTTCAGAAGAAACAGGAATCGATTTTAATAATTCTATAAAAGAAGGAAAAACATTCAATCAATATTTTTTTAGTCAAATATACAATGGAGCTGGTGTGGCTATTGGGGATATTAACAATGATGGCTTACCAGATATATTTCTTGGTGGGAATCAAGTTGGCGATAAGTTATACCTTAATAAAGGGAACTTGCAATTTGAAGATATCTCTAAAAGTTCAAAAATTATATTCAATCCAGGTTGGACTTGGGGTGTTACCATGGCAGATGTTAATGCCGATGGGTATTTAGATTTTTATGTAAGTAGAAATGGTAGTTCCATGGAACCTAGGGATCGTAAAAATAAATTGTTTATAAACAATCAAGATTTAACTTTTTCAGAGGCATCCACAGAATATGGTTTGGCAGATCTTGGGTTTTCTACACAAGCTGCTTTTTTTGATATGGATAATGATGGCGATTTGGATATGTATCAGGTAAATCAACCGCCTGATAAAAAGTTATTATTAGTCAATAAAATACCAAAGAGTCGCCTAAAATTATATCAAGATAGGCTTTATAGAAATGATAACGGAAAATACAAAGACGTTTCACAGGAAGCTGGAATATCATCAGAAATGGTACATGGATTAAGTGTCAATACATCTGATTTTAATAATGATGGTTTCATAGATTTGTATGTCTCCAACGATTATAATTCTCCAGACATTATATACTACAATAATGGTGATGGTACATTCAAGAATTTAACCGAAGAAACCATTAAACACATGTCACAAAACAGTATGGGATCAGATACTGGTGATATCAATAATGATGGTTTATTAGATTTGATGACTACTGATATGACTCCTGCAGATCACTATCGTGCAAAAACGAATATGGCATCAATGAACTCTGAAGTATTCGAAAAATTAGTGGAAAGCACAAATAGCTACCAATATATGACCAATACCTTACAAGTAAATACGGGTTTAGGTCATTTTTCAGACGTTGGTAATTTAGCTGGAATTTCAAGTACAGATTGGAGCTGGGCCAGTTTAATTGTTGATGTTGATAATGATGGGTTTAAAGATATTTTGGTTACTAATGGGATTAAAAAAGATATTGATAATAACGATTATAGAGCAGTCTTAAATAACTTATCAAAAAAAACAACTATTGACGAATTATTTGAACTGAGTAAAAATGCACCTTCCAAGCGTATAGCCAATTATGCCTTTAAGAACTTAGGAAATTTTGAATTTAAAAAGGTCACTAAAGATTGGGGGTTTGATACACCTAGTTTTTCTAACGGAATGGCCTATGGAGATTTGGATAATGACGGGGATTTAGATTTTGTTGTTAACAATATGGAGGACAAAGCATTTGTCTATAAAAACAAAGCGAATGGTAACTTTCTTAAAGTTAAACTGAACGGTTCTGAAAAAAATAAATTTGGTATAGGATCAAAAGCTTTCATTTATTATGATGGTAAACAACAAATGGTCGAAAACATTTTAACAAGAGGATATTTTTCATCTGTAGAACCCATTCTGTTTTTTGGCTTAGGAAAACAAACGAAGGTAGATTCAATGAAAGTAGTTTGGCACGATGGAAAAGTAAATGTTTTAAAAAATATTGAAGTAAATAAAACGCTCAAAGTATCTTACAAAAAAGCAAGGTTACCAAACTATACTACTTCTAAAAATACATTTTTTGCACAAAAAGAATCCAAGGAATTAGGAATCGATTTCATACATAAAGAAAATGAATTTGACGACTTTACTGAAGAAGTGCTGCTACCTCATCAACTCTCTCAAAATGGACCATTCATCGCTTCTGCAGATGTAAATAAAGATGGTCTAGAAGATATTTTTATCGGTGGCGCGGCTGAGCAAAGTGGAATATTATACCTTCAGAATAGTGAAGGAAACTATGTTAAAAATAAATCTCAACCTTGGCAACTTGACAAAGCTTCGGAAGACTTAGGGGTTTTGTTTTTTGATGCTGATAGCGATGGTGACAATGATTTATATGTCACAAGTGGTGGTAACGAATTTAAAGATGGGAATCCGTTATTGCAAGACCGTTTATACATAAATGATGGAAATGGGCAATTCCGAAAAAAGAAGAACGCACTTCCCAAAATGTACCAAAGTACACAATGTGTAAAAGCTTCAGATGTAGACAATGACGGTGACTTAGATTTATTTGTAGGCACCCGATTAATTTCTGGGAAATATACATTTCCGGCCACCAGCTATCTATTAATAAATAACAATGGCTCATTTACAAAAGCATCTAATAAAAAAGTTCCAGACTTGAAGAATATTGGTATGGTAACCGATGCTGTCTTTTCTGATATTGACAATGATAATGATAATGATTTGATTATCGTGGGAGAATGGATGACAGTCACAGTTTTAGAAAATACCAAGGGATATTTTAAAGATGTGTCTCAAAAATACGGTTTAGACAATACGTCTCGCGGTATGTGGTGGTCTATTACAGCTAGCGATTTAGATAATGATGGCGACGAAGATTACATCCTTGGAAATCTAGGTAAAAACAATAAGTTTAAAGCCTCAAAAGAGCATCCTTTTAAAGTCTATGCCAATGACTTTGACAACAATGGAACCAACGATGTAGTATTGGCAAAATTTTACAAAACAGATTATGTACCGCTGCGAGGTCGTGAATGTACCAGTCAACAAATGCCCTATGTAGCAGAAAAATTTAAAGATTACCACAGCTTTGCCTCTTCAAAATTGATTGATATTTTGCCCGAAGACAAAGTCGATGATGCCGTTATATATCAAATAGAAAACTTTGAAAGTATTATTCTAGAAAATAAAAATGGTAAGCTTATCAAGAAATCTTTACCTAACGAAGCTCAAATAGCACCCATAAAATCATCCATTGTTTTCGATATTAATAAAGATGGATACAAAGATATTATCACCGTTGGGAATCACTATGGTGTAGAGGTAGAAACTACACGATATGATGCTGGTTATGGAGCTGTATTTCTGGGAAGTAATAATTTCGACTATACATTTATATCTCCAGAACAAAGTGGCTTTTATGTGCCAAGTGATAGTAGAGATATCATTTTACAAAAAGATAAAACTGAAAAAATAAGATTACTTATAACAAATAATAATACGCTTATTAATACATTTTATTTGAACACAAAAAAGTGACAAAACAATAAAAAATACCGAATACATTAAATAGCGTATAGTGCTTGTATAGGTGTTTTTTAGACAAAATATACACATTAACCCAATGATAAAAGAATAAAAATACTTAATACACCTACTTTGTATGGTTTTTGTATGGGTGTTTTTTTGAGGATATATAAATAATAATCCTTTACTTAGTAACTTAAATAAATTCTAAAATAATAATTATGAAGAAAATTACTTTTTTATTGACTTTTCTAATCGCAACCCTAGGGTACTCTCAAGATCTATTACAAGATTTTGAAAGTGGAGGCTTAGGTGCTCCTTTTGGAAATTTAGGATCAGCAACCATCGTTAGTGATCCTGCACCAGGAGGAACAAATGGTATGGTAGCTGAATTAATTACTTCTGTTGCTGGAGAGGTATGGCAAGGTGTAAACATTGACATCGATCAAGATGTTCAATTAACTACAGACAAAACCATGACTATTGACGTCTACTCTACTTCTGCAATTTCAATATTAGTGAAAGTTACTGGTAGTGGAGATGGTGGTCCTGATTCTTCAACATCTATTAATCATACAGGTTCTGGATGGGAGACTCTAACTGCAACATTCAATACAGGTCAAGATGGAACTGGTACAGCAAATGGAACATATACAAACTTTGTTGTTTACCCAAACTGGGATACAGGTACTAATACTTATATTGCTCCTCCAATTATAAGAACAGTATATGTTGACAATATTAAAGGTATTGGTGTTGCTGTTGACACGTGTGCCAACGGTATGCAAGATGGTGATGAAACAGGTGTCGATTGTGGAGGATCATGCCCAACCGCATGTCCAAGCCCTCCAACTACCGCAGCTCCAACTCCTCCAGCTAGACCTTCAGCTGATGTAGTTTCTTTATATAGTGGTGCATATACCGATGTTTCTAGTAATTTTGATGCTGGTTGGTGTGGTTCCGGTTCTGTGTCAGAAATTATGGTTGCTGGTGATGCTATACAGGCATATTTAGGTAATGCATGTCAAGGAATAGTATTAGATGCTGGTATTGATATAACTACATTTACTCATCTTCATGTTGATGTTTTTATAGAAGCTGGTACAGATTTAACTTCTTCAGTTTTTAATTTAAAACCTGTACAACAACCAGGAGGTGCTGCACTAGAAATTAATTTAAATGTTGCGTCAACACCTGCTTTAACAGCTGGTAGCTGGCTTTCTTTAGATATTCCTGTAGATTTATCAATTTTTACTGGTTTTAAAGAGTTTGGAATTACTAGTAACCTTAATAATAAGGTATGGTATGATAACTTATATATACACAAGAATACTACGCTAAGTACTGACAGTTTCGATCTTGTACAAGTTTCAGCATATCCTAACCCATCAAATGCAGAGTGGAATATTAGAACTTCTAATACGAACATAACATCTATAGAAGTATTCAACTTATTAGGTAAAAAAGTTCTTTCACAAAGAGCAAACGATACGAACGTTGCTATTTCTACAAATGGATTGTCTAGTGGTATTTATATCGCAAAAGTTCAAACAGAATTAGGAACAAAATCGATTAAATTAATTCGAGAATAACATAATTTAAAATTTGGGGAAATTTTATAATTATTTGTGTGAAAAAAGCCGCTCTTATGAGCGGCTTTTGTTTTTTATCAGCCTGTTTTATTTTCAACTATTTCGTTTCACGAAATCAAAAATTAATATATTTATCATTAAAATAATACACCATTGAATTTCACTACTAAGGTTTTATGTTTTTTCTCTCTCTTGTTGATGATAAGCTGCTCTAAAAAAGAGAGTTCTCCAACTAAAAAAGGAAATGAATTGCTCTCAGAAACCAGTCCATATTTATTACAACATGCCTATAATCCTGTAAACTGGAAAGCATGGAATGAACGCACTTTAAATTTGGCGAAAAAAGAAAACAAGCTCATGATTATTTCAGTGGGTTATTCTGCTTGTCATTGGTGTCATGTTATGGAAGAGGAGAGTTTTGAGAATGATACTATAGCCAAATTGATGAATGAAAATTTTATCAATATAAAAGTAGACAGAGAAGAAAGACCAGACATTGATAAAATTTATATGAACGCTGTTCAGCTCTTAACAGGAGGTGGAGGTTGGCCTCTAAATTGCATTACTTTACCCGATGGAAGACCTATTTTTGGGGGGACTTATTTTACAAAAAAGCAATGGGAAAAAATTTTAATTGATATTACAAAACTATATAAAGAAAACCCACAAAAAGCCATCGACTTTGCTGAAAAACTAACGCAAGGCATTCAAAATTCCAATTTAATTACATTCAATAAAGAAGACCCTTTTTTTAAAAATGAAGATATTGTATTGGCAATCAATCAAGCTAAAAAACTACTAGACACCAATTATGGTGGTTTTGTAGGCGCTCCAAAATTCCCAATGCCCAATACACTAGATTATTTAATAAGATATCATCATCAGTTTAACGATCCTGAGGTAGATCGCTATATACAAAATACACTGACCAAAATGGCTTATGGAGGTATTTATGATCAAATCGGCGGAGGTTTTTCTAGATATGCCGTTGATGATAAATGGCATATTCCTCATTTCGAAAAAATGTTATATGACAATGCTCAGCTGGTAAGTATTTATTCCAAGGCCTACCTTCAAGATAAAAATGAGTTGTATAAAAAAGTAGTGAAAGAAACTCTAAGCTTTGTTGATGAAGAACTAAACGCTCATAATGGTGCTTTTTATTCTTCATTAGATGCAGATAGTAAAAATGAAGAAGGTGAATTAGAAGAAGGTGCTTACTACGCATGGACCAAAAACGAACTAAAAACCTTGCTTCCGAAGGATTATGAATTGTTTACGAATTATTTTAATATTAATGATTTTGGGTTCTGGGAAAAAGAGAATTATGTTTTAATCCGAAATCAATCCGATATTGATTTTGCTAAAAAAAATAGCTTAACAATAGAGGAATTAGAAAATAAAAGGAAAAATTGGAAATCTACCTTAGTAAAAGCGCGCAATAAACGTAAAAAGCCAAACTTAGATGATAAGGTTCTTACTTCCTGGAATGCATTAATGTTGCTGGGATATATTGATGCATATCGAGCTTTTGGAAATAAGGAATATTTAACCTCAGCTGTTAAAAATGCCGAATTCTTACTAAAAAATCAATTGCGAAGTGATGGAGGACTCAATAGAAATTTCAAAAACGGAAAAAGTACTATTAATGGGTACACAGAAGATTATGCAACTGTAATACAATCTTTTATTTCTTTATATGAAGTTACCCTAGATGAAAAATATATGTTGATCTCAAAAGATCTAATGAACTATACTGTCGACCATTTTTTTGATAGCACAAGCGGTATGTTCTTTTATACTTCAGATGAAGATAAAAATTTAATAACTCGTAAAATAGAAGTTCTAGATGCTGTAATTTCTTCTTCAAACTCAATACTAGGAAATAGTTTATTTAAACTAGGTCATTATTTTTCTGATGCTAAAATGATTAAGCTTTCTGAGCAAATGCTAAATAATCTTAAATCCGATATTTATAAAAACCCTTTAAATTATTCCAATTGGTTGCATTTAATGACAAATTTCACAAAACCTTTTTACGAAGTTGCTGTTGTTGGTGAAAATGCAAATTCAATAAACAAGAAATTGTACACTCATTATTTACCTAACATATTAATTGCAGGTTCAAAAAATGAATCCACTCAACCTTTATTATTAAATAAATTTATCCCTGGTGAAACGTATATTTATGTTTGTATAAATGGTACTTGTAAATTACCCCAAACAGATCTTACCAAAGCGATTAAAACAATCGATAAGTAATGAACAACCACTTATGCCGAAGCATAAAGGTGTTTTTTAAAATAGAGACACGATTTATTGATAAATTATCTAAAACACAGACCCATGAATAAAAAAACTTTTTTGTTATTGATAACGGCAGTATCTGCCTTAGGTGGATTGTTATTTGGCTATGATACCGGCGTTATTAATGGTGCACAATTTTATTTAAGCAAACATTTTGATTTAGATGCAGCAATGAAAGGCTGGGTTGTAGGAAGTGCGCTGTTAGGATGTTTCGTTGGTGCAATTGTTGCGGGTCCTTTAAGTATAAAATTTGGCAGAAAATACTCTTTAATAATTTCAGCTATATTATTTTCAATTTCAGCTTATGGTTCTGGTTTGCCTTCTATGTTTTCAGAGTCGGTGTCTTTATTAGTGGTATTTAGAATTATTGGTGGTCTAGGAATTGGTATCGCATCTATGAATGCGCCTATGTATATCGCCGAAATTGCACCAAGTAATATACGTGGAAAAATGGTTACCTACTACCAACTTGCAATAGTTATTGGGTTTTTTGTAGTGTTTTTAGCCACCTATTTTATCGGAAACAGTTTATCGGAAGTAGAAAATATAGCATTTGGTTGGAAACACATGTTTTGGTCAGAATTAATTCCAAGCTGTTTATTCTTAATACTATTGTTTTTTGTGCCTAAAAGTCCACGTTGGTTAGCTCTTAAAGGGAAGGATAATGAAGCATTAGCAATATTAACTAAGATTCATGGTGCAGATCAAGCGGAAAAAGAAATACAAGAGATAAAGGGTTCTCTTAAAACAAAAGACAAGCGTATTAAAGTAAATTATTTTTCGAAAGTAATCTTTGGAATTATAGTTATAGGAACCACACTCTCTGTTTTACAACAATTTACGGGAATAAACGCAGTGTTATATTATGGCGCTGATATTTTTGAAAAAGCACTCGGTTTTGGCAAAGATGATATTTTAGCGCAACAAATATTACTCGCTTTTGTGAATCTAGTATTCACGTTTGTTGCGATGTTCACGGTAGATAAATTTGGAAGAAAACCATTGATATATATTGGGTCTATTGGAATGATCGTTGGGTTTTTATTACTCGGAGTTACCTTACAACAGCAATCTGTTGGGTTTTTATCATTATTAGGAGTATTGATTTTTATCGCTTCATTCGCGCTTTCAATGGGGCCTGTTGTGTGGGTTTTATTATCGGAAATGTTTCCTAATAAAATACGTAGCGTAGCAATGTCAGTAGCCGTAGCAGCACAATGGGCTGCCAACTATGTGGTATCGCAATCTTTTCCAGTTGTGATGGATAGCGAAGTAAATAATAGCACAACATGGAATGGTTCTTTACCTTATTTTATATTTATTGCATTTATTATTGTTATAATGATTGTTACCTATAAATATATTCCTGAAACTAAAGGTAAATCTTTAGAGGAGGTAGAAGAATTATTGCTCAAGAAGTAACTAAAAAGGGAGAGATAACAATTCATTACACATAACCTCTGTGATGTATCTCTTTTCTCCTTCTTTGGTTTCATAGCCTCTAGAGGTTAGCTTTCCTCAATAAATAGTATTTATACTAAAAAAGCCACATGCTAAGTGGTTTTTTAGAAACTGTAATAAAAAAAATTATATTTACAATCATCAATCTGAGAAATTGAAAAGAACTGTCTTTATTTTTTTTTTACTAGCAAGCTATTGTAACTGTGTTTTTGGGCAAGAAAATAACTCCATAATAGATCATACGGTAGAGTATTCATCTTCTGAAGGGTACAATATTTCCAATCCTTTCTCTGCAGTTTATGATCATTTAGGTTGGTTGTGGATTGTTGGAGATAATTTACAAAAGAACCAATTCATACTTGGTGCAAATGATCTTATTATCCAACGGTTTGACGGAACTAACTTTCACGAACTGAGTTTTCCAAATCCTGAAAATAAGGCCTTATATGGTTATTTTATTAAAAATGGAACGAAAGGATTACTGTTTCATGCAATTTATAGAGATAAACCTCCAGAACTCTATAGTATAAATTGTGAGACTTTAGAATTTACATTAATTAAAGATTTTAGTAAAATCATCAAACAGCATGTGTATGCAAATCATCTTGTCTTAAACAATAAATTACTATTTATTTTTAAGAATCAAAATGAGGTATTTTCTTATGAATTAATTGATGAGAAGTTTCAATTATTAGATAGCGTAAAAAAAGACAATATAGATGTGGTATTATCCCCTGCTTTTACCTCAAATAAAGGAAAATATACGGTTCTCAACTTAGGGGCTCAATTTTACTATTTAATGAATGATCAAGGGAAGTTTCTGAAAAAATTGACCTTAAAAGATTTCGTTTTTAAAAATGATAAAACTCCCCTGCCTCCACTAATGTATTATGGGTTCGGTAAAAAGAATGATTCTGCACACTTTTTTTATGGAGTAGAAAAAGGTTTTTTAAAATTGGATCCTGTAAGCAAAAAATTTATTGAGTTAGACTCTATAGATTTTTTAAAAAATAAAATTATTCCCTGGTGGGGTAGTACCGATAATCAATTTCTTGTTGTAGATAAAAAACAATTTGATTACTATCTTCAATTTTATACTTTGAAAAGTAATAAGGTTTTCTTAAAAGGCAATGTTGATATTGGAGGTTTTGCAGCCATGGCTTCAAGAGATCTTGATAAAGAAATAGTGATCTTGTATGGCAATACCATCAAACATTTACATTTTAATCAGCATGAAATAAAAACCTTTTTAAAGGGGCAGAGCATTCGAGCTATTAAAGAAATTTCTGAAGACAACTATATTGTTGCTACAGATGACAAAGGGTTTTATGAGATAAATACAAGAACAAATGAAGAGAAAAAAATTCATTTTATAGACAAAGGAGAAGAGTTTCAAATTATACATCCAAGAGATATTTTTAAGGTTGATTCCTTCTATTTTTTCAATGATAAATATTATTTATTTAAAGTTGATAAGGATTACAATATTGTAAAGAAATATGTACATGATAATACTTTTGAAGAGGTACAAAAAATAGGAGATACTATTTTTAAAACCGGGTTATATTATCCAGGGATCATAAAGTTTAGCATTAAAGGCGAAACCTACACAAAAATAGAAGGGTCAGAGATACAGCAATGTAGAGAACTGATTGCTAAAGGTAAAAAACTCTATGGGATTACATTAACAGGAGGAGTTGTCGAATACGAAAAAGGAATCCTAAAATATTACACCACTAAAAAAGAAAAATCGGAGAACTTTTTATCAATTACAAACGATCCTAATTATGGGATATTGGTTTCAACCAATCACGGTAAATTATATCAGTTTGATACAATAGAAAAAACATTTGATCTTTTTTATGAAGATAAAATCAATGCATCTATCGTAGGGGTTGTATCCGACACAGCCAAAGTAGTTTGGATGAATACTTATGCAGGAATTGTTTCTTACAATCCAGACTCTAAAAAAGTAAAAAGATATACAAAAAAAGATGGTATTTATGAATTAGAAGGAAATCGGTACAGTACCTATAAAGATTCTAAAGACAATCTATTTATGGGTAGTTTTAAAGGCTTGAGTTTCTTTAATCCGCATAAGATTCACACTAAAGAAAAAAAAGTAGCACTTCAATTTACTTCGATCTCGTTTTTTGATACCGAAAAAGGAATTTGGGAATCCAAGGAAAACCCAAGTTATTTGAATGCTCTAAAAGAAATTGTATTGCCTTCTTACAACCAAAGGTTTAGCGCAAAAGTGTCTATTTTAGATATTGTCAAATACAAAAATTATAATTTTAGGTATCGATTGGTGGAAGATTCTACTGAAGATAACAATCAATGGAATCGACTGAATTTAGAGAACGACATTCTCTTTTCCAATCTTTCTGCAGGAACCTATACCTTACAAGTAGAAATATTGAACTCCGTCAATGAAAGAATAGGAGAACCTCTGGAAATTAATATCATATCCAAGCAAATTTTTTATAAAACATGGTGGTTTGTGTTAATCGTACTCCTTATCATCATTGCGTTTTTTAGCTATTTATTTTTACAATTTAAGTCGAAACAAAAGCTGTTAATGGATAACGAAATTGCAATTAATGAGGCAAAAGTGAAAGAAGTGATGATGTTAGAAATTCATCACCGAATCAAAAATAATTTACAAGTAGTATCAGGGCTTTTAAGTTTACAGGCTTTTAATAGTTCAGATACCGAATTGCAATCTAAGTTAAAAGATAGTCAAGGAAGAATAGACTCTATTGCAGGGATTCACAATATTTTGTACAAGAATGACAGTCAAGAATCTGTTGAAGTAGAAGATTATTTTAATGATATCATTTCTTACAATAAAACATTATTTCCAATCCATGTTTCTTATGATATGGAAATCACAGAGACAAAGTTATATATGGACAAAGCAATTCCTTTGGCATTGATATTAAATGAGCTCATCAGTAATTCCCATAAACACGCATTTGGAGGTATTAAACATCCTAAGATTAGTGTAATCTTTAAAGAAGAAGGCTCTATGTATACCTTTATATATGCAGATAATGGAACCTTTAAAAACAAAACAGAAGATAGAGTTTCTATGGGAATGAAAATTATATCCATGATGAGTATACAATTGAAAGGAAACTATAGTACTCAAGAAAAGAATAACTTTACATTAGAGCTAACTTTTCCTAAGGAAGAATAACTATTTCATTTTACGACAAAAAAGGAGGGTTCTACGACAAATTAAAATATCTAAGAAAAAAAACAGTAATTTTTGAGCTAATTTATTTCAAACCTATCAAATGAAATCTTTGCAAGTTTATATTTTAGAAGACGAGATCATTACACAAGAGGTTTTAAAACAAACACTCGAATCCTTAAATTGTATTGTCTGCGGTATGCAATCCAATGCCGAAAAAGCATTGGAAGAAATACGTCTACTAACTCCAGATATTGTCATCTTAGATATTCGGGTAGAAGGAGAAAAAACAGGAATTTGGCTAGGAAACCAATTAAACATTCCAATCATTTACTTAACTGCTTTTTCAGATCGAAAAAACATTAAAGATGCTGCGCAAACCAATCCTGTTAGTTATGTGCAAAAACCATTTAAGGAAAAAGATTTATTAATTGCTTTAGAATTGGCTAAAAGTAAGCTAATAGGCAATAAAGAATTAATTATAAAAGATAGAACGTTAACCATTAAAATAAAGGTGAACAATATCTTATATGCAAAAAAAGAAGATCACTACATCGCGCTCTACCAAAGTCATGGGAAGAAACTCATTCGTGCTACAGTACAAGAATTCTTAGACATGGTTACTGATGATTTTATACAGGTACATCGATCCTATATTATCAACAAAAATTTTGTCTCAGGGTTTTCTAACAAATTGGTCAAAATTCAAGACATAGAAATTCCCATTTCTCTTTCCTATTTAAAAACAGTAAAGGCAGCACTTCTTTAAGATTAACTGGCGACAAAAAATAGTGATTTCACGACAAAAATAAATCGACTTACGACAAAAAACCCCATTTCACGACATTTTTTTTCACCCTATTTTCCAGTGAATTAATTTTAGTACCATAACAATAGTGCTTCGTAAGTCCCCACCTACAGCTTACTCAAAACATTTTAATCAAATTAAACTATCATGAAGAAAATTACTTTTCTATTATCATTTCTATTGATTAACTTTTTTTACAATTATGCTGCATCACAAACTATCGATTTTGAGGGGCAATCATGGGCTGATTCAGAGAATTTAACAAATACGTTTACCGATACGGGCTTTTCGTTTACTTATGAAGGTAGTTTGGGAGTGCCTCATGATATGACTGCGAATATAGTAGGGTTCCACTCAACAATAGGAGATAAGGGATTTTTATGTTCATCTTTCCAAAATTCAGATATTTTAACGATCGCGTCTACAGATGGTTCTGAATTCGATTTTCAAAGTTTTTATGTTTTTGTTTCAGGAGCAACAACTATGAGGATTAGAGGATTTAAAGATGGGACTTTGGTAGCGACTTCTACAGGATTTGTAGTAACCAATTTGGCAACTAATAATGTGAGTTCTATAAATCCAGATTTTCAAAATGTAGATACGGTAATATTTGATACAGGTTCAGGAGGTGTTGGGTTGGCAGCAGGATATGATAATTTTGTTTTTGCAACAGCAGTAAGTTGTGCACCCTCAGGAACAATTTCATTTGATGGTTCGGTAACTGCTTCAGATATCCTTGTGGCTGAACATGTAGGGACTGCTACGGGAACAAATGTGTTAAATACATGCCTTGACTTTTCTGTAGTACCACTTCCTACTGCTGCTCTTTCTCAGATAAAGGTGATACATAACTCTGGAGGAGCAACAGGTGATGATATTATTCGATTTGAAGCTGGAGGGGTATTTAATACAGATTATGTTTCATTTAGTTCTAACGATGGAAGTGAATTTAAACTCAATAGCTTTAAATTGTCTTTCACCTCTCTTATAGATAAATCAGTTACCGTTTCTGGTTATAAAGATGGGGCTTTAGTTGGATCAAGTGATGAAGG
Organism: Flavobacteriaceae bacterium; assembly: GCA_965277255.1. GTDB lineage: Bacteria > Bacteroidota > Bacteroidia > Flavobacteriales > Flavobacteriaceae > Polaribacter. The sequence continues at coordinate 792,593 of OZ255723.1, read as the reverse complement.
AAGTAAAACAAGGGACGTTTGGCACACTATTGATCTTAGTAGTAATAATATATTTGATGATGTAGATGAAATTCGAATTTCATATTCAGGTGGAATGTTTGGAGTACAGCTTACTAGATTAGACGATATTGTTTTTGGAATAACAAATACGCCTCCAACAATTACTTCAACACCAATTACCTCAGTAAACCAAGGAGGTACTTATACATACACTATTACCACGAACGATGTTGATGGAGACATCACAACAGTTACTGCTCCTACTTTGCCTTCTTGGTTAAGTCTTACAACAGCAGGAACAGTAACTACTTTTGCAGGTTCTGGTATTTCAGGCTCTGTTAATGACACAGGTACTGCTGCTAGTTTTAACAATCCTAGAGGAGTTGCTGTAGATATATCAGGAAATATCTATGTTGCTGATAGCGAAAATCATCGTATACGTAAGATTACTCCAACAGGCGTAGTTTCTACCTTTGCAGGATCAGGTGTTCCTGGTTTTGCAGAGGGTACAGGAGTTGCTGCACAATTTTTTAACCCCAGAGGAGTTGCTGTAGATGGGGCTGGAAATATCTATGTTACAGACATAGATAACCATCGTATACGTAAGATTACTCCAACAGGAGTAGTAAGCACTTTAGCAGGGAGTAGTACTCAGGGCTCTGCAGATGGTACTGGCACTGCTGCACAATTTAATGGCCCAGCAGGAATCACTGTAGATGGGACTGGAAATGTCTATGTCGCTGAATTAATGAATCACCGTATTCGTAAGATTACACCAACTGGTGTGGTCACTACTTTTGCAGGAAGTACTCAAGGTTTTGCAGATGATACTGGCACTTCTGCCCAATTTAATATTCCTTCTGGAGTTGCTATAGACCTTTTAGGAAACCTGTATGTCGCTGAGCAAGGCAACCATTTGATTCGTAAGATTACTCCAACAGGTGTGGTTACTACTTTTGCAGGGAGTACTCAAGGTTTTGCAGATGGTACTGGAACTTCTGCCCAATTTAATATTCCTTTTGGGTTGGAAGTAGATGCTTCAGGAAGCGTTTATGTTGCAGATTTTAATAATGACCGTATTCGTAAGATTACCCCAGCGGGCATTGTCACCACTTTGGCAGGAAGCACTTTTGGTTTTTCAGATGGTGTAGGGTCTTCAGTACAATTTTTTGGACCTTCAGATGTCACTGTAGATGCTTCAGGAGCTATTTATGTTGGAGATAGGTTCAATCACCGTATTCGTCGTATAGAACAAACAGTGCGTTTAATAGGAAGCAGTTCAGGTCAGATAGGAGACCACGATGTAGTTTTAGAAGCCAATGATGGCAATGGAGGAATAATTCAACAAGCGTTTACCATTACAATCAATACCCCACCAACCTTTACCTCTACGCCCATAACTTCTGTTGATGAAGGAGATACATATACATACAATATTACCACCAATGATACTGATGGAGACCCCGTAACACTCACCACCCCTACATTACCCAGTTGGTTAACATTGACAACAACAACAAATGGGACAGTTTCTACCTTAGCTGGAATGGCAAGTAGTCTAGGCAGTAGTGATGGTACAGGAACTGCAGCAAATTTTTTCTTTCCTATAGGAGTTGCTGTGGATGCTTCGGGTACGATCTATGTTGCAGATCCTGGCAATAATACTATTAGAAAGATCACCCCCGCAGGTGTGGTGAGTACTTTTTCAGGAATGGCAGGTAGTTCAGGCAGTGCTGATGGTACAGGAACTGCAGCGCGTTTTGACACCCCCGTAGGAGTTGCTGTGGATGCTTCGGGGTCGGTATATGTTGCGGATAGAGAAAATCATTTGATTCGTAAGATCACCTCGGCGGGTGTGGTGAGTACCTTTGCAGGAATGGCGGGTGTTTCAGGCAGTGCCGATGGTACAGGAACTGCAGCAAGTTTTAATCGACCTATAGGAGTTGCCGTAGACGCTTTAGGTAATGTGTATGTGGGAGATAGAGATAATGATGCTATTAGAAAGATTACCCCTTCAGGCCTGGTCACTACCTTTGCTGGAATGGCAGGTAATTCAGGCAGTACCGATGGCACAGGAACTTCTGCACAATTTGATGGCCCCGAAGGAATCACTGTAGATCTGGCTGGAAATGTTTATGTTGCAGATAAAAATAATCATTTGATTCGTAAGATTACTCCAGGAGGTGTAGTCACTACTTTTGCAGGAATGGCAGGTAATCCAGGCAGTACTGATGGCACAGGAATCACAGCGAGCTTTAGGTTTCCTTCAGGAATTGCTATCGATGCTTCGGGAACTATTTATGTTGCAGACGGAAGTAATCATACTATTCGAAAAATCACCCCAGCGGGTGTGGTCACTACTTTTGCAGGAATGGCAGGTGTTTCAGGCAGTGCCAATGGTACAGGAACTGCAGCCAGCTTTAATACACCTTTAGGAATTGCTATCGATGCTTCGGGGGCTATTTATGTTGCAGATTCTTTCAATCATATAATACGAAGAATAGATTTTTCGCTCCAACTTACGGGTGATAGTACAGGTCAAGCTGGAATGCATGATGTGGTTTTAGAAGCCAATGATGGTAATGGAGGTGTAACTCAACAAGCATTTACCATTACAGTCAATACTCCTCCAAGCTTTACCTCAACACCAATAACCTCAGTAAACGAAGGAGATATCTATACCTATAATATAACCACCAATGATATAGACAGCGATGCAGTAAGCATAACAGTTTCTACCTTACCTTCATGGCTTAGCTTTAGTGCTACAATAGTGAGTAGTTTAGCAGGTTCAGGAAGTGATGGAAATGCAAATGGAACTGGAGCTGCCGCAAGCTTTGAAGACCCCAGAGGATTGACTACAGATGCAGCAGGAAACATCTACGTAGCCGATGCAAGTAATAACTTAATTCGTAAAATTACTCCAGCAGGAGTAGTCACTACCCTTGCTGGGTCAGGGAGTTTTGGGAGCACAGATGGCAATGGTACTGCTGCAAGTTTTAGTAATCCTCAAGATGTTGCTATAGATGCTATGGAGAATGTTTATGTAACGGATCAATTTAGCCGCACCATTCGTAAAATTACCCCTGCTGGTCTGGTAAGTACTTTTGCTGGCTCAACAGGAATGCCTGGAAATATAGACGGAACAGGTTCAGCTGCACGCTTTAACTTTCTAGTTGGAATAGCAATAGATGCTTCAGGAACTCTTTATACAGCTGATGCAGGGAATCATAATATCCGAAAAATTACCCCAGCAGGAGAAGTAACCACTTTAGCGGGTTCAGGAGCATCAGGAAGTTCAGATGGCACAGGGACAGGAGCAAGCTTTAACAGACCTAACGGTCTAACGGTTGATGCCTCAGGGAATGTATATGTTGTAACTGCTGGCGATCATTTAATTCGAAAGGTCACGCCAGCAGGAGTTGTAACTACTATAGCGGGCTCTGGAAGTGCTGGAAATATTGATGGCTTAGGAACTGCTGCAAGTTTTTTCTTTCCTACAGATATAGATGTAGATACCTCTGGAAACCTCTATGTGGTTCATAGTAGTGTTGTTCGTAAAATTACATCAGCAGGAGAGGTGACTACTTTTGCTGGCTCAGGAGATTTTGGAAGTGCTAACGGTCCAGCTGCAACGGCAAGTTTTGGCCATCCCAATGGGATAGCAGTAGATGCTTCAGGAAATTTTTATGTGGCAGATAGAGAAGATAATAGAATTCGGAAGCTTACTCCGTCTCCTATACTTACTGGAGACAGTACAGGTCAGATAGGAGATCATCCAGTAGTTTTAGAAGCCAATGATGGCAATGGTGGTATTGTACAACAAAGTTTTACCATTACAGTAAATGATGCAACAAATCCAGTAATTGTTTGTCCGGCAGATACTACTATAGAATTTGGTGATTCAACAGCTCCTGGTGATCTAGGCACTGCTACAGCTACAGACAATTCTGATCCTAGTCCAGTAATTACTTTTGAGGATGTTATAATACCAGGTACTGGAAGTAATTCAACGATTGAAAGGACATGGACAGCGACTGATGCAAGTGATAATTTTTCAACTTGTGTACAAACCATTACAATACAAGACACTACTGCACCTTCAGGCTATAGTGTCACCATCGATCAAGACCCTATTGATGTAAGCAATGCAACTGCGGTAAGTTTCACTTTTGCAGATGCAGAAGTTGGCGCAACCTATGATTATACCTTTAGCTCTTCTGGTGGTTCAGGTACGGTAACAGGAACTGGAACCATTTCTACAGTCACCGATCAGATAACAGGAATCGATCTAAGTGGTATCTCCGATGGAACCATTAGCTTAAGTGTCACTCTAACAGACCCCAGTAACAATGTTGGGGCTGCCGTTAGCGACACGTCCACAAAAAATACAATCGTTGCTATTACAGTTGATGACCCAAGTAGTGCAGAAACAGATTCGGGAACAGCAACCTTACAATACACGGTGAGTTTAGAAACAGCAGCTTTAGAAACAATTACAGTAGATGTTGCTACAAGTGACGGTAGTGCAAGTGCAGGTTCAGACTATACAGCCTTGACCACTACTCTGACATTTATGGTAGGCGAGACAACTCAAACCGTTGATGTTAGCATTAATGGAGATACAACATTAGAAGCAGATGAAACTATTAATTTAAATTTAACCAATGCAACAGGACCAAGTGTCATTACAGATGCAACAGGAGTTGGAACAATCACCAACGACGATAGTGCATCAGTAACCATAGCCGATATTAGCGGTAATGAGGAGGATGGCGTGATTACGATAACAGCTACGGTAGACAATGCAGTTCAAGGAGGGTTCACTGTAGATGTAAGTACAATCGATGGTACAGCTTTGACAGCAGACAGTGATTATACAGCGGTAACTTCTCAAACCTTGACCTTTGCAGGAAATGCAGGCGAGACACAAACCTTTACCATCAGCCCAACAGCAGATACCAAGCTAGAGACAGATGAGACACTAACGGTAAGCCAAAGTAATCTAGCAGGAACTACTCTAGGAGTTGTCATCACAGACGGAGCAACGGTAACAATTACAAATGATGATACTGCAACCGTAACTATTGAAGATATTACAGTCAATGAAGCCGATGGCACAACAACACTCATTACCACTTTAGACAATCCCGTTCAAGACGGTTTTGTTTTACACGCCACCACTGTAGATGGAACAGCCATCGCATCTGATGACTTTACCGCCATCACAGATCAGGCAGTAGCCACCTTTGCAGGAACTCTAGGAGAAACTCAAAATATAGTGCTAACCCTAACAGACGATATGCTAGGAGAGTCGGTAGAAGAATTAACAATGACCTTATCTTCGATCAGCGGAACAACATTAGCGGCAAGTATTGATATCACCGACACCGCTACCATTACAATTAATGATGATGATGCACCTGTAGTTACTATGGTAAGCGTTCCAGCTGATGGTACCTATGGAATCGGAGACAACCTAGACTTTAGCGTCACCTTTACCAATCCAGCAAGCATCACAGGAAGTCCATCAATCCCATTGACCATTGGAAGCACAACCGTACAGGCGGTCTTAAATGGAACCGTGACCGATGCACTTACAGCAGATTTCCGTTATACCGTTGTAGAAGGAGATCTAGACACCGATGGAATTGTTGTTGGAGGTGAGATTAACTTAAACGCAGGAAGCATTATAGGCTCCTCAGGGATTCCAGCAATCTTAACTTTAAACGGAGTTGCTAGTACAGCAAATGTCAATGTAGACGGAATCAAACCCACTGTTGTCATTACAGCAGATGCTGCGATTCCCACCAATATTGCCTTTACAGCCACGATTACTTTTAGTGAAGACGTTACAGGATTTGACCTTGGAGACATTAGCGTTGGTAATGGAACAGCAAGTAGTTTTACCATGACAAGTGCAACTGTGTATACAGCATTGATTACACCAACAGTTGACGGTATGGTTACCGTTGATGTCAATGCAGAGGTTGCTCAAGACTTGGTAGGGAATGATAATCTTGCTGCCACCCAATACTCAGTATTGTACGATGCAACCAATCCAACACTTACAATTACAACGACTTCACCAGATCCGACCAATATGCCATTTACCATCGACATTGTTTTTGATGAAGATATTACAGATTTTGATATCACAGACCTTTCTGTAACCAATGGAACTCCAAGTGCCTTTACAATGACAAGTGCAACGATCTATTCAGCATTGATTACACCAACGATAAGTGATGATGTGGTGATAAACATTGCCATGGGAGCAGCACAAGATGCAGCAACCAATCCCAATGATGCCGCAAGCTTCTCGATTGAATACGACGATATCCCACCATTGCCACCTCAGATTACCCATGTGTCAGACTATACCTGTACAGGAGATACCAGTATGACAGGTGACAACACTTTGGAGATCTCAGGGATTGCAGAACAAAGCTCTATGATAGAAGTCTTCCAAGATGGAAGCTCTATAGGAACCACAATAACATTAGATACAGGGTTCTATACCTTCGATCATACAGCAACCACACTAGCCGATGGAAGCTATAGTTTTACAGTAACAGCTACCGACATTGCAGGCAATACAAGCGACTTGTCAGCTCCATTAAATATTACAATCAACTCAGTAGATACCGATGGCGACGGACTTCCAGATTTCTGTGATGATGACGATGATGGTAATGGTGTGGTTGATGCAGACGAAGATTGTGATGGTGATGGAATCATCGATAGTTTAGATACCGACAATAGTTCTTGTTCTAACAGTATACAACAAATAAAGAGTTATGGGTTCTCTCCCAATGGAGATGGAGTAAACGATGGTTGGTTTATAGAGAACATTACCTCTTTTCCAAATAACCTTGTACAGGTGTTTAACAGATCAGGAAAGTTGGTCTTTAAACTACGAAGTTATCAAAATGATTGGGAAGGAATCTCAAATCAGATTAGTAATAATGGATCAAACAAACCGCTTCCTGTTGGACCTTATCTGTTTATCATTGATCTAGGTGATGGTAGTCAACCTACCCGAGGATGGTTATACATTAATTACTAAGAGAAGAAAGATGATGCAAAAGAATCAAACAAGAAGAATCATGAGAAAATCAATCCTAACCATACTAACAATTACCTTGGCTTTAGTGATCACCCATAAGGCAGAAGCACAGCAAGACCCAAACTTTACCTTGTATAACTTTAATATGAATATCATCAATCCAGCCTATGCTGGGATTAAAGAAACGCCAGAGTTAAACTTGGTGTACAGGAGTCAGTTTATAGGTTTTGATGATGCACCCAGAACCGTTTCTTTGGCTTATTCAAGAGCCATCGGGAACAATTTAGGAATTGGAGTCTCATTGATTAACGATAGAGTGTTTGTATTAAAACAAACCGATATTGCATTAGATATCTCCTATAAACTTCAATTGTCAGAACAGACCAATCTGTACTTTGGAATCAAAGCAGGAGGAGGTTTTACGGACATCAACTTAGCCAATGTACAAGTGCAAGGGAATGATCCCTTATTTGCATCGAATCAGAACTTTTTCAATCCCCATGTCGGAGCAGGATTGAATATTCAGAACAAGAAGTTCTACATCTCGATATCAACTCCCAACTTTTTACAAGGAGAGCGATATGAGAAGCAAGGCAACACGCCTTCAGTAGCGGTTAACAATGCACACTTTTATATGGGAGGTGGGTATCACTTCGCATTGAATGACAACCTGACGCTAACACCAATGTTTATGGTACGAAGTGTAGAAGGAGCACCGAGCTCTTATGATGTAGGTTCTTCGTTAGAAATCAATGAGAAGTTTATTATCGGAACTAACTATAGAATCGATGAGACTGCTTCGATCTATGGACTGTTCCAAATCATCAACAAACTCAAACTAGGAGCCGCTTATGATATTACCACTTCAGATGTAAATCTGGTGAATGAGAATGGATCATTGGAGTTGATTTTGAAATATCAGTTTTAGAAACAAAAAATATCAATTAAAAAATCCGCTCAAAAACTGAAATGAATTCAGTTCAAGGAGCGGCTTTTCTTCACAGCAAAATTCCCCCTCTACTTACCTCCCAACATCAACAGTTCATTACACACAACCTCTGTGATATATCTCTTTTCTCCTTCTTTGGTTTCATAGCTTCTAGAAGTTAACTTTCCTTCCACAGCAATTTCATTTCCTTTTTGTACATATTTTTCAATGATTTCTGCAGTTTTATTCCAAGCTACTACATTGTGCCATTGTGTATCCGTTACTTTTTCGCCTTGAGCATTTTTGTAGGTTTCATTCGTAGCAATTGAAAATTTGGCTAATTTTCTACCACTTTCTAACGTAATAATTTCTGGATCATTTCCTAAATTTCCAATTAACTGTACTTTGTTTCTTAACGTATTCATAAGATAAGTTTTAGATGTCTAATTTTTATAGACACGATTAATAAATAATTTTTCTGATGCCCTGATGTTCTATCAAAACAACACTGCAAATATCTGACACCATCCAAGTTTTATTCGGTTACAAAGCGCTTACTTTCGGTTGTAAATATTTGTAGTCGTTTACATTCGAATAATTTGTATCTTCGCCTCATGCAAAAATTCAATATTCATGAGGCATCGAAGGTTTTAGAACAAACTCCAAAAACTTTAAATTCTTTTTTAAAAAATTTATCCGATAAATGGATTTTTTCTAATGAAGGCGAAAAAACATGGAGTCCGTATGATATTATTGGGCATTTAATTCACCGTGAAAAACACAAAAAGAAGTGGAACCATGGACTGCTTATATTTCAATTTTAAATACATAAAATGAAATTTCATATAGAGACTAAAAATTTAATTCTCAGAGACGTCAAAGAATCTGATATTGATGGAATGTTTCAATTAGATTCTAATAAAGAGGTCCATAAATACTTGGGGAATAATCCCATCACAAACAAAAAACAAGCAGAAGAAGCTGTTACTTTTATTCGACAACAATACAAAGAAAGAGGCATTGGTCGCTTTGCAACTGTAGAGAAATCTTCGGGAAGGTTTATCGGTTGGGCAGGTTTAAAACTAAATCAGGGTGAAAAAGAAAAACTCAATGGAGTTGAAGATTTTATTGATGTAGGCTATCGTTTTATTCCTACTTTCTGGGGAAGAGGATATGCTACAGAAGCTGCTTTGGCTAGTTTAGAATATGGATTCAAAACAATGAATTACGATCTGATTTATGGCGCAGCTGAAGCAGAAAATATCGCCTCAAATAAAATTCTGAGAAAAATAGGATTGCAATTTTCTAATGAATTTATCTACGACAATATTAAATGCAATTGGTATAAACTAAAAAAAGAAAATTATGGAAACTAAAGAATGTTTAGAGTGTGGTGAGGTAGTAAAAGGGAGAGTCGACAAAAAGTTCTGCTCAGATTACTGTCGGAATTCCTACAACAACAAAGTAAATAAAGACAGTAAAAACCTCATTCGGAATATTAACAATCGCCTCAAAAAAAATTACAAAATTCTATCAGAATTAAACACCACTGGAAAAACAAAAGTTTCTAGAACCAGGTTATATGACAGAGGTTTCGACTTTCAATTATTTACATCCATCTATAAAACAAAAGCAGAAAAAACGTATTTCTATATATATGACGAAGGTTATTTAGCTTTGGAAAACGAAACGTATTTATTGATTAAAAGAACGTAGTCGGTTTATTTCCAACTATTTCCTTTTATATTCAATGCTGCTTTTAAAACATCTTTTTGACTGATTTGTCCAATGAGTTTTCCGTTTTCAACAATCGGAAATCGTCTTCTTTTAGAACTGATAAATCTGTTTGCCGCATCAAAAATATTCATGTCTTTGTCGATCGTTTCAACATTTGTCGCCATATTATTTTTAACCGTATGGTTACTATCCATCGGCATATTATAATACTTGCTTTCAGAGATATGTTTTATACAATCTCCCTCAGAGATAACTCCTATTAATTCATTCTTTTCATTAATCACAGGCCCTCCAGAAATCCTGTTTTTAATTAACATTTCAATGACTTCTTGAATCGGTTGTTCTGGTGTAAATGTGATCAATTTTGTCGTCATATAATCAGACACTAAAATTTGCTCGGCTGGTTTAGAGATTGATTTATCTCTTTTCCCTTGAAAGTTGATAATTCCCATAATGTTTTAGTTTAGCTTTGTTTTAAAGTTACTGATTTTTAAATAAACACATTCAAAGTTTTTTATTTGGCTTGAAAATCAGGAGTTTTATTTCCTCTTTTTTTATTTATTACATTTATACAAATTTTTTTCCATGAAAAAATATGCACCTATAATCTCCTTCTTAGTTGTGGTTCTTTCTGCTTATTGGGGTTTTTATGATTTAAAACCTAGCTCTGTAAGCACTCCAAAAAATGACACGGAGTTTTCAATAGACAATGCACTATTGCATTTAAAAAACATTACCAAAGAAGTACATTATGTAGGTACTACTGGACATAAAGATGTTCAGACGTATCTTTTTAATGAGTTACAAAAGATGGGGCTAAACCCCAGCATACAAACTCAGGCGGTCATCAATAAAAAATGGTATGCAGGTACAACAACAGAGAATATCGTTGCAAAAATCAAAGGAAAAGAAGACGGAAAAGCCCTGTTACTTTTAACCCATTACGATTCCAATCCTAATCTGGCTATCGGTGCTAGTGATGCAGGTTCTGGCGTAGTTACTATTTTAGAAGGCCTAAGAGCCTTTTTAGCAAAAGGCGAACAACCAAAAAATGATATTATTATCTTAATTTCTGATGCTGAAGAATTGGGTTTATTAGGAGCAAAAGCTTTTGTAGAATATCATCCTTGGGCAAAAGATGTTGGTTTGGTGTTAAACTTTGAAGCAAGAGGTAGTGGTGGCCCTGGTTATATGTTGATGGAAACGAACAGTAAAAACAGTCGTTTAATTACTGAATTCCTGAAAGCAAACCCCAGTTATCCTGCTTCAAATTCTTTAATGTATAGTATTTACAAGAAGCTGCCAAACGATACAGATCTTACTGTTTTTAGAGAAAATGGAAATATCAACGGATTCAACTTTGCATTTGTTGGTGATCATTTCGATTATCACACGATGCAAGATACTTATGAAAGATTAGACAGAACCACATTAGCACATCAAGCAGATTATTTAATGACTTCGCTTCAATATTTTGCCAATTCTGATATTGAAAACATGAATAGTGACCTCGATTTGGTCTACGTAAACTTTCCGTTTATAAAATTATTAACCTACCCTTTTTCTTGGGTAACTCCAATGTTTATTATTGCTATTGTCCTCCTTGTTATATTGGTTTTCTTCGGACTTATTTTGAATAAACTCAACTCTAAAGAAATGCTTATTGGCTTCATTCCATCCATCCTTTCAATTGTTTTGTGTGGAGGGTTTTCATTTCTTTTATGGAAGTTAATTGTAATTATTCACCCAGCATATCAAGACATATTACATGGGTTTACCTATAATGGATATTGGTATATTATTGCCTTTACCTGCTTAAATCTATGGTTATTATTTTCACTCTATAAGCGATTTATAAAGAGAGATAACATCACTAGTTTACTTATAGCACCCATTGTTCTTTGGTTATTAGTAAACTTCTTCATTCCTGAAGATTTTAAAGGAGCAGGATTCTTTATCATTCCTGTTTTAATTGCCGAAATTATTCTGGCTGTTTCAATATTTTCAAAACCTATCAATAAAAATTATGCTGTCTTTTTTGGTGTTTTATCCATTCCTACAATGTACATTTTTGCACCTTTAGTTAAGATCTTTCCTGTTGCCTTGGGTTTAAAAGTTCTTTTTATCAGCGGTGTTTTATTAGCTCTTCTTTTTGGATTGCTTTTGCCTGTTTTAAATGCTACAAAATCTCGAAATGCTTTTTCAAAATTAGCTGGAATTTTAACGATTGTGTTTTTTGTAATCGCAACTTTTCATTCGGGATTTAGTGTCGATAAAAAGAAACCGAACAGCTTGGTCTATATTCAAAATACAACAGATTCTACAGCCTATTGGGGAACTTACAATAAGGTATTAGATTCTTATGTTTCTCAAAAATTAGGCGATCATCCAATGAAGGGAGGAATCGAAAATGCAAACTCAAAAAGTAAGTATAACAGTCGTTTTAGCTATCATGCAAAAGCTGAGAATAAAGCTATTGAAAGTTCTAAGATCAACCTTCAAAAGGATACGGTAATAGGAGAAGATAGATTGTTGGAGTTCTACCTAGTTCCCAAAAGAAAAGTGAATAAATATGAATTAGGAGTTACTGATTCTATTCAGTTTAAAAGAGTATTTGTAAATAATGTTCCGTATAATGATGGTGAATCTATTGCGATAAAAAGAGGCAGTTTCTTAAGATATCATCTGGGAAATTCTGATGATAGTTTACACGTTTCCTTAACCTTTTCGAAAGACGATAAACTCAATCTTTTTTTAAATGAGATTTCTTACGATTTATTGGAAAATTCGTTGTTTTCTATTGAGGCGAGATCTGAAGATATGATGCCAATGCCTTTTATAACCAACAATGCCATTATCTGTACAAAAAGAATAGAATTCTAAAGGGTTAGGAAAATTTTTGAGCGCTTAGATTCTTTTGAGAAACTTCGTGAAAGTCTATAATATTTAGTCAAAAATCATTTCACAAAGCAACACGGAGAATTGCAAAGATTCACAAAGAAGAAGAACCAAGGCTTATTAATCTTCAAATATCTTTTGTCTTTACTCTTAGATTCTGAATTTATTTCAGGATAAAGTGAAACGGTCTTGTCTCTAAATTATTCTATTTCAGAAACACGCAACGTATTCACCATCCCTCTTTCTTCAACTGGCATCGATGTTAGATTGATAACAAGGTCGCCTGATTTTACGTATTCTTTTTCTTTGGCTATTCTGTTGATGTCTACAACTGTATCGTCTGTACTTAAATTTTCATTGTAGAAATAAGCTCTTACTCCCCAAAGTAAATTTAGTTTTCCTAAAATTCTTCGTTCAGTAGTGAATGCTAACATATGCGTTCTTGGTCTCCAAGCCGAAATTTGAAAAGCAGTATATCCACTATTTGTCAACGTTAAAATTGCCGCTGCGTTGGTATCATTTGCCATTAATGCGGCATGATGACATACCGATTTAGTAATAAACCGATTCGTTCTAATATGCGGTGCTTCTACTGGAACTTTAATTAAAGGCGAGTTCTCTACACTTAGAATGATCTCTTTCATTTTCTGAATCACGCGTATTGGATGCTTTCCTACCGAAGTCTCTCCAGATAACATCACTGCATCTGCTCCATCCATAATAGAGTTTGCAACATCATTTACTTCCGCTCTTGTTGGAACTGAATTTGTAATCATGGTTTCCATCATCTGTGTCGCAATAATTACAGGAATACGAGCTCTTTTGGCTCTCATTACTAATTTCTTTTGAATCAAAGGAACTTCCTGCATCGGAATTTCTACTCCCAAATCTCCACGAGCCACCATTAAACCATCGCAATACGGAATTAAAGAATCAATATTATCTACTGCTTCTGGCTTTTCAATTTTGGCAATTACAGGAACTCTATATTCAGAATGCTGTGCTATTAAATCACGTAACATTCGTAAATCTTCTGGAGTTCTTACAAACGATAAAGCCATCCAGTCTACTTCTTGTTTTAAAGCAAAAATGGCATCTTTTTTATCTTTCTCAGTTAAAGCAGGTAATGAAATATTTGTGTTGGGTAAGTTCACTCCTTTCTTTGAAGATAAGACACCGCCAACCACTACTTTGGTTACCACCCTTGACTTTTTATCTGTAGAAACAATTTCAAATAATAATTTTCCATCATCAACCAAAATCTGCTCTCCAACTTTTACATCTCTAGGAAAGTTTTGATAGGTCATAAAAGCGCACTCTTTTGTTCCAACACATTCTTCTGTGGTAAAAACAAACTCATCTCCGTCTTCTAAGAGAACGTCTTCTTCCATCACGCCGACTCTTAATTTTGGTCCTTGTAAATCTGCCAAAATAGCAACGTTGAATCCTTGCTCTTTATTGATTTCTCTAATTTGTTGTATTCTTTCCTTAACATCATCATAATCGGCATGAGAAAAGTTAATTCTAAAAACATTCACCCCCGCAGTTGCTAACTCAGTTAGAATTTCTTTTGTATTTGTTGCTGGACCTAATGTGGCAACAATCTTTGTTTTCTTGTTTGTAGGCATGTTTAAAAAATTAAAAATTCTTTCGATTTTAATGTGTGAGCATCAACTATGTAAGAAGTAACTACTTGGTTAATTTGTTTGATTTTGTCTATGGTCTTATATACCATTTTTTGATTGGATTCTCCAACTATTTTCATAAAATAATCCACTCTTTTTTTCTCTGGAATTAAATACGTTTTTGTTTCTGTTTTTAAATCCAAGGTGTCTTTTTCGTTTCTCTTTTCCTCAGTATAGCTATTTGCTATTAAATACCATTCAAAATCGTATTCCTCATTGATATAATTATAGATTGAAAAAGAAGCTTTACTCTGGTTGCTTTCAAAATCTAAACTAAAGTTTGCTCTTGAAAAATGTGTGTTTAAATGGTTATTTAGTAGATAGGCTAACTTAAAGTCTTCCAATGCGGTATGAATGCCAATTAATGTATAATTGTCTTCATGAAAATCTTCCAAACCTAATGAATGAATCTGCATAATAAGAAGCTTCTTGAATTAAATTAATCGTAAAACTAAGCAAACAAAATTACTGATTGTTTTAAAAAGGAACACAAAAATTAACGAAATCGTTATAGAGCTATAAATTCTCTATTTGTTTTTGGAATACATAGTACACTCTTTTTGATGCCTGCTCTTCTGCTTTCTTTTTAGAAGTAGCACGTCCTTTGGCTATTTGCTCACCGTCAATACTAATCTTTACGCTGAAGTGTTTTATGGATTCATTTCCTGAGTCTTCGTAAGATTCTATATAGTACTTTTTCTTTTGTTTCTGACACCATTCTATAATTAACCCTTTATAACTAGTAATCTTTCCTTCTAACTTAGCAATGTCTACATAGGGAACGATTACTTTATTGTAAATAAATTTCTTACAATAATTGTATCCTCTATCTAAATAAATAGCGCCAATTAATGCTTCAAAAATGTTTCCATGGATATTATCTCCTACATTGTCTTGAGAGATATTACTTTTTACAAATTCGATAAGGTTTAAATCTTTTCCTAACTCATTTAAATGTTCTCTACTTACAATTTTAGAGCGCATTTGCGTTAAATATCCTTCTGTGCCAGCTGGAGCTTTTTTATACAAATAAGAAGCCACTACAGACCCTAACATTGCGTCTCCTAAAAACTCTAGGCGTTCGTAATTAAAAGGTTCTCCTTTTTTATCTAGTTTCTTTAAAGATCGATGGGTAAATGCCATCTCATAGTACAAAATCTTTTTAGGCTGAAACTCTAATAAACTTCGCATAGCATTATAAAAACCCTCATCATCTCCTTTAGATGACGGGCTTACTATTTTGCGAATAAAATTCATTAAAGGTTAATCGATTTTTTTGAATGCTACACAAGCATTGTGTCCACCAAATCCGAAAGTATTACTCATGGCAATCTTAATATCTCTCTTTTGTGCTTTGTTAAGCGTTAGATTTAATTCTGGATTGATGTTTTCATCAACAGCATTATGGTTGATTGTTGGTGGAACAATTCCATGCTTCATGGCTAAAATTGATGCAATCGATTCAATAGCTCCTGCTGCACCTAAAAGATGTCCTGTCATGGATTTTGTAGAGTTGATATTGATATTCTTTGCATGTTCACCAAAAACCTCAGAAATCGCTTTTAATTCAGCAACATCTCCTAATGGAGTTGATGTTCCATGTGTATTGATATGGTCTACATCTTCTGGATTGATTCCAGAATTTTCCAAACAATTTTTCATCACAGCAATCACTCCAATTCCTTCTGGATGCGGAGCCGTCATGTGATATGCATCAGAAGACATTCCGCCTCCAATGACTTCTGCATAAATTTTTGCGCCTCTTGCTTTGGCGTGTTCGTATTCTTCTAAGATAATTGCGCCTGCTCCTTCTCCTAAAACAAAGCCATCTCTTTCTGCATCAAATGGTCTTGATGCGGTTTCTGGGCTTTCGTTTCTTGTAGATAAAGCATGCATGGCGTTAAAACCACCCATACCAGCAATGGTAACTGCTGCTTCACTACCTCCAGTTACAATCACATCACATTGACCTAATCGGATATAGTTTAAAGCATCAATCATTGCATTGGCAGAAGATGCACATGCAGACACTGTTGTATAATTTGGCCCCATGAATCCATTTTTAATAGAAATGTTTCCAGGAGCGATGTCTGCAATCATTTTTGGAATAAAGAAAGGGTTGAATCTTGGTGAACCATCTCCAGCAGCAAAGTTTAATACTTCGTTTTGGAAGGTTTCTAATCCACCAATTCCTGCTCCCCAAATTACTCCTACTCGTAATTTATTAATTTCATCTAAGTTTAATGCTGAATCTGCAATGGCTTCATCAGAAGCTACCATGGCATACTGCGTAAACTTATCCATTTTACGAGCATCTTTTCTGTTAATGAAATCAGTAACAGTAAAGTTTTTCACTTCACATGCAAAACGAGTCTTGAACTTGGTACTATCATAATACGTAATAGGTGCAGCCCCGCTAACTCCGTTAACTAGGCTGTTCCAATATTCTTCAATATTGTTCCCAATTGGTGTTAATGCACCAAGTCCAGTTACTACAACTCGTTTTAATTGCATATAAATGTTACTTTTTAGCTTCTCCTATATAGCTGATTGCTTGACCTACAGTTCCGATGTTCTCTGCTTGATCGTCTGGAATTTGAATATCAAATTCTTTTTCGAATTCCATAATCAACTCAACAGTATCTAAAGAATCCGCTCCCAAATCATTTGTGAAGCTAGCTTCTGTAGTTACTTCATTATCGTCCACACCTAATTTGTCTACGATAATAGCTTTTACTCTTGATGCAATGTCTGACATAATTTTTTTAATTTAAATTTAAAATCGAGGCAAAAATACAAATCTTATTAGTTTAAACGAATTTTTACCTAAAAAATGAACTTTAAAAGTAGACAATTTTGTTGAATCTCTTATTTTAAAATTACATTCTCAACTATTATTCTTTCTTTTGTATTTCGAATATTTTGTGAATGAAAAGACTTATTATTTTCGCTTCTGGCTCTGGATCTAATGCTGAGAACATTATTAAATACTTTCAACACTCTAATAATGTGACTGTTAGCGCTGTTTTTTGCAACAGAAAAGATGCGGGTGTTTTTGAGAGGTGCAAACGGTTAGCTATTCCTTGTGAATGGTTTTCTCGTGATGATTTTTCGAATTCTAATGTCATCTTAAACAGGTTAAAACAAGAAAGTGATTATATTATTTTGGCGGGTTTTTTATGGAAAATTCCTGAAAACATTGTCAAAGCGTTTCCAAATAAAATTCTAAACATTCACCCTGCTTTATTACCTAAATATGGAGGAAAAGGGATGTATGGAATGAATGTACACAATGCTGTCAAAGAAAATAATGAGAAGGAAACAGGCATTACCATTCATTTTGTCAATGAGTATTATGATGATGGCGCTATTATTTTTCAAGCCAAAACACCAATAGAAAGCTCTGATACTCCTAAAGATATTGCGCAGAAGATTCATGAATTGGAGTATGCACATTTTCCAAGGGTTATTGAGGAGGTTGTGAAAGAAGAATAAGGAATAAAGAAACAAGAGTCAAGACAGTCTTGATTCCTGTTTTTGGGTTCAAATGAAAGAATATGAGCAAAAAAAAGAAATACTATGTGGTTTGGAAAGGAAAAGAAACGGGTGTTTTTTCTTCTTGGGATACTGTAAAAAAACTGGTACAGGGGTTTGAAGGTGCTCAATATAAATCTTTTGCTGACAAAAAAGAAGCGGAAAAAGCGCTCAAAAAAAAGTTTTCTGACTACAAAGGAAAGAGCACAAAAAAACCAACACTTTCTGCTGCGGAAAAAGCGAAGTATGGACTACCGATTGAAAATAGTTTAACGGTAGATGCTGCTTGTAGTGGGAATCCTGGCAAAATGGAATATCGAGGGGTTTTAAATCACAACAAAAAAGAAGTTTTTAAAAAAGGTCCGTTTGAAAACGGCACGAATAATATTGGAGAATTCTTAGCTTTGGTACACGGAATTGCTTTGTTAAAAAGTAAAGGCTATCACAAACTTCCGATTTATTCGGATTCTAAAATTGCGATGTCTTGGTTAAAAAAGAAGGAATGTAGAACCAATATTACATTCGATTCTTCCAATAGCGATTTACTAAAGTTAATCACACGAGCAGAAAAATGGCTCAAAGAAAACTCTTATCAAAATCCGATTCTAAAATGGGAAACTAAAGCGTGGGGTGAGATTCCTGCTGATTTTGGGCGAAAATAATACCTTAGTTTATTTCAGATTCAAACTATTAAGCTCAAATATACTGTTTTCTTATATGCGACTGTTTTGCTATATACAACTCTGCTAATTTTGGAAATGAAAAAACCCCAAGCAATTGCTCAGGGTTATCTAGGACTAGTCAAAAATTAATTCTCTACTAAAAGTTTGCCTTCATAAGTTCTCTGTTCATTCTCGCAATGTTTTCTAAGGAGATACCTTTTGGACATTCTACTTCACAGGCTCCTGTGTTTGTACAGTTTCCAAAACCTTCTAAATCCATTTGAGCAACCATGTTTTGAACACGATCTGCCGCTTCTACTTGTCCTTGTGGCAACAACGCATATTGCGATACTTTGGCTCCCACAAATAACATAGCGCTTGAGTTTTTACAAGTAGCAACACAAGCTCCACAACCAATACAGGTTGCTGCATCCATAGCTTCATCTGCTGCATGTTTAGAAATGGGTGTTGCATTCGCATCTTGTGTATTTCCAGAGGTGTTTACAGAGATATATCCTCCAGCTTGTTGAATACGTTCAAAAGAAGTACGATCTACTACCAAGTCTTTAATCACAGGAAATGCTGCTGCTCTAAATGGCTCAATCGTAATGGTATCTCCATCTTTAAACATTCGCATGTGTAACTGACAGGTGGTAACACCTCTATCAGGTCCGTGAGCTTCTCCGTTTATATACATTGAACACATTCCGCAGATTCCTTCCCGACAATCATGATCAAATGCTACAGGCTCTTCTCCTGTGTTTACCAATTGTTCGTTTAAAACATCCATCATTTCTAAAAATGACATATGTTCTGAAATCTCGGTAACTTTATAATCGACCATTTGACCCTTGGAAGAAGCGTCTTTTTGTCTCCAAATTTTAAGTGTTAAATTCATTTTTTACAATTTGAAAATGTATCAATTTGAAAATGTATCAATTGTTACATTGTTACATTAACCTATTGGTACATTATTTATAGGAACGTTGTTTTAGTTCAATATCTTTAAACTCTAATTCTTCTTTATGTAAAACCGCATCTGCTGGTTCTCCCTTATATTCCCAAGCAGAGACAAAAGCGAAATCTTTATCGTTTCGTTTTGCTTCTCCTTTTTGTTCTCCTTCTAATTCAACCGATTCTTCTCTAAAGTGACCTCCGCAAGATTCGTTTCTTTCTAAAGCATCTTTGGCAAACAATTCTCCTAATTCTAGGAAATCTGCTACACGTCCCGCTTTTTCTAATTCAGGGTTCATCTCGCCAGCGCTTCCTGGAACTTTTACTTCTTTCCAGAATTCTTCACGGATGGCTTTGATTTCTGCCATGGCTTCTTTTAATCCTTTTTCATTACGAGCCATTCCTACTTTATCCCACATAACTTTTCCAAGCCTTTTGTGAAAATGGTCTACCGATTTTGTTCCTTTATTATTGATGAAGAAATTGATTCTGTCTGTAACTTCTTTTTCAGCTTCTTCAAATTCTTTAGTGTCTGTAGAAATTTTTCCTGTACGAATATCGCCAGATAAATAATCTCCGATTGTATATGGTAATACAAAATATCCATCGGCCAAACCTTGCATTAATGCAGAGGCTCCTAACCTGTTTGCACCATGATCAGAAAAATTTGCTTCTCCAATACAATACAAACCATTTACCGTGGTCATTAAGTTATAATCTACCCAAATACCACCCATCGTATAATGCGTTGCAGGATAAATCATCATCGGTGTTCTGTATGGATCTTCATCTACAATTTTCTCATACATTTGGAATAAGTTTCCATATTTAGCCTCCACAATCGCCTGACCTAATTCGTATATTTTTGCTTCTGAAGCATTTTCAATATTGTGAATTTTTGCTTGCTCTATTCCGTAGCGATTAATTGCTGATTTAAAATCTAGGTATACCGCTTCTCCTGTAGCATTCACTCCATATCCGGCATCACAACGTTCTTTTGCTGCTCTAGAAGCTACATCACGAGGAACTAAATTTCCAAAAGCTGGATAACGACGTTCTAAATAATAATCTCTTTCTTCTTCTGACAAATCGGTTGGTTTTTTACGACCTTCTCTAATCGCCATTACATCTTCCATGTTCTTTGGTACCCAAATTCGCCCGTCATTCCGTAAAGATTCAGACATCAACGTTAATTTAGATTGATAATCTCCTGAACGCGGAATACAGGTTGGGTGAATTTGTGTATAACATGGATTTGCAAAATAGGCTCCTTTTTTATGAATTTTCCAAGCTGCTGTTGCATTAGAACCCATGGCATTGGTAGATAAGAAATAAACATTTCCATATCCTCCAGAAGCAATCACCACGGCATGTGCAGAGTGGCGTTCTATTTCTCCTGTAATTAAATTACGTGTAATAATTCCTCTTGCTTTTCCATCAACAATCACCACATCTAACATTTCGTGACGGTTAAACATTTCTATTTTACCACGAGCAATTTGTCGGTTCATTGCAGAATAAGCACCTAATAATAATTGCTGTCCTGTTTGTCCTTTTGCATAAAAAGTTCTTGAAACTAATACGCCTCCAAAAGAACGGTTGTCTAGCAAGCCACCATAATCACGTGCAAAAGGAACTCCTTGTGCCACACATTGGTCAATGATGTTTGCAGAGACTTCAGCCAAACGATATACGTTGGCTTCTCGAGAACGATAATCCCCTCCTTTTACCGTATCATAAAATAATCGGTAGGTAGAATCTCCATCTCCTTGGTAATTCTTTGCGGCATTGATTCCTCCTTGTGCTGCAATTGAATGCGCCCTACGCGGAGAATCTTGGTATGCAAATGCTTTTACATTATATCCTAATTCTGCTAAAGTTGCTGAAGCAGATCCTCCTGCCAAACCTGTTCCTACTACAATGACATCAATATGACGTTTGTTTGCAGGATTTACTAAATCGATATGATTTTTGTAATCCGTCCACTTATCTTTAATTGGACCCTTAGGTACTCTTGAATCTAACGTTCCCATATGTTATGATAATACGTGTTTAAGGTGATGATATAGTGCAATAAATATAAATCCTAAAGGAATAAGAATTGAATAGGCTTTCCCTATTTTTTTTAGGGTCTTTTTTCTTCCTGCTGTAGCTCCCATCGATTGAAATGCTGAATTAAATCCATGTAGTAAATGCAATGCTAAAAACACAAATGCAATACAATAAGCGATGGTTCTAACATGGCTGTGGAATTTATGTTGAAGTTCTTCAAAATATCTAAAACCACTATCGGCAGCATCTGGGTTGATAAGTCCAGACATATCGCCTTCTATAAATTTGGTGTTGATTTCTGGAAACCAAAAATCAATAAAGTGAAGAATGATAAATGCTAGAATAGCAACTCCACTCCAAATCATATTTCTACTCATCCAAGAAGAATTCGCAGCGCCATTATTTTTTGCATAAGAAACTCCTTGTGCTTTTCTGTTTTTGATTTCTAAAACAAAGCCCATCACAAAGTGAAATACAACGCCAAAAATTAACACGGGTTGTAATGCATATTGTACCAAAGGGTTTGTCCCCATAAAATGGGATACTTCATTAAATACGTCTGCATTGAAGACTGATAAAATGTTGATTGCAAAATGTTGAAGTAAGAAAAACATGAGAAAAAAAGCTGAAAGCGCCATGGCTACTTTTCTTCCAATCGAAGATTTAAAAAATCCGCTCATCTTGTAGTTGGTTTTTAAGAATTACAAAGGTAAGATGCAATGATTTGATGAACAAATATTGATCGTCTTTTCCTTTGTATTTAGAATGATTATTATCTATTTAATCGAAAAATTTGATGCTTCCTTACCAAGCTTTACCGTATAGTCTCCTTTTGGTAAGTAATAGATTCCATTTTTAGCCGCCTTAATAGATGCATCTTTGTTCTTACTTAGATAGGCTTTTCTTCCTTTCTTAGAAAATGAGAGATCAAATTCTGCTTCGTTAAATCCGCTGTCTGCATTCACAGAAATTGAATTCACTTTTATCTCTCCAAGATAAATATCTATTGTTATTTTCTTGCTTTCTTTTGAATAGAAAGGAATAATTTGTTCTGGAGTTGATGGTGTAGACCAACTCGCTCTAGCATTTCCCCAACGATTACTTTTTCGAATATTAGAAATAGCGAAAACATGACTGTCTTTTTCTAGTAACTCTTTCGTCATTAATTGTATTGGAGCAATATTCGCTTTGTACAAACTTCTTCCGTGTGTTCCTACAATTAAATGTTTTGCTTTGGCTTGTACTGCTAAATCGTGTACGGCAACATTGGGCAATCCATTTTGAAATGGAGACCATTGCGCTCCGCCATCCAATGAAACATAGACTCCGTTGTCTGTTCCTACATATAATACGTCTGGGTTTTTTGAGTCTTCACGAATCACATTCACAGGTGATGTTGGAATCGTATTTGAAATACTTTTCCATGTGTTTCCATAGTCGTCAGAAGCATATACATAACTTGTAAAATCATCCCAACGATATCCGTTTAAGGTAACGTACACACGTTCTTTTTTGTGTTGAGAAGCAATCACTCTGCTTACCCACAAATCTTTAGGGAAGCTGTTTGAAATACGATCCCATGAACCGCCGCCGTTTTTAGAAACATGAACATAACCGTCATCCGATCCTACATAAATCAATCCGAATTGAAAAGGCGATTCTGAAATACTTGTCAAAGTTCCGTAGGCTACATTTCCTTTTTTTCCTCCGCTTGTTAAATCATCAGAAATGGTTTCCCAAGTATCACCTTGATTTAAACTTCTGTGCAATTTGTTGCCTCCTAAGTACAGAATATCTTGATTGTGTTTTGATAAATGAATGGGGGTTTGCCAATTGAAGCGATATGGGTTTTCTCCTAAAGTATGTTTGGGTTGAATGTATTTATTCTTTCCTGTTTCTCTATTGATTCTAAAGTAATTCCCAAACTGATATCCTGTAAAAACAATATTCGGATTTCTATCATCTACTTGTATTTGCATTCCGTCACCTCCCATAATAGATTTGTATGGGTTTTGTCCTGATTGATGCCAACGTTTGTTAATTCTTGCGCTATGCGGAGCTGTCCAAACGCCGTTGTCTTGCAATCCGCCATATACATGATAGGGTGTTTGATTGTCTGCATGAATTGCATAAAATTGTCCAACGGATGGATCGTTCAATTTTGTCCAGTTTTCTCCATCATCGTAAGACATATTTAGTCCGCCATCATTTCCATTAATTAAATGACCTTTTTTATTAGGGTTCACCCAAAGTGCTTGATGATCTGCGTGTACATTTTCTCGACTGATCGATGTGAATGTTTTTCCTCCATCTTTCGATTTTAAAATGGGGACTCCTAATATATAAATCCCATTTTTGTCTTGCGGATCAACACGAATTTCTCCGAAGTAATATCCATAAGAATAATACAATCCGTCTATATGACCTTTGTGAGTTTTCTTCCAAGATTTACCGCCGTTGGTGGTTAAGAAAACTTCAGCGCCTTCAACGGGTGTGTCAAACAACAATGAATTTGCATTTTCTAAATACTTTGCCAAATCAATGGGTTTTACAGAACCAGCTCTCACCATTTGTTTTACATTTTCAGCTCGGTATTTTTCTTGAAAACCATTGGTCTTTAAATAACCATTCAATTTTTTGTCTGTCAGGTTTAAAAATTCATCAACAGACATCGTTTTAAAATCGTCCTTCGTAAGCACATCTGAAGATTGTTCTTTCTTGTCATCTGCTTTTCTTCTAAACTGACTATCGTGTAACGTATATACGGTATTTTCATCATAGACCGCCAATCCTATCCTTCCTACGCCATCTCCATTTCTAAACCCGTTGTTTTGAGAAATATTTGTCCAAGAATCTCCGCCATCAGTACTTTTATAAATTGCTGAATTCTTACCGTCTCCATCAAAATTCCAAGCTTTTCGTTCCCGTTCCCAAGAAGCAGCATAGAGTACTTTTGGATTTTGAGGTGCGGCAACCACATCTATAATTCCAGTATCATTATTAATGAACAATGTTTTTTTCCACGATTTCCCTCCATCGTTTGTTTTGTAAATTCCTCTTTCTTCGTTTGGTGAATATAAATGTCCAATCACTCCAATAACAACTTCATTTGGATTATTTGGGTTGATGACAATTCTACTCACGTGATGAGAATCTGAAAGTCCAACATCTTCCCAAGTCTTTCCTTTATCGGTAGATTTTAAGATTCCTATTCCAGCATAAGAAGAACGAGAAGAATTCTTTTCTCCAGTTCCTACCCATATCGTTCCGCTGTTCCAATCGATGGCAATATCTCCAACATTTTGCGTTGGACTATTGTCTAAAACAGGGGTAAAAGTGGTTCCGTTATTATCTGTATACCATAAGCCTCCTGAGGCATAGCCTACATAAAATTGAGTTGGGTCATTTGGATTTACATCAACATCCGCTACACGACCGCTCATGATTGTGGGTCCGATATTGGTAAATGGTAGGTTTTTGACAATTGAATTTTCTGTCAAATTTTCTTTGTCTTGTAATGCTTTTTTTACAACATTGGCATGGGTTGCTGGTTGTTGCGCAGAGAGGGAAATTGTGATAAATAAAAGTAAGGTTTGAAAAATAAGTTTCATTATTGTGTGATTTGTTGGTGGTTTCACTTTTATAAGTGAAAATCAAAAATAATGAATAATTATTTGTTCTGCTTTTTAACCTCTTGTTGATAACTCTTTTTCTTAGCCTCATCTTATTTTCCTAATTTAGAGACTACTAACTAAATATTTTTATTATGCTATACGGTATACTTATTGGGGCTATCGCTGGTTTTTTAGCGGGCAAACTTATGAAAGGTGGAGGTTTTGGAATTCTAATCAATATCATTCTAGGTATTGTCGGTGGTTTCGTTGGAAGCTGGTTATTTGGACTTGCAAAAATCTCTATTGGAACAGGAATTATTAGCGACTTAGTAACAGGTGTCATTGGTGCCGTCGTCGTACTTTTTGTCGCTGGATTGATTAAAAAATAGCTATTTTAATTTATTTGAATTTTAAAAAGAACTCGTGTATTCGGGTTCTTTTTTTTACACTGAGCGTAGTCGAAGTGTTATTCTCTTTAAAAATCACACACAATAAACTCCATACACAATTAATCGATGTACATTTGCAGTGCTATCCAGAAAAGGCAAAATATTCGTTTTTTATTAAATACTATCAATGTCATTTAAAGACTTAGGATTATCTGAGGCTTTGTTAAAAGCCGTCAAAGAAAAAGGATATACAACTCCTTCTCCAATTCAAGAAAAAGCAATTCCGCCAATTTTACAAGGTAGAGATGTACTAGCTTCTGCTCAAACAGGAACTGGAAAAACAGCAGGTTTTACATTGCCTGTACTTCAATATTTATCGGAAACCAAACATCCAAAATATAGACCATTACGAGTTTTAGTCTTGACACCAACAAGAGAATTAGCTGCTCAAGTACATGATAATGTGAGGGAATATTCCTCATATTTAAATGTTCGGTCAGCAGTAGTTTTTGGCGGAGTAAAAGCGTCTTCTCAAATTGCAACTTTACGCAGAGGTGTTGATGTTTTAGTTGCCACCCCAGGAAGATTATTGGATTTACATGATCAAAAAGCGGTTTCTTTTAAACGAATAGATGTCTTAATTTTAGATGAAGCAGACAGAATGCTGGACATGGGTTTTGTGAGAGACATCAATAAAATAATCAGTTTTATGCCGACTAAAAGGCAAAACTTGATGTTCTCGGCTACATTTTCAAAAGACATTAAAAAATTAGCCCAAGGGATTTTAAGAAACCCTGTATTGGTTGAAGCAACACCTGAAAATTCAACTGCAGAAATGGTGAGTCAAAGGGCTTATCAAGTTGATAAAAAGAAAAAAACAGAAGTTGTTATCAATCTAATTAAAGACGGAAATTGGAATCAGGTTTTGATTTTTATGCGAACCAAACATGGAGCGAATAAATTAACGAAAAAGTTGCTTCAAGCTAAAATTTCAGCCGCAGCCATTCATGGAAATAAAAGTCAAGGCGCTAGAACCAAAGCACTTTCTAATTTTAAGACAAACGACATTAGGGTTTTAGTGGCAACCGATATTGCTGCTCGTGGATTGGACATTCCTTTACTGCCCCACGTCATTAATTTTGAGCTACCAAATATTCCTGAAGATTATGTACATAGGATTGGTAGAACAGGAAGAGCTGGTGCAAGTGGCGAAGCCATTTCTTTGGTCTGTAGTGAAGAGACCGAATATCAAAAAGAAATAGAAAAACTCTTAGGTAAAAAGCTATCTACAGAGATTATAGAAGGTTATGAACCTACGGATGAAGCGCCCCCTAAAAGAGCCGCAACTCAGACAAAAGGCTCTTTTAAAAAGTCATCTTCTAAAAAACCTCCGCAAAAAAAATCACAACCAAAGAATCAGAAACCTCAAGAAGATCGTTCTTCTAAACCGAAGAATAGAAATCGACGAAACCGAAGACGGAATCGGCATAGGTAAGGTGATTCTTTTTTACTTTCTCTAAAATTTCCCAATAAAAAAATTCATGTACTTTTGTGTATCAAATCAGATTACAAATGAAGTACCATCCTATAGATTCTCAACTTTTCATTAGCAATAGAAAAAACTTTACTGCACAAATGAAATCAAACAGTTTGGCTGTTTTTAATTCAAATGATATATATCCTATTAGCGCCGATAGCACCATGCCTTTTGAACAACATCGGGATATCTTTTATTTGAGTGGAGTAGATCAAGAGGAAAGCATTTTGGTATTGTTTCCAGATTGTCCAAAGGAAAAACATCGTGAGATTTTATTTTTAAAAGAAACCAACGAACATATTGCGGTTTGGGAAGGTGAAAAATTAACCAAAGAGGCAGCGCTGAAAACTTCAGGAATTAAAACCGTGTATTGGTTGCAAGACCTAGAAAAAATCATGTTTGAGTTGATGACGCAATGTGATACCGTTTATATTAATACCAACGAACATTATAGAGCCAATGTTGAGACTGAAACGAGAGAAGATCGCTTTACAAAATGGGTGAAAGAGAAATATCCAGCTCATTCTGTTGCCAAAAGCAATCCTATTTTGCAACGCTTACGTTCTGTAAAAGATTCCATTGAAGTGGATTTAATTCAACAAGCCTGTGACATTACTGAAAAAGGGTTTCGTAGAATTTTAAATTTTGTAAAACCTGATGTTTGGGAATATGAAATTGAAGCCGAGTTTATGCATGAGTTCTTAAGAAATCGTTCTAAAAAATTCGCATATACGCCTATTGTCGCAAGCGGAAATAACGCAAATGTGTTGCACTATATTGAGAACAATCAACAATGTAAAGCAGGTGATTTAATTCTTTTAGATATTGGAGCAGAATACGCAAATTACTCTTCAGACATGTCAAGAACCATACCTGTTTCTGGTCGATTTACGGATCGACAAAAACAAGTGTACAATGCTGTAAATAGAGTGAAAAATGATGCTACAAAATTATTAGTTCCTGGAGCTGATTGGACAGAATATCATGTTGAAGTTGGGAAATTGATGACTTCGGAATTGCTCGGTTTGGGTTTATTAGACAAAGCTGATGTTCAGAATGAAGACAAAGATTGGCCAGCTTATAAAAAGTATTTTATGCACGGAACTTCACATCATATGGGATTAGATACCCATGATTACGGATTACTTCACGAGCCGATGCAAGCCAATATGGTGTTTACCGTAGAGCCTGGAATTTATATTCCTGATGAAGGGTTTGGAATTCGTTTGGAAGATGATGTAGTGATTCAAGAAACTGGCGAACCTTTTAATTTGATGCGTAACATTCCCATTGAAGCTGAGGAGATTGAAGAGATTATGAGCTCATAATACTAACTGTATCTCGGTTCTTTTTGCGTACAATTTTGAGACGATTAAAAAAGTGACTGTCGCTATTTAGTTGGGAATACAGAATGGACTTTCTCAACTGTCACAATTTGTGTAGATTCGATAACTTTTACAGTTGGCGGTTCTTCAAACTGAAATGTTTTCAAATTCGAAACTAAAACGTCAAATTCAGGTTTTGTAGCAACAATCACACCATCAAGCCCAATCACATCCCCCGATTTAATTTTAGTTTTTACACTTTTTGCTTCTGTTTCGTTTAATGTTATTAAATAACTTAATGCTTTTCGATGAACATATTTTAAAGCAATTGATTCCAAATCTGCCTGCTTGTATCTTTCTCTAAGGCTTGTTTTAACACTCCAACAAATTGGCCCTCGTTCTGCTGAGTAAAACATTAAATCATAAATAACGTTTGGAACAAAAGCTACTTTCGCACTCATGTACAATGGCAATATCCCTTCTCTTACACAAAGCGAGGCTAAAATGTATTCAAAAAGTTTTCCATTTAGATTTGAATTTCTATCTGGTTGAGATTCATAAGCATTCCACAAAACAGAAACATATTCAGATGGTCTTTCATATTCTATTTCCATGAAATTTGGAAATAACTTTTCAAATATATTTCCTGCTTTGGTATTCGTCCCAATAACAATTCCTAGTTCTTTAAGCATCTTTAATTTTTTCTATAATTTTTTTTGCTGTCGCCTGAATTGCAGGGATCGCTACTGAATTTCCAAATTGTTTATATGCCTGGGCATCTGATACCACAATTTTAAAATTGTCAGGAAAACCTTGAAGTCTTGCCCATTCTCGTGGTGTCATTTTTCTAATTCCTTCTCTATTGACTTCACCGATAATATTTGTTATTGGCTTAAAATTTGTCAATCTATCGTCCAAAACCAAATTCCTCTCTCTTCCCATTCCTCCACAAACTACTGCGTTAGCAGTTCCATCGTTTGGTATTATTTCATAACCAAATCCATTTCCTTTACTCTCGTGTCTTGCTCTATGATTTCTTAACGTTTGCACATAAGTAGTAGAAAGATAATATTTTACGGATACTTCTTCTTGTTCTAGAACATCCTCTAAAACCTTGTTTTTATTTGTTGCTTTAGGGTATTGAAAGGATTTTATTCCTAAGTCTTTTCTAAAACCTACAATGAATATTCGTTCTCTGTTTTGAGGAACTCCAAATTCTTTGGCGTTTAAAACCTGTGGTTCAGGAATATAATAATTTAAATCTTCTCTTAATACGTTTAAAATTGTAGCTAGCGTTTTTCCTTTGTCGTGATTTCGAAGGCCTTTAACGTTCTCTAGGAATATAGCTTTGGGCTGCTTTTTCTTAATAATTTCTGCAACATCAAAAAATAAAGTTCCCCTTGTGTCTTCAAATCCACCTCTTCTTCCTGCAATTGAAAATGCTTGACAAGGAAACCCAGCGCAAAGAACATCAAATCCGTCAGGAATATAACTTTTAATTTCAGGCTTTGTAATATCTCCAAAAGGGATTTCGCCAAAGTTCGCTTTATATGTTTGCTTTGAATATTTGTCCCATTCACTTGTAAAAATACATTTTCCGCCAAGGTTTTGTAAAGCCATTCTAAATCCGCCAATTCCTGCGAAGAGGTCAATGAATTTAAATTTAGGTTTCAGAGGTGCTGGAAATGGAACAGATTTATTTAAGTCAAAAATTAAATATTGAAGAGCTTCTTCAGCAACTTCATTTGTTACTTCTTCTGTGGGGTATTCTTTTTCTAATACTTCTTTTACAAATGCTAACGCATTTTCTTTATAAAATTTAGAAATTCCATTTTTATGATTCTGTAAGTAATGCGTAAGCGACGCAGGTTTTGAATTGTCTGCTTCCACTATTTTTTTTTCAAATAGTTGTTCATTAATGTTTTCTATATCGATTTTCTCTTTTATCATTACATTTCAGATTCAGCATTGTAAGTTATAAAACATATTAATCTATTTCGATATCTGTTCTTTATTTTTTTCCACATTTTTTTTGTCGATAACTAATGTCTACTAAAACAAGAACTCTTCACTGTTTTTTGAAGTTTTTTAACCAAAGGCAAAGTTCCTGTTTTAACTGTAACTTTTCTATGGCAAGGCAGAGTATAAAACTTAAAAAAGAAGAATTCATAGGGTTTCTTAAAAATTTATACCTTGTTAACATAAAAGTTAGCACCATTTTTTGTTGACTTCATCTAAACTTTACTGTATGGAAAACAAAGATCGAAGATCGTTTCTAAAATCGATTACTGCAGGGGTTGCTGGACTCGCTATTTTGCCCACTTTTGGGTCTTCTTTAGAGATCCCTCTTGAAAGCGTTAATGAAACATTTACACATTCTATAAATGATCATTCTGAAGCTTTTTGGGAAGGCATAAAAAAGGAGCATCATTTTGTTCCCAATGTTCGTTATTTTAACAATGCTTCTCTTGGTTCTTCATCAATTCCGATACGAAAAGCTACAAGAGGTTTTAGAAATACATTGGATGACTTTCCTTCTAAATACATGTGGGGAGGTTGGGGGAAAGAAAAAGAGCAAACCCGTAAAGGTGTCGCCGATTTTTTCTTTGCTGATAAGGAAGAAATCGCTTTAATCCACAATACGACTGAAGGCATGAATCTCATTGCTAGGAGTTTTGACTTACAGGCTGGCGATGAAGTAATTATTGCAGATCACGATCATGCCAGCGCAAGAATTCCGTGGGAAGTTTGGCAAGAAACCAAAGGAATCAAATTGGTGCGTCCGAAATTGCCTATTACACCCAAGACTGTTGATGAAGTTGTTGCTGTTTATAAAAAAGCCATTACTCCAAAAACAAAGATTATTTCCATGTGTCATATTATCAACACCACAGGAATGATCTTACCGATAAAAGAAGTTTCAGAAATGGCGCATCAAAAGAATATTTTGGTTGCTGTTGATGGAGCGCAAGCAGCGGGAATGTTTACAATTGACTTACATGATTTGGGCTGTGATTTTTATGCCGCCAGTTCTCATAAGTGGTTGTTTTCACCAAAAGGTGTTGGTGTTTTTTATGCGAAAAAAGAAAGTCAACATCACTTAAAACCTTTGATGGTTGCCAGAGGTTATAAAGACACAAGTATTCGGCGATTGGAGAATTACAATACGCGTAATTTACCTGAAGTTTTAGGCTTAGGCGCAAGTATTCAATATTTGAATGCTATCGGGCTACAAAAAATTCACAACAGAACTTTTGAACTCAAAGCATACTTCCGTTCTAAGATTGAAAACAATCCAAAATTCAAACTAAAAACTCCTGCTTCGGATGATTTGTCTGGCGCTATTCAGGTAGTGGAAGTGGTTGGAAAAAATGTTCGGAATGTAAAAAAACAACTCTTTGAAAACCATGGAATAGATTGTAGACCGATGTCTACTTTTGGTTTGAATGCCTTGCGTTTTTCTTTTGCTATTTACATCACCAAAAAAGATATTGATGATTTGGTAAGTGCTTTGGAAGGTTTGTAAAACAAAAAACCGCACTCTTTCGAGTACGGTTCTACTAGTAAAGCAATAATTCTTACTTTACAATAAGGGTATATTGTGGTGTTGGATTCAACGGGCAGAAATACACGTATTCTCCTTTTTCTAAGGTCACTTTATTTGATGTTCCTTTTGTATTATTTGCAACTGCTTTTGTTACATATGCATTTTTGATGTGTTTTTTTACATCAGCTTTTGGTGCTAATACAAATCCTACATTATGTCCTACATCATTGTTTGCGATTTCAAAAATGTATGTCCCTTCAGATAAGGTAATTTGTTTTTGAGTAAACTCTCCTTTTGTTTGTTCTAAAGCTACTGTCTTCACTTTTTCTTTTTGTGCATTTGCTGTAAATGCAAATCCTACAAACAATACTATTATTATGATAATTTTTTTCATGTTCTTCTGTTTTAATTTGATTGATTTATTCTGTTTTTAATTTAAAGGGTTATCCTGTCGAAATACTTATAGAAACCCATACTAGGGGAAATATGGGCTTTCTTGAAGTAACTTTAACTTGGTTAAAGTCTTAACTTCGGGGGGATAGTTGTATTCATAATTTTTATGCGTGGTAATAACGTTCGTTAATAATCTTGCCATCTTTCCACTGCGTTCTGTTTACTTGTTCAAACTTGTGACGTTGACCATCATTTGTTTTAAACTCCATGATTGCTTCATAATAAGACACATCTCCTGATATTGCTATATTACTAATCTCGTATCCATAAAATTCTGTAACTGTTGCTAGTAATTCTTTTTCAGCAGCAATACATACATCTTTTCCTACTTTAGGTTCATTGTTTGCTTCTTGTAACACAACATCATCTGCAAGATATTTATCCATTGCTTCTAAAAATTGTCCTTTTCCTAATAAGTCTTTAAGATCTAATAATGCTTCTTTAATTTGATTTTCCATGATTTCTGTTTTTATAAATTTGGTTATTGTTGTTTGTTGTTTTTTAATTACACTACAAAGATGCGACATAAACCATCCTTTAAAAATGGACAAAAGTTCCTTGTGTTTGGACTAATTTGTTTTTTAATATAAATACCTTTTTTTTCTTCTTACAAAAAACCCACGCTTAAATAAAAGCGTGGGCTACTTAGAAGTCTTTCTAAACTTTTTGTTTAGAATATTACTTCTTGGGGAAACTATAATAATTTAAACTCCTTTTATGCGTGGTAGTAACGTTCGTTAATAATCTTGCCATCTTTCCACTGCGTTCTGTTTACTTGTTCAAACTTGTGACGTTGACCATCATTTGTTTTAAATTCCATGATTGCTTCATAATAAGACACATCTCCTGATATTGCTATATTACTAATCTCGTATCCATAAAATTCTGTAACTGTTGCTAGTAATTCTTTTTCAGCAGCAATACATACATCTTTTCCTACTTTAGGCTCATTGTTTGCTTCTTGTAACACAACATCATCTGCAAGGTATTTATCCATTGCCTCTAAAAATTGTCCTTTTCCTAATAAGTCTTTAAGGTCTAGTAATGCTTCTTTAATTTGATTTTCCATTGTTTTTGTTTTTATAGTTTAGTTATATTTAATGATTCTTATTGCAATACTACAAATTTCCCTGCTTCAACTGATGGGAAATCCACTTCTGTATCTGCAATATGATTTACATAGTTTGTTAATGTATTAGAGACAACGTTTAATACTATTTCTAAAATGTCTCCGTCTGTGTATCCTACTTCTTTTACCGCTTGAATTGACTCTGGAGAAACTTGTCCTCTGTTTCTAGTCACATCTTGAGCAAACTGTAAAGCCACTTGTTCTTTTGTGTTTGAAGCGAATCCTTGTCTACTTTGTTCGGTTTGCTCTTCTGTCAATCCATTCATCTTTCCGATAGCTGTGTGTGCTGATAAGCAATAGTTACAAGAGTTTTCTTCTGCAATTGCTAATGCTAATTGCTCTCTAAATTTGTTGCTAAAGTTTCCGCTTGCTGTCAATTCTCCTAAGCTTAAGTAACTTTGTAATGTTGCTGGAGAGTTTCCAAAAACTTTGATTAGGTTTGGAATAAATCCTAATTTGCTTTGAACAGCATTAAATAATTCTTTCGATTTTCCTGTGGTTGTTTCTGGGTTTAATGTTTCAATTCTAGTACTCATAATTTTATCTTTTAATAATTCTTTAGTATTGTTTTGATATTTTGAAATGCTCTCTAAAAAGCCTCTCGTTGTATTCTGGTACAAAGATGCGACCAGAATCATCTTTAAAAAATGGACAAAAGTTCCTTGTACTTGGACAAACTCTTTTTTATGCAAAAATCACGGGTAATAAGCCCATAATAAAGGAAGAAAAGTGTTGATTTTAATCTCTTTTGACGAGTAATCGATTTTCTAGTTTTTAAATACTCGCAAACTCTTTTTTGAATTGTAATGGAGATCTTTCGATGGTTTTTGTGAAAAACCGAGTAAAATAAGCAGGATCATTAAACCCTAAATCAAAAGCAATTTCTTTTACAGAATTGTCTGTGTAAATTAATTTACGTTTTGCTTCTAATAGAATTCTTTTTTTAATAAAATCGCTGGGCGTTTTTGTTCCGATCTTTTGAAAATGCTTTGTGAGTGATTTCGGAGAGATCCCTAATCGCTCTGCATAATCCGTTACGGAGTGTAATTCGGTGAAGTTCAATTCTACTAAGGTACTAAAATCTTTAAAGAGCTTACTCTCTACATCATCTTTAATGATTCCATTTTCTTTTCTAACACGAACTGAATAAATAATGAATTGTTTTAAATAAGCTTGCAGCATATCAAACTGAGCAGTTTCTTCTAGTTTAAACTCTTCGATTAAATTCTCTAAAATAAAATCTAATTTTTTACTATCGCTATCACAAGGCTTTACAAAAGGAGTTTCGTAGACATTGTTAAACAAAACTCCATTACATGCAATCTCTTTATCGTGTGTTTGAATGCAATAAAAATCTCTTACAAAAGTCAAGCGGTAGGCTTCTTTAATTTCTTCGGAATCTACAGTGAAAACTTGCCCTGGGGAAAGAAAAAATAAAACATTTCCATCAAAAGAATATTCTTTAAAATCGATATGATAGGTTCCTTTTCCTTCTTTAATCCAAAAGATATTATAAGAATTGATTTGTTCTGGTTGATTGATAATACAGGCTTTTTCAAAATCAACAACACTTAAAGAAAAGGTGTCTTTATATTGATAGGTTTTGATGTCTTGAATTGCCATAAAGATTACTTGTCTGTTAGATGCGACTTAGTCGTAAAAGTTTGAATATTTAACAACACAAAAACTAGAATCGCAGGAATGACCCAGCCCAAGGTTTGAGATGATAACGGAATCCATTCTTTTATAGGAATTAAGTGTTCTTTAAATCCTAAAAACCCTAGGAAATCTGGAATGCTAAATATGAATGTCACAATCACTACACCTCTAAACACCAATTTAGAGGCCCATTTTTCAGAAAGGACATTTAATAGAATTAATACAATTGTAATTGGATAAATAAACATCAATATCGGCAATGCAATCACAATGATAGAATGAAAATCTAATTGTCCTACCAAAATTCCTACGGCACAACCAACAATCGCTGTAATGATATATGCCTTTTGTGAATTTTTAAACAGTCCTTTAAAATAGTCTGCTGTTCCAGTCACAATTCCAACGGCAGTTGTAAAACACGCCAAAGCGATCAGAACGCTTAAAAAGACATTCCCAATATTTCCTAATGTTTTGATACTTATTCCTGTTAATAAATTAGCACGCTGCATATCGTTACTTAATGCTCCGTCAATAAAAATCTCTGAACCAAAAAATGCTCCTACAGCGATTAAACCTGCATACATAATAAACAACCCAAGGCCTGCTATAAATCCAGATTTCCGAATCAATTCTCTTTTTGTAATTGAAGAGTTATGCCCTTTTAGTTTTAATGAAATAATAACAACTCCACCAACAACAACAGCTCCAATAGCATCAAACGTTTGATAGCCTTCTAAAATTCCTGCAACCAAAGGTGTTTTAAATTCACTTGGGTTCATTTCCATTCCACTTGAAAACAATCCAATTCCAATCACTAGAAAAAGAATAATCACAATTAATGGCGTCAAGAACTTTCCAATAAAATTGATAATCTTAGAGCGATTTAAAACGAATACTAACACCAATCCAAAATAAATACTACTCGTTAATAGAGGGCTGGTTTCAAAAAAAGGATGGATTGCTATTTCATGTGTTGCTGAAGCTGTTCTTGGGGAAGGAATTGCAATAGAAATAAGGTAGACAATAATACAGTATACAACGCTAAAAACTGGCGAAACCTTCTTTCCAAAATCATACATGGTTCCCTGTAAACGAGCATGTGCTAGAATTCCCAAAACAGGAATCACAACAGCTGTAACCATAAAACCAAGGGCAACCCAAAACCATTGTTCGCCTGCATTGTATCCTAAAAGCGGAGGTAATAGTAAATTTCCCGCTCCAAAAAAGAGTGAAAACAATGCAAAACCCGTAATCCAAATTTCTTTGTTTTTGGTCATTCTTCGTGTTTTTTAATCAAAAAGAGTGAAAAATCAAGTGAAATATATGTAAAACTGATCAAAATGGCGATATTTTTATTCATTGAAAAACAGAAAAAAACGAAAACATAAATTAAAGTCTCAGTTAAATATGAAAGATACATATTTTTGCAAGATGCAAAAGACGCTTTCTTTTAAAAATACTCAACTTTCTTATTCCGATTTTGGAAAAGGTTCTGCTGTAGTACTGTTGCATGGGTTTTTAGAAAATTCTACGATGTGGAACGATGTAATTCCAGAGCTCTCTAAAACCAATAGAGTAATTGCTATTGATTTATTAGGTCATGGAAAAACAGGTTGTTTAGGATATGTTCACTCTATGGAATTGATGGCAGAGGCTGTTTTTGCCATTCTAAGATCTTTACGTCTTCGAAAAATTATAGTAGTCGGTCATTCTATGGGTGGTTATGTTGCTTTGGCTTTTGCGGAAAAACACCCTACGATGATTAAAGGTTTTTGTTTGATGAATTCTACGTCTTTGGCAGATGGTCCTGATCTAAAAAAACGGAGAGCTCGTGCAAATAAAATGGTTCAGAACAATTTTGAGAATATGGTTAGAATGTCTTTTACCAATTTGTTTGGGCAAGAGCGTAGGGCAAAATACAAATCGGAAATGGAAGCTGCTTTGTCTGAAGCTTTAAAAACATCTGTACAAGGATATATTGCTGGTCAAGAAGGAATGAGAATACGTCCCAATAGAATGGCTGTTTTGCAAAAAAACTCTTTTCAAAAATTGATTATTATTGGAGAGAAAGATCCTGTTTTAGACTATCAAAAATCATTGGATGAAGCGAAAAAAACAAATTCAGAAACTATTATTTTTAAAGACGGACACATGAGTCATATTGAAAATAAAGGTGATTTGATTGATGCTTTAAAAAAGTTTGTAACACCTCATAGGTTTCAAAAACCTGAGAGGTCTTAATGAAAAAGTTATATCGTTTAAGCGAACGATATTTACTTTTTGCTATGTGATTTTTTAAAGAATCATTCGGTTTTTAATTCCTTCTGAAGCCTACTCCTCTTCTGAATTTACTAATCAATCCATTGGAAGAATTCAAATTCACAATATCCATCAATTCTTCATAGTAATCACAAATTCTTCCAATATCGTTAGAACTCAAGTCTGGATAAATATCCGAAAATCGTAGTAGTCCTTCTTTTATTTTTGTTTGATATTCGTTGGCTGTTGCTTCTTTCTTACTAGCAACTTCTATAAAATCGTCTGCTGCTAAATTGATCAAGTTTGTTAGTTCAGGTCTGTGCAATTCATTAGAAATACCAGAGTACTCTAACATCAAATCTTCATCAAACTTTTGAGTTTCTTTAAAATCCTCT
This sequence comes from Flavobacteriaceae bacterium, assembly GCA_965277255.1. Lineage (GTDB taxonomy): Bacteria > Bacteroidota > Bacteroidia > Flavobacteriales > Flavobacteriaceae > Polaribacter. The sequence goes on along the minus strand of OZ255723.1, from coordinate 754,767 downwards.
AAAAGTTGAATCGCATTGCTGGGTGTCTTTATTTTTTTCTGAGCAGACATCGTCAGAGAAAAAAATGCAATGAGTATCAGAATTGTGTTTTTCATCTATTCGTTTTTTAACGCATTCCAACCTTGCGCTTTTAATTCCAATTCTTGATTCGCTCGGGTCACCAAACTCATTCCTGCTGCTGGTTCCGTAATATGCCCAATAATAGAAAAATGCGGATTCCCTTTTATTTTTTCAAAATCAGAAATAGGGACTGTAAATAGCAATTCATAATCTTCACCTCCACTTAAAGCCACCATCGTACTATCTATTTCAAATTCTTCACAGGTAGAAATTACTTGAGGGTCTAAAGGAATTTTCTCTTCATAAATTTTACACCCTACTTTACTTTGCGAGCAGATGTGCATGATTTCAGAAGACAATCCGTCAGAAACATCAATCATAGACGTTGGTTTCACGTCCATTTCCTTTAGCAATGCAGAGATGTCTTTTCTTGCTTCGGGCTTTAATTGTCGTTCTATTAAATATGAATATTTGTCTAAGTCTGGTTGATTTTTTGGATTTACCTGAAAAACTTGTTTTTCTCTTTCTAGTACTTGCAATCCTAAATATGCCGCTCCTAAATCGCCAGAAACAACAATTAAGTCCGTTTCCTTAGCGCCATCTCTATAAACAACATCTTCTTTTTTTGCTTTACCAATAGCCGTTACTGAAATCAAAATGCCTTTGGTTGATGAAGTTGTATCACCTCCAATTAAATCGACTTTATAGGTTTCACAGGCCAATTGAATTCCCGCATACAATTCTTCAATGGCTTCCAATGGAAAACGATTAGAAACAGCAATTGAAACTGTAACCTGTTCCGCGACTCCATTCATTGCATAGACATCAGAAAGATTCACCATTACAGATTTATATCCTAAATGCTTTAAAGGCATATAACTCAAATCAAAGTGTACACCTTCAATTAACAAGTCTGTGGTAATCAGCGTTTGTAACTTTGATGCATCAATAACAGCGGCATCATCTCCAATCGATTTTACAGTAGAGGTGTTGGAACTTTTAAAGTGTTTCGTAATATGATTGATCAATCCAAATTCTCCTAATTCAGATAATGACGTTCTTGATTGATTCTTGTCTTCTAACATGCTGCAAAGGTAATTAAAGGAGTTAAATAAAAACTCAAAATCTAAAAGGATAAAGTAAAAAGGGTTTCATCAAAAAATCATTTTCACATTATGAATTTTATACCTATAATTTACATTTATCCTTTAAAAAATTACAGGAATCTTATATAGGATTCTATTTTAACATTTTTATTCTAAGATTCTATTAACTTTGTTTGTATAAACCTCTAAAAATGAATCAAAAGATACTTTTGTTTTTTTTGCTTTTTGCAAGTATTTCTAGCTATTCTCAGACCCTTTGTGTTGCTGGTTTTGCAGGAGAGTATCCTTGTAATGATTATGATTTATTGTCTAACCTTCCCGTAAGTACATTGGCAAATACATCAGGTACACCTGAAGGAAGTGATGTTTGGGGTTGGACAGATCCAACAACAGGAAAGGAATATGCCATTGCTGCAATGACAAATAGTACTGCTTTTGTAGATGTTACTGATCCTATTAACCCTATATATTTAGGAAGAATAGATACAAACGGAGGTACTAGTTTTTGGCGTGATGTAAAAATCTATGGAAATTTTGCCTTTATTGTTGCCGATAACGTGGGTTCTCACGGAATGCAAGTTTTTGATTTAACTCGATTACGAAGTGTGTCTACTCCAGAAACTTTTACTACCGATGCTGTATATAGTGATGTTACCAGTTGTCATAATATCGTCATCAACGAGACAAGTGGTATCGCCTATCTTGTAGATTGTAAGAATGTAGGAAGAGGAATCCATTTCGTTGATATTTCTGATCCTTTGAACCCTATAAATCTTGGAAATTATAATAGTGAAGGTGTTACGCATGATGCACAAGTTGTAACCTATAGTGGTCCCGACTCCGATTATACAGGAAAAGAAATTTTAATAGGAAGTAATGAAACCAAGGTTGTTATATTAGATATAACCGATAAGAGTAATGTCATTAAAATTACGGATCTTTTTTATCCTCAGATTGGATACACACACCAAGGTTGGTTTACAGACGATCAACGTTATTTCCTTTTAGGAGATGAATCAGACGAACAAAGTTTTGGAATCAATACCAGAACCATTGTGTTTGATTTTCAAGACTTAGACAACCCTGTATTAGCCTCTACATATTCTGGCCCTTCATCCGCCATAGATCATAATGGATATGTAAAAGGAACCACCTTTTTTATGGCTAGTTACAGAGCAGGCATGAGAGTTTTAGACATCTCAAATATTGGTGGCGTTGGTGATCACTTAAGCGAAATAGGGTACTTTGATACCTTTCCCGCTAATGACGGAACAGCTTTCAATGGCGCTTGGAGCGTATATCCTTATTTTGCAAGTGGTAATATTATTGTTAATGATATAGAAAGAGGTCTTTTTGTGGTAAGAAAGTCTGGGACTTTAAGTGTAAATGATGAGCTCTTTAAAAATACTTTTACCATTTCTCCTAACCCAGCGGTCAACAACCCTGTAATTAAAGCAGTACAAAACCGACAGATTGAATCTGTTGAGGTCTATAGTATTTTGGGAAGAAAAGTTTTCTCTCAGCAAAATATTAATCAAGAAGAATTCGTTCTACCTATTGAGAATCAGTCAAAAGGAATATACATTGTAAAAATCAATGATATAATTTCAAAGAAATTCATTTTACGCTAACACACATTATTATGAAAAAATATATTCATTTATTAGGAATCTTACTTATTATTTCTTGCGGAGAATCAAATCCTCCAGTAGGTGATGATCCTGTTAGTTTAATATCTGTTCCGTGTGAAGGTGGTTTTGCAGGTGTTTACCCTTGTAATGATTATGGTTTGGTTGCTCAGATAGATTTAACAACCTTAGGAGGGGCATCAGGCAATGATAGTTGGGGTTGGACAGATTCAACAACAGGAAAAGAATATGCATTAATGTGTACAAATACAGGAACTTCTTTTATTGACATCTCAGATGCTTTAAATCCTGTTATTTTAGGACAATTACCTACCGCAACTGTAAATAGTTCCTGGCGGGATGTAAAAGTTTACAATAACTATGCTTTTATTGTTAGTGAGGCGTCAGGTCATGGAATGCAAGTTTTCAATTTAACCCGATTGCGAAGTGTTGTCAGCCCTCCTGAAACATTTACTTCAGATGCTCATTATACAGGTTTTGGAAATGCCCATAACATGGTTATTAATGAAACCAATGGGTTTGCATATGCTGTAGGAACAAATACATTTAGTGGAGGTCCACATTTTGTTGATATTTCTGACCCCTTAAACCCTACTGCCGCTGGCGGATATGCAGGAGGCGCTTATTCTCATGATGCACAAGTAGTTACATACAATGGACCCGATACAGATTATACTGGAAAAGAAATTTTAATTGGGAGTAATGAAAATGAAGTCGTAATTGTTGATGTCACAGACAAAGCAAGTCCTACGCAAATCTCTACAATTGACTATAGCAATATTGGCTATACACACCAAGGTTGGTTTACCGAAGATTTCAGGTATTTTATTTTAGGTGATGAGCTTGACGAACGTGATTTTGGAGGAAATACTCGTACGATCGTTTTTGATTTTACAGACTTAGACAACCCTGCTTTTCATATGGAATATACAGGTCCAACTGAAGCTATAGATCATAATGGTTATGTAAATGGAAATGTTTTTTATCTAGCGAATTATTCTGCTGGAGTTCGAATTATCGACATTACGAATATCGGTACTGGTACCATGACTGAAATTGGTTCTTTTGATACAAGTCCTGCTAATAATAGCGCTTCTTTTAATGGCGTTTGGAACGTTTATCCGTTTTTCCCTAGCGGAAATATTATCCTAAGCGATATTAATAATGGTTTATTTATCATTAGAAAAAGCGGAACTTAATATGAAGAACTGGCAATGTTTTTTTGCTTTTTTATTAATTCTTGGCTGTACAAAGGCTGAACTTGAATTTAATTCTACAAGCACAGCAGCCCTAGGAGGTTTAGATTTTGCACAAACTTTTGGCGGCACAAAAAATGATGTCGCACAATCTGTTGTTGCAACGACTGACGGAGGGTTCGCCGTTTTAGGATATACCCAAAGTGCCGACGGAGATATTTCAGACAAAACAGATGAAAGTTTCGATTTTTGGTTGCTAAAATTTGATTCCGATGCAAACTTAGAGTGGAATAAAACCTATGGCGGGTCTGGAGACGACAGAGGAAACGATGTCATTCAAACTCAAGATGGTGGTTTTGCCATTTTAGGATACAGCGATAATGCCAGTGGTGACATTACTTCAAACAATGGTTTTCGAGATTTTTGGTTGGCAAAATTAGACCGAGCAGGAAACCTTATTTGGCAAAACTCTTTTGGCTTTTCAGGAGCAGATCAAGGAAATACTTTGATAGAAACATCAGACAATCACCTTCTCATTTCTGGTGTTTTGGATGTAACTGCTTCTGCTGGACTTGGAAACTTTGGAAGAAATTCAAATAGACATGCAGGTGGCGATTATTGGTCAATTAAAGTCTCATCAACAGGAAATTTAGTCTGGTCTAGATTCTATGGCGGGTCTTTTACAGACACACCAACAGCAATTATGGAAACTCCTTCAAATGAGTTTCTTTTTGTGGGTTCTTCCGATAGTAATGACGTTGATATTACCAACAACAAAGGAACCTATGATTTCTGGATTGTAAAATCTGATGCTAATGGAGATATGATTTGGGAAAAATCTTTTGGAGGCTCTGAAATAGATGAAGCAAGAGGCATAGTTTCTTCAGGAGACGGAAATTATATTCTTGTAGGAGACACCAGAAGTAACGAACAAGATGTCGCTTTAAATAATGGCGCTGCCGACTTATGGATACTCAAAATTTCTGAAGACGGAAACCTTCTTTGGAATCGTTCTTATGGAGGTACAAATTTTGATGTCCCAAGATCTATTAATTCAACCAATGATGGCGGTTTTGTCATCGCTGGAAGTTCTAGGAGTTCCAATGGAGACGTCAGTAAAAACCAAGGTCAAAACGATGCTTGGATTGTAAAAATAGACAATGCAGGTCAGCTTATTTGGGAAACCACCGTAGGAGGTTCTGAAATTGATTTTGCATATGATGCCGTTCAATTGCAAAACGGGACAATTATTGCGGTTGGAGAAACAAGTAGCTCTAATGGTGATATTATAAATAACAAAGGGTTTACAGACCTACTAATTGTAAAATTGAATTAGTGTCAAATACCACACAATCCTTCTATGACTTAACCTCACAGATTTTTAAAACCTATGAGGTTTCATAAAAAAATTATAATTAATAATGAAAATAAAAAAAATTCTCATTTCTCTTTTTTCTTTTCTGCTTCTTTTAAGTTGTAGTGAAGACAACGATATAAACGTTCAACTACAAAGTATTACCTTAAATTTTAGTCATGTTTGGGAAAGTACTGCAGTGACTAACGCAGACTTTAGCGATATCAAATTTACCAACGCAAACGGAGAGCAATTAAGCATTGAACGTCTTCGTTATTTGGTTTCTGAAATAAAACTAACACACGAAAGTGGCGTAGTAACAACACTTAATGAACACAATTTAGTAGATGTTACCAATGATGAAAATCTTTCATTTACAACAACCGCATCTGTGCTTCCTGGAAATTACACGAACATTTCTTTTCGATTTGGTTTTAGTGATAGCAATAATATTGATGGTGCATATCCTGATTTAAACACTGCTAGTTTTAATGTCCCTGGCATGTTAGGTCGCGGATATCATTATATGCAATTTGATGGAAAATACTTGGATACAACAGGTACAGAAGCTCCATTTAATTATCATGCAATCAGTGCCATCGACTTAACAGGTGTGAACGATCCTCAAGATACTTCCTTCGAAGTAAGTTTAGGTGCATTAGTAGTTGGAAGCAATACCAGCGTAAACATACAGACAGATCTTTCTGAATGGTTTACAACTCCAAATACTTGGGATTTAAATGTTTTAAATACAGTATTAATGCCTAATTTTGATGCTCAATTAATGATAAGTGCAAACGGAAGTAGCGTTTTTAGTTTGGAAAACATAACACAATAGCCAATGAAAAGGAGCCTTCTTCTTTTTGGTTTAATTGGGTTGATTTTTATAGCATGTTCTAACCCTGATTCTGATCCGACAGGAAGTAACGAGTATGTTCCTGTTCCATTATCATTAGACATTCCGCCTCTTTTTCAGCAAAAATTAATCGCTCCTCTAAACCCCAACGACAATCCTTTAACCCAAGAAGGTGTTGCTTTGGGTAAAAAACTCTTTTTTGATCGAAGGCTTTCGGGAGACAATTCAATCTCTTGCGCATCCTGTCACAATCCACGAAATTCTTTTACCGACGATACGCGTTTTAGTGATGGAATCGACGGAATTTTTGGAACTAGAAACTCTATGCCTTTATTCAATTTAGCTTGGAATTTTAGCGATCGTTTTACTTGGGGAGGAAAAGAGCTCGGGTTAGAAAGGCAGGCTTTAGAACCTGTTCGAAACCCTATCGAAATGCATAGCAATTGGTCTGATGTTGCCAATAAATTGCAACAAGATTCAGAATACCCTACGCTATTTTTACAAGTTTTTGGAACCTCTGCCATTGACTCTACACGAATCGCCAAAGCCATTGCCCAGTTTGAGCGAACCTTGATTTCTGGGAATACAAAATTTGATCAATACCTCTTAGGAAACGCAACACTAACCCCAGAAGAATTGAGTGGGTTCAATGTATTTATGGACGAAGCTAGAGGAGATTGTTTCCATTGTCATGGAAGCGATAACAATCCACTTTGGACAGATAACGACTTTCACAACAATGGTTTGGATGCAACATTCACAGACCTTGGTTTAGGAGCCGTTACAGGTGATCCGAACGACAATGGAAAATTCCGTTCGCCTTCCTTAAGAAACCTTGCTTTTACTGCACCCTATATGCACGATGGCAGGTTTGCTACATTAGAAGAAGTTATCAATCATTATAGCGAAGGCTTACAAGTTTCTCCAACCGTAGATCCTTTAATGAAAAAAGTCAATGAAGGCGGAGTGCAATTAACTGCTCAAGACAAAGCCGATTTAAAAGCTTTTTTGCTCTCTCTTTCGGACAATGAGTTTATAAACAATCCCAATTTTCAGAATTAATCAATTTAATTGATTGTCAAATCAATCAATATAATGTAAGCAGTACTGGTAATTTTAGACTTATGTCGTATCTTTGCAACCACAATTTAGATTTAATCTATATAAAGTTATGATAAAAGTTTCAGATACAGCTAAGAAGAAAGTCATCGAGTTAATGACCGATGGCGGATTTGATGCTACTACAGATTTTGTAAGAGTTGGCGTAAAAAGCGGCGGATGTTCAGGGCTTTCTTATGATTTAGATTTCGACAACACACAGCAAGAAAACGATAAGATCTTTGAAGACAATAACGTGAAAATTATTGTAGACAAAAAAAGCTTCTTGTATTTGGTAGGAACTACATTAGAATTTTCTGGAGGCCTAAATGGTAAAGGGTTTGTATTTAACAATCCAAATGCCAACAGAACTTGCGGATGCGGTGAAAGTTTTTCGCTATAGGAAGTTCAAAGTTTGATATTCGAAATTCAAAGTTATGGCTACCGTTAAGCAATTCGAAGATTTAGAAATATGGAAACTCTCTAGGGTTCTTTGTCATGATATTAATCAGATTGCGAATAATACAGAGTTAAGAAACGATTACAAATTATACAGTCAAATTGATGGTTCCTCTGGATCAGTTATGGATAATATTGCAGAGGGATTTGAAAGAAATGGAAATAAGGAGTTTATACAATTTTTGTCAATAGCAAAAGCATCTTGTGGAGAAACAAGATCTCAGCTATACAGAGTTTATGACAGAAAATATGTAACTCTTGAAGGATTTAATAAATTAAAAGAGCAATCATTAGTTTTAAGTAAAATGATTGGTGGATTTATTAATTATCTCAAAAAAAAGTGATTTTAAAGGAAGCAAGTATAAAGATTAAAACTAGCAACTTTGAATTTTAAATAAGGAACTTTGAATTATGAAGTACACCGAAGATGATTTAAGAGAAGAACTAAAAACCAAAGAATACGAATACGGTTTTTATACAGATATTGAAAGTGAGACTTTTGCAAAAGGGTTGAACGAAGATGTGGTTCGCGCGATCTCAAAAAAGAAAAATGAGCCTGAATGGATGACTGAATGGCGGCTAGAAGCATTTCGCGTTTGGTCAAAAATGGAAGAGCCAGAATGGGCAAATGTTACTTATAAAAAACCCGAATTTCAAGAAATTGCTTATTATTCGGCACCAAAACAGAAGCCAAAATTAAATAGTTTAGATGAAGTTGATCCTGATTTATTGGCAACTTTTGAAAAACTAGGAATCTCTTTAGAAGAACAAAAAAGATTGGCAAATGTTGCTGTCGATATTGTAATAGATTCTGTTTCTGTTGCAACTACTTTTAAAAAGACATTAGGTGAAAAAGGCATTATTTTTATGCCTATTTCTGAAGCCATACAAGAACACCCAGAATTGGTTAGAAAGTATCTTGGCTCTGTGGTTCCAACAACAGATAATTTTTATGCAGCTTTAAATTCGGCAGTTTTTTCTGACGGTTCGTTCTGCTACATTCCAAAAGGCGTTCGTTGTCCGATGGAATTATCAACCTATTTTAGAATTAATGAAGGAGGAACGGGTCAGTTTGAAAGAACATTGGTTGTGGCTGACAAAGGAAGTTATGTAAGTTACTTAGAAGGTTGTACCGCTCCAAGTAGAGATGAAAATCAATTGCATGCTGCCGTAGTAGAGTTAATTGCTTTGGATGATGCAGAAATCAAATACTCAACTGTTCAAAACTGGTTTCCTGGAAATAGTGAAGGGAAAGGTGGGGTTTACAATTTTGTGACCAAAAGAGGACTGTGTGAAACCAATGCAAAAATTTCCTGGACACAAGTAGAAACTGGTTCTGCCATTACTTGGAAATATCCAAGTTGTGTGTTAAAAGGAAACAATTCTGTAGGAGAGTTTTACTCAATTGCAGTGACTAATAATTTCCAACAAGCCGATACTGGAACGAAGATGATTCACTTGGGTAAAAACACCCGATCGACCATTATTTCAAAAGGAATCTCTGCAGGGAAATCACAAAACAGTTACCGTGGATTGGTTCAAATCAATTCCAGAGCAGAAAACGCAAGAAACTTCTCACAATGTGATAGTTTGCTGATGGGGAACGAATGTGGAGCACATACCTTTCCGTACATCGAAGTAAAAAACAAATCCGCACAAATAGAACACGAAGCTACTACAAGTAAAATTGGAGAAGAGCAATTGTTCTATTGCAATCAACGTGGAATTGATACTGAAAAGGCCATTGCTCTAATTGTAAACGGGTTCAGTAAAGAAGTATTAAACAAACTTCCAATGGAGTTTGCTGTAGAAGCACAAAAACTACTTGAGATTAGCTTAGAAGGAAGTGTTGGTTAATCAACTCATTCCTTAATTTAAAAATGTATCCATTAAAAATATCCAAGAAACTAAATTCATAATGAGAAAATTACTTTTTATCGTACTTGCAATCAGCCTTATTGGTTGTAAAGACACAGAGAAAAAAGAGCCTGCTAAACCTGAAGTGAAGTTATACGCTTTAGAAGGGGGTTCTATTTTGGTCAACAAATTAGATTTGTTTTCTCAAGACACAACCTATACAGGTCAAACAAAACAATTCGCAGATGCCTATTATGTGATTTCTCACCCAAAAGGAAACTTAATGTGGGATGCTGGGTTGCCAGAACAATTAGTGCTTCCTGAGCCTGTAACTCCTGGTGCTGGTGCTTTTACTGTTCGTAGACCAGATTCATTAGTAAATCAATTGGCTACTATCGGTTTTAAGATAGAAGACTTTAAATACTTTGCCATGTCTCACTCTCATTTTGATCATACAGGACATGCAAACCGAATGAAAGATGCAATTTGGTTGGTACAAGAAAATGAATACAATGCGATTGCTGGCGATTCTGCAAAAGTAAAAGATCCTTCTGTAAAAGATTTGTCAAATGTTCAAAAGTTAAATGGAGATTATGATGTTTTTGGTGACGGAACTGTCGTGATCAAATCCATGCCTGGACATACTATCGGGCATCAAGTTTTGTACATCGATTTAGGCTTAGAGCAACCTGTCTTATTAACGGGTGATTTATATCACTTTGAAGAAAACAGAGTAACTCGTGGAGTTCCATCATTCAATTATAATGTTGAGCAAACCTTAGAAAGCATGGATAAGTTTGAAGCTTTCGCAAAAGAAAAAAACGCCAATGTGTTTATTCAGCATTCACCTGCTGATTTTGATCGCATCAAAAAATTAGTTAATCAAAAATAAAAAAGAGATCATGTTAAAAGTTGAAAACTTACATGCTAATGTAGAGGATAAAGCCATTTTAAAAGGCTTAAACTTAGAAGTAAAAGCTGGTGAAATCCACGCGATTATGGGTCCTAATGGGGCAGGTAAAAGTACCTTGGCTTCTATTATTGCTGGAAAGGAAGAATACGAAGTTACCCAAGGATCTATTGAATTAGAGGGTGAAGATATCAGTGAATTAGCTCCTGAAGAAAGAGCGCATATTGGTGTCTTTTTATCTTTTCAATATCCTACTGAAATTCCTGGAGTTTCTGTAACAAACTTTATTAAAACGGCGATTAACGAAACTCGTAAAGCAAAGGGTTTAGAAGATATGCCTGCTAAAGACATGTTGAAAAAGATTCGTGAAAAATCTGAATTGTTAGAAATCGATCGTAAATTTTTATCTCGTTCTTTAAACGAAGGGTTTTCTGGAGGAGAAAAGAAACGTAACGAGATTTTTCAAATGGCCATGTTAGAACCTAAATTGGCCATCTTAGATGAAACAGATTCAGGTTTGGATATTGATGCGTTGCGCATAGTGGCAAACGGAGTAAACAAATTAAAATCTCAAGACAATGCTGTGATTGTAATTACACATTATCAGCGTTTGTTAGAACATATCATTCCTGATTTTGTACACGTTCTACACGATGGTAAAATTGTAAAAACGGGGGATGCTTCCTTGGCTTTAGAGTTAGAAGCAAAGGGATACGATTGGATCAAAGAATTAGTTTAACTAATTCTTATTCAAAATTCAATAATTTATTATTCAAAGTTTGTTCACTTTGAATTTAAAATTTAAAACTTTGAACAATACAGATGGATTTAAAAGAAAAAATAGTTTCTTCATATGTCGCTTTTGAGGATGGTGTAAACATCAACTCAGACATACATAATATTCGTACAGAAGCATTTCAAAACTTTGAAAAGTTAGGCTTTCCTACCAAAAAATTGGAAGCTTGGAAATACACTTCGCTCAACTCGATTTTAAAAGAAGATTACAGCATCTTTCCTGACAAAGAAAAGGCTGTTGAATTAGCCGATATAAAGAAATATTTTATTCATGATATCGATACGTATAAAGTAATCTTTATCGATGGGAAATACAGTTCGTTTTTATCAGAAACTACGCACGACGCCATTGATGTTTGTTTAATGTCTTCTGCTTTGACCAAGTCAAAATACAAACCTGTTATAGAAAATTACTTTAACAAAATTGCAAAGCAAGACAATTTAACTTCTTTGAATACCGCCTTTGCAAAAGAAGGGGCTTACATTCATATTCCGAGAAATACAGAGGTTCAGAAGCCCATACAAATTATCAATTTTACAACAGGCTCTGATACTGCTACCATGTTACAACCAAGAAACTTAATTGTGGTTGAACAAAATGCACATGTTCAAATTATTGAACGTCATCAAAGTTTGACAGAAAATGCAGTTTTAACGAATTCTGTAACTGAAGTTTTTGCTGATAGACATTCAACTGTTGATTATTACAAGATTCAAAATGATCATATTGCAGCTTCATTGGTAGACAATACTTACATTGAGCAACAATCAAATAGTGTTGCTTCGGTACATACATTTTCTTTTGGTGGAAATATTACAAGGAATAATTTGAATTTCTATCAAAAAGGAGAGCATATGGATTCTATCTTAAAAGGAATTACCATCATTGAAGGAAAACAACATGTAGATCATCATACATTGGTGCATCATATCGAACCTAATTGCGAAAGTCATCAGGATTATAAAGGTATTTTTGATGAGCGTTCTACAGGTGTTTTCAACGGAAAAGTAATTGTTGAAAAAGAAGCACAAAAGACAAATGCATATCAACAGAACAACAATGTTTTGGTAAGTGACGGATCTACCATCAATGCGAAACCTCAACTAGAGATTTTTGCCGATGATGTAAAATGTTCTCATGGTTGTACCATTGGTCAATTAGATGATCAAGCGTTGTTTTACATGCAACAACGTGGAATTCCCAAAAAGGAAGCGAGAGCTTTGCTGATGTATGCTTTTGCGAATACCGTCTTAGAAAGTGTAAAAATCCCTGAGGTAAAAGAGAGAATTACCAAGCTGATTGCCAACAAACTAAATGTAAACATTGGTTTTGATATTTAAAATCAAATAGAAATACAACAAAGAAAAACAGGTAATTATACCTGTTTTTCTCGTTTATAGAGTAACTACATTTATGCCCAAAATGTAACTATCATGGCAAACCCAACACCAACTCCTGATCCAAAAGGAACTCCTACACCTAAAGCAAACCCTAGTCCTGTACCTCCACCGAAAGAGGTAACAACTCCAAAAGCAGTTGCATCAGAACAAGGAATTTCTCAAGAAGTAATTGATCAGTTAAGTAGAGACATAAATATTATGCTCTCTTTTGCTTCAAAAAATGGGATTATTATCAATACAGAAGTAAATGGTTTAATTCAAAATAGTTCTGTAGATGATTTAATTCTTGCATATAATTTGCTTTGTAAAAATGTGACTCCTGCAACTCCAAAATCAATTGAGTATACAAGAAGAGTGAACATAGAAGGTAAGGAGAAATCTATTTTTAATAAAATTCCTTTGGTAAGGAACTTAATTATTCTAGCAATTTTATTCTTAGTTTCTTATATCCTACTTGGTCTATCTGAAAACGTAAATAATGACAGTTTAGATAAAGGTGTTATGAGTAATCATGGAATTCCTTTACTCTTTAATATTGGTTACTTAGCCTCTATTTCTGGTTTAGGGGTCTTGTTTCATTTGTTAAAAACCATTAGTAATTCTGTAGAAAGAAGTACGTTAGTCGCTGAAGAATCTATTAATTATATGGCTCAAATACTTTTAGGTGTTATTGCTGGACTTTTGATGTCTGAAGTTATTACGGTAGCCACAATTGATGCTAGTAATGTTAACTTGTTTAATAAGAGTCTTTTAGCATTAATTGGAGGATTCTCTTCTGATGCTATTTTCACCATCCTAGAAGCTTTAATTACTCGATTAAAAAATATTTTTGTTCCAGCGAATAGTATTGCACCTAGGCAATAAAAACCTACTTATATAAAGACTCATAAGCATGCCAGTAGTAACGTTTCTTTATTTCTGTTTGTATCGTGCGTTCTAAAGAGTTGAAAAGGGTTGTTTTAGTCTTTAATTTTTAACGGTTACTTAATTGCTTCAAGAATGCCTTTCAAAAACGCATTCTCATCATATTTTTTTAAACCAAAACGAACAACAACCAATTCTTGATCGGGTAAAATATATACTCGCTGTCCTTGGTAACCATCAGCATAAAACATATTGGTGGGAACATCTTTAAACTCCCCTTCTGCGTTTAACCAAAATTGTGCGCCATAGGTTCCATCAGAAGTAGGTGTCGGTTGCGTTACATAATCCGTCCATTCAGGAGCAAAGATTTGAGTTCCGTTCCAATTTCCTCTGTGTAAATACAACAACCCAAACTTTCCCCAATCTCGAGTCGTAGCCCAAGCATAGGAAGATCCAACATAATTCCCTGCAACATCAGTTTCTAAGACCATAGAATTCATACCTATCTTATCAATTAAGTCCGTATACCAAAAGTCTAAATATTCTTGGTGTGTTCCGATTTCTTGACGTAAAATTCCTGACAGTAAATTTGTGGTTCCTGAAGAATAATTCCAGAATGTATTCGGTTTCACCTCCACCGGTTTCTTTCTTTGCATCTGAGTCATGTCGGGTTCCAAAAACAACATTTTAGTGACATCAGAAATCTTGTCATAATTCTCATCCCATTCCAAACCGCTATTCATTTGTAATAAATTATGAAGGGTAATCTCTTTGCGTTCATCATTTTGCCATTCTGCAACTGGAGCCTTGTCCTGAACATTGAGTTTCCCTTGATATTGTAGAATTCCATAGACCGTGCTTAAGATACTTTTTGTCATAGACCATCCTAAAATTTTTGACTTTTTCGAAAACCCTTTTCCATATTGCTCAGCAATAATTTGATCTTTGTAAATCACCAAAACAGCACGTGTTTTATTGACATCATCAAACAAGGAAGATACCGTTTCTTTTAAATTGTCATAATTCACATTGCTAAAAACCGAATCTTTTTGCACTGCATTTCCGTAAGGGTACGCTGTAGAATCATTTGGAGTTCTTCTCTTTGGAATCAACGCTTTTTGATGGATGTCAAAACCTTTTGTCACCAAAACACTTCCCAAGCCTTCTCTATAAATCGCTTTTCTTGTCAGTAAGCCTAAAGTAGAAGCGCTTGTATATTTTTCTTTCAAGTTGACATGGTCCGCTGCTAAATTTACTGGCGAAAAATTATTGTCTGTAGAGTCCGTGAACGCTAGTGTTCTTTCCGCTAAAAAAACCGACGAACTCATGCTTTTTGCAGAATAGCCCGAAATGATATTTAGTTTTGGGTAATTTATGATTACAATAAACATCAAAACGATTGTTAAAAGAAGAAGAATTCGCTTTAAAATTTTCATGAGAAAGAGTTTGATTTCTTACAAAAATAGGAAATAAACCATCTACAATTATTTAATGATAGATCATAAGCATCCGAAGCTTTTTGAAAATAGACCGCTTGGCTGATAGAAATTAGATAAAAGACATTTACAATCAGCGTGTTATGATTTCTACTATTTTTAAATACATTGAAACTTAAAAAAATTTGTTCCTTCTAGTTATACCTTCTGAAGTGAATTATAAAATTTTAAGTCATTGAAAATCAATATGTCTTTGTTCTTGCATCTAAAAGCAGCTTGTACTGAGTTTATCGAAGTATAGCGGTCTTTAGTCAAACTTTCGGATGGCTGTGATGATAGATATCTACATTTATTTTGCTTATAAATCAAAAAAAGAAAGCTCAATCTTCTTCACCCAAGCAAATGCGACGAGGAAATTAATTAACCGCTTTCTTGTAAGTTTTGGCTTTCAAGCCCTACCTTTGTATACTCAAAATAACAAGGATGTTTCCAGTAGAAAAAATTCGTGCAGACTTTCCCATTTTACAAAGAAAAGTAAACGGAAAACCTTTGGTGTATTTTGACAATGCAGCGACTTCACAAACGCCAACAATTGTAATTGATGCCATTGTTGATTATTATTCAAACTACAATGCAAATATCCATAGAGGGGTTCATACATTAAGTCAAGAAGCTACCGACAAATACGAACAAGCTCGAATCATTCTTCAAAAGCATTTTAATGCGAAGTACGCCTACGAAATGATCTTTACTTCTGGAACTACCCAAAGTATTAACATGGTTGCTTCAGGCTTCTCTTCTTTGCTTCAGAAAGGAGATGAAATCATTGTTTCTGCTTTAGAACACCATTCAAACATTGTTCCTTGGCAAATGTTATGTGAAAGAACGGGAGCTGTATTAAAAGTGATTCCGATGAATGAGGAAGGTGCTTTGGTAATGACTGCTTATGACGAACTTCTTTCAGAAAGAACAAAATTGATTTTTTGTAATCATATTTCCAACGCTTTAGGAACTATCAACCCTATTGAAGAAATTATTGAAAAAGCACACAAAGTGGGTGCGGCTGTTTTAATTGATGGTGCACAATCTGCTCCACATATGAAAGTTGATTTTCAGACTTTAGATGTCGATTTTTATGTGGCTTCTGCACACAAAGTTTGTGGGCCAACTGGAATGGGTTTTTTATACGGAAAACAAGAGTGGTTAGAAAAATTGCCGCCATATCAAGGTGGTGGTGAAATGATAGAAACTGTGACTTTCGAAAAAACTACTTATGCGGGCTTGCCTCATAAGTTTGAAGCAGGGACTCCAAATATTTGTGGTGGTATTGCTTTTGGTGTAGCTATCGAATATATGAATTCCATTGGTTTTGATGCTATTGCTGCTTACGAGCAAGAATTGCTAGAATATGGAACTCAAAAATTACAAGAGATTGAAGGTGTCAAAATTTACGGTACTTCTCATAAAACGTCTGTGATTTCTTTCAATGTTGATGTAATTCATCCGTATGATATTGGCTCCATTTTAGATAAATTAGGAATTGCCGTTAGAACCGGACATCACTGTGCTCAGCCCATCATGGATTTTTATCAAATTCCGGGAACGATTAGGGCTTCTTTCGCTTTTTATAATACTAAAGAAGAAATTGACATTTTTATCAAGGCGTTGAAAAAGTCAGTGTCTATGCTTTCTTAACGACACCACGGGATTTTTACCTAACTGTAAATAGGTATAAAAATATCCCCAAAAACGGGTATTGTACACTTCATTTATTCTTTTCAAATTGAAGCTGTTTAAAAAATAACAAATATTATTGGTTTTGTTATTAATTAAACACATTTCAACTAACTAACTTTAAATCATTAAATCATGAAAAGAATTTATGGTTTGTTGCTTATTGCAACAGCACTTTTTATTGGTTGTCAAGAAGACAACAACGAAACGATCCTAGAAACTCAATCTAAGGTTGACATGTCAGATTTTTATTTACACACTGAAGAAAGTTCAAGTGACCCTGGAAGATCTTTAGGAAAACAATGCCATTCTATGGAAGTTCTTAATAGACAACTACAAGAGAACCCTGGATTGTACAAAAAAATGTATGACATTGAGTACACCTCTAGAAGTTTTATGAGTTCCTTAAAACCAGGGAATGGAAATGGCGGCGGAAATGGCGGCGGTGGAAATGGCGGTGGCGGTAGCTCTGATATTGATGTATTGCCAATAAATGACGGACTCGGGATTGTTAACATTCCTGTATATGTTCACGTAGTTTATAGCAATTCAAATCAAAATATTAGCAACGCTCAAGTTCAATCACAAATTGACGTTTTAAATGCTGACTTTAGAAAAGCAAACAACGATTTAAATTTGCCTGCTGGATCAACTTTTGAAAATGATGCTACAGATGCAGAAATTGAATTTACTTTAGCTGGAACTTTTAGACATGCTGATTCAAGATCTTCTTGGGGAACTAACAATGCTGTTAAATCTGCATACCCTCCAATTACTCCAAGTACTCACATGAATATTTGGGTTGCTGAAATTGGTGGTGGAATTCTTGGATACGCACAATTTCCTGGCGGAAATTCAGCAACTGACGGAATCGTAATTTCCCCTCAATACTTTGGAGATACAGGGTTTGTTTCTGCTCCTTTTAACAAAGGAAGAACAGCAACTCATGAGGTAGGTCACTATTTGAATTTACGCCATATTTGGGGTGATGGAAGATGTAGACAAGACGACTTTGTTGTTGACACACCTTCTTCGGATGCACCTAATTATGGTTGTCCTTCTTTCCCAACAGTAAACTGTAAAACTACAGACATGACTATGAACTATATGGACTATACGAACGATGAATGTATGTATATGTTTACAGATGGTCAGCGTAACAGAATGAGATCTCTTTTTGCTTCTGGTGGAGGTAGAGCAGCTCTCGCTGGAAATTAATTTTATAAAAATTTAAAAAGGTGTCTATTTAAATAGACACCTTTTATCTAAATAAAAAACCCTTCACGAGGATTTGACTTTATCATTGTTTTTGGTTAGTCAATAGCTTAATAGCCCCTATAAGTTTTTACTGTCTTTTCTCGTGGTGAATTATCAACTCACACATCAATTAAATTTATTAACCCAAATTATTTATTATCATGAAAAAAATTTATGGCTTGTTGCTTATTGCAACAACACTTTTTATCGGATGTCAAAACACCGAAGATGTAATACCAGAAGATTTAAGTTCTTTTAACGATTTTGAAGCCTTAAAATCTGCTCCTAAAGCGGAGAAACAATGCTTCTCAATGGAAGTTCTTAATGAAAAACTTATTGCTGACCCTTCTTTAGAATCAAGAATGGCTTCAATTGAAAATCATACCAAACAGTTTATTGAAGCAGGAAACTTTAAACGTTTAGTCAATGGAAAAATTGAAATCCCTGTTGTATTTCATGTAATCTACAGAACTGCTTCTGAGAATTTATCTTTATCTGTTTTGCAAGGTCAAATAGATGCAATGAATGATGACTTTAACATGCAAAACCCGAACAGGGGAAATATTCCTTCTGAATTTGCTGGTGTTGAAGCTAATGTAGATATTAACTTTGTTATTGAAAGCGTAATTCGTGTTGAAAACAGAAAAAAGAGATCTTGGAGACCTAACGATGCTATGAAATTTGCTTCTAGTGGAGGCAGTGATGTTGTAAATCCTCAAGAGTTTTTAAATATCTGGATCGTAAACAGTATGCCTTACAGAGGAGGTATTATTTTAGGATATGCTCAATTCCCTGGAGGTAGTTTATCAACCGATGGTGTGGTTTTAGGAGCTAATTTTGTTGGTTCAACAGACAGAACTGCTACTCATGAAGTAGGTCATTACTTAAACTTACGTCACATTTGGGGCGATGGTGGTTGTAGTGTTGATGATTTTGTTGCTGACACTCCTGTTTCTGATGCTCCAACTAGAGGTTGTCCTTCATATCCGACTGTTAATTGCGGGTCAAATGACATGACGATGAACTATATGGATTACACAGACGATGCTTGTGTAAGCATGTTTACTTTAGGTCAAAAATCTAGAATGGATGCTGTTTTTGCTCCTGGAGGCTTCAGAGCTTCAATGGCAGACTAACTTCATAAAAAAACTAACCGAAAAGAAAAGGCGTCTTTATGGCGTCTTTTTTTATATTTACAAAAACAACATCATGAAAAAAACACTGATTCTTCTTAGTTTTTGTTCTCTGTTTCTATTCGCTTGTCCACCTCCACAAGAGATGACTGCTTTTCAAAAAATAGAATATAAAGCGGTTACTCGAGGAAGTTCTCAACAAATTATATTAGAAAAAGGAACCTATACCTATTTCAAAAACAATAAAGAAACATTCAAAAAAGAGCTTTCTAAAAAACATTATAAGGATCTTTTTAAGCTGCTAAAAGACATCGACCTAGAAACAATAGACAAAATTGAAATGCCTTCAAATAAACATCGATATGACGGTGCTTTATTTACAACCATAGAAATACAATCTAAAGGCAGCACATACACTTCTCTTGGATTTGATCATGACAATCCGCCAAAAGAGTTAAAAAAATTAGCTGAATACTTACTTCATTTAGTAGAATAATTTTTTTCTTATATCGAATTTAACAACAGAAAATAAAAAAAGCGGCTTAGCCGCTTTTTTTATTTTCTGTTTCCTAAGAATTAAATCCCTGGAGGGTAATTTGTAGGATAGTCATTCGCTTTCGCTAAGTTTCCTGATGCTACAAAATTAGATCCGTAAGTCGCATCTATAGCTTCTAAGATCTTATTTCCCATTAATGCATAACCTCTTGAGGTTAAATGTATTCCATCTAAACTTACCAAACCTCCAAAAACAAGGCTTGTAGTCATGCTAAAATCATCAAATGTTGTTCCGCCATTTGCAGCATCCGTTAATAACTGGTTTAAGTCTACTACTGCTAAGCCATTTGCTGTTCCAACCGCTTGTATTGTCGCATTGTATGCATCAACAGCAGTTTGAATATTGTTTTGCTCTTCTGGGGTTAACACCCAATTATCTGCTAAAGGAACGGATACACCATTGATCAATAAAGGGTTTCCTCCTACCGTAGTTCCAATAAAACTTGAACTGGTTAACAAAAGGAAATCATCCGCTGTTGCATGTCTGTATAAAGGCAGTCCTAATGCTGATGTATCTGTTAAATCTTCGTCAACAATTACTACTGCGTTTTGACCTGCTGAAAAATTAATTGTTCTTTTTACTACTTCGGCAGCGATTTCTTCGGGAGTTAAACCTAAACCCCCTAATGCGCTTGCTCCTGCAATTGCTGGGCCTAAGCTTGCATTATATGTTGCATATGCTCCGTTTAATAATGCGGCCGTTCCAGCATCTAATGGTACTGGGTTGTGAGGAACCGTTGTAAAAAACGGTAAGTTTGTAATTGCAGGAACTGTTACTACTGCTCCTTTTGCTCCTCCCGCAGTTAATGCCGCCACAGTTGCTCCGAAAACTTGGTCAAAAACAATTGGACTTGTAATATCGTTAGGTCCATACGTAGTTGGATCTGGATTGGTTGCTTGAACCATTCCTGCTCCTCCAGAAGTTGCGTAACTTAAAACATCGTTTCCTCCAATTTCAGAAATTGTAAAAAAAGTAGGGTTCTGAGCTACAGCGTCAGCCAAAAGAGTAGTCCCTGGACTGGATGACATTCTTGCAAAATACGGATTTGCCAAACCTAATGGTACATTCGCAACACTACCATAACCTGGTGCAACAAGATGAAAACTTTTTGCTCCTGGTACTCCCATATTATTAAACGGATCTGAAGCATTGTAAATATTAGCCCCTACTTCGGTTGTTGGTGTTCCTGGCAAAACTGCTGGTCCGGCTCCATTAAAGAACAATCTCGGGTTAGAGATTTGAGTTCCTCCTAATAATAAACCTCCTATGTTATCACTAACTAAAGGTTGATTAAACGCTCCTCCTCCAAAAGGAACCATACTATTGGCCATAATACTTGGGAAAGATCTTGATTGTGCTGCTAAGAACACAGATCCGTCTGAGAATCCAGCTGAAAACGAGGCTCCAATGGCTACATAATTTGAGAAATCTGCTGATCCTGGATCTGCTTCTGGAAACACAACGGGTGTTGCAGCAATCGCATCTAATTCGTTATTGACATCACAAGCAGAAAAACCAACTGCTAAAAGCATCAAACTTATATATTTAATTTTTTTCATTTTTCTTTTGTGTTTAATTATTAATTGACCAAGAAATGTAAACTTGAGAGCCTATGGCTCCAACTCCTGGTGCACTAAAATATTCTTGACCTGTTAAATTAGATCCTCCTACTTTAAATACAGATTTCCATTCTGGAACTGTATAATTAATTTGAGCGTCTAAAACAGTACGAGATTCAATTACTGTATCATGGAAAGTAGATTCCCATAAATACTCATCTTGCCACCTGAAGTTAATGTTAAAACCAAAGTTTTCAAACAAGTCTGTCTTTCCAAATTCAAATTTAAATTTGTGTTCCGGAGTATTAAATGATGGTTCAAAATCAGGATCTGAAGCTTCGTCAAAATCAAATTTAGCATATGTATAGTTAAACCCTATATTGAAACCATTAAAGATTTTTGTGTTCACTGCAATCGCAGCTCCATAAGAAGTTACGTCTGCTGCAGAATTTGTATACGTTGAGAATGCTTTAAAATCGCCATTTTGTAATGCCAATAAAGAAAGGGTTCCATCTCCTGCTTGCCCATAATAAGGAACTAATACATTTCTATTAGAAATGAAGTCTTCATACGAGTTATAATATCCACTTAAATCTACTGTTACTTTAGACTCAGCAACATCTAATATTCCTCTGTATCCTAATTCAAAAGCAGTCACTTTTTCTGGGCTTACCAAATCAGTATTTACTGCTTGCGGTGCTCCACCTAGTACTGAAGCCGCAGAAAATGCATTTTCATAAGCGCTTCTTCCAGAAAGTTGAACGGTCGCTGATCCTGTAAAAGCTTGTCCGCCTCCACTTACTGGTAAAGGGTTGCTTACATATCTATCTAAGTTATCAGGAGCAGAACCTACTAATAAAGCTCTACCTGCATCTAGCCCTATATATTGATCTTGTGTTGTTGGATATCTAAAACCTGTTTGAAAAGAACCTCTAAAGTTATGCTCTTTATTTTCTCCTGCCGCATATGCTAAAGATAACCTTGGAGAATAGTTACCATCAAAATTCTGAGCTCCATCATAACGAATTGATGCTGTTAATTTTAATCGTTCTTCCTCTGTAAATTTCTTTTGTAATTGAGTATAAACTCCATATTCGCTGTAATCAATGGGTCCATCAAAATCTGTAAAAATTGTTCCTCCAGAGTTTAAAGAATACTTCCTATAAGATCCTCCTACTTGAATCTCTCCAAAATTAATATAGTCGCGTAAGTTTAAGTTACCATCTACATGGTACAATTTGGTATTATCTTGAAACTTAGACCCAGTCACTAAGTTTGGATCTGTGGTAACATCATCAAATGCGGCTTGAAATCCTGGTGTTCCAGGGATCAAACGCCCTGTATCTGCTGTTTGTCTTGCAATAGCATGTGCTTGTTCTGGCAATAAACCACCTAAAGTTCCTCCAATAAATGCCCCTACATATTCACCAAACCAAGTATTATCGTCTTTCCACCTTCTATTAATATTAATGGCTGCAAAACGGGTGTCATAAGAATCTCCTGCATCTTCACTAGTCATATATCCTCTTACAAAGAAATTCTTTCCTCTTACTTCCAATCTGTGTTGTTCTAAAAAGAAGTTTTTGATGTTATATCTGTTCAATCCTTGATAGATTGTATTTCCTCTACCAATTTTAGAGTTCCAGATAATTTCTAAACGGTCATCTCCTAAAGGACGGTAATGTAATGCTCCGTTAAATTTTACACTTCTTGCATTATAGCTCATCAAATCTGGTTCTTCATAACCAGTTCTACTCACATTTACACTAGGAACTAAAGCATCACTCCCTGAAGGTGCTAGCCCTAAGCCAATTAAAGCTTGTGCAACACCGTTGATGTTTGTAGAAACTTCATCTCCATAAGTGTTTAGTCCATCGTAATTAATATCTGAATTTCTATCACCTGCAACATAACCTCCATCTAAAGTATTTCTGTAATCTGTTGCAAACCACTCCGTACCATCTAAAACAGAGAATACTGCTTTGGCGGCAAATTTTTCTGAGAATGCGTATGCATATCTAATATTGTATTCAGAAAAATCATTATCTCCTGCTGCTTCCTGAATCGTCAATCCTTTTTTCACAGAAACACTTACTCCTTGGTCATCAAAAGGGCTTCTGGTGGTCATAAACAGAATACCATTAAATGCATTCGCACCATATAATGCAGAAGATGCTCCTGGTAAAATTTCAACAGTAGCAACATCCAACTCAGAAGCTCCTAAGAGGTTTCCTATTGCAAAGTTTAATGCTGGTGATGAGTTGTCCATTCCATCTACTAACTGCATAAATCTTGTATTTGCAAATGTTGCAAAACCACGAGTGTTTACAGATTTAAATGTTAAACTATTTGTATTGATGTCTACACCTTTTAAGTTTTCTAATCCATCATAAAAAGATGCTGCCGTAGAGTTTTTAATCGCTCTTGCATCTAACCTTTCTATGGTTACTGGTGATTCTAATATTCGTTCTGGTGTTCTTGATGCGGAAATTACAACCTCATCTAACGCTGTGGCATTCTCTGTAAGAGATACCTCTACAACTTGATTGTTTTTTGTAATTTCTACTGTAGTTGTTTTGAATCCTAATATTGAAATTTCGATTGTAAATGGCGGATTATCTGCCACCTTTAAACTAAATTTCCCATCAAAATCTGTTGTTGTTCCTACAGCTTTTCTTGAAACTTTAATATTCACCCCAAGCAGCGTTTCCCCTGTTTTCGCATCCTTAACCGTACCAGATATTGTTGTTTGTGCAACCATAGCCATACTGCTAAGCATTACAAATGCAAAGAATATTATCTTTTTTATCATAATGTAAATTATTTGTTAACTCTGACGAAAATACAATTTTTTTTGATTTGTGTAATAGAATTGGGCTATTTTTGTAATATTATAAGGGGGTTAGGCTATTTTTTATCAAAAAATTATAATTCCTCATTTTTTGATAAATTCTCCCAATGAATTGTATGTTTGTTTTTTAATTCTGTTTCTTTTTGAAAGTTATTCAATCTGTTTCTAATTTTAAGTCTGATTATTATTCTATTGTGACCATAGGAACCTTTGATGGTGTACATATTGGTCATCAAAAAATTTTAAAAAAACTCATTTCCTCAGCAAAAAAAGAAAACAAGAAATCTGTCCTTCTTACTTTTTTCCCTCACCCTCGTATGGTGCTGCAAAAAAATGTACGTATAGAGCTCATAAATACCATTCATGAAAAATCGAGGTTGTTAGAAGAAATGGGATTGGACTATTTAATTATCCACCCTTTTAGTAAAGAGTTTTCTAGATTGACTGCATTAGATTTTGTTCGTGACATTTTAGTAAATCAACTGAATACTTCTCGATTAATTATTGGGTACGATCATCATTTTGGTAAAAACAGAGAGGGTAATATCAATCAATTGAAAGAGTACAGTCTATTATATGATTTTGAGGTCGATGAAATTCCTGCACAAGACATCGATGATGTGTCGGTCAGTTCTACCAAAATTAGAAATGCTCTTAAAGAAGGTGAATTAAAAACTGCGAATCAATACCTTGGATACGAATACATGCTAAATGGAGTTATTGTCCGCGGTAAAAATTTAGGAGAGAAAATTGGCTTTCCAACAGCAAACTTGCACATTGAAGAAGATTATAAATTAATTCCAAAGACTGGAGTTTATATCATTAAAACAACAATAAACGGCCTTGTTTATTTTGGAATGATGAACATTGGTTACAGGCCTACTGTTGATGGGAAACACCAAACCATAGAAACTCATATTTTTGATTTTGATGGAGATCTGTACAATAAGAACTTACAGGTTAATCTTCTTTATTTCTTAAGGGAAGAACAGAAGTTTGATTCTGTTAATGACCTCATCATTCAATTACAAAAAGACAAAGAGAATTCTTTAAATTTCCTTAAAAACAATCTTCTTTAATGGATTGTTATATTGATTGACATCCTGTATCTTTGACCGCTTATTAACAAGCATTATTATGTTACAGGTTCAGTTTATCAGAGATCATAAAAAAACCGTTTTGGAAGGGTTGGCTAAAAGAAATTTTGCCAATGCAGAAGAAATCATTGAGAAAGTTTTAGTAACAGATGAAACCAGAAGAAAAACTCAAGTTTCATTAGATACTGTTTTAGCTGAATCCAACAAATTATCAAAAGAAATTGGACTCTTATTCAAATCTGGAGAAGTTCAGAAAGCAAATCTCGTTAAAGAAAAAACAGGACAACTTAAGGAGCAAAAAGAGTTATTAGCACAACAGAAAAGTAGTCTTGAAGAAGAGTTACAGGATCTTTTGTTTCAAATCCCTAACGTTCCTCATACATCTGTTCCTAACGGGCAATCTGAAGAAGATAATGAAGAGGTTTATAGAGAAGGAAATATCCCTAAACTCCATGATGGAGCTTTACCTCATTGGGAGTTAATTAAAAAATATGACATTGTTGATTTTGAATTAGGAATCAAAATCACTGGTGCTGGTTTTCCTGTTTACAAAGGAAAAGGTGCTCGATTACAGCGCGCCTTGATTAATTATTTCTTGGATAAAAATACGGGTGCTGGTTATACAGAAGTTCAAGTTCCACTTTTAGTAAATGAAGCTTCAGGAATTGGAACTGGACAATTACCAGATAAAGAAGGACAAATGTACCATGTGGGTTTAGATGATTTATATTTGATTCCTACGGCGGAAGTTCCTATTACCAATATGTTTCGAGGTGATTTGCTTAAGGAAAGTGATTTGCCAATAACTTGTACTGGATACACTCCTTGCTTTCGTCGTGAAGCAGGAAGTTGGGGGGCTCATGTAAGGGGTCTAAATCGTTTACATCAATTTGATAAAGTAGAAATCGTTCGTGTAGAGCATCCTGATAATTCTTACCAAGCTTTAGATGGAATGGTTGAGCACATTAAAGGAATTTTAAACGAATTGAAATTACCCTATCGGATTTTACGTTTGTGTGCAGGTGATACTAGTTTTGCTTCAGCATTAACTTTTGATTTTGAGCTTTATTCTACTGCTCAAGAAAGATGGTTAGAAATTAGTTCTGCTTCTAATTTTGAAACATTTCAGGCGAATCGTTTAAAGTTGCGATTCAAGAATAAGGAAGGTAGAAATCAATTAGCGCACACGCTAAATGGAAGCTCTTTGGCTTTGCCAAGAGTTTTGGCTGGAATTTTGGAGAATTATCAAACCGAAGACGGAATTCAAGTTCCGGAAGCCTTGATCCCTTATACTGGTTTTACTAAAATTAATTAGCAACAACTGCTGCCATTAATCTTTTGTATTTATTCATTTCTAATAAAGCTTTGAAATAGTCGCTTATTTGTCCTGATGTCATAAACTCTTTTGAGTTTTGCTTCGCCGTTTCGTATTGTTTAGTTAAGTCTTTCATTTTAATTTCGATTGGTTATTTACTATTAAGACAATTATTGTGCCAAAATGTTACAAACTACGACGCCAATCCTTTCAGTTTAATAAAAAATTAACATATAAGTTGGTTATCTTTGATTTTATATGAAGCGTTTTACACTCCTTTTTTTCTTATTTGTAAGTAGCTTAAGTTACTCTCAAAACAATTTTTTGATTGCAGAGAATTATTTTCGTCAAGGAGAATATGAAAAAGCCTCTCAACTCTACGAAACACTGCTAAAGAAAAGTCCTTTTAACACAACTTACTTAAAAAGACTCGTTACTTGTTTTCAAGAAACAGATCAATATCAAAAAGTAGAAACACTACTTCACAAAACAATTCAGTCCAATCCTGGTCAGCAATATTTACATGTAGAAATTGGCTATAATTTTGAACGTCAACAAAAAGTTGATTTGGCTAAAAAAGAATATCAACTCGCTTTAGACGCTATTGATATAAACCCTAGTTTCGGTGGAATTATTGGTCGAATGTTTCAACAAAACAACTCTTTAGATTATGCGATTCAAGCATATTCTAAAACCATGGAACTCAATAAAAATGCGAATTATGAGTTTCAGGTCGCTCAGATTTACGGAGAAAAAGGCGAGTTTGAAAAAATGTTTGATTCTTATATAGAACTCATCGATAAAAATGAAAGTTATATTGGAACGGTTCAACGGTTTGCAAGTAGATATGTTAGTGACGACCCCATAGATAAGAACAATATTGCTTTAAAAAAATCATTGCTTAGAAAATCCATTAGTAATCCCAAGAATGTTTGGAATGAATTGTTGAGTTGGCTGTTTTCCAAACAAAAAGAATATAGAAAAGCCTTTATTCAAGAGAAAGCTCTTTTTAAGAGAAACCCAGAATACCTTGAAAACATTAACACCTTAGGCAAAATTGCTTTTGAAGATAGCGATTATAACGCAGCTAAGGAATGCTTTTCTTTTTTGTTAAAAAACACCAACTTCATTGATGAAAAACTAAACGCAGAACTCTTTTTATTAAAAACAAAAATTGGTCTTAAAGAAAAAAATATTGTCTCAGAATTTGAAAAAACGCTTACTCAATATGGTGTTAATGCAAATACAATTGCCATTCAGGTTCGCTATGCTGAGTTTTTAACTTTTCATGAGAATGAGCCAGAAAAGGCAAAAGCTATTCTAGAAAATGCCCTGAATTTTTCTAAATCTAAATTTGAAAAAGCGAGAATAAAATTAAAGTTAGGAGAGGTTCTTGTCTTTACAGAACGTTTTAACAAGGCGCTTATTTATTTTTCTCAAGTTCAAACGCAACTTAAAAACCATCCTTTATCGCAAGAAGCGCGATTTAAAGTAGCGCAGACTTCTTATTTTAAAGGCGATTTCACATGGGCAATGGCACAATTAAAAGTATTAAAAGGCTCTACAACACAACTTATTGCGAATGATGCTGTTGATCTATTTTTATTGATTTCTGATAATGAACCTAAAGATTCTATTCCTTCAGGGTTAACAAATTTTGCAAAAGCTGACTTATTAGGGTTTCAAAACCGAAACGCTGAGGCAATTGGTCTTTATTCATCTCTATTAAAAAAATATCAGGGACAAGAAATAGAAGACGAAACATTATACAATCAGGCAAAGCTCTTTGTAAAAGAAGAAGAATATGAAAATGCAATTACCAATCTTTTAAAAATAATTAACCTTGATAAAGAAGGTATTTTAGTCGACGATTCTTATTATCTACTTGCCGAGATTTATAGAAAACACATAAAAGATTCAGAAAAAGCTTCAGAATACTATCAAAAAATTATATTTGAAAAAGCTTCTAGCATTTACCTTGTCGATGCTAGAAAAAAGTTTAGAGAGTTACGTGGCGACAGTATCAATTAAACAATTATATAATGAAACAGTGTAACAATTGTTGAGCTTATTAATTCACTCCTTTGCTACATTATTATATTAACTCATTATTATATTAAAAAACATGTATATATACAACGTTACCATTAATATTGAAGAATCTATTCAGAAAGAATGGCTTTCCTGGATAGAAGATCATATTCAGGAAGTTTTAGCAACTGGTAAATTTATTTCTGCCAAGCTCACTCAGGTTTTAGTAGAGGATGAAATGGGGGTTACCTATTCCGTTCAATATACTGCAAATACAAGGGAAGATTTGGATGAATATTATACCGTTGACGCACCAAAACTGAGAGGTGACGGCGCAAAAAGATTCGCCAATAAAATGGTTGCTTTTAGAACAGAACTGAAGGTTGTAAATGAATTTTATCCAGCTAGCATAAGCAATTAAGATGCCAGTTAAAGCCAAAAAACACCTCGGTCAACACTTTTTAAAAGATGAAGAGATTGCTGAAAAAATTGCAGATTCACTAACTGAAAAAGGGTATGAAAATATCTTGGAAATTGGTCCTGGAACAGGAATGTTGACAAAGTATTTATTGCCCAAAAAAGCAAAATTAACTGTCATGGAGTTAGATTATGACTCCGTTGCTTATTTGCAAAACGATTTTAAGAAAGAGCACATCAAACTTAATACCTCATCTGATAGCTTTAAAATTATAGAAGCCGATTTCCTTCGACAAAATTTACCGGATCTTTTTAAGAACCAACAAGTAGCAATCATTGGAAATTATCCATACAATATTTCCTCTCAAATTGTTTTTAAAGCAATCGAATATAGAGATTTTGTTCCTGAACTTTCGGGAATGTTTCAAAAAGAAGTTGCCCAGAGAATTGCAGAAAAAGAAGGGAGTAAAGCCTATGGCATTCTATCAGTTCTTACTCAGGCGTTTTTTGATGCAGAGTATTTATTTACCGTTCCGCCAACCGTTTTTAATCCACCACCAAAAGTAGATTCTGGGGTTATTCGTTTGATTAGAAAAAAAGATTATTCACTTCCTGTCGATGAAAAGCTATTTTTTAGCGTTGTAAAAACGGCTTTCAATCAAAGAAGAAAAATGCTACGAGGAAGTTTAAAATCTTTCAATCTTTCGGCTACCTTAAAAGAAGATACTATATTTGCGATGCGTCCAGAACAATTGTCTGTGAAACAGTTTATTGAGCTGACGCGTAAAATCGCAAATGATGTCATTTGAAATCACAAAAGAGCTTTTAGAAAACGTTTCCTCTTATGTAGGAGATTCAAACAATTCAGCATTAAACGAATTGTTTGACGAAATGCACCATGCTGATGTCGCTGAAATTTTAGACGAAATTTCTTTTGATGAAGCAGTGTATATCATCAAGCTTTTAGATAGTGAAAAGACTTCTGAGGTCTTGATGGATGTTGATGATGACGTGCGTGAAAAAATTCTTAAAAACCTTTCTGCTAAAGAAATTGCCGAAGAGGTTGAAGAGTTAGATTCTGATGATGCTGCGGATATTATTGGAGAGCTTTCTGAAGAGCGACAAGAGGCTGTAATGTCTCAAATAGAAGACGAAGAGCACGTAAAAGAGATTGAAGAACTTCTTACCTATGATGAAGATACTGCTGGTGGTTTGATGGCAAAAGAGTTGGTGAAAGTGAATGAAAATTGGACCGTTCTTAAATGCGTAAAAGAAATGCGTATTCAAGCAGAAGAAGTAACTCGCGTTCATTCTATTTATGTGGTAGATGATAACGAAAAATTAAAAGGTCGCTTGTCTTTAAAAGACTTATTAATTACTTCTACTAAAACTGCTATTTCTGAAGTTTACATTCCTAAAGTTGATTTTGTAAACGTGTATGATGAGGTTGATGAAGTTTCCAATAAAATGCGGAAATATGATTTGGAGGCGATTCCAGTTGTAGATGATGATGGTGTTTTACTTGGAAGAATTACCATTGATGACATTGTTGATGTGATTAAAGAAGAAGCGGATAAAGATTATCAATTGGCTGCTGGTTTGGTAGAAGATGTTGAAGCTGATGACACCATTTTAGAACTCACAAAAGCTCGGTTGCCATGGTTAATCCTTGGTTTGTTTGGAGGTTTGGGAAGTGTTTTTATTATGGAAGGCTTTGAAGAAGCTATGTTAAAGTATAAACATCTTTTCTTTTTTACTCCTTTAATTGCAGCCATGGCTGGAAATGTTGGCGTACAATCGTCGGCAATTATTGTTCAAGGTTTGGCAAATGACAATGTAAAAGGAAGTCTTTGGAAGCGTCTTTTAAAAGAAGTGGGACTAAGCCTTATCAATGGTATTGTCTTGGGAATCATTTTGGTTGCGGTTGCTCCTTTAATGGGTTTAGAAGCTCAATTAAGCTTAACTGTTTCTATTTCTATGCTGTGTGTAATTATTGTAGCGGCTCTGGTTGGTACGTTTGTTCCTATCATTCTTGATAAAAAAGGAATTGATCCTGCCATTGCAACAGGCCCGTTTATTACAACGAGCAATGATATTTTTGGAATCTTCTTGTTTTTTACAATCGCAAAAGCAATTTTACCTTTCTAAAAAAAGAAAACCTCTCAGCTTTTATACCGAGAGGTGTTTTTTTCCTTTTCTGACTACCGTCCCCTAGAGTAATCAGCAATATTCCCTGTTTCGAATTACTTCTGAAACATCAGAGATACAAACATATAAACACTTTTTGAAGTAGCATTGCGGAAAACCGCATTTCAAAATGCGTATTTCCGCACTTTGTTAGTCGATGATACCTAATTCTTTCGCTTTAATAACAAGATCTGTGTTATTATTAGCACCTAAATCTATTCTTAAGTTTGCTAATTTATTCTCTATAGATCTGATTTTCAGAAAGCTACCGTCTCCTTTTGGAATAACTCCGTCGAGATTGCTGATTTTAGATTGCTTTGGAAGTTCTTTTAATATTCGGATGGCAATTTCATCCATTTGAATTTGAATAATATTTCTTTTTAGGATTTTTTCATGAATTTCGTGTGTATAAAAACGTTTTCCTTTCATGATTTGTTGAATTGCAAAATTCAATTCTTCTCCAGAGCAATGACTTTTTAAAATATACGCATCTGGTTTTATGTTGGTAATGACATTAAAAACACGGTTGGTTTCAGAATGCCCAGAAAGAACAGCTGCTTTAATCGCAATATCATCTTCTCTTACTTTGCTGATTAGCATTTCTCCTCCATCAAGAACAGTTTCTTCAGTCTGATTGTCGAAACTTAAATCTGTGAAAAGTAACTGAAACGGATCATCGGTTTCTTCTGCTTCTTTAATGGCATCATAAGCTTCATCACAAGTATTAAAGTGACTAACAATATAGTTAGGATATTCCTTTAACGCATTATAAATGCCCTCTAAAATCAATTGGTGATCATCTACGATTAAAATTTTTATCCTATTTTCCATTTGCTGGAATACTTATCTTGGTTTTTGTTCCTTCTTCAGTGCTTTCAATTTGAAAAACGCCATGAATCTCTTCAACCCGTTCTTTCAGGTTTTTTAATCCGATTCCTTTTTTGGGGTTCGATGCCTCAAATCCTTTTCCGTCATCCTCCAAATGTAAAAGGATTTCTTTCTTTTCAACTGAAAATGAGATAAAAAACTTTGTTGCTTCGGCGTATTTTAATGTGTTTTGCAAACTTTCTCGCACACAAAGATAAAAAGTTCTTTTAATCGTGCTATTAATTTCTTCCCATGGTACGGTGTCAATTCCTTTTACAGAAATTCGAAAACTTGGTGTAAAATAGTCTGCTATTAAATTCACCATCTGGTCTTTAAATGACACTTCATCAAAACTCACACTGCTTAATTGGTGTGATAAGTTCCGAACATTCTCCTTGATGATTTCTACGCTTTTTGCTTCTTTTTCTAAATCTGTATTCGCTAATTTTTGATGAAGCATTCTTAGATCTCCTGCCACTTCATCGTGTAGTGATTTTGCTATTTGTTGTCGCTCTTCTTCTCTTACTGTGGCTTTTTGCAATTGAGTTTCGTACATCATCTTTTTACGACGATTCCTATAATAAGCAATACTAATCACCAAGGCCAAAACACCAATTAAAGCAAAGATGATTTTTTGTAACCTTTCACTTTCTATCATTGCTTGACTTTGGCTGTCTTTTAATTTTAGTCCAACATTTTCTTTTTCTTTTTTTTCAGTTTCGTAACGAATTAATGCAAATTGATTTTTAAGATTTGCCTCCCTTTCGTATAACATGTCTCTTAATGCAACATACTCCTTAAAGTATTTTTTTGATTGTTCACCAGATGTTAAATTTGCTAATTTTAAAAGAACCGACAATTTGGTTGAGTTGTTTTTTGATTTTTTTGCAAAATCATAACTTTTTTTTGAATGAAAAAGAGCTTTATTTTTTTCTCCCTCTAAAGAATAATAATATGCAATTCCATTATGAGAAAGGCTTAATCCATATATATTATTAAACTTTTCTCGAAACGCTTTTAGTTGAAAAGTCATTTTCCAGGCTAGTTCTTTTTTTCCTAACTCATAATAACAATCTGCTAAATTCCCAAATAAAGATTCATATCTAATTCTAAAGTCTTCTTTAACTCTTTCAAATTGTAGTCCTTTTTTTAAATATGGTATTGCCTGATTAAGCAATTCTTGTTTCATAAGAGAGAACCCCATATTATTATAATAGTCTAAAAAACCTCTTTTTTTTGTTATGCTGTCTATGCTTTTAGCATAATTTTCATACGATTTTCTAAAATAATTTCTAGCTTCATCATTCCTATCTAATTCAACAAGCACTAATCCTAAATTATTATATGTACTGCCTATAAACCCATAATTATTAAGAGGCTCTAAATATTGTAAACATTCTACAAGGGAGGATTCTGCACCTGTTAAATATTTTTCATTTTTTTGCATTAACCCCATGCTTAATAGCCTTCTTCCAACTTCTGTAGAGTCTTTAAGTAAAATTGAAATGTTTTTTGATTCATGATAATATTTATAAGAACTATCTAATTGAAACTGTATCTTCTTTATCAACGCTTTATAATGGTAGACTTTGGCTAGCGATAGAGAGTCTTTGTTTTTTAAATATAAAAACCTCAAATGTTTATTTGCTTCTTTTAAGCCTAAGGTATCTTCTTTGAAGTAGCAAGCTAAACCATATTCTATACTAACTTTTCTTAGTATAGAATCGTTTCGAATTTCTTTAGATAAATCAAGAGATTTTTTTAAATAGTTTATTCGTAAAGAGTCTTTCGCATTTTTATAATAATACGTTATCGAATCTTTCTTCTGGTTATTAATAGAAGGTTCTTGGCTAAAAGAAAAAAGAGAAAAGAAAAGGAAAAGAGGGAGAAGTTTCATAAAAAATAAAAACGCCTTAACAAAAGGCGTTCTTAAGGTTATTTAAAGTTTTCTGTTGCCGCCATCTTCGCCACCGCCACCGCTGCCGCCACCTTGACCACCGCCGCCACGATTAACATACATTTCTTCTGTGTAAAATCTTTTACTTTTCATACTTACTGTTTTAAAGGGTTAAAAATTAGGTTTACAGTCTCTTATAGGAAATACTGCTCTCTAAAAATAGCTGAATGAATGTTAAAATCAAAGGAATTTATTCATTTTCTGAAATAAATCCCATAAAACCACCCCGCAACTTACAGAAATGTTTAAAGAATGCTTTGTTCCTTTTTGTGGAATTTCAATACAATAGTCAGAAGCAGAAACGACTTCTTGTTGTACACCTTTTACTTCGTTCCCTAATACAATTGCATATTTTTTATTTGCATTTGGCGTAAATTCATTCAGCTTTGTACTATTTTCTACTTGCTCTATAGAAGCTACAACAACATCCTGATTCTTAAGTTCTTGTATCAACTCTAATGTTTCTTCTCTATATTCCCAATCTACAGATTCTGTCGCACCCAACGCTGTTTTATGAATTTCTTTATTGGGTGGAATTGCCGTAATCCCGCAGAGATATATTTTTTCAATTAAAAAAGCGTCGCTTGTTCTAAAAACAGAACCGATATTGTTTAAACTTCTAATATTATCTAATACAACAATTATAGGTGTTTTGGTCGTGTTTTTAAACTCATCTACAGAGATTCTTCCCAACTCATTATTCCTTAGTTTTCTCATAAAAAGTTCTATCTTTAAACGCTTATAATAAATAGCTGTAAAACTAACTGAAAATTTCCAAAAATTTGGCAAAATCAACCACCAAAAAGGTGACTCCTTTAATGAAACAATACAATACCATCAAGGCTAAGTATCCTGATGCTATGTTGTTATTTCGTGTTGGAGATTTTTATGAAACCTTTGGAGAAGATGCTAAAAAAGCTGCCAGGGTTTTAGGAATTATCCTTACAAAAAGAGGCGCTGGAAGTGAAACCGAAACGGCTTTGGCTGGATTTCCTCATCATTCTTTAAACACCTATTTACCCAAATTGGTGAAAGCGGGAATGCGTGTTGCCATTTGTGATCAGTTAGAAAACCCTAAAATGACAAAAACCATTGTAAAGCGTGGTGTTACTGAATTGGTGACTCCTGGCGTTTCTTTAAATGATGAAGTTTTACAATCGAAATCTAATAATTTCTTAGCGTCTGTTCATTTTGGAAAACGTTTATTAGGCATTTCTTTTCTAGATGTTTCTACAGGTGAATTTTTATTGGCTCAAGGAAATGAAGAATATATAGACAAGCTTCTTCAAAATTTCAATCCTTCTGAAGTTTTGGTTCAAAAACAATACAAACAGCGGTTTAAAGAATTGTTTGAAGATCGTTTTTATACCTTCTTTTTAGACGATTGGGTGTTTCAAAAAGAGTATGGTGCCGAGACTTTAAATACTCATTTTAAGGTAAATTCTTTAAAAGGTTTTGGTGTTGAAGAATTGCCAGAAGGAATTATTGCTGCTGGCGCTGTTTTGTACTATTTATCGGAAACACAACACAACAAATTACAGCACATTCAAAACATCAGTAGAATTGCTGAGGACAACTATGTCTGGATGGATCGTTTTACGGTTCGTAATTTAGAATTGTATCATTCTACTTCTGTCAATGCAGTCACTTTATTGAATGTCATTGATAAAACAATTTCTCCTATGGGAGGAAGGTTGTTAAAGCGATGGTTGGCATTGCCTTTAAAAAATGCAAAAAAGATTCATCATAGACATGAGTTGGTAAAGTATTGTATCGAAAATGATGACTTCTTAGAAACGGTTCAATATCAATTACAACAAATTAGCGATTTAGAACGATTGATTTCTAAAGTGGCCACAGGAAAAGTTTCTCCTCGTGAAGTGGTTCTCTTGAAGAATTCTTTAACCGCTATTGTGCCGATCAAAGAAAAAACAATCACAAGTAAAAACTCATCTGTAAAAGAATTAGGAAATCGGTTTTTAGATTGTTCTGAAGTAATTTCTAAAATTGATACGATTCTATTTGATAACGCTCCTGTCAATATCAATAAAGGAAGTGCCATTGCTGATGGAGTTTCCCAGGAATTAGACGATTTACGTGCTATTTCTACTTCTGGAAAAGAATATCTAGATAGCATGTTGGCCAGAGAAACGGAAAGAACAGCAATTCCTAGTTTAAAAATTGCCTTCAACAATGTGTTTGGCTATTATATTGAAGTTAGAAACACACACAAAGACAAGGTTCCTGAGGAATGGATCCGTAAGCAAACTTTAGTCAATGCAGAGCGATATATTACGGAAGAACTCAAAGAATACGAAACCAAAATCTTAGGTGCTGAAGAAAAGATTCAGGAACTAGAACAAACGTTGTTTGCTGAATTGGTTCAAAATATTATTCAGTTTGTACATCCCATTCAACAAAACGCGCAAACAGTTGCTCAAATAGATTGTTTGTTATCTTTTGCAACCTTGGCAATTAGCAATAATTATGTCCGCCCAGTTGTAGATGAAAGTACAGAAATAGAGATCAAAAATGGGCGTCACCCTGTAATTGAAAAACAATTACCTATTGGTGAAGAGTATATTGCAAATGATGTTGTCTTAAATAGAAATCAGCAACAAATTATTATGATTACTGGACCGAATATGTCTGGTAAATCTGCCATTTTACGTCAAACTGCTTTGATTGTTTTATTGGCGCAAATGGGAAGTTATGTCCCGGCTCAAAACGCTAGAATTGGTGTGGTTGACAAGATCTTTACACGGGTAGGAGCAAGTGATAATATTTCTATGGGTGAATCTACATTTATGGTAGAAATGAATGAAACAGCTTCTATTTTAAACAACATTTCTGAACGGAGTTTGGTGTTGCTTGATGAGATTGGTCGTGGAACTTCTACGTACGATGGGATTTCCATTGCCTGGGCCATCGCTGAATATTTACATGAACACCCTTCAAAGGCAAAGACTTTGTTTGCTACGCATTATCATGAGTTGAATGAAATGACTACGACTTTTGAGCGGATTAAAAACTTTAATGTTTCGGTAAAAGAATTGAAAGACACCATTATTTTTCTGCGAAAATTAGTCGCTGGAGGAAGTAATCATAGTTTTGGAATTCACGTTGCGAAATTGGCTGGAATGCCAAATCAAGTGATTCATCGAGCTTCAAAAATATTGAAACAACTTGAAAAAAATCATACGAATGAAGAGGTAAAAGAAACTTTAAAAGAGGTTCAGCATGATAACCTACAATTGAGTTTCTTTCAGTTGGATGATCCTTTATTAGAGGATCTACGAGAACAAATTCTATCCACCAATATTGATACACTCACACCTATTGAGGCATTGATGAAGTTGAATGAAATCAAACGAATGTTGCTGAAGAAATAACTATCTTTGCAAAGATTATGTTCGGAACTTTTTTATTTATTGGTGGTCCAGAGATTTTTATTATCATTCTAGTGGTAGTGATGGTTTTTGGCGCGGACAAAATTCCTGATATCGCCAGAGGTTTGGGAAAAGGGATCCGTCAGGTTAAGGATGCTACCAACGACATAAAAAAAGAAATTAATGAAAGTGCTAAGGATCAGGGTGTTGATACAGATCTTGCTAAAGACATCAAAAAAGAAATCAGCAATGTAAAAGAAAACATTGATGATATGACAGGTCCTATCAAACGGGGTTTATAATTACTTCACCCTACTAATAGTTAGCCCGTCTCTTATGGGCAACAAAACCGTTTCTATTCTATCGTCTGAATTCAAAAGTTTGTTATACGCTACTAATGCTTTTGTATCAACGTCTTTTGGGTCTAATTCTTCGACTACTTTTCCGCTCCATAATACGTTGTCAGACAAAATAATTCCACCTTTGTTCATTTTATCAATAATCAAATCAAAATAATTTGGGTAATTGGATTTATCAGCATCTATAAAAACCAAATCGTATTTCTTATTAAGTTTTGGGATGATTTCCAGCGCATTTCCAAAGTGTTGTGTGATTTGATTTCTGAATCCAGATTTTACAAAATACCTGTTTTGCAAGTCTTCTAATTCTTCGTTTTTATCAATGGTATCAATAACTCCGCCCTTTTGTAATCCTTCAGCAATACAGATCGCTGAATACCCTGTATAGGTTCCTATTTCTAAAACATTTTTTGGTTGAGTTAACTTAGAAATCATGGACAAAACTCGTCCTTGAAAAGCGCCACTTAGCATTCTTGGGTTCAATACTTTTTGCCAAGTTTCTTTGCTTAATTCTTGTAGTATTTTAGGTTCTTTTTGAGAATGTTCAACTACGTAGTGGTCAATCTTTTCGGGTAAAAAATTCATGTTTAGGTATAAAAAAACGAAATCTAATTTAATAAATTTCGTTGCAACTATTTTAATCTGTTTGTTTTTTAAGCACTAAAGCTTTCAAGCTCTCTTCTTAGTTTTTCTTTTTCCTCATCACTCATGCACAATCTAGTAGATTTTACTTGATAGTCTTTAGCTTTGTTCTTATAGACTTTGGTAAGCCAGTTGTTCTGTTTTGAATACATTGCACAAACCTTGCACTGTAAAAGGTGAATTTGCAATTTTATTCTTTCAAATAATGACGACTCTTTATACTGACTTTTGTCACATATCATTGTCGCTTCATCGCATGTCATTTCTAATTTCTTAAACATTCTCACTAATTATTAAACCAATTCTCTTCTAAGCATTTTCTCAACTGTGTTCTAGCACGGTGTATAATAACCCACAGATTAGACGGAGTTATATCTAGTTCCTTACAAATATCTTCTGTGTCAAATTCTTGAATGGTCTTCATTCTAAAAACCAATGCATATTTTTCTGGTAAATGATTAATACATTCATCTATTTGATTGTGAAGTTCTACAGATTCTATTTTCTTTTCTGCTTCGTTTTCCCAAGATTGCGGTACTCTTTCTTCTAACCAATTTCCTTCATTATCGCCGTTTTCATAGAAATTCATTCTCACTTCGGCTTGTCCTTTTTTAGAGTTAATTTTTCTATAATGATCAATAATTTTTCTCTTCAAAATAGAAATTAACCATGTTCTTTCGGTAGACTTTCCTTCAAAGTTTTTTGCAGATTTTAATCCAGCAAAGAATGTTTCTTGCACTAAATCTTTAGCCAGGTCATGATTGTTGACTCTTACAATTGCATAATTAAATAGATAGTCAGAATAATTATCTATCCATTTATTAGGTTCTAATTTATGTGCTATCCCTGAAGGTTGGTTCATGTAACTTGAAAAACCAAATATACATTATTTTTTGTCTTTCATTGCTTTGCAACTACCTCTTCTTCTCATGTCTACTAAATAGATTATTTCCCAATTTCCGTTGTTATTAAACAGTTGAAAAGAGTTTGCTCCACAGTGACTAAATTTTCCGTTGACATAAAATTCATACGGAGTCCAAACTGAAGCTAAATTCCCATCCACTTTAATGTCATATGAAAGTAGTTTTTCTAGATAAACAGCGGTTGATGGCTTGTTCGCAATATTTATTAAAAGCTTTTGACGGTCTTCTGTTTTTAATAGCTTTTTTCCCTCTCTATTTGTTGCTGTTGTTTGAATTTTAATTTCTTTATGAAGTGTTTTCTTTATTAAGGTTGAGTCTCCTTGATGTAGGCTTTCAAAAAACGTTTCTATGACATTTTTAATGACTTCTTTTTCTTCATTTTGTTGTGCTTTTATAGCATTTGTGCTTATTAGTAAGACTACTAAAAGAATAATTCTAGGCATAATTTGTTGATTTTAGACAATAAAGCTATTCATTTTTTAGAAAACTATTTATTTGCTTCCGAAGATTAACGTAAGATTAACGAGGTTTAATTCTGATGATATTTACTACTTTTACAAAATCTAAAAAACAACACTCATGTCTGTAGCTAAAAAGCAATACAAGAGAATTACCACCAAGTCTTTAGTAGAAATGAAAGCAAACGGTGAAAAGATATCTATGTTAACAGCCTATGATTATACCATGGCAAAAATTGTTGATGGCGCAGGAGTTGATGTCATTTTAGTTGGGGATTCTGCTTCTAATGTGATGGCTGGACACGAAACAACTTTGCCCATTACACTGAATGAAATGATTTATCATGCGAGTTCTGTTATTAGAGCCGTTGAGCGTTCTTTAGTTGTTGTAGATATTCCATTTGGAAGTTACCAATCAGATCCAAAAGAAGCACTCCGTTCTGCCATTCGAATTATGAAAGAATCTGGCGGGCATGCTGTAAAATTAGAAGGTGGAAAAGAGATAAAGGAATCTATAAAGCGTATCTTAAATGCGGGTATTCCTGTAATGGGGCATTTGGGGTTGACTCCCCAATCTATCTACAAATTTGGAACCTATACGGTAAGAGCAAAGGAGGAAGAAGAAGCTGATAAATTATTAGAGGACGCCAAATTGTTAGAACAATTAGGTTGTTTTGGCTTGGTTTTAGAAAAAGTTCCTGCTGCCTTGGCAGAAAAAGTTGCGAAAGCTATTTCAATTCCTGTCATTGGAATTGGAGCTGGAGGTGGAGTTGATGGTCAGGTTTTAGTAACTCATGATATGTTGGGAATGACACATGAATTTAACCCCCGGTTTTTACGTAGGTATTTAGATCTTTATGCTGACATGACTACTGCCTTTGAAAATTATATTTCGGATGTGAAAAGCAAAGATTTTCCAAGCGATAAAGAACAATACTAGTATAATGCATGAATGAAATTCATGTGAAAATGTATCAATGAAGATATTGCATTTAGATACCAACCATCCTTTATTAATTCAACAACTTTCTGATGCTGGTTTTGAAAACCATGAGGACTATACTTCTTCAAAAAAAGAAATAGAACGCAAAATTCATTTGTATGATGGTCTTGTAATCAGAAGTCGTTTTTCTATTGACAAATCATTTTTAGACAACGCAAGAAATCTTAAGTTTATTGGTAGAGTTGGAGCTGGGCTAGAAAATATAGATTGTGATGATGCGCAATCTAAAGGAATTGAATTAATTGCTGCTCCTGAAGGGAATAGAAATGCTGTTGGTGAGCATGCTTTGGGAGTGTTATTGTCCCTCTTTAACAAACTCAATAAAGCGAATGCTGAAGTTAGAAAAGGTTTGTGGTTACGAGAAGAAAATAGAGGTTTGGAATTGGATGGAAAAACTGTGGGTTTAATCGGTTATGGGAATATGGGAAAAGCCTTCGCAAAAAAACTTCGTGGTTTTGATGTCTCTGTTTTATGTTATGATATTTTGCCAAATGTAGATGATGAAAATGCTACTCAAGTTTCTTTGGAAGAGCTTCAGGAAAAAGCGGATGTTTTGAGTTTGCATACGCCTCAAACATCATTAACTATTGGAATGATTTGTTCTGATTTTATCAACCGATTTAAAAAACCTTTTTGGTTGATTAACACCGCGAGAGGGAAAAGCGTTGTCACAAAAGATTTGGTTGACGCCTTAAAAACAGGTAAAGTTTTAGGAGCTGGCCTAGATGTTTTGGAGTACGAAAAATCATCTTTCGAAAATTTATTTACGAACCAGGAAGTGCCGAAAGAATTTCAATATTTAATGCATTCTGAAAAGGTTCTTTTGTCTCCTCATGTAGCAGGTTGGACGCAAGAAAGTAAAGTTAAATTGGCACAAACCATTGTAGATAAAATCAAAGCAAAATTTTGCTAACTTGGTAAAATGAAAAAAACAGTTTTTGTTTTTAGCGCTCTTATTATTTCTTTATTAGTCCTTTTTCAGCTAGGAAAATATTCTATTGTTACAGGTAATTTAAGCACTGAAATTGTGATTGCCGTTGTTTCTATTTTGTCTTTCTTTATTGGGACTTATTTTAATAAAAAAACAAAGAACCAAAATGGTGATTCAGTAAAAACAATTGATCATCAAAAAATTAAAGATTTAGAAATTACTTCTAGAGAATATGAAGTTTTGGAACTTATTTCATTAGGTCTATCCAACAAAGAAATTGGAGAAAAACTCTTTCTCTCTGAAAGCACCATTAAAACACATGTCTCTAATTTATTGATCAAATTAAATGCTAAGAGGAGGACTCAAGCAATACAAATAGCCAAAAAGCTCAACATTATTTTATAGGTTTATACAAAAGCTCTGGCCTTTTGGTACTTTAGTATGATGCTCTTTTGACGTTCTAAAACTACATTTGGAACATCAACTTAAATCTATATATTATGAAAAAATCTGTTTTACGATACGGTGCTTACGGTGCAATCACTCTAACTATTTTGTTCTCTATTGGGCTGTACTTGGGTCAATTTTTAGACTACACAGCAAGAGAGGTTATTGGTTATGCAACCATGATTCTTTCTCTTAGTTTTATTTTCTTTGGAATAAAACATCATAGAGATCAGGAAAACAATGGCTTAATTTCTTTTAAAAAATCATTAACCATTGGTGTTCTTATTAGTTTGATTGTCGCGTTGGTTTTTGGAATTATAGATGTGATTTATATAGAGTTTGTTAACCCTGATTTTGCAGCAGAATATTACGCGCATATGGTGGAGGAATTGAAAAACTCTACTCCTGCTGAAGAACTTCAAGAAAAATTAAAAGAAATGGAAGCTCAAAAAGAACTGTTCTCAAGTACATTTATGAGTTTTTTAATCATGTCTATGACTGTTTTTGTTTTAGGTTTTATAATTTCATTAATTTCATCATTATTTTTACAACGTAAATAAACTTTATCATTATGAGATACGAAGCAAACTCTCCTGAAGAATATATTAATCAACTTCCTGAAGATCGAATTGGACCGATCAAAAAAATACGTCAAATTATTTTAGACAACCTTCCGAAAGGAATGGAAGAACAAATGAGTTATGGAATGTTGGGCTTTGTGATTCCACATAGCGTATATCCTGATGGATATCACTGCGATCCAAAGACTCCTTTACCTTTTATGAATTTAGCGTCTCAAAAGAATTTTATTGCTGTATATCATATGGGAATGTATGCGGAAAAAGATATATTAGACTGGTTTACAGACGAGTATAATAAAAGATGTACCTATAAATTAGACATGGGTAAGAGTTGTGTCCGTTTTAAAAAAATGAATGACATCCCTTATGATTTAATCGGAGAATTGGCCGGGAAAATGAGTACAGAAGAATGGATTTCTGTTTACGAAGATCAAATTAAAAAGAAATAAGATGGAAAAAAGAGTTACAGGAATTGGCGGTTTGTTCTTTAAAACAGAAGATCCAAAAAAAGCGAAAGATTGGTATCAAAAACACTTAGGTTTTAATACAGATGATTGGGGTTGTACTTTCTGGTGGAAGGACGAAGAAGGAAATAAATGTTCTACTCAATGGAGTCCATTTACAAAAGACACCAAATACTTTGAGCCTTCTAAAAAGGATTTTATGTTTAACTATCGAGTTGAAAATTTAGTCGACCTTTTAAAGGAATTAGAAAAAGA
Source organism: Flavobacteriaceae bacterium (assembly GCA_965277255.1). Classification (GTDB taxonomy): domain Bacteria; phylum Bacteroidota; class Bacteroidia; order Flavobacteriales; family Flavobacteriaceae; genus Polaribacter. The sequence goes on along the minus strand of OZ255723.1, from coordinate 711,313 downwards.
AGGGGTTACCATTGTTGGAAAAATAGAAGAGTATGATTATGGAAAGTTTGGTTGGATTTTAGATGGTGAAGGAAATAAAATAGAATTGTGGGAGCCAAAAGATGCTGCTTTTTTATAAATTTACTTTATTATAAAAAACGATCCCTTTGGAAATTCTAACAAAACACCCCGCAGAATTATTAATTCTTATTTTTTTAATTGTCACTTTTCTTCAATCTGGTTTGGATAAATTATTGGATTGGTCTGGAAATGTTTCTTTTATAAAAGACCATTTTAAAAATTCTCCATTAAAAAGTAGTGTTCCTGCCCTTGTAGCAATTATATTAATTACTGAGGTGATTGCAAGTTGTTTAATGTTAGTTGGAATCTTTCAAATTGTTTCTAGAGGTGTAATGACTTATGCGCTTTATGGAATGGAATTAGCAGCCCTAACTTTAATCTTATTATTAATCGGTCAACGGTTGGCAAAAGATTATGCTGGAGCAATGTCTCTAGCTGTTTATTTTATCATTACAATTTTAGGAATTTTCTTAGCCACCTCTTAGAATAAATTTTATTTATCTTTTTTATTAAAAGCAATAGTTATTATTTATTTACAACTCCTCTTTTAAGGCGATTTAAGCTTTTTCCTCTTTTTGCAAATCCAAATCTATGTCTTGTGCCATGAAAAGCTTTTAAAATGGCTTAAATTGTGTTTTTCTCGTGTTCTAGCTCGTAAATAAGAGACGAATACTCTTTTGTCTTTCCGGCTTTAACATTCGACATGAGTCCAATCCAAAATGCTTTTATAAAGTTTGTTTTTCCAGTTTTGTTCTTTTCACTTAAAAGAGAGACATAAAAAGAATCATATTTCATCGGATGCACTTTTGTTACTTTCATATCAACAGCGTTAAATAACCTATGAATTGATTTTTGTGAAAAATGCCACAGATGTCTTGGAACATCATAAGCTGCCCAAAATTCTTTATAATATTCGGCATCGTAGCTTTTAAAATTTGGAACGGCAATAATTAGTTTTCCATTATCGTCCAAAAGAGTTTTTAACTGGTCAAGGCATTCATATAGGTTTGGAACATGTTCTAAAACATGCCACATGGTAATTACATCAAACTTCTTTCCTAGAACGTCATCAACTTTTTTATGTAGTTTAATTCCTTTTTCCTTTGCTTTTTTTCTTGCTGTTTTATTAGGCTCTATACCCGTAACATCAAATTCATTTTCTTTACAATAGAGAAGAAAATCTCCTGTTCCTGCTCCAACATCAAGAAGGGTTTTGTTTGCTTTTCCATTTTTGAAAAGGGTTTGTTTGCTTTTAAAAGATCGCTTCTTTACGGTATTATAAATAAAGTTTAATACCGTCTTTTTTGAATTGTGATGAGACTTGTATTCTTCAGAGTCGTAATACTTTTCTAAGTCTGGCGGTATTGGTGAAGTCACCAACATTTCTTTTTCCTTATTTAGCATAATCTCATACGTTTCTTCCGAAACTAAATGATCTTTGCAATTTAAAAAAGGAACTACCCCCCTATGAAGTTCTTTTTCTTTCATTTGATCTTTTATATTATGTTCCATGTGGAACATTGTTTTTAAACCCATAACTCTTACCTCCCCATATGAACCAATAAAACAGAAATATCACTAGGTGATACTCCGCTAATTCTACTTGCTTGTGAAATGGTTGTTGGTTGAATTTTGGTCAATTTTTCTCTCGCTTCATAGGATAAAGATTTTACTTTTGTGTAGTTAAAGGTTTGGGGGATAACAACACTCTCCAATCTGTTTAATTTATCAGCATTGGATTTTTCTTTCTCTATATAACCAGAGTATTTTAAATGTATTTCTGCTTGTTCAATTATTATTTGGTCTATTTCTTCTAATATAATAAACGCTTCTAAAGCTTCGATTTCTTTAAAATCTAACAACGATAGTTGCGGTCTGGCTGCAATCTTATACATCTTCATAGATTGATTAATCAACGCAGATCCTTTTCTTTCTAATATCGGATTTATCTGTTCTTTAGAAACACTTGTTTCTTTTAAAAACTGAATCAGTTTGTCTGTTTTTCTTTTCTTTTCTTCTACTTTTTTAATTCTCTCTTCAGAAGCTAAGCCTAATTTATATGAAATCGGCGTCAGCCTTAAATCGGCATTATCTTGTCGCAATAAGGTTCTATATTCCGCTCTAGAAGTAAACATTCTATAAGGCTCTTCTGTTCCTTTGGTAATTAAGTCATCAATTAAAACACCGATATAGGCTTCATTCCTTTTTAAAACAAAAGGTTCTTTTTCTTGAACTTTTAGCGCAGCATTTACACCTGCCATTAAACCTTGTGCAGCTGCTTCTTCATATCCTGTTGTACCATTTATTTGGCCAGCAAAAAACAAGTTTTTAATGAGCTTTGTTTCTAATGAATGCTTTAATTGGGTTGGTGGAAAATAATCGTATTCTATTGCGTATCCATATCTGAAAAACTTTACATTTTCAAAGCCTGGAATTAAACGAATTGCTTTGTCTTGAACATCTTCTGGTAATGATGTTGAAAAACCATTCACATAAATTTCAACAGTATTCCATCCTTCTGGTTCTACAAAGATTTGATGTCTGTCTTTCGTTGCAAACCGATCTATTTTATCTTCTATAGAAGGACAATATCTTGGTCCTGTAGACTGAATTCTTCCATTAAACATTGGAGATCTACTAAATCCATCTCGTAGCAAATCGTGGACTTCACTATTGGTATATGTTAGATAACAGGATCTCTGTTTTGTTAATGGTTTTGTGTCTAAATAAGAAAAAGTTTCGGGGTTTTCGTCTCCAGGTTGTTCTGTCATTTTAGAATAATCTAACGACCTTCCATCAACTCTAGGTGGAGTTCCCGTTTTCATTCTACCAGATTCGAACCCTTTAGAAACTAAGCCTTCTGTAATTCCTGTGGAAGCTCCTTCTCCTGCTCTTCCTCCTCCAAATGTTTTTTCTCCAATATGAATTAATCCATTTAAAAAAGTTCCTGCAGTAACAATAACGGTTCTTGATTTTATCTGTAAACCTAAGGCTGTTTTAACTCCTACTATTTTATCTTCTTTGAAAAGTAAGCCATTCACGGAATCTTGATAGAAGTCAAGGTTTTCTGTTTTCTCGAGCATGTTTCTCCAAGTCTCGGCAAACATCATTCTATCAGACTGCGCTCTTGGACTCCACATTGCGGGCCCTTTAGACTTGTTGAGCATTTTAAACTGGATAGCCGTCTTGTCAGTTACAACAGCGCTATAACCTCCTAGAGCATCAATTTCTCTTACAATTTGTCCTTTTGCTATTCCGCCCATTGCGGGATTACAGCTCATCTGAGCAATATTCTGCAAGTTCATTGTTATCAACAGCGTTTTAGCGCCCATATTGGCGCTAGCTGCCGCAGCTTCACTTCCTGCGTGACCGCCACCGATCACAATTACATCATATGTAGTATCAAATAAACTCATTCTCGTTCCACGTGAAGCAAATTTTATAAATGTTTGCAAGTCAGGTGTTTAACTGTTTTAAACATTCATTTTCTTTGCTTCTCATTAAAATTTTTTCGTCTTCTTCTTTGTCTTTATAACCTACGTAATGTAGAATTCCATGAATAATCACTCTGTGCAATTCATCATCAAAGGTAACATTAAATTTTTGAGCATTCTCTTCTACTCTTTCAACTGATATAAAAATGTCTCCATTAATCAACCTCCCAAGAGTGTAATCAAAGCTAATAATGTCTGTAAATGTATCGTGATTTAGAAACTCTTTGTTAATCTTATGAAGATAATGATCATCACAGAAAATATAATTGAGTTCACCTAATTCAAACCCTTCTTTTTCAACAATAAGGCGAACCCAAGAGGAAATAGCTTCCTCATTCTTTAAAATAAAACCCGTTTCGTAATTAAACGTTATCACCTAATTCTTCTTTTTTGAAAAATACTCTTGTACTTTTTTTTCAAAATTTTCCTGCAAAGGTAATGATTGTCTGTTTAATATCTCTATTTGGTTGTAAAAGCGCTTTTTAAACTCGAGGTCTTTTATGTCGCTTTTTTTATACTGAGTTCTGTTGGTATTAGACTTTCTCTTTTTGTCTTTTCCTTGTTCAAAAGCTGCTTTGTCTAATTTTAAAAGCTCGTATTCTAATTGTTGCATCCTCTCAAGTGTTCCTTGGTTAAATCCTTTCTCTAAGATTTCATTTTCCAATTGCTCCATTGTTTTTAATGCTCTTTTAGCATTACCGTTTCTTTCTCCGCCTTTTTTTATAGCATCTTGCAATTGCCGTCTTAAGGCGTTTTGTTGCTGATATATTTGAAAAAGCTCTCCGTTCATTTGTTCATTGTCTCCTTCTCCTTGACCGCTTTCTCCTTTTTTACCCTGCTTCCCTGATTTTCCCTTTTCTCCTTTCTTTTTACCTTTCTCTCCGTCTCCTTTTTTAATTCCGTCTTTCATTTTCTGAGAAAGTCCTTTTTGCCCTTGAATTAATGTTGGCAAACTAAACGATTTTCCTGAGCCCTTTCCTTTTCCTGAAGAACTCATGTTGTTTTGCATATTGTTTAAAAGGTCGCTTAAAAAATCGGATAGATTGTTTGCGGAAGTCATTACATACTGCTGATTAGAGAGTCCTCCATTAAATCTATTCTCCGCAAAATTTTCTAAGGATTGTTCTAAATTATAATGCGCATTCGATAAGTCTGTTTGAATTTTTGTAGATAACTGAGGAAGCCTCATAGAAAGAACATACAGGCTATCATCTATGTGTTCAAAATAAGTTTTTATCTCATTTTGTTTTTTTAGGTCTTTTCCAAAATCGGGATGTCTAACAGAAATTTGATCAAACTTATTCATCAAGTCTTCTTGTTTAAAAGAAAATGTGACGAGGTTTTCTAGTATTTTTCTTAAGTCGTCCATGTTCTCATCAATCGAATTCGCCTGCATATCTAGCATCGATTGCTGCATTTTTTGACTCATCTCTTTCATTTTCTTAGCCGCTTTCTTCTGGTTTTTCTGAGCCTTACTTTTCTGTTGTTTTTGAAGCTTTTCTTCTGATTGATCGAGTTCTTCTTTTGTTTCTTCTTTTTCGTCCTCCAGATCAGGAAGCTCCATCGGTTCTTTTAACTTCTCGTTATCTTTGGATAGTTCTTCTAACTCTTTCGAAATTTTATCAAATTCTTTATTGATTTCTTTTTGCTTATCTAAAGCATCATTTTTATTGTTGTCTAAAGTGTCTTGCTTTTTAGAAAGTTTATCTAGTTTATTGGCAATTTGCATTGTCTTCTCTTCGACATAAAATCGTTTTGTGAGTTCTAAAATTCTTTCGAGACTTCGTTCTTGTTGCTTGTTTTCTTGTGCTAACTCTTTTGCTTTTCTTACTAGTTCTTCTTTGTCTAGTTTTTCAGCCAGCTTTTCTAGCTCTCCGAGTAGTTTTTTCTGTTTGTCTAGTTTTTTTAGTTCTTCAATTCTTTTTTGAAGCTCGTTTTTCTTTTCCTCTAAAGTTTGATTTTCTTCTTTTTTCTCATCCAAGTTTTCTTGCAGGTTCTCCGTCTGACGTTCCATCATTTCATTATACTGCTCTTGTCTTTTGATAAATTCATCAACCTTCTTTTTATCGTTCCAGTTGATGTCTTTTTTATTTTGAAGTTCGTCTTGTATTTCTTTTAGATCTTCTTTTTGTTTTTTCTTCTGTTGAATTGTTTTCTCCAGATTATTAATTGTATTTCTTTGATCTTGTAGAATTTCTTGAGTGATCTCTTCTTCTGTTTTTTGCCTGTAGTTGAATTTTTTACTAATGGCTTTTTTCTTTCCATTAACACCATCGTTGTCTGAAACTTGAAAAAACAATTCGTAATCTATTCCTTCTGCGAGAGACAAATCATTAGGAAATTGGTAAAAGAATGTTTGAATGTTTTCTTTTGTAATTTCTATAGGGAGTTTCTGTTTTTGGTCGGGTCTATCTTGGTCGTAGTAAATTAATTCTAATTGACTAATTCCATAATCATCGGAAATTTGTCCTGCAAACTGAGCTTCACCATTCGTTAGGCTATCAATATTAGATTGCACAAGAATTGTTGGGAATTGATCTTTTACCACCTTAATTGTGTAGGGTAATTTTTCATAATCTTTTAAGTTTTTATTAGACGACGTTATTTGATATGCTGTATTTCTCCGGATTCTTTTTTGAAACGAAAAACTTTCTTCATCACCTATTAAAAAAGCGGATCTTTTTTTATTTTCTATAAAAATGACTGAGTCTGTTTGTTTTGCTGAGACTTGCCATGTAATCTTAGTTCCTTCTGGAACTAATAAGTTTCCTGTATTTTCAACTTTTTCGTCCTTCTTTTTTGTGTATGAAGGATAATCAAGATCCATATTTATATTCTGAATTGTTGGTGTCTTGATTACCTCTAGTGTATATGTTTTTGAAATCACCTCATTGGCTTCTAGGTAAAAATCTACAGGTTCTAAAACATTGGTAAACGTAAAAGAGAAAACTCCACTAGATTTTTCCTGCATATAATATTCTTGTCCTTTGTAAAAGATTTTCGCTTCTTCAGGGACAACTTCTCCTGTTGTGATTGCAGAAAGCGTAAACGACTTTCCTTCAATTACTTTTAAAGTATTGGTTTCCAAAGAGAAGTAAAAAGGAGCTGGCGGAATGTATTCCTTTTCATAATTGACAACCCTAGCTAGGCTATTTGAAAGTTCTTTGTTGTTCCCACTGATAAAAGAAAGTAGCCAAATTACCATTGGGATTAGTAAATACTTGGTGTATTTAATGTTCTTTTTAAAATTGATGGCTTTTACAAAAGGAATCGGTTGTAATTCTTTTGATTTCTGCTCTATACTCGCTAAAAGCAATTCTGTTTCTTTATTTTCTTTTTTTAATTGAAGGATGTTTAGCAGTTTATCGCTTACCTCAGGAAAATAACTTCCAATAATTTTAGACGATTCAAAACTGGAGATTCCTTTTTTCATCTTTATCAAATGACTGATAGGAATGACAATAAATTTTGAAAATAGCAGGATTTCAATCAGTATAAAGAACCAAAACAAAACAGTTCTTGAAATTGGATTTAACCAAAGAAAGAACTCAATATAAATTGTAAAAAGAAAGTATAGCAGGCCCAAGGCAACAAATAAAATAGTGCCTTTAATCAACTCATTTGTATAGTACTTTTTATAAAAGTCTTCGAGTTTCTTTTCTATGTTCGTAAATCCGCTCATGAGCTCATAAAAATAAGGCTTTTATAAAAAGCGACTCCAAAAATTTATGTTAAAGATTCTCTATCCTTTTTTATCAATAGAAATCTCCTTTTATATCTAACATTAGAAAAGTATCTTTGCCGCTCATAAATAAACTTTGAATGGAATCTAACGTACGTGTACGATTTGCGCCTAGCCCAACTGGACCTCTACATATTGGAGGTGTAAGAACGGCTTTATACAACTATCTTTTTGCTAAAAAACACAACGGAACTTTTATTCTACGAATAGAAGATACGGATCAAACAAGATTTGTGGCAAATGCAGAACAATACATTGTAGATTCTTTAGACTGGTGTAATATTCCTTTTGATGAAGGTCCCACTTCGACTACGCTCAACTCAAGTGAGAAAAACGAAAAGTTTGGTCCTTATCGTCAATCCGAAAGAAAACATTTGTACAAACAATATGCTGATCTCTTAATTGAAAAGGGTTGGGCCTACTACGCTTTTGATACTTCTGAAGAATTAGACGGTCATAGAAAACAACATGAAGAGCAAGGTAAAACCTTTATCTATAATTGGCACAATAGAGAAAAAGGACGGTTGAAGAATTCTCTTATTTTATCAGAAAGTGAAGTCGTTGAAAAAATAAATGCTGGTGAAAATTATGTGATTCGTTTTAAAACGCCACAAGATGAAGCCTTAATTTTAGAGGATGAAATTAGAGGAGCTATTAAAATTGATACCAATACGTTAGATGATAAAGTGTTGTTTAAGTCAGACGGAATGCCAACCTATCATTTGGCGAATATTGTAGATGATCATTTGATGGAAATCAGCCATGTAATTCGTGGTGAAGAATGGTTGCCTTCGCTTCCTTTACATGTTTTACTGTATAAAGCATTTGATTGGAAATCTCCAAAATTTGCTCATTTGCCATTAATCTTAAAGCCTGTTGGTAAAGGAAAATTAAGCAAGCGCGATGGTGATAAACTAGGTTTTCCTGTATTTCCTTTAGAATACATCAATGAAAATACCGGTGATGTTTCACGTGGATATAAAGAAGATGGTTACTTCTCTGATGCTTTTATTAATATGCTATCATTATTAGGTTGGAACCCAGGAACGGAGCAAGAAATTTTCTCTTTAGAAGAATTGGTTGAAGCCTTTGATTTAAGTCGAGTAAGTAAATCCGGTGCTAAGTTTAATCCTGATAAAACCAACTGGTTTAATCAGCAATACCTTCAGCAAAAACCAAACTCAGAATTAGCCTCTTTATATAAAGAAATATTAGATGGCAAGAATATTGATACTGACCTTAGCTATGTCGAAAAAGTTGTTTCTTTGATTAAAGAAAGAGCTGTTTTTGTTAGTGATTTTTGGAGTTTAAGTAGTTTCTTTTTTGAAACACCTGCTCAATATGATGAAAAAGCAGTTAAAAAGCAATGGAAGGAAACAACGCCAGAAATACTATCAGAAGTTGCTGAAATTATTAAATCTGTTCGTAATTTCTCATCTTTGTCGATAGAAACACAGGTAAAAGAGTGGATTACCAACAAAGAAATTGGTTTTGGAAAAGTAATGCAACCGCTACGGTTAAGTTTGGTTGGGGCTTTAAAAGGGCCTCATTTATTTGATATTATAGAAATGATTGGGAGGGATGAAACCCTCCGTAGAATTTATAAAATTATAAACGATTTATCATGAGTAGAACTATTATCGCAATATTATTATTATTGTTTTATGTCTCGGCTGAAGCTCAAATTTCTAATCGAAATAGGAGAAGACAAAGCCTAAGTAGATCTGTTGAAAATAATCGCCCTCAACAGCTTCCAAAATTTAACGCAGAGAAGGCTGTTGGAATTACTATTTACGACTTGGAAAAAGTACCAAAAAAAATAGGTCTTAAAAAATCTTCAGAAAACTATAAGAAAGTCATAGGTATTTTTAATGTTTTTAACAAAGAAATAAAACAAGTTGCTAGAATTAATAGTTTTACTTTATCTGAAGCAAAAACCAGTATAGAGGCTAACCAAAATTTAGCTTTAAAAACCAAAGATTTTTCTGCACTCCAAAAAGTTTACAAAGAAATAGACGTAAAATTTCAACCGATTATAAAACTTGTTAATGAGAAAGAACAAAGCTTAGACAAAGACCTTGAAAAGGTTCTTTCAAAGAAACAATTTAAAAAATGGGAAAAGTATAAACTAAAATTAAAACGAAAAGATTAATAGTTTTTTTGATTTTGTAACATTTTATTTTTTCTGCGTCTTGTAATTGGATACTTATTCTAGTATCTTTAACAACTAAATTATTAACTTTTAAAAAACAACGTTATGAATCAAATTTACATTCCTATTGGTATTGGTATTCTAGTTTTACTAGCATTAGGAACTTTTTTTATTGTAAAACAACAAACAGCTGTAATTATAGAAACTTTCGGTAAGTTTAGTAGTATTAAACAGTCTGGTTTACACCTGAAAATACCTGTTGTTCAAAGAATTGCAGGGAGATTAAGTCTTAAAATTCAACAATTAGATGTGATTATAGAGACCAAAACATTGGATGATGTTTTTGTGAAACTAAAGGTTTCTGTTCAGTTTAAAGTGATTAAAAATAAGGTAGAAGATGCTTTTTATAAGCTAGATTACCCGCATGACCAAATTACTTCTTATGTCTTTGATGTAGTTCGTGCAGAGGTTCCAAAAATGAAATTGGACGATGTCTTTGTAAAGAAAGATGATATTGCTATTGCTGTAAAGTCTGAGTTAAATGACGCGATGATAAATTACGGGTATGATATTATCAAAACTCTAGTAACTGATATTGATCCTGATGCGCAAGTAAAAGCGGCAATGAACAGAATTAATGCTGCAGATCGTGAAAAAACTGCTGCACAATATGAAGGAGATGCTGCTCGTATTTTAATTGTAGAAAAAGCAAAAGCGGAAGCAGAAAGTAAGCGTTTACAAGGTCAGGGTATTGCAGATCAACGTAGAGAAATTGCTAGAGGTTTGGAAGAGTCTGTTGAAGTATTAAATAAAGTGGGAATTAACTCACAAGAAGCTTCTGCTCTAATTGTGGTAACGCAGCATTATGATACACTACAATCCATCGGTCAAGAAACCAATAGTAACTTGATTTTATTACCGAATTCACCACAGGCTGGAAGTCAAATGTTAAACGATATGGTTGCTAGTTTTACGGCAAGTAATCAAATAGGTGAAGCGATGAAGAATTCTTCGAAAAAGAAAAAAGATGAATAGAATAATTTTAACGACAACAAATAATATTGAAGGTAGTCCTGCAAAAGAATATTTAGGTTTGGTTACTGGTGAAACCATTATTGGTGCTAATATATTTAAAGATATTTTTGCAAGTATTAGAGATGTTGTTGGCGGAAGATCTGGTTCTTATGAACGTGTTTTAAGAGAAGCTAAAGATACGGCAATTAAAGAAATGACCGATGAAGCGCTACGTCTAGGAGCACATGCTATTATTGGAATTGATTTGGATTATGAAACTGTAGGAGCAAGTGGTGGTATGTTGATGGTAACAGCTTCTGGCACCGCTGTAAGATTGTAAAGTAAAAATTTTATAAAAGAAAAAACCGAAGAGAATCTCTTCGGTTTTTTTATGTTATTTCTTTTCTTCTAGTTTTTCGTCTCCTTTTTCTTTTTCTTCTTTAGAGGCTTTTTTAAACTCTTTTATTCCGCCGCCTAAGCCTTTCATTAATTCCGGAATTTTTCTTCCTCCAAACAACAAAAGAATTGCTAATGCAATAATCAACCAAGATCCTCCACTTGGCATTCCTAAAAGAAATATATTTAAACTCATCATTTTAGTTTCTAGTTATGCTGCAAAGATACAAAAACGAATCAATTAATTCATTTGTTTAATGATTCCTCCAGCAACCTTTTTATCTTTCATTACTTCTGGATTTCCTTTGTAAAAAATAGATCCTCCAAAACTAACTTTTGCATTCAATGTTTCTCCAGCAAAAATTTCTGCTTTTGCCCCAGATCCAGCTCTAATAGATGTATTGTCCGATACTATTAAATCATATCCGTGATAAACACCATAAAGGTCTAAATCTACATCTTGATTCTTAGAAGTTCCTGTTAATTTTATAATTCCGCCAGAAGAAGTTTTTACTTTTAAATGTTTGGTTTTAATTACTAAATTAATAAAAGCTCTTTCTTGTGATTTTACTTCTAACTGTGCTTGATTAATATCTTTTCCTGTAATGGTAGCTCCTTCATTTGCATCAATAATTTTAATGTCTTTATTGTAATACAACTTCACTTCTACTTTTCCATCAGCAGATAAATCAGGAAATTTTAAAGTGATTTTTAAGGTATTATCACTATTCTTAATTTTTACTTTTTCGGCTTTTTCACCAGAAATAACAATCTTTTGTTCATCAGATTTAATTAATTCTACATCAATTCCATTGTATACTTTTATCTTTTCAAAATCGCCCAAATTTTTTGTAATTGTTGTTTGGGAGACTATCAAATTACTCGTTAATAAAATGGTTAAAAACAATAATTTTCTCATTGTACTTCTTTTTGGTTAGGGAATCTTTCAACAATTATACCATTATAAAGACAAACTTTATAATTTATTGTTGCAAACACGTTAAATTATATTTAATCCTCCTTTGTAAATATTTTAGAGGACTAGATATTTTATTCTTCTATTAGGGTAAAATCTAAATGTTTTCTTTCTAAATCTGTATGTTTTACTTTCACGACAACTTCATCTCCTAGCTGGTACATGTTTTTTGTAGATTGACCAACAATGGCAAATTGTTTTTCATCAAAAATATAATAATCACTTTTAATATCTCTAATACGAACCATACCTTCACATTTATTAGAAGTAATTTCTACATAAATTCCCCATTCTGTAACACCAGAAATAACGCCAGGGAATTCTTCATCTTGATGATCTTGCATATACTTTACTTGCATATACTTAATGGATTCTCTTTCTGCTTTTGAAGCCAATTCTTCTTGTTTTGAAGAATGCTTACATTTTGCTTCGTAATCGTCTGGTTTTGGAGAAGCTCCTCCGTCTAAATAATGCTGTAATAAGCGATGTGTCATTACATCTGGATAACGACGAATTGGCGATGTAAAATGTGAATAATAATCGAAAGCTAATCCGTAATGACCAATATTTTGAGTGGTATAAGCGGCTTTACTCATCGATCGAATTGCTAAAGTTTCTACCATATTAGCTTCTCCTTTTCCATGAACATCTTGTAATAATTGATTTAAACTTTCTGATGTACTTTCTCTAGTATCCGTATTGATCTTATATCCAAACTTATTGATGATGTTCTGTAAAGCAGCTAATTTTTCTATATTTGGTTCATCATGAACTCTATAAATGAAGGTGTTTTTAGATGGTTTCCCTTTCTGTAAACCTATAAATTCTGCTACTTTCTTATTTGCTAATAACATAAATTCTTCAATAAGTTTATTCGCATCTTTTGCTTCTTTAAAGTAAACTCCTATTGGATTTGCTGTTTCATCTAAATGAAACTTTACCTCTACTCTAGAGAAAGAAATAGCGCCATCTTTCATTCTTCTTTTTCGTAGTTTTTTTGCCAACTCATCTAACTTTAAAGTTGCTTCTACGATGGGTTCAGCTACTTCATAAGATTGCCCTGTTATAGAAATGTTTTCTGGAATGATGTTCTTTTTACTTTCAATGATTTGCTGAGCTTCTTCATAAGCAAAACGCTTATCTGAATACGTTACTGTTCTACCAAACCATTGATCTACAATTTGTGCTTTTTCATTCATTTCAAACACAGCAGAAAAAGTCAATTTTTCTTCATTTGGACGTAAAGAACAAACTCCATTTGATAATACTTCCGGTAACATAGGCACTACTCTATCTACTAAATAAACCGATGTTGCTCTGTCATAAGCTTCATCATCTAAAATAGTTTTTGGTTGTAGATAATGAGAAACATCAGCAATATGAATTCCTATTTCATAATTTCCATTTTCGAGTTTTGTAAATGACAAAGCATCATCAAAATCTTTTGCATCTTTTGGATCTATAGTAAAGGTTAAATCTGAACGCATATCTCTTCTTTTAGAGATTTCTTCTTTGGTAATTTCTACGGATAATGTAGATGCATCTTCTTCAACCTCTTTAGGAAATTCATACGGCAATCCATATTCTAAAAGGATGGAATGAATTTCTGTATCATGATCTCCTGGTTTTCCAAGAACTTGCGTAATTTTTCCGAAAGGATTTTTAGAATTTTCTGGCCAATCTGTCATTTTAGCCAATACTTTATCTCCATGTTCTGCAGTACTCATTTTTCCTTTCGAAATAAAAATATCTGCATACATCTTTCGGTTATCTGGTATCACAAATCCAAAATTCTTATTCATTTGTAGTGTTCCTACAAATTCTGTTTTAGATCGATCTAAAACTTCCACAACCTCAACTTCTAGTTTATGACTTCTTCTTTTCTTATATACGTATACTTTTACAGTATCGTCTTGTAATCCTTTTCCTAAATTGATTGAGGGAACGAAAATATCTTCTTCAAAATCATCACATATAAAATACCCATTTCCATTAGAAGTAAGATCTAATGTTCCTATATGATATTTTCTATCTTCATTGATTTGAAATTTTCCTCTATCTATTTCTTTAATTTTTTTATTTCCTGTGAGTTCTACTAATTTTTGAAGTATTTGTGTTTTTCCATCGGTATCGGAAATACCTAATTTTCCAGCAATCTGTTTGTAATTATAATATTTACTACTGTCTTCATTGAGTATTTTAAAGATGTTTCTTGTTAAATCTTTAATGACTCTTCCTTTCTTCTTGTAGATTTTCTTCTTTCTACTCATAAATTTGTTTTCTTTTATATGTGTGAAAAGTACAAATAAATCTGTCTTTTATTTATTAATAAACAGTTATCATTCTATTTTGTACTTTGCTTGTTTAATTATTTAATTTTTATGTTCACTTTAATATGTTCAGTGTAAAGAATTCTTGGTTTCTTATTGTAAATCCGAATGCAGGAAATACTAAATTTTTAAAATCTTGGGATCGTGTACAGGACTTGTTAAAAACCAATGAAATTCATTTTTCTTTTTCTTTTACTCAGTATACAAAACATGAACTAATTCTTGTTGATGAAGCTATTAAACAAGGTTTTCGGAAATTCATTTCTGTAGGTGGAGATGGAACCCTACATCATGTTGTAAACGGAATAATGACGCAAAGATATACAAAAACTTCAGATATCAAACTTTCAGTGATTCCTTTAGGTACAGGAAACGATTGGATTAAGACCTATAACATTCCAAATTCTATTGAAGAAGCTATAGAAATTATTAAAAAAGAGCATGTATTTTTACAAGATATTGGATGTATAAAAACGTCTAATAATTCTATAGAATATTTTAATAATGTTGCTGGGATAGGTTATGACGGCTATGTTGTTCATAAATTAAAATCATTAAAAAAACTCGGATCTATTGCTTATTTATTAAGTGGTTTGTATGGATTATTTTTCTATAAAAAATCGTCTTATAGAATTCATATTAATGATGAAATTTTAGAAGAAAAATGTTTAATGGTTTTGTTTGGAATTTGTCAATATTCTGGTGGCGGGATGCAAATGACGAAAAACCCAAAATCTAATGATGGTTTGTTAGATATCACCATTGCTAAGAATTTTTCTTTTTTTGATTTGATTTTTAATCTACCTAAACTGTATAACGGAAAGATTGTTAACCATAAAAAGGTTGCGACGTACAAAGTATCAAAATTAGAAATTAAAGATCAGAATGATAACAAATCTATTATAGAAGCTGATGGTGAACTTATAGGAACTGGCTCTTTAAAAATTTCTATTATTCCGAAAGCTATTCAGTTTGTAATTCCTATAAATATTGAAAAAATTCAGTATAAAAGTTAAAAAAATCTTAAGGAAAATGTAACGTTTGTTAAAATACGTCGTCTTTAGAGTATATAACAATACATTTTAAGTGAAAGACTTACGTAAAATAATTGCTTTATTTATTTTCATTTTTGTTGTGGGAACGACAATTACTTTAGTTTCCATCAATCATAAATTAGAAAATAAAAATACTAAAGAGACTGTAGAAGTCTCTAAAGACTCCACTGAATCTTTTTCAAAAGATAAAAAAACAGTATAATTCCTTTTTCTTTTTTAAACGTTATTAACATTCTATAGTAGTATTATATTTTCTACTTTTTTATAAATTTAAAATATGTTGATTATAATAGATTGTGAATTGTTAATATAAATAGATGCTCTTTTTTTTTGAGGTTTCATTTATTAAAAAGGATACACAAGTTATTAATAATTAAAACCCTTATAAATCAGTATAATTTTTAGTTTATTAACAGAAGTAATAAACAACTATAAACACCTTTTTATTCATTATTTATAAGTTAATAAGTATAGAAAAATAGTAAAAATTATGTTTATAAATGATGATTAAAAACTCAAAGGTTTATTTGCATATATGATAGAAGCCCACGTATTGTAATAAATTTTCTAATAATCAAATCTAATTTTTAAAACTTACCGATACTTCTTAACAATCACATAAAGTGAGTTAATTCACTAAAAAATAAACAGTTATTAAAAATAATTATTTTTTACTTTTTAAAACTGTTGATAACCATATGTATTTGTATTTTTGTTGTAAATAACATCATAAAAACCAACTCATTATGAATATTTCCATAGGAAATGACCATGCAGGAACAGATTATAAATTTGCCATTGTTCAATTATTAGAATCTAAAGGAATTGTAGTTGAAAATTATGGAACGGATTCTAATGAAAGTGTAGATTATCCAGATTTTGTTCATCCAGTTGCTAAAGATGTCGTTTCAAAAAATGCTGACTTTGGAATTCTTATTTGTGGAAGTGCAAATGGTGTTGCAATGACAGCAAATAAATATCAAGAAATTAGAGCTGGTTTATGTTGGACCAAAGAAATTGTTAAATTGATAAGACAACATAACAACGCAAATATTTTATGTATTCCTGCTAGATATACTGCAATTCCTCAGGCCTTACAAATGGTAGAAACGTTTTTAAATACTGAATTTGAAGGAGGAAGACATCAAAATAGAGTGAATAAAATTCCTGCATGTTAGTCTATGAAATTTGTTGTAAAAAAGTTCAATGAATTAAACACAGAAGAATTGTATAGCATTCTTCAACTTCGCTCTGAAGTTTTTGTCGTAGAACAAGATTGTGTATACCAAGATATTGATGATAAAGACCAAATTGCTTTTCATGCTATAGGAATGAAAGAAAATAAAATCATTGCTTATGCACGTATTTTTGATTCTGGAGATTATTTTATACAACCAAGTATCGGTAGAATCTTAGTAAAAAAAGAGCAACGAAAATTTAAGTATGGATATCAATTGGTTGAAGAATCTATCAAATACATAGAAAATAATTTTACAGAAAAAGCAATTTTGATATCTGCGCAAACCTATCTCACTAAATTTTATAATTCACTTGGATTTATTCAACAAGGAGAAGGATATTTAGAAGATGGAATTCCACATATTAAAATGATTAGAAATTAAAGCAGTTTATCTACTTCAATTACTTCGCCTAAACCTAAACCTTTTAGTAAAATAGATCCGATTCTAACTCTAACTAATCGTAATGTTGGATAACCAATAGCTGCAGTCATTTTTCGAACCTGTCTAAACTTACCTTCATTAATAGTAATAGAAATCCAACTTGTGGGACCATGTCTTTCATCTCGAATCTTTTGAGTTCTATTTTGAAAACCAGGAAAAGGAATTATAGAAGATTGACAAGGTTTTGTGATATATTTTTTACCATCAAAACCTATTTCTACACCCGACTTTAATTGCTCGATAGCATTTTGAGTAATGTTACCATCGACCTGAACATAATATTCTTTTTCTACTTTTTTACTTCGAACAAGTTCACTTATTTTTCCATCTGTAGTTAATAAAAGAAGACCTTCAGAATTTACATCCAATCGGCCTATTGCCATTGTTTTTTCTGGAAAATCAAATAGCTCACCCAATAACTTCTTTTTTCTTTTATGTGGGTTTACAAATTGAGAAATAGTTCCGTAAGGTTTATGAAGAATAAAATGGCGATGAGGATCCATTAAAACAAGTATTTTTTTATAGGATAGTTTCAATCAAAAATAATCATTTTTCATTTATAATTACTATTCAATTTTGTACCTTGTGGTCACTTTTTAAAAAATAAAATAAGCAAGATTTATGTCAGCAGATAAAGAAAAACAAGCTAAGTTAAAGGCACTTCAATTAACATTAGACAAACTAGATAAAACCTATGGAAAGGGAGCTGTCATGAAAATGGGTGATAGTGTTGTTGAAGAAGTAGAAGCAATTTCGTCTGGATCTTTAGGATTGGATTTAGCATTAGGAGTTGGAGGATATCCAAGAGGAAGAGTTATTGAAATCTATGGACCAGAATCTTCTGGTAAAACCACCTTGACATTACATGCAATTGCTGAAGCACAAAAAGCAGGAGGAATAGCTGCATTTGTTGATGCTGAACACGCATTTGATCGTTTTTATGCAGGAAATTTAGGAGTAGATATTGATAATTTAATTATCTCTCAGCCAGATCATGGAGAACAAGCATTAGAAATTGCAGATAATTTAATTCGCTCTGGAGCTATTGATATTGTAGTGATAGATTCTGTTGCTGCATTAACACCTAAATCTGAGATAGAAGGAGAAATGGGAGATTCTAAAATGGGATTACATGCTCGTTTAATGTCTCAGGCACTTCGTAAATTAACAGGAACTATTAGTAAAACAAACTGTACAGTAATTTTTATTAATCAATTGCGTGAGAAAATTGGTGTGATGTTCGGAAACCCTGAAACCACAACAGGAGGAAATGCATTAAAATTCTACGCATCAGTTCGTTTAGACATTAGAAGAAGAACTCAAATTAAAGATGGTGATCGTGTCATAGGAAATCAAACAAAAGTGAAAGTGGTAAAAAATAAAGTAGCGCCACCATTTCAAATCGCAGAATTTGATATCATGTATGGAGAAGGAATTTCTAAAGTAGGTGAAGTTCTAGATATTGGAGTAGAGTTAGGAATCATTAAGAAAAGCGGATCTTGGTTTAGCTATGGAGACACAAAATTAGGTCAAGGAAGAGATGCTGTAAAAGGATTGATTAAAGATAACCCTGAATTGATGGAAGAGTTAGAAGGAAAAATTAAAGCAGCAATAGAGAATCAAGAGTAAAACACTTAGAGTTTTAATAATACAAAAGGATGAAAATTTAAATTTTTCATCCTTTTTTCTTTTTTATAGGTAGGGTATTTAAAACCGAACCTGTTTTTAGAAGATTACGTATCTTTAAAAGACAACGAATGAAAACCAAACCTAACCAAATGAAACTAATAGCCTTACTCTTTGCAGCTATTTTTACTACATACTCTTGTACAGATAAAGAAGATTTTATAACAATCGATCCAGTAGACCCTACACCAACAAGTACTCAAAAAATGTACTTTAACGGAAAAATATTTACAGTGAATGATTCTAAACCTTGGGCAGAAGCCTTGGTTATTGACGGAAATAGAATTCTTTTTGTAGGAACAAATACTGAAGCAACATCGTTTGCAGAAGAAGGAGTAACAAAAATAGATTTACAAGGAAGGTTAGTCTTACCAGGCTTTCATGATGTACACATGCACCCAATGGAAGTTGGATCTACCACAACTACATTTATACTAAATGAAGTAGAAACCAATGCAGAAAATTTTAAAAATGCAATTTCAAGCGCATCTATAAATAACCCAGATGTTGCTTGGTTAATCGGTTTTGGACATTCAATAAACACACTTTTTGACGCCACAAGAAGTCCGTTAGAAATTATTGACGAAGCAGTTTCTGATAGACCAGTAATTATTATGGAGCAAACATCACATTCTATGTGGGTGAATTCTAAAGCATTAGAAATGGCCGGAATTACAACTTCAACCCGAGACCCTCAAGGCGGAATTATCATGAAAGACGGCGGTGCTTTAAACGGAATCTTAATCGACAATGCTGGAGATATTGTTTTTCAACAAGCAGTTGCCGCTTTAAACGATGCAAACGGAGAATATGATGGAATGGTTGACTATGTGTTACCAGAATTGGCAAAACATGGAATTACATCAGTATCTGATGCGAGAACCTATTGGAAAAGAAACCAACATCAAACATGGAAAAATTTAGAAAACGACGGAAAACTAACAGCTCGATTTAATTTAGGGTTATGGGCATATCCAGCTGAAGATGATGCCTCACAAATAGCATCCTTAAAAGGGTTGTTTAGTAATAATGAAAATAGCTTGCTGAAGATCAATCAGATTAAATTGTATTCTGATGGAATTACTCACAATACAACAGCAGCATTAAATTCCAATTATTTGATTGATTATTTTGAACAACCAACAAATAATGGATTGAACTATTTTACTCAAAATAGAATAGCAATGTACATCCAAGAATTAGAATCAACAGGGTTTGATTTTCATATTCATTCCATTGGAAATAGAGGAGTTCATGAAGCTTTAAATGCAATTGAACAAAGCGGAACGCCAAACGGAAGACATCGGTTAACCCATGTAGAAATTGTTGATTCAGGCGATTTAAACAGGTTTTCTCAATTAAATGTGACCGCAGATGCTCAAGTTGCAGGAGAATTTTCTCAACCTCATTTTTGGAGCGATAATGATTACTTAATTGGCAGCGGGCTGTCAAACAACCTCATCCCAATAAAATCATTAACAGAAGCCAATGCGAGATTAACATTAAGCAGCGACTGGAATGTAAGTTCATTAAACCCTTTTGTAGGAATTCAAAACGCAGTAACAAGAGCACCACAAAATATTTCTTTAGAAAATGCAATTAAGGCCTATACAATTAATGGCGCTTACGTAATGAGACAAGAAAATAAAGTAGGATCTTTAGAGGCAGGAAAACTCGCAGACTTTGTAGTGATAGATCGAGATATTTTTACGATAGCTACAACTCAAATAAATCAAGCTAGAGTCGTTTTGACTGTTTTTAATGGAAATGAAATTTATAGAAGGTAAATAAAAGCTTATTTAGAAAACATTTTTATTAACCATAAAACTAAATACAGTCCAACGCCGGCACCTAAAAAAAGAACCGAAAGAACAAAAGCTATTCGGATATGTCTTACTTCCCATCCTAATTTTCCACTTAACCATTCTGAAACACCTAAAATCATAATATGTTGTTTTTTAAATTTAAAAATAGTAAAAACTAAACCCCCGTACTACCAAAACCACCAGCACCACGTTCCGTTTCATCTAAAATAGAAACTTCACTCCAAATCACACGTTCGTGTTTTGCGATGACTAATTGTGCAACACGTTCTCCATCTTGAACCAAAAAATCTTCGTTAGAAAGGTTGACTAAAATCACACCAATTTCACCTCTATAATCAGCATCTATAGTTCCTGGGCTGTTTAAAACTGTGATGCCTTTTTTAGCTGCGAGTCCGCTTCGTGGACGAACTTGAGCTTCAAAACCAGGAGGCAAAGCAATAAACAAACCTGTTTTAATAATTGCTCTTTCCAAAGGTTTTAACGTAATAGGTTCTGCAATATTAGCTCTCAAATCCATTCCTGCAGATTGCTCAGTTTCATATTCTGGAATTTGATGTTTAGATTGGTTGATTATTTGTACTGTCATAATGTATTTGGTTGCCAACAAATATAATAATTCAAAGAAGCTTTAGACTAAAGAAATTAGTTTTGTTACTTTTGATAATATTAAGTAAAAAAGTAAATGAAAGACCAACAAAAAATAGCAGTCTTAGGAGGAGGAAGCTGGGCAACTGCAATTGTGAAAATGTTGTCAGAAAACCAAGAAAAGATAGGTTGGTATATGAGAAGCGTTTATGCTGTAGAACATATCAAAAGAAACAAACATAACCCTAGTTATTTAAGTTCTGCGGAACTTCATCCAGAACAATTAGATTTATCCTATGATATTAATGAAACCGTAAAAAACTACGACATTCTCATTTTTGCAAT
The DNA here is from genome assembly GCA_965277255.1 of Flavobacteriaceae bacterium. Classification (GTDB taxonomy): domain Bacteria; phylum Bacteroidota; class Bacteroidia; order Flavobacteriales; family Flavobacteriaceae; genus Polaribacter. The sequence goes on along the minus strand of OZ255723.1, from coordinate 689,970 downwards.
TCCATCAGCGTTTTTAAAATCAGAATTAGATAAGTTGATAGAACCTCTAGAAGGAAAAATTATTTTTTCTGCGATAAAAGGAATCGTTCCTGAATCAGGATATATTGTAGGAGAACATTTTTTTGAAACCTACAACATTCCTTTTGATAACATTGGTGTCATCACTGGTCCTTGTCATGCCGAAGAGGTAGCTATGGAAAGACTTTCATATTTAACCATAGCCTGCCAAGATCAAAAGAAAGCAACAGTAGTTAGTAATTGTTTAAAAGGTCGATACATAAGAACCAAAATATCTGATGATATTATTGGAACAGAATACGCAGCGATGCTAAAAAATATTTATGCAATTGCTGCAGGAATATGTCACGGCTTAGGTTATGGCGATAACTTTCAATCGGTTTTAATGAGTAATTCCATTCGCGAAATGAAACGTTTTATTCGTAAAGTTCATAAGATGAAAAGGAACATTAACAATTCTGCTTATTTGGGTGATTTGCTAGTAACAGGATATTCTACTTTTAGTAGAAATAGAATGTTTGGAAATATGATTGGTAAAGGATATACCGTTAAATCTGCAATGTTTGAAATGAGTATGGTTGCTGAAGGCTATTATGCCACAAAAAGTGCCTACATCATCAACCAAGAGAAAGGGGCAAAAACCCCTATTATAGACGCCGTTTATGGTGTTTTATATGGTGGAAAAGAAGCAAAAATTATTTTTGACAAACTTACATATAAGTTAGACTAACACTTCTTTTTTGATTTCAAAAAGATGATCATTAAGTGCGTTTAAAGCCGATTTCTTGTGAGCTGTCTTTACTAATAACGAAATATTATAATTACTACCACCGTAAGAAATCATACGAATTGGAATATGCTTTAAAGCATTAAAAACTTGAGCACTAGTGCCCTCTTTGTTTTGAGAAAAATCACCAGCAACACAAATAATACTTAAGTCAGAATCGACTTCTACCAAGCCATACTTTTCTAAGTCTTTCACAATAGAATTTAAATGGCTTGCATTGTCTATTGTTAATGAAACAGCAACCTCAGAAGTAGTAATCATGTCTATAGGGGTTTGATAGGTTTCAAAAACCTCAAAAACTTTTTTTAGAAAACCATAAGCCAACAACATTCTGTACGACTTAATTTTTATTGCTGTAATTCCATCTTTGCCTGCAATAGAAGTTACTCCCTCATTCACGGTAGAATTTCTAATAATTGTTCCTTTTTGATTCGGATTAAATGTATTTTTTAATAAGACAGGAATGTTATTGTTTTTTGCAGGGATTAAACTTTGAGGGTGTAAAATTTTTGCTCCAAAATATGCCAACTCAGCAGCCTCGTCAAAAGAAATTTCTTCAATAGAAAATGTGTTTTCAACAAACCTCGGATCGTTATTATGCATACCATCAATATCTGTCCAAATTTGTATTTCATCAGAATGAACAGCTGCGCCAATTAATGATGCAGTATAATCGCTACCTCCCCGATCAAGGTTGGAAACCAGCCCTTTTTTATCACGACAAATAAACCCTTGTGTAATGTATATTTCTGAGGGGTTTTTGTTGAGAGTGGAACGAAGGTTATTTGCAATATAATCAGTATTAGGCTCATTATTTCCATCGATCTTCATAAAATCAAGTGCTGATAATAATGTAGACTGAATTCCTTTCTCTTCTAAATAAAACTGCATGATGTTTGTTGAAATCACTTCCCCTTGACCCACAATTATTTTTGTGTTTTCAACAGAAAAAGAGTTGTTAATTATTTTTTGTATTTGTTCAATTTCTATATTTATAAAATGAGAAGCCTTTTTTCTATAAGAGTTGGTTTCAAATAAAGGCTCAACAATAGATAGACATTTGTTTTTTAGACACTCAAGATGAATTTTAAGAGTTGAACTATTTTGATTTTTGTATTCTTTATTGATGGAAACCAAAAGGTTGGTAACTCCAGAAAAAGCAGAAAGAACAATTGTTTTTTTCTCTTTAGTAGAAGTAATAATATCAACCACTTTTTTAATGCTGTCCGAACTTCCTACAGAAGTTCCACCAAATTTCATAACGACCATAATGAGTTATTTTCTTACAAAAAAACTACAGCTTTACAAAAAGAACAATTTTATTATATATTTTTACAAAATATAACAGCGTGTTAAAAATTCAACAAAATGAAAACAATTCAAGAAGCCGTAGAAAATACAATTCGTAAAACCCCTTTTATAGAAGAAGCGTTAAATGAGAAGCTGATCAATGTTTCATCTTTAGCAAGAGTCATTTTGCCTGAAGTATCAAAAATATTGAAAAAAGAGGTAAAAGTAGGCGCTGTAATGATGGCTATCAATAGGTTATCTCCAGCAAGCGAATTAAGAATTCGAAAAAACATTCGAAAACTAACGCTAAGTTTAGGAGATTTTATTGTCCGTTCAGATTTATGCGATTATACATTTAAAAACACAAAGTCTCTACTAAAAGATATTGCTAAAATTTTAAGCAAAGCATCAGAAAGCAACGATTATTTTTTAACCATATCTCAAGGAATTTTCGAAACGAACATTGTGATTAGTAAAAACTTAAAACCGTATATAGAGGAGTTTTTTAAAGAAGAACAGCAAATTAATAGCGTTTTAGATTTAGCGTCAATAACCATAAAACTGCCTAAGAACAATCTAGAACAATCAGGAATCTATTATTTTATTTTAAAACAATTAGCTTGGGCAGACATTCCTTTACAGGAAGTAATTTCAACCACAAACGAAATGACAATTGTGGTAAAGGAAAATGACATTAACCAAACTTTTGCCATTTTAATGGATATGAAGAAAACATAGAGTGAAAAACATGAAACAAAAATGTTACACAACGTAAGTTTTTATCACATTAAAAGACAAAATTTAAAATGTGTGATACGTTAAATTTTTAAAAAATAACTAGTAAAATCGTATATTCGTTGCACAAAATTAAAAATAAGGGTAAAATAAAATTAAAAATGAAGCAAAGTTACAAAAAGATGATATTGACAATTTGTATTTGTTCAATATCTTTTTTTGCTTTTTCTCAAAAAGCAAACCAAGTAAAAGAAATACAGAAAGAGTACGATCTAACAAAGCTAAAAAGCTTAGAAAAGAAGTTTCAAAAAAAACAATCTTTAGAAAAACAAAAAGCAACAAGCTTGGCTCAAATAAATGGTTGGCCACTTACTTACATAGAGAATGGCTCGTATCATGAGTTAATGTTTGTTACAGAAGATAATAAACCGATTTATTACAAAACAGATAACGTTGATGCTGCAGAATCTACTAGAGCAAACTTTATGCATAGCGGAGGTGGTTTAGGTTTGAATGTAGAAGGACAAGGGATGACTGCTTATGTGTGGGATGGAGGTTTGGCTAGAGCAACACATCAAGAATATGATGGCCCTGGAGGAGATAACCGATATAGCAATGGTGACGGAACCACCGCATTAAGTTTTCATGGCTCACACGTAACAGGAACAATTATTGCTTCAGGAGTTGACCCATCTGCAAAAGGGATGGCGCCTCAAGCAAGTGGAATTGGTCATGACTGGAATAGTGACGTAACAGAAGCAACAGGAGCAGCTTCAAACGGAATGTTAATATCTAACCATTCATATGGGTTCAGAGCGACTGATGTACCGGATTCTTGGTTTGGAGCCTATTTAGAAAATGCAAGAAATTGGGATGAATTAATGTATAATTCACCATACTATCTTCAAGTAATGTCTGCTGGAAACGATGGAAATGATAATACGTCAAATGGAGAGCCTTTATCTGGAAATGCCCTTTATGATAAATTAAGTGGAAATAAAGTAGGAAAAAACGGACTCGTTGTAGCTAACGGACAAGACGCAAATATAGATTCAAACGGAGCTTTACTTTCGATGAATATAAATAGCAGTAGCTCTGAAGGACCTACAGATGATCTTAGAATAAAACCAGATATTACAGGAAACGGAACAGCAGTTTATTCAACATTTGAAAGCTCAGATGCCGTTTATAATACTATTTCAGGAACCTCTATGGCTTCACCAAATGTAGCAGGTTCTTTACTATTATTACAGCAGCACTATAACAATATTAATGGGTCATTTATGAGGGCAGCAACACTTAAAGGTTTGGCGCTTCACACAGCAGATGATTCTGGACCCGTTGGCCCTGATGCTGTCTATGGATGGGGCTTATTAAATACAAAAAAAGCAGCAGAAACAATTACAGACAATGGATTGTTAAGTTTAATTTCAGAAGAAACATTAGCTCAAGGAGAAACATACTCGATTACTGTTAAATCTGATGGAACAAACCCTTTGCTCGCTTCAATTTCTTGGACAGATTTACCAGGAGCATTATCTACAGGGGTAAACAGTACAACGGCTACATTGGTAAATGACTTAGATATTAGAATAACCCAAACAACGAGTACTTTTGAACCATGGAGACTAACAGCTGTAGACGCGAATGGAAAAGGAGACAATATTGTTGATCCTTATGAAAGAGTTGATGTAGATGGAGCTAGTGGAGAATACACAATCACGGTCACACATAAAGGAACATTATCAGGTGGGCCACAGAATTTTTCACTGATTGTAACAGGTATTGAATCTGATTTCTCTATCTCACCAACAAACGTGTCACAATCGGTGTGTTCTAATATGGATGCAACATTTGATTTTAATTATAGACAATTAGCAACAACAGCAACAAACTTTTCTGTTCAAAACCTTCCAAGTGGAGCCTCTTCTAGTTTATCTACGACTTCATTAAATGCAGACGGAACTGTGTCTTTAACTGTTTCTGGATTAGAAAATGTAGCTATAGGTACTTATGAAATTGATTTAATAGGTGACAACGGAACAGAAACAGAAACAAAAACAGTTAAATTAAGAGTCCTTTATTCAACATTTGACGCTAATCCAATGTCTATTTCTTCTCCAATGAACGAAGAAAAAGGGATTGTTTCTTCGCAACCTATTATAATTGAATGGAATGCGAATCTAAATGCACAGAGTTATAGGGTTGAAATATCGGATACCCCGTCTTTTACAACTCTTTTAGCATCAGGAACAGAAACTGATTTAAATTTTTCTTTTGATGCTCTAACACCAGACACGATTTATTATTGGAGAATAAAACCAATCAACCAATGTGTTGAAGGAGATTTTTCTGAGGTTTTTAGTTTTCAAACAGGAGTAGAAGATTGTTCTAATACTTATACAGCAACTGATTTTACGGATGCGCCTATAAACCCTTTCTCTGCAAGTGTAACGGCTTTTGTGCCTATAGTAGTTAATGATGACTTAACGATTAGTAGACTTATTGTACAATTAGATTTAACACATTCTTCTGTAAATCATTTAAATATATTTTTACAGGAACCAACAGCACTAGGCTCTGATAATATTTCTTTAGCACCAAATTTATGTGCCGCTACTCAAGCGGATGTTAATGCAACATTTGATGATTCTGGAGCGACTATTTCATGTGCGGGGACATCACCAACAATATCAGGAACGGTAGCTCCAGCTCAAACATTAGCCACATCAGTAGGGCAGAGCTCTTTAGGGACATGGTTTGTTGCTGCTCAAGATAATACAATCTTTCATGGAGGCCAGATAAACGGAGCAAGCATTACAGTATGTACATCGTCACCTAATACTTCTCTACCAAGCTTTACAAATAATAGCATTAGTGTAACCGCAAACGCAACAACCGTTATTGCAGCATCTAGTATAGAAGCAACTACTTCAGCAGAAACAGCAAGTCAACAAACGTATACTGTTATTACATTACCAACAAACGGAGATGTTACAAAAAGCGGAGTATCGCTTTCTGTAGGAGATACGTTTACTCAAGAAGATGTTGATTTAGGAAATATTGCCTATGTAAATACTTTAACAACAACATTTTCAGATTCTTTTAAGGTAGATATTACGAATTCTGTCAATGGTTGGTTACCAAATCAGGTTATAAATTTAGTTGCAAATGTAGCAAGCGCAGATTCTTTTGAGCTAAGAAACTTTTCTATATATCCAAACCCATCAAATGGAGTTATCAATATTAAATTTGAAAGAGAGTCAGAGGATAAGATTCAAATAGAAATGTTTGACCTTCAAGGAAGAAGTGTTTATACAAAAAGGTTTACACAAAATCAATACCTTTTTGATGAATCCTTAAATATTGGAAGAGTGGCAAATGGACTCTATTTATTGAAAGTAACACAAGGAAACAGAAGTACAACAAAAAGAATTATCATCTCGAAATAAAAGTAATTTATGAGTTGCCTTAAAATAGGATGACAGCTTTTTAAATAATTGAGTTAAACCAGAGAAGCTATAACTTCTCTGGTTTTTTATTATATATAAAGCTCAGAATTTTCATGTGAAAACTCAAATATGATCTTTTGCCATTTTAATGGACATGAAGAAGGGATGAAAGATGTTAAATTTTTAAAAAACAACGAGTAAAGCCTTATATTCGTTGCACAAAATTAAAAATAAGGGTAAAATAAAATTAAAAATGAAGCAAAGTTACAAAAAGATGATATTGACAATTTGTATTTGTTCAATATCTTTTTTTGCTTTTTCTCAAAAAGCAAACCAAGTAAAAGAAATACAGAAAGAGTACGATCTAACAAAGCTAAAAAACTTAGAAAAGAAGTTTCAAAAAAAACAATCTTTAGAAAAACAAAAAGCAACAAGCTTGGCTCAAATAAATGGTTGGCCACTTACTTACATAGAGAATGGCTCGTATCATGAGTTAATGTTTGTTACAGAAGATAATAAACCGATTTATTATTCAACATTTAATGTTGATGCTGCAACATCAACACGAGCAAATTTTATGCATAGTGGTGGCGGTTTAGGCTTGAATGTAGAAGGGCAAGGAATGACAGCTCATGTCTGGGATGGCGGATTAGCAAGAACAACACATCAAGAGTATGATGGCCCTGGAGGAGATAACCGATTTAGTATTGGTGATGGAACCACTGCATTAAGTTTTCATTCTGCTCACGTAACAGGAACAATTATTGCTTCAGGAGTTGACCCATCTGCAAAAGGGATGGCGCCTCAAGCGAATGCGGTAGGCTATGATTGGAGTAATGATGAAGCAGAAGCTACAGGCGCGTCAGCTAACGGGATGTTATTATCAAATCACTCATATGGGTTTAGAGCTTCAACCGTTCCTGATTCTTTTTTTGGAGCCTATTTGCAACCCGCCAGAGATTGGGATGAAATTATGTACAACGCACCATATTATTTGCAGGTGGCAGCAGCGGGAAATGATGGAAATGATAACGCTTCAAACGCGTCTCCGTTAGAAGGGAACTCCTCTTATGATAAAATAACAGGCTTACAAACAGCTAAAAATGGACTAGTTGTTGCAAATGGACAAGACGCAAACATAGACTCAAATGGAGCTTTAATTTCTATGAATATAAATAGTGGTAGTTCTGAAGGACCGATGGATGATCTTAGAATTAAGCCAGACATAACTGGGAACGGAACACAGTTACTTTCTTCTTATGAAAGCTCGGATACTGCATATAACATTATATCTGGAACCTCAATGGCTTCTCCAAATGTAATGGGTTCTTTACTATTATTACAACAACATTATAACAATATTAATGGATCATTTATGAGAGCGGCAACGCTTAAAGGTTTAGCACTTCACACAGCAGATGATTCTGGACCTGTAGGACCTGATGCTGTCTATGGATGGGGTTTATTAAATACAAAAAAAGCAGCAGAAACAATTACTGACAGTGGTTTGTTAAGTTCAATTTCAGAAGAAACATTAGCTCAAGGAGAAACATTCTCCATTACTGTTAAATCAGATGGAACAAACCCTTTACTAGCATCAATTTCTTGGACAGATTTACCTGGAACATTATCTACAGGAATAAACAGCAACACTCCTGCATTAGTAAATGATTTAGATATAAGAATAACACAGACAACAAGTACTTTTGAGCCATGGAGACTAACCGCTGTTGATGCGAATGGAAAAGGAGACAATATTGTTGATCCTTATGAAAGAGTAGAAGTAGATGGAGCCAGTGGAGAATACACAATCACGGTCACACATAAAGGAACATTATCAAGTGGACCACAAAATTTTTCCTTGATTGTAACAGGGATTGAGGAAGATTTCTCTATCTCAGCAACAAACGTTTCGCAATCGGTGTGTTCTAATACGGATGCAACATTTGATTTTAATTATAGACAGTTAGCTACAACGACAACAAACTTTTCTGTTCAAAACCTTCCAAGCGGAGCTTCTTCTAACTTATCTAGCACTTCATTAAATGCAGACGGAACAATATCTTTAGTTATCTCTGGATTGGAAAATGTTGCTTTAGGTACTTATGAAATAGATTTAATAGGTGACAACGGAACAGAAACAGAAACAAAAACAGTTAAATTAAGAGTCCTTTACCCAACATTTGATGCTAACCCAATGTCTATTTCTTCTCCAATGAATGAAGAAAAAGGCATTATTTCTTCGCAACCTATTATAATTGAATGGAATGAGAATCTAAATGCACAAAGTTATAGGGTTGAAATATCTGACAGTCCATCTTTTACTACCCTTTTAGCATCAGGAACAGAAACAGATTTAAACTTTTCTTTTAATACACCAACGGTAGACACGATTTATTATTGGAGAATAAAACCAATCAACCAATGTGTTGAAGGAGGTTTTTCTGAGGTTTTTAGTTTTCAAACGGGAGTAGAAGATTGCTCTAATACTTATACAGCAACTAATTTTACTGACGCACCCATAGATCCCTTCTCTACAAATGTAACGGCTTTTGTACCTATAACAATTGATGATGACTTAACGATTAGTAGACTTATTGTACAATTAGATTTAACGCATTCTTCTGTAAATCATTTAAATATATTTTTACAGGAACCAACAGAATTAGGTTCTGATAATATTTCCTTAGCACCAAATTTATGTGCCGCTATTCAAGCGGATGTTAATGCAACATTTGATGATTCTGGAGCGACTATTTCATGTGCGGGGACATCACCAACAATATCAGGAACGGTAGCTCCAGCTCAAACATTAGCCACATCAGTAGGGCAGAGCTCTTTAGGGACATGGTTTGTTGCTGCTCAGGATAATACAATCTTTCATGGAGGCCAGATAAACGGAGCAAGCATTACAGTATGTACATCGTCACCTAATACTTCTCTACCAAGCTTTACAAATAATAGCATTAGTGTAACCGCAAACGCAACAACCGTTATTGCAGCATCTAGTATAGAAGCAACTACTTCAGCAGAAACAGCAAGTCAACAAACGTATACTGTTATTACATTACCAACAAACGGAGATGTTACAAAAAGCGGAGTATCGCTTTCTGTAGGAGATACGTTTACTCAAGAAGATGTTGATTTAGGAAATATTGCTTATGTAAATACTTTAACAACAACATTTTCAGATTCTTTTAAGGTAGATATTACAAATGCTACCAACGGATGGTTACCAAACCAGGTTATAAATTTAGTTGCAAATGTAGCAAGCGCAGATTCTTTTGAGCTAAGAAACTTTTCTATATATCCAAACCCATCAAATGGAGTTATCAATATTAAATTTGAAAGAGAGTCAGAGGATAAGATTCAAATAGAAATGTTTGACCTTCAAGGAAGAAGTATTTATACAAAAAGGTTTACACAAAATCAATACCTTTTTGATGAATCCTTAAATATTGGAAGAGTGGCAAATGGACTCTATTTATTGAAAGTAACACAAGGAAACAGAAGTACAACAAAAAGAATTATCATTTCTAAATAAAAATGGATTTCTACAAATAAATAATAAAAGCGAGGTAAAATCCTTGCTTTTATTATTTTTACTCAATAGTTTTAAAGGGCGATAGGGATAAATCACCCAGCCAAAACACCTCTCATATTTAAAGAAGGAATCATTCGCAAAGAACCCTCTTTAATGGTGTTTTTAGGAAAAAGAAACGTTTTATCAAACAGTGTATTGTCAGCGAAGAAAGTGACTTGAAACTGATTGTTTAAAGAAAATAATTGGGGCATCATCATTTCAATTTTAGCAAAGGAGTTTGCTGCTAAAACATCGACTTTTTTACGCATGATAGATGTTTCTTTTTTCTCATCAAACCCCTTAGAAACAATGACAACCATTTCTAAGTCAACCTCTTTTTGGTTGATGATGTATACGTTCCAATCCTCTGTTTTATAAATATCATTGTATTCTAAAACAATAGCGATTTGAACACCAGAAACTTCAGGAATTTGAATATCTTTTTTCATGAATACTGAACTTTTATACTGAGTTGGTCGAAGTACGTTTCAGTATCTTTTGATACCAAATACGTTTTTATTTAAAAATAAATTCAACTTAAAGAACCGACTTAAACTGCTCCAAGAAACGAACATCATTCTCATAAAACATTCTAATATCTGGAATTTGATATAACAACATAGCAATACGTTCAATCCCCATTCCAAAAGCATAACCACTATAAACCGTTGGATCGATATTACAGTTTTTTAAGACATTCGGATCAACCATTCCGCAACCCATAATTTCCAACCAACCAGTACCTTTGGTAATCCTATAATCAGTTTCAGTTTCTAATCCCCAGTAAATATCTACTTCAGCACTAGGCTCGGTAAAAGGGAAATAAGAAGGACGTAAACGAATTTTCGATTTCCCAAACATTTCTTTTGTAAAATACAACAACGTTTGTTTTAGATCGGCAAAAGAAACATCAGTATCAATATACAAACCTTCAACCTGATGAAAAATACAATGTGCTCTTGAAGAAATATCTTCATTTCTAAACACCCGGCCAGGAGAAATAGTTCTAATAGGAGGCTTGTTGTTTTCCATATATCGAACCTGAACAGAAGATGTGTGAGTTCTTAATAAGGTATCCGGGTTTTTATCAATAAAGAAAGTGTCCTGCATATCTCTAGCAGGATGATATTCAGGTAAATTTAATGCCGTAAAATTATGCCAATCATCTTCAATCTCTGGACCTTCAGAAACGGTAAAACCAATTCGGTTAAAAACATCAATAATCTGATTCTTTACCAAAGAAATGGGATGACGAGAACCTAATTCAATAGGCTCAAAAGGTTTGGTTAAATCACCATAAACGCCAGAGTCTTCAACAGATCCTTCAATCGCTTCAGTTAACGAAGCCACTTTTTGTTCTGCACTGTTTTTTAACTGATTTAATGCTTTCCCAAAATCTTTTCTAAGCTCAGCATCAACATTTTTAAACTCGGTAAAAAGGTTTTTTAACAAACCCTTACTTCCTAAGTATTTAATTCTAAAAGCTTCAACCTCTTCTTTTGAATTGGTATGAAAACCTTTTACTTCCTCTACTAAACCTTTTACTTTATCTAACATTACGAATACAATAAATAAGGTCACAAATTTACATTTTTTGAAAAGAATACATCATTGTTTTTAAAGGAAACAGAAAAAGCAAGCGAAAACGATTGAATTAAGGAGGTTTTACCTTTCACAAAAAAAATAAAATTATTTTTTGGTGTGCGATTTTATCTATCTTTGCGACTTAAAAATAAATAAACCATTAAATCATATAAATCAATGGAAGCTAAAATCAATGCTTTTATGGATTTGGTGAAACAAAGAAATCACCATGAGCCAGAATTTATACAAGCTGTACAAGAAGTAGCAGAAACAGTAATCCCTTATATTGTAGAACATGATATATACCATGGTAAAAACATTTTACTAAGAATGGTAGAGCCAGAAAGATTAATTTCTTTTAGAGTGAATTGGGTAGATGATGCAGGAGAAATACAAGTAAACAGAGGGTATAGAGTTCAAATGAATTCAGCAATTGGACCTTATAAAGGAGGGTTGCGTTTTCATCCAACAGTAAATGCAAGCATTTTAAAGTTTTTAGCTTTTGAACAAGTATTTAAAAACTCATTAACAACACTACCAATGGGTGGCGGAAAAGGAGGTTCAGATTTCGATCCAAAAGGAAAATCAGACAATGAAATCATGCGTTTTTGCCACGCATTTATGAGCGAATTGTTCAGACACATTGGCCCAAATACAGATGTTCCTGCAGGAGATATAGGTGTTGGAGGAAGAGAAATTGGGTTCATGTTTGGAATGTATAAAAAACTAAAAAATGAATTCACAGGGGTTTTAACAGGAAAAGGAGCTTCTTGGGGAGGTTCTTTAATTAGACCAGAAGCAACAGGATACGGAAACGTATACTTTGCAGAAAACATGTTAAAAACAAAAGGAGACTCATTCAACGGGAAAACAGTTGTGATCTCTGGATCTGGAAATGTTGCGCAATATGCGGCAGAAAAAGCAATTGAATTAGGAGCAACAGTACTAACCTTATCTGATTCTGGGGGTTATATTTTAGATGAAGACGGAATCAATACAGAGAAACTTAAATTCGTAATGGATCTTAAAAATGTAAGAAGAGGACGGATTAGTGAATATGTTGAGAAATATCCAAACGCAAAATTTATAGCAGGAAAAAGACCTTGGTCTGTAAAGTGTGATATTGCCCTTCCTTGTGCAACTCAAAATGAGTTAAATGGAGAAGAAGCAAAGGCTTTGATTGCTAATGGATGTAAATGTGTTTCTGAAGGAGCAAATATGCCTTCAATGCCAGATGCTATCCATGAATTTCAAAAAGCAAAAATATTATTTGCTCCAGGAAAAGCTTCCAATGCAGGAGGTGTAGCAACATCAGGTTTAGAAATGAGTCAAAATTCATTACGTTTAAGCTGGTCAAGAAAAGAAGTAGACGAAAGACTAAAAGATATTATGGAAGATATCCACGATTCTTGTGTAGAATACGGAAAGAATGAAGATGGTTCTATAGATTACATAAGAGGAGCCAATATTGCAGGCTTTGTAAAAGTAGCAGATGCAATGTTAGCACAAGGAGTTGTGTAAACACAAGAACATAAAACTTTAAAGAAGCTCTCTGAAAAAGTAATTGACTTTCAGAGAGCTTCTTTTTGTCTTTCAAAATCCCCATCTTTGTCATTAAGATATTACAGAAACAGCGAAAAGCATTATGGGGATTATTTTTCATTTTTTTCTAGGGTTCATTACTTCTTTTTTAGGAACCCTTTTCCCAAGTATGCTGAGTATGACCACTGTAAAAATTAGCATCAAAGAAAATCAAAAGAAAGCTATTTCCTTTGCCGTAGGAGTTTCATTAATTGTGATTTTTCAAGCTTTTGCCGCAGTGATGTTTTCTAAACTTTTGTTGAGTCACCCAGCATATTTAATAACATTACAAAAAGTAGGAACCTTTGTTTTTTTAGGCTTGTCTATTTACTTTTTTAAACTAGCGCTTACAATAAAAAAGAAAGACTTAAATAAAAAAGAAAGAAAAGTAAAAGGCTTTGTTTCTGGGTTAATTTTTTCATCGTTAAATATGTTTGCTATTCCTTTTTATTTCGGAGTTACAAGTACTTTAATAATGATGGAATGGTATGATTTTCAACTAGTAAACAATATTTGTTTTATCATAGGATCTTCTTTAGGAACATTTTCCCTTCTCTTTTTGTATTCACAATTAGCGAAAAGAATTGAGAAAAAAATAATTTGGCTCGCAAATCAAATGGATTTAATTTTAGGATTTGTTACAGGCTTGGTTGGGATAATCAATCTAGCAGACCTTCTTTTTTAAACACAAAGTTTTGTAGATTTATTGAGTGAATGAAATTCCTCAACATCGAAAAATTATCCACGTAGATATGGATGCATTTTATGCATCTGTAGAACAATTGGATGACCCTGAATTAAGAGGAAAACCCGTCGCCGTTGGTGGTGGAGGGAAAAGAGGTGTTGTCTCTGCAGCAAGTTATGAAGCAAGAAAGTTTGGAGTAAGATCTGCAATGAGCGGAATGTTAGCAAGACAAAAATGCCCGCACCTTATTTTTGTCAAACCCCGATTTGATCGCTATAAAGAAATTTCATCAAAGGTTCGAGAAATTTTTTACGAGTATACAGATTTAGTCGAACCGCTTTCTTTAGATGAGGCCTATTTAGATGTAACTGAAAATAAGAAAGGAAACCCTTCAGCAAGTTTAATTGCTCAAGAAATTCGTGATAGAATTTATGAAGACTTAGAATTAAGGGCTTCAGCAGGAATCTCAATCAATAAGTTTATCGCAAAAGTAGCTTCAGACATTAATAAACCCAACGGACAAAAAACCATCAACCCAGAAGAGGTGATTCCTTTTTTAGAAGAACTCTCTGTCAATAAATTTTATGGAGTAGGAAAAGTGACCGCAGCAAAAATGCATAATCTTGGAATATTTACAGGGCTCGATTTAAAGAAAAAAACAGCAGAAGAACTCACAAAACTTTTCGGAAAATCGGGAAAATTCTATTATGATATTGTAAGAGGAATTCACCACAGCAAAGTAAAACCAGACCGAATTCGAAAATCTATAGCGGCAGAAAGAACCTTTTTCGACAATATTTCTTCGGAAATTTTTATGTTAGAAAAACTAAACAAGATTGCTGAAGAGCTAGAAAAAAGAATGACCAATTCAAAAACAAAAGGAAAAACCATCACACTAAAAATAAAATACAGCGATTTTACCCAACAAACCAGAAGTAAAACAATTGGTCAATTCATTCAAAAAAAAGAAGAGGTGATGGAGGTTGTAAAAGAATTATTGTATCAAGAAAAATTAAAAAACTCAGTACGGTTATTGGGAATTTCTTTTTCTAATTTAGACACAGAAAAAAAAGAACCTTTTTGGGTGCAATTAAAATTCGAATTTTGACAAAAAAGATAATTTTTGTCATTCCAAACTTGTTTTGGAATCTCAAAAGAGAATACGTAACATGAAAAGAATTATTAAAACCGATAATACAAATCTAGATTTCCAAAACTTGGTCAAAGAGTTGGACGCATACTTAAAAGTAACGGACGGAGAAGATCATGATTTCTACAATCAGTTTAATGGTTTGGAAAAAATAAAGAATGCTGTGGTTCTATATGTAGATGGAGAACCTGTAGGCTGTGGAGCTTTTCGAGAGTTTGATAAAAATTCTGTTGAGATTAAAAGAATGTATGTAAAACAGAAGCAAAGAGGAACAGGCGCTGCGAGCAGAATTCTAAAAGAGTTGGAGGATTGGGCAAAAGAAATAGGTTTTAAAAAGAGTATTTTAGAAACTGGAGACCGTCAAGTTGAAGCGGTAAATTTTTATCAAAAATCAGGATACCACAGAATACCAAATTATGGACAATATGCAAAAATGGAGAATAGCAATTGTTTTGAAAAAACACTTTAATGAACTATAGTTATTGGGAATACAAAGAGTGGTTTACCAACAATGATTTTGTTATTGTCGGAAGCGGAATTGTCGGTTTAAATTGTGCAATTCAACTCAAAGAAAAACATCCGAAAGCAAAAATTCTCATCTTAGAAAAAGGACTACTACCTCAAGGAGCTAGCACTAAAAATGCAGGATTTGCTTGTTTTGGAAGTGTTTCAGAATTATTAAGCGATTTAAAAACTCATTCTGAAGAAGAGGTCTTTCAACTGGTGAAAAAACGTTGGGAAGGATTACAATTATTAAGAAACTTACTAGGAGATGGAGGGATTGATTATCAACACAACAAAGGATATGAACTTTTTTTAGATGCTGATTTATTTGGCCAGTGTAACGATAAAATAGAATATTTAAATCAGCTTTTATTTGGACTTTTTAAGGAAAATGTTTTCTCTACAGCAGCAAATCGTTTTAATTTTCAAAAAATAGTTCCGAAGTACATTATCAATCATTTTGAAGGACAAATAGATACGGGAAAAATGATGACAGAATTACTTCAACTAGTACAAAAAAAAGGAATCAAAATTCTTAACAACATTTCTGTTGAAAGTTTTTCAGAAGACAATTCGAAGGTCAAAATTCAAACCAATCAAGGAGAATTTACAACGTCAAAACTATTGTTTGCAACCAACGGTTTTTCAAAAGAGCTCTTAATCGAAAACGTACAGCCAGCAAGAGCGCAAGTAGTAGTCACCAAGCCAATAAAAAACCTACATATCAAAGGAACCTTTCATTTAGATGAAGGCTATTATTATTTTAGAAATATTGATAATAGAATTTTGCTTGGAGGCGGAAGAAACCTAGATTTTTCAACCGAAGAGACCACCCAATTTGGTCAAACAAAATTGGTGCAAGATAAATTAGAAGAAATCTTAAAAACGACAATTTTACCAAATATAGAATTTGAGATAGAACAACGTTGGAGTGGAATCATGGGCGTTGGAAAACAAAAGAAACCGATTGTTAAACAAATCTCCAAGAATGTGTATTGTGGCATTCGTTTAGGCGGAATGGGCATTGCTATTGGTTCTTTAGTTGGTAAGGAATTGGCAAATTTAACGGACTAAGCTCTTGTTATATTCCTTATCTTTAGAATTATGTTTCGAAAAACACTTTATATTATTGCCTTTTTAAGTTTTGGTTTCGTCAATGCGCAACAACACACGCAGGTTGACAATGAGACTAAAGTCACTTTTAAAATCAAGAACTTTGGAGCGACTGTCGATGGTCGCTTTAGTGATGCAAACATTCAAAGTAATTTTAATTCGAAGAATCTTTCCGAAAGTTATATCAATGCAACGATTGCGATAAAATCTATTTCCACAGCCAACAAAAGCAGAGATAAAAGCCTGTTAAAAGAAGATTATTTTGATGAAGCCAATTACAAAACACTTCAATTAAAATCGACTAAAATCACAAAGAATTCAGATGGAACATTTACACTATCAGGAGAATTAACCATCAAAAAAACAACCAAAAAAGTTGCCATTCCTTTAGAGGTTTTAGAAACAGATACAACAGTTACAATCAAATCAAACTTTGAGCTCAATCGAAAAGATTATAAAGTCGGAGGAGGAAGTTTCATTATGTCTAAAACAGTAAAAATTCAAGTAGAATATTCTGCCACAAAACAAGATTGAAAGAAAAAACAACATTTGATGTGATTGTTGTCGGTGGAGGATTAGCAGGATTAACAAGCGCCATTCATCTTTCTCAACACATGCATAGCGTTTTATTAATTGAAAAAAACGAATTTCCAAAACACAAAGTGTGTGGCGAATATATTTCTAATGAAGCTTTACCCTATTTAAACACATTAGGAATCGATCCTATAGAAGAAGGCGCTAAACAAATTTCCAGGGTAGAAATTACTACGGTAAAAAGTAAATCTATCAAAGGGGAATTGCCCTTAGGAGGTTTCGGAATGAGTCGTTATTACCTAGACAATTTATTGGTCAGCAAAGCAAAAGAAAGTGGTGCTGAAGTATTACAAGAAACGGTAGAAAACATACATTTTGAAAATGACATCTTTTCTGTATGGACAAAAAACAATCTGAAGTTTTGTAGTAGAATTGTCATTGGAGCCTTTGGAAAACGATCTAATTTAGATGTAAAAATGAATCGAAAATTCATTCAGAAAAAATCACCTTATCTAGCTGTAAAAACACACGTCAAAGGAGAATTTTCAGAAGATGTAGTCGCGTTACACAATTTTAAAGGCGGTTATTGCGGGGTGTCCAAAGTAGAAAATGATTCAATAAACCTATGTTATATTGCTGACTATTCATCGTTTAAAAAACACAAAAACATTGACGACTTTCAAGAACAAGTCGTTTTTAAAAACAAGCATCTCAAGGAAATATTTAAAGAATCAAAACCCGTTTTTGAGAAACCGTTAACCATCAGTCAAATTTCTTTCGAAACCAAAAACCCAGTTGAAAACCATATCATTATGTGCGGTGATACTGCAGGAATGATTCATCCACTTTGTGGAAACGGAATGGGAATGGCAATTAAAAGTGCGCAGATTGCATCCGAAGAAATACTCAAATTTTTAGATCAAGAAATAACCAGAACCCAATTAGAAAACAACTATCTTAGAAACTGGAACAAAGAATTTAAAACCAGATTAAGATCAGGGCATTTTATTGCTTGGCTGTTCAGGAACCAGATTATTTCAGAATTTGCACACACGCTGCTCAAATGGTTTCCGTATTTGTTGCCAAAAATTATTAGCTTGACCCATGGAAAACCGTTAAAAATTTAATGAATCTTTTTGTTGACACATCTCAAAGATCCGATGCCAAAGAAATTATGGACGACTTTACTTTAGAAGGGAAGTTGTTTAGAGATACGCTGACCAAATTAGAAACGATTAATCGGTTGTTAGGAGGAAACGCTGTAACCATTAATGGTGTCAAAAAACTTATTAAAGACAAACCCAAAGACAAGACAATTACTATTATTGATTTGGGTTGCGGACATGGAGATATTTTACGAGATGTTGCCAAATTTGGAAGAAGTAACGGCCACACGTTTCAACTAATTGGAATCGACGCCAATCAAGACGCAATTGATTATGCAAACGAACTGTCAGAAGGTTTTCCAGAACTCTCATTTCAAAAAGTAGATATCTTCTCTAAAGAATTTGAAGAATTAAAATATGATATTGTGCTATGTACACTATTTGCTCACCATTTTAAAGGTGATGAACTAACGTCTTTTTTAAAGACAACAGTAGAAAATGCAAGAATAGGAGTTGTTGTTAACGACTTACACAGAAATAAACTTGCGTACTACCTTTTTAAAATTATAGGCTTCTTTGTGAAAAATGAAATGGTAAGGCAAGATGGGCTCACATCTATTTTAAGAGCTTTCAAAAGAGAAGACTTAGAACAAATATCAAACCAACTAAAAGTTAAAACATCCATTCAATGGAAATGGGCTTTTCGTTATCAATGGATATTATTTAAATAGAAATCTTAAAGATGAAAACGATGGCTAACATAATTTTGATTTTTTAAGACATGAAGTTAGAATAAAGAACGGTACGATAAAAGAGGCTAGAATCAAGAGGTCTATTCTCTTTAACCTAGAAACGAAGCGATCTTATTTCTGTAAACGAAACGATGTAAGAAATAGAAGCAGTTTTAGAAAAAACATGCCGAGAGCAACCTTTAAAAGAGAGACAAAATAATGAGTGTGAAAATAACATCCGTAGCAAAACAGCTACCGCAATATACAAGAGACACAAAAGATATTATCCCTTGGGTAAAACTTTGGATGTCGGGACAAGACGAGCGGTTTCAACGAAAAGTTGTCAAACTTTTTGAAGGCGCAGGAGTAGACAGACGTTATTCTATTATGGATGCAGAAGAAGTTTTTTTAAACACGTCTTTTGAAGAAAAAAATGATATTTATGTTCGAGAGATCACAAAATTAGCAGAAGAATCACTCAAAAAATCGCTAGAAAAAGCCAAGCTAAAAGCAACGGATATTGATTATATCATCACAGTGAGTTGTACAGGAATTATGATTCCTTCTGTAGACGCCTATTTGATTAATAGTTTGAATATGCGACAAGATATCGTTCGACTTCCAGTGACCGAAATGGGCTGTGCAGCTGGAATCTCAGGAATGATTTACGCAAAGAAGTTTTTAGAAGCAAACCCGAACAAACGAGCTGCTGTTATTGCCGTTGAATCGCCAACAGCAACCTTTCAATTAGAAGATTTTTCAATGGTCAATATTGTCAGCGCAGCTATTTTTGGTGATGGTGCAGCAAGTGTAATTTTATCTTCTTACGAAGAAGACGAGGGCCCGAAAATTTTAGACGAAGCCATGTATCATTTTTATGATGCCACACACATGATGGGTTTCAAATTGGTGAATACAGGATTACAAATGATTTTAGACAAATCAGTTCCAGAGACAATTTCTAGTCATTTCCCAAAAATTGTACATCCGTTTTTAGAACGAAATAATTTGACAATTGAAGACGTAAACCATTTGATTTTTCATCCAGGAGGAAAAAAAATAGTGCAAACTGTTGAAGATTTATTCGGATCTTTAGGAAAGAATATTGACGATACAAAAGAAGTATTAAAACTGTATGGAAACATGTCGAGCGCAACCGTATTATATGTTTTAGAGCGATTTATGGACGGAGATCGACAAAAAGGAGAAAAAGGGTTACTATTGAGTTTTGGACCCGGATTTTCCGCACAACGAATTTTGATAGAATGGTGACTTCGAGAGCCTCAGTCACCTAAACTTTGAGTTTCCATAAGGTCATTGAGGCTCTCGAAATGATCTTTTAAAAAATAAAGACACAATAAAAAAGTGAAAGAATTCGAAAATAAAAACGAATGGGCACTGATCCTTGGAGGTTCAAGTGGACTCGGTTTGGCAACAGCAAAAAAGTTAGCCAAACACGGAATGAACATTTGTATTGTGCATAGAAATTCAAGAACACAACAAAAGAATGTTGAAACTGCTTTTCAGGAAATCAAGGAAGAAAATGTTGAATTCTTAAGTTTTAATACAGATGCTTTCAACGCAGAAAAAAGAGACAATATCATTACTAATTTAAGAGAACAATTGGGAGATGAAGGAAAAATCAAAACCTTTGTACACAGTGTAGCAAAAGGAAATTTAAAACCAATGATTGACGACTTTGAAAAAAATCGTCACCCTGAGCATGTCGAAGAGGCCCCCAAACGAACACTAAATACCGACGATTTCCAACTAACCATTCAAGCCATGGGAATTAGTTTATACGATTGGACCCAAGCCCTTTTTAAGTCAAATATATTTTCGAAAGACGCTCGTATTATTAGTTTTACAAGTGAAGGAAATACCAAAGCATGGAAAAACTATGCGGCAGTTTCAGCAGCAAAAGTCACTTTGGAAGCCATTACTAGAAACATCGCTTTAGAATTTGCTCCCTATGGAATTAGAGCCAACTGCATTCAAGCGGGAGTGACAGATACAGCTTCCTTACGAATGATTCCAGGAAGTGATAAAATTAAAGAACACTCGTTATTACGAAATCCATTTAACCGATTAACGAACCCAGAAGATGTTGCCAATGTGGTGTATTTATTATCAAAAGACGAAGCAGCTTGGATCAACGGAACCATTATTAAAGTAGATGGAGGAGAAAGTTTAAATTAAAGAAAAGACCTTGTCTTTGCGAAGGAGGAACAACTGAAGCAAACTGTTAAAAAGAAAAGCAGATTACTTCGTCGTCCCGAAGCCGAGGACTTCTCGTAAAGACAGCATAAAAAAGAAGAATACGATTAAATGAACCTAGAACAAAACAAACAAAATGCAATTGCGTTTTATAAAACAGCTTACGAAGGCAACCCACAAAAAGCAGTAGATTTATATGTGGGTAACGAGTACATTCAACACAATCCAGATGTGGCAGATGGTTTGCAAGGGTTCATAGATTATTTTGAAAGAATGCAACGAGAATACCCAGAGAAATCTATTGAATTTGTACGATGTATTGCTGAAGGAAATATGGTCGCATTACACACACATCAAACTTGGCCAGGAAACGACCAATATGTCACAATGGACTTTTTCCGATTTGATAAAAACGGAAAAATCTGTGAACATTGGGATGCCATTCAACAGATACCAAAAGAGTCTGCGAATCCAAATACGATGTATTAAGAAAAGATTCTCTTTATATTTGTTGAATGAAAGAAAAAGAACTAATCGAAATAATCACAAAATATTTCAAAGAGAATATTTTTGAGAATCATAAAAGAAATGTTCTTAATGAACATTCCAAGTTAAGATCATACAAAATCAACCCTATTATTGTAAAATACCTATCTAAAGTATTGGAAGACAATTATACACCTATAGGGATTGCGAAAGCACTATACTTCCCAAGGGTTTTAGGAACATCAATAACCACTTCTTTTGGAACTAGAATTCAAAGAATGTTTGTGGAACTGGGGTTGGCAGATGGTTCTTTAATTCCTGAAATGGATATTGAATTTGTTGATAAAATTGATAATAGACAAAAATGGTGTCAATTAAAATCGGGGCCAAATACAATTAACTCAGGAGATGTAAACCCGCTATTACGAAAGTTTGCCAAGGTTGCAAATTTAGGAAGAACGAATGCTATGTCATTAAATAATTCAGATCTGATTCTCGGCGTTTTGTATGGAAGTGAAGAACAGCTAAGTCAACATTACAGAAAAATTGACGAAACTTATCCTGTAATTATTGGAGTAGAGTTTTGGCATAGATTAACAGGGTTTCCAGATTTTTATGACAAGTTGGTAGCTAACTTAGACGCTATGATTTTAGAAATAGATACCGAGAACTTTTTCAGAGAAGGCTATAATGAATTAGCTAAAGAAATAGAAGCCTCAGACCTATTTGATTTTGAATAATAATCATTTAAAAATTTTACAACAGAAAAACCTATTTCCTGCCCTAAATTACAAGGAACAGCATTCCCTATTTGCTTGTATTGCTGAGAAACAGAACCCATAAACTTCCAATCATCCGGAAAGGTTTGAATTCTGGCATACTCTCTTATCGTAAAGGGTCTAGTCTCATCTGGATGACATCTTTCTGTTTGCTTTTGGGCAGGGCTGCACGTTAGAGTAAGGCTGGGTTCATCCCAACCAATTCTCCTTGCCATTCCTGTTTTTCCTCCTCCCAAATAAAAACTTTTCCCCATATAAGATTTTTGTATATCAAGAGGTAAATCTCTCCAATACCCTTTTGGTGGAACCAAATCTAGAATTTCTTTTTTATGTTCAGGATACTTTGAACCTTCTGATTTTGGCACATTACTGTTATAAAGAGTTCCTTTTTTTAAAGCGTCAGATAAATTATAGATTTTTTGATGAGCTTTTGGGTATTCATATTTAATATCGATATCCTTTCTAACACCCACTAAAATTAATCGTTCACGTTTTTGAGGAACTCTATAGTGTATTGCTTTTAAAACTTGAACAGGGACAACATTATAGCCGACTTCATCTAAAATAGAAATCATTCCTTCTAGTGTTTTTCCTTTATCATGAGATAATAAACCCCTAACATTTTCCCCAATACAAATTGGTGGGCTTACCTCTTGAACAACACGAGCGAATTCATAAAATAGAGTTCCTCTAGCATCTTCCAAACCTAATTTCTTTCCAGCGTAACTAAATGCTTGACACGGAAATCCCCCAGTAACAACATCAACTTTTCCTTTAAATTTTTTAAAAGAAAAAGACTTAATATCTCCTTCTAAAACATTCCAATTAGGCCTATTTTCTCTTAAAGTTTGACATGCCCATTTATCAATTTCATTTAATGCAGCACATTTAACCCCAGCTTTTTCTAGACCTATAGCTAAACCTCCAGCACCAGCAAAAAGCTCTAGTACGCTATAGTTGCCTTTAGGAAGAATAGAGTTATCTGTTGTATCTTCAACCGTTTCAGAAAGGAGTTCTAATAATGATTTAACCTGTTCTTTTTTATAAACACGATAATTACTCATAGGCTCTCTCACTGCATTAAACTTCCCTTCTCGATCCCATCGCCTTAAAGTTTCTTTACTTTTACCTAATATTTCTGATACTTCAGAAAGAGAATAATAATTTTTTATAACCATATTACACAACATTAAACAATGGTTACAAATAAAATAAATAAAACTGATAAAAACAAGTGTTTTTTATAGTAACAAAAACCCTGTTTAATTACTCAAATTAAAGTACTTTAGTAAGAGGTAAATTATCTGAATTATTGAACAAAAATCAAATCATACAACTCTTACCCTACCAACCTCCCTTTTTATTTGTGGAGAAACTGACAAGCGTTTCAGAAAATGGAGTAGAAGGATTTTACACCTTTAAAGAAGATGAGTATTTTTATAAAGGGCATTTTAAAGACAACCCAATTACTCCAGGTGTAATTTTAACCGAAGTCATGGCGCAAATTGGAGTGGTTTGCATGGGGATTTATTTACTAAAAGACGAAATTTCAGAAAAGCAAAAACCACAAATCGCATTGACTTCTAACGAGGTAGATTTCTTTTTACCAGTCTATCCTAAAGAAAAGGTAAAAGTAGTTTCAGAGAAGCTCTATTTTCGTTTTAACAAGCTCAAATGCAAAGTACAATTGTTCAATGAAAAGAATGAATTGGTTTGTCGAGGAACGATTTCAGGAATGTTAAAATAAATTTATGTCAGTTTGAGTGACAAATCTTCGATTTGGTGTATCGAAAACAAGTAAATTTATATGGAAATAACTTCTCGATACATCACGCTTTTTAGCGCGACACTCGAAGAGACAAAAGAATTAAATAAAATTTGAAAAAAACAAAACATAGAGTCGTAATCACAGGAATGGGAGTCGTCGCTCCAAATGCCGTAGGCTTGGATAATTTCTTATATGCCATTCAGCAAGGAAAATCTGGAATTAGCTTTCATCAAAAACTACAAGACTTAAAATTTTCCTGTTGCATTGGCGGAATTCCAGAAGTTTCTGAAGAGTTGAAAAGTCAATATTTAACTCCATTGCAATTACGTGGGTTTAACAGTTCAGGAATTTTATACGGTTGCATGGCAGGAATGGATGCCTGGAAAGACGCAGGTTTTTCGATCGACGAAAACTCACCAATTGACTACGATTCAGGAATGGTTTTCGGTACAGGAACCTCGGGAATCGAAAAATTTCGAGAATCTGTTTACAAACTTGATGAAGGAAAAGTAAAACGATTGGGAAGCACAGCAGTTATTCAAACCATGGCAAGCGGGATTAGCGCCTATTTAGGAGGAATTCTCGGAATGGGAAATCAAGTCACCACAAATTCATCCGCATGCACCACAGGAACAGAAGCCTTATTGATGGGGTTTGAGCGTATTCAATCTGGAAAAGCCAAACGAATGTTGGTAGGAAGCTGTAGTGACGACGGAGCCTATATTTGGGGCGGATTTGATGCAATGCGAGTAATGACTTACAAACACAATGAGTCTCCAGAAAAAGGATCAAGACCGATGAGCGAAACCGCATCAGGATTTGTTCCTGGAAGTGGAGCGGGAGCCTTAGTTTTAGAATCTTTAGAAAGCGCTTTGGAAAGAAAGGCAAGTATTTATGCAGAGGTTTTAGGTGGAAATGTCAATTCGGGAGGGCAACGAAATGGCGGAACAATGACAGCCCCAAATTCAGAAGCTGTGCAAAAATGCATTGTTGATGCGATGCAAGATGCAGATGTATCACCAGCGGAAATTGATGCCATCAACGGACATTTAACAGCAACGATTAAAGACCCCGTGGAACTCCAAAATTGGACGAAAGCTTTGGGTAGAAAAGGCGACGAATTTCCATATATCAACTCATTAAAATCGATGGTCGGACATTGTTTGGCTGCTGCTGGCTCGATTGAATGTGTAGCAACAGTTTTACAACTAAAACATCAATTTGTATTTCCGAATATCAATTGCGAAGATGTACATCCAGAAATTTCAAAATTGATCAACAAAGAAATGATTCCGACAGAAAAGATTCAAAAAGAACTGAATATTATTGTAAAAGCAAGTTTTGGTTTTGGTGATGTCAATGGATGTGTTATTTTTAAGAGATATTGCCTTTCGACAGATTTAGGGTAACAAAGTAGAGTATCGTATTTATAATACTAAAATGTCATGCTGAGCCTGTCGAAGCAGGTTTTAGTTACTAAAAAAGCTATGAAAAATGAAATTTTATTACGTTTATATCTTGCGTTGTGCAGATGATTCATTCTATATAGGAATGACGAATGATATAGAAAGAAGGTTGATTGAACATCAAAAAGGGAAAACAAGAGCATACACAAGTTCTCGATTACCCATTAAATTAGAATGATATGTTACATGCACTAACCCAAATGAAGCTATTCGAGTAGAAAAACAATTAAAAGGATGGTCGCGAAGAAAGAAACAAGCATTAATTGATGAAAATTGGGAAGACTTAGTTGCGTTTTCTAAAAATTATTCAGAAAATAAAAACATAAGAATTAAGAAACCGTCTTCGACAGGCTCAGACTGACATTGAAACTCAGTTGTCAACCTCGAGCTTATCGAAGGGAAATTACGAGATAAAACAAATGACAAGACAAGAACTCATTACCTCATTAAAAAAAATCGTAAAGCCTTATATTCAAGATGAAGAGGCTTTTCAAAACCTTTCTGAAGAAACAGACTTTATCAACGATTTAAAAATTAATTCGGCGAACTTGGTCGATGTAATTTTAGACGTTGAAGATGAATTTGATATTGAAATAGACAATGACTCCATGGAGAAAATGCTCTCTGTAAAAGCAGCGTTAGATATTATTGAAACCAAATTATCCGAATCTTGATTGGTAATGATATCATAGATCTATCCTTAGCCGAAAGGGAAAGCGATTGGCAACGAAAAGGCTTTTTAGAGAAACAGTTTACAAGGAAAGAACAGTCCATTATTTTAGAATCTGAAAATTCTTTTGAGACGGTTTGGAAACTTTGGAGCATGAAAGAAGCAGCCTATAAAATCTACACACAACAAAACGAAAAACGATTCTTTGCGCCTAAAAAACTTGAATGTAAATTGACCGCAGATGATGAAGGAACTGTATCTTTTCAAAACCAAAAATTTTATACGAGATCAATTTTAAACGCGAGTTATATTTTTACTTTGGCACGTTTAGAAAAAGACACCAAAGTTTATTCTTCTATAGGTTCTCCTTACAAAATTGATGAGGATATAAAGAAGAAATTACAAGAAGAAATAGGTATTTCGGCTTTAGAGATTGAACAAAAAAAATCAAAAAATGGAGCGCCTTATTATTACCATAAAAACAAATTACTAACAAAATCGTGTTCTATTTCACATCATGGAAACTATGGTGTGTTTTCACTTTTATACATTTAAATTATGAAAGAATTCATTGCATACGTAAAACAAAAATTCGCTGTAGATAAGAAACTCATCATTTTATATGCGATTATTTATTTTCTCTGGGGAACAGGAATGGATGCCTTTGGCGAATACATGGAAATTGCCAAATTCACATATTGGTGGCAGGTTATTACTGTGTATTTGATTTATATGATTCCGATTTCATTATTGCTAAGAAAACTTCCGTTTCACATGCAATATGCCTATGGATTAATCGCAATGGCCTTGTTAGAATTTGGAGGTTACTTACTAGAAACATCGTACGCATATCCAGACAATTTAATAGACCAATATCTAAACATTCGAAACTTCAGTTTGGGAATGGCTTTGTTTTTTGGCTTGTATTTTCCTCTCGGAAATATGTTGGTTGGCGGAGTTTATAAACTCATTTTTGGCAAAGATGCAGATTAAAGAAGCGCTGTATACATTATGTGTTGAGGATGTAAATATCCGTTTAGCATCTATTGAAAACACGATTTCATCCCATCAAAAAGCACTGGCTTCAGAAACGAAAAGTTCAGCGGGCGACAAACACGAAACGGGTCGTGCTATGTTGCAATTAGAAATGGAAAAATCGGGACAACAATTAGCATCCATTCAACAAATGAAAGAAACGCTGTCAAAAATTGATCCTTCAAAAAAATCAGAGATAGCAAGTTTAGGAGCTGTTATTGAAACAAACCTTGGAGACTATTTTTTAAGCATTAGTGCAGGCAAGTTAATAGCTTCTGATAAACCTTTTTTTGCCATTTCTGTTTCTTCTCCGATTGGGAAATTGTTGTTAGGGAAAAAGACAGGAGAGATGTTGAGTTGGAATGGGAAAGAAATTAGAATTGAAAAAATCCAATAGCATAAGTTTTGTTACCGCAACCTCACAGGTTTTTAAAACCTATGAGGTATTATATGAATAAAATGAAAGAGTCACTTTTCTAGAATTTCAAAAACACGGATGTTTCTTCATCAATTTTTGCATCATTTTGAAAGAACACTTTTTGATTGTTAAACTCAGCTTCAATCAACCAATAAAAACCTTTAAAGTATGATTTTTTTACAATCGCTTTTTTATCTGAAGAGTCAACAACTTTGATTTGATGCGGATATAGCAATACAGACTTTCCATCTATATCAATTTGATTCACATCATCAAACAAGGCTGCAACATAGTGTTCAGGTGGATTTTCATACAAGTTTTTGGGAGAATCATGCGCAATGATTTGCTGGTCTTTAATAACAATCATTTGATCTGCAAAAGACAAGGCATCATTGCCATCATGTGTCGCTACAATACAAGAAATGTTGTTTTCTTTGAGGTAAGCAAAGAGTTTTCTTCGAAGCGAATTCTTCTTAAAATTATCAATCTGACTAAAGGGTTCGTCTAGTAAAATCAATTCAGGTTCTTTAGCCAATGCTCTGGCAATAGCAACTCTTTGTTGTTGGCCACCGCTTAAGTTTTTGACTTTTTCATTGGCAAATTCCGTCATTTCAATCACTTCTAAAAGTGCTGTTGTTCTTGTTTCCTTTTCTTCTGGATAAAAACGAGACAAGAACTTTCCAATGTTTTCCGAAACGGAAGTATAGGGCATCAAATCGAAATCTTGAGCCACATATTTAAAAAACTCCATACCAGGAACCAAGTGAAAAGCAGGGCCTAAAATTTGCTGATCTTTCCAAAAAAGTTCGCCACTTTTTAAATCGAGCAAACCGTATATAACTTTTAATAAAGTAGATTTTCCACTACCGCTTTCACCCATAACACACAAATGTTCTCCAGCATCTAAAGAGAAAGAAAGATTCTTTAAGACTTCTTTTTCTTTGTTGTATTGAAAGGAAATGTCATTGACTTTAAGCATAAAAAAACCGTAGACTATGAATTATATAATCTACGGCTAAAATAATATGATTTTGTCTTTACGAGAGATTTATCTCGAAGTAATCTTTTAAAATAAAAGATATTGCTTCATTTATTTATGATTTGATTTTGCTTTTAGGAGGGTTTGGTAATTCATCGAACCCCATATTGTACAAGGTAAATCCGAAAATATCTGAATATTGTTCAATGGTTTTAGCAACTGGAGTTCCTGCACCATGACCCGCATTGGTTTCTATTCTAATTAACACAGGATTACTTCCTGCTTGTTTGTCTTGCAATTCCGCCGCAAATTTAAAACTATGTGCAGGAACTACACGATCATCATGATCTCCAGTAGTAACTAAAGTTGCTGGATATGATGTTCCTTCTTTTACATTATGTACAGGCGAATATCCTTTTAAATAGTCGAACATTTCTTTGCTTTGTTCAGCAGTTCCATAGTCATAAGCCCAACCAGCACCCGCGGTAAATGTGTGATAACGCAACATGTCTAAAACACCAACGGCAGGCAAAGCAACTCTCATTAATTCAGGTCTCTGAGTCATGGTTGCTCCGACTAATAAACCACCATTAGAACCTCCACGGATTGCGAGATAATCTGATGAGGTATATTTTTCTTCAATCAAGTATTCTGCTGCGGCAATAAAGTCATCAAATACGTTTTGTTTTTGCATTTGCGTTCCTGCTTTGTGCCATTCTTTTCCATACTCACCACCACCACGTAAATTTGGAACAGCGTAAACACCGCCTTGTTCCATCCAAACAGCATTTGTGATGCTAAACGAAGGGTTTAAACTGATGTTAAATCCACCATAACCATATAAAATAGTTGGGTTTTTACCATTTAAGGTAACACCTTTTTTGTGGGTGATAATCATCGGAACTTTGGTTCCGTCTTTAGAAGTATAAAACACTTGTTTGCTTTCATAATCATCAGCATTGAAATCAATTTTTGGACTCCAATACAATTCTGATTCTCCAGTTTCTATATTGTATTTATAAGTGCTAGACGGTGTACTATAATTTGTGAAAGAGTAATAATCAACTTTTGCATCTTTTTTTCCACCGAAACCACCCGCATTTCCAACGCCAGGTAATTTGATTTCACGAATTAACTTTCCATTAAAATCATATTGGAATATTTTAGAAACAGCATCGACCATGTATTCCGTAAAGAAATAACCTCCTCCGCTTGAAGGATTTAACACATGTTCAGTTTCAGCAATAAAATCTTTCCAGTTCTTTGGAGTTGGGTTTTTAGCATCTACCGTAACGATCTTTTGATTTGGAGCATCTAAGTTAGTCACTAAATATAGCTTACTTCCTTTATTGTCTATGACATATGTATCGCTGTCAAAGTTGTCTATAACAGTTACTAATTTGCTATTTTTCTTTGTCAAATCTTTAATAAAAAGTTTGTTTCCAGAAGTAGAAGTAGAAGCAGAAATCACTAAATATTGATCGTCTTCAGTTAAATAACCTCCTACATAACGATGTTTTTCAGCAGCAGTTCCACCAAAAATAACTGGATCTTTTTTCTGAGCAGTTCCTAATTGGTGATAGTATAATTTATGTTGATCTGTTTTAGCAGACAACTCACTTCCTTTAGGCTTGTCATAACTAGAATAGAAAAAACCGTCATTTCCCTTCCAAGAAATTCCAGAAAACTTGACATCAATTAAGGTGTCTTCTTTAATTTTCTTAGACTCCACGTCAATGACAATAATTTTTCTCCAGTCACTTCCTCCTTCAGAAATTGAATAGGCGGCAGTTTTCCCATCTTTAGAAAAACTGAGCCCGCTTAATGAAGTCGTTGCGTCTTCAGAAAACGTATTAGGGTCTAAAAAGACTTCTTCTTTACTATCGCCTTTTCTTCGATACACAACATATTGATTTTGAAGACCATCATTCTTATAAAAATAAGTATACTCTCCCTCTACAAATGGAGAACCAACTTTTTCATAGTTCCATAGTTCTAACAGGCGGTCTTTTAATTGACTTCTATAAGGAATCTTATCTAAGTAATTAAAAGTAACTTCATTTTCGGTTTTTACCCAAGTTTCGGTTTCTTCACTTCGATCATCTTCTAACCAACGATAATTGTCAGTTACTTCAGTTCCAAAATAGGTTTCAACAACAGGGTTCTTAGCTGTTTCAGGATAGTCAACAGTAATGTCTCTTTGGTTAGAGTTTTCTTTACAAGCTGTAAGCATAGTGGCAGCGCAAATAATAGGAATGATTAGTTTTTTCATTGTGAACATAATTAATTGGCTTCTAAATTAGTATAAAAAAAACCTCTTGTGTTACATATACAAGAGGTTTTAACAGAATTTAACGTTTTGTGTTAGTCAAATAGTGATTTAAAACTGTCCTAGTTTACCAAAGAGCTCATTAGAAAATATTTGATAAAGAAAACGGAGTTGTGACTAGTCCTAAAAAACCTCTTGAGTTACACAGACAAGAGGTTTTTACAGAGTTTAATGTTTTATATTAATCAAACAGTGATTTAAAGCGATCCCAGTTTGCGTAAATCAGTAAAATATTTAGAACTGCAACTATCGCTGCAAACAAAATACCTTCTGGAGCGTACTTTAAGTGAAAAGCAACAATGTTAAAAGAAACAGGAACCAATGCCACTAAAGCAAAAGGGACCGCTCTGTTTAAGACCAATAGAAGTCCAGCTAAAAGATAAACGACGCCCAATGCTGGAAAAATATACCCACTTGCTCCCAGAGCACCCATAAATGCGCCTGCGGCTTCAGGGAGTTCTGGGTTAGGCATAAAACCGAAAAATTTGTTTGCACCAAAAACCAACATTGCCAGCCCTAATAGGTATCTAGCAATCATTGAAATAGTTGAATTCATAATTTAATGTATTAGTTAATAATTAGTTAGGTTTAAATTTATGAAAATAAAATGGATTCTTGTTAAAATGTAATAAGCAATGGTAGAAATCGTCTAAACTCGCAAGAAAAACAAGATGTAAGACTTACTTTTGTTGTTTTAGTATCTATTCTTGTTTGGAGTTAAAAGAGAAACTTTATTAGAATTATTAAATATTTATTTTGAACGACCTCTCGACTGCACTTCGACATGCTCAGTGTGACACGCTCGAGGAGACAATATTTTAAAAAGAACACCGTATTGATTTTGTGAATGAATAGTAACCGATTAATAACTATTGACAACCTATTTAAACCATTGTATGGTCTGTTAAAATGGTTCAAAACTATTTTCCCATCTAAAGCAGCGGATTCTGACGGTTTTGTTGTCATGAAGTTTTTTGGTTTAGGAAGCATTTCAAGAATGCTTTATGTTATTCAACAGCTTGACATTCCAACAGAAAAAGTAGTATTCATTACATTAAAACGGAATCGTGAAATTATTGAGATACTACAAATCAATGCAATGTATATAGATGCTTCTTCTGCATCAAGGCTAATTACCAGCGCATTTACTTGTATAGGCTTAATTTGGAAAAAACGAAATGTACAAATCTTGGATATGGAACGTTCGTCTAATTTGGCAGGAATATTTCGCATCATCATTTCAATAAGAAAATCATGTTCGTCATTTATCCTTGCTGGCGAAAATAGAAAAATAGGAAATCAGCTTTTTGTTTCGTTGGTTGATAAACCAATTACCACAGCAATTGCAGAGATGTTTGGGCGAAAATTTGTTGCAAAAGAAGAACCAAAAAAATTAAAGATTCAAATTGATACCCATGAAATTCTAGTAAATATTAACGCTGGAGAATATTTGCCTCAGCGAAAATTTCCGAAAGAACAATATGCTCAACTTATAGAGAATTTGCACCACCACAACCCTTCATGGAAATTTGTGTTAACAGGAGCCAAAAGCGAAATAGAACGAGTACGTGCTTTTGAAAAAATACTGATTCAAAATAAAATACCCAATGCAAACATTCTCAACCTTGCAGGCAAGCAAACGCTTAGAGAATTAATTGATAGCATAAAGACGAGTCAATTGTTCATTACCAATGATTCAGGACCTCTTCATCTAGCAAATTACTATGGTGTGAAAACAGTTTGTTTGTGGGGACCAACTTCAGCCAAACTTGTGGGATATCCCAACTCCAATCGGATGCTTAATTTGGTTTCTGATGAAAAATGTTATCCCTGTTTTTTACACCCAAAATCGAAAGTAGCGGTGTATTGTCATGGAAATCTGACCTGTTTTAAATCGATGAACACAGAAAAATTAGTAAATAAAATTGTTGATTTTGCTGAAGGAAAAGAAAATAAGGAACTGTATCTTAGCAAGCCATCCGTGTAAAAATGAGTAAAAAAAGAAACATCCTGTTTTTAAACCCTCCTGGAGAAAAAATTTACATCAGAGATTACTATTGCTCTAAAGTTTCAAAGGCTTACTATTTACCTCAACCCGTTGATTTACTCATTCAAACAGCTTTTTTTGATTTAGAAACCTATGATCTAAAAGTGATTGATGCAATTGCCGAAAAACAAACCACAGACCAAGTAATCAGAAAGGTAAAACAATTTTCACCTGATTTAATCATAGGCTTATTAGGGTCTGTTAGTTTGAATGAAGACCTTGCTTTTTATGCAAAAGTACATGAGCAATTCCCAACCACTAAAATTGTTTGTTCTGGTGATGCCTTATTAGACAACCATAAAGAAAAGTTGAGTAGTTACAAATGGCTAGACGCAATTATCACCAATTTTTATGTTGATGGCGTTCGGTTGTGGCTAGATGGAGAACCTGCACCAGGAATTGTATTTCTACAAGACGGAAAATTAATAGAAAGTTCCATAAAACGAGGAGTTACACAAATGCCAATTCCTAAACAGCATTTGTTTACAGGGAATTATCGAATGCCTTTTGCAAATGCCAGTCCCGTGGCTACGGTTTTAAGCAATTATGCATGTCCGTACCCGTGTACATTTTGCATCATGTCTTCTTTGCCCTATTCAACTCGATCGGCAGCATCTATTATAGAAGAGCTCAAATACTTAAAAGAAAAAGGATATCGATTTATTTATTTTTCTGATCAAACTTTTTTTCAATCTAAGGGGATAACTACGGAAGTATTGAAGTGGATGATTGAAACGGATTATGGAATTAATTGGATGTGTTTTTCTCGTGTTGATGTCGTTGATGAAGAAGCATTACAATTAATGAAAAAAGCAGGTTGCCGACTCATTATGTTTGGAGTTGAATGGGCAGATAATGAACTTTTGGAGCACTATAAAAAACACTATACAGTTGCACAAATTAAAGAAACATTTAAACTAGCGAAAAAGTTAAAAATCAGGCGATTAGGAACTTTTTTAATTGGCGTTCCAGGACAATCCAAAGAATCGATTTTAAACACCTTTGAATTCGCCAAAACAATAGATGCAGATTATGCTTCCTTTAACGTTGCGGTACCTCGTAGCAATACTTCCTTTAGACAAGAAGCCTTAGATTCTGGATTGATTGATGAAACCGTACAAGTAATGGATCAATCAGGCGATCAAGTAGTCATGGGAAATGGAGTATTGTCTAAGGAAGAACTTCAAGAATTGAAATCAAAAGCCTATCGATCATTTTATTTCAGACCCAGTTACATTTTAAAACGATTGGCAGGAATTTCCAGTTTTACTGAGTTAAAATTTCACACGATTGAAGCGTGGTACATTCTCAAAGGAATTATAAAAAAAACGAATGACTAGAAAAACGATTCTTCTTTTTATTTGGCTGCTGTTGGTCGCTTTTTACATGATGACAAAAGGAATAATTCCTGGCTGGAATAATAAGGCTTCCGATTTTAATAATTATTATGCGTCGTCTAAATTATTGATAAAAGGACAAGAGATTCACAAGTTCTATGATATTGAATGGTTTGATCAACAAGCTAAAAACGAAGGAATTGAAGCAGGAGCAAAATTCTCACCTTTTCCTCCATTAACAGCAGTGTTATATACTCCATTAACAATTTTCAACCTACTCACCGCAAAAAGAATTTGGCTGATTATGAATCTAGGTTTTCTACTATTAATTCCTTTTCGAATCAGAAAACTTTTCGGCACTTCCCTTTTAACAAATGCGTTTTGGCTCAGTTTATTTTTTGTGCCTTTAAGCTCAAATTTTAATTTCGGACAAGCCTATTTATTTTTTGGATATATATTGATTGAAGCTGTTGGGTTGGGAATTCGAAACCGGAAAAATGCCGCTTCAATACTCATAGGCTTTTGTGCTTCATTAAAGTATTTTCCGATCGTTTTTGTCGCCTATTTATTTAAAAAGAAAGCAAAAAACATGCAATCGATATTGGTGTTTTTATTGACCATCGCAATATTGTTTACACTATTTATTATACTAGACCCATTATCATATACAGAGTACTTTAATGCACTGACCAGCCATACTCAAGGAAATCTACCAGGACAAGGAAAATATGCAATAGCCTTTCAATCAATAGATTCATTGTTGAACAACCTCTTTGTTTTTGATGTTGTTGAAAATCCAAATCCCTTTTTAGATTGGAGCGTGGCAAAGCTCGTTATAAAAAGCATCCTTTTTCTACTTTTGGGAGGAGCCTGTTTCCACATGTTTAAACGAGATAAATATGA
The DNA here is from genome assembly GCA_965277255.1 of Flavobacteriaceae bacterium. Taxonomy (GTDB): domain Bacteria; phylum Bacteroidota; class Bacteroidia; order Flavobacteriales; family Flavobacteriaceae; genus Polaribacter. The sequence continues at coordinate 654,683 of OZ255723.1, read as the reverse complement.
GTTTAATCACATCACAATTTCTATAGCAGTCATTGGAGCTTTTGTTTTGATACCTGCAAGCGCGTCCTATCATTTTTTGCTATTAATTTTTCCCGTTGCAATTATTGGAAAATGGTTAACAGAAAGTTCGCCTAGAATCCCTTTGCTTTTTATCATAGCACTTTTGTTGTTTACCTTTTCCGTTCAGCATCACCATATTCCTAAAGTCCCAGATTTACCTACATTTGATTTGTTGATTCATTATCCACGATTTTTCGGAGCACTATTTTTATTCTCATATTTGTATTACATTCGTATTTTTAAAACCTATGGCTAAATTACTTTTTCTTCAAAACATGGATTACGAATTCCTGGGACCCATGTATGTCTCTGCCATGGTTAAATCGAAAGGACATTCATGTGACTTAGCAATTGGTCATCAAGTCAAGGATTTTGAAAAAATCATGACCTCTTTCAAACCTGATGTTGTAGGCTTTTCTATCATGAGTGGAAGCCATAATTGGGCGCGAAAAATAGCAAAAGAACTAAAAGAGAAATACGATATCATTACTCTTTTCGGAGGAGCTCACCCAACATTTTTCCAAGATTTCATTCGTGAAGAAGGTGTTGACCTTTTAATTCGAGGAGAAGGAGAAGAGTCGATGCTAGATATTTTAGACGCAATTGATAAGAAAGAGCCCTTTCTAGATGTTCCTAATTTATCCTACCTAAAAGAAGATGGAAAAGTGCGACACAATCCGTTGCGCAACCTCAGAAAAAACATGGATGATTACCCTTATCCAGACAGACACCTCTATCGTCAATTAGATGAAAAACAACATCGTCAGGTTCGGAATGTAATTACTTCCAGAGGTTGTCCATTTCACTGTTCATTCTGTTTTGAGGATGCTATGCGTGATTTGTACAAAGGAAAAGGGAAGTATGTTAGAATTCGAGATATTGATCAGGTGATAGAAGAATGTCTTGCATTGAAAAAAGAAACCCCTGTTGAGGTTATTTATTTTGCAGACGATGTTTTTGGAATGAATCGATCTTGGTTATACGAGTTTTTAGAACGCTATAAAAAAGAAGTCAATTTGCCTTTTATTTGTCTAGTTCGAGCAGATTTGGTAGCTGCTGATGAACAATACGCATTTAACTTAGCAAAAGGAGGTTGTCAATCTGTATTTTTTGGAGTAGAATCTGGAAATGAAGATTTGCGAAATCAGATTTTGAAAAAGCAATTGAATGACGGTCAAATTTTAAAAGCAGCTGAACTTCTACACAAAGCAGGAATTACATTTAGAACCTATAATATTTTAGGCTTACCAGACGAGACTTTAGAAGATGCATTTTCTACAGTTGAGTTGAATATAAAAATCAAAGCAGATTATCCTTGGTGTTCTATTTTTTCTCCTTTTCCAGGAACCGAACTATCAGATTATGCATTAGCAAAAGGATATTTAAGTCCAACATTCTCTGTTGAGGAATTAGACAAATCGTTTTTTCTATCTTCTCAACTCGACTTACCTCATAAAAAAGAATTGCAAAACCTACAGAAATTCTTTCAAACGGCTGTTCTTTGGCCGTGGACATTTCCGTTTATCAAACGACTGATTAAGTTACCACCGAACTTTCTATTTAGGGCTTGGTTTGGTTTGATCTATTTTTACGTGTACATCAAATCAGAAAAACGTAATTTTTGGGAAACCTTAAAATTTGCGCTTAGCAACTATAAACATGTTTTGGTAAAGGAGTAGAATAAAGTTTTTGATTTAAATATCAATAATTCATATGATGAGGTCGATATAAATTTTGGTTAATTTAAGATTTAAAATTGCTAGCAATGAAAACTTTAGAGACAAGACCGTTTCACTGCTAGAACAAAGACTTTATATAGTTCAAAAATAAATTTTTATAAGCATCAGAATGTTTAACTTTTTTAAAAATCAAACAATCTTGATTCTTGTTTCTAAAAGCGAAGCGGTCTTAGGTCAAATTTTCGAATGCAAATGACTTAAAACATAATTATATGTCAAGTCGAGTCTTTCGACTCTGCTCAAGATAAACTTAGTCGAGACCCAATTAAATAACAACAGATTCTCCTGAAAAGGATTTTTGTGTAATATAGCCTATTATAAACCGTCTAAGATTGCAAGAATAAAAAGAATGACAGAATTATTGACGAAGGAAACCTTTTTAGAAAAGGTCTTCAATTACGAGAAAAATAAAGAATGGACTTTTGAAGGGGAAGTTCCGGCCATTGTAGATTTTTATGCAGATTGGTGTGGACCTTGCAAAATGATCGCTCCAATTTTAGAAGAATTGAGTGAGGAATATGGTGATAAGCTCAATATTTATAAAGTTGATACTGAAAAAGAGCAAGAATTAGCAGCCGCTTTTGCTATTCGTAGTATCCCTTCTATGTTGTTTATCCCTATGGGCGAACAACCACAAATGTCAAATGGAGCCTTGCCGAAACAAAATCTAAAAGAAATTATAGAACAAGTTTTAAAAGTTGAAATGTAAAAAACCGAGAATTTTCTCGGTTTTTTCTTTAAATTACACCTCATGAATTTGAGGAAAGAAAAATGCGTTTTTTTAGATAGAGATGGTGTCATTAATGAGGATAAGAATTATGTCTTTAGAATCAAAGATTTTGAATTTAAACCTGGAATTTTTGATGCCCTTAAACATATACTCTCAAAAAATTATTTGCTTTTTATAATTACCAATCAATCAGGAATAGGAAGAGGGTATTATAGCGTAGAAGATTTTAAGACCTTAACAAAGCACATGCTTAAAAAGCTAAGCGATCAAGGGATAGAAATAAAAGAAGTTTTGTATTGTCCTCACAAACCTGAAGAACATTGCAAATGCAGAAAACCGAAACCTTTTTTGATCAACGAAGCAATCACTAAATACAATATAGATAGTACAAATTCATGGATGATTGGAGATCAGCAATCGGATATTCAGGCAGCTCTAAATGCAGGAATAACGAATACCATTTTACTCAATGAGAATCGCTCTTCAGAAGGCATAGAACGCTATACAATTGAAAATTTAGCAGCGATAAAAAAAATCATCAAATGAGTTTCGCCAATAAAAACATATTGATAACAGGTGGAGCAGGTTTTATTGGATCAAACTTAGCAATAGCACTACAAAATAAATTTCCAGAATGCCAAATCGTCGTTTTTGATAAGTTTAGAGGAGATCGATTAAGCAATGGAAATCTTTCAAGTTTAGGTCATGATAAAAACTTAGTTGGATTTCATGGTGAAGTTATTCGAGGCGACATTACTTCCAAGTCAGACATCAAAACTCTTAAGGAACAATACAAATTTGATGTCATTTATCATTTTGCAGCCATTTCAGATACTACAACAAAAGAAAAAGAGATCGTTTTAAAGACCAACGCAACCAGTTTTCATGACATCATAGATGTAGCCTTATGCCACAACGCCAAATTAATTTATGCGAGTAGCGCAGCCGTATATGGTTCCCTAAAAGCTCCTCAAAAAGTAGGCGAGGAAGCTCCGTTAAACACCTATGGAGATAGTAAATTAAAGATGGATATCTTGGCAGCGAAACAGTATAAAAACATTGATTCTATAATTGGGTTGCGTTTTTTTAATGTCTATGGCGAAAGAGAGTTTTTTAAAGGAAAAACAGCGTCAACAATTCTTCAATTTGGATTGCAGTTTTTGCAAGGAGAAGTGCCAAAATTATTTATAGGAAGTGAAAACATCTACAGAGATTTTATTTATATAAAAGATGTATTAGATTGCTGTATCTTGGCAGGAGAATCTAATATAAGTGGAATTTATAATGTAGGAACAGGAATTTCTAGATCATTTAAAGAAGTGTTTGATCTTGTTGGGACTACTTTAGATGTTGATATTCCGCCGAATTATATTGAAAATAAATTTACAGAACATTATCAGTTTTTTACACAAGCAGATATTTCAGAAACTCAAAAAGACTTGAAATTTTACCCAAAATATACATTAGAGAAAGGAATAAAAGAATATTCGAGTTCTATAAAACAAATTTATTCAGATGAATTTTAACCTTTTTAACCGAGCTTCCGAAGCGACTATTTTGGTAGTCGGCGATTTAATGTTGGATAACTACTTAATCGGTGATTGTGATCGAATTTCTCCCGAAGCTCCTGTACAAATCGTTGATATTAAAAACGAAAGAAATGGCTTAGGAGGCGCAGGAAATGTCGTTAGCAATTTGGTAGACCTTGGAGCAAAGGTTGGGATTTTATCTGTGTTAGGGAATGATACAACAGGAGAACTGATTTTAGAACATCTAAAAGAAAAAAGAGTACAAAAACACATCAGCATTGAAGAAGGCAGAATCAACTCAAAAAAGAATAGAATTCTAGTTGATAATCATCAAATTTTACGGTTTGATAAAGAAACGAGATTACCCATCGCTAAAACTTCTGAAAATCAAATCATAGATACATTTAACGAAATTGCTCATCTGTATGACATCTTTGTTTTGTCAGATTATGCAAAAGGAGTTTTGACAGATTCAGTAGTCAGGCACATTATTTCGTATGGGAAAGCACAAAACAAAAAGGTAATTGTAGATCCAAAAGTAGATGACTTTAACAAATACAAAGGTGCTTTTTTATTGACTCCAAATAAATCAGAAGCATCGATTGCTTTGGGTGTTTCAATGAACAATACCGATGCCTTAGAAAAAGCTTTGAAGAGGATGAAATCTGATTACGATCTGGAAATAGCAATGATTACGCTCAACGAAGAAGGAATTGCTTTTTACGACCACCGATTCAATAAAAGAGAAACCTATGCAAAAGAAGTCTATGATGTTACAGGCGCTGGAGACACGGTTTTAGCTTGTTTAGCTTTAGGTTTTGCGCTTGAGCTTGATAATGAAATGATTGTTGATTTTGCGAATGCTGCCGCTGGAATTGTTGTTGGAAAATCAGGAAGCGCCACCACAACTATAGAAGAAATAAAGATGTACTATTCCAGGTATTTAAAAAGGAATACCTATACTGATAAAGTAGTCTCTCAAAATGAATTAAAAGGCTTTGTCGAAAAACAAAAACAGAAAGGCTATAGTTTTGTGTTTACAAACGGATGCTTTGATATTTTACACGCTGGTCACATCTCATATTTACAAGAAGCAAAAAACTTAGGAGATTATTTGATTGTAGGCATTAATTCAGATGATAGTGTAAAAAGATTAAAAGGCAATGATAGACCCATCAATTCCGATACAGACAGAGCGAAAGTTTTAGCAGCTCTTTCCTTTGTTGATTGGGTGGTTGTTTTTAAAGAAGACACACCGCTTGAATTAATTAAAATGATCAAACCCGATATATTAACGAAAGGATCAGATTATACAATAAATGAAGTTGTAGGTAGAGAGCATGCGGGAAAAGTGGAGCTTATTGACTTTTTAGACGATTATAGTACGACATCGATTATAGAGAGAATAAATGGACAAAAAAGAAATAGCAATTAACGCGATACGCGAACATTTACATCTTGTAAATAAACTTTCTGAGGAGTTAATTCCTAAGATATCTGAGCTTAGTGAACTTGTTATCGAGGCAATTCGCCAAGGAAACAAAGTGGTTCTTTTTGGAAATGGAGGAAGTGCTGCCGATGCGCAACATATAGCTGCCGAATTATCAGGCAAATTTGTGAAAGAACGAAAAGGCTTGGCAGGTTTAGCATTGACCACAAACACATCAGTGCTTACCTCGATTGGAAATGATTATGGTTTCTCAAAAATTTTTGAAAGACAAGTTGAAGCGCTGTGCAACTCTGGAGATGTATTAATAGGAATTAGCACAAGCGGTCATTCAGAAAATATCGTCAATGGAATTGCAAAAGGCAAGGAAATGGGTTGTAAAACTGTTGGATTGCTTGGAAGAGATGGTGGGAAATTAAAAGAAATTTGTGATGAAACAATCATCATTAATTCAAACACAACAGCGAGAATACAAGAAATGCACATACTTATTGGTCATATCATCTGTGAACAGATAGATGCACAGTTTTAAAAAGAAGATGTAAAACAAAAATTTAGTATAGATACTTGAAAGAGATTACTCAAAAAGTGAAGGAACTTACTAAAGGGGAGTTGAAAATTACAGAAGGAGCATTGTATCCTGCATTGCATAAATTAGAAGCAGAAGGATTGTTGGACGTGGAAGTTGCAAAAATTGGAAACCGATTACGAAAATATTATAAGCTAACGGAAAGTGGAACAAAAGAAACTGCGAATAAGTTGGCGGAAATGCAGGAGTTTTTAAAAACGATGCAACATTTGGTAAACCCTAAACTTAGTTTGGATTAATTTGGAATTGACAGAGAATCATATAGACCAACTATACAAATTTACACAGCAACATTTTGTTGAGTATTATGATGTGCAATCAGAACTGGTAGATCATTTGGCAAATGATATTGAAGAAATTTGGATTGAAAAACCAGAACTAACTTTTGAGCAAGCAAGAGATGTTTCATTTCAAAAATTTGGAAGCCATGGTTTTATTGAAGTTGTTAAGGAAAAGCAAAAACAAATGAATAAAAGATATATAAAAATCTTATGGAAGTTTGTAAAAGAATGGTTTACGATTCCTAAAGTATTGATAACAGCAACTATTTTTATGTTCTTTTTTTTGTTTTTACAACTTAAAGAGTCAGGAATTATTTTAATGATAGCTGTTTTTGCTTTATTGACTTTTGAAATGGTCTGTGGAATTATTATTAGATACAAAATAAGAATAAAAAAGAAAAGAAAAGAGAAAATGTTCTTGTTAGAAGAAATGATTCACAAAACCAAAAATGGTTTTATCTTGGTTACTATTGTTAATGTTTTTAATTTCGTTAACATTCTTAAAACTGACTTTAGCTCTATGGCTATTTATTGGCTTTTATTGATCTCGTTTCTATTAACTTTACTATCTCTTCTCTTCTACATTACCGAATTTATAATGCCTCAAAAAGCAGAACATTTACTAAAAGAAACATACCCTGAGTATAAATTGTCTCAAAACATGTAACAAAAGATACACAAAGAACACTTATACAACGATTAACTAATTTAACCACTACATGATTGCACACTTTTTACGCTTAGAATGGAAACAATATTTCCGTTCTTCTTATTGGCAAACAGGGATTGCTCTAAAGATTATTATGGGCTTTTTCGCTTTATATTTTCTAGTAATGTTTTTAGGTGCTGGATTAGCAGGATACTATCTTATTGAAAAACAATTTCCAAATACAGATCCTTTGAACCTTGTAAACTCATTTCTACTCTATGCTATTTTTGCCGATCTTATTTTTCGATATATGATGCAAAAGCTGCCAGTCATGAATATCAAGCCAATGCTTATTTTACCCATTAAAAAAAGTAAGCTAGTCCATTTCGTTCTTGGAAAATCTGCCTTTTCTTTTTTTAATATCATGCCTTTATTTTTTTATGTGCCTTTTTCAATTGTATTAATAAAAGAAGGACATACAACTGCTGGTTCTTTGAGTTGGTTATTTGCAATGATATTAATTATACAAAGTTCAAACTTCTTAAACTTTCTAATTAATAAAAATAATATTGTTTTTTGGTCTACTGTGGTTACAGTTGGAGGACTTGTACTGTTACAACGATTCGAAATATTTGATGTTACTATTTATAGTCAGTTACTATTTGATACTATTTATAACAACCCTCTTTTATCATTATTAGGAGTTGCTTTACTAACAATCTTATATTACTTTAATTACAAACAACTTAGAGCAAATGTATATTTAGATGCAGCTATTTCTGAGAAAGTAAAAGAAGCGACTTCGGCAGACTTATCGTGGACAGAGCGTTTAGGAGATATAGCTCCTTTTATAAAAAATGATATCCGTCTAATTTGGAGAAACAAACGAACGAAGACAGTTTTTATAATGTCGTTTTTATTTGTTTTGTATGGATTTGTCTTTTTTGGCAATCCAACTTTTAGAGAAAAAATGCCCACGTTTTTAATTTTTGCATCTCTTTTTGTTACTGGAGGTTTTGTGTTGAATTATGGTCAATTTATTCCTGCTTGGGATAGTTCACACTATAAAATGTTAATGACGCAAAACGTACGTTACAGAAAGTTCTTAGAGTCAAAATGGTTTTTAATGGTGGCTATCACAGGAGTTTTATATATTCTAAGCACCATCTATTTAGTTGCTTACGGAACAGAAGAGTTTTTAATGATTACAGCCGCTGCAATTTATAACATCGGATTTAATTCCCTATTCCTCTTATATGCAGGATCATTTAATAGAAAACGAATTGACTTAGAGAAAAGTGGGTTTTCAAACATGCAAGGAACTAGTGCGACACAGTTTATAATTATTCTTCCCATCATGGGAGTACCTATGCTGATCTTTTGGTTGTTTAGTGCAACTATCAGTTTTAATGCAGGGTTAATTGCAATTGCAGTCTTTGGAATCATTTCTTTGTTTCTCAAAAACTATTTTATGAATATCATTGAAGCAAAATATATCAGAGATAAGTACGCCGCAATAAAAGCTTTCGATCAAAAAGCTTAAACTTAATAGAACAACAAAAGACCATGATACAATCAAAACATATTTCAAAAAAATACGGACAAGCAGAGGTTTTAAATATTGATTCGTTAGACATTCCAAAAGGCCAAAGTTTTGGTTTGGTTGGAAATAATGGAGCAGGAAAAACCACGTATTTTAATATACTCTTAGATTTAATTAGACCTACAACAGGAAAAATCATCAATAATAATATTATTGTAAATGAAAGTGAAGAATGGAAAACCTTTACAGGGTCATTCATTGACGAAACCTTCTTAATTAGTTATCTAACACCAGAAGAATATTTCGACTTTATTGGAGATTTAAGAGGAATGAACAAGGCAGATGTGCAGTCTTTTTTAGCACAGTTTGAAGAATTTTTCAGTGGAGAAATTTTAGGAAAGAAAAAATACTTAAGAGATTTGAGTAAAGGGAATCAAAAGAAAGCAGGAATTGTTGCTGCCATGATGGGAAACCCGCAGGTAGTAATTTTAGACGAACCTTTTGCAAACCTAGACCCAACCACGCAAATCCGATTAAAAAAGATTTTAAAAACACTAACGGATGATAGAGAAATTACCGTTCTCGTTTCTAGTCACGACTTAAGTCATGTTACTGAAGTTTGTGAGCGAATCGTTGTTTTAGACAAGGGAATTGTAGTTAAAGATCTTCAGACTTCAGACGCAACTTTAAAAGAGTTAGAGAGCTATTTTTCGGCATAAGAAAGTAAATCACACTTTTATTCCTATTTTTACAAGCTGTATTGCAATATTTTCGAGTTGAAACTGTTGTGAATATGAGTTTTTACATGCTAATGAAAACCATTCAAAAAATAGGACTTTTCAGCCTACTGCTACTTATAGCTTCTTGTGGAACCAAGAAGGATACCTTTGTGTCTAGAAATTACCAGGCACTTACAACAAAATTCAATGTGCTATACAATGGAAAAGTTGCCTTTCAACAAGGAATTGACGACATCAATTCTAAGTATGAAGACGATTTTTGGACACTACTTCCATTAGAACCCATCAAATTTGAAGGAAATATAGTTGCAGCACCAAAATTTGGCGGTGGTCTAGGCGGACCAGGAATTGTGGCAAATAAACAAGCAGAAGGATTACCTCCATTTGAAAAAGCAGAGGAAAAAGCTGTAAAAGCAATTCAATCACATTCCATGAATATTTATGGAAGAGAACGAAATCGACAAATAGACGATGCCTACTTATTATTAGGAAAATCTAGATATTACACAGAGCGTTTTATTCCTGCCATTGAAGCCTTTAATTATATTATAGCAAATTATCCAAATGCAAATCTAATCCACGAAACAAAAATTTGGAGAGCCAAAGCAAATATCAGAATAGACAATGTTGATTTAGCAATAGAAACATTAACAATTTTGTTAAGACAGCCAAAATTACCAGACCTTATCAAAGAGGAAGCACATACTGCATTGGCAATGGCATATACTAAAAAGGACAGTAGTGTTCATAAAGTAAAAGAAAACCTGTGGTTGGCTACAGAAACTTCTGAAAATAAGGTACAAAAAGCAAGAAATTTATTTGTTTTGGGTCAGCTATACGGATTGGAAAACGAAAAAGATTCTGCATCACTGGTGTTTAAAAAATTAATAAAATTCAAAAAAGCACCGTATAAATATAAAATTTACGCCAATATAGAATTGGCTAAAAACTCTGTTTCAGATTCAACAAGCGTAGCATTGCTAGAGCGATTTAGAAAACTCATAAAAAATAGAGACAACAGGCCATATTTAGATGGTTTGTATTATCAAGTAGCTTCTTTACAAGAAGAAAGGGATAGTATCGATTTAGCCATTTTAAACTATCAAAAATCGTTACTTGCTAAAAATGGATCAGCTAAACAAAAAACATTCAGCTATGAAAGACTAGCAGATATTTATTTTAAAAGACTAAACTATGTTACCGCAGGCGCATATTATGATAGTGTTTTAAATGTTGCAGAAGACAAACAGACCTTGCGAATAAAAAAGATTGAAAGAAAAGCAACAAACCTAGCATCATTAACCAAGTATGAAAATGTACTTCAAACCAATGATAGTATTTTAAGGCTAACAACACTGTCTGAAGACGAAAGAAAAGAGTTTTTCCAAACCTATATAGATAAGATAAAAAAGGAAGACGAAGAAATCGCACAAAAACGTTTAAATGCATTATCCTTTGGAAACGCTTTTGGAGGCGGAACTCAATCTGCTGAAAATAAAGGAAAATGGTATTTTTATAACGTTCAGTCACTTGGTTTTGGTAAAAGCGAGTTTCAAAGGGTTTGGGGAAATAGACCTTTAGAAGACAACTGGAGATGGTCTGATAAAACTCAGCTGAAAAGCGAGGAAACTGACTCTGTGTCAATCAATCAGAAATTGAAACGCTATGAATTATCGACTTATTTAGACAAAATTCCTTCCGATAAAAAAGAAATAGATTCTTTGGTTTTTGAAAGAAACAACGCTCTTTTTGAATTAGGATTAATCTACAAAGAACAATTTAAAAACATTCCAAAAGCTATTGGAAACCTAGAAAGGTTGCTAAAGTCTAATCCCGATGAAGAATTAATCTTACCTGCTAATTATCATTTATACCAAATCTATTCAGAAAACGGAGATACAAAAGCAAAACAACACAAAGATTTGATTTTAAAAGACTATGCAGAAACTCCTTTTGCACAAATTATCATCAACCCAGAAAAAGAATTAAAAGAAGATACATCTGTAGACGAAATATCAGAATTATATACAATTGCATATAATTTATACAAAGATGATTCTTTTGAAGAAACCATTTGTTTTATAAAAGAAACGATCCCCACAATTGGAGATTCCATTTTAATTCCTAAATTTGAACTCCTAAAAGCTTATGCTATAGGTAAATACCAAAGTAAAGAATCTTATATTGCTGCATTAGAAAAAGTTGCGATTGATTATTCGCAAACAGAACAAGGAAAAAAAGCCTTGGAGATTATAAATAGATTAAAAAAATAGTGCCCCCATGTTCAGTAGTAAAGACAAAACACAAAAACCGAAAGTGATGGAAAGAAATGTCGTAGCAAAAAACACTTCTATTGTAGGAGATATTATTTCTGAAGGAGATTTTAGAATTGATGGAACTTTGGAAGGGACAATTAAAACAAGCGGAAGAGTTATTATAGGTGCTGAAGGTACTGTCAAAGGAAAAATTGAATCTACAAACGCAGATATAGAAGGAAAATTCTCAGGAGAACTTCTGGTTCAAGAAATATTAACAATCAAAGCAACAGCGTTTATTTCGGGAGATGTGATTATCGGGAAATTATCTGTAGAACCAGGCGCAACATTCAATGCTTCATGTGCAATGAGAGGCACAGTTAAAGAACTCAATCAACATGAGCAAACAAAAACCCTCTCAGAAAAAACCGCTTAAAAACGGACTGATACTTACCGGAATTGCTTTTCAAATGGGAGCAATCATTTACCTATTCTCTTTTTTAGGAAAATGGTTAGACAAAACCTATAACCAAGGAGATAAACTGTATGTTATCATTGCGACTCTTTCCGGAGTGGGAATCTCATTATATTTAGTTGTAAAACAAATGAATAGATTTAATTCTTAATGAATCCAGTGATCTCAATTTTTTTAAAGCGGATACTTCTATTTGTTGGTATTACTTTTGGAGCACACCTATTCCTTTTAAATTTTCTCGAACTACCATTATATGATAATAAGATTGTTTTGGCTTATATAGTCAATACAATTTTTGCCATTGCCGTCTTTATTTTCTTATTCTCTTTTCAAAGAAAATTTAAAAACCAACTAGGGTTTCTGTTTATTTTAGGAAGCATGATAAAATTTGGGATATTTTTTTTGCTTTTTTTCTCATCCTATAAAGAAGATGGAATTATCTCTAAAGTAGAGTTTTTTGCTTTTGCTGTACCCTATGTTGTAACTCTTGTTGTAGAGGTGTTTTATCTGTCAAAATGGTTAAACAAAATGAAATAAAAAGCACGGTGTTTTTCAAGAAAAAGAACACATAAAATTAAAGCTAGAAATTATTTTTGGTTTTAAGATAAAATCTTACCTTTGCAGCGATTTTAAAGCCACTATTATTTAGAGTGATATGCATAGAAAAATAACTATAAAAGTCTTAACCGTATTATTTTTTGTTTTAGCTTCAACTACTTCTTTTGCATCAGTAGATAAAGAAAAGGAAAAACCTCAAGATAAAGAGCAGGAGATTAAGGATTATATCCAACATCACTTAAAAGATACATACGATTTCGGATTCTTTTCTATTACTCAAGAAGATGGGACAGAAAAGCACATAGGATTTCCTTTACCCGTTATTTTATGGGATGGTGGATTAAAAGTTTTCATGTCGTCAAAATTTCATCACGGAGAAACTGTTGCAGAAGTAGATGGAAACTTTTATAAAGTACACCACGGAAAGATATATAAAGTAGATGGAGTAGACGGAAAGATAAAAGAAGATGAAAATCACCATGCTACCAATGACAAACCATTAGATTTCTCGATCACAAAAAACGTAGTGATGATTTTTGTGGTTTTTTTAATGATGTTCTTCATCTTTAGAAGAATGGCAAGATCGTACAAAACAAATAATGGAATGCCTAAAGGAATGGGACGATTGTTAGAACCGATCATTCTTTATATTCGTGATGATATTGCTAGACCTAATATTGGAGAAAAGCACTACAAGAGATATATGAGTTATTTGTTGACCGTATTTTTCTTTGTGTGGATTGTAAACCTATTTGGTTTAACACCATTAGGAGTAAATATTACCAACAACATTGCAGTTACATTCTGTTTGGCAATAATTACATTTGTTATCACAACATTTTCAGCAAAAAAAGACTATTGGAAACACATTTTCTGGATGCCAGGAGTGCCTGTTCCAATGAAGATAATATTAGCTCCTATTGAATTATTAGGAATGTTCATCAAACCATTTTCATTAATGATTCGTTTGTATGCAAATATCACTGCAGGACATATCGTATTAATGAGTTTAATAGGGATGATGTTTCTTTTTAAAAGTTGGTTAGGATCGCCGCTCTCATTCTTTTTAGCAATATTCTTAGGAGTGCTAGAATTGTTAGTAGCAGCGTTACAAGCATATATTTTTACAATGTTGTCGGCCTTATATTTTGGCTCAGCAGTAGAAGAACACGACCACCATTAAAAGGTCGTTTAATTTGAGTGTTTAATTTAAAAATAAATATATTATGGTAATTCCAAAAATTATTGGTGCAGGATTAGTAGTAATTGGAGCTGGTATCGGTATCGGTTTAATCGGTGGAAAAGCAATGGAAGCTATTGCTCGTCAACCTGAAGAGTCTGGTAAGATACAAACAGCAATGCTTATTGCTGCAGCCTTAATTGAAGGTATTGGATTTACTGCTTTATTCGCAGTATAAACTAAAACTAAAAGAAGTAGCTATAACGGTTGGTTATGGCTATTTCTTTAAAATTAATTAAACAAAAGAGTTGATTTAAAGATAGAATTATGGAGAAATTACTAGAAGATTTTTCATTAGGCTTGTTTTTTTGGATGTTATTACTTTTTATGGTATTAATTTTCTTACTAAGAAGATTTGCATGGAAACCTATCTTAGGAGCTGTAAATGAAAGAGAGGAAGGAATCATAAAAGCATTAGCATCTGCCGAAGAAGCTAAAAAAGAAATGCAAAACTTAAACGCTAGCAATGAGCAATTGTTAAAAGAAGCTAGAGGAGAAAGAGATGCATTGATGAAAGAAGCTCGCGAGATTAAAAACAAAATGATTGCTGACGCAAAAGAAGAAGCAAAAGAAGTGACTTCAAAATTAATTGAAAATGCACAAGCTTCTATAGAACAAGAAAAACAAGCAGCAATTGCAGAATTAAAAAAGCAAGTAGCCGATTTGTCAATTGGTATCGCTGAAGCAGTGATCAAAAAAGAACTAGTTTCTAAAGACGATCAACTAAAATTAGTTGAAGGAATGTTAGAAGAAGTTACGTTAAAGTAAACACATGAAAGACGCAAGACCCGCATTACGTTACGCAAAAGCAATTCTTAATTTAGCCAAAGACACGAAGGCTGAAACAGAAGTGAATGCTGATATGCAGTTAATTGCATCAACTGTTTCTGAGAATGATGACTTAGAAGTAATGCTAAATAGCCCGGTAATCAAAGCTTCTGATAAGAAAAAAGTATTGAATGCATTGTTTTCTGGGAAGATAAACAACATCTCATTAGGATTGTTCAATTTGTTAGAAGAGAATAAAAGAATGAATATGTTATTGTCTATTGCTAAACAGTATTCAATCATTTATGATTTCTTAAAAAGAATTCAAGTTGCAAGTGTTACTACCGCAGTACCATTAACGTCTGACTTAGAGAAAAAAGTAATGGCTAAAATTGTTGAATTAACAGGCAACAAAGCTAGTCTTGAAAATATTGTAAATCCAAATGTTTTAGGAGGATTTATATTACGTGTTGGAGATGTGCAGTATGATGCAAGTATCTCAAACCATTTAAATGAATTAAGAAAGGAATTTGACAACAGTCATTTTATTCCAAAAATTTAATTATCATGAAAATATTCAAAACACTAATAGTTTTATTTCTGTTTTTAGGGGCATTTAATGTTAATGCTCAAAAAGTAAAAATTAAAAAAGGGATTGCATATGTTGATAAGAAAAAGTTTTTAAAAGTTGAAAAAGTTAATAGCACAAAGTACTTTATCTCAACTCTAACAGATACTGAGTTTTTATCAATCGCTTTAGAAAGCTTTGGTACAGGAAAGTATGCCCCAGCAAGATATGGAGGTAATGAATATAAGAAATGGTATTCTGTTTTAAAATTTCTTGATAACGAGGAAATAGGTGATGAGTTCGAAGTTGATGAAGGAAAATTAAAAAACGTCATAAAAATCTTATACAAATCAAAGGTCATTGTTGATGGAAAACTATCTGTGGACAAAGTAAAAAGAATGATTGAGAAATATTCTGAAAAAGTTTCAGAAAGAAGGTTTTTAACTAAGAATTAAATTAAAAATAGCTAGAATAAATAACCTAGCATTTAACATCTAATATATAATAAGATGGCAGCAATTAAGCCCGCTGAAGTTTCAGCAATTTTAAAGCAACAATTAACAAACTTTGACGCTACTGCGTCATTAGACGAAGTAGGAACTGTCTTACAAGTAGGAGACGGTATTGCTCGTGTGTACGGATTATCTAATGTACAATACGGTGAGTTAGTTGAGTTTGAAAACGGATTAGAAGGAATCGTATTAAACCTAGAAGAAGATAATGCAGGGGTTGTACTATTAGGAGCTTCTACTTCTATCAAAGAAGGATCAACAGTAAAACGTACTGAAAGAATTGCTTCTTTAAGAGCAGGAGAAGGGATCGTTGGACGTGTGGTTGATACCTTAGGAAATCCAATTGATGGTAAAGGACCTATTGAAGGAAAAACATACGAAATGCCTTTAGAGCGTAGAGCGCCAGGAGTTATCTTTCGTGAGCCTGTAACCGAGCCATTACAAACGGGTATTAAGTCGATTGATGCGATGATTCCAGTAGGAAGAGGTCAACGTGAGTTGATTATTGGTGACCGTCAAACGGGAAAATCTACAGTTGCTTTAGATACCATCTTAAACCAAAAAGAATTTTATGATGCAGGACAACCCGTATACTGTATCTACGTAGCTATCGGTCAGAAAGCTTCTACAGTTGCAGCAATTGCAAACATGTTAGAAGAAAGAGGAGCCTTAGCCTATACAACAATCGTAGCGGCAAACGCATCAGATCCTGCAGCAATGCAAGTATATGCACCATTTGCTGGAGCTGCAATTGGAGAGTATTTTAGAGATTCAGGAAGACCAGCTTTAATTATTTTTGATGATTTATCAAAACAAGCAGTTGCATACCGTGAGATCTCTTTATTATTAAGAAGACCTCCGGGACGTGAAGCATATCCTGGTGATGTATTCTATTTACACTCAAGATTGTTAGAGAGAGCTGCAAAAGTGATCAATGATGACAAAATTGCAAGTGAAATGAACGATTTACCAGATTCTTTAAAAGAAATCGTAAAAGGTGGAGGTTCTTTAACAGCATTGCCAATTATTGAAACACAAGCAGGAGATGTATCTGCATATATTCCTACAAACGTAATTTCTATTACTGATGGACAGATTTTCTTAGATGGAGATTTATTTAACTCAGGAGTTCGTCCAGCAATTAACGTAGGTATTTCAGTATCTCGTGTAGGAGGAAACGCTCAGATTAAATCCATGAAGAAAGTATCTGGAACCTTAAAGTTAGACCAAGCACAGTTTAGAGAATTAGAAGCTTTTGCGAAGTTTGGGTCAGATTTAGATGCAGCTACAATGAGTGTAATTTCGAAAGGACAACGTAATGTTGAAATTTTAAAGCAAGCACAAAACGATCCTTTTACGGTAGAAGATCAGATAGCAATCATCTACGCAGGTTCTAAAAACTTGTTGAAGGACGTTCCTGTAAACAAAGTAAAAGAATTCGAAAGAGATTATATCGATTATTTAAATGCGAAGCATAGAGATGCTTTAGACACTTTAAAATCAGGGAAATTAACTGACGAAGTAATTTCTACATTAGAAAGTGCAGCAAAAGAGATCTCTGCAAAATTTGCTTAGAACAAAGTTCTTATTCTCGCGAAGGCGGGAATCTCATACTTTGAAACTCAGAAAATAGATTCCGCATCAAGTGCGGAATGACAAAAGTCAAGATATGGCAAACTTAAAAGAAATACGTAACAGAATTAGCTCGATTGGTTCAACGATGCAAATCACCAGTGCCATGAAAATGGTATCGGCTGCTAAGTTGAAAAAAGCGCAAGATGCAATTACTGCAATGCGTCCATATTCATCAAAATTGACCGAATTGTTACAAAACTTAAGTGCAACATTAGATAGTGATGCTGGAGGTGCTTTTTCCAAACAAAGAGAAATCTCTAAAGTTTTGTTAGTTGTAGTTACTTCAAATAGAGGTTTGTGTGGCGGATTTAACTCTTCAATAGTTAAAGAAACCATTAAAAACATCGAAGAGAATTATCAAGGAATAGATGTTGATTTATTGACAGTTGGTAAAAAAGGAAACGATATCTTATCAAAAACATATCCAGTTATTGAGGCTAGAAATGATGTTTATGACGAGTTAACTTTTGAAAATGTAGCTAAAATTGCAGAAAATATAATGAATTTATATGTAGATGGAACCTATGATAAAATAGAAATCATTTACAATCAATTTAAAAATGCTGCAACTCAAATACCACAGGTTGAACAATTTTTACCCATCAAACCAGTTGAAGGAAATGTAAATACAAATTCAGATTACATCTTTGAACCTTCAAAAGAAAAGATTGTATTAGAATTGATTCCTAAGTCTTTAAAAACGCAATTGTATAAGTCTATTAGAGATAGTTTTGCATCAGAACACGGAGCTCGTATGACAGCGATGCACAAAGCAACCGATAATGCAACAGAGTTGAGAGACGAATTGCTATTAACGTACAACAAAGCACGTCAAGCAGCAATTACCAATGAAATCCTCGAAATTGTTGGAGGAGCAGAAGCATTGAAAAATTAGACAGAGTGATAGCGAAGTCAAATTGTAAAAATGCAGAAACCTTAAACAATTAGACGAAGCGATAGTGTCACACTGAACTGTTACGTTGAGCTTGTCGAAACGTTGTCGAAGTGGAGTCACATTAAAATATTCAGGAGCGCAACCAATTTGGTTGCGCTCTTTTTTTGTACTTTGGTACAACTCTTGAGTTTAATATAGAAACAATACAATAAGGATATGAGGATCAAGACTATTTTTATCATAGTGTCAGCCGTTTTTTTAACACAATGCAAAAGCACACAATTCGATTTAAAACCGCCATTTACAATCACTGGAGCTACCTATAACCTCTGGGTTGGTGGACAGCCAGGAGTGAGCGGAATTCGTGTTATTATAGGATATGAATCAAAAGAGTCAATTGAATTTCAAAAGATTTATTTCGCTAAAAAAGAAGGAACATTAACGGCAAGAAAAAAAGATGGGAAAACCTATTTAACAGGACATATAGATACTTCAAAAAGAAGAGAAAAAGATTTGGTATTAGACATAGATTCTAAAAAAGAAATCAATAATAAATTACCCGAGCCTAAACTTCCTTTTGAGTTAAAAGAAAACGAAGCCGTAATTTCATATTTAGTAGCTGGCAAGATCAAATACTATAAAGTCGAAAACATAAAACAAACAAAAACAGATTTTTATCCATAGTGTAAATAACTGATAATCATACATAAAAGCATCTTTTAAAAGATGCTTTTATTTTTTGGCACGCAATTTGAAAACGGGTTAGTATAACCAAAATTCAAAGTGTATGAAATCCATAAAATTACTCTTAGTTATTATTTTTAGCGGAGCCCTTTTTAGTTCTTGTTCCGTAATTATAGACGATGTTATAGATGATTCTATCACATTAGATCAACTAATGTCTAGTTACGATTTATGGTATGTAGACATCCATAGAACGATAGGAACCTCTGATGTTCCATTTGTTTCAAGAGCTTTCACATTATCATTTTTTAATGGAAACATGTATGCAAATAACAATATTGCAGATATTGGTTTTACAGGAAACGGCTTAGGAATTGTTGTGGGAAGTTATGATGCTTTTGGTGGAATCTTAGAAACATTTCATGATATTGATGGGAGACACGATTTTGAAGTCATTCAATTATCGGCCAATGAAATCAGGATAGATGATACCTTTCAAAATGTAAGCTATTTCTTAGTAGGGTTTCAAAGAAACAACTTTGATTATGACCTGTTATTCTATGATAATATAGAATATTTTTTACAAGAATACGAAGCCTGGGAAAGAACAGAAATTAGCGCAACAGGAACGCCAAATGCATTTGACGATGAGCACTTTTTACAATTCATACCAGAAAATAACACATCGTTTTATTCGTCTCATGATCTTTTTGGCACAAATATTGATGCTATTTTATGGGATTTCACAGGGAACTATGAAGTCTTCGACGTTCAAGGTTTTGATGATCTTAAGATTTTAACACTTAATTATGACGGTGGAGATATAGAAGAATTTGAATTAAGCGTTATCAATGATCAAAAGGTACAACTGTTTCACCTAAGTTCAGAAACCACATACGATTTTACAGGACGAGGATTTATACAATTCTTAAGAAATGGAGAAAAAGCAAAAACAACTGTAAGGAATAGTGGAAGAAAACGAACTAAAGTAACAAGAAAAGTAAAACAAAGAAGAAATTTAAAATAAAGTTTGGTTAGTTGATTTTTGGTTGGTTATTCTCAATAACCAATTAAAATGGAACCGCTCTAGAAGTAGAGCGGTTTTTTTATGCCTTGATTTTACCCAATTACTCTATGAGCCTGAGTTCTAATATAAACCTTGTAGTGTTTTTATTTTCAACATCTCACTATAACCGTCTGGTTGAGCCTGCCGACAAGGCAGGCTCAAGGTGACATCTGAACTATGATTGATCGTAAACAGGTTTTTAATAAATTATTAATGGAACTCAGGGTATGATTATTTCGTTTAAAATATGATCAAAATCAATTATCTTTAAAAATAAAAAAATGCGAACAAGTCAATTTTTTTATTCAATATAAATGAAAAATAAATATTCAAGGATTATTGCAGGCAGTATGTCATGGGGAAAGTGGGGAAAGCAACTTACCACTCAAGAGATGATTGCTCAAATAAAATCAACACTAGAAGCAGGAATCACCACCTTTGATCATGCTGATATTTATGGCGATTATACAACTGAAGCTCAATTTGGAAAAGCCTTTTCTGAAAGCAAAATAGAAAGAGAGTCTGTTCAATTAATTTCTAAATGCGGAATACAATATGTTGGAGAAAGTAGGAATAATAGGATTAAACATTATAATTATTCCAAAGAATATATCATCTGGAGTGTAGAAAAATCATTAAAAGATTTGCAAACAGATTATTTAGATTTATTGCTTCTTCATAGACCAAGTCCTTTGATGCAACCCGATGAAATTGCAGAAGCAATTAACAAATTAAAAGAAAATGGAAAAATCTTAGACTTTGGAGTTTCTAACTTTACACCATCACAAGTCAATTTAATTGCAGACAGAACTACTGTTTCCGTAAATCAAATAGAATTTTCTTTAACACAACATACGACAATGCATAATGGAACATTGGATCAAATGCTACAAAAAGGAATTACAGCGATGTCTTGGAGTCCTTTAGGATCTGTTTTTAGAGAAGAAACGGATGTCACTTTTAGAATTAAAGAAGCGCTAAAAGGATTGACGGAAAAATACAATGCAACTGAAGATCAATTATTGTTGGCGTGGATTTTAAAACATCCATCAAATGTTTATCCCGTCATTGGAACAACAAATAAAACACGAATTATAAATGCTGTAAAAGCAATTGACATCCATTTAGAACTAGAAGACTGGTTTACTTTGCTAGTAGCGAGTCAAGGTCATAAAGTTCCTTAATCAATTCGCAATTATTAATTAATAATGATCAATTAGGTCTTGATAGAAACGTTACATACAAATTGGAAAGAACTTGCAGATAAGTATTGCAAAAGCGATGAATATGTAGAATCTGTTTGGAAAGAAATTCAGAAAAGCTATACAGGTAAAAAAAGGCATTATCACAATTTAAATCATATTTCTAAGATGCTATTCTTAGCGAATGAAAACGAGGCAGAAATTGTAGATAAAGAAGCTGTTTTATTTTCAATATGGTTTCATGATATTGTATATAAATCTTCAAAAAAAGACAATGAAGAAAAAAGCGCTGAATTTGCTGAAAAAACACTGAAACTATTTTCGATAGAAGAAGAAAGGATAAAAAAAGTGAGTACACTCATCTTGTCAACGAAGAAACATCAAATCCTTATTTCAGAAGATAATGATAATGCGTACTTATTAGACTTCGACCTATCAATCTTAGGTCAAGATTGGAGCATTTATGAAGAATATATCAAAAACATTAGAAAGGAATATAGGATGTATCCCGACTTTTTATACAAACCAGGAAGGAAAAAGGTTTTAGAGAGTTTCTTAAACCGAGATACACTCTATTTTACATCAAAATATAAAACTCTTTTTGAGGAAAAAGCGCGACAAAATTTAAAAAAAGAGATGAAAGCACTTTCTTAAAAAAACAGAAAGAAAAGGTCCAAAATACGATTGAAACCCGAATAAGAAATAAATAATAACAATAAACAATACTTAATAACAATAAATAATACTCTGTGATTAACAAACGACTTTTAATTAAAAACTTACTCAGTCATAATGACGAGAATAGCTTTTATGATAAAAAGTTGAAAATATCTTTAGGGAGTAAAGAAGGAAAAGCAAAATTTTTAAAGCATGTTTGCGCCTTGTCAAATTCAAATCCAGAGAGTAATTCCTATATTGTTATTGGCGTTGAAGACGAAGAAAATAGAATTGTGGGTGTTGATTTCTTTGACGATAGCAAAATCCAAAATTTGGTAAATGCATATTTAAAAAACCCGCCAAAAATTCAATATGAAAACGTTCCTTTTCCAAGACTACCGCGTCATAAAGTGGTTGGATTGGTAACCATTCACCCGAATAACAGATTAACATCGCTTCTTAAAAATGCATGGAAATATAGAAGAGAAACTATCTTTTATAGACGAGGAAGTAATTCCATGCCCGCATCTAAAAACTTCGAACTTAGAAGTACCAACAAAACCATTGTTGAAGCCATCGAAAAGAATGCAAACAACAATATAGAACTAACATTAGACGGAGTTTTCGACTTTTTTAATAGCCACAAACCAGAGTACAATCCGCAGTATAAAGTATTTAATGAGCAATTTGTATTGTGTTGGGCAGGAGAAAAGAAGATGATTAACAAAGAAGAGTTTTTTACACGAGTTGATATCGAATTGATCAATGAACATGTTCGTTTGTTCTTTTCATCATTAGATGAAGTTCAAATTAGTTACAACAAAAACTCATTTATTATTACCGAATATATTTTGTTGGGAATCGACAAACAAGAAAAACACTATCCATTAGAAAAAACCATTATTAATTTTAAAGACAATGGAAAACATGATATTGCGACCGAATTCTTATTTGAACCACCACGAATTGACAAAATGGTAATTCAACATATCTACCAAAATAACAATGCAATTATTACCAAAATTGAAAACGGAACGCCGCTTTCCGTGTTAGAACATGAAGATGTTTTACGATTACCCACCAATTATTTACTTTGTTTTTTAAACGGATATGTAGATGCGGCTGAGCAATTAAAAAAAGCCAAAGACTATATTAAAAACATAGAAGATAAAACGACCTATGTAAAATTTAAAGAAGCTCTGCGGGTTTTACGAAAAGTAAAGTATAGTTAAAAAGGGTTCTCTAATCTTACGAATTTTGAGCGATGAGAATAATTGTAGCGATAATCGCCAAGCCTAAAAGAACAGCCAGAGTAATTTTAACCCAGCTATAAGGACGCTGCCCTTGAACCTCACCCGTTCTTCCATTCACCAAAAATTGATATACTTTATCTTTATACTTATACGCACTTACAAAAACAGGTAGTAAAAGATGTTTAAAAGTGATATCATCATAATGCGTGTTCATAGAAATAATCCGCTGTACATCGCCGCCAATATCTCTTCGAATTAAAGCACGAATTTTCGGATCGATAATTTCTTTTGCTTTTTCAAAACCGCCACCCAAATCAATTTGATATTTCTCAGTAATAAATCCACTTAAATAACTTTTGTCAAAAGACACCAAATTATTTAAATCCCAAGGCTCTAACTTGTAAATATATTTCTCAGGTAACGATTTAGAAGCGACAACAAGAACATCATCAAAAAAATTAGAAACGTTTCCATACGCTGGTCTCCAGCGTGTTTTTTGCACCTGTCTTGTTCTGGTAACAGACTTTCCATCTACTGTAGTATTATACGTTTCCGTCACATAATAATGATCACCTCGTTGACCAGTATATTTCGTAAAAGTATCAGAATCATAGGTCCAATACGGAATATAAATCCCTTTAAAATGATCAAAATTTAAAGTCGCTTTTTTTAATTGATTAGGAGCAAACCATAGTTTTTTCACCCATTTTTTAAACTCATTTTTTGCAGATTCTTTGTCAAAATTAAAAGGAAGAATTGCTTTAGGTTGTATGATTTTTTCCTCTTTTCCTTGCTCAACAATTAATGGCGTAGCACAATAAGGACAATTAGAAGAAGTAATTTTTGGGTCTAAACTAGAACTAGCCCCACAATTTTCACATTTCACAAAATGCTCGGTTAGCGTTTCTTCAGAAGAAGATTTTTCAGATAAATACTGATGAAAATCCAACTCCTTAAAATCACCTTCCATTTGCGGAATCTCATTTTCAGTTCCACAATGCTCGCAATTTAAATGATGTGTGCCAGGTTTATATTTTAAGTCGCTTCCACAGTTGGTACAAGCAAAAGTCCCAACGGCTATTTCTTTTTCTTCACTATTTTCCATGCTTACTTAGGAATCGGTGGCGGAACACTTCCAAACAAAGAATCTAACTCAGACAACTGATTGGCAGCTGTCCATTCAGTCATTTTTTCACGCCAAACCAAAGTGTCTTTTGTAAAGGTTTTTTCCATAGCCATCTGTTTCAAAGTATTCATATCAAAAGGGCCGGCTTGTTCTCCGTTGATGGCAGCATAAAAGGACAACTTAGGAATTGGGGGTGGTGTTGAAGATGATTGTTGATTTCCAGAAAAAGCATTCCCCATTTGGTTTGCCATAGCAAAACCCATTCCCATTCCCATTCCTGCTCCAGCAGTTCCACTCTCATTTTCAGCTGCTTTTTCTAAAGCTTTGGCCGCCTTTATTTTGGCTAACTTATCTAAATCGATGGTGTTTAATCGACTTAATTCGAAGATTTCCGTTTTAATCTCTTCTGGCATTGACACATTTTCAATTAAGAATTTTGTGACTTCAATACCATATTTTTTAAACTCAGGAGCAATCACTTCATGAACATAATCGGAAATCTCATTCGTATTAGAAGCATAATTTTCAACAGGAAGTTTTGCCTCGCCAACCGCATCCGTAAAACGAGTCACGATCATACTTCGTAATTGATCGGCAATTTTATCCGTTGTAAAATTCCCATCAGTTCCTACAATTTCTTTGATAAAAACAGGAGCATCATCTACCTTAATCACATAAGTTCCAAAAGCACGAATTTCCAACATTCCAAAACGTTGATCGCTTAAGGTAATCGGGTTTTTTGTTCCCCATTTTTGATCGGTGATATTTCGTGTACTTACAAAATACACTTCGGCTTTAAACGGACTATCAAATCCATATTTCCAACCTTTTAACGTAGAAAGAATAGGTAAGTTTTGGGTAGTTAGTGTATACATTCCTGGAGTAAAAACATCGGCAATTTTTCCTTCGTTGATAAACACCGCAACTTGTCCTTCACGAACCGTTAATTTAGCACCGTTTTTTATTTCATTTTGGTATCGCTCAAAACGATGTACCAATGTATTGTTAGAATCATCGAGCCATTCAATGATATCAATAAATTCCGCTCTTAATTTGTCAAATATTCCCATGTCAATTGTTTAATGCAATATATAAGTGTACAAGATAATTCATTTGTTACAGAAAGAAAATAAAATAATTTAGAGACCTTCTTTTTAAGCGATAAATAAAAACATAAATGCCACCCCATTTGAGGTGGCATTTATAAAATATAGTAGGTTATAATTCTTTATAAATCAAACTTAATCCCTTGTGCTAAAGGCAGGTCAGTTGTATAGTTAATGGTATTGGTCTGTCTTCTCATATATACTTTCCAGGCATCAGAACCCGATTCACGTCCACCACCAGTTTCTTTTTCACCACCAAAAGCACCGCCAATTTCAGCTCCAGAAGTTCCAATATTTACATTGGCAATTCCACAGTCAGAACCAGCAACCGATAAAAATGCTTCGGCTTCACGTAAATTATTGGTCATAATTGCAGAAGACAACCCTTGTGCAACTCCATTTTGAACATCCAAAGCATTCATCACGTCACCAGAATATTTTAATAGATATAAAACTGGAGCAAATGTTTCATGTTGTACAATTTCAAAAGAATTATCAGCTTCAGCAATTGCAGGTTTTACATAACATCCACTTTCATAACCTTCTCCCGAAAGCACTCCGCCTTCAACCACAATATTTCCACCTTCAGCAACTACTTTTTCTAAAGCAGCCTTGTACATACCAACAGCATCCGTATCAATTAATGGACCTACATGATTATTTTCATCCAAAGGATTCCCAATACGTAATTGACCATATGCTTTTACAATAGCGTCTTTTACTGTATCATAAATAGAATCATGAATAATCAATCTTCTCGTAGAAGTACAACGTTGTCCGGCTGTTCCTACGGCGCCAAAAACAGCTCCGATGACAGTCATTTTAATATCTGCATCTGGAGTTACAATAATCGCATTATTTCCACCCAATTCTAATAATGAATTTCCTAAACGAGCAGCAACTTCTTGAGCAACAATTTTACCCATTCTTGTAGATCCAGTAGCAGAAACTAAAGGAACACGAGTGTCTTTAGTCATGAATTCTCCTACTTTATAATCTCCATTAATTAAATTACAGATCCCTTCAGGTAAATCATTTGCAGCGAAAACTTCAGCAGCAATATTCTGACAAGCAACACCACACATCGGTGTTTTTTCTGAAGGTTTCCAAACGCAAACATCTCCACAGATCCAAGCCAAAGCTGTATTCCATGCCCAAACAGCTACAGGAAAGTTAAAGGCAGAAATAATTCCCACAACTCCTAATGGATGGTATTGTTCGTACATTCTATGACCAGGTCTTTCAGAATGCATGGTTAATCCGTGTAACTGACGAGACAGCCCGACAGCAAAGTCGCAGATGTCAATCATTTCTTGAACTTCCCCCAAACCTTCTTGGTAAGATTTTCCCATTTCATAAGAAACCAATTTACCAAGAGCTTCTTTCTTCTCTCTTAATTTTTCTCCAAACTGACGTACGATTTCACCTCGTAAAGGAGCTGGTTTTTTACGCCATTCTGTAAAAGCGGCTGTAGCCGTCTCCATTACTTTTGCGTAATCTTCTTTAGATGTAGTTTTTACTTTCCCAATTAATTTCCCATCAACTGGTGAATAACTTTCAATAATTTCTCCGTTAGAAAAATGAATAGAACCTGTAGAAGTTCCTTCATTAATATCTTTTAACCCTAACTCTTTTAAAGCTTCTTGAATTCCGAAATCACTCATTAATATGTTTTTTTTAGACCCTGAATTCAATTCAGGATACATTGATTTGTGAGGTTCAAAAGTACAATAAAGTTTTGCAAAATTTAGTATAGGATTTATCAATTAAAATGAATCTTTATGAATGAATTCCTGTTATTTTTGTGTGAGATGCAAAACACAATTTTTAACATACAGAACGAGAACGACTTTAAAGTCTGTGCTTTGCAGGTTTTTAAACATCAATTTGAAAACAATCAAGTATATCGTTCTTTCTGTGATTTGCTCTATGTCCATCCAAGTGATGTTAAAGAAGTAGAAGAAATTCCGTTTCTACCCATTCAATTTTTCAAATCACACCCAATACTTTCATCCAAAGAAACCATTCAAGAAATTTTTACCAGTTCAGGAACTACTGGAAGTACAACAAGTAGACATTTGGTTACAGATATAAGTTGGTATAAGGAAAGTTATTTAAAAGGATTTGAACATTTCTACGGAAATATTGAAGACTATACAATTTTGGGGTTACTTCCCAATTATTTGGAAAGGGAAGGATCTTCATTGATTTATATGGTGAACGATTTGATTAAAAAATCGAAAAACCCTTCAAGTGGATTCTACCTAAATAATATCAATGAGCTTTCAAAAAAGATCATTGAATTAAATCAAAAAGGAGAAAAGGTGTTATTAATAGGTGTCACGTTTGCGTTATTAGATTTAATAGAAAAGCAAGAATTCCAACTACAAAATACAATTGTGATGGAAACTGGCGGAATGAAAGGAATGAGAAAAGAATTGGTTCGGGATGAATTGCATAAAATTCTATGCAAAGGTTTTGGTGTTTCTCAAATCCATTCAGAATATGGAATGACGGAATTATTAAGTCAAGCATACTCCACAGGAAAAGGTGTCTTTAAATGTCCTCCTTGGATGAAAATTTTGACAAGAAATACAGAAGATCCACTCACTATTTTAAAAAACTCAAGGACAGGAGGACTAAATATCATAGATTTAGCAAATTTTAATTCTTGTTCATTTATTGCAACTCAAGACCTCGGGAAAGTCAA
Organism: Flavobacteriaceae bacterium; assembly: GCA_965277255.1. Classification (GTDB taxonomy): domain Bacteria; phylum Bacteroidota; class Bacteroidia; order Flavobacteriales; family Flavobacteriaceae; genus Polaribacter. The sequence continues at coordinate 626,666 of OZ255723.1, read as the reverse complement.
TAAAAATGGGAGCTTTGAAGTGATAGGGCGCTTTGATAATTCTGATATTAGAGGCTGTAATTTGATGGTTTTTTAAATTTTTTTAAAATTTTTGTAATTAAAAAATTTTCTCTTCGACTACTCTCTCGCAAGCATAAGCAAGCAAGATGAAAAAAAACCTTTTAATAGTATTTTTAGCTTTATCAGCTACAATGTTTTCCCAAAAACATTACAACCTTAAAAAGGGAGTAATTGCAAAAGGATATGATGTTGTTTCTTATTTCAGCAACAAAGCTGTTGAAGGTTCAAAAAAATATGCGACGGAACATGAGGGGGTAAAATACTTATTTTCATCACAAGAAAACTTAAAAACATTTCAAGAGGATCCAGCTAAATATGTTCCTCAGTATGGAGGATGGTGTGCGTATGCACTAGGAGCGAAAGGAAAAAAAGTTTCTATCGATCCAGAAACATTTGAAATTAGAGATGGAAAGTTATATCTGTTTTACAATTCATGGGGAACGAACACTTTTGAACCCTGGTCTAAAGACCCAGAAAACTTAAGGGATAAGGCGGACAAAAATTGGAAAAAAATAACAAAAGCATAAAAATAGGAAGTAGGCTTGGGGGAGCTTATTAATGATGTAGAAAAGAACAAGAGCCGAAAATATTCGGCTCTTGTATGTTTAAGGACAATTCTTTTTTAGATTTCTTGTCTTTTTAAAAAAAACAAGTAACTTCATAAATTAAATTAACCAAAACTTTATACAGCTTTCATAATGAGTAATTGATGTTCCAAAAAATCATTTTTTGGAAATTACTGTTTGTACTGACCACAGTCGAAGTATGATAGAAAAAAGAATATAGATACATGAAAAACCCAATTGCAATTACCAAAGTTTCTGAATTAGAAAACAAAAAGCCTGTTCATGCTTTAGTAAATGGACTAGATTTAGTTGTTGTAAAATTTGATGAAGATATTTCTGTTTTATATGGAAGATGCCTTCACAGAGGAGCTTTAATGTCTGACGGACATGTAGACGGCGACAATCTTATTTGTGGAGTTCACGGATGGGACTACCGTGTAGATTCTGGCGTTTCAGAATATAATAATAAAGAAGTCCTCCATAAATTTTCAACAAAAATTGAAGGCGACGAATTATTTGTCGATGCATTTGAAATTGATGCATACTTGGTAAACCATCCCCAACCTTTCAATAGAGATGAATACTTAGGAGCCTATGCAGATACTCACCCAGAAGAAACAGAACCGTATACAGGATATATTAAAGAACTCGCTCAAAATGGATTAAAGAATGTTGGACATCACGGTTTTTCTGCTTCTATGGGAGTTGATAGAAATACTTTGCCAAAATGGAATGATATTCAATTCCTTCCAGCACAATTAGCTACAAGACCGTTATTAGACCATGAAGAAGTCGCTACCAAAGTAGTCATTGGTCCAAGAGCAAAAAAACCATTAGAATTAGACATTCCATTATTTGTATCCGATATGAGTTTTGGAGCCTTGTCTAGAGAAGCAAAAATAGCCTTATCAAAAGGAGCAGAAATGGCAGGAACAGGAATCTGTTCTGGAGAAGGAGGAATGTTGCCCGAGGAACAAGCGAACAATAGTAAATATTTTTACGAATTAGCTTCAGCGCAATTCGGATTTTCTTGGGATAAATTAGACAATGTCCAAGCTTTTCATTTTAAAGGAGGACAAGGAGCAAAAACAGGAACTGGAGGACATTTACCAGGAAATAAAGTAAGTGCAGAGATTGCAGAAGTAAGAGGTTTACATGAAGGAGAAACAGCAATTTCACCAGCAGCAAACCCAAACTTTCATACAGCACAAGACTTTAAAGATTTTGGAGATAAAGTAAGAGAACGCACAGGCGGAATTCCTATCGGATTTAAAATCGCGGCAAGTCATATAGAAAAAGACATTCAATTTGCGTTAGATGCTGGCGTAGATTATATCATTCTTGACGGACGTGGAGGAGGAACAGGGTCTGCACCAACTATTTTAAGAGACCATATTAATGTACCAACAATTCCAGCCTTAGCCAGAGCAAGAAAATATTTGGATAAAGTTGGTGCTACAGACATCACCTTAGTGATTACAGGAGGATTGCGTGTCGCAGAAGATTTCGCCAAAGCAATGATGCTAGGAGCTGATGCTATAGCCGTGTCAAATTCAGCATTACAAGCCATTGGTTGTTTAGGAATGCGCGCCTGCGGAAGTAATAATTGCCCTGTAGGAATTGCCACACAAAAAGAATCACTAAGAAGCAGATTGATTATAGATTCATCAGCAAAACAATTGCACAACTATTTTGATGCAACAAACAATTTAATTAGAGTTGTAGCAAGGTCTTGCGGATATGATGATGTTACGAAATTCAATCATAACGATCTATCTACATTTGATAGAGAGATGCATAAGCTAACAGGAATTAATTACGCAGGAGTTTTGTAATTATGATAAAAGACATTCACATAGCTGCGCAATATTTAGCAACGACGGCGATTAGTTTTTTAGAACCTAAAGCCGACGATAGCCATACCAATTTGGGTTGGCAAAACAAAACGTTACAGACACACTCTTTAAGCGAAATCAACTGTATATTATCCTTAGATTATGAATCATTTTCATTAATATGGAAAAATGATTTTGGGTATACAAATGAGTTTCAATTAGACGGAAAAACACATTCACAGATTATTAATTGGATTCGTCAAACAGCACTAAAAGTAAAATTTCAAAAAGTATACGAATATAAATTACACTATGAACTTCCCTACGATCAACTATTAGACGATTTTGTTTTTCAAAAACCAACAGAAGGAGAAATAAAACAACTCATTCAAAATAGAGACCTAGCCAATGAATCTATTGAAAAAACACTAAATCATTATCAACAAAATACATCCACTAGAATTTGGCCACATCATTTTGATACAGGATCATTTTTTATGGCTACAGATGAAATTGCAATTGGATTAGGAATGGCTGTCCCGGACGGAATAATAGATGATTTCTACTTATATGTCAGCGGATACAAAGGTCATGAAGGAATAGAACTACCCAATTCATTAAATATTGAAAAAGGAAATTATTATAATGATGGTTGGAAAGGAATTGCATTGCCAGTTTCTGGAATTACAACCGATGAAGCCACAGCGTTTTATAAACAGTCAATTAATCATTACCTAAATCAATAATAAACATGTTTCAAATATTTATTGGAATTACAGCACTAGCGGCCTTCCTTAGTTTTATCAATACAAGATTTTTAAAACTTCCAGAGACTATTGGTGTTATGATTCTTTCAATTATACTCTCATTATTCTTAGGAGCCATTTTTTTAGTTGATGAACAAACGTTTATCAACATTTGTCAAGTAGTACACCAAATAGATTTTAGAACCATTTTATTCGACTTTTTACTAGGAGTTCTTTTATTTGCAGGCGCAATCCATGTAAATTTAAAAGCACTGTTAGAAGAAAAAGGAACGGTTTTAATCTATGCAACTTTTGGAGTATTAACATCAACATTTATTATTGGAACAGCCTTTTTCTATATTTCTTCAGCATTAGGAATGCATATTGACTACCTGTATAGTTTAGTTTTTGGAGCATTAATCTCCCCTACAGACCCTGTAGCGGTTTTAGCATTATTAAAAAAAGCGGGAGCTCCTAAAGATATGGAAGTAAAAATTATAGGAGAATCCTTATTTAATGACGGTGTTGGGATTGTTGTTTTTCTCTCCTTATTATCATTAGCAACCATGGCGCAAGAGTTTCACATTCTACATATTGCTGAGGAGTTTGTTCTTGAAGCTGGAGGAGGTTTGTTAATGGGATTTGTTTTAGGGTTTTTAGGGAAAATTTTTATTCAAAAAGTAAGTAAAGAACCAGTGATTGCTGTCCATATTTCCTTAGCAATAGTATTAGGAGGATATAGTTTATCATCATTATTACATGTATCAGGAGCCATTGCGATGGTCGTAGCAGGGTTAATCATTGGACACAGTTTACACAGTAAAAAGATCACGGAAGATCTAAGAAATCACATGAATATTTTCTGGAAAGTTTTAGATGAAATCTTCAATGCAGTATTATTTGTATTGATAGGTTTAGAGATCGTTGCCTTAAAATTTGAACTCAATAATCTTGTATTAGGAATTACTGCAATAGTTGTTGTTTTAATTGCCAGATATGTGTCAATTTTTTTAGCGAATACTTTATTAAAGAGCTCTAATAGAATGAATAACAAACAAAGAGGTGTGCTAACTTGGGCAGGATTACGAGGAGGAATTTCAATTGCGTTAGCATTAACGCTACCAGAAAGCGAAGTAAGAGAAACCATTTTGTTTACTACCTATGTTGTCGTTGTATTTTCAATCATTGTACAAGGACTTACGATAGAAAAAGTGGTTGTCAAATTATTAAAAAAATAAATGGAAGCTTGGTACTTACCCATCACGATTTTACCGGGAATAGGATTATTAATCCTTTCAACGTCTAATTTGTTAATTGCTTTAAGCGATGAAATAAGTGAACGATTAAAAATAAAAGTTTGTAACGATCAGATTACAAAACGAAAATTAAAACAACTCAAACTTTTAAATAAAGGATTAGTAGGATTGTATATAGGAGCAGGAAGTATGGTTGCTTCAGGAATCTTATCAGGATTGCAAGAATTTTATAAGGCCTCCAATAATGTAGGGTTAATTATTATGATCCTAGGAGCTTTAAGCATCTTTATTTCCATTACATACCTAATCATATACTCATTAAGAGCAGTAAAAATAAGACAAGATCAATTTCAAGAATCAACATATTAAAACAGATGAACACTAAGAAATTAATTTGGCATAAAGTTTTAGACAATAGGAAAGAACTTCCAGAAGGTCGAGTAAAAACTGTGACAGCGAATCACAAAGGAATCTGCCTAACTCATTACAAAGGAAAATTCTCCGCATTAGATAATCATTGTCCACATCAAGGCGGACCTTTAGGCGAAGGGTCTATTGAAAACGGAATGTTGCGTTGTCCTTGGCACGGTTGGGACTTTGATCCATGTACAGGGTTGCCTCCAGGAGGATTTGATGACGGAATTGATACATTCCCTGTAAAAGAAGAAGGCGATGCAGTTTATGTTGGAGTTGAAGAAGAAGTTCCGCATGAAGAAACGGTATCTGATGTGATGATAGAAACCATGGTAAACTGGGGAATCAATACTGTTTTTGGAATGGTAGGCCACAGTAATTTAGCTGTTGCTGATGCCATGCGAAGACAAGAAGAACAAGGGAAGTTAAGATATTTTGGAATTCGACATGAAGGCGCAGCAGCATTTGCAGCCTCAGGATATGCGAAACTAATAGGAAAACCAGCAGCTTGTTTTGGAATCGCTGGACCAGGAGCTACGAATATGTTCACAGGAATGTGGGATGCAAAAGTAGACAGAGCACCACTTTTGGCATTATCAGGACAAGTAGATACACAAGTTGTTGGAACCGGAGCTTTTCAAGAAGTAGATTTAGTAAAAGCTTTTGAAAGCGTTGCAGAATTTAATCACGCAGTACATTTAAACTCTAACCACAGCGAGCTAATGTCTTTGGCGATTAAAAATGCATTAATTAAAAGAGACGTAGTCCATTTAACATTTCCAGATGAAGTGGCTTTTTCTAAAAAACCAGAAAAAGAAAAAGCACAAACTCCTGAAAATAGAATTACACCTTTTACTATTTCTCCACCCAAAGAAATGACAGCCAAAGCGGTTGATTTAATTAGCAAAGCAAAACGACCAGCAATTATAGTGGGACATGGAGCTCGTTTTCAAATGGAAAGTATTATTGCGTATGCAGAAAGCTTAGATTGTCCAGTAATTACAACCTTTAAAGGAAAAGGATTAATTCCAGATAACCACGAATTAGGGTGTGGCGTTTTAGGACGAAGTGGAACACCTATTGCATCATGGTTTATGAATGAAGCAGATTTATTAATTGTGTTTGGAGCATCATTTTCAAATCATACAGGAATCACGCCGAAAAAACCAATCATCCAAGTAGATTTCGATCCGATGGCATTGAGTAAATTCCATAAAGTAGATGTTGCTCTTTGGGGAGAAATCTCAGAAACCTTGACGTTGATAAAAGCACAGACGAAAGGAAAAACTAGCACAATCAATCAGCGTAACGAAATAGAAGAACGATGGAGGTTGTGGAGAGAAGAAAAAGGCAGCAGATTTAAAGACACGAGCGCCAAAGGATTAAGTTCTATTGCTGTTTTTGATGCGATGAATAAAATTACTCCAGCCAATGCTGTAATTGCGGTGGATGTAGGAAATAACACCTATTCTTTCGGACGTTATTTTGAACCAAAAAACCAATCCATTTTAATGTCAGGATACTTAGGTTCTATCGGATTTGCTTTACCTGCAGCCATTGGAGCTTGGGCAGCACAAGGACATGAAAGACCTATTTGGTCAGTTTCAGGAGACGGAGGATTGGGACAATATTTAACTGAAATTACCACTTTGGTAAAATACAATATGAACATCAAACATATTGTGTTGAACAATTCAGAACTCGGAAAAATATCCAAAGAACAACGAGCTGCCAAAGTAGATGTTTGGCATACATCATTAAAGAATCCAAGCTTTGCTCAGTTTGCTGAAAACTGTGGCGCTTTAGGAATTCGTGTAGAAAAACTAGAAGAATTAGCTCCTGCTATGGAAAAATTAAAAAACCATAATGGACCAGCTCTTTTAGAAGTAATTACAGATGTTAACTTGATATAAAAAATGGATTACTTCAAGCAGTCATTAGATTTACACAAACAACTCAAAGGAAAATGGGAAATCAATTCCAAAATTCCGTTAAATAATAAGGACGATTTATCCGTTGCATATACGCCAGGAGTTGCATCAGTTTGCGAGACCATTGCTGAAAACAAATCAGAAGCGTATAATTTAACAATGAAAGGAAACACGATTGCTATTGTTTCAGATGGATCAGCTGTGTTAGGTTTGGGAGATATAGGACCAGAAGCTTCACTTCCTGTCATGGAAGGAAAAGCAATCCTATTTAAAAAATTTGCTGGAATTGACGGAGTTCCTATTGTGATTAACGCACACTGTTCAGACGACATTATTACAACGGTAAAAACTATTGCGCCGACTTTTGGAGGAATCAATCTCGAAGATATCAAAGCACCCAAATGCTTTGAAATTGAAAAAGCATTACAAGATATTGGAATTCCTGTTTTTCATGACGATCAACATGGAACAGCAATCGTACTTTTAGCAGCATTAATCAATGCAAGTAAAGTGATTGAAAAACCCGTTGAAGAAATGAAAATTGTCATCAATGGAGCAGGAGCTGCAGGAACCGCAATTGCAAGATTGTTGCGTTGTGTAGGACACGATCCAAACGTATGTATTCCAGCCAATGATGTCTTGGTCTGTGATTCTAAAGGGATTATTTCTAGCGATCGAGCTGGACTCAACGAATACAAAAAAGAACTACTACACTATAGTAACAAACGAGATCTATCTGGAAACTTAAGAGATGCTTTAAAAGGAGCTGATTGTTTTATTGGAGTTTCCAAAGGAAACCTTTTAAAAGAAGAAGACATCAAATTGATGAATACGGATGCGATTGTATTAGCGATGGCAAATCCAATTCCAGAAATTATGCCCGATATAGCCAAAAGAGGAGGCGCAAGAATTGTAGGAACAGGACGAAGCGATTTTCCAAACCAGGTAAATAACGTTTCTGTTTTTCCAGGAATTTTTAAAGGAGCTTTGCTAGCCAAGGCAAAAAGAATTACAGAAACCATGAAAATTGCTGCGGCACATGCATTGGCAGATTCTGTTTCTAATATTTCAGAAGAGAATATTTTACCAAGCCCCTTGTCTCTAGACACAGCAAATATTGTTGCAGAAAGAGTCAAAGAAGTCGCATTATCTGAACAAAAAATGAATTGAACCTATGATAAGTTTTATCAATATATTTTTAAGCGTTTTGGCATTCTATTTTTTAATAGGATTCCTTTTCGGATTGTATTTCCTCTTTTTTGGAGCGACAAAAATAGATCCATTGTTAGCCGATAGTAAAAAAGGGGTTCGAGTTTTATTAACCCCAGGAGTTATTGCTACTTGGCCGTTGTTTATTAAAAAAATATTCCAATCTAAAACGGTTTCCTCATGACCTCAGGATTACGAAAAACACATCAATTTGCTTGGATACTGATTGCCATCACAGTTCCAGTATTGATTTTTTTCTCAATAAAAAACCTAGCTGTTTTTGGAACAAAAAAAGCGCAACCAGTTGTTGTTGAAACTCCAAAGAGCAATCCAATAAAAGTGATAGAGAATGATCAAATCAAAACTTCTTTGTTTGATAATTCAGTAGAAGTGATTGTAAAATCTACCTTAAAAACATCCTCATCGGTTGTATATACCATCAATGAAAAAGGAGAAAAAGAAAAAAGCTTAGGGCAAGTAACAACCGTTGGAATTTATAATTTCACCTTAGACACAACAATCAAAGGAATTGTCATTTTTGACGAAATAAAAGAGATTGAAATCACAAAATTACTTTTTTAATGGGATTAGATTATAAATATGTAATTTGGAATAAGCACAAGAAAACCTACGATAAGATCATTGCTTTTGGAATGTTGTTATACATTATTTTATTTGCTGCAATTACACTTATTTTCAATTCAGAAACGACTCCAGAAACATTAATCATAAGAGCTTTTGGGTCTCTAGCAATTTTAATGTTGCACATCATTCTTATCATTGGACCATTAAGCCGATTAAACAACAAATATTTACCCATTCTTTACAACAGAAGGCATTTAGGAGTCAGCATGTTTTTAGCAGCCTTGATTCATGGAGGCTTTTCTATTTTTCAGTTTCATGCTTTAGGAAATGAAAACCCTTTTTACTCGCTATTTACTTCCAATATGGAGTATGATTCCTTGACTAATTTTCCATTTCAGGTACTTGGATTTCTAGCCTTGTTAATTCTATTTGTCATGGCATCTACGAGTCACGATTTCTTTTTAGGAAACCTATCCGCTAAAGTTTGGAAACGATTACACATGTTAGTGTATTTAGCCTATGTCTTGATTATTGCTCATGTGTTTTTAGGAGCATTTCAACAAGAAACCTCACCATTTACCATTGGGTTGATGTTGGTTGGGTTTGTAGCAATTACCACATTACACCTCATCGCGGGGTTTAAAGAACGAAGAATAGATACGATAAAACCAATAGAACGTGACGGATGGTTAGAAGTTTGTGAAGTTGATGAAATAGAAGAAGACAGAGCGAAGATTTTTACCGTTGGAAACGAACGTGTCGCTGTTTTTAAATACGAAGGAAAACTGTCGGCAGTTCATAATGTGTGTAAGCATCAAGGTGGACCATTAGGCGAAGGAAAAGTGATTGATGGTTGTATTACGTGTCCGTGGCACGGATATCAATATTTACCAGGAAACGGACAATCACCACCACCGTTTACTGAAAAAGTAGCGACCTATGAATTGAAGTTGGAAGGAACTACGGTTTATATCAACCCAAAAGCTTTTGAAGAAGGAACCGAAGTACAACCTGTAGATTGTTAGTTGTGATAAATAGAGTCTCGATACAATCACGTTTAGGCGTGATCACTCGACCTGACAAATAAAACAACGATGTCACTTCGAGTGTCGCGCTATAGGCGTGACGTATCGAGAAGTAATAATTTCAGATCAAAATTAAACATGAAAGAAAACGAAGAATTTTATGTTCCTTATATCGAAGGAAGCTTAGGAAACAACACAAAAAAGACCATTAAAAGGTTTGCCACACTTGCCATTCTTGTGATTGTTCTTGGCGCGTTGATTTTTAGTTTTTCGCAAAAACCGTTTAAAAACAGTACGTTTGAATTAGCAACGGATACAAAGATTACAGGCGTTTTTCACGAAAACCCTTATCCGATGTTGCGAGTGCAAGTAGCAGAAAACAGTTTTAAAAATGTGTTGTTATTAGGCTTTGGAAAATCAAGTGCAAATCCATTTTTAGAAAAAATTCAACAAGAAGTACCAGATTTAAATGGAAAGAAATTAGCTATTGAAGGAAACTTAATTTACTACAATGGAAAAACACTCATTCAGATTACGGATGAAGAGAAAGTAACTTTAGTGGACAATTCTCAAACAGCAATTCCGACAAAGCAAGAAATTAGTGAGATGACTTTTCAAGGAGAAATTATTGACCCTAAATGTTATTTCGGAGTGATGAAACCTGGAAAAGGAAAAATCCACAGAAGTTGTGCAGTACGTTGTATTTCAGGAGGAATTCCGCCAGTATTTGCCACATCGGATGGAAACAATGTTGCGAAGTATTTCTTACTCACAGATTTGAATGGAAAACCCATTAACAATCAAGTAGTATCTTTTGTAGGAAAACCAGCAGATATTCGTGGAATTGTAGAAAAAATGGGTGATTGGTTTTTGCTCAAAATCGATACTCAAAATATTAAAGAACGCGGAGAAGATTCCAAAATCTATTAAAAATGGCTACTTCAGGATATTCTGGAACACCACTCGCAAAGAAACTAGGAATCAAAGAAAACGTTGTATTACAAGTGTACAATTCGCCTAAAAACTATCTAGAGTTCTTTCACGAATTTCCAAATGACGTTATCATTTCAAACTCCCAACAAGAAAAAGAATCGGTAGATTTTATTCATATTTTCGCTACCACAGAAAAAGAACTTTCAGAAGCATTTATACAAGCAAAACCAACCTTAAAAAAGAGCGGTTCACTTTGGATTAGCTGGCCAAAAAAGTCATCCAAGATTGAAACGGAAATTGATAAATTCTACGTAATGAAATATGGTTTAGACAATGGTTTGGTCGATGTAAAAGTCGCTGCTGTTGACAGTGATTGGAGCGGACATAAATTTGTCTATCGCATAAAAGATCGATAAAAAAAACCAGCCAATTGGCTGGTTTTAACACTATTCTTTTTCTAAGCATTAGAATTCAAAAATTCTTGTTTAAGAGTTAATCAATTCTATTTTAAAGCTATTCTTACCACTGTTATTTTGGTTCACTTCAATAGCATCTATACAATAGCTAATTTCAATGGTATATTCTTGTGGTTTTGCTCCTCTAGTAAGTAAGGTAAATTCTCTACTAGAACAACTACATCCATTCAAATCGTCAAAACAAATTAATTTATCAGGAACAAGACTAATTTCTTTTTCACCATTAGATAAAGTGCCTACATTAAATACGATTCTAGCTTCTAAAATAGTAAGGTTCTTAAAAGACAAATTATTGTAAGGATTGCATGCGGTGATATACAAAACCTCATCGTCATGCGTTTCTATATTGTCTCTTCTAGAATCTCCCCAATGTAAATAGAACGACGGTTCAATATTTGGAAGATCGATAAAAGAACACATTTTTTCAGTGTAAGGAGCTTTTATTTTTTTATTTTGATTTTCTTCTCCTTGAATGATAAATTGCTTTTTTAAAGCGCTGCTTTTTAATTCTTCAGAATAGGTTTCTTGACCTTCTTCACAAGGACCACAACAAGTCGTTAAACTTTTAACAGGAATTCTAAAAACTAAAAACTCATCATGATTAAACCCTATTTTAAAAGGATCCGGAGAATTATTACTATTGTACCAAACCCAATTTGCATCTAAGGGAATTCCTTTAACATTATTTACGTTACTATATATAGAAGAAGTATTGGCGTTTGTAGGACCTACAAATGGTTTTTTCCAATCATTTGTTGAAGAAGGACCTACAAATCCATTAATTTCTGCAAGACTTGGAAATTGATTGTTGTCCTTATCACTATCGGTAGGCAAAACTTCCCACAAAGGATTCCCTGTGTGTATTGAAACCCCTCCATTAAAAGAACCGACCAGTCCTTGTTTAACACTATCATCACTCCAAGCAATCACGTATAAATAATCTGATTTTGAAGCATTAAAATTAAAGTGTTCTCCACTAAAAATTTGAGCTGCTGTAGTGTTTGTTTTCTCTTTGATTTTTGTGTGCACACTATTGGCATCTCCTAGCCAAACAGCATAGCTATTGTCACACGTAAAATCTGCTTTAATATTTACTGACATAATATATATTTTAATTCACCTACTCTGTTTTGCAGTTTTCGGTTTCCCTGCTTTTACAGGTCAAAATTCATAAGAACCCGAGTATTAATCGACGGTTACTAAACCTAAAAGCAATTGTAGAACTAACGAAAAACAATCAGGTTGTTTCACCCAGTACATTTAGGAGAAACACCCCTAAAGGTCGTTTACGGTTTCCCGTTACTTTGTGACAAATAAATCTAATAACTTAAAAACCAGAAATTATGAAGAAAATAATCCTAGGAGTAATGTTACCATTAGTAATGCTTTGTTTAGCATCATGTCGCATTCACAAAGAAGCTAGTGAAGCCCCAGAAGTTGTTGAAAATCCTATTGAAAAAATCGAAAACTCAAAACATTTAATATCTGTTGAGACTGCTAAAGACTTATACGATAATTTTCAGACTAGATTTAGGGACCCTATTAAAAAAATCCAAGAAAATGTCTGTACCGTGGTAAAAAAAGATAGCACTTGTGATGTGGTAAGAAAAGATTATGAACCTACAAAGTATGTACTAATAAACATTGATATCTTAGAAAACTACATTAAATTGTTAAGAGCGGTAGAAAAGAAAAAAGGGAATAAAAAAATAACAGGAGTAGCGGTATTTTTTGGAGCTAATAATATGGACGATAAAGTTAGTAATAAACCTCCATTTAATGAAAAACATGGAGAAGAAATGGCTTGTGAAAAAAGGATCGTAGAAAGTATGGGAGGTGATGCTGTTTATCACAACGATATTAGAGGTCGTGTTACCATATTCATGGCACCTACTTTCCGATTAAATGATTCTATAAGTAAAAAGAAAGACTCTTTTATAAGCGAAGTACAAAAGCATGTGCCATTTTATATTAAGCGAAATATTGGTGAATCAGACCCTTATATAGGTAGTTACATGAATTTATTAGGAATATTAGATTCAAAGGCAGGAGAAAAATTCATGACCAATCTAAAAATCAACTTAAAAAAAATCACTTTATCTAATAGCGATACAACCTCTTTAATTTTAGAAGAGTTTACCGATATGCCACCGAGAGAACCAATCATCACAGACGAAAACAAAATCTAAAAAATTTCTCAATGAATATAATTAATGAATATATTATAAGCAATTTTCTTTATATACAAATAATACCTGTTTTGGCAGGTATTGTTTGCTATTCTAGATTAGAAAAAAGTTACCAACTCTTTGTTTGGATATTAGGATATACGGTTTTAAGCGAAATTTTTAAAATTTATTACGGAACATACATCGATATTGGGCAGAATAGAATTTGGACTAACTTATATAATGTTATTTATTTTTCTTTTTTGTTTTGGATTTTTATAAAAAAATCTGACAACGAACTATTTAAGAAAGGACTAAAGATTATCATTTTTTGCTACTTCTTGAGTATAGGCTTTGAGGTTTTTGTTCAAAAAATAAACTATCATTCTAAAAGTCAGGTTATACCCTATATTATAGGAGGCACTACTGTAATAATATATGTTTTCAATTATTTATTAAGTGTTCTTAAATCTAAAAAAATTACCGCTATTTATAATGACTTTTTGTTTTGGTTTTTAGCAGCACATTTTATTTATTTTTTAGCATATACGCCCTTTAAAATTGGGGAGAACTATTTTTCGAATGAGGACTTTCTTGATCTGTTTAAAATTAAAATAGGAGGAACATTATTAAAAAGTATATTTCTTAGCATAGGATTTTTATGGACGACGCAGAACAGAAAGTAGTAATCTTTGCTATAGCGACTGGGGTTGTTCTAGGATGCTTCTTACTATTCTTATTTTTAATTTTTTTAAAACAAAAAAACCAATCGATAAGAAATAAAGAGCAAGCAGAGCTTGATTATAAAAAGGAATTAATAAAAACACAGGTAGAAATCCAATCGCAAACCATGAAGCATATAGGTAGAGAGATTCATGATAATGTGGGGCAAAAACTCACCTTATCTAGTCTCTACTTACAACAATTAGTTTTTGAAAACAAAGCACCTCAAATAAATGAAAACATTAAGAATGTTAATGAGATCATTAATGAATCACTAAATGAATTACGACATCTCTCCAAATATTTAACGGATGATACTATTAATGACAATTCAATATCAGACTTGTTAGCACAAGAATGTAAAAAAATTGACAACTTAAAAGAATGTAAAGTTCACTTTCAAAGCAACCTAGAAACAAGAATCTCATCCTATCAAATAAAAAGTGTTTTGTTACGAGTAACGCAGGAGTTTTTACAGAATAGTATCAAACATTCCAAATGCAAAAATATTGAAGTATCATTATCTAAAAAATGCGAAAACCTGCAATTGATTTTAAAAGATGATGGGAAGGGTTTTAATGTTAAAAATTTAAAAACTGATGGAATCGGATTGAAAAACATGCAAAAAAGAATTGAAATGATTCAAGGCCTTTTTCAACTGGAAAGCGCTCAACATAAAGGAACAAAATTAACTCTAGAAATCCCTGATAAATGAAATACTCCGTAGTTATTGTAGACGATCATGTTTTAATAGCAAATGCTTTAAAAAGTATCATTTCTAAATTTCAGCAGTTTGAAGTTTCTTATATCTGTGAAAACGGATTGGAATTTCAAGAAGAAATTAAAACAAGAAAGTTGCCAGATCTTGTTTTATTAGACATTAGCATGCCTATTATGAATGGGTTTGAAACGGCTAAATGGCTTAAGGAAAGCTATCCAGATATTTTAATCATGGCATTAAGTATGGAAGATGATGAACAAAGTTTGATTAAAATGATTAAGAACGGAGCCAAAGGATACATGCTTAAAAACATTCATCCAGGAGAATTGGAAAAAGGATTGAATAGACTCGTTGAAAAAGGACATTTTTTTCCAGATTGGGCAACAAGCAAAGTTTTTACTTCTATTAGTGATGATACCATCAATGTGGATTTAAAAAACAAACTATCGGAACGTGAGATTGAATTTTTAAAATACACAACTTCTGAAATGACCTACAAAGAAATCTCAGAAAAAATGTTCTGTAGCCCTAGAACTATTGAAAATTACCGAGACAGTTTATTTGAAAAACTAGAACTAAAATCGAGAGTAGGCTTGGCGGTATATGCGCTTAAAAATGGCTATTCAGAATAGTAGTTAATTAAACTTCGCTAAAAAAGTACAATAAAAAGCAAAAAGACCTGTTAAGATAGAACTAACACACCGCAAGGGACTTATTGCTATGATAGAGAGGTTGTTGTTAACATGACAACCTCTTTTTTTATTCCATTTTCAATAGAAAATAATTCTTTTTTCCTCGTTGTAATAACACATATTTATGGGCAATCAAATCTGAAGAGCTAATGATAAAGTTATCTTTTACCTTTTCTTTGTTTACCGAAATGGCATTTTCTTTTAAGGCTCTTCTAGCATCTCCGTTAGAATTTAAGAAACCCGTTTTTGCAGCCAAAGCACCAATCATGTCCAATCCATTTTCAATTTCAGATTGAGAAACAGAAGCTTGAGGAACTCCATCAAACACATCCAAAAAGGTTTGCTCATCCAAAGATTTTAAATCATCCGCCGTCGATTTTCCAAATAAAATATTAGAAGCCTTAATCGCATTTTCATAAGCCTCTTGTCCGTGTGTCATAACGGTTACTTCCTCTCCAATTTTCTTTTGTAACAAACGTAGATGTGGAGCTTCCTTATGTTCTGCAGTCAAAGTGTTAATGGTTTCTTGATCTAAAAAGGTAAAGACTTTGATGTATTTTTCAGCATCTTCATCCGAAGCGTTCAACCAGTATTGGTAAAATTTATAAGGCGACGTTCTACTGGCATCCAACCATACATTTCCGCCTTCCGTTTTTCCAAATTTTGTTCCATCAGCTTTGGTAATCAAAGGAACGGTAATCGCGTATGCTTTTCCTTGTGCTTTTCTTCTAATGAGTTCCGTTCCAGTAGTAATATTTCCCCACTGATCAGAACCTCCCATTTGTAACTTACAACCCAATTCTTTGTACAAGTGATAAAAATCGTATCCTTGAAATAACTGGTAGGTAAATTCCGTAAAACTCATTCCTTCCTTAGATTCAGAACCCAAACGTTTCTTTACAGAATCTTTTGCCATCATATAATTGACGGTGATGTGCTTTCCTGTATCGCGAACAAAATCGATCAAAGAAATGTCTTTCATCCAATCAAAATTATTGACCAATTGAGCAGGATTTTCAGCATCCATATTAAAATCCAAGAATCGAGCCAATTGTCCTTTTACACCATCTACATTTTTTTGAAGCGTTGCTTCGTCCAACAGATTCCTTTCCGCAGACTTTCCCGAAGGATCACCTACCATTCCTGTTGCGCCACCTACCAAAGCAATAGGCGTATGACCTGCATTCTGAAAATGTTTCAAAATTAAAATCTGAACCAAACTCCCAATATGCAAAGAATCGGCTGTAGGATCAAATCCAATATATCCAGCTGTTTTATTTTCTAATAAATAATCTTCAGTCTCAGGCATGATATCATGCAATAATCCGCGCCATCGTAACTCTTCAACAAAATTTGTCATCTTCTTTTTTATCTTTTGGTCAGTCTCTTTCTTTTATTAAAGAGCAAAGATACATTTCTGAGGTAAATAAACTAAATTCGTTGTATGATTTTAGTTACTGGTGGAACAGGTTTGGTAGGGTCGCATTTATTGTATCATTTGACACAAAAAAATGATGAAATAAGAGCGATTTATAGAACGCCAGAAAGTCTGGAAAAAGTAAAAAAAGTTTTTTCTTTTTATAAGAGTTCTAACTCCGATTTGTTTTCTAAAATAGAATGGGTTTGTGCCGATATTACGGATATACCTTCTATGATCCCAGCATTTAAAAATGTAACATATGTGTATCATTGTGCTGCGCTGATTTCTTTTGATCCCAAAGATTATTTGGAAATGAGAAAAGCAAATATTCATGGAACAGCCATTGTGGTAAACTTATCTATTGATGCCAAAGTGAAGAAACTATGCTTTGTAAGTTCTATTGCTGCTGTGGGCGATGACCCAAAAAAAGAAGTTGCAGATGAAGAAAATGAATGGGTTGGAAATGAGAAAAATCACGGATACGCAATTACCAAATACGGAGCCGAAATGGAAGTCTGGCGAGCAAGCCAAGAAGGAATTGAAGTAGTGATTGTAAACCCTGGAGTTATCTTAGGAAGTGGTTTTTGGGATTCGGGTTCTGGAGAATTATTTTCAAGGGTTTACAAAGGACTTAATTATTATTTTGAAGGAATTACAGGCTTTGTTGGCGTGCAAGATGTTGTAAAAACAATGCTCTTATTAATGGAAAGTTCCATTAAAAACGAACGATTTATTTTAGTTTCAGAAAATAAAAGTTTTAAAGAAATACTGTTTTCAATAGCCGATAGTTTTGGAAAAAAGAGACCTTCAAAATTGGTAAAACCTTGGCAAACAGAAATCTTTTGGAGGTTGGAGTGGCTGCTGTCAAAGATTACGTCTAAAAAATTGAGAATAAGTAAGAGTTCCGCAAGAGCAATGCATTCTAAAACGATGTATAGTTCTCAAAAAATACAGACAGCATTGCATTTTACTTTTGAAAAAATGAATGATGTAATCAAAAATGTAAGCAAGGACTTCTTAATTTGATTTTTTCTTTTCTTCTTTTATACTTTTTGATGGAAATTTAGAATTCTTAGAAAAATCGGTCTTGTTTATTTGTTCCTTCTTTATTTTCGATCTAATTTTTTTGATGGAATCTTGACGAACTGAATCTCTTGCTTTTTTAATTTTTACAAAAACAGCCTGATCCTTTTCTAGTAAAAACAGCGCTTCTTCCAACATGGTTTTGTAATCGTCTACCATGGATGTGTAGTACAAACTACTGGTTTGAAAGCGAAGACTATCAATTTTATAGGAGTTGTAGATTAATGGGGTGTAACTAATTCTTCTGCGCAGTTTTTTGTTTTTAATATTCTTTGCAGAACTCGCCAGATAAAGATCTTTCAAAAGCAAAATCATACTGTCTTTTGGAATCAGGTCTTTAGGCTTTTCATAAATCGTATTGCCTGTACAAGACAGCAATAACGATGTTAAGACGATAAGAGTAACAACTTTTCTCATGAGCGATTAAACGTGATTCGTTTTCCTTTAACGATGTTATTGAATGATCCCTGATCAAACATTAAAACACCATTTACAAAGGTATGCGTTATACTTGATGAAAAGGTAACTCCTTCAAAAGGAGACCAACCACATTTGTATAAAATATTTTCTTTGGTAACTGTTTGAGGGATTGTATCATCTAACAAGACTAAATCTGCATAATAGCCTTCTTTGATAAAACCTCTTTTTTCTATCTGAAAGATTTTTGCGGGATTATGACAGGCTTTTTCAACCAGTTTTTCAATGGATAAAACATTGTCTTTTACCTTTTCCATTAAAGCTAATAAAGCATGCTGAACCAAAGGTCCGCCACTAGGAGCTTTTAAATACGAGTTTGATTTTTCTTCTAAGGTATGAGGTGCATGATCTGTAGCAATAATATCAATTCGATCGTCTAACAAAGCTTCCCATAAACCAGCCCTATCATTTGCCGTTTTTACCGCTGGATTCCATTTAATATGCGTTCCTTTTTTTGTATAGTCTTCATCAGAAAACCATAAATGATGCACACAAACTTCCGCAGTAATTTGTTTCTCTTCTAAGGGAATATCGTTTCTAAAAAGATTTGTTTCTTTTGCCGTTGATAGATGAAAAATATGCAATCGTGCCCCTGTTTTTTTTGCCAATTCTATGGCTTTTGAAGAAGACAAATAACAAGCTTCTTCGCTTCTAATAATAGGATGCAATTTGATGGGGATTTCATCTCCATGAATGGCTTTGTAATGTGCAGTATTTTTTCTGATAGTTTCCTCATCTTCACAGTGTACAGAAATGATCAGTTTTGTTGATGAGAATATTTTTTCTAAAACCTCTGGATCATCCACCAGCATATTTCCTGTAGAAGAACCTAAAAATAATTTGATTCCCGCTACATTTTTGGGATCTGTTTTCAGCAATTCTTCCAAATTGTTATTGGTGCCACCAAACATAAAAGAATAGTTGGCGTAAGAAGTTTTTGCAGCAATATCAAATTTTTCTTGTAAGAGTTCCTGTGTTGTTGCTTGCGGAACGGTATTTGGCATTTCTATAAAAGTTGTAATTCCGCCTGCAACCGCAGCTTTACTTTCCGTTCCAATATTCGCTTTATGGGTTAACCCAGGTTCTCTAAAATGAACTTGATCATCAATTAACCCAGGGATTAAGTATTTTCCTTTTGCATCAATAACCTTTACAGAATCATTAGAAATAGTCTTGCCAATTTCCTTAATGACTCCATTTTCTATAAGGAGATCACTCAAGTTGATTTCTCCTTCATTTACAATTTTAGCATTCTTTATTAGGTAAGAATTCATCGCAATCCTTTTAATCTCATTTTTATTACTCCAAACAGAGCTTCATAAACAATGGAGCCACTCATTTTGGATTCGCCTAAAGTTCTATCGGTAAAAACAACAGAGACTTCTTTGATATTGAATTGATGCTTCCAAGATTTAAATTTCATTTCAATTTGAAAAGCGTATCCAACAAACCGAATTTTATCCAATTTGATGGTTTCTAAGACATTTCTCTTATAACAAACAAAACCAGCAGTAGTGTCGTGCACTGGAATTCGAGTAATAAAACGCACATATTTTGAAGCAAAATACGAAAGTAACACCCTCTTCATAGGCCAATTTACTACGTTAACACCTTGAGAATATCGAGAGCCTACTGAAACATCTGCACCCTCCAAATGACAAGCGTTGTATAAACGAATTAAGTCTTTCGGATTGTGAGAAAAATCAGCATCCATTTCAATAATGTAGTCATATCCTTTGTCAATTGCCCAATGAAAACCATGGATATAAGCAGTTCCTAAACCATTCTTTCCAGCTCTTTTTTCAATGAAAAGAACATCAGGATACTGACTCATTAATCGTTCAACAATATCGGCAGTTCCATCAGGAGAATTGTCATCAACAACTAAAACATGAAACTTTTTTTCTTGTTTAAAAACAGTTTCTATAATAGATTGGATGTTTTCCTTTTCGTTATAGGTAGGAATAATAACTAAAGCGTCAGACATAAAAAGGTCATAGAATAAAGGCAAATATACATTATTTTATTACTAATTTTGTGTTAATCTTAGTTACAGAAAAAACGAAATGCAAGCCTTACAAAGAGACATACTATCTAACAATTGGATTGCTTTATTATTTCTTTTAGGATTGGTTTTAATCTTTGGGTTAAAGTTGTTTAAAGCGGCCAAACTTCAAGGCTATGCAACCTCTATTTTTAATAAAGGTTTTGTAGAAATTCAAACACAAGAGAAGAATCCTTTGTTTTCATTCTTTCATATTGTTTTTACACTCTTTTCTTTTTTATCAATATCAATTACATGTTATTTCCTATTTAAAGAATATAATGAGAGTCTTCAATTCAATTTTTTAGAATATGCACAATTGTCTTCTTATATTTTAATTTATGCGTTGGGGAGATTTCTTTTGGAATTTTTCATCATGAGTTTATTTGAAATTAAAGGACAATTAAGGTATTTCTTTTTGTCGAAAAGAAGTTATTTATACGCCATTTCATTAGGTCTTTTTCTATTAAATTTCATTTACTTTTATGGTTTTCAGAAACAAAACTTCCTCCTATACGGGATGTTACTATTGTTTGCTATCAGGCTCTTCTTAATTTTAAATAATAACAAAAACCTGATTATTAAAGAGTTGTTTTATTTTATTTTGTACATTTGCGCCTTCGAAATAGCACCGCTATTTATTTTGTTTAAATTGATATTTTAAGTAAGTAAAGAAGTAGAGTATGAAAGTGAAAACCATCTTGGTATCTCAACCAGAACCGAAGACAGAAACATCACCTTATTTTGAACTGTCTGACAAGCAAAAAGTTAAAATAGACTTTAGATCCTTTATTCACGTAGAAGGAGTTACTTCAAAAGAAGTAAGAGCTCAAAAAATTGACTTAACTCAGTTTACAGCAATTGTACTAACAAGTAGAAATGCAGTAGATCATTACTTTAGAATTGCTGAAGAAATGCGTTTTAAAGTGCCAGACACCATGAAATATTTTTGTCAATCTGAAGCTGTTGCTTACTATTTGCAGAAATATGTAGTTTACAGAAAACGTAAAATCTATGTTGGAAATAGAACATTTCCAGAATTAGGAAAACTGATTAAAAAGCACAAAGACGAAAAGTTCTTGTTACCATCTTCAGACAAACTAAAGCCGTTAATTCCAACAGAGTTAGATGCTTTAGGAGTTAACTGGAAAAGAGCCATTCTTTACAAAACAGTAGTGAGTGACCTTTCTGATTTAGAAGATGTTTTTTATGATGTTTTGGTGTTCTTTAGTCCTTCTGGAATTGATTCTTTATTTAAGAACTTCCCAGATTTTGAACAAAACAACACTAGAATTGCCGTATTTGGAAACTCTACAGTGAAAGCAGCTACAGAAGCAGGCTTAAAATGTAATATTACTGCACCAACAGTAGAAACTCCTTCTATGACAATGGCTTTAGAAAAGTATATTAAAGAAGCAAATAAAAAGTAATTCTTTACTTTAAAGATAGATGCATAATTGAAAATCGAGCTACTTGCTCGGTTTTTTTGTTAAAGGAGCTTGTCGAAGTTTATGCAAATAAAGTAGCAAAAACTTCTTCTATTTTTCCAACGAGAATCAATTTGATGTTCTTGTCTTTGATAGAAATCTTATTGTATTTAGAAGTGACAAAAGTCTTGTACCCTAACTTTCTGGCTTCGGTAATCCTTTGGTCTATTTTAGAAACGGGTCTTATTTCCCCAGCCAAACCAATTTCTGCGGCAAAGCAAACATCTGGCGAAATGGCAATATCTTGGTTGGAAGACAGGATGGAAGCAACCACAGCCAAATCGATGGCAGGATCGTCAATACTAATTCCGCCTGTGATATTTAAAAATACATCTTTAACACCCAACTTAAAGCCAGCTCTTTTTTCTAAAACAGCCAACACCATGTGCAAGCGTTTTAGATTGTAACCCGTAGTTGTTCTTTGCGGAGTTCCGTATACAGCACTACTTACCAATGCTTGAACTTCTATCATTAAAGGTCTAATTCCTTCTAATGTAGAGGTGATTGCAGTTCCGCTTAAATCTGCATCTTTTTTTGAAATTAAAATTTCTGACGGATTGGAAACTTCTCTTAAACCATTAGAAAGCATTTCATAGATTCCCAATTCTGAAGTAGATCCAAAACGGTTTTTTTGTGAACGTAAGATTCGGTACGTATGATTTCTATCGCCTTCAAATTGCAAAACTACATCTACCATATGTTCCAAAATCTTTGGACCCGCAATTTGTCCTTCTTTGTTAATATGTCCGATTAATAAAACGGGCGTTGCAGTTTCTTTTGCGTATTTGATGAGCTCGGCAGTGGCTTCTCTAATTTGAGAAATACTTCCTGGTGATGCATCAATAGAATTGGTATGTAAGGTTTGAATGGAGTCAATCACCAAAACTTCTGGATTGACTTCTTCTATATTTTTAAAAATTTGTTGGGTATTG
The DNA here is from genome assembly GCA_965277255.1 of Flavobacteriaceae bacterium. Lineage (GTDB taxonomy): Bacteria > Bacteroidota > Bacteroidia > Flavobacteriales > Flavobacteriaceae > Polaribacter. The sequence continues at coordinate 603,883 of OZ255723.1, read as the reverse complement.
GTTTCGGTTAAAATCAAACAATTGGATTGTTGATCTTGAAGTCTTTCGGCTCTCATTTTTATTTGAGATTGACTTTCTTCACCTGAAACATATAAAACCTTATGCCTAATTGCCAAAGCAACTTGTAATAACAAGGTGGATTTCCCAATGCCCGGCTCTCCTCCTAAAAGTGTTACCGAACCTTTCACCAAACCACCTCCTAAAACGGTATCTAATTCGTTGTTTTTTGTCGGAATTCTTTCCTCTGGATTGAGTTGAATTTCTTCAATTTTTAGAGGCTTGGAAACGGCTTTTGCTGTGGTTGCTTGTTTCCATTCTCGAACCACTTCTTTTTGAATGACTTCTTCCACAATGGTATTCCATTCGTTACAAGTATTGCATTGCCCCATCCATTTAGCGTGTTGAGCTCCGCAATTCTGACAAAAGAAAGTAGTTTTGGTTTTGGCCATTCAATAAAGGTTTTCACAAAGAAAAGAAAATTACTTTGCTTTATTATAAATCGGCAAAAGTAAAAATGAAAGTCCACCAAAAACAAGAACCATTGCAGTCTGAGCAGTCCACATGATCCAGCCAAAAGCTTTACCTCCTTCTTCAGGAATTCCAAACAATAAGAAAGCTGCTGTTATAGCTACTGGATATAAGCCAATTCCTCCGTTGGTTGCGGCAATACTAAATCCACCTGCAATAAACCCAACTAAAACAGCACCATAAGGGACATGTAAACCTTCAACAGCAGGAATGGTTACCCAAAACATTAAGACATACATCAACCAGATAAATACCGTATGGAAAATAAAAGCCCATTTCTTTTTCATTTTAAAGATACTCATAACCCCTTCTAAGAGACCTGTTACAAAAGTTTTGATCTTTAAACCAATTCCAGAGGTAGATTTTTTGATGTATAGACTAAAGAAAATAAACCCAATTAAAAGTGCAATAAGCGCAATAGTGATTTTAAGCGGGTCAAAATTTTTGGTCAATAATTCCCAAATAAATTCAAATTGAAGAAATAATGTAATGGCTACAATAAGGAGCATCATTACCAAGTCGGCAATTCGTTCTGCGACAATAGTTCCGAATCCCTTTTCAAAAGGAATATTTTCATAATTGGTCATTACCAAAGCTCTTGAGGCTTCACCAGCCCTTGGAATGGTATAGTTCACTAAATATGCTACCAACACGGCCATGGCACTATTGAGAAATTTTGGCTTATACCCCATGGGTTCTAGCATAAATTTCCAACGATAGGCACGAGACAAATGACTTAGAGAACCGAAAACCAGTCCTAAAGCGACCCAGCCATAATTAGCCTTTTTAAAATATCCGATAAAATCATTAAAATCAATATCCGATAATGAATACCATACTAAAGCCACTCCCAAAGCAAGAGGAAGCGTTATTTTTAAAACTTTTTTGATGCTAGAATTCAAAATTATGTGAGTTTGTTAGTTACTTCGTTTGGAAACACCAAAGAAGGCTTAAAACTTTTTGCTTTTTCTAAATCCATAAAAGCATAGGTAATTAAGATGAGCACATCTCCAACAGCAACTCTTCTGGCAGCGGCACCATTTAAAGTAATTTCTCCGCTATTTCTAGGTCCAGGAATGGCATATGTTTCAAGCCTTTCTCCGTTGTTATTGTTGACGATCTGTACGCGTTCTCCTTCAATAATATTAGAAGCATCCATTAGGTCTTCATCGATGGTAATACTCCCTATATAATTTAAATCGGCACCTGTTACTTTAACACGATGGATTTTAGATTTCACTACTTGTACTAACATGGCGCAAAAGTACTATTTTTTTAAAAGTTAAGACTTAATTTTAAAATAGAAGTTAGCTGGTTAAAGAAATGGTATCGATTAATCGTATAGAATCTGCATAAACAGCAATAAAAGCACGGTATTTATTTTTAGAAGCTATTTTAGAAACAGGTTTTAAGGTTTCTTCATCAGCAATTGTAAAATACTCTAACTCAAAAAGAGGGTGATTTTTAAATTGTAGTGAGACCCATTCTGAAACCTTTTCAGGAGTCGTTTTCTTTATTTCCTCTTGTACCGATCTTAAAATTTGATAAATAATTGAGGCCTCTTTTCTTTGCTCTTTTGATAAGCGTTCATTTCTGGAACTCATAGCCAAACCATTTTCTTCTCTATGAATAGGGCAACCAACAACAGAGACATTCAGATGGTTTTTTGCGACCATTTTTTTAATGATTTGTAATTGTTGAAAATCCTTTTCTCCAAAGTAAGCGTGAGTGGGTTGCACAATCTCAAAAAACGTTTTTACAATAGTTCCAACTCCGTTAAAATGTCCCGTTCTAAACTTGCCTTCCATTTCATTTTCTAAACCATCAAAGTCAAAGCTCTGTGAAGAAACATTCTGATTGTATATTTCCTGAACAGAAGGAACAAAAGCGATATCACAACCAATACTTTCTAATAATTCTAAATCTTGTGTTAAAGTTCTTGGGTATTTTTCTAGATCTTCTTTCTTGTTAAATTGCGTAGGATTTACAAAAATACTAGCTATTGTAACCTCATTATTTTTTAAAGATTCTTTAATAAGAGAAAGGTGACCTTCGTGTAAGGCTCCCATGGTAGGGACAAAACCAATTTTGCTTTTGCTGGAAATGGAATCTTGAAAATATGTTTTCAGTTTCTTCTTAGTTTCAAAAACCTGCATGATCTATTGTTCTAAATGTCTGCAAACTTAGCATTTTAACATGGATTTTGCATAATAATTCGTACTTTTGCAAACTTATATAAAGTCTTGAATTTAATGAAAGATAAGAGAATATTGTATGTTTCTTCAGAGGTAGTTCCTTACTTACCAGAAACAGAAATAGCATCTACGGCATTTAATGTAGCAAAGAAGGCTCATGGAAATGGAGTTCAAACAAGAATATTTATGCCTCGATTTGGTGTTATTAATGAAAGAAGACACCAATTACATGAAGTGATTCGACTGTCAGGAATGAACCTAATTATCAATGATATGGACATGCCATTGATAATAAAAGTGGCTTCTATTCCTAAGGAAAGAATGCAGGTTTATTTTATAGACAATGATGAATACTTTAAAAGAAAAGCAATTTTTACTGATGAAGATGATCAATTGTTTTCAGACAATGACGAAAGAGCAATCTTCTTTGCCAAAGGAGTTGTTGAAACAGTAAAGAAATTAAATTGGGCTCCAGACATTATTCATGTCCATGGATGGATGGCATCATTATTGCCACTTTATTTAAAAGAGTATTATAGTGAAGAACCTCTTTTTGCTGAAAGTAAAATTGTAACATCTGTGTACAATCAAGATTTTGAAGGCGAGTTGAATGAAGACTTAGCAGAAAAAATAAAGTTTGATAAAATATCAGACGATAAAATTAATATCTTAAAAAAACCAAACTACACTAATATTATTAAAAGCGCTGTGATAAATTCGGATGCTATTGTTCAAGGAAGCGAAGAAATTCCGAAAGAATTAATAGATACAATTAAAGGAGAAGGTATGCCAACCTTATCTTTTCAACAAGAAGACTCCTTTGAGTCATATTTAAATTTTTATAGAGAATTAGTTTCTCAAGATTAATTTTAGAGTAGTTATGTTAAAAAAATATACGAGAACATTTGTATACATTGGGTTGTTTACTTTTTTTCTAAGTGCTGTTATTTCGTGTGAAAAAGATTTTACAGACATCAGTACAACAATAATTAGTAATACAGATTTTTCTACAAACGATACCATTCTTGAAATAGAAGTTACTGGGAAAGATATAGAAAAAGTTCAAGCAGATGGCTTGGGTCTAGGAGGAGCTTTAGATCAATACTTATTAGGAGTTTATAACAATAGTAATTATGAGAAAATTGAAGCCTCAATTATTTCTCAATTGAGTATTCCTACAGATTTGTCACAAGTAGATTTAGAATATGGTGCAGATACTACTGTAGTAACTACTATAGATACTGTTTTGTTAAGAATTCCATATCAAGCAACTTTATTAGGGAATGATGCAAGTGGCCCCAATTATCAATTAGATTCCATTATTGGGAATCAAACCACGCCATTTACATTAAACGTCCTTAGATTATCCTCTTTTTTGAACACATTAGATCCAAATGATCCAGCAAGAGCAAATAGTTTTTTCTCAAACGATAATTATGATGTCTTTTCTGAAAAACTGAATTCTGTGGAAGACATCCAATTTGTTCCCAACAGTAGAGACACCTCTCAATTTGTTTTAAGAAAGCTAAGCACAGGAGCCTTATACGACAGAGACACAATCCGTTATCTGAATTCGAATCCATACATTAGTATTGGCCTTAAGAAAAACCGAATAAGAGAGCTATTATTTGATCAATATGAAAGCGCTGATTTTGCTTCTCAAGATGCTTTTAATGATTACTTTAGAGGAATTAAAATTCAAGCTGAAGGGAATGATGGGTCATTAATGTCTTTGAATTTATCGAGTGTAACAATACAACCTGTCATTGACATTTATTACACAAATACAGTTTTTAAAGACGGAGGAACTACTGTCATTGATACGATTAAAAAAACAGATAGCTTTTTACTTTCTGGAGTAAGAAATAGTTCTTACAAAATGACCCCAGGACTTACGCCAGCACCCAATAAAGTTGCTGTTCAAGGAACAGCAGGAACAATGGCACAAGTGAAAATCTTAGGAGACGACTTGGACAATAACGGGCTGCCAGATCAATTAGAATCTCTAAGAACTCAAAACTGGTTAATCAATGATGCAACACTTACATTTTATGTAGACCAAGCTACTGTTGGTTTTGATACTCTCGCAACACCTTTTAGGTTATTTTTATTTAAAGACGGTATGACAGCTGGGGGTGAAGTAAATCAAAGCCAAATACTTGATTTATTCACTGAAGGAACCTTGGAATTGGGAGGAAATTTAGAATTAGACAGCGATAGTAAACCAGATGTCTATGTTTTTAAAATCACAGATTATATTTCCGAACTTGTTTCTGGAGACCTAGATTATTTGCCACCATTAGGATTAAAATCTTTAAACCCTACCGATCTTCCAACAACCTTTACTTTTACAGATACGATAGTAAGAACATACAATTGGAACCCTAAAGCGGTAATGTTGCTGAATCACAGTTTAACGAATGGAGCAAGAAGGGCACAATTAAAAATTTCGTATTCTGAGAAAACAGAAGACAACTAAAACTAACAACCAATAATAAACGATTTATGTGTGGAATTACAGGTTATATAGGCCATAGAGAAGCATACCCAATAGTTATAAATGGTTTAAAACGCCTTGAATATAGAGGGTATGATAGTGCCGGAGTAATGATGTTCGACGGGAATAACATGCATTTATCTAAAACCAAAGGAAAAGTTTCCGACTTAGAACTAATTACCAATAAAGAACCGAGTAGAAAAGAAGGCAATATTGGAATTGGTCATACTCGTTGGGCTACTCATGGTGTTCCTAATGATGTAAATTCTCATCCGCACTTTTCAGAATCGGGAGATTTAGTCATTGTACATAATGGAATTATAGAAAATTACGATACACTAAAAAAAGAATTAATCTCTAGAGGTTACTCTTTTCAAAGTGATACAGATACAGAAGTTCTTGTAAACCTTATTGAAGAAGTAAAAAGACAAGAGAACTGTAAATTAGGAAAAGCAGTACAAATTGCACTAACTCAAGTAATAGGAGCATACGCAATTGCTGTTTTTGATAAAACAAAACCCAACGAAATTATTGTAGCTAGACTAGGAAGCCCGATAGCAATTGGGGTTGGAAAAAATAATGAAGAATTTTTTGTTGCTTCAGATGCGTCACCTTTTATCGAATTTACAAAAAAAGCCATTTATTTAGAAGATGAAGAAATGGCAATTATAAAGCTAGGGAAAGGCATTCGTGTAAGAAAAATCATGGATGATTCGCTAGTGGATGCAAACATTCAAAAACTTCAATTAAACTTAGAGCAGATTGAAAAAGGAGGGTATGATCACTTTATGTTAAAAGAGATTCACGAACAACCTAAAGCAATTACTGATACCTACAGAGGAAGAATGCTTGCTGATGAAGGAATTATAAAAATGGCAGGAGTTGATGATAATATCGAAAAATTCCTGAATGCAGATAGAATAGTCATTGTTGCTTGCGGAACATCTTGGCATGCAGGATTAGTAGGAGAATATCTTTTTGAAGATATGGCAAGAATTCCTGTGGAAGTAGAATATGCCTCTGAATTTAGATACAGAAACCCAATTATTACTCCTAATGATGTAATTATTGCTATTTCTCAATCAGGAGAAACAGCAGATACGTTAGCTGCTATTAAACTAGCAAAATCAAAAGGAGCTTTTGTTTTTGGAGTTTGTAATGTGGTAGGATCGTCTATTGCAAGAGAAACTCACGCTGGAGCGTATACACATGCAGGGCCAGAAATAGGAGTTGCTTCAACAAAAGCATTTACGACTCAGATCACTATTTTATCGTTAATTGCTCTAAAGCTTGCTAAATCTAAAGGAACACTTTCAAATTCTGCTTTCCATATGTATTTGCAGAAGATGCAGTTAATTCCTGCTAAAGTTGAAAAGCTTTTACAGATAGATGATAAGGTGAAAGAAATTGCAAGAGTTTATAAAGACGCAAAGAACTGTTTGTATCTAGGAAGAGGTTTTAATTTTCCAGTAGCATTAGAAGGCGCTTTAAAACTAAAAGAAATATCATACATTCATGCAGAAGGCTATCCTGCTGCTGAAATGAAGCATGGGCCTATTGCTTTAATTGATGAAAATATGCCAATTTTTGTAATTGCTACCAATAAAGGTCATTACGAAAAAGTAGTCAGTAATATTCAAGAAATTAAATCGAGAGCAGGTAAAATTATTGCAATTGTTACAGAAGGAGATGTAACAGTAAAAGAAATTGCAGATCATGTCATTGAAATACCAGATACAGAAGAAGCATTAACACCCTTGCTTACCACAATTCCATTTCAATTACTTTCATACCACATTGCTGTGATGTTAGAAAAGAATGTAGATCAACCTAGGAATTTAGCCAAATCGGTAACCGTGGAGTAATTTGTGGAGGGTGAGAGGGGTGTTCAATTTATCCACACCCTCTTTAATTTCATACTTTTTTCTTCCTTTTTTATCCCTAGAAAAACTTCCATTTTTGTTTTTTGAATAGACAATTTTATCATTTATTATAGGAATTCTGAATCCGATATTTAGTTTGTGTTGTTTGGATTCTTCAGAATAATCAAGACATCTAACCTCGTGAATATATTCACTCAAAACCTTCTTTCTCTCCTTCATAGATGAAATTTCACGAAGGTTCTCACCTCTTTTGAAGTGAACATCCAACCAGTCAATCCATCTCTGTTTCTCTCTTATATTATCTATTTTAAACTTCTCTTTTGAAATCTTTTCAGACAACTCATTTGACTTTTCTGTATTAGATTCACACAGAATTTCATAAGTTTCTTTTACCATCTCATTTGAGTAATATCTCTTATCTAATTCTAATCTTCTATCGTGTAGTGATTCTAAATCCTTAGTTAATCTTTTGATTCTATTATTTATACTTCTAATTGAATATCTACTTCGATTACCAATTAATTCCTCTTTTGTTTTTTGTCTGATAGTTTTAGAATCTTTCCAAACATCTACAAAATGATTCCAAATGATTTCATCGGTTTCATATTGTCTCATAGATTTTGTTACTGAACAATTTGTGTGATTACATCTTTTCTTATATACTCTTTGTCTATGACTACAAGAGTATAGAGGGTTTTTTCTTGACTTCTTAACTCCTTCAATTTTCATTGGTGTCCCATCTCCACATTTAAGAATCCCTTTTAGTAATCCATCGTGTTTTACATTTGATTTTTGACCTTTTTTTCTTGAAACTTTCATCTTAACAGAATCAAAAATTTTCTTATCAACTAACTTAGGACATTCATTCACTAAGTCTCCGTAGGTATCAATTCCAATGTAATTTTTATTAGTTAAAATATTGACGATAGTTTCAAGTGGAAATACCATATTATTTGATATCTCATATCTCGGAGGTGGAATATTATTTATCAGTAATTCATGTTGAATCTGAGGAGTTGTTTTACCATCATCATACATTCTATAAATCTTCTCAACCCAATCCCTTGTGTCTTCTCTAGGAATAAGAGATTTACCCTCTAATTTATATCCGAATGGTGGGTCTCCTTTCATATACTTACCCTCTGAAAACAATCTTCTTTTGGAACGATTACTTTTTCTAACTTGAGTTTTAATTTGGTTTTGATTCACCTTAGTAATTATTGTATCTACTAAATCTGTAACCCAATCCCATTCCTTTGGAGTCTTTGATGTCCCAACATATAAACTCACTCCGTTTTTTTTCATCTCAACATGAATTAATTGTTGGTCCATGTCATATCTTGTTAGTCTTGTTTCATCATCAATCCAAACATTTTTTACTACCCCATCTTGAATCCCATCCATTAAATCAGAGAATTTTGGTCTTACCTCTAAATAGGGTTTCATTCCACTCCCTTGTTCTGTAATTACACAGGGTTCAAATCCAATCGATTTACAAAATTGAATTCCTCTTTCTTTTTGAACATCTAATGAACTTCCACCTTTCTCTTGTCCACTTGTACTAACACGACAATATATGTACATAGTTCTATTTGGATTATCCTTAAATCTTAATTTCATACTAATTCTAATTCTTTACTGAACACCTTTCTCACTTTTGTTATTGTTTTTGGTGAACAACTGATTCTTCCAATGATATCTCTATTTGATTTCCCCATTCTTAATAGGTTCAATATCTTCTTAGTTTGTGGTTTGGTTTTGAATATTAAATCTGATTCTTTAGAACCTTCTTTTCTACCTAACTTCCCACCATTGAGAACATATTGTTTTCTACCCATCTCAGTAATCTCTAAGATTCTTTCTCTTTCCATTTCATAAACTGATGAAAGGATTGAAGTAACTATATTCCACATTGGATTCTTATCTCCATTTGGAGTATGAGATTCAATACCAATGTTTCTAATCTTTATAGTTACTCCTTTCTCAATTAAGAAATCTAATGTTAAAATTGAATCTTTCAATGTTCTACCACATCTACTTAAATCCTCAAACACTACCATCTTCACTTTATCTTCTTCAACTAATTGAATAAGTTCAGAACCACCCTTTCTTTTATTGAAAGGGATTTTACCACTAACCCCAAAATCATTAATGGTTAAATCGTAATTGTTCTTATCCAATTTGAATCTTTCACCCTTTTGGTTAATCGTTGATGTTCTATTGTATTTTATTATCATAATTGTTTATTTAGTGATTCCCTGAAATTCCAACAATTAAAAGTACTAAATTAACCTGTTATAACCAAGTTTTAATGAATACTTTTTATTTATGAATTGTTGGGTAGTGATTTTTTTCCTAATTGTATGTATCTACTCCACAATTCATCCACTTCCTTATCTATTTGTTTCTTATCATACTCCACATCATATCCTTCATTTTCATAGGTTTCTTTAAGATGTTTCTGAATACATTGAGTTTTATCAATGTTGTATAGATAAGGAAGGATATAATGGTTCACTATATCATCCCACTCCTTATTGAGATTTGGAACTAAACCCTTTTTTAATTGAAGTTCTATAACTTCATAGATGTTGTATCCATTATATGTAAGGTGAACTCTATTACCTTTAGAACCTTTTACACTACCAAACGATACAATTCTTTTCTTTTTACTTTCTTTTTTCATATTCTTAGTTTTTAATTGTTTCTAAATCTCTAATTACATCCACTAAAACGGATTGATGAATTCCCCATTTCCTTTGGTCGTAATCATAATCGTAATCACTATTGTAATCTTCTCTTTTGTTGTTTCTGATACTATTTTTTAGTTCTTCAACATCTTCTCTGTATTTCTTAATTAATTCTTTCATATTCATTCTTTTTAAAGTTTTTTTCTGAGTTTTTCTTTCACCATACTGAGTGTGTTACTAACACCCAATTTATACAATGTAATTCCCTTATCATCTTCATCAATTTTCACTTTATTATCTTCGTTTTTATTGAAATGATTAATAACTCTTTTGATGAAATCTTCTGTGTAAGTATTAACTTCTAATTCTATTTGTTCCATTATGTTTTTCATATTCTATTTTTTATTGTTAGTGTTGTTAAATGGGGTATCTCCCCTTAATCAACATACTTAATATACGAAATAGTTGTATCTTTTAAAAGTATTTACTATTTTAGATACAACTTAAAAGTGTATCTAAATGTCAACTAAAAGTGGTCGTCCAAAAACCCATAAATTCAACTCTGAGGATTTTAAAAAACTATCAACTGAAGAACGAAGGTTGAGGGGTAGAATCTCAACTCTAAAAAGGATGATTAAGAAAAGAGAATCAGATATTGAAGAACTGATGAAACCAATTCTAAAGAAACGAAAAGAGATAAAGAAAATCCAAACTGAATTATATGAGATTACAGAGGTTTTCAATACCTCAAACTATAATTTCCCAAAGTTTAGAATTGAAGGGTACATAAGTAAAAATAGAAGTTATTATAGGGGTGTATGGTATGTTAACTCAAAGAAAAAACAGATGTATTTAGGTTCTGAGGAATCAGTATGGAAGAAGGTGAAAACAAAGTTTCCTAATTCATTTAAGAAGGATGAATCTATTGAAGAATTCTTTCTTAATGAACTTCAAATGAAGTTTTGGAAAGATGAATATGAAGATTTTAAGAAATAGAGTTTCTAGAGAGTAAACCCCATTAACCTGAATATTGTTAAATCATAAAAAATCCCGTAATTTACAAATCTATAACTGAGTAAAATATATGTCAAACCACAACGAAATATCATCATTTATTTGGAATGTCTGTGACGATGTTCTAAGAGGATTATTTAAACAACATGAATATGGAGATGTAATTCTTCCTTTTGTAGTTCTAAGAAGATTAGACTGTGTTCTTGAAGGAAAGAAAGATGATATCATCAAAGTTCACCAAGAGTATAAAGATAAGTTTGACGATACTTCTAAAATAATCCACTCAAAACTGAATTTAAAGTTTTCAAATTACTCGAGATATGATTTGAGAAGATTAAAAGATGAACCGAACAAACTATCTGAAAACTTCTACGATTATCTCAGTTCATTCTCCACAAATGTTCAAGACATCATCAAAAACTTTGGTTTACAGAAACATATAGATAAGTTAGAATCCAACAATAAATTATATCTACTTGTTGAGAAATTTACAGATATTGATTTACATCCTTCTAATGTAGATAATCATGTGATGGGTAACATCTTTGAGGAACTTCTCAGAAAGTTTTCAGAGATGAGTAACGAAACAAGTGGAGAACACTACACACCAAGAGATGTAGTAAATCTTTTGGTTTCATTGGTATTCTCATCCGATAAAGAAAAACTTTCAGACCCAAATAAAATAATCTCTGTTTATGACCCATGTTGTGGTACTGGTGGTATGTTAACTATTGGTAAAGATTGGGTACATGAAAACATTAATAAAGATGTTGATATCAATTTATTTGGACAAGAACTCAATCCACAAACCTATTCGATTTGTAAATCTGATTTTTTAATTACAAATGAAGAACCAGACCATATCAAATTAGGTTCTACTTTAACTAATGACCAACATTCAGAAGAAAATAGAAAGTTTGATTATATGATTACCAATCCACCATTTGGGGTAAGTTGGAAATCAGAACAGAAACAAATTAAAAACGAATCTGAGGAATATGGTGGTAGATTTTCAGTTGGTACACCAAGGGTGTCAGATGGTTCACTTCTTTTCTTACAACACCTTATTTCCAAAATGGAAACTCAAGGTTCTCGAATAGGAATTGTATTCAATGGTTCTCCTCTTTTTACAGGGGATAGTGGTAGTGGTGAATCCGAAATCCGAAAATGGATAATTGAAAACGATTGGTTAGAGTGTATAGTTTCTCTTCCCACCAAACTATTTTTTAACACAGGAATTTCGACCTACCTATGGATAGTTTCAAACAATAAGAAAACCCATAGAAAAGGAAAAATACAACTCATTAATGGTAGTAATTATGGAACATCTATGAGGAAGAATCTTGGTGAAAAGAGTAATTACATCACAGATGAGGATTCTCAAAAAATCATTCAAACTTATCAGAACTTTGAAGAAAACGAACACTCTAAGATTTTTGATAATGAATTCTTTGGTTATACAAAGATTACTATTGAACAACCAAAGGTTGAGAATGGTGAAGTAATAAGAGATAAAAAAGGAAATCCAAAACCTGATTCAAAACTTAGAGATTCAGAAAGAGTTCCATTATCGGAAGATATTGAAGAGTATTTTAATAGAGAGGTTGAACCACACCTTCCAAACTCATGGATTGATTTTGATAAAAGTAAGGTGGGTTATGAAATCAATTTCACCAAATACTTCTACCAATACAAACCTCTTCGTTCATCAAATGATATAACTCGTGATTTATTAGAGTTGAAAAAAGAATCTGAAAACCTTCTAAAACAGATAATGGATTAATGATAAGATACGATTCATATAAGGACTCAGGTATTGAATGGATTGGAAAAATTCCAACTAATTGGGATTTTGTTCGTGGTAAATTTGTATTTCAAAACAAGAAAGAGATAAATAATGAAAATCAAGAGTTGAACCTACTATCATTGACTTTAAATGGTGTTCTGAATAAGGATATAAACTCAAATGAAGGTCTCAGACCAACCGAATATTCTTCATATCAAGTGTTTGAAAAAAATGATTTAGTTTTCAAATTAATTGACTTAGAAAATCAAAAAACAAGTAGAGTTGGGTTAGTTCATGAAAGAGGAATTATGAGTCCAGTATATATCCGATTAGAATCAAAGAACTCAATTGACTCAAAATATTCATATTACTATTATTACGATTTGTACAAACAACATATTTTCAATTTTTTAGGTTCTGGTGTTAGGTCATCTCTAACTCCATCAAATCTTTTGGAAATAGAAATTCCTCTCCCACCCCTCTCAGAACAAGAACAAATCGTTTCCTTCTTAGATACCAAAACCTCACTCATTGATTCTCTGATTGAGAAAACCCAACAAAAGATTGAACTACTCAAAGAGAAAAGAACCTCTATTATCAACGAAGTAGTTACTAAAGGATTGAATCCAAAAGTAGAGATGAAGGATAGTGGTGTGGAATGGATTGGAGATATTCCGAGTCATTGGACTTATGGACAAGTAAGAAGATTCACAATTGACCATAGACAAGGATATTATTCTACTGATGGATATACAAATTCAGGACATAGAGTAGTAAGAATTACAGATTTGAAAAATAATAATAAAATTGTTGTAAGTGATTCCCCATATTATGAGATGTCTGAAGTTGACAAAGAAAGGTATGAACTAAAAAAAGGTGATTTTTTATTTCAAAGAACAGGTTCTCATAAAAAGATAGGTGTTTTCAGTTCTAATGAACCTTCAGTATATGGTTCATTTTTGATTAGATTTCGATTCTCAAAAAAAATAAATCATGAATATCTTAGGTTTTTCTTTAATTCATCTAACTATAAAAATCAACTTAATCAACAGATACATGGTGGTGTAAATCCAAACATTCATGTCGAAAATATAAAGGAATGTTATACTACAAGTCCACCATTAGAAGAACAACAACAAATCGTTGAGTATTTGGATGAACAAACCTATTTAATAGATAACACCATTTCCATTGAAGAAAAGAGAGTAGAACTCCTAAAAGAGTATCGTCAATCCCTAATCTCTGAAGTAGTAACTGGTAAACGAAAAGTAGTTTAATTATGGTAAGAGTACCCACAGAAAAACGATACGAAGAACATATTGAAAGAGAACTCAATTCTCTTTTAGATGATGGTTTACAATTTCATTCTAAGGTTCACCAAAGAGATGATAGTTGGTACGATAAAAACCTTTGTGTTGTAGGTGATGAGTTCATAGAATTTCTAAAGGAAACCCAAAAGGAAACCTACGATACACTTCAAAAAAAGTATAGTGAGAACACTAACAAAAACATCTTAAAAAGATTAAATAGAGAGATAGATAATAAAGGTTTAATACATGTTCTTAGAAAAGGATTTAATGATGTACATGGTGGTAATATTAAAACTCTCTATTTTCAATCCAATAGTACATTAAATGAAAAATACAGAAAGGATAAATATTTAAAGAATAAGTTTCTTTTAGTTCGTCAACTTCACTACTCTCCAAACAATAACAACTCTATTGATATTGTTATTTTTATTAATGGTATTCCTATTTTAACCATTGAATTGAAGAACCAGTTAACAGGACAAACTGTTGAGAATTCTGATAAACAATACCGATTTGATAGAAACCCTAAGGGAGAACCTTTATTAGATTTCCAAAGATGTATCTGTCACTTTAGTGTTGATAATGATAAGGTAAATATGACCACTAAATTGGATGGTAAAGACACATTCTTTTTACCATTTAATAAAACTCTGAATAACTTAGAAACTAAGAGTGATGGGTTTAAGGTTGATTACCTATGGAAAGAGGTTCTTACCCCAACATCTCTTTTAGATATTATTGAAAACTTTGTTTTATTTACTAATTCTTCAGATTACCTATGGAGTGATGAAAAAAAGAAAGTAATTGAGAAGAAGAAACCAGTACTTATTTTTCCAAGATATCACCAATTAGAAGTAATTAGAAAACTTAAATTTCAAGTTCTTAAGGATGGTGAGGGGACTAATTATTTAGTACAACATACCACTGGTTCAGGTAAATCATATTCTATTGGTTGGTTATCATTTATGTTAACGAACCTTTTCAAAAACAATGGACAGGACAGAGTGTTTGATTCAATTATTGTAATTACTGATAGAAAAGTTTTAGACAAACAACTTCAAGATACAATCACAAGTTTACAACAAGTTCAAGGTGTTGTTCAACAGATAGATAAGAACTCAGAACAATTGAGAAAATCTCTTTCATCTGGAAAGAATATCATTGTAACCACAATTCAAAAATTCTCTGTTGTAGTAAATAGAATGAAAGAATTAAGTGGAATGAGTTTTGGAGTAATTGTAGATGAGGTTCATTCTTCTCAAGGAGGAAAAGGAACTAAAAATCTCAACAAAACACTTTCACTAAATCTTGAAGATGAGGTTGAGGTAACTGATGATATAGTAAATGAAGAAATTTCAAAGATTCGTTCTGAAATGAAATCTCGTCAAAAACAAAATCACATCTCATTCTTTGGGTTTACTGGAACACCTAAACCACAAACTCTTGAGGTTTTTGGAACACCAGTTGAAGGAACAACCCAAAAGAGACCTTTCCATACTTACACTATGAAACAATCCATTGGTGAAGGATTTACATTAGATGTTTTGAAATCATTTACACCAGTAAAAAGGTGGTTCAAACTTAAGGGGAAAGGAGAGGATGTAGAATTACCTGAAAGTAGAGGAAAGAAAGAGTTGATTAAATGGGTAGATTCTAACCCAGAAACCATAACAAGGAAATGTGGTATAATAATCGACCACCTTCTCAATACAACTGTTAAATCTATTGAAGGAAGAGGAAAAGGAATGGTAATAGTTCGTTCAATTAAAGATTCTGTAAAGTTCTTTATGGAGATGAACAAACAATTAAAAGATAAAGGTTTACATAATAAAATTAAGTGTGTTGTTGGGTTTAGTGGAGAACAACAACACAATGGAGAGAAGGTAACAGAACACTCATTAAATAAAGAGAATGGGTTTGATAGTAAAGATATCCCTACTGGTTTTAAAAATCCTTTATACAGAGTTTTAATTGTTTGTAATAAGTTTCAAACTGGGTTTGATGAACCACTACTTCACTCTATGTTTATAGATAAACCAGTAAACGGAGTTCAATGTGTACAAACACTTTCTAGATTAAATAGAAAAACAAGAGGTAAGAAAAGTACATTCGTTTTAGATTTTGTAAACAAGGTTGAAACTATACAAGAATCATTTCAGAACTTTTATCAAACAACTATTCTTTCTGAAGATACAGACCCAAATTTGGTTTACGATATATTAGATAAGGTAAGAAACTATCATTTATTTACTCCACAAGAGATTGAAGATTGGAATAATATCTTCTTTTCTGAAAATAGAGACGATTCTCAATTACAACCCACTTTAAATGTTGTTTTAGATAGATGGAGTGAACTTAGTGATGAAGATAGAGATTCGTCAAGGACACAATTTTCTAACTATTGTAAGTTGTATGGATATATATCAATGGTTCATCAGTTCGATAATATTGAGTTAGAGAAACATTATATATTCTTCGAGTATTTACGAAAGAAATTTCCAGTAGATGGTAATGAAAGGATTGATGTATCTGATTTAGTTGATTTGGAATCACTTAATCTTGATATTAAAGGAAAATTAAATATTTCACTAGAAGATGAAGACACCATCTTTGACCCAAATGAATATGGTGATGGTAAAGGAAGAGATGAAGAAGAAGTTGATTTACTTTCAGAAATCATCAATGAAATCAATGAATACTATGGTAAACTTCCAGAAGGAACTGAAGAAAGTTCGAAAAAACTGATGAAAGAAATAGTGAACGATGAAAACTTTAAGAATGTAGTTAATTCAAATAATACTGATTCTAACAAAAGAGATAGGATTAAAGAAATTTACGAAAACAAGAATATAAAGACACTCGATACAAGTACTAAACTTTATGAGTTTTTTGAAAAGAAAGAATTTAAAGAAAAGATGATTCGTATGTTTATTTCAAGACCTGAGTTGTTAAACCAGTTAAGATGATAACATAGGATAGGTTTTTCTATAGGGTAAAAAATTGACTTCGATATGAAAAGAGGTAAGACGAGAGTTTTACCTTTTTCTTATTCTTGGGTTACAAGTATTTGTTCCCACCCTCAACCATCTAACAAATTAGATAGAGTTAAAATCCCTATCGAGGGTGATGGAAGAGAAATTAATCTATCTAATTTTTGATGGTCTGATGGAACTTTGAATGAAAGTAATCAGAAAATATTCTTCCATTCAAACTCGGAATTCTTTTCAGAGTTCTGAGGGATGTTTCTTTGGTGTTTCTTTTCCCATTCTTTATATTCTGAAAATGGTATAAATGTTTTGTAACCTATTCTAATGATAGGAAGATTTCTATTATCAACCCAATCTCTAAAGGTGTATCTACTGATTCCCATCGTTTGTAGGAATTGTTTTTTCGGTATGTAATTAAGTGTATCGTTCATATTAATAAGTAAGGGTTAAATCATCATCCATTCGTTTGTTGTATTGTTCTTTTGTTTCTTTAAAGTTTGTACTATCAGAAAGGAATCTATCCAATCTATTAAACTCTGTAAGAATGTTATTCATATTATTGATGTTGTTTTGATTTACATCAACATTCAAAAATTGAAGTAGGTTTTTAACCATCAATACTTTTCGTTCTTCAATCTGTTGGTACATTACATTTTTCATAGGTAAAATTCCTCTCCGTTATTTTTCTTATTCTTAATTAATTTCAATAGATGGGGTGATTGATTAAACTTCTTCATTAACTCATTTGAGGTGTGTTCTATTATTAGGGATTTCATTCTATCCACATCCACAAACATCTCAATGAATGAATCCTTACACTTCTGAATTTTACTCTTTGTAGGTGATTTAACACCTAACTCTTTGAACATCTGAAGTATGTTTTCATCCAATCTTTCATCTATCTTTTTATATTCTTTAGTTTCTTTTAAATTCATAATATCTCTCTTATTTACATACACAATCAAAGTCAATATTATTTAGAAAATCTATTACATCCTCATCTTTATCATCAACCTCAACTTTTTCATTTTTAGATTCTTTTTCTTCTAACCATTCCTCTAATTCTTGAATGACCTCATCCAGTCCTAACTCATCAACCTCTTCTGTATCTAAGTAATATTTTTTCTTATCCTCATCCCCTTTGAATATCTTTGAGATATCCTTTTTAGGTTGAGATAGTTTGATTAATCTCTTAACCAATTGTTTGTTTTTCAAGTCTTTAGTCTGTTCCATTTTAACTCCATTATTATTAATTAATAACCCTTGTTGAGTGTTTCTGAAAATTTCAGAATCACCTCAACGATTCTGTTAATTTATTAACTGAATCTTTTAGAAGGGATACACCAATCCCCTTAAAGGATTTTCACATCCCTCAGAGAACTTTTAGTCTCAATTCACAATGTAGATTTCCTCAGACCAGTTCGTCTTCACCCTTATCTGACTTATACTACAAATCTTTCGACTCTATCGGTGAACCTCATCCATTATGTTCAGATATTATTTCAATCCTATAGATTACTAACCGACTTCTAACCCACTAACTATCTTTTGACCCTCGTGGGTGGTAGGTGTTTTACCCTCTGTTGGACACCTGAGTCTGTGATTACTTCTAACCACTTTCATTCATATATAAATATGGTTCCACAATTAATAACACTAATTTCTCCGATATTTTTTTATCTTAATGAAAGTGGTTAGAAGGTGTTGGATTTAATTGTAAATTATTGAGGAGGGGAAAGGTTGAGGTGAGTTTACCATTAATGAGAATTACACTCTGAAGTATTCAATCTTGAAATCTTCATACCTACGAATTTCATCTTGTAATCCGAGTACAAATCCCCTTTTTTTCATCTTTTTTATCATAGAATCGACTGTTGTTCTACTTTTTCCAACCTCATAACCATTCTTTTGAAGATACTGATGAATCTTAGTGTATCCCCATCCATCTTGATGGAGTTCCCAAACCTTATCTCTGATTTCTTTTCGTTCAGGATAGGTTCTTGTATATTGGTGAACAGAAAATTTGGTTGAGGTGAGATTAAAGGTGAAAGTGAGATGAGGTATCCACCCTCCATAAATTAGAGTATCACTGTAGAATAAATAAAAAAACCAGTTTAAAGTTGGTTTTTTACTTTTAAATCTTATCGTGAACTTTGGCGTCATTACCATTGTTCCAGAGTGTAAGAATATCTGTAGCAACACTCGCACCACTTCCAGCAGCAATAGCAAACTGACTTCTCCAGCCAGCCAACGTTCCGCAAACATACAAACCGTCTTTAATCAAATGATTATTGTTTCTTAATTGAACTCGATTTTTCATCGGATTTGCTCTTTGATGAGGCTCAAGATATTCTTCTAAACCTGCAATAGAAAAAGGCTGCGAATAGTTTAACGCCACAACAGCAATCTGTGTTTTATATTTCGTTTTATTGGTTGTAATGATATAAATATCATTTTCTTCTTCAATAGAAACTACTTTTTCATTTTCAATGAGAATCACCTGAGGATAGTTTTCAACAAGTTGATTTCTTCCACTTTCTAAAAGATCATTTCCTTTCGTTCCTTTTTCCAAGCCGAGCACATTATTAAACAGTGCATTTTGTAAATGAGAGGCTCTTTGATGGAGAATAACTCCAACGTTTTTACCTTCAGCAAAAGGCTTATTTAAACCAGACCCAAGAACTAAAGCACATTGCATTCCAGAAACCCCACCTCCAATAATTAATGTATCAAAAATCATTTAAAACAAAGCTTTTATATTTGCTGCAAATAATTTCACGGCAATAGCCAATAGAATCACACCAAAGATTTTTCGAATAATTTTTATCCCATTTGGACCGATAAGACGTTCTATTTTAGAAGAAGTTTTTAAAACTATATAGATAAATATAACATTTAAAAGCACAGCAATAATAATGTTTTGAATTGCAAATTCAGCCCTTAAAGATAATAATGTAGTTAAACTACCTGGACCAGCAATTAAAGGAAAAGCCAAAGGAAATACAGTCGCTGTAATAGCACCTTCATCATCATCTTTATACAATGTAATTCCTAAAATCATTTCTAAAGCGATGAAGAAAAGAATAAATGCACCCGCTATTGCAAAAGAATTTACATCAATCCCAATAAGCGATAACAAGCTCTGACCGAGAAATAAAAAAACAATCATGATTGCGCCAGCAATAATAGCCGCTTTTTCAGATTGTATGTGCCCTACTTTTTTACGTAAATCAATAATTATTGGAATATTTCCAATGATATCAATTACGGCAAACAATACCATAAATGCTGTAAAAATCTCTTTAAAATTAAGTCCCATGGATCGTTTTTATTTTGCAAAATTAATCAAGATATATGAACTAAAATGAAAATAAATAGAAAAAAAATAACTGTATTTTTGCGGCATGTTTCAATTAGGAAAAACTATAGTATCAGAAGATATTATAGAAAAGGATTTTGTCTGTAACCTTTCTCAATGTAAAGGCGAATGTTGTGTTTCAGGAGAAGCTGGAGCCCCTTTAAATAAAGAAGAAGTCGCAATTTTAAAAGATATTTACCCAAAGGTAAAACCCTTTTTAAGAAAAGAGGGAATACAAGCAATAGAACAACAAGGCACTTCTGTTGTTAGTGATTTTGGAGAATTAGAAACCACTTTAGTAAATGATACAGAATGTGCCTATGTAATTTTCGATGAAAAGAAAACAGCGCTTTGCGGAATCGAAGAAGCGTACAACAAAGGTGTTATCGATTGGAAAAAACCTATTTCCTGTCACCTGTACCCAATACGAGTAAAAGATTATAGTGAGTTTGCCGCAGTGAATTATCACAAATGGAGTATTTGCGATGATGCTTGCTCTCTAGGTAAAGAATTGCAAGTACCTGTTTATATCTTTGTAAAAGAAGCCTTGATTCGAAAATTTGGACAAAACTGGTATGATGAATTAGAAAAAGTAGCGAAAGAATACCGATAGAAAAATTTAACACTATTTTTTACCTTAAAAACGTACCTTTATCCCTTAAATAAATAAAAAATGAAGAAATTTTTGACCCTAGTTTTAGCAATTGTAGCATTCTCATCATGTGATGTAAACGATGCAGTTGAATTTACAGCCACAACAAATCTTAACAGATCTGTTATGATTGGTTTACCGCAATCAGATGCCACAGCGCCTACATATAATGAAACTGTAACTCAAGACTTGAATGATGTAGTTACTAATTATAGCGATATTACAAACGTTAATGTAGATGCATTAAGTTATACATTTAAAAATGTAACTGGAGATACAAGTGCAATTATTCAATCTGCAACAATTGTTATCAATGGAACGACCGTTTCATCTCTTACGAATGTAAATATCGCTCAAGATGCCACAGACGGAACAGTTTATGAAATTATTGATACGGCAATTTTAGATCAGCTGGAAACGATATTTTTAAATAACCCTACAGTAACAATTCAACTTTCAGGAACAGGATCACCTAACACTGGAGTTGTAGATTTTGAAATTGAAGTGTCCATACAATTAACAGTATCTATCTAGAATAGAAACTAAGCACAAAAAAACCCAGTGATTTTATCACTGGGTTTTTTGTAAAAAAGTAACTGTTAATTATTAAATAACTCTCACGTTTACCGCGTTTAAACCTTTTCTACCTTCTTTTAATTCAAACTCTACCGTATCACCTTCTTTCACTTCGTCAATCAATCCAGAGATGTGTACGAAATGTTCTTGGTTTGAACCTTCTTCTGTAATAAATCCAAATCCTTTAGACTCATTGAAGAATTTTACTGTTCCGTTTTTCACTTGTAATAAATAATAAATTAATAAAGGACAAAGATAATTTTTATTCGTATGAAAACATTGTTTTCGAGATTATTTCTTTGTTATCAAAAAAATACCACAAATCAACATCACAGACAGCTTTAGAAATTGTTGACAAGCGTGTAGAAATATTTTTGTTGATAGCGCTTTTAAGAATGTCAACGGCAATAGGGCTTAACAAAAAATTAACATCATAATAACCTAATTATCAATATCTTATAAAATATTTTTTTAGCGACTATTTTCTTAACATAATTCCATTTTGTTAAAAACTTGCCGTGATTTGTGAATAAGTAGAGCTTTTAATTTGTCCCTTTTTTTTGAATCTTTGTTAGCACCGATTTAAAGGCGGTATTTCCCATAATCGACAAAAATTTAAACAAAAATGTCTGCAATAGAACCTATTTTACAGCCGAATGATAACAGATTTGTGATTTTTCCAATTCAACATGATGATTTATGGGATTGGTACAAAAAACAGCAAGCTTGTTTTTGGACTGCAGAAGAAATTGATTTGCATTCAGATTTAGTAGATTGGAATGACAAATTAACGGAAGATGAACGCTATTTCATCAAACATATATTAGCTTTTTTTGCAGCTTCAGACGGAATTGTAAATGAAAACTTAGCAGAGAACTTTGTAAACGAAGTACAATATTCTGAAGCAAAATTTTTCTATGGATTTCAGATTATGATGGAAAATATCCATTCAGAAACCTATTCTCTTTTGATTGATACTTATGTAAAAGATGAGGTAGAGAAAGATAAATTGTTTAATGCCATAGAAAACTTTCCAGCAATAAAAAAGAAGGCCGATTGGGCATTAAAGTGGATAGAATCTGATTCTTTTGCTGAAAGATTAATTGCTTTTGCAGCTGTAGAAGGAATTTTCTTTTCAGGAGCATTTTGTTCTATTTTTTGGTTAAAGAAAAGAGGATTATTACCAGGATTAACATTCTCAAATGAATTAATTTCAAGAGACGAAGGAATGCATTGTGATTTTGCTGTACACCTACACAATAATCACATGATAAATAAAGTGCCAAAAGAACGCATTAGAGAAATTATCGTTGATGCTTTAAATATTGAACGCGAATTTGTTACGGAGTCTTTACCTGTAAGTTTAATAGGAATGAATTCCAAGTTAATGACTCAATATCTAGAGTTTGTAACAGATAGATTGTTAGGAGAATTCAATTGTGAAAATGAATACAATGCAACGAATCCCTTTGATTTCATGGAAATGATTTCTTTAGAAGGGAAAACCAATTTCTTTGAAAAGAGAGTATCGGAATATCAAAAAGCTGGAGTAAAATCTGGCGGAACCGGAAGCATCAGTTTTGATGCAGATTTTTAGAAGATCCTTCTAAAAAAGAAACCCGAGAGAGGTCTTCGGGAAAGAAAATCGAAAGAACAACCAAACCGCTTGCGGTTATCAACTAAATTATAAAAACCAAGCAAATAGCATGTATGTAGTAAAAAGAGACGGCAAAAAAGAGCCAGTGATGTTCGACAAAATCACGGCCAGAGTAAGAAAAATGTGTTACGGACTCAACAAAATTGTTGATCCTGTAAAAGTAGCAATGCGCGTAATTGAAGGATTATACGATGGTGTAACAACTTCAGAATTAGATAGTTTAGCCGCAGAAATTGCAGCGACAATGACTACTGCACATCCAGATTATGCAAAATTAGCTGCTAGAATTGCCGTGTCTAACTTACATAAAAACACCAAAAAATCGTTTTCAGAAACGATGGTAGATTTGTATGAATATGTAAACCCAAGAACAGGAAAAAAAGCCCCATTATTATCTGATGAGGTTTTTAAAATCATTTCAGACAACGCAGAGAAATTAGATTCTACGATTATCTACAGTAGAGATTTTAACTATGATTTCTTTGGATTTAAAACATTAGAACGTTCGTACCTATTAAAACTGAATGGAAACATCGTAGAAAGACCGCAACACATGCTAATGCGTGTTTCTATCGGAATTCATTTAAATGATATTGATGAAGCGATTGCTACTTATGAGTTGATGAGTAAAAAATTCTTCACACATGCTACACCAACGTTGTTCAATGCCGGAACACCAAAACCACAAATGTCTTCTTGTTTCTTACTACAAATGCAAGACGATAGTATTGATGGAATTTACGATACACTAAAACAAACCGCTAAAATTTCTCAATCTGCTGGAGGAATTGGTTTGTCTATCCATAATGTACGTGCTACAGGATCTTATATTAGAGGAACTAACGGAACTTCTAATGGAATTGTACCGATGCTAAAAGTATATAACGATACTGCTCGTTATGTAGATCAAGGCGGAGGGAAACGTAAAGGTTCTTTTGCGATATACATTGAGCCTTGGCATGCTGATATTTTTGAATTCTTAGATTTAAAAAAGAATCACGGGAAAGAGGAAATGAGAGCACGTGATTTATTCTATGCAATGTGGATGCCAGATTTATTCATGAAAAGAGTGCAAGAAGATGGAGATTGGACCTTGATGTGTCCAAATGAATGTCCACATTTATTCGATACCTACGGAGACGAGTTTGAGAAATTATACGAAGGCTACGAAAAAGTTGGTAAAGGAAGAAAAACAATCAAAGCAAGAGAGCTTTGGGAGAAAGTTTTAGAATCTCAAATTGAGACGGGAACACCTTATATGCTGTACAAAGATGCAGCAAACCGCAAATCAAATCACAAGAATTTAGGAACCATTCGTTCTTCTAACTTGTGTACAGAGATTATGGAGTATACTGCAAATGATGAAGTTGCCGTGTGTAACTTAGCATCTATTGCATTACCAATGTTTGTAAGTGAAAATGAAAAAGGAGAGAAATTTTTCAATCACAAAAAGTTATACGACGTAACTAAAAAAGTCATCAGAAACCTAGATACAGTAATTGATAGAAATTACTATCCAGTAAAAGAGGCAGAAAATTCTAACTTCCGACACAGACCTGTAGGATTAGGAGTACAAGGATTGGCAGATGCATTTATCATGCTACGTTTACCATTTACTTCTGAAACAGCTAAAAAACTGAATCAAGATATTTTTGAAACCTTATATTTTGCTGCCGTTACTTCATCTATGGAAATAGCAAAAGCAAAAGAGCCTTATTCTACATTTAAAGGATCTCCAATGTCTGAAGGAGAATTACAATTCAATATGTGGGGAATTAATGATGAAGAATTAAGCGGAAATTGGGACTGGAAAAAATTACGTAAAAACGTGATAAAACATGGAGTTAGAAACTCTTTATTGGTGGCGCCTATGCCAACAGCTTCTACTTCACAAATTCTTGGAAACAACGAAGCTTTTGAACCCTACACTTCCAACATTTATACAAGACGTGTATTATCAGGAGAGTTTATCGTGGTCAACAAACACTTATTGGAAGATTTAGTAGAGTTAGATTTATGGGATAACAATATGAAAGAAGAAATCATGCGTGCAAATGGATCGATTCAACATATTGATAAAATTCCACAAGATTTAAAAGACCTATACAAAACAGTTTGGGAAATGAGTATGAAAGACATCATTGACATGGCACGTCATAGAGGATATTTCATTGATCAATCTCAATCATTGAATTTATTTATGCAAGATGCAGATTTTGCAAAATTGACCTCAATGCATTTCTATGCGTGGAAATCTGGATTAAAAACAGGAATGTACTACCTAAGAACCAAATCGGCAGTAAATGCAATTCAGTTTACCTTATCCAAAGAAAAAGAGACCACGAAACAAGAAGAAGAAACACCAATGTCTGCAGAAGAATTTAAGGCTATGGTAAATGCATCTAAAAATGGTGCACCAGATGATGATTGCTTGATGTGTGGATCTTAGAAACTGTTTAATTGATTTAAATTTAAAAGAACTGCTAAAAAGTATTTTTATGTCAGTTCGAGCGGAGTCGAGAACTTTTTAAAAGAATGTTTTCACTAGCATCTCGACTCCGCTCGATGTGACATTTTCTGTTTTAAATACTTTATATGCAGTTCTTTATACTATATTAATAGCGAACAAAAATGATGAACTGGGAAAAATTACTTTCTTTAAAACGTTTTGGCGACACAGAGAAAAGACCGAGAGCAAAACAAGACGAAACCCGTTTAGGTTTTGAAGTCGATTTTGACCGAATCATTTTTTCAGAAGCTTTTAGAAGTTTACAAGATAAAACACAGGTAATTCCTTTATCAGAAACCGATTTTGTACATACCCGATTAACACATAGTTTAGAAGTTTCTGTAGTAGGAAGAACTCTAGGAAGAAGAGTTGGAAAAGTATTGCTAGAACGTCATCCAAACTTAAAAGAATTAGGATATACATTCAACGATTTTGGCGCGATAGTCGCAGGAGCATCTGTAATGCACGATATAGGAAACCCACCTTTTGGACATTCAGGAGAAAAAGCGATTGGCGAATATTTTAAATCAGGGAATGGTTTAAAATACAAAGAGGAATTGACAGAAAAAGAATATCAAGACCTGATTGATTTTGAAGGAAATGCCAATGGATTTAAAATTTTAACAGAAAGTAGAGAGGGAATCAATGGAGGTTTGCGTTTATCCTATGCAACTTTAGGCGCTTTTATGAAGTACCCGAAAGAATCACTTCCCAAAAAACCAACATCGCATATTGCAGATAAAAAATATGGATTCTTTCAATCCGAAAAAGAAGCGTTTTTAGATGTTGTACATGATTTAGGTCTTTTGAATAAATCAAATACGGAGGCTATTGGATATCATAGACACCCATTGACTTATTTGGTAGAAGCGGCAGATGATATTTGTTATACGATTATCGATTTTGAAGATGGAATCAACCTTGGACTGATTGAAGAAGAGTTCGCTTTAGAATATCTAATTAAATTAGTAAAAAACTCAATAGATACTGCAAAATATCATTCCTTAAAATTTAAAAAAGATCGGGTAAGCTATTTGCGTGCTTTGGCGATTAATACCTTAATTAATGAAGCTGTAGAAATATTTTTAGCAAACGAAGTACCCATTTTAAAAGGCGAATTTGATAAATCGTTATTAGACAAATGCAAATACGAAGCACAAATTAATGACATTCTAAAAATTAGTATTTCAAAGATTTACAAGAGCAAAGAAGTTGTTGAAAAAGAAGTCGCAGGATATAAGATAATTGCAGATATCTTAGATGTTTTTGTATCGGCATTAAACAATCATCAAAAAGGAAACCCAACCAACTACGATAAATTATTATTGAATTTGCTTCCACAAGAGTTTTTGATAAACTCCAATTCAACTTACAAAAGAATCATGTCTGTTTGTAGCTATGTGTCAAAAATGTCGGACAGTTATGCCATTAGAATACACAGAAAGATTCAAGGGAGCGTATTGTAGCGATCAAAAATTATTTCCTCTACTTTAGTTTTGAAGAGAATGTTAAAAATAATTTTTCCATAAGAAAAACTGTAATCCATGTCATTTTTAGCGACTTACCTTTTAGCTTGTTAACGAATACCTTTAAAAACTATTTAATAAAATCATACCACACAATGAAGAAAAAACTACTAATTGTACTATCATTTGCAATCATATTTACGAGTATCATTATTTCTAAAAAAGAAAATATTAAAGAGGCTCAGAAATTTTCTGAATTTATCCAAAACCACCCATACTCAAAAAGAAAACTTTTGACAAAAAAAGAGTTAAAAGCCATTCCAAAAGCAGACAGACCCGACCTAGCTTTCGAACAAGACTTCTTAAGAACATTAGACCCACAAACAGGAACAGTTCCTAGAGAAAGATTAATAGACGCAGTAAAAACATTTAAAGAATTGTCTGCAGCGAACAGAACTGCTGATTTTACTTGGGAAAGTAGAGGACCTTTAGATGTGTCCGGAAGAACTAGAGCGATGATGTTTGATCCAAATGATTCTGAAAATAAAAAAGTTTTTGCAGGAGGTGTTGGAGGTGGAATTTGGATGAATACTGATATAACTGACGAAAATATTTCTTGGGTTCAAGTAGAAGCTGGATTACCAAATTTTGCCATTTCAGCTATGGATTTTGACCCAGTAGTTACTACCACTTTTTATGCAGGAACAGGTGAAGGTTGGTTTAACATTGATGCTATTAGAGGCGCCGGAATTTATAAATCTTCAGACGGAGGAACTACTTGGTCAATACTTTCTTCCACGACAACATTTCAATTTGTATATGATTTAGTGGTTAGAAATGAAGGAGGAAGTCAAGGGGTAATTTATGTTGTTGCCAGAATAGGGAATAATACAGATACATATAGATCAATTGATGGAGGAGTTACATGGACAACAGTAACTACCCTGCCACATAGAGATTTAGAAATAGGACCTGATAATACTTTGTGGGCAGGAGGTGCTAGTGGAGATGTTTTTAGTTCAACAGATGGTATTACATGGAACGAGGTATATACTTCTGGTAATGGTAGAGTAGAAGTAGCTACAGCTCAATCCAATTCAGATGTTGTTTATGCATTGGTTGAGAACGGAAACGCCTTACAAGAAATTGTAAAAACAATAGATGGAGGATCTAATTGGACCAATATTTCTGAGCCAGCAGATGTCAATGACAGTTCCGTTCCTAGTGACGATTTTACAAGAAGTCAAGCTTGGTATGATTTAATTGCTGTAGTAAATCCAACAGATGAAAATGAGGTACATGTTGGCGGAGTAAATACGTTTAAAACCTCGAATGGAGGAACTACATGGGAGAAAACGTCTAGTTGGTCTAGCGGAAGAGACAATTCTGTAAGTTTTGTACATGCCGACATTCATAATATCATATTCAGACCAGGAAATAATGCAATATTATATGGAACAGATGGAGGAATATTTTATGCTCCTGATGCATCATTAATTCCAACAAGCGGAACGGATGCATTTACAACGGGAATTTTCCCTAGAAATAGAAACTATAATGTGACGCAGTTTTATTCTGCTGCGATTGACCCTGTAAACACAAATGGTTTTTTAGGAGGAACACAAGACAATGGCTCACCATACTTTAACTCTTCGGGAATTGATGATACACAGGATTATAGTGGTGGAGATGGAGGTTTTTGCTTTATAGATCAAACAGCAATTTTAGGTTCAGGAATAGATGGATCCTATTATATAGTATCAAACACTGGAAATAGATATAGATTACACGATTTCAATGATAATATATTTAATATAACAATAACGAATAATGCAGGAAATGGTAGCTTTATCAATCCAGCTGATTATGATGATGTAAATAACAGGTTATATTCTTTTAATGGAGGGAATAACATTAGTAGAACTGTTTTAGCCGCAGATAATGCTACCCAAGGAACAAGCACAGGTCTTTTTATTGGAGGGAGCTCGAGTAGTATATTTATTAGTGAAATTGGAGGTCAGACAGTAACTCATATTAGAGTATCTCCTTATGAAGAATCTAATAGAGCAATTTTTATTGGGACAAGTTCAGGAAGGGTAATTAAAAGAACTGAAGATACAAATGTTACGCTTATTAATACATCAACAGTAGTAGGAGCTGTGTCTAGCATAGATGTGGGTGCTTCAGATGATGAACTAATAGTGACCTATTCTAACTTTGGAGTAACGAGTGTTTTATATACTTCTGATGGAGGTGCTAATTGGGAAGATAAAGAAGGAAACTTACCAGATATGCCTGTAAGATGGAGCTTATTTAACCCATTAGACAGAAAGGAAGTGATTTTAGCTACAGAAGCAGGAATTTGGAGAACTTCTGATATTACTGCAACGACTCCTACTTGGAATCCTGTTTCTACAGGAATGGGGGCAGTAAGAGTGGATATGTTACAATATAGAGAAAGCGATAATTTAATTTTAGCAGCTACACACGGTAGAGGTATGTTTACATCCGTATTTACTGCTACGACCGCATCTATAGACGATGTACTCACTGACAAAAAAGTATTTACAGTTTTCCCTACAATTTCAAATGGAGACTTTACAGTTTTTGCTAAGAACGACTTAGGAAAAACTAAATTAAGTGTTTTTGACATTGCTGGAAAACAAGTGCATGCATCAACAATTAATTTTAATGAAAATACAAATCAACAAGTTTCAGTAAATTTAAGATCAGGAATTTATATTGTAAACTTAGTTGATGAGAATAATAGAAAATCATCAAGCAAGATTATCATTCGTTAAATCTTAGGAATATATTATATAGAAAATGCGCTCACTTGAGCTGAATTTTTACACTGAGTTTATCGAAGTGTATTTCAGTTTCTGAGCGCATCTTTTTATTTAAAAAAGCTTTAATTTATGATAGATTCCTATTGAATTTAAAAAAGATGTCTGTTTGTAGCGATGTGTCAAATATCTGACAGTTATGCCATTAGAATACACAGAAAGATTCAAGGGAGCGTATTGTAGCTATTGAAAATTCTTACCTTGATTTTCGTTTTGAAGAGAATGTTAAAAATAGTTTTTCCATAAGAAAAACTGTAATCCATGTCATTTTTAGCGACTTATCTTTTAAATTTGTTTACAATACCTCTAAAATTATTAATAAAATCATACCATACAATGAAGAAAAAACTACTAATTACGTTGTTATTAACCTTGACTGTAGGAATTGTTTATTTTACAGGGTTTCATAAAACAAAAGTTGAAAAGCTTAGAGAAAAACATCAATCTTACTTAGATAATAGCCCTTATAAGGAAACTCAAAAATTATCTAGAGAAGATAGAAAAGCAAAAGGATTGCCGCCAAATGCTTATAATGAGCAACTGTGGGAATTGACCATGGATCCTAATACAGGAAGACCAATGCCTGAGAGAGTCTACAAGTTACAGGATGAATTAAGAAGTCAAAGAGCACTTCAAAGAGGCGGTGGCGGAGATGGCTTTAGTGCTTGGGTAGACCGTGGTCCGAACAATATAGGGGGAAGAACGAGAGGAATTATGTTTGACCCAAACGATTCAGAGAATGATAGAGTGTTTGCTGGAGGAGTATCTGGAGGATTGTGGGTAAATGAAGATATTACCGATGTAAATTCATCATGGACTTTAGTTCCTGGGATTGGCGCTAATATTTCAGTAACAACAATTATTTCTGATCCCAACAATACAAACACCTTTTATATTGGGTCTGGAGAATCATATACCACTGGAGCTGCTGTTGGGAGAGGTGTCTGGAAATCTTCTGATGGAGGAGTTACTTGGGCCAATATTTTTGGAGGTGCAGATGGAACTGTTACTGGAAGTAATCAGTTTGTTAACGGAATCTTTTATATCAATGATATTGTAGCAAGAGATGTAGGAGCAACAACAGAATTGTATATCTCTGTAGCTGGAGCATTTTATGCAGATTCAGGAAATCCAAGTCAATTTAATGGGTTAAATGAACAAGGGGTATATAAATCTGTTGATGATGGAGCAAATTGGACGCGTTTTACAATTAATGAAACTGGTGGTAGCCCTGTAAACCCAAATGATTTGGAGATTGATATCAATAATAATATCTGGTTTACAACGACACGAAGTAGTTTTGGCTTCGATGGAGGTAAAATATATCGATCTACTGACGGTAATACATTTACTCTAATAAATACAATACCTAATGCTGAACGTACTGAACTAGAACCATCAGCTAATGATGCAGACAAGTTTTGGGTAGCGGTTGAAGTAAATAACGATGTCGATTTGTATACATCAGATAATGCGTTTACTACATTCACTCAAATTACTACCGAACCGAACGATGTAGATAATGGAATACCTTCCATTGATTACACAAGAGGACAAGCATTTTATGATTTACCTATTGAAGCAGATTCAAATGATGTTTTATATGTTGGAGGGATAGATTTATTTCGTTCTACAGATGACGGAGCTACATGGACTCAAATTTCTAAATGGTCAAATAATAATAATCTAGCGGCTTTAAACGTGCCTTTAGTTCATGCAGATCAACATGCTATTGTGTTTAGACCTGGTGCTGAAAATGAAGCTGTTTTTGGGAATGACGGAGGAGTTTATTATACACCAGACATTACTGTAGGTGCAGGGTCATTAAGTATTACCTCTAGAAATAGAGATTATAATGTTACTCAGTTTTATTTTGGAGCTATTGATATCGTTGATGGAGCAGATGGGGATGATATTGCTGGAGGAACTCAAGATAATGGAACTACACTTTCATTAGATTCTAGCGTAGGAGCAAACTCATATAGCGATCCTTTTGGAGGAGACGGTGCTTTTACTGAAATAGACGATAGTGGTCTGTACATGATTCAATCATTTCCTTTTAACACTCATAGATGGGTAAATTATCCAACAATAAATATGACAACAACAATTTCAACTCCAGGGCCTAGTAGCAATCCAAATGGAAGTTTTATTAATCAAGCTGTTCTTGATAAAAATTTAGATATTTTTTATTCCAATGCTTCAGTAGGCACAATAATAAGAATAGAACGTGTTGCGGAATTTATCCCTGGAGGTGCAGCAACGGTTAATACTTTTATTACAGATGCGCTTTTGAATTCAACTCCAACAGCAATGAAAGTATCTCCTTATACTTCTGGGTCTACAGATTTATACATTGGATTAGACAATAGTGTATTATTAAGAGCAGAGACAGCAAATACTTCAGCTAGTTTTTCTAATATTTCTGGATCTGGTTTTTTAGGAAGCATTTCCGATATTGAATTTGGACAAAATGATCAAGAAATTTTTGTCACCATGCATAATTATGGAGTTCCAAGTGTTTGGTTTACGGATGATGGAGGTACAACTTGGACCGATATTGAAGGGAACTTACCAGACTTACCAGTAAAATGTATTTTACAAAACCCATTATTGCCTCAAGAATTAATTATAGGAACTGACCTAGGAGTATGGAGAACTCCAGATTATACGGCAACAAGCCCCGTTTGGACGCAATCGTTTAATGGAATGAGTGATGTTACTGTAGTAGATTTAGATTTAAGACCTTCTGATAATACAATTTTAGCAACAACCCACGGTAGAGGAATGTTTACATCTACCTTTACTGCTGATGTAGCATCCGTTGATGATGTACTCACAGACAAAAAAGTATTTACGATTTTTCCAACCATTTCAAACGGAAACTTTACTGTTTTTGCAAAAAATGACTTAGGGATAACGAAATTAAGTGTTTTTGACATTGCTGGAAAACAAGTGCATGCATCAACAATTAATTTTAATGAAAATACAAATCAACAGGTTTCAGTGAATTTAAGAGCTGGGATTTATATTGTAAACTTAGTTGATGAGAATAATAGAAAATCATCAAGTAAGATTATTATTCGTTAAATTTTACTGAGATATTATAATAAAAATGCGCTCACTTGAGCTGAATTTTTACACTGAGTTTATCGAAGTGTATTTCAGTTTCTGAGCGCATTTTTTATGACAATGAATCAATGACTCTTTTGATAGAATCTACATCTATCTCATTAATTTTTTGAAGCTCATCAATACTTCCGTGCTCGGTAAATTTATCTTTAATACCGACAACTTCTACTGTATTCCTGTAATTATTTTCAGCAGCAAATTCTAAAATAGCAGAACCAAAACCACCTTTTTTCACACCATCTTCAAGGGTGACGATTTTTGAAAAAGTTGAAAATATTTTGTGTAATAGCGTTTCATCCAAAGGTTTTACAAATCGCATATCATAATGAGCAATCCTTGGAAATTCATGTATCGCTTCAGAAGCATTTTTTGCAATGCTTCCAACAGATAAGATTGCGATATCTTTTCCTTCTTGCAAGCAAACCCCCGTTCCAATGGTGATCTTTTCAAAAGGTTGTTGCCAGTCTATGGTAACTCCTCTACCTCTTGGATAGCGGATAGCTATAGGATGATTCAATCCCAATTGAGCAGTATACATGATATTACGTAGTTCCATTTCATTCCTTGGAGCAAAAACGATCATATTTGGAATTGCTCTTAGAGATGCAATATCAAAAACACCATGATGTGTTGCTCCATCTTCACCAACCAAACCAGCCCTGTCCAAACAAAAAATTACAGGAAGATTTTGTAATGCCACATCGTGGATTACCTGATCGTAGGCTCTTTGTAAAAAAGTAGCATAAATAGTACAAAAAGGAATCATTCCTTGAGTTGCTAGTCCAGCTGATAATGTAACGGCGTGTTGTTCAGCAATACCCACATCAAAAGTTCTATCAGGAAATTGTTCCATCATTAATTTTAAAGAACTTCCCGTAAGCATGGCAGGAGTAATCCCAACAATTTTTTCGTTTAGTTTCGCTAACTTTACAATGGTTTCACCAAAAACATCTTGATACTTTGGTGGTTGAATTACATCGTCTTTTGGAAGTAAATCTCCAGTTTTTGCATCAAATTTTCCAGGAGCATGATATTTGACTTGATCTTTTTCTGCTTGCGATAACCCTTTTCCTTTGGTAGTAATCACATGCAGAAACCGAGGGCCTTTTTTATTTTTAAGTCGTTTTAATTCTTTTAATAAACTTTCGAAGTCATGACCATCTATTGGACCTGAATAATCAAAATTTAAAGCTCTGATGATATTGTTTTTTGCTAAGGATTTATCCGTTTTTACTTTGGTTAGATATTCTTTTAAAGCTCCAACAGAAGGATCAATACCAATGGCATTATCATTTAAAATAATCAATAAATTAGTGTTACTAACTCCCGCATGATTTAAAGCTTCAAAAGCCATTCCGCTAGCAATAGAGGCATCGCCAATCACGGCAATATGGTGTTTTTCGTTATTGCCTTGCAAAGAAGAGGCGATTGCCATTCCTAAGGCAGCAGAAATTGAAGTAGAAGAATGCCCAACACCAAAAGCATCATATTCACTTTCAGTCATTTTTGGAAAACCAGAAAGTCCATTGAATCGACGATTGGTATGAAAAGTGGCTTTTCTCCCAGTTAATATTTTATGACCATAAGCTTGATGACCCACATCCCAAACCAATAGATCATTAGGAGTATCAAATAAATAGTGCAAAGCAATTGTCAACTCCACCACACCTAAACTAGCTCCCAAATGACCTTCTTTGGTGGCAACAATATCAATAATAAATTTCCGTAATTCCTTTGCCAATTGATGCAATTGATTTTCGGAGAGTTTTCGCAAATCCGATGGAAATTTGATATGGTCTAACAAGCGATTCATAAGAGTACAAAAGTACAATTTTACAAGTCAATTGCTTTTTGTATTATTGGATAATATAATTCATTATATGATTCAACCTTTTGATGATACTTACTTCATGAAAAAAGCTTTACAAGAAGCTCAGACAGCTTTTGATAAAGGAGAAGTTCCTGTAGGAGCTGTTATTGTTCTAAAAGGTAAAATTATTGCTAGAGCCCACAATTTAACAGAAACATTAAACGATGTAACTGCACATGCAGAAATGCAGGCATTTACGGCTGCTGCCGATTTTCTAGGAGGAAAGTACTTAAAAGATTGTGTTCTTTATGTGACTTTAGAACCTTGTCAGATGTGTGCAGGGGCCAGCTATTGGGCTCAAATTGGAAAGATTGTTTACGGAGCACCAGAACCACAAAGAGGTTTTGTCAATCTAAATACACAACTACACCCAAAGACCAAAGTTGTCAGTGGAATTTTAGGTGACGAGTGCAGTAAATTATTAAAACGGTTTTTTGTTGAAAAGCGGAATTTGAATTAATAGAAAAAAACCTTCTTAAATAACAATTAAAACAGGCCTGCGGAAAACCACACTTTAAACTGCGGAAAACCGCACTTTTTTTTGAGTAATTCAATATAACTTGATAGCCTTCAAGCTATTTCAAATTTTTTATGGGGACTCAAGAAAAAACATCAACAAAACCTTCTTTAAAATATTCTTTTTTAAAAGACATTTATATAGAACTATATGATTATGAATTTTTTCATAGCCCATCTAGTGTAGACAAAATAGACAAACGCTTCAGGGGAAGAAAAAAGATAGAAAACAAGCTGTTTGACATTCTTACCAAAAGTAAATCTAAGTCTGGAGCATATCTGATAACAGGTTATAGAGGTGTTGGAAAAACAAGTTTGGTTAATAAAGTATTATCTCGTTTGGTTTATAATAATGATAGCTGGTTTAATAAAGTTTTGTCACGATTAAAGCTAAGAAGGATACAGAAGATAAAAGCTCCTCAAATACTAAGAATAAATTTAGGGCATGATGAACTCAAAGAGAAAGATATTTTAAACTTAATTGCTAAATCTCTCTTAGAAAAGTATTCTCAATGGAATTCAAGAAAAATAAATGTTTTTTTTAGAATAGCTTGGATCGTATTATTTTTTGTTTTGTTAGTATTACTTAAAGACTTTTTGCCCATTTGGCTAAAAGGTTGTCTTAATGATCTTTTAAAAATAGACAGTTACTTCCCAAAAGTACTTTTTAAAAATTGTTTAGACCTCTTGATTAATATGGGGGTTATTATTTTGCTTTTTATAGCAACACATAAAACGTTTAAATGGTTTTTTAATACATGGCTTAGTGATATATTTCCTAATAATCAAGCCGCTATGAAAAAGTTAAAATTTCTGAATCAAAGAATAGATGCTTTCATCACAAATGAAAATCAAATCAATGTAGGGAAACCTAGTTTAGGTTTTAGGCTCAATAATAAAGTAGCCTATAGTATAGCAGGCTCTAGAGATATAGAAGTAGCATTGATTAACATTTTTGAATATATAGATCGTATCTCTAATATTATTGGAAAACCAAAGTTTATTTTTGTGTTCGACGAATTGGATAAAATTCGACCAAACCAAAATGCTACATTAACTGAAAAAGAAGGAGCTTTAAACCCAGAAAGTAAATTTTCTACAAGTGCTGAAACAACCAGAAAGCGCCAAGAAAAAACCTCCAAGATATTAGCAAACTTAAAACACTTTTTCTCAACAGCTAGAGCAAAATTTATTTTCATAGCTGGAAGAGAAATGTACGATGCAACATTAGCAGATATTAGTGATCGAAATTATTTTCTTGGAAGCATCTTTCATGATATTATTTATGTAAATAGTTTTTTAACTGAAGACCCTGAAGCCCTATACAAAGCTACCGATGAATCCACTAATGATGTTTCGCATACGTCATATTATCACACTATGGCAGAAGAATTCTTATGTCAATTTTTGATGCCTAAAAAATTTGAGTATGATAAGCCTAAAGGAAAAATAACAAAAGATTATGTGCCTAAATATGTTCGTTTAGATAATCCAGAAAAAGAAAAATTAGGAAATAATGAAAAAAGGATGAGTATTTCTCTAAAAACTTACAATTTATATTTGGGTGAATATGGAGAGTTAAAAGATTACGAAAGAGAAAAAGTTATTCTTATTCTTAATCAATTTATCACATATCTATTGCACAGAAGTTCTGGTTCTCCCAAAAAATTAACTCATTTACTCGAACGATATATATGCAAGGATACTTCAGTTTTATCTTCAAAAAATGAAGAATATAAAAGAATACGATTTCTCGTTGCTAAAAATAAAATAACAAAAGAAGATAAGTTATTTCTTCATTTTGATTATTATTCCCAGCATATTTTTGGGTTTATTAATTATTTAACCATTCCTTATTATTATAATATTTCGCGTCATGTAAAAAGATATAATGATAAGCTGATGGTTTCTACATCATATTTAATAGATCATTTATACAAATTTCATGATTTTGGATTTTCTTGGAGGAATTTAGAAGTTACTCCTGAAATCATTGATGTAAATAAAGCACCTACACTTAGAAAATTAATCGAAGATATTGTTGGGTTTTTAACCACTACTCACCTACAACATGTAGTGAGCGGGCTTTATGATTTTAAATTCAAGAAAAAGATTTCTTATGAAATTAATTTTTTATCCAAGATATCTGAAAGAGAAGCTGCAGCCTTAAATTTTACGTTAGATGAATCTCATGAAGTAAAAGGGCATTTTTATAAAAAGCTAGAAAAACTATCCAAAGATCATGAAAGTACTCCGAATAATGAATATGTACATTCTATTGGTTTTATTCAGCAAAGCCTTGGAGATTTATATTATTATGATCAAGAATATGATGATGCTTCTGTAATTTATAAAGATGCTATTCAGTACATAAGGTCAAAAAGAGAGAGCGGAGAAATATCGCTTAGAATTGTAGTCGTTTTGAGTAGAATTATGTTGAAAATGGGATTAAGTTTTGAACGGAAAAAAGCATTCACTTCTGCTTATATGGCCTATTGTGAACTTTCTAATCTTGTTATTGAGAGCTTAGAGGTAGAGCTTAAGAAGATTAATATAAAAAAGTTTATAGAAGATGATGATATTTATATAATCAAAGAAGATACTCAAGAAATAGACAAAGAAGCTAATGTTAATTTTTTTGAAGAAATTTTTAAACAACCGTTATATTCTGAGAGTCATAGGATGATTATAAAAGGAAATATAACGGAAACGGTTCGTCTTTTATACCAGCCTTTTATTGCCAAATTACATGTGCAAGACAAAGAAAAAATAGGCGGGGTAACAGAAAAAGATATAGAACTAGCGTTAAAAGAAATTTCTTTCTTAACAAAAATCACCAACCCAATCATTGAGAAAAAAATTCTTTCTGAGTATCACAATAAAATAGCAGATTTTCTCTTTTTCTCCAATCACAAATTTAAAACACATACTGCTGAAAATTTATATTTAGAAGCTATGAAATTGTTCATTCAAAGTCAAGACGATAAAATTCAGGCAGAAAGGACCGACATTATAGATTTAATTTTTGAAAAGTTAATAATTGTTAAGGATACTAGGTTTTCTTTTGAAGAGTTAAAAATGATCGCAAGTAACTTAAGCGATTATGGTGATACACTCTTAGCAAATATTAAAGGTGAAAGTAATTTTAAGATTAATTCTATTCAAGCAGTGAAAACCATCCTTAAAGCTCCAAATGATATTGCAGAATCAAAAGATGAGTTTAAAGAAATATTTCATTTAGGAGGTCTAAATAGTGTTATTATTAATTATACTCTTTCCTATTTTTTCTATTTCAAAAATGATGATCACAGTAAAGCAGCATTTCAAATTATAAAAATTTTACATGTTTTAGAAATTAATAGAAAAGAATTATTTACTAAGATGGAAGAAGATAAGATTGATGTTATTGGTTTTTTAAAGGAAATCAAGGAAGTTGTCAACCGAGTTCTTTATTCTATATATAGGTCTTATAATTCATCAACTCGACAAGAAATAGAGAGAATGAAAGGTATTTTTAAAATCGTAGAAGATGAAAAAATAGGAAATAGCTCAAACGTGTTATTAAATAATTTACCTTCTATTAGTGAAGTACAAGAGGTATTAATGGGTTATAAATTATACGAAATAGGTTCTAAGAAAAACCTTCCAGAAAAAGATGATTATTTAAAAATCTATGAATATTTAGACCGTTATAACCCCAGTATGTATTCTGATTTTAGCGGTATGTACAGTCGCTTAAATAGTCTATACGTTAAAATAAGAGCAAATTATCAAGTTTTCTTTAAAGTACAGGGATACAACACGTATTTTATGAGACCAGAAGATTTTAACGAAAAAAGGGTAAATACAACGTTACAAAAGTTTTGGGATGAATCTAAAGCGAATGGAGAAAAGACAATTAAAAAGGAAGACCATGAACTCATACGGTATTTGATTGCAGATTCTATTTATTGCTTAACTGAAACGATTAGAATTTTAAAGACATTTGGAGTTACTTACATAACGAATAACTCAACATTTGGATTTGCCTATGATAGAAGAAGTACTTGGTGTAACTTCTTTCAAGATTATGATTACTGGGAGAGAAAAGGAGGAAACAGTGCACAAGGAAGTAATAAATTATATATTTCTATCAGAAATCTAATAGGGTCACAAGCGATGTCCAATTTAGAATCAAAATTTAACCTTGAAAAGGCAATTTCATATTATGTGCAAGGTATCGAATCTCATCAAGGTAAGTTTGCCTATAATCAAATGGCTAAAAGTATGCATTATTTAGATAATGATTTTAATGACAACCATTTACATTTTTTTGCAGCATTAGAAAGATACAAAATTAAAGAGCGAAACATCCAAGGGAGAATAGAGGAGTGTAAAAAAGAGCTTAACAGATCTAAGCTTTACGATATTGAAAAATACATAGATAACAATCCAATATCGTAATTTTAAGATTCCAAATTAATTTACCTCCTACCCAACCAAGCATCTCTCTTTTGTCTCATTTCTTCGGTAAGTTCTAAACCTCCTTTTTCAAAAGTTTCAATGGTATAACTAGGATTTTTTGATAAGGTAACTTTTGTTGTTTTCTCTTGTCCAAATCGATCAAAAACGATGGTAATTTCATCACCAGTTTTGAAGGTCGACAAGACAGAAGAAAAGGAATTCTTATCATCAAGTTGCTTTCCGTTAATAGATAAGATCAAATCATTACTATCTAAACCAGCATTGTATGCAGGACTTCCTTTTTTTGGCTCGTTATAAATTAGGTTTTTAGAAACTGAAGCACCAAAATAAGGAGCATCACTATCTTGTTTTATGTGAATCCCAACACTTTTAAATAAAGGGGTATAGTCTGGCATTTGACTATCGTAAATATATTTACGAAAGAATTGATCACCAAAGTCTTTTCCAGCATAATCATTCAAAGCTTGATGTAAATTGTCTATGGTATAAGGAATTTCATTTTTCCCATATTTTACCCAAACGGATTTCATATAATCATCTAGATTTAGGTTTCCTTCCTTATTACGCAATGATAAATCCAATGCCAATCCCAAAACACTTCCATAGGAATAATAAGAGATAAACGTATTTCCTCTGTTTACAGGATCTACAGATCGTGCTGCATCTACAAAAGGAGCTTGGTAACTCATTTCAATGGGGTTGAAAAATTGGGTTCCAGGAGAATTCCATACATAATTAAACGTTCCGTTCAATCCACTAATATATTGTTCTACAGAACGCACTTCTGCTCTACACAAAATTAACCCTGTATAATAGCTGGTAAACCCTTCAGCAAACCAAAGTTCTCCACTCATATTGGCTTCCTCAAAATCGAAAGGTTCTAAAGATTTTGGACGAATTCGTTCTACATTCCAAGCATGAAAAAATTCATGCGAAACCGTTCCAATCGCTCCGCCATCAGCTAAACTTCTTGTTGTGGTTAATATGGTAGAGTTTCTGTGTTCCATTCCGTCACCACTAGCATTAGGAATATAACAAGCTAAAAAAGTGTATTCACCAAAATCGAAATCTGGTAATTCACCATAGACTGCTTTTTGTTGTAAAACAATGGCTTTTACATCTTCAAAATAATCATCCAATTCTGCGTCCGTTCCGTTGTGATGTAACGCAAAATTGATGGTATAACTTTTATCATTAGAAATCACTTCAAAAGAACGCACTTGATGATTGCTTAATTCCGTTGGACTGTCCATAAAATATTGCAAGTTGGGAGCAGAATAAATGTTTTTTGATTCTTTTTTTAGCTGAGTTGCAATTTTCCAATTCAAATCTTTTCTTGGATGAAATTTGATTTCTACGGGATTTTTTGCATGAGAAGTCGCAAACATAAAAGTAGCAGGAATGTTTAAATGCGCATGTGTTTCATCTACTTGAGCATAGGTTCCGCCACCTCTATTGGCAAATAATGTATAAGAAACATTGACAGTTCCATCATGTTCTGCAACAACCCATTGGTATGGATCGGGGCGAGTAATTTCTAAATTTTCGCCTTTACTATTGGTTGCTTTTACATTGTATACATTTTTGGCAAATTCGTGTAAAGCATATCTTCCGGGGGAGGTTCTACTCATACGAAAAGCAAATTTCCCAGGCTTTATATCAGCAAAAGAAACAGTGATTTCTGCTTCGTGATGTATGGCATTATCAAATGAAATTTCATAAGTAACGTTGCTATTGCTTGTTGTATTTTCTTGAGAGCAACTCATAATAAGAAGCAAAGAGAGGAGAGCAAAGAAAAAAGAATGACGCATATTGATTGGTTTACTAAATTCTCTCAAAGCTACAAAAAACGAATCATCATTTACATATTCTAAAATTGAAAAACGAATGACTTTTGCTTTGCTCCATTTTAAGAGGGATGAGGTAAGTTGTAATGCCAATAAAAAAACCAGCTTTAAAAAGCTGGTTTTGTAATATTTTATATGAGGAATAAAGTTATTCTACATCAATTCTCATTGGAAGTGTATATTTTACACCTACTGCTTTTCCTCTTTGTCTTCCAGGCTTCATTTTAGGCAACAACTTAATGATTCTAATTGCTTCCTTTTGTAATTTTGGATGCGGAGCTTTTGCTCTGATATCTACAATATTTCCAGTATTATCAATCTTAAAAAGCATGATTAATCTCTTTTTTCCTGGAGATAGACCTAAATCATTTGGTAGATCTGCATCAAACTTTTTGGCAAAGTGTTTTTGCATTTTCTTGTTGAAACAAGATTTCAACTCTTTTTTATTTCCTTTACATCCTGGAAATACTGGAACATCCTCAATAATTGTAAAAGGTACATCTTCAATTACTTCTTCTGCTTCTTCTACCTCTACTATTTCTTCTACTTCAACAGCTTCTGTTTCATCAGTTTCTGTAGATTCAATAACTGTTTCTACCACTTCTTCCTCATCTTCAACAACTTCAATTTTTTCTGGAGTTGGAGGTGGTGGAGTCTTTGGAATTTCTGGCTCAATACGTTCTGTAATTGGCGGTTCTTCATCTACATCAGCGTTCATATTTATGTCTCCCAAGTCGCCAAACTGGCGATCAAAAGTTTTCTTTTCAATAGACACATAGGTAATAAACAGTGCTAAAACCAGTCCTAATTGCATGAATAACTTGCTGTAATTTTCTAGGTTTGATTTTGGGTTTTTCTTAATTTCCATCTCTGAAAGTTTTTATATAGTTTGCTAATTTAACTAAATTATTATATGATTTGCAAGATTTAACATTAAATCACCCGATTTTTCTTTCGGAGAAATGAAAAGTTAAAACTGCTAACAATATTCCTATAGAATTGGCAAGTACATCTAGGTAACTTGCTGTTCTATAAGAGGTAATTGTTGTTTGTAAAACCTCAATAATTATGCCGTAAATAAAACATCCTAAAATTAAGTACTTTATTTTCTGATTGAAATTTTCAGTTTTGTAAAAAGAATACAACCAAGAAAGCATTAACACAAAATAGGCTATTCCATGATAAACTTTATCCGAAACAGTTAGTATTGGAATCTCTTTAGGGTGAAATTTTATAAGGCTCAGTACAGCTATAGAAATTGTAACGAGTATAGCTATGTATAAAGCTTTATCAGCTAATAAGGTTTTTATA
Organism: Flavobacteriaceae bacterium; assembly: GCA_965277255.1. Lineage (GTDB taxonomy): Bacteria > Bacteroidota > Bacteroidia > Flavobacteriales > Flavobacteriaceae > Polaribacter. The sequence continues at coordinate 560,789 of OZ255723.1, read as the reverse complement.
TGCTTCAGCATCCAACAACGCATCTATTTGTGAGGGATCGGCAATGGTAGATTTTATCATCCAACCTTTTCCGTAGGGATCTTTGTTTACCAATTCTGGTTCGTCTTCTAATTCTTCGTTAAACTCTGTTACTTCACCTGTTAAAGGCATAAATAAATCAGAAACTGTTTTTACAGCTTCTACAGAACCAAAGATTTCATCTCTTTCTACTGTATCGTCAAGTGTATCTACATCAACATAAACAATGTCTCCTAATTCTCCTTGGGCAAAATCTGTGATTCCTATAATAGCGATATCATCTTCAATTTTTATCCATTCGTGGTCTTTGGTGTATTTTAAGTCTGATGGAATATTCATTTTTAAAATAGTTTTTGTTAGTTTCCTCCTAAGTTATATATAAAATTAAATCCTGCGTTTATTGACTGTCTTGGGAATGTGGTTGAAATCGCATACCTAGACGTTTGATGATTGTAATAAAACGACGCTGTTAAATTACTATTTAATCGATAATCTGCTGTTAATTTTATAGAAAATAATTTCTGACCGCCACTTATTTGATCGTTGTCTATGTCTACAGACCGTATCAAAGTTAGGTTATCTCTTAAAGAAATATCGGCACGTAAATTAATATCTCCTTTTAAAGTTTGCTTCTTTCCTGTAAAAGAAGTTTTCATTTTTACATCTTTAAACACATATCCAAATCCAACAATGTATTCTGTTCCTTTAATATCTGTAAGCGTACTATTATTAAAGTTCATGGTAAGTGTTCTGTCTCTTCTAACCTCCCCTTTCAAAGAGAAAGAGTTTTTCATCTTCATATCTACTCGAATCAAAGGTGAAAACTCATCAACCAAAGTTACAGAAGAGACTAATAATTCTGAATTGAAATTATCATTTATCTCATTCACATTGGTGATTCCAAATGGATCATTGGCATCATACTGAAGGTTGTTTGTGAAATTAGAAACTGTGTATGAGGATCTATATCCATGACTCATACTAAAACTACTAAAGTTTTTCTTGAACCATTTAAATTTCATGAGTCCAGTGTATCGTAAATTCCAATTGGGAACAGGAATGTCTCTAAACAATTCTAGTTTTACTTTTCCAGCATCTTTTCCAGAATAAGCCGCTAAGAAAGCAGGAAGTAGTACATCTTGACTGTTTCCATTAAATCCAACAACGGTTCCATCTGTATTCAAATTAGCAGGATCTGTTACATCAATCCCAGCTTGAGTTCCTAATCTTGTTGAGATAGTAACTCTGTTGTTTCTCAATTCTTGAAAAAGTTGGTCTCCATCCTTAAATGCTGTTGAGAACATAGAGTAACTAGTACTAAAGTTTCCTGTAACAAATGCAGGAATATTTGTATCTATAATTCCATTTGTATTGTTTGGATCGTTTGGATCTGGAATGATATCTAATTGTTGCGTAAGGTTTCTTGTATTAATCTTATTTCCTGTAATCTCAATATTTAAATCTTTTATAGGCTTTAATGAGAAATTGTAATCTAATTTATTGTAATGAGTTTTACTGTATGTTTTATCGTAATAAGCGTTTTCAACAATATCAGGAGTACTTGGGTCATCATTTAGAGGTCTTGGCGCTACTAACCATCCGTTGGTTAATGCCCTGTTTCTAATATCTATCTGGCTACCAAAAACAAATCCAAGAGAAGGCGCTAAACCTCCACCAAAACTATCTCTTCCTAAAAACCCAACTTCAGGTTCATAACCTGGTAAGAGTTGTCCATTATTTTCTGTATAACTTATTTTTCCTGTTTTTACAGAGGTAATTATATCGTAAAACCCTTTTAAGATTTTTTGACTTAATGGTTTTTTCTTATTCCTGTTTGCAGCAACCTGACCTGGAGCTTTGGGGGCTCCTGGCCCTCCTAATGAAGATCCTGATCTGTTGTTTGTTTTCCTCTTTACAAATAGACGTTCAAACTTGGTTTCTTTATACAATTTTGCAAAATTGATATTTCCTGTAATATTATGTGTGTTTGCATTTTGAATTAAATTCCCAATCCTTTGAACAATGTCTTGGTCTTGAGAGGAGGTTCTCCAATCAAAATCAGCTGTATAACCATAATCTGCACTTAAGAAGTTGAGATATGGAATTTTATTTAACGGTAATTTATAGGTAGCATTTAAGGCTTGATGGTATTGATTTGGTCTTCCAATATTGAAGAAGTTGTCAAAAACTTCTAACTCTTCTCCTCCATCAAACGTATCATAAATAAAGCTATTGGTTGCGTTAAAGTTTAGCGTCAAAGATTTTGTGAAATTAAAACCAATTGAATAATCCCAATCAAATAAAAACCTTCGTTGTCTTAAGGTTGGCTGTGGGTCTAATCCTGACACTAAATTTCTAGAACGTTGTTCATTAAAATTCCTATTAATTCTTGAATTAACTGCCAAAGTACTAGGAATAGGATTAAAATTAATGTCTCTAATTAATTGTAAATACTTATTTTTTAATAGTTTACTTGACTTAAAAGGCTCGTAGAACTTTGGTTGAAAATTAAAATTATAAGATGCAGACGCTAGTACATTTTGATTTACGGCTCTTTCTATATTATAATCTCTGTGCGTTTCTTCATTAAAAGAATAAGAAACTGATAAATTTTCTACATCGTAGAATTTAGGTTTTTTAGAAGATTCTGGGTTTCTATTCTTTCTTACATTGATAAAACTAATGCTTTTACGTTTGGTATAATCCCTAGAAACGTCTGTTCCTCTTGGCGTTCCATCAGGTAATTCTGCCGCTTCTACTTCTCTTAATTCTACGTCTTGGTATTGCGGATCAAACTTAGGGTCTATAAACTGTTCTCCAATACTATAATTCATTGGTAATTCAATTCCCCATTTCTTAGGCATCATTTTCCCTAAATTAATACTTGTAGAAACATCGTACTGTTTGGTTTCATCTAAAGAACGTTGACTTACTCTATCTTCTACATTTCCAAATCCAACAGTTTGCATCCTACCAGTTACAGAGACATTGGCAACATCTGCAAAATTAGCGTCAGCACTCATTACAGCTGCCCAACCGCCTTCATTATCAAATCCCGATGAACGCAATTCATTAAACCAAAGTTCAGCGCTTTTATCAGTAGGAGCATTGTTACGAACTCCTAACATAATAGTTCTAATTTGTGCTAATGTCGGATTTCCTTTTACCCTAAGAACTACTTGATCTGGTTCTCCTGATCCTGCTGTAGGATACAATTCGTTATTAGCTACACCAGCTACATCTCTTGCTAATTTTATTTTCCCTAACTGTTCTAATGTCGCATCTAAATTGTTCAATTCTGGCCAAACATCTAAAGGAGCTAAACTTCCGTTAGGAGATATTTTTAAAGGCAATTCTAATTGATAGAAGTTGTCATTTAAATCAGTTCCCAAACGAATGATTGCGGTTAATTCATCATCGCTTACTCCGCCAACGAGAGTGGGTTCTGCGTGTAGAAACATTTTAAGTTGCTTATATCTACGTAAATCAACACTAATATTTTTATAGATCGCTCTTATTTTATTTTGTGGAAGGTTGGTTACTTTTAAAGAAACCGATTGTTCATTTTGTTGTTGTATTGTAGTACTTCCTTGTAATCGTTCTCTAACAATTCCAGGAGGCAATACATATCTTCCTTCATTTTGTTCAATATTCACAACCCCAACTTCAAAGTTATTAAGCTCTGTTTGTGTTAATTCTTGATCTGGATTTATCGCTGGATCTAAAGTTCTTGTGTATCTTCTCCAATCTCCACGAACCAAATCTAATTCCCCAAAACGCAATACAACAGGCATTTTAAAATTGGTCATGAACATTCTAATAAAACGAATACTATTAAAATCTGAAATATTATTAACAGGTGTTCCACTTCTTATAGGTATTCTAAATTGATACCACCTTGCTGTTTGTGTCGCCCCGTTGTTCAATGTAACTTCAGTATCTTTTTGGTCTACAATAAAGTTCTGACCTACATTTAAATCACTACTATTTAAAGAAACTTTATATTCAAAATAACTTTCTACAGTATTCATTGTTTGATCTCTGTTGATGTCTTCTACATCTGGATATGTGGTTGCTGAAGTTGGAAAAGATTCTGGAGATTGATTTAACGTTGGTGAATTTCCTTGTGTATTATTAAAGAGTTTATATCTACTAATGATGGATGCATCTAAAGCATCTAATTCACCTCCTCTATAATATTGATAGTTGTCTGATGCAGGATCTTGTAAATTAGCGAGAATAGGTGAAATACTTTGTACTAACGTACCTTCGTCTGCATCTGTTAATCCATCCAATCCAATATCCTGATTGATTCTTGAAGCGTCATTTTCATCAAATGCATAAATAATGGAAGGGTTTGTAGGAACTTTCCCCCAAACAGTTGTTGTTGTATTGGTGTCTAAGCCATCTATGGGAAGACCGTTTTCATACATTTTACGATTGTCTTTCAAAACATCTTCAGAGATATTTCCTAAGTTGAAATATAAATCTCCTACTTGATTTATTGGATCTTGCGGATTCAATCCTGTTGGTAACCCTTCTTCATTTGTAATGGAATAATTTGTATAAGGATCTAACAACCAAAACTGAATATATTCAACATTTGCTTGTTCAAAGTTATTGGTGGTTAAAGGTCTCATAATTCCTCCCCAACGATTTTCTGGGTCGGAAAATGTAGTAGGATTGTTTGTGTCTACAACATTCGTTACATCAAAATTGTAAGGCCCACGTTCACTAGGAAAATACGCTAAGTCTAAAGTTCTTATCAATGTTTGTTGGGTGACATCTAACTCTTGATTTGGAAACAATTCATCAAAATTAACCTGTCTTGTTTCAGCTCTAGAAAGGGCATCTGCATCTATATTTCCTGGCGTATTTCCCGCACCGTAAAAAATAGGATCAACATTGTACCAAGCCAATCTAGATCTTTGAAAATTGTATCTTATATCATTACTCAAATTCCCATTAAAATTTGGGAAGGTAGGAGTGTCTGGAGTACTTGCTGTAGACCATTGCAAAGGAGCCAATAAACTAATTGGAATTTGCGATGCTTCAAAATCATCTATATAAGCGGTTGCAGCACCAGCAACATCAATTCCGCTAGGCGACCCTGGAATCAGATACGCCATGTCTGCTCTTACAGACAAGTTTGAAGGAGCGTCAGTATCTACAAAAGGTAATTTATTTGCCAATTTGGTAAACAAAGGCATTTCTGTAGAGTAATCTAAATTGAACCCTAACATGGTATTGTTAATAGGTTCTGACCCAAAGTTTACCTTAGGAGTTAAAGGCCTTTCATTAACATTTAATACAGTTCCTCCTACAATGAAATTTTCATTAAAGCGATGTTCTACATCAACTCCCATAAAGGTTTTTCTTTGTTGATTGAACACGGCATTGTTCTCTGTAGAAACTTGAATAGGAATTCCAGAAGATTGTAATCCTGGATCTATAATTTGAACGCGCCCTAATTGATAATCTACTACATAATCTACGCCTTCAACCAATTGACGACCTCCCGCAGTTACGGTCACTGACCCTCTTGGAACATTAAAAGAACCTAAAGGGATTCCGCCACTATTTTGCGATTTGAAATATCCTTTTAGCAGGAATTTGTCTTTATTTTGATTGTTGTTTTTTACGTTTATTTTTGTATCTAAATACAATTCGTCAAACACATATTGATCAACATCTGAAGGGATTGTTAAAGAAGATTCCAATCCATTTCCGAAAGGTTGTGCCGTTGGAAAAACGACATATCCATTTTGTGAGTTTACTGTAATTCCTTCTACATAATCAAAATACCCATCAGGGTTTTGAAATTGAGTCTGGTCTAATCGATCAAGATTGAATATTTGTAAAAGCGGAATTGTAGAAATATTGGGTGTTGATGCATTTTGTAATGTGTTGGATGGGATTCCTGTTTCATCATCTCGATATTGAATTTCAAATCGAAAACCATCTTGTTCTAAAGGAAATGCGCCTAAAGCATAGACGTTTTTCATCATCAAATTCCATGTTGGAAAGGGTTCGTCTTCGCCAGTAGTTGCATTAGGTCTTTTGGTTGTTAAAATTTCGCTTCGTAATAATTTTACTGCTAAATTATCAGGAGCAATAATTCCATCATTAGAAAATTCTCCTACTTTAAAAGAAGTCTCTCCAGTAGAGGAACCGATAACAGTATACTCATAAGCAACGGCTAGAACTTCACCATCATTTAATCTTCTATTTAGTGAGATAAATCCTAATTGAGAATTTAAGACATACTCGTTTACTTCAAGCTTTCTTGCATTTTGTAACAAACTATAATCTGTTCCTTGACTCATTCCATAGGTCCCAGAAAGGTAATTGTCTACACTCGCGATATCTCTTATTTGAGGATCACCTAAAGCTATTGAAATATTATTAGACCCATTTGTTGGAAGCCCGATATTATTTACTGTTGGTGGTGAAGTAGGTAGAACAAAATTTGTATCATCATCAACAAAATTTTCTTTAACGGGTTCACCAATATCTGCCAAAGCTACAATACTTCTAAAGTCTTCTACGGAAGCATTTCTATTGGTAATCCAAACTTCAATTCTTGTAATGTTTACAGGGCTGCTTATTAAAGGATAGTTTTGGAGTGACCTTGAATAATTTTCTCTAAAATATTGCGATAAGAAAAAGTGTCGATCGTTATCATAATCTGTAGCTCTTAATTCAAATTCTTGTATAGAGGCTCCTCCCTCTGCCGTAACCGTTGTGCTTTCTGAATTTTGTTGTGAAAAAACGGCGGTTATATTTGTTTTTCCGAATTGCAATTTTGTTTTAACCCCAAACAAACTTTGTGCTCCATTAATCAAAGAATTCTTTATAGGCATGGTTATATTCCCAGCCTCAATTCCTTGCAAAATATCGTCTTCTGTTGGAGTATATTCTACTTTAATTAGGTTTTGAAAGTCAAACGTTGACTGTGTATCGTAATTGGCTGTCAATTTTAAACGCGTTCCTATTTGCGCTTGAATTCCCGCATTAATTTGCTGATCAAAATCAAGGGTAAAACTACTTCTGTTTTGTTCAGAAAGTTGCGGATTGTCTGTGTTTTGATAAATAAATCCAAATTTCAAGTTGATACTTCCTGTAGGTGTAATCTTAATTTGATTTCCTCCAAAAATATTTTCAAAAAATTTAGAATTCACATAATATGTAGGCAATAAGTCTTTCTTTGCAGCAGCATTTTTACTATTTCTAGCACTTATTTTGCTTTTATAATACTCCAATATATCTCTTTGCAAACGATATTTTTGATACTCTTCTGGAGTCATAAAAATTGGAGTTTTTATGTAATAATCTCCTACTTTTTCTACAAAGACATATTTGTTTAAAACCTTATCGTAAATTACTTCAATCTTTGAAGGGTATTTTAACAGTAAGTTTCCAGTTTGATCGTGCTTAAAATTGTATTTAAGATTTAAAGAATCTTTTTTTGTAGGAACAGAGTCTTTTTTGGCGGTATTCTGTGCAGAAATAACGTTGGTGATACCAACGAATAGCAAAAAGTATATACTATATTTTAAAAACGTATTCAACTGACTATAAATTCTTTAGTGCCTTTTTAATTAACTGTTCTACTGTTTCATCTGGGAACTCTTTTAAAACCCCAGAAACAACCTTATCTGATTGCTTTCTGTTGAACCCTAAAACTTCTAATGCAGATAACGCTTCTTCTTTATTAGTATTGCTTTTATTAACAGAAACTTCATCGATATCAAAGGTTTTTAAAATTTTATCTTTTAAATCTACAATGACACGTTGCGCAGTTTTGGCTCCAATTCCTTTTACAGACTGAATTAAAGCTACATTTTCTGATGCGATTGCGTTCTGAATTTCTTCGGATGACATTGAAGATAACATGGTTCTTGCAATACTCGGTCCGACTCCAGATACAGAAATCAATAATTTAAAAACTTCTCTTTCTGTTTTGCTGATAAAACCATAGAGTGTATGCGCATCTTCTCGTATAGACAAATGAGTGTACAACCGAACAGCTTCGTCTTCTGGAAGTGCGGAAAAAGTTTGTAAAGAAATATGTAATAAATAACCAACACCAGCGCAGTCTACTACTACGAATGTTGGATTTTTTTCTACTAATCTTCCCCTAATCTGTGTAATCATCTTTTTCTTTCTGGCTTCGAATGTAAGAAATTATTTGTTTTTATCGTTGTCTTTGTTGTGCATCAACAACAGCAACTGCTGCCATATTTACCATTTCATCAACGCTAGCTCCCAATTGCAGTACGTGTACTGGCTTTTTAAATCCAAGAATTATTGGGCCTATAGATTCTGAACCGTCTATTTGTTTTAATAGTTTGTAGGTAATATTTGCTGAATCTAAATTTGGAAAAATTAAGACGTTTACTTTTTTTCCATTTAATTTAGAAAAAGGAAATTCTTTTGCTAACATTTCTGGATTCAATGCAAAATCGGCTTGTAACTCTCCATCAATCACTACATGAGGGAAATGCCTGTGAATATAAGAGACAGCGTCTTGTATTTTCTTAGAACTTTCTGAATTTGATGAGCCGAAATTGGAAAATGATACCATTGCAATATTCGGTTTCATTCCAAACATCTTTACAATCTTATAAGACATTTGCGAAATCTTAGCTAAGTCTTTTGCTGTCGGATTAATATTAATGGTTGTATCTGCTAAAAACAGCGGCCCTTGATTGGTTAACATTAAATTGGTTGCAGCAATTCTAGAGACTCCTTTATCTTTCCCGATTAGCTCAATCATTGGTTTTACTACAGAAGGATAGGGTCTGGAATATCCCGTAATTAAGGCATCTGCTTCTCCTTCATTTACCATCATCGCAGCAAAATAGTTGCGCTCTCGCATTAACTTTTTTGCTTGAAATAAGGTAATTCCTTTTCGCTGTCTTGTTTCCCAATATTTTTGGCCAAAGCGATTTCTACGGTCTGTTTCTTCATCTGTTTTAGGATCATAAATAGGCACATCTGCTGTAAATCCTAATTCTTCTTTGAGTTCTAAAATGACTTCTTTTCTTCCTAATAAAATAGGCTTTCCTATTCTTTCTTCATGCACTCTTTGAGCAGCCTTCAACACATCCAAATGATCGGCTTCTGCAAACACAATACTTTTTGGATTTCGTTTTGCTCTATTGTGTAACAATCTAATTTCTTTACTTCCTGTTCCAGATCGATCCATTAATTCTTCTCGGTACTTATCCCAATCTTCAATAGGTTCTAAAGCAACTCCTGAGTCAATTGCCGCTTTAGCTATAGCTGGCGGAATCTCATAGATTAATCTAGGGTCAAAAGGTTTTGGAATGATGTATTCTTTTCCAAAAGACAAGCTTACTTCATCGTATACAATATTCACTTGTTCTGGAACGGATTGTTTTGCCAAATCTGCCAAGGCATGAACCGCAGCCATTTTCATTTCTTCATTGATCTTGGTTGCTCTAACATCTAAGGCACCTCTAAAAATAAAAGGAAACCCTAACACATTGTTCACTTGATTAGGATGATCTGAACGGCCCGTAGCCATAATAATATCGTCTCTTGTCTTACAAGCGATATCATACTCAATTTCTGGATCTGGGTTTGCCATTGCAAAAACAATGGGATTTTTAGCCATAGACAACAGCATTTCTGGAGTCACAACGTTTCCTTTAGACAAACCAATAAATACATCTGCATTTTGCATGGCTTCTTCTAAGGTGTTGATGTCTTGAGTAGTTGCAAACTCTTCCTTTTGAGTGGTTAAATTGCCTCGATCTTTTCTAATAACGCCTTTGCTATCGCACATAACGATATTTTCTTTTTTAGCGCCTAACCTTAAATATAAACGTGTGCAAGAAATTGCGGCTGCGCCGGCTCCATTGACAACAAATCTGACTTTAGAAATATCTTTTTCTGTAATTTCAATGGCATTTTTTAAAGCAGCTGCAGAAATAATTGCTGTTCCATGTTGATCGTCATGCATCACAGGAATATCCAATTCTTCTTTAAGTCTTCTTTCTATTTCAAAAGCTTCTGGAGCTTTAATATCTTCTAAATTAATTCCTCCGAAAGTGGGAGCAATTGCTTTTACTGTTTCTACAAATTTATCGACATCAGTTGCATCTACTTCAATATCAAAAACATCAATGTCTGCAAAAATCTTAAAGAGTAATCCTTTTCCTTCCATCACCGGTTTGGAAGCTTCAGGACCAATATTCCCAAGTCCTAAGACCGCAGTACCGTTAGAAATCACAGCCACCAAATTTCCTTTAGCGGTGTATTTATAGGCATTGTTTTTGTCTTTGGCTATTTCTAAACAAGGCTCGGCTACTCCTGGAGAATATGCCAACGATAAATCATGCTGTGTTGCATATTTCTTGGTAGGAATTACCTCAATTTTACCTGGCTTTGGTTTTGCGTGATATAGTAAAGCTTCTCTTCTTTTCCTAGAATCGCTCATGTGTAGTCATTTATTTATGACTTACAAATATAGACTTTTAGCCCAAAGATATAGGCTTAATGTCAATCTTTTAAAAACTCAATATTTCTGGTAATCCCTGTAAATTTTGTGCGCTTTACAGCTGATTTTTTAAATACTTTTTTAAAAGTGTCTTCAGTGATTTCTTCCCAGTCTTTTTTGGTCATTTCTACGAGTTCTTTTTTGGGTTGAAATAAGGGCTCTTGATGTGTTTTTGAAAATCGATTCCAAGGACAAACATCTTGACAGATATCGCATCCAAACATCCAATCATTAAAACTATTTTTAAATTCTGATGGAATGTTTTCCTTCAATTCAATGGTGAAATAGGAAATACATTTACTTCCGTCGATGGTTGAGTTTGGTAAGATTGCTTCTGTTGGACATGCATCGATACATTTTGTACAATCGCCACAATGATCTGTGGTAAAAGGGAGGTCGTACTCTAATTCTAAATCAATAATCAATTCTGCTAAAAAGAAAAAAGAGCCTTGCTGTTTTTGAATTAGCAATGTGTGTTTTCCGTTCCACCCCAATCCTGCTTTTTCTGCCCAAGCTCTTTCTAAAATGGGCGCAGAATCTACAAATGCTCTTCCATTGATTTCCCCTATTTCTTCTTGAATTCGGTGTAATAACTCTTTTAGTTTCCCTTTAATTACATGATGATAGTCTTCCCCATAAGCATATTTAGAGATGTGATAGGAATCTTCTCTTTGATGAGTTTCAGGATAATAATTATAGCTTAAAGAGATTACGGATTTCGCTCCATCTACTAATAACCTAGGGTCTAATCTTTTGTCAAAATAATTTTCCATGTATCTCATTTCTCCATGAAAATCGTTTTGTAACCAAGATTCTAAACGCGGTGCTTCTTTTTCCAAGAATTCAGCTTTGGCAATACCACAATCCAAAAAACCCAATCGTTTGGCTTCTTTTTTTATAAATTGAGAATATTGATATGCTTTGTTCATCTTTCCCTGAATTTATTTCAGGATCTTTTTATTCCTTCAAAAGTAAAGAAAAAGTAAAGATGAGTTCTTTGCTATCAAAAATAACGTTCTAAATAATAAGGTATTAAAGTTAGTGAAATTCAATGTTGAGTACGTCTTATAAACTTTTCAACATTGAATTTCACTAACTTTAAGACTTTGTTGTATCTTGTTTAACAAAACTTTTAGCGTTGAATACTTTGGCATCATCTATGTTTGCCATTGTCAACTAACAACCCATTTATGAAAAAAATTACTACGTTATTTCTTTTGTTTTTAAGCATTGCAAGCTTTGCTCAGATAGAAGGGAAAATTACCGATTCTAAAGGAAAACCGCTGTCTTTTGTGAGTGTCTATTTAGATAAAACAATTACAGGAACAACCTCTAATGATGATGGTCAATATGAGTTGAATGTCAAGAAAACTGGAGATTATATTGTTGTTTTTCAGTTTTTAGGATATAAAACCGTTAAGAAACCTGTATCTATTCATCGTTTTCCTTTTCAACTAGATGTTGTCTTACAAGATGAGCAAGTTGTCTTGGATGAAGTTAGAGTCTCTTCACAAGAAAACCCAGCAAATAAAATTATTAGAAGTGCTATTGATAGTAAAGACAAGAACACCGATAAATTTGGGAAGTATACTGCAAATTTCTACTCTCGGGGATTGTTTAAAGTGAAAAATGCTCCTGAAAAAATATTAGGTCAGAGTTTAGGAGACTTAGGCGGTGGATTGGATTCTACAAGAACAGGAATCATTTACTTATCTGAAACCATTTCAGAAATTACATTTCAAAAAAGACCTCGAAACTTTAAAGAAAAAATTGTGGCTTCTAAGGTAAGTGGTTCTGATAATGGAATCAGTTTTAATAGAGCAGAGGAAGCTAATTTTGATTTTTATGGCAACTCTGTATTTGTGGCTGAAAGCAACTTAGTTTCTCCTATTGCAGATGGTGCATTTGGGTATTATCGATACAAATTAGAAGGTTCTTTTTATGATAAAAACGGTCGTTTAATCAATAAGATAAAAGTGACTCCAAAACGAAGTGGTGATCGTGTTTTTAGTGGTTTTATTTATATCGTTGAAGACGATTGGGCAATTTATGGTATTGATCTAACTGCAACAGGAAAACAAATTGGAATTCCTATTATTGATGCGCTAAAGTTCAAACAAGATTACAATTATTCTGAAGGGAATAAGGCTTGGGTAAAGATTTCTCAAACCATTGATTTTAAATTTGGACTTTTTGGATTTAATATTGATGGCCGATTCTCTGCGGGTTATTCTAACTATAGTTTTACGCCTAATTTTGAAGAAGGAACGTTTACACGTGAAGTACTAACATTTGAAAAAGATGCTACTGAAAAAGACTCTGTATTTTGGAATCAATTAAGACCTGTTCCTTTAACGATTGAAGAAACGGGCGATTATCTTTTGAAAGATAGTATAAAAGTTGTTCGGAAATCTAAAAAATACCTGGATTCCATCGACCAAAAGAATAACAAATTAGAATGGTTATCTCCTGTCACAGGATATACCTACAGAAATTCTTATAAGAAATGGTCTTTCACTTTTAACTCCCCACTAGAAAGTGTTGCTTACAATACGGTTCAAGGTTGGAATGCTACGGCAGGTTTAAATTATTTTAAGCGTCTAAATGATAAAGGAAAATGGATTAGTACTGGTGTGAATGTTAATTATGGGTTGTCTGAGAAAAAATTTCGACCTGTTTTGTATTTCGTGAAGAAATGGAACAATATAGAACGTCCGAGGTTTTCTATTTCCGGAGGAATTACAACACGACAGTTTAACGGTAGAAACCCAATAGCGAGATTAAATAACACGATATATTCTTTGTTTAAAGAAGAAAACTATTTAAAAATCTACGAGAAAACATATAGTAGAGTTGCTTATTCTCAGGAGGTAATCAATGGAATTTCTATGAGTACTTCTTTAGAATACGCTCAAAGAAAACCTTTGTTTAATACAACAGATTATGTAATCTTTGGAAGGGATATTTCTTTTCAATCAAACAATCCTATAGATCCAACAGATTTTACGGCTCCTTTTACAAAGCATGATATTGCTACATTAAATATTGGTGCAAACATTGTGTTTGGACAAAAATATTTATCCTATCCTGATAGAAAATTCAATTTAGGGAATTCGAAATATCCTTCTTTATCTGTAAATTATCGTAAGAATTTTGGAGCAAATAATAGTGAATTTAATTCAGATTTATTTACCGCAAACGCCCGTCAATATGTTTCTATGGGGAATTTTGGAGACTTCAGATACAATGTTCGTTCTGGAATCTTTTTAAAACAAAAAGACATTCCATTTATGGATTTCTTACACGCAAATGGAAACCAATTAAGTCTTGCTCCTGCAGATCGTATGAGTAGTTTTGGTTTGTTAGATTATTATCAGTTCAGTACCAATGACAAATATGCTGAGGCTCATGTTGAACATAATTTTAGAGGTGCTTTGTTAAGTAGAGTTCCGCTTATTAACAAGTTGAATTTTCATTTGGTTGCTGGAGCAAAAGGATTGTTTACGGGCGGAAGAAAACCCTATTCTGAATATTCTATTGGGTTGGACAACGTTGGATTTGGAAAATGGCGTTTCTTACGAGTTGATTATGTCCGTTCTAATTTTAATGGAATCAAAAATGATGGTTTCTTATTTGGGATTACGCTCTAAGGAAATTGATTTATCTTTGAATCTATGAACTTACAAATACTCCTTTTTGGAATATCAACTGATTTGGTAGGAACGACAAATTTAAGTTTTTCGCTCTCTCCAAATTCGTCTGTACTGGAATTAAAAAGTGAATTACTGAATCAATATCCGCAGCTATCGCAAATCAATTCATACGCAATTGCCGTGAATGAAAGTTATGCTTCAGATGATACTGTATTAAAAGAAAATGATGTGGTTGCTATTATTCCGCCAGTAAGTGGAGGTTGATGAATGTAGCAATGAAAAACAAATATTTGTCATGATGACAAACCAAAATTTATTTAACTAATGGATAATGATTTATTAAATTCACTCATGCTACATTAGTAAATTATTGCATTTTCACATTATTATCGAAGATATTTCTTATCGACATAAAAAGTCCCGAAAGGAAGAATCGACGCTAATAAAACAATTCCAAAAGTTTTTCCATTCCATTTCATGTCTGACTTTATCAAATAGGCAATTATCAAATAGGCTACAAATAGCAAACCGTGAGGCATTCCCAAGAGCTTTACATATTGTGGATCGTCCATCCAATATTTAATAGGAACTGCAACAAACAATAATAATAAATAAGAGGTTCCTTCTAAAAAGCTAATGATTCTAAAAAAGTTTTTCATTATATGCTGAATTTACGTGTGCTGAACTTTTACCTTGTCGAAATGTGTTTCAGTAGTTCAGTATCTGTTTATTTATTACTCAGAATTTCGACTGTTAATAGACAGATGAAATGACGCAATCTCAAAAATTGAAAAGATTACTTCGTCGAAAACTCCTCGTAATGACTACTAATTAAATACAAAGATACAACGCAGAATTCCTATTTTTGTACAACCATGAGCAATACTTCTATTAAAATTACTGCCAATACATTAGATCTCAATGAATGTTATGAATTTGTTACAGATGATTCTTGTGGTGGAATTGCTGTCTTTGTAGGAACTGTTAGAAACAGTACACAAAACAAAGAAGTAACTCAACTTGATTTTTCTACTTATAAACCCATGGCAATCAAAGAAATGCAAAAGATTGCCGACTTGGCTTTAGAAAAATTCTCGATTAAAAGAATTGCCATTCATCATGCGGAAGGATTATTAAAAATTGGCGATGTTCCTGTGATTATTACCGTTTCTTCTCCGCACAGAAAGGCGGCTTTTGAAGCTTGTGAATTCGCGATTGATACCTTAAAAGAAACTGTTCCTATTTGGAAAAAAGAACATTTTTCAGACGGTGAAGTTTGGGTAAATGCGCATCCGTGATTTAATGAATCAATGTAAGAATGAGTTAATGTAACGATTGATTCTCTTAAACAATCTTCATTTTCTTCAATAAAAAAGAAGCATTCATATTTTTACAAATTCCTTTTTTAAAGAGGTAATCAAAATACAATTCATCGTTGGTAATCTCTGCATCAAAATAATAGTTTTTGATTTCTGAAAAGTCATTTTCTAATTCACACAAACTCACATCATGCGTGGCTATAATTCCTGTGGATTGAGAAGCGATCAATTTTTCAACAAACTTTTTAGAGCCAATGGCTTTGTCTTTACTATTGGTTCCTTTTAAGATTTCATCCAAAATGATAAAATAATCTTCATTTTCAATTTCATCTACAATGTATTTTAATCGTTTTAATTCTGAATAAAAATACGACTCATCATCTGCTAAAGAATCCGAAGTTCGCATGCTTGTAATCAGCTTAATAGGAGTGTAATCAAAAGATGTGGCACAAACAGGTAGTCCTATATTAGCCATTACAATGGACAAAGAAACGGTTCTTAAAAACGTGCTTTTCCCTGCCATGTTTGCTCCTGTGACAATATAAAACTCTTTATCTTCAATGGTAAAATCATTGTCAATTCTTTTCTCCGTTTTTAAGAGCGGATGACCCAATGAAGTTGATTCGATAATCGTTTTCTCTTTTACAATTTTCGGAAAAGTATATTTAGGATGATTGAAACAAAAGTTTGCTAACGAGTTTTCTGCATCAAAAAAAGCGATGACTTCAAACCATTTTTCAACGGTGTGTTTATAGGTAACAATCCACTTTTCTACTTTCACAGCGCTTCTTAAATCCCACAGAAAAAAAGCATTTCCTATCAGCGCAACAAATAGATTGTTTCGTTGATCGAATGCATCTAAGGCTTTAGAAAATTTCATAAAGATGGTAGAGGCTTTTGACTCTTCAGATCGAATAATCTCTTGTTTTTCTTTAAGTATTTCAGCATTAAAATCAATATTTTCTATCTGTTGTAATAGCTGATAATATTGCTTAAAGGTGTCTTTTGCTTTCCCAGCATTGGTATAAATGTTTTGTGTTTTCTTAAAAAACTTTCCTGTAATTCCAAGCCCCAGAAAAAACCAAAATACCAACACATTAAATGTGATGATTTGGAATGAAGCAAGAAGAATTAGAACAATACTACTTATTGAAAATACAAGAGGTAACAAGGAAACTATTCTTGAAAAGAATGGCTGGTAATTCTGAATAAAATCGACAATTTGCTTGGTAGAGTATCTTGCTTTCACCACCCAAGCTGATGCTGAAAAATGTTGTCGCCATTCTACTTTTTCAGAGAGTTCTTTTAGCGCTTCTTGCTTTTTAGGAATTGAAGAAATCTTGTTTTCTGTTAAGGTATTTGCCAACATTTGACCTCCTTCTTTTGTAGCTGTTCTATTTAAATATTGAAAGAAAGAACCTACTCCAAACAAATCAATATCATTACTATATGCGTGATTTCCATCAACAAATTCATTTCCTTCTTTTAGGAAAGAAAAATCTCCTTGCTGAACTTTAATTTCAGTTTCATTGATCTGAATTTTAATTTGTAGCAATTCTTTTTCTTCTTTCGCATCAATATATTTCACTAATAAAATCCAGAAAACAGCAACTCCAATCACTCCAATAATTGCCACAGTAATTAAATCACCAAACAAAAGGTAGATTCCGAATGAAGTCAATAAAAAGACAAGCAACCGCAAAACACTTAGGTTGGCTAATTTGTTTTTTATGACGGTTAATTGTTCTTCTAAACGAAGCTTTTCGTCAGTATAAAAATTTAAAAGACTATCCATTAATAACTATTGATTCCTCCTGTTAAATTCAGCACATTTAGTGTAGGATATTTATCTTTTAATTGTTTTGTTGCTTTGTAACTATTAATTCCTCTCTGACAAACCATCACATACGTTTTGTTGTGGTCGACCTCAAATACATCTGCATTAAATTCTTGAATTGGAATGGTTTTATCTACTTTAAACGGCAATTTTAAATTGGGTAAAACAGCGATTAATTCCATACTTCGACGTTTCGGTAAACTTAACGCATTGCTCCCTTCTGTGTTTGATAAAGCTTCTTTTAATTCTTGGGCTGAAATTTGCCAATCTGGATTTTGAGTTCCACAAGCAGCATCAAAATAGGTTTGCAATTTAAAGAGCGATGCAATCTTTTCTTTCAATATTTTGGGTGATAACTTCATTTTTAATTGTGTGTTTTGAAGTACATTGTAAATCAATAATTCATTGGTTAACGGTTTGCCAATTCCTGTGATAATTTTGATTACTTCATTTACTTGTGCTGTTGCAATCATTCCAACAATTGCATTCATTGTTCCTGCTTCTTCGCAATTGGGAATGTCTGTATTTATTTCAGGAAATGCATCACGTAAATTGGCTGAAAATGTTCCATCTTTTTGTTGCAAATTAAAGGTGCTTACATAGCCATCAAACTTATACAAAGACCCATAAACCAAAGGCTTATTTTGTAAAACACAAACATCATTTAGCAAGTATTTTGTGGGCAAACTATCGGTTCCATCAACAATAATATCATACTCAGAAACGATCTCAATAACATTCGATTTTGTTAAAGGTTCTGTAGTAAAACTGACTTCTGTAAACGGAGCTCTTTGCTGAATGAATTTTGCTAGCGTTTCGGATTTATATTGACCAACATCATTCAAAGAATAAAAAACTTGTCGATGTAAATTGGTGCTATCAACCTTGTCAAAATCGATCAAATGAATTTTTCCAATTCCGCTTGACGCTAAATACACAGCAATTGGACTTCCCAAACCTCCGCAACCCACCACCAAGACCTTTGCTTCTTGTAGTTTTTGCTGACCTTCTTCACCTATTTCTGATAAAGTGATCTGACGTTTAAAGATTTCTTTTTTAGTTATACCCATTGCTTAAACACTTCAAGATATTTGTCTGTTCGATCTCTATAACGTAATCAAACGATTTTGATAAAAACTTGAATATTAATTACAGCAAAAGTAAGATGAATAATTTTGTTTCTTATAGTATACTTCTTGATTTACTATTCTATTGCTAGATCATTTTAAATTGTATACTGTCCAGACAAACTACTCAGATGTAATTTTTCTCCCTATGGAGCAGGATTTGAGATCAAACTATGAACTTCTTCAATCTCTTGAATGATTTCTTCGGAAAGGTCAATATGGATACTTCCAATGTTTTCTTTTAATTGACTCATTTTTGTAGCTCCGATGATATTACTGGTTACAAAAGGCAATTGATTGATAAATGCTAACGACAATTCTGCCAATGTCATTTGATGTTTCTTTGCAATATCTAAATATTTTAATACCGCATTTTCAGACGCAGCAGTTTGATATCTCGTAATATAATTTGGAAATATCGTTCCACGTGCGCCTTCTGGAAACTTCCCGTGAAGGTATTTCCCAGTTAATACTCCTTGTGCCAATGGAGAATAGACTAGCAGTCCAATATTTTCTCTTAAAGAAACTTCAGACATTGCATATTCATACGAACGATGAATTAAAGAATATGAATTTTGAACGGTACTCATTCTTGGCAAATTGTGTTGTTCTGAGGCTTGTAAATATTTCATGGTTCCCCATGGAGTTTCATTAGACAACCCTACATGTTTAATTTTTCCTTGTTTGATTAAACTGTCTAAGGTTTCTAAAATCTCCAAATGATTTTCTGCTTCTTTTCTAGACGTTCTATATGGGTAATCACGCAATCCAAAAGTGTTTACTCCTCGTTCTGGCCAATGCAATTGATACAAATCAATATAATCTGTTTGTAGTCTTTTTAGACTTCCTTCTACCGCTTCTATGATTGCTTCTTTGGCAAATCCATTTCCTCTAATATGAGCGGTATAAGGTCCAACACCAGCAATTTTACTTCCTAAAACGACTTTATCTCTATTCCCTGTTTTCTTAAACCAAGTTCCAATAATCTCTTCGGTTTTTCCATAGGTTTCTTTTCTTGCTGGTACTGCATAGAGCTCAGCAGTGTCAAAAAAGTTTACACCTTGTTCTAAAGCATAATCCATTTGTTCATGGCCTTCTGCTTCTGAGTTTTGTTCACCCCAAGTCATGGTTCCTAAACAAATCTTGCTCACTTTTACGTTGGTGTTTGGCAGTGTGGTGTATTTCATCTTTTCAATGATTTAATGTAATAGTCACCAATGAATCAAAGTTTCAGTGGCTCATTTTCACATTGTTTAATTAGTTTAAAATTGCATTAATTCCAGGGAGGGTTTTCCCTTCTAAAGTTTCTAGCATTGCGCCACCTCCAGTAGATACATAACTTACTTTATCTGCAAATCCAAATTGTTTTACAGCGGCAACAGAATCGCCACCTCCAACTAAAGAGAAAGCTCCGTTCTGTGTTGCTTTGTCAATTGAGTTTCCTAAAGCAATCGTTCCTTTTGAAAAAGTTTCCATTTCAAAAACACCCAAAGGTCCGTTCCATAAAATGGTTTTGCATTGATTTACGACTGCATCAAAATTTGCTCTTGTTTTAGGCCCTGCATCCAATCCTTGCCATCCATTAGGAATTTGAGTTACCTCTAAGACTTGAGTATTTGCATCGTTTGAAAAATCATCTGCTGCAATGACATCAACAGGAATATGAATTTCTACATTTTTTGCTTTTGCCTTTTTTAAAATTTCTAATGCCAAATCCATTTTATCGTCTTCGCAAATAGAATCTCCAACAGCACCTCCTTGTGCTTTTACAAAAGTAAAGGTCATTCCGCCGCCAATAATCAAATGATCTACTTTGTCTAAGATATTTTCGATCACCGTAATTTTAGAGGATACTTTCGCGCCTCCTAAAATGGCCAATACTGGTTTTTCGCTATTATTTAAAACCTTGTCTATGCTTTCTATTTCTGTGGCGAGTAAGTTTCCAAAGCATTTTGTTTCTGGAAAAAATTGAGCAACAATGGTTGTAGATGCATGTGCTCTATGCGCAGTTCCGAAAGCATCATTGACATAAATATCTCCAGATTTTGACAAGGCTTCTGCAAAAGCGACATTGCCTTTAGTTTCCTCTGAATAAAAACGAAGGTTTTCCAATAATAAAATTTCTCCATCTTGTAAATTTGCAACAGCTTCTGCTACTTTATCGCCAATACAGTCGTCTACAAACTTTACTTGAACTCCTATAATTTCTGAAACTTTTTCAACAATATGTTTCAATGAAAACTGTTCTTCAACTCCTTTTGGACGTCCTAAGTGTGACATTAAAACCGCAGAACCGCCATCTTCTAAAACTTTGATAATGGTTGATTTTGCTGCTTCAATTCTAGTGGCATCGGTTACTTCAAAATTCTCGTTTAACGGGACATTAAAATCTACTCGAATTAATGCTTTTTTATTTTGAAAGTGAAAGTCGTTGATCGTTTTCATATAAAGATTCTATATAATTTCTACTCGTTTGTAAATGCCTTGGTAGAGGCTGAACAAAAATAACCAATTCGATAGGTTTGTCCTCATCAAAATTCTAAAAATTGAGGGAACGTTTTCGTGACTTCGAGAACCTCAGTCACTATCGTACTATTTGTCTACTCCAAGTAGGTTTCAAAAGGTTTCTGTCTTTACGATCACGCCTTCTTGCACTGAGTTTATCGAAGTGAAGCGTGAGAAGTAATCTGTTGAATCGTAATTCTTGCTGAATGAGGTTACCTACCTGTGTCAGTTCAGGCTATCTGTCAAATTTTACGTTTTATTGATGAGGTCGCTTCGTCGTGCCTCCTCGCGAAGACAAGCCCGTAAATATATTTTCACTTATAATTATCGCAATTCCTCATTTAAAATTTATCATTCATAATTCCATTATCCTATATTTGCTTCATGCTTTTCAATCAAATTATTGGCCAGGAACACATCAAAAATCATTTGCAAACTTCTGCAAAGAATGGTCGTATTCCGCATGCGCAATTATTTATTGGAAAGGAAGGTTCGGGAACATTGCCCATGGCAATTGCCTATGCCCAGCTTTTATTGAGTGAATTTTCTGAAGATGCAGAATCTAGCAGGTTGAAAGTTGAAAAATTACAGCACCCTGATTTGCATTTTGCTTTTCCTGTCACCACCAACGATTCTGTAAAAAAGCATCCAGTGAGTTCTCTCTTTTTGGAAGACTGGAGACAGTTTATAAAGGAAAGTCCTTATGGAAGTTTGTTCAATTGGCTTCAGTTTATTGGTGTAGAGAACAAACAAGGTAATATTGGTGTTGATGAAGCACAAGAGGTTGTCAAAAAATTAAAGTTAAAATCTTACGAAGGTGGTTTTAAAGTAATGATTATTTGGATGGCAGAGAAAATGAATATTGCTGCTTCTAATAAATTGTTGAAACTGATTGAAGAGCCTCCTGCTAAAACTGTTTTTATTTTAATTACTGAAAGTGAGGAACAAATTATCAACACAATTAAATCGAGATGTCAAGCCTTACATTTTCCTTCTTTAAGTGAACAAGATATTGCCAGTGCTTTGATGGTGAATGAAGGGGTTTCTGAAAATGAAGCTACAAAAATTGCACATCAAGCGGAAGGAAACTATAACAGAGCCATGCATATTTTACATCAAGATTCTAGTGAGTTGGTTTTTGAACAGTGGTTTATCACATGGATTAGAGCGGCTTTTAGAGCAAAAGGAAATGCTGCTGTGATTCAAGATTTAGTGGGTTGGTCTGACACAATTGCCAAATCGGGTCGAGAGACGCAAAAGCAATTTTTAGAGTATTGCCTACAGTTTTTCAGACAGGCATTATTGCTGAATTACAAATCTCCCGAATTGGTTTTTCTAGAAACGCAAACGCCTAAGTTTGAACTCCAAAAATTTGCGCCTTTTATTCACGGCACCAATATTCTTAATATTGAAAAAGAATTAAATACGGCTTTGTATCATATTGAAAGAAATGGAAATGCAAAGATTATTTTACTCGATCTTTCTATGAAATTGACGCGTTTTTTGCATAAGAAAGAGACGAAGGTTTAGGCTGTACTATTTGCGCGGAATGCAATTCCGCGGGAGCAGCAAGTGTTTAAAACTTCCCTTAAAAGTCAGCGCGGATTTGCAATCCGCGCAATCATTAAAATACATCCAGTCTAATAACGTCCAACTCATTATCTAATTCTGCATAATTTCTAGCAGAGCTAAAAAAATAGTCTTCTGCAAACCCTACAATTTTTTGCTTTACAGGATTTTGATGTATGTACTGCAATTTTTGTTTTATAAAATAATTGGAATAGACATGTTTAGCATGGTAGCCATCTTGCCAAACTTTGTATTGCTGTTTTCTTTTTAAATGAGCACAGGCTTTCTTAAAATAAGTCAACATCCATTCTCTTCTACTTTCGGGATATTCTACTATTGTTTTGATGATCTTTTTAGAAGTAAACTTTTTAAAATCTCGCATTACATCTGATAGCGGTTCTTGTTCCGATCCTCTACACAATAGATGCAAATGATTAGACATGATGCAATACGCATAAATTTCTAAACCTCTTTCTTTCTGACAGTGTTTTAACGCATTTAGGATTACATACTTTTGACGTAAGCGTGTAAAAACATCAATCCAACCTACTGTTGTGATTGTCACAAAGTAAGCTTCTCTTATAATTGTAGCTTTGTATTTGGTGGACATGCAATTTTTTCTTCTAAGATAGAAAATTCGCGCGGAATGCAATTCCGCACAATCAATTTTCTTTATAATTTTTTTACCTTGTATGTAACCTTTTTAAAAAATGAAGGTTTACAGGATAGAAACCAACCAAAAACAAAAACCGTTGAGTCGATTAACTGATGAAGAAATCATGTTAAAAGTGTCTAATGGAGAATTAGATTTACTAAGACATTTGTTTGATAGATACCATGTTAGAATTTATAATTTCTTTCAAAAAATGGTACGCAATCAGGCCGTGAGCGAGGATTTGACTCAGGATGTTTTTGCCAAGGTAATTAGATATAGAAGTTCTTACAATCAAGGAAATTTTGCTTCATGGGTTTTTACCATAGCCCGAAATATATTTTCGAGTTATTATCAGAAGCAAAAAAGGGAAAGAAGCCACCTTATTAACGATGATACTTTAGATTCTGGCGAAATTTTAATTACAGAAAGTAATCAAGAGGAATTGAATCATCTGCAAAAGGCGCTTTTAAAGTTGAGTAATTCGGACAGAGAATTGATTGTAATGCATAGATTTCAAGAGATCAAATACGAACAGATTGCCGAAATTGTAGGAAGCACAGAAGGTGCTATAAAGACAAAGGTTCATAGAGCCCTTAAAAAATTAAAAGAAGTTTATTTTCAAACCATATAAAAAGAGGCTTCGACAGGCTCAGCCTGACAAAAAAGAATATGGGGTTTGAAATTGGAATTAATAAATTAAAAAAGACTATATCCTAAGTATTAGGAACTAGCAACTAAAAGATGAACTGCGAAAAAATACAAGAAGAACTAGTCAACTTTTTAGATCAGAATCTTTCGGAACAAGAAATGAATGCTGTAGAAAGTCATCTTGAAAATTGTGAAGATTGTTCTTTGGAATTGAATCAAGTAAAAGAATTGTTTGCTCAGTTTTCTAAAGAAACTACGGAACAGCCTAGCCTAAATCTTCGCATGAACGTTGAAGAATTATTGGCTACTGAAAAAGCGAAATTAGAAACTCCTATTATTCAGTTGGAACCTAAAACAAAGAAGTCTGATTGGAAATCTTATCTAAGAGTTGCTGCCAGTATCCTTATTGTGGTGAGTGCTTTTTTCGTTGGAAAATTGACTACTGGAAATGAAGGAGCTTTTCCTTCAAAAGAGGTCAGTGAAACCATCAACTTAATGAATAATGAAAGTGCTAGTAAGAGAATTCTAGCCATGAACAACTCTCAAGGGTTTTCAGAAGATAACACAAAAATCATACAAGCTATTGTAAACCGGTTACTTTATGACAAAAACACAAGTGTGCGTTTAACTGCAGTAGAAGCGCTTGCTAAGTTTTCGTCTTTAGAAATGGTGAAAGATGCCTTGATAAAATCGTTGGAAACAGAAAAAATTCCTGCGATTCAAATAGAACTGATTCACATTTTAGTAAAAATTCAGGAGAAAAGAGCGCTTATTCCCATGAAGGAATTACTAAAAAACGAAGATGTTCCAGAATACGTTAAAAAAGAATTACAAATTAATATCCCTAGTTTATCCTAGGCATAAAAACTTAACATCATGAAAAAAATATTTTTACTACTCCTTTTTTGTACTACGGCCATTGTTGCTCAAAAGAAAACACACAAGGAGTCTTTACAAGGAATTAAAAAAGTACGCATAGAAAGTAACGCAGACATCACCGTGGTTACAGGAAATACCTCACAACTTATTTTATCAGAAATAAGTGATGACAAACACGATGATTTTCCATCGCATCATGACGATGATGAAAAAAACAAAGACAGAAGAAAAGGTTTAACCGCTATTTATCCTGGAGGAAAAGACAACACCAATGGGTTTGGGTTTTCTATCACTAAAGAAGGAGACGTATTGGTGGTGATCGATTTAAAATCTCATCTTCAAAGAGACGATATCAAAATAACGCTACCAAAAACAATGAATATTAGTGTTGATAGTGGAAACCTTGGAGAAATTCTTATCGATGGTTTTACGTCTGAAGTGGAAGCTGATTCTAATGTGGGTGATGTTACCATGAATAATGTAACAGGGCCTATTACGGCACATACAAGCGTGGGGACGATTAGTGTTGTTTTTACCAATGTGAGTCAATCTTCCCCAATTACCATCAGTAGCTCTGTGGGTGAAATCGACGTGACTTTACCAGCTACTACCAAAGCGAATTTAAATATGAGAACCAACGGAACGGTGTATACAAATTTCGACTTTAAAGCACCACCTAAAAAAGGATTGAAAAATGTAAGTGGTCTTAAAAGTATAGAAAGCCCTATCAATGGTGGTGGTGTAAAAATCAAACTAAAATCTTCAATGGGGAATATTTACTTACGAAAAAAGTAAAAATCTCTAACGAAAACAAAATCAACATTTTAATCTATTTATAATGAAAAGAATTTTCTTCTTCTTAGGATTGCTATTGACTTTTAGCAACCTAGCCGCTCAAAAAATAGTGACTGAAACGAAAAAAAGCTCAGGAATTGACGATGTATTTGTTCATGCAAAGTTTGCTGATAACATTGAAATCAAACATTGGAACAAAAATGAAATCTCTGTAGAGGCAACTGTAAATATCAATGATAATGAACACAATGATTATTTTAAACTGAAAGCAGGTAAAATAGGATCTACGTTTACTGTAAAATCAGATTATGGTGAGTTCTTTAAAAAATACCGTAACTATAGATCTACACGTGATGAAGATAAGGACTGTAATTGTCATAACAACAATAGTGTCATTGTAAATTATGTGATTTATGTTCCTAAAAACATGAGCCTAAAAGTGAAAAGTATTTCGGGAAGTGTCCAGGCAGAAACATACGTTGGTTCTCTAGATTTGGATTTGATTAGTGGTGATATTGATATCAAAAAACACTCTCAAGACATGAAGTTAAAAACTATTAGTGGAGATATTGACTTGTATATTACGGATGCTACTTTTGAAGCTAAAACTTTAACTGGCGGAATCTATTCTGATTTGGAGATCGATTTCGGCAAGGATAAAAAAAGAAACCATGGTCAACAAAAAATTAGAGCAACCATAAAAAATGGTACTGCTAATTTAAAATTAAGTACCATTAGTGGAGATATTTTCTTACGTAAGAGTTAAAAATAAATTCCTTTAAATTTTTCTTAAGCCTCAAAATTTCTTTAGTGTTTTGGGGCTTTTTTGTATTCTTTGATTTCACTTATTAGCATAAGAATAAAACTTAACATCCACAAAAGAAAACCAGGTCCTATATAAAGATCGAAGATTCCTGCTTCCTGAAAAGGAAATTTAAAAGACCCGAAAGCAAATAGACTAAAGACAACTGTAAATATTGAAACTGTAATTCTAATTGATCTCTTTTTATTTCTCAATAGCAGGTTCGTTAAATAGGTGAAATTTGCCAGCCATGGTATCATAAATAACAATTCTGATTCTCCAATTGCAAGTATTATCATTATGAATGCTTGAAACCCTATAAAGCCCCACTCTAGTTCACTGACAGGCAAAAACATAGATAATGAGTAACATAATATGGATATATAAAAAAGCTTATATTTCATTAGTATCTAAGCATTTATTTTAGAGAATGATTCAAAAGATTGGAACCAATCTCTTTTGATACTTTTTGAAGTATCAAAAGTTTCTAGACCTTCTTTATTCTCTTCGAAAAGTTGACAAATTTTCTTCCAGTTTTCTAGTTCTTTTTTCCAATAATCAGGATCAGAATTTAATACGATCAATAACAAATCTCCTTCGTAATAATCCCCTTCCGAAAGAATATCATTTTCCAATGATTCAATGGCTAAGGGAATTAAAAAAAGGAGTCCAATATTTTGCCCAATCATAATTCTTAAATCTTCAACAGAGAAATCTTTGAGAGGTTTTTTTCGAAGTTGACTACAAGTCATGACCAAATGAGAATCAAATTCAGGTTTCCCCCAAGTTTTCTAATGTTTTAGAACGCCAATTATTTTCGAGTTTCATACATCACATTCCTTTTCGCAATCTTTTTGCTTCGTATACATCAGCAATGGTTGGATTTTCTGGGTATTTTTTTATCAATTCAAATTCGTCTCCAGTTTTGACGGTTCCTGTTTGTAGAATTTTAAAATACACACCACTCATGGAAGTATTCCAGAATTGTTTTATGATTTTCATATCATTGAAACGAACTCCTAATTTCATACATGGCTGACGAGGTTTTGTAACCTCTACAATACACTCGCCAATCTTATAAGTATCTCCAACATGAGTTTCAGTTTCTTCCAAATTGTCAATGGT
This sequence comes from Flavobacteriaceae bacterium, assembly GCA_965277255.1. Taxonomy (GTDB): domain Bacteria; phylum Bacteroidota; class Bacteroidia; order Flavobacteriales; family Flavobacteriaceae; genus Polaribacter. Next base: position 533,329 of record OZ255723.1, on the reverse strand, counting down.
TAGGTTTTCTCCAAACATTCCATAACTCCAATCTACATTCGGAAATCTTTCTTTCCAATATTCATAGTGCTTTAACGAATAACCATACACAGCCTGATCAATTCCACCATGAAAATTTCGATCACAAATAGTATCTTCTTTCACCGTTTCAACATCTAAAAAAATAGGTTTATCAACCGAGTATTTAAAAATTCCTGTCGTGACTATTTTTCCTTTCCAGTCGATTTCTTTGCGTTCGCCAATGTTGGTGGAGATGATTTTCATATTCTTATTTCTTTTTAGTCATTGCGAGGGGTAAAGGACAAAGCAATCTCTTTTCAATCATGAGATTCCTTCATTACATTCGGAATGACATTCTATTCTTTTAAAAAGTTCTGCAAAACATCTGCAATTTTTCTATTGTCTGACAATTGTGGAATCTTATTCTGTCCGCCAAATTTTCCGATGGATTTCATATACTCGTGAAAACCGCCTTTTTTCACTTTCCGAATGACTAATGGTTTCAAGATCTTTCCTTCTATCAAATCAAAATAATAAATATTTTGTTCTTGCATAGAAGCATCAATCTTTGCTGCTAATTCGTCCATGTTTTCTGGCTCATTTTCAAACTCGATAAACCACTCGTGATACGGCAATCCTTCTTCAGGGTTTACTTGTGGTGCCACAGTGAATTCACTTACCGTAGTTTGTGTTCCTACAATGGAATCATTCAATGCTTTTTCTACTTCTTTTCCGATGACATGTTCTCCAAAAGCAGAGATAAAATGTTTGATTCTCCCTGTCACTTTTATTCGATACGGAAGCAATGAAGTAAACTCTACTGTATCGCCAATATTGTATCCCCACAAACCAGCATTTGTGTTTAGAATAATGACATAATTTACTTCCATTTGAACGTCTTTTAAAGAAATCCTGGTTGGGTTTTCGTTAAAAAATTCATCTGCTGAGATGAACTCGTAAAAGATTCCGCCATTCAATTGTAACAACATTCCCGATTCTTTCTGTGAATCTTGATAGGCAATAAATCCTTCGGATGCTGGATACAACTCTATATAGTCAATCTTCTTCCCAATCAAGGTTTCAAACTTATTTTTATAGGGCTCAAAATTGACGCCTCCATAAATAAAGAAATTAAAGTTTGGAAAAGTTTCTGAAATGGGTTTTCCTGTTTTTTCAATGAGTTTTTCAAAATACATTTGTACCCAAGATGGAATTCCGCTAATCACGGACATGTTTTCATGAATAGTTTCTTCTACAATAGCATTTACCTTGGTATCCCAATCTTCAATGCAATTGGTTTCCCAACTTGGCAATCGATTTTTTAATAAATATTGAGGAACATAATGTGCTACGATTCCACTTAACCTTCCCAATTTCACGCCATTTTTATCTTCCAAAACAGGACTTCCTTGTAAGAAAATCATCTTGCCATCTACAAAACTTGCGTCTTTGGTTTCTGCGATATACAACAGCAAAGCGTTTCTTGCCGCTTTGATATGGGTTGGCATTGAGTCTTTGGTGATTGGAATGTATTTTGCTCCAGAAGTAGTTCCTGAAGTCTTGGCGAAGTAAATAGGTTTTCCTTTCCACAAAACATTTTCTTCTCCAGCAACCATTCTATCTACATAGGTACGTAAACCTTCATAATCATGTACAGGAACATTCTTTTTAAAGTCTTCGTATGACGATATTTTATCAAAATGATGATCTTTTCCAAAGGCAGTATTTTTTGCTTTTGAGATTAATTTTTTAAAAACTTTTGCTTGGGTTTTATGGGGTTGATATGCCCATTTATACACTCGTTTTCTAACTTGTTTTGCAAAAGGAATGGCAAATACAGATTTAATACTCATTTACTTAAAATCTATATAGTTTGTAGGGTTTACAGCATATCCATCACTCCAAAGTTCAAAGTGTAAATGCGGCCCTGTAGTCAGTTCTCCAGAAGATCCAACACTGGCAATTGCTTCGCCAGATTGTACTAAATCTCCTTGTTGTTTTAAAAGCGTTCCATTGTGTTTATAGACAGAAATAAAATTACTAGCATGTTTTAAAATGATCACATATCCTGTTTCTGTTGTCCATTCAGAAAAGATAACCGTTCCGTCTGCCACAGCTTTTACTGGAGTTCCCGTTTTTGCAACAATGTCTACCGCAAAATGTTTGTTTTCTAAGTTAAAAGATTGTGTCATACTTCCTGTAATCGGAGCAAAGAATACAATTTTAGCTTTGTTTTGAAGATTGTCTGAAAGTGGAAAACGATCTCTACTTTCTATTTTTTCTCTAAAAAGAGAATCTTGTTTAGAAGCGTATAATAAGCTTTCATTGATGGGTTCTCTTTTTAAGAAACCTTGTATAGAATCTATCTGTTCATCTCCCGTAATTTCTCCTGTTAAAATGGGAGCAATTCCTCTAAAGTAATTTTCTAATACTGCCAATTTAGTTTCCAAAGAATCTGATTTAAAGGTAAGTCTGGTGGCGTCTGTTTTTAATTGCGTAGATGAATATCCTGGAATGTATTCTTTAATGGGTGTAAACGCAATTAATACAATCGTACCCACAATCAAAAAGACAGAAAATATGCTTCCAAAAAGAAAAACATTCAATCGCGATAACTTTAATGCAAATCGTTCTTCAAATGTGTTTTCGTTTAAAACAACCAATCGGTATTTGTCGGTTAGTTTTCGCTTTAATTTGCGTTTCTTTTTTTTGTCTTCAGCCACTTTGTTTTTCTATGGTTTCACAAATATACAACGAAACCCTCATTGTGAGATTTTGTATATCGTGTTAAAATTATGCAATAAAATTTAATTGTAAATTCTCTTTAATAAAATGCAATTCAAAAGAAGCTTTATGGGTGTTTATTTCCGATAGAAATTCATCTCATCAATGTATTTCCAAACTTTTTCAGGAAGCATGGCTTTTACATTTTTTCCTTCTTTGATTCCGTTTCTTATTAAGGTTGCCGAAATTTGAATGACAGGTGCTTCTACTCTGTGGATTTTAGAATGTCCATCAAAACCCGTTTTTACCTTTCCTTCTCCAATCCTCGGATACACATATATTTGATGATTTTCTAGAATGGTTTCGTAATTTTTCCATTTGTGAAAACTCTTCAAATTGTCTTCTCCCATAATCAAATTAAACGCATGTTGAGGATATTTTTCGGAAATATACGCCAAGGTATGAACCGTATAATTGGGTTGTGAAAGTTTAAATTCTATATCTGAAGGCTTCAGTTTTGGGTAGTCTTCTACAGCAGTATACACCAAAGAATATCTATGGTGGTTCCCTAAAAGGGATTGTTTTTTCTTATGTGGACTTAAGGGTGTTACTACAAACCAAACTTCATCTAAATTGGAATATTCTACCAAATGATTGGCAATGATGAGGTGCCCAATATGAATGGGATTAAACGTTCCAAAATACAATCCAACTTTCATTGATTCTTTTATTTCTTTTACTGTTTCAAAAATTCTTCCACTAAATCTTCTGCGTCTTTTAAAGCGGTTTCTAAATCATCATTTAAAATAACGGTGTCAAATTGGGGTGCTGTTGCCATTTCAGTAGGAGCTTTAGCTACTCGCATTGCTATTTTTTCTGGACTTTCTTCACCTCTTTCTTTCAGTCTAATGATAAGTGCATTGATATCTGGCGGTTTTACAAAAACAGCCAAGGTTTCTTCTGGAAATTTTTTCTTAATTCGCAAGCCTCCTGCAACGTCAATATCAAAAATGACATGCTTTCCTTTCGCCCAAATACGTTCAACTTCTGACTTTAAAGTTCCATAAAAATTATTGATATAAACCTCTTCCCATTCTAAAAACTCATCGGATTTTATTTTATTTTTGAACTCTTTTGCAGAAATAAAATAGTAATCTTTCCCATCAATTTCTTTCCCTCTTGCTTCTCTTGAGGTTGCTGAAATAGAAAATTCTAATCCAAATCTTTCTTGTTGTAATAAATGACGTACAATGGTTGTTTTTCCTGACCCTGAAGGTGCTGAAAAGACGATTAATTTTCCTTTAAAATCACTCATATTTCATCTAAATCTTTATTCTGAACTTGTTTCAGCATCTTATAGTTAGAAACTGAAATAAATTCAGTTTTACTTTAGTTGCACTAAAGTACGTTTAGTATTTGTTCTTTTATTTTTTCCATTTCATTTTTCATCTGAATCACTGCCTTTTGCATTGGAGCAAAATTGGCTTTAGATCCAATAGTATTGATTTCTCTTCCAATTTCTTGAACGATAAATCCTAATTTTTTACCATTAGAATCTGGAGTATCTAATTCTTTTAAGAAATACTCAAGGTGATTTGCCAAACGCACTTTTTCTTCATTGATGTCTAATTTTTCTAGATAATAGATCAATTCTTGTTGAAAACGATTTTCATCTACTTCAACTTTTAAATCATTGATGGCTTTTTGTAAACGCTCTTTTACATGATCTATTCTGTCATCATCTAAAGACTTTACTTCTTCTAAATAAGCGTTGATATTTGTAATTCGCAACTTAAAATCATCTTCTAAAGAAGCCGCCTCATCTACTCTATATTGAATAATTTCTTTAACTGCTTCAAGAATGTGTTTGTTAATCTCATTCCATTCTTCTTCATCCAATTCTTCACGTTCTGTCTTTAAAGAATCTGGCATAGTAATCGCCATTTTCAACAACTCTAAATCATCTGAAGAACCTGATTGCACTACATTTTTTAATTGTTGCATGTATTCATTTACAACACCTTTATTTACTTTGGTAGACGTTTCATCAGCGGTCATTTCTACATAAATCGAAAAATCTACTTTTCCTCTAATCAATTTTGAAGCAAGTACTTTTCTAACAGACAATTCTTTCTCTCTGTAATACGAAGGCATACGAACATTTAAATCTAAGTTTTTGCTATTTAAAGATTTTACTTCTATGGTTACTTTCTTATCTGATAAATGCAGTACGGATTTCCCGTATCCTGTCATGGATTGAATCATGTATTCATTTTTAAATAAGCCACAAAGATACATTTTTATTTAGCCCTAACCTTTGGTTGTTTTGTAACAAAAAAGACGCCTGTAAAAATAAGAAGTGTTGCCCCTACTTTAATGAAATTTAACTCATCACTCTTCATTATTAATGCATATATAGTAGCAATTACGGGTTGTAAATAAATAAAAACACTCACCGTAGTTGGTTTCAATTTTGTGAGCGCAAAAAGGTTGAATAAATACGCAACACAGGTCGTAAATAAAATAACAAACCCCGCTTTTAAATAAATATGTGCTGGCATTTCTTGCCATGAAACTTCTAGTACTTCAGAAATTCCGAAGGGAAAAACATACACCAAACCAAAAAAGTACAACCACTTTACAAAAACAATTGGATTGTATTTTACAATGAGCTTTTTTACCAACACCAGATACAATCCGTAAGAAGCGGCATTGACAAATACCAAAAAATTTCCCAGACTCTGATTGCTTCCTTTTGCTTCTGATGAGTGACCGTAAAGAATTAAAACAATGGCTCCAATCAATCCAATGAATACTCCTAAAACTTTGAGGTTTGATATTCTTTCTTTGAGAATAATACTAGAGAAAATCAGTACTAAAATGGGTGTTGTTACCATTATTACTGATGCGTTAATAGGTGTTGTATAATCTAAACCTTTAAAAAATGTGAGCATATTAACTCCTACTCCAAAAAAAGCTGCCAGCGCAATCTTTTTATAATCTTGTTTTTCAATAGGCTTTGAGTTCTTTATCAATAAACCTATTGCCCAAAAAACAATAACGGCACCTCCAACTCTCAATAAAATAAACCCAAAAGGTTTGACATATATTTCCATCACTTCTTTTGCAATGGTGAATGTAACCCCATAAATAAGTGCTGTAATAAATAATGCGCTAAGTGCTAAAGCTCTTGAATTCATTCTGAGCATTTGATTTGCCAAAGCAAAGTTGCAGAATAATTTTTGATGTCGGTTTCATTTCTTACGAAAAGATTACTTTTACAGTCAAACTTTTTCATGTGCAAACTGCTACACACATTCTAGTGATCAGACTCTCAGCAATGGGAGATGTTGCCATGGCTGTCCCTGTACTTAGAGCATTTACAGAGCAACATCCTAATTGTAAAATAACAATGCTCTCAAAGCCTTTTTTAAAACCTCTTTTTGAAGACATTCCAAATGTTTCATTTTTTGCTGTGGATGTAAATCAAAAACACAAAGGGTTTTTCGGCTTGTTTCGACTTTTTAAAGAACTGAAGAAAGAAGGAATTACCCATGTTGCTGATTTTCACAATGTACTCCGTTCAAAAATTTTAAGAACGTTTTTTAAGTTCGGGGGAACTTCCACAAAACATATTGACAAAGGAAGGGCTGAAAAAAAAGCATTGACACGCTCTAAGAACAAAATTTTTAAACAATTAAAAACATCACATCAACGATATGCTGATGTTTTAAAGAAACTAGGCTTTGATGTTGACATCGAAAATCCAACAGGATTAAAAAAGTTGGAGTTTTCTAAAAAACTTTCAACCCTAACAGGAGTCAAAGAAAATCAATGGATTGGTATTGCTCCATTTGCAACTTCTCAAGGAAAAGTATATCCTTTGCACTTCATGGAAGAAGTGATTGCTGAATTGTCTTCTAAAGGTTTGACGATTTTTCTTTTTGGAGGAGGCGAAAGCGAAATTCAATTATTGAATGCTTTGGAGAAAAAATACGAGAACACCATCAATATTGCGGGTAAAATTTCTTTTCAAGAAGAACTTCAGCTTATTCACTCTTTGGATCTAATGCTTTCTATGGACTCTGGAAATGCACATTTAGCTGCAATGTTACATGTGAAAACAATTACTTTATGGGGTGTTACACATCCTTTTGCGGGTTTTGCGCCTTACAATCAACCTTCTGATTATTGTATGCTTCCCGATTTGGCAAGATTTCCTAAAATTCCTTGTTCTATTTATGGAAATAAAATCGCCGAAGGGTATGAAAAAGCAATGGAAACCATTCCTCCAAATGAGGTTGTCGATAAAGTAATGGCTGTTTTAAAGGCATAAAAAAAGAGTCGTTGAAGACTCTTCTCTTAGTTTTGGTTGTATAACTCCTGGTTGCTTATAAAAAAGTTATCAAGGTGTAAATTGATGAAAAGGTTTACTTTTGATCGACCGAAAGATACAAATTTTATTCAAATTCATATATAAAATTAAGAAAATCAACTCATGACGATTCATCACCTTTTAAAAAACAATTCTGTCTTAAATACCTTCTTAAAAGAGATTAGAGATGCTAATATTCAGAACGATTCTATGAGATTCCGAAGAAACATAGAGCGAATTGGAGAAATCTTAGCGTATGAATTGAGTAAGGAATTGCCCTATCAGCAAGAAAAAATCACGACTGTTTTAGGAGTAAAAGAATCTGATATCTTAGAAAATGATTTGGTCATCTGTTCTATTTTAAGAGCGGGACTTCCTCTACATCAAGGAATCATCAATTATTTTGACACTGCCGAAAATGCTTTTATTTCTGCCTATAGATACCATCCAAATAATGATGCCGATTTTGAAATTAGAGTAGAGTATTTTGCCTCTCCTTCCTTAGAAGGGAAAACACTCTTGTTAGCAGATCCAATGTTAGCATCTGGCCAATCTTTGATAAGTGTGTACAAGGCAATTTTGAAATACGGGACTCCAAAAAAAATTCACTTAGTTTCTGTCATTGGTGCTCAAGATGGAATTGATTTTATCAAAGATCATTTTCCAAAAAACACAGATCTATGGATTGCAGACATTGATCCTGACCTCAATGAAAAAGGATATATCGTTCCTGGTTTAGGAGATGCAGGTGATCTATCGTTTGGCTCTAAATTATAAATAGTACAATAGGAAGCAGAATAAACACACCTAGTATTAAATCTTTTAAAAAACCTTTTTTTATTCCCTCAATCCAATTCGTTAAGATAATGGCTATTGGAAAAAATGCGTACATCAGTTCGACTCCAGTATTCTCCTTACTAAAAAAGATCATGAGTATTGCCACCAAAAGGTTCGCTAAAATTAACAACCAATACTTTCGATAACTTCCACTAATTAAAAAAACTTTGGGTGTTTTAAAGAGTATCGAGATTAAAGTACATAAGCCTATCAATATTATGGAAGCAAACATGGCTCCGCTACCATAATTTTGAAAATTATAATCTGTATACCATAAGAACAATTGTTCAAATTGATCTATCTGATTAAACCAAAAACAATACGCATAGTAGCAAAACAAAGGAACTATAAACCCAACAAAAGGGATGATAAGAGTTCTTGTGTTTAATTGTTGAAATAATAAAATGGCTATAAAAATTAGAATCCCATAGAGTGCACTAAAAGGTTCTAAAATAAAAAGGATTCCAAGCCACAATCCACTATCAAATATTTTTTTAAAAATATCTTTGGGGCTTCTTAAGCTATAAATCCTTCTTAAAAAAATCAAGAGAATAACATTCAATAAAACTTCATAACTACTCAACATTGTATTGGAGAAAATTCCAAAAAGCAACACAAAAAATAAAAAGCCGTACGAGTTGTAGAGTGTGAGTTTGTTTTTAGCTAAAATAAAGTTGAAAAAAAAGAACAAGAGCACAAACAACCCCAAAATAGAAGCTTGTTTTAATAAAATACTTGAGTTGATGGAATCAATAGAAAATGATGATAAAAAAGCAACACAAAAGAATCCTAAAAAAAGGAGAAAAATAATGACAAAATTCGCTGGATTAGATTTCCCAAAAAAATTGGCTAGCATTATTAGTTTTTATATTTTTGCACCGTAAATATACTCAAGATATGATAGCATTCAATATTTTCACATGGATTGGTGAATTATTCACAGATATTTTATTTATTCCTTTCAACGCGCTTCGTTCAAGTGCACTTGGAGATTTAGGTTGGTGGAAATCTAATGGTGTGAATTGGATCTTTTTAGCCGTTCTTTTTGTTCTTCTTTGGTACTGGATGAAAGAGTCTCGTAGATTTGTAAAAGAAGGAACAGAAGATAGAGCCTAAACAAAACCGTTTTGGGTAGCAAAAACAAATTAAAACGTTTCAAAGAAAATGAAACGTTTTCCAATGTCATTCAACCTACAAGAGAAGAAGTACTTAATGACTTTACTCACAAAGGAAAATGGCATTCTTTTTTTAAGAATAACAGTCCTATCGTTTTAGAACTTGGTTGCGGAAAAGGTGAATATACTGTTGCTTTGGCCGAAAAAAATCCAGATAAAAATTTTATAGGAATTGATATCAAAGGAGCTCGTTTTTGGCGAGGTGCAAAAACTGCTTTGGAAGAAAACCTAAACAATGTCGCTTTTATCAGAACTCAAATTGAATTGATCGACTCTATTTTTGCGAAAGGCGAAGTTGACGAGATTTGGATTACTTTCCCAGACCCTCAAATCAAATACAAGCGCACCAAACACAGAATGACCAACCATGATTTCTTGAAAAAATATGACCATATTTTAAAAGAAGATGGAATTGTTAATCTAAAAACGGATAGCGAGTTCATGCACGGTTATACTTTAGGCTTGTTGCATGGAGAAGGACATGAGGTTGTACATGCTAGTCATGATGTATACAAGCTAAAATCCTCTCCAGAAGAAGTAACAGGAACACAAACCTTTTATGAGAAACAATATCTAGAAAAGGGAAAAGCCATTACTTATATTAAATTCAAGTTGAATTATTAACATTCACTCCTATTATCCCTCCTCGAGGAGGGTTAGGGAGGTGTCTCAAAGTTTTCTATCTTCACATCATGAAGGAAGACAATTTTTTCGAAAGAGTATATGATGTCGCTCGCTTAATTCCATTTGGGAGAGTTACCAGTTACGGAGCCATTGCAAGATACTTAGGAGCAGCCCGTTCTGCAAGAATGGTGGGTTGGGCAATGAATAGTTCTGGAAAATATGAAGACGTTCCAGCACATAGAGTTGTCAACAAAAAAGGACTGCTTACAGGAAAACATCATTTTGATGGAACCAACTTAATGCAGCAGTTACTAGAAAACGAAGGAATTGTTGTTATTGACAATCAGATTCAAGATTTAGAAAAAGTCTTGTGGGATCCTATGAAAGAATTATCATAGTATTTCTTAATTTTTGGTTCTTTTTATCATGAAAAAGAACATATAAAAAATGCTTATCTCTCCATAAACATTTGAAATCTACCTTCTTTCCTATCTAAAGCTTTAGCAGTATCTTTGCAATCTAGAATGAATTTTAATTAAAAATTTGTATTCTCGAGTACAGTCGAGAAATTGAACAATACTAATTGAGGTCTCGCTTCTCGACTCCGCTCGAAGTGACAGCTCGACTTAACATATTATAAAACATGGCTTTTAAAAAGCAAGATATATACAAAGCACTAGAAACCATCACCGAACCCGGTGAAGGAAAAAGTCTCGTTGAAAATAAAAATATAACCAACATCGTTGCATTTGGCAATGAAGTAATTGTAGATGTAACCATTAGCAATCCTACCTTACAAGCCAAAAAGAAAATCGAAGGAGAAATTACAAAAGCCATTCATACCCATGTCGATCAAAAGATTGATGTAAAAGTGAATGTAAAATCTGCTCCAAAACCAAAACAAGAAGAAAATCCAAACCTCATCAAAGGAAAAGAAATTCCTAACATTCAAAATATCATTGCAATTGCTTCAGGAAAAGGTGGTGTAGGTAAATCTACCATCACAGCCAATACTGCAATTACCTTAGCAAAAATGGGATTCAAAGTAGGCGTTTTAGATGCTGATGTTTACGGACCTTCCATGCACATTATGTTTGATGTAGAAAGAGAAAAACCTTTATCTGTAAACGTCAACGGGCGTTCTAAAATGAAGCCTATAGAAAATTACGGAGTCAAATTATTATCATTAGGTTTTTTCACCAATCCAAATCAAGCCGTAATTTGGCGTGGACCTATGGCTTCAAAAGCCTTAAATCAATTGATCTTTGATGCAGATTGGGGAGAGTTAGATTTCTTACTCATCGATTTACCTCCAGGAACTGGAGACGTTCATTTGTCAATTGTTCAAGCATTACCTATCAACGGAGCCATGGTGGTAAGTACACCACAAAACATTGCTTTGGCAGATGCTAAAAAAGGAGTTGCCATGTTTCAACAAGAAAGCATTCAAGTTCCAGTATTGGGAATCGTAGAAAATATGGCCTATTTCACGCCTGAAGAATTGCCCGATAATAAATATTATATCTTTGGAAAAGATGGAGCGAAACATTTAGCCAAAGACATAGAAACCAAATTTTTAGGAGAAATTCCATTAGTACAAAGTATTCGTGAAGCTGGAGATGTAGGGCGCCCAGTTGCCTTGCAAGAAAACACGCCTTTGGAAAAAGCATTTGATAATATTACCAAAGAAATGGTTTCAGAATTGCTAAAAAGAAATGCTAATTTACCACCTACAGAAGTTGTAAGAATTACAACAATGAGTGGTTGCAGCGCTGTTAAAAAGTAAATTTATGACAACACAAGAAACGTTAGAAAATGTTGAAAAAGCATTGAGCGAAATTCGCCCCTTTTTAGAAAGCGACGGTGGAAACATCAAGCTTTTGTCTATCGAAGACACTATCGTAAAAGTTCAGTTAGAAGGAGCTTGTATTGGATGTTCTGTAAACCAGATGACGCTAAAAAATGGTGTCGAGGCAACCATTAAAAAATATGCCCCAAATATCCAAGAAGTCATCAATATTGAATAGCTGATAAAAATCAGTTTTTGAAATGCTTAAAAATAGTATTTTTGGGCGTTCCCAAAGGTCGGGCTATTCGCACTACACGGTAGTTTGCTTCTATCCCTAACGCAAGACTTGGAAGATTTTGAAAACCTTTCAGGTCTTAAAGAATAAATAAATGATCAAAACAGATATCTTAATCATCGGTGCAGGCCCAACTGGACTTTTTACAGTTTTTGAAGCTGGTTTATTAAAATTAAAATGTCATTTAATTGACGCATTACCTCAACCTGGAGGTCAATGTTCAGAAATATATCCAAAGAAACCCATCTACGACATTCCCGCTTTTCCAGAAATTTTAGCAGGAGAATTAGTAGACAATCTAATGGAGCAAATCAAACCTTTCGAACCTAAATTTACTTTAGGAGAAAGAGCAGAAACCATTGAAAAACTAGAAGACGACACTTTTATCGTCACCACAAATAGAGGAACAAAACATCACGCACCTATAGTCGCTATTGCTGGCGGATTGGGAAGTTTTGAACCCCGCAAACCACCCATTCCAAACATTGCAGATTTTGAAGACAAGGGAGTAGAATATATCATTCGCGATCCAGAAATCTATAGAGATAAAAAAGTAGTCATTGCAGGAGGTGGAGATTCAGCCTTAGATTGGTCTATCTTTTTAGCAGATGTTGCTTCCGAAGTTACTTTGGTTCATAGAAGAAATGAATTTCGTGGCGCTTTAGATTCTGTAGATAAAGTTCAGGAATTAAAAGATGCTGGAAAGATTAACCTAATTACGCCTGCTGAAGTAAAAGAAATTTTAGGTGACGATCATGTTACAGGAGTTTCTATTATCAAAAACGGTGATGAAAAAGTAACTTTAGAAACCGATCATTTTATTCCATTATTTGGCTTATCTCCAAAGTTAGGACCCATTGCTAATTGGGGATTGGAAATTGAAAAAAATGCCATCAAAGTAAACAATGCGTTAGATTATCAAACCAATATTCCTGGAATTTACGCGATAGGTGACGTCAACACCTACCCAGGAAAATTAAAGTTGATTTTATGTGGATTTCATGAAGCCACTTTAATGTGTCAGAGTGCCTACCAACGTATTTTTCCAGATAAAAAATACGTGATGAAATATACCACCGTTGGTGGCGTAGAAGGTTTTGACGGATCTAAAAAAGAAGCACCAAAAGCAGTTGTTAAAAAGATAAATTAATGATTGCATTAAAAGTTTTTGATTCTTCGTTTACTCAGATCTTAAGGGGTGCTTATGAATTGGATAGTATTGAGATTGTCTTTATTACAATACTTTCATTATTAATTGTTTTCCTTTTAGAGCCTAGTTATAGAAAATTTAATTCTTCAGTTAATGTTACAGAATCCGACTCATTTACAATTAGAAAGTATTCTTTTTTTACAAGGTTCCTTATTATATTTTTCATTCTGATATTAATAGTAACCCCGATATTTAAACTTTTAAATACTTCATATTTTATTTAAATAATGACTGACATCACTCTAAAAATAACAGACAGAGACGGAGTTACCCACGAAGTTCAAGCGCCTACGGATATGGCTATGAATTTAATGGAAGTGGTTCGTTCTTACGAATTAGCTCCCGAAGGAACCATTGGTGTTTGTGGCGGAATGGCGATGTGTGCTTCTTGTCAATGTTATGTAAAATCTGATCATGAGCTTCCAGCAATGTCTGATGATGAAGACCTCATGTTGGCTGAAGCTTTCTATGTAGAAGATAATAGTAGATTGGGTTGTCAAATTCACATCACACCAGAGTTAAATGGTTTAGAAGTAGAACTCGCTCCAGAAAGTTAAGAAAACAATCACCCTCTAAATAAGAAAAAATCATCTTTAATAGATTCTATTTTAGAATCGTCATTTGTAATAATATAATCGATTGCTTTACCCGTAAAGTTTTTCCCTTTTTCAGTAAGAGAAATAATGCTTTCTTCAATAGTGATCATATTATTCTTCAAGGCCAAATCTACTACGGATTTAGATCGTACTTTTTGCCAATTAATATGTTCATTTAAATGATTAATGTGACGTTCATTAATTTCTTTATGGTTATTTAGATGCAGTAAAAATGTCAACAAAGACACTTCTACTCGTTGTTGTTTGTTTCTATACAGAACAGAGATCAACCCTCTCTTTGGAGCAAACAAATAAACCAATAAAAAAACCATTCCTAAGACTGTGGTCATGGATCCAGAAATTGAAGCATCCAACCAATGTGCCAACCAATATCCTGAAATCGCTGCAAAAACTCCAAAGAAAACAGAAAGCAGCAACATCTTTTTTAAATTGTCTGTGAGTAAGTAGGCTGTTGCCGCTGGCGCTATCATTAACGCAACAACTAAAATTGCACCTACAGCATCAAAAGCTCCAACGGTTGTTACAGAAGCAACACTCATTAATCCATAATGCAATACCACAGGAGAGAACCCTAAAGCAGTTGCCAAGCCAGCATCAAAAGTGCTAATTTTTAATTCTTTAAAGAAGGCAAATAGCAAACCTAATGTGATGATTAAAATAGTTCCGATAATCCATAAAGATTTCGGTCCAAAATCGAGTCCATCGATCAATAATCTATCAAAAGGAGCAAAAGCCAATTCACCTAATAAAACAACATCTGTATCCAAGTGGATATCGTTCGCGTTTTTAGAGATCATAATTACACCAATACTAAATAACGCTGGAAAAACCAGTCCGATTGCCGTATCTTCTTTTACTAATTTTGTTTTCTGAATAAATTCAACAAGAATAACAGTGATCACACCAGATAATGCAGCCATAACAATTAGTAAAGGAGAACCTAAATCGTGCGTAATAAAAAAACCTAAGACCAATCCTGGCAAAATAGAATGACTTATCGCATCGCTAATTAACGCCATTTTTCGCAGCACTAAGAACGTTCCTGGAATTGCACAGGCAATTGCCACTAAACTTGCAATTAACTGTATTTCTATTTGTGCACTAGTCATTTTCTTGGAGTTGTTGATTGTATAAATTAGCAGCAAAGTGATATCCTTTTTCTGTCATTGCCCACATTTGTCCGTTTACATTGATGTAGTCTTTACTTTCTAATTTGCTCAATGATTTTCTTGTATATCCGTGAAAATTATTTAAGATCTTAACGGTATGCGGATGCGAAATGTTTTCGTGGTTTTTAGCAATATCAAACATAAATGCGAGCGTTTTATGTAGTTGTAAATCTTTTCTATTTTGAATGAATCGAATTTGACGAAATAGCAAACCTCTAGATGGAGAAAAGATAAAAGAGAAAATCACAAAAATCGCGGCGACTAATACAATTACTGGTCCCGTAGATAAATTATTCTGACTGGCGCTAATTGCAGTTCCTACCACTCCAGAAGTCGCTCCAAAAACTGCTGCTAACATCACCATAATACCCAAACTATTTGTCCATTGTCTTGCCGCTGCCGCAGGAGCCAATAACATGGCACTCATTAAAACAACACCAACAGTTTGTAATCCCAAAACAATTGCCAAAACAATAAATGAAGTGATTAAAATATCGATTGTTTTGGTATTGAAACCAAGTGTTTTAGCATAGTCTATATCGAACAATAAAATTTTAAATTCTTTCCAAAATAACAACAATACAAACAAGCATACCAAAGCCACTATTGCCATAAACCAAACATCTCTTGCCAATAAAGTAGCAGCCTGACCAAATAAGAATTTATCTAATCCTGATTGATTTGCATTGGGTTGTTTCTGAATATAAGTGAGCAATAACATTCCAAATCCAAAGAAAATTGATAAGATTAACCCTAGTGCTGTATCCGATTTTAAATGAGTTCTCTTTGTAATTCCACGAATCCAAAAAGCGCCTATTAAACCACTAATTAATGCACCAATTAACAAGACATTTGTTTCTTTGGTTCCAGTGATTAAGAATGAAATGGCAATTCCAGGTAATGCAGCATGCGATATAGCATCTCCTAGTAAACTTTGCTTTCTCAAGACGGCAAAACTACCTAGCATTCCACAAATTGCGCCTAAAATAGCTGTCCCTAAACTAATAGTCCTTAGGGTATAATCGTTAAAAAGTAATTCAAAGTATTCCGTAATACTCATCGCTTTTATTCTTTATTTTACTGTTGAACACTTACCTTGTAGTTAATTCCGTAGGTTTTTGTCAAATTATCATCATTAAAGATATCCTTCACCGGACCCGTTGCTATTTTTTTTACATTCAAAAACGTAACCCAATCAAAATATTCAGGAACAGTTTGTAAATCGTGATGTACAACGACAACAGTTTTTCCTGCTTTTCGTAATTCTTTTAAAATATTGATAATGGCAATTTCTGTTGTTGCATCTACTCCTTGAAAAGGTTCATCCATAAAATAGATTGCTGCATCTTGAGCAAGTGCTCGCGCTAAAAATACACGTTGTTGTTGCCCTCCAGATAATTGACTAATTTGACGATCTTTAAAAGAAAGCATTCCTACTTTTTCTAAAGCTTCTAACGCTGTTTTACGTTCTTTCTTACCAGGTCTTTTAATCCAACCCAAGCTGCCATAAGTTCCCATCATAACAACATCTAAAGCTGTTGTAGGAAAATCCCAATCTACACTTCCTTTTTGAGGGACATACCCCACTAATTTTCGTTGTTTTTTATATGGCTTTCCATAAATAGAAATGCTTCCAGCGATAGGATCTATAATTCCTAAAATTGATTTAATCAAGGTTGATTTTCCTGCTCCGTTGGGTCCAACAATTGCCATCATTACTCCTTCTGGGATTGCTAAATCTATATCCCATAATACAGGCTTATAATTGTAAGCTACGGTTAAATCATCTACGGTTACTGCTAGTTTTTGTTGTTCCATATTCATTTCCCATAAAAATGGGAATCTTCTTAAAATTGGTTCACTTATTTATACGTTTCATGCTTTCGCAGGAGCATACTCAATAGATTTACTTCTGCAATGAGCTAATGATTGTTTTTACATTGTGCTTATACATTCCGATATAAGTCCCTTCAATAGTTCCTGCATCTCCAAGTGCATCAGAATACAAAGTCCCACCAATCACAATTTCGTGACCTTTAGATTTCACAGCTTCTTGCAAAGCTTCAACGGTTCTTTTAGGCACTGAACTTTCTACAAAAATGGCTTTTACATTTTTCTCCATGATAAAAACTGCCATTTTTTGTACATCTTTCACTCCTGCTTCTGTAGCCGTAGACAATCCTTGCAACCCAACAACATTGAATTGAAATTCTTTTCCGAAATAATTAAAAGCGTCGTGTGCAGTTACGAGAATTCTTTTCTCCACTGGCAACGTACTAACCATTTTGGTAATTGTTGTTTTTAACGCTGCTAATTCTTTTAGGTATTTGTTTCCATTTTTTTGATACAGTGCTGCGTTTTTCGAATCTAATTCGGACAATTCCTTCACTAGATATCTTGTAATGATTTCCCAATTAGAAATATCAAACCAAATATGCGGATCGTAATTTGATGCAAAAAACTCTGATTCGATCAACGTGCTTTTATCTATCGCATCTGCAACTGCTATTGTCTTTTTATTTTGATAGCGCATCTTCTCAAATACTTCTTCTAATTTTCCTTCTAAATGAATTCCGTTATAAACAATAACATCAGCATTAAATAACTTACTTACATCTCCTTCACTTGCTTTGTATAAATGAGGATCTACTCCAGCGCCCATCAAACCTTTTACTTCAATTTTATCGCCAACAATGTTCTTTACTAAGTCTGTAATCATCGTAGTTGTTGTCACAATTTGAAGTTTTTCGTTCTTCGATTGTTCTTTTTGTTTACAACCAACAATCATAACAGTTAGTAGTATATATATGTATTTTCTCATTTTAATTTGCATTGTTTTCTTTTACTAATAAGTTTTCGGCTACTTCATTTGTGATCAATAATTCCACTCCGTTAATTAATACCAATACAGAATTATCAAAAGGTTCTATCTGAATTACTTTTATAGAATTCCCAATGGCTATTTTCTTTTTATCTAGGTATTTTAAGAAAGTATCTGAAGAATCTTCTACTGCTAATAAAACGGTCTCTTCATTTTCTTTTAAAGTGGATAGCTTTACTTTTTTTCGTGCGATAACTTCTCCTTCTTTATTAGGAATAGGATCTCCATGCGGATCTACCGTTGGAAAGCCTAATAAGACATCGATCTCATCAATTAACTTTGGAGATTTAATATGTTCCAATTGCTCAGCAACATCATGCACTTCATCCCAATTAAAATTGAGTTTTTCAACTAAAAAAACTTCCCACAAGCGATGTTTTCTTATGATTAAAGCTGCTGTTTTTCTGCCTTCATTCGTCAACGTTACTCCTTGATATTTTTGATAAACGAGTACTTTTTTTTCTGCCAGCTTTTTTATCATATCTGTAACAGAAGAAGCTTTTGTAGCTAGCTTTTTTGCAATTGCATTAGTACTTACTCCTTTTTCTGAAAGGAATCCCAAATGATAAATTGCTTTTAAATAATTTTCTTCAGAAGACGTAAACATAAAATATTGATTCTACGGCAAATGTATTATTTTTTTGATTCATTTAAAATAATTTTTAGAGGTATCTAAAAATTTATTTACTTTTGTCAAAACATTAGACTTAGAAAATGAATTTACTTAAGAGAATTTGCACGCTAATCCTATTATTTACAATAGGAACAGTGTCTGCACAACAAATTATTACAGACAGACCTGATCAGACAGAAGCCTCATCAATAGTTCCTTTGAAGAGTTTTCAAATAGAAGCTGGAGTGCTTTTTCAAAGATCTGGAGGAATTCAAGCGAATAGTTATCCATCCATTTTATGGCGTTATGGAATCTCGGAGACGTTCGAGTTACGTTTGTTAACAGAATATGAAACGAATAAGATGGTAAATACCTCTCTAAAAAATAGTGGGATTAGTGATATTCAAATTGGAACTAAAATCCAGCTGTTTCAAAAAGAAGGTGTGAATACTGAAATTGCTTTCCTGTCGCATTTAATTATTCCTTCAGCAAAAGATGGAATCACCAATGGTGAATTAGGAACGATTAACAAATTATCTATTTCGCATTCGATCTCTGAAAAAGTAGGGATTGGTTATAATGTAGGATATGACTATTTTGGAATTGGTAGCGGGAGTCTAACATATTCTCTAGCGCTCGGTTTTTCTTTAACAGAGAAATGGGGGTTTTATATAGAACCTTTTGGGGAGTTTGTGAATTTTGATAACCATTTTGCAAGTTTTGACACTGGATTTACGTATTTAGCAAATAATAACCTACAATTGGATATCTCTTACGGAACTGGTTTAAATTACGAAATGAATTATTTCTCTACTGGTTTTAGTTGGGTGATTCCGCATAAGAAACAATAGAAATCATAATTTTAGACAAAGAGTTATGAAAACGATAACTGTAGAAATATGACTATTTCAAACTTGTCTTTTTAATATGATATAAAACTATACTTTTTTAATTACGCTGGTAACAATGCCCCAAATCACAAAATTATTTTCTTGGGTGATTTTAATGATCGGATACTCAGGATTTTCGGGTTGCAACCAAACTTCTTCGCCTTTTACCTTGAGACGTTTTACAGTGAATTCTCCATCTAAAAAACAAACGGCAATTTTATTATGTTCTGGTTCTAAACTTCTATCAATGACTAATAAATCATTATCATCCAAACCTGCTCCAATCATAGATTGACCGCTTACTTTTGCGAAAAAAGTAGCTTCTTTGTTGACAATTAACTCTTCATCTAAAGAAATTCGTGTTTCTCTAAAATCATCTGCGGGAGATGGGAAGCCTGCTGAAATTCCAGTATCAATAAAAACGGCACCATTACTATCGAAAGATTTTGGCGAAAAAAAGTGAAGGGATGTTGATGGGCTCATTTATTTTTATTTTTTTGGATTCCTGCCTACGCAGGAATGACAGTTATTTTACAGTAATAATATCGTTAATCTTAGTTGTATATTTTGGCGACAATCGTTCTTGGCGCATTTTCCAAGTTCGTTCTAAATCTTGATTCGCCAATTTAATTTTATCGGCTTTGAATTTTTTATTTAAATGATCGATGACAGACATTAAAGGTTTGTGTTTTGGATTTTCCTTTAAAAATAAATCCAATTGGTGATTTTCTGTCGGAACCAAACCAGTAACAATAACACCCGCTCTTTTGTACTTTATTTGGGGTTTAAAAATTGTTTTTACAGCTTGCACCGCTGCATTGGTAATGGTTAAAGATGAATCTGTTGGATAGGGGAAAATTACAGTTTTTGAAGCCCTATGTTGTTCCGAATCTTTTTTATGTCGATCACTGCTTAAAATCACAATAATCATATGACAGCTAGATTCTTGCACTCTTAATTTTTCCGCGCAACTCGCAGCAAATGTTGAAATACGTTCTTTTATGTTTTCGATATCAGAGTATGTATATTCAAAACTTCTTGTGGTGGCGATAGATCGTTTGGTTTCTTGAATGTCTAATTCTAAAGTTGGAATTCCTTCTAAATCTTTTTTCAATTTCCATTCGGTGATAGAAAAATTGCTTCGAACCCAGGAATCAGACAATTGTGTAAAATCAAAAGCCGTTTTACAACCTTTCGCGATTAATCGTTTTTGTAAACGATAACCAATTCCCCAAATGCTTTTAATACTTGTCCATTTTAAAGCTTTGATACGTTTTTCATCAGAATTAATCACATAAACTCCGCCTGTTTCTTTTGGAAATTTTCGTGCAATTTTATTGGCAACTTTACTTAATGCTTTTGTAGGAGCAATACCTACACAGGTTGGAATTCCTGTCCATTGTAAAATTCGTTTTCGTATTTGAGTTCCGTAATCATCAAAATTGTAGTGATCAAAGCCTCTAAATTCTAAAAAACCTTCGTCAATACTATACACCTCAACGTCTGGTGTAAATTGTTCTAAAATTTTCATCACCCTGGCGCTCATATCTCCATATAATGGATAATTGGATGATAAGACATGAATGTTCTTTTGTGTGCAAAAGTTTTCCCATTTAAAAATAGGAGCTCCCATCGGCAAACCTAGCGCTTTTGCTTCGTCACTTCTAGAAATAACGCAGCCATCATTATTACTTAAAATAGCAATGGGCTGGTTTTGTAAGTTCGGATTAAAAACCCGCTCACAAGAGGCGTAAAAATTATTACAATCTACTAATGCAAACATTGTTATAAAGATACAAACAAGAAAGATTTGAATATAAATCTGAGTTACTTATATTTGAAAAATATAGAATTCTTATGAATGTCTTTGATATTGTTATCGCAGCAATTTTACTTTTTGCCTTTGTTAGAGGGTTTTCAAAAGGACTTTTTGTAGAAGTTGCTTCTTTAGTGGCTTTAATTGGAGGTGTTTATGGAGCCATTCACTTTTCTTATTTTGCGGCAAATATTTTAGAAAATCATGTAGATTGGAATGCAAATTACATTTCCCTTACTGCTTTTGCCATCACATTTATAGCCATTGTTGTTGTTGTTTCTTCTTTAGGAAAAGCCTTTACCAAAATGGCTGATTTTGCTGCTTTAGGATTGGTTAATAAAATACTAGGAGGCGTTTTTGCATTGCTTAAAAGCGTTTTGATTTTAAGTGTAATTTTTGTGTTTTTTTCACGAATTAATGGAACAATTCCTTTTGTAGGGAAAGAAACGTTAAATAATTCCATTTTGTACACACCTGTTAAAAGTATTGTTCCTTCAATTTTCCCTTCAATTATCAGGGAAATAGAGATCAAAGAAACAGAATTAAATAATACTACAAGTTATTATGAAAAAATAGTAACTTACGACCCTTATATAATTGGATGAGATTTTTAAAGCCATTACTACTTATATTGTTTTTAACATTCGGATTCTCGAGTGTTGCTCAGAAATGTGAAATCTTAAAAAACAATTCTTTCAACTACACATTGATGAAAAAAAAGGTATTGGTTGAATTTACAGGAGATAAACATGTAGAATATCACAACGATAAAAAATACTACATTAAGTCTGATGTAGAATGGACTTCTGAATGTGAGTATTATTTAATTATACAAGATGTTACTTTGCCTGATTTTCCTTTTGAGATTGGTAGCAAACTCCATATCAAAATTACCAAGGTAAAAGGAAATAGAGTTTACTACAAATCTTCTATGGCAGGAAGAACCTGGGAAGGAAAAATGACCAGGATTAAAGATTAGAATTACGAATCTTTATGGTCTTTTAACCATTGTAAACAGGTTTTAAAATCATCGAAAACACATTCTTCTCCAATTAAATCAGGAATAATATCAATTCGCTCCATCATATATCTTGGTTGCTTTTGAAGGTCTACAAAAAGTACATTCTTTTCTTCTTTTTTTAGATCTACAAGAACGTCTTCCAAAGCATACAAACCAGATTGATCTATATATTGCATTCTATCCATTCTAATGACAATGGTAGTTGCAGTACTTGGAATTTGTTTTGATAGCGCTTGAAAATCGCTTGTTGATCCAAAGAATAAAGGTCCTTTAATATGTTTGATAAAAATAGATTCTCGTAACGCTTTTGTCAACCCAATTTCATCAGCCCAAGGCTCTTCTTCTAAAGATTTCACATTGGATCTTTCTGCGGTAAGATCTCCAATTCTTTTCATAAATACCAAAGAGGCAATTACCAATCCAATACCAACAGCATTTACTAAGTTCCAAAATGTAGATAAAATCAATACAATTAACATGATTAGAACTTCAGAACTTAATTTAAATGGAAGAACGTTAAACTTGATATCTCTTGGTAAAGAAGGGATGGCTTTTAATCCTTTGTAATCCATTACACTAATTCCTACGGTTACTAAAATTCCTGCTAATACAGCCGCTGGAATTTTAGAAGCAATTGGCCCTAATCCTAATACAATAATTAAGAGCATTAAACCAGCAATCATTCCAGACAGTCTAGTTTTACCACCAGCATTAATATTTACTACAGTTCTAATAGTAGCTCCTGCTCCTGGAATTCCTCCAAAAATAGAACCAATACTATTTCCAATTCCTTGTCCAATTAATTCTTTATTGGGTTTGTGTTTTGTCTTGGTCATATTATCTGCAACAACACTAGTTAATAGAGAATCTATGGCGCCCAAAAGTGCAAGCGCTAAGGCTGTAAAAATATAAGGAGTGATGTTTGCAAAGCTAAATCCAGTAAAGATCTCCATATTTGGAACTGGAAGGCCCATTGGAATTTCTTCGATAGGTCTATAATCTAGACCAAATCCGACGGCTATTCCAGACATGACGACTAATGCAACTAATGTACTGGGGATTTTTGTGGTAATTCGCTTAAAACCAAAAATAATGACAATGGTTCCTAATGATAAAATTAACTCTAGCCAATTAATACTCTTTAAAGATCTTGGTAAAACACGCAAAGAACCAATAACTCCAGAAGCTTCTTTTGCTGCGAGTGTTTGAGATTCTCTTAAAATATCAGCTTGTGTTATTTTTTCGGCTCTATCTATTGTCTCTTTAAAATTTTCTAGAACTAAAATCCCTTCTCCTGCTTCTTCTTTTAGAATATTCTCTAAGATTAACTCTTCAGCTTGAGGCTTAAATTGTTGAACAAACTCTGTATCTTCTTTTGGGTTATATCCTAAAGATGGAGACAGTTGTGTGATAATGATAATGACTCCAATTGCAGTCATAAATCCAGAGACTACGGGATATGGAATGTACCGAATGTATTTTCCCAGTCCTATTAAACCCAATCCTATTTGCATCAATCCTGCTAATAGAAAAACTGTTAAAATAGCTGGAAGTGCTTTGTTTACATCTCCGTCGTTTGCAGCGATAATCCCTGCAATAACCACCATACTCACGGCTGTCATTGGAGCTGTAGGTCCAGAAATTTGTGTATTGGTTCCTCCAAAAAGTGCTGCGAAGAAACTAATAAAAATAGCGCCATACAGTCCAGCGGCGGGACCTAATCCTGAAGATACCCCAAAAGCTAAAGCTAAGGGAAGTGCAACAATTCCAGCTGTAATTCCTCCAAAGGCATCTCCTTTTATATTTGAAAAAAGATTTTTCATATTATTCGTTAAATTAAAAATTTATAAATGTAATAATGTTGATTTGATCTCTACTGGAAGATTTAAAAACTTGACTCATATAGCCAACTTCCATTTTGACTCCTTTTATAATCTTATAGCCTAAACCTCCATAAATTCGATTTCTATCAAAAGTATTGGATTCTCCATTTAGGAATATTTCATTATAGAAAGAAGCGTAATATTTTGATTTGTTAAAAGGGATGTTCAATCCCAAAAAATAACGAAAACGCGTTCTAAAATCACTCTCAACAAAACGTTCTTCTAAACGAAATCTATGTTGAAGTGCGACACTTCCAACAGCATGTTTTGTAATGAATTGCTGAAAGATTCGGTGTTCTTCTACCGTAACTTGATCATTAGCATTTCCTGTAAAATTCTCGGAATTGATATACCCATAACCAAGTAAAAGGTTACTTTTAGAACCAATCTTATACCCCAAACCTGTTCGAAGTAAGAGTTGTTCTAAATCTCCAATAGCATTGTAGTTTCTATATTGAATTTCATGATGTAAATTCCATTTAGAATTTAACTGTTTGCTACCAATATAAACCAACCAATTCCCCAAGCTGCTATCTTGACTTTTAGCAGAAAAAGGAATGAGTGATAATGCAATGATAAAAATGAATTTCTTCATAAAATAGGGTTCTTATTCGTAAAAAGTAACAGATCCGTCTTTGATGTCGTACATCGCACCAACAATAGTAATTTCACCATTGTCTTCCATTTCTTTCAAAACAGGACTTTGGTTTCTGATATTGTCGATAGTCATATATACATTTTTTTCAGCAACAGTATTTACAAAGTCGATGTTCCCCGAATTTCTTTGGCTAGCGTCTGAAGGTTCAGTTACAGCTTCTACAGCGGGTTTTAACTTGCTAATTAAAGTAGTTAAGTTTCCTAATTTAGCATCGTCGCAAGCTCCTTTTACTGCTCCGCAAGCAGTGTGTCCTAAAACAACAATAGCTCTAGTTCCGGCTAATTTACAAGTGAATTCCATACTTCCTAAAATATCATCATTCACAAAATTCCCAGCGATTCTGATACTAAAAACATCTCCAATTCCTTGATCAAAAATCAATTCAGCAGAGACTCTAGAATCTACACAATGGAGTACGGTTGCAAAAGGATATTGTCCAGTACTTGTATCTGCTACTTGTTGTAATAAATCTCTTTCTACTTCTTTGTTTGCAACAAACCTAGAGTTTCCTTCTTTTAATAAATTGATGGCTTTTTCTGGCGTAATTGCTGCTTGTGTTTCTTTTGTATGAGCTTTCATTTTTGTAAGTTTTGTAGGGTTATATATTTAGTTGGTTTGTACCTTTTTAGGTTTTTCGGAAAAACTAAAAGATACAGCAAATAATTTATTTGGTAAACGATAAGAGAAATTACTTTTCCTCCTTAAGAAAAGATTTTTTCTGGAGGTGGGCTGTTCAATTTATTCAGTTTAAAAGAGTAATGTTTAGAATAAAACCGTACTCTTTTTTTCTTTTCCAAACCAATGAAAAGAGATTCATTGCCGTTTGAGTAATATATTTTTAGCTCTAAATCTTTTGCAGACTCCTTTCCTTTATTTTCTTCTTCTTCTCCAAAATCGGCAATGGCTGTTATTTCGCAACTTCCTTCAGTTAAACTGATATAAGCAGGAGCAATAATTGAAGTCAAAAGAATGAATGAAAATAAGTATGTAAAAAGATATTTACTCATGTTTGGTTTTAGTAAGACCAAATATACAATAGAAAGAGGTCTTTTTTGTTAAATAGTTTTTAAAAATTGTTCAACACTTTTATTTCATCAGAAAGAATCCAACCCACTTTCCCGTCGGCAATTCTAATCTTTTTCCAATTATCAACAGTATCCAATACATCAACTTTGGTACCTTCATGAAGTGTAAAAACTTTGCCACTATTTAAAGTCGGACCGTTTTTGATTTCAGTTTCTTCTGCAAAAATAATGGCTTCTACATTGTTTTGAGCGAAAGCATATTCTTTAAAAGCAAAAATTGAGGAAACAATTAAAAAGAGAAAACTAAGAATACTTGTCACAAAGAACAATCGCTTTTTGGAAGGACTGTATGAAAAGTAAAAGAGTAAAAACAAAAGAGCTCCTAAAAAAGAGAATGAAACGGAAACAATAGACCATTCATTATAAGATAGTTTTTTTACAAAAGATTCATCAATTTTCTGAAAAACAGATTTTGGCAATTCTTCGATATTATCAATAGTTAACCTTCTTGCAAAAACTAAATTATTTTGTGCATCTCCATTTAAAGGATCAATCAGTAAGGCTTTTTCGTAATTATAAATGGACGGGGCTACTTGATTTAATTTATAGTAACAATTCCCTAAATTGTAATAGAGTTCTGAAGAAATAAGTCCAAGAGTTTCAATTTCATTGTAGGTAAGGATAGCCTCATTGTATTTTTCTTGCTTGTACTGATCGTTTGCTTTTACAAACAATTCATCTGCAGATTGTGAAAACACAATTTGACTTATAAACAACAACAAAAGGAGTATCTTTTTCATCTTACAATTGTTTATCTATTTGGGTGATTACTAATTTTGCTGCTTCATAATCTTCATTCATTTCTACGATAGAAATTGGAGAATACCTAGCCATATCACAACTGTTAAAAACATCAAGAAAAGAATTGATATTTACCTCATCAACAGATCTTTCTTTCAGTAATTCCGTTATTTTTTCTCTACTAATATCAACCGTTTCAATGCGTAATTTTGCTTTTAAATAATTATGAAGCGCTTTTTCTAGAGCGATATAAAACGCTTCTTTTTTGCCCAATTGTTTTTTGGCTTCTGATAAATATTTTTTAGCCAAACGGTCTGCTTTTCTTAGTTTGTTGCCAATAATATCATTGTTTCTAGCTTCATTCTTTTTGGCAATAATAATTCCAACTGGGATCAACAATAAAGGAAGAAAGAGAAGTAAGTAATAAGGATTCGATTTAAAGAAATCAGATTTTTCAGCCACGATAAAAGAGGCTTTGGTTTGAATGTACCTAAAGTTTGCACCTGTATCAATTACATCTTTTTTTACTGCTGAATTGACATCAGAATCTGTGACCAATTCTTTTCCTTCTAAGACATCAACAAATAAATCTTCTGAAGTAATGGTGATGTATTTTTTCTCTTTAGGATTGAAATATGAAAATTCGGTATTTGGAATTTTATACTTGCCTTTGTATTGCGGAACGACGGTGTAGTTTTTGCTTACAGAACCTCTAATTCCTCTTGGAGTTACCACCACCTTTTCTTTTTGTTCTGGCGTAAAAACTTCTAACTCTGTAGGTGTTTTTATTTCTGGAAGTTCAAATAATTTTAGATTTCCATTTCCAGTAACGATCACAGAAACCTGCGCTGTTTCATTAGATTTTAAAAGGTTTCGACTAGAAGTAACTACAAAATCAAAATCACCTACTGCGCCATTAAAACTCTCTGGTTTTCCTTCAGTAGGAAGGTTCTTAACATTGATATATTTTTTAGGCGATTCGAAGGTCTTGTTAATATTTCTGGTGATGGGATTTCCGAAAAAGTCGCCCCTGCCCGTTGGAACACCAATAACGATATCCATTTTCATAGGATCAATGACCAATTTTCCAGATTTAGTAGGAACTAATAGTGCTTTCTTTAAAATCAGATAGCGATATTTTTCTCCATTATATATGCCTTCTTGCGCACGAAGACCATTAATTTTAATGTCTTGATTCCAAAATCCATTATACTGTGGGGATTCTGTTACTGAAAAATCATGGACGCTAATATTTCGACTTACATATAGTTTGTATTCTACATAAACACCTTCTCCTACATAGGGACCAGATTTAGAGATTTCTGCGACCAAATGAATATTTTGTTGTGCAATATAATTGGGATCGTTAGGGTCTTTTGGAATTTCTACAGCATCTAAAACAATGACCTTAACAGGTTTTGATTGTATGGTTTTCCCATTGAGCTGTATGCTTGCAGAAGGAATGACAAACTCTCCTTTTTTTCTTGGTTGAATGATGTAAGAATACGATTGTGAATAACTAGCTTTTCCATTTGCCCAAGATTGACTAATGGATTGACTTGGTCCGCCTACAACACGAAAGTTTTTAAATGCAGGAGGAGTAAAGTCATCTGCTCCTTGTTTGTTGATAGAAAACTCAATACGAAGCCTTTGATTCACTCCAAGCTTATTTTTGCTAACACTTGTAGTTAGTTCTGCTTCTTGGGCAAAAAGAGAAATACTTAGGAAAGTAAATAATACAAATATGTACCTTATTTTCTGCTTCATGTTTCGATTCTCAAAATCAGGGTAAATGTAAAAATTTACCAGTCTTTTTCTTGTTTTACTTTTTTACCTCTTGATTTCTTTGCGTTTAATTTCTTCTGGGTTTTCTTCTCTTCGTTATTCAAGCTCTCTAATAACTGCTTAATTTGTTGAGGAGACATTTTTCCTTGTTGAGGTTTTGGCTTTTCTTTCTTTTTATCTTTTTTATTTGGATCTTGTTTCTTTTTATCTTGATCTCCTTTATCGCCGTCTTTTTTAGGATCTTTTTTATCTTTATCGTCTCCGTCTTTCTTGTCTTTGTCCTTGTTTTTGTCCTTATTATCTTTATCCTTGTCCTTGTTCTTGTCTTTATTTTTATCCTTATTTTTTTCTTTCTCAAGAAGTTTTTGAGCAACAGCTAAATTATAGCGAGTTTCATCGTCATTAGGATTGTTTCTCAAGGAATTTTTATAAGCATCTACAGCAGGTTGATATTGCTTTTGCTCCATCATTGCGTTACCAATATTATGAAAACCTTCTGCTTTTTCATATTTCTCTTTAGCATCTTTTGTTGCTACATTATATTGTTCAACAGCTTCTTTATAGTTCTTTCCTTGATACAAGGCATTTCCCATATTATAGGTTGCTTTTTTATATGTACTGTTTTTTTCTAATGCTTTTTTGTAAGCAACAGAAGCATCTGTATAATTTTTTTGTTCGTACAACTTGTTTCCTTCTCGCACATGTTTTCTAGCTTCTCTTTGTAATGCAATAGAATCTTTTTGCGCAAAAGAAATTGTTGATGTGAGTAACATCAATAATGAAAATGCTAAAATTTTAAAATTCTTCATGTCTTTAGAATTTATTGGTCTTCTTCGTTAAATAAATCTACTTTTCGTAACCATTTGGTTTTCTTATCTAATAAAAAGATATCCAAAATTAAAAATAGAATTCCAATTCCCAAAAACCATTGAAACTGATCTTTGTAATCTGAGAATTGTTTGGTTTCAAACTCACTTTTTTGTGCGTTTGAAATAATCTCCTCAATAGTTTTTACGGGTTTGTCTGTTTTATTCCCGTCTATATAACTACCGTTGGCAGCATCTGCAATTCCTTGTAAAATAGCAGGTTTTCTTTGAGAAATTACTGTTTCTCCTTTTCTGTCTTTCTTATAACCGATTAATGAACCGTTAATTTTTAGAGGAATTCTTCCTCCTTTTTCTGTTCCAACACCAATGGTATATACTTTAATACCCTCATTGGACATGTTTTGGGCAACTTGTTTTGTTTCTTCTTGATGGTCTTCTCCGTCTGAGATAATAATTAAAAAGCGATTGGTTTGCTCATCATTATTATAATAGGTTTTCGCCAAATCTAGTGCTTCATTAATACTGGTTCCTTGACTAGAAACTAAATCTGGACTGGCATTTTGCAAAAACATTTTTGCAGCAGCATGATCTGTTGTAATGGGAAGTAAAGGGTATGAATTTCCAGCGTAAATAATAACACCCACTCGATCACTTCCTAACTTGTCAATTATTTTGGAAATGATTTGTTTTGATTTCTCCAAACGATTGGGAGCGATATCTTCTGTTAACATACTTTTAGAAACGTCCAAAGCAAAAA
This sequence comes from Flavobacteriaceae bacterium, assembly GCA_965277255.1. Lineage (GTDB taxonomy): Bacteria > Bacteroidota > Bacteroidia > Flavobacteriales > Flavobacteriaceae > Polaribacter. Next base: position 503,557 of record OZ255723.1, on the reverse strand, counting down.
CAACATCGACACCTTCTCTTTTTACTGTTTTCAATTTGGTTCCCATTTTTGGGTTGACCAATGCCAAAATCAGAAAAGAAATACCAATAACGAAAAACAGTAGTTTTAAAACAGATTTAAAAACGGAAATATTTGGAGCAAGTTTTGACAACAATGCACTATTTGCAAATTTGCGCTGTGTTCTTTTTTTCCACCAAAAAAGCAATAGAAAAATGACAACGATTACTGGAATCGCTCCAAATAAATAAAAATATATGGGTTCTTCTATTCTGTACATTTTTTTAAAATGTGTTTAATTGTTTTTTGTTTAACTGTTTAATTGAGCTTTTCGCAAAGCATTTAACATATTAGATATCTTGTGTATTTGTTCTCTTATTTTTAAATATTTTTCTTCAGATATGAATTGCAATTCTTTTGAAAGAATCAAATGATTCAAAACTTCCATTGTTGAGCTGTAACTCATTGTTGTAAAATGAGCTTTGTCTTTGTTTGTTGTTCTAGATGTTCCTTCAGCTAAATTTGAAGAAATAGAATTTGAAGCTCTTCTTAATTGACTGATTAATCCAAACTTCTCCATATCAGGAAAACTTTCAGTCAATTTATAGATGCTTTTAGAAAGGTTGATACCTTCTTTCCAAACCTCTAATTTTTCAAATGAGAATCTATACATTTTTCAATTACACTTTTATACAAATTAACAATTCAACAACCATCAAATAAAACTTCTAAATAATGTGCTTCTTAATAAAAACTCTAACAATAACAATCCGCCAGCAATAAAAATTAAAAATCGATATTTTTCATCATAATTGGTGTACTTAAATTCTTCGATTTTTGTTTTTTCCAGAGTGTCTATTTCATCATAAATTTCTTTCAATGAAGTATTATTGGTGGCTCTAAAATATTGTCCTTCTGTTTGCTCAGCGATGTATTGCAATAGCTTTTCGTCTATTTCTACTTGTTGCTTTCTAAATTGTAATTGACCAGTTCTCGGGTCTTTACTATAAGGGAAATCGGCGGTTCCATTAGTACCAATTCCAATAGTATATACTTTTATTTCGAGCTCTCTTGCTAATTCTGTCGCCGTTTTTGGATCTACAAAACCAGAATTGTTCACTCCATCAGTTAGTAAAATAATGACTTTACTTTTTGCTTCACTTTCCTTCAATCTATTTACGGCAGAACCTAATCCCATTCCAATGGCTGTACCTCCTTCTAATTGCCCCCACTTGATTTCTGAAATGGTTCTTTTTACAATCCCTTTATCACTAGTGATTGGAGTTTGTGTAAAGCTTTCGCCTGCATAGACCACAATTCCTATTCTATCATTGGGTCTTCTATTGACAAAATCGGTAGCAACAATTTTTAAGGCTTCTAACCTGTTGGGTTTTAAATCTCTAGCCAACATACTTGCAGAAACATCAATAGCCATCACAATATCTATTCCTCGATTGGCTTTTATTTTGGTACTAACGGCTACATTTTGAGGTCTTGCCAAAGCGACAAAAAGAAATGCTAATGCCAATAATCTAAAGAGATATAATAGTGGTTTTAACTTGGGAAGAAATGACGTGTTTTTAAATCCTTTTACACTTGAAACCGTTAACACAGCAGTATCTTTTTTGCGCATGAAAAAATACCAAACTGCTAAAAGCGGAATTAGGATTAACAGCCAGAGAAATTCTGGGTTATGAAACTCTAAATTACTCCAATTCATGATCTCCTTCAGTTTTAGGTTCTTCTTCTTTTTCCTCTTCTACAATTGGTTTCGGTTTTAATTCATTCAAAACATCTTCTGCATCTCTTCTGTCTTCTTCTATTTCATGAGAAAGAGGTTTTGATTTTGCAAACTTTACCAAATCGGCTTCACTTAACAATGCTTTCAACTTTTTGACGACTTCTTTATTAACCTCGATAGTTTTTGCATCATTAAAATCTGTCAGTGTTTCGATCAATTCATCCGTTGTACTTTCCAACGCAGGAATTTTTAATTCTTTTTCTACGTAGGCTCTAACAATTTCTGTGAGCTCACTATAGTATTTTTTGACTTGATTATTCTGCCACAATAATTTTTCATCGAGTTTGTAAAGTCTTTCGATGGCTTCTTCATAGGGAGGTAACAGTGCAATAATTTCCTCTTCGGTAATTTCTTCTTTTTTACGAGTCTTGAAATAATAGATGATTCCCGCAATTAATAACAACCCTAAAATCACCCAAATGATATAAGGCTTAAAGTCATCAAAAACATAAGGTTCGCTTTGAATGGCTTTAATCGGAAACATTTTTTGCTTTAGTGTATCTACAGCTACGGTAGCCACATTGATTAAAATGGAATCTGTAATGTGCGCTCTGTTTCGAATAAAAATTTGTTGTGAAGGAATATAAAATGCCCCACTATCAAAACCTGTCATCAAATATTTTTTGATCAGATTGTTTTTAATAGTATCTATTTTCAGGTCTTCTAGAACTTCAAGTCCTTGTATTTGTTCTAATTTTGGAATGATAACATTGGCGGTATCACTTACTGAGATTTTATAAAAAAACTGTTCTCCAATTCGAATATTGGTCGTGTCTACTTCTACCGTTACTTGTTGAGAAAAAGTGACAGTGCTAATAAATAAAAGAAATAAGAGGATTCTGATTTTCATCTATATTAACGTCCTTTATGTTTAAAATATCCTAATAATTTTTTCACGTAACTTTCGTCTACTCTAGTATTAATGGTTCCTGCACCACTTCTTTTAAAAGTATTGTGATAATAATCTGCTAAACGTAAAGCATTTGTTCTATAGCTATTTCTAACAGATTTAGAAGAGGTATTAATTAATTGTACCGTATTGGTTTCTGCATCTAACATAGGAACCATTCCTAGATTTGGAATTTCTTCATCGTGTTTGTCGTAGATTCTAATTCCAGTAATATCATGTTTGTTTCCTACAATTTTTAAGGTTCTTTCATAATCATCATCCATAAAATCTGAAAGCATAAATACAATGGCTTTCTTTTTCATGACATTGCTTAAAAATTTAAAAGCTTCTGCAATATTTGTTTGTCTGCTTTTTGGTTTAAACTCAATTAACTCACGGATAATTCTCAATACATGACTTTTTCCTTTTTTAGGAGGGATGAACAATTCCATTTCATCAGAAAAAAGAATCAACCCTACTTTGTCATTATTTTGAATGGCAGAAAAAGCAAGTGTTGCAGCAATTTCTGTAACGGTATCTTTTTTAAACTGCTCTGTAGTTCCGAAATGTTCAGAACCAGAAACATCTACCATTAGCATCATGGTGAGTTCGCGTTCTTCTTCAAAAACTTTTATATAAGGTTCGTTGTATCGAGCAGTAACATTCCAATCAATAGCCCTTACATCATCTCCATACTGATACTGACGCACTTCAGAAAAGGTCATTCCTCTTCCTTTAAAAGTAGAATGGTATTCACCTCCAAAAATATGATCAGACAATCTTCTTGTCTTAATCTCAATTTTACGTACTTTTTTTAGTATCTCTTTAGTATCCATTTGTTAACTTATCCACTCTAAGGGCAAAGGCTCAAGGTCTAAATCTTTAATTTCAGACTTGATCTGTACTTCAAAGAATCGAGCTTTTTCTATTGATAAATTTGTGTTTTTCTTTTTGTTAATGGTATTCAAAACCTCATTAATGGATTTTTGTTTTGCTAAAATCAAGCTGTTTAATACTTGATTAGACTCATTTTCAAAATCAAAACAGTTAATATGAAATCTTGGTTTCTTGTTTTGATAGATAATCCACTGTCCGTATGTATTTTCTGTTAATTCTAAAATCTCTTTGTTTCCTGCTAAGGTTTTATACCTTGTTAATTTATATTTCACAGCGAAAATATTTTTTAAAAGATTGTGTGTGTTTTATGCTTCTAAGGAACTTCTATCTCATTAATAATAGAATTGATAATGTCTATTGATGAAATATTTTCAGCTTCAGCTTCATAAGTAATCCCGATTCTATGACGCAGCACATCATAAACAACAGCTCTTACATCTTCTGGAATTACATACCCTCTTCTTTTAATAAAGGCGTAACATTTAGCAGCTTTTGCCAGATTGATACTTCCCCTTGGAGAAGCTCCAAAACTAATTAATGGTCCTAACTTAGGTAAGTTATACCTGTCTGGGAATCTTGTTGCAAAAATGATATCTAGAATATACTTCTCTATTTTTTCATCCATGTAAACTTCATTCGCTGTTTCTCTTGCTTTGATAATTTCTTCAACGGAAACAACAGGGTTTATGGTTGCAAAACCACCACTTAAATTCTGACGCATAATGAGTTGTTCGTCATTTAATTTGGGATATTCAATCACCACTTTCAACATAAAACGGTCTACTTGCGCTTCTGGCAATGGATAGGTTCCTTCTTGCTCAACAGGATTTTGAGTCGCCATTACCAAAAAAGGTTCTTGTAACTTAAATGTTTCATCACCAATGGTAACTTGTCGCTCTTGCATTGCTTCTAAAAGTGCTGACTGAACTTTAGCGGGTGCTCTATTAATTTCATCTGCCAATACAAAATTGGCAAAAATGGGTCCTTTCTTTATTGAAAAGTCATTTTCTTTAATATTATAGATCATGGTACCTACAACATCGGCAGGTAATAAATCTGGAGTAAATTGAATTCTGCTAAAAGAACCTTGAACCGCTTTAGACAATGTATTAATAGCTAATGTCTTTGCTAAACCAGGGACTCCTTCAAGTAAAATATGACCATTTCCTAAAAGTCCGATAAGAAGGCGTTCAATCATTGTCTTCTGACCAACAATTACCTTATTCATTTCAGAAGTAAGTATGTCTACAAATGCACTTTCTCTTTCTATTTTTTCATTAATGGCTCTAACGTCTACATCCATAATTATTCATTCGTTAATTTAGGTTTTTAAAATTTGAAAACAAAGCTACAATAATAGCTATTTTTTAGTTGTTAAAGTAAGGTTAAAGGTATTTGCTATTTTTTATATACCTAGCAAAGCCCTCAATAAAAATAAGATAATAGTGTTTTTTACAGGTATTTATACCTAATACTAATATTTTCTCACTATTTATTTGGTTTTGTTGTAAAAAAATAAAACATTTGTTTTATATAATCAATTCAACCTTTCTATATGAAACACAATGACTTATTAAAATTTTTTGCGATTATCTTTTTGTTTTTTGGAGCTATATCGAGCGCCCAAACAATAAAAGGTAAAGTAACAGACTCAAGCGGAGAAGCTTTGGCCTTTATAAATGTCGTAGAAAAAGGAACTACAAATGGAACTACTACAGGGGAAAATGGAGAGTTTTCATTAGATGTTAAACAATTGCCAACAACAATTGTAGTATCCTCTTTAGGATTTAAAACTGTTGAGCAAAGAGTAACTGACACTAATTCTTTAACGATTGTCTTAGAAGAAGATAATGTAGCGTTAGATGAAGTAGTTTTGGTAGGATCAAGAAACAAAAACAGAACAGTAGCAAATACGCCTGTTCCTGTAGACATTATTGATGTTACTGAACTAGTTAGTGCAGGGCCACAAATATCGATCAATGATATTTTGAATTATGTGGCACCATCATTTACTTCTACAACACAAACAATTTCAGATGGTACAGATCATATTGATCCTGCGGCCGTAAGAGGTTTGGGACCAGATCAAGTTTTGGTATTAATCAACGGAAAAAGAAGACATAACTCTTCATTAGTAAATGTAAATAGTACTGTCGGTAGAGGTAGTGTAGGTACAGATATGAATGCGATTCCAGCATTTGCAATCAAAAGAATTGAATTGCTAAAAGATGGAGCAGCTGCTCAATATGGTAGTGATGCCATTGCGGGAGTTATTAATATTGTACTTAAAGAGAGCGAAGGCTTAGAGGTTCAAGTGAATCAAGGAACCAATTGGGGAAGTGAAACTAACAACCAAACTGGTGGAACAGACGGAGAAAACTTTCAAGTAGATGTAAACTACGGAATCCCTTTAGGTGATAATGGAGGATTCATCAACTTTACCGGATCTTTAACAACAAGAGCTCCTTCAAGTAGAGCTGGACAAGAAGGTTTTACTGGAGGTATCTTTGACGGAAGTAACTCTGTTGAATGGATAGGATTGCAAAGTGGAGCAGGTTCAGACATTACTCAATATTCTTTAGCTCAGATTCAAACATTTGCGCAAGGAGTAACTCACTTTAGTTTTCCATTAAAAAATCAAATTAATGCAGCAACGTCTATAGATCAAATAAGACCGTTATTAAATTTTGATACTAGTGATCAAGAATTAATTACTCGAAATCTTACAAGACAGGATTTTAGTATGAGAGTTGGACAATCGCAATTAAGAAGCGGTAAGTTCTTTGCTAATATGGAGCTTCCAATCAATGAAGATTTTAGTTTCTACGCATTTGGAGGAATCAGTCACAGAAATGGAAATGCTGCTGGTTTCTATAGAAGACCTACTCAATCTAGAGCTTTTACGGGATTATATCCTGCAGGTTTCTTACCTGAAATTAATTCTACTGTAAATGATGAGTCAGTTGCTGTAGGAATTAGAGGAAAGCAAGGAGACTGGGATGTTGATTTTAGTAACACCTATGGTAAAAACTCATTTGACTTCAATATTGGAAATTCAAGTAATGCTAGTTTACAACAAGCTTCTCCTTTAGAAGTATACGCTGGGGGATTTGCTTTTACGCAAAACACAACGAATTTAGATCTTTCAAGATTTTATGACGGTATTCTTTCTGGCTTAAACGTAGCATTAGGTGCTGAGTACAGAATGGAAGCCTATGATATCTTTGCAGGACAAGAAGAATCTTGGGCTACCTATGATATTAATGGAGATATTTGGAATGGAGATGCTGCCTTACAAGTAGTTGACTTCTTCGGAAGATCTAGAGCTGGAGGAATTCAAGTATTCCCAGGGTTTAGACCAGAAAATGAAAGAAACGCCGTAAGAAACAGTTACGCTTTTTATGCGGATGTTGAAGCTGACGTTACTGAAAGTTTATTAATAACTGGAGCTGTACGTTTTGAAAACTATAGTGATTTTGGATCTACATTCAATTGGAAAATTGCTTCTAGATTAAAAGTAAGCGACAACGTAAATATAAGAGCTGCAGCTAGTACTGGTTTTAGAGCACCATCATTACATCAAGGTAATTTTAATACAATTAGTACAAACTTTATTGGCGGAGTTCCTTTTGAAGTAGGAACATTCTCAAATGATAGCCAGATTGCTGGAGCTTTAGGAATCCCTGAATTAAAAGAAGAGGAATCATTTAGTGCAAGTTTAGGGTTTACGGCTAAAATTCCAGATGCTAACATAACACTTACAGTAGATGCATTCTTTACAGGGATTGATGATAGAGTAGTACTAACAGGAAACTTTGATATTCCTGCAGGAATTGTTACTGATGCAGAATCTGCACGTTTCTTCTCAAATGCAATTGATACAGAAACCAAAGGATTTGATATTGTTGTTTCTCATAAAGGTAATATTGGAGAGTTACGCTTAACAAGTGATTTAGCAATGACATTTGCTAGAACATTACAAGTAGATGAAATTAATTCGTCCACTATTTTAGCATCACAAGCAGGAACGTATTTCGGAGAAAGAGAATCTTTTTTCTTAGAATTATCTCAGCCAAGATTTAAAGCAAATCTAGGTCATGTTTTACAATCTGATAAGTGGAAAATCTTCTTAAGAAATGCTTACTTTGGATCGGTTTTCAACCCAGATACTACAACAACTGATGACGGAGATGTAATCCATCCAGAATTTGGAGCAAAAATTATCACGGATTTATCATTTGGATATGATTTTGCAGATAATATTACAATAACAGTTGGTTCTAGTAATATCTTTGATACATACCCAGATAGAGCTCCTTCTAACTTAACTAGTGGAAATAACTTTATCTACCCACGTGTTACTTCTCAATTTGGAATTAACGGTAGAACGGTATTTGCTAGAGTAAACTTTAAATTATAACATTATAAAATAATATCTAACATGAAGAATATTAAATATTTTGTCTTTCTTTTGTCTTTGTCGCTGATGATATCTTGCGGTCAAGACGATGTTGAAAGTATAACAAACTTAGGAACACTTACTTCAACAAGTGAGATTAGCGTTGGCTTTATTGATACTAATGATAATCAATTAGTACTAGAAAGTGGAGGAGCAGTAAGTTTTACGATAGGGTTGAGTGTAAATCCTCTAGACGTTGATACAGAAGTTACCTTAGGGATTACATCCTCAGACGGTACAATAGATGGCGCAGGTTTTCCAGCATCAGTAACAATTCCTGCTGGGGCAACTACTGCGCAAGTAGACGTTACTTTTTCAGATGATGGAGTTTCTGAAGGTGCTATACCAGAAACATTTACTTTAGAGATTTTAGATGCAGATTTCGGAGGATCTACAGTATTCTACCTTACGGCAGCTAATTTAAACAGAACCATTAATGTTGCAGATGAATTACCTTTTATGGTAACAACTACACCTGCTGATGTTGATTTTAACTTTACTTGGACAGGAACTCACGATTTAGATTGTAGAATATTAGATGCTGGTTTAGCAACTATTTCTACAGGATATTCTGTAACTCCTGGTGAAACAGTAACTCTTGATCAAACAGACGCAGATGGAGTTTACACGCTTACTATTAGACCTTGGAGCGTTACATCTGCAAGTACTGACTATACATTTGAGTTTGTTTATCCAACAGGATCAGAAATGTTTACAGGAACTCAAGCTTTAGGTCCTGGTTTTTGGGCTGAAGAGTTTACGATTCTTGAAATAACGAAAGCTACCAATGCTGGGGGAACTGAAGTTACATACACTATTATAGAATTATAAAAAACGACACAATGAAATATATATATAAATTAAGTTTTCTAATGTTAACGGTATTTGCATTTACTAGTTGTAATGTAGATGACGATGACCCAGTAACTGTACCCGCCTTTAGAAACGTAACAGCAAGTTTTGCAATTCAAAGGGATGCGGTTGCTATAGCAGATGATTCTGAGAGTTATGATTTGGTTATTAATTTTTCTGAAGCTTTACCAAGTTATTCTACTATTGAATATACGTTGGGTGGAGTAACTACCACAATAAATGGTAATACAGGAGCTAATTCTATAGCAATTCCACTTTCTTTTCCTAATGGAGTAAATTCACAATCTGTAAGTATAAATGACTTTGTTGTTGTAAATAGTGCAGCTAGAAGGGTAACTCCAGTTATAAGCGGAGTTACTTCTACGACTGTAGCAAGGCAAGGATATTTTTCTGCAACAATGAATTGGGCTAGTGCTGTTTTTGATTTAGATCTTGGATTGCAACCTATGACCCCTACTTGGGTAGATACCTTTCTTTGGATAGACACAAGTTTAGGTGTTACGAGTCAGGAATTTGTTGAAGGTGAAGAATTGGCAGATGGTAATTACGCACTGTTTATTCAGCATTTTACAACGGCTGCACCAGTAGATGTAACGTTTAGTATTGTTAGTGCTGCAGGTCTTTTTACTTTTAATTTAACAACTGTTGGAGATGGAAACCACCTTTGGTTTACAAAAAGCACAGATGGAAGTGGAAATGTTTCTTATACATTCTTTGAAACAGACCCAGCTTAATTAAGAGTATATTAAAATCTTTATAAAAAAAGGGAAGCTCTTAGCTTCCCTTTTTTATGCTCAAAATTTTAAAAAATGCAAATCAATAGTGCAATCAAAAGCTTAAAGCCTTCTGCTACTTTACAAATCAATGAAAAAGTAAAGCAGCTTAGGAAAGAAGGAAAAGAAGTCAGCCATTTTGGTTTTGGACAATCTCCATTTCCAATTTTTTCATCCATTACGAATGAATTAAAAAATCATGTAGAGAATAACCATTACCTACCCGTAAATGGTTTAGAATCTTTAAGAGAACAAATAGCTGTTTTTCTTCAAAAAAACCAAGAAGTAGATATAGATAGCGATTTAATTTTTATTGGCCCAGGAAGTAAAGAACTTTTATACCAATCCATTTTAATTTTTGAAGGGCATTTCTTAATTCCAAAAGGAAGTTGGGTGAGTTATATTCCACAAATAAAATCAAAAGGTGGTTCTTACAGTATTTTAGAAACATCATTAAAGGATGATTTTAAACTAACTGCGGTAACGTTGGATGCGTTTTTAAATGAAAGTGAAGAGCATGATCACATTCTTATTTTAAACTCACCAAACAATCCAACGGGAGCCGTATATGCAGATTATGAATACCAAGAGCTAGCCAAAGTGTGTAGAAAACACGAAGTGATTGTATTGTCCGATGAAATTTACTCACAAATTAATTTTAAAGAAGATTTTTCACCAAGTATTTCAAAATATTATCCAGAAAGAACCCTTGTCTTTGGAGGCTTAAGTAAAGTGTTTTCTGCAGGAGGATATCGTTTAGGATATATGGCGTTGCCTAATGAAATGCGCGAACTATCTAAAGTGTATCGCTCTTTATTTAGTGAAACATTTAGTTGTGTGTCTTCACCCATTCAGTTTGCAGCAATAAAAGCCTATGAGTACTCTGAAGAATTGAAGAATTATGTAGCAAATTCCTCGGCTATTTTAAAAGGAATATCATCTTATATTTTTGAAAACCTTCTTAAAGAAGAAATTCAAAGTACAAATCCTGAAGGTGCTTTTTATATGATGATTGGTTTTGATAAATTTCGAAGCCAAATCAACAAGAAAGGAATACAAACAAGTCAAGAATTAGCACATTATCTATTAGAGAATTATCAAGTGGCATTATTACCGGCATCCGATTTTGGATTTGAAGAAACCGAATTCTTTTTCCGTTTGGCATTTGTAGACTTTGATGGAGAAAAAGTATTACAAGCATCTAAAGAAAAAAAGATCGATTTAGATTTTATCAAAGAAGAATGTTCTAATATATATAAAGGGACAAAGCAACTGATACAATTTGTAAAAGATTTAAAAGCTTGAGATAAAAGTCGAGCTAAAAAATTATAACGAATACACTATAAAATATCATTGATATAATTATTCAAGACTTGTAGAATCAAGAGCCAAGAATCAAGACGGTCTTGATTGATGATTCTAGTAGTGCGGGGCTCATATGTCTGAAATTAAGTTGGAGAACCGTAGTTATAACGAATTGTTATATATTTAGCAATAACGCTCTCTAAGAGTCTAGATTCTTCTGCCTAGCAACGCAGCACTCTGGATGCTTACTTGTATTCTTTAAGTTTAAAGGTTTTCATAAACTCACCATAGGTAAAATAGGTAATCCAATCACCTAAATTGATGTATTTACTGTGCTCATTTAGATCAATCTCTAAAGGTAAATGTCGATGCCCAAAAACAAAATAGTCATATGATTTTTGAGTGAGTTTACGCTGACAATATTGTACCAACCATTCGTTTTCATTTCCTAAGAATTTTGCATCTTCATCGCCAGAGATCAGCTTGTTTTTTACAGAGAAGTATTGTCCTAATTTCACACCCCAATCTGGATGCAACCATCTAAACAACCATTTAAAAAAAGGAAATGTAAATACCTTTTTCATTCGTTTGTATCCCATGTCTCCAGGACCCAAACCATCACCATGACCAATAAAAAATAATTTATTGTTGATTTCAAATTCTTGAGGTTTATAAAATACAGGAATGTTCAATTCTTTTTCAAAGTAATCTCGCATCCATAGGTCATGATTTCCCACAAAAAAATAAATAGGAATTCCAGCATCTCTAAGTTCTGCTAATTTCCCTAAAACTCTAACAAACCCTTTTGGAACTACCGTTTTGTATTCAAACCAAAAATCAAATAAATCGCCGAGTAAAAAAATGGCTTCAGCGTCCTCTTTTACGGTGTTCAACCAAGAAACAAATTTATGTTCTCTAGGCAAGCTGGCTTCCGATGTTGGAGCCCCTAAATGCTGATCAGAAGCAAAGTAGATCTTCTTATTTTCAGAAGTGTTTATGGTAATCATCGAATGCAAAGTAACACTATTCCTTGTTAGAATCCAATTCTAGTACTTTTTGGAGCATTTTATCATCAAGGTGAATAATCCTGTAAAAACCAACATCGCCAAACAATTCATTCGCAATCGATGCTTTTAGATATTTTCTGAGAGTTTCCTTTGTTTTAAAAGAAGGAGTTTTAAGGTCTTTTATTTTATTTAAATAAGAATCGAAAACTTTTCCATCACTGTCAAAATTTTCAATATAGCTGTCCAGTGTCCATTTCTTTGTAACCTCTTTTCGATTTTCGTCTACATAATCAAAAGCAAAACTATTGATTTCTCTAAAGTAGTAGCTTTCTACATAAGAAGTTGTATCTATAGAAACAAAGACATCAGGAATAATTCCACCACCGCCATAAACAATTTTTCCTTTGGGCGTTTTATATTGTAAAGAATCTGCAACAGGGATATCACCTTCATTGAACAACTCTCCACTTTGCAATCTTTTTTGATAATCGTTGCTATAACTAGCATCACCGTTTTTTGAATACGGTTTTTGAATAGACCTTCCTGTTGGTGTATAATACCTAGCAGTGGTTAAACGTACCGCAGAGCCATCACCTAAATCCATTTCTATTTGTACCAAACCTTTTCCGAAAGAACGTCTACCAATAATGCTTCCTTTGTCGTTGTCTTGCAAAGCGCCAGCTACAATTTCTGATGCAGAAGCAGAGTTTTCATCGATTAAAACATACAAGCCACCTTTTTCAAAATCACCTTTTTTGGTGGCGAAAGATTCCTCAATCTTTCCTTTGTTATTTTTTGTAAAAACGATGAGCTTTTCATCCTCTAAAAATTCATCCACAATTTGAGTAGCAATGTCTATAAAACCACCGCCATTTCCCCTTAGATCTAAGACCAGGTCATCCATTCCTTGATTCTTCAACTCTTTTAAAGCAGTTTTGAATTCGCGATACGTATTTCTAGCAAAACGATCTAATTTGATATACCCCACACGATCATTGATCATATAAGCAAGGTCTACACTTTTAATATTCACCTTACCTCGAGTAACATTTACGGTAAACAAAGAATCGTTTGTCTTTCTATAAACCTGTAATTTTACGTTCGTATCTGATTGTCCTTTTAAATATTTTGGAACATCTCTACTGGCTAAGTTCTTGCCAGATAAAGTATCTTTATCTGCTAAGATAATTCGATCTCCCGCTTTAATTCCAACAGCAATACTGGGGCCACCTTTGATAGGTTGAACAACAGTAATAGAATCATTAATCATTCGAAACTGAACGCCAATACCCACAAAATTACCCTGCATGTTTTCTTGTACAGCTTGTAAATTTTCCTTCGGAATGTATACAGAATGTGGATCTAATTTTTTAAGCATTTGAGTAATCGCATTATCTAACAAACTATCGGTATCCACATCATCAACATAATCTTGCTCAATATAATCCATCAAGCGTTTTATTTTGGCTTCATTTTTAGAATTTTCATTAAACGATAAACCATTGCTATTTCCACTAAAGAGCGTTCCAATAAGAATTCCAAAAATGGTGGCTAGAGATAAATATATCGGAAAATTATTCTTGTTCATACGGTAAATATAGGAGTTCAACACCAGCTTTTTCTAAAAACTCTAAACCACTTGTATCACGATACGATGTAGAGTAGACCACACGCTTAATTCCTGCCTGATGAATTAATTTACTACATTGTTGGCAAGGAGATAAAGTAATATATAAGGTAGCACCATCAGCTGATTGTGTAGAAGAAGCTACTTTTAAAATTGCATTGGCCTCAGCATGTAAGACTTCCCATTTAGTCATGCCGCTTTCATCTTCACAGCAATTGTCAAAACCAGAAGGAGTTCCATTAAAACCATCAGAAATAATCATTCTGCCTTTTACAATTAAAGCACCTACCTGCTTACGCTCACAATGAGAAAGTTTTCCCCACTCTTGAGCCATTTTTAAATAGGCAATATCGTATTTACGTTGTTTAGAATTCATGAAAGCTAAAAATAGGTAGATTTAAAAAAGGAGAACGTTAATTATTTACCAAAAAACTCGGTTGATCATCATAGGAATTACAAACCCAATAACAATGGCAGAAGTAACCAAAATCCAATCTCTCTTAGACACTCTAAATAAATTTTGCACAAGTGCTCCTAAAATTAGAATTATAAAAACTAGAATTACTTGCGCAACTTCAATCCCTAAGGCAAACTCCAGCAAAGGTAAAAATTTGTCATCTTCTTTACCAATCATTGATCGGAAATAATTAGAGAATCCAAGACCGTGAATAAGACCAAAAAACAAGGCAAAAAATAAATTGAGATTCTCTTTTCCAGACAAAACCTTTTGGACCCTAATTATATTAACAGCACCCGTAATAAAAATAGTCACAGGAATTAAAAATTCAATAATACTTGCTTTAATGTTTAGCACACCATAAGCAGCCAGAGCTAATGTAAGAGTATGACCAATGGTAAAGAAGGTAATGAGCCATAATGTTTTTTTCCATTGATTAAAACTAAAAATTACAGCAAGAACAATCAGAAATAAAATATGATCATAGGCCGCAAAATCAAGCACATGATGTAAGCCTAACTCAAAATACAATTGAAAATCATCCATGAAAAGTTTTTTTGGTGCCTCAAAGATATAAAAAGCACTACAATATGCTAACTCGTAAATATATTTACAGGTAATTCTACCTGTTTTAAGGATTGCGTATTTCTTCCTGTAAAAACTACGGTTCTTAAAACTAAGTTTATATCCGCTTTACTTATAAAGGTTTGTCTGATTCAAAGGCAAGCTAAAAAAATAGTAATAGTTAGGGGTTTCTAGCAAAGAATTAAAAAAAAATGTTCTTCTAGAAATTTTTTATTAACCATTTAAAACTTTTATATTATGGATCCATTATTGGCAACAATTCAACTTTTCGCAGGAAACTTCGCCCCAAGAGGCTGGGCTTTTTGTAATGGAGCACTTTTACCAATTGCACAGAATACTGCACTATTCTCTTTACTAGGAACAACCTATGGAGGAGATGGGAGAACTACTTTTGCATTACCAGATTTACGTAGTAGGGTAGCTATAGGTGAAGGAAGAGGCCCAGGATTATCTAACTATCGACTAGGACAAAGAGGAGGTGAAGAAACTCATGTATTATTAATAACTGAAATGCCTAACCACGGTCATGCTACTCAAAATGTTCCTGGGGCTGATCAATCTGTCTTGTTAAGTACGGAAGACGCTGTAAATGAAATACCAAATGCAGGAGATGTTCCAGCGATAGCAAATTATGCAAATGGATTGGCAACTGAAAGAGTAAAAAGCTTTGGACCACCAGCTACGGGTAAAGTAGCGGCAGGTCAAAAAATAAGCGGAAATGCAGGATTAACTATTTCAAATAATGGAGGGAGTCAAGCTCATTATAATTTGCAGCCTTTTTTATCACTCAATTATATTATCGCTATGGTTGGAATATTTCCATCAAGAAGCTAAAAAAATATTTATTAATTATAAAAAAATAAAATTATGGATCCATTAATGGCCACAATTCAACTTTTTGCAGGGAACTTTGCTCCTAGGGGCTGGGCTTTTTGTGACGGACAATTATTAGCAATAAGTCAATACGAAGCACTATTTTCTTTATTAGGAACTACCTATGGAGGAGATGGTAGAACTTCTTTTGCACTACCAGATCTACGAGGTAGAGTACCGGTAGGGCAAGGACAAGGCCCAGGTTTGAGCGATTACCCATTAGGGAGGCGTTCAGGGGTAGAAACCGTAACATTATCGCAACTAGAACTACCTTCGCACACGCATGCTACTCAGAATGTTCCTTCAGCTGATCAATCTGTCTTGTTAAGTACGGAAGACGCTGTAAATGAAATACCAGATGCAGGAGATGTTCCAGCGATAGCAAATTATGCAAATGGATTGGCAACTGAACGGGTAAAAAGCTTTGGCCCACCAGCTACGGGTAAAGTAGTGGAAGGTCAAAAGTTAAGCGGAAATGCAGGATTAGTTATTGCAAATAATGGAGGGAGTCAATCACATAATAATGTGCAACCCTATTTAGCACTCAATTATATTATCGCTATGGTTGGACTATACCCATCAAGAAGTTAAAAAATATTTTTAACAAAAATTAAAAGCCAGAATGAAAATTCTGGCTTTTGCTTTCTATAATAAATAGTAGGGCATTCTATAGAATGTTTTTTTAAAATGTTTTTTCTATAATTTCAAGGAATTTTACTATTTTTAGGCTCTCCCCACATCCCCACGAAAAATCAGATTTGTAAACCCTAACTATTATGAAAAAAACTATTTTTCTATTACCTTTTTTGCTTTTTATATTTTTTTACAATTTTTCATTTTCCCAAACCTTTGATTGGGAGAGTGCAACAGATCTCGGAGCTACTGTTACAGAAACTAAAGGTGCTCCTGCTATTACTGCCACAGTATCTACCTCGTTTAACGATGCACAACTTGTTAATGGATCAGGCTTTGATGGCTCCTCAGGAAATATTGTTTTTACCAGTAATGCGAATGACAGTTCCTCACTAACTATTACATTTAGTACCGCAGTGAATGTTTTAAGTATTTTTACGTTTATTGGAGATGGTGACGCAGTTGCAGGAACAACTATGGACTTCACACCGACTGGTGGAAGCAATTCAGTAGTTACTGAATTCATAACACAAGGAGCTGGAGAGGTAGTGACTCTTAATTGGACAGGAGTTACAGAAATTATTATAACAGTAAATGGCGGAGGAAATGAAACATTTGCTATAGATGATATTCTTTTAGGAACAGCAAATACAGCCCCCGCTTTTACCTCATCACCTGTTACATCAGTAGATGAAGGAGATACTTATACATACAATATTACAACCAACGATGCCGATAGTGATGCAGTAACCATCACTGCGCCAACGTTACCTTCTTGGTTAAACCTTAATACAAACAGTACGGTAAGTACTTTTGCTGGTTCTGGAAGTGCAGGAAGCACTAATGCTACAGGGACATCGGCAAGTTTTAACTTTCCTTATGGTATTGAAACAGATGCTTCAGGTAATATTTATATAGGTGATACAAGTAATAACCTTATTCGGAAAATTACTCCTGCCGGAGTGGTGACTACCTTAGCAGGGTCAGGATCTGCAGGAAGTGCTAATGGTACAGGAACAGCAGCAAGCTTTAGCAATCCTAGAGGTATGGCAATAGATGCGGCAGGAAACCTCTATGTGGCAGACACATTTAATAATATGATCCGTAAAATTACTCCAGCAGGAGTAGTGACAACCTTTGCAGGATCTGGCGCAGTAGGAAGTGCTAATGGTACAGGAATTGCAGCAAGTTTTAACAGACCAGGAGATGTGGCTATAGATGCTTCAGGAAACCTCTATGTAGGAGATAGTAATAACAGAATTCGGAAAATTACTCCAGCAGGAGTGGTGACTACCTTTGCAGGATCTGGATCCGCAGGAAGTGCTAATGGTACAGGTATTGCAGCAAGTTTCTTTCAACCTTTTGGGTTGACTGTAGATGCATCAGGAAATGTTTATGTAGCAGATCACCTCAACCATTTAATCCGAAAAATTACCCCAGCTGGAGTGGTGACTACTTTAGCAGGATCTGGATCAGTAGGTAGTGCTAATGGTACTGGTGCAGCAGCAAGTTTTAATTTGCCTGTAGGCATCAGTTTGGATGCTGCGAATAATGTTTATGTAGCAGATCAGAGTAATCACTTGATTCGAAAAATCACTCCAACTGGAGTGGTCACTACTTTTGCAGGGACTGGAGCGAATGGAAGTGCTAATGGTTCAGATACAGCATCTAGTTTTAGTTTTCCTACGGGCGTGACTTTTGGCGCATCAGGAAGATTGTATGTGATGGATAGAGCGAATCATTTAGTTCGTGAAATTGTTACTGCTTATGAACTTACAGGAGACAGTACCGGTGAAGCAGGAATGCATCCTGTAGTATTGGAAGCCAATGATGGTAATGGAGGAACAGTACAACAATCTTTTACGGTTACAGTCAATGATATTACAGCACCTACTGGGTATAGTGTATTAATTGACCAAGACCCGATTAATAGTGTTAATGACGATTCAGTAAGTTTTACCTTTGCAGGAGCCGAAATTGGCGCTACTTATAACTATACATTTAGTAGCTCAGGAGGAGCAGGAACAGTTACAGGTTCAGGAACAATTACTACGGCTACCGATCAAATTACAGGAATTGATGTAAATGGTATCCCTGACGGGACGATTACTTTGTCGGTAACTTTAACCGACCCTAGTAGCAATATAGGGAATCCAGTAACCGATACTTCTACCAAAGAAACAGTTGCTCCTATTGGCTATTCAGTAAGCATAGACCAAGATCCAATCAATGCAGGGAATGATGATTCGGTAAGTTTTACTTTTGCAGGAGCTGAGGTCGGTGCTACATATAATTATACCTTTAGTAGTTCAGGCGGAGCAGGAACAGTAACTGGTAGCGGAACCATTACCACGGCAAACGATCAGATTTCTTCAATAGATTTAAGCGGTATCCCTGATGGCACCATTACTTTATCTGTAACTTTAACAGATGTAAATGGGAATACAGGAAGTGCAGTAACCGATACTGTAACCAAAGACACACAAGCACCTATAGGATATTCGGTAACCATAGATCAAGATCCAATCAATTCAGTGAATGATAATTCGGTAAGTTTCACCTTTGCAAGTGCAGAAGTTGGCGCGACGTATAACTATACATTTAGTAGTTCAGGAGGAGCAGGCACCGTTACAGGAAGTGGAACTGTAGCCTCAGCAGGAGCTACAATCTCAAGCATAGATGTAAGCGGTATTCCCGATGGAACCATCACTTTATCAGTAACCCTAACTGACGTTAATGGAAACACAGGAAGCGCAGTAACCGATACAGCAACTAAAGAAACAGTTGCTCCTACAGGATATTCAATAAGCATCGATCAAGACCCAATTAATGCAGGAAATGATGATTCAGTAAGTTTCACTTTTGCAGATGCAGAAGTAGGCGCGACGTATAACTATACCTTTAGTAGTTCAGGAGGAGCAGGCACCGTTACAGGAAGTGGAACTGTAGCTTCAGCAGGAGCGACAATCTCAGGAATAGATCTAAGCGGTATCTCTGATGGGACCATTACTTTATCAGTGACCTTAACTGATGTGAATGGGAATACAGGAAGTGCAGTCACAGATACATCAACAAAAGATACAATGGCACCTATTGGTTATACAGTAACCATCGATCAAGACCCAATCAATTCAGTTAATGATGATTCGGTAAGCTTCACTTTTGCGGGAGCAGAAGTTGGTGCGACGTATAACTATACCTTTAGTAGTTCAGGAGGAGCAGGCATCGTTACAGGTTCAGGAACCATTACTACTGCTACCGATCAAATTACAGGAGTTGATGTAAGTGGTATTTCCGATGGCACCATTACTTTATCGGTAACCCTAACAGATATTAATGGAAATACTGGAAGTGCAGTCACAGATACAGCAACCAAAGAAACAGTTGCACCCACAGGTTATTCAGTCACAATAGATCAAGACCCAATAGATTCAGCAAATGAAAATGCAGTGAGTTTTACCTTTGCAGGAGCAGAAGTTGGTGCGACGTATAACTATACCTTTAGTAGTTCAGGAGGAGCAGGCATCGTTACAGGTTCAGGAACCATTACTACAGCAACCGATCAGATTACAGGAATTGATGTAAGTAGTGTTCCTGATGGTACAGTTACTTTATCTGTAACACTCACTGATGTTAATGGAAACATAGGAAGTGCGGTAACAGATACGGCAACAAAAAATACCGATGCAGATATTACCGTCAATGACCCTTCAATAACTGAAGGAGATTCAGGAACAGTTATCTTACAATATACAGTAAGTCTAAGCAATACAAAAACATCAACCATTACAGTAGATGTAGCTACAAGTGATGGTACTGCAAGTTCAGGATCAGATTATACGGCTTTAGGAACAACCACACTAACGTTTTTAGCAGGTGAAATGACGCAAACAGTTGACGTTACCATTAATGGAGATACGACTTTAGAAGCAGACGAAACAATCAATTTAAATTTAAGCAGCGCAACAGGGCCAAGTGTCATTGCAGATGCTACAGGAGTTGGAACAATCACCAACGACGATGCTGCTTCAGTAACGATTGCGGACATCAGTGGTAATGAAGATGATGGAAATATTACTGTTACAGCCACTTTAGACAATGGCGTACAAGGCGGTTTTAGTGTAGATGTAAGCACAGCCGATGGCACAGCAACAATTGCGGATAGTGACTATACCGCAGTAACGGGAGAAACTTTGACCTTTACTGGAAATGCAGGCGAGACTCAAACCTTTACAGTAACACCAATAGCAGATACTAGATTTGAAGATACTGAAACACTAACAGTAAGTCAAAGTAACTTGACTGGAACTGGGCTAAGTGTAACTATTACAGATGGAGCTACGGTAACGGTTACCAATGACGACACTGCGCCAACAGTAACTTTATCAGTTAATAATTCGAGTATAGATGAAGTTGCAGGAACTGCTACTCTAACAGCCACCCTTTCAGCGATATCAGGAAAAGATGTTACGGTCGATTTAGGATATTCAGGAACGGCAAGCAATGGAACGGATTATAACAGTTCAGCAAGTACTAGTATTACAATTAATGCAGGAGATATATCAGCGAATGCAGCAGTAATTATAAGCACAATAGACGATCCAAATCCAGAAACTGATGAGACCATTATAGTAGATATTATAGGAGTAACTGATGGAACTGAAAACGGTACTCAACAGCAAACAATTACAATTAACGATAATGACATACCAAATGTAGAGTTTATAGCAACGTCATCAAATGGATTAGAGTCTGTATCAAGTGCTGATTTAATTGTGCATACGAATATAGTTAGTGCTTTAACGGTAACAGTAGATTATACAGTAACAGGAACAGCAACTGGAGGAGGAGTAGACCATACATTGGCAGATGGAACGGTTACCTGGACACCTGGGCTTATGTATCAACTTATTTCGATTTCTGGTATTGTAGATGACACTATTTTAGAAGCGAATGAAACAGTAATTATAACACTATCCAATCCTTCAAATGCCGTTTTGGGTACTAATACAGAGCATACGTATACGATTACAAATAATGACAATGCAACAGTAACTATTTCTGATATTTCAAGCAATGAAGATGATGGAGATATTACTGTGACAGCCACTTTAGACAATGGCGTACAAGGAGGCTTTAGTGTAGATGTAAGCACTGCCGATGGAACAGCTACCACAGCCGATAGTGACTATACCGCAGTAACGGGAGAAACTTTGATTTTTACTGGAAATGCAGGTGAGACTCAAACTTTTACAATCACACCAACTGTAGATACTAAGGTAGAAGCCGATGAAACCTTGACGGTAAGTCAAAGTAATTTATCAACCGCTCTTGTAGTTGATATCACAGATGGAGCTACAGTAACGATCACCAATGATGACACCGCCACAATTTCCTTAGCAGATGTTTCAGTAAATGAAGATGATGGAACCATTAATGCAATAGCAACTTTAGACAATGCAGTTGATGGAGGCTTTACCTTAAATGCATCTACAGTGGAAGGAACAGCTTTAGAGGCTGATGACTTTACGGCGTTTACAGATCAAGCGATTTCTTTTGCAGGAAATGCTGGAGAAACACAGAACATTGCACTGACCATTATTGATGATGCTATCGGAGAAGGAACAGAAGAATTAACCATTGTTCAATCATCAATAATTGGAACAACATTAGTTGGAGACATCATAATTGATGATTCAGCTATAGTCACCATTTTAGATGACGATGCACCAATAATTACAAGTGTTAGCGTGCCAGCAGATGACAGTTACGGAATCGGAGATAATTTAGATTTTACAGTCACTTTTACTAGTGCGATAACGATTATAGGAAGCCCTACAATTCCATTAACAATAGGAAGCAGTTTGGTAGATGCTACTTTAAATGGAACTGTGATGGGTTCTACCACAGCTACATTTAGATATACTGTAGTAGAAGGAGATTTAGATACCGATGGAATAGAAGTAGGGTCAGCTATTGACCTTAATGGAGGTTCCATAGCAGATGCTTTTGATATCGATGCAATTCTTACCTTAAATAGTGTGGGAGATACTTCCAATGTAAATGTAGATGGCATAAGACCAACAGTGACATTGAATACAATTGCAAGTTCACCAACCAACGCTCCTTTTGTAGTAATCATCTCACTTTCAGAACAAGCAATGGGATTAGATTTAACAGATATTTCTGTTACAAATGGTATAACAGGTGTTTTTAATCTGATAAACCCAACAACCTATAGCGTTATGATTACTCCAATTACAGATGGAGAAGTAACAGTAAGGATTTTAGCAGCAGCATTTCAAGACCTGTCAGGAAATGATAATGTGGCTTCCAATGTAATCACATTAACCTATGATATTACAAGACCAACAATCACAATTACATCAGATGCAGTAGATCCAACTAATGGAAGCTTTATTGCGACCTTTACAGCTGATGAAGATTTAGCAAACTTCGAGGAAACAGACATCATTTTAACAAATGCTACCATTAGTGATTTTGTTTCAGTAAGTGATGCTTTATATACAGCAACAATTACACCGTTAGTAGATGGATTGGTAAGCTTAGACATTTTTGAAAACACTGTAAATGATGATGCAAGTAATGGAAACCTACCAGCAACTTATAGTATTACTTATGATGCTACTAGACCTACGGTAGCAATCACATCAATGGCAGCTGATCCAATCAACGTTCCTTTTATAGCTACTTTTACCTTCAGTGAAGATGTATCTGGTTTTGACATAGGAGATATTACATTAGGGAATGCAACCGCAAGCGACTTTATGTCAACAACTGCTAGTGAATATACAGCATTGATTACACCTACGGTTGATGGAACTGTAACTATAGATATAGCAGAAAATGTAGCAGAAGATGCTGCCACTAATGGAAATGAAGCTGCGACTCAATTTACTATTGAGTATGACGGAACGAATCCAACAGTAACGATTACCTCTATGGCTGCCGATCCGACGAATGTTCCTTTTACAGCAACGGTTACCTTTAGCGAAGATGTCACAGGTTTTGACATGGGAGATATTATGTTAGGCAACGCAACCGCTAGTGATTTTATGTCGATAAGTGCTAGTGTATATACAGCATTAATCACGCCTACTGTTGATGGAACTGTAACCATAGATATAGCTGCCGATGTAGCAGAAGATGCTGCGACTAACGGAAATGAAGCTGCGACTCAATTTACTATCGAGTATGATGCAACCAACCCAACCGTAGTAATTACTACAGATGCTTCTGACCCAACAAATGCAGCCTTTACGGCAACGATTACTTTTAGCGAAGACGTTACAGGTTTTGAACTAGGAGATATTACGTTAGGAAATGCAACTGCTAGTGATTTTATGATGACAACTGCAAGCGTATATACAGCATTAATCACCCCAACAATAGATGGAATGGTTACTATAGATATAGCTGCTAACGTAGCTGAAGACGCTGCAACTAATCCCAATGATGCGGCTATGCAATTTACTATTGAGTATGATGCAACCAATCCAACAGTAGTCATTACAACAGATGCTGTAGATCCTACAAATATCGCCTTTACAGCAACGATTACTTTTAGTGAAGACGTTACAGGATTTGAAATAGGAGATATTACATTAGGAAATGCAACTGCAAGTGACTTTACAATGACAAGTGCAAGTGTGTATACTGCATTGGTTACACCAACAGCAGACGGAATGGTTACTGTTGATATAGCCGCAGGAATTGCTATAGATGCAGCTACTAATCCCAATGATGCCGCAAGCACATACTCAGTCTTGTATGATGCTACCAATCCAACGGTTAGCATTACCACTACAGCATCCGATCCTGTCAATGTACCTTTTGTGATCGATATTGTTTTTAGTGAAGATGTCACAGGTTTTGATATTACAGATCTTGCAGTAACTAATGGAACACCAAGTGATTTTATGGCAACCAGTGCATCAGTATACTCAGCATTGATTACTCCTACAGCAAGTGATGATGTGATTATAGACATCGCAATGGGGGCAGCACAAGATGCCGCTACCAATCCAAACGATGCCGCTCAGCTGATTATAGTATATGATAACATTCCACCAGTTGCCCCTAGCATCACACATATCTCAGACTATACCTGTACAGGAGATGTAACAATGACAGGAGACAATACCTTGGAGATCTCAGGAATTGCAGAAGAAAACTCAGAGATAGAAATCTTTGAAAACGGAGCCTCAGTTGGAATCACAACGACCTCAGATACAGGTTTCTTTACCTTCGATCATACAGGAACAACATTGGCTGATGGAATCTATAATTTCACCGTAACAGCGACCGATATCGCAGGTAATACAAGTGATGTATCAACTCCATTAAATATTACAATCAATTCAGTAGATACCGATGGCGATGGACTTCCAGATTTCTGTGACGATGATGATGATGGTAACGGTGTAGCTGATGCCGATGAAGATTGTGATGGAGATGGAATTATCGATAGTCAAGATACAGACAATAGTTCATGTACTTCAACTATTGAACAAACGAAGAGTTATGGATTCTCTCCAAACGGAGACGGGGTTAATGATGGTTGGTTTATAGAGAATATCACCTCTTTCCCAAACAGTGTAGTACAAGTCTTTAACAGATCAGGAAAGTTAGTCTTTAAAAAGAAAGGCTATCAAAATGATTGGGAAGCAATCTCGAATCAGACCAGTAGTAGTGGTACCAATAGTAGGTTGCCAGTAGGCCCTTATTTGTTTATCATCGATCTAGGCGATGGAAGTCAACCCTCACGAGGATGGATATACATTAATTACTAAGAAAGAAGATGATTCAACAACACACAAAGAGAACAACCATGAGAAAATCAATCATAACAATCATAACAATCGTCTTTAGTTTATTAATCACTAATAAAACAGACGCACAACAAGACCCAAACTTTACGCTGTATAACTTTAATATGAATATCATCAACCCTGCCTTTGCTGGGATTAAAGAAACACCAGAGTTGAACTTGGTCTATAGAAATCAGTTTTTAGGAATCGAAGACTCTCCAAGAACAATCTCATTGGCATATTCAAGACCTTTAGGGAAGAACTTAGGGATAGGGGTTTCTGTGATTAACGATCAGGTGTTTGTCTTAACCCAGACCGATGTAGCGGTAGATATTTCATATAAGCTACAGATCGCTGAGAATACAAACCTATATTTTGGAATCAAAGCCGGAGGAGGTTTTACCAATATCGATTTAACCAAAGTATCCGTACCAGTGACCGATGCTTTGTTTAGCCAGAATCAGAGTTTTTTCAATCCCCATATAGGAGCAGGGATCAACATTCAAAACCCAAAGTTCTATATAAGTGTATCAACACCGAACTTCTTGAAGGGAGAACGTTATGAGAAGCAAGGGAACATCCCAGCAGCAGCAGTTAACAATTCTCATTTCTATCTAGGAGGAGGATATCATATTTCTTTATCAGAGAGTTTGGTGTTAACTCCAAGGTTTATGTTAAGAGCAGTAGAGGGAGCACCAACTTCTTATGATGCAGGAGCCTCGGTGGAGATTAATGAGAAGTTCACAGCAGGAGCGAACTTAAGAATTGATGAGACAGCTTCTATCTATGGACTGATTAGAGTGATAGACAAACTAAAGTTAGGCTTCGCCTATGATATCACAACAACAGATATTACTACTGTAAACGACAACGGTTCGTTAGAAGTGATTTTAAAGTACCAGTTTTAGAAATAACTAAGAACAAATAAAAAGCAAAATTCCAAGAAATGCCTTGGAGTTTTGCTTTTATTTATTACAATTTTCGCAATAGGTTTTACGAAGATATTCATCTTCTAATAATTGAAAAGTTACGCCTTCTTCTAAGGATGAATTAAATAATTTACAAAATCGTTTTTGATTCAAATTAATTGCATTTAGCATTACAGAACGATACCCGTCAGTTTTGGTAAGATTTGGTCTTACTAAAGTGAGATTTAGATAATAGAATAATAAATCCTCATCAACAGTAATACTCTTTGCTTGTTCCTCTAATAAGTCAATTGCATCATATATGTTTGAATAGTAGGTTAAGAACTGAGCCAAGCTTAAATAATCGTAATTAGAAAGTGCAAAATTCTCATAGACATCCAATATAAATTCAACAGATTCATCTTTCTCTTCATACTTTTTAGCCTGTAAATCCTTTTCAGCTTTTACAATGTGAAAGTTGACTAACATTCGATCAATAAGATCTTGTTGAATTCCAATTTTTTTAAGTGTTAATATCTCTTTTTTGAATTTGTTTGGGTGTATTGGTTCCTTTGTACTTCTCCAAATAGTAAATTTTAAAACAGCCAAATTGTATTTAATCTTTTTATTTGTTGGATCTAATTTCTCCAGTTTTTCTAATTCTGAAAAAACAATCAATGTCTGACTGATATTGATTAAATATTTTGCAATGCTATTTTTTGTTAAAAGGGGAATGTATTTTTTTTGCTTAGGGATGTTCATCTTTTTTAAAGCGTCTGGAGATGCTTTCTCTCTTGCTTTGTCTAATATTGAGTTTTGTATCACCAAAGCTTCTTCCATTTTATCATCTACAATAGATTGATTAAAAAGCGTGACTAACTTTTCTTCAGACATTTCTTTATACTTGTCTTTTTTATCTAATTCTAAAGTGATGACTGCTTTTCTATGACTTTTTAAATAAGGTTCCATTTGTTTCGAAAAATCACCAACAAGTTTTTTCTTCACTTGTTTTTTAGACAGAGATTTTAGGTTTTCAAAAGAAGTGCCTTTAATGTCATTTAAAAACTCTACCCAGTTTTCTGAGGATGAAATTTCAGTAACAATATTTGGTTTTTGAAATGACTGTAATGATTTTGCAATACTACTAGCTCGTTGTTCTTGTAATTTTATGTTTCTTTCTATACTTCCTTCTACAGATGAATACGCTTTAATATCGATTTTCTTGATATTAAAATCTGTCAAACGCAACGAATCATACATTGGTTTTATATCAATTGGAGAATACTCTGACTTATTTTTTTCGAAAGGAATGGTGAATTTTAATGTCTTGTATTTGGTGACAAATCGATCTTTTTGAGTCGCTATCTTTTTTGTTTTGTAAGTAAGAGAATCTAAATACACACCCATGTCTAACAATTCCCAAGGATAAGATTCTAAATTAAAGATAGTATTGTATCTACAGAAGGTTTTCTTATTTAAAAATAAAATATTAAACTCTAATTCTTCATCTTGTAATTCTTCTGGAATGGTGCCTGCTAACACGCTAAAACGACCTTGCAAAGAAGGTTTTAAACCTCTTCTTAATCTCTGAGCATATATAGGTTTTATTAGGGTTCCCCTTATCTGTATTGGTGAAACTTCATTATCACAGGCGTATCTGGATTTTGAGACAACATCAATAGAAATGCCATCACCTGTGTTTTTGAAAATACGATTGAACCATTGTTTGTCATTAATTTCAAAGAAAAGCTGATCTCCCTTTCTTCGAATACCAAACTTTACTTCTTTGGGAATTTGTTTAAAAACCTGTTGAATATATCGACATTTTTGAGTCCTTTCTTCATCAGAAATTGGAAAATTAATATCGTAAACTTGAGCTTTACTAGTATAAGAAATAGTAAACAGCAGTAAAAAAATTAGTGTCTTTTTCATTTTTTTTTAATTGTGTTGAATTGCTTAATTCCTCATTAAAATACATTGTTTTTTGGTGATGACTAAAACCAAAACCCTAAATTAAACAACCAATAGTTCTCTTTATTTTCTGGAGACCAACTGTACTTTATTTCTATAGGGCCCAAACGAGTATCTAAACTATATCCAACGGCATAACCAGATAAGATATCTTCAAATAAGTCTTCGGTGCTACTGAACACATTTTCATCGACTCTTCCATAATTTGCTAGAAGAGAAATATAATGATTGTCGAGAATTCTATATCTAAATAAAAATTCTGAGCGTAGGAAAGATTTCCCTGAAACCTGTGCAAATTCATATCCATACATTGGCATGAATGTATTGATGTAATTTTGGTTGTAGCCTCCTAAATAAAAATCAAAAACAGTAGACGTTGGATTTTCAAAAGTAAATCCTGCATCATTGGTGTACTGAAAAGTGAATCGGTTCCAAAAAGTTGTCGCAAAACCTAAACGGCCTTTAATCTGAGGAAATGCTTCAAAATCATCTAAAAAATCTGAAGACCAAGCATACCATTTCCCTCCAATATCAGCATAAAACCCTCTCGTGGGAAATACTTTTTTATCATAGGTGTCTAATTTTAGATAGGCTGATAAATTTACATAATTACTATGATCAAAGGTAAATTTGCTGCTAGTAAGAGAAGAAAGAGTTTCTGTAGTAATTTCTAAATTTTTGTATTCGACTCCAAAACCTGCGGCAAACTTTCTCCCAAATGTGGTTTGAATAAAAATTTCGTGTGTAAAATCAGTATAACTAAAATCAATCCTATTGATATTTGGATTGTCCTCTAAGTTTAAAAGCGTATTGGTTCTAAAATTGTTGTATCGAGACTTGAAACCGTAACTGGTATAAAACCCATTGTCTACAAAGTAATTTAAATTATAGCGAATTCTATCACCCACAATAATATCTACAGATAATTCATCATTATTAATCAGTAAACTTTTATGTGAATAATTTGCAAGTACTGCCGATTGATATAATTGATCATAATGTGCTCCTAGACGTACATTGGATTTTTGCTGATTTTCTATTACCATAAAATGCAACTTATTCCCTATGATTTTGTAATCTATTCGTTCATAATTATCTGTAGAAGACAGGAAGCTGATTCGTCTCTTCAACTCTTTTCTGTTGATTTTATCCCCAATCCGTAACTTTAATTTTCCTCTTACATAAGCAGAAGTATATTTATCAACTCCAAAAACCTTAATCTCTTCAACGGTAAATTCTTCATCTTTGACAACCAATTTTGGTCTTGATTTTTTCTCAGTTTGTAACCGGGCGATGCTATCAAAAACCGATTTGTATTTTACGCCTATCTCTTCACCTTTTTGCATAATTGCTTTGCCTTTATCAAAGTCAACTACAGTAAAATCTGTGATGTCCGGTTTTATATAAATATCAACATCTGTGATGCCTTTTTTACTACGCTCAGCAATATTATAGCTTACTATTTGGTTTAAAATGGTAATCACCGAATTCAGTTCATCTCTTTTAATCAAATCACTTTGAACATCCACGCCAATAATAATATCAACATCTTTCATCTTCATAATATTGGATGGAAAGTTATTGGCAATTCCACCATCAATCAACAGACGATTATCCATTTCAACAGGATTCAATAAAGTAGGAAAAGATCCGCTAGCCCGCAAAGCAGTGGGTAAAGATCCTTTTTCTATCAGAACAGTTTTTCCTGTTTCAACATCTGTGGCGATACAAAAAAACGGAATGGGTAATTTTTTAAAATCGTTAATGCTATCTACAGGTGATAATAGGTAGGTAAATAAGTTTAAAACATTCTGACCTTTAGAAACGGCTCTAGGCAATCCAATTCCTTTTTTAGTGACTGGTAAGGTAATGATGTGTTTTTCACCAAACTCTTTTTCAAAAAAAGGTTTGGCACTTCTGGGTAATACATCTTGTAGTTCGTTTTGCAAATTGATAGAATCAACAATTTTCTCGATTTGCAATCCCGAATAACCCGCAGAATATAGTCCGCCAACAATCGCTCCCATACTGGTTCCACCAATATAATCTATTTGTAATCCAGCCTTGTCTATTTCTTTTAGAACGCCAATATGTGCCAACCCTTTTGCACCGCCTCCACTTAATACCAAACCAATTTTTGGTTGCTTCTTTTGTGCAAACAACAGCATGGGAAAGAATAGTACGATTAGAAAGGTTTTTTTCACTCTTTTACTGGGTTATTAAAATATTGAAAAACTTTTTGGGCTCTAGATGCTCCAACAGCTTCTTTAAGCTCTTCAAATGTAGCATTTTTCACACGCTTAGCCGATTTAAATTTACGTAACAAAGATGTTACCGTTTGTTTACCAATCGATGGAATTAGCTCTAATTCTGATTGAATCGCACTTTTACTTCTCTTGTTTCTGTGTAATGTAATTCCAAATCTATGGGCTTCATTTCTTAGAAATTGAATGATTTTTAACGATTCTGATTTTTTATCTAAATACATCGGAATAGAATCTCCTGGATAATAAATTTCTTCCAATCTTTTGGCAATTCCAATGATGGCAATTTTGCCTCGTAAACCCAGTACGTCCAAGCTCTTTAATGCGGACGATAATTGTCCTTTTCCGCCATCAATCACAATTAATTGCGGTAATGATTGGTCTTCAGACAACAATCGCTTATATCGTCTAAAAACGACTTCTTCCATAGAAGCAAAATCGTCGGGACCTTCTACGGTTTTTATATTGTAATGTCGGTATTCTTTTTTGCTTGGTTTACCATCTTTAAAAACCACACAAGCTGCCACAGGATGCGTTCCTTGGATATTAGAATTATCAAAACACTCTATATGTCTGGGTTCTACGGACAATCGTAAATCTTTTTGCATTTGTGCCATAATTCTTTTTACATGGCGATCTGGATCTGCAATTTTAATTTGTTTGAATTGCTCTTGTCGGTAGTACTTAGCATTACGTTCTGAAAGCTCTACAATGCGTTTTTTATCACCCAACTTCGGAACCGTCACCTTTATTGTATCACCCAAATCTAACTGAAAAGGAACATAGATTTCTTTGGAAATAGAATGAAAACGCTGTCTGATTTCTACAATCGCTAATTCCAATATTTCTTTGTCTGTTTCGTCTAACTTCTTCTTAATTTCTGTGGTGTGCGACTGAATGATAGAGCCATTGGCTATTTTAAAAAAGTTGACATATCCGTAGCCTTTATCAGAAATAATAGAAAATACATCTACATTATTAATCGACGGATTTACAATGGTAGATTTCGCTTGATAATTAGAGAGTAAGTCCAGTTTTTCCTTTACTTTTTGCGCCTCTTCAAACTCCATCTTTTCTGCAAAAGACAGCATCAATTCCTGAAACTTTTCTAGACTTTGTCTAAAGTTCCCTTTTACAATATTTCTAATGGCTTTGATGGTTTCATTATAATTCTCTTCAGATTGAAAGTCTTCACAAGGGCCTTTGCAATTTCCTAAATGATACTCCAAACACACTTTGTATTTACCTGCCTCAATTTTTTCTTTACTTAAATCGTAGGTACAGGTTCTTAGTGGATACAGCTCTCGTATTAAATCTAACAAAACCTTTACGGTCCTTACACTTGTATAAGGGCCAAAATATTCCGATCCGTCTTTCACAACTCTCCGTGTCATAAACACTCTTGGAAATCGTTCTTTTTTGATACAAATCCAGGGATAGGTTTTATCATCCTTCAGCATAATATTATACTTCGGTTGATATTTTTTGATGAGATTGTTCTCTAACAACAAAGCATCTGTTTCTGAATTCACCACAATATGTTTGATAGAAACAATCTTTTTTACCAGAATTCTGGTTTTGGCATTTTCGTGATTTTTGGTGAAATAAGAAGCAACTCTTTTCTTTAGATTTTTTGCTTTTCCAACATATAGAATTACATCGTCTTTATCATAATACTGATAAACACCCGGCGAATCAGGCAATGTTTTAAGTTGAATTTCTAATGGCGTTGGCATCCAACGAAAATACTGTTTTTTGTTGGCTATTGAAATGTCTTTGCGCGGCTTTTTGAGAAAAAAGCTGTGGCAATCTGTTGAATGTTAACCCTTAATTAGTGAGATCGCCCGCCTGTACCAGTTCGGGAAAACTGTCAAATCTTAACTTTTATTGATGAGATCGCTTCGTTGCACTCGCGAAGACAGTACAAGAGTGTCTTTGCGATCACGCCATCAGCGTGAGAAGCAATCTGTTTAATTATAGCTTCTATTAGTGAGATCGCTTCGTCGTGCCTCCTCGCGAAGACAGTACAAGAATGTCTTTGCGATCACGCCCAAAGCGTGAGAAGCAATCTGTTGAATGCTAACCTTCTATTAATGAGATCGCCCGCCTGTACCAGTTCGGGCAGGTTGCTTAATTCTAACTTCTATTGATGAGATCGCTTCGTCATTCTTCCTCGCGAAGACAGTACGAGAATGTCTTTGCGAGGCTTTTTGAGAAAAAAAGCCGCGGCAATCTGTTAAATGCTAACTCTTAATTAATGAGATCGCCCGCCTGTACCAGTTCGGGCAGGTTGCTTAATTCTAACTTCTATTGATGAGATCGCTTCGTCATTCTTCCTCGCGAAGACAGTACAAGAATGTCTTTGCGCGGCTTTTTGAGAAAAAAGCTGTGGCAATTTGTTGAATGCTAACCCTTAATTAGTGAGATTGCCCGCCTGTGCCAGTTCGGGCAGGCTTCGTCGTGCCTTCTCGCGAAGACAAGTCATTATAAGCAATCAAAAATCCAACCTTCAGACAAATCATTCCAATTTGGATTCTCTAAATTGATTAAGTTTTCTTTCTTTTTCCGACTTCCTGCTTTTATTTGTTTCTCTCTGAAAATAGCTTCATTTACATCAGAAAATACTTCAAAATAAACCAATTTATCGCAATTGTACTTAGAAGTAAACCCTTTGTACTTTTTCGTTTTGTGTTGAAAAATACGTTTTATCAAATCTGAAGTTACTCCTGTATAAATTACGGTGTCGTTTTTGTTTGAGAGTAGATAAACACAATACTGTTTCATATGTTCGCAATTTTTTTATGAAAGATACTAAAATTTGTATTGATGTCTTTACGAAGGAGGAACGACTGAAGTAATCTGTTGAATTATAACTACGATTAATAAAATCACCGTCTGTGCCAGTTCGGGCAGGCTGCTTAATTCTAACTTCTATTGATGAGATCGCCCGTCTGTGCCAGTTCGGGCAGGTTGCTTAATTCTAACTTCTATTGATGAGATCGCTTCGTCTGTGCCAGTTCGGGCAGGTTGCTTAATTCTAACTTCTATTAATGAGATCGCTTCGTCATTCTTCCTCGCAAAGACAGTAAGAGAATGTCTTTACGAGGCTTTTTGAGAAAAAAGCTGTGGCAATCTGTTAAATGCTAACCCTTAATTAGTGAGATCGCCCGCCTGTACCAGTTCGGGAAAACTGTCAAATCTTAATTTTTATTGATGAGATCGCTTCGTTGCACTCGCGAAGACAGGAAGAATCGTGAAGACAATTTATAGAATTAAGACCCCACAGGTTTTTAAAACCTGTGGGTCTCGTCAATAAAAAACAAATTATGGGTATCCGTAACTAAAAAATGTCAATTTAAGTTGTCTTCATTCAAATTGATATACTTTTCTAGTGTTTACCTAAGATTGAAAGACTATTTATTATAAAAATCCCCTTTTTTGGGTAGCTAGAAAAGGGGGCGTATAAATACCTGTTTTTTTAAGTATTTATACCTAACTGTTTTTAGCAAAACAAAAAGCTACTACATTTAGGCGATTAACTTTTAAACTTTTTATAAAAATGAAAAATACTCAGGTAACATTAGATGAAGCTGTTTTATGGACAAAAATTTGGCGGATTGCATGCCCTACTAATTGCAAAGCCTTTTCAATTCCCATACAAGATTTGGTTGACGTTTTGAAAGAAATAGGTGTTTTAGAACATAAGGAAGGCAAGACCTATGAGCTTAATGAAAAAACCATCAATGGTGTTAGAGCTTATATGGCAATAGATCCAAACGAGTCTGCAGGTGGTGGTGAAAAACTTCTAATTGTAGGGACACATCCTGAATTGAATCAAAAGACAGGGAAAATGGTTCAAAGAGATATTATCAATGGAAAAATTGATAACAAAGGACCTGTTATCAACCCTAAAAATGGATTAGCTGATTCAATGGGAGATCCAGAAACTGGGATTTTTGATTTTACCAGCCCTTGTCCTGATGCTTGTGATGATGACAGCCCATTATACGGAGGTTAAATGGATTTTTTTGATCTTTTTAGGTACATAGGTATATTAATTCTGTTTATCAACACTATTTTATATTTTAAAAGCTATCAATCTAACTTGATGGCTTTTAAAATTTTTACATTCTACCTCTTATTTACCCTCATAATTCAAATTGTAACTGCATATTATTTTGAGTTTAAAATACATAATATGCATATTTCTCATTATTATTTTATTGGGCAATTAATAATATTAAGTTATTTCTTTTTTGTGGAAATTAAAAAAAGAATAATCCGAAAATTAATTACTATTATATCAATAACAGTATTACTATTTCTTGTAATATTTTATTCTAAAAATCCTGAAAAGTATTTTATTTTTAATGAGTTTGAAATATTAGCAACATCTATTCCACTAATGTTTTATTCCTTCTTCTTTTTCTTTGATAGAATTGAACGATCTAATAAAAACTTTATATATATAATTTCTGGTTTTTTTATTTATATCCTCTGTAGTACTTTATTGTTTACCGTTGCAAATATTTCTTCAGGGATTAAAATAATGATATGGTATTTAAATGCAATTTTATATATTTTGTTTCAAGTTTTAGTTTTTATAGAATGGTACAAACATTTTAGAAAAAAAGAGATTCCTTCTTAATTGTTTTTGTGAAGATTTAATAACTAAAAAGAGTGGGCTAGTAGTGGTAATATTTTTGATTTTATAAGTCATTGTCAAAATTGTAAATAAGTATACCTGTTGTAAAACATGAGCAAAATTTATAAATTATATGAATATAAATTTTTGTGTAAATATCAAGCAAAATTCAATAGAAACATTGAAAGAAAATAGAGAAGAACCTGTTTGTATAAGGTTGCAAGACGGGTATTTAAAAAAACAGGTATTTATACCTGTTTTTTTAAACTTAAGTTGTGGAATTCATCAATGCTTCCCCTTGTTTTTTGTATATTGGTTTGCTTTAATATGCCCCCCCATGGATAATTTGTTTTCTGAAGAGAATCAGATAGTTACCATTGTAATTATCGGTGTTTTGTTGCTGCTTTTAATGGCGGTAGCATTGCTGTTGTTTTTCTTTTTCTCCAGAAAAAAAATTGTTGAGAAAGAGTTAGAAAATAAAGAGTTAGAAATTTCTCATCAAAAAGAGGTAATACATGCCATCATTCTTACTCAAGAAAAAGAACGAAAACGTATAGCTCAGGATCTGCATGATGACATTAGTTCTAAATTAACGGTTATCAACCTAAACTCCAATTTCTTATTAGACGGCGAACTCTCTCCTGAAGAGTACACCAAAGTAAACAAGAATATTTTAAAGGTTACCAATAAGGCTTTGGCGAGTGCTAGAAAAATAGCACATGATTTAATGCCACCTATTCTAGAGAAATTTGGATTGCAATCTGCTATTGAAGAATTGGTTGATGAGTATAATACTAGCAAAAAAGTAGCCATAGAATCAGATATCGCATATCCAGAAAATCATTTAACTAAAACACAAGAACTCCATGTTTTTAGAGTTGTCCAAGAGCTTATGAGTAATTCTATAAGGCATGGAAAAGCAAAAGAAATTAACATTAGCTTTCAGAAAAAAAGTGACGATTTAACTATAGAATATAAAGACAATGGTGTCGGTTTTAGTGAAGAGATCATCAATCAGAAAAAAGGCCTTGGAATGAAAAACATTGAAAGTAGAATAGAATTATTAAATGGTGAGCTCACTATAAAAAGTGCTATAAAAAAGGGAATTTATGTATCAATAATTTTTTAAAACTCCCAACACATGAAAAGAAAAATTAGAATTGCAATTGCAGACGATGAGGAACTTTTTAGAAAAGGAATTATCTTCCTTTTAGAAAGGATAGAAAACTTCGAGATTTTATTTGATGCCGAAGACGGAAAACAACTAATTTCTTATTTAGATTCTGCAGAGGTTGCTCCAGACATTATTTTAATGGATTTAAAAATGCCTGTTTTAAATGGCGTAGAAACCACCAAAGTAATTCACAAGCAATATCCTGATGTAAAAATTATAGCATTAACAAGTTATGATGGAAAATCATTTATCATTAATATGATCGATGTAGGCGCCTCCTCTTATTTGTTAAAAAATTCAAGCCCGAAAGATGTAGTTTATACCATTAACGAGGTGTTTGATAAAGGTTTTCATTATGATGAAGCTGTCATGAAAATGATTCATGAGAATTTAATTTCATCCAATGGAAAACGAATACGAAGCGACTTAGACAAAAAATTATTGTCTCGAAGAGAATTGGAAGTTTTAGAGCTAATTTGCTCTGAATATACAACCAATGAAATTGCAGAAAAGCTATTTATTAGCCCTAGAACTGTAGACGGACATAGAAACAATCTACTCTTAAAAACGGGATCTAAAAATGTAGCAGGATTGGTTATTTACGGAATTCAGAAAAAACTTATTGAAGTTTCTCCGAATTTTAACGTGTAATAATTATTCGGACTCAAGACTTATGACTTATAGACTCAAGAAACAAGACTCTCTTATTTCTTGAGTCTAGTAGTAGATTTTGTGAGGTAACTTATTACAATATCATTCGTGTATTTGTGGCAATCCTATTGGTGCCATTTTTAAGATAAAAAAAGGTAAAGTTCAACAATCTTCAATTGTTAATCAACAACCGTAAATCTTATGCCTAACGATTATGCTACTTTTTCTTCCTTAGGAAATGCTTTTTTGCTAAAGATGAAAAGCAGTGCTACTCCTGCCGTAATATAAGAATCCGCAGGGTTGAAGATGTAATTAAAAAACCTGAAAAACTCGCCTCCTACAAAAGGAATCCATTCGGGTAGCGTCCCCTCCCAAATTGGAAAATAGAACATGTCTACTACTTTTCCGTAAAACAGACTTCCGTAAGATTCTTCTGGAAATAGTGTGGCAACACCTTGATCTGGTGTGTTAAAAATAATACCATAAAAAACAGAATCTATGATGTTTCCTACAGCTCCCGAAAAAATAAGTGCAATGGCAATTACCACAACATTTGGCAATTTATTTTTAATGGTATTTAGTAACCAATAAATAATTCCAACAACGGCTACCAATCTAAAGATTGTTAAGAATAACTTACCGCCTTTTCCTCCAAATTCAAAACCCATTGCCATTCCATTATTCTCTACAAAATGAATTTTAAACCAATCGAATACATGCACCTCTTCTCCTAAAGCAAAATGCGTTTTCACATAAATCTTGATAATTTGGTCTATTAAAAGAGCTATGATGATGGTGAGTAAGGCAATATTTTTTTTCGACATATTTCTAAAATTCTGGCAACAAAAATAAGAATATTATTAGACTACTCACTTTGTGTTAACACAACATTGGCATTGACGGATTTTACCACCAATCTTTTCTTTTTCTTTTCTTTCTTTCTGTAGGGCGATTTTACAATTTCTTCATTCAATGAGATTTTTCCTTTTCTGGTTTTTATATCCAAAGAACTATCATCAACGGTGGCAAAAACAGTCCCTGTAAATAACGTTACTTCTGTAATTCCTTTGATTCCTTCAATCCTTACATTTCCTTTATCAATAAGAATTCTCAAAATCCCATCATATCCACTTGTCTGAATATCGATGGTTTCTCCAAAGATCGTTACTTTTTTGTTTTTAGGAATTTTTATAATTGCACTCACATTGGTAGGCGGCGCTAATGGAAACTGATTGATTTTATTATTGATATCATCGGTTCCTTTGAGTTCTGTTTTAATGCTTAAAACACAATTGTAATCGTTGCAGCTAAAGCTTTCTATAAAACCCAAACCATCCGCATCCAAAATGATCATTTCCAATTCATTGGTTTCAGATTCTTCGATAATCAAATTATCAATCCCTTCCGTTTTTACCTCAACATAAGGCGCATCGCTTTCAATTGTTTTCACGATTTTTTGTTGAGCTTGTAATAATAAGCCCACAAAGAGAAATGATATAAGTATATGTTTCTTCATAAAAACAAAAAAGCTTCCAATTTGGAAGCTTTTGATTTATTGTCGTCTTTTTGCCTCGATACTCAGCGTAGCATGAGGAACTAATTTTAAACGTTCTTTCTGTATGAGTTTTCCTGTCACTCTACAGATTCCATAGGTCTTGTTTTCAATACGAATTAACCCGTTCTTTAAATCGCGAATAAATTTTTCTTGTCTGATGGCCAACTGAACATTGGCTTCCTTACTCATCGTTTCAGAACCTTCTTCGAAAGATTTAAACTGGGGCGATGTATCATCTGTTCCATTGTTTAAACCGTTCTTATAAGAACTTTGTAATAAGGCTAAATCTTCTTCAGCTCTTTCTATTTTCTCTAGTATGATTTCTTTAAACTCTTGTAAGTCCTCATCAGAATATTTTGCAGTTGTATCTGGCATAATCTTACGTTTTTTGGATTAATAATTTACTTTTGATGGCATCAAACTCAATTTCCGTCCCATCGGTTAATTGATCCACAAAAACCAATTCGCTGGTTAATGTTTCACTCATAATATACTTTTTGTTATTGTTGATAGATTCTTCCAAATCTTCAAACCTTAAAACCGTCAATTTAATTCTATCTGTTACTTCAAGACCGTTGTCTTTTCGTGCATTTTGAATTCTATTGATTAATTCTCTTGCAACCCCTTCCTTGCGTAAATCTTCAGTAATCGTAACATCTAAAGCAACAGTAATCGTTCCTTCATTTGCTACCAACCATCCTTCAATATCTTTGGATGATATCTCTACGTCAGAGAGCTCCAAGTTAATAATTTTTCCATCAAGTTCAACAGGTATTTTTCCCTCTTTTTCAATAGTGGAAATATCCTCTTTCTTGAAGTTTTGAATTGCGCTGGAAATCAATTTCATATCCCTACCATATTTAGGTCCTAAAACCTTAAAATTGGGCTTTATTTGCTTCACTAATATTCCAGAAGCATCTTCCAACAATTCAATTTCTTTGATGTTTACTTCATGCTTAATCAAGTTAGAAACTGCTAAAATTTCTTCTTTCTGTTGCGTGTTTTCAACAGGAATCATGATTTTTTGTAATGGTTGACGCACTTTAATTTTCTCTTTGGCTCTTAATGATAATACCAAAGAAGAGATGGTTTGTGCGTTTTCCATTTTACGTTCTAACGCTTTGTCTATAAAGGAGACGTCAAACTTTGGAAATTGTGACAGGTGAATGCTCTCAAAATTTTCTTTTTGAGTGACTGTATTCAAATCCAAATACAATTTATCCATAAAAAATGGAGCAATGGGTGCACCTAATTTTGCAATGGTTACCATACAAGTATACAATGTCTGATACGCCGATATTTTATCTTGTTGATAATCTCCTTTCCAAAATCTTCTTCTACTTAAACGAACGTACCAGTTACTCAAATAATCTTGCGTAAAATCTGAAATAGCTCTGGCAGCTCTTGTAGGTTCATATTCTGCATAGAATTTATCTACTTTTTCAATCAATGTATTCAATTCTGATAAAATCCAACGATCTAATTCTGGTCTTTCTGCCAAAGGAATGTCTTCTTCTGAATAGGAGAAATTATCAATATTGGTATATAATGTAAAGAACGAGTAGGTATTGTAAAGCGTTCCGAAGAACTTACGTTTTACCTCTTCAATTCCGTCTACATCAAACTTTAAATTATCCCAAGGATTCGCATTGGCAATCATATACCAACGTGTGGCATCGGCTCCAAAAGTATCTAAGGTTTCAAAAGGGTCAGTTGCATTTCCAAGACGCTTCGACATTTTCAGTCCGTTCTTGTCTAAAACCAATCCGTTTGATACTACATTTTTGTAGGCTACAGAATCAAAAACCATGGTTCCAATAGCGTGTAATGTATAGAACCAACCACGAGTTTGATCGACTCCTTCTGCAATAAAATCGGCAGGGAAAGCCCTTTTGTCAACTTGACCTTGTTTCAGGTTCTCATCATGAGATTCTGAATCAAGTTCGGAATTTTGAAAACCATCAATTAAATGACGGTTTTCAAAAGGATAATGCCATTGTGCATAAGGCATAGACCCAGAATCGAACCATACGTCAATCAAATCGCTTTCGCGCTTCATCGGTTTTCCTGAAGGAGAAACCAATGTAATTTGATCGACAATATTTTTATGTAAATCGATAGTTGCATAGTTTTCATCGGACATATTTCCGACTTCAAACTCAGCAAAAATATCGGCTTCAAGAACTTCAGCTTCCACCGCTTTCTGCATTTCTTTTTTTAGTTCTTCAACAGAACCGATACAGATTTCTTCTTTCTTATCTTCTGTTCTCCAAATAGGTAATGGAATTCCCCAATAACGAGAACGTGATAAATTCCAATCGTTTGCATTTGCCAGCCAATTCCCAAAGCGACCTTCTCCGGTTGATTTTGGTTTCCAGTTAATGGTTTTGTTTAACTCATGCATTCTATCTTTTACATCCGTCACTTTGATAAACCAAGAGTCTAATGGATAGTATAAAATAGGCTTGTCAGTTCTCCAGCAATTGGGATAACTGTGCTTGTATTTTTCAACCTTAAAGGCTTTGTTTTCTTCTTTTAATTTGATCGCTAGTTCAACATCAATTGATCTTTCTGGAGCTTCGCCATCTGCATAATATTCGTTCTTTACATACTTTCCTCCAAATTCACCAACTTCTTTTCTAAAACGTCCTTGTAAATCTACTAACGGAACCAAGTTGTCGTTCTCGTCTTTGACTAACATTGGCGGAATTTCAGGTGTTACTTGTTTTGCAACGAGCGCATCATCTGCCCCAAATGTTGGTGCTGTATGTACAATTCCTGTTCCGTCTTCAGTGGTTACAAAATCACCAGAAATCACTCGAAATGCATCTTGTGGATTGTCGTTAGGTAAAACGTAATCTAGCAATTGTTCGTATCGAATTTCTAACAAATCTGCTCCTTTACATTCTGCAGCAATTAGGAATGGAATCTTACCTTTCTTGTCATTTTTTTCATGATAACGAATAAGGTCAGCAACATCTTCTGTTTGCTCAAACTTTCCTGTAAATTGTTTCCCTACTAATTTTTTAGCCAGAATTACATGTACTGGTTCAAAGGTATATTGATTGTAAGTAGCAACTACAACATAGTCAATCTTAGCACCAACTGTCAATGCGGTATTACTTGGCAAGGTCCACGGAGTTGTCGTCCAAGCTAGAAAATGCAAATGATCAAATTTCTTTAAAAATTCAGGCAATGTACTTTCTACAGCTTTGAACTGAGCAACAACTGTTGTATCGGTTACATCTTGATAGGTTCCTGGTTGATTTAATTCGTGCGAACTTAATCCTGTTCCTGCTTTTGGAGAGTAGGGTTGAATAGTATATCCTTTGTACAACAAGTCTTTTGTATAGATCTGTTTTAACAACCACCAAACACTTTCCATATATTTGGGTTCGTAGGTAATATATGGATCATCCATATTTACCCAATACCCCATTTTCTGAGTTAAGTCGTTCCAAATCCCTGTATAACGCATCACTGCTTTACGACATGCTGCATTGTATTCTTCTACAGAAATGGTCTTTCCAATATCTTCTTTTGTGATTCCTAATTCTTTTTCAACGCCTAATTCAATGGGTAATCCGTGTGTATCCCAGCCTGCTTTACGCTTTACTTGGAAACCTTTCATGGTTTTGTAACGCGGAAAAATATCTTTAATGGCTCTTGCTAAAACGTGGTGAACGCCTGGCAATCCATTTGCTGATGGTGGTCCTTCAAAAAACACATAGGGAGGTTTTCCTTCTCGGGTAGAAACACTTTTTTCAAAAATGTCGTTCTCTTCCCAATATTGGAGAATTTCTTTGGCTACATTCGGTAAGTTAAGTCCTTTATATTCAGGAAACTTTGCACTCATAAATCACAGATTCTAATAAGAATGCGAAAATACAGAATTTCTCTTGAATTGTAGTGAGTTAAAAAGTGAAAAAATGTCTTGTCGGCAGACAGGTGTAGTG
Organism: Flavobacteriaceae bacterium; assembly: GCA_965277255.1. GTDB lineage: Bacteria > Bacteroidota > Bacteroidia > Flavobacteriales > Flavobacteriaceae > Polaribacter. The sequence continues at coordinate 461,426 of OZ255723.1, read as the reverse complement.
AAATGATGAAATAGATTGTCTTCGCGATCCCGACGAATTCGGGAGAAGCGATCTCATTAATCAGGGGTTAGTATTTAAACAGATTGCTTCGTCGTACCTCCTCGCAAAGACAAACCAAAACTGTCTTCGCGAGTGTTAACGAAGCGATCTCATGAATAGAGTTAGAATTGAACAGGTTGCCACAGCTTTTGCAAAGCCTCGCAAAGACAAATCAGAACTATCTTTCCAACTTTAAAACTTGATAACTTTACAACTAACTAAGCCCTCTTTCCTTCTTGATAGATTCGTAAGCAGATTGAATGTTTTGAAACTTCTCTTGTGCGCCTTTTAAGTGTTCTTTTCCCAATCCTTGTAATTTGTCTGGGTGGTATTTTTTTGCCATTTTTCTATACGCTTTTTTCACCTCATCGTCCGTGGCAGTTTTTGAGATTTCTAAGACTTTATAAGCATTGTCTGTAGAACTATAAAACATGGCTTTGATGGATTCAAAGTCGTATTCATTGATGTACAAATAGCCTGCAATTTTTCTAATTTCGTCAACTTCAGTTTTGGCTACATGTTCATCGGCTTTGGCAATTCCAAATAAGAAATGAATCAATTGTAATCGAGATGAATGCGGCATGTGTTGGCGAATTTGCATGCACACTTGTCTTGTTGAAACTTGTTTTTTTATAATTCCTTTGAATAATTTAAAGGCGTTGTTGGCTCTTTCTTGTCCGTACATTCCAACGAACTGTGTTCTTACAAAGTTCAATTCTCTTTCATCAACTTTACCATCTGCTTTGATAATCACTGAAGCTAAAACCAATAAACTAATCTCAAAATCTCCACTTTGAGTATTGACATTTCTACTTCTGCGTTGTTGAAATTCTTTCTGTTCTTTTACAAAATCTTCTTTTGAAAAAGTATCAATCGCGGTACCTGCCGCAAATCCTATAATTGCGCCAATTGGACCTCCAAATGTAAATCCGATTCCAGCACCTAGCCATTTTGAAAAACTTGCCATTTTTACAATTTATTTTGATTCAAAGATAAGGAATCCTATTGCGTTTTTATCGTTATCTTTGTAGTCTAAAATTTTAAAAAATTATGTATCCAGAAGAATTAGTAAAACCGATGCGTGAAGAATTGACCAATAATGGTTTTTCAGCTTTGTATACTGCTGAAGATGTAGATAGTGCAATATCAAAAGAAGGAACTACATTAGTGATGGTGAATTCTGTATGTGGATGTGCTGCTGGTACTGCAAGACCAGGAACAATAGCATCTTTACAATTTGATAAAAAACCAGATCATTTAACGACTGTTTTTGCAGGTGTAGATAGAGAGTCTACACAAAAAGCGAGAGAGCTTATGGTTCCTTTTCCTCCATCATCGCCAGCTGTGGCTTTGTTTAAGGATGGTGAATTGGTTCACATGTTAGAGCGTCATCATATTGAAGGAAGATCGGCTCAAATGATTGCTGAGAACTTAATCTCTGCATACGACGAGTTCTGCTAAAATTTGAAAAAGACTTTTTAAGTCAAGAAACAAGATAAAATCCACTTCATTCGAAGTGGATTTTTTAGTTTATTCTTCTATGTATTCCAAAATATCTGAAGGCTGACATTCCAACGCCTTGCAAATTGCTTCTAAGGTTGAGAACCGAACTGCCTTTGCTTTTCCAGATTTTAAAATGGATAAATTAGCTGTCGTAATACCAATAATTTCAGCCAAATCTTTACTTTTCATTTTTCGCTTGGCGAGCATGACATCTAAGTTTACAATGATTGGCATAATTATATGGTTAAATCGTTTTCTTCTTTTATTACTTGCCCTTTCTTCAGAATTCTATACACTAATAAGAAAAAACAACCCACGATAGCAATAAAATATTTATAATACATTCTGTCAGAATTAACAAAAAGAGTATTTGACAAAAACAACTCAAATACTAAATTAATACCGCTTACCAATGAAGAGTAAATAAATAGTTTTCCTGTTTTCTTAAACCTCTGAACATAACCATTTTCGAAAAAAGTTTCTCTATTGAATTTGCGGATAATTTTTATAAACTGAAGAACTCCCAACAGTAAAAATATATTAGAGACAACTTTCAGAAACATATATAATTTTCCATAAATATTTATATTTTGGTCTGTTGAAATTATGTTCAGATAATTGATGTTATTTTCATTGTACGTAAACAGTATTCTTATAATATCCAATAAGAAAAAGGATAAATAAAAATATAAAAGCAAAATTATTACCTGCTTGAATTCTTCTATGCCTTTCCTTTCCATAATTATATCGTTAATTTATTTTCTTCTTGAAGCGCTTTTCCATTTTTGAAAGAATCACTAAATAGTAAAAGGAACAATCCAATGATAATCAAAGATATCATAGGTAAGTCTATAGACCCTAGGATAGAGAATAACAAAGTCCATCCTTTTCCTAATCCAATAGTATTTTGAAATACGAGTAAACCTAATAATTTAAAGAAAATCATACTTGAACCAATAAAAACAAATAGTTTACCTGCCTTTTTCAGGTTCTTAATCATACTTTCTGAATAAAAATCATGTTTTTTAAATGACGGAATTGTCTTCTTCATGTAGTAAATACCCATTATAAATAAAATAAAATTTATGTACGTAAAAACAGGAACAATAAGGAGCTTCCATCCAAAACTAAAAATCATTCTATATCCTTGAAATAGTAATGGTAAATGATCTCCAAAGAAGAGAATAATAATATAGAATATAGTAATTGATACTATGAATACAACGAGTATGTAAAATAGTATATTGATTAGTGCGTTAAGTGTTCTAATTGTTTTCATGTTTTTTATTTGATGTCACAAATATATAATATAATTATTGATAAGCAATAATTTATTTCTTTTTAACAATACTTTTCTTTCATTATCTTAGCAAAATGAACAAACAAAAAGTTACAGAAAACACCATTGCATTTGTAAAAGAAACTTTAAAAGGTGCTGAAGGCGGACATGATTGGTTCCACATTGAACGAGTATACAACAATGCCAAGCTAATCTCAAAAAGCGAAAATGTTGATAAATTTATCGTGACTTTAGGTGCATTATTACACGATATCGCTGATGCGAAATTTTATGATGGCGATGAATCTGTTGGGCCTAAAAAGGCAAGAGCGTTTTTAGAAAGTCAGCAAGTAGATGAGGAAGTAATTGTTCATATCGAAAATATTATCCAATACATTTCTTTTAAATCTTCTTTAGACGCTGGCAATTCTTTTCGTTCTCCTGAATTGGATGTCATTCAGGATGCAGATCGTTTGGATGCAATTGGCGCCATCGGAATTGCGCGTTGTTTTAATTATGGCGGGTTCAAAAACAGGGTATTGTACGATCCTGAAATTGCCCCTAATTTAAATATGAGCAAGGAAGAATATAAAAAATCGTCTTCGCCAACCATCAATCACTTTTACGAAAAATTATTACTGCTTAAAGACAAAATGAATACGGAAACTGGGCGACAAATTGCCGCTGATAGACACAGCTATATGGAAGGTTTTCTTCAGCAGTTTTATGATGAGTGGAATGGGGTGAAGTGATGGGTAATGAGTAATGAGTAATGAGTAATGAGTAATGAGTAATGAAAGTTCGAAAATATATTTACGAATTATAAAAAAATTGCCACTCTGTAACTTTAAAAATACTAATAGACAGATTGCTTCATTTCATTCGCAAAGACAACCAATAATTGAAAAATATATTTACTACTCACAAAAATTCTTTGAAACTTTGTAACTGAATGATAAAACCAACACAACTAAACACTAACAATTACTAATTCTCTTTAGCAACTTCTAACGCAGTTATCTTATATTCTAGAATCGATAACTCTTCACCACTTTGAACGATTTGTTCTGCGGTTAGGTTGTTGTTCGAATTTACATAATTAAGTAATTCACTTCTTTTTACCATATAATATTCTATTGTTTTGTCAATTTTATCATTCATTTTTCAAAGGTTTATTGAATTATTTTTTTCATTTCATTTCTATATTTTGATGCATTTTTTCCAGTTACTTGTTTGAACAACTTATTAAAATGGGAAAAGTTATTAAATCCACATTTGTAAGCAACATCAGTAATACTCATTTGGCTTTCTGATAATAATTTGGTAGCATGTACAACACGGTATTCATTCACCAATTTGGTAAATGTTTTTCCTGTTACTTTTTTAAAGTATCTACAAAACGCTGGAACAGTCATACTTGCTACATCTGCAATTTCGTCCAAACTTATATGCTCTTTAAAATTTTCATTAATATGCTTATAAATTGCATCTATTTTCGAACTGTCTTGTGGCTCGGTTTCAAAAGCATAGCCATCAGCATTTAATAATGTATAGTCTTCTGCTTTAGAGAGCACATGCAAAATTTCTAAAAGAAGAATGATTTGTTTGAACCCTTCCTTTTCGGTAATTTTTTCAATCTTTTTACCAATTTTTTGCTTGGTCTCAACACCAAATAAAATTCCTTTTTTTGACCTTTCGAATAATTCTTTTACGCTTTTCATTTCTGGAACTTCAAAAAAATCTTCGCCTAAAAAATCTTCTTTAAATTGAATCAATGTTTCGGAACCATTCGTAGTCAATCGATCTATAAATCCGTTATGTGGTAAATTAGCCCCAATCAATAACAGCTGACTATTATTGAAATATGACAAATGATTTCCAATATGTCTTTTTCCCTGACCTTTGTTTACATAGACCAATTCTATTTCTGGATGAAAATGCCAAAAAGGTTTATAGGTTTTTAAAAATTCTGTATGCTTCTTTGTAAGAATAGAACTCTCAAAACCAGTATCTACCTTTTCTAATCTCGGTTTTTTTTGATTGATCATATTGCAAAAATACAACTCAAAATGAAAATAATCTATCTCAGATTATCCTTTTTGTGTCCAATTTTAACTCTTTAGTGATATTAATGTTTTTAATGGGTTAAAATAGCATACAAATTGGTCAATTGTGTTGTTCTTTGTATAGTCTTTCTGAAATAGGTTTGCAAAAATTTTAAAACACAAACAAATGAAAATAGCGATTATCATGTTAGCCGCAATTTTAATTTTAGCGCTACCTTTTTATACCGTCTCATTAATTTTACATTTTCAATCTAAAAAGAGCGCTTAAGTAAGGGATCTAATAACCTGAGTTCGATTAAAATATATTTTGTACTATTTTTGTTTTCAGCATGTTATTGTAATTGTCTGGTTGAGCGCAGTCGAAACCTTTATAAATTTCAATAATTCAAAGACCTTTCGACTGCGCTCAAGGGGACATCTGAATAATGATCGAATTTAGGTAGATAAGGCGAATCTAGGATTCGCCTTATATCAATAGGTTTCGTTTTTTTATCAAATGCTTTTTTTGAATTTCATTTTTAGATAAGTCAATTGCTAATTGATATGCTTCTTTAGATTTTTTAATCTCTTTTAACTCTTGCAAAATTTGAGCTTTTATAGAGTGGAATAATCCATTTTCTTCAAACTTTTTGTTTTCGTTCATTGCTTGAAGGCATTCCAATCCTTTTTGTAAGCCGTGTACTTTATAAAAAGGGATGACTCTATTCAATCTTATAATGGGTGAATCTGCATATTTTAACTGCAAATCATAAATGCTAAGAATGCTTTTCCATTTGATTTCCTCAAAACTAGAGGCTTCACAATATTGATATGATACTGCTGCTTGCAAAAAATAAGATGGGTTTTGAGAAAGTTTTTCTTTAGCTGTATGAAAATGATTCATTCCAATTCTTATCAACTCTTGATTGTATTTTGTTCTGTCTTGATTTTCTAAATCTATCAGCTCATTATTGTCGTCGATTCTTGCATCAAATCTTGCTGTATGAAAACACATCAAAGCAATTAATGCATAGAGCTCTGAAGTATTGGTGGATTGATTTTCTTTGAGTAATAACGCCAATCGGATGGCTTCGTAGCAAATATCTCTTTTGATGATCGCTTCTCCAGAGCTTGTGGCATATCCTTCAGAAAACAATAAATAAATGACTTTCAAAACAATTTGAATTCTTGATGACAAACTCATTTCAATAGGAATGTCTAGTGTTTTTACTTTCTCTTTAAATTTCTGTTTTGACCTGGTAAAGGACTTTGCAACTGCTTCTTCTTTTTTTAACAATGCTCTAGAAATCTCTTTATTGCTAAATCCTCCGATGAGTTTAAGGCTTAAAATGATCTGATTTTCTGTAGATAGTGAAGGGTTACAACAGGCAAAAATCATTTTTAACTGACTGTCTTGAATGGTATTTTCTAATGAAATGTCTTTTTGATTTGTTGTTAAACCTTGGAACAGATCATCAATTCCATTGTATTCTTGAAGTTTTTTGTCTTTTCTAAAAATATCGATCAACCCATTATTAGCAACTCTTAACAACCAAGCGGTTGGATTTTTAGGAACTTCTTTATACCCCCAAACCTGCATCGCTTTTAAAAAGGCATCTTGAACTACATCTTCTATTTTTTCTAAATGAGAAGGTCCAAATTTATGAACTAAAATGGATGTGATTTTTCCATATTCATGCCTAAATACATGCTCAATGATAGGGTTTTGGTTGGTTTGGTTCATAAAAAATAAAAAGAGGTTTTATGAAAACACTATTTTTTAATGTCTTTACGATCACGCCTTCTTGCACTGAGTTTGCACCCTGAGTCTGTCGAAGGGTATCGAAGTGAAGCGTGAGAAGTAATCTATAAATTAGTAACTTAAATTGTACAGATTGCTTCACTTTAGCCTGTCTTTCCAGACAGTCAAAAGAATCGCAAAGACTTCTTTTTAGACAAGCTCTTTATCTACAACAATATGTGATTTACATATCCATCGACATGATTTCACGAACTTCTACTGTGCTACCTGTATAGTCAAAAATTGGGCAGCCTTTCGAAATTTCTACCGCTTCTTCTAAATCTTTTGCAGAAACAATAAGGTAACCTCCAACGATTTCTTCTCCTTCAGCAAAAGGTCCATTTGTGATTACTTCACCTCTGTTTTCTACTACGTTACCTTCAGCTCCTAAAGGCGATCCGTCTACCAATCGTCCCTCGGCTCCAAGTCCGCCCATCCATGTTGCCCAAACTTGCATGTGGGCTTGTTTTTCTTCTTGAGACCATTCATTAAAGTGTTCGTCTCCTCCTCTAAATAAATACAAAAAATTACTCATGTTTTTAAAATTTAAATATTATTGATTTTAGTTAAAGACGAAACGCTATTTCTAAATTGGACATTTCTCTGAGAAAGTTTTACTTTCCGGGGAAATCTGCTTTTCTTTTTTCTAAGAATGCTGAGGTTCCTTCTTTAAAATCTTCGGTACCAAAACAGTTTCCGAACTCTCTAATTTCGCTTTCATAACCATCAACGCCATCTTTAAAATTATCATTAACCGCTTTAATTGCTGCGCTAATTGCTACGGATGAGTTCCTCATAATTTTTCCAGCCAACTTTTCAGCTAAAGGAATTAATTCTTCTTGTGTGGTAACATAATTTACCAATCCCACTTCTTTTGCTTCCTCAGCAGAAATCATTCCAGCGCTCATAATCAATTCCATAGCTTTTCCTTTTCCTACTAATTGTGGTAAGCGTTGTGTTCCACCATACCCTGGAATCACACCTAAAGAAACTTCTGGTAATCCCATTTTTGCGTTGTCGGAAGCAATTCTAAAATGACTCGCCATTGCTAATTCTAAACCTCCGCCTAAGGCAAATCCATTGACAGCAGCAATTACTGGAGTCGATAAATTTTCTACAAAATCAAATAAGATTTCTTGTCCGTTTGCGGCTAATCTTCCTCCTTCTTCAACTGAAAAATGAGCAAATTCAGAAATATCTGCTCCAGCAACAAATGCTTTTTCTCCGCTCCCTGTAATGATAATTGCTTTAATAGAAGCATCGTTATTTAAGTGATTAAACGCTTCATGCAATTCGTTGATGGTCGCACTATTTAATGCATTTAATTTTTTAGGTCTGTTGATGGTGATGGTTGCCAATCCGTTGTCTTGACTTACCAGAATATTTTCAAAATTCATTCTTCTCTGTTTTTTATGCACTTCACTTCGGCTATGCTCAGTGTGACATATTTATGTTTTTGGTAAAATTACTGTAAATGTGGTTCCTTTTCCTTCTTCTGATGTAAAATTTATAGAACCTTCATAGGCTTCAATAATACTTTTTATCATGGGCAATCCAAGTCCCATTCCACTTGATTTTGTTGTAAACTTAGGTTCAAAAATTAGATGTTCTACGTCTCTTCCTATACCTTTTCCATTGTCTGAAACTTCAATGATTATTTTGTCTTTTTTAGACAGTACTTTGACTTCAATTTTTGGATCTTCTTTTTCTTCAGTCGCTTGATTTGCATTGGTAATTAGGTTGGTTACAATTCTAATCAGTTGTGTTTTATCTAAGTTTCCGTAGAGCTCGTCTTCTGGGTGATGGTAAGAAATATCGTCTTCATTAAAAATATCTAAAGCCATTTTTACAACACCAATTATTTCAATTTTTTCTCTTTTTTGCTTTGGCATTTTTGCAAAGTCTGAGAACGCTGATGCGATAGAACTCATCACATCTATTTGTTGAATTAATGTTTCGCTATATTCTTTTACTTTTTCGTTAATTTTTGGATCATTGATATCAAATCTGCGTTCAAAACTTTGCACCGACAATCGCATAGGTGTCAATGGGTTTTTAATCTCATGAGCTACTTGTTTTGCCATTTCTCGCCACGCTTGTTCACGCTCACTTCTTGCCAGTTTTACTGCACTTTCCTGCAATTCGTCAATCATGTTATTGTAGGCTTCTACCAAGACTTCTATCTCAGAACTCGCACCGTCTAAAATGATCTTTTCATTCCGTTTGTTTAAACGTGTTTGATGCATTCTATTACTAATGGTTTTGATAGATCGGGTGATGTAACTGGATAGAAAATATGCCAGTGTAATGGCGATGATAAACATGAAGAAATACACCAAACTTAATCGGGATAAAAATTCTTGCAATTCTCTTTCTTGTTCTAAATTATCTTGACTAAATTCTAATTTTAGGATTCCAATTTGTTTTGCTATTGGGTCTAAAATATAGGTGTACGAAGTTTCTAGGTTGATGTTTTTTTCTTCTTTCACTTCAAAAATTCGGTGGTCTACCGACTTTTCCAGATTCGTAACAATGTTTGTGGATAAATCATTAGGTATGGAATCTTTGAGGCCGAAAGGAAAAGATGTTTTTAGAAATTTCCCTTCCATGTCATACATGGTGATTTCTAAATTATGAATGGATGAAAGTTCATAAATTCTCTCTTGGAAGATTTTGTTTAAGTTTTCTGTATTGACAGCATAGGTCGTTTTTCGTGTTAATTCAATATCAATGTCCTTTTTAACCGTTTGCTCTTTACGTCCAAAACGTTTGACATTGTATTCTTTGGTTTGTTCATCGTATTGATAAAGGGTTACAGTAATAATCAAAATTGATGCTAAGAGAATCAACAAGATCATGGATAGGAATATCCGTATACGAAGTGATATGTTTTTAAAACTAAGCATTTTCAATTATCGGGAGTCAATTTAATGCGTTTGGTTTTCATTACTAACAAATCATCAAACTCTCCGTCTTTATCCCAATCATATTTGCTAGTTCCGACAAAGCCTTCTTCAGTTTTTTCAATATGATAACTTACTTTTACATCTCTTTCTCCGTAATAAAACGCAACAAATAAAGAATCTCCTTCTACCTTCCATTTCCCCGGCGAATCGCCTTGTCTTTTTCCGTCTTTATCTAAAAACCAAGCTACAAACGTTCCGTCTTTTTTGTACGAAGATTGGGCAATCCTTTCGGGATTGTTTTCAAATTTATCTTCAAAAACATTGGTGGAATCCGATTTCTGAAAAGTCGGCATTTCTATTTTCAAATAGGTCGTTTGCCAAGAGTCTGTCATGTATTCTTTGAGAGTTTGTTCTTTTTGACAGCTTGCAAAAACGATTCCAAAAATGAGGATACTAACGATTTTTTTCATGATGTGATTTAAAGTTACAAGATACATAAATTTTATGTCTGGTCGAGCGCAGTCGAGACCTAAATAGACCTCTCGACTGCGCTCGAGGAGACATCAAAAAGTATAATTACCCTACAATATTGACAATTTTTCCTGGAACAATAATTACCTTCTTAGGGGTTCTTCCTTGTAATTGTGCTTGTGTTTTTTCATGAGCCATAACTGTCTTTTCAATGTCTTCTTTGCTCATGTCTAAGGGTAGTTCTAAGGTGAATCTCATTTTCCCATTGAAAGAAATTGGATAGTTCTTAGCGCTCTCCACCAAATGTTTGGCTTCAAAAACTGGAAAATCTACTGTGGAAATGGATTCTGTATGACCCAACTGACTCCATAGTTCTTCTGCAATATGCGGCGCATAAGAAGAAATTAAGACCAACAAAGGTTCTAGAATTGCACGTTTGTTGCATTTCTGAGTTGTTAACTCATTGACAGCAATCATAAAGGTAGAAACCGACGTATTGAACGAAAAGTTCTCAATGTCTTCTTCTACTTTTTTGATGGTTTTATGCAATGTTTTTAGTTCGTCTGCGGTGGGTGTTGCTTCTGAAATTGATAATTCTTCTCCGTTATAAAACAACTTCCACAACTTCTTTAAGAAAGAATATACTCCAGAAATTCCCGATGTTTTCCACGGTTTTGCTTGTTCTAAGGGTCCTAAGAACATTTCAAACAAACGCAATGAATCCGCTCCGTATTCTTTGCAAATAGCATCTGGATTTACGACATTGTATTTAGATTTGGACATTTTTTCTATTTCACGGCTTACAATAAGTTTATCATTACTTAATAAGTAATTCACCTCCATTATACCTGAAAAGAATGATGAAAACTTAGAATCAACTTTAAAAGAATTAATGTCTAATTCATCAGAAGAGTTTACATAACTCACATCTACATGATTTTTATACTTTTCTAATGAATACTCTAAATCACGATCTTTAATAAGGTTTTCTTTAATAAACTCTTCAAGTTCTCCTTCTTTATCCTTTGAATAAAAGATGATTTCTGGTCTTTTAGTATCTATTGCTACATTTCCTTTACCAGACGAAGCCTTAAAATTAACTTTAGCAAAATTTATAAAAGCACTCGTCCCCAAAATCATTCCTTGATTGATCAACTTTTTCGCAAATTCATCCACAGGAACCAATCCTCTATCAAACAAGAATTTTTGCCAGAAACGCGCATATAATAAATGCCCAGTTGCATGTTCAGAACCACCAATGTATAAATCCACTTCTTTCCAATAGTCTAAAGACGCTTGAGACGCAAATTCATTTTCGTTGTGCGGATCCATATAACGGTTAAAGTAATAGGAACTTCCTGCCCAACCTGGCATGGTGTTTAATTCTAACGGATAAATTCCGTTGTCTTCTTGAGGCTTCTCGACTGCGCTCGAAGTGACATTCTCATCTTTGTCATGCTGAGCTTGTCGAAGCATCTCATTAGAAACTATTTTATTGTTTTTTGCATCCCAACTCCAATGGGTAGCATTTCCTAATGGTGGCTGACCGTCTTCTGTGGGTAAGTATTTTTCTACTTCTGGTAAGATGATTGGCAAGTGTTTATCGTCAATCATTTGCGGCATTCCATCTTTATAATAGACTGGAAAAGGCTCTCCCCAATACCGTTGTCTGCTAAACACTGCATCCCGCAATCTGTAGTTTATTTTTCCATATCCTACACCTCGTTTTTCTAATTCGTAGATCGCAAGTTTTAGTGCTTTCTTGTATTTTAATCCGCTTAAGAAATCGGAATTCGCAATAACAGTCCCTTCTTTATCAGCATGTGCAGCTTCAGAAATGTCTACGTTTTCAAAAATATTAGGAATCTCAATTCCGAAGTGTTTTGCAAAATCGTAATCGCGTTGATCTCCGCAGGGAACGGCCATCACGGCTCCCGTTCCATAGCTTGCCAACACATAATCTCCAATCCAAATTTGAACTTTTTCTCCAGAAAATGGATGGATTGCATAGGCACCTGTAAACGCTCCTGAAATGGTTTTTACATCTGCCATTCTATCACGCTCAGAACGTTTTGCTGTTGCGGCGATATATGCGTCTACATCTTTTCTTTGCGCATCAGTCACAATTTTTGATACGAGTTCATGCTCTGGAGCTAAGGTCATAAAAGACACTCCAAAAATGGTATCGGGTCTTGTGGTGAACACCGAAATCGTTTGTTGAGATTGCTTCTCTTCGCTCGCAAAGACATTCTTTTTGTTGGGCACTGAGGCTCTCGAAGTGCCCGAATTAGGCATTACTTCAAAAGAAACCATCGCTCCTTGTGAACGACCAATCCAATTGGTTTGAGAATCTTTTAAGGGTTGTGGCCAATCAATGGTGTTTAATCCGTCTAACAAGCGTTGTGCATAGGCAGAAATTCGCATGGACCATTGGGTCATTTTTTTACGAACTACTGGATGACCTCCGCGTTCTGAAACTCCATTGACAATTTCGTCATTTGCCAATACAGTTCCTAAAGCCGGACACCAGTTTACTTCTGTATCGGATAAAAATGTTAAACGGTATTGTAATAAAATTTCTTCTTGTTTTACTTTTGTAAATGCTTTCCATTCCTCCGCAGTAAAAGCTTCAATTTCATCATCACAGGCTGCATTTACAGTTGCATTTCCTTCTTTTTTGAATATAGAAATCAACGTAGAAATATCTTCTGCCTTATTTGAATCTTTGTTATACCAAGAATTGAACAATTGAATAAAGATCCATTGTGTCCATTTGTAATATTCTGGATTCGACGTTCGTACTTCACGAGACCAATCGAAAGAAAATCCGATTTGATCTAATTGACGGCGATAGGTTTTGATATTTTCTTCAGTTGTCTTTGCAGGATGTTGTCCCGTTTGAATGGCATACTGTTCCGCAGGCAAACCAAAAGAATCATAGCCTTGTGGGTGCAATACGTTGAATCCTTTATGGCGTTTGTATCGTGCATAAATATCGGATGCAATATATCCTAGTGGATGCCCAACATGTAATCCTGCTCCTGATGGATATGGAAACATGTCTAAGACATAATACTTAGGTTTCTCAGAATTTCCTTCGACTTCATTCAGCCCAGGATTGCTAGCTTTAAATGTTTGGTTCTTTGCCCAATAATTTTGCCATTTTTTTTCTATTTCTCTATGATTGTATTGCATCTTCTACTTTTAATTCTAAGCATCGTTTTAAGGAGTCATGGAACTTAGAAACGATGTGATCTTTTATTTGATGAGATTGCCACAGCAAATTATCCTTCGTCAAGCTCAGGATAAGAAATTTGCTTCGCAAAGACATTTTATAAATGTGGGCAAATTTACGGTTATTCTATCAAAGAATAAAGTCTATTCTAGAGGAAATGAAGCGCATAAAAAAACCGCAACTGGATACTGATATTCATCAGTACGCAATTGCGGTTCTGGAACTCTATAGAATCCTATGTATTACTTAACAGGAACGCTTACAACAGTGTTTCCCCACCCCATGTAAAGGGTCATATCTTCACCGAATGTGATTGAAAATGCTTCAATACTTTCTTCAGATTTAGAAACTGTTGCTTGTACTCTGGCAACATCTTGATCTTTTTTGTAGAAGTAAGCTCCCCAAACATTTAATTGCTTGCTGATGATTACTGTCCATTCTTTTTCTCCTGGAATGGTAACTAGTGAATAAGTTCCTGCTTTTACAGGAGTTCCTCCAAATGTTACGTCTTTGTAAAATGTGATTTCTGGAACTTCATTTGCTCCAGTTCTCCAAACTTTTCCTGCTGGCGCCAATTTTGCTACGCTTCTTCCTTTTAACTGAGGTCTGCTATACGTAATTTTGATGGCTTTCTCTGAATTTCTCCAGCTAGTAGGATAGGTAGCTGCGTCCATTGGACTTTTGTCTAGGTCTTTAAATTCTTGTGCGAATGCTTGGTTAGAAAAAATAACAGCAAAAACGAGTATTGCTAGTATTGAAAGTGTTTTTTTCATGATGAAATTATTTTGGTTTGATTTTATAAAAATTTTAGTCCTCAAAGATAAAATTCCTTACAGCAGAAAAGTATTAACATTTTGTTAAGGTTCACCCGTTGTGTATTTTGACAAAATTCTGTCAATTCGAGTGGGTGTTGCAACTGAAAAGAGTAAAACTTGTACTTCGACTAGCTCAGTAGAACTATCGAGAATAAGAATTTTATGAATCTGTTCTCGACCTGTCTGCCGACAAGGCAGGTACATCACGCTTTTGGCGTGACACTCGAACTGACATTTGGTTCTATTTTGAATTCAAAATGCACATCGGATTAAGGTTCTTTATACTAAAAAGACCTGAAAGGTTTTGGAAATCTTTCAGGTCTTTTCAACCAGAATAAACTCTGGCTTTTATCTTATTTTAAAGCATTCCTATTATTTCATAGGAACGGTAACGACTGTGTTGCCCCACCCCAAATATAAATTTTCACCATCTACAGCTATAGAAAAGGCTTCTATTATTTTATCAGATTTAGAGACTCTTCCTTTAACTCGTGCTACATCTTTACTTTCTGAGTAGGAATATGCTCCCCAATCATTTATTGCAGAGTTGATGATGATTGTCCATTCGTTACCTCCTGGAATTGTAAATAACGAGTAGGTTCCTGCCTTGATTTCTTTTCCTCCAAGAGTAACATCTTTATAAAAAGTAATTTGACTTGCTTCGTTGGCTCCTGTTCTCCAAATTTTTTCATTGGGTGCTAGTTTTGATAGGCTTCTCCCTTTTAATTGAGGTCTGCTGTATACGATTTTTACAACTTTATCTCCTCTTCTAGGAAATAGGACAACATCAGCAGGGCTTTTGTCTAATCCTTGAAATTTTTGAGCTACTGTATCATTTGTAAAAACCAAGGCAAATACAAAAACAGCAATGGTGGTGATTAATTTTTTCATGGTATTGATATTATTAGATTGAATGTTTAGGTATCCAAAAATAAAACTCATTATCCCAAAAAGCTATTAATGATTTGTTAAGATTTCTGCCTGGCGCTGTTTTCTTGTGGTAGTAAACTATGATAGATAAAACTATTTGTAGGCGTTTTGATGTTTAATTCTTTTCCTAATTGATGAATGGTTCCTACTTGTGATGCTAACTCAGAAGGTCTTCCATCCATGATATCTCTTTGAAGTGACGCTGTTGTTTCAAAGGGTAGGTTATCTATCGTTTGAAAGGTTTTTTCTAAATCTACAGAGGTTAAATTGATTCCTTTTGCATTGGCAACTTGAATGATTTCAGTAGCAGTTTGATGCATCATTTCGCGTGTTTCTGGCAGGACCCTCATCACGCCTAAAGTGGCTCTGGTGAGACCTCCTATAGCGCTAACTGTTGTAATGAATAAAAATTTAGACCAAATTGCGTGTTGTATATCTTCTGGAATTTGATTGGCTATTCCTGCTTTATTCAAAATAGCATGAAGTTTTTCAACTCTTTCTGTTTTTTGATTGTTTAATTCTCCAAAAGTGATAAATGGTTCTGCTCCTACATGATTAATGATTCCATAACCTTCAATTTTGCTAATAATTCTACACAAACCGCCTAATAGATTTTCTTTTGGAATTGATGTTAACACAGCATCAATATTGGTCACTCCATTTAATAAAGAAATGACTATTGTGTCTTTTGAAATAACAGGAAGAATCTCTTTTGCGGCTGCGGCTGCTTGCCACGTTTTGGTTCCTATTAAAATTAAATCTGGGTTGGAAATTGTAGTAATATCATTTGTAGCTTTGGCAGGAAAGACTGTATAATCTCCTTTGATGCTTTTTAATTGCAATCCGTTTTTTTGAATGGCATCTAAATGTTTTCCTCTGGCAATAAAGGTAACATCGTTTCCAGATTCCGCTAAGCGAGCGCCGAAATAACCTCCAACGCCTCCTGTACCATAAATGATAATTTTCATGTAAAATGATTTTGAGTCCTGAACATCAGGGAAAGTAAAATTAAGAAAGTTCTTAATACAAAAAACTTGTTTCAAAAAAGAAATTTGTAATTGCTAACAATCACAATCTGTACTGCATCCTGAGCTTTTCTTTGATTTGAAAAAGAACTTTTTCACTAAGAAAGCAACGGCTGCTAATACGATAATATATACAATAACTTCCTGCATTAACTTAAAATTTGAAATACAATAAAAGAAGAAAGATACGCCAATGCTCCCATTCCGAATAATTGAATCATCGGCCATTTCCAACTCTTGGTTTCTCTTTTTACAATCGCTAATGTGGCCATACATTGCATTGCGAATGCATAAAAAACCAATAAGGACATTCCTACTGGGAAATTAAATCGTTTGCCACCTGTTTCTGGGTTTACTTCTGATGCCATTCGCTCTTTAATTGTACTTGTATCGTCATCATCACTTTCTACAGAATAAATGGTTGCCAATGTTCCTACAAATACTTCTCTTGCTGCAAATGAACTAATCAATGCAATCCCTATTTTCCAATCGTATCCTAAGGGTTCAATAGCAGGTTCAATGGTTTTCCCCATAATTCCAATATAGGAATTTTCTAATTTGGCAGAGGCTATTTTTTGATCTAACTCTTCTTGAGAAAGTTGTCGGTTTGCAAGGTTTTCAATTACATTCTTTTCTGCATCTCTAAACGATTGTGGTCCGTTAGAAGCTAAAAACCATAAGATAATTGAAATGGCTAAAATAATTTTCCCTGCTCCAATTACAAATGCTTTTGTTTTTTCTACGACATCTAAAAGCACATTTTTTAAAGAAGGTAATTTGTAATCTGGCATTTCAATGACAAAAAACGAAGTGCTTTTTACTTTTAGGGTTTTGTGTAATATAATAGCTGCAATGACGGCTGTGGCAAAGCCCAAAATATATAGGCTTAGTAATGTTAATCCTTGCAAGCTTAAAAATCCAAAGACTTTTTTATTGGGAATGATCAAAGCGATCAATATTGCATAGACGGGTAAGCGTGCAGAACAGGTTGTAAATGGTGTGACTAAAATAGTAATCAAGCGTTCTTTCCAACCAGAAATATTTCGTGTTGCCATTACGGCTGGAATTGCGCAGGCGGTTCCTGAAATTAACGGAATGACACTTTTCCCGCTCATTCCAAATCGTCTCATAATTTTATCCATCAGAAACACAACTCGACTCATATAACCTGTTTCTTCTAAGACAGCAACGAACAGAAATAAAATGGCTATTTGAGGAATAAAAATGATGATTCCGCCTATCCCTGGAATAATTCCTTCTGTAATTAAACTGTTTAAGACACCTTCTGGCAAGCGTTCTTTTAAATAACTGCTTAGGTCAGCAAAGCTTGCGTCAATAAAATCCATGGGAACACTTGCCCAATCGAAAATAGATTGAAAAATGAGTAATAGGATTCCGAAAAATAAAACGTACCCAAAAATTTTATGGGTAAAAACTTTATCTAATCTAGCTCTTAAATCTGTTGCTTTCGATTTATCTACTGAATATGTTTTCTTAAGAATCTCATTGATCTTTTGATAACGATAAATCGTTTCTTTATGTTGATATTTTTTTAGATTCTGAGAATTATTTTTAAAAGCTAATAATTCTTCTTTTTCTTCTTCAGTAATTGCATCAGGAAAACTGTTTTGCGTGATCATTAACCACAGTTCATAAATGGAATACTTGGGGTTGATCTGCTTTAGTTTTTCAAAAAACTCTGGGTCAATTCTATTATTGATATTGCATAAAGAAGAAGCTTTCGCTTTTTCATAACTTTCAATAACAGCTTGCTTTACAGGCTCAATTCCTTTGTCTTTTCGAACACTAATTAACACGACTTCATTGCCCAATTCTTCTTGTAGTAATTCTAAATTTAAAGTAATCCCTTTACGCTTCATTTGATCAGCCATATTGATGACCAAAATTGTTGGAATTTTTAAATCTTTGATTTGAGAAAAGAGTAATAGGTTTCTTTTTAAGTTTTCAATATCGGCAATGACCGCAATAACATCTGGTGTTTTATCGCTTCGGTGATTCAATAAAGTTTTTAGAACAATACTCTCATCTAATGAGGTTGGATTGATACTATAAGTTCCCGGTAAATCGGTGACAACGGCTTTTAAGTTTTCAGAAAGCTTGCTGGTTCCTTCCTTTTTATCGACAGTAACTCCAGGGTAATTTCCTACTTTCTGATTTAATCCTGTTAATTGATTAAATAAAGAGGTTTTCCCTGTATTTGGATTTCCGATTAAAGCAACATTAATGGTCTTTTTATCGCTCATTTATTAGCCTTAACAATTTGAATTTTAGCAGCAGTTTCTTTTCTTATGGCAAGGTGACTTCCATTGACACAGATATATAAAGGATCGTTTAATGGTGCTATTTGAAGCAATTCTACTTCTGCTCCTGGTAAGCAGCCCATTTCCAATAATTTTAAAGGAATTTCATTGAAAGATGCTTCTGAAATATACCCTAATTCACCAATATGTAAAGATGCTATTGTAATCACTTAAGTAGGAACCCGCTTATTCGGGATGATTATTAGGTGGCAAAGATACTAAATTAGAATGATTCTAAACAAGTTATTTCTTCTTGTATTCTCGTTTTAAAATTTCAATATCTTTTTTGAGTTTTTCCATGTCTTCTTTTTCAGTTCCGTCATAAATTCCACGAATCCGTCTTTCTTTATCGACCAATACAAAATTTTGCGTGTGAATAAAATCATTTTCATCTCCGTTTCCTTCTTCTAAAACAGCTAAATAACTTTTTCTAGCCAACTTATAAATATGTTTTTTAGAACCTGTAGTTACATGCCACTTTCCGTCTATGACGCCTTTTTGATTTGCATATTCTCTTAAAACAGGAACGCTATCCATTACTGGAGTTACGGAATGCGACAGGAACATGATATCGTTGTCTTCTTTATAGTGTTCTTGTAATTCATTCATGTAATATGCCATGGTAATACAAATATTCTGACAACGGGTAAAAAAGAAATCGGCTACATAGATTTTGTCTTTGTAATCTTCATTTGTAATTTTTCTTCCATTTTGATTGGTGAGTTCAAAATCAGCAATGGTATGGTTTCTTTGGATGTGTTTTACAGAAACATCAACGAGCTTGGGATTGACATCTATAGGGTTGTATACTTTTAACCTTTCATCTTCGGACATCAATTGATAAAAAACGGTAATTCCAACAATAGAAAATATGATTAAAAAAATAAGCGTAGGAATCGATTTTTTAAAGAAGCCAAGGTTCATAAACAAGAATATTTTGCAAAAATAAGACATCTAAAACCTCTGATGAAACTATTTTCTAGGGAATAGCGCCTAAATGTTTGTTAAAATAAAAGTCAATTGAAAAAACAACCTTTTACAACTGTGCTGAAAAGCGTACATTTGTCGGTCTTAA
Organism: Flavobacteriaceae bacterium; assembly: GCA_965277255.1. Lineage (GTDB taxonomy): Bacteria > Bacteroidota > Bacteroidia > Flavobacteriales > Flavobacteriaceae > Polaribacter. The sequence goes on along the minus strand of OZ255723.1, from coordinate 441,981 downwards.
ACCGTAGAAAATCTGTTAATGGAAATATTAATAAAAGCTTCTCAATTTATTCTTAGCTTATCGCTATTAATTGTTTTGCATGAATTGGGTCATTTTATCCCTGCCAAAATCTTTAAAACCAAAGTAGAAAAGTTTTACTTATTCTTCGATTATAAATTCTCATTGTTTAAAAAGAAAGTAGGCGAGACCGTTTATGGTATTGGCTGGATTCCCTTAGGAGGTTATGTGAAAATTGCTGGAATGATTGATGAAAGTATGGATACTGATCAATTAAAGGAAGAACCCAAACCTTGGGAATTTCGATCTAAGCCAGCTTGGCAACGTTTAATTATTATGTTGGGTGGGGTCTTTGTGAATTTTATTCTTGGAATCTTCATTTATATCATGCTCATGTATGCCTATGGTGAAAAATATTTACCTAATGAAAATGTAAAGGATGGTATCTGGGTTCAAGATTCACTTGCCATTAATTTAGGACTTCAAAATGGAGATAAGATTTTAAGTGTAGACGGAGAGGAAATAAAAAAGTTTAGTGACATCACGCTTCAATTTATTAACGGACACAATTATACTATTGAAAGAAATGGAGAAGTTATTGAGAAAAAACTTCCTGTCGATTTTATTTCAAAATTGGTGGACAGAGGTAAAGATGCTGGTGCTATAGTAGCCCCTCGATATCCTTTTATGATTGGAAGTATTCCTGATGATTCTCAAAATAAAGATTCTGGTTTACAAACAAAAGATTTGATTTTGCAAGTAAATGGGCAATCAGTAAAGTATTATGATGAAATCACCGATCTTTTTAGTCAGTTAAAAAATCAAAATATTGTTATTTCAGTAAAAAGAAATGATGAAATTATAGAAGTTCCTGTTACGATATCAGATAAAGGAAAAATAGAAGCTTTCGCTGCCAATTTAAAAATAGATGATCTAGAAAGAATGGGGTATTATGTACAAGCTGATATTACTTATTCTTTTAGTGAAGCGATACCCGCTGGGTTTAAAAAATCGTATAAAACCTTAACGGATTATATGAAACAGTTGAAAAAGATTTTTAATCCTAAAACTGGAGCCTATAAAGGATTGGGTGGTTTTATTTCTATTGGTAGTATTTTTCCTTCTGAATGGAGTGCTCAAAGCTTTTGGAACATCACCGCTTTTTTATCCATTATGTTAGGGTTTATGAATTTATTACCGATTCCTGCTTTAGATGGTGGCCATGTTGTTTTTACACTTTGGGAGATGATTACGGGTAAAAAGCCAAGTGATAAGTTTTTAGAATATGCTCAGGTTACTGGTTTTATTTTACTGATTATATTGCTTCTTTTTGCAAACGGAAATGATATTTTTAGGCTTTTCTCAAGTTAACCTAAGTTCGAGATATTAATAAATTTTGCCTTACTAAATCAAGTTTAGTAAAGACTGTAGTTATTGTGTGGTATAATCATCAATATCCAATTTTCACACGAACTCTTTGTAAAACATCATTAGCTACTTTTCTGGCTTTTTTTGCACCAACTTCTAGAGCATCGTCAATTTCATTTTTATTTTCCATGTAATGATTGTAACGCTCTCTAATAATGGCAAACTTATCTATAATAAGTTCATATAACTCCTGTTTTGCATGACCGTAACCATAATTACCTTTTTCATATTTAATTCTCATTTCGGCTATTTGTGCATCACTTGCAAGTAGTTTATACAAAGCGAACACATTATCAGTCTCAGGATTCTTTGGATCTTCTAACGGGGTGCTATCTGTTTTTATGGACATGATTTGTTTCCTTAATTTTTTGTCTGATAAAAAGATATTGATAAAATTATTTCTAGACTTACTCATTTTCTCACCATCAGTTCCAGGAACTAGTTTTGTATGTTCTTGAACTTTGGCGGAAGGAGGCACTAATGTTTCTCCAACTACATTGTTAAAACGATTAGCCACATCTCTTGACATTTCCAAATGTTGCAATTGATCTTTTCCAACAGGAACAATTTCTGCATCATACAATAAAATATCTGCGGCCATTAACATTGGATAGGTAAACAATCCAGAATTTACATCAGATAGACGATCTGCTTTGTCCTTAAAACTATGCGCTAAGGTTAATCTTTGAAACGGAAAGTAACAGCTCAAATACCATGTTAGTTCCGTGACTTCAGGAATATCACTTTGTCTATAGAATACAGATTTTTCAATATTAAGTCCACAAGCCAGCCAAGTAGCTGCCGTACTATAAGTGTTTTCTCTTAACTCATCACCGTTTTTAATTTGAGTAAGCGAATGCATATCAGCAATAAACAAGAACGAATCATTCTCAGGATTATTCGCCATTTCAATAGCAGGTAAAATTGCTCCTAATAAGTTTCCTAAATGAGGTGTTCCGGTGCTTTGTACGCCAGTCAGTATTCTAGACATTATTCTAATTTTAATGCAACAAAAATACAGTTTTCAAGATAAAATGAATCAAACAAAAGAATATTACTACATTCGCTTTTATGAAGCAGATAAAAATTCCTTTTTTGTTAATTTGGAGATTATGGTTTTACATTCTCATGTTTACGACCATTCTATTAATGGTTCCTTTTTTGCTAATTTTTACGGCGAAGGAAAGCTATTATCCTAGTTTTTGGAAATTAGTAAGAGGCTGGTCTTATTTTTTAATTTACGGAATGGGCTTTCGAATTAAAAAACAAATTGATCAAGAGTTAGATCGAAATCAAAGTTATTTATTCTGCCCAAATCACGCTTCTTTTATGGACCCTTTTGTTTTGATAGCGTTGAGTAAAAACCCAATAGTTTTCGTAGGAAAAAAAGAATTGGTAAAAATTCCAATTTTTGGATTCTTTTACAAAAGAGTCGTTATCATGGTAGACAGAAGCAGCCCGAAAAGTAGAAAGAGAGTTTTTGAAATGGCAAAAAAGAGACTGCAAGGAGGTACAAGCATTGGAATTTTTCCTGAAGGATTGGTGCCAGAAGAAGATGTGATTTTAGCTCCGTTTAAGAAAGGTGCGTTTAGTTTGGCAATAGAACATCAAATTCCGATTGTTCCCCAAAGCTATTATGATTGCAAGCGATTATTTTCTTGGAATTTTTTGAAAGGAGGAATGGGAACATTTAGAGTGCGCCAACATCAATTTATAGAAACAAAAGGCTTGAGTCTTGACGACCTGTCAAAAATAAAAGATGAAACCTTTCAAATTATATACAATGAATTGTCTTCGGATGAGTTGTATATGAAAGACACCAACCGTAATAAATGAAAGAAGACTTAGTGTATAGATATTCCAATAGCGAAGAAAGATTAAATATCTTGACACATGCTTTTGGGCTAATATTGAGTGTTATAGGATTCCCTTTTTTGATTATTAAATCGACTAGTTTTTCTGGTTTTTGGAAACCTGCAAGTTTAATTATTTATGGATTGAGTATGATTATCTTGTATTCGGCGTCAACATTTTACCATGCAGCTAAAGAAGCTAAATTGAGAAGAAAACTGAATATTTTTGACCATGCAGCCATTTATATTCTGATAGCAGGAACGTATACGCCATTTACAATTATTATTTTAGAAGGAATTATTGGCTGGGTTATTTTTGGGTTGACTTGGACGTTTGCCTTTGTCGGAATTATTTTAAAACTGTTCTATACAGGAAGATTTGATAAACTCTCAACAATACTATATGTGTTAATGGGATGGCAAATTGTCTTCGTAATAAAACCACTAATAGCCAATTTTTCAACCAATGGATTAAAACTGTTATTTGCAGGAGGTGTTTTTTATACATTAGGCGCCGTCTTTTACTCCATTGAAAAGCTACCATATAACCATGCCATCTTTCATGTCTTTGTTCTTTTAGGAAGTTTCAACCATTTTTTAAGTGTTTATTACTGTGTATAATTCAATAATAATTAATTTACATTAAGGTATTGTTAGTGTTTAGTTGATTTTATTAGAAAATATTCAAAAATAAACCTATGTTAATTCAACACAATGCAAAAACTATAGAAAGGTTTGCGGATCGGTAAAAAAGATTTATATTTGCGTACTTAAATGTGAGATAATAAATTTATTATTAGAGCGTTTAGGTATTATAAATCTTATTTTAGGGGGTAGGTTTATTAAATTTCCTCGAACACCAGTTCGAGGTTTTTTTATGCCCAATCTTTAAATGGATTTTTACTTAAATTAGAGTTGTAGTATTTTTCATTGCCCGACACTTCTTTCCCTAAATAAGATGGTTTTGTAAAAGCTTCATCTTCACTCTCAAGTTCTATTTCTGCTAAAATTAAATTCTTATTGTCTCCTAAAAATTCATCAATTTCAAAAATATGATTGCCTACTTTATGATAGTACCTATTTTTTTCAATAATTCCTTTTTCGCAGAGAGTCATCAATTCTTTGGCTTCTTTTGACGGAATTTCTTTTTCCCATTCAAATCGTGTAATTCCACGAGCATTAGAAATTCCTTTGATGGTAAGAAAACCTTGATCGCCTAAAATACGTACTCGAACAACTCTATTTTTATCAGAATTTAAAAATCCTTGCTGAATATATTTTTTTTGAAAACTCAATTTTTTGTAGTCAGAGTTTATCACTAAAAATTTTCGTTCAATTTCTAAGGCCATTTCAAATGATTAATTGTACTAATGTAAAGGATTTATCGTTATTGTAGCAAGAAATAAATATATTTGATTTCAATTTACATCTATGAGAAAACTTAGAATTATTCTCTTTGTCTTTTTACCTTTTTCATTAACCGCTCAGATAGACTTTAGTGATGAATGGGAAGACTTTTTTTCATATAATAATGTGAAAGATTTTGTAAAGGTTGATAATACCATTTATGCATTATCAGACAATGCCATTTTTACCTATAATATTACAAGTCAAGAAACTCAAAAACTATCTTCAGTACAAGGGTTGTCTGGAGAAACTACTTCTGCAATTCATTTTAGTGCTGCCACAAACAGACTCGTAATTGGTTATGAAAACGGACTTGTTGAAGTCGTTGATGAAGACGGAAGCATTACAATTTCTGCTGATATTGTCAATTTTGACCAGTCTGGAGAAAAGAGCATCAATGATATCTATGAACACGAGGGTACTCTTTACCTATCGACATCTTTTGCGATCGTTGAATATGACATTAACGAATTAGAATTTGGAGACACCTTCTTTATAGGAGACAATTCAACAGCTGTTAAAGTGAATGAAATTACTGTCTTTGACAGTCGAATTTATGCAGCTACTAATGGAGGAATTTTTTATGCTGACGTAACCGATCCAAACTTGATTGATTTTAATAATTGGGAACAGATTGTAAGTTCAAGCAATCTATTTAAAAACATGACAGTTTTTAACAATAGATTATTCACGATCTTAAATACAGCATTGTATGAAATTATTAATACAGACGAACTGGTTTTTATAAGAGATTTTATTTCAACCGTTGTTGGCGTAAAAGAATCGTCAACCCACCTTACTGTAGCTTTAAATCAATCTTTAATTGTTTTTGATTCAAGGATTATTCAAGTGTTGCAAACCAGTGCAACTGTCGATTTTGACTACCATCTAAACAATGCTTTTGCTGAAAGTAATGAGTTGTATTTGGCAACTCAAGAATTTGGAATTTTTGCCTCTACATTTGGAAATCCAACAGGATTTTTAGAAATACATCCAGAGGGTCCAATTTCTAATGATGTCTTTTCATTAAGTGCACAAAACAATCATTTGTGGGTTGTTTACGGAGGGTATACACCAACCTTTGCTCCTATACAAAGAGAATTAGGGTACAGTCATTTTGATGGAGAAGTTTGGTTTACAGAACTCAATGTAAGTACCAATCCTTTTCCAGATTTTGTGGATGTTACTATAGACCCGAATAATGACAACAGGGCTTTTTTAAGCGGATTTGGAGATACAAACCTCATAAATACATTCAATACGGGAGGACTTTTTGAAATTGAAGACAATCAGATTACGAACTTTTACAATCACCTAAATAGTCCCTTAGAAGATATTAGAGCTACAAACCCTAATAGTGTTAGTATTCGTATTGGAGCAAGTGTTTTTGATTCTCAAGGAAATTTATGGCTAACAAACATTGGTGTGCTAAATGAATTAAAAAAGTTTTCAAACGGCTCATGGTCGGTTTTTGACATTAGTGCTGCAACAAATTCTTTTGGTCTAACAGAAATGGCTGTCGATAGAAATAATAGTATTTGGATAGGAACAAGATCAGATGGAATTGTCGTTTTTAATGAAAACGGATCCAGATTAAGAGGATTGAGCACACAAACTACACAAGGAAGTTTACCGAACTCAAGAGTAGAAAGTGTTGCCGTAGATAGAGATAATCGAATTTGGATAGGAACCATTTCTGGACTGGTCGTTTTTAATAATGCTTCTGGTGTTTTTGATGCCGATATTGTAGACGCACAGCCCATTATTATTTTAGATGATGGGATTCCCAGAAGACTTTTAGGAGAACAAATTGTAACGACAATAGAAGTAGACGGCGCAAATAATAAATGGTTTGGTACAGATAATGGAGGTGTGGTGTATACAAATCCGAATGGACAAACAACATTGGCAAATTTTAGTTCAGAAAACTCTCCTCTGCCTTCAGATAGAATTGTTAAGATTGCAGTAGATGAATCTTCTGGAAAAGTGTTTTTTGCTACCGATAAAGGAATTGTAGCTTACAATAGTAATGTTGCTCCTTTTGGAGATGTTTTGGGTGAAGTGTATGCTTATCCAAACCCTGTGAGAAAATTTCATCAAACAGTCACTATTGATGGAAGAAACGGAACCAATTTACCAAGAGGAACCAATGTGAAAATTTTAGACATCGCTGGAAATTTAGTCCATGAAACCAATGTGGTTGAAGGACAAGAATTACAAGGAGGAAAAGTAATTTGGGACAAAACCAATCTTGCTGGAAATAAAGTCGCTTCAGGAATTTACATCGTTTTACTTGCCAATGAAGATGCTACAGAAACATCAACAACCAAAATAGCAATTATCAATTAATGGCTGTTGTATCTACAAAAGCTATTGTCATTAGTACAATCAAATACGGCGATACTAGTTTAATTACTAAATTATTCACCAGAGAAAGCGGTTTAAAATCGTATTTAATAAGAGGCGTCTTAAAAGCTAAAAAAGGAAAATTAAAAGCCGCTTATTTTCAGCCTATCACACAACTAAGTATTATAGCAACTCACCTAGAGAAAAGAAGCTTACATACCATAAAAGAAGCGCAAGTTATTAATGTTTATAATACCATACATACAAGTGTTGTAAAACAATCTCTAGTTTTGTTTTTATCAGAAGTAATGTCTAGCGTAATTCAAGAAGAAGAGGCAAATATTTTTTTATATGAGTACCTAGAAAAGTCATTTACTTGGTTAGATTCTCATGACCAAATTTCTAATTTTCACTTGCTATTTTTACTCAACCTTTCAAAGTTTTTAGGATGTTATCCAGATACTTCAAAATCTGACTTATTAGGGTTTCATTTACAAGAAGGATTGTTTACAAATCACCTGAATGAAAAAGAAGTTGTGAAAGGAAACGAATTAGTTCAATTTAAAAAGCTGTTAGGCACAACCTTTGATACTATTGACACTATAAATTTCTCTAAAGGCGAAAGACAAAAGGTATTGCAAGTATTAATTCGATATTTTGAATTACATTTGGGGGGATTTAAAAAGCCCAAATCTTTGGCTGTTTTAGAAGCTGTATTTAGTACATGAGGACGATAGGATATTTTATACTTTTTTTAATTACATTTTCATCTTTTGCTCAAGAAGTAAAGGTGTTAGATAAAGAGACAGGTAAGCCAATTTACAATGTAAATGTGTTTAATGAACTACAGACATTTAGCTCTTTTACTAATGAAAAAGGAATTGTAGAAATTACTTCGGTGAAAGAAGATGAATCTTTAATTTTCTCTCACATTTCTTATGCGTTACTTAACCTAAAAAAATCTACACTGCAAAAAAATAATTTTATAGTGTATTTAAGAAGAGGATCTGAACAATTGGACGAAGTTGTATTATCGGTTTTTAAAGGTGATGCAAAAACCAGTAGAATTGCAGAAGAAGTCGCTGTAATAAGTGCAAAAGAAATTCAGAGATTATCTCCACAAACATCTGCAGATTTATTGGCAGCTGTGCCAGGAATAAAAGTTCAGAAATCGCAATCTGGAGGAGGAAGTCCAGTCATAAGAGGAATGGAATCTAACAGAGTTTTGTTGGTAGTAGATGGCGTACGAATGAACAATGCGATTTATAGAAAAGGACATTTACAAAACGCCATTACCGTTTCACCTAATCAATTAGATAGAACAGAAATTGTATTCGGACCATCTTCCGTAATTTACGGATCCGATGCTTTAGGTGGGGTGATTCACTATTATACAAAAACGCCAAGATTATCAGAAGAGATTGAAGTAAACACCAGTTTCTTTAATCGATTTTCTTCGATAAACAATGAAATTACCACCAATGCTTCAATAGAAATAAGTACAAAGAGTTTAGGATCATTTACAAGTGTTTCCTACAGTGATTTTGGAGATTTAAAAGCAGGAAAAAACAGATCTCATGGATTTACAGATTGGGGAAAAGTTTTTGAGTATTCAGAAAATACAGATTCTTTTTTCTCTGCGACAGCAACTACAAATCCAGACCCTAATTTACAACGAAATACAGGCTATAATCAAACGGATTTATTGCAGAAATTTTTTATTCCCTTATCAGAAAAGACAGAATTAAAAATCAACCTTCAATATTCTACATCATCAGACATTCCAAGATTTGACCGATTGGATGAACAATCTGGAGGAACGTTAAAATTTGCGGAATGGTATTACGGACCTCAAAAGAGACTTTTAATTTCTCCGCAATTAAATATCAACCCAGGAAAAGGGTGGATAGATAAAGGTTCTTTTACATTTGCTTATCAAAATATTGAAGAATCGAGAATACAGAGAAGGTTTGGTAGTTTAGACCGTTCTTACAGAGAAGAAGCTGTAGCTATTTTTAGTATCAATGGAGATTTTAATGTACCCCTAACAGAAAATAAGAAAAGAAGTTTAACCTATGGGTTTGAGCTTTCTCACAACGATGTAAATTCTAATGCTTTTGGGAGAACATTAAATGTTTCTGGAAATGATATTCTTGGATTTTCTGGAGACTTTAATGTGCAATCACGCTATCCTGATGGCGGAAGTAGTTATATGAGCTCTGCCGCTTATGTTGGATATCGACAGGATTTAAATGCAAGATCTACGCTGAATACAGGAGTGCGTTTTACGCGAACAAATTTAAATGCCACATGGATTGATCAGAGTTTTATTGTTTTGCCAGAAACTGACATAGAATTAAATAATTCAGCATTTACAGCGACAGTAGGATATGTGTATAAACCAAATAAAAACTGGCAATTAAACGGAGTAATATCTTCTGGATTTAGATCGCCAAATATTGATGACGTTGGACGAGTACGTGAAAAAAGTGGCGATGTAACAGTTCCTAATATTGATGTGAGACCAGAGTTTGCTTACAGTGCAGAAATTGGAATTCAGAAATATTTTAATGACCGGAAATTTAGAATAGGTTTTAATACCTACTACACCTTATTAGAACATTATATTATTCGTGATGATTTTATACTCAATGGAAATTCTACCGTTTTATTTGATGGCGAATTCGGAAATGTCGTAGCAAATCAGAATAGAGGAACGGCCTATGTTTTTGGATATACTGCAAGTTATCAAGGAAAAATATCGGAGAAAATAAATACCACTGGTTTTATCACCTATACAAAAGGAAGAACCAATGATACAAAAGAACCCTTGTCTTCCATTCCGCCATTGTTTGGTCAGTTTGGTTTAAATTATGAAGAAGGAAAATTAGAGTTAGGTGCAAACCTCCGATTTAATAGTAAAAAAGACATTTCTGATTTTAATTTCACAGAAGGAATCGACAATCATGATTTAACACCTATTGTTGATGCCAATGCAACAGAAGATATAGATATCTATTTTGGGACTCCAAGTTGGGTTAACATCGGATTGAATAGTAGTTATACGTTCAATGAAAACTGGAAGGTTCAGGGAATAGTAAGCAATCTATTTGATCAACACTATAGAGAATTTGCTTCAGGAATTTCTGCCCCAGGAAGAAACTTTTCTTTCTCTTTAATTACTACTTTCTAGATTTCTTATTTCCTTCCTTATCATATATTTCATTCAAGGCTTTTTCTGTGGAAATAATACAGATCAGCAAGGTAAATATTAACAATGCCATAGGAACCCAAGAAACCATTAATTCAGGGTTTAAGTAAGCCAACACCAAGGCAACAAGAAAACAGATTCCAGAATATTTAAGAAGTATCTTACTAAAAAACTGATTTGAAAAATCCCAGATTTCCTTATTCAGCATTGTCCTATGAGTCCTATATCCGTACAAACTATTAATTTTCTTCGGAGGAATGTAATAGAAGATAATACTTAAAAAAAAGAGCAATCCGTTGACACTTAAAACATAGGTAAAGGCATTCATAAATATGGGTTTATCAAGTGTAAAGTTACAAAGTCTACTATTGTTATATGAAATCATTTGCACATTATTACATCGATACATTGAAAAATTGCTACATTATTTCATTGACTCATTGCGTTTTGGCCTCATCAAACCTTCCTGCGCTACCGTAGCAACTAATTTTCCATCGCGGGTAAAAATATTTCCCATAGCCAAACCTCTTGCACCAGATGTACTTGGAGAAACCGCAGAAAATAACATCCAATCATCAAAATCAAAATCACGAGAAAACCACATAGAATGATCTAAACTCGCCATTTGTGTATTTCCATAATTTGCTTTGCTTGCGTTGGGTTTTAATGCAGCATTTAAGATATTATAATCAGAAATGTAGGTTAAGATTTGCTGCTTTAGCGGAAGGTCTAAATTTTCAGTATTCCCTTTAAGCTTAAACCAGACATCTTCTATTGCTGGATAATCTTTGCTCTCTAAAGGGTTTTGAATTTCTACAGGTTTAAACTTAATAGGTCTTTCAATACTCAAAAAGTCTTTCATCTTATTGGGTAAAAAATCACCAAATTGTTCCAACATATCACTCCAACTCAATAATTCTTCAGGCTGTTTTACCGTATGTTTCATTTCCTCTTGATGTTCATGCCCTTCTTCTATTTTATGAAAAGAAGCTGCCAGAATAAAAATGGTTTTATCCTTTTGTGTGGCAGTGACACGTCTTGTAGAAAAACTTCCCCCATTTCTCATTTCAGTAACCTTATAAATAATTGGAATGGTTAAATCACCAGGCAGTAAAAAATAAGAGTGTAAAGAATGTACAAATCTATCTTCAGGAATCGTTTTATAAGCCGCATGTAATGCTTGCGCTAACACCTGACCACCAAAAACATTGGGACTTCCAATAGTTTTGCTAATTCCGCAGAAGGTGTTTTTATCAATTTTGTCAAGTGATAAAATATCGATTAAATCGTTTATTGTTTTCATGAAGAGGATGCTGTTTTAAACGGAAATTTTTGATGAAATTCAGAAGGCTGAATTCGCAACAAAAATAATTTTAAAATTTTGTTTGTCACCGATTTTTTATGACGAATATAAATAGTAAGATCTTCAGGAACTGCTCCAACAGAGCTTTTAATTTCACTTGCTGTTCTTCCAAAATTAAGGATGCTTACCTTGTTTTTTATTCCTAAATCTATATAGTCATATAACATTCTTTGATAGATGGCATGACTTCTATTGAATTGATAATCGATTCCCACAAAATGAGCATCAATAGTATTTTGATTGATAATTCCAGACATAAAACCCACCATTTTTTTCTCTAGCCAATAGGTTTTTAAAAAATAGGCGTCTTTAAAATGTTTTTTAAAATCGAGGTACATTCGCAAATCAAAACTTCCAAGATTAAAACTAGCTTTAGAAGTTACTGTCTTATAAAGTGAAGTGATTTCTGGCAAGAGTTCAAGAATGTTGTCTTCAGTAGCATCAACAATTTTTAAATCAGAACTAAGGCTTAGTGCTTTTTTTGCTTTTACTCTAAACTTTGTTTTCAAACTAGTCAAGTAATTATCAAAACTATTCCAGTCATTTAAAATGGTAAATTTCATATTAGGCTCTACCTGAAAAGCATAATAATTCAAGTCAAAAAGTTCATTGGTAATATCTAAAGAATCCTTAACAAAATCTTTCATTAAGAACAAATCAATTTTGTTTTTATAGAGCGAGTTACTTTCAGTATGATGCGTAATTGCCTTTGCAATTTCCTTAATAACCTTCTTTTTTTGCTGATTTTCTTTGATGAAAATTCCATGTTCACCACTCACAAAAGAATTTCCACTCACCAATATTTTAAGCGGTTTTTCCTTGGGAAGTATTTTGAGTTTCCTTGCAAAATGAGCAACCTTTTTTAAAATATTTTGAAGGTTAGATTCAATCTCATCAATAAAAAAGTCAATGACCTGTACTGTTGAAAAAGCAATAGCTTTTCCATTTTTATCTTGAAGAACAACATAAAAAAAGGAAAGGTGCGTATTATTTTTTTCTAAAGCTGTTAAAAAGGCAGGATGAAAATAATGATTTTTAGTACAGCCCAATTCTTCCCAAATAGTATTTGGAATTGATTTGATATCCTCATAATAGAGGGCGTTTTTTGGTTGATTGCAACTAATCAAAAATGTTGGTTTGTTTTGATAAAGATATAAAAAGGGTAGATATACCTGTTGTCTATATATTTAAAATCGTTATTTTTATTTATTCTAAATAAATGCTTATTTTTGCAGTAGATTTATTCTTATGATCGTATTTTATACAGAACAAACTCCAGTAAAGCAACTCGTAAATTCAGGTTGTGATTCTGTTTGTTCTTCTAATTGTATAAAACCTAAAAGTAAATGCTGTTTTAAGTACAAAAAAAAGGGCATCAACTGTAAGCGATGCCCAAATATCTTATTACAAGAAGCTTCTTAGTTCACCCAAGAGTGAGAAGCAAAAAGTAGTCTGAGACTACTTAAAAGCATTTAAACCCGTTACATCCATTCCAGTAATCAATAAGTGAATATCGTGAGTTCCTTCGTAAGTAATTACACTTTCTAAGTTCATAGAATGGCGCATAATAGAATACTCTCCACTAATTCCCATTCCGCCTAACATTTGTCTTGCTTCTCTAGCAATATTGATTGCCATATCTACATTGTTTCTCTTTGCCATTGAAATTTGAGCAGAGCTTGCTTTTCCTTCATTACGTAAAACTCCCAAACGCCATGTTAACAATTGTGCTTTGGTAATTTCAGTAATCATTTCTGCTAATTTCTTTTGTTGCAATTGAAATTGACCAATAGGTTTTCCAAATTGTATCCGTTCTTTGCTGTAGCGTAAAGCTGTATCATAACAGTCCATTGCGGCACCAATAGCACCCCAGGCAATTCCATAACGAGCAGAATCTAAACATCCTAACGGAGCGCCCAATCCAGATTTGTTGGGCAGTAAGTTCTCTTTAGGAACCTTTACATTATCAAAAATTAACTCTCCTGTAGAAGATGCTCTTAAAGACCATTTGTTATGAGTTTCAGGAGTAGAAAAACCTTCCATTCCACGTTCTACAATTAAACCGTGAATTCTTCCTTCTTCATTCTTAGCCCAAACAACGGCAACTTGTGCAAAAGGAGCGTTAGAAATCCACATTTTAGCTCCATTTAAAAGATAATGATCTCCCATATCTTTATAGTTGGTTACCATGGCACCAGGGTTAGAACCATGATCAGGTTCCGTTAATCCGAAACATCCCATCCATTCTCCACTGGCTAATTTTGGTAAGTATTTTTGACGCTGTTCTTCGTTTCCGTATTTCCAAATAGGATACATCACTAAAGAAGATTGCACAGAGGCTGTAGAGCGAACTCCAGAATCTCCTCTTTCTATTTCTTGCATGATCAAACCATAAGAGATTTGATCCAATCCAGCACCTCCATATTCTTCAGGAATATAAGGCCCAAAAGCGCCAATTTCGGCTAATCCTTTAATAATTTGAGTAGGGAATTCTGCTTTTTGAGCATAGTCTTCAATAATGGGAGAGACTTCTCTTTTTACCCATTCTCTTGATGCATCTCTTACAAGTTTGTGCTCTTCAGATAATAATTCATCTAGTTGATAATAATCTGGAGCTTGAAATAAATCCGGCTTCATTTTTTTTGATTTGTGTGGGTCAAAAGTACATGATTTTTTTCATTTAAAAATTCACAGAAACTAAATTTTGTACTCTTTAATCAAACTAAATTTGGTTTTTAAAAGAGATTTTTAAGAATTCAAAAACCGTGAAAGTAAGCTATGAAAATGATGTACTCCTTTTTCTCTTGTTGGAGAGAAGCGACCTGCCTTATAAAAAGAAGAACGAACTCCTTTCTGTACATTTTCTACTACAAATTCGTCCTCTCGTTCTACTTTTTCAAGTTCATTTCCAGCACCTTTATTTAATTTACTAGGGTCGTATACATAGGTGATAAAAGATACTTTAGTTCTATGAAGATCCAAAGGTCGCACGATATTTACAGACAATCCCCAAGGATAAAAATTAAACATCATATTGGGGAAAACCCAATAATAATAAGCGGCAACATTTTTACCATAATCTGGATGCCCTTCAGGAAGATCAAAAACTTCAGTTGCTTCTTCAGTATATCCTATTTGCAAATTACAATATTCATAAATCTCTGTAGTATAATTACCATAATCTAAAACGGCATTTAAACTTTCGTGTACAAAAGGCACATGAAAACCTTCCAAATAATTATCGCAGTACAAAGCCCAATTCGCATGCACTAAAAAATCTTTATTTAGAGATTCCTGTAAAGAAAACTCATGGATGGGTAAAAAGCCAACACGTTCTTTTATTTTGTCAATGACTTGTTGAAAATCAAAACTTGGATCCAGTCCAGCAAATAAAAATTGCCTCCATTTTTTAATAGGAAATGTATGCAAATTATCACAAGGTCTCGGAAAATCTTTGGCTTCTTCAAACTCTGGCATGTGCTCAAATTCGCCTTTTAAATTAAAACGCCTTCCATGATACATACAGGTTAATTTTTTCGATTTCCCTGGATGTAATGCAACAAGATTCCCTCTATGCGTACATACATTTGTGAGGCAGCTAATAACCTCTTCTTTATCTTTTGTTAATACGATAGGCTCTGTTAAAAAGCCGTCAAACAGCACAAAAGGATAAACAGATTGAGGTTGCCTTACTAAGTTTTCATCACCAATCCATTGCCAAGAACTCAAAAAAACTTTTTCTTTAATTGTATCGAATACCTCCTGATCTTTATAAAAAGAAGCGGGTAAAGTTTCAGCTTTTGTAATATCTGGATCAATATAGAATCGATTTCTCATGAGTATAAATATTGTACTTTAGTTCACGGATGTTAATTTACACAATTTAAAATAGTTAAGAATGATGCCAAAACCTAAGAAAATTGGATTGATAACTGCTACTTCTTTGGTGGTGGGTAATATGATAGGAGCTGGGATTTTCTTATTGCCAGCAAGCCTAGCAAAATATGGTGGAATTAGCCTTTTAGGTTGGTTGTTTACAGCAACAGGCGCATTAATATTAGCAAAGATATTTAGCAATCTTAGTAAAATAATAGTGAATAAAAGTGGCGGACCTTATACCTATTCTAAAGAAGGGTTTGGTGACTTTGTTGGCTTTTTAGTTGCTTGGGGCTATTGGATTTCTACCTGGATAAGCAATGCTGCCATTGCCATTGCCATTATTGGCGCATTAAGTTTTTTCTTTCCAGTATTAGAAAAAGAACCTCTTTTGGCGGTGAGTGTTGGCTTAGGAATGATTTGGTTTTTCACTTTGATTAATAGTAGAGGAATCAAAGAATCTGGAAAGGTTCAGGTAATTACTACAATATTGAAACTCTTTCCGTTAGTGATGATTATTATCATTGGCGCTTTCTTTTTCAACATAGACAACTTTCCCGCATTTAATTTAACCGAAGGGAGTAATTTTGCAACTTTTCCAATAGTAGCAGCGCTTACATTATATGCTTTTCTGGGGATAGAATCTGCAACAATTCCTGCGGAAAATGTAGAAGACCCTAAAAAAACTGTCCCAAAAGCAACGATGCTAGGAACAGTAATTGCAACTTCGGTTTATATTTTTGGAACGATTGTTCTTTTTGGAATTTTACCTACAGACGTTTTACAAAACTCAGCAGCTCCTTTTGCAGAAGCAGGTAAAATAATTGGCGGAAAATACGCAGGTTATTTTGTTGCTGCAGGAGCAGCAATTTCTGGAATTGGGGCATTGAATGGTTGGATTTTAATAGTATCACAAATTCCAATGGCAGCAGCAAAAGATCAAATATTTCCTAGAGTTTTTAAAAAAGAAAACAAAAATGGGGCGCCAATTTTAGGATTGATTATTGGAAGCCTGTTAAGTTCGTTTGTAATGCTTTTAAATTTTACTGAGGGATTAGTAGAACAATTTACGTTTGTTGTAAATCTAACAGTTTTAACATGTCTAGTGCCCTACTTATTTGTTTCTGCGGCATATATAATAATTCTTATTGAAAGAAAAATTCATACGAATAGTATTGCAAAAACCTTTGTTCTTGGTTTACTAGGATTCTCATATTCCGTTTGGGCAATATACGGTTCTGGAGCAGATGTGGTCTTTTATGGATTTTTATTATTATTGTTGGGAATTCCGTTTTATGCATTCATGCAATGGAACAAATCAAAACATAAATAAAACTCTTTTGTACATGAAAAAAACACATCATTCAGAATACTTAAAATTAGCATCTGTTTATCTAAAATCAGCAGCAAATGCTTTTTTTTCTGATGAAATCGTTGCTTCCCAATGGAAAGAGTTAAACTACCTGTCACAACCAAATATTGAAGAATCGTTAAAAGAGTACAAAGTATTCAAAAAACACATTCTTGATAAGCATATAGAGATACAAGATTTTCCATTTGAGACAACTGTAAAGATGGATTCTATTTACTGTAGAGATGCTTCTATAGCGACAGATTTTGGAATGATTATTTGCAATATGGGAAAAGGAGGAAGAATCAATGAACCCAAAGCACAATTAGAAGAATATAAAAGAAATAATATTTCAATCTTAGGCGAAATAACATCGCCAGGAACATTAGAAGGTGGAGATGTAGCTTGGTTGGATGAAAAAACCTTGGCTGTTGGGCATACGTATAGAACCAATGAAGAAGGAATTGATCAGTTAAAAAACCTACTAGAACCTAAGGGAATAGAAATTATTGTTGTTGAATTACCTCACTATAAAGGCAAAGAAGATGTCTTTCATTTGATGTCTATTTTAAGCCCTGTTGATAAAGATCTGGCAGTTGTTTATTCACCTTTAATGCCAATTAAATTTAGAAATGAATTGTTACAAAGAGGGTTTCATTTAATTGAAGTGCCAGAAGAAGAATTTGAATCTATGGGTTGCAATGTTTTAGCAATCGCCCCTAGAAAATGTATGATGGTTGATGGAAACCCCAAAACAAAAAAATTACTTGAAGAATCTGGATGTGAAGTTTTTGCCTATTCTGGAAATGAGATTAGTGTGAAAGGCGGTGGTGGACCTACTTGTTTAACACGACCCATGGAAAGGGTTTACTCCTAAAATATAAATTTATTACCCGTTGTGTATTTTGAATTCAAAACACAACCAAATGTCAGTTCGAGTGTCACGCCAAAAGCGTGATGTACCTGCCTTGTCGGTAGACAGGTCGAGAATAGATTCATAAAGTTCTTATTCTCGATAGCTCTACTGAGCTAGTCGAAGTGTCGAAGCAAGCAGTCTTAAACCCAATTTGCGTATGCCAATGAAAATACGTTCAAAACCCATGTTTTAAAAACAGATTTCAGTAAGTTTGTAAGTAATAAAATTCTGAATACAAAGGAAAGATGCGTCTGAATCTAAAATTGAAGTTGAAGGCATAAAAAAATGTATACAACCAATTCAAATTCAGGTTCAATTTCAATTTCGTAAAAAATGAAAATCAAATGATTAATATAATATTTACTTAAGTGAAACACACTTTAGGAAAACAAGAAAGACTTAAAAGCAGAAAACTCATCGGAAAGCTGTTTGAAGAAGGAAAATCGATTAAGAAATTCCCGCTACGATTGGTGTATTTGCAAACAGAACACACCACTAATTTTCCAGTGCAAACGTCTTTCTCAGTGCCCAAAAGAAACTTTAAGAAAGCAGTTGATAGAAATAGAATCAAAAGACTTTTAAGAGAAGCCTATCGATTAGAAAAAGACATCCTTTATAATCACGTGCAAATCCCCCATATTTTTATGATTACATTTATGGGAAAGAAAGAACCTTTATTTTCGGATGTTCAACAAAAGATTCGTGAAGTTTTAACGTTATTTATTCAAGAAAAAACACCAAAAGAAGATGAGACAAATTAAAATTAAAAAAAGCACAGCTGTTTTTGCACTTATAGGAATTGTGTTTATCTCTTTTTCATTCAAATCTAAATTCTTTGAAGTTGCAAAGCAGATAGAAATCTATAATACATTGTTTAAAGAATTGAACATGTATTACGTCAATGAAATAAGTCCAGCTGAGTTTACCAACAAAGCCATTAAAAATACACTAGAAGATTTAGATCCATATACCAATTATTACGACGAACAAGAAGTAGAAGAATCCAGAATTAGAAGAGCAGGAGAATATTCAGGTATTGGCGTTGCCGTTTATTATGATCAACAAGGAATTACATTGGCTGAAATCTATCAAGGATATGAAGCCGATAAAAAAGGATTGAAAGCTGGAGATATTATTACCAAAGTTGATGGACAACCGCTTCAAAATATGGAGAGAGATCAATTGTCAGAGTTTTTAAAAGGAACTCCTAACACGTCTATGAATATTGAAGTATTACGTCAAGGAGAACTCAAAAAATTTACGGTAGTTACTGAAAAAGTAGTGGCAAATCCAGTTCCTTTTTATGATTTAATTGATGAAGAAACAGGTTATATTGTATTGACAAGATTTAATGAAAAAGCATCTTCAGAAGTTAAAAAAGCATTCAGAGATTTGAAAAAAAGAGGCATGAAGCAACTGGTTTTCGATTTGAGAAGCAATCCAGGAGGTTCTTTAGGAGAAGCCATTAATATTTCTAATTTCTTCTTACCAAAAGGAAGTACCATTGTTTCTACAAAAGCAAAAGTGAAGAAATGGAGTAATACCTATAGAGCATCAAACAATCCATTAGACTTAGAAATGCCTGTGGCAGTTTTAGTGAATGGAAGATCGGCATCAGCATCAGAAATTGTAGCTGGAGCCTTGCAAGATTTTGATCGAGCAGTAGTGATAGGAGAACGTTCTTTTGGAAAAGGATTGGTGCAACGATACAGACCTTTAACCTATGGAACACAATTAAAAGTAACCATTTCCAAATATTACACACCTAGCGGAAGATGTATTCAAGAATTGGATTATGCAAATAGAGATGAAAACGGAATCGTGCCAAAATTCTCTGACGGAACCGTCACTGCTTTTCAAACAAAAAATGGACGAACGGTTTATGATGGAGGAGGCGTTCAACCAGATATATTGATTGGATATAATTCGAAAACGGAAGCTACCGAAGAATTGATTAAATCAAGAGCAATCTTTAACTATGTTACAGAGTATACATACAAGAACTCAAGCATCAGTAATGCAAAAGAGTTCTCTTTTACAAACAACGACTTTAAAAGTTTTCGCAACTATATTTCTACCATAGATACTACATTTAAAACCAAACAGGAAACCTTATTTCTAGATGCATATACATCTTTAGAAAACAATCAAATTCTTAAAAAAGAATATCAGCAAATTCAGAAAAAATTAAACCAAGAAAAGCTAGAAGAAATCAGCAAAAACAAAGAATATATTTTAGACCAAATAGAAGATAATATCTTGAAACGATATTACTATAAAAAAGGAGCTTATCAAAATAAATTAGTGAACGACAAAGTAGTATTAGAAGCTGTAAAAGTTCTTAAAAACACAACTCAATATTCTAAAATATTAAGTGGCGTTTAACTCAAAGCTAAATTCTTATCTTTGAACCCTAAAATAGATATGTCACAAACCAAACATCAAGAAAGAACCAGAGCCCAAGAATCAACAAATGCCATAGAAAGATTATACATTTCTATGCGACATTTGTTTAGTAGAGGTTTTTATAAACCTATGGGGATTTCTGGCGAAACGTTACGCAAGTCTCTATTGTTACTTAGACCAGAAATTTACGGTTCTATTGCAGAAGAGAGAGTAGAATTAAGTGGATTGGTATACGTTATAGAACGATTGCCTGAAGGAATTGAAGAATGTCAGTTTATCAATTTAACAGCAGATGAAGGATATTCCAATTCTCATTTTAAAGTAATTATTCCACCTAAAAGAAGAAGAAACTGCTATCGAATCGATAGAGATCAAATGAATATTGAGATTACCAGAGGAAGATCTGAAATCTATGATATTCTAACACACCTTACCTTTTTATTCATCGAGTCTCATAAAATTAAAGAACGAGTTCTTTTAAATTTAGACGAAGATGTTACTAGAGAGTGGAAAAACTTAGAAGAAATAGTACTACATAATAAACCTCTTTCCGATAAAGAAAGAGAAATTACCAAAGTTCATTTGGCAAATGTATTGGGTAGAACCTATGATGAGGTTGCTGATGCATACAATAGCTTTTCTTCCGATGAAAACCCCGATCGTTTTTTCCAACTCATTTTTTGGTTAGGAAAATTAGCCATCAATGAAAGTTGTCACCAAAAAAAGAGAACAGTTACGTTTAGCTCTGTTCTAGGAGATAGTATTGGACATCATATTTATGGCGAAATATGGGCAAATAATATCAAAAAAGAATTAAAAGAAAATGGACTTTTAGAAAGGCCTATTCATATTATTAGTGCAAATATGCACAGTGTTTTAAATACTATTTATGCACCCAATGCCTTGCCGAACGAAGCAAAAGGAGTAGAAGGATTTGAGTTGTATGAATTGTTAAGTGATGATAATAGCAAGCCACTACAAAAGAAGACAAAAGAATATGCTTCTAAAAATGGATTGATTTATATCAAAGATACTTCAGGGACAAATATCAATGTTCAGATCATAGATTCAAAGAAGATAGATCTTAGCAAAACTCACTTTAAAAAAGTGAACTCAGAAGGCAAAGATCCTGTCATTATTGTGATGGATTATGCCTTTGGAGAACAAGCCTATGAAACCATGGACGAGTTGCTAAAACCCTATAAAGAAAATGGAAGCTCAACACATTTAAATGTAGAATCTATTTCCATGATGGGAAAAGCAGGAATCTTAGAAGGAGGAAAAGGAGATATAATGATTCCATCTGCACATATTTTTGAAGGGACAGCGGACAATTATCCGTTCAAAAATGAGTTATCTAAAGAAGATTTAGAAGGTTTTGGAGTACAATCTTTTGGAGGAGCCATGGTAACCGTATTAGGAACATCATTACAAAACAGAGATATTTTGAAGTTTTTCCACGATTCTACTTGGAATGTAATCGGATTAGAAATGGAAGGAGCTCACTATCAAAAGGCAATTCAATCGGCTTCTAAAATCAGAGGGAATATTTCTGAAAATGTAAAAGTAAGATACGCGTATTATGCATCAGATAATCCTCTAGAAACAGGAGCAACATTGGCTTCAGGAGGTTTAGGAATGACAGGTGTGACACCTACGTATGCAATAACACAAAAAATATTAGAACAAATATTTTAAAAAAACAGATTAATTAATCAACTGAAACATGTCAACAAATCAACAAAACAAAGAGGAGGAAGAAGTAGATTTAGGATCTTTATTTTCAATTATAGGAAAAGGTTTTTCAAAAGTATTTAATTTTATTGGAGACCTGTTTAAAGGAATCTTTCATGTGATGATACTTTTTTTAATGTTCATCAAAAAACATTTGATAAAGTTTGCGATTGCAGCAGTTATTGGTGGAGCGATTGGGAGCTATTTTCAAATGGATAAAGCTACCATTTACGCTTCAGATTTAACGCTAAAACCTAATTTTGAAAGTAGCCGTCAGCTCTATACAAACATCAGTTATTATGATGTTCTTGTAAAAGAAAAAGATAGCGCAACTCTAGGGAGAATATTTAATATTTCTCCAAAAGAAGCATCAGCAATCAAAGCTTTTAAAGTGAGTGCTGTGAAAACAAATAATGATATTATTGAATCCTATCACGACTTAATCAAAGCACTTGATACAATTGGTTCCAAAAATTTTACATTCGAAGAGTTTAAAAAAGGGTTTACTAGCTATGATTATAAAGTGCATACTGTACACGTGAGATCAAAGGATAAAAATGTGTTTTCTAAACTAGGTGAAGTAATTATTTCATCGATTACTGAAAATGAGTATTACGAAAACCTGAGAAAACTAACAAGAGAAAACCTATACAGAAGAGATTCTTTACTACGAGAAAACCTAAATCAAACTGACACATTACGACGCGTATATATGGAAGTAATGTTAAAAGAAGCGGATAAACCAGCTAGTGGAACTTCGATAGATTTAGGAGGTCAGAATACAAGAACTAAAGAGTTAGATTTATTTCAAACCAACAGAATAATTACACGAGATTTGGAAAATGTTTATGAAGATATTTCTGAAAAATCGGAAATCGTAAATGTCATTTCTGAATTCCAACCCAAGGGTTATAAAATTGGAGGTATTCGAAATAATTCAATAGTTCTTTTCGCACTTTTGGGAGTAGTTTTAATGATGTTTGTGATCTTATTAATAGGCCTAAATAAATTCTTAGAAAATTATAAAAAATAAGAATGCAAACCGTTTTAATCACAGGAGGAGCTGGATTTATTGGTTCTAATTTTATTACTTATTTCTTAGAAATTAATCAAGATGTACATGTAGTGAATCTAGATGTACTAACCTATGCTGGAGATTTAGAAAACTTAGCTGAGATTGAAGATAACGAACGATATACTTTTGTAAAAGGAGATATTTGCGATCGAGCATTGATTTTAAATTTATTTGATAAATACCAATTTGATGGAGTAATGCACTTTGCAGCGGAGTCTCACGTAGACAATTCTATTAAAAGCCCTGACGCCTTTATTAGAACCAACGTTTTTGGAACATTTACACTATTAGATGTAGCCAAGAATCATTGGATGAATGGACCTAACGAGACGAAATCAGAATTCAAACATGCACGATTTTTACATGTTTCTACAGATGAAGTATATGGAACATTAGGAGAGACAGGTTTGTTTACAGAAGAAACACCCTATGCTCCAAATAGCCCGTATAGTGCTTCAAAAGCATCTTCAGATTTTATGGTAAGAAGCTATTTTCATACCTATGGAATGAATGTAGTTACTACCAACTGTTCTAATAATTATGGGCCAAAACAGCACGATGAAAAACTAATTCCAACCATCATTAGAAAAGCGATTTCTGGAGAAAATATCCCTATTTACGGGGATGGAAAAAATATCAGAGATTGGTTGTATGTTTTAGATCATTGTAAAGGAATAGCACTTGTTTTTAAAACAGGAAATACAGGAGAAACCTATAATATAGGCGGGAGAAACGAACGAAATAATCTTTACATTGCAAATGCTATTTGCGAAATATTGGACGAAAAAAAACCAAAAGATGTTTCTTATAAAGAGCAGATTTCGTTTGTTACAGATAGACCAGGACATGATTTTAGATATGCAATAGACGCAACTAAAATAGAAGGAAAACTAGATTGGAAAGCAGACGAAGATTTTGAATCTGGAATTGTAAAAACAATCGAATGGTATATGCATAAATACCAACACTAAAACTAGGAGTAATGAAAGGAATTGTTTTAGCAGGAGGCTCAGGCACAAGGTTACATCCATTGACAATATCTGTAAGTAAGCAGTTAATGCCAGTGTATGATAAACCCATGATATACTATCCAATTTCAACATTAATCTCTGCAGGAATAAGAGAAATTTTAATTATTTCGACACCGTCAGATTTACCATTATTTAAAAAACTATTGGGAGATGGAAGTAGAATTGGCTGTACGTTTGAATATGCAGTACAAGAACATCCAAATGGACTTGCAGAAGCTTTCATCATTGGAGAATCTTTTATCAAAGATGATAAAGTTGCTCTTATTTTAGGAGACAATATCTTTTATGGAACAGGATTGGCACCACTACTTAAAGCGAATAATGATCCAGAAGGAGGTATTATTTATGCCTATCATGTTCATGACCCAGAACGATATGGAGTTGTAGAATTTGATGCTGATGGAAAAGCAGTATCCATTGAAGAAAAACCAGAAGTTCCAAAATCCAACTATGCAGTTCCTGGAATTTATTTTTACGACAATTCAGTTGTTGAAATTGCTAAAAACATTCAACCAAGTCACCGAGGAGAATTAGAAATTACAGACATAAATAAAGCATATTTAGAACAAAAGAAACTTCAAGTAAGTATTTTAGACAGAGGTACTGCTTGGTTAGATACAGGAACATTCCATTCTTTAATGCAAGCCGCTCAATTTGTTGAAGTGATAGAAGAAAGACAAGGACTTAAAATTGGAGCTATCGAAGAAGCGGCGTATCGCTCAGGATTTATTTCCAAAGAAGAATTACATGAATTGGCAAAACCATTATTAAAAAGTGGTTACGGAAAACATTTGTTAGAGATCTAATGCAAATAAAAGAAACAAAACTTCAAGACTGTTTAGTGATAGAACCGACAGTGTTTGGCGATGATAGAGGTTATTTTTTTGAAAGTTTTAATCAAAAAGAATTTCAAAAGAAAACAGGAATTCTAGCTGATTTCATTCAAGACAATCAATCGATGTCTCAAAGAGGAGTTTTGAGAGGATTGCATTTTCAAAAAGGAGAATTTGCACAAGCAAAATTAGTAAGAGTCGTCAAAGGAAGTGTATTGGATGTTGCAGTAGATATTCGTGTAAACTCACCTACATTTGGCAAAAGTTTTACCATAGAATTATCAGAAGAAAACAAATTGCAACTCTATGTTCCTAGAGGATTTGCACATGGATTTTCAGTATTGGAAGACGAAACCATTTTCTCATACAAATGTGATAATTATTACAATAAAGAATCAGAAGGAGGCATTATTTTCAATGACCCAGATTTAAATATCGATTGGAAACTAGAAGAAATCGAAATTGTGCTTTCAGAAAAAGATAAAACATTACCCAAATTTAAAGAACTATTTCACTAATGAAAGAGTATGATTTTGTAATAGTAGGGGCTGGATTATTCGGAGCCGTTTTTGCTCGAGAGATGACGCAAAAAGGAAAGAGATGCCTTGTTATCGACAAACGAAATCATTTAGGAGGAAATGTGTATTGCGAAAATGTAGAAGGAATCAATGTTCACAAATACGGAGCGCATATCTTTCATACCAATGATAAAAGAATTTGGGATTATGTCAATTCATTTGTCGAATTCAATAGATATACCAATTCACCTGTAGCTAACTACCAAGGAGAATTGTACAATTTACCTTTCAATATGAATACTTTCTATCAATTATGGAAAGTGAAAACCCCTGAAGAGGCGAAAGCAAAAATTCAAGAACAAGTACAAGAGTTAAATATCAAAAAACCAAAAAACTTAGAAGAACAAGCTTTGTCGTTGGTAGGAAAAGATATTTATGAAAAACTCATCAAAGGATATACAGAAAAACAATGGGGAAGAAAAGCAACAGAATTGCCAGCATTCATCATAAAAAGACTTCCCGTTCGTTTTACTTTTGATAACAACTATTTCAATGATAAATACCAAGGGATTCCTATAGGCGGTTATAACAAATTGGTTGAAGGTTTGTTAGAAGGAATAGAAACAAAAACTGGAGTCGACTTTTTTAATCAACAAGAACATTACGAAAGTATTGCTGAGAAAATTGTATTCACAGGAAAAATTGATGAATACTTCAACTATCAATACGGAAAATTAGAATATAGAAGCTTAGAGTTTGAACATCAAACATTAGATACTTCAAACTATCAAGGAAATGCTGTGGTGAATTATACCGAAGCAGCAATTCCTTATACAAGAATTCTGGAACACAAGCATTTTGAATTTGGAACACAAGATAAAACCGTCATCACCAAAGAATATCCAAAAGAATGGGAAGAAGGAAGTGAGCCTTATTATCCTGTAAATGATGATAAAAATTCAAGTACATATTTGAAGTATAAAAAGCTTGCTGAAGCAGAAGAGAGTATTATTTTTGGAGGTAGATTAGCAGAATATAAATATTATGATATGCATCAGGTAATAGCCTCAGCATTGAGTAAAGTAGAAAAAGAGGGTAAAAAGTAAATATGTTAGACTTAAAAGGTAAATCGGTATTAATTACCGGAGGAACAGGTTCGTTAGGAAAAGCTTTAACAGCACACATTCTTGGTAAATATCCTGAAATTAAGAAACTGGTCATTTTCTCAAGAGACGAGCAGAAACAATTTCAGATGGCTCAAGAATTTTCTATTGAAAAACATCCTCAAATTCGATATTTTATTGGAGATGTTAGAGACAGAGAGCGTTTGGTAAGAGCTTTCCAACATATAGATTATGTGATACATGCAGCCGCAATGAAACATGTACACATCGCAGAATACAATCCAGATGAGTGCATAAAAACAAACATTGGCGGAGCAGAAAATGTTGTAGAAGCCTGTTTGCAAACCAATGTGCAAAGAGTGGTTGCACTTTCAACCGATAAAGCTTGTGCTCCCATTAATTTATATGGAGCCACAAAACTGACTTCCGATAAACTTTTTATCGCAGCGAATAATATAAAAGGCGAAAAACCCATTTGTTTTTCTGTCGTTAGATATGGAAATGTAATGGGTTCTAACGGATCCGTAATTCCTTTCTTTATAAAGAAAAAGAAAGAAGAAAATATATTACCGATTACAGATCCCAATATGACTCGTTTCAATATTTCTTTAGACGGAGGTGTTGAAATGGTGATGCATGCTTTAGAACATGCTTGGGGAGGAGAACTTTTTGTTCCAAAAATACCTTCGTATAAAATCATGGATGTAGCAGAAGCCATTGGACCTAATTGCGAAAAACCTGTAGTTGGTATCAGGCCAGGAGAAAAAGTACATGAAGAAATGATTACACCTTCAGATTCTTTTAATACCTATGATTTAGGAAAATATTACACGATCTTACCTACCCAACCTAATTGGGAAAAAGAAGATTTTATCAAGTCTTTTAATGCTAAAAAAGTAGCAGAAGGATTTAGTTATAATTCAGGAGAAAATAAAGATTGGGAAACAGTAGAAAGTCTTAGAGAATTAATTAAAACACATGTAGACCCTAATTTCGAGATAGAATGAGACCGATACCGTATGGAAGACAGTCCATTGAACAAGACGATATAGATGCAGTTGTTAAAACCTTAACCGCAGATTTTTTAACGCAAGGACCCAAAGTTAAAGAGTTTGAAGATTGCTTTGCAGAATATGTCGGAGCAAAATACGCAGTTGCAGTAAACAATGCTACAGCAGCCCTTCATATTGCTGTTTTAGCCTTAGGGTTAAAACCTGGTGAACGTGTTATTACAACACCCATTACATTTGCAGCTTCAGCAAACTGCGTGAAATATGCAGGAGGCGAAGTTTGGTTTGCAGATATCGATAAAGACAGCTATTTACTTTCATTAGAAAGTGTAAAAGAACTCATTGAAGGCAAACCCAAAGGATTTTTTAGCGGAATTATTCCTGTTGATTTAGCAGGATTGCCTGTGAACTTAGAATCTTTTAGAGAATTGGCAAACGAACATGACTTATGGATTGTAGAAGATGCTTGTCATGCTCCAGGAGGATATTTTACCGACTCAAAAGGAAACCAACAATTGTGTGGAAATGGAAATTATGCCGATATTGGAATTTTTTCATTTCATCCTGTAAAACATATTGCTTGCGGTGAAGGAGGAATGTTAACGACCAATTCTGAAGCAATCTATCAAAAATTGAATTTGCTAAGAACGCATGGAATTACCAAAAACAACATGAAGGAAAATCATGGCGGCTGGTTTTACGAAATGCAAGAACTAGGATTCAATTACCGATTAACAGACATACAATCGGCATTAGGAATAACCCAATTAGCAAAAAATGATGCAGGGGTTATTAGAAGAAATGAAATTGCAGAGAAGTATAAAAAAGCATTTCATAACATCGTAAAATTTCAGAGTTTACCCTCTGGAATGTACAATGCTCACCACCTTTTTGTTGTTGAAGTAGAAGACAGAAAAGGATTGTATGATTACTTACGAGAACATCAAATTTATGCTCAGATTCATTACATTCCAATTCATACCTTACCCTATTACCAAGAAATTGGATATGACGATGCGAACTTGACCAATGCAGAAAATTATTATGCACATTGTCTAAGTTTACCAATGTTTCCAACATTAACCGATGCCGAACAAGATTATGTAATAGAAAAAGTAGTATCTTTTGTTCATGAGTAAGACATTAGCAATCATACCAGCAAGAGGAGGTAGTAAGAGAATACCAAAAAAAAACATCAAACTATTTTTAGGGAAGCCTATCATAGCCTATTCAATTGAAGCAGCAGTAAAAAGCGGATTATTCGATAAGGTAATTGTTTCTACGGATGATAAGGATATAGCGAAAATAGCAAGATCATACGGAGCAGAAATTCCTGAATTGCGAAGCGCTAAAAATTCTGATGATCACGCAATTTTAGCAGATGTAATTCTTGAAGTACTTTCGTTTTACAAAAACAAGAATATTATTTTTAATGAAGTTTGTTGTTTACTACCGACCGCTCCTTTTGTAATTTCTGAAAATCTAAAGACTAGCTACGATAAACTAAAAGATGAGAAATTAGATGCTGTTTTCCCAGTTTTACCATATTCATTTCCAATTCAAAGATCATTAGAAATTGTAGATGACAGAATTCAAATGGTTTGGGGAGAACACATGAATACCAGATCTCAAGACTTAGCAAAAAGATACCATGATGCAGGACAATACTATTGGTTGAATACTATTTCTTTTTTAGAAGAAGAAAAGTTGTTTATGAAGAAAAGCGGAGGAGTAATCATTTCAGAACTGCAAGCTCAAGATATAGATACAGAAACGGACTGGAAACTAGCAGAGTTGAAATATAAACTCTTATAGAATGAATAAAAAGCTTCTTTTCAGAGCAGATGGAAATACCAAAACAGGGTTAGGTCATGTGTATCGATTGTTGGGGCTAATAGAAATGTTTAAAGAAACTTATGATTGTATTTTTATCACAAGAACAAATACGACAAGTAGTGTTTTTACTGATAAATATTCAATTCAAAGAATTCCTGAAGAAATTACAATATTAGACGAACCAGATTGGTTCGTTAAAAACTTTCCACCTATAAACCATATAATAATCTGTGATGGATACCACTTTGTTTCAGAGTATCAAAAAAGGATCAAAACAAAAGGATATCAACTGGTGTATGTAGATGATTTAATGTCAGAATATATGTATGCAGATGTGGTGATAAATCATTCTCCTGAAATTAATGCAAAAGATTACCAAACAGAAAGGTACACTAAACTAGCTCTAGGAACGCAGTATGCGCTTTTGAGACCTGAATTTTTAGATCAGCTTAATCGAGAAAAAGTGATGACACAAAAACAGAATGTTTTTGTTTGTTTTGGAGGATCAGACCCTCATAAATTTAGTCACAAGGTCATGATGGCTTTATTGGGTGTCAAGGAGATTGAAAAGATATTTATTGTTGTAGGAGCTGCTAATAAAGACGAAAACCTAATCAGATTAGAAAAGGAAAATTCAGATAAAGTAAAACTGTTCAAGAACTTAGAAGCAAAAGAATTGTTGAATATCATGTTGATGTCTCAACTTGCTGTGATTCCATCAAGTACTATTTTGTATGAATTGTGCTGCGCGAATACGATCTGTTTAAGTGGATATTATGTAGACAATCAAAAAAGAATACATCAAGGGTTTCTAAAAAACAAGGCAATTTATTCTATGGGGAATATTTCTCAGTTTGAGGTAGATGATTTTACTTTGAAAATAAGAGAAGTTTTATCTTTAGAAGATCATAATGAACAAATCAAACATCAACAAGAAATGTTTGATAACAGCATAAAATCTAGATATTTAAAACTAATTAAAGATTTATGTTAAGTATTGGTATTTTATCAAGTGGCGCATTAGGTTTTAAAACGCTAAAAAAACTGATACATGAATATGATGTAAAGTTTATTTTAACAGATAAAAAGACTCTAAATGTTATTAATCTCGCTAAGGAACAACGGATTCCTTTTTATGCTGGAAACCCTAGAAAAGGGAGAGGTTATGATTTTATGAAAGATATTGAGGTTGATGTAATTGCTTCAATCAACTATTTATTTCTGATAGAAAAAGATATTATTTCACATCCGAAAAAAATTATTTTTAATATTCACGGGTCATTATTGCCAAAATATAGAGGAAGAACTCCTCATGTTTGGGCGATTATCAATGGAGAAAAAACAACAGGAATTACAGCTCACATTGTTGATGAAGGATGTGACACTGGAAAAATTATCTACCAATTAGAAACTCTTATAGAGTACGATGATACTGGAGCTACAATGCTTACTAAATATGAATCTTTATATTTCCCTCTAATACAACAAGTCTTAAAAGATGTAAAGACAAACAGTCTTGTATTAACCGAGCAAAACCATGAAGAAGCAACTTATTTTCCTAAAAGAACACCTGTTGATGGAATTATAGATTGGAATTTATCCAAAGAAAAAATCAGAGATTGGATTAGAGCTCAAGCTCATCCATATCCTGGAGCCTATGCATTTTATGAAGGTCAAAAAATTACCATAGATAAAGTTTCAATAGTAGATTTTTCAGAATATAAAAATTATGAAAATGGAGAAATTATCTCTACGAAACCTGATGTGCTTGTAAAAACGAAAAATGGAGTTCTAAAACTAGTGAGTTTTAGAGAAGAAAAGGTTATTTTTAATCTTGGAAATAGATTTTATAATGAAAATAGGAAGTAGAAAGATAGGAGGAGGTGCTCCTTGTTTTATAATAGCAGAATTATCTGCAAATCACAATGGAAACTTAGAGATAGCTATTGAAACAATCAAAGCTGCAAAAAGAGCAGGAGCAGATGCTATAAAATTGCAAACCTATACGCCAGATACACTCACAATAGATTGCGATAATGAACATTTTAAAATTCAGCAAGGAACTTTATGGGATGGTAAAACCTTATATGAATTATATGGAGAAGCCTTTACGCCTTGGGAATGGCATGAGCAACTTTTTAAAGTAGCTGAAGAAGAAGACCTCATTTGTTTCTCTTCTCCATTTGATATTACAGCCGTTAATTTTTTAGAAAAATTAAACGTGCCTGCCTATAAAATTGCATCCTTTGAAATTCAAGATATTCCTTTAATTAAGTATACTGCATCCAAAGGAAAACCAATGATTATGTCAACAGGAATTGCAGAAGAAAAAGATATAGCTCTTGCTGTAAGTACTTGTAGAGAAGTAGGGAATAATGAAATCATTCTACTTAAGTGTACATCATCTTATCCTGCGCCTTTAGAATTAGCAAATTTAAAAACAATACCTGATCTAAAAACTCGTTTCGATGTTGAGGTAGGATTTAGCGATCATACATATGGTTCTTTGGCACCAACAGTGGCTGTTACTTTGGGCGCTAAAGTAATAGAAAAACATTTTATTTTAGACAAATCAATTGGAGGACCTGATGCAGACTTTTCTCTAGATTTTAAAGAGTTTTCTGAAATGGTTTCTAAAGTAAGAGATACAGAAAAGTTACTAGGAAAAGTTTCTTATGAGCTTTCAGAAAAAGTAAAAAATAACAGGAAGTTTGCTCGTTCATTATTTGTTGTTAAAGATGCCAAGAAAGGAGAAACAATTACTAGTGAAAATATAAGATCTATTAGGCCTGGTTATGGGCTGCACCCTAAATATTTTGAAGAAATATTAAATAAACAATTTATAAAAGATGTAAAAAAAGGCGAACCTCTGTCATTAGAGATGATTAAATAAATATTACATGAAAATACTATTTATTGAAAATAGACATAAAACGTTTTTTTATGAGCCAATAGCAAAAAGGTTACTTACAAAAGGAAATCAAATCTATTGGGTAATTCAAAATAAAGAATTTATTCCAGGGGGTCATTTCAAAAAGTATATTATTCCTTATCCTAAGGGTAATTTTCAATTTAAAAAGGATGAAGAAGTAGAAGATATTATCAAAATTGACAGGCAAATCAATCACTTTAGAAAAAACGACAGCTCATATTTTTATTACTATAATGAGAAGATAAAAGATATTTTAAACGAAGTTCAACCTGATATTGTATTTGGTGAATCTACAGCATTTCATGAACTTTTAACAATTTTGAATTGTAAAAAACAAAACATTCTGTACTTAAACCCTACAACTTGTAGATATCCTGTTGGAAGGTTTTCATTTTATGAATATGATTCTATAGTGCCTTATCACGGAAGTAAAGATATTTTAAACAAGGAAGAATCAGAAACGATTATAAATCAAATAGTATACAGAACTGTTGCTCCTGATTATATGAAGTCAAAAGCTCCTTCGAAGAGAATTAAACTCAGTGATAAAATCACCAAAATAAAGTCTTATTTTCTTGGAGAAAAATACAATACACCAGATCCGCTTATTAAATTTAAACTAGAGAAGGAAAAGAAAAAACTCATCTCGATATGGAATCAAAATTCAGTAATGAATTTAGACGGAGTAAATGAGTTTGCTTTATTGTACCCATTGCAAATGCAGCCTGAATCTAATTTAGATGTCTGGGGTAGAGAATACAGAGATCAAAAGAAGTTGATAAAGATGATGTCTGAGGTGTTGCCAAAAGACTGTAAGTTGATCGTGAAACCAAACCCTAAATCAAATTATGAGCTTTCAAAAGAATTAATCTCTTTTGTGAAAGAAAACGAGGATATAGTAATTTTACATCATAATGTAAAAATGGATGATGTTCTACCAAAAGTTGATTTGGTCATTACCGTAACTGGAACAATCGCTATAGAGTGTGCACTGTCAAATAAACCTGTAGTGACACTTGTTAAGACAATTAATAATAAAATAAAGAGTTGTATTTATATCAATAATTTAGATGATGAACTAAATACTATTATCACAAAAGTGAAAAAAGGAGATTTTCCTAGAATAAATGAAGAGGAGAAAATTGAATTTATTAATAATTTAAATCAATCAAGTTATAGAGGCAAAATTTCTGATCCTTTTACCGATGCATTATGTATAACTGAAGAAAATATCAATAATTTGACTGAAGCCTTTTGTTCGGTCATAAAGAGTTATGATGGAAAAAGTTAACCTTTCTTTTTTATTCAAGAATAGTCTGTCTAGAATTACTTTAGCAGGGATGTTCTTGTGGGTAATTATCTTCTTTTTTGTGCCTTTAAAGGTAAAGCACGAATTGGGGTGGATGCCCATACTTTTTTTAATAGCCAATTACATATTTTTTATTTTTGGGTTAAAAATTATTCCTGCTATAAAAAAAGACAAAAGAAATACATATAAAGTCAATAGAAAAGCAGTCAAGAAAGTGCTATATGTCGTCATTTATATTGCATTTATTGGCTTTTTTTTTAAAATAATAGATAAGTTTTACATTAGAGGTGCGTCTTTTTCGAATTCTGTATCATTCAACAGAATCTTACTTGAAAAATCAGGATCGTCAATTATAAGCATATTAGCAGCAATATTGAATCCTTTTAGTTTTCTACCTCTGTTTATTTATTTTTACCTGAAATTAAAAAACAAGTTGATATTAATTTTGAGTTGCTTCTTGTTTTTTTCAACAGCATTTGAATTTATTATGCTTGGATCTAGATCAGGACTTTTTGTAATTATTCTGCTTCTAGGGATTTATTTAAGATATTTTAAAAAACTAAAAATATCTCTAGGAAGAGGACTAGTAGTGTCTTTTGTAATAATCGTTTTGATGATTTTTTCTGTTCAATTGTTTATTGAACGGACAAAAGATTTTGCAAGAACAGATAAAGTGGCAATAGAGCATATTTTAACTAGATCTGGATATAATTTTACTGTTGAACCTACAGTAGCTGCAAAAAATAAAATTATCACAACCGAGAACAAAACACTACAAGCATATAGGTTAGGAGTAATTAATTTTGGACAATATTATTTACATGGAGTATTTGAATTTAGTTATTTATACAATAATTATGAGGAGAACCATTGGTACGGAGGATATACGTTTAATGTTTTTGCAAAGTTTATAAATATTCTATTTAGAACAGATATAGACTTAAAACATATTCAAGAATCTCCCCCTAGAACAGGAGTGTATACTACTTTTTACGGACCAATATTCATTGATTTTGGCTGGGCCTCACTTATCTTTATGTTCTTTCTTGGAGTGTTTCAAAAGACAGTCTATAATGCTGTTTTAAAAGGGAGGTTTCAATTTATTCCTTTACTTTTTTACTTCTTAATTGTTAATTTTTTTATGCCGGTTTTTAACTTTATAAACGGAGCTCAGGGTTTATATACGATAACATCTTTTATGTTATTTGCTTTAATTTATATACTTTTAGTTGGAAAACTAAGAATAGATAAGAAGAATGGTAAAATACAATACGTTAGAGTTTTAAAATAAGAATATGGGTTTAAAAAGTAAAATTGCGTTTTATTTAATGAGAATGGTTAAATCTCAAAAAAATAG
Organism: Flavobacteriaceae bacterium; assembly: GCA_965277255.1. Taxonomy (GTDB): domain Bacteria; phylum Bacteroidota; class Bacteroidia; order Flavobacteriales; family Flavobacteriaceae; genus Polaribacter. Next base: position 407,068 of record OZ255723.1, on the reverse strand, counting down.
AAATTATTTTATTAAACGTAAAATAAAACAGATTCCTATTACAACAATTCCTACTGGAATAGGGAAAAAAATTGCGATTCCAGAAGGAGATTTAAATACCAAAGGATATGCTAATTTAGGTGCTTTTTTAACTGAAAAAGAAGTAGAAAATCTAATGGATCAGGTAAAAGATTTCAAATGTTTTGATCCTTTTAGGAGCGATTTAGGATTCTTTAAAATTGATGACGTGGCTGCCGATGTGCATGTAGCCAATTATGTACGAAAAAATTTGGTCGGAGTCAAGAACATTTTAGACATTGCCAATAATTCAGATATACTCACAGCTGCAAAAGATTTTTTAGGAGCCACACCAACCATTAGTAATATTAATATGTGGTGGTCATTACCCAATCATAAAGAAGCAGAGCAAGCCCAATTATTCCACAGAGATGTAGATGATTTTAAATTTTGTAAACTTTTTGTATATCTAACCGATGTAGATATGGATCATGGTCCTCATGTGTATGTTGAAGGATCTTCTGCATCTGAGAAGCTAAGAGTAATTAGGAGATATCAAGACGAAGAAATAACAACTACCTTTGGTGAAGATTCCGTAAAGTATTTTACAGCTCCAAAAGGATCCTCTTTTATGGTAGATACATATGGGTTTCATAAGGGTTTATTACCAAAAAATGGTAGAAGGTTATTACTTCAAGTTCAATATTCGTTAAGCGAAATCGGAATTGAAAATTATGAACCCATGGATATAGGAGCACATTCGTATGACTCATATATTAACCGATTAATTTTGAAATAATTAATGAAAAAAATAGGAACCGCTTTTTTTGCACTATTCCCAAGTAAATTGGCTCATTTATTTTTAAAAATGATGGGACATAAGATTAGTTGGAAGTCTAAAATTGGGTTCTCATTTATATATACCGATTCTTTAAAATTAGAAGCACATTCTAGAATCGGACATTTTAATTTCATCAAAATAAATAAGGTACACTTATCTGAAAAAGCGACGATAAAAGCATTGAATTTTTTCAAAGGGCCTTTTGATGTAATACTCAATGAAGATGCAGTTATTGGAAAACAAAATCGGTTTCAAAGAGCCAATCATCCTATTTCCTACGGAGACTCTGCTTTAATAGCAGGAAAAGGAACACGAATAACCAGTGCCAATTATTTTGATTTAACACAAAGCGTTTTATTTGGAGAGCATAGTCAAGTAGCAGGTATTGGAACACAATTTTGGACACATGGTTATTTTCATGCTTCAAACGGAATAGAAAGGGTTAGAATAGACGGAGAAATCAATATAGGAAACAATGTATATATTGGTACTAGATGCTTATTTAACCCAGGAGTTTCAGTCGCAAATGCCATAAACATTGGTGGAAATTCAGTGGTATCTAAAGACCTTACTGAAAGTGGAATGTATGTGAATCAATCACTAAGATATATAGATACGGATATACATAAAGTTAAGGAGAAGCTTGTGAAAGTTGAGGATAAATCCCTTATTGAAGAGGTGTATATTAAGAGGAAAAAAGTATAGGATGAAAAAAATAGTATTACTTCTGGTTATTATAATTATCGGTGCTTGTAAAAGTGATACCGTCAAACAAGAAACACCAAAACAACAAGTTCAGGAAGAGAAATCATCCGTTAAATACCAGGAAAAGGAACTGGTTTTAAATGACGAATTTGAAATTGGAGATGTGAGAAGGTATGGCATTTTTCCTGACGTTTCATTTCCGTATACGCATCCAGTAACAAAAAAACCGAAGATAGTATCCGTTTTAGATTTAGCAGAGCAAACTGGACTCGAGCTTTTTTTTCCGAAAGGATTTTATAATATGGTATTAATCCTTGACGGAAGAGAAAACATTACACTCAAATTTGATCATGCAGAGTTTGATACCGTTCATATAGTAAGAGATTCAAAAACTAAAAAGCCTCCAAAAAATATTACATTGAAAGGGTCAATAATTACATTTGATAGATTGGGAATGACGGAAGCTCAAAATATTAAAATAGATACTGTTTATGTAAAATCGGATGTGAAAAAAAACAAGCGAAAACTTAGACCTAGAGGTTGTCATATTTACCATGGTTGTAAAAATATTGCAATTAAATATTTAGAAATTGATGATTTCGGTTCAGGAGGAAAAGACTATCAAAATAATCATGCGGCTTTAGCATTAGATGGCTGGAGAAATAACCCAGAAAATATTTCTATCCAAAAATTATACATTAAATCTTCAGATAGACATGGAATATATTTAACGGGTAAGAATCATAAGATACATGAAATTATAATAGATAGATTTGGTATTGGTGATGACAAAGAGATGTCAAGGATGCAAGATGCAGGTAGCATTGAACACAAATTGTTTGCAGGAATCTGGATTAATAGGTGTTATGATTCTAAAATAGGAAGCCTAACCATCAACTCTACAGATTCTAAAGGGTTTTTCGTTGCCAATTTTGATGAAGGAGATTCACTAAAACCAATACTCATAGATAAATTAGAGGTGAAAAACCTAGATAGAAAACTACCGATTCGATTTGCAAAAAATACAGGAGTAATCGTTAAAGAAACAATTCAATAAATGCTAACCCAAATACTAAAAACTAAAAGAGAAGTAATTTATATATTGCTGCTATTTAATGTTTTGTTTTCCAATACAATTGGATACAAATTGGGCTCAATATCAATTATTTTGCTGACACTATTTTATCTCATAGATAGAAACTTATTAAGCAAGATTAAAAAAATTAAACAAAAGGTAGGGTTATTATTTTTAGGATATTTTGTCTTCCACTTGATTGGGCTTATTTATACGCAAAACACGAAACTTGCTGAGCACGAAATAACTGTCCGATTGCCTTTTTTATTACTTCCTCTTATCTTATTTACTGAAAGCATTTCTAAAAAATATTTATATAACCTTTTTGTTGCCCTTAAATATTGGCTGTTTTTATTAGCAATAATTTTATTTTACCACAAATTATTTATTGTAGGCGGTCCTTTAATAAGCTTACCATCGCTGTCTTTGCGTGAGCTTACAGGCATACATCATGCTTACTTTTCGATGTTTTATGCTTTTTCACTATTTTTTGTAATGTATCAAGTGATGCACGAGAAAATTAGCTATGTTTTTGGGTTTATTCAAATTGCTTTTCTACTCTTTATAATAACAATTTTAGGAGCAAGAGTAACTATGGGAATTACAATTATTGTAACCCTCATTTTCTTTATACAAAGAATGCTCAAAACAAAAGGAATGCTGAAATATATAAGCTTGCTAGTTTTAGTAATTGCTAGTTTTTTTATTTTCAAACAGTCCAAATTAGTAGATAAGTTTTCTCGACTATCTAAGGTAGAATGGAATATAGAAAAGAATATTTATAATCATCAAGTCTTTACTTTTGAATATGATGAAGTAACTTCTAATACTTTAGAATTAAGGCTCATTAAATGGTATTGTGCATATCAAATTATTAAAAATCATGCAATTTTTGGAGTCGGAACAGGAGACTATAAAGATGAACTAAATAAACAGTATCGTAATATTGAGTTTAAAAAAGGGATGGTGTATGGATATAATACACACAATCAATATATAGAAGAATTCATCAAATTTGGTATTGTCGGCGGAGTTTATTTTCTGTTTTTCATAGGATCGATTTTATTTTTAGCCTTAAGAAAAAAGAACACATTATTATTTTTAGTCGTCATAACCTTTGCATCGTTTTTAGCCATAGAAAGTGTTTTTGCACGTCAGCACGGTGTTGTATTTTTCTGTTTCTTTATCCCCGTATTATATCAATATGGTAAACTTTCTCAAGAATCAAAACAAGAATAGTTGAAGAAAAATATAAGTTTTTTAATTTCATTTTGTTTTGCTAAAGGAATTGTCTTCTTAGCACCTCTTTTGCTAGCAGACACTTTAACAGAACGAGATTTTGGAATTTTAGAATACTCACTGGCAGGGGTTGGAATGTTATTAAATGCCTTTATAAATTTAGGTGTTTCTGGAGCCTATCCGTACTTCATTTTACGTCAAAAAAACACCAGTATCTCTAACGGTTTTGTATTGCATACAATATGGTTGTCGTTGTTTTTTCTGGTGAATCAACTACTCTACTTTGGATTTCACCTTTTTAGTGTAGAACTATATATGGCTGTAAATATTTCTTATATCATTGCCAATCAACAATTTTTTTCTGCAAAGTTAAAAAGCCACGAAAATATTATCAAGGCTGTTTTTTTGGATGCAGGGATTTACATTTTACTTGCCTTTTTTGTATTGGGATATTATTTTGATTTTATTGATACAACCATTGAAAACATAAGCAAAGCAGTTTTTATCTATGGATTGTTTTTTGTTTTGTTTGCATTTATAAATATTATAAAAGTAACAAAAGACGAAATTTTTGAAAAGTATAAAACCATTATCCGTTTTAGCATACACCTACTCATCTCGTCTGTTTTTTTATTCTCATTAACGGTTTCTGGGAGAGTTTTGGCAAAACATTTTTTTGGATATGAAGAAGCAGGATTGTATGGGTTTTATTATAGATTAGCAAGTATTGTTGTCATGATATATCAAGTAGTATCTATTCGATATTTTAAAGATTTGTATACGACAGCACCCAAAATCTTAGACAAATATTTCTCTAGATTTTTTATCGCAATATTTTTGATATCCATCATTGTATATATCGTCTCTCCTTATGTAGTACCTTATTTTTCAGACTATTTTGCAGAAACTATTGAAGAAAGCAGAGTGCTGTTTTTTATCATATTTTCTCAAATGACCATGTGGATTGCTACCGCACTTAATTCGAGTATTATTGATAGAGAAGGAATGGCAAAAATTAATAATATCTATTTCTTAGGAATATTTTTACTTGGAGTTTTGGTATTATTCATCGTAAAATCATACCTCACGCTTGTCACATTGTCCTTTGGTATTTACACCATATTTTATATTACCAATTTATTACAATATCTTACGCTTTATAAGAAGAAGATCATTTTTAAAAAAGCAAGTTTGACATTAACTATTATTTATGCTATATCTTGTATTATCTTACTTATCCTGAATTAAAATGATGAATAGAGTTTCCTTATTATCTCCTTTCTTTTTGAGTGTTTTTTTAGGAATAATTTCCTGGATTCTGGTATTTCTTATCTGGCCAGTAAGAGTTGTGTACCCACTTACATTTGAAACCACATCCTATGTTATATTATGTTATGCCTCTCTAATTTTAGGATATTTTCTATTTCCAAAATTGAAAAAAGAGCCTTTAATAAAAGAGCCAAGAATAAGCGAAAACTTTATAAAAGGATTGATTATTGTTGTTTTAATAAGCTTTACAATCAGATATATAGACCTCTTTCTTTTTAGAGGAACTAGCTTATTTAATTCATTTGTAGATAATAAAATTTTAATTGCAAAGCACCCTCCAGGTTTTGTTTTTATTATTGCATCTGTAACAAGGTATTTATTCTTTGTTCCTATCATATTTTTGTTTCAATCTAAGAGTAAAAACAAAACACTCCTACTTTTTTGTATCGTTATTTTCTTTTTGCCTTTCATTGAAGGAGGTATTAGGGGAAGTAGAAATTCGTTCTTTTACCCGAGCATTTTACTATTGACTTCATTACTCTATTTCAAAAAAATAAAATTGAAGAAAATTCATTTAGGAATCATGCTATCTGCATTACTGATATTATTTTTTATTGCTACCAAGGTGCTTAAAAAAAGAGAAATTATTACAGAAGGCGATTATAAGCATTTGACAACCAAATCAATTTATAACGATTTTTTAAAGCCTAGCGAGTCTGCTCTAAAAGTGATTTACGGTACTCAAAATGAGACACTAAAACAAGTCCTATTTTCAGGACTTCAGACAGGACAATATTATACCCACGGGTTATTTGAATTCAATCATTTAATAAAAAAGTATAATGAAGAAGATTATTTAACCCCTCAATATGGAAAGTTTACCCTTTTTAATTATGTAAAACTGACCAATAAATATAAAATTACAAACATAGATATGGAAGCTATAGAAGCTTCCAATCCCAGAGGGTATACATTTACCACTTTTTTTGGAGGACTGTTTATAGACTTTGGATGGTTTGGACCCTTAGTCATGTTGTTTTTAGGAGCATTTCAAAAACATATTTTTAATCAGGTACAAAATCGAAAATCAGAATTTTTACCTTTGTTCTTGTTTTTCCTGTTTGTAAACTTCTTTATGTTAACATTTAATTTTTTAATAAGAACAGGAACAAGTATTGTCACAATTAATTTAGCACTTATTCTGGTATTTCTTTTTAAAGATAGAATGCTCTTAAAAAAAGTAAAGCCCTAATGAAAGTAGCAATTATCCATTATTGGTTTATTACAAGAAGAGGTGGGGAAAAAGTAGTAGAATCCATCCTTAAATTATATCCAGATGCAGATATATATACGCTCTTCTATGATCAAGAAAAATATGGGCCCTATTTAGAAAAACATAAAGTGTATTCATCATCATTAGACAATACATTTTTTAGAAAAGTATATCAAAAAATTTTCCCTTTATATCCTATTGGAATCCGTTCCTTAAAACTAAGAGAGCAATACGATTTAGTTATTTCTTCCGAATCAGGACCTGCAAAAGGCGTAACGATACCAGAAAACACACCGCATATTTGCTATATCCATTCACCAATGCGTTATGCATGGAGTCATACAAAGATGTATTTAGATACTGCAAATTATCTCACGAGACCTTTCCTACGCTTTTTTTTTAAACGATTAAAAACGTGGGATAAAACAACGGTAGACAATGTAGATTTATATATTGCGAATTCCTTCAATGTAGCAAAACGATTAAAAAAATATTATCAGAGAGAATCGGTAATTCTTCACCCACCAATTGAAGAAACTCTTTTTCAGAAACCATTAAAAGAAAGTACGAAAGAAGTATACTTAAGCTTTGGCGCCATTACACCTTATAAGAAAATTGACCTTTTGGTAGACGCGTTTAATGAAACGGGAAAACCATTAGTTATCATTGGTGAAGGATCAGAAAAAGAAAAACTGATTAAAAAAGCGAAAAACAATATTCAGTTTAAAAGTTGCCCTCAATGGAAAGATGTAGAAGACATTCTTTCCACTACAAAAGTATTATTGTTTCCTGGAGAAGAAGACTTTGGAATGATTCCTTTAGAAGTAATGGCCTACGGAATCCCTACAATTGCCTATAATAAAGGAGGGGCACTTGAAACTGTCATAGAAGATAAAAATGCAGTACATAAATCATCAGGAATATTTTTTGAAGAGCAAACGATTCCATCTTTGAATAACGCAATACAGTACTTTGAAGAAGTAGAAAATCAATTTGATGTCAATTGGATAAGAAACCATGCGCAAAAGTTTACTGAAAGTAAGTTTTTATCTAAATTTGATACTACGGTAAAAGAATTCATAAAAAACAAGAATGACAATATATAGTAGCTCGAAAAGATTTTCAAAATATATTACCCCATTGCTGTTTTTGTTAGATTTAGGAGCTCTGAATGGAACTATTTATCTCATTTCAGATGCTGATTTCTTAAACACCAATTTTTTAGTTTACACCAATATTGCCTGGATTCTTATTGCCTTTTATGTCAAGTTTTATAGACTATTTCGATTTTCTACCATATACAATGTACTCACCCTTTTAGGTTCTCAGTTTGCTTTATTTACACTTACATACTTTAGTTACTTTGGAATCTTTAAAGAAGGGCAAATCATTAACAATCAATTGCTCATTTTAACCTCCATATTTTTATGGGTAACCCTAATAAAATTTGTCTACTTCTTTGCCATTAAACAATACCGTTCCACAGGAAATAACTTTAGAAATGTTATTGTTTTAGGAATGGATGATTCCGCCAAAAAGATCATTCAATTATTCAAAGAAAAACCAGGGCTAGGATATAGGTATAAAGGCTTTTTCTCTAACGAAGAAAGTAGCGATGAAAATTACTTAGGAAGAGTTTCAAAAAGCAAAGAGTATATTATAGAAAATGACATTGATGAGATTTATTGTACACTAAGTGAGCTTAAAAAAGAAGCAATTCAAAAATTCACACAATTTGCAAGTCAGAATGATAGAATTCTAAAACTCATTCCCAATTCCGACGAATTATACAGTAAAAATCAAAGTATTGAATACTATGACAATACACTAATTGTTCTTAATGTAAAGAAACTTCCCTTCGAATATCCAGAAAATCATGTCCTTAAAAGAGTCTTTGATATTTGTTTTTCAACAGTTGTTTTTATTACGGTTTTAACATGGCTAGTTCCCATTATTTGGATTCTAATACGATTAGAATCAAAAGGTCCCGTGTTTTTTAAACAAGAAAGAGAAGGGATTCGAGGGAAACCGTTTATATGCTTTAAATTTAGATCAATGCGAGTCAATACGATGGCACACAAAACGCACGCCAAGAAGAATGACAATAGGGTGACAAAGATTGGTGCAATTTTACGAAAAACTAGTATTGATGAACTTCCACAGTTTTTAAATGTTTTAAAAGGAGATATGAGTGTTGTTGGACCAAGACCACATATCGAAAATTTAGCAATCGACTACCAAAAAGATGTTGAAAATTATATTGAAAGACATGCGGTAAAACCAGGAATTACTGGTTTGGCTCAAGTAAGTGGTTATCGAGGTGAAGTAAAAATAAAAGCAGATATTAAAAATAGAGTTCGACTCGATATTTTTTACATCGAAAATTGGTCGTTTTTATTAGATATAAAAATCATTGCCCAAACTGTTTTTAATGTGGTGAAAGGTGATGAAAAAGCCTATTAATGAAAGAAATGATTACTATATCGGCATCAATTGTCTTGTACAATGAAGATATAGATCTACTACGAAAAACGGTTGATAGTTTCTTACAAATAGACGAGCATTTTCAACTTTTCCTAATTGATAATTCGCCCAACCCAACCCAACCTTCATTTGACAATACCAATATTGAATACATTGCAAATCATAGTAATGTAGGCTTTGGCGCAGGTCATAATAAAGTGATTGATAAAATCAAAAACAAATCAAAGTACCACTTAGTTTTAAATCCCGATGTGCAATTTGAACCACAAGTGATATCAGAATTGATAAAAAAATTAGAGACTGAAAATGAAGTCAGTATGATTGCCCCACGAATCATATTTCCGAATAAAGAATTTCAAATTTCCTGTAGAAAATACCCCACTTTTTTAGCACTACTATCCAGAAGGTTTGGAGTTTTAAAAAAGTACACACAAAAATTTGAATATCAAAAATCAGCACTTCAAAAACCCTTATACCCAGATTATATTCACGGTTGTTTTATGCTTTTTAAAACCCAAGACTTTGTCGACTTAAACGGTTTTGATGAACGCTATTTTTTATACATGGAAGACGTAGATATTTGTAAAAAAATTGACGCTATAGGAATGCATAAAATCTACTATCCACATGTACAAATAATACATGCATTGAGAAAAGGATCGTCAAAGAACTTTCAAATGTTTGCAAGACATCTAACTTCTGCCATGAAATATTTTAATAAATGGGGATTTTAAATGCATAAGTAATTTTCACCGATTATATTTGCAATTGAATTTATGCATTTATGAATATACTCATTCTAGGATCTGGAGGTAGAGAACATGCTTTTACATACAAGCTAGCTCAGAGCAAGAAAATTAATAAAATATTTGTAGCGCCAGGAAATGCTGGTACTCATAAAATTGCCACCAATATCAACATCAGCCCAACCGATTTTAAAGCCGTTAAAAAGGCAGCTTTAGAAAATGAGATTACCATGGTTTTAGTTGGACCTGAAGCACCTTTAGTAGAAGGAGTTCACGACTTTTTCCTGAATGATGATGACTTAAAATCAATTCCAGTAATCGGACCCAAAAAAGATGGAGCCTTATTAGAAGGAAGTAAAGATTTTTCCAAAGAATTCATGATCAAACATGGAATTCCAACAGCACAATATCAATCGTTTACCAACGAAACATTAGAAGAAGGAAAATTATTTTTAGAAACATTAAATTCTCCTTATGTTTTAAAAGCTGATGGTTTAGCGGCTGGAAAAGGCGTATTGATTTTAGATTCCTTAGACGAAGCAAAATCAGAATTAGAAGAAATGCTTTCCAATCAAAAATTTGGAGACGCTTCTTCAACAGTAGTTATAGAAGAGTTTTTAGATGGAATAGAACTATCTGTTTTTGTATTAACAGACGGAATTAGTTATAAAATATTACCATCAGCAAAAGACTATAAAAGAATTGGAGAAGGAGATGTAGGATTAAATACTGGTGGAATGGGAGCAATTTCTCCAGTGCCATTTGCAGATCAAGACTTTCTAGACAAGGTAGAAGAAAGCGTTGTAAAACCTACAGTAAATGGTTTGCAAAAAGATGGGATAGATTATCGAGGTTTTATTTTTATCGGATTGATGAATATAAACGGAAATCCACAAGTAATAGAATACAATGTAAGAATGGGCGACCCAGAAACTGAGGTTGTTTTGCCAAGAATTGAGTCAGATTTACTAGAATTATTTGAAGGAGTAGCTCATCAAAATTTGCATGAGAAAGAATTTTCTGTAATTCCACAAACAGCAACAACGGTCATGTTGGTTTCTGGTGGATATCCAGAATCCTATGAAAAAGGAAAATCGATTTCTGGAATAGAAAATGTTGAAGACTCTATCGTTTTTCACGCAGGAACAAAAATGAGTAATAATGAAGTTATTACAAGCGGAGGTAGAGTGATGGCGATTACTTCTTTTGGAGATACCATAGAAGAAGCGCTAGAAAAATCATATAAGAGCATTGATCAAATTCATTTTGAAAAGATGAATTATAGAAAAGATATCGGATTTGATTTAGTGTAATAAACCCTCAAAAGTTTTCAAAACCCTGAGCGTAGTTGAAGGGTGACGAAGAGAGGAATCTCACAAATACGGGAATGACAAATCAAAGAAAAATAATTGTAGCGCCGTTAAATTGGGGATTAGGGCATGCCTCACGATGCGTTCCGATTATTAAAGAATTGCTTAAAAATAAACTGACTCCTATTATAGCAAGTGATGGCAATGCTTTAGAATTCCTAAAAAAAGAATTTCCAACCCTGGAAGTTTTAGAACTTCCTTCCTATCAGATTTCTTATGGCAAAAATTTAAAATGGAACCTTTTTTTAAAGACATTTTCAATTTTAAAAGTTGTAAAGAAAGAAAGACAAATCCTAAAAGAGTATTTGCATCAAAACCCAGATGTAGTTGGAGTTATTTCTGACAACAGATTTGGAATGTATTCAAAGGAAATTCCTTCTGTATACATCACGCATCAAATCAATGTATTATCAGGAGTTTTTACTTCAATGACTAGTTTTTTCCATCAAAGAGTGATTAAAAAATTTGATGAATGCTGGATTCCTGACGAAGAAGGCTCGTTGTTTTCAGGAAAATTGTCGAAGTCAAAAAAGCAATTGAATCAAAAATATATAGGCGTTTTAAGTCGATTTAAAAAACAAAATAAAGAAATAGAAATTGATGTGCTGATTGTTTTATCTGGACCAGAACCCAACAGAACCACCTTAGAAAATCGATTAAAAAATATTTTCAGCAGCACGTCTAAAAATGTTTGGTTGGTTCAAGGGAAGATAGAAGAACATCAGACAATCACCGAAACTGAAAATGTAAAAGTTGTCAATTTTATGCTGTCGGAAGAATTAGAAAACACATTGAACATTTCTAAAATTGTGATTTGTAGGTCGGGGTATTCTTCAATATTAGATTTGGTGAGATTAAATAAAAAAGCAATATTAATTCCGACGAATCATCAGAATGAACAAGAATATTTATCGAAATACCTACAAGAAAAAAGCTACTTTAAATCGATAAAAGAAAAAGAGATTGATGAAAAATTATTGGAATTGTTGAATGATAGTTTTGAAATTGAATACGAGAAAAAATACTTAGACTCTAGACTATTTGACCTTTTCCGAGCGTAAAAGAAAATTCCGAACCAGTTCCAAAAGTACTTTTTAGTAGAATCGTTTCATTGTGTGCCTCAATAATATGCTTTACAATGGAAAGCCCTAGGCCAGAACCACCTTGCTCTCTAGATCTACTTTGATCAACCCTGTAGAATCGTTCAAAAAGTCGCGATAAATGCTCTTGTTTGATTCCCTCACCATTATCAGAAACTTTGATCATAAATTTTTCTTCGCTGTAAGACTCAACTCCAATTGTTGTAATTCCGTTTACCTTACCATATTTAATTGAGTTTACAACCAGGTTAATCAATACCTGTTCAATACGTTCAATATCCCCACGAACAAAAATTGGGAACTCGTACATTTTATCAAATTGCAGTGTAATATTTTTCTTTTTAGCACGCATTTCAAAGAGGTCAAAAACGTTCTGAACAAGTTCTAGAATATTAAAAACTTCAAGATTCATCTTTAAACCGTCTGTTTCTAATTTAGCAATCATATCCAAATCTTTTACAATGGACGTTAAACGTTCTACACCCTGATTTGCTCTACCTAAATATTTTGTCCGGATTACTTTATCTTCTACAGCCCCTTCAATTAAAGTTAAAATATATCCTTGTACCGTAAACAATGGCGTTTTTAATTCGTGAGCAACATTCCCTAAAAAATCTCTTCGAAAAGAATCTCGCTCCGTTAAATTCTGAATTTCAATTCTTTTTCCTTCCACATAATCCTGTACACTTTTAGAAAGTGCTTCAATATCAGTCGTAGCAGATTTTCTTTCAAAATCATCAATATCTAAGATAGAAACGTCATCATAAATCTTTTTAATTCTGTTATATATAAAACGCTCAGCTCTATATTGAATGATAAAAAAAGAAACCCCGAAAATAAGTAAAGCAAGAACAACAACCCCTAGAAATACCTGCTCTTTTAAAAAGAAAAAGTATAAGAAAGCGGCAACAGATACAGAGAGAATTGTTAAGTATATAGAAGACCAGAGTGCAAAAGAGTATGTTTTTTTTAACCTCATGAAGAGCTAAATTAATTATCTACTTCTTCTAATACAAATTTGTACCCAACTCCCTTTACAGTCTTAAAATGATGATCGCCTATTTTCTCTCGTAATTTTCTAATATGAACATCAATAGTTCTGCCGCCTACTACCACTTCATTTCCCCATACACTATCGAGGATAACTTCACGTTTAAAAACCTTTCCAGGTTTGGAGGCTAGTAAAGAAAGTAATTCAAATTCTTTTCTTGGCAGTGTAATGCGCTTATCGCCTTTTAGAATTACATATTCTTCTCGGTCAATAATAATATCCCCTATTTGAGTTGGTGCATCAGTTTTTTCTTCTGTTTTAAGCCTTCTCAATAAAGATTTTATCTTGCTCATTAAAACCTTTGGTTTTATCGGTTTGGTGATATAATCATCGGCACCCGCTTCAAAACCTGCAACTTGAGAATAATCTTCACCTCGTGCAGTTAAGAATGCGATCAAAATATTTTCTAGGCTTTTAATTCCTCTTATTTTTTCACAAGCTTCAATACCATCCATTTCTGGCATCATGATGTCTAATAAAATAAGATGTGGAATTATTTTTTTTGCTGTTTTTATGGCTTCAATCCCATTTGCAGCTGTGTGTACCTGATATCCCTCATTTTTTAAATTGTATCCAACAATCTCTAAAATATCAGGTTCATCATCCACTAAAAGGATCTTAATATCACTATTATTCATAGTAGTTTGGTAAAATTAATTCTATCAAAAGTAGCGATTCTAAACCAAAAACCAATCGCTTAACAATCTGATAACATTGGTCTAACCCAAGCATAATGTTAGGTCGGCTCTGTAGATATATTCAAAGCCAGCGTTTTAATACAGACTTTTTAGGATATTAACCTTAATTTAATTTGTTAAAATTGACTTCTTACGTAAGATATTTTATATCTTTAACCATCTTTTTTAAACTAAACTTTTTTATATGAAAAAACATTACTTTTTAACTTTATTAATTACTCTTTGCGTATCTACATTGTCTTTTGGACAAGTTATTTTGGCTGAAGGTTTTTCTTATGCAGACGGAAGCCTTGTTCCTAACGGAGGATGGGCAAGAGAAGGAGGAACAGCTGGAGATTTCCAAGTTAGTTCTGGTCAAGCTGTTGTACAGCACGGAACACCTAGTGAAGATGTTAAGCTTGCATTTACTTCTGTTGCAGGAGATATATATGCGGGTTTTGATTTTTCAGTTGATGATTTAGGTGCACCTTTTAGTGGAACTGACTTTGAATATTTTACCCATTTAGATTTTAGAGCAAGAATGGACGTTCAAGCTCCAACAGGTGGCGGAGATTATACAGTAGGAATTTCATCTTCTTCGTCCACGGCTGAAGCTACTTGGGGGGCTGACTTAACTTTTGGTACAGTATATAGAGCTATAATTAAATTTGATCAAGTTACTGGAACTGCAACTCTTTGGATAGACCCAGCTGTTTCAACTGACACATCTATTGTAGGTTCAGATGCGGGCGCTTTTAGTATTTCAGAGTTTGAACTTAGACAATCTGATTCATCTGAAAATGAAACAGTAAGAGTTGATGATTTAATGATTGGTCAAACCTTTAATGATGTATTGGTTTTTGCACCGCCTACAAACCCAGCTTTATCTATTACAGGAGTAACAGATGGTCAAGTGTTTTCACCTGAAACAACAGAAGTTGTAGCAGCTTTTAGCATTCAAAATTTCACATTATCAGGTGATAATGGTTCTGGAATGTCGGATGGAACTGGAGATGGGTATGTTACGACTGTTTTACAAGAAACAGGTGAGCCAGATGAAAATGCAAGCTTTTTTACAGATATGCCACCTGCAATTACTGTAGTAGCAGGAAGGTCTTATACGGTCACTGCTGAATTAGTAGATAACGCTGGAGCTTCTTTATCGCCAGCTGTAACGGCTACGGTTATGTTTTCAGTTGCTACGTATGCGGGTGCTATGGATATTGCAACTCTAAGAGCAGGAACGGAAGGAGATTATTACCAACTTACTGGTGAAGCAATATTAACATACAATGCTGGTAACAGTAGAAATCAAAGGTATATTGAAGACGGTACCGGAGCTATTTTAATTGATGATTCTGTAGGAACGATTACTACGTCATATAATGTTGGTGATGGTATTACAGGAATTAATGGGCAATTAAGTTCTTTTTCAGGTGTACTTCAATTTGTACCAACTGTAGATCCAGGAACGGCTTCTACAACAGGAAATACAATAACACCTCAAGTAGTTACTATAGCACAGCTAAACGCTAATTTAAATGATTATGAGTCAGAATGGATAACAATTCAAGATGTTACTTTTGTTGATGGAGATGGTTCAGCTACATTTGCAGCATCAACAAATTATGATATCAATGATGCTGTCCCTAATACCTTGGTTTTTAGAACAAACTTCAGCACTTCGGACTTTATCGGCGATTTAATTCCAACAGCTTTTGTAAACATTACTGGACTAGCATCTGAATTTAATGGAACGTCTCAGATTTTTGGTACTGCAGCTGCAAATATTGTTTTAGGAGTTGATAGAGATCAAATAGAAGGTTTTTCAGTATATCCAAATCCAGTTAGCGGGAATAATTTATCAATAACTACATCGAGTACAGATAGCAAATCCGTAAGTATTTTTAATGTATTAGGAAGACAAGTATTTTCTCAAAAATTCTCTTCTACTAATAAAACTTTTGATGTTTCTGGAATTGCTTCAGGAGTATATATCTTAAAAGTTACGGAAGGAAATAGAACAGCAACTAAAAAATTGATTATTGAATAAATAATCTCTTTTTAATCATAACAAAAAGCCTCGAACTTGTGCTGAATTGATTTCAGTATTTTCGAGGCTTTTCTATTAGTGAAACTTAATGTTGAAAAGCCTGTAAGACGTATTGAACATTGTAAGTTGAACCTGCCTTTGCCGGCAGGCAGGCTAATCCCATTGTTAATTGAACTCGTTTCAGTATCTAGTAGGATCTTGGTTTAATACCTTTTATTTTGTACTTTCACAATAAAAACATTGCGAAATGAACTTGAAAACGAAACTTACCAATGTCTTATTTTTAGACATAGAAACTGTTCCTCAAAAAGAAAATTGGGAAGATGTATCGGATGCATCAAAAGAATTATTTAGTAAAAAGACAGCCTATCAAAGAAAAGATGAAATCTCTTCGGAAGATTTTTATGAAAGAGCAGGTATCTGGGCCGAATTTGGAAAAATCATTTGTATTTCAGTCGCTTACTTAACGATAAAAGACAACCATCGAAATTTAAGAGTTACTTCTTTTTATGGAGATGATGAGAAACAAATACTACTAGATTTTAAAAACCTTTTAGAAACACATTTTAATAAATCATACCATCTTTTATGTGCGCATAACGGAAAAGAATTTGACTTTCCATACATCGCAAGAAGAATGATCATACATCAAGTAGAACTTCCGACTAAGTTAAATTTATTTGGAAAAAAACCATGGGAAGTGCCACATTTAGATACCATGGAATTGTGGAAGTTTGGAGATTATAAACATTATACTTCATTGCAGCTTTTAACGTCTGTTTTAGGAGTCCCATCACCCAAAAGTGATATTGATGGGAGTGAAGTAGCTAGAGTGTATTATAAAGAGAAAGACTTAGATAGAATTGTAAAGTATTGCGAAAAAGATACTATTGCCGTTGCTCAATTACTATTGAGATTCAACAATGAAAATTTAATTCAAGATGATGAAATCATTGAAGTTTAGCCCTCCTTCGCATTTACTTCGGCAAGCTCAGTATAAAACGCTTCGGTGGACAAGAAGATATCGGTTAATTTTTCACCTTTGAATTGAAAAATCAGTTTGTAGTAAACTCGATTTAATACTTTTCATACTTGCATCTAGGTAGTTTAGCCTTCTAATTTCATAGACAATTCTAACCACCGTTCTTCTTTCTCTTCTATTGAATTGATGACTTCTTGAAGTTCTTCGGACTTTTCTTTTACTTGTTCTGGTGAAATTCCATCTTCAGTAAAAAAAGCTTCAATACGTTGTTTTTTGCTTTCTAAGCGCTCAATATCTTTTTCTAAAGCACCAAATTCTTTTTTCTCTGAATAACTCAATTTTGATTTTTGACTTTCTTTTTGAGTGACTACTTTTTCAACTTTGGTTGATACCACTGGTTTAGAATCTTCATAAGTTCTAAAATCGGAATAATTTCCTGGAAAGTTTTCAACCAATCCATTTCCTCTAAAAACAAACAAAGCATCTACAATTTTATCCATAAAATATCGATCATGCGATACCACAAGTAAATTCCCAGGAAAGTCTAGCAAAAAACTTTCTAAGACATTCAATGTAATCACATCCAGGTCGTTGGTAGGCTCATCAAGAATCAAAAAATTTGGATTCTGAATCAATACAGTACAGAGGTATAATCTTTTTTGTTCACCACCACTTAGCTTTTCAACAAAATCATATTGCTTTTTTCTGTCAAAAAGAAAACGTTCTAGTAATTGAGAAGCTGAGATTCTTCTTCCTTTTGTCAGCGGAATTTCTTCTCCAAATTCTTTGATGACTTCAATAACTTTCTGACCTTCTTTTATAACAATTCCCTTTTGTGTATAATAACCGAATTTTACAGTTTCACCAATCACAACCTTACCGCCATCAACAGGTTCAGATTGAGTTAGGATATTTAAAAAAGAAGATTTCCCTGTTCCATTTTTTCCAATGATCCCAATACGTTCCCCTTTTTTAAAAACATAGTCGAAACCATTGAGGATAGTCAAATTTCCAAATGATTTTTTCAGTTTGTGAAGCTCTACGATTTTGCTTCCCAAACGCTCCATATTAATTTCTAATTGTACAGCGTGATCTTGCCTTCTTTTATGAGCTTTTTCTTTAATCTCGTAGAAATCATCAATTCTAGATTTAGACTTCGTAGTTCTCGCCTTTGGCTGTCTACGCATCCAATCCAATTCCTTTTTAAAAAGGTTTTTAGCTTTCCCAGTAGAAGTGGCTTCTTGAGTAATTCGTTCTTCTTTTTTCTCTAAATAGTAAGAATAGTTTCCTTTGTATTTAAATAATTGCCCTTGATCTAATTCTATGATCTCATTACAAACGCGTTCCAAAAAATAACGATCGTGAGTAACCATAAAAAGCGTAATCTTTTCTCTCTTAAAAAAAGACTCTAACCATTCTATCATTTCTAGATCTAAATGGTTGGTTGGCTCATCAAGAATAAGAAGATCTGGTTTGTTAATTAAAAGGATGGCAAGACTTAATCGTTTTTTTTGCCCACCTGATAATGAATCTACTTTCTGATGTAGATCATTTAATTTTAATTTAGACAGGATGAGTTTGTATTGAGTTTCAAAATCCCAAGCGTTGGATTGATCCATTAAATCAAAAGCTTTCTGATAATTTTCAGAATCGTCAGGATTTTCTAGCGCTTTTTCATATTGTTTAATAATAGGTAAGATATTATTTTCAGTAGCAAAAATGGTTTCTTCTATGGTTAAAGAGTTGTCAAAGATTTGATTTTGTGAAAGATAAGAAATGTAAATTCCTTTTCTTTGAATTACCTGACCGTTATCTGGAGTATCTAAACCAGCAATGATATTTAATATAGAAGTTTTTCCTGTTCCGTTTTTGGCAACAAAAGCAATTTTCTGATCTTTATTAATACCAAATGAAAGATCTTGGAACAAGACACGGTCGCCATAAGATTTAGAGATGTTTTCTACTGAAATATAATTCACAAATAAAATTTTGACAAAGGAACTAAAAAAACCCGAGTAGAATACTCGGGTTGGGTTTTAATTAAGATAAGGGGGTAAATCTTAATTTTCGCTAACTTTTATAATATGTATGAAAATACAATTACTATGTAAATGTAAACAGATAAAAGGGACTTGTCAATCCCTTCATTTAGTGAAATTTCCGCCTCCCTAAAAATGGTGAGATGTTAAAAAAGAGTTTTATAAAACGAAAAAAAACCCAGATTAAAATAAAGTTATCTGGGTTTTTTTGAATTATCAATGTAAGATTGAGAGAGGGTAAACCTTTGATTGATGGTTCTGTATATGTTATACAAATACAAGAACAATTATAGGGTAAAAATAGGCAGTTAAACAATACTGGTCAATCCCTTGATTTAGTGAAATTTTCACCTCCCCTTAAATGGGGAGATGCTAAAAAAAGAGTTTTACAAAATAAAAAAAAACCAGATTAAAATAAAGTTATCTGGGTTTTTTTGAATTATCAATGTAAGATTGAGAGAGGGTAAATCTTTGATTGATGGCTCTGTATATGTTATACAAATACAAGAACAATTATAGGGTAAAAATAGGCAGTTAAACAATACTAGTCAATCCCATGATTTAGTGAAATTTTTCCCTCCCCAAAAATAGGGATGCCTTAAAAAAATACCTTTTTAAAACGAGAAAACTCAGATACAAGTACCTGAGTTTTTTTGACTATCAATTAAGATTAGGGGTTTATTCTTAATAGATAGATTTTAAATAACTATAATAGAAAAGAACAATTATAGGGTAAAAATACCGAGATAAATAATAGTACACAATCCCTTGATTTGGCGAAATTTTCGCCTCCCTAAAAATAGGGACTCCTAAAAATATTTTTGTGACTAGTTTTAAATAGCCATTACAGCGTATACAAATAAAAAAACCCAGATATAAGTATCTGGGTTTTTCTGAACTATCAATATAAGAAAAGGGGGTAGATCTTTATTGATAAACTTAATCGCATGTTTAAAAAGAACAATTATAGGATAAAAATAGGTAGTTAAATAACAGCACACAATCCCTTGATTTAGTGAAATTTTCCCCTCCCTATAAATAGGGAACAAAAAAGAGCTCGATGATTATCGAGCTCTTTAGTATCTAGTATGAAGTTATTATTGTTTAATAAATTTCTGCATAAAGGTTTCTTCTTCATCAGAAAGTTCAATTAAATAAACACCCGATTTTAACGAATTAACATCAATAGTGTTATTTAATATTCTTCCACGTTGAATCACTCGTCCATTTAGATCGATGATTCTGTACGTAGAATTTACATTATAACTAGGATTAATATTTAAAACATTTTTTACTGGATTTGGATATATGATCATCTCATCATCTAGATCATTACCTCCGTTTGCAGCGCTTATATTTAATCCTAAAGCCGAAAGGTTATTTGCTCTTGGAGCACCTCCAGCAATACCAGTAATAGTTACTTGATCAATATAGATACGATCGGCGTTACCAGAAGCATCACATTGGAAACGGAATCCAGAGTTTGAAGCAAAATTGTATTGACTTGCGTCTACAGTAACAGTTCCTTGATAGAATGTGTTATTATTGATCCCTGACCCGCTTACATAAGTAGCTACAGTAATCCAAGTAGACCCATCAAAGAAACGTACCCAGAAATCTTCTCCAGTTTCCATACTACTTACATAGAAGAAGAAATCGATTTCTACTTGATCGTAAGGAGTAACATCTATATTATTTAGAGTCATTGAACTAGCAGTTCCTGAATTATCTCTAATTCTGATCGAATAACTTCCTTGGTAAGATCTGCTTCCAGAATATCTGAATGCATCACTTCCTCCGTCTATCCAACCATCCCAGCCAGACTCAAAATAACTTTCATTTAAGATCGTGTTCCCTGTAGAACATGGAGCACATGAAGATCCACCACAATCAACTCCAGTTTCATCTCCATTCTGAATTCCGTCAGAACAGGTTGGCGCCGCATCTGTAGTTACATTCACAGTATTACTTGCTCCCGAAACATTTCCTGCTGCATCTTTTGCTCTTACACTAAATGCGTATGAAGTGTTTTCAGTAAGCCCAGTTACTTGATAGGTTGTACCACTAACACTCGCAATATTTGTTGCTCCTTGGTATACATCATACTCCGTAACACCTACATTATCTGTTGATGCGTTCCAAGATAAATCAGTTGTAGTCTCAGTAGTATTAGCTGCTGCTAATCCAGTTGGATCACTTGGCGCTTCAGTATCTGAAGCATCATCTGTAGTTACATTCACAGTATTACTTGCTCCTGAAACATTTCCTGCTGCATCTTTTGCTCTCACACTAAATGTATATGAAGTGTTATCAGAAAGCCCAGTTACTTGATAGGTTGTACCACTAACACTGGCAATATTTGTTGCTCCTTGATATACATCATATCCCGTAACACCTACATTATCTGTTGACGCATTCCAAGATAAATCTGTGGTAGTCTCAGTAGTATTAGCCGCTGCTAATCCCGTTGGATTGCTTGGTGCTTCAGTATCTGGTCCTGCTGCAGAAATTACCACAGTATAATCTTCAACCTCACCATAGGTAAATGACTGACAAGAAGTAGGTATTGCATTATAATTCATAGAAACACGCATTCTAGTTGAAGTTTCTGTTGCTCCAGCTGGAACTGTAAAACTTCCTGAAACTGGAGTAGTTTGCGTAGGCGCTTGAGAGAATACTTGCTCTCCAGCATCTGTAAAATCACCATCTTTATTATAATCAATCCAAACAGAATATCCTTCAGAAAAAATAGTTCCTGTCCAAGTTGGAGTCACCGTAATTGTATACTGACTTCCTTTTGTTAAAGAAGTAGAAATACTTGTAAAATCTGTATAGAATTGTCCACCAGAAGCATTGTCAATCGTATTTAATTGTACTCTACCAATAAATTCATCGCTAATATTTGAACTTTGTGAAGCACAATAGTTTATTGGAGTTGCATCTGTAGTTACATTCACAGTATTACTAGCATCAGAAACATTACCAGCCGCATCTTTAGCTCGAACGCTAAATGCATAAGCCGTATTAGAAGCTAATCCCGTAACACTAAAGTTAGTATTTGCAGTATTTCCAATAACAGTAGCTCCTTGATATACATCATAACTAGTTACTGCTACATTATCTGTAGAAGCTGTCCAAGATAAGTTTACGCTAGAGTCAGTAACTCCAGAGCTCGCTAAACTGGTTGGTGCAGTTGGTGCTGTAGTATCTGGTGCTGCAGTAGTAGCATTTGCAGTATTACTTTGTGCAGAACTATTTCCAGCCGCATCTTTTGCAATCACATAAAAATTATAAGCTGTATTAGCTGTTAGGCCAGTTGCTTGATAATTAGTAGAAGCCGTATTTCCAACCAAACTTCCATTTTGATATACATCATAACCCGTTACACCTACATTATCTGTAGAAGCATTCCAGTCTAAATCGATACTAGTTTCAGTAATATTAGAAGTTGCTAAACTACTTGGAGCAGTTGGTGCTTCTGTATCAGGAGTAGATGTTGCTGTAAATTGACCCGTAAATACTCCACGTCCATAAGTAGATGCAATAATTTGATTGTTATTATCATCTCCATTTACTGCCCAGTAGTCAAAAGAAGTCACACTTACATCACTCATTCCATTATAAGACTGAACCCAATTTGGACTTGCATCATTAAAATTATCTGTAGACCAAACTCCTAATTGAGTCGCAAGAATTGCTTCATTAGTATTTAATGGGTTTAATAAGAAATCTCTTACAGGAATGTTTGGTAAGTTTCCTTCTTTATTAGACCAACTAGATCCAGCGTTTCCAGAATACCAAACACTAGTTACACCATAATTATGCATGGTTACAATTAAATCATTCGCAGTTTCACCAAAACGAACCGAAGAAACAGAACCTACAAAAGGAGTTGTTATTGTGGTAAATGTTGCACTATTATTACCAACATTGGTTAATCTTGCCATGGCTCCATTTGCCATTCCAACATACCAAGTGTTCGTTGCAAAAGGAGATGCTCTAAATGCAGTAGGCTTTCCTGTTAATGCAGCATTCGTTAAAGTTCCACTACTATTCGCAGCAACATTGATACTACGAATAGAAAAGCTAGTTCCAGAAGAGTTATTTGTTAATAATCTATTGGCATCACTATCATAGTCCATTTGATTTACGAAATCACCAGTAGTTTGACTACTAGAAAGTGTTGTTGCTCCACCTTGTCTTCTTCCTAAACCATTCCATGGTAAGTTAAAACGATAAATTACATTGTTTACAAAAGTTGCGATTGCATATTGACCATCTTTATCAATAAATGTATAGAAACCATCTCCATCACTTAATTCTTCAGAAGAATTGATTCCAGCAGCAGTATTTCCATCTCTGAAAGCTTGTGTACCATTATCTTGTGCACCTGCTGAAAAGATTCCATTGGTGTCTCCTGAACCATCAGGACCAATCCCTGCCTTTACAAACTGAGTGACATTGTAGTTGTTATTTCTAGCTCCAATTACATCAGAGTTTTGTGCGCTTGATAAACTTGACGCATAGTAAACACCTCCGTCATTTCCAAAAATAGCTTGATTAGAGTTTCCAGGTCTGAAAGTCATTGCATGTTGATCGGCATGAACTAAAGAAGAACTTAAACCTGCTAAATTATTATTGTTTGACCATTTAGAGATTTGAGCCCAAGAAGACCCACCATTTGTAGATCTAAATAAATCGATACCACCAACATAAAGAATATCATCGTTATTAGGATCTGCTTCAATCATCAAATCGTAAAAAGCTTGTCCGCGACAAAAGTCATTAGCAGCGATTCCTGTATCAGCATCATTTGGTAATGATGTAGAAGTGATGCTTCCAAAACCATTGGTAGTTTCGTATATATGAACAGGTGAAGATACTCCTTGAGTTAATGCATATAATTTGTTAGCATTGGATGAAGAAGGTTCAATCTCTACTCTATTAGAATCTGTTAAAGGCGAAGCTCCAGCTTCTGTCCAAGTTGTTCCGTTTGTAGAACTATACACTCTACCACCACCAACACCAAAAGCATTGTTAATGGTTCCCATCCAAAGGGTATTGTCAGCTCCAATTTCAAAGTCATTAGGAATGTAATAATAAGTTCTTCCACTTTGAACATTACTCATGTTAGAAGATTCAATTCTAGCCCAAGTACTTCCTCCATTTGTAGAACGATAGATTCCTGCTGTTTGTAAACCTAACCAGTTGGCAGGGCTTGAAGAGTCTCCATAACGATGGGCTCCAACACCTACAAATAATTCAGTATTTCCTCCATTATTCCAAGCAACAATATCATTTACGTAGAAAATTCCAGATAAGAATAAGTTCGTCGCACTAAAATCAAAAGTAGCATCACCAGCAGCAGGTATGTTCACAGCTGACCAGTTGTTTCCTCCATCTGTTGTTTTGTATACTCCAGTTCCTACTACATCACCAGCAGTATATTGTTCTCCAGTTCCAGCATACCAAATGTTAGAATTGTTCGGATCTACTGTAATAGAAGTCACGGATAGGTTTCCAGGCACATTTTGTACTCTTGCCCATTGAGAACTACTATTTGTAATATTTGTATTTTTCCATAAACCACCACTTACACCACCAGCATAAACAGTATTATTGGAAGCATCATTTGGATCAAATAACATAGCTCTGGTACGTCCTCCAATATTATTTGGACCTCTTTCTGACCATGCATTTGCAGCATCACCAGGGGTTCTTTGACTTGCTCTTTGTTGAACAAGCTGCTCTCTTAAAAGAATAAGATTACCATCGTCTAATTTTCCAGTTGCAGGATTAATAGTAAGCTCCCACATTTGTTCGAAATACTTATTAGGAGGTAATCCATTTTTCTTTCGAATTTTTTTATCCCAAGTTAAAGATTCTTTAAAAGGACTTTCGTTTAAGTAATCACTGTGGGTTTTTCTTTGTTCTTCAATTTTTTGAGATTCATACCAATCAATAGATTGGGTCGTAATAACAGAGACCATTGCCACAAGAGCAAGACCACCTATTATGAACCTAACTTTACGGTTAATCATAATTAATTTAATTTAAATAGTTGAAAAAAATAATGTTGAATTGCTTGAGTGAAGAGGACACAGTTTTACTAAGACTTTCAAACAATTACCTGAGTAGATATAGTATTGCTATGTCATAAAATGTTTGGGGGATTAAAGTTAATAATTAATGTGTGACTTTTATTATATTAATATTTGTTTCGAATTTTAAGTGTTAAAAAATCTTAAAAGAATATTAATTTCGTATCAAAAGTATATTTTTATTATGGATAACACAATACCCAAAAAAGGGGATATTTCTTTTCCCCAAAAAAGGGGATGTTTATTAAAAGTTTATCTTTGAGAGATACAATATGCTTAAAATATCGAACCTTTCTGTAAGCTTTCTTCAAGATAAAAACTTGAAAGAAGTCATCCATAAAATTTCTTTTCAATTGAAGGGAAATAAAATTTTAGGTATTGTGGGCGAATCTGGAAGTGGGAAATCTGTTACTTCTTTGGCGATTATGGGATTGCTTCCAAAAAATAATTCTAGCGTCACAGGAGAAATTTTATTTAATGATATTAACCTTCTGTCACTTTCTGAAAACAGATTTCAAAAAATCCGTGGAGCTAAAATTGGTATGATTTTTCAAGAGCCGATGAGCTCCTTAAATCCGACACTAACTTGTGGAAATCAGGTTGGTGAAGTGTTAAAGCATCATACAGATTTGAAAGGAAAACAGATTAATGATGAAGTAATCGCTCTTTTTGAAAAAGTAAAACTACCAAGACCGGAATCAATTTATAAATCTTATCCACATCAAATTAGCGGAGGTCAAAAGCAACGAGTAATGATCGCGATGGCAATTGCCTGTAAGCCCCAATTACTCATTGCAGACGAACCTACGACAGCTTTAGACGTTACAGTACAAAAAGAAATCATCCTTTTATTAAAAGAGCTACAAAAAGAAAATCAGATGAGTATTCTATTCATTTCTCACGATCTTTCTTTAGTTTCTGAAATTGCAGATGATGTCTTGGTCGTTTATCAAGGGAAATTAGTGGAACAGGGAAGCGCATCTCAAGTTTTTAAAAGCCCAAAAGAAGATTATACAAGAGCTTTGATTAATTCGAAACCAGATTTGGAGAAAAGGTTGAAGGTACTCCCAACGGTCAAAGAATTTGTCAATAAAAAAGTAGATACATCTATTTATTCATCCAAAGAAAGAGAAGCGTTTCACAAGAAAATCTACGCCCAAAAGCCTTTACTTCAATTGATGGATTTGAAAAAACATTTTGCTATAAAAACATTGTTTGCCCAAACAGAACCAGTCAAAGCTGTCGACGGTGTGTCATTTGATGTTTACGAAGGAGAAACCCTTGGATTGGTTGGCGAGTCTGGCTGTGGTAAAACGACCTTAGGAAGGTCTATTCTTCATTTAGAAGAAGTAACTTCTGGAGAAATAGTATACAAAGGAAAAGACATTACGCAATTGTCTGGAAGTGAATTGAAAAACTTACGGAAAGAAATTCAAATTATTTTTCAAGACCCATTTTCTTCTTTGAATCCGAGAATTACAGTCGGAAAATCAATTTTAGAACCCATGACCGTTCATGGTATCTTATCCAAAAAAGAGGAACGGAAAACCTATGTATTAGAATTGCTTAAAAAAGTAGGATTAGAGCCAGAACATTATCATAGATATCCACATGAATTTTCTGGAGGACAGCGTCAGCGAATCGGAATTGCAAGAGCCATTGCACTCCAACCCAAACTCATTATTTGCGACGAATCTGTTTCTGCTCTTGATGTTTCCGTTCAGGCACAAGTCCTCAACTTACTAAATCAGTTAAAAGCTGAGTTTAATTTTTCATATATTTTTATCTCGCACGATTTATCAGTAGTAAAATACATGTCAGATCAGCTAGTTGTTATGAATAAAGGAAAAATAGAAGAAATTGGCGATGCAGATATTATTTATCAAGACCCAAAAACACAGTATACAAAGAATCTAATTCATGCAATTCCTAAGGGATTATAAAGCATTCAGATTCCTTTTTTCAATCGCTCAATTAGTGGTATATTGCAGCGCAATAAAAACGGAGAAAAATAGATGAAAATTATTGTTCCAATGGCGGGAATTGGGTCTCGTTTAAGACCACATACCCTAACAATTCCAAAACCATTAACAGTCATTGCGGGTAAACCCATTGTACAAAGATTAGTAGAAGATATCTCATCAGTCGTGAATCAACCCATCGATGAAATAGCATTTATTATTGGCCCAGCTGCCAAAGGGTTTCCTAGCAATACAAAAGATAAGTTATTAAAAATAGCTAGTGAATTAGGAGCCAAAGGTTCTGTATACATACAAGAAGAAGCATTGGGAACTGCCCATGCTATTTATTGTGCAAAAGACTCTATAACAGGCCCTTGTGTTGTTGCATTCGCTGACACATTATTCAAAGCAGATTTTACTTTAGATGCTGAGGCCGATGGGGCTATTTGGGTAAAACAAGTTGATGATCCAACGGCATTTGGAGTGGTAAAACTAAAAGATGGTTATATTACCGATTTTGTAGAAAAACCAAAAGAGTTTATTTCTGACTTGGCTATTATTGGAATCTATTATTTTAAGGATGGAGATCGCGTAAAAAAAGAGATAAAATATTTATTAGATAATGATATTAAAGAAGGCGGAGAGTATCAATTAACAAATGTTTTAGAAACTCTTAAAGAAGAAGGCGCTAAATTTATACCCGGTACAGTAGATGTTTGGATGGATTGTGGAAAAAAAGATCCTACAGTAGATACCAACAAACAAGTTCTAGAATTTGAACATGCAGATGGGAATAATCTAGTCTCAGAATCTGTTGTTTTAGAAAATTCAGAAATTGTAGCACCTTGTTTTATAGGAGAAAATGTGGTTTTAAAGAACACCAAAATTGGACCTTATGTTTCTATTGGTGAAAATAGCGTTGTTGAAAATTCAGAAATTAGCAATTCTTTAATTCAAACCCATGTACACATATCAAATGCAAAATTAGAAAATGCCATGATTGGCAACCATGCGAAGTATAATGCGAGTTACACATCTGTAAGTATTGGAGATTATACGGAGTTAACATAAAAAAATAATTACATGATAAAAAGGATTGTACTTGTCGTTGTTTTAGGGCTGTTGTACAATCCTTTTTTCTCTTTTGGACAAGACAGTATTCCTGCTGCCAAAGACTTAAATGAAGAAAAAGAGTTGAAATTTCAACAGTATTTCTTTAAAGCACTTTCAGAAAAATCGATAAAAAACTATCAAAAAGCACTAGAAAACTTAGAAGCATGCAACGAAATTTTGCCTCAAAACATTTCTGTTTATTTCGAATTCTCTAAGAATTATTTGCTACTCAATAAAACAGAAGAAGCAAAAGAATACATCAAAAGAGCCATCGCTCAAGAATCAGATAATATCTGGATGTTAGAACATTTGGTAGCGATTCACAAAAAAGAAAGCGATGTAAAGTCAGCCATTGCCATTCAGAAAAAAGTAATTGCGTTAGATACTAGAAAACGTGAGCCCTTGGTCTATTTGTATTTACAAGATAGAGATTATGGTAATGCTCTTTCTCTTATGGATTCACTTGAAAAAGGAAAAGGGCTGTCTAAAAACTTACAACGATTAAAAAAGAGTTTAGAATTGCGAAAAGGAACTGCCACTAAGAAGGAAGTGAAAAATGATGTTGCGAGTTTGATCAAAACATTTGATGATGACAGGACTTCTTTTACTTCGGTAAAAAAATTATTGGATGTTGCAATGAATACAGACAAAGTTACGTTTCATAAATATAGCGAGTTGGCCGTAGAGCTTTTTCCTGCGCAACCCTATGCATATTTAATGAGAGGAAAATCATTAGATATTCAGAAGAAACATCAAGATGCGATAGATATATTACAAAGCGGTATTGATTTTGTAATTGACAATATAAATTTAGAAGCTCAATTCTATGAGACGATAGCAAATGCGTACGATGGTTTAAAGAACCCTAAAAAAGCTTTAGAATATAGAGATAAAGCAAAGAAGTTGAAAAATATTAAATGAGGTTTTCGAAATATTTAGTACTTATTTTTTTGGTTTTTGCGGCATGTAAGTCCAAAAAGAAAATTGTTGAAGCTGGAGCGATTAAGAATCTATCTGCAAAAAAAATCATCAAAAACCACATTGCTAATGATTTTGATGCAAAAACATTAGATGCAAAATTAAGAGTAAGTTACTCAGATACTAAAAAAGGAAAAAGAACCCGTTATACATTTACTGTTCGTCTTAGAATGCAAAAAGATTCTGTGATTTGGATGAAGGGAACCTATAAAATTTTAAGTGCATTTCGTGTCAAAATTACTCCAACCAAGTTTAGTTATTATTCACCCATTGAAAAGAGATATTTTGAAGGGGATTATTCACTTTTAGAAAGAATGTTGGGAACAAAAGTTACCTTCAACCAACTACAAAATTTGTTTTTAGGGCAAAGCCTTTTGGATTTAAAAAAGCAAAAATTTACAGCGAAAGTAGAAGAGGGTTTACACAAGTTAACTCCCAAAAGACAAGAAGATTTATATCGCATTTTTTTGCTCTTTGATCCTAATAATTTTAAATTAAGAAAACAATTTTTGGAGATTGCTGATAAAAATCGGACGCTAAGAATAGATTATCAAGGTTATATTTCATTAGAAAATCAATTAGTGCCTAAAAAAATTACTTTAAACTCTTATAAAGGAGATGACTATACATTTATTGACCTTAGTGTTAGATCGCTAACTCTAAACAAAAGTATTAGTATGCCTTTCAGAATTCCATCAGGATACAAACGTATAGAATTGTAATGTTTCAAAATTATCGCTACATACTTTTTTTGCTTATTGCACTAATCTCTGTTTCTATTGTTGCCCAAAAGAAAACAAGAAAGGAATTAGAAGCTGATCGGAAACGCCTTAAAAGCGAAATGAGAAAAGTAAACAAATTACTCATCGACACTCAAAAAAAAGAAAAGAATGCTTTAGAAGATTTAAAAGATATCAATCAAAAAATTGATGTTCGAGAAGAATTAATCAGCACCATTAATTTAGAAGCAGCTGCTCTGTCATCAGAAATTTCTTCCAACGAAAAAGAAATAGAAACTTTAAATCAAAAATTAGCAGCATTAAAAGCAGATTATGCAGCGATGATTTATAAATCTTACAAGAGCAAATCTCAGCAAAGCAGAACCTTATTTTTATTATCCTCCAAAAATTTCTACCAAGGATATAAGCGATTAAAATACATGAATCAATATGCCTCTTTCCGTAAAAAACAGGGTGAAGAAGTTGTGATACAAACAAAGTTGGTAGCGCAATTAAATGACTCATTACTTTTCCAAAGGCAGTTAAAAGACACACTCTTGTCTAATGAAGAAGAAGAAAAACTAAAAATAGAAACCGATAGAAAAGATCAGAAAAAACTCATTTCCGAAATCAAAAAGAAGGAAAATAAATACAAAAGAGAGCTTCGGAAAAAACAAAAAGAAGAAACTAAAATTGCTGCTCGTATCGATAAATTAATTAAAGATGCTATTGCAAAATCCAATGCCGCAAAAGGAGTGAAAAAGTCGTCAGGATTTTCGTTAACTCCAGAAGCAAAAGCATTAGCAACTCGATTTGTACAAAACAAAGGGAAATTACCATGGCCCGTGGATAGCGGATTGATTGTAAGAAGATTTGGAAAACAAGCACATCCCACATTAAAAGGAATTACCCTGCAAAGTCCAGGCTTACATATTGTAACCAGTAAAGGAAAAGATGCCGAATGTATTTTTAATGGGACAGTATTGGCAATACAAACTTTGGCTGGAGGGCAAAAAAATGTTTTAGTTCAACATGGGAATTATATTACAGGGTATTACAACTTGGAAAAACTATATGTTTCCGAAGGAGATGACGTAAAAACAGGGCAAAGTTTAGGGAAAATCTTCACGAATAAAATCACTGGAAAAACCAAATTAATTTTTGTCTTATTTAAAGAAACTCAGCGATTAAATCCAGCAAGTTGGATTTTAAGAAGATAGTCTTTTCGTTTAGCTTTTGTTTTTAGTAAGTTATTGTAAATGTCTGGTTGAGCGTGCTCAGTCGAAACCTTTATATATACTAATAACTCTATGACCTTTCGACTGCGCTCAAGGAGACAACTGAGTAATGATTCAGTGTAAATAGTTAAAATTTATAAATTATTAATTGAACTCAGGTTATAAGGGCTTCATTACTTTTTTCATCACATTTTTACCTGTCATTGCAGAAGCTGTAATAACTCCTGAAAACAAAGCCGCAGCTACACCTGCGGAAACAATATCCTGACCAGTTAGATATAAGTTTTTGATAGGCGTTCTTGGTTGTAAAAAACGTTGACGGAAACGCTTAGGAGTATGATCCAAACCATAAATTTCGCCTTGATCATAATTGATAAAATGTTGCGTAGTTAAAGGCGTTGAAAGCTCGTAATGCTCAATCTTTCCTTTTGCTTGTGGAATTTTTTTGTACAAAGCATCTAAGAGACGTTGTGAGATTTTTTCTTTTAATTCATCATAATCGTCGCCACGTTTCATCCATCGACTTCCTTCCCAATTTTCAAAAATTTCATAAGGAAGTAATGTAATGATATCAATCGTACTTTTTCCTGGATATCGATTGCTCCAATCAGGATCTTTTGCTGAAGGAAATGAAATATAAACCACAGGAAACTCAGCGTCAATATCATTCAAATATCGTTCTACAGAAGCATCATGATCTAAATCACTAGGATAAATCCAATAATTGGTTTTTGGTAACTTCAATTCTTCAGGAGAACCTTTTAAACCAATGTATAAACACGCATGAGAAACGGAACGTTTTACCTGTTGTAATTGGCTTTTTAATTGGTGTTTTTCAACGATTGTAGACGGAAGTAACTTCTGATAAGTAGTCATAATTCCAGTACCACTAATAATGTTCTTCGCAGAAAACACCTTTCCATCTTTCATTTTAACTCCCGTTGCTTTGTTTTTTGCAATGATAATTTCTTCAACTTCTGCGCTAATTAAAATGGTTCCGCCAGCTTTTTCTATAACAGCATCCGTTGTTTTCGCTATTTGAGAAGAACCTCCAACAGGAAAACTTCCACCGCCAAAATAATGACGAGCAACAGCAGCATGCATCACAAAACTACTCTGTTTAGGAGGTAATCCATAATCGCCATATTGCCCCGTTAAAACTTTAATTAAGTCCTCATTATCTGTAATAGACTTCAAAACTTCATAAGTCGTTTTATCAGAGAATTTGTAAAAAGGTCTTCGCATTTTTCCACCGATCAATTTGCTCATCAAAGGATGCAACGCTTTGTCCATATAAAATTTCTGACTCCTTTTAATCGCTTCAAAAACGAGATCTACATAACGATCAATAGCTTCCTTTTCATCAGGAAAATATTCAGTCATTTTATCCTTAAAGCTCTGCGTTCCTTTTACAAAATCATATTCTTTATCACCCACAATAATTTTATCATACACATCGCCCATATCTGCCCATTCTAATTTGGAATCTGAGATATAATCAAATAAATTTTTAATTACAGAAGTAGGTCGCTGCACTTCACCGATATAATGAATACCAACATCCCATTCAAAACCTTTACGTTTAAAAATGTGTGTAAAACCGCCAGCTGTATAATGACGTTCTAAAATCAAAACCTTCTGACCTTCTTTAGCAAGAATAGCAGCGGTAGTTAAACTTCCCATTCCAGATCCAATAATAATGGTATCGTATTGTTCTTGAAGCTTTGGATTTTTCTTATAAGATTGAATCATGTTGAAAAAGAATTGAATATCAATTCGGTTTTTGTGATGTATTTAAGGAATGTGGTTTTAAAATCTAAACGTGTTGATCAATCAATATCGGGTTTCCATCAGGATCAATTAAAACAACACTAGCAGGCCCCGAAGTTGTTTCATCTGCTTCTTGTTCCAATTTAATATGATTACTTTTTAAATGCTGTTGAATCTCTCGAACATCTGAGAAAGAATCTAAAGGATTTGCACTTTCATCCCATCCAGGATTAAAGGTTAAAATATTTTTCTCAAACATTCCCTGAAAAAGACCTACTAAAGAATTTCCATTTTTCATAATCAAGTAATTTCTTTCGAGATCACCTGCAAAAACGGCAAAGCCAAGAGTTTCATAAAATTTTTTAGAAGCATGAATGTCTTTCACGTTCAAGCTTATTGAAAAGGCACCTAATTTCATAATCTACTTTTAAAAATGAATTTGGTTAAAGGTATAAATAATTAATGTGAATGTTATTTATGACACCACATAGGTTTTTCATCACATGACAAAAATTATTAAGTGTATTTCATATGTCTGGTCGAGCGCAGTCGAGACCTCATTGTCATTGCTGTTTTTATTTTGAATGACCTCTCGACTCCACTTCGACAAGCTCAGTGTGACACGTTCGAGGTGACACAAGATTACTTGTTTTAAAAATAATTTTTTAATTGACTTCTATACGTATTGCCAATAGGAATTATATAATCTTTTATAAAAATAGTCTCTTTATCATAGCTGGAAATGCGCTCCGAATTAATGATAAATGATTTATGTACTTGAATGAAGGTTTTTGGAAGTCGATTTAAAACATCACCAATTGATGTTCTCGCTACTATTTTTTGATTCTCTAAATAATAAGTGATGTAATTGCCATCCTTTTCAAGATATAAAATCTCTTTTATAGGAAGAATGTGTTTTTTAATGCCGCTTTTCACCAAGATAGAGGCATCCTCTTTTTCAACAGTTTTTTCTTCTTTTGATTGGGATAATAGTTTACCAATCGATTGAGTAAATCGTTCTAAACTGATGGGTTTTAATAAGTAGTCAACCGCATTTACTTCATAACTTTCAACCGCATATTCAGAATAGGCAGTTGTAAAAATCACCTTGATTTCCTTCCCCAACATTTTAGAAAGACTCATTCCAGAAATGTGTGGCATGTTAATATCCAGAAAGATTAAGTCGACGCTTTCTTTCGATAAAAAATCGAACGCTTTTAAACCATTTCTAAATGTTTGAACCACTTCAATATCATTAAAATGCTCTAAATAGCTATTGATTAATTCAATTGCTTTAGGCTCGTCATCTACAATAATTGCTCTCATTTTGTATGAATTAAGAGTTCAACAATATAATAGCCATCTTGATTCAATATTTTTAAATGATGTTTGTTCGGATACACTAATTGCAAACGTTCTTGAGTAGCTTTAATACCAATTCCTGTACTTTCCGTATGTTGAGAAAAACTAGAGATAGAGTTCTTAATTTTAAATTGAATGACGTCTTTTTTTGAAAGATCAAAAGTAGTATCTATCTCCGATAATTTCTCTGGCTCTGTACCATATTTAAAAGCATTTTCAACAAATGGGATAAAAATCCCAGGCTCAATATATTGATTCTGATACTCTCCTTCAATAGCGAGTTTGAAATTAATTTCATCAGGTTCAAATCGTAAAAGATGTAAAGCCGCATAGTTTTGAATAAACTCGATTTCTTTTTTGATCGAGACTTTCTCGGCAGTTGTTTCTTCAATGACATACCTCAACAATTGCGACAAACGGTCAAACGAATCAGCAAGAAGTGGTGATTTCTTTTGATCTACCATAGAAAGGAAATTGTTCATCGCATTAAATAGAAAGTGAGGCTGTAGTTGATTTCTGATAAGATTTAACTCAGCTTGCTTTTTATCGACCAGAAGTTTCCGTTGATTTTTTTCTCCTTCTAAGATTACTTTTCCTAGACCATATGCGGTAGAAATTGTGAAATAGAAAATAAGAATAGCAAAACCGAGATAGGTAGGTAAAGAAGTAATGATTTCTCCAAAGGCTATTTTATTGAAGATGTAAAATGCTAAAAATGAGATAACAAGAATGAGCCCTGAGGATACTATAACCCTTGCTTTTTGATGACTGTTAACTAGCTTTTTTAAGTTGAATAGATTCGTATAGAATAGAATCATTGAAATCCCTATACAGACCCAAAGACGAACAATTAAAGAATCATCCCTAATTGTGATTATCTTTTTCACACCATTTGAAATTTCAATTTCTTGAGATTCAATAGAAAAACCAGTGGTAATAAACCATGCAGAAAGACTAAAAAAAACAATATTTATAATGATTTCTAACCCTCTAAATTTCATTCGAATGTTCTGGTATTTAATGATTTTCTTTTGGTATTGTGGAACTTCTTAATACAAATGTATCAATAACTTGAAGAACCTAATTTTTTTTGGTATGAAAGGAGGTGTTTCTGTTATGAAATTAATTGAAAGGACAAATATGAAAATTTTAAATAGGTTTATCACTAATTTAACTACATACATAACATTTCAATTTTTTTGAGTTTCAAGTGAATTAATATTGTATTATAATAAACAGAAACACATGAAAAATCATTTAATTTTAGGAATAAGCCTTTTCTGTCTAAGCTTTTGCTATGGACAAAATAAATTTGGAAAAACGTCATTACAAGGAGTTGAAACTCAGCAAAAAATAGATGCTCTTGTACAAGAATATCTAGACTTAGATACATTTTCAGGAGTCGTTTTAATTGCTGAAGATGGAAATCCTGTATATCACAAAGCTTTTGGATTGGCAGACAGAACCCAAAAAATTAAAAACACTGTCAACACAAAATTTGACATCGGGTCTATGAACAAGACCTTTACTAAAATAGTGATATTGCAACTCATAGAAGAAGGAAAACTAAACCTGACAGATACGTTAGGAAAGTATTTAAAAGGGTTTCCAGAGATGCCAGCCAATACTATTCAAATCAACCACTTATTAAATCACTCATCTGGATACGGGGATTATTACCAATCTCCAGGTTTTTTTGACCTTCCAACTAGTGAAAAAACAATCAAAGCATTGGTAAAACGAATTCAAAAAATGCCTTTGTTTTTTGATCCTGGAACCGAACAAGAATACAGTAATTCTGGATATATTTTATTAGGTGCCATTATAGAAAAAATCACAAACAAAAGCTATCAAGAAAACGTACTTCAAAGAATTGTAAAGCCTTTACAATTAAACAACACCTATGTTGTCAATAAAAGTGAAGTGCCAGACAGAGCCATAGGATATTTCAAAACCATGAGAGGTGAAATTAGAGACAATAATAAATTTGCTGAGGTAGCAAATCCAGATGGAGGTTTTCATGCAACTGCTCTCGACATTCTAAAATTTTATAGAGAGTTTCATTACGGAGAAAAAATTCTTTCCATGAAAAGTAAATTAAAAGACGAGTTTTTTGGAATGATTCAAGGGCATAAAAACACTGGAGGTGCAATACCACACGCAGGTGGATTTAACGGAGCCAATACGGTTAATTATGAAATTCTTAGAGATAAAATATCCATTGTAGTATTTGCAAATATGGACGAACCTGTAGCAGAACAACTCGGAAAAGGAATCTTAGATATTGTTAGAGGAAAAGAACCGACCAAGCCTCAACTTCCTGCAATACAAACAGTGTATCAATCATTGTTGAAAAAAGGAGCAACCTATGTAAAAGAAAATTTTAACAGCCTGATTGTAAACTTTCATCCCACTGACCCAAAAGATATTGTATTAAATCAAGTTGGATATGGACTTATAAACGATGGAGATGTATCTTTGGCAATAGAAGCATTTCAATTAAATACAGAATTATTTCCTGAAAACCCGAATGTTTGGGACAGTTTAGGAGAAGCATATTATAAAAAAGGCGATACGAAAGAAGCGTTGAAACATTATAAAAAAGCACTTTCTATTGATCCTTATTTTCCTTCAGCTCAAAAAATGATTCAAAAACTAGAAAAGAAATGAAAAAAATACTTCCAAAATTAGTGGTGTTGTTCATGAGTTGGATTGTGTTTAGCAGCTTGATTGTTCGACACGATGTTCCCGATACAAAGTTTATAGAATTAGCAAAAGACTATCCTCAAATTTGTCATTTTTCAGTAGGAGAAGGAACACTTATTCAGTCGCAATGGATCCTCACGGCAGCACATCTAGGAAAAGCGTTGGAGGAACGTAAAGATAGAGAAGGGTTTTATCAAGTGACTAACAATCAAGTTCAATATGAAATTGAAAAAGTAATCATTCACCCAGATTTTGAACATGGTCAATTTACAATTAGTCATGATATTGCTTTGGTTAAGATCAAAGGAAAAGTTGATGCTATACAACCTTTGGAACTCTACGAAGGAAGAGAAGAAATAGGAAAACAGATCATTTTGGTTGGCGCAGGAAATATGGGAAATGGAATTACAGGTTCTCAAAAATGGGATAAGATTACAAGAGCAGCAACCAATAAAATTGATACGGCAAATGACCAATGGATTACCTTTTCTTTTGATGCTCCAGATTCAGAGAATTGTACAGAATTTGAAGGTGTAAGTGGCCCCGGAGATAGTGGAGGTCCGGCAATTATTACTCAAAACGGAGTTCATTATATTGCGGGAGTGAGCTCACATCAAATAGGTTATGGAGCTGCTAAAGAAGGACTCTATGGAGCAAGAGAGCATTATGCCCGAGTAAGTTCATATAAAAGCTGGATTGAAAAAACGATCAAAGAAAATTAATTTAGACTCTATAGTGTATCGCTAAGAAATTTAGTGAAAGTCCATATTATTCTAAAATTATTTCACAAAGCAACACGGGGGTTCTCAAAGATTCACAGAGAAAAAGAGCTACATAAAAATACTCAAGTAACCTCACCTCTCTAAAAACATTTGTGAATTCGTGGTGAGTTACACACAGAATATTTTTATTCGAACGAATGCATTTTTTTAGACCCTTTGTGTACCTCTGGGATTTCTTTGAGGAACTTAGTGAAAGTTCATGTTATTCAAGATTTATAGAGTCGAGACTGTCTTGTATCTTGATTCCAAAAGCGAAGCGGTCTAACCTCTTTTTAGTCGAACACTATTGATTTTAAACTAGAATCTTTACGTAAACAAGGCTTTCAATTCAGTAGCTTCATTCGGTTTCATTTTTCCTGCCAACACCAAACTCAACTGTTTTCTTCGCAATGCACCATCATAACGTTCTTTTTCCAAATCAGATTCAGGAATAATTTTTGGAATTTCAACAGGTTTTCCAGTTTCGTCTACAGCAACAAAAGTGTAAATTCCTTCATTTACTTTGGTTTTTGAACCCGACTGACGATCTTCAATCCAAACATCGGTGTAAATTTCCATTGATGATTTAAAAGCACGAGAGACTTTCGCTTCAATGGTCACCACACTTCCTACGGGAACAGATTTATTAAAAACAACATGATTTACAGAAGCAGTGACCACAATCCTTCTAGAATGTCTTCTTGCGGCAATACTACATGCACGATCCATTCTGGCTAATAATTCACCACCAAAAAGATTTTCCAAATAATTAGTTTCTCCAGGTAAAACCAAGTCTGTTAATACCGTGAGTGATTCACAAGGTGTTTTTGCTTCCATTGATACATATTTTGTACAAAGATAGAACTATGTAATGAAATAATGAGAAAATGATTCAATGTAGAAAATTGAAAATGTAAAGGAATTATTGAAACTTTTTAACCAACAACCAAGCATCTTTAGAATCTGTTTTTCTAATAGAAGCTAAGCTTTTAAAAGCATCCGTCTTTTGGTAGAAAGAAGCATAAGCAACTTGCGTTAATCCCCATTTGTTTTTCCCTAGGATATACGCATCATGTCCTTTTCCTTTAAGTTGATCTACTTTCTTTTGGGCATTTTCTTGAAACTGAAAAGCTCCCGCAACAACATGATAGGGTTTTGGAATTTCTTTTCCAACGTTCAACTCGATAGTAGGAAGTGGATTGTCAATGACAAAAGTTGCAGACTGAATTTTTTTGTTCAATTGCTCTTCTTGTTCAGCAAAATTTAACTGACTTTGTTTGTTCTGATAACCTGTCCAACCAAAATAACCAAGAGATAAAAATATAGCGGCCGCAGCAGCATATTTGATATAAGCAGGAATTCCTTTGTTTTCTTGACCGGCAGGAACTAAAGGAATTACTTTTTGAGTTTCCCTTTGTATGGTTGAAGATTCAAAAGAGGACAATCCAAAAGAAGAAGTCAAATAGTTCACTGTATTCTTCGGTTCAAAAATGAGAAGGTTGTCACTATTTAAAGAGAATTCTCCAACCTCATCAATGGTTACAATTTCTGTTTTTACTTGCGAATTCCAAGAAGTCACAATTTCAGAAATCTTTGTGTTTGCCTGTTCAAAAGAAATATTTTCAGCCGCAGCAATATAGTTCGCCAGCAAACCGTCATTATGAGTTAGATGATGATTAAAACCTAACTGCTTACTTGGCGGATAAAATGTGTTAGAGTCTATATGAAGTTGTGCACTAATTCTATTGCTAACAAAACCTCCAAAATTGGGTACAATTACACAGTCATACCTGTATAATAATTCTTTGATGTAGTTTGCGATTGCCATTGAAACAAATATAGAAATTTTAATAAATCATGCCCCAAAACTCTTGAGAAATTATCAACAATAAATTTGTATCTTGAAAATCAAATAATTGCGTTTTGAAAGAAGAAGAAATCCTCGCCATTTTGCGTCTGCAAAAGACAAAATCTATTGGAGATATTTTAGCTAAAAAGCTCATTGCTACCGTCGGGAATGCCCGAGATATCTTTAAAGAAAAGAAAGTTGCACTCAACAAGATTCACGGAATCGGGAGTCATGCGATCAAAAATTTATTGGATAGTAACTATCAAAGACTAGCCGAAAAAGAACTCGAGTATATCAACAAAAAGAACATTCAGTATTCTTATTTTTTGGATGAAGCGTACCCTAAAAACTTACAGCATTGTATTGATGCGCCTATTTTATTTTTTAAAGATGGAACTATTGATTTTAATACGGAGAAAATCATCTCTATTGTAGGTACCCGAAACATGACCAGTTATGGTCGTGATTTCTGTGAAAACCTCGTAGAAGAATTGTCTATTTACAATCCGATTATTGTCAGCGGATTTGCCTATGGAGTTGATATTTGTGCGCACAAAGCTGCGATTAAAAATAAACTGCAAACCATTGGCGTTTTGGCACATGGATTTGAGCATGTGTATCCCAAAGCACATAAAAAGTACATCCATCAATTGAATGAACACGGAGGTTTTATTACGGAATTTTTTCATGATGAAACTCCCTTACGAGAAAACTTTTTAAAACGAAATAGAATTGTAGCAGGAATTTCCAAAGCCACCATCATTATAGAATCAGCGACAAAAGGAGGTTCCTTGGTGACTGCCGATATTGCAAATTCGTATGATAGAGATGTGTTTGCAGTTCCAGGGAAAGTTAATGATTTAATGAGTAAAGGTTGTAATGGATTAATTCAGCAGAACAAAGCACATTTATTACAATCTGCAAAAGACATTGTACAAATGCTCAATTGGGATATTTCGACAGGCTCAATACAGAGTATTTCGACAAACTCAATACAGGATGTTTCGAGAGCCTCTGCGCCCATTCAAAAACAATTATTTATTGAGTTGAATGAAGATGAACAAAAGGTCTATGATTATTTAGAAAAAAACGGACAGCAATTATTGGATGTGATTGCTTTAGAAACTCATATTCCAGTGTTTCAATTAGCAACTATTTTATTGCAATTAGAATTAAAAAATGTGGTAAAACCTTTGCCAGGGAAGGTGTTTGAGTTGAGTTA
The DNA here is from genome assembly GCA_965277255.1 of Flavobacteriaceae bacterium. Classification (GTDB taxonomy): domain Bacteria; phylum Bacteroidota; class Bacteroidia; order Flavobacteriales; family Flavobacteriaceae; genus Polaribacter. Next base: position 366,387 of record OZ255723.1, on the reverse strand, counting down.
ATAAATTAAAAGCGTGACAAAAATACATTTGTCATTCCCGAGTGTCAGGCTGAGCTTGTCGAAGTCGAATTGGGAATCCAGTAAACAAAATAGAGTTATTCAACTGCAAAAAAGATTGGTAAAACATAACGCGTTTTTATAACTGTACGATCTTGTTTTCCTGGAATAAAACCTGGTAGCTCAGCGATAATTTTTTCAACTTGTTTTTTTAACAAAGGATGTGGAGCCCTCACTTTAACATCCGTAACCTTTCCCAATTCATCAATAACAAATTGAATATACATTCTATATTTCTTAGCAGGTAAATCTAAACTTGCTTGTGGTGCTTTAAATCGATCTGCGACAAACTTCTCCATTCTGTCATTAAAATCTTTTTTGGCTTCTGATCTAGAAAGTTTTTTCGATTGTTTAAATCGAGGAGGCTCTTGTATGCTTATGAAACCCACAACGAAATCTTCAACAGGTACAATAGCTACATCGCCTTCAATGGCATTAAGTCCACCTAAAATGAGTGAAGGCGATGGAAGTTCCCTAGAAATTACTAAAGAATCTTTTTTAATATCACATTTTGAGTTTTGAATTGAATCAATCTTGGCTTCTGCATTTTCCAAGGAATCAATTAAAATAACATTTTCAATTTTTTGTTTTTGACCATCTGAATACTGACAACTAAACAAGGTACTTCCCATTACAAATAGTAAAGCCAGAATAAAAAGTTTTTGAAAAGAAAGTTGTTGCTGAAAGGTTGTCTTTGGAATTTCTAAAGTAACCGTATCTAATTGTTTTCTGTAAAAATGACCACAGACTCTTTTTCCAAAATTTTCATTCAAATAGTCTTGAATTTCTTCTTTTGATTTTTGAGTAAAGTCAATCACAGTTTTAGAGCAAGAACTACAAAATCTGCCTTTCTCTTTTTGAGTCATTGCTGACCAATCTTCGTGACATGGTTTCGGAATAGAAATATTGAATTGCTTTTTCATAAGTAGTAGTTTCCAAAAGCAATTTCAAAGACCGTTCCAAAGAAGGTTTCTTTTGACTTTTTAACGATAATTAAAAACGGTTTTGTTTTTTCTAAGACCTAACAGGTTTTCAAAACCTGTTAGGTCTTGAAAACGAAGTGACTGAGATATGTCAGAATGCTGTTTGTGATGTGCTTAGAAATTTTGTTAAGAGCTATTCCTTTTTGATCGGATACTCTCAATCACAACTGTTGACAAAATCAACAAACCACCCCAAACAGTGTTCATCGTTGGAATTTCATTCACAAATAAGAACGCCAAAATGATTCCGAAAATCGGTTGAATACTACTGATAATCGTAGCAGCAGATGCCGAAAAGAATTTTAGAGAATGCACCATTAAACTATGACCAATTGCCGTCGTTAACAAAGCAATCAATAGTAAATATGGGAATTGCGATTGGAATCCAGAAAGATCCATAAAAAATAGTACAGGAACCATGGCAATGGTAATCACCAATGTTTGATAGAACATCAACATACTTCCATGATAATGATGAACGTGCTGTTTTAAAATCAAAGTCCGAATTGAATAACACAAGGCAGAAAGCAATCCGAATAAAATCCCTTTGACATCAGCGCTTTCTAAATCGAATTCAGGAGCTAAAATGTAAACGCCTACCAAAACAATAATCCCTAAAAGAATATGAATCGGATTGAATTTGGTCTTCATAAAGAAGGGTTCCAACAAAGCAGTAATGACAGGAAAAGTAAATAGAGATAACATTCCCAAAGCAACATTCGATAATTTTAAAGCATAGAAATAGGTAATCCAATGTCCCGCCATAAAAAGCGAACTGATGATTAAAGGGGCATGCGTTTTTCTGTCCTTTACTTTTAGAGGGATTCTTTTATACTTCACGAAGAAATACAAAAAAACCATGGCAAATGCCGAACGAAAGAAAACAATCACTTCAGAAGGCATGGCAATATATTTCCCTAAAACACCCGAAGTACTGATGAATAAGGTGGCTAAAACTAGGCCCGAAAGGTTTTTAAGATGATTGTTTTTTGGCATTGAATCTACGGAGTAAAGTTACAGATAGAATATAAATAAAACTTGGAATCGCGATCCAAATAAGCTCGCTCATAATGACCCGAAATCCTCTTTCGCTAAAAAAACGTTCAATTCCAATAGGAGATACTTTAATGGGTCTCCAAGGGAAAAAATAACGAACGTCGTCAAAAGGAGAAAAGAAAGCGATGCCCAAACCTCCTGTTGTCATGGCGTCTAAAATCCCGTGAGAAGCAGTACACAAAGTAAAAAACAAAATATATAGAGCTCCTTTTTTGCTTAAAAAATGATCTTTATAAAAAATAGCAGTGATGAAAATCCCTAATAAAAAAGCAAAAAGAATAGAATGAGAAAAACCACGATGTCCCCAAAAACTGCCGTACTCTATTCCAAAACTAAAACCAATAACATCTGCATCTGGAATGATAGCGCATAAAATACCTAAGACCCAAAACTTTGTGCTTGTACTATTTTTAGAAAAGCTGTTTCCAATTGCAACTGCGGTTAAAGCATGTCCAAAAATTGATGCCATTTCTAGATTTTCTTTAATGTCTGTAAAGCCGTTTCTACAGAATCTATTTTGATAAAAGTAATCAATAATCGCAAACCAGTTTTTGTTTCTTTTTCTTTCATCACACAACTTTTTGGATGCTGCTGAACATATTTTAACATTCTGGTAAAGGCTTCCGTTTGGTAAAACGGACTTTGTTGATCAGAAATAAAATAACCAATCATACGCTTTTGTTTCAGAATTATTCTTTCCAATCCTAAATTTTTGGCAAACCATTTTAAACGAACACTATCTAGCAAATCAACTGCTTGAATAGGCAATTCTCCAAAACGATCCATCAATCGTTGTTCATATTTTTGAAGTTCTTCCTCCGTCTCTAAAGTGCCTAATTCATTGTATAAATTCAAACGTTCACTAATCACATTGATATAGTTATCAGGAAATAAAATTTCAAAATCAGTATCAATTTGTACTTCTTTTACAAATTCTTTGGGTTTCGAATCTTCTGTATTATAGAGTTCTTTAAACTCATTTTCCTTCAATTCTTCAATGGCTTCGCTGAGTATTTTTTGATAGGTATCAAACCCAATATCGTTGATAAATCCACTTTGTTCTCCGCCTAATAAATCACCTGCACCACGAATTTCTAAATCTTTCATGGCAATATTGATTCCGCTTCCCAAATCAGAAAATAATTCCAAAGCCTGAATTCGTTTTCTAGCATCATTGGTCATCATATGATAGGGCGGCGTGATAAAATAGCAGAATGCTTTTTTGTTGGATCGACCTACACGACCACGCATTTGATGCAGGTCAGACAATCCAAAATTATTCGCATTGTTAATGAAAATAGTATTAGCGTTGGTCACATCCAAACCACTTTCTACAATGGTGGTAGAAACCAATACATCAAACTCATTATTCATAAAAGAGAGCATTAAACTTTCCAGTTTTTTACCCTCCATTTGCCCATGACCAATTCCAATATTTGCATTCGGAACCAATCGCTGTAACAAACCAGCAACTTCTTTGATGTTTTCAATTCTATTGTGAATAAAGAAAACCTGTCCGCCTCTAGAAATTTCATAAGTGATGGCATCACGAATGGTTTCTTCGCTAAAACGAATCACCTGTGTATCGATAGGATGACGGTTGGGAGGTGGCGTAGTAATGACCGATAAATCTCGCGCAGCCATTAGACTAAATTGCAATGTTCTAGGAATTGGAGTAGCCGTTAAGGTTAAGGTATCTACATTTGCTTTTAAGGTTTTCAATTTGTCTTTCACAGCAACGCCAAACTTTTGTTCCTCATCAATAATGAGCAACCCTAAATCTTTAAATTTTATTTTTTGATTGGTTAGTTGATGCGTTCCAATCACAATATCAATACTGCCATCATTTACTCCTTCAAAAACGGCATTTCGCTGTTTGGTACTTCTAAAACGATTCAGGTAATCGACTTTGATTGGGAAATTTTCCAATCGTTTTGAAAAGGTTTTAAAATGCTGAAACGCTAAAATAGTGGTGGGAACTAAAATGGCGACTTGTTTTCCATTATCAACCGCTTTAAAAGCTGCTCTAATAGCGACTTCAGTTTTTCCAAAACCAACATCACCACAGACCAGACGATCCATCGGTTGTTCCTTTTCCATATCAACTTTTACATCTTGGGTTGCAGTAAATTGATCGGGCGTATCTTCATAAATAAAACTTGCTTCTAATTCATGTTGAATATGGGTATCTGGACCAAAGGCAAAGCCTTTTTGCATTCTTCGTTTTGCATACAATTGAATGAGATCGAAGGCAATTTCCTTGACCCGTTTCTTTGTTTTTTGCTTGATTTTTTTCCAAGCACCAGAACCTAATTTGTAAATTTTTGGAGGCTTGCCATCTTTTCCATTGAACTTTGAAATTTTGTGTAGCGAGTGAATGCTTACATACAAAATATCTCGATCTCCATAGATCAGTTTAATGGCTTCCTGTTTTTTCCCTTCAACATCAATCTTTTGCAATCCGCCAAACTTCCCAATTCCATGATCGATATGCGTTACATAATCACCAATTTCAAGGTTGTTCAATTCTTTTAAAGTGATGGATTGTTTTTTGGCAAATCCGTTTTTCAATCGGAACTTATGATAACGTTCAAAGATTTGATGATCGGTGTAACAAACAATTTTTTCATCCAAATCAATAAACCCTTGATGTAATGGAAATACAATAGTTTCGTAATGGACTTCTTTGGCTAGATCACTTCGATTTTCCTCAGGATCGACTTCAAAAATATCTTTGAAACGTTGTGCTTGCTGTTCGTTGGCGCAAAAAATATAATTGGTAAAACCTTTTTTGTGATGTTCATTTAAATTATCGATTAATAAATCGAATTGCTTATTGAAAGAAGGCTGTGGTTTGGTTTGAAATTTTATTTCAATGTCACCTTGAGCGGAGTCGAAAGGTTGTTTCAATATTCGATCATGAGATTCTGAAACAGGTTCAGAAGTATGGAGCTTTGCTTCTAAATTCGCAACCGTAAATTGATCTAACTGATTTTTGATGAATTCACCATTACAAAACAGATCTTTGGGTTCAGAATGATTGATTTCTTTTGAAAGTTCTTCAAAAGCATTTTCAGCTTTGGCAAATAAAGTATCTAATTTCCCCGCGAGTAATTCTTTGTTTTTAAGGAAAACAATGGTTTTTGAAGAAACATATTTTAGGAAGCTTTCACGCTTTTTATCAGTGATTTTTATAGCATCTACATCAGATTCTTGCAATGCCTTATTTTCTACATTGGGCATAATGCTTACTTTCTTTAGCTTCTCTTTAGAAAGTTGAGTCTCTACATCAAAAGTTCGAATGCTATCTATTTCGTCACCAAAAAATTCAATTCGATACGGTTCGTTATTAGAAAAAGAAAAAACGTCTATAATTCCACCACGAACAGAAAATTCGCCAGGCTCAGTCACAAAATCAGTTCGATTAAAATGGTATTCAAATAAGACTTCATTCACAAAATCGAGCGATACATGTTCTCCAACAGAAACTTTTAAGGTATTCCGTTCCAATTCTCTTTTGGTCACTACTTTTTCAAAGAGTGCTTCAGGATAGGTAACAATTACCGCTGGCTTTTTTTGAGAATTAATCCGATTTAAAACTTCTGACCTCAGCAAAATATTGGCATTGTCAGTTTCATCAATTTGATAAGGCCTTCTGTAAGAGCCAGGGTAAAACAATACATTTTTATCACCGAGTAACTGTTCTAAGTCGTTTAAATAATAAGCTGCATCTTCTTTATCATTAAAAATTAATAGGTAAGGATTTTCGGCTTTTTTAAAAGTTTCAGAAATGACAAAAGACAATGACGATCCAGCCAAATTCGTAATTTGAAAATGGTTTTGGTCTCGCTGAACTTCATTCAAAACCTGCTGAATTTTTGCAGATTTTTGGTATTGATTGACAATTACTTGCTTACTCAATGCAACTATATTTTTCACAAATGTAATTTGTTCTCAATTAATTAATGGATAAAAACTTGAATTTGTGAGATAATACAATAACTTTGGCAATTCTTAGTTATAAAATAACCAAGAGAAATAAATATTTTTAGATATGAAAAGAATTATTGCTTTGGCAATTTTACTATGTATTTGTAGTACATCCATTGCTCAAAATAAAGAGAATAAATGGGTGGTAGGAATAAGTGGGTCTTTTGTGAATTTTGGAGATGCTGGATTAAATACGTTAAGAGATCGATTTAATTTTCAAGTTCCAAAAATTAATGTATCTCGTTATCTGTTTGCAGGATTTGTTCTTGATGGAGGAGTTACACTAAGCGCTATAGAAAAAGTGGATGGGTTTTATGGAAATGCGTTTAACTACTTTTCGTTAGATGGTACGATCCGTTATGACTTTAATTTATCGGATGAAAACCTAGTTCCTTATATAGGACTTGGTGGAAGTATTATTGGTGCTCCCAAAAGAACATTGCCAGATTCTAAAGCTACCTCTACGATAAACTTTACTTTTGGTGGTACTTTTTGGATTTCCCATCATTGGGGATTGAATGTTCAAGGGACGTATAAAGTTTCTCCAGATGGAATTGAAAGTATGGTTTCTCATTCTCAAGCCTCTGCAGGATTAGTCTATAGCTTTAACCCAAGAAATTTGCTTTACCGAGTTTGGGACGGCCGTAGAAGATAAACTACTTATAAATATAATATATTAAAAATCAGAAGTGAAAGCTCCTGATTTTTTTATGGTCAATTTTTTCTGTTTCGTTCCCATAATTTCCTGTCTTATTCCATTTTCTAAAAAAATCGCATGGACTTTTTCTTCTCTTTGTTAAACTACTAAACTTTTTTGCTTGTTCGCAGGAATGTCTAATGGTTTAACAAATAGAAAAACGGTTAGATTATTGAAACTCTTTAAATAAAATTTTTAGATCTTAATTTGTCTACTAATTTGTTGATCTAAAGAAATGAAAGTCTCTGTTCTAGAAACCCCTTTTATTCTTTGAATATCGTTATTAAGTAAGTACATTAAATCCTCGTTATTTCTACAGAGGATTTTTATAAATATCGACCAATTTCCAGTTGTATAATGACATTCCACAACTTCGGGTATTTCTTTTAGTTTTTTGATTGCTGTAGAATACATGCTGGCAGAATCTAAAAATATTCCAACAAAAGCTGTTGTTGTATATCCTAATGCCTTTGGATTTAGAATCAATCTAGAACCAAGCATTAGATCAGAATCTTCTAATTTTCTTAAACGTTGATGGATCGCAGCACCCGAAATGCCTACTTCTCTTGCGATTCCTAAAACCGGTGTTCTTGCATCTTCTACAAGCCGTTTGATGATAATCTTATCTATACCATCTATTTTTATCCCCCCAGACATAAATATGTAATTTAGTTAATTATTATTTGTAACCAACAAATATAATAAAAGAAAGGATATAAACAAATATCCTTTCTTTTATTATATTTCCTAAGTCAAAATCAAACCTAAGCTTCCATTTCGAAACTTTCCATGAATTTTGTAGTGTAATTTCCAGCAATGTAATCAGGATGATCCATTAACTGTCTATGGAAAGGAATGGTAGTTTTTACGCCTTCAATGATAAATTCATCCAAAGCTCTTATCATTTTGTTAATTGCTTCTTCTCTGGTTTGAGCTGTTACAATTAACTTAGCGATCATAGAATCATAATTTGGCGGAATCATATATCCAGAATATACATGTGTATCTAAACGAATTCCATGTCCACCAGGAGCATGGAAAGTAGTAATTTTACCTGGTGAAGGTCTAAAGCCATGAAAAGGATCTTCCGCATTAATTCTACATTCTATAGAGTGTAGTTTGGGTAAATAATTTTTCCCAGAAATTGGAACTCCAGCGGCAACCAAAATTTGCTCTCTAATCAAATCGTAATTAATAACTTCTTCTGTAATAGGATGTTCTACTTGAATACGTGTATTCATCTCCATAAAATAGAAGTTTCTATGTTTGTCAACTAAAAACTCTACGGTACCAGCACCTTCATATTTAATATATTCAGCAGCTTTTACTGCAGCTTCTCCCATTTTATCTCTCAATTCATCTGTCATGAATGGAGAAGGAGTTTCTTCGGTTAACTTTTGATGACGTCTTTGAACAGAACAATCTCTTTCAGATAAATGACATGCTTTTCCATAAGAATCACCAACAATTTGAATTTCAATATGTCTTGGTTCTTCAATTAGCTTTTCCATGTACATCGCATCATTTCCAAAAGAGGCTTTCGCTTCCATTCTTGCAGAATCCCAAGAATCTTTTAATTCTTCAGCTTTCCATACGGCACGCATTCCTTTTCCACCACCACCAGCGGTAGCTTTTAGCATTACAGGATATCCAGCTTCAGTTGCTAATTTCTCACACTCTTCAAAATCTTTGATAATACCTTCAGATCCAGGAATACAAGGAACGCCAGCTGCAATCATTGTTGCTTTGGCAGAAGCCTTGTCTCCCATTTGATCAATCATGTCAGCAGAAGCACCGATAAATTTAATATCGTGTTCTTCACATAATTTAGAAAACTTAGCATTTTCTGATAAGAAACCATATCCTGGGTGAATTGCATCTGCATTTGTAATCTCTGCGGCGGCAATAATATTTGACATTTTTAAGTAAGAATCTGCACTTGGAGGTGGTCCTATACAAACTGCTTCATCAGCAAACTTTACATGTAAACTTTCAGCATCTGCAGTAGAATAAACAGCTACTGTTTTAATTCCCATCTCTTTACAGGTTCTAATTACTCTAAGCGCAATTTCACCTCTATTGGCAATCAATATTTTTTTAAACATAATTGTATTGTTTTATTTCTAAGTTGAGAGCAAAAACTCGTCAAAATGAAAATTAAGATGGATCTACTAAGAATAAAGGTTGATCAAACTCAACAGGAGAGGAGTCATCTACAAGAACTCTTACAATCTTTCCTGAAACTTCAGACTCGATTTCATTAAAAAGCTTCATAGCTTCTATAATACAAACAGTATCTCCAGCTTTTATATCTGTGCCTACTTCTATAAAATTAGGTTTGTCTGGAGAGGGTTTTCTATATAATGTTCCAATAATTGGAGATTTGATGGTAATGTATTTAGAATCGTCTTCAGTAGCTTCATTTGCTACTGGTGTAGCAACTGGAGCGGGTGAAACAGGTGCGGCTTGAGCAATTGGTTGAGGTGCAGTTGCAATAGGTGCAGCTTGAATGATTGTAGTCTCAGGAGTAGAAGATCCGGTTTTGATGGTAATCTTTACATCTTCCATTTCTAGTTTTACTTCACTTGCGCCAGATTTAGCTACAAATTTAATAAGACTTTGAATTTCTTTAATATCCATTTATAGGTAGTTTTAGTTGTTTTATATTATGAATTGTATGCCCATTTTAGATAAATGGCTCCCCAAGTGAAACCACCTCCAAACGCAGCAAATATTAAATTATCTCCTTTCTTTAATTCTTTTTCATAATCTGCAAGCAATAAAGGTAATGTTGCTGAAGTGGTATTTCCATATTTGTGAATGTTCATCATTACTTTAGAAGCATCTAAATCGATTCTTCTAGCTGTAGCTTCTATAATTCTTTTATTCGCTTGATGAGGAACTAACCAATTTACATCATCTTTAGAAATATTATTTCTTGTTAGCATTTTTTCAGCGACATCTGCCATGTTAGAAACTGCGAATTTGAAAACAGTTTTTCCTTCTTGATGCACAAAATGTTGGCGATTTTTTACAGTTTCTTCTGAAGGAGGAAGGATAGATCCACCCGCTTCAATTTTTAAAAATTCTCTACCCACACCATCACTTCTTAAATATTCGTCTTGCAATCCTAGACTTTCTTCATTAGGTTCAAACAAAACTGCCCCAGCACCGTCACCAAAAATAATACAAGTAGCTCTGTCTGTATAATCTATAATTGAAGACATTTTATCAGCTCCAATAAGTAATACTTTTTTGTAACGACCCGATTCTATATATGAAGAAGCAGTAGACATTCCGTATAAAAAACTAGAACAAGCCGCTTGCAAGTCGTAAGCAAAAGCATTAGTTGCTCCAATTTCCGATGCGGTAAATACAGCTGTAGAGGCTACGGGCATATCTGGCGTTGCAGTTGCAACAATAACCATGTCTATATCTTTAGGGTCTATTTTTGATTTGTTTAGCAAGTCTTTAGCTGCTTTAACAGCCATAAATGAAGTTCCTTGGTTGGGTTCTTTTAGAATTCTTCTTTCCTTAACTCCAGTTCTTGAAGTAATCCATTCATCATTGGTATCTACAAGAGTTTCCAGTTCTTTATTGGTCAGGATATAATCAGGAACATATTTCCCAACTGCTGTAATAGCTGCAGTTATTTTTGACATACGTATAAACTTAGTTAGAAGGAAGATTTTTAGTTGATTGCTACCTTTTTATAACTGGGTGACTAAAGTACTAAAAAATATTGTAGTTTTTTTTAATAAATAGCTTGAAAATCATCAAATCCTACGCAAAAACATAAAAAAACCCTCATAAAAGAGGGTTTTTGTGCTTTTTTACACAAAATTAAGCTTCAGCAGCAGCAGAATCTAATACTACTTGACCTCTATAGTATAGTTTTCCTTCATGCCAATGTGCTCTGTGATATAAATGAGCTTCTCCTGTAGTTGGATCTACAGCAATCTGTTGTGCAGATGCTTTATAATGAGTTCTCCTCTTATCTCTTCTAGTTTTAGATATTTTTCTTTTAGGATGTGCCATTTTATGTCTTTTTTTCTGTTATTAAACCTTTTAATTTATCCCACCTTGGGTCTACAGTGCCTTCATTTTCTGAAGACTTTTCTTGTTTTATTTCTAATTCTTTTAGCTTCTTAAAAGCTTCAGAATCCATCGTTCCATCTTTTACTTTTGGATGAATCTTTTTTGTTGGAACAGATAGAATAATGAGTTCATAAATAAACTGACTCACATCAAGTTGATATTGTTCGTGAGGTATGATAAGAATTTCGTCATTATCATCATTATATTCTGGACCAAACTTTACAATCATAGAAAATTGTCCTTCTATTTCCTGATCGTACGGTTCTAAAGAGATATCACAGTTTGTATTTACATAACCTTTTACTGCAAAGGTTAATTCGAAAAAAACACTTTTTTTTACAAAAGCCAATTCTACTGTTAACTCACTATCATTAAACTCATCAAAACCAAAAGCTTCAAAGAACGTATTATCAATTTCATATTCAAAAAAATGACCTCCCTGTTTTAATCCTACAAAAGGAATGTTGAATTGTTTCAAGTCTCTCATTGTAAATGAATGAATTTGAGCGTGCAAAGATAACAAAATGTTTTAATTATTAATTAAATATTTGTCACAAATCTGCACTTAGCTTTTTAAAGTTAAAACATTTTGAGTGAGCTCTTTATATTGCTTTCTGTTTTGTGTTATTTTGATTCCAGCAAAAAGAGCTTCTTTAAAAGAATCTGGGTTAGCAATACCTTTTCCTGCAATATTGAAAGCCGTTCCATGATCTGGTGAAGTTCGTACGCTGTCTAATCCAGCTGTAAAATTAACGCCATTCCCAAAAGACAAGGCTTTGAAAGGCGCCAGACCTTGGTCATGATACATTGCTAAGATGCCATCAAACTGTTTGTAACTTTTAGAACCAAAAAAGCCATCAGCTGCATAAGGTCCAAAAGCCAAAACGCCATTTTCTTTTATTTTTTCAATAGTAGGTCTAATGATTTCTTCTTCTTCTTTTCCAATAACTCCATGATCTCCCGAATGTGGATTTAAACCTAAGACCGCAATTTTTGGCTTGTTGATATTGAAATCTACTTTAAGAGATTCGTGCAAGATGTTTACTTTCTTTTCAATAAGTTCTGGGGTAATTGTTGTTGCAACTTCCGAAACAGGAATATGCCCAGTAATCAATCCAATTTTTAACTCATCATTCATTAAAATCATTAAACTCTCACCTTCTAGATTACTTTCTAAAAACTCTGTATGACCAGAGAAATTGAAGTTTTCAGATTGAATAGTTTCTTTATTGATGGGTGCTGTTAAAAGAAAATCTATTTGTTTTTCTTTTAATGCTTTTACAGCTTCATTTAGTGATTTAAATGCATAATCACCACCAATCTTTGTGGCTTGTCCAATCTCAATTTTAACTTCTTCTTTCCATATATTTAAGAGATTAATTTTATTGTGAACTATTTGATTGATGGAATGAATTCCATGTACATTGGTTTCTATGTCTAACGCTTTTTTATGAAAAGAAACCGTCTTAGAAGATGCAAATAAGACAGGTGTACAAAAATCTAACATTCTTTTGTCTTCAAATGTTTTGAGGATAACTTCTATTCCCACACCATTAATATCTCCAATTGAAATTCCAACTACTATTTTCTCCGATTTACTCATATCTCAACTTTAATATGTTTATTTTTGTATAGCACAAAAGTAACTAATTTTTATAGACATGTTTACTGGAATTATAGAGACTTTAGGTCGGGTTAAAAAGATAGAAAAAGATCAAGAAAATGTTCATTTTACGATTGAGAGTGAGATTACTCAAGAGTTAAAAATTGATCAAAGTGTTGCACACAATGGAGTTTGTTTAACGATTGTAGAGATTGATGATAAAGAATATAAAGTTACAGCCATTAAAGAGACTCTTGAGAAAACTAATTTGAGTGAACTGCAACAAAATGATATTGTTAATTTAGAAAGAGCTATGAAATTAGGTGATCGATTGGATGGACATATTGTTCAAGGACATGTTGATCAAACAGGGATTTGTACTGAAATTAAAGATTCTGAAGGAAGCACTTATTTTACTTTTTCTTACAATTCTGATTATAATAACATCACAATAGAAAAAGGCTCTATCACTATAAACGGAGTTAGTTTAACCGTTGTAAATTCTACAAAGAATGCGTTTAGTGTTGCAATTATTCCTTATACTTTAAATCATACAACATTTAAAGGTTTAAAAAAGAGTAGTAAAGTGAATCTCGAATTTGATGTGATAGGAAAATATGTTGCAAGATTACAACAATTGAAAAACTAGTCTCTAATTTTTTTTATCCCATATATTAAACTAGCAACAAATAAAAGGAATATACCTCCATCAATGGGAAGCCCAGGTGGTGGTGGTGGTGGGACTGGCGGAGGAACCGCTTGACCAAAAACCACACAAGAAAAGCATATAGCTACCGCTAATGTAAATAATTTTTGTTTCTTCATTTTATATCCCCCCAGATTATAAATTTTTGAAATGGTATTATTTTGTAAATATAGCTTTTATATCTACACAATCAAATAAAATATTGTGGACCCAGAAGGGCTCGAACCTTCGACCCCCTGATTATGAGTCAGGTGCTCTAACCAACTGAGCTATGGGTCCTAATTAAATTAGGTTGGCAAATGTAATAACTTTTTTTAGAATTGCTCACATCAAATTTAAAAATAGTTATTTACTTCTTGCCATCAAATAAGAGCTGAAAGCTTTTAAACTTTCCTTACTATTAGAACCTATTTCCATATCCTTTAACGAAGCAATTGACAATGTGGTATATTTTAAAACTAATTCTTGAATTAAGTCAGGAATATTACATCGCTCAAAAATTCTTTTTACTTCATCTATTTTTATCGAATTATCTTCCAGTTTTTGGTTGTAAAAAAATTCTAATTTCTTTTTGTCTTCTTCGCTTGCAAGTTCTAAAGCTTTGATATAAAGAAAAGTTTTTTTGTTTTCAATAATGTCGCCACCAACCTGTTTCCCAAAGGTTTCTGGATCACCAAAAGTATCTAAATAATCATCCTGTAATTGAAAAGCAATACCAAGATTCAATCCGTATTCATAAAGCAAATTGGCATCTTTTTCTGGTGCATCAGCTACAATGGCTCCCATTTTTAAAGCAGCTGCGACCAAAACAGAAGTTTTTAAACGAATCATATTAATATACTCAGCTATAGTAACATCGTTTCTTGTTTCAAAATCGATATCTAATTGCTGACCATCACAAACTTCTAATGCAGTTTTACTAAAGAGTTTTGCTAACTCTCTAAACGTATTAGGTTCATAGTTTTCAAAATATTGATAGGCCAAAATCAACATGGCATCACCAGAAAGTATTCCAGTATTTAGGTTCCATTTTTCATGTACTGTTTGTTCACCTCTTCGCAAAGGAGCATCATCCATAATATCATCATGGACTAAAGTGAAGTTATGAAAGACTTCTACAGCTAAAGCTGCGGGTAATGCTTTTTTATAATCTCCAGAGAAAATATCTGCAGACATTAAAGTTAAAATTGGACGAATACGTTTTCCTGAAAGTTGAAGAATATAGTCTATAGGTTCGTAAAGATTTTTAGGCTCTCTAACCCAATGATTGTTTTCTAAATATTCTAAAAACTCTTTTTGATATGAAGTTAAATCCAAGTGATGTAAATTTTTTTGACAAAAATAAGATATCTAAAATTGACAATTCGTTAAGAATGTTAAAAAATCAATAAAACTCAGGAAACTTTTTTGGTTTCTAAAGTTTCCTGCTGTATATTTGCACTCGAATTATGAGAGATAAAATATTACAAAATGCCACAGAAATGTTCTTAAGCCTAGGGTTTAAGAGTGTTACGATGGATGATATTGCAAAAACCTCTGGAATTTCTAAAAAGACAATCTATGCTCATTTTAGTAATAAAACAGACTTAGTTGAAGCGGTTACATCCTATTTGTTTGATACAATTTGTTGTGGAATAGATTTAATTCACGAGCAACAACAAAACCCTATTATCGAATTGTTTGAGATTAAAAAATTTGTGCTTCTGCATTTAAAAGATGAGAAATCGTCTCCTCAATATCAGTTGCAGAAATACTACCCTAAAATATATGTCACGTTAAAAAAGAAACAATTTGACGTAATGCAAGAATCGATCAAAGAGAACCTAGTGAGAGGTGTAAAAATGGAGTTGTACAGAGCATCTATTAATTTCGATTTTATTGCCAGAATGTATTTTCATGGAATGATAGGAATCAAAGACAAAGATTTATTTCCTCTTCAAGAATTCTCAATGAATACCTTAATGAATTATTATTTGGAATATCATTTAAGAGGCATTTGTACAGAAAAAGGAATACAAGAATTAGAAAATCAATTATACAATTAATCAATGAAAAAGTATTTAGTAATTATAGGAACCTTCTTTGTTTTTATAGCGAACGGACAAGAAAAAACAATGAGCTTGTCTTTACAAGAAGCCATAGATTATGCTGTTGAAAACAGTTATGATTCTAGAGTAGCAAAGAAAGATATTGAATCTGCGAAGCAACAAAAATGGGAGACAACTACCATTGGATTACCACAAATTGAAGGAACAGTAGACTATCAAAATTTTTTAAAACAACAAGTAACACTTTTTGATACCAATGGAGATGGTATTAATGAAGAATTTACTTTTGGAACAAAACAAAATATTAATGCAGCAATTACACTTAGGCAATTAATATTTGATGGCTCTTATTTGGTAGGGTTACAATCTGCAAAAACCTTTTTAAAAATTTCCGAACAAGCAAAAGAGAAGACAGAACTACTCACAAGAGAAGCTGTAATTAATGCATATGGAAATGTGCTGATATCAGAAAAAAGTATTGAAATCTTAGAGAACAATAAAAAGGTATTAGAGAAAAACCTAAGTGACGCTAAAAAGATTTTTGAAAACGGATTGAATGAAGAGGAAGATGTAGAACAGTTAGAAATTACTTTAGGGAATATAAAGAGTCAGTTAAACAATGTAAAACGTTTGAAAAACATAGGGTATCAAATGTTGAACATTACTTTAGGAAATGAAATCACTACTACATTACTATTAACAGACTCTCTAGATTCATTAACAGAATCTAATATCAATTTTGAATTACTAGCAGAATCATTTCTTTTAGACAATCATATAGATTATAAGATTGCTCAAAACGATAGAGAATCAAAGCGCTTACTAATGCGTTACGAGCAAAGTCAAGTATTACCTACATTAAGTGCTTTTGTAAATTATGGAAGCCAAGCCAATTCAGATTCGTTTTCTTTTTTTAATAGTGAGCAAAGATGGTTTAACTATTCTTTGTTAGGAGTGAGTCTTAAGGTGCCAATTTTTAGTAGTTTAAAACGAAGCGCTAAAACTCAAAGAGCAAAAATAGATCTAGAAATTGCAGATATCCGATTAAAAGAAACAGAAGAAAAATTGAGCCTTCAAGTTCAAACGGCTAAAAGCGATTATCAATTAAGTATTGAGGATTATCAAACCGCAAAAAAGAACTTAATGCTAGCAGAGAGAATTGAGAAAAAACAACAAATTAAATTCTTTGAAGGAATCTCTTCTAGTTTCGATTTAGCACAAGCACAAAATCAATTATATAGTCAGCAAGAAGCATTAGTACAATCTATGTTAGACGTTATTGCTAAAAAAGCGGCATTAGAAACCGCATTAAATATTTCAACAAAATAAATTAACCTGAGATGAGAAAAATATATTCAATAGTAATCGCAACATTACTTTTCATTTCCTGTGGAAAGAAAGAAGAATCATTAGAAACTGTTTTAGCAAGTAAAAATGTAAAAGAAATACGTGCTAAAAAAGCGGAGTTAGATGAAGAGCAAAAGAAATTAACAAAACAAATTAAACAATTAAACGACACCATTGCGAAGTTAGACCCAAGTGAAAAAATTCCTTTGATTACAACTTTTAAAGCAAAGGAAGAAGTGTTTAAACACTATTTAGAATTGCAAGGAAATGTAAAAACAAAACAGAATGTTTTAATTTATCCTGAGGTAGGCGGGCTTATCGAAAAGATTTATGTTAAAGAAGGGCAAAAAGTTTCTAAAGGAACTATTCTGGCTAGAGTAGATGATGGAGGAGCAAGAGACCTATTATCTGAATTAGAAGTGAAGGCACAATTAACTAAAACAACATTTGAGCGTCAAAAAAGATTATGGGATCAAAAAATAGGCTCTGAAATTGAGTTTTTGCAATCGAAAACAAACTACGAATCATTACAAAATCAAATTGCTCAAGCAAAAAAACAATTAGGAAGATTTAATATTTCTGCACCATTTTCAGGGGTTATTGACGATGTCATTAAAGAAGAAGGTACTGTGGTAGGTCAAGGACAAGGTTCTGAAATGTTTAGAATTGTAAACCTTGGAAATATGTATATAGAAACGGATGTTCCAGAAACATACATTACGAATGTAACTGTTGGAAAAAGTGTGGATGTTGAGTTTCCAATCCTTGGAACTACAATGAAAACCAAAGTGCGTCAAGCAGGAAATTTCATCAACCCATCAAATAGAACATTTAAGATTGAAGTTTTCGTTCCCAATAAAGATAGAACGATCAAACCAAATTTAACAGCTAAACTTCAAATTAATGATTACACAAATCCAAAAGCAATTTTAATTCCGCAAAGTATTATTTCAGAAAATGCAAACGGAGAACAATTTGTTTATGTTGTTAAAAACAAGAAATCAAACAGAGAAGCAATCGCAGAAAGAGTAGTCATCAAAACAGGAAGAACACAAGGAGATGTTATTGAAGTGTTAGTAAACCTATCTGCTGGTACAGAAATTATTAAAGAAGGAGCCCGTAGTGTTAATAATGGACAAACCGTAAAAATTATTAACAAGTAAACTCTTAGGTTATGGCAAAACAACAAAAACAAGTAGATAAAGAGTTTAAATTATCGTCTTGGGCAATTAATAATAAAACAACCATTTATGTGATAATGGTGGTGTTATTTTTCTATGGAATTTCTGCTTATTTAAGTATGGCCAGAGAAAATTTTCCAGAGGTAAAGGAAACTAAAATTTATATCAGTACCCCTTTTCCAGGAAATACCGCTGAAGATATAGAGAAGCTAATTACAGATCCATTAGAAGATAAGTTAAAAACAGTAAGTAATGTAGTTGAAGTTACTTCTACATCTCAAGAAGATTACTCGATGGTAATTGTAGAGTTTGATGAGAAAATTACTGTAGCTGCAGCAAAGCAAAAAGTAAAAGATGAAGTAGACTCTGAGACTTCTAGCGAAGATTGGCCTACATTTAATAGTGCAAAAGTAGAACCCAATGTTTTCGATTTAAGCTTATCTGAAGAGATGCCTATTTTGAATATTAATATTTCAGGAGATTATCCCGTATATAAGTTAAAAGAGTTTGGAGAGTATTTACAAGATGAAATAGAAAATCTTAACGAAATTAAACAAGTAGACATTCGTGGTGCTCAAGACAAAGAAGTTGAGGTAGCTGTAGATATTTATAAAATGATGGCAGCTAAGGTGAGTTTTAATGATATCACTAATGCTATTGGTAATGGGAATGCAACTATGTCTGCAGGTAATTTTATTACTAGTGGACAAAGAAGAACCATTAGAATTATTGGAGAGATAGAGTCTCCATCAGAATTAGAAAGTTTTGTTGTGAAATCTGAAAACAACAACTCTATCTACTTAAGAGATGTAGCTACGGTTTCTTTTAAAGACAAAGACAAAACAACTTATGCTAGAGAAAAAGGAGCTGAAGTTGTGATGTTAGATGTAAAGAAGAGAGCTGGTAAAAATATGGTAGCAGCTGTAGAAAAAATTCGTGTTATTGTAGATGAAGCAATCGCTAACCACTTTCCAAAAGACTTAGAAATTACGATTACAAATGATCAATCTTCAAAAACAATTGGACAGGTTGATGATTTGGTAAACAACATTATTTTCGGGGTAATTTTAGTAGTAACTGTACTGATGTTCTTCCTTGGATTTAAAAATGCAGTCTTTGTAGGATTTGCCATTCCTATGTCAATGTTTATGTCTTTAATGATTTTAAACTTACTTGGATATACGATGAATACGATGATTCTTTTTGGTCTAATTATGGGGCTCGGAATGTTGGTGGATAATGGAATTGTGGTCGTCGAAAATGTCTATCGTTTGATGGATAAAGAAGGCATGAGTAGAGTTGAAGCTGCTAAAAAAGGGATTGGAGAAATTGCATTTCCAATTATCATATCTACGGCAACTACAGTAGCCGCATTTATTCCATTAGGATTATGGCCAGGAATGATGGGCGATTTTATGGTTTTACTTCCTATCACCTTATCTACAGTATTAGGGTCCTCGTTATTTGTTGCTATCTTTTTTAATTCTGTTTTAGTATCTCAATTTATGAGTATAGAAGACAAGAACATGCCAATGAAAAGAATCATTATCATGACAAGTATCATGACTGTTATAGGAATTATTGTGTTATTAACTGGTGGAGTTTATGGCGCTTTAGGAACTTTAATGATTTTTACAGCAGTAATGTTGTGGGTGTATAGGTTGTTCTTAAGAGGTTGGGCTAATGGTTTTCAAAATAAGGTTTTACCAAGATTAGAAAACTGGTATGAAAAAATGTTACGAAGTGCATTAACTGGTAAGAGACCCTATGTTTTAGTTGCTGGGACTTTTGGATTACTAATTGCTGCTTTTATGGCATTTGGATGGTCTTTAGGAGAGCAAAGAACTAAAGTTGAATTTTTCCCTGACAACAAACCAAACCAGATTATTGTATATATCGAATATCCTGAAGGTACAGATATCGAAAAAACAAATACAATTACAAAGTTGATCGAAGAAAAAGTATCTAGTGTATTGTATAGCGATACCTATATGGATGGCGATCATAACTTTATGATAGAAAGCGTTGTTTCTCAAGTAGGTGAAGGAGCTGGGAATCCGCAAACAGATGGAGGTTCTGCTGCAGAAATGCCACATAAAGGAAAGATTACCGCTTCTATGAGAGAGTATAAATATAGAAGAGGTCTAGATAGCGAGTTATTACGCCAAAAAGTTCAAACTGCTTTAGTTGGAATTTACCCAGGAGTATTGATTTCTGTTGAAAAAGACGCAAACGGACCACCAGTAGGCTCGCCAATTAATATTGAAATTGAAGGAGATGATTATGCCGAATTAATTACAACTGCACAAAGAATGCGTGATTATATCAATACCAAAAGTATTTCTGGAATCGACGAATTAAAGATCGATGTAAATAGAGATAAACCTGGAATGCAAGTATTGGTCAATAGAAAAAAAGCAGGTGAATTAGGAATAAGTAGTGGTCAAGTAGGTAAACAATTAAGAGCTTCAATCTTTGGAAATAAAGCGGGGGTTTATAAAGAGAAAGGAGAAGATTATGATATCTATGTTCGTTTTAATAAAGAGGATCGATATAATACGAGTGCTATTTTTAATCAGAATATAATTTTTAGAGATCAAGCTTCTGGGACGGTCAAAGAAATTCCAGTTTCTACGGTAGCTTCTCAAAAAAATAATTCTGGATTTAGTGCTATTAAACACAAAGCCATCAAGCGAGTTGTAACCGTATATTCTGCATTAGCTCCAGGTGAGACTGATGCTAGTGCCGTGGTTCGTAAAATACAAGCCGAAATGGAAAGTTTTGAGAACTTACCAGAAGGAATTAAAATAGATTATACAGGTCAAATTGAAGAACAGAATAAGCAAATGGCATTTTTGGTAGGCGCTTTTTTATCTGGATTGGCATTGATTTTCTTTATTCTGATTTTCCAATTTAATTCAGTTTCAAAACCGGGAATCATTATGATAGCCATCTTCTTAAGTTTTATAGGAGTGTTTGGAGGACTCGTAATCTCTGGTGCTTCATTTGTAATTATGATGACGATGATGGGAATTATATCACTAGCAGGAATTGTAGTAAACAATGGAGTGGTATTGCTAGATTATGCTGAATTACTAATTGCTAGAAAAAAAATAGAATTGGGATTAAATGAAAAAGACTATTTAAGCACTCAAGATTTATTTGAAAGTATTGTAAAAGCAGGAAGAGCTCGTTTACGCCCTGTATTGTTAACTGCAATTACCACCATTCTAGGATTAATTCCGCTGGCTATTGGATTAAACATTAACTTCTTTACATTGTTTAGTGAATTCAATGCACACATCTACTTTGGAGGAGATAATGTTGTCTTTTGGGGGCCATTGGCTTGGACAGTAATTTATGGTTTATTTATAGCAACATTCTTAACTTTGATTGTGGTGCCCATTTTATTCTTCTTAATCACAAAGGTTAAAATGTGGTTTCGAAGTATAACATCTTCTAAACAAATTAACAATGAACTTAGCCTTGATGCAGATAAATAATCAAATTAATTTTTGAGAACTAAAGAAGAGTTCTAAAAAGAATCATTGCCTCATTTTTTTAGTCGATAAAGACTGGGAGAGTGAGGCAATTTTTGGCACTAACCCATAAAGTGTGTAAGTTTCAAAAACTCAGGATTGAATTCAATCCTGAGTTTTTTATTTTATTAACTTTAAATTTTACACATTTATGAAACCAGAAGATTTATTAAACGACGATTTTTTAAAACAATTTAACAGTGGTTCAGAACTTACCAGTTTTTTAGAGCAACTCCACAAACGAGGTGTTGAAAAAATTCTTGAAGGTGAGTTAGATGCTCATTTAGATTACGAAAAACATCAAAAAAGTAAAGGAATTAACCTGCGTAATGGTTATACAAAAAAGAAGTTAAAAACTACTTTAGGAGAAACAGAAATACAAGTTCCTAGGGATCGTGATAGCTCTTTCAATCCAATGCTTATAAAGAAAAGACAAAGCACCACAGAGGGTATTGAGAATGTCATCATTTCATTGTACGCCAAAGGAATGAGCAATAGTGATATCGAAGAACAAATACGGGAACTCTATGATTTTAATGTATCTACTTCCACCATTTCAAGAATAACTGATACCATTACCAATGATGTTATCGCATGGAAAAACAGACCTTTAGAAGCCACCTATTTAATTGTTTGGATGGATGGTATTGTTTTTAAAGTTAGAGAAAATTCTAAAGTGATTAATAAAACGATTTACATTGCAGTTGGTCTTAGAACTGATGGTAAAAAAGAAATCTTAGGCTTGTGGTTAGGTAAAAACGAATCTTCAGCCTTTTGGATGACAGTCTTAACTGATATAAAAGCAAGAGGAACGCAAGATATATTGATTACAGCAACCGACAATTTAAATGGGTTTACAGATACCATAAAAACCATTTTCCCAAATTCAACCACCCAAATATGTGTAGTTCATCAAATCAGAAACTCTTGTCGATATGTGGTATGGAAAGACAAAAAAACGTTTACAAGAGATATGAAACAAATCTATACAGCTCCTACAAAAGAAGCGGCAAAAGCTGCCTTAAAAGACTTTAAAACCAAATGGGAATCTAAATATTCTTATGCCATTAAAAGCTGGGAGAATAACTGGGATGAACTTACTGTATTCTTTGACTTTCCTATTGAAATAAGAACTATTATTTATACCACTAATCTTATTGAAAACTTAAATGGGAAAATTAGAAAGTACACTAAAAATAAACTGTCCTTTCCAACTGATGATGCAGTGATCAAATCTGTTTATTTAGCTCTAAGAGAAAGCACTAAAAAATGGACAATGCCTATTAGAAATTGGGGAATTATATTAAACCAATTTTTAGCTATATTTGAAAACAGGATTAAACTATAAATAATTTAACCCTGAGTTTTTAACTTACACAGATTTTAGGATAGTGTCCAATTTTTATATTATTTCTCATACCATTAAGTGTGGTCATAAAGAGAATAAAACGCTATTTTATTTTAAATCAAAAATTAATTGATACCATATCTAAGTAACTTCATTGAGGTTTCCCGTAAGTTTTGATATTAATTTAGAAGTAATATTGTTGAAAATGGATTCAAATACTTTATTGGTCAAAATCCGATTTGTTTCTTACTATAAAATCAATTAGCAATTCCGTTAATCTGTCATTAAGCTTGTAAAACTCAGTATTACAATTATTCCAGTTTTCTTCAGCTTTTTTTTCAATGAATTTCAATTCAATTTGTCGTATGGCTCTGTTCTTTGGAACGATTCCGTTTTTAAATTCTGAGTTTGCTTTCTTGACTATTTCAGCTTTCCTTTTCGCTCTAACCTTTATTAAAGCATCAATTATTTCGTTGGCATAATCTCCGCTTGAATTCAAGTAAAATTGATGAAATCCACCATTGTTTATTTCTCTCTCCAAATTTTGAATAATTAATAAGGTTTTTTGCGATTCATTCAATCGGTTAATTTTCTCTCCGTATTCACTTTTTTTATTCAGATAGGAGTCGATTTCTATTACAATTCTATTCCGGTTTTCCATTTTCAGAATTTTCTCTAAGTTAAATTCCGATTGGGAATTACAGCTAACAAAAAGTAATGATGATATAAATAATAAAAATATTTTCAAAGCATCCGTTTTAAAGTTTTGTATACTACTAGTTATGTGCCCTAAATATATTGAATTATATAAGCATCTTTTAAAAAGATGTCAAAACAATTAAGTAGTTACCTAAAAAACTAATCCTATGAATGTAAATCCAGAAAAAGAAGCATTAATCCTTCACGAGTATTTAACAAAAGGTTTTACGATATCTGATGTATCGAGTATACTACAGTTAGATGAAAAAACTGTTCGTAGGGTAGTTTTTAAATATACTTCTAACTTAAATATAGGTGATGAAGATATCAGTTAACGTACAGCTTGTGGTAATAATTATTTGTACGTTTTTAACTGCATTTTTACCTCATTGTTATTAGAACTTTCAATTTTTAAAAATGTTGTAAGACAAATATTGGTTGTATTAATGATTGCAATAGAACTTTATTTAGGCTTTTTAATCTTTAAGTATAAAATAGCATAGTTTACTAAAACTAAAGGTCTGTTTACTCATTTTAGATATGAAAATACACGTTAAAGATTTACTTTTAAATAGAAAATGATATTCTAATTTTAGAAAAATATGGTTTTCCCATACTTTTTTTATGGGAAAACCATACCTAAACTAAAAAACAAAAAGTTTCCTTTGTAAGAAATCAAAGTAATGGGCAAAAAAGTAAGTGTTTCACTTACTTTTTGTAATAGAAATCCTTACCAAAAGATAAAAGTTAAGTTTTTACTTTGTAAAATAAAGTAAGGAATTACAAAAAAGTATCTCTGAGTGACACTTAGAAAAGAAATAAAATACATTGCTTTGTAAAAAGTACAGCTAGCTGATTACATAAAGTATCTTTTAAAAAGGTTAGAATGTAATTTAAGCAAAAGATAATTAATAAAAATAATCAGGTTGACAATTAATTATTTTTATAAATTCTGTAAGGAGTAACTTACAGAACTATTTATTAAACAGGGAATTAAATAAAAAAGCAAAACTGTCATAGGCATCTGCATAGTTGGATGTTTAAGGAGCATTTTGAAATTTTCTCCTGTTAAGAAATTTCAATTTGTTAGGACAGAAAAAATGTAACTATTTAATCCTAATATAAAATGAAAAAAAGAAAGTTTAAAAACTATTTAAAACTAGGAATTCTATTTTTAGGAATTTCCTTTTTATTATGGAGCTGTGAAGAACAAGAAAATTACTTATCTGAAGAGCATTTAGCACACCAACAGCATAAAACACCAACTTTTCAGGTTTTAAACAAAGAGTTCTTAAACAAGGATGTTGGTATAAACTCTACACTTAAAACACTAAAGTTTTTTGAGAATTCATTTCATAAAAATTCGACTATTGAAGATGATTATTTATATTCAGAACTGTATGGCTTTTATATAGATACGAAGTATGCTATTTTAAACACTAATGAAAATATAAAGACATATACCTTTAAAGTAGAAAGGACAGTTCCTAAAGAAAATGTATTAGAAAACTTGATTGTGCATTCTGATACTTTAACGAACAGTACTAAATACTTTTTAATTGAGTACCCTCAACTAGCCGATAGTTACGATTATACTGCTGTCATGGTCACAGAAATTCATGATGATTCCTTAACATTCAATAAAACAAATAATATAGAATGCTATGATGTTCTTCAATTTGAAGAATCTGTAACAACAGATTATCCTTGTTGGTCTGGAGAACACTCTGGCGGAAGCCAAGTGAGTAGTTGTGATACCTCAGGAGGAGGAAATCCACCTTTTTCAATTACCACACCTAGTTCATGGATATTAGTAGAATATTGCCCACCTCCTGGAAGTGATGAACTAACTTATGGAGATTCTTCTGCATCTTATAATACTGGTGGTGGAAGCGGAGGTCTAGGCAATGTTCAAACAATTCCTCTAAATACATTTACTGCTCAATGGACTAACTTTTTGAATAACCTTACACATGCTCAAAGAGACTTTATAGAGGATAATGATGATGTTTATGGAGAGCTAAACGAATTCTTTGCAGATAATTCTTTTTCATTTGAAAGTTTTTCATTTGCATCAGAAGCCATTCTAGCATTAATAGATGGTGATGAAGTAGATTTTGATGATAAAATTATAACCAGTTTACCCGAATGTTTAGACAAAATATTTAATAAATTAAAAGTTGTAAGTAACGGAAAAATTTCGAATATATTTGCCCAGTTTAGAGGAACTAACCCTGTTCCTCAGAATTATAATTGGTCTCTAAAAGCTGGAAATTGCACGAATGGAGCTTCGGGATGTACAAATGCGACTATTAGCAATAGTAAAGCCTCTACTACAATTGATACTTTAGTGACTGCAAATGCAACAGATTTTTCAATGGCAAGAACGATGATTCATGAATTAGTTCATGCATATCTTGTTTCTGTTTATAGGTTTCAAAATATTGATAAAAATTATGTAAACCTCATGAATCAATTTGCAGCACAATATAATAATAATGCTAATGATGTACATCATCAAATCTTCATTACAGAAAATTTAATTAACCCAATAGGTCAAGCTCTTTACGATTGGGCTCAGTTGAGTGGTTACTATAATGTGCCTGGAGGCTTAAATTACTTTAAAGAACTTGCATGGGGAGGTCTGACTCATTATCGTGATTCTTCGGGTAATTTAGTTGAAAATCCAAATTTCATTAACTTAGTGCCGTTACAGAGTGTTCGGCAGAGGATAGTTGAAATCTCCGCAGCAGAATTAACAAATCAAACAATAGGAGTCAATTCCCCTAAAGGTCAGAAAGCATGCAATTAAAAACAGTAATCAACTTTGTACTTATTATGGTGGTAATGTCATGTATTGGACTCAAAGAAAAAAAGAATACAAATAATCAAAAGAATGAAATTGAGACATATGATCTTATAAACGGAGTATTTTACGAAATGATTTCGATAGATTCAGTCAACAAAGATAAGTTTGTGTACTTGGAAGAAATACCAATAGATTTTTCAATTTTAAAGCAAGGTGAAAAACCTTTTTTTTCAAAAAAAAACTTTGAAGACTATAAATTCCCTACCCTTGGAGTAGATAAAGTAAAGATTATTGAATTAATAAATAATGTGGATTTTGATTATTGTAATTCTCAAAAATCAGAAATAATATATTGGAATAGAAAAAAAATTAAACTTAAAGTAAAATTGGTCAACTCTGACTTTGATATGAATAAAAGCAAAGTAATCCATAGAATATCTGTTCCAATATTTGACAAAGACAAAAAATATGCTTTTGTGATTTATTCAAGTAAATGTAAAATAGTCGATAGTTGCTCTGGTCTTGATGTAAAAATTTTCAAAAGACATGCTGAATCTTGGAAATATTTCACTAAGATTCCAGTTTCTTTACACTAAGAATATTCAATGTATAAGAAGATAATCAAAATGCACAAGGTCAAAAATGTAATTAATCTATTATTATTACTTCCTATACTATTTTTCTATAGCTCGAAATCTGTAGCTCAGGAAGAGTTAGAGGGTAAGTACTTATTAAATAATAATGATATTAAGGATTCTTTTATGAGTTTTTTATTTTCAAAAGACTATACATTTATATATGAATTTGGAGGACATTTAGGCGTTACTGAATATGGTAGAGGTCATTATCTTATAAGAAATGATTCTTTGATTTTAAATTATGATTTAACTGAGTTAAAAGAGAATAGTTATCATATAGTTAAAGATTATTATAACAATAATGATTCAATAGAAGTAAAGATTAGAGTTTTTGACATAAATAAAAACCCATTAACTGACATTCTAGTAGATGATAGTACTAAAAAGGAAAATAAAAAAACTAATCAAAATGGAAGTGTTTTATTTAGGTTAGATAAGGAAAAGAAAAAAAACACGATTTATATTACAGATGATAAGTTTGGGGTTTATTTTTTCACTATTTGGAATAATAAGAGTTATGAAATTGAAGTTTTTTTTGAAAAAAACCCTATAGGAGCAACACCTATTAAAGGAAGAGTTGCTAAATATAAAATTATCGAACTTACAGATAATAAAATTAAACTTAAAAATAATAATCAAGTAATAAAATTTTCTAAAAAATTAGAATGATTTTCTGTAAAATCTGATATTATATTTTAAGCAAAGGTTTTTTGATAAATGCTTAAGAAATAATCCTGTAAATAAAAAAAGCTTACTGCAAAACTTGGGGTTTCATTTTTAAAAATGAAATAAAAGAGGTATTAAACAATAAGAATAACATTATTTTTCATTGTAATCCTATGTAGGGAGTAGGAAGTAAAAGGAATTGCACTCCTTTCAATTAAAGTTAAGTTATCTAGTTAAGTTTACAAATTCCCTGTACTTAACTGGTAGAGGCTTGCTCCTTTGGGAGTAAGTCTCACTTAACCTGAAAAGATAAAGATACCCTTTTTTATTTGTATTGCCTCGGTATGATAATTGATACTTTAAAAAAGGCTAATAAAAAGTATAGAGAGTCTTTATGATTTTGAGTTAGCATTATCTTGTAAAATATCATGCAAAATGAAAAAAATTGTGATTATAATAACCTTTGGGTTTCTATTAGGTTGTTCATCTAAAATCAAATCAATTCTTGAATATCAAAAAAAAGGAAACGAATTTGTTTTAAGAAAGATAACCAAGTTTGATAAAAATGGAAATAAGGTTCTTAGTAAAAGGGTTGGAAACATAAGAAGCAATAGAATAATAACTACTGATTATAAAAATAATAGAAAGATATATGAAAAGTCCTGTGATTATTTTAAAAGTGATAATATCTGTGTAATCCGTTCATTTTCAAAATACGAATTTGATAAAAAGACTAGAATTGAAAAACAAACACTTTTTGAGCCTGATTCTGCAATTAGATTAATTCGAGAAGTGAAAAGTTTGAAAAATACCGAAATAAGAACAGTTTATACTTGGGAATTCAATCCAACAAAAACACCCAAAGTTGAAGATGCTTTAATTTTAACAGATACTACTTATTTTGACAGAAAAGGAAGAAAAGTAAAGACAACTCACCATAATTCAAGAATTAAAGAATCTTGGATTGAGATTTTTAAATATTATAAAAATGAATACTCAAAACAGACAATTGGCACAGCAAGAGATGCTGTTTTGAGATTTAAAATAACTGATTTCCAGAAAATGGCAGAAAAGAAAAAGTTGGATTATAGATTCTTTAATTCAGAAAATATTAAATATAAAATTGAAGAATATTAAAACGTTAGTAAAAAAATAATTTTTAGTAATTCTTTACTAAAACAATATTGCTTTTCATAGTGATCCTTACTTTGGGAGTAAGGGGGGTAAAGGATTCTCACTCCTTTTGGGAGTGAGTTTCCTTTCAATTACAATTAAATTTATAAGCCCCTTTAGTACTTAGCAATTGGATGCTTGATTCTTCGGGAGTAAGTCTCCATAAGTTAAAAGATATAAATGCAATAATTTTAAATGATGAATCTGATTTATTTTTTTGAGTTATGGGATAAATCCTATAAAAAAGGGTACTGGCATGGCTTTAGTTTGGGATTTGTTTTCTGCATTATATTCTTGTCAGTTTTAGGATTGATCATTTATAGTACTGTTGTTATGAATTTGGGTTTTATATAAAAGATTAAAAAAATACATCAATCATTTTGTAATGAAAAAACCATCATTAACAAGAGGTCATCAATTGACCAGTGAGGCTCCGAGTGAATTTAAATTTTACGGCTATAGCTCGGAGTTTCAACTTTTTAAAAAAGAATTAAAAAAACAGAATATGAACTCATCAGAAATAATTTACAATAAAGGTCGTAAGCATGGCTTTATCTTGGGGTTATTGGTGAGTCTAATTATCATATCTACCTTTTTATTAATAGCATATCTATATTTTGTGTATAGATGGTTTTAAATTAATTTTTCTGGTGTTTTTTCCCTAAGACAACCAGACTAGCTTGCCCACTTTTTGAAAGAGAAGTGGGTTTTTTATTTCAAAAGCTCTTGTAACGAATTCGAGATAACTTTTTTTATTTTAGCCAAATGAGTCAGAAAGTTTTTACCGTTGATGAGATCAGAAAAAAGCTCGAATATTATTGTGCTTATCAAGATCGATGTCATCAGGAAGTAGAAAAGAAGCTAAAAGAATTTAGTTTGATTGCTATTGCAAGAGAAGAAATTCTTTTGCATTTGATGCAACATGACTTTCTAAATGAAGAACGCTTTGCAAAAAGTTTTGCAAGAGGGAAGTTTAGGATTAAGAACTACGGAAAACTTAGAATTATAAGAGAATTGAAATTCAGAAATATTTCGGAATATAATATTAAATCTGGATTGAAAGAGATTGATGAGCAAGAATATATTGCAATGGCATATTATTTAATAGAGAAAAAAGAAGCTGCTATTTCAGAGTCCAATCTTATGAAAAAAAGAAAAAAGATCACAGATTATATGTTGAGAAAAGGCTATGAATATGCTTTAATTACAGAAGGGCTGAAAAAGCAACAAGGCTGATTATAAAAATAACCAACCTTGCCTTTCAATAGTATTGCCCCAATACTATTTTCTGAAAAATTTCATTGTTTTTATTTCTCCAGATTCTAGGACTACTTTTACTAAAATAATAGCGTTTCTGTAAATTTTGGTGGCATTAACATATACGGATGTCGTTGTAGATTTTCTCTTGCTAAATAAATTTCTACCGAGAACATCATACATAAACACATCTTTGATAATGCTATTGTCAGAGGTTTTTACTTCCAATTGATTTCCATAATCAGCAATAATTAAATCGCTATTACTCTCTATATCATCTACTCCTAATGTTTCAGCTGAGGTTACAATTTTAAGGATAAACCGATCATTAACTTCAGTAGTTTCTACGATTGTGACTTCATAATCCGAAGCTTTTAAATCATGTTCAATATTTAATAATAAATCTTTTATATAAACTTCCGATTCATTTAGAAGCCCTTCCATAGCATCAATACTGATTTTAAAATGACCACTGATGTTTAATTGAACTCCTAAAGGAATCTCTTCCACGGCTTTTAGGGGAGATCTTCCTTGAATTCCAAATGGAACATCATTAATTAAGGAATAAAATGTTGCATTAGCTCCCGATTCTAATCGTCTTCCATCATACAATCTATCTTCTCCATCGGTAGCTTCAGGTAAAAAACCAACTAAAATCTGACTGAATGAATTTTCATTAGAGAAGTTCAACCAAATTTTATCTTCTTCATTAGGGGCACTTCTATAAAAATTATCGTTGTTAGTGTTTCCTCGAATTGTATTAGTAAAAGTAACATCAGTAGCAGATAGTGCTTGAGCAAAAAATCCTTGTCCAGCAGCAATAAAGCCAGTGGGAGCAACACACCCTGTACATCCAGCAGTGCCACCAGTACTGTTCCAACTTACATAATCATCTTGTGAAAAACTTTCAGAACTGCTTGCATCTGAAGTATTCGTCCAAAAATAAATAGTCCCTCCAAGATTTGCATTGGCGGATATAAATGCATCTCCATCAATAGAAGAAGGATATGGATTTCCTAATAAATTCCAATCGTTTGTTGCATTTGCGTCATCTGTATATCCTAAGGTTACAGAAATGTCTCCATTATTAAATTTTGAACCTGTAAAAACAGCCGTATGCGTACCTGGATATATTCCATCTACAGGGCCTTGTGCTATATACCCAGTTCCTGGAGTCATGGAAGTAGCAGTAGAAGCAGGGGTCCAAATTTGGGTGCTACCGTTGTAAGAATAATAATAATTTGCATTAGAGACGACTTCATTAAGTGTTGAATTTTCTAAAGGTGAAGACCAATAGGTAAAGACGCTTTTTGAAGGAACACTAGACGAATTTCTTCGTACAATATAGGTTCCATTTCCAGTAATGCTTCCATTAGGATCATTTTGAATGATAGATCCATTTTCTTCAATAATGATGGTTCCGTTATTAATGATATTATTTTCGATTCTTAAAAATTGATCAAAACCAATGGTTAAAGTACCTCCAGCCATAATTTCACATTCACAAGTATTGATACTTGTATTTGCTGTCATATCATAATAGCCATTGATAATTATTTTGGCTGTATTAGATGGTTCTCCTTCACTCCAACCTGTCGTGTTTACCCACATAGTAGAGGTGACAGAATCACCAATTAATTTTGCATCATCTAAAACCCAAAATTCATTACTACTATTGTTCCTAGCTTCTATTTTTATTCTTAATGTAGAAGAAGAGGGTAGCCCAGTAATTCTTAATGTACTATACCCATCAGTTGTTCTATCTCCACTGCCGCTAGGAGCAAATGAAGTTGCCGAATTATTTCCATCATAAACAGAAGCGGCTTCGCCAGTCCCTGAAGTAAAAGACCATCTTGCATTGGCAGCTGAAGCACCTGTTACTGTTAACTCTTCAGAGTAACTTGATCCACCATCTGTACTGACAGATACGGTGACATAATCTGATACATCTGCACCATTACCTGTAGTTCCCGAAAAGGAAGCGAGTCGGACAGAAAATTCTAAGTTAGAACTTCCAGAAACATCAACCGATGAAAAAATAACTTCTCCTGTACTATTACTTACTTCTATTCCTTGTGAACCCGAAACATATTTTGGATCGGAAGGCGTATTTCCATTTCCTGTAGCAACTGAAGTATTTGACGAAGTATAGATGTATTCAGGAGCGCTTGGACTTGTTTCAAAATCTTGCTGGTATAAAGTAGTTCCAGCCACTAGGCTACATGAAGATACTGAACTTGTTCCTGTTCCTTCAATTGCAAACGTAAAAGAAGCTTCATCACTATCATCGCTTAAAATTTCTACAGTAGCTGATAAATTTCCTGTTGAACTTGGATCGAAAGTCACTTGAAATGTAGTAGATTCCGTTGGGTTGATTGTCAAACTTGGATTAGAAGTTACCGTAAAATCTGATGAACCCGTAATAGATGGATTGCTTGTTAATGTTAAAACAGCTGATCCATTATTTGTGATTGTATATTCTTTTGCAAGAGAGCCTGCTGTGACATTTACAGAACCATAATTTGTATTATTTGTAGTTGTGGTTGTAGTAGTTCCATCAATAATGAAAATACTGTTGCTAATCACATCAATTTCAGGAGCATTGTTAGCATTACAATCGCTTAAATAAATTCCTAAATTACTAACATCAAAAACGGAGCAAGTCCACTCAGTATCAGGGTCAAAAACATTTGTACCATCAGCATCTCCAGTATTTACTGTCGCGTTTCTTCTTAAACTAGCATCAGCCGTTCCTAAAATACAGGTTGTCCCTGTCCATTGAGTTCCTGGATCTGTTCCAATTTGTCCAATTACATCAATTTCTACAGATGATTTTCTAAGTGCTACAACATCATCACCATTAAACATCATCACTCCGTTAGAAGTAGATAAATTTGCGTTTACATTTTGATCCTCTAAACTATTCTCAATGATAAAAGTTCCATTAGCGGCAACAGTTCCAGAAAGTGTCAATGTATTTGAAATCGTAGCACTTCCGTTTACATAAGTAACAATGTCATAGGAAGACAAATCAATAGAAAAGGATGAAGGGTTATACAATTCAATGTATTTATTATTATTGGGTCCTTCTATGTATTCTGAAATAATTAAATCATTACAGGTAGAACTACAATCATTAGAATAAACACCTAAATCACTAGTATCAATAGCAGCACATGTCCATTCGGTATCGGGATCAAAAACATTGCTTCCATCTGTGTCTCCTATACTAATGGTTGAATTTCTTCTTAAAGTAGCATTGGCAGTTCCTAAAATACAGACAGCTCCTGTCCACTGACTTCCAGGATCTACTCCAATTTGTCCGATAATATCAACAGCGACAGATGATTTTCTGAGCGCAATTACATCATCACCATTAAATGTCATTACTCCATTAGAAGTAGATAAATCGGCAGTGACGGATAATGTTTCAGAACTGTTTTCAATAACAAAAGTTCCATAAGAAGCAATCGTTCCAGATAGTGTCAATGTATTTGAAATCGTAGCACTTCCATTTGTATAAGAAACAATATCATATGAAGAGAGGTCGATAGCGGCTCCAGATGGATTAAATATTTCTAAGTATTTATTATTACCAGTTCCTTCAATGTATTCTGAAATGAACAATTCTGAACAGTTACCTCCACTATCGGCAGTTCCAGTTCCAGAAATATTAAAAGTATATACAGCCTCGTCAGTATCATCACTATTGATGGTAACAGTAGCGTTACTTACAGCTTCTGCACTTGGATTAAAGGTAAGTTGAAAGGTAGTTGAGCTAGCGGCACTAACAGATAAACTAGGGTTTACTGATATGGTAAAATCACTTGCTTGTGCCCCTGATAAAGAAGGATTGCCTGAAATTGTTAGTGTACTTGTTCCTGTATTTGCAATGGTAAATGTTCTGACAATCGTTCCTGAACTTGCAGAAACTGAACCGAAATCGGTAAAATCAGAAACTTGAGTGGTGGTGGTTCCGTCTGGAATAGAACTTCCATTTCCTTGAACATCAATTTCAGGATTAGGGATACAGTTATTGATGTATGAACCTAAATCACTAACATCATCCGTGGTAGAACATGTCCATTCTAAGTCAAGATTAAAAGTATCACTTCCTTCATTGTCTCCTTTGTTTACCGTAATATTTCTTCTAATTACACCGTCTGAAGTACCAACACTACATACTGTTCCTGTCCATTCCGTTCCAGGATCTGTTCCTATTTGCCCAATAATGTCTACGGCAACTGAGGCATTTCTAAGTGCAATAGCATCATCTCCGTTAAAACTCATGACAGCATTTGAAGTTGATAAATCTGCTGTAACAGATAATGCTTCAGAACTGTTTTCAATTACAAAAGTTCCATAGGCGGAAATAGTTCCTGATAAAGTTAATGTGTTTGTTATAGTACTCGATCCGTTTGCATATGAAACAAGATCATAAGTACTTAAATCTATTGAGGCATTTGTTGGATTGTAAAGTTCTATATATTTATTGTTTGAAGATCCTTCTATATATTCAGAAATAAATAATTCTGAACAATTTGCTACAGAACCAGAGAAGAAATCTTCGGCTTGAGCTCCACCCCAAATGCTTGTTGCAAATGCAGGATTGTCTATAAAAGGATTTCTATTTCCTTGCGCATAGGTATTAGAAGTATCTTCATGATAGGTGTTTCGTTGTCTTTCAAAATCAGAAACAGGATCTTCTACATTCCATTCTAAAAGAAGATCAATCATGTTAGAATCTGTAGAATTGGTTGTGCCAATAGCGACTGCTGAAGGTAAACATCTGCTTCCATAACGGACATACATATACATCATCATTCTCGCTACATCTCCTTTCCATTCGTCACCAGGATACCATCCACTACCAGTAGCAGAAGCATTTCCAGAACCGTCTATAAATTTTAAACTTCCCCTATTGCTGTTCATTTGCACATCTGAAGGTCTTAAATGATGACCATCTGCACCAGGTCCCGAAGTTCCAAGATTGGGGTCTCCTAAAGATTTAGGATAGGTGTGTTCTCTATTCCAATCCGTCCCTGCATTTCCTCCATTAGCTGTTTTGCTTCTGGATCTATCGGTAAGGCTATTACCATCTCCATCATCATATCCATAGATTAAAAGTACATTGGATGAATTTGAAGGATCTAGATCAGTAACCATAGAAGCTTCCCAGACACCAGGAGTATATGATAGAAAATTAGTATGAGTTACAGTTATCTTAGTAGTCAAAGCACTTTGAAGTGCAGTTCCTGTTAAGGTAACATCTACATCATTATAATACGTTGGGATTTGGGCATAAGTAAAGTTTACTACAAATAGTAATATACCAATAAAAAGAATTCTCATTCTTGGGGGCTTGAGGAGGTTAAATGATTAAACGAGGCAAAGTTAAGTTTTTTTTTATAGTCTAAGAGTACCCAAAAAAGGTGAAATTTTCACATCCCTAAAAAAGGGGGTAGGTGTTAAATATTACAAATAAGATGCTTGTATTTCATAACTTTTTTTAAAGAGTAATGAAAGTTTCTATTTGGAAGAAGTCAACTTTTGAACGAAAAGAGAATCTTTTTCTTTTTTGATAGTAATTAAATTTTGAATATCATCATTAGGCACTGTCACAGAAAGTACATAATGTTTAATTTTTAGGGTGTTGTCTTTCATTTCTAGAATACCTGAG
The DNA here is from genome assembly GCA_965277255.1 of Flavobacteriaceae bacterium. Taxonomy (GTDB): domain Bacteria; phylum Bacteroidota; class Bacteroidia; order Flavobacteriales; family Flavobacteriaceae; genus Polaribacter. Next base: position 330,812 of record OZ255723.1, on the reverse strand, counting down.
CCTCTACAGATTCCCATCCAGGTAGATAAGAGTTCATCAAACCAAATAAATGAACCATCTTCGCTCGTATAGATATTTCTTTCAATGGCTTTAAAACTCCAAGCTTTTCCTTTATCAAAATAAGGTTTGCTGAAATTTTCAAATTCTTTTTTAGTCCAATTTTCACTAGCATCGGTGCCAATAAATACAGAGACACTATCCATTTTATTAAAATAATTAGCATAGTTGGCTTCGGAAGCAGCTAGATGCCACTGATCTAGTAAAGTATTACTTTTCTGAATAAGATCTGATTTTTTTAGACTTTTAGGATCATTGTTAGTACATGCAAAGAAAACTCCAAAAGTAGTAAGTAGAATAAAGAATTTTGTCAATAAGGATTTAGTTTTCTTTCTTCTCACCATTATCTTTCTGTTTTATTCGCTTAAGTTTAGCCTTTCTCCTTTTTAAATTGTCCTCTTTCATCATTTTGATCTTCAAATCTTTACTAGACGTTTTTAAGGTCTTTTTTTTCTTAGGTAAATCTACAATTTTAGGAGAAGAAATGTTAGGTGTTCTGTTGAAGTTAACATCTGTTACTTCACTATCTAAAATAGATTGTAAAACTAAGGTGTTTATTTTTGAATTTACCGATGAGAAAGCTTCTAGTATTTTTTCAACCTGTAGATTTACTTCTTCGGCTTTTATTGCCGATATTGAAGACATATCATTAAGTCGTAAGGTTTCATTTTGCAATAAGTTTGTTCGAGCATTAAAGGCAGGAATTTCTAAAAATACAGGTTTGATACTATCGTTTAAACTTTTGACCAATCCGTTTAGTTCTCTAGAGTTATTTAAAGCTTCATTGGGAGTTATAGAAGTAAACGATTGTATAAAATCATTTAAAGCCTCATACTCTTTCCAGTTCTCAACCTTTGATTCAAACTTTTGATTGACAACTAAAATAGGTTCATGCTTTTTAGCAATGCTAGACTCGGGTTTTTCAACCGCTTGTTGAGCAGTTTGTTCAGGGCTATCACATGAAACAAAAAACAGGAATAAAGCAACGTAAAAAAAGAATTTCATATTCAAAAAAATGAGTCTCTAAAAATACGTAAAATCTAGTACAGTTTAGAAAAATTAACAGGTTCTGTATTTTTCTAAATTTTTACGAATAGTTAAATTATATGTTTTTATTTATTTGTTTTTTATGAAAAGCGAAATTATTTACCTTTGGTTTTAAGAAAAACATAAATTTAGAATGAGTGAAACCATACTTATACTAGGAGCAAGTGGTCAAATTGGAGGAGAATTAACAGAAAAACTTCGTACAATTTATGGAAATGAAAATGTAATCGCCTCTGACATAAGAGAAGGAGATGCTCTTTTAATGAGTTCAGGACCTTTTGAAATTGTTGATGCTACACATAAAGATGGAATTTTAGCGGTTGTTAAAAAATACCAAGTCACTCAAATTTATTTATTAGCAGCCATGTTATCTGCAACAGGAGAAAAGTATCCTAGAAAAGCGTGGGATTTAAATATGACTTCACTCTTAGCAGTTTTGGATATTGCCAAAGAAAAACACATCAAGCAAGTATATTGGCCAAGTTCTATTGCTGCTTTTGGACCTACAACTCCTAAAACCAATACACCACAACTAACTATCATGGAACCGTCTACTGTATACGGAATCAGTAAAATATCTGGTGAGTTTTGGTGTAATTATTATCATGAAAAATATGGAGTAGATGTGAGAAGTCTTAGATATCCAGGAATTATTAGTTGGAAAACCAGACCGGGCGGAGGTACAACAGATTATGCAGTAGATATTTTCTTTAAGGCAATTGAAGATGGAACTTACGAGTGTTTCCTAAATGAAGATACACGTTTGCCAATGATGTATATGGAAGATGCTGTAAATGCAACCGTACAAATTATGCAAGCTCCTTCAAGTGACATACAAATAAGAACTTCCTATAACTTATCTGCAATAGATTTTACACCCAAAGAGATTGCCTTGGAAATAAAGAAATTACTCCCTAATTTTACAATTGCTTATAACCCAGACTTTAGACAAGAAATTGCTGATAGTTGGCCGCAAACAATAGATGATTCTGCTGCTAGAAAAGATTGGAATTGGACTCATAAATATGACCTTACTTCCATGACCAAAGACATCATTCAAAATTTGAATGGGCAGAAAAAAGTACAGTCTAAAATAATGTAAGCCGCCAATGCTTTTACGTCTAAAGTTTTGAAAAGAAAAACTTTAATGAAGAAAAGTATAGAGAATAGTTTGCAAAAAGGAATTTCGTATGATGATTTTAAAACGATGGTGCGCGAACTTCTTGAAAAAGGAAAATCTACAGGCCCTGATCAGTCAGATGCGCTTTTAAATTACAGTATGTTAAACGACCGAAGGATGAAACGTTTAGATAAAACAATTCAACTTTCTGAAGAAACAATTGCAGCTGCTAAAAATGTCAAAGATCCTACAACTTGGTTGGTTTTAACTGAAGGATGGTGTGGTGATGCTGCTCAAACTTTGCCAGTCATTAACAAAATAGCAAACGAGAGTGATAAAATAGATCTAAAGATTATCCTTAGAGATGAGAACGAAGATGTAATGAATCAGTTTTTAACCAACGGGAATAAATCCATTCCGATTTTAATTGCTTTAGATAAAAATAACGAAGTACTAAATTCTTGGGGACCTAGACCTTCTATCCCTACTCAAATGGTAATAGATTATAAAAAAGAGCACGGACAGATAGATGCTGACTTTAAGAAGGATTTACAAGTCTGGTATAACAAAGACAAAGGGAAAAATACCCAAGAAGACATGTTGAAATTGTTATAGAATTGAAGCCCGATTAAATGTACAAACCCTTGAGATTTTCTCAAGGGTTTCTTTTTATATTTGCAGCATGTTACAACCCTATGAATCTTTATCCGACGAATCTAAAGTTTGGATATATCCTGCAAGTAGAAAATTCTATAAAGATGAAATTGAAGTCATTCAGAATAAGATCGAAAGCTTTGTTATTGATTGGAAAAAAGATGACGAAAATTTTAAATGTTCGTATCAATTTTTATACAATCGTTTTATCATCATTGTAGCAGAAGATGAAACTTCTTCTGTCACAAACCAAGATATAGATCTATTGGTCGGATTTATTTTAGAACTTCAAAATAGTTATGAGGTTGAACTTTTAGACCGAATGAACTTCTGTTTTAAACAAGGAGAATATGTTCAATATAAAGAGCTCAAAGAATTTAAAAAATTGCTAAAAAACAAAGCCATTTCTGAGAAAACCATTGTTTTTGATAACCTAATTCAGACCAAAGAAGATTTGGAAAACTTTTGGGAAGTTCCTATTACTGAAAGTTGGTACAGTCGATTTTTGTAACACAAGAGTATAAAATCCGTCCCATAATTAAAAAATTATGGCTGGAGAAGGATTTTCAAAACATGCTAGTACAAGTCTTCGTGAGAACAGAAACTTAAGACGGAAAAAAAATATCTTTAAGAAAGAGAAGTCTTTTTTCATTAGAAGAAAAGAATATCTAAAAGAACGTAAAGGTATTTTACATTTTAAGAAAGTGTCGACCAAGGAGCTAGCTATTATAAAAGAAAAAATAGCTCTAAAAGCTAAGAATGATGGAAGTAGACAATTATTAATTCTTATTCTTTTATTAATTCTCGTAATTCTGATTGGAGTTGTGTTTTTTAATTCTCAAGCTAGAATAGAGAATAAAAACAAAGAAACAAGTAGCGAATTATATATTCAAGAAAATATAGAGGAATTCAATTATTTAGTTTCTAGCGGCGACGATTGGCTGACAAAAAAGAAATACCACAATGCCATTTTTCAATACAAACTTGCCTTAAAATTATTTCCAAATGATTCTGTTGCAAACTACAGGTTGTTATCTGCTTATGATATAAGATGTCAAAAACAGAACAAAGGTTGTGATAAAAAAGAAACTTTATTAGAGAATCTTATGAAAAATAACTAGAAGAAGGTAAATCCAATTCCTAAAGAAACATTATCTAAACTACCATCTTCAAAGTTTTTAATCTTTTTATGATGATACATTATTTTAATGGTTGGTTTCCACCTACCGCCAGATTCTAATCTCCAACCTAAACCAAAAGCTCTATAATCTCCGTCGGAATATCGCTGTGCTGGTCGCCATAATTTACCAGTGTTGAATCGAACAAAAAAAGCTTCATCTTCTCTGCTCCAAATATTATATTGAAATGCAAGATAGGTTGGAAACGTAACAATTGCATAAGTGAAATGATAGTCGAACCCCGCATTAAAACTAACAGCAATTCTTTTTTTAAACTCATATCCAAATCCAAAACGGAAGAGTGTTTCTGAAGGAACGAAAAAAGACTCGTCGTTATCATTCCCTAACTCAAAGTTTTCATTTACTTTAAAAGTTAAATTGAAATCTGCATTAAAAAAGGGCTGTCCATTTTTCTGCTGAGAAAAAGTATTCAAAATAATAAAAAGGAAAAAGGAGATGAGTAATAATTTCTTCATAAAATATGTTTCGCCCAGTAAGGCAAAAACTATTCCATTTCTAAATTCTCAATAAAAGTATCAATACTTAGAGCATCTTCAACAGAGAAATTACCAATTTTAGTTCTTCTCAATGCCGAAAGATGAGCGCCAGAGTTTAAAGCCAGACCAAAATCGTATGCCAACGAACGAATATAGGTTCCTTTGCTACAAATCACTTTGAAATCTATATTTGGTAGTATTGTTTTTGTCAATTCAAATTCAGAAATGACAACTTTTCTTGATGCAATTTCTGTAGATTCACCTTTTCTTGCCAATACGTATAAACGTTTTCCGTCTTTTTTAATCGCTGAAAAAATAGGAGGTTTCTGATCGATTTCTCCTAAAAATAAAGCTGTGGTAGATGTTAATAATTGTTCATCAATATGATGGATCGGAAACGTTTCGTTGATGGTTGTTTCTAAATCATAACTAGGAGTTGTTGCTCCTATAGTGAATGTACCCGTATATTCTTTTATTTGCCCCTGATACTCAGAAATATTTTTGGTTTGTTTTCCTGTGCAGATAATTAACAAACCCGTAGCTAATGGATCTAAGGTACCAGCGTGACCTACTTTTATTTTCTTCAATCCAAATTTCTGTTTGATGTGCCAACGAATCTTATTTACTGCTTGAAAAGAAGTCCATTCCAAAGGTTTGTCAATCAGTAAAACCTGACCATTTAAATAATCTTCTGCTGTCATTAGGCTAAAGAATAGATAATGGCTATCAAACCAATAACGGCACAATAGATAGCGAAATAGCTAAGCTTACTTTTCTTCACCAAAGCGATCATCCATTTACAAGCAATTAAACCCGAGAGAAATGCTGCAATAAAACCAATGGTCATTGGAATAATTTCCGAAGATTGAAAACTTATTTCACCTCCAGAAATATCTTTAATTACTTTTCCAACGATTAAAGGAACGACCATTAAAAACGAAAATTTAGCTGCTTTTGTACGATCTATTCCTAATAAAACAGAAGTAGAAATGGTAGCCCCAGATCTAGAAATTCCAGGAAGAATTGCAATGGCTTGAGAGACTCCAACGATTAAAGCATTCAAAAAAGTCACATTTTTTGTAGTGTCTTTTGCTTTGTCGGCCAATAAAAGCAACAATGCAGTGATGAACAGCATGAATCCAACCAATAAAACCTGTCCGCTAAATAAAGAAGCTAACTCTTCTTCAAAATACAAGCCAATAAAAACAGTTGGAATCATGGATACAATTATTTTAGAAGAAAATTGTGTTTCTTCATTCCATTTGAATTGAAAGATTCCTCTGAAAATTTGAAAGACTTCTTTTCTAAAAATAACCAAAGTACTAAGCGCGGTAGCAAAGTGTAAAACGACGGTAAAAGCGAGGCTTTCTTCAGGAACAGAAGTATCTCCTAAAACGGCTTTTGCCAACTCTAAATGTCCGCTTGATGATACTGGTAAAAACTCAGTGAGTCCTTGAATAATTCCAAGAACAATAGCTTCAATAGCATTCATTTTTATTTTTTAGGGTTTAATAAAATGGCGTAAATCTCTATTCCTAAACCAATGATAACAAGCGTAGGAGCCAAACGAATTCGTTGAAAATTATAAATGTCTTCATTAAAAACATTGGGGTCGTCACTTCCGCCACCCGCCATCAAAATAAATCCAATGGCTATAAAAGCCAAGCCAATAAACATAAAAAGGTAATTCTTCTTTCCGAAGAGAAATTCTGGCGTTGGATTTTGATCTTTTGTACTCATATTCTAATAATATAATTCGTCTGTTTGTAAATTTAAAAAACGTTGTGTAGCAAAAAATGTACTTAACCAAGTAATCATAAAAGCTACCAACACTACTCCGCCACCAAGGTAAGCTAAAGTAATATAATCAGTTAATAATGCTAATGTAGGAATCTTTTGATCGATATAATAAATTACAAAAGCCAAAGCAATTAAAGAGAGTAACGCTCCAATCATTCCCAATCGTATGCTTCTCCATACAAAAGGTCTGCGGATAAAACTTTTTGTAGCGCCAACCATTTGCATGGTTTTGATATTAAATCGTTTCGAATATACAGACAATCGAATGGAACTATTGATTAATATCATGGCAATTAATCCGAAGAATGCACTTAAAATCAATAACCAAAAACTAATCCGTTGAATGTTTTTTGTTAGAAAAGTAACCAAAGGTTTGTCGTAAGAAACCTCAAAGACGAAAGCATTTTTTTGAAACCTTTCGGAAATATCATTCATCTTTTCGGGGTTTACAAAATCAGGCTTTAGATAAATATCGATACTATTCTTCAAAGGGTTTGTACCTAAGTAACTCACAAAATCTTCTCCCAAATCTTTGCTGTAATACTTTGCAGCTTCTTCTTTAGAGATGTATACAATTTCCCGTGTAAAATCCTCTTTCATCAATGATGTTCTCAGTGATTCAATCTTGTCTTTTTCCAGATTATCTTTTAAAAATAAAGTGATCTGTACTTCGTTTTTAAAATGATTGGCAACCTTGGTAGATTTCAATAAAACCAAACCTAGAAACCCCACCATAAAAAGAACTAAAGCAATGCTAACGACTACAGAAAAGTAGGAAGATCGCAATCTGCGCTTTTGATAAGAATCAAATTTGGAAGACATAGAAATGGATTCGGATTTTGGCTGCAAGATACAAAAATTAAGAAGTACCTTTTTTGTTAAAAATTACTCAATTTCTTGACATAATTCTATCAAAACTCCGTTGGTAGATTTTGGATGTAAAAAAGCCACTAATTTATTATCAGCACCTTTTTTTGGTGTTTCATTTAAGACGATAAATCCTTCATCTTTCAATCGCTTTATTTCAGAAACAATATCAGAAACGGCAAAAGCGATATGGTGAATTCCTTCGCCTTTTTTCTCAATGAATTTGGCAATTGGGCTTTCAGGATTTGTCGCTTCCAACAATTCTATTTTATTAGGACCTGTTTGAAAAAAAGAGGTTTTTACTCCTTCACTTGGGACTTCCTCAATTTTATAATGAGGCTTTCCAAAAAGAGCCGCAAACAATTTATTTGAATCTTCAAGATTCTTTACTGCGATGCCAATATGTTCTATTTTTTCCATGTGCGTAAGATACAATTATTCACAAAAATTGAGGTTTTGCTTTTTTAAAAAAAAAGCTTAACTTGTAGACTTAATCAAAAAAAATATATTATGAAAACAAAAATCAAAACACTTTTGTTAATTGCCTGTTGCATTTTTTTTATGAATTGCAATGAAAAAGAAAATGACCTAAACCCTAATTTGAATGTTGTAAACCAGTCCAAATTTGGGTTTGTTATGGATGGAAAACCTTCCAATACCGTTTCTTACCGAGAAATTGTTTCAATGTTACATCAATACGATAAAACAAGAAGTGAGGCTTTAAACAAAGCTTTAGGAAAAGAAGATAGTAGACATGTATTCTTTTCTGAAAAAGATTTAAAAGATTTTATCTCAGAAGTAGAAACTTTATCTAAAGAAAAGAATATTGAATTTAGCGGAGTTAGTTTTTTATCATCAGCGTATCCTCAAGATTATTATGATTTCACTAAAAGAGGTATGAGAACTCTTATTTTAATGCCGAATACAATAATTGGAACTGATGATGCAGTTGTTTTTGATCCTAGTCAATCGTTTTTGAATAGACCAACTACTTTGAATCAGATAATAAAAAGATATGGGTTTAATGAAAGTAAAAAAATCTTTAATCAAGACTTAAATACTATGAATAAGTCTCAAGATATTCCTAGTATTGGTATGGCGGATAAAAAGCTAAGTTATAAAGAAATTATTTCAATGCTTGCCGAGTATAATTCAAATAAAGCAGATTTATTAGAGAAAGTTCTAGGTAAAGAAGATGTAAGAAAAAGTTTTTTAGATTTGGCAACATTAAAATCTTACTTAGCTTATGTAGAGGAGTTATCCATTGAAAAGAATATTGAATTAACAGGGATTAATATAATGTTTGGAGCGTATCCAAACAACTATACATTAAAACCAATAAAAAGTAATTATCAAAGTATTATTTTTATGCCTACAACAAATGTTGATGGTAAGAATGAGATGTTTGATCCACTCAATTCTGAATTTAATCAACCAAAATTAACTAAAGAGATTCTTGCGGATTTTGGATATAATTTTGATGATAACCTCTCAAAGAGAAAATCATTTGTTTTTCAAAAAAACTCTGGAAACCTAGAGAGTTCAGGAGCCAATAGACTGGGGACTAGACCACCTTTGCCTTGCGACCAGAAATATGATTGTAATTCATTATAAAATATTTTAAAAAAAGTAGTTTAGTCTAAATTTAGATTAAACTACTTTTTATGAATAATTCATTTGTATATTTCCTTGACTTCTTTGAGGAAAAACACCCTTTCACTTCAAGACTTTTTCTCCTAATTATTAGATTGTGTTGATTTTAAATAATTGATTAATAGTATATTATAATTAAAACAAGCGTTATTTGATTTTCAATATCCCCAAAAGCAGTATTTTTAGGGCGAATAATCTAAACAAAACTATATTATTATGAAATCAATCAACAAACTTATTTATGTTTCACTACTGACGTTGTTTTTAATAACCAGTTGTAAACTGGCAGAAAATATTTTCTGCTATGAGTATAATGACAGACCAGAAGTAGCCCTTACTTACAAAGAAATTGTATCGATGTTAAGTCAATATGATGCAACCAAGAGAGATGCATTACCACTTATAAACGGAGAATATGACACTCGTATAAACCATTTTAAAATTGAGGATTTAAAAGACTATCTAGCTTATGTAGAAAAATTATCAAAAGATAAGAAGATAAAGATTACAGGAATTAATATTATTGCGGCGGCATACCCCGAGAATCATCCAGATTCCATTAAAAGAAACCATCAAACACTTATCTTTATCCCTACAACAACTATTAACGGGAAAAAAGGTGTCTCTTTCGACCCTTTACATTCTGAAGCTGGAAAACCTAAACCTTTTACAGAAATACTAGAGCAATATGGGTATGATTTGACTTTGACTAAAGATGATAGAAAGAAAGGATCTCAAAAAATGAAAAAAGGAGTACAGTCAAATAAGAGTGATAGTGATGAATTAAGTTCTGCTGCTAATAGATTAGGAATTAGTCCTCCATTGAATAATTATTAATAAAACTTAGATTGATGAGTATAACGCTAAAAGACCACACTTATTACATGCATTTTTTTGCGGTTTTCCTTCAATTAATAACATTGATTATAGCATTAAGTAGTTATAAAAAATTTAAGACTGCGTTTGTGTTTTATTCTATTTGCTTCTTATGCTTTGCTTCTATAGTGGAAATTATTGGCTTAATTTACCTTCATATATTAGAGAAGCATAGCTATGAAATTTATAATATATATACATTTTTCGAATTCAATATAATTGCATTAATGTATTTAAGTTTAGTTAAAGACAGAATAACAATAAGTTTAGTAAAGTTTTTAGGAATTACGTTTAATATTTTTTACATATTGAGTTTTATAGTTGAACAATTACAATCATATACTGTAACTTTTGAATACCTAGTATTCAGCATCTTTTGTATTGCATATTTAAGAGAATTATTAAATTCTAACAAAATGTTGAATTTTAAAAAACATTTACCTTTTTGGGTCACAACAGGCTTTTTAGTTTTTTATTTATCTTCTATACCATTTCAATTTATTAGAGAAGGGTTAGATACTAGAAAATTATTTATTATACAGCAAATCATATTTTATATAATGCAGGGTTGTTTTATTTATGGGTTTATATGGAGCAAGAAAGAGACTTAGTATTAATAATTTCGACAATCGTTATCGTTTTTATTATTTTTTTTATAGTAATTTTATTTTCCGTTTTCCAACGCAGAAAAAATAAACTCTTACAAGAACAAAAAGACACAAAAGAAAGATTTGAAAGTGAAATAGCAGAAACGCAAATAGAAATTAGAGAAGAAACATTACGGAATATTAGCTGGGAATTGCACGATAATATTGGTCAACTGCTCACCTTAGCAAAGATTCAATTACAAAGCGCCACTCCAGAAAATATTGGAGAAGTTTCAGAGACTATTACCAAGAGTTTGAGTGAATTAAGATCCTTATCAAAACTGATCAATCCAGAAGCGATTAAAAACATTCAATTACAAGAAGCCCTTCAGTTAGAAATTGATCGTTTTAACCGATTAAATTTTATTGAATCGAGTTTAAACATAACAGGAAAAGAACAAAAAGTAAATGAAAAATCAAGCATTATTATTTTTAGAATTTTACAAGAGTTTTTTTCAAATACGATCAAGCATTCAAAAGCATCAAAATTAGATGTAGAACTTCAGTATACTGAAAACGAATTACAAATTACAGCTCAAGACAATGGAGTAGGATTTGTGAAGGAAGAAACGTCTCATAAAGGAATTGGTTTGCAGAATATAGAAAACAGAGCAAAATTAATTGGAGCAAAGGTTGCTTTTCAATCAATTCCAGAGCAGGGGACAAAACTTGTGATTAATTACTATTTTTAAGTGTGATATCCTTTGTTACTCTAAGTCTTTAGAAAACAGGATTGATGTATTTGAAAATCAATTTTTAGAAGTTTATCTCTCGACTCCGCTCGAGAAGACATTCTTTTAAACATTATAAACACTAAAATATGAAATATTCAGTAGTTATTGTAGACGATCATACATTGCTTTCTCAAGCAATTGGAGCCATGGTAGATACATTTGATAAGTTTAAAGTTTTGTATACCTGTAAGAACGGGAAAGAGCTCACCGAGAAATTCTCGAATTCCCCTAAGAATATTCCAGATGTTGTTTTAATGGATATTAATATGCCGGTAATGAATGGTATAGAAACCACGGAATGGATCTCCCAAAACCATACCTCTGTTCATGTCATGGCACTTTCTGTTGAAGACGCTGATGCAACAATTTTACAAATGTTAAAAGCCGGAGCTGTAGGCTATCTGCTTAAAGACACAGAAAAAGCTGTTTTGGAAAAGGCTTTGTTAGAAGTTGTTGAAAACGGATTTTTTCATACTAAAAATGTTACAAACCTCTTATTACAATCTATTTCTGGTAGTGGAAAAAGAAGCATTCAGTTTAAAGAGAATGAAATCACATTTATGAAATTAGCTTGTACTGAACTTACGTATAAAGAAATCGCCGATCAAATGTGTTTGAGTCCAAAAACCATCGATGGTTATAGAGATGTACTGTTTACAAAATTAAATGTAAAGAACAGGGTCGGGTTGGTGATGTATGCGATTAAAAATAAAATTTATACCCCTTAGTGGTTTAATGTAACAATTTAATGATGTAGCAAATTATAAATGGTATAACTAATTTAATACGTAAATTTGCGGCATGGAAGAAACCAATAGACAACGAAAAATAGCAGGAGTTTTACAGAAAGACTTGGTAGATGTTTTACAAAAAGCAGCTCAAGATGGAATGCAAGGAGTTATTATCTCTGTCTCTAAAGTTTCTGTAACACCAGACCTAGGAATTGCCAAAGTGCATTTGAGTGTTTTTCCTTCTGATAAGAGAGATGAAATTTTAAATGGTGTAAAATCCAATGCTCCATTAATTCGTCATGAAATGGCAAAAAGAACCCGTAACCAATTACGTAGGATGCCAGAGCTATTATTTTTTGGCGATGATTCTTTAGATTATATAGAAAAGTTAGACAAATCGCTACGAGGAGAAGACGCAGATCCAATTCAAAATCCAGATGTTTTGCCAAAACGTCAAAAACGATAATTTCAAAGCCACATTTGAACTTTCCTTTATACATAGCGAAGAGATATTTATTTGCAAAAAGCGGAAACAATGCAATTAATATTATCACGCTAATTGCATCTATTGGTGTTATTGTAGGAACAGCAGCATTGTTTATTATCCTTTCAGGATTTTCTGGATTACGGACGTTTAGTTATTCATTATTAGATACTTCAGACCCAGATATTAAGATTACAGCAACTCAAGGAAAGAGTTTTTTTTATACAAATTCTTTAAAGAATAGTATTTCAGACAATCCAGACATTATTGAGTTTTCTAAAGTAATAGAAGAACGAGTTTTTCTTAAAAGTGATGAGAAACAACAAATAGCATATATCAAAGGAGTAGATTATAATTATACCAAAGTTGTAAAGTTAGATTCTGCGATTCAAACTGGAAACTGGCTAGATGAAGAATACATAAATACATGTGTTATTGGAAACGGTTTGGCATATAAACTTTCTTCTGGAGTTGTTGGTTTTGGAAAATCTTTAGAAATTTATGTTCCAAAATCGGGAACTGGATTTCTAAATCCAAACAGCAGTTTTAGAAAGATTAAAACACAAATTATAGGAATCTATTCTGGAACTGAAGAATTTGAAAATAAATATGTTTTTGTGTCTAATGCACAGGCGCAACAATTGCTAAAATATCAAAAAGATCAGTTTACAGGAATTGAAATAAAACTGAATCCAAATGTTGATGCCGACAAATTCTCTAAGGCGTTGCAACAACAATTAGGAACTCAATATAAAGTAGAAACCAAAGCACAATTGAATGCGCTTTTTTACAAAGTAATTAATACTGAAAACTTTGTTTCCTATCTTATCTTCACCTTAATTGTAATCATTGCGATGTTTAATGTTATTGGAGCCATCATTATGATGATTATTGATAAAAAGAAGAACTTAAAAACGATGTTGAATTTAGGAGCTACCTTAAAAGAGATCAAAAAAATATTTATCATTCAAGGGTTTTTATTGACACTTGCAGGAATGTTAGCGGGGTTAATTTTTGCTATTCTATTAGTGTTTATTCAACAGCAATTTGAGCCTTTTATGATTACTTCCAGTATCGCATATCCTGTAGAATTAAGGCTCTCGAATATCTTAATTGTCGTGGCAACCATTACTGTATTAGGTTTTATTACTTCCAAAATTGCAAGTAGCAGAATTTCAATTCGCTTTATTGAAAACTAACCTATTTATGGAATCATCGCAACCCTAAATACAAGAAAATTTCAAAGACTCCCTAAAAATAGGGGGAAATACTACAAAACGTCTACAAAATTTCTTAAAAACGTCCACGAATTATTCAAAATTACCTTTCTATATTTGTATGTATAGATAACTCCTGAAAAAGATGAAAGTATATATTGCAGATAACCATAAGTTAATCATAGAGGGTATGAAAGCTCTTTTTGCCTCATATAACATTGAAGTAGAAGGAAGTTCCAAAAATGGTTTGGAAGTCATAAAATGGAGAGAAAAAAATGAAGCAGATATTTTAATTCTTGATGTTTCCATGCCTATACTTAATGGCATTGATGTCTTGAAACATTTTAAAAAGAAAAAGATTCGTCAAAAAACACTTATTGTTTCTACGTATAATGATTATCATTTTATTAATGATGCTATGAAAAATGGAGCAATGGGATATATACTAAAAACAGAAACTAATATATTAGTTGACGCTCTTAAGAAAATATATAAAGGTGAAAAATATTTATCCGAGAATGCTACAGAAGTTATTCTAAATAAGAATATTAAAACTAATAATAATATTGAAAAAACTGATACTAGAATTTTGCTGAATGATTTAATTCACAATCACGAAAACAAATTATCGGATAAAGAAAAAATGATATTAGAATTATTAGCAAAAAAATACAGTTCAGAAGAAATACAAAAAAAACTTAGCATTAAAGGAAGTACACTAAGAACCTACACTAGTAGGATAAGAGACAAGTTTAATATTAAAACAACAGAAGATTTAATAAAATACTCAATAGCAATAAATTAACATAGAATATCAATTTTAGTAAAACTGATAAGTAACTCTAACAGAAAGAGTTAATTGTAAGGATAGTTTTTCTTAATTTTAAGGTTTTAACCTTAAAATTATAGATCATGAAAAATTCATTTACACTAGCATTAGGAATCTTATTTGCAGCATCAGTTTTTACTTCCTGTACAGATAATACCATTACAAACGATGATGAAACAGTACTTGAAACGCAAGCAACCGATAAAGAAGATTCTGTCAACCCAGGAGGTTCAGGACAAGGCGGAGAAGAGGGAGAAAACGAGGAAGGCTAAAAATTCACATTATTATGTACTTGCTTTAATATGTGCTACCTCTCTTTTTTCTTTTGAATTCTTTCCTGATGAAACAATTGAACATAAAGAAGTCACTCAAGAATGGAGAAAAAATAAAAAAGAAAGAACAAATACATTAGCCAAAGTTAAAGAGTTAGCTAAAGGTTCACCTGAATATATTGCTTATATAAAAGCTGCAAAAAAAACGAATACCTCTTACGAAAAACTGAAACAAGTAAGAAAAGATAATATATTTTTTGGCTTTACAAACAAGCAGCAATTTTTTGGAGAGTTTGGCCCTATGTTGTGTTTCTTTATGTATGCTCTTTTTAATTTATTTCGATCCTTTTATTTTGAAAGAAAAAACAAAGGAGTAAAGATATTTCATGGCATTATTATAGCGGGTACATTATTTTACTTTTTCTGGATTTTTCAAACTTTCCAAGATTTTAGCAAAGCTACATATTATCTAATGACATTACTCTCAGCTGGAATGGTTGTTTTAGCGATTCATTTTATCACAAAATACCAAGAACACTATATTAATAGACTCAAAAAGAATCTACGAGATTTGGTAGCATTTACCTTTGTAAATACAAAACAAGACAAAAAAGATGCAATGATTAAAACCTTAGAGAAAATGTCTCGGGATTTATGAGTAAAAAATTCAAATAAAACCTTAAAATTATAGATTGTGAAAAAATTAATTACCCTAGCTTGTTGTGGTTCATGTTTTAATGAACATTAGGATAAAAATTGCAACTGATTAAATTTAAAAAAAGAATTAATAATCTTAAATTCAACCAATTATGAAAATGAAAAAACGAACATTAAAACGACTAAAAGCAGGAATTCTCTTTTTGGGGATTTCTTTATTACTATGGAATTGTCAGAAAGAAGAAAATTATTTACTTGATGAACATTTGTTACATCAAGAATTAGAGACTCCGACGTTTCAAATCATAACTAAGAAAATCTTTGATAAAGATATCCAATTGAGCTCCAATTTATCAAAGCTAAAATTTAATGGAAACCTATCATATAAAAGCGCTGATTCCGAGAATGATTATTTATATTCCGAGGAATATGATTTCTATATCAATACTCAATTTGCCATAACTAACGAAAATGAGCATCAAAAAACCTACACTTTTGAAGTAATTCGTAATACGCCAAAAGAAAATATCTTGGAAAACTTACTTATTCATTATGATTCTTTAAATAATGTTACAAAGTTCTTCCTACTAGAATACCCAATCGTTGATGATGATTATCATTATGGAACATCTACAGCAACTGAAATTCATGATGAATCTTTATCTTTCAATAAAACGATGAATACATCGTGCTACGATGTTTTACAATATCAAGAATCGGTAACCACTGATTACCCATGTTGGTCTGGTGAGCATTCAGGAGGAAGTGAGGCAAGTAGTTGTGATACTTCAGACGGAGGCAATCCTCCTTTTTCCATTACCATACCTAGTTCATGGATATTGGTAGCGTATTGTCCACCTCAAGGAAGTGATGAGTTGACTTATGGAGATTCTCAAGGAAACAATAACACATCCCCACAAGGAGGAAGTTCTAGTGGAAGTTCAGCAGGAGTGCAAACTATTCCTTTAGATAATAACAACTTACAGTGGGAATTATTTCTTGGTGATCTTTCCAGAGAGCAAAGAACTTTTGTCAATTCTGAATTAGGAATTCAAGGGCTACTTTTGCCATTTTTAATAGATAATAATTTTTCAGACGAAGCTCAAGAATTCACTCTTTTTGCAATAGACATTTTAATGGAGGATTTTCACGATTCTACTTTTGATGATATTTTAGAAGTTTTAGATTTTGAACAAGAATATAGAGGAGAAATGTCTCCAACAGAAATTGTGATTTTTGATGGTTTAAATCGCGTTACTCAATTAAAGTATCTTCAGAGTGCTTTTAATGCTAAAATTATGAGTGAAGATATATATCCTAATACCGTAACCATACCTTGTAATTTGAGAAACGGTATTAGTAATTCTTATAAACACGCTCTTTGGAGTGCTTTATCAACAGTTAGGATTGGGGAAGACTTAACAAAGCAATTAACTGATGCACACGAAGTAATTATATATTTATATCCTCTTCATTATAAGGAAACAGAAATGGATTTATTTAACAATGGAAGAGGTAGAGAAATAGCGTACGGATCGGGTAGAATTTGGGAATTAGTAAAAACTGCATTAGAAAATGGAGAATTAAGATATTTATCAAATTTAAACCCAAATTCTATTAGCCCAACCGCATGTAATGCTACAAGTACATCGATTCTAACACCAACAAACTAATCATGAAAAGACTCCTTTACTTCCTATTTATTTTCGTTTTGATTATATCATGTAGCAGGACTGACAAGAAAAAAAAAATAATCACCAATTTTGATACAATTTTTATTGATAGCCTAATTCCTTATAAAAATAAAATGTTAGGGTATGCTATGCAAAATACTTATATAAAAGGATATACCAATGACAGTATACAAATCAGGTTTAGTTTAGATGAACATGATGAAACATATTCTTTTTATTTTAAAGATAGTATAGATACGCGATTGTATTTTGACTATTATGGGGGCTCTAAACGTTATTTCTATTTTAACCCCTATAAAGCAACAAAAGGAAAATTAGAGATCAAGTATAGTTTAGATTAACAATGTAAACTGATAACTTTACATTGTTAGATGTCTTTTCTTAAGCAATTATACACATACCATTTTTTTGATATGAAAAGAAAAACATCTCTAAATTTTGGAATTTTATTTTTCATCTGCATTATTATGGTTTTTGGTTTTCAAAATACTGATAATGATAATATTGTCTTGTTAGAAAAGGTGATTACAACAGAATTTAATCGTTCAGATTTTATTGAAATTCATAAAGAAGCTAAGTTTGTGTCTAAAGCATTCCCAAATTTTTCTTGTACAATATCAAAAGCAGCAAAAACATCCTTCGGATCATCAGAAGTAACCATTTTTAAACGATGCTCTTTAAAGTGAGGAATTCCTTTAAAATAGTTGGTATAATGCCTTCTTGTTTCCACAACTCCTAAATGTTCACCTTTCCAATCAATTGCCATTTGTAAATGGCGACGTGCCATTTCAGTTCTTTCAGCAATCGTAGGTCCAGCCAAATGCTCGCCAGTTTTGAAATAATGTTTTACTTCATTAAAAAACCAAGGATACCCAATAGAAGCACGTCCAATCATCGCTCCGTCTAAACCATAAACATCGCGCATTTCTTTTGCTTTTTCTGGCGTTGTAACATCTCCATTTCCAAAGACAGGAATGTGCATTCTAGGATTGTTTTTTACTTCAGCAATGGGTTTCCAATCTGCATCGCCTTTATACATCTGAGCACGAGTTCTTCCATGAATAGAAATTGCTTTACAACCCACATCTTGCAATCGTTCTGCAACTTCAACAATTTTTATGGAATCATGATCCCATCCCAAACGAGTTTTTACGGTAATAGGAAGATGCGTATGTTTTATCATGGCTTCTGTTAATGAAACCATGAGATCAATATCTTTTAGAATCCCAGCGCCAGCACCTTTAGAGACTACTTTTTTTACGGGACAGCCAAAATTGATATCAATAATATCTGGATTTGTTTTCTCTACAATCTCAACAGATTGTAACATGGAATCTAAATTGGCACCAAAAATTTGAATTCCAACGGGGCGTTCTTTTTCATAAATATCCAATTTCATCACACTTTTTGCGGCATCACGAATTAATCCTTCCGAAGAAATAAATTCGGTATAAACGACATCAGCACCATTCTCTTTGCACAAAGCTCGAAAAGGCGGATCACTCACATCTTCCATAGGAGCCAAAAGTAGTGGGAAGTCAGGAAGCTCTATGTTGTCTATTTTTACCATGCGGCAAATTTAGTGCTTTCTATAGAAACAAAAAAAGCCTTCTAGAAACTGAAATAAATTCAGTACAAAGAAGGCTTTTTTATAATCTAGGGTATTTTTTAAAAGACTCGAACGATATTAAATCCGAATAAAATATCTCCTTCAGCATTGTTGATAAATCCAGGTTCATTGGTAGACTGAGCATTGGTAAACAACAATTGAAAAACATGTCCACCAGTTTCTATATCTAAACCAAAAGCATAGGCATTATCAAATGGAGAGCCATTGGGTCTGCTGGTGTTGTATACGTATTCAGCATTAAAACTAATACGTTTACTTAACTTATACCTTCCTCCAAAACCAATCGCATATTGATTGTGCTTTGCTTCTGGAAGAATGTTTAAATTCTGTAGATTTTCTCTCACATACGTAGGAGCTATTTCAAATGAAAAATTATCAGAAAACCTTCTTGAAATTAAAAGTTGTGCAGCATAACTATAACGGTCAGCCGATTCTAATCCAGGGAATGCGGTTTCGTCAATTAATGTATTTCTATTGATAGTTCCGTAAGTAACTAAATTAAAAGGAAATTTTTTCGACTGTCTAGCTAAACGAATTTTCGCAGAAGCAGCCAATGTTCTATTATAAGATTCTCTACTGATACTAAATTGAACTCCATCCCAGAAACTATATAACAATTGAATTTTTGTATTCGCTTCATCCAAACCAAGAAATGTGTCAAAGCCTTCTTTTAAAGCACCAAATCGGTGAGAAACAATGAAATAAAAATCTCCTTTATCGGCTATTTTAGTTGATTGAAGATTTCCAATCTTCATGGCTTTAAATGCAGGCAATTCAAAAGAAGTATCTACAGAATCATCATCTAATTCACTAAGTAAATCATCTTGAGCTTGTAAATTTGGAAATATGAATATTGATAAACAAAAAACAAGTAGGTATTTTTTTAACATGGTTCGTTTGGTTATTGAATAATACATTGATCTAATTTTAATTCTTCCAACAAGTCATCATAACCGATCACTCTTCCTTTTAAGGTAACTTCTTGTTCGGCAGAGAATGTATTAGCATTAGAATCTCTTAATTGGCAGTAAATGCTAGATGAAAGAATAAATCCTTTATCATCTACGCTGGTGATTTTTCCTGAAATGACAACTACTTTATCTTGCCATTCATCAGCATTCTCTTGTACTTTACTAAGTAGCTCTTGAGAAGTTCCTGTAAAATCAACGTCTTTACTTTCTATTGTGGCTGGTGGTTGCATTGAGTATTTATATACTGAAAAAACAGCAATAACTATTACAATGAGAGCACCTATTACTATTTTACTTCTTTTCGATAAACTCATAATCTAAGGTTACGTTAATGGTTCCGGCTATTTTTTTGCTGACAATTTTAGGGATTTTGATTTCAAAATCTTCTGGTGTTACTGAAAAAGAAGCGAGTAATTTCAATTTATCTCCGTCTTTAGTAAACTTACCAGTAGTATTAATTTCCTTTTTTACACCTCGTACAGTTAAAGTACCTTTGATGGAGTACTCTTTAGAATCTGAAATTTCAGAAAGGTTAAAACCTTCAATCTTACCTTTAAAAGTTGCTTTTGGAAACTTGTTAGAATCCATGTAATTTTCATTAAAATGTTCTTGCATTAAAGCAACTCTAAAGTTAAAAGCCTTTACAAAAAGCAGTGCTGCAATATCTCCAGTTTCAGTATTTATAATAGCAGTGGTACTGTTGTTCTTTGCTTCAACAGGTTCAAAAGCTTCAACAGAAGCTTTAAATTCTGTGAATCCGGTCTTGGTAAAGTATTTTTGTGCGAAAGTTGATACACTCAAAAAAAGAAATGCGAGTAATAGTGATTTTTTCATCTGTTTAAAATTTTTGTTAGTTTTCTATATATCCTTGCTCTGCCCATGCTTCAATAGTAGCAATCAAGGCGGCTGGCATTTGACCTCCTACTGGCATTGGGTTCGAAGCATTATTAATACGATTCAAAAGATTTCCGCCTTCCGCAGCACCTCTTACACCAAGGTAGGTTTCTAAATTTAAACCTGCTGAAGGTGCTGTACCTGCATGACATGGCAGACAGTTATTACTTATAATAGTGCTTACATCCGCATTATAAGTAATAGGTGCAGTAATAATAACTTCTTCAATCACTGAAGTTGAGCAGCTAGAGAGGGATAAGCTAATAGCAACGATTAAAAAAAAGAGGTTAAGTTTTTTCATAAAGTTATAAATTTTGATTTTAAAAAGTTATAATATGTGGTTTGCCGATATTACAAATTAAACATAGAGAACATCCTTAGACAATTAAAATGAGGCAAAACCGAAAAAAAAGGCTTAAAGCGGAATTTCGGAATTTAACTTTAATTGATGTTAATGCTTTATATACATTACTAAATAGTTACCTAGGGCAATTTAGGATAAAAAACGGAAAGTTCAATAAATTAAAACTGAATTATAGTATTAACTCGCTCTTTCCCTCGCTGTACAACGACTTTTGTTTTATCACCTTTGTCGAAAATAGAAAGCGCTCTCATATAACTCATCATATTAGTCACCAAACTATCTCCTAATTTAATTACAACATCTCCTTTTTGCAATCCAGCTTTTTCAGCTGGCCTTCCTTCTGAAACACCATCTATTCGCATGCCTTTTCCATCAAATAAATAATCAGGAATCACACCCAATCCAACTTTAAATCTTGGCGTATTATCGCTTTCATTTTTTGTTTTTCTAAACGCTAATTTTCCATTATCATTCAAATCTGAAATCACATTAAAAATGTATTCTGATATTTTTTCCATGCCTCCATAATTCAATTTTTCTGAATCGTCTCCTGGTTTGTGATAGTCAGAATGTTGCCCTGTAAAGAAATGTAAGACAGGAATATCTGCCAAATAGAAACTTGTATGATCGCTTGGTCCAACTCCAGATTCGTTTTCGATGAGCTTGAATTTATTGTTATGAGCTTTTAACACTTGTTTGAAGATCGGCGAAGTTCCAGTTCCATACACGGCCAAAGCACTGTCTTGTTTTAGTCGCCCTACCATGTCCATATTAATCATATAAGAAACCGCTTTTGTGTTAATCGTAGGGTTTTTCACAAAATAATTAGAACCTAACAAGCCCATTTCTTCACCAGAAAATGCCATAAAAAGATAATTGTTATTGAGGTTTTTATTCTTAAGCTTCCTTGCTAAATCTAGCATTACTGCCGTGCCACTTGCATTGTCATCAGCTCCATTATGTATCGCTTTTATAGAATCTCTATACAGAGAACCCTCACCTCCATAGCCCAGATGATCAAAATGCGCACCAATAATAATGGTATTTTCAGCTTTATTGTCTAGAAAACCAATCACATTCCTTCCTGTAATCGTTCCATCTTGATTTTTAGTAAACTGAATTTCTGAATGCGGATTTGTTTTTGGTAGAAACGAAAATTCTTGATAGAATTCGTCAGTTCCCTTTGCAGTCAATCCTATTTCTTTAAAACGATTGGCAATATACTCAGCAGCTTTTTTTTCACCTTCCGTTCCGGTTTGCCTTCCTTCTAACTTGTCATCTGCTAAAAAAGCAACATCAGATTCAATATTACTTTTGTTTGTTGTTTCATTTGAACAAGAGAAAAATGAAGCTAAAAAGATAAGGATTAGAGTGGTTCTCATAAGAATATTGTTATTTTTGCTCAAAAATAGGGATTAAAAACTACGATATGAAATTTAGCATAGTATCAATAGTACTCGTTCTTTTTTTAAGCGTTGGATGCAAAAATGAAGCACCTAAAAAAGCAGAAAAAGCAACAGAATTGATTGCAGGAAAAGACTCATTAATTTTTCCTGAAGAAGTACATTTTAAAAGTATTCGTCAGATTACTTTTGGAGGCGATAATGCCGAAGCGTATTGGAGTTTTGATGACAAGCAAATTGTTTTTCAATCGAATAATAAAAACTGGGGAGTTGAATGTGATCAGATGTTTTTGATGAATGTTAATCAAACATTCGATAGTATTCAACCACCAATGATTAGTACTGGAAAAGGGAGAACCACTTGTGCATATTTTTTGCCAGATAACAAACATTATGTATACGGCTCAACGCATTTAGGAGCTGATGAATGTCCGCCTGCACCGCTCCGTAAAAATGGCAGATACGTATGGCCCATTTATGATAGTTACGATATTTTTGTTTCCGATTTAGAAGGAAACATCACAGGCCAGCTAACAAATGAACCTGGTTATGATGCTGAAGCTACCGTATCTCCAAAAGGCGATAAAATTGTATTTACATCAACAAGAAGTGGCGATTTGGAACTATATACAATGAATATTGATGGAAGTGATGTAAAGCAAATTACCAATGAATTAGGATATGATGGAGGTGCATTCTTTTCGCCTGACGGGACGAAGCTAATTTTCCGATCCTCACGCCCAAAAACACCAGAGGAAATTAAAGCATACAAAGATTTATTAGCTCAGGGATTGGTAGAACCTACGGAAATGGAATTGTATATCTGTAATGCAGACGGATCAGATTTACGTCAATTAACTAGTTTAGGAAACGCCAATTGGAGTCCGTTTTTTCACCCATCAGGAAAGAAGATTTTATTCTCTTCGAATTTTGAAGCCGAAAGAGGTTTTCCTTTTAATTTGTATATGATTGATTTGGATGGAAAGAATCTAAAGCGAATTACGCATGGAGAAACCTTTGATGCATTTCCTGTGTTTTCGAACAATGGAAAATGGTTGGCCTTTTCTTCCAATAGAAATAATGGAGGAGGACGTGACACGAATTTATTTATTGCTGAATGGCAAGAGTAATTTAATGTAACAATGAATTAATGTGAAAATGAGATAATGTATCAATATGAAAGTATATCTAATTTGATCATTGAAAAAAGTTTAGGAGGTCACGTAGAGAGGAATTACATTTTCATCCAAAGCTTTAATTTTTCGTTATAACTTCTTCCAGATATAATATTAGATTGTTGTTTGTTTTTTAAGGTAATTTGATATCTACTATTGAAATACTTTTGAAAGTCTTTAATATAATTTGTATTGATAATATAGCTTCGGTGAACTCTTAGAAAGTAACTGGGCAATTTACTTTCTAGTTTTGTGAGCGACTGTTCAATGATTTCTTTTCCTTTATTCGTATGTACTAGAACATATTTTTCTTCTGCTTTAAAATAACTTACATCTTCAAGTTTCACAAAAATAATTCTATTACTTTTTTTAATAGTAATTGAGGTCATTTTTTTAACCTCTTTTTTATCTGAAATTTCTTGAATGACTTCCAATAGTTTAGAGGAAGATAAGTTGTTTTTTAGAAGGCTTATTTTTTCAACAGTTTTTAGAAGGCGTTCTAATTTTACAGGTTTTACTAAATAATCAATGCTGTTGGTGTCAAAGGCTTTTAAAGAGTACTCTTCATAGGCAGTACAGAATATAACCATAGGGATTGTAGTTAATTTAGATAACAATTCAAAGCCTGTTTGCCCTGGCATTTCAATATCTAAAAAAATGATGTCAGGTTGTAACTCCGTAATTAATCTTTCAGCTTCATTCCCATTCTTAGCTTCGCCAATAATGATAAATGTTTTTTGAAAACTGGCTAGTTGTTTTTTCAAACGTTCTCTAGCCAGTTGTTCATCATCAATAATTAATGTAGTGTATGCTTTCATGTTTAAGAATTAGAGCTAATAATAATGGTAATTTTCTTTTTCGGCAAATTCTCCCAATTCATGGATGCTAGGTCTCCATAACTTAAACGTAGTAGATCATATACACTTTGTAGCCCGTGACCGCTGAGTAATCCATCTGGAAAATCAGGACCATTGTCACTAACAGAAATTAGTAAATCATTGTTGTCTTTTGTAATTTGTAAACGAATAACACCTTCTTTTTCAACTTTAGAAATACCATGTTTTACAGCATTCTCAATAATAGGTTGTAAAATGAATCGAGGAATATTGGTTTCTAATAAGGAAGATTCTACATCAACAGAAAATCCCAAGCGATCTTCAAATCGTATTTTTTCAATTTTTAAATAGTTTTCTACCATTTCTACTTCTTCTTTTAATGTACTCATTTTTTCTCCTTTTCTATTAATAGAGTATCTAAATAAATCAGATAAGGACAATGCCATTTTTTCAGTTTTATCAGCATTGATGTGTGTCAAACTAGCAATGGAATTTAGAGCATTATATAAAAAATGGGGATTTATCTGTGCATGTAAAGAATTCAATTCGGTTGCCAACTGAAGTTCCTTTAGTTGACTTATTTCAAGATCTTTCCGCCTCGTGATAGATTCTGAATAATGATTCAAATAGACGTACAGCCCTCTTGATAAAGCGATGATCAAGCTTATTAGTAAAATGTTTTTTGCATATGGATTTGTATAAGTATTAAAGAAAAAGTAAGGAATGACAAAGCTGGAAAATATAAGGATGACTTTTAGAATAAGCCTAAGAACAAAACCGTTTAATTTCTTCATCAATAAATGTTCTATAAACCAAAGAAAAACTGATTGCAATGAGGAAACGATTATTGTAACGAATAAGAAACTGTATACAGAAGAAGCCCTTAGACGAAAAAATGTAATAAAGTCTAGTTGTAGGTAGCCTTTTATATTCGATAATGCTAAAAGAGATACATTAATTAATAGAATTGGAACAAGGTAATTGAATAGACCAAATCTGAATCTTTTTTTATGAAGAATTGATAGTGACATTATAAAAATAAAAGCTCCTAATATAATTACAAGTATCTCTGAGAATATTTTTACTCTTGCTCTGTAATAGAAATTGTATATGTATAACTTTGGGTAGTATTTGGTCAAATAATTTTTGAACTGGGATTGAAAATTATCTGCATACAATTTTTCAAGTAAAAACTTATCATACTTGGTTATATCATAGTTTTCCGGACTATATTCTGAACTGCTAAAAACACCATTATCCCGATTAAAAATGTATTGAAACTGATTTAATCTTTGAAAAAAACCTTTATCATTGTTATTGTATAAATCTTCCTTGGCGATGTAGCAAAGAGACCTTAGTAATTCGTATTTTATATATTTTTTTTGTTTTTTCGGATTGGTGCGTTTAGAGAAGTTAAAACAGATGATTGTACCTTTAATTTCTTCATTTATAATGGCTGAAGTATGATTCCTTTTGATTACCGTACTATCACTTAATACAGAAGTATTGAATTTAGGATAAGACCCTCTTGATAGTTCTATATAATCGGTATTTGGGCTAGGTTTCTCTCCAAAGGAAATGCTTATACTTTTGGTATACAAATAAAATAAATCATTATAAGATGTGGAGTTTGCTACACTATCTATGATGTGTTGAGGGCTATATCCAGTATAATCTTCATATAAGCTGATGGTTTTATTAGTGAGCAACCCATTTATTTCTTTAATGGATTCTTTGACCAAGAGTTTTTGTTTTTCAGAAGCATTCTCCAAACT
The DNA here is from genome assembly GCA_965277255.1 of Flavobacteriaceae bacterium. Taxonomy (GTDB): domain Bacteria; phylum Bacteroidota; class Bacteroidia; order Flavobacteriales; family Flavobacteriaceae; genus Polaribacter. Next base: position 304,750 of record OZ255723.1, on the reverse strand, counting down.
AATTAAAATAGGGCCTTTGAATTTGGGAACTACATTTCCTCCTGATGGGAACAGACGTGTTTTGACATATTCCCATTTCTTACTATCCTCTATTTTGGAGATATTATTATGAGTTAAAGATTGTAACTTAGGTCTAAAGAAAATATCTTTAAACGAAGTTCCTGTTATAGGAATAACTAAAAGTCCAATTAAAATGACTAAGAGCAGGATAAATTTTTTCATAACATCGAATTTAATTTTTATAAATACAAAAGAAAGGTATAAATATAGTTTGTAAAATATTTTTCCGATGAACTACATTTTTTATAGAATGAATTGCATAAATAAAGTGTAAGACAAACTGTCTTTGCGAGTTTATTCTGAATTTATTTCAGGAGCAGACGAAGAAATCTGTTAAATACGAACTCTTTTTTATGAGGTTGCTTCACTCCGTTCGCAAAGACAATTGAAAGATTTGTGAAGACATAGTTTATATTTGCCCAAGCTCTTAATTATCTTATCTTTGCCCACCTTATAAAACATAATTTAACGAATGAAGAATATTAGAAACTTTTGCATCATCGCACATATCGATCATGGTAAAAGTACGTTGGCGGATAGATTGTTGGATTATACGGGTTCAGTAACGGATAGAGAAAAGCAAAATCAGTTATTGGACAATATGGATTTGGAACGTGAACGCGGAATCACCATCAAGTCGCATGCAATCCAAATGGATTATACACATGAAGGGGAAGACTATATTTTAAATTTAATTGACACTCCTGGTCACGTAGATTTCTCCTACGAAGTTTCTCGTTCTATTGCCGCTTGTGAAGGTGCTTTGTTAATTGTAGATGCAGCACAGAGTATTCAAGCACAAACCATTTCTAATTTATACTTAGCCTTAGAGAATGATTTGGAAATTATTCCTGTTTTAAATAAGGTGGATTTGCCTTCTGCGAATCCAGAAGAAGTTACAGACGACATTGTAGACTTATTAGGTTGTGACCCAGAAGAAGTCATTCATGCCAGTGGAAAAACAGGCTTTGGGGTCGATAATATCTTAGAAGCAATTATTGAAAGAGTTCCAGCTCCAGAAGGAGACCCAGAAGCGCCATTACAAGCGTTGATTTTTGATTCCGTTTACAATTCTTATCGAGGTATTGAAACCTATTTTAGAATTATGAATGGGGAAATTAAAAAAGGTCAACGTATTAAATTTATGGCAACCGATAATGAGTATTTTGCTGATGAGGTTGGAACATTAAAATTAAATCAAGTTGTAAAACAATCCGTAAAAACGGGTGATGTAGGCTATTTAATTACAGGAATTAAGACAGCAAAAGAAGTAAAAGTAGGAGATACAATTACAGATGCTGTGAATCCTACAACAGAAAATATTGACGGGTTTGAAGATGTAAAACCGATGGTTTTTGCAGGAATTTATCCTGTAGATACTGAAGATTATGAAGAGTTGCGTTACTCTATGGAGAAACTGCAATTAAATGATGCTTCTTTAGTATTTATCCCAGAAAGTTCTGCGGCCTTAGGATTTGGTTTTCGATGTGGATTCTTAGGAATGTTGCATATGGAAATCATCCAAGAACGTTTAGAACGCGAGTTTAATATGACAGTGATTACTACGGTTCCTAATGTTAGTTATCACGCTTACACGAAGAAGAATCCTAATGAGATTGTATTATTAAACAATCCTTCAGATTTGCCAGAACCTTCAAAGTTAGAGCGAGTAGAAGAACCCTATATCAAAGCTTCTATTATTACAAAATCAGATTTTGTAGGTCAAGTGATGAGTCTATGTATTGAGAAACGTGGTGAAATTACCAATCAAACCTATTTAACTACAGAGCGAGTTGAATTAACTTTTGACATGCCTTTGGCAGAAATTGTATTCGATTTTTACGACCGATTGAAAACAGTTTCTAAAGGATATGCATCCTTTGACTATAGTCCAATTGGGATGAAATCTTCTAAATTGGTGCGTGTAGATATCTTATTAAACGGACAACCTGTAGATGCGCTTTCTGCGTTATTACATGCCGATAATGCGTATACTATTGGTAAGAAAATCGTTGAAAAATTAAAGCAACTCATTCCAAGACAACAGTTTGATATTCCTATTCAGGCTGCTATTGGAGCAAAAATTATAGCGAGAGAAACTACAAAAGCATTACGTAAAGATGTAACTGCTAAATGTTATGGAGGTGATATTTCCAGAAAACGTAAACTTCTTGAAAAACAAAAGAAAGGAAAGAAGAGAATGCGTCAAGTTGGAAATGTAGAAATTCCGCAAGAAGCATTTATGGCAGTTTTAAAGTTGAATGATTAATTGCTTGCTTAACATTTTTTGATTTTATATTTAGTTTCAGAGTTTCAGGAGAAGCAAAGGCTTAAAGTGATTTGTAGGGTGTAAATATATTTTACAACTTAGGTTTTTGATTACATAAAAATTTAGATTAAAATGGAAACTTCAAATATTATTGCACTTTTACTTGGTGGCATGGGTTTTATAATCTCTATAATTAGCCTTGTAATCAGTCCTTCTTTAAATCTAAAATCTAAAAGATTAGAAAAAAGATTAGAATATCGTTTTCAGCTTTTTCAGAAGATATTACAGTTGTGGGAGTCTACTCATAAAGAGAAAACTGATGACGATGAAACTATGAAATCATTATTAAGAGATATAAATAAATTGATTCAGTTATATGGGTATAATTTTGAAATAAAGTTGTTCAGAGGAGTAGTAAAAGATTATAATCAATTTGTTGAAGATCAAACAGAGCAAAATAGAAAACAGTTAATTTCAACGTTGAACATTTTTTATTCATATTCGTTCAATAAACATAGAAAAGAAATTGTGCTTGATCAATTAGAAGAATAAAGCGTAAACATATTTACACTTTGATTGGTCATTGATTGTTGTTCACTGACAATTGTCAATCAGTATTCCTCTTTCAAAATCTCTTTTTCTTTTTTCTTTTCCTCCGTTTTTTGACTTCCTGGAAACACCAATGAAGTGCTTGAAAAAGTAGTGCCAAAAGTAACATTGGCACTGTATACTTGATTTACGGCATCTTTTACCTGTGCTTCAGAAAGTTCTTTTAACGGATGTATAAAAGCTGACCACAAAAGATCATCAGCAATGGCATATTTTACATCCAAAACTGAGTGAAAGTTAGCAACCAAAGCAGCACTTTTTAATTTTTCATCCAATCGTTTTGCTTCTGTAATTGGAGAAACAATACGCATTCTGTTATGTTTGGTATCTGTAACACATAAGAAAACGACATCTTTTATTTTAAACTGCCATCTACCTTCACCACCTTGAATGGAATCTGCAACGCTTTTAAAAATTTCATCTAGCTTTTGAGTATTCATATTCTGAGAATATCCAGAGTAGATTGAGAAAACAATGAGGAAGGAAGTGATCAATTTTTTCATGACGAATGTTTTAATGATAGTTGTTTAGACGGAATAAAAAGTAAACCTTGACAAAAATGTTTTAGAATTACTTTGTCTAATTTATAAGGATTAATTATTATCATTAATTCTATTTTCTTCGTCTCTAGATAAATTTCTTTTACTTTTCTTTTTCCCAAATCGAGAACCAAAACTATAGACAAATCGCAATTGAACATTTTGCCTAGAACCATTGCTTTCTACACTGGCGTTTCCGTTTCCATAATCGATGTTTCCTACAAAACCTCTATTGAGTATTTTATTAATCCCAAGGTTTACTCTCAATTTATCATTCATAAACTTTTTACCGAAGGAAGCATCTAGTTCTGCCAACCAATCTACATCAATTTGACCTTCTAAGGCTCCTGTTCCGTAATTTCCACTGACTTCAAAATTAATATCCCAAGGCAATTTATAACTTGCTTGTACAAACCAAATCAGATTCCATTTGTCTAAATCTAAATTAAAAGTTGAGGATTGAAAATCTGTATGTGTCACAATAACACCTGTATAACCTTCCAATCCTTTTATAAAACTTAAAGGAGCAAATAATCTGAAATTCCAATTTGCGTTATTTTCAACATTTACTTCTGTTTGTCTGATTTGTGCCGTGGTATTATCTTGTTGAATCAACTGAAAAATAACATCTTCTGTTTTGCTATAACCAATGGTAAAAAATGGCTGACCTTCATAGGTTAAATTGAATTGGTAATTGTTTGTATACGAAGGAGTTAATCGTGGATTTCCTTCTCCCGCAGAAAAAGGATCTAAAAAAGTAGCAAATGAGTTAAGACTATTGTATGAAGGACGCTGAATTCTGTAACTGTAGGATAAACTAGCGCCTAATTTTTCATTTAATTTCCTGCTGATAGAAGCGCTTGGAAATATTTTTTTGATAGGCCTTTTTTGAACGGTAGTTTCCAAAGAACCATTCTCCATAAAAATAGAAGTTCCGTCTGTATTACTATCCTCATAACGAAGTCCGCCAGAAAAAGACCATTTTCCTGAAGTAGCATTTATTTTAGAATACAATGCGAAAATAGTTTCATCTATTAAAAAACGACTGCTTTCATCAACAACCAAATCAAAACTTCCCAAATTGTTATCAATTAAAGATTGTAAATCATTGTCTGTATTTACATCAGCATACCGAGTTCCAAAACTCAACATTAGATTTTCTGAAAAGGTTTTTGAGTAATCTACTCGATATGTTTTGATGGTATATTTCCCATCCTGAATATATCTTCGGTCTGTGAAGTTTACAGTGCTTCCTGCTACGTCCGACAAAGTATTTGTGTTGTCATTTGTGAAATTTACATAGTTAAAATCGACCACTAACTTGTCTGTGTCTGACTTGTATTCATAATACGGATTGATATTATAATCAACTCGATCCCTGTCAAAACTATTTTGAGAAAAAAGCACATTAGAATTGGTGGCATCAGAAATAATGGTGCTACTCTCAGCAACTCTTGTCGATTTTCTGTTGTTCCAACGACCTCCAATTCCGATAGAATTTTTGTCATTTAGATAATAGTCAAGACTTCCGCTAATATTAAAATTGTTAGGATCGTAAGGCTCTCTAGTGATTTGGTCATAGGTTTCGCTTCCAACAGATCTTACTAGAAATAAATCTTCTCTCCAAGTCGGTTGTGAATGATTAATGCTTGTTTGCCAATTTAATTTGTTTTTATAACTAGCAATAGATATGCCTGTTCCATACTCAAAACCTTCATCTTCACCCACCCAAAAACGTGTACTTCCATGAGTTCCTAAACGAACATTTTTCTTTAAAATAATATTAATGATGGCTGCAGAACCAGAAGCTTCATATTCAGCTCCGGGTTGTTCTACCACCTCAATTTTAGCAATATTATCAGCAGGGAAATCACGCAAAAGAGTTTGTACGTCCATATACTCTGTAGTTTTTCCGTTGATTAGAATTCTAACGCCTCTGTTTCCAGCGATAGAAATTCCATTGTTAGTGACCAAAACCCCTGGAATTTTACGCATGACGTCTTGCAAATTGGTATTGAGCATTTCTGATTTCTCTAAATCGACAATCAGTTTTTCTGCCGTTTGTTTAATAACTGGACGTGTACTTTTTACCACTACTTCATTCAAAGTCTGACTTTCTTCTGATAAAGTAAAGTTGAATGTTTTGTCAGAATTTAATTCAATTTTTTCAACGAATTTAGATTCAAACCCTAACATAGAAACTTCTAATTTGTAGGTTCCTTTTGCAATGTTTTCGAATTGGTAGTTTCCGCGATCATCAGAAACGGTTCCTTTAGGATTACCCTTTGTCTCTAAATTGTACAGGATAATATTTGCATAGGTTAAAGGTTGATTCTCTGGATCTACTATTTTCCCGCGAATAGAATTTTGAGAATGGGTGGAAAGTAATCCTAAAAAGAAAATAAAGGCTACGGTTAGATTGGTTTTCATATTGGGTTGTTTTGATGGTGTAAAAAATCATATTTATTATGAGGTTAAAATCAAATTCTGATGAATCGGGTGAAATTCAAGTCGAATAAACATTTTACTCCTATAAAAAGAAAAGACGCTTTCATTTCTGAAAACGTCTCCTACACGATCTAAATTTTTTAGTGAAACTCCATGTTGAGAAGCCTGTATTACGTACTCAACATGGTAAGTTGAACTAATCCCGCTGTTTGCTGAACTCGTTTCAGTATCTAGCGGGATCTTGGTTTAATACTTCGACCTTAGGGTCGATCACTTTTTATTAGTCTCTACCTCCTAAAATTTGTAAGCCCCAATACAATAACATGGCTAATGAGCCTAAAGCCGCTACTAAATACGTTCTTGCAGCCCATTTTAAAGCATCTTTAGAACCTGCATATTCTTGTTGACTGACCATGTTTTTATTTTTTAACCAAGCCAAAGCTCTATTACTTGCATCATATTCAACAGGCAGGGTAATGAAACTAAATAAGGTAGCCAATGCCATCATTCCTAAGCCAATAACTGCAATGGTAAATCCAATTCCAGTATTGCTAGAAGCTGCTCCAAGAATCAATCCTCCAATAACAAGCCATTGAGCAAAATTAGAAGAAACACTTACCACAGGAACTAATTTTGATCGCATGGTCAACCATTCATAGGCTTGTGCATGTTGTACAGCATGTCCAACTTCATGAGCGGCAACCGCAGCTGCAGCAGCATTTCGCTGACTATATACTCCAGCACTTAGATTTACAGTTTTGTTTTTAGGATTGTAATGATCGGTGAGCATTCCAGGGGTAGAAATAACTTTTACGTCTTTTATCCCGTGATCCGCTAACATTTTTTCGGCAATCTCTGCACCGCTCATTCCATTTCTTAATTGAATTTGAGAGTATTTTTTAAATTTTTTCTTTAAGGTATTGCTAACAAGCCAACTTGCCAAAGCAATTGCGCCTATTATAATATAAAACTCCATGACCATGATCTATAATTTTAAAATTGTTATTCAGTTTTTGTTTGATACTTTTATAGCATAAATTATTCCAATTGGAATTTTTAACTCAAAAAGTGACATAATGGCAATCCAACGAAATATTTTACTAATCTATACAGGAGGAACGATTGGAATGGTAAAAGATTATTCCTCGAATGCATTACGCGCGTTTAATTTTACGCAAATTTTGGAAAACATCCCTGAATTGAATCAATTAGATTGTAAAATTGAATCTATTTCTTTTGAAGACCCAATAGATTCATCAAACATGAATGCGGCATATTATGTTCAAATTGCGGAACTCATAGAAAGCAATTATAATACTTATGATGGGTTTGTTGTACTTACAGGATCGGATACAATGTCTTATACATCTTCAGCAATTAGTTTTATGTTAGAAAACTTGAGCAAACCTATTATCTTTACAGGTTCTCAGTTACCAATCGGATATTTACGAACCGATGCTAAAGAAAATTTAATCACTTCTATTGAAATTGCGAGCGCTTATGCTGATGATAAACCAATTATAAGTGAAGTGTGCTTGTATTTTGAGTATAAATTATACAGAGCAAACAGAACCACAAAACTAAGTGCAGAGCAGTTTGAAGCTTTTGCTTCTATGAATTATCCGCCTTTAGCAGAAAGTGGAGTACATCTTCATTTTAATGAAAACTTATTATTGAAATCAAAAGGAAATGCGGAGTTGATTGTTCGAAAGAATTTGATTACTGATATCGCTATTTTGAAATTATTTCCTGGAATCTCAAAGAATATTGTAGAAAGTATTTTAAATACGCCCAATTTAAAAGGAGTAATATTAGAAACTTATGGAGCTGGAAATGCACCTACAGAAACATGGTTTGTAGATTTACTTTCTGATGCAATAAAAAAAGGAATATATATTGTTAATGTAACACAATGTGTAGGAGGATCGGTGTTATTAGGTCATTATGAAACAAGTAGTCAACTAGAAAGTATTGGAATTATAGATGCAAAAGACATGACTACAGAATCAGCGGTTGCTAAATTGATGTATCTTCTAGGAATTGGTCTGGATAAAAAAGAGTTTGTGTTGTATTATCAACAATCTTTAAGAGGAGAAATTACAAACTAGCGAACGAATTTGTTAAATCTTTTTACTTTTCGTGATTCCTGTTGAAATACTTTTTATTTTTTTTTAAGAAACCAACTATTTTTTGTTACTTGCTATCCGCAATTGAATAAAGTATTGGCATCATATTTGTTTAAACAAATATGATGATTTGAATTTTGTTTTTTTGCAAGTAAAATTTATATCTTTAACCCGTTAACTATTAAAAATTAATTATAACAACGATGAAAAAAGTAGTAAATATCCTAACAATTACAGGATTTATGTTTTTTGGAGCGATCCATTCAACTTTCGCACAAGAGGCCGCTGAGCAAACTTTTCACCAAGTATTAAAACAACGTTTTATTGAAGGTGGACCATTCTTTATGGGAATTGTATTGGTAGCACTTATTTTAGGTTTAGCAATCGCTATAGAGAGAATTATTTATTTAAACATGGCTACAACCAATACTAAGAAATTAGTTGCAAGTGTAGATGATGCGTTAAGTTCTGGTGGAGTAGAAGCTGCAAAAGAAGTTTGTAGAAACTCTAAAGGACCTGTAGCGTCTATCTTTTACCAAGGTTTAGATAGAGTTGATGAAGGCGTAGAGTCTGCTGAAAAAGCTGTAATAGGTTATGGTGGAGTTCAAATGGGACTGTTGGAGAAAAACATCTCTTGGTTATCTTTATTTATTGCTTTAGCACCGATGTTAGGTTTCATGGGAACTGTAATTGGTATGATTGGAGCGTTTGATGCAATTGCTGTAGCAAATGATATCTCTCCAGGAGTAGTAGCAGTAGGTATTAAAGTAGCACTATTAACAACAGTATTTGGTCTAATTGTAGCGATCATACTACAGATTTTTTACAATTATATTGTTTCTAAAGTAGACAGTATTGTAAATAATATGGAAGATGCTTCTATTACTTTAATTGACTTGTTAGTTAAATACAAAAAATAATTCGCCTTATGAATAGTAAATTTTCTAAAATACTAACTATCATAGTGGCTGTATTATCTGTTATTGGAATTGCATTATTTATTAATGTATCTGCTACTGATGAAGAAGCTACTGACCTTGTTAGCAGGGCAGTTGGCCCATTAATTGTATATTCTACGTATTTATTTTATGCAGCAGTACTAATTACTATTGTATTATCAATACTTGGATTAATTAAGAACCCAGAAAACTTAAAAAAGACTTTGTTAGGCTTAGCCGTAATGGGAGTTTTGTTAGTAATTTCTTATATTCTTGGAGACAGTGAGCCAGTTTTAGATGCTCAAGGTCTTGTCCTTGAAGGAGGAGAGCAAGGAGCTGCGTCTAACCAATGGGTTGGAAGTTTAATATGGTATAGTTCAATTCTAGTTCTTATAGGTGGTGTATTCTTTATATATGACTTATTAAAAGGATTAGTAAAATCTTAAAATATGGCAAGAAGAGAAACACCAGAAATCAATGCAGGATCGATGGCAGACATCGCATTCTTGCTATTGATTTTCTTCTTAGTAACAACTACCATGAATGTAGATTCAGGAGTTTCTAAGAAGTTATCGGAAAAACCACCACCAGATTATAAACCACCAGTTATTAAAGAGAAAAATATCTTTGAAGTAAATATCAATAGAAATAATGAGTTGCTTGTAGAAGATGAGAGAATGGATATTAAAGACTTAAAAGAGGCTGCAATTAAGTTCATTGATAATGGTGGAGGTGTAGGAAATCCAGGAGAAGATGGAACACCAGGAGCACCCTGCGATTATTGTCAAGGAGAAAGAAGTGAATCATCTTCAGATCATCCAAACAAGGCGATTATTTCTGTGCAAAGTGATAGAGGAACGGAGTATGGCACATATATTGAAGTACAAAACGAGTTGTTAAAGGCTTATAGAGTTTTAAGAAACAGATTGTGTCAGGAACGTTATGGAATGACATATACAGAGTTAGAAAAACGATATAAGGATAATAGAAGCGATGAAACTTTGAAGGAAAAAGTGAATGATATCAAAACTAGTTTTCCTCAAATTATTTCTGATGCAGAACCAACTTCTGCTAATTAAAATATAAAGATTATGTCTAAGTTCAAAAAAAGAAAGAAAGGTTTGCCAGCAGTAAATACTGCAGCATTGCCAGATATTGTTTTTATGTTATTGTTCTTTTTTATGGTAACTACTACTATGAGAGAAACATCATTAAAAATAGAAGCTCCAAGGTTACCTAGTGCTACAGAAATAAAGAAACTAGAACATAAGAGTTTGGTAAGTACTATCTATGTTGGTAAAGCAAAAGATAATAAATATGGAACTGGGTATAACAGAATTCAGCTGAATGACAAGATTGCATCTCCAGAAGATGTTCCGTCTTTTATTCTTAGAGCGAGAGAAGATGTTCCAGAAAATCAAATTCCATTTATGACGACTTCTATCAAAGCAGATAAAGAGTCTAGCGTTGGTATCATTACTGATATTCGATTAAAATTAAGAGATGTAAATGCATTGAAATTGAGTTATTCTACCCAAACTGGTGCTGATAACTAAATTTTAAATCGTTTTTAAATTATAAAAAAGGGAATTCAAAATTTGAATTCCCTTTTTATTTTTGCCAAATAAAACAATATTTTAGTCTAAACTAAAGTTGTATTTTTGATAAGATTCAACACCATGAGAAAAAGTATTCTTCTATTTTTTATTGGATTTACCATCTCTTCTTTTGCGCAAAAAGATTCTTTGCAAATTGGAGATCGTTATGCTGAAGATCAATGGTATCTAATGATTTCTTATAACCAATTTTTTGATCAACCCAACCAAGTGAAAGGAAGCGGCTTCTCGTATGGTCTTTCGTCTGGTTTTATCAAAGATTTTACTCTAAATCAACAAGGAAATTTTTCTGTAGGTTTAGGGCTTGGCTATAATTATGATTCTTTTAACCATGGATTGAGGGTTTCTCAAGTCAACAACGAAGTCACTTTTGAAGTAGATAACTCATTGACATCCAATGAACTTTTTATTCATAATTTAGAATTTCCTTTTGAAATTAGATGGAGAGGTTCTGATGCCAATACATATCGTTTTTGGAGAGTATATGCTGGAATAAAAGCAAGTTATAATATATCTAATACGTTTAAATACAATAACGGAACAGAATCATTTTCCTTTAAAAATGTATCACGATATAATAAATGGCAATACGGACTTACACTCTCTGTGGGTTATGATGCATTTAATGCACATATTTATTATGGACTCACACCCATTTTAAAAGATGCTTCTGTAGGAACTACTGACATCTCTACTAAGATTATACGAATAGGGTTGATTTTCTACTTACTATAGAATTAAAAATATTGCAAACTGACTTACAAAACCAATAAAGAAACCTAAAACAAGTTCTTTAGGTGTATGTGCTTGTAAATTTAATCGGGAGCTTGCCAATAGCCCAGACAATAAGATTAAGACCATTATTATGGGAAGCAAACTCATAGAATATACATTAGACATGATTAAGAAAAAACTAATTGCATTCCCCATAGAAACTAAATGCAAACTAGACTTTAGTTTAAATGTGAAAAGTATATAAATACAAAAAAGACTTAAAGAAGTTCCGTAAAATAAAAACCCTAAATCTTTTGCTATAGAAAAGTCAGCAATAGTGTCACCTAGAAAATAAAATAAGAAAATCATAAATAAAACAGGGAATTTTCTTTCTTTAATGGTAGTTACCTGAAAACTTTCTATGAACCCTAGTGCTTTTAAAAAGATTAAAACCAATAACGGAATGAAATAAGTAATGGAAAAAACTAACCCTAATAATAAGAGTTGTTGTGGTTTTGGAACATTCTGAGTTACAAAAATAAAATACAATAAAACACCTAAAGTAGGAATTACAATTGGGTGCAGAATGGTAGATATGATCTTGTGAAATCGCATTAGATTTCTTTTCTCAAACGAGCGACAGGAATGTCTAATTGCTCTCTATATTTAGCAACGGTTCTTCTTGCAATTGGATAGCCTTTTTCTTTTAAAAGGATAGAAAGTTTATCGTCAGTTAAAGGTTTTTTCTTGTCTTCTTCACCAATTACTGTTTCTAATATTTTCTTAATTTCTTTAGTAGAAACATCTTCGCCCTGATCATTTTTCATAGATTCAGAAAAGAACTCTTTGATCAATTTTGTTCCATAAGGTGTAGTAACATACTTGCTATTTGCAACTCTAGAAACCGTAGAGACATCCATGTGTATTTCATCAGCAATATCTTTTAAAATCATAGGTCTAAGCTTTCGCTCATCACCAGTCAAAAAATATTCATACTGATAATGCATGATAGAATTCATAGTGACTAAAAGAGTCTGTTGCCTTTGCTTAATGGCATCAATAAACCATTTTGCAGCATCTAGTTTTTGTTTGATGAACATCACTGCATCTTTCTGAGACTTACTCTTCTGAGAAGATTCTTGATACCCTTTAAGCATATTGTTATACTCTCTAGAAACATGCAATTCTGGAGCGTTTCTTGAGTTTAATGTCAGGTCTAATTTACCTTCTAAAATACGAATGGTAAAATCTGGAACAATTTGTTCCGCGATTTTATTATTACCGGCATAAGAACTTCCCGGTTTTGGGTTTAACTTAGAAATTTCTTGATTGACTTCTTTAAGTTGTTCTTCAGAAATATCGAATTTCTCTAATAATTTCTTGTAGTGTTTTTTCACAAAATGATCAAAAGCAGTCTCCAAAACTTTAATGGCTAAAGCTCTGGCTTGATTCTCTTTCTTTGTCTTTAATTGGATAATCAAACATTCTTTTAAATCACGGGCTCCAACGCCAACTGGGTCTAAAGTTTGCACAACTTTAATTAAGATGTTTTCAACTTTTTCTTCAGTTGTAAAAACATTTTGAGTAAAGGCAAGATCATCAACAAGGTCAATGATATCTCTTCTTATATAACCACTATCATCAATACTACCGACTAAGAATTCAGCAATTATTTTCCCTTCTTCATCAATTCGAAATGTGTTAAGTTGATTTTTTAAAGATTGATGAAACGTCGTTCCAGCGGCATAAGGAATCTGTTTGTCTTCATCATCAGAAGAATAATTGTTAGCCTGAGTTTTGTAGTTTGGGATTTCATCATCGCTCAAATATTCATCAATATTGATGTCATCTGTATCTATCTTATCAGTTCCGTCATCATCAAATTCATTAGAAAGAGATTCATCATACTCGCTTTCCTCTTTGCCAGTATCTAAAGCAGGATTTTCCTCAATCTCTTGCTTTAAGCGTTCTTCAAAAGCTTGTGTAGGCAATTGAATCATCTTCATCAACTGAATCTGCTGAGGAGATAACTTTTGTAAGAGTTTATGATGTAGACTTTGCTTTAGCATATTTTAAAGATACGAAAAGAACGGGTTAAAATTCAGCATTTTGTGGAGTCCTTGGAAAAGGAATTACATCCCTAATATTTCCCATTCCAGTTGCAAACTGAACCAGTCTTTCAAACCCTAGACCAAAACCAGAATGAACAGCAGTTCCAAACTTACGTAAATCTAAATACCACCAAAGTTCTTTCTCATCAATTCCCAAGGCTTTGATTTTTTCTTTTAAAACATCTAAACGCTCCTCTCTTTGACTTCCACCAGCAATCTCTCCAATACCAGGAAACAAAACATCCATCGCCCTTACGGTTTTACCATCATCATTTAAACGCATATAAAATGCTTTGATAGTGGCTGGGTAATCAAATAATATCACAGGACATTTGAAGTGTTTTTCAACTAAAAAACGTTCATGTTCAGATTGTAAATCGGCTCCCCATTCATTGATTGGAAATTGAAATTTTTTCTTTTTGTTAGGCTTTGAATTTCTTAAAATTTCAATAGCCTCAGTATAACTAACACGTTTAAAGTTGTTGTCAACCACAAAGCGTAATTTTTCTAATAAACTCATTTCGCTGCGTTCAGCTTGAGGCTTACTTTTTTCTTCTTGTGTTAATCGTTGATCTAAGAACTCCAAATCGTCTTTACAGTTTTCTAAAACGTAAGTTAAAACGGACTTGATAAAATCTTCAGATAAATCCATGCTGCCATCTAAATCGCAAAAAGCAACTTCAGGTTCTATCATCCAAAATTCTGCTAAATGACGCGTTGTATTTGAATTTTCGGCTCTAAAAGTAGGGCCAAAAGTATATACTTTTCCTAAAGCCATGGCATACGTTTCGGCTTCTAACTGACCAGAAACGGTTAAGTTCGTTTCTTTTCCAAAGAAATCTTGTGAATAATCAACCTTTCCTTCTTCGGTTAATGGAGCTTCGTTAGGTTCAAAAGTGGTGACTCTAAACATTTCACCAGCACCTTCTGCATCAGAACCTGTAACAATAGGAGTATTTACATAGTTGAAACCATTTTCTTGAAAGTATTTGTGTACCGCAAAAGATAAGGTAGAACGTACGCGCATAATTGCACTAAACGTATTTGTTCTTACACGTAAATGCGCATTTTCACGGAGAAATTCAAAGCTATGTTTTTTAGGTTGTATAGGGTATTCTTCTGGATTTGAGTCTCCTAAAATTTCTAAGTGGGTTACTTGAATTTCTACAGTTTGACCTCTTCCTTGACTTTCCATCAAGGTTCCAGAAATACTAACGGCTGCACCCGTAGTAATTCTTTTTAACAAATCTTCATTTGTGTTTTCAAAATCAACAACACATTGAATATTATTAATTGTAGAACCATCATTTAAAGCAATAAAACGTTTGCTTCTAAAAGTTCTTACCCATCCTTTTAAGGATACTTCCTGTAAAAATAAATCCGATTGTAACAATTCGGCAACACTACTAGTTTTCATTATTCAAAATTGATTTTGATTGTATCTGCTAAACGAAGTAGCAAAGATACTTTTTTGAAGCAAAATGACCAATGAAACTAACTTCAATAAAATGTATAAAATATGTAAATTGGGGAAATTGAATAAAATTTCAGGAAGAATGAAGGGTAAAATAATATTTAAGCAGTTAAAAGAGGATTTAACAGGGAAAGATGCATACCGAGGGATTACACTAACGTATGCGTGGTTGGCGAATCAATTTGGTCATTTTTCTTTGGGATTTATACCATCAATGCTACTTTATCAGACATTTGAAATGCGAAATTATAATTCGAATCCATTATTTTCAAGTTTACTAGTGGCGATATTTTGGGTAATATTTGAGTTGGGAAATTTTTTGATTCCTTTATTTATAGAAGTTAAACCTAAACATGATTTTCCTTTTTTTCAACAGAAAGACAAGTATACTTTCGCTCCTAGGTGGTTAAATGTTGGATTTGATACTTTCACAGATATTTGCTTTTTCATGATTGGAGCATTTACTTACAGTCTTTTAATTTCTTATTCTCTTTTTAATTTGTTACTGTTATTGCTATTGCTTGGAATTATATTTCAACCTTGTAATTATTGGTTTTTGACAAAAATGTATCAACTGAATGCAAAATACCCTTTTCAATTTCGGTTGAGTCAATGGAACCTTTTTATTAATGAAAATGATAAGGAAAAGGTTTTAAATTTTATGAATGATTCTGAGAAGAGCCCTAAACATCTACTCATTTTTGGTGATCATAAATGTGGAAAAACGAGTTTGGCAATTGGAATTAGTAATGAACTTTCAATTAAACAAAAGCCATGTTTATATATTAATGCAATGAAACTATTAGGTCAGTTTTATGAGCATCATTACAAAGACGAAACTAATGATTCAGTTTGGAGTTGGGATGAAGTAGAGTATTTAATTATTGATGATATTAACCCAGGGTGTCCAATAAATGAAGAATTAATAACGGCGTATCAGTTTTTAAAATTCATAGATACTGGACTTAGTATTAACGAGAAGAATAGAAAAATTCTTAGGAAGAAAAATGTTATTTGGGTTCTAGGAAATAAAAAAAACATGAATCAAGATACAGAGAATTCTTGGAGGCAAATGTTGAAGATTATAGGTCTAAATTCAAAAGATATAATTGAACTGAATCTCACGAAAGATTCATGTACTATTTAAAGAATATGATTCTCATAAGCAAAACTAATAAGATGTGTTAAACTTCTTACTTGAAATCTCTTATACATAGGAATTATCCTTTTTTCAACAGCAGATCTACTTATTTTTAAAATATGAGCAATTTCTTTAAAAGCATAGCCTTCTGAGGCTAACTTCAGCGCTTCTTTTTCTTTTCTTGAAATTACGTGATGTCTAAATAATTCTTTACTTAAGGTTTCTTCAAATTGAATAATTTCTGGACCATAGGCAGCGTACCTCATTATTCTTCCAAAATTCAAAGATTTGATGATATTAGAAACACCTATAATTTCTTCTATTTTTCCTTCATTAGATTTTAAAACTCCAACTCTAGAAAATAAAGGAACATGACTTCCATTTTTATGTATTTTCTCTACTTCTAATGTAAAACTGTATTTTTCTAAATCTTTAGAAACGCTATTTATATATTGCAAAGCTTTGTCATTAAGGTCATTTGCAAAATCAAAATACCTTTCTGTGGTAATGCTAACAATTGTTAACATGCTTACTTCTTCATCTTTGTAGCCTAGTAATTCAAACCATCCTCTTGCAAAAACCATTCTCTTTTCTTTAAAAGAATAGATGTAAGTGGCTTCATCGTCAAAATGAGGAATTGTATTAAAGTAATGTTTATACTTTTCACTATTAAAGTCTGCGGGAATGTCAGTAATAATAGATTTGGTTAAATCTCCATATTTTTTCATAGTGCTATTAATAAAAACCTGTGTAAAGACACAGTTGACATATATTTAATTAAAAGCTACTTTTGACTTGTTGTTATGTAATTGACAACTACTGTTAAATGTAACTTTTCTGTGAGAGGAAAAAAATCCTTGCTAATGTAAGAATTTGTAGTTACATATTAAAGTGGTGGAAAAGTTGCTATTGAAAAAGAGATAACAATGAAAAATTGCTATTAAGAAAAAGGTAAGAAGTTCATTTCTTGCCTTTTTTTATTGATTTCCTTTTTCTTCTTGTGGAATGATTTTTATCGCTGGTTCTTTAAACACATTTTTATTGGCAATCTTATCTTCAAATGTTAATAATAACGAAGGCAATAATAAAAGATTAGAAACCATTGCAAAAAGTAAAGTAATAGAAACCAAGCCGCCTAGGGCAATAGTACCACCAAAACTAGAAACCGTAAAGACTAAGAACCCGAAGAACAATACAATGGAAGTATAGAACATACTCACCCCTGTTTCTCTTAAAGCAGCATAAACCGATTTCCGTATTTCCCAATTATTGGCAATTAATTCTTGGCGATATTTTGCTAAGAAGTGAATGGTGTCATCCACAGAGATTCCGAAAGCAATACTAAAAACCAGAATTGTTGAAGGCTTAATAGGAATGTCGAAGAATCCCATTAATCCCGCAGTAATTAGCAAAGGGAGCATATTAGGAATGATAGAAATCAGAATCATTCTGAAGGATCTAAACATCCAAGCCATAAATAAAGCAATTAAAATAATGGCGAGTGATAAAGAAAAAACAAGATTGCTAATTAAATAATTGGTTCCTTTTAAAAAGACCAATGCTTTACCAGTAAAAGAAACATTGTAACGTTCTTCTGGAAATTCTTTTTTGACAACTTGTCGTAATCGTTCTTGGATATCGTCCATTTTATCGGTGCCAATATCTTTCATAAACGTTGTAATTCTAGCATATTGACCTGTAGAATCTACAAAGTTCTTGAGCATGTTAGAGTTTCCGTCAGAATTCTTGGTGTAAGCAAAAATATAACTCTGCTCTTGAGAAGAGGGGAGTTGATAGTATTTTGGATTCCCTTTATAATAGGCTTGCTTGGAATATTTTACCAGATTTACAACTGAAATAGGTTTGGAAAGTTCAGGAAATGTTTCAATAGTTTCATTGATTTTTTCCATTCTTTTTAAAGTAGAAAGTTTCATAACACCTTTCTCTTTTTTTGTGTCTATCAAAATTTCCAGCGGCATAATTCCTCCAAATTCTTCCTCAAAAAATTTAATGTCTTTGTAAAAAGCTTTACTTTTTGGCATGTCTTCTATCAAACTTCCAGAAACACGTATTTGATACAGTCCAATAATTCCTAAAATGATTACAGCTACAGTAGTTATGTACACTGTAATTCTTTGCTCTCGTACCATTTTCTCCATCCAATTCACCACATTTTCCATCCATCTTCTTTCCAAATGGTTCAAATGTTTTTCTTTAGGCGGAGCCATAAAACTATAGATGATTGGAATGATCAATAAAGCTAAAATGAAAATACTAATGATGTTGATGGAAGCCAAAATACCAAACTCTCGTAACAACTGACTTTTCACAAAAATAAAGGTTGCAAAACCTGAAGCCGTTGTAATATTTGTCATTAATGTGGCATTTCCGATTTTAGAAATGACGCGCTGTAATGCTTTTGCTTGGATACCGTGACTCTTTATTTCTTGCTGGTATTTATTAATCAAGAAAACAGCATTTGGAACCCCAATAACAATGATTAAAGGAGGAATCAAGGCTGTAAGAACGGTAATTTCATAGCCCAAAAGCCCTATAAATCCAAAAGCCCACGTTACACCAACAGTCACAACTAAAAGCGTAATAAACGTAGCTCTAAATGAGCGAAAGAAGAAAAAGAATATAATAGCTGTTATTCCCAAAGCTCCACCAACAAAAAGACTTATTTCATCAACTATGTTTTGAGAATTGACAGTTCTGATATAAGGCATCCCCGAGACTCTAACATCTAAATTGTTGTCTTTTTCAAATTGCTTTATAATGGGTTGTAGTTTTTCAAAAACAAAAGCTTTCCTAGCAGGAGTATTTACAATTTCTTTGTTAATATAGATTGCCGTTTGAATAGTTCCAGTTTCCTTGTTATAGAGTAAGTTGTCGTAGAAGGGGAGTTTTTCAAATAGCTGCTTTTTTATTGCATTTACTTTTTCTATAGTTGTAGGAACATTTTCATAGAGAGGTTCTAAAATGAATTTTCTATTTTTTCGGTCGGCTTTTAATTTTTTTACATCAGCAATAGATAAGGTAAAATCAACTTCTTTTATTTTGTCAAAAGATTTGGCAAGTTCATTCCAGGCATTAAATTTTTTAGGGTTGAAAATAGTTGAATCTTTGATTCCAAGAATAATTAGATTTCCTTCTTCTCCGAAGATTTTTAAAAACTGATTGTATTGAAGGTTTACTTCATGGTTTTCTGGAAGTAGATTGGCTTCAGTGTATGAGAACCTCATATGCTTCATCTGCGTGACCAGAAAAGCGGTAAAACCTGCTATTAGAATAAGGATCAAGTATCTATTTCTTAAGATAATTCTTGATACTTGTTTCCAGAAATCCATTTAATAAATTTTTGTAAAGGTAATTATTTGGCTTTATAAGGGGATACAAAAAAAGAGTGTAAAACACTCTTTTCCAGATCTCTGACGAAATCAAATTTATACTGTCATAATTTCTTTTTCTTTCACGGCAAGAAGCTCATC
The DNA here is from genome assembly GCA_965277255.1 of Flavobacteriaceae bacterium. GTDB lineage: Bacteria > Bacteroidota > Bacteroidia > Flavobacteriales > Flavobacteriaceae > Polaribacter. The sequence goes on along the minus strand of OZ255723.1, from coordinate 285,214 downwards.
TATTTTCTTGACATAAGAATCTGTTAATCCTTGAACATCTGTTTCCGTATTTTTTTTCATATCATCAGAAACATCTACTTTTTTCACTTCGTTATTAGCATCTTTTCGTGCATTACGTACACCAATTTTAGCGTGTTCGGCTTCCGCTTTGGCTTGTTTTACTAAATCACGTCTCCGCTCTTCTGTAAGAGGAGGAACATTGATAATAATATTTTCACCATTATTCATTGGATTAAAACCAATATTGGCAATCATAATGGCTTTCTCTATTTCTTGTAACATTTGTTTTTCCCAAGGTTGAATACTTAGGGTTCTTGCATCTGGCGTATTTACGTTGGCTACTTGTCCTAATGGAGTTTGCGAACCATAATAGTCTACCATAATGTTTGCTAGCATTGAAGGAGCAGCTTTTCCTGCTCTAATACTTCTTAATTCTTTCACTAAATGATCAACTGCATTTTGCATTTGCTCTTTAGCAGAATCAATAATAAATTCTATTTCTTCATTCATAATTAGAAGGTGTTTCTAATGATTAACGATAGTTCCGATTTGTTCTCCTGAAACCAATTTTAAAAGGTTTCCTGGCGTATTCATATCAAAAACTATAATGGGTAATTTGTTTTCTTCACTTAATGTAAATGCTGTCATGTCCATTACTTTTAATCCTTTACTAAGTACATCTTTAAATGTAATGGTATCAAATTTTATCGCATTTTTATCTTTCTCAGGATCCACATTGTAAATTCCGTCTACCCTTGTTCCTTTTAAGATTGCATCAGCATTCACTTCTATGGCTCTTAAAACTGCAGCGGTATCGGTTGTGAAATACGGATTTCCAGTTCCAGCTCCAAAAATAACAACTCTGCCTTTTTCCAAATGACGAATGGCTTTTCTTTTAATATAAGGCTCTGCAATTTCTTTAATTTCTAATGCAGTTTGGAGGCGAGTGTATATTCCTTCGTCTTCCAATGCACTTTGCAAGGCCAAACCATTAATACACGTTGCCAACATTCCCATGTGATCTCCTTGTACACGATCCATTCCATTACTAGCACCGGCAACACCTCTAAAGATATTACCACCACCAATAACAATGGCTAATTCTATTCCTTTTTCGGTGACTTCTTTTATTTCTTTAGCATATTCTTTTAGACGTTTTGGATCAATTCCATATTGTCTATCACCCATAAGAGCTTCACCACTTAATTTTAAAAGGACTCGTTTGTATTGCATTGGTAAAAAGTTATCAATTAGATTCCCTTTTTTACGGGAACAAGAGTTGAGCAAATATACAAATTATGTGTATAAAAAAAACCTCACTAGCTAGTGAGGTTTTTTTAAATTCTGAATTTATTTCAGAATAAATTATCCTAAAGCAACACGTTTAAAATCAGTAACATCCACATCTCCAATAGTTTTTACATATTGAGAAACGCTTTGTTTGCTGTCTTTAATAAAAGCTTGATTTACTAAAGTGTTGTCTTTAAAGAAACGTTTAATTTTTCCTTTGGCAATGTTTTCTAACATCGCTTCTGGTTTTCCTTCTTTTCTTAATAGGTCTTTTGCAATTTCAATTTCTTTTTCGATGATAGAAGCGTCAACTCCTTCTTCGTTTAAAGCAATTGGGTTCATTGCAGCGGCTTGCATAGCAACATCTTTTGCTACTACAGCAGCACCATCTACATCTGAAGACAAACCAACAATTGTTGCTATTTTGTTTCCAGCGTGAATGTAAGAACCTACAAATGGAGCTTCAATTTTTTCAAAAGCATTGATGTCTAATTTCTCACCAATAACTCCTGTTTGCTCAATTAACTTATCAGCAACAGTCATTCCATTAAAATCAGCAGCTAAAAATTCTTCTTTAGAAGAACAATTTAATGCTACATTAGCGAAGTCATGTGCTAAGTTTACAAAACTTTCGTTTTTTCCAACAAAATCAGTTTCGCAACCTAAAACGATAGAAACACCCACAGTGTTGTTCTCATTTACTTTAGCGATAGCAGCACCTTCCGTAGATTCTCTATCGGCTCTTTTTGCAGCTACTTTCTGACCTTTTTTACGTAAGATTTCAATTGCTTTTTCAAAATCTCCTTCTGATTCAACTAATGCTTTTTTGCAATCCATCATTCCAGCACCAGTAGTCTCTCTAAGCTTTTTTACGTCTGCAGCGGTTATCTTAACCATTTTCTTTTTTATTTATTGATGTGTTTAATCGAATGAACGATTCCTCACGTTATTCTTACTTTTCTTCTTTTACTTCTTCAGTTGTCGCTTTTGCTTCAGCAACAGGAGCCTCAACTACTTCAGGAGCTTCTTCAACTACTTTTGAAGTTTTTTCTGCAGCAGGAGCTTCACTTGCTTTAGGAGCTTCAACTACTTTCTCAGCTTTCTTTGCTGGAGCAGCTTCTTTTTCTGACTTCGTTTTATCTTTTTCAGCTTTTCTGTCAGCTAAACCTTCAGCAATAGCATCCGTGATATAACCTAAAACTTTGTCAATAGATTTAGAAGCATCATCATTAGATGGAATTACAAAATCTACGGCCCTAGGGTCAGAGTTTGTATCTACCATTGCAAAAATTGGAATGTTCAATTTTTGAGCTTCAGCAATTGCAATGTGTTCTTTCTTAATATCAACGATAAAAATTGCACCCGGCAAACGAGTCATGTCAGCAATAGAACCTAAATTCTTTTCTAACTTTTCTCTTTGACGGTTGATTTGTAATTTTTCTCTTTTTGATAAAGCGTCAAAAGAACCATCTTGCTTCATTCTATCAATAGAAGTCATTTTCTTTACCGCTTTTCTGATAGTCACAAAGTTTGTTAACATACCACCTGGCCATCTTTCAGTGATGTAAGGCATGTTTACGTTTCCTGCTTTTTCAGCTACGATATCTTTTGCTTGCTTTTTAGTAGCTACAAATAAAATTTTTCTTCCTGAGTTTGCAATTTTTTGCAATGCTATAGAAGCTTCTTCTATTTTTGCTGCTGTTTTGTACAAGTCAATAATATGAACACCGTTACGTTCTGTGTAGATATAAGGTGCCATGTTTGGATCCCACTTTCTAGTCAAGTGACCGAAGTGTACTCCATTGTCTAATAATTCTTTAATGTTTACGTTTGCCATTTTAAAAATGTGTTTACTTTCTGTTTGTAGCAATATGCAAGTAGTCTTTCGAGTCTTACATATTTAGATGCTAAACTGTTATTAATATTTGATAACAGTTCTAAAACGAATAGATACTGAAACGAGTTCAGCATTTTAACGTTTAGAGAACTGGAATTTCTTACGAGCTTTCTTCTGACCAAATTTCTTACGCTCTACCATTCTTGGGTCACGCGTTAATAATCCTTCTGGTTTTAAGACAAGTCTGTGTTCTTCGTTTATTGATACAAGAGCTCTTGTAATTGCCAAACGAATTGCTTCTGCTTGACCAGTTACTCCACCACCATATACATTTACTTTAATGTCATAAGAAGTTAAATGATCTGTTAACATTAAAGGTTGTTGTACTTTGTATTGTAAAGTTGCTGTAGTAAAATAGTCTTTGTAATCTTTTTTATTGACAGTAATATTTCCTTTTCCTTCAGAAAGGTAAATACGAGCTACGGCAGTTTTTCTTCTACCTATTTTGTGTACTGTATCCATTATTTAAGATCGTTTAAGTTAATAGCCTTAGGGTTTTGAGGGGCATGTTTGTGCTCGCCTCCAGCGTATACATATAAATTTCTAAAAAGAGCGCTACCTAATTTGTTCTTTGGTAACATTCCTTTCACTGCTTTCTCTACTAATCTAGTAGGGTCTTTGTCAAACATTTCTGTTGCAGTTAACGATCTTTGTCCTCCTGGATATCCTGTATGACGGATGTAAGACTTATCAGTCCATTTTTTTCCAGTTAGGTTAATTTTTTCTGCGTTGATAATAACCACGTTGTCTCCACAATCTACGTGAGGAGTAAAATTTGGTTTGTGTTTACCTCTAATTAGCTTTGCTACTTTAGAAGCTAGACGACCCAACGTTTGCCCGTCCGCATCAACTAAAACCCATTCCTTAGTAACGGTGGCTTTGTTTGCTGATACTGTTTTGTAACTTAATGTGTTCATAATTACACTTTTAGTTTTTGTTCTAATTAATAATTAAATTTTTCCTTTAAAAAGGAGTGCAAATGTACCACTAATTATTTGATTGACAAATAGCTGTTTATGATATTTTGAAGGAGATAATTAGCTGTTTATTTTTTAACGTGAATAATGTTTAAGAGTTGGAATGTCACTTCGAGTGGTCACGCTTTGGCGTGATTATATCGAGAAGCATTTGCCAACTAGAAATTTTCTTGTTTTCGATAGCTCTGCTGAGTTGGTCGAAGTACGTCAAATCTGTGATTTGACACTCTAACTGATCTTTCGATAAACTCAAGACAAACTCCAATTTCTTAAGCATTATTCAATCATTAGATAAAAGAGAATTCTATAACGAAAAACGATTTACATTTTAGACATTAGAAATTCTATAAATGAAGTTTTTTTCGGAAAGCTTAGTAGTTTCATAAACGATTTCTAGCCTACATTTATTAGCCTCTGCAATTTTTTCTATTTGTATAATATCGCAATCTTGAGAGAGAATCATTAAAACCATTTGATCGTTTTTTCGATTACTCAAGGCTTTGAATAGGTTGATGAAATACTCGAAGTTTTCGCCACAAAACCAAGCTTGTTCTTTTTGATTGGTTGGATTCTTAGGATAGTAAGGAGGGTTAATAATGATATAATCAAAATGAACGGATTCAAGTTCTGTAAAAAGATCAGAATAGATGGTAGCTATTGGCAACTGGTTTTTTTGTGCAGCTTTCTCTAGATATTCTAAAGCTTTGTGGTTGATGTCAGAAGCCGTTACTTTTGCTCCTTTTGAGGCCGCAAAAAGCGAAATAATACCCGATCCACAACCCAATTCTAGGAACGATTTTTTGTCAAGATCTAAAGTGTCAACAAAATCTAATAGGATTCTGGTACTTAATATAAAGTGAGGCGCAAAAACTTCTGGATGTACAAGAACATCAATTCCTTTGTAAGAATATTTTCTAGGCTTGGAAAAGTAAAGATTAGCTGAGATCCTGAAAAAAGGGTGAGTGATTTTTTTTATAAAATTTCGCATATTCTTTGCTTATTCAGAGTAAAATCCTTCAATTTCTGGTTGACGATATTTCCAGATTTTCTGCAACAATTTAATCTCGTAAGGAAATTTATAAATATTTGATTTGTACCGAATACTTGATACAGTTCTTAATAGGTGTTTTTTAAATCCTTTGATCTTAAAATCAGAAACTGTTGGATAATATCCATTTAGGACAGTTTCAAAATTCTGAATTTTATCAATCATATAAGGTTTTAACCAAGGTGTTAAAGGGTTTTTACGTAAATCAAATTTTTCCCAACTTGGGTCAATCCATTCCTCTAAGGTTTCAGGAAAAGAAAAGCCAGCATCTATAATTTGTTGATATAAATCAGAACCTTCTGTAGGTACTGGACTGTATAAATAGATAATAATTTCAGCATTAGGATTTAATTTTTTTATTTTTTTAATAAAATTGATATCCCAAAGTATTTGTTTGTATACTTTTTCTTCAGTATCAGCAGGCATTCCAAGAACAAAAGAAAGCTCAGGAATAATATCTACTTCTTTCATTCGCACCACAAACTCTTCAATCATCTTACCTGTTTGCGTTCCACCTTTGTTCATTTGCTTCAACACTTCATCATTGCCAGTTTCAGCACCTAAAAAGAACATTTTGCAACCTGCTTTTCGCATCAGATGTAAATCTTCATCAGAATATTTATTGATCGTATCTATTCGTCCTTCTCCCCACCATTCTATTCCTTGACCTAATAATAATTTAGAAAATTCTACAACTCTTTTTCTAGAAGTGAAAAAGTTATTATCATGAAATTCAATAGCATCAATGCCATACTTTTCTTTAAAATAAAAAACATCTTTTGCTATATTTTCAGCAGATTTCCCTTTCCATTTTGCATTATAAATAGGAACCACTGCGCAAAAAGAACAGGTGAAAGGACAGCCCATACTAGAATGGTATGAAAGCGTTTTGTTCCCCATAAATGTTTTTGCCAGATAATTTCTTAAGGGATAAAAAGTATTTAAATAGGTATAAGGCAAATCTGGTAGCGTATCTTGATTTAGCAATGCTTCTTTTGCTGTTGTAATTATTTGGTCTTCTTTTTTATAAATAAGATTTTTAATAGAAGCTATTTTTTCTAATTCATTATTTTCTAAAGCTTCTAATAAACTTGGAAAAGCGATATCTCCTGGCCCGCTAATTACATAATCTACATAACCAGAGTTTAAGTTTACTTTGGATTGATTTGCAGCAAAATACCCACCCCAAATGGTAACACTTTCTGGGTATAGTTCTTTTACCTTTTTTGTAAACGGAATGGCTTGTTTAAGTTGAGGTCCGGGCATTACGGTTGAACAAAAGTATTTGAACTCACCAGTATCAAAGTATTGCTGAATCTTTTGCCATGGATCTTTTTCTAAATTCCCATCCAGAAAAACATATTCATATTTCCCATGAATGGAAGCTCCTACTTGCAAAATAGAATTCGGAATCCGATGCTTGGCATTGGCGCTACGTGGGTTAAATATAATTATTTTGTTAGTACTCATTTTATTTTCTGAAATAAATAATTGGGGTTGCAATCTATTAATTTATAACTAGGGTTTTGTAAAATTTCTTTCACATATATAACACTGCCAAATTTCATAGTTTTAGCAGAATCGTCAAGTAGTACAAATCCATTGAGTTTTAATTTAGAATCTACATTGATAAAATCTTTTTTCGCTTGTTTATAGGAGTGATTTCCATCAATATAACTAAAAGAGATTTGATCTTTCATATGAAATGATCGGTTAAAAACATCAACAAATTCTTGATTGGTATTCCATTTTTCAAAAAATTGATCAGAAGGCATATGACAGGTGTGAGGTAATGATTTCCCATGAAAAAATTGAGTAGCTTCTATAAAAGAACTTTTGATGTATTGCATATAAGATATTCTATCAATATCTGTTCTTCCATCCATATGTTTTTTTGGAGTTTCTTTATGGTCGTTAAAGCCTTCATACACCCAAGCATCACAACCAAAAAAAGCATTCTTTTTCTTGTTTTTTTTCAAAAGATGCAGCATAACATTGGTAGACAAACCTGCATAAGAACCAATTTCAAAAACGATTCCTCCTTCTGGCATATTTTTTATTGCATAATCCATTAGGTAAATATTTCCTTCAGGGAGCATTCCCTCTCCAATTACTGAAGCTCTTAGTCTTCTAATAAATGGATCTGAAGGGATTTTTTTTGGCTGCTTAAAAACCGTCTTTTTTATATAGTCTTTCATCTATGGTATGGATAAAATTTTAATGGTAATTAAGTTGTTATTTTAAATCGTAAGTAATAGTAAATACAAAATAATTGTATCACCATATTTCCTATAAGCACACCTGTAACACCAAAATTTAAAGATAATAATATTACAGATACAATAAGATTCAACAGCAAACAAAGCACATTAATTTTTAGTACAACTTTTTCCTTCTTTTCTTTGAATAAATAAAAGATATGAATTGAATATAAATAAGGCGGAAAGCCAATAAAAATAGCAATGCAAAATTGTAAAGGAGTTAATGTAATATCGAAAAAAAACCTAAGAACAGCATAGATACAGCCGATAATGATTAAGTTTAAAAGAAAACCATAAGTAGCAATTAACTTTTTTATTCTAAGAATACTTTCATTAGGGAGACGATATATATTTTTGATATAAGGAAATAATAATATGGTAACAACCGATTGAGAAAAGATTAACAATCCTGAAATTACCTGGTATTCCCCTAAAAGAGTCCCACTATAAAAAAAACTATACACATAAAGATCAGCTCTAGAGTATAAAAATCCAGAGATTCCCAATAAAAAGAAAGGAAAGCTTATCTTGAGGATACTTAGACTAAAATGAAGTTTTTTGAAGTATAAAAATTGAAAATAAAGCAATACAGTTATTACTGCCTTTAAGGCTAATGAAATTGCATAAATCTGAATTAAAACACTAATACTCATTTGATCTTTGTGAAAATAGATCAAGTAAATAAGCACTAAAAAACTAACGATTTCAATTCCAATATTTTTAAGGAAATCTCTGTTGTAAAAGATTACTGCATTGAAAGAATTGTAAATAAAAGCACCGATGAGCCATATAGAAAGGTACAATGTGTTTTGTATATCATACATGAAAAAGATCAGAACAATAAAAGCGAAACAAATTGGAAGTCGAGCTAAAAAGAGTTGCTGCCATTCCTGAATCATATTTTTTGGCTTCTCACTAAAAGCACGCATCAAATAGGTGATACTCCCCCAATTACAAATGTTAGATGCAATAAAAAATAATAGCAAATATTCTACAAAATTCCCCCATAACTCTTTTGAAAAATAGCTAATAACGATAAAGGAAAAAAGAATCGAGATTAATGGAGAAAGAATACTTCTGATTCCATTATAAGCTATAGGCAAAAAACGATGTAGGGTTTTATTCATTAATCGTTCAGTAAATTGGGTTCATGAATGGATTGTTCTCGAATGCTACTTGGTGGTTGAATGGTAGCGTAAGGAGCAAATGAATCGATATCATTTCTATGATACAAAGTTCCCAAAAAGGGAAATTCACTATGCGTATGAGTAGGAATACTTGCCAATAAATCCTGTACTTGACCTTCAGAGAGATTCCATTCTTTTGCCAATCTTTCAGCAGATGGTTCCATATAACTGATGTAAGACAACTCCATATTGGTATGCAATGCTTTGTTTTGAATATTTGGATTTTGCCATAAATTATCTTGATAATTTCGCAATTGGAAATTGTAAAAATTCAGCGTATCTGTTAATTGAGTAAAAGACAAAAAACCAGTAAAGTCGTTCTGGTCTGTAAACAAAGTCTGAATAGATACTTCATGACACCATAGGCATTTTCCAGGCTTTCCAGCTGCACTAACTGCACCGTCTGCGTTAGGAATCAAAAATCCATCAGCATCAAATACAGCAAATTTCGGTTTTCCGTTCGGCATTCTTTCTAAGGTCTCAAACTCTTTAATTTCATTGGTGGCTGGATCGATTTCTGAAGAAATGAATGCTTGCCTTTCGGAAGTATCAAGAGGAGAATAGGAAATAATTCTATGAACTCCAGGAAGTGAAATACTGGAATTGTCAATATAACCTTGCAATGCATTAAAATGATAGGCAGTTGTATAGGAATCTATATGTGCTGGTGCGCCCGTTATTTTATAATAATGATAAGAACTTCCCAAAGTCATGGCAATATATTTCCCCAAATCAAAAGCATTATGAGTTCTGTATTCTTCAGAATTTTTAAAGATGTCGTGTAGTTTTTTAAGCTGATTGACAGCCTCATCGCTAAATCCAAGTGACTCTACATCTAGAGTTACTGTTGGATTGCTATAATGAATTCCAGTAAGAACAGATTGCTCGGCAACATTAGCGCCTAAGTAGGATAAACACCATTCCAAAGCAATTCTGTTTTTCTCAAAAGTATCTATAGAATGTGAAGGAAACCACCTCAATGTTATTTGAGATTCTTCGTTAGGCGTATCATCAATAATTGCTTTTGAACAAGAAGCAAAAACGATTACAAAAAGAACGAAGTAAATTAATTTCTTCATAATTATTTCAAAAAATTCATTCCCGTTTGGGCAATGATGGATTTGGTTTTCATTTTAAAAGCACTCAAATAATTTCCTTTTCTTTTTTCTCTGTCTGAATTTACTTCATTAATTACATATTTTAACGCATAATTATAGTATGTTTTTTTATAGGTACGTTTAAAATCAATATCTCGATCTGTAGAAGAATTCCAGTCGGGTTGAACGATAATCTTATCTTCAACCTCATTGTACAAAGAAGTTCCTTTAATCGGATAAGCAACCGTAATTGTAAAAAGCGTTGGATTTGCGTCTTTTAAATAGGCTACAGTGTCTTTGATGTCTTTCTCATCTTCTCCAGGATATCCTAACATAATAAAGGTTCCTGTTTCTATATCCAAAGCATTGGTTTTTTGAATGGCCTCTTTGACCACATTTACATCCACACGTCGATCCATGGCATCAATAATTTTTTGAGAACCACTTTCTGCACCAATCCAAATTCTATAACAACCCGCTTCTTTTAAGAGTTGTAAGATTTCGTCATTCAATCGCTCAGCTCTTGTAATGCATTCAAAAGGAATGACCGCATTTTGTTTGATGACTTCTTCATGGAAACTTTTGATCCATTTATGACTGACTGTAAACACATCATCTACAAACCAAATTGAATCGGGTTTATAGGTGTCTTTCAACAACTTCAATTCTTCAGCGACCAAATTTGCTGGGCGCCTTCTATAACTTTGCCCATAAACCGCTGTACTACACCATTTACAAGTATAAGGGCAGCCTCGTTGTGTGCTCACTGTCATAGAGCTCTTTCCATGATGTTCTTTCCAAACATCTAAATATTTCTGAACAGGAATTGCCCCCCTATTTGGTAAAGGAAGTTCAGAAAGATCTTTCATTTTAATTCTTGCAGGAGTTTGTACTACGTTTTTATCTTTATCCAGATAGGCAATCCCAGGAATGTCTTTAAAAGAAGTATCGTTTTTGATGGCATTGTACAATTCTAATAAAGTCTGTTCACCTTCGCCTATAATGAGAAAGTCTACTTCCAAACTCAAATAGTTTTTTAGGTTGTAAGTAATATCAGGTCCGCCTAAAACAATTTTTGGTGATCCATATTTGGAATCAGAATGTAGAGTATTTATAAGCTGAATCACAGTGATTTTCGTCATCAAATTCACATAGATGGCAATCACTTCGGGCTGTGTTTTTTCAATATGCTGCAACTGATCTTCAAAGGAATAAAAAGTGCTGTCGTACAGATCATTCTCTACACCATGTTCACGCAAATATGATGAGATATACAAAAGACCCAAAGGAGCATAAGGCTTCATGATTTTTTGCTCTTTCTCGTCTTCAAAGAGATAATATGCATGTGTGAGTAGAATGCTCATTAAAAATCGGTCTTTTTTTCTAGTTCAATATAGTAATGATCTGCATATTTAGAAAAGAAAGCTCCAGAAAAGAGAAGCTCTAAATATTTTAAAATTTGAAGGATATTTTTATTGCCAACAAATGAATGTTCTAGGTATGAAGGTGGAATCCATAAACCAATAGGTTTCAATTTTTTTTGTTGAAACTGAATTGCCTTTTTCAAAATATCTTTAGGATTGTAGTACCATGTTTTTACCGAAACGCCATCAACATTTGCCAATAGAAATGTATTGGTATTCCTTCTTTTTGCTTTTGCAAGATCTCCTTTCATCATAAAATAGAAGCGTTCCCATAATGTGTTTTTAGGCATCAAAACAAATGCTAGTTTGCCGTTTTTAGATAAGAGGTTAGAAACTTTTTTTAAAAAACGATTCAATTCTTCGGGTGATAAACAATTGAGTCCTCCAAAATTTGAAAAGATCAAATCAAAAGGTCGTTCAAATGTCTTTTCAGAAAGCTGATTGATGTCTAGTTGTTGAAATGTAATCGTTGACGGATTACATTTTGATTTTGCAACGTTAATCATTTCATTCGAAATATCTGTCGCAATGACTTCATGTCCAAGGCCTTCCATATATTTTGCATCTTCACCTGTTCCGCAATTAATTTCCAAAATGCGTAAGGGGTTAGCACTTGTTAAAGCATCCGAAGCATATTTATACACAAAGTATCGTTGTAACTTACCAATATTAGAATGGGTAAATGTGTCATCGTAGTTAGGAGCAGCTATGTCAAAATTATGATTCATTGTGTTGCTCCATTTTTTTAAGTGCCATTCTATCAAATAAAGATGTTGGAGCGTAATAAAAATACAAAAGAATTGTTCGTAATCGACTCAAAGAAAAATAAGAAGGACTTTTAAAGATTGTTTTTATAAATAACAAAGCTTGACTTTTCCTAAATTCTTTGTGTACATATCGATGCAATTTCTTGTAGAACTTGCCATTAAAAGTTCCTTGAAACATCATCGCCAAATCGTCAGAATCAGACCAATTTACTTTGGCTTTTAAATCGTCTTTTACCTTGTCATAAAATAATGTTCCTGGCAGCGGATAAGAAACAGAAACTCCAATATTATCAGGAACCAATTCGGTAATCATGTCAATGGTTTTTTTGATATCTTCTTTGGTTTCTGTCAGGTATCCAAATTGAATAAAAAAGGCAATTCGCACTGATTTCTCTTTGAGTAATTTAGTTGCTGTATAAATCTGCTCAATAGTTGTGCCTTTATCCATGGCATCTAAAATTCGTTGAGAACCGCTTTCTGCACCAATCCAAGCTTCCTCTAAACCACTTTCTGCAAGTGCATCTATAGTATCTTCTTTTAACAATAAATCGGCTCTACTTTGAATGTAATAGGCAATTTTTAAATCGTGTTTTTTTAGCTCGATATTAAAATTCTGTACCCATTTTGGTTTCAATCCAAAGATATCATCACACATCCAAAAGCGATTTACACCGTAGGTTTCCGATAAGAATTTAATTTGTTGAGTAATAAATTCTGGAGAATGAGAATTATATCGATTTCCATAAATAGGTTTGGCACACCAATTACATTTGTAAGGGCAACCTCTAGTGGTAGCAATATTTAAGGTGAATTGATTGTTGCCTTGTTTCCAAACTTTCCGATACGATTCAATATCTACCAAATCCCATGCAGGCATTGGAAGCTCATCCAAATCTTTTAATACTGCTCTTGAAGGGTTTTTTATCGTCTCTTTTCCTTCTTTGAAAACAATTCCCGTTACTTTAGAAAACGATTCTTGAGCAGCAACAGTTTCAATGACTTCTTTTAGCGTGATCTCACCTTCACCTTGTATAATAACATCGGCGCCAACATCTAAATATTTTTGGTAATGGTCTGTTGAATCTGAGCTTGAACAAATCACAAAACAACCCAGTGATTTGGCAATTTCAATCATGGAGAAAGCAGCTTCTCGCATATTGGTCAGGCACATTTTTGTCAGATAGTTAAAGCCATCATCATAGAGTACAAAAAAAGCAGGTTTTTGTTCTTGTAAAAAAGGCTTGATTTCGTCTGGTGAACTGACTAGATTGGTATCGAATAATTCTACCGAATATCCATTTTCTCTTAAATACGAAGCAGCGTAAATAGTTCCTAAAGGCGGAAAAGGAGTTTTATTTTTCCACTGTTTGGGATCAAATTGATAAAAATAAGAATGTGAAAAAACAATATTATGCATATTCTTTTGGAATGTGAATACCATGTTTTTGACTACATGATTCGTATTCTGAATTCAATTTTCTAATTACTCTGTCCTGAAAATTTTCTGGATGATTTTTAGAGATTTCTTTTTTAGACTTATAAGGATTATTTGTTTTCTTACGATATTTAAAAGCCCACCTTTTTGTAACGACTTTCATAGAGAAGTAGTTAATAGCTTGCCCGATGAAATTGTCAAGAAAAAATTGAATCACCATTGCATAGGGTGGTTTCTTTATCAAATCGGTTTGCAAGGTTTGTCTCTCTAAATCGACATTTGGAAAAAACGAAGACACCCAACTATTTTTTGAATAAAAATCGTGAAAAACTTCTTTTCCAAACAAAGGAATCACTGTTGCAATTTCAGTAGCTGTAAACCTGTTTTTCTCTTCAATTTCTAAAGTTGCAGTACTTACAAAATAATTGATGCAAAACTCTTTATGCGAGTTTAATAAAAATATTCTTTTGTATAAAGCCAACATAGTTCTAGTAATCCAAACTCTTTTCGCTTTGGTAATAATAAAGAAATCGAAATCGCTTTCACCATCAAAATAACCTTTTGAAAGTGATCCAGAGATAGCAACTCCTTTTACAAAGGGAAACTTAGAAATAAATTCAGCTGTTCTTGTCGCTTTAGGCATCGCAATTTCTGCTTGTTTATTCCCTTGAATTCTTTTTGAAATATGGGCTTCGTTTTTTTTAAATAGCAAAAAATCGTCTACTCTTTCTACAACACCTTTTCCTACTAAGGTATCTAAATCTTTTTTTACGATTTCCTTATTTGGTGTTTCAGAATAAAGAAAAGCTTCTTCTTCAGTTAAAGGATGATCAAAAAGCGAAAAATAGATCAGAGGCTTTAATACGGTCATTTAATAAATAGGATTAAGTTATCTACGTTATTCTGGTGGAAAAATGATTCGAGATTACTCACTAACAAATTTAGGTTAAAAAAACAGGGAATTAATGCTGTATTGAAAATATCTCAAAAATTTATGCTGTTAAGAATAATTTTTTTTTAAAGAGTAATTGATAATTAATTTATTTTCAGGACATTAAAATCAACTTTTTTAATGGGCTCTTAAGTAATAACAAATGCATTATGGAATTAAATTTTCGATTTTAAAGCAGGAATTTATAATTTCTCTTGATTTAGATCAATTTGGTTCGATAATAAATCACTTAAACGGATATAGTAAAGGGCAAAATTCCTGAAAGAATAAGAATGTTAAAATCGTTAAAGAATAGCTAATTAACAGAATCTTAAGAAAGATGTGGTTTAAATTGGGGTTGAATTATGAAACGTTTTTAAAAATGAAGAGTCTTTGTAAAAGACAAATCAAAAAAACGAATGACAATTGACTACATAAAAATGAGTGTTCATTACATTTCATTTTTAAGACCTCAATGTCGTACATAGCTTTGCATCAACTAAAATCAACCATGAAAATCAATCAACTGAAACTGCTTTTTCTAGCTTGCTTATTTCTTTGTTTAACACTACAAGCACAAGAGAAAAAAATCGAAATTCCTAAAAGAACATATACTACTAAAGCTGTTACAAAATCACCCACAATAGATGGAATTTTGGATGATGATAGTTGGAATTCTGTAGAATGGGCAACTGACTTTATTGAGCAACGACCTGATGAAAATACACCACCCAGTTATCAAACACAATTTAAAATCGTATACGACGCGAAGTTTTTATACATAGGAGTAAGAGCTTTAGACGGCGAACCCGATAAAATCGAAAAAAGACTTTCAAGACGTGATGGTTTTGCTGGAGATTGGGTGGAAGTTAATATAGATAGCTATAATGATGATAGAACTGGTTTTTCATTTACATTAACTGCAGCAGGAGTGAAGGGCGATGAGTTTATTTCTGATAACGGAAATAATTGGGACGGAAGTTGGAACCCTATTTGGTATACTGCAACGAATATTGATGATAAAGGCTGGACGGCAGAAATAAAGATTCCATTTAGCCAATTAAAATTTGGCGGGGGTGAGGAACAAACGTGGGGATTGCAAGTACAAAGAAGATTCTTTAGAAAAGAAGAAAGATCTGTTTGGCAGCGTATTCCGCAAGATGCTCCAGGTTGGGTAAGCGAATTTGGAATCTTACGCGGATTGGTTAATATTCAACCACAAAAACAATTAGAAATTCAACCTTTTTTAGTGAATCAATTTGACAGCTATCCTAAAGAAACTGGAAATCCTTTTAGAGATGGAAGTGATTTTAAATTGAATGCCGGATTGGATGCAAAGATTGGAATTACCAATGATTTAACCTTAGACTTAACGGTAAATCCAGATTTTGGACAAGTTGAAGCAGACCCTGGTGCAATTGCTCTAGATGGATTTCAAATATTCTTTAGAGAGCAACGACCTTTCTTTGTAGAAAATAAAAATATTTTTGATTTTCGATTTGCAAACGGACAGGACAATGTTTTTTACAGTAGAAGAATTGGAAGAAGTCCACATGGAAGCCCATCCTTAGCTTCTGGTGAATTTGCAGACATTCCTGTAAACACTACTATTTTAGGAGCTGCTAAGTTTTCTGGGAAAACAAAAAATGGGTGGTCTATTGGAGTTTTAGAAAGTATTACAGCCAATGAATTTGCCACAGTAGATAATAATGGAACGAGAAGAGAAGAAATTGTAGAACCGTTAACGAATTATTTTGTGACAAGAGCGCAAAAAGATTTCAATAATAGAAATACCTATGTTGGAGGAATCTTTACGGCGACGAATAGAAATTTAAATGGAAACTTTAGTTATTTACACAAAGCTGCATATACAGGAGGCGTAGATTTTAGACACAATTGGAAAAATAGAAATTACTTTTTGAGAGGAAATTTGGTAACCAGTTATGTTACTGGAAGTGCAGAAGCCATTGAAGCCACTCAAAATTCAATCACGCATTTGTTTCAAAGAGTAGATGCTGGTCACGTAGAAGTAGACCCAACAAGAACCTCTTTAACTGGAACAGGAGGTAGGTTTGAAGGAGGAAAAGCAGGCGGTGGAAATTGGCGTTATAATGGTGGAATTATATGGCGTTCTCCAGAATTGGAATTGAATGATATAGGGTTTTTACGTCAAGCTGATGAAATTCGTCAGTTTGCTAACGTTCGTTATTTGTGGCAAAAACCAACCAAAACCTATCGAAGAGCTCAAGTACGATTCTCTCAATCTACTACCTATGATTTTGATGGAAACCACAATAGAACCAATTATGAATTTAATGGAGATATCAATTGGCAAAACAATTGGTGGACAGAAGTCGGATTTGGGCATAAGCCAAGAATTTTCATCAATACATTCTTAAGAGGCGGTCCTCGATGGCGTTATTCTGACGAGAATTTTTATTTCTTGTTTTTTGGATCTGATCAGCGTAAAAAATTCAACTTTACGTTGGGGTATGTCGGAAATCAAGTACAACAAGATAACTTCTCATTTGAACGTTATGTAGTTCGTATGAATTACCAGCCTTTAAATGCATTAAGCATTTCATTGAGTACCGAATTTCAGAAAAACCCGAATAAAACACAATATGTAACTCAAGCTAGTTTTGGAAATACATCACGCTATATTTTAGGGAATATTGATCAAAAAACATGGACAACCACTTTACGATTAAATTATAGTATCAACCCAAATTTATCTATTCAATATTACGGACAACCTTTTATTTCTAGAGGTCGCTATACTGATTTTAATTATGTGAATAATGCTACAGCAGAAAATCTAAGTGAGCGAATTAGCTTGTATGATACGAATCAAATCTCTTTTGATGGAAGTAGCTATTTGGTTGATGAGAATTTAGATTCAACAACTGATTATAGTTTTGGTGATCCAGATTTTTCTTTTGTTCAATTTCGCTCTAATTTGGTAATGCGTTGGGAATATATTCCAGGTTCAGAAATTTTCTTTGTGTGGTCTCAGGGAGTTACTGGTTTAGATGATCCAAGAAATACTTTGGGAGAAGCATTGCAAAATCAAATTATCGATCAGAAAAAAGAGAATACTTTCTTAGTAAAAGTAACGTATCGATTTGTGAAGTAACAGCATAAAAACAACAACTTACATTTAATGTAAATTGTCGTTTTATTTCCAATAATTATTTGCTTTTGCTATGGTTGCAAATTCTGTAGCTACAGTTTGCCCGATAGCAATTAACATAGCTGCATCTTCAGCATAAATAGGGCGTAGTTTTTCTCTTACTGCTGCATCAGGTTGTGTGATTTTGACAATCAAACGAGCCATTTTAACAGCGAGTTGTCTACCTTCTTCAGGTGTTTTTGTAATTAAAGAATTACCAGGAATTAATTGTGTTTGTTCAGACATGATATTATGTTTCGTATTTTATAGCGTACTATTATGAATTTGACAGATAAAAAATAGTAACATTACAGTACTTTTCTTTTTTATCCTTTTCGAATTGTCTTTTATTCCTTCTCACCTAATTTTTATAATTCTTCCAAAATAGAATTCCCTTTTGATTGATCACCAGAAGTCCATTGCCATTCTTCGATCAAACGAATTTTGCCATTTTCCATTATTTCTGGTTTTGATGTACAAACTCCTGTCATTAATTCACCATTTTTATGAATTTGATGGTATCTCATTTCTATAATTCCGTTTGCATCAACCAACCCGAGAAGATGTCCTTTAAGGATATTTTTACCATGATATTCACAGGTTAGAATGTTTCCCGTTTGTTGATAATGAAAAATGAGATCGCTGGTAACCACCCCATTTTCAGAATTGGATATGGGTTTAAAATTTCTGTTATTATAGTTTAGTGCCTTTTTCAATTGAAGTGCATTTTCATTCCTTCATGTGATTGTTTGAAGCCTAAATCTTCATAAAATTGAATTGCTTTTGGTCTTTTCTTGTCTGTTGTTAATTGCAATAAATGAGCCTTCTTTTCTTTTGCTCTAGCAATGGCCCATTCAAAAAGAATCTTTCCATACCCCAAACCTCTTTTATCGCTTCTAATTCGTACCGCTTCAATTTGTGCTCTTATCCCACCTTGATAGGTCAGATATTGGATAAAGGTTAATTGTAACGTTCCAACAATTTCTGAGTCTTGATCTTCTACAACCATCAACTCTTGATTTTCATCAGCATCTATTTTTTGAAAAGCTTGTATATATTCGTCAGGCAAAGGATTTTGAAAATTCTCTCGTTTCTTTCCAAGCTCATCGTCAGCAATCATTTTTACAATAGTAGAAATATCCTTTTCCGTTGCCTTTCTAAATTTCATCTTTCTGTTCTGTTTTTTGTAGAATCTTTTGCAAGATACATCATGCAAAGAAATCTATTATAAACTCGTTGTGAATTTTACGATTCAAATGAGTAAAATTAGTACTCTGACTTTGTTCGGTAGAACTATCGAGGAAATAAGAATTTTTGGTTTCTTAATTAGTTCTCGATACATCACGCTTTTGGCGTGACACTCGAACTGACATTTGGTTGTGTTTTGAATTCAAAATGCACAAAGGGTTATTATAACCTTTTTTTGAAAGTTATTGAGATAGACCTTTATTCTTTTGATTGAAATAGAGGGTAAAATTCTTCGACCATTTTTGTTGGATGTTCATCTCCAACATGACTAACTAAAAACGAGCCGCCCCATACAGTATATGGAAATTTTATAATCTGTTTTGTAATTTGTTTTATAGAAGTTACAGAATTTTTTTCAAGAGCCATGTCTAATGGCATCCATTGTGCATCATCCAAACCTTCTGGAATTTTAATTTCACCACTAACATATTGGGCAACAAAATAACTTCTTAAAGTAGCGTATGGGTGGTAATCATATTTATAACTGAAATGTCCATGAAGTTTAGGGGATGTTGTTTGTATGCCATAGGCATTTGATACACTATCTAGCCCTTCTTTTAGAAATTGAGGTTTGCTATATACTAATGATGGCGGAGCCCATACGGTCTCTTCTCTACACATTAACATTTCATTCTGGTCATTAATAATGATAAGACGTTGTACGGTAAAGTTGTGAGTTGGTTCTTGATGTTCATTGCTACTACAAGACAATAAACTAAATACTGTTAGTAAAAGAAGTATTTGCGTTCTCATAATTTAATTGTTTATGTTTTCGACAAATCTGGACTAAAAAAAACATCCATCCTACCGAAATCATGATCTTGGCAGACTTTTTCAAAAAAAATTATTGAATTTTTAACGACTTTCTATATGCAATCGCTGTTGTGTTGGTGTATTTTTTGAACGCTGTATTGAAAGAGGAAATACTATTGAAACCGCTATCATATGCAATCGCTGCAATAGTTAATTTAGAATAAGAATCAGATTTCATTAAACGTCGAGCTTCTTTCACCCGATATTTTGAGATAAACTGCGAATAGTTAAGAGTTTCAATTTGATTGATAGCTTGCGAAAGTTCTTTCGTGGAAGCGCTTATTTTTGCGCTTAACTTTACAAGTGTTAGTGAGGGATCAAGGTATGGCTTTTCTTCATCCATAAAAGCTTTTAATTGCTCCATTAATTGAATAGCATCATTACTACTAATCGTCGAATATTTATATTTTTCCAGTGAAATTTGAAACATAAAAGGGTTCTTTAATGCCCAAAATGATAAGAAAAGTACCATCGTTGAAAACAAAAAGGATAATCCAATATAAAAGGGAATGATTAATTCAGAGATTAAAAAATACATAATGATGAGTATTAGATTCATCACTAAAAAGTAGTTTAACCAATTCTCTACTTTATGGTCTTTTTTAAGGGCAGTCTTTTTCTTTTGTTTCCTGTACCATATCAGGGAGAATACGATATAGCAGAACATATGAGCTATTAAGAAATCGTAAAATAAACCAAAGACCCATGATCCGTTATTTGGAATTAGCCAGCAAAAACTTACAAGAATAATAAAAGGTATAAAATGGATGTAATCGCTGAATTTCTTGTTTGCCTCAGGCTTTATATAGTATAAAGTATATAACCATATCGATGGGCCTACACATAGCAAAGTGGTCAAAAAAAAGGTACGTAAAGTAGCGTCTATCTCAAAATAATTATGAAAGAGTGATTTTCCAATTCGAAGACTAAATGCCAACAAATAGATGGATAAAAATATATTTGCTCTAGGTTGTTTTTGGCGAGTTGCAAATAAGAATAATGAAAAGAACACTCCCATAATTACTCCTACGCTGCCTATGATTAATTCAATATGTTTTAATAAATCAACATCCATATGCTTAATCAAAATGCTCCTAGGACAATGTTTTTTGAGGCATGATTATTTGATGAAGTTTTTTCTCAATAGGAAAAGAGAAATTATCTTTCTTCACTCTCCATTGACTTAATTTCTTTAATGGATATGCAGCAATTCCTCCTTTTTCACTGTACGCTAACTTTAAGTAGAATTTGAAACCTTCAAAAAACCGTTCTTTTTCCTTACTCACCCATGGTCCTGATGATCCGATATAATCAAATTTTGCCCATTCTTGTGTTGATTGGGGTAGTGCATATCCGTTTTTTACAACTTCCTCTGTAATTGCAGATCCAGGATAGGGTTTGAAATAGAAGATAGGCGTATCAAATTTGTTGCTTTGACCTCTTAATCGCTTTACTACCTTTACTGTTTCTGAAACACTTTTATCAGACTCACCTGGAAAACCAACAATAAATGGAAAAATAACTCCAATGCCCAACTCTTTACATTTATCTGCACAATAAAAAACTTCGGTAAGCTTCACATCTTTTTTCATCCAATCCATCATTTCTTGAGAACCAGATTCTACACCAATCAGCAGTCTTCTTAAGCCAGATTCTTTACATAAATCCCAAACTTCAGAAGAAAGTCTTTTTCCTTGATCAGCTCGCATCGTTGCTGCCCATGAGAATTTTAATTTTCTACTGACTACTTCTTCAGCAAATCCTTTGATTCTTTTTTCATAAGTAAAGAATGTTTCGTCTTGAAAATTCAAATCTGTGAATTGATATTTCTCTTGATAGTAGGAGAGTTCTTCTCCCATTTTTTCTGCTGAGATTGCAGAAAATTTTCTCTGGAATACAAACGGATCGGCACAAAAAGTACATCTGTAAAAACAACCAATGGATGAAATATAATCGAATTGTCTTTTCTTTTTCTTTTTGAAATAGGCTTCCACATCAATCAAATCATAATTAACGCGTTCGAATTCATTCATATCACGAATTAACCTTGGAAGGTTTTTGTGAGGTTTTCCATCTTTTCTAAATGAAATACCTTTGATCTCATCCAATGGTTTTCCTGTGTCTAGATGATCTACCAATTCTTTAAAAGTTTCTTCTCCTTGTCCTTGAACGGTAATGTCTATAAATGGATTATCATTTAAAGGTTCTAGCGGGAAAAGAGACGTGTGCCATCCACCCCAAATTACAGGCAGACCAGGGTTCATTTTTTTTGCGAGTTCAGAGATTTTTAATGCATCTGAAATAGGAGCGCCAGTAATCACTGAAGTACCAAAACAAACGGCATTTTTAATGTGTGCCGACAAAATACTTGAAACGTCATCTTCTAAACGACCATCAATAATAATGACTTCATATTTTTTAGAATCCAAAACGGTTCCTATTGCTAATAGCGCAAGAGGCATGTCAAAAAATACGGCTTTAGGATTGTATAAAATTACTTTTTTACGTTCTTTCATGAATGCATATAGATAGTATATGATTGGCTCTTCTCTTTTACCTTTTATTTGAAAACCTTCTCAAATATAACTTTTATGAATAACCTGACAATGAACTTCGAATTTAAGAGAAAAGAAATAGCTAAGAGCATAATGATTCATATATTTTATAGTTTCGAAAGTCAACAATAATTTAATTCATGGCAGATAATCAAAATGTTTTAAAGGGTATTTTTCAACGAATCTTTATTATAGTGATTATAATCCTTTTATCTAGATCGAACATAAATATCTCCAGTTTTAATGTCTTCTGGTAATTGCTCAATAAAAGAATAAAAATCAGTTTCATTTTTCCATGAATTAAGGGAAAATGTCATCGATTCATAAGGTGAAAAGTTATATGATAATGAATTAAATTTTGTTAATATATTGATACATTCCAAAGCTAAGTTTTTTAGTCGAGCATTATATTCGAAGCTTATTAATGGTATAGGTTGAGATAGGCCCTTAAAGACTTCTATTTCATAACCTTCCACATCAATTTTACAAAAAGCAGGAATACCATACTCTTTTATTAATTGATCTAAGGTCTTTATTTTTGTTGTTCTAACCTCATCCCATTTAACATTATTCTCTTTTTGGTTTTTATATTTTTCAATGAATAATTCGCTGAGCGTACATACTTCTAGGTAATTAGAAATATAAATATCTCTTTCTTCTGGAATACTTCCTAATGCTATTGGAAGGATGGTGACATTTTTATTATCTCCGAATTTTGTTTGTAGAATGGAGTATGATTCTTTTACAGGTTCTACTGATACTACTCTCGCTTTTAAACCTAAAAAAGTTTCAGTTCGATTTCCTATATTGGCTCCGATATCAAAACACAAGTCATTTTCATTTATAAATTGTCTGTAGAAGTTATTAAATTTGATTTTTCGCTTCCAGTTCGAAATTCTCGTCCTGAGTTTTCGGATCATCTTATTTGGTGTTTTTAATAAATTTTATATGTCTCGTTCTGAAATATGCCAAGGATTTCGTTTGATCTTTAGTTAGGGATAAATATATAATTTCCTTTCGGTTTTAACACTAGCTTTAGGAATTATAGAGTGGATTTGATTAGGTTCGATTCAACCGTGATTGTGGCTATATATTGTTGTGGATAAGTACCTCTTATTTAGTTTTCTATATCCTAACCAAGGAAAACCTTGTCGAAATTTAATAGTCTTTCTTTTGATAATTTATATTTATTCAAAAGTACTTGATTTTTTTCATTGGGTTTTGATAAAGCAAAGAGGAATTTAAATGCACCCAATGCAAAAAATGAGATGGACTCACTGACTCCTAAAGTAACGCTAAATTTTGTGTCAGAAGAATACTATTTTTCTAAATAGGCTGCTATTGCATTTCTTAAATTCTCTCCTTCAACCAAAAGTTGATCATAGTTCTTAATTAATGACGGAGCATCAAATTCGTATTTATGTAAAACGGCTTGTAATGGGTTGTTACCTTCTAGAATTTCTTGAACAGTAATTTTAGGAACAGGAACCTTATATTGACTAATGCCTCTTGTAATTCTCACATAGTCAAAGACTTTGAATAAAGCTCCATTCTTTGACATTTCTAAAGACAGTTCAGAGATGTATACATTCATAAAATTTTCTGTGAATTGGAGGTCAGCAAGAACATTATTATACTCTCTTATTTTATTTCTAACTAGCAAGAAATCATTTAACTCATACAACGGTGAAGAACTGGCTCTGTCAAAACCACTAGAATTGTTTTCAAACCTATTTGTTACGAGTATGCTCCTTAGCGTTTTGATAATATCTTCAGGAGGAATGTTTTTTTGCTGTTTATAACTATCCAATAGTTTTGTACATGAGCTAATTGAAATTGTTTTTTGATCTTTTAACTTGAGAAGTAATGTTCTATTGTTGTTCAAATCTTCTAAAACATAATTTAAGTTACTCTTAAGGTTTTCAACTTCATTACTTTCTGTTACCATGCCATCAATTTGCAATGCAATTAGAATTCCAATCACGACCATAACAGATTCGCCCAGTAAATGAATGATAAACTTTTTAACTTTACTTTTTTTCGATTCTTTTACAGGAGTACCCAATTTTTTTATTTTTTGTTAGAGGTTATTATCTTTTAATATTATGTGTATAAGAGCCAGATTAAAGATTCTAAAACCCGTAAGGCTAGAACGATATTTTTTTTATTAGATGAACCATAATAGATGTCAATATTTTAGGAAATCTATGTTTTCATAATAAGTTACTGTTTTTATGTACCCTTAATTTTAGTCTCGTGAGATTCTTAATCAATATAAGCATTCTCTTTCTTAAGATATGCGTCTAAAAACTTGATTATTCTACTGTACGCTTCTATTTGGTTTTCTTTTTTTACAAAGCCATGACCTTCATCTTCAAACAAAACATATTCTACAGGAACATTATTTTTTCTTACACCAGCGACAATTTCATCAGATTCTACTTGTAATACTCTAGGATCTTTAGAACCTTGTAAAACGATTAATGGTTTTGTTACTTTGTCGGTATGAAATAAAGGAGAAATTTGTTTTAAACGAACGGAATCTGCTGAAAATGGATCGCCCAATTCTAAATACAATGCTTCTCTAAATGATTCCCAATAAGGCGGAATACTTTTTAATGTGCGGAGCCAATTGGTTACGCCAAATAAGTTGACGCCAACATCAAACTCCTCCGGAGTATATGTCAATGCTGCCATTGTCATGTATCCACCATAAGACCCACCAATGATTCCTATTTTGTCGGCATCAATTTGAGCTTGTTGCGCTAACCAGTTTTTACCTTCTACACAATCTTGTAAATCTTTTTCTCCATGATTCTTGTCATCCATTTTAAAGAACGTCTTTCCGTAACCGCTACTTCCTCGATTGTTTACGGCCAAAACAGCATACCCATGATTTACCATGTATTGTATTAAAGAACTAAAACCTTGACGGGTTTGTCCTCCAGGACCACCATGAACCCAAACCATTGCGGGTACTTTATTATCTGCGGATGCTTGATGAGGTAAATAGTAAATTGCTGGAATTTCTACACCATCAAAGGATTTAAATCGGATTACTTTTGCGGTTACTAAATCCTCAACATCAATATCATTATTTAAAACATTGGTCAATTTGTGTTGTTCTTTAGTCATCAAATTATAGGTGTATAAATCCGAAGGTGAATTAGAACCTCCCACATACATTCGCATCCATGTTTCATCATTGCTAAAACCTACACTTGTTATGCTTTTGTTTTTAAAATCAGGTAAATCTATAGGTTTCATTGTCTTAGCATCTAAAACTTCAATAGCATTTTTTCCATCTTCATTGACATAAACAACCATGTATTTTCCTTTGGAAGTAAAACCAGTTCCCATAATATCCCATGATTTTTCAATAACTTTCTTCTTCTCTTTTGAATTTAAATCATAAGACATTAAGTATGAAAATTCGCCACCATCATCGGTAGTATAGTAAAATGTTGAATTGTCTTCGGAAAAATCCTGAGCAGAATTTGCACTCTGATGATCATTGATCTTTGTCATTTCTTTCGTTTTTACATTGTAAAGAAATAAATCACTGTCATTGGTGTTGACAGTTTTTGATAATGCGAAAAAATTCTCATCACTAGACATTCCGCTATAACTTAAACCATCATTATTTTGGTAGATCATTTTCGTAGAATAGTCATCAATAGATAATTTATACACATCAAAAAATCGAGGATCTCTTTTGTTTGATCCATAATACAAAGATTTGTCGTCTTTAGACCATCCATAGAAGCCCGCTTTAGCGCCTTTAACCGGAGTAATATCTTTAATTGACCCATCTAATTCTCTTACGAATAGATGATCAATTTCATCACCATTTCCATCGGCGCTCAACAACATTCTATTGTCATTTGGAAAATACGATTCAGCAATAACTGATGTACTATCAGATGCTGTAATAGCAGTCATTTCACCTCCTTTGGAAGGAATAGAGTACACGTTATAAATCCCTGAACGATTACTGGATACTAACAAATTACTATTGTCTGAAGAGAAACTTCCTCCACCAACAGCTTCATTATCCATAAATTGTTCAATAGAGTATTGCTTGATTTCTCTTTGCGCCGTCTTCGTTTCTTCTTTGCAAGAAAACAAGAGCGTTATAATTGCGAATCCTAAAATTTTGGTTTTCATGATGTTTAAGTCTATAGTTTGTTGCGTTGGTACTAAGTTAGGAAAAAGGAAAGAAACCAAAGTTCAGTAATGAGTGTTTTCCGTTTGAGGGGTCAGAAGTAATTAATTATGCGTGTTTGTTGGCATTAGTTTTTTCTTTTCACATATTCCAAAACTAATTCCTTACTATTTCTTTGCATTCCAAAACAACCTTCCAGAGTTTAGAATAATCGCTAAGGTGTTTGTATAAGATTAATTACTTTGTTTAAACATTTAATTTAGCAAATAAAAAACGAACCTATTTGTTGTAGGCAAGGTAGAGAATCCGTTGATACTTGAACTTGGATTGAGTGCTAAATGTTTGGCACAAATGGTACAGTTTTTAATGTCGGTTAGAAGTTGTTGCGTGAGTGTTTTGGTCGATGAAGAGGTGGGAACTTACTTTTAAGGTTTAGTATAAGCGATTATTTTAATGCCGTTTATACATCTTAAGTACTGAGTTAATTACTAAACCCATATTTTCTAAAGGTTAGATTAATTCTTGGCTTTTTGTACTTAGGATTTAGTGGGAGACTATGTTCAAATCTTTCCTGGCAATATTTTCCCATAATGATTAAACTTCCATTTTCTAATATATGGGAAACTTCCACTCCACTTTCTTTTTCTCTAAACTTGAATTCCCTTTCTTCACCCAAACTTATTGATGGAACGATTGACGTATCTCCAAAGGCAACATAATCTGAATGAAAATCTACTCCAGAGTTACCATCTGGGTAAAATATCAGAACACACACTTGGAATTTCTGATTTGTAAAATTTTCAATTTTCCCTTTAAGCGATTTCAATTTATTAGTCCATCCCCTTGTTGGCCCCCAATGTTGCTCAGGGAAAATATTATCAACCAGAAGATTTTGGTCTAAAAACATAATTTTCCCAAAATTTACTTCATGTGTTATCCCGCCTTCTGTTTTAGGATTAAAGTATGTTTTTTTAACAATCTCGCTTAATTCAAAAAATAGCTCATCGACTTCTATTAATTCTAAAAAATTACTAAAATATTCAACTTCGCTATTTAAATGTACTTTCATCTTAATTGGATAATTTCTTCTTTGTGCCTAACTGTTTGTATATGGTTAGTTGTGTGGTTAAACAACTAATTTACCAAATAAAAATCGAACCTGCTTGTCGCAGACAAGGTAGAGAATCCATTAATACCTGAACTTGGATCGAGTGCTAAATGCTCAGCGCAAATGGTGCAATTTTTAATGTCGGTTAGGAGTTGTTACATAAAAATGTTTGGTTAAATAAAGCGATTATAAATGATAATAGTAAATGTATTTTTGAAATGTAACTTGACAAAATAGCTTTTAAATGATGCTACTACTTCAATTCATTAAATAGCTATTGAATTTGTTCTTTTAAAAGCTGTAATTCGTTTCTGTAAGTTTCAATCTCTCTTTCTTCAATTCTTATGAAAGGTTCCTCTCCATTTCTGTAAGAACTAAACATCCATATTTCTTTAGGAATTTTAACTTCGGCATAGGGTTCTGATTGAATTTGAGGAGGAAAACTACTGACTTGCTTTTGTGCTTCTGGGATGACTCCTTTTTCTAACCATTGATAACGAAGCTTTAGTAAATCATCAAATTCTTCTACTATTTTCGTAATAGAGCTCTCTTCTATTTCATATCCTCTTTTTTCTAAAACAATCAATGCTTTCTTTATTGTTTCCATATTGGCTCCACTATATTGAATAGACAGAAATACAGCTTGTTTTATTTTTCTATAATTAAAATCTTCAGCAGTCATTTCTTCTGAGATGTATGGTTCGCTAATGATTCCTGGCTCGCCAAATGAACCACCTCCGCCTGCTTTACCAACAGTGCCAGAAGAAGTTGAATAACTATGATTTTTATTGAGGATGAATAGTTCTTCACCCATATTCTTCGCAGTGATATGTACCAAAGAACTTACTGCATTTGTTGAAATATTCCCTGAATTGTCGAGTACTTTTTCGGTAATATTAACAGCTCCAGAAATAAATAAGAAAGTCAAGGCAATCCACATAAATGATTTTATAATTTTTAGCATGGACTCATTAGGTTCTTTCCGTTTATTTTGAGTTCTTAATAAATTGTAAGTGAGAAGTAAGATAATTGCACTTAATCCTGGAATTCCATATTCTAATAAATCAACTAATGTTTGACTTAGGCTATTGGTTAAAAACATTTTCTTTATTTTAGTTGTTATATATAGTTTTTAATTAATTTTTGCACCCTCAAATTCCTCCAAACATACATCCAATGGTTTACCATCCTTGTGAACACATTCACAAAAATTAGACCCCGCTATTTCATTTTTATCGTTTTTGAATTGTTTGGTACAATCGGATAAAGAATTTCTAGGCATTGCGTCGTAACCGAATAAAGCGAATGTAATTGTTAGTGTGATAGTTAACATTACTGCAGTAAAAAACAGGAATGGAAATTTGGTGTTATATTTTTTTGGCTTTTCAAATATCTTGTAATTTGAGAATTGTTTTCTGGGCAAAATGAATTTTAGTCGATCATAATTCCAAACAAGTAGGAATACATTGGCAAGCACCATTAAGGGTGATGTTACAAAAGAACCTTCAAACCGTACTGCAAATGATAGTATCCAGATATTCAAAATAATCGGAAAATATAACAAAGCACCTAATGTTACGGTTCTTGGAATTAGGAGTAAAACAGCAGCAATCACCTGTGCAATTCCGATAAAAGTATAGTAATAACCTGTATGATGTAAGGCTTCAAGGTAAGCTCCCATGGGATGGATAGTAGATAACCCGCTTGCAAATCTTTCGCCAACAATCTTTACCATACCAGCCACAATAAAAGCGTAAGCTAAACTAAAGCGACAAAAAACAGAAAATAGCCAATACCACCTATTTCCTTTTATTTTCAGGTAAAAATCGTCAAATTTAGATATGTAGTTCAATTGATATTACTGTGTTTAAATTATTCAACCGTATTCTTTAATAAATCTTTGATGGCACTACGCAGGTATTGAGGCTCAGGGAATAACTTTTTAGAGTACAACCAGTTTCTTCTCTGACCGATAGAAAAAGTGCCAGAACGGGGTTTATATCCTGGATTGACAAAGAAATTAGAAGTGGCTAAAATATGTTGGACACTTGCCTTACTTAGTGTCCATTGATGTCCACCTTTATTAGGCCTCGTATCATTTAAATGACATTCCAAACCTTGGGGAGTAATCCTTAAAATAGTCTCTTGTTTGGAGGTTTTAAAAACAGTTAATTGTTTTAATTCAGATTCAGTATCTGCATCTGCCTTTCCTTTTTTAGGTTCACTTTCTTGTTCTGGCGTTTTTAAATAGGTTCTATAGGCAAGAAATGCCATGACGACGGCAGTTAATGCCATAATACAATCGGTAATTATAGATACCCAATTTGCAAAATTTAGTTTCTCCATGTTTAAGGTGTTTTTCTAACACAATCAATCCATAAACTCATCTTAAAGATAGAAAAAATCTGTCAAATTCGAATTCACTTTTATGAGAGTACTTCTCCCCAATAAAATGGGAATCGCGAAGACAGGCTGTACTAAAAACAGAAAGAGCAAAATATCCCAACGTCTTTGCGAGCACGCCCTCTTGCACTGAGCTTGTCGAAGTGTAGCGTGAGAAGCAATCTGTTTATTAAATAGGTGTTCTTAAAGCTCCAAAGACAGAAGTAATTATTGGTAAATATATTTTCAATTGAAAATATATTTACGAAATATGATGTGTTTATTCAACATTGCTACATTTCCACATTAAATCATTGCTACACAAGTCTATTACTTCTTCCCCTCAACCACAATCACAATCTCACCTTTTGCAGGTTTGTTCGTATAATATTCTAAAACTTCTTTGGCAGTTCCGCGTTTGGTTTCTTCAAATAACTTTGTGAGTTCTCTAGAGACTGAAACCAATCTGTCTTTACCAAAATACTCGATAAAATGCCCAAGTGTTTTTAACAGTTTATGAGGTGATTCGTAAAAAATCATGGTACGTGTTTCTTCTGCTAATTGTAAAAAGCGAGTTTGTCGCCCTTTTTTTACAGGTAGAAATCCTTCAAAAACAAAGCGATCGTTTGGAAACCCCGAGTTGACCAAAGCTGGAACAAAAGCGGTTGCTCCTGGTAAACATTCTACTTCGATATTATTTTGAATACAGGCTCTGGTTAATAAAAAACCAGGATCAGAAATTGCAGGAGTTCCCGCATCAGAAATCAATGCGCAGGTTTCTCCACTTTGAATTCGCTGTACAACGCCATTAATAGACTTATGTTCGTTGTGCATATGGTGACTATGCATTTGTGTAGCAATTTCAAAATGCTTTAAAAGTTTTCCGCTTGTACGGGTATCTTCGGCTAGAATAAAATCGACTTCCTTGAGAACTGAAATGGCTCTAAAAGTCATGTCTTCTAAATTTCCGATGGGAGTGGGCACTAAATATAACTTCATTGTTCAGTTGTCATTTATCAATGATCAATGATCACTGTTTATTGTTAATTGTTCACTGATAATTGTCAAATTGACTCATAGGTTTCTACGGTAATATCTGCCATAACATCGCCAGTGTGTTTGGTACTTAAAGGTTCAAACAACAACAAATGTGTTTCTTCTTCGGCAATGGGTTTGTGTTCTACGCCTTTGGGTACGATAAAAAACTCGCCTTCATTTAATGTTACGGTTCTATCTCTCAACTCTAATTTTAACTGACCTTTCATCACCATAAACAATTCGTCTTCATCATCGTGTTTGTGAAAAACGAATTCGCCTTGAATTTTGGCTAATAGGATTTGTTGACCATTCAATTCTCCAATTCTTTTTGGAGACCATTGATCTGAAAAGAGGTTGAATTTCTCTTGAATATTAATTACGTCGCTCATAAAGCAAAGCTACAAAAGTAATTCTATGTTTCGCGTTAGGGATTGCAACGGCATCCCCTGATATTCAAAATCAGGGATATAGTGGAAAGCCCGACATTTCTATTGAATGTTAACGTGTTTTTTTGCTTTTTACAAAGGAGATAATTTATAGAGACCCTGAAATGAATTCAGGGCGAAGAAATGAAACGCCCAAAAGACTATTATTGTTAGGATTTGATTAAATTTGCGGCGACAAATATTTTTGTTGTTCCCGCGTGTCATACTGAGCATGTCGAAATAAAGGCAGGAACCTAGATGAATTTAGTTAACAGATAAAAAGATTCCCATTTTTATGGGAATGATAAAAGACAATGTATAGAACGCATTCTTGTGGAGAATTAAGAGCTTCGCACATTACTACAGAAGTAACCTTAGCGGGTTGGGTACAGAAATCAAGAGACAAAGGATTTATGATTTGGGTGGATATCCGTGATCGATACGGAATGACACAATTGATCTTTGATGAGGAAAGAACTTCTGCGGATTTGATGGAAAAAGCAAAAAACCTTGGACGTGAATTTGTAATTCAAGTAAAAGGAACTGTGATTGAACGTCAATCTAAGAATCCGAATATGGAAACTGGCGATGTGGAGGTTTTGGTTGCTGAATTGAGCATTTTGAATGATGCCAAGCTTCCGCCATTTACGATTGAAGATGATACGGATGGTGGTGAAGATTTACGAATGAAATACCGCTATTTAGACATTCGTAGAAATCCTGTGAAAGAGAACTTGATGTTCCGTCATAAGGTTTCTATGGAGGTTCGTAAATATTTATCGGATGAAGGATTTATTGATGTAGAGACACCGTATTTAATCAAATCGACTCCTGAAGGAGCACGTGATTTCTTGGTGCCTTCACGTATGAATCAAGGTCAGTTTTACGCCCTGCCACAATCGCCACAAACCTTTAAACAGTTGTTGATGATTGGCGGAATGGATAAGTATTTTCAGATTGTAAAATGTTTTAGAGATGAAGATTTACGTGCCGACCGTCAGCCAGAATTTACTCAGATTGACTGTGAAATGGCATTTGTAGAGCAGGAAGATATTTTAAATACGTTTGAAGGATTAACGCGTCATTTGTTGAAAGAAATTAAAGGTGTTGAGGTGGCTGAATTTCCAAGAATGCAGTATGATGATGCGATGCGTTTGTACGGAAATGATAAACCTGATATTCGTTTTGGAATGGAGTTTGGCGAACTGAATTCGGTTGCACAACATAAAGATTTTAAGGTTTTCAATTCTGCTGAATTGGTCGTTGGAATTGCTGTTCCTGGAGGCGCTTCTTATACAAGAAAAGAAATTGATCAATTGATTGACTGGGTACGTCGTCCGCAAGTGGGCGCTTTGGGAATGGTGTATACAAAATGCAATGAAGACGGAACGTATAAATCGTCTGTAGACAAGTTTTACGACCAAGACGATTTGGCAAAATGGGCAGAAGTTACTGGCGCTAAAGCAGGTGACTTAATTTGTGTTTTGTCTGGTGAAACCAATAAAGTAAGAGCGCAAATGAGTGCCTTGCGTATGGAACTAGCAGAGCGTTTAGGCTTGCGTAAACCCGACGAATTTGCTCCGTTGTGGGTGGTGGATTTTCCATTGTTAGAATTGGATGAAGAAACGGGTCATTATCATGCGATGCATCATCCGTTTACCTCACCAAAACCTGGACAATTGGAATTGTTAGATTCTAAACCTGGAGTGGTAAAAGCAAATGCATACGATTTGGTGTTGAACGGAAATGAAATTGGTGGAGGTTCTATCAGAATTCACGATAAAGAGATTCAGGCCACGATGTTAAAGCATCTTGGTTTTTCTGATGAGGAAGCAAAAGCGCAATTCGGGTTCTTAATGGATGCTTTTGAATATGGTGCGCCACCACATGGTGGAATTGCATTTGGATTGGATCGATTGGTGTCTATTTTAGGTGGACAGGAAACGATCAGAGATTTTATTGCCTTTCCGAAAAACAATTCAGGACGCGATGTGATGATTGATGCTCCTGCTACGATTGATGATGCTCAGTTGAAGGAATTGAGTATTCGGTTAGATCTTCAGGAATAACGTTATGTCGCCTCGAGCGTAGTCGAGAGGTCATTATATCATTAGAAAAGTATAAAAAACTCACTTTACTTAGAGGTGAGTTTTTTATTTATAGATTTGTCTCGTCCTGAAATATCGTTACACTAAATTTTAAGTGTAATGAAAACTAATTATGAAAAGCGTACCCAGAAAGATTATCCCTTAAGTTTAAAACTCAGTATTGTAGCAGAGATTGAGCGAGGTGAATTATCAACGACTCAGGCCACCAAGCGTTATGGCATTCAATGTAGAAAGACAGTTGTTACTTGGCTACGAAAATATGGTAACTTTGATTGGGAAAATCAAAGTTCTTCTATCATGTCAAAAACTCCGCAACAAAGAATTATGGAGCTAGAGCAAAAGCTTCGTTTACTAGAAAAGCAAAAAGCACAATTAGAACATCGCATTGAACGATCAGACAAGAAAGCTATCTTGTTTGATATGATGATTGATCTAGCAGAGAAAGAGTATAATATTCCTATCAGAAAAAACTCAGAACCCAAGTAATCGATATGTTTAGAGTTGATCATCAAGAGAGTATCTCATCCACCTGTGAGTTACTTGGGTTAAGTAGGCAGGTATATAGGGCTATCAAGTCAAGAC
Source organism: Flavobacteriaceae bacterium (assembly GCA_965277255.1). GTDB lineage: Bacteria > Bacteroidota > Bacteroidia > Flavobacteriales > Flavobacteriaceae > Polaribacter. The sequence continues at coordinate 251,304 of OZ255723.1, read as the reverse complement.
AAAAGCGACGAGATATTGCTTCAAAAGTAGTGGAATTAGTTCATAGAGTTCGTATAGAACAGCCTCGTATCGGCACTAGAAAGCTATATTATATTCTAAAAGGTGAATTACAAGAGTTAGGTGTGGGAAGAGATCAATTGTTTACCATTCTAAAGGCGAATCATATGTTGATTAAACCTAAGCGTAGTTATCATATCACTACCAACTCTCATCATAGGTTTAGAAAGCATAAAAACTTACTTGAACAGTTGACTATACAAAGACCAGAACAGGTGTGGGTATCTGATATTACCTATGTAGGAAATAGACAAAATCCCATGTATTTATCTTTAGTCACAGATGCGTATTCTAAGAAGATTATGGGATATTATCTGGATAGTACCCTTGAAGTGAAAGCTTCTTTGAGAGCCTTGAAAAAAGCCATTAAAAATAGAAGTTATCCCAATCAAAGACTAATACATCACTCTGATAGAGGTTTGCAGTATTGTAGTGATGATTATCAGAAACTATTGGATAATGCAGATATAAAATGTAGTATGACCGAATCCTATGACCCGTATCAAAACGCAGTAGCAGAACGAATCAATGGAATATTAAAACAAGAGTTTTTAATGGAAACGTCGAAAATCAATATCAAGTTGATGCGTAAAATTGTAGAGCAATCTATCAGAATATATAATACCAAAAGGCCTCACTGGTCTTGTCAGATGAATACCCCAGAACAAATGCACAAACAAAGTAGTATCAAAATAAGATCATACAAAAAGAAAATCTCAGAACAAACCATGGTTTGTTCTGAGATTTAGTAATTTTAATCCTAATAAAAACTGTAACGGTTATTTAGGACTAGTCAATTTCTTCATTTTGTCTTGATACAAAACGAAGCAAAAAATCAATCAATCCCTATGAAATTCATTCTGAACATTCTCTTTCGGAATTCCATGCTTGGTTTTTCAAACCGCACTTCCATTCCTTCGTTCATTATTTCTTGGGATTGAAAAGCTAAAAAAGATAATTAAGAACTAAAAAATCAGCATGATAATTTTTTGTTACTTTTAATCCTATGAAACAACTAATCTTACTTTTTACTTTTTTTACAATTACCCTTTCGGTTCAAGCACAAGAGATCACAGGACCACAATTACTAGAAAAAGCGATTAAATACTACGACCCAGAAGGAAAATGGGAAACTTTCCAAGGAAGCTTCCATATTACCATGGAGACTCCTAATAAACCCAATAGAGATAGTGAAATAAAAATTGATTTGCCCAATCAGTATTTCTATGTAAAAGCAACTCAAGGAAAGAATACCACAGAATATACAGTAGATAAAGGGAAATGTACAATCCAATTTAATGGAAAAACCCCGTCTGAAGAAGAGAAGAAAAAGAATAACTTAAGCTGTGATCGTGCTAATTTGTACAAGAATTACTATTCGTATTTATATGGCTTGCCTATGAAATTAAAAGACCCAGGAACCATTATTGATCAGCAAGTGAGTCTAGATAAGTTTATGGGAGAAATGTATTTGGTATTAAAAGCAACCTATAAAAAGGAGGTTGGAAAAGATACGTGGTATTTTTATTTTGATCCAGATACCTATGCCATGGAAGCTTATCAATTTTTAAAGAACTCGAAACTGGATACGGGAGAATATATCTTACTTACTGGGACTGAAACCATCAACGGAATTAAGATGCCAAAAAAGCGCGACTGGTATTATAATAAAAATCAACAGTTTTTAGGGACGGATATGTTGAAGAAGAAAGGGTAGACTTCGATAGGATTTAGCTTGGGGAAAAGGAGAAAAGAGATAAAAGAAGATAGAGTATAGAGAAGAGAGGAAAGAGAAGAGAGAAAAGAGAAGAGAGAAAAGAAGTTATGTCTTTGCGAGCGGAGCGCGGCAAACTGTTTAATAAAACGAGAAGAATCTCATAAAAAAGTAAGCTGCTTCACTTTCATTTCGATTTACTTCGATGTTGCTCAGCACAAGTCGCTCAATGACCGTTCATGACAATCAAATAGAAAACAATGCCAGCAAAAAAGCGAAACATATTTACGAAAATTCTCATTTGGAGGTACAAGCATATCTCTGAACGTCAATTTGTATTGGTGTTGAGTGTTTTGGTAGGATTTCTTGCCGGTTTAGGAACGGTTATTTTAAAATATACCACCTTATTCATCCAGTCTATTTTAGAAGATGGAATTATCAAAAATGTACATTATGCACTGTATTTTATTTTTCCCATCATTGGAGTTTGGTTGGTCTATCTCATCAAAAAGAATGTCGTTAAAAAAGAAATCGGACACGGAATTTCAACAACCCTATATTCCATCTCCAAACGAAGCGGAATCATAGAGCGTTACAAAATGTTTGCCTCCTTAATTACCGCTCCAATTACGGTCGGATTTGGAGGTTCAGCGGGATTGCAAGGTCCTGCAGTAAGTACTGGAGCTGCTTTAGGATCTAACCTTGCGCAACTGTTTCACATGAATGCCAAAACCAGAATGTTACTCATTGGTTGTGCAACAGCAGGCGCCATGTCGTCTATGTTTAAAGCACCGGTTGCCGCCATTGTTTTTGCGATTGAGATTTTTAGTTTAGACTTGGTATTTGCGTCGATGGTTCCCTTATTATTGGCTTCCGTAGCAGCAGTCATTACTTCGTATTTTTTTAGAGGAACGGATGTATTATTTGGTTTTGATTTACAAGATGCTTGGCGCGTAAAAGACATTGCATTCTACGTATTGCTAGGAATTGGAACTGGAATTGCCTCGGTTTATTTCTCTAAAATGTACTTTTTTATCACTCGCTTTTTTAACCGCTTTTCCAATGCTTATGTCAAGATAGGAATTGCCGCTGTTGCCATTGGTTTGATGCTGTATCTGATTCCGCCGTTGTACGGGGAAGGTTACGGTCTTATCAATAATTTATTGAATGGAGATACAGCCGCTGCTTTAGATGACATTCCTTATGATATCGATTTTAACAATGTTTGGATGGTCATTGGTATGCTGCTGATTATTGTTGTGTTTAAAGCCATCGCGATGACCACAACTTTTGCCGCAGGTGGAGTGGGAGGGATTTTTATTCCGACGTTATTTATGGGAAGTGCTTTGGGAAATGTGGTCGCAAAAATTATCAATCAATTTGGATTTGATGTTTCAGAATCGAATTTCACATTGATTGGAATGACAGGTTTAATGGCTGGAGTATTGCATGCACCGTTAACAGCAATTTTCTTGATTGCCGAGATTACTGGCGGATACGATTTATTTGTCCCGTTGATGTTGGTTGCAACCATTTCTTATGGATTCACAAAATACTTCATTCCCAATTCAATTTACACAGCCGAACTGGCAAAACGAGGAGAATTAATCACCAATGACAAAGATAAAAATGCCTTGATGATGATGAAGATTGATAAAGTTATTGAAACCAATTTTGTTGTACTTCATGCAGAAATGACCTTAGGCGACATGTTGAAAAATGGCGTGTCTAAATCGAGTAGAAATTTATTCCCTGTTGTGGATGAAGAAGAACAATTTTTAGGAATTGTATTGTTAGACGATGTGCGTTCTGTGATGTTTGACCAGAGTTTGTATGAAAGCACAACAGTTTCCTTATTTATGAAATCCGCTCCCGATATTATCTTTTATGACGATGCGATGGAAGTCATTATGAAAAAATTCAAAGAAACGAGTGCGTGGAATTTACCTGTGATCAAAGACAAAAAATATGTTGGTTTTATTTCTAAATCGAAATTATTAACTGCCTATCGAAATAAGTTGATTGAGGTGACAGCGAAATAAATTATTTCACAGAGCTTCACAGAGAAACACACAAAGTAAATGAAGCACTAATCCTTCGAATCTTTACGAATTTTAAAAATTAATAAATTTGCAAAAAGTATTGATGTTTAAAACTCTGTGTATCTTTGGAGCTCTTTGAGAACCTTAGTGAAACCATCAACCTAAGATTTAAAAACATGAAAAACCTATTAAAAATACTCTTTATTATTTTTCTAATTTGGATGGCTGTTGGAGGCTATTTAGAATATACCGAGCACCCAAAAGGAAAAATAGTAATGGGACTAGGAGTTCTATACCTTTCATTCATTTTAATGCCCATATTTATTTACTGGCGATACAAAGATGGGAAGTACAAAAAGTACATCATCAATGATGAAAAACTAAAAAATGCGTTTAAAAAAATTGATGATTAGTCTTCCTTTTTAAAGTATGCATATACTGGAAAATGATCTGAAAACCCACCTTGATACCATCGCCCGATAAACGTTCTAAAAGGATTACCTTCCAATTTTCCTTTGTAGATTTTTAGCCAATCTTTATTATAAATCTCAGCATGCATAAAAGAATGTTTTCCTGCTGTTTTTGACATAAAATTTCTGGTGAAAATAATTTGATCAAACAAAAGCCATTTCTTATCAAAGGTTAAAGTTCCCGTAGTCTCTTTATCCAAAAGGCTTTCCATAGGATTGTAAAAATCTTCAGTAACCAAATACTCTTTAAGGCTCTTATTGGTTGGATTGTCATTAAAGTCGCCCATGAGTATGATTTTTGGATCAAAATTTTTAGATTGAATTTCTTCAACAATACACGTTGCTAATTTTGCAGCTTCAATTCGTTTGTATTCAGACCGCTCTGTTCCTTCTCTTCTTGAAGGCCAATGGTTGACGAGAATATGAACCAATTCACCATTCAAATATCCTTTCACTAGTAAAATATCTCTCGTGTAATCTCGTCGCCCGTTTTCCTTTTCTAGAAGCAACGGATAGGTTTTAGAACCCAACAATTCAAAAGATTTTTTGTTATACAATAAAGCAACGTCAATTCCTCTATCATCAGGAGAATCATAATGAACAAAATCATAATGATTGTTTTTTGAATTGATAGCATGTACCAAATCTTGAACCACTTTAGCATTTTCAACTTCTACTAAACCTACAATAGAAGGTTTGTGTTGAGAACGTTCGCGGCCTAATTGAGAAATTACGGAGCTTAATTTTCGAATCTTGTTTCTATATTTTTTATGACTCCATTGGTACCTTCCTTTCAAAGTAAAATCATCATCAGCAGTCTTAGGATCGTTTTTTGTGTCGAATAGATTTTCAACATTATAAAATCCAATTGTAAAGATATTTTTTTGCTGTTTTGATTTAAAAAATGGCTTCATATTTTTTTTGTGAAGATAAATGTATGGAATTAAACTGCGATGGATTTTGAAAAGAAATGTGAATTCGACTAATAACTCTTAGATAAAATATTCTCGATACAATTTTCTTGTCAGGCTGAGCCTGTCGAAGTCAAGAAAATTACTCGAACTGACATTTAGTGTTATTGAAAAAATTAAAATGGATGCAAGTAATTTAATGTTATTGAGAAGACAATTGTTTGTATTTTTGTCGCCTATGATCGATCAAAGAGAAGCCATATCAGAAAAAGCGGTGTTAATTGGTGTTATTACACAATTGCAAGATGAAGATCAATCCGAAGAATATTTGGATGAGTTGGAATTCTTGACACTAACTGCTGGTGGAATTGCTGTAAAACGTTTTGTGCAAAAACTAGAAAGACCCCATCCTAAAACATTTTTAGGAACGGGAAAGTTAGAAGATGTAAAGGCATATATTGATACACACAATATCGGAACGGCTATTTTTGATGATGAATTGTCTCCCGCTCAATTGAGAAATATTGAAAAAATCCTCGATTGTAAAATTTTGGATAGAACCAATCTCATCCTAGATATTTTTGCACAAAGAGCACAAACAAGTTCAGCGAAAACACAAGTAGAATTAGCACAACATCAATATTTATTACCGCGTTTAACTCGACTTTGGACGCACCTCGACAAACAAAAAGGGGGAATTGGAATGCGTGGTCCTGGAGAAACAGAAATAGAAACAGATAGACGGATCATTCGGGATAAAATTTCTGTGTTAAAGAAGAAGTTGATTACCATTGATAAGCAAATGGCAGTACAACGTAAGAACCGCGGGAAAATGGTTCGTGTTGCTTTAGTCGGTTATACCAATGTTGGGAAATCGACCTTAATGAATGTCATTAGTAAAAGTGATGTATTCGCAGAGAACAAACTCTTTGCAACCTTAGATACTACGGTGAGGAAAGTGGTGATTAAGAACATTCCGTTTTTGATGACCGATACGGTTGGATTCATTCGAAAATTACCTACTCAATTGGTAGAATCCTTTAAATCGACTTTAGATGAGGTACGTGAAGCGGATTTGTTATTGCATGTCGTTGATATTTCCCACCCAAATTTTGAAGATCATATTGCTTCTGTGAATACTATTTTGGATGAAATCAATTGTGCAGACAAACCCACAATGATGGTTTTTAATAAGATCGATGCCTATACCCATGAAACGATTGATGATGATGATTTGGTCACTGAAAAAACCAAAGTACATAACACCCTAGACGATTGGGAAAAAACGTGGATGAACGATTCCGAGAAAGAGTCTATTTTTATTTCAGCATTGAACAAAGAAAATCTAGAAGACTTTAAAGACAAAACCTACGAAGAAGTCAAGAAGATTCACATTCAACGTTTTCCATATAACGACTTTTTATACTATGAGTATAAGGAGGAGTAATTTTGACTTTATATAAAATTCAAATGAAGCGTCAACAAAAATTAGGGTTCATTATTGCTCTTGTATTGTTGAGTTCTGTAATTGTATCGTTTTCAGTCCATCACTCTCAAAATAATCAAAAGATATTGTCATATACTGTTGATTTGAAAAAACAAGATCTTCGATTGTATTGGAAAGATACAAATGGACAACGCTTTCAAAACTTCAAAAATTTGAAAACATGGATGAACAGTCAATCCAACAAATTGATATTTGCCATGAACGGAGGAATGTATCAATCTGACGGTTCGCCTCAAGGGCTGTATATAGAAAAAGGAAAACTTTTATCCAAAATAGATACAATTCAAAAGAGCTTTGGGAATTTTTATTTGCAACCTAACGGAATATTCTACATTACAAAAGATAAAAAAGGAGTAGTATGCAAAACACAGGGTTTTAAGAACAAGAATGTATTATACGCTACGCAATCTGGACCTATGTTACTGATTGATAGCAATATTCATCCAAAATTTAATAAGAACTCAAAGAATCTTAATATTAGAAATGGTGTAGGAATCTTGCCCGATGGAAAACTACTATTTGCAATGTCTAAAGAAAAAATATCTTTCTACGAATTTGCAGATTTCTTCAAATCAAAAGGATGTAAAAATGCGTTATACCTAGACGGTTTTGTTTCCAGAACTTACTTGCCTTCAAAAAACTGGACACAAATAGATGGAGAGTTCGGGGTTATCATTGCAGAAGCTAAACATGAAAAGAAATAATTTATTCTTTTTCAGTAGTAAAATCATCAATAATTCCCAAGCGTTTTGCTCTGCGTTCCCAACTTTTTCTAGCCAGTAATTGTAAGTCTTCAATATTATCGCTCTCATCCATGATTTCTAAACCGAGTAAGGTTTCAATCATGTCTTCCTGAGTTACCAATCCGCTTACAGAACCATATTCATCAACCACCAAAGCAATATGCTCTCGTTGATCGATCAACTGTTCAAACAAACTAGGAATGGGAAGATTTCGTTGAGTGACTAAAATAGTTCGTTTGATCTCTTTTAGTGGTTGTTCACCATTCCCTTTGATGATGGCTTCCAGCAATTGATCTTTTAAAAAGTATCCCGTAATCGTATCGGGATTTTCGCTGTATATCGGAATTCTAGAAAAACGTAAGGTTGGATGTTCATCAAAAAAACCTTGAATGCTTTGTTCTTCATCGGCAGATTTTAACACGGTTCTTGGCGTCATAATATCCTTTACTTGAACCTCTTTAAAATTGAGTAAGTTTTTAATCACTTTACTTTCCGACTCTTGAAAAACCCCTTCTTGTTCAGCAATATCTGTCATTGCCGTAAAATCTTCTCTGCTTAAAATACTTCCGTGTCCTTTGTTTCCAATCAATTTTGTGGTGAGTTGTAGCAACCATAAAATTCCAGTGTATTTTAACGGGAACATTAAGACAATTAATGCTTTGGAAGTAAAGTTTGCGAGTTGTTTCCAATACGAAGCCCCAATAGTTTTCGGGATGATTTCTGATACGATTAAGATCAATAATGTCATGATGGCAGAAACTACTCCTACAATATTGAATCCTAAGAATTCTACCTTATATGGTAGTTGCTCTGCTTGTACACCTACCAAGATAGCTCCAACAGTATGAGCAATTGTATTCAATGTTAGAATAGCAATCAAAGGTTTATCAACATCCTTTTTAAGATTCTCTAAGGCTTCGGCATAAGCCAATCCTTCATTCTTTTTTACATTGATAAATGTGGGAGTTACGCTCAATAAAACGGCTTCCAAAATAGAGCATAAAAACGAAAAGAAAATAGAAACTGTAGCGTAAATAAGTAAGAGTGTCATTGAAGGTATTTGATGGGATAAAGATATTAAAAAGGAAATCAAATTACATCTATAAATAAAGCTACATCTTTACGAGCTAATTTACGAATCATATAAAACTACAATTCATGATTAAAGAAGTCCCCAGCTTTTTATTTCATTGTAAGATAGAGAAAAATCTGAATGAAAAAACGCTCAAAGCGTATTCACTCGACTTGCGACAATTTGCAAACTTTATTGAAAAAAATAATATTGATTGGATTGAAAAGGAAGATCTAAAAAAGTATCTCCTCATTCTTTCAAATTATGCAGCACGAACGATGAAAAGGAAAGTAGCGACGCTCAAAGCTTTTTTCTCCTATTTAGAATTTGAAGATAAAATTGAAAGCAGTCCATTTCGAAAAGTACGAGTTAACATAAAAGTGGAACAAACCTTACCCAATATATTAACGGTTTTTGAGATTTCGTCCATTCTGAGATTAGCATATCAGGATAAAAATCAAGTGAAAGAAAGGACTTCATATTCATACAAGGAAAAAGTACGAAACGTTGCAATCCTTGAATTGTTAATTGCTTCTGGTCTTAGAGTTTCGGAATTGTGTTCTCTAAAAATTAACAATTTGAGCCCAGATTTTACCTCAATCAAAGTGATGGGGAAAGGGAAAAAGGAGCGGATGATTCCCATTACAAACCCTTCTACGCAAAAAGCCTTGTCTGAGAATTATCAATTTTTTAAAAACGAGATTGATGCGACGTCTTATGTTTTTATCAATCGTTTTGGGAATTCATTATCAGAACAATCCGTGCGATATATGGTAAAGAATTATGCAAAGAAAGCCAATATTGATAGGAGAGTCACACCGCATACATTCCGACATTCTTTTGCGACGTTACTCTTAGAAGGCGATGTAGATATACGATACATCCAACATTTATTGGGTCATAGTTCTATCAATGTCACTCAGATTTATGCTCATGTCAACGAAAAGAAAAAGAAAGAAATATTGACTTTAAGCAGCCCCAGAAATTTGATGATGGTCTAAGTGATTTAGTTTTTCTTGAATAAAGGATAACTAAATATTATGGAACTTACAATCATCGTGATTATTCACAATACTAAACCATTCATCACAAATTTACTCTTCAATTTAAAAAAAATTAACTGTAATCAAATTTTCTTGTTAAATGGAGTATTTGACTCAAGTATCATTCGCCTTTTTGAGAATTATAAAAAACTAAAAAAAGGTGTAAAGACTTTGAAGACCAGCAAACTGTTAAGGCCCCCTGTAGCGACAAATATGCTATTAAGAGAAGTCAAAACCGATTATGTTTTTATTATGGATTCGGATATATTGACAACAGAAAAAGATTTAAGTAAGATTTACACTTTTATGAAAAAGAATAAAAAATATGGAGCTGTTCAAGGGTTGTTAATTTACCCTCAAACAAATAAAATTCAATCTACTGGTCATTTATTTTATGAATACTCTGATTATTATGGACAATATAAGAGTTTTTTGAATACACTTTCTGGTCCGCTAGAGAGGCAGGCTTTATCTGCAGGTTTTTCTATGTATCCAATGAAAGTTATCAATGAAACTAAAGGTTTTGATGAATTTTATATTCACAATAAGACTGGTGTTGAGTTCACAACTAGAATAAAAAGTTTAGGCTATGGAGTTTGTTGCTTACCTGAAGCAAAGGGCTATCATTTTCACAGTTTGTTTAGAAAAGAAATAAAGAATAAAACTTTTAATGGAATTGCAAAATATTGGGCTACCTATGGCGATTTTCTTATAGATGATTTACCAAAAGAAATTATAAATAACCCTTTTATGATAAATTTCTCAAATTATTATATTGTCGATTGTAGTACAATAAATAATCTGCCAAAATTTTTAGATTCTATAGGAATAAAAAAGACACATTTGATATTAAAAGTAACTGATTTAGAGGAGCCTTCAATTATATTACACAATAAAGTTCCAAAAACGATATTAACTACAAAAAGAAAAATACTCTGGATTTGTAATAATTATAATCAAATAGTAAATAATTTTATTGTCTTTGATGACAAAAACAGAAAAAGCGATTATATTATAGATATGAGTGGTAATGTTATTCCAATCATAAAACTTCTTCAAAATCGACTTTCGATGTAAAATACTTTTATACCCTTGTTAAAAAGGTAGTTGGTTTTAATTTTTGCAGGGCGAATTCCAACAAACTTTTGATTTGACAAAATTTTTCTTTTAAAACTTTCACCTAAGTTATGATGACATTCAAATTGCAAATCTAAATATTTCTTGGCATCAGAATAATTAAACTTAATTAAACTAGTTAAAGATTTTAAATTATAATATATCCCTTTTGTCATTAATGGGTAGTCTCGAATATCTATAACTTTATCTAGGGTGGAGTCTAGTTTTTTATAATCTTCAAGTAAAGCATAACAAATCCCTAATCTCAATGTGGCATTCTTACTACTATAGTTAAGATTCTCATCAGAACCTTTTTTTATTATATCTATGAGTAATTGAATGTCCATCAATCCTAATATATTCCCCATTTTATATAACTGAGTTTTCAATTTAAATTCAGTTTTAATCGGAATGTTCTTAGTATTTTCAACAAGTAATTTGAGTTTCAAGAATAACTTATGGGCATCATTATCAAAATTGAACACGCAATAACCAAGTATTAAATCTAAAAATTGTTTTTCTTTTTTTTCTGTAGTTATTATCTTATTTGCAAGAGTAAATGCTTTAATAGCTTTTTCATTTTGATCCTGAAGAAATTTGATATTGACATACCTACAAATAATCGTAGAAATTGCGTGTAATTCAAATTCACTTTTTTCTTGTTTAAATTGTAAATTATCATAAATTAAGAGGTATTTTTCTTCTACACTTTTAAAATTGAGGTTCCAATAGTCACAATTGGCTATTTCTGCTAAAATGGCCATTTTTAAAGCTTCTTTTTTGCTGTCAGAGCAGTGGCTAATAATTAAATAAGCTTTTTGAAAAATGTCTCGACCGTTATTTTCTCCCACATTAAAAGTGGCGTAAGCATAATAATAGAGAAGCAAAGCATTATGATAGCTACTTCCTAATAATTGTTCTCCTTTATTTACACTGAAGAACCTGTGGAGAACATAGTAAATATTAAAATATTTTTGCTCTTGATACAGATTCTTTATGTGAGAAAAAAGAAAATCTCTGTGTCGAATTACTTTAGTTGGAAAGTAAATTAAAACACTTAAATACTCTATATTATTGCCTCGCACTTTTTGGTATTCTGCATATTTATATAAACGTCTGTTTTTCTTACTAAGAATACTGGCAAATTGCTCCATATAAATATCATGAAAAGGTATGTATTCTTTAGTCGCATAATTGTACTTTATAATTCCTTTGTCTAAAAGAGTGTTTATAATATTTTCAGAAAAATTATTTAATAAATAGCTAGACTTTACCCCTTTTTCAAAAAAATAGATGAGCTCCGTAACTTTCTTTTCTTCTTTGGAAAGCTGGGAGTATTCATCAACAAAAACCGAATTCACATCTCTTAAAACTCTCTTAACTACCTTTTTTTGGAGAATTTCTATGATATTGGGGTTTTCTTCATGAGAGATTATTGATGTAATTTTCTTAAAAATGAAAAGGTTTCTTTTTATCTTTAAGAGGATTTCATGTGGAATATATTGAAGGTTATATTGTTTAAACTGTTCTATTACATCTTCTTCTTGAATTTTTATTTGAGAAATTTTTTGAGAAGAATAAAGTGAAATGAATTGCTCCAAATCAATCAGCCTTAATTCAACTTCTCTCTTAGCACATGCTATAAATAAATTATGATTGCTAGAACTCAATTCAACTAAAATTTTCAATAATAATTTTGACGGCCTTAATTCTAAAAACTGTAGGTCATCAAGAATTAATATTTTTCTATTTGAGGCATTTGTATAAGGGATTAATTCTCTGTTTCTGTTTAATAAAATATTTAAGTATTCTAATGCATTGTTCTCATCAGCTAAGTAGACTAAGTACTCAGAATAATAAGTATTGAATTGATTAATACTATTTATTTGTTTTATGTCTTCATTTTCAAATTCGGCATTTAAGAATATAGACCCAAAAACTAAAAACGATAATAACTGAATCATTAAAATGCTATTCGTCAACTCATCTTTTTTAAATTTCAAGTATAAATATTCAATGTCATCTTCTTTAGATTCAATAAATTTTTCAAGAACTCTTGATTTTCCACTTCCTGCATCACCACTAATACTGTATAGAAAGAAACCTTTAAGCTGTTTAAAATTATTATAGGTAGAGTTAAGTGAAATTTCACATTCTATTTGTGACTGTATTAAAATTTCAAGATTATTATCACTACTAATGAGTAATTGTTTTTTTATTTCAAAAAGACTATTCGTTTTTTCATTTTTTATTATAAACAGTGGAGAGTAAAAAGAACCTTCTCTTTTAGGAATAAATGAAATACAAATAAAATTATTTCCTTGTGAAAGTTTAAAATTTGTATCATTTTTCAATTCCAAAAAATCAGCAACCTTTATTATTGATAATTTAATTTCTTTTAATTTTTGATTATGAAAAGGTAGATTAATGATAAAGTGCAATTCATATTGTTGACCTATAACTAAATTAGTTAAAGTCGTGGATACTGTATTGTAAATTGTATTTGTTCTTACTATAACTGGTCTATTGAGTAAATAAAATAACTTTGATGAATGCTTGTTATCTTTTAATAAGCCATACTTCTCTCTTATATATAATTGACTTTCCTTATGAAGCCATGATTTGAGCTCATCTCCCAATATAAATATAACTTTATCACCTAACAACTTGCGAACCTCCCTCATGGTGTTAATAGAAAAAGATGCATTAGTAATTATCAATATTAGTTCAACATATTCCCTATTATTATGCCCAACAAGGACAGTAGCTGCTATTTTACTAATTGGAATTGCATAATGACTCTTTGTTTGATACTTTGCTTCATACCAAGCTTCTTTAATTATTTTTTTTCCAAAAGGAGTTTCTATATCAATGATTGTTGCTTCTCCATCCCTAGACCCATCCCTTGTCTTTTTTGTCGGTTTCCAATTCCAGTCAGGAGCAAGGAAAACAGCATAGTCATGAGCTAAAATTTCAAATTGATCATAGTCTATTTTTGCCCAAAAATCATCCATAATATTTAGTTATCCTTTATTAATAATTTATAAAAAGTGGTTATATAAATTCACCACAGAATTAGGTATGGGAGTATAAACTCAAATACCAAATATTGGAAGCACTAATAAGTGAAGTAATAAAAAGGGACAGGTACTTCAGCTTCGGGGACAAAGCTTTCAATAACAATTAAACCAAATATAGAAAATTAAAGCTTAGAATATTATACCAAAGGAAAAATGTTGGGATTAATCTCTAGTTTCTTGAAAAAAAGAAACCCGTAAAAATTATTTTTTTACGGGTTTCAGTAATTTATACGTTTTGATTTAGAAAATATAGTTCACACCCAATCCAAATACTTCTTTAAACTGAACTCTGCTAGACGCATTATCATCTACAATCATATGAAAGCTAAGGTTCGTAGATAAATATTTATTGACCTGCATCACAAAATTGATTTGATAATTCAAGTCGATATTTTGAACATCTTCCAAATAATTAGAATAGGCATTAAAAATATTTTCCATTGTTACATTCTCCATCAAAGTCGCTTTATAATAAAGAGCCGTATAAAACCCTAATTCATAACGAGAGTTTTCGCCTAATTCAGTTCCATACTGACCAGAAAACTGATTGCTCACAAAAGTTGCTTTTGTAGTTGCAGGAGATAGGTGAATGCTAAAATTATCTGATTTTTTATAGACCATCCCAGGACCTAAGGTGATATAACCTGGAGCAAAAAACTCTGATGTAGCTGTTCTTGGTGTCGTAGAATAATCATAGCCCGTAGTAAACTGAGTTCTCAAATTAAACAACAATGAATACGACCAGTTTTTAGAAGCTTTTTTACCTACTAGAGAATTGAATTCAAATTGATCATCCGTCTTTCTTGTTCCTGTACCGCTAACATTACTAATTCCGTATTTGGTAATCAATTTGTTATCCCAGGTCCAATCGCCTTTTTTATAATTGAAATCATAATTGATACTAACAGTTCCTGCTACTGAATTTTCCCCTCCAGCAATCCAATTAGAAAATGAAGACTGATTGAATAATAAGGTGAAAGTCCCTTTCTTAGTCCAATTAGAAACTGAATCTACTTTCTTTTCCTGTGCATTGATTGACAATCCAGCCAAAACAAAACATACTAAAATGATTTTTTTCATACTCATAAAATTTGCGGCAAAAATAAGGTTTTATACTCAAAACAAATAAGTTTTGGGAATTTTAGAGGCGGTAATTTTTTTCTTTATCAAGGCGAAATTTTCAAACATAGCCTTAGCTACGTTTTAAAATTTTAACGAAGAGAAAGGGAAAAGAACATGTATAAAAACCGAAAACTTATTTGTTTTGAGTATATGTTAGAAAGCCTAAGGCTTAACTCGAAAAAATGAGCCGTTTTTAAAAATAAATCACTAGTGTTGGAAACTTTTGAAGTAAGATCGTTTACTTCGTCTGGTCCAGTAGAAGTTACTGATAGAATCAAGACAGTATGCGGTTGGAAACCAAATATCTAAGTATTCTATTATTGATATGATATAATTCCTTTTAAAGATTTATCAGTTTGTTGAAGCCAAGTCTTTGTTCTTGATTCTGATAGCGAAGCGGTCTTACTTCTTCTTATACAAAGGAACTGTAGAACAAGCTTCCCCGTACATAATGTTTTTAGCTATAGGTTGAATACGCTCTATCAAAAAAGAAAAAGCCGAAGCAGGAATAGGTTTGTTAGCACACCCTTTAATGATAATAGGTTTGTCTTGGAACTCAGAAATATCAATAGTAGAAATAACGGCTTGAAAAAGTACCGTTTCTAATAACTCTAAATTACCTACGACTACCTTTTTTGCATAAGGACTCAATTCTGAAGAAAGCAATAAATACGCCCATGAAGGAATAATAGCATCTTCAGAACAGGTTAAAGCAACGTATGCATCTTGGTATTGTGACCAATCGTGATTTGCAACATATTCTCTAAAATCTTTCTCTTTGAGAATGATTCCTTCAAATAACCAATCTTTAATATCAAAAAGAACTCGTTTCCCTTCAGGATAAAAGTCTTCCAAATCAATATTGATTAATTTACTATTGGAAACTCTATTGATGATTTCTTCCGCCATATTTTTAATATTTAGTCTTTGCGAGGAGTTTGCGACACGGCAATCTGTCAAATTTAGAGATTGCTTCATTTCATTCGCAAAGACAGACTTTCCATCTTTTCAACCTTCACATTTTACAACTAACGATTAGTTATTGTTAATTGTTAACTGCTCATTGATTTAAAGCATTCCCAGTTCTAATTTTGCTTCCTCACTCATCATTTCTTGGGTCCACGTAGGATCAAAAGTAATTTCAACCTCCGCGTTGTTAATCTCTTTTAAAGATTTTACTTTTTCTTCAACTTCAACAGGCAATGTTTCTGCTACAGGACAGTTAGGAGATGTTAAAGTCATTAATATTTTAGCATCATTTTCCTCATTTACCAGCACATCATAAATCAGTCCCAATTCGTAAATATCTACTGGAATCTCTGGATCGTAAATGGTTTTTAAAACACGTACTATTTTATCTCCTATTTCTTGTACTACTTCTTCGGTCATTTTTGAAAAATTTGCTTTGCAAAGATACTACTAATTGGACGGGTTTACCTGTTGTGCAATTGCATATAATTTGATTTGCTTCAACATAGACACCAATCCGTTGGCACGAGTTGGGGACAAATGTTCTTTCAACCCAATTTCATCAATAAAATCAGTGTCAGCTGCCAAAATATCTTGAGCTGTTTGATTGGTAAATACCCTTAAAAGCAACGCTACTAATCCTTTTGTTAAGATAGCATCACTATCCGCAGTAAAATTAATTTTATCACCATTTAAGTCAGAATACAACCAAACTTTAGACTGACAACCTTTAATTAAATTTTCGTCTAACTTATATTGTTCTTCAATAATAGGAAGAGATTTTCCTAATTCGATGAGATATTCATAACGCTCCATCCAATCATCGAACATGTCAAACTCATCAATAATTTCTTCCTGTATTTCTTTAATTGTCATTTTTAAAACTTATTTTTGCTGCTTTAAATATCGTAGCAGAATACCCTGCAAAATTACGGTAAAAAAACAAGAAATGAGTAAACTATTAGCAGTAGGAACTGTTGCATTCGATGCCATTGAAACTCCGTTTGGCAAGACAGATAAAATTTTAGGAGGTTCAGGAACTTTTGTTGGATTAGCTGCGGCTCAGTTTGGAGTACAAACTGGAGTGGTTTCAGTTGTAGGAGGAGATTTTCCGAAGTCTTATTTAGACATGATGAACCAAAGAGGAATCAATACCGATGGTGTTGAAGTTATTGAAGATGGAAAAACTTTTTTCTGGAGTGGAAAATATCATAATGATATGAATTCTCGCGACACATTGGTTACAGAACTCAATGTACTAGCAGATTTTGCGCCTGTAGTTCCAGAAGCATTTAAAGACGCGAGCATTGTCATGTTAGGGAATTTACACCCATTAACGCAATTGTCGGTTTTAGATCAAATGACAGAAAAACCTAAGTTAGCCATCTTAGATACGATGAATTTTTGGATGGACGCTGCCTTAGAAGATTTGCATACCGTATTAAAGAGAATTGATGTAATCACTATTAATGATGAAGAAGCACGTCAGTTAAGTGGAGAATATTCATTGGTAAATGCAGCTAAGAAAATTCATGAAATGGGACCTAAATATGTAGTGATTAAAAAAGGAGAACATGGAGCTTTATTATTTAATGAAGGAAAAATGTTTTACGCGCCTGCATTACCGTTAGCAGAAGTATTTGATCCAACAGGAGCAGGAGATACATTTGCTGGAGGATTTTCAGGATATCTAGCAAAAACACAAGACATCTCTTTTGAGAATATGAAAAATGCCATTATTTACGGCTCAAATTTAGCATCCTTCTGTGTAGAAAAATTTGGAACGCTCAGAATGGAAGAGCTCACTAGAGAAGAGATTCAGCAACGACTGGTTTCGTTTAAAGAACTAACACAATTTGACATCCAACTGAATTAATTGATTCAATGACAACGAATCGCAATCTTAAATTGTATTTCCCAAACCTTAACGGATTACGATTTATTGCGGCTTGTTTTGTGATGATAAATCATACGGAACAACTTAAGGTTTTTTATGACCTAAGTGATGGAGTTCAATTACAATCAATAAAAAATATTGGAAAATTAGGTGTTGTACTTTTCTTTGTCTTAAGCGGATTTTTAATTACATACCTTTTACTTTCTGAAGAACGTTCCTTTGGGAAGATTCACGTCAAGAAGTTTTATATCAGGCGACTTTTACGGATAGCACCTTTATATGCATTAGCAATAATATTGGTCTATTTTGTAATTCAGAACGTTTCTTTTTTGGAAATTCCTAAAATGCAAAATCCAATCAAAGATAACTTCTATCCAACGCTTATTTTACATGCACTTTTTTTACCCAATGTGGCAACGGCAATTTATGGGTTTCTACCCTATATCGCTCAAGCTTGGTCTATAGGAACAGAAGAACAATCGTATGTATTGTGGCCCTTACTTTTAAAGTGGTTCAAGAAGAATAGATTGGTGTTAATGATAGGCATTATTGTATTTTACTTTGTAGTAAAAGTTGTTCTTCGACTCACTTTTTTATCAATTCCTTATCAAGAAATTATTAGTAAATTTTGGGCACATTTTAATATAGATACAATAGCCGTTGGAGGGCTTTTTGCAGTATTGCTATTTCAAAAGCATAAACTCCTCAAGTTAATCATCAATCAAAAAACGTTTTATAGCACTTTGTTGGTAACAGTTCCACTTCTCTTAATCGGTGTTAAAATTCCTTTTTTGCATTTTTTCACCTATGCCTGTTTATTTGGAATTATCATTATAAACCTTGCCGCAAATAAGAATTTGAAAAAAGTATTAGAAGGAAGGGTTATTAACTATTTAGGACAAATTTCTTATGGAATATACATCTACCATTTTATGGTATTGATTCCAGTGTTAATATTTGCCTCAAAATTTAATATAAAAACAAATTGGATTATTTATCCTTTACTATTCATTGGAACCATAGGAATATCCTCTCTTTCATATCATTATTTTGAAGCTATTTTCTTACGATTTAAGACAAAGTTTTCATATATAAAAAGTGGAGGAAGTGAAATACTAACCGAAAGATTACAATGATGAAAATAAATGAACTTAAATTAGCAAACTACTAAAAATATAAAAATGAGCGACGCTTTAAAACACGAATGTGGAATTGCTTTAGTACGATTAAAAAAACCATTACAATTTTATAAAGACAAGTATGGTACTGCTTTTTACGGCTTAAATAAAATGTATTTGTTGATGGAAAAACAACACAATCGTGGGCAAGATGGAGCAGGGTTGGCAAGTGTAAAGTTTAATGCAGAACCAGGTCAGAGATACATTAGTAGAATGCGTTCAAATAAATCTCAACCCATTCAACATGTATTTGGGAAAATTAACGATCGATTGAATTCTGTATTTGAAAAGAATCCAGATAAGTTAGATGACGTTGCTTGGCAAGAAAGAAATATGCCCTACATCGGGAACCTCTTTTTAGGACATGTTCGCTATGGAACCTTTGGTAAAAACAGCATGGAAAGTGTACATCCGTTTTTACGTCAGAGCAATTGGAAACATCAAAATTTAATTGTTGCAGGAAACTTTAACATGACCAATTCTATGCAATTATTAGAAGAGTTAATTGAATTAGGTCAACATCCAAAAGAGTTTACAGATACCGTAACGGTAATGGAAAAAATCGGTCATTTCTTAGAAGAAGAAGTAGCAGATTTATATATAAAAGCAAAAGAAAAAGGACTCAACAAACAAGAAGCATCGCCTTATATTGAAGAGCATTTAGATTTACAACGAATTTTAAAACGTTCATCAAAAAATTGGGATGGAGGTTATGCAATGGCTGGATTATTAGGACACGGAGATGCTTTTGTCTTTAGAGATCCAAATGGAATTAGACCGACCTATTTTTATCAAGATGATGAAGTCGTAGTTGTAGCTTCAGAAAGACCCGTAATTCAGACTGTTTTTAACGTGAACCTGGAAGATGTTAAAGAATTAGATAGAGGTCACGCTTTATTAATTAAGAAAAATGGAAAAACAACCATTGAACAAATCTTAGAGCAACGCGAAAAAAAATCCTGTTCTTTTGAACGAATTTATTTCTCTAGAGGAAGTGATGCATCAATTTATGAAGAACGTAAAAACTTAGGGAAATATGTGTTCCCGCAGGTTTTAAAGTCGATAAATAGCGACATTTCAAATACGGTGTTTTCATTCATTCCAAATACAGCGGAAACTTCCTTTTATGGAATGACAGAAGCTGCGGAAGATATCTTAAATGAGCAAAAAACAGCCAAAATATTAAACGGTCAAAGAGGATTGTCGGCAGAGAAAGTAACGGAGATTTTATCCGAAAGACCGCGTTTTGAAAAGATAGCCATTAAAGATGCAAAACTGAGAACCTTTATTGCTGATGATAACAGCCGTGACGATTTAGTCGCACACGTTTACGACGTTACTTACGGTGTTGTAAAGCCAACAGATAACTTGGTGATTATTGATGATAGTATTGTTCGTGGAACCACTTTGAAGAAAAGTATCATCAAAATTTTAGACCGATTAAATCCTAAAAAGATTGTAGTTGTTTCCTCTGCACCACAAATTCGTTATCCAGATTGTTACGGAATTGACATGGCAAGAATTGGCGATTTTATTGCTTTTAAAGCAGCATTAGAATTATTGAAAGAAACCAATCAAAATACTATTATAGACGAAGTCTATAAAAAATCGATAGAACAACGCTCAAGTCCTGACGCTGAAATTGTGAATCACGTCAAAGAAATTTATGCTCCGTTTACTACCGAGCAAATTTCTGACAAGATTGCTCAGATGTTAAAAACAGAAGAGATCAAAGCAGGTGTAGAAGTCATTTATCAATCGGTAGAAAATCTACACAAAGCTTGCCCAGAGAATTTAGGAGACTGGTATTTTACAGGTGATTATCCTACAGATGGCGGACATAGAGTTGTGAATGAAGCATTTATCAATTTTTACGAAGGGAATAATAAAAGAGCGTATTAATTTCGATATTTATCTTGAATTTATTTTAGAAAACTCAAGTAGCTCTCAAAAAATAACTCAATGAAAATCATCAAACCCGTTAAAGGAAAACATCCACAAATATCAGAAGACTGTTACATCGCAGAAAATGCAACCATTGTTGGAGAAGTTACCATTGGAAAACAATGTAGTGTTTGGTTCAATGCGGTGATTCGAGGTGATGTACATTTCATTAAAATAGGAAACAAAGTCAACATTCAAGATGGAGCCGTAATTCACGCAACCTTTCAAAAATCGCCAACAACTATTGGAAACAATGTATCTATTGGTCACAATGCCATTGTACATGGTTGTACCATTCACGATAATGTTCTTATCGGAATGGGGAGTATTGTTATGGACGATTGTGTTATAGAAAGCAACTCAATTATTGCTGCGGGTGCTGTGGTTACAAAAAACACACGAGTAGAAAGTGGAAGTATTTATGCTGGAGTTCCCGCTAAAAAAGTGAAAGATATTTCTCAAGAAATGATTTCAGGAGAAATTCATAGAATTGCCAACAATTATGTAGAGTATTCCAGTTGGTTTGAAGAAGAATAGAAAAAGCCCGGCAACCACTACCGAGCTTTTAAAAAACTATTAACTAATCAACTCAAAAACTAATGATCATCATCATGCTTTTTTTCTCTTAACTCTTTTAGATGTTTTATTTTCTTTTTCTTCGCAATACGTTTTTTCGCTCCCGCCTTTCTTTTTTTCATTCCCTTCTTAAATTTTTCATATTGCTCAGCATTTAAGATCGATTTCATTTCTTTTTGAAACGCTAATTTTTTATCAAGCAATGCATTTGCTTTTTCGTAACGCTCATTCGCTTCCAATTCTTTCTTTTCTTTTCTCGCTTTCTGCATTTTTTTACGTTGTGCTTGTCTTTCAGTAATCTGCTTTGTAATTAAAGGTTTTAATTTACGTTGCTGCGCATCGGTTAACTCTAATTCTAATGCCATTTTTTTAACAGCTAAGTTTGCTTGTTGTTCAACGGTAAGCTTGTCTTTACGCATTTTCTTGCGCTTTTTTTGCGCTTGGGTAGTCAAAGTAAATGCAAATACCAATATCAAAACGCTTGCTAATTTTTTCATGATGTTTATTTATTATGTTTTAATTATGCTTTTTTGACAACTAAAAATAGAAAAGGTTTAAATTTGGGGTCTCATTTAACAGATGATTAACAAAACGCAACAATGAAAAAAACTCTGTTTTTATTACTGATGATTCCTTTGATTTCTTTCGCACAAGAAACTCCAAAGGTAGATTTATCGAGCCCCAAAGCTACTATTTATACGCATATTTACTTTTTGCAAGACGATTCTTACAAACCTGAGAATGCTGCAAAAACCATTGAAGGTTTAGAAGAAGATGAGGCTATTATAGCTGCCGTTAAGATTAAAAGAATTTTAGATGGAAAAGGATTAAAAATCGATTTTAATAAGATCCCTCAAGATTCAATATTTAAAGATACTATAGGATATATAGCTCAACATAAATTTGTGTTGTTTCCTGAACTAATGCCTTTAGTTTCTGTTGAAAAAAAAGGAGATTTATGGTATTATTCCAAAGAAACCTTAGATAATATTGATGTTTTATACGATGAAGTCTTTCCTTGGTATATAGATAAAATCCAGGAATTTGTTCCAGAAGTAGGACACGAGAAAATATTCTCTATTGAAATCTGGCAGTATATTACTGTTTTATTACTGATGATCACTGCGTTTTTAATTTTTGTGATTGCAAAGAGACTGGCATTTTTTGTCTTAAGAAGAATTCTATACAAATACACAAAAGATAGAAATGCTGAGGTGAGTGTAGCACTGAAAAAATTAGCACACCCTATCAGTTTATTAGTTGCTTTATGGTTGATAGATAAAATATTTCCATCACTTCAATTTCCGTTAGAAATTAACAAATGGATCTTTTTAACCTTGAACATAGCTTCTACGGTATTTTGGATTTATGTATTCTTAAAACTAGCACAAGTATTCATTAGTCTGTATCACGAATATGCTGAGAAAACAGAAGGAAAACTAGACGATCAGTTAATTCCTATTTTAAGAAATTTTGCGACAGTGATTATTGTGATTGTTGGAGTTTTTAAACTGTTAGTTTTATTCGGTGTAAATCCAACAACCATTTTAGCGGGAGCCTCTATTGGAGGTTTAGCAATTGCTTTTGCTTCACAAGACACCGTGAAGAATTTAATTGGTACGATTATGATCTTTGTAGACAAACCCTTCCATATTGGCGATTGGATTGAAGGTGGAGGAGTTGTAGGAACCGTTGAAGAAGTTGGTTTTAGATCAACTCGAATAAGAGCAGCAGACACATCAATCTATCAAATTCCTAATAGTAAATTGTCTGAAATTGTCATTAAAAATAGTGGTTTGCGTTTGTATAGAAGATACAACACACAGTTAGGCTTACGCTACGATACACCACCAGAATTGATTGAAGCTTTTGTTAATGGTGTTCGTAAAATTATCAAAGCACATCCAGATACAAAATCAGATAATTATACAGTAGAATTTAACGGTTTTGGAGACTCGGC
The DNA here is from genome assembly GCA_965277255.1 of Flavobacteriaceae bacterium. Lineage (GTDB taxonomy): Bacteria > Bacteroidota > Bacteroidia > Flavobacteriales > Flavobacteriaceae > Polaribacter. The sequence continues at coordinate 227,903 of OZ255723.1, read as the reverse complement.
CTTATTAATCTTAATCAATATGTATTTAAAAGATCTAGCTTGGGCAGCAGAGCAAAAATCAAGACATCAAATTCATATTGCAATTATTAAGTTAGCAAAAGAATTAGGTGTAGACTTTGCATTCCCATCAACAACGATGATCGTTGAGCAATTTCCTGAAAAGAAATCAATTGAGATGGCTTATAATAAAGATGAAAAAAGAATCGATACAGCCATTGAAAAAGTAGTTGCTGATTTCAAAAAAGAAGTAGAAACAAAAGAAGATATTGACGAATAAGTACTATACTTGATGACATGAAAGGTTAAAGAATGTCAATTCGAGTTTTTTATGCTCTTTTCAGGCACTTTTTTAGTAGGATTAAAGGCACTATTATTAAATAATTGATATACGTATCAGTTTAGATATTTGACTTTTTATCAATTAGTTAATGATTAAGTCTTGATTCTAATAGCGCAGCGGTCTAATGTATTTTATCTGACTCTACTATTTTCTAACCTCTTTTTTTGGCATAGGGCCTCTAAGATGGATAACCAATCCATTTAAGAAATTACGTAGAATTTGATCGCCGCATTCCATGTATTTTGGATGATCTTCTTTTCTAAAAAAAGCTCCGAGTTCACTTTTAGAAACTTTAAAATCTACCAAAGAGCAGATTTTCACGATATCATCATCACGTAATTTGTGAGCGACGCGTAATTTTTTAAAAATATCATTGTTTGTTAATCCCATTGGATAAAGATAATTGTTTTATAAGTGAAACTAGATTTCATTCAAACCTTATTTTACCACGCTGAAAATTGCCCATGCGTACAAGGCGAAACGAAGAAAACGGAAGAGCCCAAAAAGAACCACTCCTTTTAATGGATATTTAATCATTCCAGCTGTCAAACAAGTAATTGAAAAAGGAACAGGTAATAAAGCTCCAATCAAAATTAAAAAACCACCCCATTTGCTAGTGTTTTTTAAATGCTTTGCCATTTTTACTTCCAGGTAATTTTTTACAGAACGAATTCTTAAAGTAGCTTTTCCTATAAAGAAAGTAATAATTCCACCCACATAAGATAAGGTTGCCAAAATGGAAAGATTTAAAATAGGATCGGCAGTTTTTTTAGACCAACCAATAAAAATTTCTGGAGGAATTAAACCCAACAAAGTTTCAGAAATAAAGAAAGTAATCAATACTCCAGTTCTAGAAAATGATTCAGTAAGCAATTGCAAACCATCATCAATGGTGAAAACATACTTATTGATTAAAAATAAAGCAGCAACAATAAGGATAATAGGAAGCGCAGCTTTTCGTAAGCTTCTTCCTATAAAAGCATAAAAACCTGTATAAGAATAATACTGGTGTAGTAATTTAGTTTTTGATTTTTTTTTGCTCTTTTTTTTCATAAATCCTTTCAAAACGAAGTACAAAAATAAGAAGGAAAATTATGTTATGCTTAAGAAAAGTTAATTATTAACTTTACTTTTTACTTGTAGCAACAAATCCGAGCAAATGAAAATTACCAAAGCAATTGAAAATATTTTTAAAAAGTATTTACCATCACCCTTTACAATTGCTATTTTACTCACTTTAGTAACAATTCTTTTAGCGATTTTTTTTACAAGACCAACAGATACCAATGTCCTTGATTATACCGTAGAGGTATTAAAATTTTGGGAAAAAGGGATCTGGTCAAATTCTCTATTGGTTTTTGCCTATCAAATGATGTTAATTCTAGTCTTAGGTCATGTGTTAGTATTAAGCAAACCCATTAGCAATGCTATTTTAAAAGTAACGCAATTTTGTAAAGACACTGCAACAAGTGCAGCTATTGTAGCCTGCGCAACCATGCTGGTTGCATTTTTTAATTGGGGATTAGGATTGATCTTTGGAGCCTTATTAGCCCGTAAAGTTGCAGAACACGCACAACGAAATAACATCCAATTAAATTATCCAATTATTGGCGCAGCAGGTTATATGGGATTGATGGTTTGGCATGGTGGAATTTCAGGATCTGCACCAATTAAGATTAATGAAGATGGACATATAGTAGGAATTATGAAAGATGTTTCTTCACCAGAAATCTTGTCGCAAATTCCAAATGTTATTGATTACAGTCAGACTATTTTTAGCCTTTCTAACCTCTTAATTTTCTTAACGGTTGTGATCGTTATTTCTGGACTGTTTTATTTTTTAGGAAAACGATCCAATCCAACCAAAATAAATTTACCAGTATATCAAATGGATACCGAAGAAGAAGTCGCTACAAAAGCAGAAAAATTAGATAGCTCTAAGATATTGGCTATTGCTTTCGGACTGATTATCATTATTGCATTTTCCTATCGATATTTTAACGATATCAGAGCATTAAAAATCACGCCAAATTTGATTAACTTTTTTATGCTAGGATTGGGCATTATCTTGCATGGAAGTTTTAAAAAATTCACGAATGCTGTGGGAGAATCTATTTCAGATGTTTCAGGAATATTGATTCAATTTCCGTTGTATTTTGGAATCATGGGAATTATGAGTAGCAGTGGAATGGTCACTCAAATCTCTGACTTTTTTGTGTCAGTTTCCACAGCGACTACACTACCAATTTTTACATTCTTTAGCGCAGGACTGGTCAATGTATTTGTGCCTAGTGGTGGCGGACAATGGGTGGTACAAGGACCCATTGTAGTTGAATCTGCTTTAAAGTTGGGCGTACCTTTGCCAAAAGCAATTATGGCATTGGCATACGGAGATCAAATCACCAATATGTTACAACCTTTTTGGGCGTTACCACTCTTAGGAATTACAAAGCTAAAAGCGAAGGAAATACTTCCGTATACATTAATCGCTATGGTGATTGGGAGTGTTATTTATATTGGAGGTTTATTAGTATTCTAAACCCTATGGTCAAAACTCGTAATTCATAATTTGTAATTCGTAATTAAATATGATTTGGCTTTCAGACAAAATAGAATTCCCTTCTTATAAACCCGCTACCAAAGACGGTATTATTGCTTTAGGAGGCGATTTGTCTCCAGAGCGATTATTATACGCTTATAAACGTGGAATTTTTCCTTGGTATTCTGAAGAGGATCCTATTGTTTGGCATTTTCCTCCAGAACGAATGGTTTTGTTTCCCGATGAACTTAAGATTTCAAAATCTATGAAACAAGTGTTGAGGAAAGGTGAATTTATCATTACCGAAAACCAAGCTTTTGAGAAAGTGATTTACCACTGTAAAAACATAGATAGAAATGATGGTTTTGGTACTTGGATTACAGATGATATGGAGGAAGCCTATATAAAACTTCACAAATTAGGGCATGCAAAATCAATTGAAATATGGGTTTCGAGCACTGAGCGAAATCGAAGTACAAAAGAACTGGTTGGTGGATTGTACGGAGTGGAAATCAACGATATTTTTTGTGGAGAAAGTATGTTTTCTAAAGTTTCAAATGCGTCCAAAGTAGCTTTTATTCATTTGGTGCAATCCAAAGACTATAAATTGATTGACTGTCAAGTTTACAATCCGCATTTAGAAAGTCTAGGAGCAAGAGAAATTGAGCGATCAGAGTTTTTAAAATTATTAGGAAAATAATGGGCTATAAATTATTAAGTTTTCTTCAGTAAAAACCATGTTATATCATCTTGAGGAAAAGCCTTATCTCTTTTATAAGTAAAACCATAATCTATTAATTCCAAGTCAGGATATTTATCAAGCATTTCTCCAGCAAAGTCTCTTTTAAATAGACGATCATTATGTCCTCGATAATTTATAGTTACTGGAGAAGGATTGTAATACTCACAAACTAAAATATAGTTATTACTAGCTTCATATAGTTTTTCATAAACTAAAGGAAGCATTTTTTGGTTTATATGTATTAATACACCCTTAATTAAAGAAACATCATGTTTTTTGATTGGTTCATAGTCAAATATTGAACCGTTAAATACATTTTCATTCCCAATAAAATCAGCTAAATTATTTGCTGCATTTTTATTTATTTCAATTCCTGATAATTTAATAGTTGGAAATAAAAGTTTAATTGCTCTTAAATTCATTCCAATATTAGCGCCAAATTCTATTAGGCTATTTGGTTTACCAAGTTGGTTAAAAGCCTTTGAGAAAAAATTTAAATTGGATGCTAAATATTCTTCACTTTTGTTTCTATCAATGTATTCATCTCCAAATTTACCAGCCCAAAAACTTTCTTGATCAGTTATAAAATCCATAAATAAGTTTTCTTTTTATAATTTATTTCACAAGGATAAGGCTAATTTTGATAACAAAAAAACCAAAGCAACATCGGTTTTTACTTTTCAAAAATTTGAACCCGATTGCCATCAGGGTCAAGAATGATAGTCATTTTTTTTCCAGTAGACGGATCGCTGACAATATTCCCATAAAAATTTGCTTTTTTATGCTTTAAATGCTTCATCCATGTATCAAAATCAGAAACTAAAAACCCTGTTTTAAAAAGACCAATCATTCGAGTCTTCTTCGTATAGTTCGGAATCACTTTTTCAGGAGAAACAGCCCTGTCCAATTCAATCAGTTCAATTAAGATATCTTCTCTTTTTAGATTCGATTGTGCAAATCCCCTTTCAGTCGACTCAACTTTATTGAGAACCGTAAAGCCTAGAATATCAGTATACCAATTGATTGATACATTGATGTCTTTTACGATAATGGCTGAAAAATATGCTTCCAGTTTTGGTGTCGAACTTGTTTGAGCTGCACTCAACACAGGACTACAGATTAGAAAAATGATTGCTAGTGATTTTTTCATGAGATTAAATTTTTATTCCTCGATGAATAGTTTTGAATTGCGATAGCGCTTCTATCTTTATAGGTGCCTCGCAAAAAAGGTCAAGGTTCGCTCCCAGGACAAATCTGCCGCAGACTTATCAAACCTAGGTGTGGTATTGTTATGGAAACCATGATTTTGCATTCGGATAAAAATGAGCTTCGTGTACTATTTTTTGCTCCTTTAAAACTTTTTCAAAAGCAGCCCAGCCCGCATTCACTCTTTTGTCTAATTCGGCATATTGCAATAGTAATGGCGATTTTATAGTTACAGCATCCTCATCAGAAGGCTGTCTTCCATAGTAAGGAACGGCTGCATTGAGTGTAGGAATTTTTACTGCCATCATATTGGAAATCCATCCGCCGAAACAAAACCCTACAACACCAACTTTTCCAGTACAGTTTTTATGTGACTTTAAGTACTCATAAGCGGCAATAAAATCTTCTAACATTTCTAGTCGATTTCTTTTTCTTTGCATCGCTCTACCATCATCGTCATTTCCAGGATAACCACCAAGAGGCGATAAAGCATCTGGAGCTAGAGTAATATAGCCTTCCAAAGCTGCTCTTCTTCCTACATCTTCAATATAAGGATTAAGACCACGATTTTCGTGCACAACCACAATACCAGGCAACTTAACTTCTCCTTTCTTAGGTTTGGATAAAAGCCCTTTGATGCTTCCACCTCCTTTTGGAGAATCATAATTAATAAATCCAGATTGTAGTCGATCATCATCAGGTTGCACCAAAATCGAATCGATGTAATTAGGAGAAATAAAACTCAATAAAGCTGGTAATGTAATAGCTCCAACGGCATACAAGGATAGTTTTTGGATAAACTGTTTTCTATCCATTTTGTTATGTGCGTAGTCATCATACAAGTCAAATACTTCTTGACTAATATCTTCTTTCTTGAGTTCTTTCATGAAAATTGGTTTTGATATTCAGATGCTTACGCAAGTTAGCTTAAATAACAAATAAAGTCAAGTTTAGATATCAACACCAATTCTTGTTGCTAGTATGTATAACAATTAAATTTATTAAATCACCCCTAGAAAAAAGTATAACCAAATATTACAGAAGTTGTTTTGTAATCTGAGCCATCGCCATTATTCAATATATCTCTACTTGTTTGAAGTCTATATTCTAAACTAAACTTATTTTTAAATTTATACCCAATACCCAAGCCTAAATTACTATTGCTACTAACATTAGCTGGAGTAATTTCTGAGCCATCACTTCTAGTATATCTTTGAGTACCACTAGCTATATCATATACGAATGCTGCATTTATAAATATTTTAGAATCACTATTTATAAACATATAATGTCTTATACCAATAGGGATTTCAATAGAACTGTATTCTATGGTAGAATTAATTTCACCACCTACTACACCACTACTAAGACGTGTTGCTTGGTCATTATAATATTGGTAACTAGGTTCGATAAAAACACTCCATTTGTTTTTCCTAAAAGGTAGGATTATTTCTGCTTCTATTCCAATTCCAAAATTTACTTGGTTACTAAAATTGATACTTCTTATAGATGAGTTTTCATCCGCTACTTTTAAAGAGGAATTATTAATACGAGGTTTGATAGAAAGGTTGAATGTGTTTTTTTTATTTTTACTTTCGTAAGTAGTTAATTTTGAATTATTACACTTATTGTAGTCTACGAAAAAGTTAATCAAACTTTTCTTTCTGTATTGTAAATTTTCAATATCATTTATTTCTATGGTATTACATTTTAAATCTTTCCATAATTGTTGTCTAAAATGATTATTTGTTCCAATAGTATTATAAGAAGACTTATAAAATTTGAAAACTAACTGTTTAATACCAGTATTGTCTTTGTTGTAGAAATACTTAGTTGTGTTACTACTGCTACTATATTGATATAAATTAGCTTTCCCTTCCAATAATACTTCCAAGAAGAGTGTTTTCGCTTCAAATACGGGTTTTTTATTATTCACTAAACTGTTTACATTATTAACAGATACATCAATATTAACATTCTCTCTGATATATTTTGAAACACCATCAATTCCAAACTCTTTGATATCTGTTAAAAATACTTTTTGAGTTTTACCATTTTCCGATAGTCGATACTCGAACTCAGTTGGAGTAGTTCTCCAGCCTATATTTTTAATTTCACATTGAACTGTTTGGTTAGCATTATTTATAAAGTAACCTTTTTCAAAAATTATTTGTGAGTAACAATTAGCTCCATATAGGAAGATTAAAAGAAAGTATAAATTCTTTTTCATAATTAGCAGTTTTAATGTTAGATTTTTTTTACGATGATAAATATATAACAAAATTTAATAGTTGCCAAGAAGGTGATCTTTCTTATTTTTATACTTTAAAACGTTGAAGTTAAAAAAATGAACATACAAAACGCACAGCAACAAGTAGACGAGTGGATTCAAAACCATGGCGTTCGTTATTTTAATGAACTGACTAATATGGCGCAACTCACCGAAGAAGTAGGAGAGGTAGCAAGAATTATTGCCAGACGTTATGGCGAACAAAGTGAAAAGGAATCCGATAAAGGAAAAGATTTAGGAGAAGAATTAGCCGATGTGTTATTTGTGGTTTTGTGTTTGGCAAATCAAACAGGAATAAACCTTCAAGAGTCATTTGAAAAGAAGTTGGATATTAAAACCAAACGCGATCACGATCGTCATCACAACAATAAAAAACTACGATAAATGGCACTTTCAGAAAATATTAAAAAAACCTCTTTTTGGGCGAATGTGCTGCGAATCGGATTTGTTTTTTTATTGATTATCTCGATAATTTCTTTATTCATTTATAGCTTCAAAGATATTTTCGCTCTCGACTGGAAAGCCGTTGCAGATACAAACTTTAACAACGGACAATGGAAACGTTTCTTTGCGAGCAAAACCATCGCCAGTTTTGTGTATGGCGTGTATGTGACGAATAAGAATATGAAATAAAAAAAAGCGACCCTTGGATCGCTTTTTTGCCATTCCTGCGAAAGCAGGAATCTCATAAATAAACTAAAATCTTGAAAATAAATTTCTGCTTTCACAGGAATCTATTAGAGACTTTAAACTTGTTTCAGGATTAATCCAATTGAATCAAATCAATCTGGCTATCTTTTACTTTTTGATTGAGTGTTTTTACTCTATTATTAAACATGGAATAGAGTTTTGCCAACTCTTTATCAATCTCTTTATTAATTTCATTTTTAAAATCGATGGCTTGTTGCGTAGGAGCATAACTTCCAATTCGAGTTAACGAATTTAAATGCGCCAACTTGTTGTTCAAGCGAATCGGAAAATTCAAAGGATCTTGATTACTCTTACTTTTTGTTTGATATAAAGTTTCTTCAACTTTCGTCATATCTTTTACCAAAGCATCTGCATAGTCCAATAACTCTTTATGCTTCTCTTTGTCTTTGATCGATTTTTTCAAGGCTTTTACCTGTGCTCGTACTTTCTTTACATTTTTCAATGCTTTGTGAATCTCAGTTACTTTCGTATTGATATCATTGATAAAATCAAACTGTGCTTTTGCATCTGCCAAACTCGTTTCAGAAACAGGGTTTTTAAGAATTGTAAAATTCTGAGATTTAGAAGTTTCGCCAACTTTTAATGTCGTTTTATAATTTCCAGGTAATGCCATAGGTCCGTTTAAAGAAGCCCACCATAAGATCATTCCTTGCACACGTTCCGCTCCAGGATACATCATATCCCAATAAAAAATATTGTTACCATCTTTTACAGTGAGTTTCGCCTCTTTTTTCTCTTTGTTGGGTTTTGTGCTAAATGTTTTAATCAATTTGTCATTAGCATCGTAAATATTGATAGAAACGACCTGTTTCTCTTCTTTCTCTTTGATGAAATAATTAATAGCGACTCCACCAGGGTGATTCGTTCCCGCAGTTTTAGAAGTTCTCCCTCTTCCACCGCCCATTCTATAACTATCTTGCGGCTTGAATAAAATAACATCCTCTTTCATAGCGCTTGTTGTTAATTGATGAATAGGTGTCAAATCATCAATCATCCAAAAAGAACGACCTTGAGTAGCAGCAATTAAATTATCGTTTTTAATTGCTAAATCTGTGATAGGAACAATCGGTAAATTCAGTTGGAATTTTTGCCAATTACTACCATCATTAAAAGAAATATACATACCTCTTTCCGTTCCTGCATACAATAATCCTTTTCGTTTTGGATCAGCCCTTAAAGCACGAGTAAAATCTTCTGCGCCAATTCCGTTGGTAATTTGCTTCCAAGATTTTCCATAGTTTTCAGTTTTGTAGAGGTAGGGTTGATAATCTCCTGTCTTGTATTTCGTTCCCACAATATAAGCTCCACCTTTGTTAAATGGATCGACCTCAATACAGTTAATCATCATCCATTCAGGCATTTTCTTCGGAGTCACATTGGTCCAGTTTTTCCCACCATCTTTCGTTACATGTACTAAGCCATCATCAGAACCTGTCCAAATTAAACCACTTTCATATTTTGATTCCGCTACAGCGAAAATAGTTCCGTAGTATTCAACTCCCGTATTGTCTTTTGTGATAGGGCCTCCAGAAGGACCTAATGTTTTAGGATCATTTCTGGTTAAATCTGGACTGATTACTTCCCAAGACTGACCTTCATTGGTGCTTGCATGCAAATGATTGGAAGCTGCATATAATTTATTCTTTTGATGTGGCGAAAATACAATAGGGAAGTTCCATTGGAAACGATATTTAAAATCCTCAGCACCATGTCCCATCGGATCATCTGGCCAAACATTTATGGCTCTTGTCTCACCCGTTTTATGATTTCTACGTGTTAACAAACCACCATAACTTCCTCCATAGACAATATCATTATTGTTAGGATCAATGGCAATATGAGCACTTTCACCACCTGCTGTGGATTCCCAATCAGATTCGCCAATAAAACGACCTTGGGTTCTATGAGAAATTCGTACCGTTGAATTGTCTTGTTGTGCTCCATAAATTCGATATGGAAAATGATTGTCTGTCGTAACACGATAGAATTGCGATGTAGGTTGGTTGAAATAGGTTGTCCAATTAATTCCCGCATCAAAAGAAACCTGTGCGCCACCATCATCTCCAATAATCATACGCTGATTGTCTTCAGGTGCAATCCATAGATCATGATGATCTCCATGTGGAGCGTTATAGGTTTTGTATGTTTTTCCACCGTCAGTAGAACGATGGTAACGAACGTTCAATACATACAAAATATTTTCATCTTGCGTGTCGGCATACAAACGTGTATAATACCATGCACGTTGACGTAATTTACGCTCGCTATTGATTAATTTCCACGTTTTTCCAGCATCGGTAGATTTGTAAACTCCACCTTTTTTGTTTTCTATTAATGCCCAAACGATATCAGAATTTACAGGAGAAACCGTTACTCCGCTAATTCCCCAAAGTCCGCTAGGCAGCCCTTTGTTTTCAGAAATATTGGTCCATGTTTCGCCTTCATCCGTACTTTTCCATAAAGCAGAACCTTCTCCACCACTAGATAAACTATAAGGAGTTCTTCTAACATTCCAAGTAGTAGCATATAAAACCCTTGGATTGTTCGGATCAATAATTAAGTCCACGATTCCCGCGTCTTTATTTGCAAATAATTTTTTACTCCAAGTTTTTCCTCCGTCGGTAGATTTATAAACACCTCTATCTTCAGAAGATTTGTAGAGGTCTCCCATCACTCCAGCGTATACAATATCTGGATTTTTAGGATGAATTCTTACTCTAGGAATATGGCGCGCATTTTTGAGCCCCATGTGCTCCCAAGTTTTTCCAGCATTGACAGATTTCCAAATTCCGTCTCCAGAAGAAACATTTCCACGGACAGTTTTCTCACCATTTCCTACATAGATTACATTGTTGTCCCATTCGCTTACTGCAACAGCACCAACAGAACCTCCAAAGAATCCGTCAGAAATATTTTCCCAAGTATTACCAGCATCAGTAGTTCTCCAAACGCCACCACCAGTAGAACCGAAATAGAAAAGATTTGCTTTTCCAGGGACACCAGTCACGGCTGCACTTCTACCACCACGAAAGGGACCAATATTACGCCATTTGGTAGCACTATAATAATCTTCAGAAAATTTGGTAGAATTCTTTTGAGCGTTAACTTTGTAGCTTTCAGAAATGAGTAGGCATACAAGAACAAAAAATATTTTTTTCATGTTAGTTGGTTTGTTTTTGAAGCCTAAATTTAAGCAATTATAATCAGAATAAAATATTTTTAGATAAATGGGAATTCATATTGAAGGTGTTGAAAATAAATTGATTAATAAACGGATAAAAATCTCTGGCTCTAAAAGCGAATCGAACAGATTATTGATTTTGCAAAAATTGTTTTCTAAAATCTCTATTGAAAATCTGTCTGATTCTGATGATACACATCATTTACAAGATGCTCTTTCTACCAATAAATCTGAAATAAACATAGGACATGCTGGAACCGCAATGCGGTTTCTCACCGCATTTTTTGCTACGCAAAATAACAAAACTGTGGTTTTGTCCGGTTCCGATCGAATGCACAACCGTCCAATTCAAATTTTAGTAAATGCATTAAGTGACTTGGGAGGAGATATTTCTTATGTAGAAAAAGAAGGCTATCCACCATTAAAGATCTCTGGAAAAAAATTGACAAAAGACACTGTCCAAATCAATGGAAATGTAAGCAGTCAATATATCTCAGCATTGCTATTAATCGCGGCAAGTTTTCCAAAGGGATTGACTGTTGAATTAATAGGAGAGATTACATCAATTCCTTATATCAATATGACCTTATCACTATTGAATCAACTAGGAATTGAAACCAATTTTCAAGGACAAAAAATTGAAGTAAAACCCATTCAAAATATTCAACCACAAGAAGTTGTTGTAGAGTCGGATTGGAGCTCCGCGTCGTATTTTTATTCAATAGCTGCTTTAAGCGACGTTGGTTCAAAAATCACATTGTCATCCTACAAAAAAGAAAGTCTACAAGGAGATTCTGTACTCGCAAAAATCTACGAACACTTTGGAGTAGAAACGACTTTTGAAAAAAATAAAGTACTGCTTAAAAAAGTTGCTGATTCAAGTAAAGAACTCTTAAAAATAGATTTAAATAAAGCGCCAGACATTGCTCAAACAATTGCAGTTACTTGCTTTGGACTAGGAATCGCTTGTGATTTATTTGGATTACATACCTTAAAAATCAAAGAAACTGACCGGCTAGAGGCATTAAAAGAAGAACTGACAAAATTAGGAGCTACTATTACTGTAACGGATCACAGTTTACATTTAGTTAGTAGCTCAAAGATCCATTCAAATGTGTCTATAGAGACCTATAAAGATCATAGAATGGCAATGGCATTTGCTCCTTTGGGAATGAGAGTTCCTATTCAAATTTTAGAGGCAGATGTTGTGACTAAATCCTATCGAAATTTTTGGGCAGACCTTCAGCAAATTGGCTTTCAGTTGAATAAAGGGTAAATTAATCGGTCAAACACTTGACAACGCCTATTCCCAAATCGTATATTTGCCGCCGTTACAACAAAATAGACATATGAAATTATCCCATTTTAGTTTTGATTTGCCAGAAGAACTATTGGCAGAATATCCATCTGAACATAGAGATGAATCGCGTTTAATGGTTTTGAATCGTAAAGAGCAAACCATTGAGCATAAGTTGTTTAAAGACGTTATCGATTATTTTGATGAAGGTGATGTGATGGCTTTAAACAATACCAAAGTTTTTCCAGCAAGAATGTATGGAAACAAAGAAAAAACAGGAGCTAGAATTGAAGTATTCTTATTAAGAGAATTGAATGCAGAAAATAGGTTGTGGGATGTTTTGGTTGATCCAGCTAGAAAAATTAGAATTGGAAATAAATTATTTTTCGGAGAAGATGATAGTTTAGTTGCTGAAGTAATAGACAACACAACTTCAAGAGGACGTACATTACGTTTCTTATTTGATGGGAGTTATGAAGAATTTAGAGCTAAATTATTAGAACTAGGAGAAACACCATTGCCTAAATACATCAAAAGAGATGTAGAGCCTTCTGATGAAGAAAGATACCAAACTATTTTTGCAAAACACGAAGGAGCTGTTGCAGCGCCAACTGCAGGATTGCATTTCTCTAAGCATTTAATGAAGCGTTTAGAGATCAAAGGAGTAGATTTTGCAGAGCTAACATTGCATGTTGGTTTGGGAACATTTAGCCCAGTTGAGGTAGAAGATTTATCGAAACATAAAATGGATTCTGAACAGATTCATATCCCTGAAGGAACTGCAAATTTGATCAACAACGCACTGAAGGAAAAAAGAAGAATTTGCGCTGTAGGAACTACGGTAATGCGTTCTATTGAATCTTGTGTATCTGCAAGTGATATTTTAAATTCTTATGAAGGTTGGACCAATAAATTTATTTTTCCTCCTTATGAGTTTAGTATTGCAAATTCAATGATTACAAATTTCCATACGCCAAAATCAACATTAATGATGATGACAGCTGCATTTGCTGGATATGATTTCTTAATGGAAGCATACAAAGAAGCCGTAAAAGAGAAATATAAGTTTTACACTTACGGAGATGCAATGTTAATTTTATAATGAATTAATGTGTAAATGAGTTAATATAACAATTGATTATATAAAGATATTAGGGAGTTGTGAGATCGTCATAACTCCTTTTTTTCTCTAGACAGTTTTGTAACTTTACACCTTCAACTTTTGAACTTTTGAAACCTAAAAAGAAAGACATACGAGCTTTAACTAAAGAACAACTTCGTGAGTTCTTTGTAACACATGGAGACAAAGCTTTTCGTGGAAATCAAGTATATGAATGGTTGTGGAGTAAATCGTTGCATACTTTTGAAGACATGACGAATATTTCTAAGGAAACACGTCACATGTTGGAAGAGAATTTTGTCATCAATCACATTGAAGTCGATTCGATGCAGCGTAGTAAAGACGGAACCATTAAAAATGGAATTCGTTTACATGATGGGTTGATTGTAGAATCGGTTTTAATACCTACAGAAAAAAGAACTACGGCATGTGTTTCTAGTCAAGTAGGCTGTAGTTTAGATTGTCGTTTCTGCGCAACTTCACGATTAAAGAGAATGCGCAACCTGAATCCAGATGAAATTTACGACCAAGTAGTTGCCATAGATCAACAAAGTAGATTGTATCACAATCACAAGCTTTCGAACATTGTATTTATGGGAATGGGAGAACCTTTGATGAATTATAACAATGTCATCAAAGCAATTGATAAGATTACTTCACCAGAAGGATTGGGAATGTCTTCGAAACGAATTACATTATCTACATCGGGCGTTCCTAAAATGATTAAGAAAATGGCAGATGATGAAGTAAAGTTCAATTTGGCGGTTTCTTTGCATTCGGCGATTGAAGAAATTCGTACTTCTATTATGCCATTTAATGAAACGTTTCCTTTAGACGATTTAGCAGAATCTTTAAAATATTGGTATGAAAAAACCAATCGTCAAATTACCTACGAATATGTTGTTTGGGACGGAATCAACGATCGAAAAGAAGACATCAAAGCATTGGTCAATTTTTGTCAACACATTCCTTGTAAAGTCAATTTAATTGAATACAATCCTATTGATGATGGAGAATTTCAGCAAGCAAGTTCAAGAGCCATAGACAATTATATTTCGAATTTAGAAATGAATGATATTGTAGTCAATGTTCGTCGTTCTCGTGGTAAAGACATTGATGCCGCCTGTGGTCAGTTAGCAAACAAAACTTAAAAAATGACTTGTCTTTACGATCACGCTTTAGCGTGAGAAGCAATCTCATGAAATTTTGCGATGATGTTTATTAAAGGTATTTCTAAAAATTCATTTCTTTCAAAAAACAAAGATTGCTTCACTTCATTCGCAAAGACTGTTCTTCGGATTATTTTTATCGTATTAATACTCAACTTAATTTTGTAGTTTTACAACCATTCATGAAGCCTGTTGAGGAAATAAAATATCCCATTCAAAAAGAAATGGAACTCTTTGAAGAAAAGTTCAAAGACTCTATGTTATCAAAAGTTCCGTTACTCAACAGAATCACCTATTATATTGTAAGAAGAAAAGGGAAACAAATGCGACCGATGTTTGTTTTCTTAGTAGCTAAAATGGTTTCCAACGGAGGTTTTGATCAACGAACCTATCGTGGAGCTTCTGTTGTAGAATTGATTCATACAGCGACTTTAGTGCATGACGATATCGTTGATGATAGTAACCGAAGAAGAGGTTTCTTCTCGATCAATGCCCTTTGGAAAAATAAGATTGCTGTTTTAGTGGGTGATTTTTTATTGTCGAAAGGACTGTTACTTTCTATTGACAATGAGGATTTTGATTTGTTGAAATTGATTTCGATCGCAGTTCGTGAAATGAGTGAAGGTGAATTGCTTCAGATTGAAAAAGCCAGAAAACTAGACATTACAGAAGAAGTATATTTTGAAATTATTCGCCAGAAAACAGCTACTTTAATTGCTGCCTGCTGCGGAATTGGAGCGGCATCTGTAGGTTCTAATCAAGAAACCATTCAGCAAATGCGAATGTTTGGACAGTATATCGGAATGGCTTTTCAAATTAAAGATGATCTATTTGATTACTCTGAAGAAAAAATTGGAAAACCCACAGGAATCGATATCAAAGAACAGAAGATGACCTTGCCATTGATTTATACTTTGAATAACTGTACTCCAAAAGAAAAAGCGTGGATTATCAATTCTGTCAAAAAACACAACAAGAACAAAAAACGTGTTAAAGAAGTCATTGCTTTTGTAAAGCAGAGCGGAGGTATTGAATACACCACCGAAAAAATGCACGATTACAAAAACAAAGCCTTGGCAATTTTAGAAAACTACCAAGACTCTGATTATAAATCATCTTTGATTAAAATGATTGATTATGTAGTGGAACGAAAGATTTAATCAATCGCTAAGTTTCTGTTTTTTGGGTATCTAACTGTGTATTTTAACTGAATGTTTTTGGTGTTTTTAGAATCAAGTGCAAAGTTCCATTGTACTTCCCCCGTTTTTTTATCCAATTTTCCATCAAATAATTTGTCTAAGGTTACTCGAATTTCCTCTCTTGTAGAAACAGGAATTTGATCTAGTACCGTCATATTTATGGATTGTGCTTTGTTATTCTTAATAATAAAATCCCAAACACTTGTTTCTTCTTGTTTATTTCCAATGAATTGTCGCGTTGTAAAATCTTTAGACTTTGTTCTTTTTACAGTTACATTCTTATCCATTCCTAAAGAGATGTCCAATTTATCTTCCGAATAACGAGTGTCTATAAGAGTTGTTCCAATAAAAGTATTTTCAAAATATACATTGGCTTCGCCTTCTAATAAATTGAAGCTCTCCCAATTATTTAAGCTAGCGACTAAGAATGCATTTTCTTCAATTCTTGGAACTGCATAATAATTATAAGTAGCATCTGATTCATATGTTTTCATGGAAACTACAAAATCTTTATTACTAGATTTAATTGTATATGGCTCAATAATTTCAAAACTTACTGAAGTTTGGTTGATGATTTCTTTAGTAGGAATAGAATAGTTGGCATCTTTATCTTTGAGTTTTGTACTTGTTGAATATCCTAAAGATTTTCGCTCTCTTTTGATTCCTTGAGCAGTAACGACTATTTCATCTAAAGCTTCTCCACCTTCTTGTAGAGTAACATTTATAGTTTTTCCATTAATAAATTTTGAAGTTGTTATATATCCTAAATATGAAAATTCAAGCTGCTTAGCATTTTTGGGTATTTTAATTCTATACTTCCCTTCAAAATCTGTTGAAGCCCCAATAGTAGTTCCTTTTACAATAACATTCACTCCTGGTAAATTACCATCTCTATCAGACACATAACCAATTACTTCATCAATAGAATTTCCATAATACGGAGGCCGAGTTCCGTAATCTAGGAAATACGGACTTATTTTTCCCGCTTTAGTAGATTGACTAGGGTTTGCTGAAGAAAAACGAAGTTTTACATTATTCCAATCTACTTGTGAATTTTGTTTTAAGTTGGCTTTATAAACTAAAACCAATGGAGAATTAATATCTTTTACTCTAACATCATAAGAAGGATACCAGCCTACATTTGATACATTGTAAGTAAGTTGAAAAGGAATGGTTTTAGCAGAGGTTGATTTAATTTTGATATAGATTTCTCCTGAGGCAAATTCTTTTTTAAGAGCTAAATCACTAATCTGTTTTGTAATCATATTTTTTTTCTTTTGTAAAGCGTTAATTTTCTTTTTAATATTTAACCCTTCAGTTTTAGCAATCTTCATTTGATTACTATAAAATTTAGATGCCTCTCTTAAAGCAGTAACCGTTAATGTTTGATTTCCTTTAATACTTCTATTGGTTTTTAGAAATTGAATTTCTTCTTGTACTGTTGTTAAATTCACATTCTCCAAATCTATTAGATTTTCTAAATCATCAAATTTAGCTTCAAGAGTCAATTGTTCAGTGCTTTTTTTGGAAGATGCTAAATAATTCTTTTGAAAATTGACAGATTGAATTTCTACATCTTCAGCTTTTACCTGAATACTTTTCTTATCAACAAAAGGTGATAAATCAACAAATTTTAAAATTTGGATTCCTTTATCTAATGAAACTTTTTTATCTCTAGTGATTTGTGCACTGTTTAAAAAAACAGTTGCTGAGTTTACCTTAGATTCGATGGTTACCTCTTGAGAAAAGGAAATACTTACTGTTAGAAATAGTAAAAAAGAAATGGTCTTTTTCATGGTTTTACGTTTTATAGTTTCCGTAAAGCTAGAAAATATCAACTCTGAAAATAATGAAAATGAGTTAAAGAACTCGTTGAGTTAGTAAACAGGTAAAAAGAAGAAGTTAACGATTTTTCATCCCAAACTTTTCAACTTTTAACAACCAATTTTCTCTGTAGGATTGTTTAGATAAACGTAAAGAACCAATAGTGGTAACCTTTACAGGTTTGATACCTACAAAACCACAAGTGAGTTTTTTCATAGCGTGATACGTTGGCTTTCCATTCATCCATCTATAATACCAAGCAGGCTGATCTATAGTATAAATAACTCTCGCTGATTTGCCTGTTAAATAACGATCCCACCAAACCGAGTTTTCTCTTTTTTGAAATGCAAATCCTGGCAAAAACACACGATCAATAAACCCCTTTAAAATGGCTGGGTAAGAACCCCACCAAACAGGAAAAACCCATACGATATGATTCGCCCATTTAATTTTTTCTTGCGCCTCTATTAAGTCGGGTTCAAGCTCGGTACGTTTTCGATAACCAAATTCTAAATTCGGATTAAAATTGAGTTCTCTAATGTTTAGTTCCCTAACATCTGCATCGGAAGTCAACGCACCTTTTTTATAAGCATTAGAAATTCCGTAACAAAAACTTTCTTTGTCAGGATGACCATTGATGATTAAAATCTTTGTATTCATATGAATAAGAAAGCCATTAAAATTAGAAGCGGAAAAAGATTGAAAATGATGCTTATAAAACACCAAAAAAGAAATAGCAAACTATTTACTTTTACAGGATTTTCTTTTTTAATGATGGTTTTTAACTCAGAAACAGAGAAGTTTAATAATTCTTTTTTAGGGATTTTTAAATCGATTAAAGCTTTGCATTGCAAACCTGTTTTGTAGCCTTTATATACTTCCTTCGGGTGTAAAAACAAACCGATCCCCATGCCACTAAGACTAAACAATCCGATGGGGAAATGTTTCCACATTCCAGTTGCAATTTCCCAGCCAGATATAAAAGATTCTCCTTTCCATGTTGTATCACAATTGTATAAAACATGTTGTACATCGTGGATATGAATGACTTTCTTTCTAAAGGCTGGATTCGGTAATTTTAAACTAAAAAGCTTAAAATGCAAATAAAACCAATCGTTGTCTTCTCCTCCTTTTTCGGGGAGTTTATTTTCTTTATAAAATTGCTGTAATTCTTTGGAAATGGTCATACTTCATGATTTGTTATCACAAAGATATTTTACCACAATCACAATATTCTTGACAATTGTCAAGAAACGTATTTACCGTCAAAAATGTTTAAGAGTTACAAATGTGGGTGTACAACAAATTTCACTAATTTGTCTTTGCGAGGATTGAAAAGACGAAGCAATCTGCCAGATAAAGAGCAGACTGCCGCAGCAAATAAATTTGCTTCGGAGTGACATGTCTTCATCGTAAAGTGAAATTTGTTGTACACCCATGAATTTCGAGTGACTACGCCTTAGCATAGTAGTATCGAGAAACTTTTTTAGTCGAAAACTTTCTTGACCTCGACACTATTTAGGTAAGCTCAATATGGCAACTCAGTCTGACAGAAAATTACTTTAGCAGACATAAAATTATTCATATTATTTTCCTCGAATTCTGCTAAAAGTTTCTGGAGACATTCCTAAGAAAGTGGCGATGTGCTTTGCAGAAACACGTTGGAACAATTCAGGGTTTTTGGCTAATAAAATTTCATAACGTTCTTGAGCTGTATGCAATTGTATACTGTCTATTCGCTCTACCAAATCAATATAAGCCTGCTCTAAAAATAAACGTCCAAATCGCTCATATTTTGGATGTGATTGAAATAAGTTTTCCAAATCAGAATGTGAGATTGCAAGCAATTCAGTGTCTTCTAACAATTCAATACTATATCGACTTCTCTTACGTTGAATAAAACTGTCAATAGCAGTAATAGTTTCCTGTTCAGCAGCAAAATGACAAGAAATGTCTTTGCCTTCTTTATAATAAAAGACGCGAGCAATTCCTTGAGTTAAAATGTAAAAATGATTGCAAATAGTACCCGCTTCATGTAAGATATGGTGCTTTGGGTGCTTTTCATAATTCATAATGCTTTGAAAAGCTTCGGCCAATTCTGGACTTTTAAGTAATAAGGAAGCATTCTGTTCAAAAAAAGAATTCATAATTGACAATTGTTAATTGCTCATTGTTAATTGTAATAACTCTTCCACAAAATCACGCTGATTAGACAATCTTGGAATCTTGTGTTGACCACCTAATTTCCCTTTTTGCTTTAACCAAGAATAAAACAGGCCTTCTTTAGCCTGATGTATTTTCGGCATTGCCAAAGTCATATTATTATAACGCTTCGCTTCATAATCGGAATTAATAGACTTTAAAGCATTGTCCAATAATTCCGTAAAGTATTCTAAATTTTCAGGAGCCTTGGCAAATTCAATAATCCATTCGTGACCGCCTTGTTTTTTACCATCCATAAAAATCGGACCCACAGTATAATCGGTAATCGTTGCTGTTGTTTTTTCACATGCCAGTTTTAAAGCTTCTTCCGCATTTTCAATAATCAGTTCCTCTCCAAAAACGTTGATATGGTGCTTGGTACGCCCAGTAATTCGAAGTCGATACGGATCCAAACAAGTAAACTTTACAGTATCACCAATGAGATAGCGCCACAATCCGCCATTCGTAGAAATTACCATGGCATAATTCACACCTTTTTTCACTTCTGATAATGGAATTGCTTTTGAATCTTCGCCATTGTATTCATCCATGGGAATAAATTCGTAAAAGATTCCATAATCCAAGATTAACAGTAAATCATAAGAACCGTTTTCATCTTGTAGTGCAAAAAAACCTTCGGAAGCATTATACGTCTCATAGTATTTAAAATCGTCTTTCGGAATTAGCTTTTTGTATTGCTCGCGATATGGATTAAAGTTTACGCCACCATGAAAATAAACCTCTAGATTAGGCCAGACTTCCAAAACATTGTCTTTTCCTGTTTTTTCTAAAACTTTATTTAAAAACACCAACATCCATGAAGGAACTCCAACCAAACTTGTTATATTCTCGTTGATAGTCTCATTAATAATAGCCTCCATTTTGGTCTCCCATTCACTCATTAATGCAGTTTCCTGTTTAGGAGCCGAACTAAAATCGGCCCAAAAAGGCATGTTTTCAATAATGATGGCAGACAAATCTCCAAAGTAAGAATTGTTATCTTCATAAACAGCCGAACTTCCTCCTAGTCGCAATCCTTTCCCATTGAACAACTCAGCATTTTCGTTGTTGTTGATGTACAGACCCAGCATATCTTTTCCAGCTTTAAGATGACAATATTCAATAGCTTCATCACTTACCGGAATAAATTTGCTTTTTGCATTGGTAGTTCCACTTGATTTTGCAAACCATTTAATTTTTGTTGGCCAAAACAGATTTTGCTCTCCTTTTCTACAACGCTCAATTAAAGGTTCAATACTTTCATATTGCTGAATAGGAACTTTACTGGCAAAATCTTCATAGTTGTTGATTGAAGAAAAATCATGTTGAACTCCAAATTCAGTCCCCTTGGCAGATAGAACCAAACGCAATAACAATTCATTCTGAACATCCGTTGGATATTTGAGAAACAACTCCATTTGGTGTTTTCTCTTTTTGAGAAACCAAGAGATAATGGAATTAACAAACGGAATTGCCATATGAAGATTCTAAGTTTAGTAAGTTGATTTTTTGCCGTAAATTTCTTCTGTAAAAACTAAATTTTGTCTGATAAATAATACAAAATTTAGTTTTACTTCATAAACCACTTCGTTAGTCCATATAATTTTTTCATTTTGTTTGTTTGAATTCCTGCTTGCAGCAGGCAAGTTCCAATGAAAAAATTCATGTACTTTTGTTTAGTACTTTATATACGGAGTTAAAAATAGAAAAATATTTTAGATGCAATACCAAGGAGTTTTAAAAAAGATGGCGACAGAAAATAATGAGAAAATTCAGTATTATTTGGATATGGGGACTGATTTCATAAATATGAATCAACTGATAAACAAAGAGTTATCGTTATCTTTTGTAAAATATGAATGTTTAAATTGTCATTTAAACCGTCCGATTTATCGTCAAGGATTTTGTAAATCTTGTTTTTTTGATACGCCAAGAGCGGGTGATTGGATTATGAGACCCGAATTAAGTACGGCACATTTAGGAAAAGAAGACAGAGATTTGGAGTATGAAAAAGCAATGCAATTACAACCACATATTGTCTATTTGGCAAATTCTAGCAATGTAAAAGTTGGCGTAACCAGAAGACAACAAGTTCCTACGCGTTGGATAGATCAAGGTGCACATGAAGCCATTGAAATTGTAGAAGTTCCCAATAGATATTTAGCAGGAATTACCGAAGTTGCTTTAAAAGAACATGTTGCAGATAAAACAAATTGGAGAAAGATGTTAAAGAATGACCCCGAAGTTTCGGGAGAAGATGCAAGTTTAATAGATTGGCGACAAAAATTACGACCTTATATACCAGAAGAAGCTCAAGAATACTTTATTGAAAACAATACAGAAACTCAATTGAATTTTCCAGTAGAAAAATATCCCGAAAAACCCAAAAGTTTGAATTTGGTGAAAGAAGGTTCTTATACAGGAAAATTGGTAGGAATTAAAGGACAGTATTTAATTTTTGAAGATCAAACTGTTTTTAATATAAGAGCCAATGAAGGGCTTGTAGTTAATGTAACAATTCAATAATGAATTAATGTAGCAATGAGTTAATGTCTTTGCGAAGCTTGTCTCAAACTTGATTTGAGAACAGAACGACTGAAGCAATCTTTTTAATGAGAGAATTAAAATTTCAGATTGCTTCGCAGTTCCTGAAACTAGTTCAGGATAAAATCGAGAAGACAGATAATTAGGAAATTTAAATATGAAAGATTCTAACTTTTTAAAAGTCGCGCTTGCGCAAATAGCACCCGTTTGGTTGAACAAAGAAAAAACCATTCAGAAAATTGAAAATACGATTAACGAAGCTGCAAAAGAAAATGCAGAGCTGATTGTCTTTGGTGAGGCCTTATTACCAGGGTATCCGTTTTGGGTTGAACTTACCAATGGAGCAACATTTAACTCTCCTGTTACAAAAGAAATTCACGGTCATTATGTGAAAAATTCCATCATGATAGAGCCCGCCAACGGAACGGGCAAGCAAGGCGAATTGGATTCGATTTGTGCTTTGGCAAAACAACATCAGATAGCAATCTACTTGGGAATCATGGAACGTGCTGCCAATCGCGGTGGACATAGTATCTATGCTTCTTTGGTGTATATCGATCAAAGTGGAGAAATCAAATCTGTACATAGAAAACTACAACCTACTTATGAAGAACGTCTAACTTGGGCACCAGGTGATGGAAATGGATTGCAAGTACATCCGCTAAAAGACTTTACCGTTGGTGGATTGAACTGTTGGGAAAACTGGATGCCATTGCCAAGAACTGCTTTGTACGGTTTGGGTGAAAATTTACACATTGCAGTGTGGCCAGGAAGTGATCATAATACCAAAGATATTACACGATTTATTGCTAGAGAATCTCGTTCTTATGTGATTTCTGTTTCGAGTTTGATGTCGAAGGCTGATTTCCCAAAAGATACTCCGCATGTTGAGAAGATCATAGAAAATGCTCCAGAAACATTAGCCAATGGAGGTTCTTGTATCGCGGGACCTGATGGCGAATGGATTCTTGAACCCGTTATTGGAAAAGAAGGATTGATTTATGAAACTTTAGATTTCTCTAGAGTCTACCAAGAACGTCAAAACTTTGATGTGGTTGGACATTACTCACGCCCAGATGTTACCAAGTTACATGTAAACAGAGATCGTCAGAGTACGGTTGAGTTTGATTGATGTAATAATGAATTAATGTGGAAATGTATTAGTGTAACAATTTGATAATGAACCAAAAAAATATAGCAATAGATTTAGTAAGATTATAGTTGCAAACTGCCTTTATAATCATGTTAAAGCATGAGAAGTTATCTCCTAGAAAAATAGAATTAAAGCCAATGAATTAGGTGATAAATGTATTTTTTGATTTGATATTGATAGACTTTACTCATTCAAAAGCATACTTAAATAAGTTTGAATATTACTTTTAAACAAAACAATTAAATTTGATAAAGAATAACTTATTTTTCGATTTAAAAAATGAAGAAGTTAACAATACTTATCATTATACTTTTATGTGCAAATAATATTAAGGCATCTAAGAGCCCTCAACTACCAGACTATTTGATATATAAAGGAGATACACTTGTTGTCTATTCGTTGATTTTAGAAAACTATTTTAATAGTATTAATTCAATAGATAAAGGAGAAATTTTTGGGTTGAAATTTAGAGAAGGAGCTTCTTTTAATTGTTGGAGAGGTTATCAAGCAATTTATGAGATTATTAATGATACCCTTTTTGTTAAAGGTATTATTGATTGTGGAGAGAGATATTCCAAAGAAGAAATAAACACAAAAGAATCAAATGAAAAACTCAAATTAATTTTCAAAAATAAGTTTAAAAATGACAGAGTTTTAGCTGATTGGTTTACAGGTGAGTTTAGCTTACCCAAAGGAGATGTCTTAAGATGGGATGGAGTATTTTACAAAAGTTTTGAAAAGGAAGTTTTAGTATCTATAAAGGAAGGAAAGGTTGTTAATACTTTTGAGATAGAAAATTATATTGATTTCCCTAATCGTGCCAATAGAAGATATAACGATAAACCTGCTATATTAGTTTTTAATAAATTGAAATTACTTAATTGGAAGGAGTTAGATGATAAGGATTGTAGTGAAGAATATTTGATTATAATTGGCGAGAATGGAACGATTGAAAAAGTTTCTATGTATGCATATAAAGAGGAAGAAATTAAAGATTTTTGGGAATTGGGTGAATACAATTATTGCATAAGAAGTATTAAAGATGGTCTCAAAGACCTCAAATTTGATATTATTAAAGTTAGAGGTAAAAAAGTAGAAGAGGAGATATATCTTGAATTATGGTATGATCCCGCAAAAAAATCATTACATGAACTAGTTATTGATGAATAGTTACATTTGACTTTTTTAACCTTATGACCTCCCAAAACAAAACTCCAAAT
Source organism: Flavobacteriaceae bacterium (assembly GCA_965277255.1). Classification (GTDB taxonomy): domain Bacteria; phylum Bacteroidota; class Bacteroidia; order Flavobacteriales; family Flavobacteriaceae; genus Polaribacter. Next base: position 203,166 of record OZ255723.1, on the reverse strand, counting down.
ACAATCACATATTCCAAACCAACAAACCACAAGTTTTCTTTCCAAGGATCATTGGCATAGGCTTGGTAACTTAATATAATAACAACACTCCACACAATTGGAAATCTATATTTGGTAAAGACAGACAATAAGATCAAAGTAGCTAAATACCAAGGATGCATCGTAGTGGTGGTGAAGTAATAAAAAGACAATCCAATCAACAAAGCAGTGATTAACTGTTGAGGAGATTTATTGTTTCTAAAGAAGGTAATGATTGCTAAAAAAACGACTGTTATTATTGGTAATATTTTTCCAATAATGGCAATTTCATTCCAACCTCTAAACAAATACCCAATTTCTCTAGCGATATAGTAAATACTAGCATTGAACTCAAAATTCCGAAACCACAAGCCTACAGAATTTGTATAACTACTGATCAATTCTGATGAGAAGAAAGGAAGGAATAAAATGATGTTAACTAGAATTACTATGACACAAAATAGTATCCATTCTGTCATTCCTTTGAGAAAGGGAATCCATCTCTTTTTGTCATTACGAGGAGCTTGTGACGAAGTAATCTCCTCATTTGAATGAGATTGCTTCATTCCATTCGCAAAGACAAACGTTTTAAGGTTGCTGAGCGGTTTACACTGAGTTGTCACATTGAGCTTGTCGAAATGCTGTCGAAGTGAAGTAAACCATTGAAAAAACAAAGGCAAAAAGAGTAGTGGAATCAATTTTACGGAAACGGAAACTCCTAAAAGAACTGCAGCCCAAATCCATTTTTTCTGTAGTAGCAAATGTAAACTCCAAATCAAGAAAAATAGCATCACAGGTTCGAAATGTAAATTCCCTGTCAACTCAATAATAATAAATGGATTGAGCGCATACAAAAAAATATGATGAACAGGTAAATTCAATCGTTCTAAAATCTTTTTTCCGAAGTAAATAATTCCAATATCAGCTAGGATAATTTGTAATCGTAATACAATTGCTGCTCCTAAAATACTGGAGTTAGAAAAAATGGCTGCGAGTAAGAAGTTTAACTGATTTACAGGTGGGTAATTGGTGTAATGACTTCCATTTAAATCACCCATACCAGCATACAAATCGATGGCTTGGTTGATAGGGAAATCACGTTGTTCTATAAATGTTTGAGGTAAAGAAATATAAGGATTTAGACCTTCCAAAATCATTCGTCCATCCCAAATAAATCGATAGAAATCTTGTGATAGATTGGGAATTGCAAACAAAAAGACCAATCGGAATAAAATGGCTATTGCAACTAAAAGGGGAAAGTTGAATTTCTCCTTCTTGATGAAATATAAAAAAGGAATAAAAAGTCCAATATAAAGCGATGTTAGCTGTGTAAAATTGCTTCTGTCTAAACCATAGGCAAATAAGAAATACAAAACAATACTAACAACAATTGCCAGAATTGATTGATATTTTTGAGGAAAAGACATTAGGCTTTAGAGAAAATTGACTGACAAAAAACGTAACCAAATCCAATGAATAACATCAAATGAAAAGGAAATAATCCAAAGTCACCACCTTGATCGCCTACCACAAAAGCGCTGTACATTCCAAATCCGAAATAGAGCATTAGAATTCCTTCTATAAGGATATTTATACTGAGTCTTTTACGAATGTATTTGTTCGTTTTCCAAGTATCTGTTAATGATTTAATATTGAATTTTGGTGTTCGTACAAACTCACTTTTCTTTCCTACATGTCCTTCTATTACAGCAATTGTATTGTGTAAGGAGAAGCCCATGGCAATAGAAAAGAAGGTAAGGAAAGAACCGATGTATTTGATGAAGTTTAAAAAACCACCGCCATAACTCTTCTTAAACATAAACCAATAGCAAATGAAGAAAATAATGGTACTAATGACGAAAAAACTCATCATATAGAAATACGGTCTTAAGTGTGCATATTCATTTTTTATGTACAACATGGGAATACTTAAAACTGCTACGATAAAAATCATCATAAACATAGAACTGTTTAACAAATGTAACAGGCTATGAATTTTGGTTTTTACAGAAGTGCTTTTAGAGGCAATTACTCTTTTTGCCATTTTCTGAAAATTCTCAGCGCCACCTTTATTCCAACGAAATTGTTGTGATCTTGCTGCACTAATAATGACAGGCAATTCGGCAGGAGTTTGAACGTTTTCTAGGTACTTAAATTTCCATTCTTTAAGCTGAGCTCTATAACTTAAATCTAGATCTTCGGTGAGTGTATCACCTTCCCAATTTCCAGCATCTAGAATGCATTGCTTTCGCCAAATTCCAGCAGTTCCATTAAAATTGATAAAATGTCCTTTGCTATTTCTTCCTACCTGTTCTAGTGTGAAATGGGCATCTAAAGCAAATGCTTGAATTTTAGTTAGGGTAGAATAATTTCTATTGATATGCCCCCAACGAGTTTGTACAACTCCTATATCAGAATCTTTGAAATATAAAACGGTTTGTAGTAACCAGTCTTTTTGAGGTAAGAAATCAGCATCAAAAATGGCAATAAATTCACCTTTGGCAATTTCTAAACCTTCTTTTAAAGCACCCGCTTTAAACCCTTGTCTGTTGCTTCTTCTTATGTGCTGAATATCGATTCCTGTTTTTTGTAATTCTTTAATTTGAATTGCTGTGCCTGTTACCGATTCATCAGTAGAATCGTCCAATACTTGTATTTCTAGTTTCTCTCTTGGGTACTCTAGTTTGACAATATTTTCCAACAAACGTTCCATTACATACAATTCATTGTATACAGGAAGTTGTATGGTTACATACGGGATTTCTTCTGATTTTGTTAGATCGTATTTTTGAGAAGTATCTTCTTGTTTTTGTGCACTTACATAGTTGAATAATAGATTCAATTGCGCTAATGCATACAAGAAAATCAAGATGAGTGCAAAGGAATAAACAGTAATAATTAAATACTCTATAATCATTATTTGAAACTGTATTTAAAGATCCAACCTAAAATTTTTATGCCAGCAAATATAGTACCTTTTACGGTTCCTGAAACTTTAGAAATACCTATTCTGTTTCTGTATTTTACAGGGATTTCTACATAAGAGAACTTTTGTTTAATGACTTTCAATTGCATTTCAACGGTCCAGCCATAGGTTTTGTCCTCCATTTCTAATTGTAATAATTTATCATACTTGATAGCTCTAAATGGTCCCAAATCTGTATATTTTGCTCTAAACAATAACTTCATTAAAAAGGTTGCTAACCAATTCCCAAAAACTTGTTGTGGTGTCATAGAACCCGGTTCTCTTAGTCTTTGAACTCGGGTTCCAATTACAAAATCAATGTTATCATTAACGACTGGAGCAATAATCTCTGTTAATTGTTCAGGATAATCTGAATAATCGCCATCCAAAAAAACAATGATATCGGGTTGCTGAGCGTAGTCAGAGTCAGCAATATGCTCCATTCCTTTTAGACAAGCATGGCCATAACCACGTCTATGTTCCTGTAAAACGGTAGCGCCTGCATTTAATGCATTTTCTTCTGTTTTGTCGGTAGAATTGTTGCTAATCACAATAATTTCATCGACAATTTCTGGAATATCGTTTACAACGTTGGCTATAGAATCTTCCTCATTATAAGCGGGAATGATTACTTTAATCTTGTACTGATCTTTTTTAATCAAATGAAATGACTCTTTTACTTTTGTTAGTTGTGACTTCGAGTACCTCAGTCACCTTTTGTTATTTTATATTTAATTTCAAAGTTTCAAAGTCTTGTCCCTTGTTTCTAGTCTCTTTATATAGTAATATTTCAATTTCAGGCTTCAAAGTAATTATTAGGGATTCGTAAATATATTTTCGAACTTTCATTACACATTACACATTACACATTACACATTACACATTACACATTACACATTACACATTACACTACCTCAAATCAAACAGACTATTTTCTTTTTTAAAGGATTTCAAATCCGTCCATTCTTTGATTTTTTTTCCTTTTTTGTATTTGGATGCTTTGACCAATTTTTCCATTTTATAGAGCAAACAATACCCATTTTTTTGGTTGTTCTTTAACTGGCACTTATGATTAACATGTCCCATATCATCATAAAACAACCACCATTTGTGTTGTTTCCCTTTTTCAAAATGCCCTTCTTTTTCTTTTGATGTATTATCTCGATAGAAATACCAGTATTTGGTTTCTACATTATTTTTAAAACGACCTTCGCTTTTTAAATTTCCATTTTCATGATAGAATTTCCAATAGCCATCTTTTTGATTATTTTTAACCCAACCTTCTTCTTTCAATTTACCATCTTTATAATAGGCTTTGTGGTAGGTTTTTTTTTGGCTGAATGCTTGTAAAGAAAGAAAACAAAAACCAATAAAAAGAAGTCTTTTAAAAGGCATTATTTATTGTTTACCAATTCCATTAAATCAACATCATTTCCTAACAATACATCAGTAGGATTAATTCTTCCTGCTTCAGGTCCATTTTCTAATTTTAAAACTCCTCTTGGACAAACCGCTGAACAGATTCCGCAACCTACACAACTAGAACGAACAATATTTTCTCCTTTTTGTGCATACGCTCTTACGTCAATTCCTTGCTCGCAATAGGTAGAACAATTTCCGCAAGAAATGCATTGACCACCGTTGGTTGTAATTCTAAATCTTGATTTAAAACGTTGTACCAAACCTAAGTAGGCAGCTAACGGACATCCAAAACGACACCAAACTCTGTTTCCGAAGATTGGATAGAATCCAGTTCCAATCACACCTGCAAACCAAGCTCCAACTAAGAAACTGTATGAGTCTTTAATCCATTGTGAATTGATGCCTAAAAAGCCCTGACTTCCTGAGAAATAACAATAGAGAGTAACGACAGTCATAACTAAAGAAAAAACCAACACTGAGTGAATTAACCATCGCTCTAATTTCCATGCATTTAAACTCTTATCAGAATGTTGTCTATAAGGATCACCCAAAGTTTCAGCCAATCCACCACAACCACAAACCCAAGAACAGTACCATCTTTTTCCAAAGAAGTAAACCATCACAGGCACTATAACTAGGGTAAGTACAATTCCCCAAACAAGAATGAATAAACCAATATGACCGCTACTCGTTAAACTATCTAAATTCCATTCAAAAAAGAAATCATAATCTAAAGGGAAAGCATTTTTAAAGTCATATCCAGGCATGTTTAAACTAGCCATAATCTCTGGGATTAAGAACGCAAAAACAATTTGGAAAAATAAAACAGAGGTTGTACGAATAATTTGGTATTTATTATGTCTGTATTTGATGTACATACGTGTTGCCATCACTAGCATAATTACACAGTATAAAAATCCATATACAAACCATTGACTTGCAGAACCACCATTTAAAAATGTACTAATAGGATCTAGAATATAGGTCCAATTGACAATATAATCTGGCATAAAGTATAATACTAAGTAAAAAGACACTAAGTATAGAAGTACTATCCAAGCAATAGAACCACGGTTTGTACTAGATTCTAAATAGATGCCATTATTTTTTATTCCTGCAGGGCCTAGTAATATAAAGTTAGGTAAGATAAAAAGCAATGCTCCTAAGATTGCCAATCCAAAAGTAAGAAACCATAGCAAACCAGCATTATCTTTTACAGCTCCTTTCCCTGCTTTTTTTGCAAGTTCGTAGCTCAATGTATGAGCTTTGCCATAAATTTTATATTGATATTGTGCTCCTTTTTTATCCCAGTTTTTCTCTGCATCATACTTTGCAATCAGTGCATCATAATAATCATTAGAGGCTTGGTATGCAGCACGAACACGACTTGAAAATTCAAAAATATTCAACTCCTCATTGGTAACCACTGCTTTAGAAAGTTCTTCTTTTATGACTTCACTTTGGTATCCTTTTTCACTAATAAAAGAATCCAATTCAGATGATGTTAAACTAAATGAGCCTGTAAAAATTGCTCCTGTAAAAATGGATAATCCTATTAAAAATATGACGAATCCTGTTTGTTTTATTGCTTTCATCAGTTGTTTTTAATTGATTTAAATGGGTTAGATGTAACCTCAAAAATTGAAAAAGCAGTTACTATTGTTTTTGTGTTTTTCGGTTTCATATCTCTTTAGGCTCTAGTAAAAATTCTTTTCCAACTTTTCTTTCTTGATTGAATAGAAGTGCCGTTTTCTTGATTAAACTTCGATATAATTTCTTTTTCGTAAAGTGAATAAAATTCAGGATCAAAATTGGCATCAGCCAAATATTCCAATACATAATTCACATCTCTTTTTTCAGTAAGCCATTTATCAAAAACTTCGTGTCTCATACGAATTCCGAAAGTGTTGATTCCTAAGAAAAGATTAGAATCTTTATGATAAGCTATCGTAATACATTTGGTGTCATCTTCATGTTTCCAATGAAAATGAAGCTCAAAATCTTTTTTACTTCGTTCACTAAATACCCAACCATAGGTTTGATATTCGATATCAAAAAACTTAGCAGAGTTAAACCAATGTCCAGGCTTGTATTCAATTTTATTTCCGCAAATAGTTTGCGCCAAGGTTTCACCCATCATTCTTCCAGTATACCAAACAGCTTCAATAGGTCTTCTGCTACCAATCGCTTCTCTTTGTTCTGCACAATCGCCAATAGCATACACATCTTTAACACTGGTTTCTAAAAAACGATTCACCAAAATACCGCGACCCGTTTCTATGCTTCGACCGGGCTCAGCACCAGTATTAGAACTTTTCACAAATTCAATATTCGGCGAAACTCCAGCCGTTAATCCCACTACATCACATTCAATTTCTTCACCCGTTTCTTCAATAACAATCGATTTTACATGGCCATTTTCATCAGATTTAATTTCTTTTAAATTGGTACTTAATCTCAAATCGATATGATTCTCTAAAATATGTCTGTTAATCATTGCACTTTCACCAGAAGGAAGTACTCCATTCCAAAAACTAGCTTCACGGACTAAAAAAGTAACAGGAATATTTCTTGAATGTAGCATTTCAGCCAATTCAATTCCAATCAATCCACCGCCAACAATTACAGCTCTTTTACACACTTTATTATTGGGTGCATGTACTTCTAAATTTTCTAAATCCTGTTTATGGTACATACCCATTACACCTTTTAAATCTTGTCCTGGCCAACCAAATTTGTTGGGTTTAGACCCAGTTGCTAGGACTAACTTATCATAAGAAAGCGTTTCACCATCAGAAAAATTCAATAGTTTTCCTTTGGTATCTATATCATTTACATAGCCTTTTTTTAGGTTGATTCTATTTTTTTTCCAGAACCAAGCTTCGTAAGGTTGTGTATGTTCAAATTTCATGTGCCCCATGTATACATACATCAGTGCTGTACGAGAGAAGAAGTAATCTGTTTCTGCTGAAACAATGGTGATTTTTTTGTCGGAATTTTTTCTAATATGCCTGGCAAGTGTAACTCCAGAAATTCCGTTTCCAATAATAACAATGTGCTCCATAGTTTTATATAAGTTGACTAATCTGTCGAAGATAAAAGAAAATCTTAACAGATGAAACGATTTAAATAAAAAAGAATTACCTTATGCCTGCATGGGGGTTTTCATTGAAACTATTTTCACAGTGACTCCAAGACTTAGGGACGAGGATCTAAATACAGAATTTCATTAAATTGCTTATTATTAAATAAGTTTATTTGTAAGTATTGGGTGATACTCTCGACGGATTGCAAAATAATTTAAAAATAAAAAGAATGAAACGAATTTTACTATTTGCATTATTGCTAATAAGCTTTCAAGGGTTTTCTCAAGAGGAAGAGCTAGAAGAGAAAAACAATTTACAAATATTTACTCCTTCCAAATTATTGAATAAAGGGCAATGGGATATTAAGTTTTTTAATGGCTTATACACTCAAACCAGACAAACGGGCGCAGACAATAGTACAGCAGTAGATATTCAAAGACAAACTTTTTTTACTTCTACTTTAGAAGTATTTACAGGAGTTTCTGAAAATGATAGAGTCAACTTAGGGGTGATTTTAGAATATCGTTCTAACACACTTGGAGGAGAAAGTACTTTCTCTGTCTTTAATTTTGAAGATTCAAATACCTCTAGAAATGGACTTTCTACGATTGCTCCTGCCATTAAAATTCAACCTTTTAAAAGTATAAGTAATTTTTCTGTTCAAACAGCGCTTCATATCCCTACATTTAGTGGAAGCGATAATACTGGTGTTTTTCTAGATCAATCTTCTTGGGTTTTACAGAATAGATATTTCTTTGATTATACATTCCCAAGCGGAGAATGGCAATTGTTTACAGAATTAAATACCGAGTATAGTTTTGGTGATGAAAATAGTTTTGCAAACAAGACTCTATTACTATCACCTGGAGTTTTTATGAGTTATTTTCCAACACAGAAAGCAACAGTTTTAGGCTTTGTACAACACTCGCAAAGAACTGGAGGAAACTTTCAGCAAAATAGTTCGGCTTTAGGTTTTGGGGGTAAATATCAGGTAACAAAAGTTTTAAATATAGAAGCTCTGTATAGTAAAATTGTAAGAGGACATAATTTTCAAGGTTTAGGAAATACTTTTAGCATAGGTTTAAGAGCATTATTGTAACGAATAAATAAATTTTAAATATTTTAGAGCCTAATTATGAAAACACTTAGGCTCTTTTTTTTACTCCTTTCCATTTTTGGGATTTCTTTACTAGGAAATGCTCAAAAAATTAACGGAATCAGTTTTGTCTCGTCTGGAGACAGCATTACAACCACACACACAAATCCAGTAGTTAACGTCAACGCAAATTATGCGGCATTAATGCCTTTCGGATTTATCAGAGATTTGTCATCACCAGAAATTCGTTTTAATACCAGAAGACAATGGTATGGAGAACGGGAGAGGGGTATTAAACAATACGCTCAGGAATTAAAAAAGAGAGGAATTAAAATTATGTTGAAACCTCAAATCTGGGTTTCTGGAGGAGAGTATACAGGATTCATTACTATGGATACCGAAGAACAATGGAAAGTTCTTGAAAATACGTACGAACAATTTATTTTATTATATGCTAAAGTGGCTCAAGAAATCAACGCAGAGGTATTCTGTATTGGAACAGAATTAGAGAAATTTGTTGCCAACAGACCGACATATTGGAAATCGTTGATTCAGAAAATCAAAAAAGTGTATCGAGGAAAATTAACCTACGCTGCTAATTGGGATGAATTTAAACGTGTTACTTTTTGGAATGAGTTAGATTTTATAGGAGTTGATGCTTATTTTCCTTTAACAGATAAAAAAACACCGACAGTTCAAGAATTTGAAGAAGGTTGGAAACCACACAAAGCAGAAATTAAAAAAATACAATCTGCATTTAAAAAACCTATATTATTTACCGAATATGGTTATAGAAGCGTAGATTTTACAGGAAAAGAACCTTGGGATTCTAAACGAGTTTCAGGAGGGATAAATTTAGAAGCGCAAGTGAACGGGCTACAAGCTATTCACAATCAATTTTGGAAAGAAGATTGGTTTGCTGGCGGATTTGTGTGGAAGTGGTTTCTCAGACACGACCGTGTTGGCGGAGAGAATAACAATCGGTTTACTCCTCAAAACAAACCCGCAGAGATTCTGATGAAAAGTTTGTACAAAGAGAAGCTGTAAAATTGTACAAAAAAGAATTATTTTAAAACATGATAAATGTCTTAAAATAAGAAAAAATAGAGGCTTAATTTTACTGTATAGATTAAAATTTAAGCAAATGAAAACCATTATTGTACCCGTAGATTTTTCTGAATATTCTGAATACGCTTTAAAAGCAGCAGCTTCTTTATCGAAAAAAAATAAAGTTGAAATCTTAGCATTACACATGCTAGATATTCAAAATGATTCCATTAGCGCAAGCGCAAGTTATCTACAAGAAAAAACAGCATTTCTATATCAGCTTGCAAAAAAAAGATTCCAAGCATTTTTAAAAAAAGAGTACTTAGAAGGAATCACTGTAAAACCGATTATCAAGCACTTTAAAGTATTTAGCGAAGTCAATGAAGTTGCTAAAGAAGAGAACGCAGATTTAATTATTATGGGCTCTCATGGAGTTACTGGATTGAAAGAATTGTTAGTGGGTTCAAATACAGAAAAAGTAATCCGATTTTCCGAAATCCCTGTGTTGGTTGTTAAAAATGATGTAGTAGATTTTAATTTTAATGAAGTGGTATTTGCTACAGATTTTTCTGAAGAATCGGTGGAAACCTATCTAAAAGCTAAAAGTATTGTCGATGAATTTAAAGGTAAAATGCACATTGTATACATAAATACGCCCTACACAGATTTTAAGACGACGTATGAAATGGACAATTTGGCCGCAGATTTTTTTAATATAGCGGAAGGAAATATCGATAAAATGAAAGAAACTGCCTTTGTTTGCGACAAAGACGTTGAAAACGGAATTTTGAATTTTGCCAATTCATTAGGGGCTGACTTAATCGCAGTAAGTACACATGCAAGAAAAGGGTTTTCTCATTTTTTTGAAGGAAGTATTTCTGAAGATATTGCAAACCATGCTCCACTACCTATTTTAACATTGAAATTATAAAGATGATCAAAAGAAAATGGATGGATACATTGAGGGTACAAAACATTTTACTTGGCAAAAAACCTCGATTCAAAAGTCTCATTTTCTTTTTTTCTGTATTCATCTTGTTTTCCTGTTCCAACAATGAAGAAGTTCTGCCTACTAATTTATCAGAAGTATTGGCGCTTTACTCAGAGTCACAATTAGACGAAGTGATTGCTTGTGCAGCAAGTAAAGAAAATGATGCTTCCATATCGTATATTTATTATTATCCAATTCCTGAAGCGAGTAATATTCAGTATTACGAAACGGTAGGTACCAATGTAGACCCAAATGATTTCAGTAATTATACAAAAAGAATTCTACCATCTGAACCTGTTTTTGGAGGATACTTAAGTCAATTTGTTCGTTCAGGAAACGATGAAGTCTATTGCATTGTTACTTTTCAAACGCTCGATAAATTTCATAGATCCAATCCAATTCGATTAAAGCAAGCATCAAAACCTACAGAATACAACAATGCTATTGTGATTGATCAAACAGAATCTTTAATGCCATTATTTACATGGGAAGATGGAATATTTCCCGACAATGCTATTTATTTTCAAGTCATTTCTGATGCCAATAACGATTTTATTTCAGGAACCTATACCTTCGATAAATGGTTTCAATACTATAAATTAACGAATGTCGTTTTAGATATTAACAGAACAGTTCCTTCAGATTTAATGCTAAATGATCAATATAATTTTTCTATGTTAGCAGTCAGTTTAGATAATTGGGTAAATTTGATTATTGAAAAACCCTTTACAGCATTATAATAATGAGAAAACTCCTTTTTGTATTTAGTTTATTTTTTGTTTTTTCTGGATTGCAAGCGCAAGACAAAATGATCTTCGACATTAAAGTAAGAGGCACAAAAAAGACAAAAACATCTTTTGTTAAGAAGATCATGGAATCTAAAAGTGGAAAAGTATTAGATTCTTTGACACTTAAAAACGACATCGCGACATTACGTAAGTTACCAGCCATTTCTCATGCATATTTCCAAGTATATCATTCGCATGACAATCTTTACAATGTTTATATAAATATTGAGGAAAACTTCACCATCATCCCTTTTGCTAATTTTTACACGACGAATGATGGCGAATTTGCATATAGAGTTGGTGTCAACGAATTTAATTTCTTAGGAAAGAGTATTGCGCTTGGAGGTTTTTTTCAACAAGATATCTATAGTTCATATGGAATCAATTTTAGAGCACCCTTTTTATTTAGTAAAAAATTAGGATTGTCATTTAACTACCAAAGTTTAACAACGCAAGAACCTGTTTTCTTTGATGGAACTACAGCAGATTATAAATATAACAATGTGTCTTATGAATTGTTGGGTTTATATCAATTCAATTTTAAAAACCGAATAGAGCTTGGGTTAAATATCTTTACTGAAGATTATGAGTATAAATTTGGGGCGACAAATCCTAATATTCCGCAAGAATTAAAAGTAGACAAATCACTCATTAAATTGATTTATGAATTCAATGCCTTAGATTATTATTACGAAAGTGTTTCAGGGTTTCGAAGTGTTTTTAATTTTCAATATGTGAGCGCTAGAAGTGAAGTGTTACCAGATTTCTCTATTTGGTGGAATGACTTTTTCTACTACAAACGCGTGGGTGAAAAAGGAAATTGGGCAAACCGTATACGTATTGGTTTTGCAACGAATGACGATTCTCCTTTTGCACCTTTTTCGGTAGATAATAATATTAATGTTCGTGGAGTAGGAAATATCATCGATAGAGGAACTGGAGTGATTGTCTTAAATACAGAGTATAGGTATATTCTTCACAAAAAAGGAAATATTACAGTTCAAGGAAATGCATTTATAGATGCTGGTTCTTGGAGAAATCCAGGTGGAGATTTTGGGGATTTTAGCAATGAAGATAACTTAAGAGTGTATCCAGGATTGGGAATTCGATTTATTCATAAAAAAATCTACAATGCTGTCTTTCGAATCGATTATGGTTATGGGATTACTCCGAATGCAACACAAGGTTTTGTCTTTGGAATTGGGCAATACTTTTAAGAGAATGATAAAAAAGACAATTATAACAGTCTTATTCCTTACCTGTTTATTTGCTTGCAAAGAAAGACAAATGGCTAAAAAAGAACTTAAGGAAATTGCTAAAGAAATCATCATTACTTCTCAAAACTGTGCTTTAATCACTGTAGATTCTTTAGGAGTTGCAAATGCAAGAACGATGGATCCTTTTCTTCCAGAAGAAGATTTTACCATTTGGATGGCAACAAACCCTAAAAGTAAAAAAGTAAAGGAAATACAGCACAACTCAAAAGTAACATTGTACTATTTTGATAAAAACGATTCTGGTTATGTAACCGTTCAAGGAGTTGCAACTTTGGTGAATTCTAAAGAAGCAAAAGAAAAGTATTGGAAAGAAGAATGGGAAGGTTTCTATAAAGATAAAGTCAATAATTATTTACTGATTAAGGTGACTCCATCAAAATTAAATATCATTAGTGAAAAATATGATATACTAGGAGATTCTATTACTTGGAAATCACCAGTAATTGAATTTGAATAGAAATAACTTCAACTCTTCAGTAAAAACTCAGACCTAACAACACCCACCACCATCGTAATGGAAAGTAGATTCTGAAAAATAAATATCATCTCTTCCCAAAGCTTGTAATGCTCCAGCAGTTTTATCACAGATGGCTAAAGGCTGGTTCTTCAATAAAGTATGTCCTTTGCCATCATCAAAATATTCTTCATCTCCAAAATAGATTGCTGCTTTTCCAGTAAAAATACACGGGCCATCTTCTTGCATTGGGTCTTTAATAGCAGCAACTTCAATAGACTCGATATAGATTAACTCGTCAGTAGGATAATTTTTTGGGTCTAAGATTCTATAGGGTTTACGCGCTCTAATTTCTATCGTTCCAAAACCAGCATCAGTCAACGCTTTTACATAATCAGCAATCGATAAACTTCCGCTCAAACACAAAGCACGCAAACGTTCGTCATTACGTAACTCATCATTCATCGGTTGTTCGCAAGTAGGATCACTCATCACCAAACGCCCGTGAGGTTTTAGTACACGATACATTTCTGCAATGGCTTTCTTTAGATCATCCGATTTAAAAATATTAAACAAACAGTTCTGCGCAGCAACATCAATAGAATTGTCTTCAACAGGCAAGTTCATGGCATCTCCTTTTCGCAAATCCACAAAATCACTTTGAAACCAAGGATTCATTGCTTCTGCTTCTACAAAGTTTTTACGAGAAGCTTCTAACATTTCATCCACAACATCCAAACCAATCACGCCACCTTTCTGACGATTGAAATATGCAAATTGTAGTAATTCCATTCCACCTCCAACGCCAACATATAACATTTTTGGGTTGTTTGTCAAATCACGTGCATGCACTGTAGAACCACAACCGTAATTCATTTCTTGCATGATTCTTGGAATCTTTAGTCCTGGTAATTCCCAAATAGGATTGGTAGTACAGCATAAACCTACATCGGGTGTTAAAGCTGCTTCTTTATATACATTATGTGTAGTTTCTAAATAACTCATTCTTGTTTTTTTGATTTGTAATTGATGAAACCATCAATTGAAAATATATCTAAACTCTTGGGTAAGAGTAGTAAGCTGACTAATAAAATGGTTCTATACATGACATGTGATAGATCCCAAATAGGTTCTTTTAATCCGTGACCAAAAGCAACAATGACTAAGACAGATGCTAAGAAGTATAAAGCAATGTCTCTTTTAAATCCTACAATTAATAGAAAACCAGCAACCAACTCTATAATAGAAGTATAATAAGCTGAAAAGAGCAATAGAAAATCAGGCAACAATTCTGAATAACTCGCCTTAAAAAAGTTGTTATAAACAGCATCCAAACCAAATGTAAAGACCTTTCCAAATCCTTGGAAAAAGAAAATAAATCCGAGGATTAATCGAATGGTTAAAACGGCTATTTGCTGATTTCTAAGCATTAAATTCTTGTGATTAATTCTTTAAAAAGTAAAATCATTTTTGGCTCTGCTTCACCAGCAATCTTAATGATTTCTTCAATATTTACAGGGGCCAAATTTTTTGGATCACATTCATCTGTTAACACAGAAATTGCTGCACATTGTAAATTCAAATGTTTTGCAACAATTACTTCTGGAACAGTACTCATTCCTACAGCATCTACTTCTAAAATTTGAAGCATTCTATATTCTGCTCTGGTTTCTAATTGCGGACCAAAAACGCCTGCATAAACTCCTTCCTTCAGCGATATGTCGTTTTCTTTTGCGATTGATTTCAATAAATCGTTTATATTTTTTGAATATGGTGCTAACATATCGGCAAAGCGTTCTCCAAATTCTCCAACTTCAGCAAAAGCCAGTGGCGAGCCTCCTTGTAAATTCAAATGATCGTCAATAACCATTAAATCTCCTTTCTGATAAGAAAGATTGATGGCGCCAGCTGCATTGGAAATCAATAAAGTTTGAATCCCTAACTGATGCATACTGCGAATTCCGTAGGTTACTTCCCACTGGTTATAACCTTCATACAGGTGAAACCTGCCCGACATGACCACTACTTTTTTCCCAGAAAGTGTTCCATAAACCAATTTTCCAGAATGAAACTCAACCGTTGCTTGTGGGAAATGAGGAATATCAGCATAAGCGATTTCCTGTTCAATGTCAATTTCATGGATTAACTGACCTAAGCCCGTTCCTAAAACGATTCCAATTTCTGGGTTTTTAAAACCTGAAGACTTTAGAAAACGAGATGTCTCCTCTAATTGTTGCTTTTTTGTCATGTAAAAAATGATTTACTGGTGGATCGAAAAATGTTGAAATGCGGGATGTTTTTTAATGTCATCAATCACATCAACATCATTTAACGCTCCTAACAAATGTACATCAACTTTTTCTAAATCAGTTAACGTGTCTTTCAGAACTGATGAAGTTCCCCAATTCTTATTTTTGAAGATTTCTGGATAGCTGTTTTTTAATCCTAATAAATAATATCCACCATCCAAAGCTGGTCCAATGACCACGTCGTTATCGGTTAATTTTTCAAAGGCCTCGTTAATATGTGAAGGTTCTAAGTCGTAAAGATCACTTCCGATAACCAAGACTTTTTCATACTTATTTTCAAAGCCAGTTTCAAAAGCATTTTTCATTTTAGTTCCTAAATCAATTCCAAACTGCATTTTTTTTTCATAAGTATTTCGATCCCAAATATCATCTTTTGCAATTTTTTCTGAATAGTAAACAGCTTTATCGCAGCTCAAATCACGAGTTACTTCTTTGGTTTTTGCCAATAGAAATTGATAAATCTCCAAAGCAGTTTTATCACCAACAGATTTTGCAAGTCGTGTTTTTACTTTTCCTAATTCTGGATTCCGAGTAAAAATGATCAATAAATTTTTATTCATTTTATGCTGGACTTGTTTCAGTATACTTTTTCGCCTTTTAGCAACCATCTGCCCCAAAATTTACTGGAAGTATGGACTTGTTCGGTTTCTTTTTCTTGAGTGTCAAAAACTTTATATCCTTTGTTTTTCCATTCAACAATTCCGCCGAACAAATTATAAACGTTTTGATATCCTTTCATTTTTAGCTTTTCAGCGATATCTTCAGATCGTACACCCAAGGTACAATACACAACAATGGTAGTTTCTTTGTTGGGTAAACTTTTAATTGTCTTTTTTAGATTGAATTTTTCATAACCCACAAAAAGTGCATTCTTCAAATGACTTGTAGTAAACTCTTTTTTCTCTCTGGCATCTAAGACAATCACATTGTTAGACAGCGTTTTTAAACTGTCTACTGTCATATAAGGAATGCTTTCCGTATTGTATTTTTTTAAAATAGCATTGATGCTTTCTTGAGAAAAGCTATCGATAGAAATAAAGAGAAAAAAAAGGAAGAGAAACTTATTCATTATTTTCAAAATTGAAATTCGTACTACAAAACTCGTAATTTATAATTAATCATTCATAATTAATTATGCGACCACACCTTGACAACTACTTCCTGCACCGGCAGTACAACCATAACAGTGTTGATTGATAATAATATTTCTATTTTGTAATAATTCTTCGTTGTATTCTGAAATGTGTTTTACCTTACTGTTGACTTTTAAATTCAACATTTGATTGAAATCACAATCGTACAACCAACCGTCCCAACTTATCGATAAGGTATTGGTACACATCACATTTTCCACAGCTGTTGGATTGTAAGCTTCGACCAAAGAATACATATAATCTTCATAATTCTCTGAAGCAATTAGATAATCTAAAAATCGACTGATAGGCAGATTAGTAATGGCAAATAAACTATGAAAATCAATATTAAAATCGTCTTTTAACGCTTTTTTAAAATCGTTTTCTAATGCCATTTGATCTCCTGGTAAAAATGCTCCTGAAGGATTGTATACCAAATCCAAACGCAAATCGCTTCCTGGCATTCCGTAACCTACTGCATTCAATTCTTGCAAAGCTTTGATAGACTTATCAAAAACACCATCACCACGCTGTTTATCGGTTTTTCCACGAGTCCAATGCGGCATAGAACTCACCACATGCACATTGTGTTTTTTAAAGAACTCTGGTAAATCGTAATACTTTTTGTTTGCTCTGATAATGGTTAAATTAGAACGAACAATAAAGTCTTTGATTCCTATTTTAGCAGCTTCTTCAACAAACCATCTAAAATTTGGATTCATCTCAGGTGCGCCACCGGTTAAATCTAAGGTATGTGCTCCTGTTTTTTGAATGACATCCAAACATTGTTGCATGGTTTCTCTGGTCATGATTTCTTTACGATCTGGGCCCGCATCTACATGACAGTGAGAACACACTTGATTACACATATATCCTACATTAATTTGTAGAATTTCTAGTTTTTTTGGGCGTAATGGAAACTGATTCGTTTCTTTTATTTTTTTTGCGAACGTTGGTAATTCTCCATCAGCAAAAATACCGTTAGAGAGAATTTCTAATTGACGTTCTGTATTGGCTAGATCATTGTTTCTAGCTAAGAGTGATTTTTTCATTTATGCTGAACTTGTTTCAGTATCTTTTATTTTTTAATGTCAGGTCGAGCGTGTCACACTGAGCTTGTCGAAGTGTTGTTTCAGTATCTTTTTTCGACTTGACTCAATAACCACATTGGGATAAGCGATTCACACAATTAAATATCCTTCGACAAGCTCAGGATAAGCAATTGTTAGCCTTTACTCTTTACTTTATTTTGATTCCAACTTTCGTTGGAATAAGCGATTCACACAATCTCACTTTTCTGCGAGATTGGTTCTCTGCTTACATTTCCAACTTATTCACTTTGTTCATCATTTGAACTCCATGAACCAAGGTTGCTCCACTTTTAATTGCGGCTCCTACATGAACAGCTTCCATCATTTCTTCCTTTGTAATTCCTCTTTGTAAACCATCCTTTGTATATGCATCAATGCAATAAGGACATTGTTCTGTATGTGACACAGCCAATGCAATCAACGATTTTTCGCGAGCGGTTAATGCTCCTTCTTCAAAGACTTTCCCATAATAATCAAAGAACTTGTTTCCAAGTTCTTCGTTCCATTCCGTGATATTGCCAAACTTGCGTAAATCGGCAGGGTCATAATATGTTTTCGACATTTTTTATCTTTTGTGTCACTTCGAGTGATTACGCTAAAGCGTGATCGTATCGAGAAGCTTTATTGAACTCAAGATACTATTTCATTAATGAATTTCACTCGAACAGACCGTACTTATTTTCCGTTCAAACTCCAGTCGTAAGTTAAGTATTTTATTTTAGCTTTTTTGTTGACTTCCACATCAGAATATTTATTGATATAATCAATCACAGATCCTTCCGTTGTAAAATCGCCTTTAAACCAATTAAAGATCTCTGAAATTTCAACTTTTTTCTTAGTGATTTTATTTCTCGTTGGATCGTTAATGAACTCTTTCATTAAGCGTTCTAGCTCAGCATCAATATTATCTTCAGTAAAAGCTGTGTTTCCTAATTTAGGACATGACCCTGAAGCACAATTGACACCTACATGAATTCTTGCATCTTTAAACTTTTTACGTAAAATTTGATGTTCAATATGATCTAAATTATAGGTCTTTCCACCAACTTTAGCAAATGGAGTTTTCCAAGCTGTTTTGCCTTTAACTTTAATATCGGTAATACTTTTTAATGGATAGTTTTGTAATATAATTTTAATTGTATACGCATTGTACGCATTGATCCAAAAAGCTTTTTCTTTATTTGCAGACCAACTTTTCTCTGGACTGGTCGTATTTAAATAAGCTAAATAGCTATCTAATTTAGCTTCGTTTGCTTTCAATGATTTATAATCTACATGCCCTTTTTCAGTAACATTTGCCTGTAATAGATCATTAAAATTAGAAGTTTGAGCAGATACTTGAGTTAAAGTGATAATTAATAAGAGTGTGATAAGTTTTTTCATTATTTCTAAGTTGTTATGTGCGTTTAGACGAAATTTTATAGAATAGTTTACATGGAAATTAAATTTCAATTTCTTCACCCATTTTCAAACCGAAATGCTTTCTAAAAGCAAAAACGATGGCATATAAAATTGGTGTATCTAAAGCAGCAATCATCATTTTAAAAATAACACCGCTTACTAAAAGACCTAAAAAATTACTCCAAGCAATAATCTCAAAAGAACACAGCAATAATAATACCGTTAATGTATCTACAATTTGAGAAGAGAATGTCGAGAAATTATTTCGCAACCAAAGATGTTTGCCTTTTGTATAATTTTTCCAGAAATGATAGATGCGAATGTCGATAAACTGTGCAAATAAATAAGCCATCATAGAAGCCAAAACTGCCAAAGGAGCTGCTCCAAAAACTTCAATAAATGTTTTGTCATTTACAGGAGACCAAGTGGTAGCTGGAACTTCTTTAGAAACATAAATGATTGCTAAAGAAAAGAACGAAGCAAAAATACCTGCAATTACCACATGATTGGCTTTCTTTTTTCCATAGATTTCAGATAAAATATCAGTAATTAAAAAGGTAATAGGATAGGGAAGAAGTCCCACCGAAACTTCAAAAAGGTTTGAACCAAAAATTTCAACATCAAAAGGATACCAATAAAAGAATTTTTGGAATATTAAATTTGAAGTCACTAAAGAAGCAACAAACAATGCTGCTAAAACAAGATAGATGATTTGCGCCTGTGATTTTTTTTG
This sequence comes from Flavobacteriaceae bacterium, assembly GCA_965277255.1. Classification (GTDB taxonomy): domain Bacteria; phylum Bacteroidota; class Bacteroidia; order Flavobacteriales; family Flavobacteriaceae; genus Polaribacter. The sequence goes on along the minus strand of OZ255723.1, from coordinate 183,355 downwards.
TTCGGTCATAAAACGAAATTACTAATTATTTGTCATTTACAAGTGGTCATTCTGAAGCTGTCGAGGAAGAAGTGAAGTAAGCTTAAGAAACAAGATTGTCTGTCTATATTATTAGAGGAATTTGAGCTTTTTAATAAAGCTTCGTTATGACATGATAAATTCCTATTTTTGCCCCAACAAACAACGAAATCAAATTTTAATGAAAGCATATATTTTTCCGGGTCAAGGAGCGCAGTTTACAGGAATGGGTTTAGACTTATATGAAAACTCAGAATTAGCACAGAAACTTTTTGAACAAGCAAACGAAATCTTAGGATTTAGTATTACGGATGTAATGTTTGAAGGCCCTGCGGATGAATTGAAAGAAACCAAAGTAACGCAACCTGCAATCTTTTTACATTCAGTAATTTTAGCCAAAGTATTGGGCGATTCTTTTCAACCAGAAATGGTAGCCGGACATTCTTTAGGAGAATTATCTGCCTTAGTTGCTGCAGGAGTTTTATCTTTTGAAGATGGATTAAAATTAGTTTCTCAACGTGCCTTGGCAATGCAAAAAGCCTGTGAAGCTCAACCTTCTACAATGGCTGCTGTTTTAGGATTAGATGACGAGGTTGTAGAGCAAGTTTGTAATGATATTGATGGAGTAGTAGTAGCAGCAAATTACAATTGTCCAGGACAGTTGGTGATTTCCGGAGAAGTTTCTGCGATTGAAAAAGCGTGTGAAGCACTCACTGAAAAAGGAGCAAGAAGAGCTTTGGTATTACCAGTTGGAGGAGCATTTCACTCACCAATGATGGAGCCAGCAAGAGAAGAATTAGCTGCTGCCATTGAAGCGACTCAATTTAATGAGCCAGCTTGTCCAGTGTACCAAAATGTACCAGCAAAAGCGGTAAATAATGCAACTGAAATCAAAGAGAATTTAATGGCACAATTAACGGCTCCCGTTAAATGGACACAATCAATTCAGGCGATGATTGCCGATGGAGGAACCGAGTTCGTTGAAGTAGGTCCAGGTAAGGTATTGCAGGGATTGATGCGTAAAATTGATAGGTCTGTAATGGCAAGCGGAGCTAGTTTTGGAGTTTAAATCATGAGCATTTGAAATTTTAGAAGCAAGACGTTTACTTCAATATCCAAATCATTAATTTGAACTAAGATTAAATTTGATTTAAAATAAATAGTTTGCGTTCCTTCAGACGGAGTTGAGAGACTTAAAAACTCCATTTAAAAGTACCTATTTCTGCTTTATATGTAAGTGTGTATAATTTTTTTCTTACTTTTAGCCCTTTGTTAAATTACTTCTTTAGTTCCCAAAACCTAAATTATGAAGAAAATTACCTTTCTATTAATTACACTATTTTTTACTGTATATGCATATTCTAAAAACCTAAACACATCTGTTTTAAATAAAGAAATTGCATCCTCTTATGAAACACGATCAGCCGTTAACGCGGTAAATATTTTTGATACTACTAGTATAGAGACTCTTAACTCTTTAGAATCAGAGATTTTAAATATTGAAATAACGAACACCGATTTAAATTCTGAAGTAGACATTACAGCAGTAACTTGCACTGGACCCACAGTTGGATCTACAATTACTTTTGAAGCTGGATCAGCTAGAGTATTAACAGGAGCATCAACAAACCCATCAGTAACGAACATTGATGATCATTGCTTAGGAGTTTCTGCGGTTACGTCAGGAGATATTACAAATATTACAGTTAATAATACATTTGCAGGAATAAGTGGACTGGGTGATTTGGCTGTTATCATGACAGCAGCAGGAACAACTGTGACTTCCTTTTCGTATAAGTCGGACGATTCGTCTAACAATTTTTCTGTAACCAGTTTTGATTTTGGTTTTGCTGCGGGGAGTGCTACAAGTATTACTGTTCAAGGATATGATGACGGAGTAGCTACATCTGGGACCATCATAAAAGCAGGTTCTGCTGGTTTAAACTACCTTGTAGTATCCGCTGGAGATATATCTGGTTCCACAGGGTGGGATAATATTGATGAAATTAGAATGACACCTACTGCACCTATAGCTTCAAATTGGGCAATTGATGATGTATTATTAGCTGCATCTGTAGACAACACCCCGCCCGTATTTGAAAGTAGTACCCCAAGTGCTTCTTCGATAGCATCAACAGGTTTTACCTTAGAAACAGACATTGATGAAGCAGGAAGTATTTTCTATGTGGTTGTCGCTGATGCTGCAACAGCACCTACTTCAACAGAAGTAGTTGCTGGCACAGGAAGTGGTGGGACTGGTCAAATAACCTCTGGTAATGCAGCCGTAAGTACAGGAGGTTTTACCAATAATTTTAGTGTTACGGGCTTAACACAAAGTACAGCCTATGATGTATACGTAGTTGCTCAAGATGATGAAGGAACCCCAAACCTTCAAACTTCACCAACAATGATAGATGTTACGTCTGCTGGTCCAGTAAACTGGACAGGAGCAACAGATTCTAATTGGACTACTACTACTAACTGGAGTACAAATGCTGTACCTGGGGCTTTAGACAATGTTATCATTCCTGCAGCGCTAACCAATTACCCAACTGCTTCTGCTGCTGTTACAGTAAATGCAGTAACGATGAATTCAGGTACTATGGCACAAACTCCCGCTACTTTAATTGCACAATCTACATTTGCTGGAACTGTTACCTACAATAGAAACTTAGCAACTACCAATTGGTATTTGGTAGGATCTCCTGTTGGTGGTGAAACCATTGAAGATTTAATTACCAATCATACTTTTGCAACAGGTTCAGCTCCTAATATCGGACTGGCTCCTTATGACAATTCGCAAGCAAGTGCCAATGATCGTTGGGATTATCAAACCGCTGCTTCTACAGGTTCTTTAACCTTAGGAGGTGGATATTCTGTAAAACTAAATGCTGCTGGTGATATCTCTTTTTCGGGAACCATGCCTGTGGCTGACGTTGGAGTTTCAATTACTTCTAATGTCAATTCTCAGAATTTAGTTGGGAATCCATATCCTTCTTTTCTAGCTGCCAATACCAATGCACATGCAACGAATAATTTGTTAACAGTCAATACATCGAGTTTAACGGAAAATACGATATGGTTGTGGGATCAAGGAACTAGTTCTTACGATCAGATCAATCAAGCTTCTGCTGCTTTTCATGTAGCACCTGGACAAGGATTCTTTGTGAGTTCTACAGGGTCTAATACATTCAACTTTACAGAAGCCATGCAATCGCATCAATCTACAGATTCTTTCCAAAGAGATGGTACTGCTAGACCTGAGGTTATTTTAACAATCACAGATGGTACAAATACTAGAGATGCAGATATTTATTATATCGATGGTACCACTACTGGATGGGACAATGGATTCGACAGTTCTATTTTTAACGGTGTCGCTAATTCTTTTGCCATCTATACACATGCAGTAGCGGATGGTTCTGGTAGAAACTTAGGAATTCAATCGCTTCCAAATGCTGATTTAGAAAGCATGATTATTCCTGTAGGAGTTAATGCTACTTCAGGAACGGATATCAATATTTCTGCTTTAGCTACCCACTTACCTGCTGGGCTCAATGTATATCTAGAGGATAAGAATGATGGTTCATTTACGTTATTAAATGACACTTCTGAGTTTAGTACAACACTTACCAGTGATTTAAGTGGTATTGGACGTTTTTATATCCATACAACTTCTAGTGCTTTAAGTGTAGATGATCTCAACTTAGACCATCTAAGTGTCTATACTTCGGATCGCAATAACTTGCGTATTGTAGGTATTCAAAATGGAAGAGCCAAAGTAAACATGTACAACATCTTAGGAAAACAAGTATTGACTACTTCTTTCCAAGGAAATGGAGCGAATGATGTTTCACTTCCAAATTTAAGGGCAGGAATCTATATTGTTCAGTTAGAAACTGAAAACGGAACATTGAATACCAAATTAATTATCGAATAATTTAAAGACACGACGAAAGATGAAAAATCAAACACAAAATAAAGATCAAAAGATTTCTCGTAAAGATGCCTTAAACAAAATCGGTAATTACGGAAAGTATGCAGCATTAACTGCACTAGGAACTTATATATTATTAAATCCTAAAAAAGCACAAGCAGCTTCACCTCCAGACGATCCTGGAACTGGATTTTAACAAGTAATTTTTTGTCAGGAAATGTCTTGACTTTCTAAATATTTTAAATAGAATCCTTTAACAAAGTATGTGTTGTGAGATTTTGTTGTATTAGGGCTGCAAACGAGAATGGTTCATTAGAAGCGATTTTGAAGCATCAATTTAGAAAGAAATAACAACAATATACAAACCAAACAAACCTCTTGAGAAATCATGAGGTTTGTTTGGTTATTTAGCACATTCAGTCCTTAATCAGAATTTTCATTTCGTTTCATGAGAACAGGCTTTTCAATTTAAAAACTGTCTCAGTACACCGTTAAAATAATCGTTTTGAAAACCAAGTATTTATACGTTTAAAAACCAGTGCTTTCCAGTTTATATTTACTGGAGAACAACTCCTAAAATTTTAAACAAATGAAAACGAAAGCGTCAAACAAATCAGCAAAGAAAATCAAAGAAGAATTTGAACAACATTACCTAAGAAAACATGGTGTCGTGGCTGGATTTCTTCCTCAAGATGCAGCGCATATAGGAAAATGGTTAAGTGCTCAAGTAGAAGCTGCAAAAAAAGAAAAGGAAAAATTAGGAGAAGCATACGGATTTACTCCGAGTATGATCACTTTTATTAACTATTTGAACAACAATCCGAAGATGAAAGCTGCAGTTTCTTTGATGATTCAGCAAGGGTTGGAAGTACATAGACAATATGAACATACTGCTAGATATTACATTTATAACCTTGAGGACTTGTATTTGGTATTAAACTACACCGTTGAAAGAGCGCCCATTTTTGCTCCTGACATTCCACATACAGCATTTCCCATTTCAGGAATCTTTGTGTATATGATGTTTACTCAAGCTGGTTGGGATATTTTTAGAGACAAAGAATTCAACAATCATTTGAGAATTGTTTTAGATGCCTGGTGTTCTTATTTAGATTCGCCAGCATCATTAAATGTGGTAACTACAGGTAGAAATGGATGGCTGTCTGAAAGATCTGTGATTGCAAACACATTAGATCAATTTGTAACAGAAGCTCAAAAAATTGCAGACCCAATCCACTGGGGATTTAAAAGTTTTAATGGTTTTTTCCATAGAGATATTATAAAAATATGTCGACCTATAGATGGTATTGGAAATGATGCCGTTGTGGTTTCGGCAAATGATGGAACCGTAAACCGATTGGCAAGAAATGTTAAAAAAGAAGCAAACTTCATGTTGAAAAGTCAGCCCTATTCTTTGGTAAACATGTTGGATAACTCTATATATACAGACCGATTTGTTGGAGGAGATGTATTACAAACATTTTTGAGCGGTCATGATTATCACAGATGGCATGCACCGATCTCAGGAACCATAAAAGATATGCGTAAAATTCCTGCATTTATGTTTAGCGAATTATTGTCGATGGGATTCGATTCTTCAGCAGGTACGCTTTCTCAACAATACGAAGCCAATGTAAATACACGTGCTTTAATTTTTATAGAAAGCCCGAATCCAAAAATAGGAATGGTCTGTGTAATTCCTATTGGAATCACCGAGATATCATCTATAGAGTTTAACGATAAAATCTATATCGGAAAACAAGTTACAAAAGGTGATTTATTAGGAAGATTTAGTTACGGAGGTTCTAGTTTGTGTACTGTTTTTCAGCCCGGAGCCATTAAGCAATTTACTGTGGTAGACCCTGAGAAAGGTGTGAATAGTAATGATGGACCTTATATACGTGTCAATGCACAAACAGCAATTGCAAACACATAAAATTTAACAAACCCTCAAAAACAAAAGAAAATGGGAAATAATAAAGGAAATACCGATATAGAGATTGCAGTAAATATTTTGAAAACGGGCAACGATAGTTTTGTCGAAAGTTTATCAACGAATAGGGTTTTGGACACTCAGCTAAGAAAAACCTCATTAGGACAAACACCATTTGCAGCCATACTAAGTTGTATTGATTCAAGAGTACCTGTAGAAACTATTTTTGATATAGGCATTGGCGATGTTTTTAGCTTTCGTTCCGCAGGTAATTTTGTTACAGAGAATGAAGAATATAAAACAAAAGCACTTCCAGAGAATAATAATATTTTAGGGAGTTTAGAATTCGCAAAAATGTCGGGAGTACAATTCATTCTTGTGTTAGGTCATTCAGGTTGTGGTGCTGTAAAGGCAGCTATCGCTGGAGACCCAACACCCTGTGAACAAACAAATGAAATGGTAGGAAGGCTAAAAAGCAATTTTAAAGAAAAGCATGATGTATCTAAAGCAATACAAGAAAATGTGATTAATACTATTGAGAATATTAGAAATCAAAGTGCTTGTTTAAAAGACTTTGAAATTAGAGGAGGAATTTATGATATTAGTACTGGAAGCGTACATTTTATTCCAAAAGAAGAAACGGATCCAAAATAAAAACGACATTAAAGTATTTTTAAGATCAAAAAAGTTGTCTAAAAAGCTCTTTTTGAATGTCTTTGCGATCACGCTTCGGCGTGAGAAGCAATCTCACAAATCAGCAGATCACTTCGTCGTCCCCTCCTCGCGAAGACAATACGATTTACTTTTTAAACAACCTTTTTTAATTGTTTAAACAATGATGTTTATTTAATCCTTAATCGGAATTTCCGTTTCGTTTAATAAAACAGGTTTTCCAAATCCAAGTTGTTCCATTCTTTTCAGTTGGGTTTTGGCATCACCCACAACCAACCAAATCATTTTATTTGGATTTACATATTCGTTTGCCAATTCTTGAATTCGTTGAATGGTCATATCATTCACAATCTTCTCACGATCTTTTACATAATCAGCAGACAATCCGTAGGTACTCATGTTTTCTAGCATCCTTAATTTAGCGCCCATGGTTTCAAAAGCTCTTGTATTACTTTTAATTAAGAAACCTTTGGTAGTTGCCAAATCTTTGTCGTTGTAGTTTTTGCCATAATTCGCTAAAATTTGTTTGACCAATTGAGAAGCTTCTAAAGTAACATTGCTACGAACTCCACTAGAAATGGTGAAAGCTCCTTTGTCTTTTGTTCCTGAAAAATTAGAGAAAATCCCATAGGTATACCCTTTTCCTTCACGTAATTGCTGTGTTAACTGTGAAGCAAATCCACCGCCACCGAGAATATAATTCATCACCGTTGCCGAATAATAATCAGGATCGTTAAATGCTAAAGCAGGTGCGCCAAATCGTAATTGCGATTGTTTTGCATTGGGAACGTCATAGAAATATACTGTCGATTTTTTGGGAGCTTCTGGAGTTTTAAAACTAGGAATACTTACCTCTTTAGCAGCCCAATCCGTTTCAAAACCTTTCAATGAATTCACAACTGCATCTTTATCAATATCACCCACAACATGCATTTTAGCAACAGAAGGAGAAATATAATTGTTATAATAGGCTTTTAAATCCTCTAGGGTAATTGTATTTACAGAAGCTATAGTTCCTAAGACATTTTTAGAACGAATATTATCTTTCCCGTAAACCAATTCGTTGTAGGCGTTTGTTGCCGCTGATCTTGGACTCGCTTCTTGTTGTCTTAAGTTGGTAATGGCTCTTTTCTTTAATAATTCAAATTCAGCTTCATCCCAACGTGGTTGTAGCAACATTTCTTTTGCCAAAGCCAAAGTAGCCTTGTAATTCTTTGCTAAAGTGGTTCCGCTCACTCTAATATTTTCTTTGCTCGCAAATATATTTACAGAAGCACCTAATTGTGCCAAGGCATCTTCCAATTCGCTGACTGTCTTATTCTGTGTTCCTTTTTCCATCAAATCAGCCGTTAAGTTGGCAACACCCAACTTATCCATGCTTTCTAATAATTGACCGCCATCAATTACCAAATTGAATTGTACCAATGGAACTTCATCATTCTGAATTCCGTAAACTTTTAATCCATTTTCTAATTGACTTTCCCAGACTTCTGGAACTCTAACAACTGGCTTTGGTCCATAAGGAGGTTCTATAGAACGATCAAAAGAAGAAGGTGTTTTTTCGTAGTTAGCAGCAATGGATGCATCAAAATTTTCTTCTGCACCAATTACAATTTTTTCCTCTTCAATAATCGCTTCAGTAGCACCTGTCAATGCCAATTCTTTTCCATTTCTAGGAACAAAACTTGTTGCGATGTAATTCTTTCCTTTGATGTATGTATTGTAAGCATTCATAACATCTTCAGTAGTTACTGCTAAGGTGTTTTTGATGTCCGTAGCAACAAACCCAGGATCACCTGTATAGGTATTGTAAGAAGCCAAACGAGTTCCTTTTCCTAAAACACTTGAAAGTCTTCCATAGAAATCGGTTTCTAATCCTGCTTTAATTCTGTCTAAATCTTTTTGTGGAATTCCATTTTCTTCAAAATTAGCCAAAGCTTGTTCAATTCCGTTTTTAACCTCGTCTAATTTTGTATTGTTAAAGGCTCTTACAATCAATTGAACTTGTCCCGCTAGTTCAGATGTATAATTAAACATAGTTGTATTCGAAGTCAGTTTTAAATCATCTATCAAAACTTTGTTTAAAGGTGCTTCTTTTCCAACAGTTAAATATTCTATTAGAATGTCTAAAGCATAGGAATCTTTATGATAGGATTCTACCGCAGGCCATGCCATCGTTAATTGAGGTAGACGTGCAAAATTGTCTTCGTAATACAAATTTTTAGTTTCCGCTACGTTTCCAGGTCTTTTTTCTAAAGGACTGATTTCTTCTCCTTTCGGAATCTCATCAAAGTATTTATGAACCCATTTTTTTGCTTGTTCCACATCTATATCCCCCGAGATAACTAAGGTTGAATTGTTAGGAACATACCATTTTCTAAAGAAGGTTTTTACATCGTCTAAAGTGGCATTTTGAAGATCTTCCAAAGAACCAATGACTTGCCAATTGTAGGGATGATCTTTTGGATATAGATTGCGGTCAACAATAACTTGATTATGTCCATAAGGTCTATTATCGTAACTCTGTCTTTTTTCGTTCTTCACCACTTGTTTTTCTTTGGCTAAAACAGGATCAGTTACGGTATTGATAAACCAACCTAATTTATCCGCTTCTGCCCAAATCATTTTTTCCAAAGCATCACTAGGAACGGTTTGTAGATAATTAGTTCTATCTCTCGAAGTAGAACCGTTGGCTCCTGAACCTCCAATTCTGGCGCTCATTTTATCCAATCCGCCTTTTCCAAGGTTTTCAGATTCTAAGAACAATAGGTGTTCAAATAGATGCGCAAACCCTGTTCTTCCTTCAATTTCTCTTGCAGAACCTACATGTGCCATCAATTCTACAGCAACCACTGGATCTGATTTGTCAACATGAAAGACAACATCCAGTCCGTTATCTAGTGTAATTTTTTCATAGTCAATAGAGAGTTCTGGGGCTTTTTCTTCGGATGGATTACAAGCGATAAAACAAGCAATCATCAACGCTAAAATGATTCTTTTGGTCATGAGTTTCGTTTTGGTGTGTGAATTTACTAAAATTCAAACGCCTAAAAACTTAAGAGATTGTTAAAGGAAATAAAATCTATTTGCAGTTTTGCTGCCATTTCCAAGCGGCTAATAAGGCGTCTTCTAAAGTCTTTTCAGTTTTCCAACCGAGCTCTTTGTTAGCGATTGTAGTATCTGCATAGGCTGAAGTAATATCTCCTTCACGTCGAGCTACAATTTTATAATTCAATTGAGTTCCAGAAACTTTTTCGAAAGCTTTGATAACGTCTAAAACCGAACTTCCTTTTCCAGTTCCTACATTAAAAACTTCAAAGTTAGTTTTGTTGTTCTTTTCTAACAATCGTTCTAAAGCGGCAATATGCGCTTTGGCTAAATCTACAACATGAATATAATCTCTTACAGCAGTTCCATCATGAGTAGGGTAGTCGTCTCCAAAAACAGACAATTGTTCTCTAATTCCAGCTGCGGTTTGTGTAACAAAAGGGATTAAGTTTTGTGGAACTCCCAAAGGCAATTCACCAATTTTAGCAGTTTCATGGGCGCCAATCGGATTGAAATAACGCAATGCAATGGCTTTTAAACCATACGCTTTACAGCTTTCTTTGATAATTTCTTCTCCAATTTGCTTGGAATTTCCATAAGGAGATTCAGCAGGTTTTATAGGTGCATTTTCGGTAATTGGTAATTCATCAGCTTGACCATAAACAGTACAAGAAGAACTAAAAATAAAATTAGACAGTTGGTGTTTTTTCATCTCTTGTAAGAGATATACCAAAGTGCCAATATTGTTTTCGTAGTATAATAAAGGTTTTTCTACACTTTCACCCACTGCTTTTGAGGCTGCAAAATGAATGACTCCATCAACTTTATTCTTTTGAAAAAAATCTTGAACGGCTGCTTTTTCACGAAGATCGATATTGTGATATTCAGGTTTTGTTCCTGTGATAGAAGTAATATTGTCTAAAACCTCAATACTTGAATTGTACAGGTTGTCAATAATAATGACTTCATATCCAGCATTTTGCAATTCAACTACGGTATGTGAACCGATAAAACCTAATCCGCCAGTAACAAGAATTTTTTTCATAAAATATCTTTTCTAAACACAGCTCAAAGTAACATCTAAAATGTCTGGTCGAGCGCAGTCGAGACCTAAATTTAATTTTCTATAAAATTGTTTACAGTATTTGTAATAAAAACCAATTGCTCTTCATCTAGTTCAGTATGCATGGGAAGAGAAATAACAGTATCAATCAATTGATTGGTTACAGTAAAATCATCTTCGTTATAACGATCGTCTTGATACGCTTTTTGAGCATGCAACGGAACAGGATAATAAATGGCATTTGGAATTCCATTATCTAATAAATGTTGATGCAAAGCATCGCGTTTTCCATTCGTGATTTGTAATGTATATTGATGAAAAACATGTGTTGTAAAATCACTTATAACTGGAGTGATAATATTAGAATTGGTAGAAAAAGCATTTGAATAATAAGCTGCTGCAGTTCTACGAGCATCACAATATGCATCCAACTTGGGAAGCTTTGTTTTTAAAACAGCTGCCTGAATACTATCTAATCTCGAATTGACCCCAACTACATCATGATAGTAACGTTTGTACATTCCGTGATTTACCATACCACGAATGATATGTGCTAGATCATCATCATTGGTAAAAATGGCTCCGCCATCACCATAACAACCCAAATTCTTTGATGGAAAAAAAGAAGTTGTTCCTACATGCCCCATCGTTCCTGCTTTCTTTTTTGTTCCGTCAGCAAAAATATAATCGGCTCCAATGGCTTGAGCATTGTCTTCAATCACAAATAAGTGATGTTCTTTTGCAATTTCTAATACGGCTTCCATATTTGCACATTGACCAAATAAGTGTACTGGAACAATGGCTTTTGTTTTCGGAGTAATGGCTTTTTTTAATGCTTCAATATCTATGTTGAAAGTGTCAGGCTCAACATCAACTAGGACAGGAGTTAATTTCAACAATGCAATGACTTCAACGGTTGCAGCAAATGTGAAATCAGCAGTAATTACTTCATCACCTTGTTCTAGGCCTAAACCCATCATGGCAATTTGCAAAGCATCGGTTCCATTTGCACATGGAATCACATGTTTTACGCCCAAATAAGCTTCTAAATCGGCTTGAAATTGATGGACATAAGGTCCGTTAATATAAGCTGATGAGTTTAAAACTTCTTCAATTGATGTATCAACGGTTTCTTTGATTTTTGCATATTGACCTTTGAGGTCGACCATCTGAATTTTATTCATTTTAGCGAAATTTGTAGGCTTCAAAAATACAACTTAAATCTGTTATCTTTGGGGAAAATCAAATAGTTCTATATGAAAATCTTCAAAAAAATTCTAAAAATACTAGCGGTACTATTGGTTCTTTTATTTGTAGCGGGATGGCTGTATTCTAGAAGCCTTCACCCTAGCTATGATGGAGAGTTGGTTTTAGAAAATATATCAGAAGATGTTACCGTACATTTTGACAATTATGGAATTCCTCATATCAATGCACAGAATCAGAAAGATGCATACACGGCTTTAGGTTATGTTCATGCGCAAGATAGATTGTGGCAAATGGAGTTGATGCGAAGAATTGCTCCAGGAAGATTGTCGGAAGTGTTGGGTGAAAAATTAGTAGAGGTAGATTTATTTTTCTCAGGTCTTGGAATTGTAGAAAATGCCAACGAGTCGATTGCTAAATTAGATCAGAATTCGGTCTCATACCAATACACATTAGCTTATTTAGACGGAATTAATCAGTTTATAGAAGAAGGTCCAACTCCGCTTGAGTTTTTATTGTTGGGCATTGAAAAAGAAAAATATACCATCAATGATGTGTATCATGTGTATGGTTATATGGCATTTAGTTTTGCTGTTGCGCAACGCACAGACCCATTATTGACAGAAATTAAAGAAAAATTAGGCGAGGATTATTTGTCGGAATTAGGAATTCCAATTACGGAGGAAACCGCCATTTTAAAGAATGAAAAGAACCCCGAATTTAAAGCCGATTTTGCCAAAGCTACAGATGAGATTTATAAAAACCTTCCTGTTTCTGCTTTTATTGGGAGTAATTCTTGGGTGATTGGCGCTGACAAGACAAAAAATGGCAAGGTTATTTTTGCAAACGATCCACATATTGGTTTTGCGCAACCGTCGGTTTGGTATCAATCTCATATCAAAACCCCTGATTATGAAATGTACGGATACAATTTAGCATTGACGCCTTATGCTTTGCTTGGTCACAATAGAAATTATGCCTATGGAGTGACTATGTTTGAAAATGACGATGTCGATTTTTACTTTGAAGAAAATAACCCAGCCAATGAAAATGAATACAAAACTCCTGAAGGATTTAAAGCGTATGAAATTGTAGACAAAACGGTAAAAATTAAAGGGGCGGCCGATAAAACTTTTCAAGTAAAAATAAGTCAACATGGTCCAATCATGAATGATTTGATTAAAGAGATTGATGATGAAAGACCTGTAGCCATACAATGGATTTACACAAAATTGGAGAATCAAATTTTAGATGTAGCCTATAAGATGTCGCATGCAAATTCGCTAACAGATTTTAAAGAAGGAGCAAAGCTATTACATGCTCCTGGGCTGAATATTATGTATGGAGATTCACAAAATAATATTGCTTGGTTTGCTTCTGGAAAGCTATATAAATATCGAGATTCTTTAAACTCGAAATTGATACTAAATGGAGCTAACGGAGAAGATGAGATTGTAGAATACTTGGATTTTGAACTGAACCCACAAGCAATAAATCCTAGTAAGAATTATGTATACTCCGCTAACAATCAGCCTGATTCTATTGCAGGAATTTTATATCCAGGGTATTATTTGCCAGAAGATAGAGCCCAGAGAATTGAAGAGTTTTTGGAAGCAAAAAATGATTGGACACAGGAAGATGTACAAGAAATGATTTTTGATGTCACCTCTCCGATTGTTTCAAAGAATATAGAAAATATGGTTCGCGTTTTGGAGACGACTGATTTTTCTGAAAATGAACAACAAGCATTGCAAGTTCTGAACGAATGGGATGGAGCATACCACAAAGAGAAAAATGCGCCTACAATCTACACTCGTTTCTTATATGAATTTTTAAAAAATACATTCCAAGACGAATTGGGCGATAGCTTTCAAAACTTTTTATCGACGCATTTGATGAAAAAAGTCATTGCTGTTCAGGCTGCAAAAGAAGAATCCATTTGGTGGGATAATATACATACAGATGCAAAGGAAAGCAAGCAAGATATTCTGCAATCTTCGTTTAAAAATACTGTTGCTTTTTTAGAGAATCAATTAGGAAATACTGTCGATGATTGGTCTTGGAATAAGGTGGCTTCAGTAGAGCACGGACATGCCTTGGCTGCAGGTGGAAACCTATTGCGAAAAACATTTAATATCGGTCCGTTTCATATGGACGGAGGAAATGAAGTCATCAATAATCAATTATTTAGATTGGACAGTACAGGTGTTTATAAGGTGCACGGTGGACCATCTACACGTAGAATCATTGATTTTTCTGATGTAGAAAACAGCGTAAGTATTTTACCAACGGGGCAATCTGGAAATGTATTTAGTGATCATTACGACGATCAAGCAGAAAAATACCTGAATGGTCAGTTTGTAAAGATGACTTTAAATCAGAAAGAAATTGAGAAGTCGAAGAATGTTTTGATTTTTAAAAAGAAGTAATATAATTTAAAAGTGATAACTCTACAAAACAATAACTCTACTGTAGCGTATTAAAAAACAAAGTGAGCAATTTTTAATTGCTCACTTCTGGGTTTATTCACTTTAATTGAACTTTAAAAGCAATAAAAACTGATTTTAAAAAATAATTAAATCTCTGCATCTATAGAGACACTTAAGATTTGTATCTAGTCTTCGCGAGAGGCTTAATCACATTGACAAGTTCCCGTTACATTATTGCTTGAAACACATACTTCTCCTAATTCACATGCAGGATTATTATTTGTCCAAGAATTATTTGCTGGGTTACATGGGTTTCCTGATGGGTTAGAACATGGTGGAGCAAAACCTCTAGCGCCTCCAAAAACTTCTTTTTGTTCAGATTTATTTAAAGCTTTTCCAATGTTTAAAATTGATTTTTTCATAATAATAAAATTTAGTAATAATAAAGAATACTTGAACATTTAGAGACACTCAAGGTTTGTGTCTTTTATGCGATTTTCTGGCTTTAATTAATGTAAGTAACCAGTTAAAAACAAGCATAACATACGCCATTATACCAATTTGTTCCCCAAGTGCCAGCCTGACAATGTGCAGGGTTTACTGGAATTCCTCCAGTTCCACCACAGGGACCTGATCCAGGACGACGTCCCCCATTAATTTCTTTTTGCTCTATTTTGTCTAAAGCTTTACCAATGTTTAAAATTGATTTTTTCATAATAAATAAGATTTAAATAATAATTAAGCCCTTGAACATTTAGAGACACTCAAGGTTTGTGTCTATTCTTCGCGAGAGAATATTTTTTACTCTATACATCCTTTCAAACGAATAGTTTAAGAATACTGAGAGTAACATTATATACTTTATATCAATTTATAAAGTATGAATGAATTTTAATAAAGAGACTGTGATTTTTATATATGCAATTATTTAATGATTATTAGAACTTTTCCTCCTTAGTTTTTAGGGATATATTTCTTGTACTTCTTTACTTAGTATTTCTATTTTTGGGTTTAAACAGAGGAGTGTTTTTTACTCCTCTGTTTTGACTGATGTTCATTTGCCTAAAAAAATGAACCATTAAATTCTATTCTTTATTATTGACACCAATAGTCACAAGTGATTGGATTGATAATTACGGGACCTCCTCCTGAACATAAGTGTGTTTGTCCAAGTTCTGGATTAGGAAGGTCACAATTTCCTATACCTCCATTAATACGTTTTTGTTCTGCTTTATTTAAAGCTTTACCAATGTTTAAAATTGATTTTTTCATAATAAATAAGATTTAAAAAGTAATTAAACCCTTGAACATTTAGAGACACTCAAGGTTTGTGTCTATTCTTTGCGAGAGAATTTTATAAAAATAACTAAGCAAGTTTCCTTACTTAGTTAAATAAGTATTATGCCCAGATAGCAGAGCATGTGCCTACAGATTGACCTATAGGACAAAAACAATCATATGCAGAAGGACAGGTTAAAGATCCATTAATTGTTGGCCCACAATCGGCTCCGTTTAGGTTTGGATTGCATTGGTTTCCTGAGTTGTCAGGGCACCCTTTAGGTCTAAGTCCACCCCCATTAATTAATTTTTGGTCGGCTTTCTTTAAAGCAGTTCCGATGGTTAAAATTGATTTTTTCATAATTAAAAGATTTAAAAAATTGATTAAATCCTTGAACGTTTAGAGATACTCAAGGTTTGTGTCTATTCTTTGCGAGAGAATATCTTAATTTATTTTATTGCCTTTCTACTTCGATTAAGGAATATCTATTTGTAAAAGATTTATTTCTTATTCAGATAGGGTGTTTTGTTTAATAGGTAATTTGACTAACTCATGTGAAAATCTGCAAAATTTGTATTGACCTCACTTAAATTTTCTGCTGAAAAAAGAAATTATTTTTATGAATCGTTAATTCTCTTTAATTATAATACACCTTGCTTGGGCTACTGTATTCTCTATTCCAAATAATTTCAGGTCTTATTAGAATCCGCATAGATTACTACTTGTAAAATAGGGCTATGTGATATCATCAAAGCCCTATTATGTTGATTAATACTATTGAAATTATTATCTGATTGCACTTGACAAAGAAGCTGAACCGCTACTAACTGTACAAGATTGTCCATATACATCATCTCCATAACTGCTACAATCTTCACTTGACCCTGTTACACAAGCTCCGCAGCCCCATGCATTACAACATTGATATCCTGTTTCTGAACCAGATCTACCCCCGTTAATTAATTTTTGGTCAGCTTTCTTTAAAGCAGTTCCGATGGTTAAAATTGATTTTTTCATAATTAAAAGATTTAAAAAGTAATTAAATCCTTGAACATTTAGAGACACTCAAGGGTTGTGTCTATTCTTCGCGAGAGAATGAATTTTCATTTTATAGACCCTTTCAACCTAATAGGTTAAGGATACAGTGAGTTACATTGTATACTTTATACAATTATAAAGTATGAATGAATTTTTAATAAAGAGAATATGATTTTTTCTTACGCAATTATTTAGTGATTATTAGAACTTTTCCTTTTATGGATTAAATCTACAGAATAAAAAAAATCTACACAATAACCGAAAATGGTGAATTTTCATCCCTGTTTTAGGGGATAAAGAAATCGTGAAGAAGATAAACGTATGCCTGATTTCAGACATACGTTTGATTCATTTTTGGTTGGTTATTGATGATTGTTTGTGTCTACACAAGACCAGCAAGGAGGTTGGGTATGCCAATTTACGGTTAACACACACTCATATTGACATGAACTTTGGCATTGAGATAGTGTACCGCAGCCGATAAAGATTCTTCCTCCATTAATTAGCTTCTGTTCAGTTTTGTTTAAAGCTTTACCAATGTTTAAAATTGATTTTTTCATAATAAATAAGATTTAAATAATAATTAAGCCCTTGAACATTTAGAGACACTCAAGGTTTGTGTCTATTCTTCGCGAGAGAATGTTTTTATTTAATGAGTTTTGATTTTAAATATATTGTTAACTAAAATAAATAGTTTAAAGATGTATTGAATTACACCATGCGCTTTATACAATTATAAAGTGTGAAGAATTTTTAATAAAAGGAGTTGTGGCTTTTATATGTGCAATTATTTAACGATCCTCAAAACTTTTTCTTTATTGATACTAAATGTATAGAATAAAAAAAATGCACACAATAACCAAAAATGGTGAAATTTCCATCCCTATTTTTAGGGATAAAGAAATAATGAAGAATAGATTCGGTGATGAAATTAGGAGTTAGATAACCTTATAAACCTCCTCAAAAGGAATTCGAAATCGCTCTCCATAAACACCTTCAGGTTTACGAATTCCGCAGCTAACAATCATATTAATTTCTGCCCCTAAAGGCAAACCCAATACTCTTTTTACACGCCAAGTATCTGAACCTTCCATAGGGCAGGTGTCATAACCTTCGGCGGCCATGCTCAACATAAAATTTTCAGCAGCTAAAGCACAAGTTTTATGAGCTACAATCCTCATATCGCTTTTACGAACTTCTCTGTAAATAGGTCTAAACAGACCTGTAATAAGAATGATTAGATATTTTAAAAATCCAAAAATTCCTAAAAAATCGAAGTAAGCAAAAGGAATGAGTTTTCCATAATAGTTTCTACTTACTTTCTCTCTTTTGCTTTGTTCAGATTTTGGTTTTGGAGGAAAGATAGCATTAACCATTTCTAAATTAGATTTTGCTCTTTTCTTCCATAGATCTTTACGTGTTACAAAAACGACCAATTCTTGGGCTGTTCTAGCAGCATTTTGATGAAAACATAAAGGCGCTATTTTTTTTATTGTTTCTTTGGATGTGATATGATAAAACTCCCATAATTGCATATTACTGCTATTAGGAGCCAAAGAAGCTTGTTCAATACATTTTTTAACAATGGTTGTATCTATTGGTTTTTCAGGGTCGTAGATTCTTACAGAGCGACGATAATGAATCGCTTCTGAAACGGTTTTTTCTTTTGACATAAAATCTTAAACGTTGTTTTTTTGTAGTTTTTTATTCATCAATCCAAACCATAAAGGAGGAAACAAAGAAAGAATCATCATACCAGGATATCCAGTGGGCATTTGTGGACTTTCAGGTAAGGATTTTAACAATTGATAGTGTTTGCTTCCGTTATAATGATGATCAGAATGTCGAGATAAATTAAACAACATCATCTTTCCAATTACATGATCCGAATTCCAAGAGTGAATTCTTTTTACTTTTTCATAACGCCCGTGCTCATTAAGATTTCTTAATAAACCATAATGCTCAATATAATTCACGGTTTCTAAGACTAAAATACCCGTGACGGCAGCAGAAACAAAAGCGATAAAACCTAGCCAGTTGAAAAAGAAAAACACACTGCCTAGCAAGATGATATTTAGAATTGTATACACGATCATTCTGTTTTGTATGTGAAACCAAGAATGGCCATCTGCTTTCAATCGCCTGTTTTCTATTTGCCATGCTTGATAATAACTTGTGAAATGAGAGCGAATCCAAAAAGTATATAAAAGTTCATTTTTCCTTGCAGTAGCCGCATCTTTCGGTGTTGCTACATTATAATGATGTCCTCCGTTATGATAGGGTAAAAAATGTGTGTTTAAAGAAGTGAGTAATAAAAGTTCTCCTAAAAATTCATCTTTTCTATTGTTTCGGTGACCTAGTTCGTGACCCACATTAATTCCAATGGCGCCACACATCAATCCCATAGCAGAAATTCTTCCGACCAAATCCAAAGTAGTGATGCCAATTTCTTGGATAACAATAAAAAAATAAGCTAAAAAGAATAAATGAATAGGAATGGTAGCATATAAAATATACGAATATATTTTTTGCTGTTTTTCAATTTGCTCTTCCTCTTTGTTGAAATTTTCTGTGTCAACACTAAAGAATAATTCTAAGAGTGGTAGCAACCCAAAAAAGACAATGACAGGTAAAAATGTCATCCATCCAGTTAAGGTAAACGAAAGATAAACGGTAATGGGTAGTATTAAAATAGAGAGATATTTTAAGCGCTTCATTGACGAATCAAATTTGCCTAAATATACGAAAATTTAAAGACAGGCTTTCCAGATGACTTCTTCAGGGATTGGAGCAGAAACGTCAATTTTTTCTTTACTAACAGGATGAATGAATGCTATTTTTCTTGCATGTAAGTGAATGCTTCCGTCTTTGTTACTTCTTGCAGCCCCATATTTTAGATCACCTTTAATTGGGCTTCCAATGGCAGACAGTTGCGCTCTAATTTGATGATGTCTTCCCGTTTCTAAATCAATTTCCAAAAGAGAATAATTGTCTAGTTTTTTAAGAATTGAATAATGTAAAATAGCCTTTTTACTTCCTTCTGTTTCTTTTTGAAAAACAGTCGATTTGTTGTTTTTAGGATTCTTTTTTAGGTAATTAACAAGTGTGTCTTTTTCTTTTTTAGGCATCTCTTTTACAACCGCCCAATATGTTTTTGCGATGGATTTTTCTCGTAACATTTTATTCAATCGCTCCAAGGCTTTAGAAGTCCTCGCAAAAATAATGACGCCAGAAGTTGGCCTGTCCAAACGATGGACAACACCTAAGAAAACAGCTCCTGGTTTGTTGAATTTATCTTTAATATATTCTTTTACAATATCGCTTAAAGGAGTGTCGCCCGTTTTATCACCTTGGACAATATCACCTGCTCTTTTATTAACAATGATGATGTGATTGTCTTCAAAAAGAACGTGTAAATTATCTTTGGTAGAACGCATGATTATTTAAAATTATCAGCAACATCTTCATTTACAGAATTAATGAAGTTTAAAAATTCGTCGCGACCTAATCCTGAAGAGGAAGAGGTGATAAAAGAAGTAGGAAGAGTTTCCCAAGTATTCAATAATTTCTTTTTGTAAGAAACAATTTGTTTGTTCAATTTAGAACTTCCCAATTTATCTGCCTTCGTGAAAGCAATACAAAACGGAATCTGATTTTCTCCTAAGAACTGCATAAACTCCAAATCAATTTTTTGAGGATCGTGTCTAGAGTCAATAAGAACAAAAGTACAGACTAGCTGTTCTCTCTCTTTAAAGTAATTTTCAATAAAATATTGAAAGATGGTTCTCTTTTTTTTAGAAACTTGCGCATAACCGTAACCTGGTAAATCTACCAAAAACCAACTGTCATTAATTTTAAAGTGATTGATGAGTTGAGTTTTTCCAGGTTTTCCAGATATTTTAGCCAAATCTTTTCGCCCCATCAACATATTAATTAATGAAGATTTTCCCACATTAGAGCGACCAATAAAAGCATATTCAGGAATTCTGTCTTTTGGAGCTTTAGTAACGTTGCTATTGCTCATTACAAATTCCGCAGATTTGATTTTCATGATTTAGATGTTTCTAGACTTGAACCAGTCTTCTAAAATTTGATTAAACTCTTCTGGAGTTTCCATCATGGCAGCATGACCACATTTATCAATCCAAAACAAGTCAGAATCAGGTAGTAATTTATGAAAGTCTTCAGCAACTTCAGGTGGAGTTACATTGTCTTGTTTTCCCCAAATCAAACAAGTAGGTTGTTTCATGTTAGGTAAATCGCCAGCCATATTGTGGCGAATTGCACTTTTTGCAATGGCTAATGTTTTTAAAACTGAATTACGATTATTTACGATTTTGTAAACATCATCAACCAATTCTTTTGTTGCTATTTCTGGATTGTAAAAAACATCTCTAGTTTTCTGTTCGATGTATTCGTAATTACCTCTTTTTGGGTAGCTATCACCCATCGATTTTTCATACAAACCAGAACTTCCAGTCAGTACTAAAGCACCAACATCTTCTTGGTAATGTTTTGTATAATACAAACCAATATGACCTCCTAATGAATTTCCTAAAAGAACCACGTTTTTAAGCCCTTTATATTCAATAAAATCATGTAAAAAACGAGCTAAGTTTTTGACATTGGTTTTTATCAAAGGCATTGAATATAAAGGCAATTCTGGAATTAAAACTTTGTAACCTTTTTCTGAAAAATGCTGAAACGTTTTTCCAAAATTACTCAAGGCTCCCATCAACCCATGGAGCACTATTATTGGAGCTCCTTCACCAGCCTCTGCATATGTAAATTTCCCTTCAGTTTTTAAGTTTTCGGTCATTATTCTTTGGTTTGACTCAAAGGCAAATGTAGTTCTTTTTTATGAGAAATACATCGATTTCGAATCTTGCTCAGCTTCAACTTTTTAATCAATAAAAGACATCAAATAATTGGTGAAAGTTAAAATTTATCAACAATGTGGTAAAATGTGGTAAAATGTGGTAAAAAATCTTTATTTTTGACTTCGATTCAAACCAAAATTTTTGATCAACTTAACCGGAACATACGAGTGTAAAGCAGATGCTAAGGGAAGACTGATGTTGTCATCAGCCTTCAAGAAGCAATTGTCTGTGGTTTTACAAGATGGTTTTGTGGTGAAAAGAGCTGTTTTTCAACCTTGTTTGGAATTATATCCAATGCAAGAATGGAATCAGATGATGAGCAAGATTAACAAGTTGAACAGGTTTGTTAAAAAGAACAATGATTTCATCAGAAGGTTTACGGCAGGCGTAAAGATTGTCGAATTGGATTCTTCGGGCAGATTGTTGATTCCAAAAGACCTATGTCAGTTTGCAGGAATTCAAAAACAAATTGTTTTGTCTTCGGCGATTAATATCATAGAGATTTGGGACAAAGACAATTACGAAAAAGCAATTGATGATGCCGCTACAGATTTTGCTGCTCTTGCTGAAGAAGTAATGGGTAATTCTGATGTTGATGAATTATCATAGTCCAGTATTGCTGAGCGAAAGTATTGATGGCTTAGCGATCAAAGAGGATGGTGTTTATGTAGATGTGACGTTTGGAGGTGGAGGACATTCAAAAGAAATTTTGAATCGATTGGGAGCAAAAGGAAAGTTGTTTGCTTTTGATCAAGATTCAGATGCAATAGAGAATAAAATTCAAGATGATCGATTTGTATTGATTGAAGAGAATTTTAGATATATCAGTAGGTTCTTAAAATTTTACGGAGTCAAAAAAGTAGATGGTGTTTTGGCAGATTTAGGAGTTTCATCACATCAATTTGATGAAGCAGAAAGAGGGTTTTCAATTCGATTTGATGGAGAGTTAGATATGAGGATGAATCAGAATTCAAACCTATCAGCCAAGAAAGTCATCAATGAATATGGAGAAGAGCAATTGGCAGATATATTGTTTTTGTATGGCGAATTAAGAAATGCAAGATCAATAGCAAAAACAATTGTTGAAGAAAGAGAAAAGTCAATTATAGAAACAAGTTTTCAGCTTAGGCAGGTCTTACAAAGATATTTGCCAAAGGCGAAAGAACATAAAATATTAGCTCAGATATTTCAAGCGGTTCGAATAGAAGTAAACGAAGAGTTGGAAGTATTAAAAGAGTTTTTAAATCAGATACCAGATCTATTAGGTCAAGAAGGAAGGTTGAGTGTCATCTCATATCATTCTTTAGAAGATAGATTGGTAAAGCGATTTATACGAACAGGATTATTTAGCGGCGAGCCCGAACAGGACATTTTTGGAAACATCAGCGTCCCCTTAATGAAAGTAGGAAAGTTAATTGTGCCTACCCCGCATGAAATTAGCATGAACAACAGGGCTCGTAGCGCTAAATTAAGAGTAGCTACAATCAAAAAGTAAATGTCTAAAGTTAAGAAAAGCATATACGATGTTTTGAAAGGAGGATTCCTTACGAACGAGTCGGCTTTTAAAAATTGGAGAATGATCATTTTCATTGTGGTGCTGTTATTAATCATGATTTCAAGTGCTCATAGCTCAGACAAAAAAGTGATAAAAATTTCTGAGTTGAATAAGTTAAAGAGAGAGCTAAAAGCAGAATATATAGATACTCAAACAACACTGATGCAAATGAAGATGGAGTCAAACATACGTCAGCGAGCAAAAAAAATGGGATTACAACCCGCAAAGACTCCGCCCAAAAGAATAAAAGTAATTAATAAGGAATAAATAACAAGGCCTTGAAAGATCATAAAAAAAGCATACTGAAAAAATTCTACATCGTAGCTGCTTTTATGACGCTTCTTCTTTTCGCTATTATATTCAGGGTCGTAGATATCCAATATTTCAAAGGAGACAAATACCGTCAGATTTCTAAAGAACTGACAAGGAAACCTTTTACCATTTATGCCAACAAAGGAAATGTATATGCAGCCGATGGTAATTTGTTAGCTACATCCATGTCTATGTTTACCATTAGAATGGACGTAATGTCTGTAGATGCTAACGTATTTCAAGATGAAGTTGCCAACTTATCTAAATCACTATCAGCATTATTAGGGAATTCAAGCGGATATTATCAACAAAAATTAAGAAACGCACGCAAGTTTAAAAATCGATATCTATTAATTGCAAAAGATGTTGGGTACAACGATTATGTGAAGATGAAGCAATTTCCAATCTTTAAAAGAGGTGTCTATAAAGGTGGATTTATTGCAGAACAAAAAACAGTAAGAGCACATCCTATTGGTAAAATAGCAGAACGTACTATTGGCTATCACGACCAAAGAGGTGATGCAGGAATTGAAGGTGCTTATGCCGATTTGATGAAAGGAAAAGATGGCTCTAGATGGAAACAAAAAATAGCTAAAGGTCAGTGGAAACCCATTAATGATGTCAATGAAATAGAACCCGTTGACGGAAATGATGTCATTACTACCATTGATGTCAATATTCAAGACATTACACATCATGCCTTATTAAGACAGCTAGAATATTTTGAAGCAGAGCACGGTTGTGCCGTGGTGATGGAAACGGCTACTGGTGAAATCAAAGCAATTTCCAACCTAGGAAGAACTTCTAAGGGAAAGTATTATGAGAAAAGAAACTATGCAGTTTGGGAAGCTCATGAACCAGGATCTACCTTCAAATTAGCAAGCTTAATGGCTGCTTTAGATGACAAAGTAATTGATACCTCTACAGTTGTTGATACAGAAAAAGGGCGAATTTTTATTCACGGAAGAAAGGTAGAAGATTCAGAAAGAGATGGCTACGGAAAAATATCTGCTGCCAGAGTTTTTGAAGTTTCTTCTAATGTAGGTATCGTAAAATTAATACGTAAACATTACGATGCTGAGCCAGAGAAGTTCTTAGAAAAAATGGCTCAGTATGGAATTACAGAAAAAATTGGACTCTCCATCAAAGGAGAAGGGATTCCAAAAGTTCCACATCCAAAGAAAAAAGGATGGAATAAAATCAGTTTAGAATGGATGTCTTGGGGATATGGAATTGCAATTACACCTCTTCAAACACTTACGTTGTACAATGCTGTGGCAAATGATGGTGAAATGGTAAAACCACGATTTATTAAAGAACTAAGAAGGGAAAATAGAACGGTAAAAGTTTTTGAAAAAGAAGTTTTAAATAAGCAAATTGCATCGCCAGAAACCATCAGGCAATTGAAAAAAATAATGGAGAATGTTGTGGTTAAAGGAACCGCTGACAACATTTATTCGCCTAATTTTTCAATGGCTGGAAAAACAGGAACCGCAAAAAAATATGTGCCCAAGCATATTAATAAAGAAGGAGACACCATTGCTGGAGGCTATTCAAACAAAAGATATGTAGCTTCTTTTGCTGGATTTTTTCCTGCTGAAAGACCAAAATATTCTTGCATTGTGGTGATTCACGATCCTGATAAAAAGAAAGGCTATTACGGAGCCATCGTTGCGGCTCCGGTATTTAAAGAAATCGCCCAAAAAATATATACAAGCACACCTGTTGAAGACGAAATTGTAGAAGATTCATTTTCATCAGAAAAGATTCAGAAGCAATATGCTAGCTATCACGAAATCATTAATAACAATGATAAAAAAGTACCGAATGTGAAAGGAATGCCAGCAATGGATGCAATTTCTCTGTTAGAAAATTTCGGATTGAAAGTGAAAGTGAATGGTGTTGGAAAAGTCAAAAAGCAATCCATTAAAAAAGGAACTCTCATTAAAAAAGGAGCAACCATTATTTTAAACCTGTCTTAGTTGAAATATTTAAAAGACATATTATATAAGGTTTCCGTAGAGGCTGTTTACGGAGCTACAAACAGAGAAGTTTCTCAAATCGTTTTTGATTCTAGAAAGATTCAAAAAGGAGACTTGTTTATTGCTCAAAAAGGAGTCTCGGTTGATGGTCATTTGTACATTGATAAGGCAATTGATTTAGGAGCAACTTCAGTAATATGCGAAGAATTACCCAAAGATAGAAAAGAGAATATTACCTATGTCCAAGTAAAAGATTCCAACAGTACGTTGGCAATCATTGCTTCCAATTTTTATGAGAATCCCTCTCAAAAATTAAAATTGATAGGGGTGACAGGTACCAATGGAAAAACAACCATTGCATCATTGTTATACGCTCTTTTTCAAAAAGCAGGATACAAAACAGGATTGCTATCTACCGTGAAAATTCTTGTGGATACAACCGAATTTAAAGCAACTCATACAACGCCAGATTCTGTAACCATCAATCAGTATTTAGATCAGATGGTAGAAGCAGGTGTAGATTATTGTTTTATGGAAGTGAGCTCTCACGGAATTCATCAAAAAAGAACAGAAGGATTAGATTTCTCAGGAGGAATATTCACCAATCTTTCTCACGATCATTTAGATTATCACAATTCATTTGCTGAATATAGAGATGTTAAAAAACACTTCTTCGATTCATTGCCAAAAAATGCCTTTGCATTAACCAATATTGATGACAAGAATGGTACAATAATGTTGCAAAATACCAAGGCGAAAAAAAGAAGTTACGCTTTAAAGACCTTGGCAGATTATAAAGCAAAGATTATAGAAAAAAGCTTTTCTGGGACTTTGTTATCTGTAAACGGAACAGAAGTTTGGACAAAACTAATCGGAAGTTTTAACGCCTACAATTTGCTCGCAATTATGGGAACGGCAAACGAATTAGGTTTAGACAAATTTGAAGTGCTAACCATCATTAGTGAATTAGAAAGTGTTAGCGGAAGGTTTGAATACGTCGTTTCTGAAAATGGCGTGATTGCCATTGTAGATTATGCACATACGCCTGATGCGCTAAAGAATGTGTTAAAAACCATCAATGATATTAGAACTGATAACGAAAAGTTAATCACAGTTGTTGGTTGCGGTGGCGATAGAGACAAAACGAAAAGACCGAAGATGGCACATATTGCATCACAATTAAGCAATCAAGCAATCTTTACTTCAGACAACCCAAGAACGGAAAATCCAGAAACAATTTTAGAAGAAATGGAAGCTGGAGTTTCACCAGAGAATTACAAAAAGACCTTAACCATTTTAGATAGAAAACAAGCCATTAAAACTGCTTGCAAATTTTCTAAAAGAGGAGATATTTTACTGATCGCTGGAAAAGGACACGAAAACTATCAAGAAATTAATGGCGAACGATTCCATTTTGATGATTTAGAAGAAGTAACCCAATGTTTTAACCTATTAAAAAAATAGAATGCTGTATTATTTATTTGATTATTTAGACGCTCAATTTGATTTCCCAGGTGCAGGATTGTTCCAATATATCACCTTTAGAGCTGCTGCTGCATTTATTTTAGCATTGTTGGTTTCTTCTATTTATGGAAAAAGAATCATCAACTTTTTAAGAAAACAACAAGTTGGAGAAACCATTAGAGACTTAGGGTTAGAAGGACAATCTGAAAAAGCAGGAACGCCTACAATGGGAGGGTTGATTATCATTTTTTCAACCTTAATCCCCGTTTTACTTCTTACCAAATTAGACAATATTTATGTCATTATTCTACTCATTACCACAGTTTGGATGGGATTGATTGGATTCTTAGACGATTATATCAAAATTTTTAAAAAGAACAAAGCTGGATTAAAAGGAAAATTTAAGATTCTAGGACAAGTTGGTTTAGGGCTAATTGTGGGTTCTATTTTGTATTTCAATGATGATGTAACTATTAAAGAACAATTGCCTGCGGATCAGCAAATTGTTCAGCAGAACGGAGTCAATAAAATTTTTGGAGAAGCACATAAATCGACAAAAACAACAGTTCCTTTCTTTAAAAACAATGAGTTAGATTATTCTAGTTTCCTAAGTTTTTTAGGAGATGGATATGAAAAATACGGTTGGCTAATCTTCATTTTTGTAACCATTTTTATAGTTACGGGAATTTCCAATGGAGCGAATCTTACCGATGGAATAGACGGATTAGCAACAGGTTCCTCGGCCATTATCGTCATTGTCTTGGCGCTTCTGGCATGGATTTCTGGGAACATCATTTTTGCAAATTATTTAGATGTAATGTACATCCCCAATTCGGGAGAAATGACGGTGTATATATTGGCTTTTGCAGGAGCATTGATAGGATTCTTATGGTACAATACCTACCCAGCACAAGTTTTTATGGGAGATACCGGAAGTTTAACGATTGGCGGAATCATCGCAGTAATTGCTATTTCCATTCGTAAAGAATTATTGCTTCCCATACTGGCAGGAATTTTTGTGGTAGAAAATTTATCGGTGATGTTGCAAGTATCGTATTTCAAGTACACACGAAAAAAATATGGTGAAGGAAGACGCATTTTTAAAATGTCGCCTTTACACCATCACTATCAAAAATCAGGATATCATGAAAGTAAAATTGTTGTCCGTTTTTGGATTGTTGGAATCCTTTTGGCAGTATTTACAATTGTGACGTTGAAGTTGAGGTAAATGAAACGATTGGTCATTTTAGGTGGGGGAGAAAGCGGTGTTGGAACCGCCATTTTAGGAAAGAAAAAAGGGTATGAAGTCTTTGTTTCAGACAAAGGAAGCATACACAAAAAGTATAAAGAAGTTCTTTTACATCACGAAATTAATTTTGAAGAGCAACAGCATACAAAGTCGCTGATTTTAAACGCTGATGTCGTTATGAAGAGTCCTGGAATTCCAGAAAAAGTGGCCATCGTTCAAGAGTTATTAGCATTGGAGACTCCAGTGATTTCTGAGATTGAATTTGTATCACAATTTACAAATGCAACTATTGTAGGAATCACAGGATCTAATGGGAAAACCACCACAACAATGCTAACAAATCACCTGATGAAAGGTGCTGAGATGCAAGTAGGAATGGCAGGAAACATAGGAGATAGTTTTGCGTTACAAGTGGCTCAAAATGACTATCAAAACTATGTGTTAGAGTTGAGCAGTTTTCAATTAGATGGAATTGAAAATTTCAATCCTCATATAGCGATCATCACCAATATTACACCCGATCATTTAGATCGATATGAATATGACTTTAGCAACTATGTTGCTTCAAAATTTAGAATTACAAGAAATCAAACAAAAGATGATTTTTTAATATATGATGCAGACGATCAAGTCATTGTAAAATGGCTAGAAGAACATCAAACTAATGCCAAATTAATTCCCTTTTCAATAGAAAAAGAATTGGAATACGGGGCATTTTTAAAAGAAGATAAAATAATAACAAAAATAAAAACAGAAGAATTTAGGATGAGTATATCTAAACTAACCTTACAAGGAAAACACAATATAAAAAACACCATGGCGGCAACATTGGCCTCTCAATTATTGAATGTTAGAAGTCAATCTATTAAAGAAAGCCTAGCAAACTTTGAAGGAGCAGAACATCGTTTAGAAAATGTACAAAAGGTAAATGGAGTACAATTTATTAATGACTCTAAAGCGACCAATATCAATGCTACTTTTTACGCATTAGAATGTATGGAAAAACCAACAGTGTGGATTGTTGGAGGCGTAGACAAAGGAAATGATTACGAAGATTTAATGCCTTTGGTTAGAGAAAAAGTAAAAGCAATTGTTTGCTTAGGAGAAGACAATGAAAAACTAAAAAGAGTTTTTTCTAATGTCGTAGAGATGATGATAGAAACTGCCGGAGCAGAAGAAGCTGTAAAAGTTGCCTATAAATTATCGCAAAGAGGAGATGCGGTTTTATTATCTCCAGCCTGTGCTAGTTTCGATTTGTTTGAAAATTACGAAGACAGAGGGCGTCAATTTAAAAACGCAGTAAGAAGTTTATAAAGTTAAAAATAACACCTAATTCCTATCATGTCAGACTGAGCTTGTCGAAGTCAAACACAGGAATGACTAAGAATTTGAAAGAAATACTAAAACATATCAAAGGAGACAAAAGCATTTGGGCATTGGTTGCCATTTTGGGCATCTTTTCTTTTATGCCTGTATACAGCGCGAGCGCAAATTTGGTGAGTGTTTCAGGGGGGTCTACCATTGGCTATTTGATAAAACATGTGGTTCTTTTAATCATGGGTTTTGCCATTATCTATGGCGTACATAGAATTCCATATCGTTATTTCAGCGGAGGTTCGGTGTTAATGTTGCCCATTGTATTTCTCTTATTAATTTATACCCTAGCACAAGGAACGACCATCGGAGGTGCCAATGCAAGTCGTTGGATTCGAATTCCATTTATCGGTGTTGGTTTTCAAACATCCACTTTGGCAGGATTGGTTTTAATGGTGTATGTAGCAAGATATCTTGCTAAAAATAAAGACACAGCGATTCGATTCAAAGAGAGCCTTTGGCAATTATGGTTGCCCATTGGTTTGATTTTGATTTTGATTTTACCCGCAAACTTTTCAACCACAGCAATTATCTTTTGCATGATATTAATTGTGACGTTTGTTGGAGGCTATCCATTAAAATACATCGGTTATATTCTCGGAATTGGAATTCTATCGTTGACACTATTTATATTGACAGCGAAGGCATTTCCAGATTTGATGCCAAATAGAGTAAATACTTGGGGAAACAGAATCGAAAATTTTTCAAAATCTGATGGAGCAGAAGCCTATCAAGTAGAAAAAGCAAAAATAGCAATTGCAACAGGAGGTCCTATCGGAAAAGGCCCTGGAAAAAGTGTTCAAAAGAATTTCTTACCACAATCTTCTTCCGATTTTATTTATGCAATCATTGTTGAAGAATATGGCCTCTTAGGCGCAATCCTTATTGTATTTGTATATTTTTTATTGCTATTTAGAATCTTTATAACCGTCAAAAAAGCAACCACCATTTTTGGGACACTACTGGTCATTGGTGTTGGTTTGCCCATTATATTTCAAGCAGGAATTAATATGGCAGTAGCCACAAATTTATTTCCAGTAACTGGACAAACATTACCACTCATTAGTAGTGGAGGAACCTCCATTTGGATGACATGTTTTGCTTTGGGAATGATACTAAGTGTAAGTGCTTCCAAGAAAGAAACAGAAGAAACAATTTTAGATGATAATCCGTTAGATATTTTACATGAGGCAATCGATTAACATACTCATTAGTGGAGGAGGAACTGGCGGACATATTTATCCGGCAATTGCCATTGCAGATGAATTGAAAGAAAGATATCCTGAAGCGAACTTTTTATTTGTAGGTGCAAAGGATAAAATGGAGATGGAAAAAGTTCCCCAAGCTGGATATGATATCAAAGGACTGTGGATTTCAGGAATTCAACGAAAACTCACCATTAAGAATTTGATGTTTCCTTTGAAACTGATAGATAGTTTGTTGAAAGCAGGAAAAATCATCCGACAATTTAAACCCGATATTGCTATTGGTACAGGAGGATTTGCAAGCGGACCTACATTGATGGTTGCCAATAGAAAAAGAATTCCAACATTAATTCAAGAACAGAATTCATATCCTGGAATTACCAATAAATATTTGAGCAAAAAATCAAATGTTGTATGCGTTGCCTATGATGGTTTAGAACGATTTTTCCCGAAGGGAAAAATCGTAAAAACAGGGAACCCAGTAAGAGCAAGCTTACTATCTATTCATGTAAAAGAAAAAATAGAAGAAGCAAAAACGTTGTTTAAACTCGAAGCAAAAAGAAAAACGATTTTGATTCTTGGAGGAAGTTTAGGAGCCAGAAAAGTCAACGAGTTGATTGAACAAAACATTGAGTTTTTTGAAGGACAGAAAGTTCAATTGATATGGCAATGTGGAAAACTTTATTTTGATGAATACAAGAAGTACGATGAGAAAAAGAACATTCACGTACACAAATTCATCAATCAGATGGATTTAGCATATGCCGCGGCAGATATTATCATTTCAAGAGCAGGAGCAAGTTCGGTATCAGAATTGTGTATTGTAGGAAAGCCTGTGATTTTTATTCCATCGCCAAATGTTGCCGAAAATCATCAAACAAAAAATGCAAAATCAATAGTTGATAAACACGCAGCTATTTTGCTGAGAGAATCAGAATTAGAAACCTTTCCAATTGTTTTTGAAACTTTAATCAAAGATGAAGGGAAACAAGGAAGTTTAAGCGAAAATATCAAGGAATTAGCGTTGCCAAATGCAACGAATCATATTGTAAGCGAAGTTGAAAAGTTATTAAAAATATAATGTCGAATCGAAAAAAGTAAAGAGATTTAGGTCTCGACTGCGCTCGACCTGACAACAAAGAATACGTGAAATTAAAAGAAATACATAAGGTCTATTTTATCGGTATCGGAGGTATCGGAATGAGTGCCTTGGCGAAGTATTTCCATAAAACAGGGAAGCAAGTAGCAGGCTATGATAAGACTCCCACCAAGATTACAACTGATTTACAAACTCAAGGAATGCAGATTCATTTTGATGATGTGATAGAGAGTATTCCTGAAATTTATAAAGACAAAGAAACAACACTCGTCATCTTTACACCTGCAATTCCTAAAAATCATCAAGAATTTAACTTCTTCCGAGATCACGATTTTAAAATTTTAAAACGCGCAGAAGCTTTAGGAATCATTACTCAGAATACTTTTTGTTTCGCAGTTGCTGGAACACATGGGAAAACAACAACATCGTCCATCTTAGGACATATCATGCAACCCTATGATGCAACCAGTTTTTTAGGCGGAATCTCTGAAAACTACCACTCCAATTTAATTTTAGGAGGTGATGAAATTTCTGTAGTAGAAGCCGATGAGTTTGATAGATCTTTCTTAAAATTGTCTCCAAACATTGCATGTATTACATCTATGGATGCCGATCATTTAGATATTTATGGAGAGCATTCAGCTTTAGAAGATTCTTTTCAAGAATTTGCTGAAATGGTTTCCGATACAATGATTGTCGCCAAAGATTTAAAAGTAAAAGGACTCACCTATGCGATCAATGAAGAAGCAGATTATCAAGTTCAGAATGTATCCATTGAAAACGGGAATTACATTTTTGATGTAAAAACCCCAAAAAAATCAATCAATAATATTGAATTTTCATTGCCAGGAAAACATAATGTGATGAACGCTTTAGCTGCGTTAGCAATGGCAGATAGTTACGGTGTTCCTTTAGAAAACATAAAAAATTCCTTACAAACTTTTAAAGGAGTTGAAAGACGTTTTTCCTATCGAATTAAAACAGAAGATTTGGTGTTGATAGATGATTATGCACATCATCCTACAGAGATAAATGCGGTATATGAATCCATTGAAGAAATGTATCTCAACGAAAAAAATGTGGTTGTTTTTCAACCTCATTTGTTTTCAAGAACCCGCGATTTTGTAGATGATTTTGCAAAAGCATTGTCAAAGTTTGATGCAGTCATCTTATTGGAAATCTATCCAGCGAGAGAATTGCCTATTGAAGGAGTTACATCATCATGGCTTTTGGATAAAATCGACAATAGAAATAAAAAATTAATCGACAAAAAAAAATTAGCCAAAGAAATTAAAAATTCGGATGCTAAAATTGTCGCGATGTTAGGAGCAGGAGATATAGGAATGGTCATAGAAGATGTAAAAAATCAATTAATTTCTATAGAAAAAGTATGAAGATAAAAAGAGCTTTAAAATACGTTTTTCTTTTGATTCTACTGGGATCATTAGGGTTTGTATATGGGTTTTCCAATGTTAGAAATAATCAAAAGAAAGTGAATAAAATTGAAGTTAATTTTCAATCAGAAGCCGTTAATTTTCTCTCACAATCCATGGTTAATAAATTGTTAATACAAAACAATCAGACAGTACAAAATCAAGCAAAATCTGTAATAGATTTATACCAGTTAGAAAAAGAGGTCACTAAGAACCCATATATAGAAAAAGCTTCGCTTTATATTACGATAGATGGAACGCTAAATGCCTTGATCAAACAAAGAGAACCAATCGCTAGGGTAATCACCAATAGCGAAACTTACTACCTTGATTTACAGGGTGAAGAAGTGCCTCTGTCAGAAAATTATTCAGCCAGAGTTCCGTTGATTACGGGGGCAAAAAAAGACAAAGATTTTGCAGAAGTCAGAAAGCTATTGCACAAAATAATAGCAAACGACTTTTTTAAAAAAGAAGTAATTGGAATCCACATGGATGACTCTGACGAACTTTTATTGACGATGCGGAGCGGTGATTATAAAATTGAATTTGGAAAATTGAAAGAAATTGATCAAAAACTGAAAAAATTAGAAGCGTTTTATAGCAAGGCATTTTCAGATAGTACGATCTATAAATATAAAACCATAAACATTAAATATCACAACCAAGTTGTTGGCGTAAAATAATAGAAATGGAAAATAACAAAATAGCGGTTGGGTTAGATATTGGTACAACAAAGATTGTAGCAATGATTGGACGTAAAAACGAATACGGAAAGATTGAAGTTTTAGGTATTGGTAAAGCAAAAAGTTTGGGCGTAAAACGAGGTGTTGTAAGTAACATTACGCAAACCATACAATCAATTCAACAAGCTGTTGAAGAATCTGAAAGCGTTTCTGGGAACAAAATAGAAAATGTTGTTGTAGGAATTGCAGGTCAACATATCCGTAGTTTACACCACAGCGATTATATCACAAGATCAAATGCAGATGAAGTAATCGATGAAAATGATATTGAAAACCTAGTCAATCAAGTTCACAAGTTGGTCATGTTGCCTGGAGAAGAAATCATTCATGTATTACCACAAGAATTTAAAGTCGACAGTCAGGCTGATATCAAAGAACCCATCGGAATGTATGGCGGTCGTTTGGAAGCGAATTTTCATGTGGTAGTTGGACAAGTTTCTTCCATCAGAAATATTGGACGTTGTGTAAAAAGTGCTGGATTGGATTTATCAGACATCACTTTAGAACCTTTAGCTTCTGCATCCGCAGTATTAAGTCAAGAAGAAAAAGAAGCCGGAGTTGCATTGATTGATATCGGAGGTGGTACCACAGATTTAGCCATTTTTAAAGACGGAATCATTCGTCATACAGCAGTAATTCCATTCGGAGGAAATGTAATTACAGAAGATATCAAAGAAGGCTGTTCAATTATTGAAAAGCAAGCTGAATTATTGAAAATAAAATTTGGTTCCGCATGGCCAGGAGAGAATAAAGAAAGTGAAATTGTTTCCATTCCAGGTTTACGAGGAAGAGAACCTAAGGAGATTACTTTAAAGAATCTTTCAAAAATTATTCATGCCAGAGTACAAGAAATTATTGAACATGTGTATTTAGAAATAAAAAATTACGGGCACGAGACCCAGAAAGGAAAACTAATCGCAGGAATCGTTTTAACAGGAGGAGGATCTCAGTTAAAACACTTACGTCAGTTAGTAGAATATATTACAGGAATGGATGCTAGAATAGGATATCCTAATGAGCATTTGGCAGGAGATTCAGACGATACACTTTCCAGTCCATCTTATGCAACAGCCGTTGGTTTGTTGATGGAAGGTTTGGAAAATCATATCAGAGAAGAAAAAGAAGAAGTTGCATCAGAGCAAGAAGAAAATGCAACAGAAGAAACACCTGTGGTAGAATCGCCCCCAAAGCCAAAAAAGAAATCTTTCTTTGAGAAATTCACAGACGGATTGAAAGAATTTTTAGACAACGCAGAATAGTGTTTTGTAAGTATAGGAGTTAGGAGTTAGGAGTTGCGAATGTCTTCGCGAGGGAAGTATGACCGAAGCGAACTCATAAATTGAGCACAAATTTTAAGTAAAGTTTCAGTAGAAGAAACCTACATTTTAAACAAAAAACAATAAACAACCAAAAAATAGAAAAGTTATTATGAGCGCAGAATTCGATAACATTTTATTTGACATGCCAAAATCGCAATCCAATACCATTAAAGTAATTGGAGTTGGTGGTGGAGGTAGTAATGCTGTAAACCACATGTTTCAGCAGGACATCAAAGGAGTAGATTTTGTCATCTGTAATACAGATGCACAAGCATTAGAAAACAGTCCTATTCCAAATAAGATTCAACTTGGAGCGAATCTTACTTCAGGTTTAGGAGCAGGAGCCAACCCAGAAGTAGGTGAGCAAGCTGCAAAAGAAAGTATAAAAGAAATTCAGGAGATGCTAAATACCCAAACAAAAATGGTATTTATAACTGCTGGAATGGGAGGTGGTACCGGAACAGGTGCAGCTCCAATTATTGCTAAAATTGCAAAAGACATGGACGTTCTTACTGTTGGAATTGTCACCATGCCATTTCAATTTGAAGGGAGAATGCGCTCAAAACAAGCTCAAATAGGAATTGATGCATTACGAAATAATGTAGATTCTTTAATTGTGATTAACAATAACAAACTGCGAGAAGTGTATGGAAACCTAGGTTTTAAAGCAGGGTTCTCTAAAGCCGATGAAGTATTGTCTACCGCAGCAAGAGGGATTGCAGAAGTAATTACACATCACTACAAACAAAATATTGATTTACACGATGCCAAAACTGTATTGTCTAATAGTGGTACGGCAATTATGGGTTCTGCAAAAGAATCAGGAACAGACAGAGCAAAAAGTGCCATTGTAAAAGCATTGGATTCTCCATTGCTAAATGATAACAAAATTTCTGGCGCTAAGAATGTATTGTTATTAATTGTTTCTGGATCTAATGAAGTAACCTTAGATGAGATTGGAGAAATCAATGATTATATTCAAACCGAAGCTGGTTTTGATGCCAATATTATTATGGGTATTGGAGAAGATCAAGCATTAGAAGACGCTATTGCAGTTACAGTTGTAGCTACTGGATTTGCAGCAGATCAGCAAAGCAATATTACAAATACTGAAGTTAAGAAGATCATTCATACCTTAGAAGAAAATCAAAAAGCCGAGTATGATTTTTCAGAAGATGTATTGTCTAAAACACCTTTAGTAAATGAACCTGCAAATACGGTTGATGAAAAAATAGTGCATGTTTTGGAAGAAGATACTGAAGAAGAAAAAATGGATTTAATCCCTACTTCTGAGTTGATTAAAAACATGGATGTGGTTTATGATGAAATTGCGATAGAGAATATAACAGAAGATGATTTTATCATTACAAACGTAACTCCTGAAAAGGAAGAAGAAGTTATAGAAAAGCCACAAGCGGTACAATCAGATTTGTTATTTGACTTGCCTTTAAATACAGAGGAAGAAGTTAAATCGGAAGTGGTAGAAACTCGTTTTGAGTTGACAACAGATATTTTAGAGCTAGAAGTAAATGATGCTGTAGAAGTTGTTGCTGAAAAAGAAAATGTAGCAGAAAAAAGATATGTATTAGACGATTTTGATATCAAACCAACTATCGGAAAGAGTTCATCAATTAGTCAAGAAGAAGAAGTTTCTGAAGAAGAATTGCAGTTCGAGTTAAAATCATCTACTCCACAAGCTGAAGTGAATGAAATAGAAACAGAAAGCGAAGAAGTATCGCCTTTAAGTTTAACAATATCAGAATTACAAAAAAGAGCTGAGGAGCGTCGTCAAAAGATGAAAGGCTTCAATTATAAGTTCACAGACCAAATGAATAAAAACATTGATGAAATAGAACGTCAACCCGCTTATAAAAGATTGGGCGTTAATTTAGATGAAACGGATACGGCTATTAGCAAGTCGAAAACAACCTTATCTACCGATGACAATGACGATGTTCAATTACGATCAAATAATTCTTTTTTACATGACAATGTAGACTAAGAAGAAAGCCGCCCCAAGAATAAGTAAACCGCGTCCATTCATTTGAGCGCGGTTTTATCATTTAAGGGAATTCGATATTTCGAATCAAAATCAATAATACTATTGATGATATTTCTAAGTGAAAAAGAACTAATAATTCTAATAAAGCCTTCTCTATTTTTACACAAAGCGTAAAACCATTTCAATTCACACACGCACAACTTTTGACACTAATCTGTTAAAAACTCAATACAAGCTGTTGCTAGAATAAAGAATCAAGAGGTCTTTTCTTACCCTTTGATTTTATAAATCTTGAATAACTGCATAAAAACACTTTATAGTGTTCTCGCTATAACTCTCCAAAAAAATTAGTGCTAACACTAACATAAAAAAAAATAGTAGAATATAAATTTGGAGAAGTCTTAAGTAGAATTTGGTTTTAAAATACAAGAAAAATTTTCTTTAAGACTTATAAATGATTTTCATCTGGGGGGATAATAAAATCAATTTTTGTCAATACTTTTTGAACTTCTTATCGACACCTTAGATGCCAGTCCATGGATTTTATAGTTAGTTAAATACTACTAAAAATCAATTTTAATTGGATTTGAATGTTAAGGGTTGGTCCTTCTCCCGAAATATTTAATCCAGTTTATGAGATCTTTAAAACATGTTTTAAAGATCTCATAAAAATAGCTTGTTTTTAAATACAAAAAGCAGAGTTAGTTATCACTTACTTTTTAGAAGTAAGCTTTGGAAGGACCAAAGATAACTACTCTGCTTTTTGTATTTAAAAAATTTGTCATCTGGAGTGATAACAACATAACAGATAGTCAAAAGTAATAAAAGCATCACAGGTAATTGTTCAAGATACAAAAATTAGAAGAACTAAAACAATTTTAATTACCTGGAAAGTATCGAAAAGTAGAAGAACATAAAGGTTTTCACTTTTAAGAATAAAGTAATCCCCATCCAATTATGGATATAAATAATAACAATCATGACAAATCTAAAAGAGTACATCTCATTCCCCCATCTGTTGAGAAGATTATATTTACTTCTTAAGAAGTACAAAATATGTTGTTTAATCATCATTTTTGGCCTTTTTGGTTATGGTAATATAACTGCACAATCAGAGTTTATTGTTACCTACAATACAAACAACCCTGGAGTAACAAACTCCAATTCGTTTCGTATTCCAGCCGTTGGCGGTTCATATAATGTAGATATAGGTAATGATGGAAGCTTTGAGCTTACAGGTCAATCAGGAAGTATTGATATTGATGTGACTACTCATGGCTATTCAGCAGGTCTTATCCAAGTAGCGATTTCAGGAACCTTTCAACAAATACGATTTGCCAATGGTAATGATGACACTAAACTAATCAGTATAGACCAGTGGGGAACCATTGCTTGGACCAGTATGAATAATGCTTTTCGAGGTTGTTCTAATATGACCATGACAGCTACCGACACAGCCAATGTTTCTGGAGTTTCAGACTTTAATAATACATTTAGAGGTGCGGGTAGTTTTAATGGGAATATTAGTGGTTGGGATGTAAGCAGTGGAACTGATTTTTCGTTAATGTTCAATAATGCAGATGCCTTTAATCAAGACATTAGCGGTTGGGATGTAAGTAGTGGGGTTAATTTTAGGTCGATGTTTCGATTCATCCCTAATTTCAATCAAGATATTAGTAGTTGGAATGTAAGCAATGGAGAAGATTTTAGTAATATGTTTCGTTCAGCTACGAGTTTCAATCAAAACTTAGGAAGTTGGAATATAGGATCTATGACTGATGGAACTAGGATGTTTGAGGATAGCGCATTGTCTGTTTTAAATTGGGATGCTACATTAATAGGTTGGCACGCTCAAAATTTTAGCAACTCCAATATAACGATAGAGGCAGATGGTTTACAGTATTGTGGAGCCACAGCAGAACGTCAGGCAATGATTGATGCCGGTATTTTTACCTTTACAGGAGACACACAACTATCGGCGAACTGTAATCCAGCAAATTCATTCATACTTACCTACAACACGCAAAATCCTGGAGTAACAAACTCAAACTCTTTCCGTATTCCAGCCGTTGGTGGAACCTACGATGTAGATATAAACAACGATGGAACTTTTGAGCTCTTAGACCAAACAGGAAGTATTGATATTGATGTAACTACACATGGCTATACCGCAGGTAGCATACAGGTAGCCATTAGAGATGCGATTTCAGGTTCAGGGACCTTACAACAAATACAATTTAATGATGGGAATGACGACACCAAACTCACCAGTATAGACCAATGGGGAACGATTGCATGGACCAGTATGGCTAGTGCTTTTCAAGGGTGTTCTAATATGACCATGACAGCTACCGATACGCCTAACCTTACTGGAGTTACAGATTTTTCTAGCATATTTTCTGGAGCGAGTAGTTTTAATGGGAATATCAGTAGTTGGAATGTAAGTAGTGGAATCAACTTTTCTAGCATGTTTAATGGAGTCACAGCTTTCAACCAAAACATAGGCAGTTGGGTAGTAAGTAGTGGAACTGATTTTTCCTCCATGTTTAATGGAGCCACAGTTTTCAACCAAAACATAGGCAGTTGGAATGTAAGTATCGGTACCGATTTTTCTGGAATGTTTTCAAGTGCAACGAACTTCAACCAAGATTTAGGAAGTTGGAATATAGGAGCCATGACAAATGGAGCAAATATGCTGGATAATAGCGGGCTATCCGTAGCCAACTGGGATGCTACCTTATCAGGTTGGCATGCACAAAACTTTAGTTTGGCTAGTACAGAAGATATAGGAGCTTCTGGATTGCAGTATTGTGATGCAGCAGTAGCACGCCAAGCAATGATCGATGCGAGTATTTTTACCTTTACAGGTGATACACAATTCTCAGCGGCCTGTGATCCTTCAAATCTATTCATACTTACTTACAACACGCAGAATTCAGGAGTAACAAACAATGATTCTTTCCGTATTCCAGCGGTTGGCGGAACCTACGATGTAGATGTTAATAATGATGGAACTTTTGAACTTACAGATCAAACAGGAAGCATCGATATCGATGTAACCACCCATGGTTATGCAGCAGGAAGTATACAAGTAGCAATACGAGATGCCATTTCAGGTTCAGGTACCTTTCAACAAATACAATTTGGCTCTGCCAACGACGATACCAAACTCACGAGTATAGACCAATGGGGAACCATTGTATGGACCAGTATGGCAAATGCTTTTCAAGGTTGTCCTAATATGACCATGACAGCCACCGATACACCTAACCTTTCTGGGGTTTCAGATTTTTCTGGAATGTTTTTTGCGGCAATCAGTTTTAATGGAGATATCAGTAGTTGGAATGTAAGCAATGGAACAAATTTTTCTCGAATGTTTCAACGCGCCACTGTTTTTGACCAAAACATAGGGAGTTGGAATGTGAGTAATGGAACTAATTTCCGTGGTATGTTTTTTTTAGCGCTTGATTTTAATCAAAATATTGGAGCTTGGAATGTAAGCAATGGAACAGATTTTATTGGCATGTTTGAATTTGCACAGAGTTTCAATCAAGATTTAGGAAATTGGGATGTAGGTGCCATGACATTTGGACATGATATGTTTGATAGTAGCGGATTGTCTGTTGCCAATTGGGATGCTACCTTGTCGGGTTGGCATGCACAAAACTTTAGTTTTGCTAGTGCAAGAAACATAGGTGTAAATGAATTGCAGTATTGTGGAGCAACAGCACAACGTCAAGCAATGATTGATGCAGGGATTTTTACCTTTAATGAAGACTCACCATTATCAGTGAACTGTGATCCTTCAAATTCATTCATTCTTACTTATAATACGACCAATGCTGGAGTAACCAATTCCAATTCTTTCCGTATTCCTGCCGTTGGAGGAACCTATGATGTAGATATAAACAACGATGGAACTTTTGAACTCTTAGACCAAACAGGAAGTATTGATATTGATGTAACTACCCATGGCTATACCGCAGGTAGCATACAGGTAGCTATTAGAGATGCCATTTCAGGTTCAGGTACTTTTCAGCGAATACAATTTAATGATGGGAATGACGACACCAAGCTAACAAGTATAGACCAGTGGGGAACCATTGCATGGACCAGTATGGCAAGCGCTTTTCATGGTTGTTCCAATATGATCATGACAGCTACGGATACTCCGGACCTTTCCGGAGTCTCAGATTTCACAAATATGTTCGAGGGTGCGAGTAATTTTAATGGGAATATTGGAAGCTGGGATGTAAGTAACGGAACTAATTTTTCTCAAATGTTTTTTGGGGCTTCAGCTTTTAACCAAAACATAGGCAGTTGGAATGTAAGCAATGGAACAGATTTTTCTGGAATGTTTAAAGGTGTTATTCCTACAGCAAATAGTTTTAACCAAGATATTGGAGGATGGAACGTGAGTAGCGGAACCAATTTTTCTGGAATGTTTGACTTTACTGTCTTTAACCAAGATATTGGAGGGTGGAATGTGAGTAGCGGAACCAATTTTTCATTTATGTTTTCTACCAGTGATGATTTTAATCAAGATATTGGGGGATGGAATGTGAGCAGTGGAGAAAATTTTAGCGGGATGTTTCTATCCAATTTTGTGTTTGATCAGGATATTGGGAGTTGGAATGTAAGTAGCGGTACCGATTTTTCTGGAATGTTTTCAAATGCAACGAACTTCAACCAAGATTTAGGAAGTTGGAATATAGGAGCCATGACAAATGGAGGAAGTATGTTTGATAATAGCGGATTGTCAGTAGCAAATTGGGATGCTACCTTATCGGGTTGGCATGCACAAAACTTTAGTTTGGCTAGTACAGAAGATATAGGAGCAACTGACTTGCAATATTGTGGAGCCACAGCCCAACGTCAGGCAATGATAGATGCAGGGATATTTACCTTTACAGGCGATTCACAATTATCAGTGAACTGTGATCCAGCAAATTCATTCATTCTTACCTACAACACGCAAAATTCTGGAGCTACCAATTCAAACTCTTTCCGTATTCCAGCGGTTGGTGGAACCTACGATGTAGATATAGGCAACGATGGTAGTTATGAGCTTACAGATCAAACAGGAAGCATAGATATTGATGTAACCACCCATGGTTATGCAGCAGGAAGTATACAAGTAGCAATACGAGATGCAATTTCAGGTTCAGGTACCTTTCAACAAATACAATTTAATGATGGTAATGACGATACCAAGCTCACCAGTATAGACCAATGGGGAACGATTGGATGGACTAGTATGGCAAATGCTTTTCAAGGTTGTTCTAATATGACCATGGCAGCCACCGATACGCCCAACATATCAGGAGTGTCAGACTTTTCTAACATGTTTAACGGAACGAGTAGTTTTAATGGAGGCATTAGTAGTTGGGATGTGAGTAGTGGGATCAACTTTTCTGGAATGTTTAATGGAGCTACTACTTTTAACCAAAATATAGGTAGTTGGAATGTGAGTAGTGGGACTGATTTTTCTAGCATGTTTAATGGAGCTACTACTTTTAACCAAAATATAGGTAGTTGGAATGTGAGTAGTGGGACTGATTTTTCAAGTATGTTTAATGGAGCTACTACTTTTAACCAAAATATAGGTAGTTGGAATGTGAGTAACGGAACCGATTTTTCAAGTATACTTAGCGGGGCCACTAATTTTAACCAAAGCCTTGGAAATTGGGATGTTGGTACTATGACCAATGGAAGTAATATGCTTGATAATAGTGGATTGTCTGTTTTAAATTGGGATGCTACCATTGTTGGTTGGCATGCCCAAAACTTTAGCAATCCAGATGTACCAGTTGGCGCCCAGGGGTTACAATATTGTGGTTCCATAACAAAACGCTTTGAGTTAAACACTATCAACAATATTTTTTCTTTTTCCGGAGATTCAGTACTCTCTACAGATTGTGTACCAAGTAGGCTATTTATTGTTACCTACAATACTACCAATCCTGGAACTACGAATTCCAATTCTTTACGTATTCCAGGGGTAGGCGGTTTGTATGATGTAGATGTTAACAATGATGGAACTTTTGAACTCTTAGACCAAACAGGAAGTATTGATATTGATGTCACTACTCATGGCTACGCAGCGGGTAGTATCCAAGTAGCGATAAGAAATGCTATTTCAGGTTCAGGAAACTTAGAACAAATACAATTCAACGATGGTAACGACGATACCAAACTAACCAGTATAGACCAATGGGGAGTTATTGCATGGACTAGTATGGCAAATGCGTTTCAAGGATGCTCTAATATGACCATGGGATTAATTAGTTCACCAGACCTTACAGGGGTTTCAGACTTTTCTAATATGTTTTCAGGAGCGAGCAGTTTTAATGGTGCTATTGGTAGTTGGGATGTAAGTAGCGGAGCCAATTTCTCAAATATGTTTCAAGGGGCTACTAGTTTTAACCAAAGCATTTTAGGTTGGAATGTAAGTGGGGGAACGAACTTTTCTGGAATGTTTCAAGGAGCTACGAGTTTCAACCAAAGTCTAATTTTTTGGAATGTAAGTAGTGGAGTCAATTTTTCATCCATGTTTCAAGGAGCTACTAGTTTTGATGGAAACATCAGTAGCTGGAATGTAAGCATGGGAATGGATTTTTCCAACATGTTTAACGGAGCTACGAGTTTTGATGTAAACATCAGCAGTTGGATAGTAAGTAGCGTAACTGATTTTTCTAGCATGTTTGAAGGAGCGACTGCTTTCAACCGAGACCTTAGCAGTTGGAATGTAGCGATAGGCACCGACTTTTCTAATATGTTCTTAAATGCACCGAGTTTCAATCAAAGTTTAGCCAATTGGAATATTGGAGCTATGACCAATGGAACAGGTATGTTAGATAATAGTGGACTATCCGTAACCAATTGGGATGCTACCTTATCGGGTTGGCATGCTCAAAACTTTAGCAATTCTAATGTGACTATCGGGGCAACTGGACTACAATATTGTGGATCAATGGCACAACGTCAAGCAATGATCGATGCAAATATTTTCACCTTTGCAGGAGATTCACAATTATCGGGTACTTGTTCACCAAGCGGATTATTTATTCTTAGTTATAATACAACTAACTCAGGAGAAACAAACTCTAATTCTTTACGTATTCCAGGTTCAGGAACTTATGATGTAGATGTGAATAACGATGGCACATTTGAATTGTTAGACCAAACAGGAACCACAGACATAGATGTCACCACATATGGCTATACCACAGGAATCATTCAGGTGGCAATTAGAGATGCGATTTCAGGTTCAGGA
Source organism: Flavobacteriaceae bacterium (assembly GCA_965277255.1). Lineage (GTDB taxonomy): Bacteria > Bacteroidota > Bacteroidia > Flavobacteriales > Flavobacteriaceae > Polaribacter. The sequence continues at coordinate 138,839 of OZ255723.1, read as the reverse complement.
ACTCTTAACTACTTACGATTTAATGGCGCAAATGATCATACAAAATTGATTAGTATAGATCAATGGGGGGCAATTACATGGACAGATGGAACCGCTGCCTTCAGAGGTTGTTCTAATATGACCATGGCGGCTACCGATGCACCCGATCTTACAGGAGTGTCAAATTTCTCTCAAATGTTTTCAGGAGCAACTCTTTTTAATGGAGACATTAGTGGTTGGGATGTAAGTGGTGGAACCAACTTTTCTTCCATGTTTAATGGGACTACTGCTTTTAACCAAAATATAGGCAGTTGGAATGTAAGCAATGGAACCAGTTTTTCATTTATGTTTAATAATGCCAGCAGTTTTAACCAAGACTTAAATAGTTGGAATGTAAGTAGCGGAACTAATTTTACAGCAATGTTTCAAAATGCTACTAGTTTTAATGGAAATATTAGTAACTGGATTACAAATAATGGAACCAATTTTTCATTCATGTTTAATGGAGCTACTGCTTTTGATCAAAACATAGGAAGTTGGAATCTAATTGGAGCAGAAGATTTTACAAATATGTTTCAAGACGCTACTGGTTTTAACCAAAACATAGGGAGTTGGAATGTAAGTAATGTAACTAGTTTCTTTGCGATGTTTAATGGAGCCACCAGCTTCAACCAGGATCTTAATAGTTGGAACGTAAGTAGTGGAACCAATTTTTCTCAAATGTTTTTTGGAGCGAGTAGTTTTAATGGAAACATTGGTAGCTGGACTACAAATAACGGAACTAACTTTTCTACCATGTTTAATGGAGCTACTGCTTTTAACCAAAATATAGGCAGTTGGAATGTGAGTAGTGGAACCAACTTTTCTAATATGTTTTCAGGAGCTACACTTTTCAATGGAGATATTAGTAGTTGGGATGTAAGTAGTGGAGCGGATTTTTCATTAATGTTCAGTAATGCCGACGGCTTCAATCAAAACATAGGCAATTGGAATGTAAGTAGCGGAACTGATTTTTCGTCAATGTTCAGTAGCGCGAATGGATTTGATCAAAATCTTGGCAATTGGAATGTTGGTAGTATGACTAGCGGAAATAATATGTTTGATAGTAGCGGACTATCCGTAGCCAACTGGGATGCTACCTTATCGGGATGGCATGCCCAAAACTTTAGCAACTCTAATATAACTGTAGGTACTTTTGGACTACAATATTGTGATGCCACAGCACAACGTCAGGCAATGATTGATGCAGGGATATTTACCTTTTCAGGCGATACACAATTCTCAGCAGCCTGTGATCCAGCAAATTTATTCATTCTTAGCTATAACACACAGAATTCAGGAGTAACAAACAATGATTCTTTCCGTATTCCAGCCGTTGGTGGAACCTACGATGTAGATATAGGCAACGATGGAACTTTTGAACTTACAGATCAAACAGGAAGTATAGATATTAATCTAACGGGGTATCCTTCCTATTCAGCAGGTCTTATTCAAGTAGCGATTAGAGATGCCATTTCAGGTTCAGGTACGTTGCAACAAATACAATTTAATGATGGGAATGATGATACCAAACTCACCAGCATAGATCAGTGGGGAACGATTGGGTGGACCAGTATGGCAAATGCTTTTCAAGGGTGTTCTAATATGACCATGGCAGCTACCGATACACCTAACCTTACAGGAGTATCAGATTTTTCTAGCATGTTTAATGGAGCTACGAGTTTTAATGGCGCTATTGGAAGTTGGAATGTAAGTAGCGGTACCGACTTTTACAATATGTTTGAGGATGCGACTAGTTTTAATCAAGATCTCAATAGTTGGGATGTAAGTAGTGGAGACGATTTTGAATCTATGTTTCAAGGAGCTACGAGTTTTAATGGGAACGTTAGTAGTTGGAATGTAAGTAGTGGGACACTTTTCATCAGTATGTTTCAAGGAGCAACGAGCTTCAACCAAAATATAGGGAGTTGGAATGTGAGTAGCGGAACCGACTTTTCTTCCATGTTTAATGGGACCACTGCTTTTAATCAAGATTTGAATGGCTGGAATGTCAGTATATCAACCAGTTTTGATAGCATGTTTGAAGGAGCTACGAGTTTTAACGGAGATATCAGTGGTTGGAATGTAAGCGGAGTAAGTGGTTTTGATAGCATGTTTGAAGGGGCTACGAGCTTCAACCAAAATATAGGAAGTTGGAATGTCAGTGGAGCAGACAGTTTTAACCGAATGTTTAAAAATGCCAGTAGTTTTAATGGAGCCATTGGAAGTTGGGATGTAAGTAATGGAGCTAATTTTTTCGAGATGTTGGAGGGTGCCACGAATTTCGATCAGAATTTAGGGAATTGGAACTTAGCATCGTTAAATCAAGGGAGACAAATGCTAGACAATAGCGGGCTATCAGTAGCCAATTGGGATGCCACACTTATTGGTTGGCATGCTCAAAACTTTAGTTTGGGTAGCACAGAGGAGATAGGAGCAGCTGGTTTACAATATTGTGAAGCCACGGCACAGCGTCAGGCGATGATTGATGCAGGTATTTTTACCTTTACAGGAGACACTCAAGTCTCAATTACTTGCTTGCCTATCAATCAATTTGTATTGACTTATAATACGACCAATTCAGGGGTTACAGATTCGAACTCATTACGTATTCCAGCCGTTGGAGGAATCTATGATGTAGATGTAAACAACGATGGCACTTTTGAATTGTTGGATCAAACAGGGAGCATCGATATCGATGTCACTACACATGGCTATACAGCGGGTAGTATCCAAGTAGCCATTAGGGATGCCATTTCTGGTTTAGGAAGCTTTCAACAAATACAATTTAATGATGGCAACGATGACACCAAACTAACCAGTATAGACCAATGGGGAGCCATTATATGGACGAGTATGAATGGTGCTTTTCGTGGTTGTAGCAATATGACTATGGCAGCAACAGATACGCCCAACCTTTCTGGAGTCTCAAATTTTACCCGAATGTTTAATAAAGCTAGTAGTTTTAATGGAGCTATTGGTTCTTGGGATGTAAGTAGTGGAACTAATTTTTCATATATGTTTGAAAGTGCCAGTAGTTTTAATGAGGCTATTGGTTCTTGGGATGTAAGTAGTGGAACCACTTTTTTTAGAATGTTTACAGTAGCTAATAGTTTTAACCAAGATATTGGTAGTTGGGACGTCAGTAATGGAATTGTTTTTTCAGGGATGTTCTTTGGAGCTAGTAATTTTAACCAAGCTATTGGTTCTTGGGATGTAAGTAGTGGAACCAATTTTTCTAACATGTTTTTGTCTGCTAGTAATTTTAATCAAGATATTGGTTCTTGGGATGTAAGTAGTGGAACCACTTTTTTTAATATGTTTTTAAACGCAACTAATTTCAATCAAGACATTGGAAGTTGGGACGTAAGTAACGGAAATAATTTCTTTGCTATGTTTTCAGGAGCCAGTAATTTTAATCAAGATTTAGGTAGTTGGAATATAGGATCCATGACAAGTGGAGGAAGTATGTTTGATAATAGCGGATTGTCAGTTTTAAATTGGGATGCCACACTAATTGGTTGGCATGCCCAAAACTTTAGCAACTCCAATGTTACGGTAGGTGCTAACAACTTGCAGTATTGTGGTGCTACGACACAACGTCAAGCCATGATTGATGCAGGTATTTTTACCTTTACAGGAGATGCTCAACTCTCAATTGCCTGTAATCCAGCAAATTCATTTGTTCTTACTTATAATACCACCAATGCTGGGGTAACTAACGCGAACTCCTTGCGTATTCCATCTGTAGGCGGTTTGTACGATGTAGATATCAACAACGATGGTACTTTTGAGTTACTAGACCAAACAGGTAGCATCGATATTGATGTCACCACACATGGATATACAGCAGGTCTTATTCAAGTAGCTATTAGAAACGCTATCTCTGGTTCTGGAAGCTTTCAACAAATACAGTTTTCTAATGGAAACGACGATACCAAGCTAGTTAGCATAGACCAGTGGGGAACCATTACTTGGACCAGCATGAATGGTGCTTTTTTTGGTTGCTCTAATATGACCATGGCAGCAACCGATACACCCAATGTTTCTGGAGTTTCAGATTTTACCCGAATGTTTTCGGATGCTACTAATTTTAATGGAGACCTTAATAGTTGGGACGTAAGTAGCGGAACGAGTTTTGGAAGTGTGTTCTCTTTTGCAACGAGTTTTAATGGAAATATTAGTAACTGGGATGTAAGTAGTGGGATGGATTTTGGAGCGATGTTCTTTAATGCAGATAGCTTTAACCAAGATGTAAGTACTTGGGATGTAAGCAACGGAACTAATTTTTCAAGCATGTTCATTTCTACAAATGTTTTTAATCAAGATATTGGAAATTGGGACGTAAGCAACGGAACCAGTTTTTCTAATATCTTTTCAGGAGCTACAAATTTCAACCAAAATTTAGGAAGTTGGAATGTAGGATCCATGAGAAGTGGAACTGGGATGTTTAATAATAGTGGATTGTCAGTAGACAATTGGGATGCTACCCTATCGGGTTGGCATGCACAAAACTTTAGCTTGGCAAGTACAGAAGAAATAGGTGCTACTGGATTGCAATATTGCGCTTCCACCGCACAACGTCAGGCAATGATTGACACAGGTATTTTTACCTTTTCAGGAGACACACAACTCTCAGCGGTCTGTGACCCTTCAAATCTATTCATTCTTACTTATAATACACAGAATTCAGGAGTTACCAATGCAAACTCTTTGCGTATTCCAGCCGTTGGCGGAACCTACGATGTAGATATAGGCAATGATGGAAGCTTTGAACTCTTAGATCAAACAGGCAGCATCGATATTGATGTAACCACTTATGGTTATACTGCAGGCTCTATTCAAGTGGCTATTAGAGATGCTATTTCAGGCAATGGAGTTTTTGAACAAATACAATTTAACGATGGTAATGACGATACCAAACTCACCAGTATAGACCAATGGGGAAGCATTGGATGGACTAGTATGAATGCGGCTTTTAGAGGTTGTTCCAATATGACCATGGCAGCGACCGATACGCCCAACCTTTCAGGAGTTTCAGATTTTAATAACATGTTTCGATCTACCAGTAGTTTTAACGGAGATATTAGTGGGTGGGACATAAGTAATGGAGTTAATTTTGGAAGTATGTTTGCTTTTGCAACAAATTTTAATCAAGATATTGGAAGTTGGAATGTCAGTAGTGGAACTAATTTTTCACTGATGTTTTTTGGAGCCAGTAGTTTTAATCAAAATATTGGTGCTTGGAATGTCAGTAATGGAACCAGTTTTTTTGGCATGTTTGCTGACAACGGTAGTTTTAACCAAGACATAGGAACTTGGAATGTTAGCAGTGCAACTTCTTTTGCAGCAATGTTTCAAAATGCAGATAGTTTCAATCAAGATATCGGCAGTTGGGATGTAAGTAGTGGAACTAATTTTGGAACTATGTTTGTGGGTGCCACAAATTTTGATCAAGATATTGGAGCCTGGAATGTAAGTAGCGGAACCATTTTTTCTGGGATGTTTGAAAACGCTAGTAGCTTTAATCAAGATTTAGGCAGTTGGGATGTAGGATCTATGACAGGTGGAACACAAATGTTTGATAACAGCGGTTTGTCAGTTGCCAATTGGGATGCTACGCTTGTCGGTTGGCATGCCCAAAACTTTAGCAACTCCAATGTTACTGTAGGTGCTAACAGCTTGCAGTATTGTGAAGCCACGGTACAACGTCAGGCGATGATTGATGGAGGTATTTTTACCTTTACAGGAGACACCCAAGTCTCAATTACTTGCTTACCTATCAATCAATTTGTATTGACTTATAATACGACCAATTCAGGGGTTACAGATTCGAACTCATTACGTATTCCAGCCGTTGGAGGAACCTATGATGTAGATGTAAACAACGATGGCACTTTTGAATTGTTGGATCAAACAGGGAGCATTGATATTGATGTCACTACACATGGCTATACCGCAGGAAGTATACAGGTAGCGATTAGAGATGCTATTTCAGGCAATGGAGTTTTTCAACAAATACAATTTAATGATGGGAATGATGATACCAAACTCACCAGCATAGATCAGTGGGGAGCTATAGCATGGACCAGTATGGCAAATGCTTTTCATGGTTGTTCCAATATGACTATGGCAGCTACAGATACGCCTAATCTTACTGGAGTATCAGACTTTTCTAGCATGTTTAACGGAGCAGCCCTTTTTAACGGAGATGTTAGTGGTTGGACTGTAAGTAGCGGAACTAATTTTTCTAGCATGTTTACGAGTGCTACAAGTTTCAACCAAAATATAGGCAGTTGGAACGTAAGTAATGGAACCAGTTTTGTAAATATGTTTACAGGGGCTACTGCTTTTAATCAGGATATAGGCAGTTGGAACGTAAGTAATGGAACCAGTTTTGTAAATATGTTTACAGGGGCTACTGCTTTTAATCAGGATATAGGCAGTTGGAACGTAAGTAATGGAACCAGTTTTACAAATATGTTTAATGTAGCTACAGCTTTTAATCAGGATATAGGCAGTTGGAACGTAAGTAATGGAACCAGTTTTGTAAATATGTTTAGTGGCGCTAGTAGCTTTAATCAGAATCTTACTAGTTGGAATGTAAGTAATGCAAATGATTTCATTGGGATGTTTTCAAACGCCACGAGTTTTAATGGAGATATCAGTAGTTGGGATGTAAGTAGTGGAGTTTCTTTCGCAGGAATGTTCTCTGGAGCAACGAGTTTCAATCAAGATATAGGGAGTTGGAATGTGAGTAGTGGAACCGACTTTAGATTTATGTTTAATAACGCTACGAGTTTCAATCAAAACTTAGGCAGTTGGAATATAGGTGCAATGGCTGTTGGGTTTGGGTTTGGGATGCTGGATAATAGTGGACTATCCGTAGCCAATTGGGATGCAACTTTATCAGGTTGGCATGCACAAAACTTTAGTTTTACTAGTGCAAGGAATATAGGAGCAATTGGACTACAATATTGTGGTGCGAGAGCACAACGTCAGGCAATGATTGATGCAGGGATATTTACCTTTTCAGGCGACACACAATTCTCAGCGAACTGTGATCCAGCAAATTCATTTATTCTTACCTACAACACGCAGAATTCAGGAGTAACAAACAATGATTCTTTCCGTATTCCAGCAGTTGGTGGAACCTACGATGTAGATATAGGCAACGATGGAAGCTTTGAACTTACAGATCAAACAGGGAGTATAGATATTGATCTAACGGGGTATCCTTCCTATTCAGCAGGTCTTATTCAAGTAGCAATTAGAGATGCAATTTCTGGCAATGGAGTTTTTGAACAAATACGATTTAGTAATGGCAACGACGCTACCAAACTGACCAGTATAGATCAGTGGGGAACGATTGTATGGACCAGTATGGCAAATGCTTTTCAAGGGTGTTCTAATATGACCATGGCAGCTACCGATACACCTAACCTTACAGGAGTATCAGATTTTTCTAGCATGTTTAATGGAGCTACGAGTTTTAATGGCGCTATTGGAAGTTGGAATGTAAGTAGCGGTACCGACTTTTACAATATGTTTGAGGATGCGACTAGTTTTAATCAAGATCTCAATAGTTGGGATGTAAGTAGTGGAGACGATTTTGAATCTATGTTTCAAGGAGCTACGAGTTTTAATGGGAACGTTAGTAGTTGGAATGTAAGTAGTGGGACACTTTTCATCAGTATGTTTCAAGGAGCAACGAGCTTCAACCAAAATATAGGGAGTTGGAATGTGAGTAGCGGAACCGACTTTTCTTCCATGTTTAATGGGACCACTGCTTTTAATCAAGATTTGAATGGCTGGAATGTCAGTATATCAACCAGTTTTGATAGCATGTTTGAAGGAGCTACGAGTTTTAACGGAGATATCAGTGGTTGGAATGTAAGCGGAGTAAGTGGTTTTGATAGCATGTTTGAAGGGGCTACGAGCTTCAACCAAAATATAGGAAGTTGGAATGTCAGTGGAGCAGACAGTTTTAACCGAATGTTTAAAAATGCCAGTAGTTTTAATGGAGCCATTGGAAGTTGGGATGTAAGTAATGGAGCTAATTTTTTCGAGATGTTGGAGGGTGCCACGAATTTCGATCAGAATTTAGGGAATTGGAACTTAGCATCGTTAAATCAAGGGAGACAAATGCTTGATAATACAGGATTGTCCGTAGCCAATTGGGATGCTACCCTATCAGGTTGGCATGCTCAAAACTTTAGTTTTTCAAGCACAGAGGAGATAGGAGCCAATGGTTTGCAATATTGTGGTGCCACAGCCCAACGTCAGGCAATGATAGATGCAGGGATATTTACCTTTACAGGAGACACACAATTCTCAGCGACCTGTGATCCTTCAAATTCATTCATTCTTACCTACAATACAACCAATTCAGGAGTAACAAACAATGATTCTTTCCGTATTCCAGCCGTTGGCGGTTTGTACGATGTAGATATAGGCAACGATGGAACTTTTGAGCTTACAGATCAAACAGGAAGTATCGATATTGATCTAACAGGGTATCCTTCCTATTCAGCAGGTCTTATTCAAGTAGCGATTAGAGATGCAATTTCTGGCAATGGAGTTTTTGAACAAATACAATTTAACGATGGTAATGATGATACTAAACTAACCAGTATAGACCAATGGGGAGCCATTGGATGGACTAGTATGGCAAATGCTTTTCATGGTTGTTCCAATATGACCATGGCAGCGACCGATACACCAAACCTTACAGGAGTATCAGATTTCTCTAGCATGTTTAATAGAGCGAGTAGTTTTAATGGAGTCATTGGAAGTTGGAATGTAAGTAATGGAACCAATTTTTCGGGAATGTTTGTAGCAGCTACGAGTTTCAACCAGAACCTTACTAATTGGAATGTAAGTAGTGGAACCAATTTTTCGGGAATGTTTGTAGCAGCTACGAGTTTCAACCAGAACCTTACTAATTGGAATGTAAGTAGTGGGACCAACTTTTCTGAAATGTTTGGATTTGCTACAAGTTTTAATGGAGATATCAGTAGTTGGAATGTAAGTGCATCAACCGATTTTTCTCAAATGTTTATTGGAGCAACCAGTTTTAATGGAGATATCAGTAGTTGGAATGTAAGTAGCGGTACTGATTTTTCCAGCATGTTTTCAGGAGCTACAGCTTTTAACCAAAATATAGGGAGTTGGAATATAGGTGCCATGACAAGTGGAGGAAGTATGCTTGATAATACCGGATTATCCCTAGCCAATTGGGATGCTACCCTATCAGGTTGGCATGCTCAAAACTTTAGCAACTCTAATGTAACGATAGGAGCAACTGGACTACAATATTGTGATGCCACAGCACAACGTCAGGCAATGATCGATGCAGGGATATTTACCTTTTTAGGCGATACACAATTCTCAGCGAACTGTAATCCAGCAAATTTATTTATTCTTACCTACAACACGCAAAATTCTGGGGTTACAGACTCCAATTCTTTCCGTATTCCAGCGGTTGGTGGAATGTATGATGTAGATATAGGCAACGATGGGAGCTTTGAACTTACAGATCAAACAGGGAGTATAGATATTGATCTAACGACTTATCCTTCCTATTCAGCAGGTCTTATTCAAGTAGCAATTAGAGATGCGATTTCTGGCAATGGAGTTTTTGAACAAATACAATTTAATGGATTTGGTGGATTTGGTGGAAACAACGACGCTACCAAACTCACTAGTATAGACCAATGGGGAGCTATTGGATGGACCAGTATGAACAATGCTTTTCTAGGTTGTTCCAATATGACCATGGCAACTATGGATGTACCTAACCTTACAGGAGTATCAGATTTTTCAGGAATGTTTTCACAAGCAACCCTTTTTAATGGAGACATTAGTGGTTGGGATGTAAGTGGTGGAACCAACTTTTCTTCCATGTTTAATGGGACTACTGCTTTTAATCAGGATTTAAATAGTTGGGATGTAAGCAGTGGTACTAATTTTAGTAGTATGTTTTTTGTAGCTACAAGCTTTAATGGGAATATTGGCAGTTGGAATGTAAGCAGTGGTATTAATTTCAGGAACATGTTTGGTAATGCAGCTGCTTTTAATCAGGATTTAAATAGTTGGAATGTAAGTAGTGGAGACGATTTTGAATCTATGTTTAGAAGAGCTACGAGTTTTAATGAGAACATTAGTAGTTGGAATGTAAGTAGTGGAACCGATTTTAGTAGTATGTTTGACGAAGCTACGAGTTTTAACCAAGATATAGGTAGCTGGGATGTAAGTAGTGGAACAGACTTTTCTTTCATGTTTTCACAAGCTACGAGTTTTAATCAAAATATAGGAAGTTGGAATGTCAGTGGAGCAGACGATTTTGCTCGAATGTTTCAAGATGCCAGTAGTTTTAATGGAGCCATTGGGAGTTGGGATGTAAGTAGTGGAACTGGTTTTAATGACATGTTCGAAAATGCGACTAGTTTCAATCAAAGCTTAGGCAGTTGGAATATAGGGGGCATTACTAATGGAACAGGTATGTTAGATAATAGTGGTCTATCCGTAGCCAATTGGGATGCCACATTGATTGGTTGGCATGCTCAAAACTTTAGTTTGGGTAACGAGGAGATAGAAGCAGCTGGTTTACAGTACTGTGATGCCACGGTACAACGTCAGGCAATGATCGATGCAGGGATATTTACCTTTACAGGAGATACACAAGTCTCAGCGACGTGTGACCCAGTCAATCAATTTGTACTTACCTATAACACGAACATTTTGGGAACTCCAGAAAATTCATTGGTTTTTCCAGCGGTAGGTGGTAGGTACGATGTGGATATAGGTAATGATGGCACATTTGAATTGTTAAATCAAACAGGAACTACAAACATAGATGTCACCACACATGGCTATACCGCAGGTATTATTCAAGTAGCGATTAGAGATGCCGTTTCAGGTTTAGGTACTCTTGAGAGTATACATTTTGGAGGTGCTGGTATTGGTAGTGATGAACGATTGAAACTAATCAGTATAGATCAATGGGGAGCTATCGGGTGGACGAATATGGTTTTTGCTTTTTTTGATTGTGAAAATATGACCCTGACAGCTACAGATATACCCAACCTTACAGGAGTTACAAATTTTTCTGGAATGTTTAGCGGAGCGAGTAGTTTTAATGGAGCTATTGGTAATTGGGATGTAAGTAATGGAACCGACTTTTCTACAATGTTCAGTAGAGCTACGAGCTTTAATCAAGATTTAAATAGTTGGAACGTAAGTAATGGAGTTGATTTCTCTAGAATGTTTGACAGAGCGAGTAGTTTTAATGGAGCCATTGGTAATTGGAACATAAGTAATGGAACGGACTTTACTTATATGTTCAGTAATGCGAGTAGCTTTAATCAAGATTTGAATAATTGGAATGTAAGTAATATAACTGATTTTAGATTCATGTTTGAGGGAGCGAGTAGTTTTAATGGAGCTATTGGAAATTGGGATGTAAGCAATGGAACTCTCTTTTCTAATATGTTTGAAGGGGCTACGAGTTTTAATCAAGACATAAGCGGTTGGGATGTAAGTAGTACACTACTTTTCACAAGTATGTTTTCAGGAGCAACAAGTTTTAATCAAGATATCAGTAGTTGGGATGTAAGTAGTACACTAGGTTTCAGAAATATGTTTTCAGGAGCAACAAGTTTCAATCAAAGTTTAGCCAATTGGGATGTAGGATCTATGATAAATGGAATAGGTATGTTAGATAATAGTGGCTTGTCAGTAGCTAATTGGGATACTACATTAGTAGGTTGGCATGCTCAAAACTTTAGTTTTCCTAGTGCAAGGAACATAGGGGCTCTTAATTTACAATATTGTGGGGCTACCGCGCAGCGCCAGTCAATGATCGATGCAGGGATATTTACCTTTTCAGGCGATACACAATTCTCAGCAGCCTGTGATCCTTCAAACCTATTTATACTTAGCTATAACACGACCAATTCAGGAGTTACCGATTCAAACTCTTTGCGTATTCCGGCGGTTGGTGGAACCTATGATGTAGATCTAGGCAACGATGGAACTTTTGAACTTACAGATCAAACAGGTAGTATTGATATTGATGTAACCACTCATGGCTATGCCGCAGGAACCATTCAAGTAGCGATTAGAGATGCGATTTCAGGTTCAGGCACTTTTCAACAAATACGGTTTAACAATAACAATGATGACACCAAGCTCACCAGTATCGACCAATGGGGAACGATTGTATGGGTCAGTATGAGTAGTGCTTTTCAAGGTTGTTCTAATATGACCCTGGTAGCTACAGACACACCCAATCTATCAGGAGTATCAGATTTTTCTAGTATGTTTAGTGGAGCCAGTAGTTTTAATGGCGCTATTGGAAGTTGGAATGTGAGTAGCGGTATCGCCTTTTATAATATGTTTGAGGATGCGACTAGTTTTAATCAGGATCTCAATAGTTGGGTAGTAAGTAGTGGAGACGATTTTGAAAGTATGTTTCTAGGAGCCACTAGTTTTAATGGAAACATTAGTAGTTGGAATGTAAGTAGTGGAACACTTTTCCTTAGTATGTTTCAAGACGCGACTAGTTTCAACCAAGATATAGGGAGTTGGATTGTGAGTAGTGGAACGGACTTTTCTTCCATGTTTAATGGTGCGACTAGTTTTAACCAAGATATAGGGAGTTGGGTAGTAAGTAGTGGAACTGACTTTACTTCCATGTTTGAAGGTGCGACGAGTTTCAATCAAGATTTGAATGGTTGGAATGTAAGTGCATCAACCAATTTTACCAGCATGTTTCAAGATGCTACTAGTTTTAATGGGAATATCAGTGGTTGGAATGTAAGTAATGGAACCGATTTTGACAGCATGTTTGAAGGCGCTACTGTTTTTAACCAAAACATCGGGAGTTGGAATGTTGGTGGAGCAGACAATTTTACCCGAATGTTTAAAAGCGCGACTAGTTTTAACCAAGATATAGGGAGTTGGAATGTAAGTAATGTAAGTAGTTTTTTCGAGATGTTAGAGGGTGCTTCGAGTTTCGATCAGAATTTAGGGAATTGGAATTTGTCATCGCTAAATCAAGGTAGACAAATGCTTGATAATACAGGATTGTCCGTTACTAATTGGGATGCTACTTTATCAGGTTGGCATGCTCAAAACTTTAGCTTTGCTAGCACAGAAGAGATAGGAGCCACCGGACTACAATATTGTGGATCCACAGCACAGCGTCAGGCAATGATCGATGCAGGGATATTTACCTTTACAGGAGATACACAAGTCTCAGCGACGTGTGACCCAGTCAATCAATTTGTACTTACCTACAATACAACCAATTCTGGGGTTACCAATTCCAACTCCTTGCGTATTCCAGCGGTTGGCGGAACCTACGATGTAGATGTAAACAATGATGGAATTTTTGAGTTATTAGATCAAACAGGCAGCATCGATATTGATGTAACCACTTATGGTTATACTGCAGGCTCTATCCAAGTAGCGATTAGAGATGCTGTATCAGGTTCAGGTACTTTTCAACAAATACAATTTAATGATGGGAATGACGACACCAAACTCACCAGCATAGATCAATGGGGAACTGTTGCTTGGACCAGTATGGCAAATGCTTTTCAAGGTTGTTTGAATATGACCATGGCAGCTACCGATACACCTGATCTATCTGGAGTATCAGACTTTTCTAACATGTTTAACGGAGCGAGTAGTTTTAATGGGGACATAGGCAGTTGGGATGTAAGTAATGGAGCTAATTTTTCTGGAATGTTTGAAGGAGCGATTGTTTTCAATCAAGATATTGAATTTTGGGATGTAAGCAACGGAACCAATTTTTCTGGAATGTTTGAAGGAGCGATTGTTTTCAATCAAGATATTGGATTTTGGGATGTAAGCAACGGAACCAATTTTTCTGGAATGTTTGCCAACGCAACTAGTTTTAATCAAGGTATTGATAGATGGACAGTAGGTGATGGAATCGATTTTTCTAGAATGTTTTCAGGAGCAATTGTTTTTAATCAAGACATTGATTGGGATGTAGGTAGTGGAATCAACTTCTCTGATATGTTTGAGAATGCCACTAATTTTAATGGAGATATTGGATTTTGGGATGTAAGCAACGGAACCGATTTTTCTGGAATGTTTGCTAACGCAACAAGTTTTAATCAAGGTATTGATAGATGGACAGTAGGCGATGGAATCGATTTTTCTAGAATGTTTTCAGGAGCGATTGTTTTTAATCAAGACATTGATTGGGATGTAGGTAATGGAATCAACTTCTCTGATATGTTTGAGAATGCCACTAATTTTAATGGAGATATTAGATTTTGGGATGTAAGCAGCGGAACCAATTTTTCTTCCATGTTTCAAGGTGCGACTAGTTTTAATCAAGACATTGGTAGCTGGAACGTAAGTAGTGGAATCAATTTTTCAGGTATGTTTGATAATGCAACTAGTTTTAATCAAGACATTGGTAGCTGGAACGTAAGTAGTGGAACTGATTTTTCCGCAATGTTTTTAGAAGCAAACGCTTTTAATCAAGACATTGGTGGCTGGAATGTGAGTAGCGGAACCGATTTTTCTTCTATGTTTGATACTACCACTAGTTTTAATGCAAACATTAGCTCTTGGAATGTTAGTAGCGGAACTGATTTTTCATCGATGTTTAATAGTACCAATGCATTTAATCAAAATTTAGGGAGTTGGAATATAGGTGCCATGACCAATGGATCTAGTATGTTATCTAATTCTGCATTATCGGTTGCCAATTGGGATGCGACTCTTTTGGGTTGGCATGCGCAAAACTTTAGCAATTCTAACGTGACTATAGGGGCTCAGAATTTACAATATTGTGGTGCAACAGCACAACGTCAGGCAATGATCGATGCAGGGATATTTACCTTTTCAGGCGATACACAATTCTCAGCGGCCTGTGATCCTTCAAATCTATTCATCCTTAGCTACAACACGCAAAATTCTGGAGCAACAGACTCCAATTCTTTCCGTATTCCAGCCGTTGGCGGAACCTACGATGTAGATATAGGTAACGATGGAAGCTTTGAACTTACAGATCAAACAGGTAGCATCGATATCGATGTGACTACTCATGGCTATTCAGCAGGTCTTATTCAAGTAGCAATTAGAGATGCGATTTCAGGCAATGGAGTTTTTGAACAAATACGATTTAGTGGTAGCAACGACGATACCAAGCTCACCAGCATAGACCAATGGGGAACGATTGGATGGACCAGTATGAGTAGTGCTTTTCAAGGTTGTTCTAATATGACCATGGCAGCCACCGACACGCCTAACCTTACAGGGGTATCAGATTTCTCTAGCATGTTTAATGGAGCGAGTAGTTTTAATGGAGCCATTGGAAATTGGAATGTAAGTAGCGGAACCGACTTTTCTTTCATGTTTACAGATGCGACTAGTTTTAATGGAGACATAGGTAGTTGGAATGTAAGTAGCGCAACGAATTTCTTTGGGGTGTTTAGTGGGGCTACAAGTTTTAATCAAAACATTGGGAGTTGGAATGTGAGCAGTGTAACGAATTTTTCTTTCATGTTTGGGATTTTTACAGGCTCTAACTTCAGTATTTTTAATCAAGACATTAGTGGTTGGGATGTAAGTAGTGGAACCGATTTTTCTGGAATGTTTGCATTTGCTACGAGTTTCAACCAGAACCTTACTAATTGGAATGTAAGTAGTGGAACCAACTTTTCTGGAATGTTTAGTGGAGCTACAGCTTTCAATCAAAGCTTAGGTAGTTGGAATGTAGGCGCAATGACAAGTGGAGGAAGTATGTTTGACAACAGCGGACTATCCGTAGCCAATTGGGATGCTACGCTTATTGGTTGGCATGCACAGAACTTTAGTTTTGCTAGCGCAAGGAATATAGGAGCAGCTGGGTTACAGTATTGTGATGCCACGGTACAACGTCAGGCCATGATAGATGCAGGTATTTTTACCTTTACAGGAGATACACAATTCTCAGCAGTATGTAATAATTCAACCAATCAATTTGTACTTACCTATGATACAAACAATCCTGGGATTACCAATTCAAACTCTTTCCGTATCCCAGCCGCCGGAACTTACGATGTAGATTTAGGTAATGATGGGACTTTTGAACTCTTAGATCAAACGGGAAGTATTGATATTGATGTAACCACACATGGTTATGCGGCGGGAAGTATCCAAGTAGCGATACGAGATGCCATCTCAGGTCTAGGTACTTTTCAACAAATACAATTTGTTAACGGGAATGATGATACCAAACTGACCAGCATAGATCAATGGGGAGCGGTTACATGGACTAGCATGGCAAATGCTTTTTATGGTTGTTCTAATATGACCATGGCAGCTACAGACACACCTAATGTTTCCACAGTCTTTGATTTTACAAGTGTTTTTCAGGGAGCCACAAATTTTAATGGAAATATAAGTAACTGGAATGTAAGTAGTGGAACCAACTTTTTCTCGATGTTCAATAATGCGACTAGTTTTAATGGGGATATCAGCAGTTGGAATGTAAGTAGTGGAACAAATTTCAACAGAATGTTTTTAGGGGCAACAAGCTTTAACGGAGACATCAGTAGTTGGAATGTGAGTAATGGAACCAGTTTTTCAAGAATGTTCCAGGAAGCTACCGTTTTTGACCAAAACATAGGAGGATGGAATGTAAGTAGTGGTCAATTTTTTAATGAAATGTTTGACGGTGCTACAGCTTTTAACCAAAATATAGGAAGTTGGGATGTAAGTAGTGGAACTATATTCTCTGCGATGTTTCGAGACGCAACTAGTTTCAATGTGGATGTCAGTAGTTGGAATGTGAGTAGTGGAACCGATTTCTTTCAAATGTTCATATCTGCAACGAGCTTTAATGCAGATATCGGTAACTGGGATGTAAGCAGCGGAACCGATTTTGAGGCAATGTTACAAAACGCCACGAGTTTTAACCATGATTTAGGCAGTTGGAATATTGGAAACATGACGAATGGGATAGATATGCTAGATGCTGTTGGATTATCTGTAGCGAATTGGGATGCTACACTTATAGGTTGGCATGCACAAAACTTTAGTTTTGCTAGTGCAAGAAACATAGGTGTCTTTGGTTTGCAATATTGTGGTGCCACAGTAGAGCGCCAGGCCATGATTGATGCAGGTATTTTTAGCTTTACAGAAGATCTTCAAACCTGTCTTATTGTGAGTCAGGTCTATGAAAATGCAGGAGGGCGAGCAATCGAGTTGACCAATACAGGCGCCAATACGATTTCTTCAGGGCTCACCATTGCATTATTTAGGGATGCTACAGGAGATTTAACAGGTGTTACACCTACAAGTTCTTATTCGATAAGCACCCCTATTACTTCAGGGAGTTCCCTATTGTTGGAGAGTTCAGGACTTTCAGGAGTTGGTATCATTAACAATCCATCTAGAGTGGTAGATGAAAACATAACGAATTATTCAGGAGGCAATGATGTACTAGTTGTTTCTTCAGCGACAAATAGTGAAGCTTGGGCCAATCGATTGGATGTGGTAGAGACTTTTTCGAATACCACTTCTTATGTACGTCATGATGATATAATACTAGGAAATAAAACATTTACAGCTTCTGAATGGACTGCATTTATAGATGACGCGTTAGATCCTTTACAATCGGATGCTCAGGGAGGGCCAGAAAGGCATCCTCACGATCCTTTAATTTCTGAGGTAATGGCAAGTCCAGCCAATATGAATATGGGGCTGGGGAATCATAGAACAGGTATTACTGTCAGAACAGGCGGAGCATGGTCTAATGGGACACCCGATCGTTCAAGAAGAATTTCTATCGATGAGAATTATAATCATACAGGTTCCAGTTTGTCTGCCAGAACACTAGCGGTGAACAACAATAGTAAACTTACTATTACAGACATGCCACTTATAGTAACAGATGATATTAGCTTAACTGGTACAAACGATGAAATCCGTTTAGCAGGTACTTCACAATTAATCACTACACACGCTAGTGGTAGTTTGGTGACTGGAAATGGAAAATTGTATGTAGATCAGAATTCAGATGTTCCTAGTTTGTACCGATTTAATTATTTTGGAAGTCCTGTAAATAGTATAGGAATGAATACTTACACAGTTGCTGATGTGATGAAAGATGGAGTAAGTCCAACCTCAGCGTCTTCTGTTCCGATGGATATCAATTTTGTTTCAGGTTTTGATGGAAGCACTTCTACCCCTATTTCACTAGCGGAGTATTGGATCTATACATTTGGAGCTTCTGCAGACTGGTCTCAGGTCTTTAGTACAGGTTCTATTCCACAATCTGATGGATTTATCTTTAAAGGCCCAGGACAAGTTCAAAACTACACCTTTGTAGGAACTCCAAAAGATGGAACCATTCAAGCTACAGTAGCAGCAGATACTCCCTATTTATTAGGAAACCCTTATCCTTCTGCCATTAGAACGAGTAAGTTTATTGAAGATAATATTGGTGTTACCACAGCGACCTTGTATTTCTGGGAACAGAAAGAAAATGCGGATGGAGAAGTAGATCAGAATGGACATAGTTTTGGAGGATATGTGGGCGGTTATGCCATTAGAAATTTAGCCATGGGACTGGCAGCGAATAATATTTCTGGCGAAACGAGTAGTACAGGGGCAGCAGGATTAGGAGAAGGCCCTTATAAAGAACCAGGAGAGTATATTGCCGTTGGACAAGGGTTCTTTGTTGCGGGAAGTAATACAGGAGGAACCGTAGAGTTTAACAACAGTCAAAGAGCGTATATTACAGAAGGAACTCAATCTGTATTTTTTAGAAATACAGAAACCGATGAGAACCCTAATGGAGGGTTATCAGCCTTTAAATTAGGAATGGATTATATTGATGATGATGAGTTAGAACTACACAGACAGATAGGTATTTCCTTTATAGAAGGCAATAGTTTTGCTTTTGAAAAAGGCTATGATTCACAAGCTTTTGATCTAAGAGAAACAGACATCTATTGGGGTTTTTCAGATGATGAGACTCCTTACTTTATTGCCGGAGTACAAGCCATTAGTGATGATTTGGAGATACCATTAACAATCGTTACCAACTATAACGGAGATATCACGCTAATGCTAGATGAGTGGGATAACATCGATAGAGATATTTTCTTTGTTGATAAAGTAAATGGAACGAGCCATTTGATTAGTGAAGAAGCAATTATACTATCTCTTATTTCAGGAGAGTACAAAGACAGATTCTTTATCACTTTTGGAGAGAGTAGCCTTTCTACAGGAGATGAATTCTTAGAAAGAGGATTACAGGTTTATGCAGACCAAAGTAGATCGGAATTGGTGATTAAAAACAACGGAGAATTCATTCTAAAAGAGATGATTCTATATGATTTAGTAGGAAAGGAAATCAGACGATGGAACGATGAGATTCAAGACAGAAGTACAGAATCAATCCGACTGCCATTTAGAAGAAGAATGAGTGGTGTGTACTTGATCAAATTAAACACAGATCAAGGAGTATTGAATAAGAAAGTATATCTAGATTTTGATTAAACCTTTAAAAAAATGATTTCATAAATGTAAAAGAAATAGCTAGGCTACAACAAAAAGCATGTTGGGGAACATTGCTGATGAATATAAAATATTTTGATTGTTGAATTTCAGTATTCATTGTGTTGTAGCTATGCTAGTTTCATAAAATAAAAGAATAAAGAAACAATGTTATTAAACTGTATTTTTTTGATCTTGCAAACTGTACCGCCACCAGTCCCACCACCTCCGCCACCGGGACTTCCAATTGATGGAGGAACTATAGCACTTGTCATAGGAGCGGTTATATATGGTAGCTTGATCTTATATCAGTACAACAAAAAGAGTATAAGAACAAGCAAAGAATAAAAGTCAATAGACTATTTACATTAGGCAATCCAAGAGATAAATTTAAAAAGTACTAAGCATAACGTATTCCCTTTAGAATAAAAGATTAATAGGTTTTAAAACATAGAAAGAAAAAAATAATGAGTATTGAGAAACTATATAAAGAGAAAAACAAACTAGAAACAACTATTAAAAGAACTGTTTTTTATCTTAAAACATTTAAGCTCTTATTGATTGTTCTATATTTAAGTGTTGCTGTTTGTATTGCAGTAGTTATGAATATTAGCTTAGCTTTAATAATTATTGGAACGATCTTTTTACTGATTCGTTTTCAAATCTTTTGGATTCAAAAAAATCAACTAAAAATAAAGAAAAAAATATCTAAAATTGATCATATTATTTATAGTAAATATAAACTTAAATAAATTTTACATTTCTAGCAATTTAAAAGGATCATTGTTATACAAGAGCATTACTTTAATCTGTTATTTAAATAGATAATACAGCATCATTCGTGTATTTGTGGTAATACGATTAATGATGTTTATAAGTGAAAATAAAGAATGAATAAATCTAATAAAGCCTTCTCTATTTTTACAAAAAGCGTAAAACCATTTTAACCCACACACAACTTTTGACACTGATTCGTTAAAAGCTCAGTATAAGTTGCTACTAGAATAAAGAATCAAGAGGTCTTGGTTCTTATCCTTTGATTTTATAAGTCTTGATTAACGATATACAAACATTTTATAGTGTTCTCGCTATAACTCTCCAAAAAAATTAGTGCTAACACTAACATAAAAAAAAATAGTAGAATATAAATTTGGAGAAGTCTTAAGTAGAATTTGGTTTTAAAATACAAGAAAAATTTTCTTTAAGACCTATAGATGATTTTCATCTTGAGGGGGTATGAAATCAATTTTTTTCAATACTTTTTGAACTTCATATCCACACCTTAGATGCTAATCCATTGGGTTTTATAGTTAGTTAAATGCTGCTAAAAATCAATTTTAATAGGATTTAAATATTAAGGGTTGGTCCTTCTCCCGAAATATTTAATCCAGTTTATGAGATCTTAAAACATGTTTTAAAAATCTCATAGAGACGGTTTGTTTTAAATACAGAAAGCAGAGTAGTTATCGCTTACTTTTTAGAAGTAAGTTTTGGAAGGACCAAAGATAACTACTCTGCTTTCTGTATTTAAAAATTTGTTATCTGGAGTGATAAAACATAACAGATAGTCAAAAGTAATAAAAGCATCACTGGTAATTGTTCAAGATACAAAAATTAGAAGAACTAAAACAATTTTAATTACCTGGAAAGTATCGAAAAGTAGAAAAGCATAAAGTTTTCACTTTTAAGAATAAAGTAATCCCCATCCAATTATGGATATAAATAATAACAATCATGAATAATCTAAAAGAGCACATCTCATTCCCCCATCTGTTGAGAAGATTATATTTACTTCTTAAGAAGTACAAAATATGCTGTTTTATCATCTTTTTTGGTCTTTTAGGTTATGGTAATATAACCGCACAATCGGAGTTTATTATTACCTACAATACTACGAATGCTGGAGTAACAAACGCCAATTCGTTTCGTATTCCAGCCGTTGGCGGTTCATATAATGTAGATATAGGGAATGATGGAAGCTTTGAGCTTACAGGTCAAACAGGAAGTATTGATATTGATGTGACTACTCATGGTTATTCAGCAGGTCTTATCCAAGTAGCGATTTCAGGAACCTTTCAGCAAATACGATTTTCCAATGGTAATGACGACACCAAACTAACAAGTATAGACCAGTGGGGAACCATTGCTTGGACCAGTATGAATAATGCTTTTCGAGGTTGTTCTAATATGACCATGACAGCTACCGATACAGCCAATGTTTCTGGAGTTTCAGATTTTAATAATACATTTAGAGGTGCGAGTAATTTTAATGGGGACATTAGTGGTTGGGATGTAAGTAGTGGAACTGATTTTTCGTTAATGTTCAATAATGCAGATGCCTTTAATCAAGACATTAGTGGTTGGAATGTAAGTAGTGGAGTTAATTTTAGAGCGATGTTTCGATTCATCCCTAATTTCAATCAAGATATTAGTGGTTGGAATGTAAGCAATGGAGAAGACTTTGGTGATATGTTTCGAAATTCGACTGGTTTCAATCAAAACTTAGGAAGTTGGAATGTAGGATCTATGACTGATGGAACTAGGATGTTCGAGAATAGCGCATTGTCTGTTTTAAATTGGGATGCTACATTAATAGGTTGGCACGCTCAAAACTTTAGTTTGGCTAGCACAGAGGAGATAGGGGCAGATGGTTTGCAATATTGTGGTGCCACAGCAGAACGTCAGGCAATGATTGATGCCGGTATTTTTACCTTTACAGGAGACACACAACTATCGGCGAACTGTAATCCAGCAAATTCATTCATACTTACCTATAACACGCAGAATACAGGAGCAACCAATTCAAATTCCTTACGTATTCCAGGGGTTGGAACCTATGATGTAGATATAAACAATGATGGAACTTTTGAACTCTTAGACCAAACAGGAACTACTGATATAGATGTCACCACCCATGGCTATACCGCAGGAGGTATACAGGTAGCTATTAGAGATGCCATTTCAGGTTCAGGTACTTTTCAACAAATACAATTTAACGATGGGAATGACGATACCAAGCTCACCAGTATAGACCAATGGGGAACGATTGGATGGACCAGTATGGCAAATGCTTTTCAAGGTTGTTCAAATATGACCATGACAGCCACCGATACGCCCAATCTATCTGGAGTATCAGACTTTTCTAACATGTTTAATGGAGCTACTGCGTTTAACCAAAATATAGGTAGTTGGAATATAGGCACAATGACTAGTGGGGCAAATATGCTAGACAATAGTGGGCTATCTATAACCAATTGGGATGCTACCTTATCGGGTTGGGATGCTCAAAACTTTAGTAATTCTAATACGACTATAGGAGCAGCTGGTTTGCAATATTGTGGTGCAACAGCACAACGTCAGGCAATGATTGATGCCGGTATTTTTACCTTTTCAGGCGATTCACAATTATCGGGCACTTGTTCATCAAGCGGATTATTTATACTTACCTATAATACAACTAATTCTGGGGTTACCAATTCCAATACTTTCCGTATTCCTGCCGTTGGCGGAACCTACGATGTAGATATAGGGAATGATGGAAGCTTTGAGTTATTAGACCAAACAGGAAGCATAGATATTGATGTAACCACCCATGGTTATGCAGCAGGAAGTATACAAGTAGCGATCAGAGATGCGATTTCAGGTTCAGGTACTTTTCAGCGAATACAATTTAGTGGAAGCAATGATCATACCAAACTGACCAGTATAGATCAGTGGGGAGCTATTGGATGGACCAGTATGTTAAGTGCTTTTCACGGGTGTTCTAATATGACCATGACAGCTACCGATACTCCTAATCTTTCAGGAGTGTCAGTCTTTACTGGCATGTTTAATGGAGCGAGTAGTTTTAATGGGGATATCAGTAATTGGAATGTAGGTAGTGGAACGAGCTTTTCTGGCATGTTTTTTCAAGCTACATCTTTCAACCAAAACATAGGCAGTTGGAATGTAAGTAATGGGACTTCTTTTATATCAATGTTTTTTGGTGCTACGAGTTTCAATCAAAACTTAGGAAGTTGGAATATAGGATCTATGACTAATGGAACTAGGATGTTTGAGGATAGCGGATTGTCTGTTTTAAATTGGGATGCTACATTAATAGGTTGGCACGCTCAAAACTTTAGTTTGGCTAGCACAGAGGAGATAGGGGCAGATGGTTTACAATATTGTGGGTCTACAGCAGAACGTCAGGCAATGATTGATGCCGGTATTTTTACCTTTACAGGAGACACACAAGTATCAGCGAACTGTAATCCAGCAAATTCATTCATTCTTACCTACAATACAACCAATTCAGGAATAACCAATTCAAATTCTTTCCGTATTCCTGCTGTAGGTGGTTTGTATGACGTAGATGTTAACAACGATGGAACTTTTGAACTCTTAGACCAAACAGGAAGTATTGATATTGATGTAACCACACATAGTTATGCCGCAGGAAGTATACAGGTAGCGATTAGAGATGCCATTTCAGGTTCAGGAACCTTTCAGCAAATACAATTTAATGATGGTAATGACGACACTAAACTCACTAGCATAGACCAGTGGGGAACCATTGCTTGGACTAGTATGGACGGTGCTTTTTATGATTGTTCTAATATGACCATGACAGCTACCGACACAGCCAATGTCTCTGGAGTTTCAGATTTTAGGAATACATTTAGAGGTGCGGATAGTTTTAATGGGGACATTAGTGGTTGGGATGTAAGCAGTGGAACTGATTTTGAAGCCATGTTCAATAATGCAGATGTCTTTAACCAAGACATTAGTGGTTGGAATGTAAGTAATGGAGTTATTTTTAGAGGGATGTTTCTTTCAGCTACGGGTTTCAATCAAAACTTAGGAAGTTGGGATGTAAGTAGTGGAACTAATTTTAGAACGATGTTTTTTTTAGCTACGAGTTTCAATCAAAACTTAGGAAGTTGGAATATAGGGTCTATGACTAATGGAATTAGCATGTTTGATAATAGTGGATTGTCTGTTTTAAATTGGGATGCTACATTAATAGGTTGGCACGCTCAAAACTTTAGCAACTCCAATATAACGATAACGGCAGATGGTTTACAGTATTGTGGAGCTACAGCAGAACGTCAGGCAATGATTGATGCCAGTATTTTTACCTTTTTTGGAGACACACAAGTATCGGCGAACTGTAATCCAGCAAATTCATTCATACTTACCTATAACACACAGAATACAGGAGTAACCAATTCAAATTCCTTACGTATTCCAGGGGTTGGAACCTATGATGTAGATATAAACAATGATGGAACTTTTGAACTCTTAGACCAAACAGGAAGTATTGATATTGATGTAACCACCCATGGCTATACCGCAGGTAGCATACAAGTGGCTATTAGAGATGCCATTTCAGGTTCAGGTACTTTTCAACAAATACAATTTAATGATGGGAATGATGACACCAAACTCACTAGTATAGACCAATGGGGAACTATTGGATGGACTAGTATGGCAAATGCTTTTGAAGGTTGTTCCAATATGACCATGGCAGCTACCGATACGCCCAACCTTACTGGAGTTACAGACTTTTCTAGCATATTTTCTGGAGCGAGTAGTTTTAATGGGAATATCAGTAGTTGGAATGTAAGTAGTGGAATCAACTTTTCTAGCATGTTTAATGGAGTCACAGCTTTCAACCAAAATATAGGTAGTTGGAATGTGAGTAGTGGGACTGATTTTTCCTCCATGTTTAATGGAGTCACAGCTTTCAACCAAAACATAGGCAGTTGGAATGTAAGTAGTGGAGTCAACTTTTCTAGCATGTTTAATGGAGCCACAGCTTTCAACCAAAACATAGGCAGTTGGGTAGTAAGTAGTGGGACTAATTTTTCCTCCATGTTTAATGGAGTCACAGCTTTCAACCAAAACATAGGCAGTTGGAATGTAAGTAGTGGAGTCAACTTTTCTAGCATGTTTAATGGAGCCACAGCTTTCAACCAAAACATAGGCAGTTGGGTAGTAAGTAGTGGAACTGATTTTTCCTCTATGTTTAATGGAGCTACAGTTTTCAATCAAAGCTTAGGAAATTGGAATATAAGTGCAATGACCAGTGGAGCAAATATGCTAGATAATAGCGGGCTATCCGTAACCAATTGGGATGCTACCTTATCGGGTTGGCATGCTCAAAACTTTAGCAATTCCAATGTAACGATAGGAGCAACTGGACTACAATATTGTGATGCCACAGCACAACGTCAGGCAATGATTGATGCCGGTATTTTTACCTTTACAGGAGATTCACAACTATCGGCGGCCTGTGATCCTTCAAATCTATTCATACTTACTTACAACACGCAGAATTCAGGAGTAACAAACAATGATTCTTTCCGTATTCCAGCAGTTGGCGGTTTGTACGATGTAGATGTTAATAATGATGGAACTTTTGAGCTTACAGATCAAACAGGGAGTATTGATATTGATGTAACCACCCATGGTTATGCCGCAGGAAGTATACAAGTAGCGATTAGAGATGCATTTTCAGGTTCAGGTACCTTACAACAAATACAATTTAATGATGGGAATGACGATACCAAACTCACTAGCATAGACCAATGGGGAGCAATAGGATGGACCAGTATGGTAAATGCTTTTCATGGTTGCTCTAATATGGATATGGCAGCTACAGATACGCCCAATCTATCTGGAGTATCAGACTTTTCTAACATGTTTAATGGAGCTACAGCGTTTAACCAAAACATAGGAAGTTGGAATATAGGCACAATGACTAGTGGGGCAAATATGCTAGACAATAGTGGGCTATCTATAGCCAATTGGGATGCTACCTTATCGGGTTGGCATGCTCAAAACTTTAGCAATTCCAATGTAACGATAGGAGCAACTGGACTACAATATTGTGGAGCTACAGCCCAACGTCAGTCAATGATTGATACAGGTATTTTTACCTTTACAGGTGACACAGAATTATCAGTGAACTGCGATTTAGCAAATTCATTCATTCTTACCTATAATACAACCAATTCTGGGGTTACCAATTCCAATACTTTCCGTATTCCAGGGGTAGGAACCTACGATGTAGATATAGGGAATGATGGAAGCTTTGAGCTTACAGATCAAACAGGAACTACTGATATTGATGTAACCACCCATGGTTATACGGCAGGAAGTATTCAAGTAGCCATTAGAGATGCCATTTCAGGCAATGGAGTTTTTGAACAAATACAATTTAATGATGGCAACGACGATGCTAAACTCACTAGCATAGACCAGTGGGGAACCATTGCTTGGACCAGTATGAATAATGCTTTTCATGGTTGTTCTAATATGACCATGGTAGCTACCGACATACCTAACCTTACAGGAGTATCAGATTTTACTGCTATGTTTGCTTTTGCTACGAGTTTCAATGGAGATATCAGTAGTTGGAATGTAAGTAGCGGGACTAATTTTGAAGCTATGTTTGCTTTTGCTACGAGTTTCAACCAGAACCTTACTAATTGGAATGTAAGTAGTGGAACCAATTTTTCGGGAATGTTTGTAGTTGCTACGAGTTTCAACCAAGACATTAGTAGTTGGGATGTAAGTAGTGGAACCAGTTTTACCAGCATGTTTGATGACGCCACAAGTTTCAACCAAGACATTAGTAGTTGGAATGTAAGTAGCGGAACTGATTTTTCTTTCATGTTCTTTGGAGTAACGGGCTTCAATCAAAATATAGGCAGTTGGGATGTAAGTGGCGGAACCAATTTTTCACAGATGTTTAATGGAGCCAGTAGTTTCAACCAAGACCTTAGTAATTGGAATGTAAGCAATGGAGAAGATTTTAGAGAGATGTTTAAAGACGCTACGAGTTTCAACCAAGATATAGGCAGCTGGGATGTAAGTAGTGGAACCACCTTTTCAAGTATGTTTGAAGGAGCTACAGCCTTCAACCAGAACCTCAATAGTTGGGATGTAAGTAGCGGAATATTTTTCTTTCAAATGTTTCGAGGCGCAACCAGTTTTAACGGAGATATCAGTAGTTGGGATGTAAGTAGCGGAACCCGTTTTGAGTTCATGTTCCAAAATGCGACTAGTTTCAATCAGGATATAGGTAGTTGGGATGTAAGTAGTGGAACCACCTTTTCTTCCATGTTTAGTGACGCTACGAGTTTCAATCAGAATTTAGGGAATTGGAATTTAGCATCGTTAACACTAGGGAGGCAAATGCTAGACAATAGTGGATTGTCAGTAACCAATTGGGATGCTACATTAGTAGGCTGGCATGCTCAAAACTTTAGTTTGGTTAACGAGGAGATAGGAGCAACTGGACTACAATATTGTGGCGCCACAGCACAACGTCAGGCAATGATAGATGCAGGTATTTTTATCTTTACAGGCGACACACAATTATCAGCGGCCTGTGATCCTTCAAATCTATTCATACTTACTTACAACACGCAGAATTCAGGAGTAACAAACAATGATTCTTTCCGTATTCCAGGGGTTGGAACCTATGATGTAGATATAGGCAACGATGGAACTTTTGAACTCTTAGACCAAACAGGAAGTATTGATATTGACCTAACGGGATATCCTTCCTATTCAGCAGGCCTTATTCAAGTAGCTATTAGAGATGCTGTATCAGGTTCAGGCACTTTTCAACAAATACAATTTAATGATGGGAATGATGATACCAAACTCACTAGTATAGACCAGTGGGGAACTATTGCATGGACTAGTATGGCAAATGCTTTTGAAGGTTGTTCCAATATGACCATGGCAGCTACCGATACGCCCAACCTTACTGGAGTTACAGACTTTTCTAGCATATTTTCTGGAGCGAGTAGTTTTAATGGGAATATCAGTAGTTGGAATGTAAGTAGTGGAATCAACTTTTCTAGCATGTTTAATGGAGTCACAGCTTTCAACCAAAATATAGGTAGTTGGAATGTGAGTAGTGGGACTGATTTTTCAAGTATGTTTAATGGAGTCACAGCTTTCAACCAAAATATAGGCAGTTGGAATGTAAGTAGTGGAGTCAACTTTTCTAGCATGTTTAATGGAGCCACAGCTTTCAACCAAAACATAGGCAGTTGGGTAGTAAGTAGTGGAACTAATTTTTCCTCCATGTTTAATGGAGCCACAGCTTTCAACCAAAACATAGGCAGTTGGATAGTAAGTAGTGGAGTCAACTTTTCTAGCATGTTTAATGGAGCCACAGCTTTCAACCAAAACATAGGCAGTTGGGTAGTAAGTAGTGGAACTGATTTTTCCTCCATGTTTAATGGAGCCACAGCTTTCAACCAAAACATAGGCAGTTGGGTAGTAAGTAGTGGAGTCAACTTTTCTAGCATGTTTAATGGAGCTACAGTTTTCAACCAAAACATAGGCAGTTGGGATGTAAGTAGTGGAACTGATTTTTCCTCTATGTTTAATGGAGCTACAGTTTTCAATCAAAGCTTAGGAAATTGGAATATAGGCGCAATGACTAGTGGAGTAAATATGCTTAATAATAGTGGGCTATCCGCAACCAATTGGGATGCTACCTTATCGAGTTGGCATGCTCAAAACTTTAGCAATTCCAATGTAACGATAGGAGCAACTGGACTACAATATTGTGATGCCGCAGCACAACGTCAGGCAATGATTGATGCAGGTATTTTTACTTTTACAGGAGACTCACAACTATCGGCGGCCTGTGACCCTTCAAATCTATTCATACTTACTTACAACACGCAGAATTCAGGAGTAACAAACAATGATTCTTTCCGTATTCCAGCAGTTGGTGGAACCTACGATGTAGATGTTAATAATGATGGAACTTTTGAGCTTACAGATCAAACAGGGAGTATTGATATTGATGTAACCACCCATGGTTATGCCGCAGGAAGTATACAAGTAGCGATTAGAGATGCATTTTCAGGTTTAGGTACCTTACAACAAATACAATTTAATGATGGGAATGATGATACCAAACTCACCAGCATAGACCAATGGGGAGCTATTGGATGGACTAGTATGGCAAATGCTTTTCATGGTTGTTCTAATATGACCATGGCAGCTACAGATACGCCCAACCTTACTGGAGTTACAGACTTTTCTAGCATATTTTCTGGAGCGAGTAGTTTTAATGGGAATATCAGTAGTTGGAATGTAAGTAGTGGAATCAACTTTTCTAGCATGTTTAATGGAGCCACAGCTTTCAATCAGGATATAGGTAGTTGGAATGTGAGTAGTGGAACTAATTTTTCCTCCATGTTTAATGGAGCTATGGTTTTTAACCAAGATATTGGTAGTTGGGTAGTAAGTAGTGGGACTGATTTTTCCTCTATGTTTAATGGAGCTACAGTTTTCAATCAAAGCTTAGGAAATTGGAATATAGGCGCAATGACTAGTGGAGCAAATATGCTAGACAATAGCGGGCTATCAACAGTTAATTGGGATGCTACATTGATCGGCTGGCATGCTCAAAGTTTTAGCAATTCTAATGTGACTATAGGAGTTCTTAATTTACAATATTGTGATGCCACAGCACAACGTCAGGCAATGATTGATGCAGGTATTTTTACCTTTACAGGCGATACACCATTATCAGCGGCCTGTGATCCTTCAAATCTATTCATACTTACTTACAACACGCAGAATTCAGGAGTAACAGACATTGATTCTTTCCGTATTCCAGCAGTTGGCGGTTTGTACGATGTAGATGTTAATAATGATGGAACTTTTGAGCTTACAGATCAAACAGGAAGCATAGATATTGATGTAACCAGCCATGGTTATGCCGCAGGAAGTATACAAGTAGCGATTAGAGATGCCATTTCAGGTTTAGGTACCTTACAACAAATACAATTTAATGATGGTAACGCTGATACCAAACTCACCAGCATAGACCAATGGGGAACGATTGCATGGACCAGTATGGCAAATGCTTTTCAAGGTTGTTCCAATATGACCATGGCAGCTACAGATACGCCTAATCTTACTGGAGTTACAGACTTTTCTAGCATGTTTTCAGGAGCGAGTAGTTTTAATGGAAATATCAGTAGTTGGAATGTAAGTAGTGGAGTCAACTTTTCTAGCATGTTTAATGGAGCCACAGCTTTCAACCAAAATATAGGTAGTTGGAATGTGAGTAGTGGGACTGATTTTTCAAGTATGTTTAATGGAGTCACAGCTTTCAACCAAAATATAGGCAGTTGGAATGTAAGTAGTGGAGTCAACTTTTCTAGCATGTTTAATGGAGCCACAGCTTTCAATCAAAATATAGGCAGTTGGGTAGTAAGTAGCGGAACTGATTTTATATCTATGTTTAATGGAGCCACGGCTTTTAACCAAAATATAAGCAGTTGGAATGTGAGTAGTGGAACCAACTTCTCCTCCATGTTTAATGGAACTACAGCTTTTAATCAAAATATAGGTAGTTGGAATGTAAGTAGTGGAGCTAATTTTTCTTCTATGTTTAACGGAGCTACAGTTTTCAATCAAAGCTTAGGAAATTGGAATATAGGCGCAATGACTAGTGGAGCAAATATGCTAGACAATAGCGGGCTATCAACAGTTAATTGGGATGCTACATTGATCGGCTGGCATGCTCAAAGTTTTAGCAATTCTAATGTGACTATAGGAGTTCTTAATTTACAATATTGTGATGCCACAGCACAACGTCAGGCAATGATTGATGCAGGTATTTTTACCTTTACAGGCGATACACCATTCTCAGCGGCCTGTGATCCTTCAAATCTATTCATACTTACTTACAACACGCAGAATTCAGGAGTAACAAACTCCAATTCTTTCCGTATTCCAGCAGTTGGCGGTTTGTACGATGTAGATGTTAATAATGATGGAACTTTTGAGCTTACAGATCAAACAGGGAGTATAGATATTGATGTAACCACCCATGGTTATGCCGCAGGAAGTATACAAGTAGCGATACGAGATGCGATTTCAGGTTTAGGTACCTTACAACAAATACAATTTAATGATGGGAATGATGATACCAAACTCACCAGCATAGACCAATGGGGAGCTATAGCATGGACCAGTATGGCAAATGCTTTTGAAGGTTGTTCCAATATGACCATGGCAGCTACAGATACGCCTAATCTTACTGGAGTTACAGATTTTCCTAGCATGTTTTCAGGAGCTACTGCGTTCAACCAAGACCTTAGTAGTTGGAATGTAAGTAGCGGAACCAACTTTTCCTCCATGTTTAACGGAGCTACAGCTTTCAATCAAAGCTTAGGAAATTGGAATATAGGGGCAATGACTAGTGGCGCAAATATGCTAGACAATAGCGGTCTGTCAACAGTTAATTGGGATGCTACGTTGATTGGTTGGCATGGTCAAAGTTTCAGCAATTCTAATGTGACTATAGGAGCTCTTAATTTACAATATTGTGATGCCACAGTACAACGTCAGGCAATGATCACCGCAAGTATTTTTACCTTTACAGGCGATACGCAATTCTCAGCATGTGCGTCAGGAAATACTTTTATACTTACCTATAACACACTCATTAATGGAACAACAAATTTCAGTACCCTTCGTATTCCAGCTGTCGGCGGAAGGTATGATGTAGATCTAGGAAACGATGGAAGCTTTGAACTTACAGATCAAACAGGTAGCATCGATATCGATGTGACTTCTCATGGCTTTTTCCCAGGCTCTATTCAAGTAGCGATTAGAGACGCAGTTTCAGGTTTAGGTACTTTACAACAAATACGATTTGAAAATACTAATGATGATGTTAAACTCACTAGCATAGACCAGTGGGGAGCTATAGGATGGATCAGCATGGCTGATGCTTTTCAAGGTTGCTCTAATATGACCATGACAGCGACCGATACACCCAACCTTACTGGAGTTACAGATTTTTCAAATATGTTTGCTGGAGCGAGTAACTTTAATAGTGATATCAATAGCTGGGATGTAAGTAGTGGTGCCACTTTCTCATTTATGTTCCAAGGAGCGAGTAGTTTTAATGGAGACATCAGCAGTTGGAATGTAAGTGCAGCAACCGATCTCTCTGACATGTTTAATGAAGCGAGTAGTTTTAATAGAGATATTAGTAGTTGGAATGTAAGCAATGCAACGGATTTCTCAGCAATGTTTGCAGGAGCGAGTGGTTTTAATCAAAACATAGGTAGTTGGAATGTAAGCAATGCAACGGATTTCTCAGGAATGTTTGCAGGAGCGAGTGGTTTTAATCAAAACATAGGTAGTTGGAATGTAAGCAATGCAACGAGTTTCTCAGGAATGTTTTTTGGCGCTACAAGTTTCAATCAAGATGTTGAAACTTGGAATGTAAGTAGTGGAACTGATTTTCCCTTTATGTTTAATGGAGCTACAAATTTCAATCAAAGCTTAGGAAGTTGGAATATAGGGGCAATGACAAATGGAGGAAGTATGCTAGACAATAGCGGGCTATCCGCAGCCAATTGGGATGCTACGTTGATTGGTTGGCATGCTCAAAACTTTAGTTTTGTTAGTGCAATGAACATCGGGGTAGCTGGTTTACAATATTGTGATGCAGGGACCCAGCGACAGGCAATGATTGATGCAGGTATTTTTACCTTTACAGGAGATACACAATTCTCAGCATGTGCGTCAGAAAATATTTTTATACTTACCTACAATACAGCCAATTCTGGAATAACAGACTCCAATTCTTTCCGTATTCCATCAGATGGCGGAACCTACGATGTAGATATAGGTAATGATGGAAGCATTGAATTATTTGATCAAACTGGTTTCACAGATATCGATGTAACCACACATGGTTATACAGCAGGAAGTATCCAAGTAGCGATTAGAGATGCTCGTTCAGGTTCAGGAACATTACAACGAATACGATTTGGCGGTAATGATGACACCAAACTCACCAGCATAGACCAATGGGGAGCTATTGGGTGGACCAGTATGAATAGCGCTTTTAGGGGTTGTTCCAATATGACCATGACAGCTACTGACACGCCTAACCTTACTGGAGTATCAGATTTTTCTTTGATGTTTCGAGATGCCATTAGTTTTAATGGAGACATAGGCAGTTGGAATGTAAGTAATGCAACCAATTTTACATTTATGTTTCTAGACGCAACTAGTTTTAATCAAGACATTAGTGGTTGGGATGTAAGCAGCGTAACGACTTTTAGGTCGATGTTTCAAGGCGCAACTAGTTTTAATCAAGACCTTACTAATTGGGATGTAAGCAGCGTAACGGTTTTTAGGTCGATGTTTCAAGAAGCTACGAGTTTTAATGGAGACATCAGTAGTTGGAATGTATCCAGTGCTATTGGTTTTGTTTCAATGTTTCAAGGAGCTACGAGTTTTAATCGAGATATCAGTAGTTGGGATGTAAGTGGTACAAATCTTTTTAGTTCAATGTTTAGCGGAGCTACAAGTTTTAATCAAGACATCAGTGGTTGGAATGTAGGCAGTGGAGTTAATTTCATTGAAATGTTTCAAGGAGCTACAGCTTTCAATCAAAACTTAGGCAGTTGGAATATTGGTGCAATGAGTTCAGGAACAAATATGCTAGACAATAGTGGATTGTCAACAGCCAATTGGGACGCTACGCTTATTGGTTGGCATGCACAGAACTTTAGTTTTGCTAGTGTAAGAGACTTAGGGGCGGCTGGTTTAGAATACTGTGATGCCACAGTACAACGTCAGGCCATGATAGATGCGGGTATTTTTACCTTTACAGGCGATACGCAATTCTCAACATGTGGATCAGGAAATACGTTTATACTCACCTATAATACAAACAATCCTGGGGTTACCAATTCAAACTCCTTACGTATCCCAGCCGCCGGAACTTACGATGTAGATTTAGGTAATGATGGGACTTTTGAACTCTTAGATCAAACGGGAAGTATTGATATTGATGTAACCACACATGGTTATGCGGCGGGAAGTATCCAAGTAGCGATACGAGATGCCATCTCAGGTCTAGGTACTTTTCAACAAATACAATTTGTTAACGGGAATGATGATACCAAACTGACCAGTATCGACCAATGGGGAGCGGTTACATGGACTAGCATGGCAAATGCTTTTTATGGCTGTTCTAATATGACCATGGCAGCTACAGACACACCTAATGTTTCCACAGTCTTTGATTTTACAAGTGTTTTTCAGGGAGCCACAAATTTTAATGGAAATATAAGTAACTGGAATGTAAGTAGTGGAACCAACTTTTTCTCGATGTTCAATAATGCGACTAGTTTTAATGGGGATATCAGCAGTTGGAATGTAAGTAGTGGAACAAATTTCAACAGAATGTTTTTAGGGGCAACAAGCTTTAACGGAGACATCAGTAGTTGGAATGTGAGTAATGGAACCAGTTTTTCAAGAATGTTCCAGGAAGCTACCGTTTTTGACCAAAACATAGGAGGATGGAATGTAAGTAGTGGTCAATTTTTTAATGAAATGTTTGACGGTGCTACAGCTTTTAACCAAAATATAGGAAGTTGGGATGTAGGTAGTGGAACTATATTCTCTGCGATGTTTCGAGACGCAACTAGTTTCAATGTGGATGTCAGTAGTTGGAATGTGAGTAGTGGAACCGATTTCTTTCAAATGTTCATATCTGCAACGAGCTTTAATGCAGATATCGGTAACTGGGATGTAAGCAGCGGAACCGATTTTGAGGCAATGTTACAAAACGCCACGAGTTTTAACCATGATTTAGGCAGTTGGAATATTGGAAACATGACGAATGGGATAGATATGCTAGATGCTGTTGGATTATCTGTAGCGAATTGGGATGCTACACTTATAGGTTGGCATGCACAAAACTTTAGCAATTCCAATGTCACTATAGGTACTTTCGATTTAAAATATTGTGGTGCCACAGTAGAGCGTCAGGCCATGATTGATGCAGGTATATTTAGCTTTACAGAAGATCTTCAAACCTGTCTTATTGTGAGTCAGGTCTATGAAAATGCAGGAGGACGTGTCATAGAGTTGACCAATACAGGCGCCAATACGATTTCATCAGGGCTAACCATTATATTATTTAGAAATACTACAGGAGATTTAACAGGTGTTACACCTACAAGTTCTTATTCGATAAGCACCCCTATTACTTCAGGAGGTTCCTTATTGTTGGAGAGTTCAGGACTTTCAGGAGTTAGTATCATTAACAATCCATCTAGAGTGGTAGATGAAAACATAACGAATTATTCAGGAGGCAATGATGTACTAGTTGTTTCTTCATCGACAAATAGTGAAGCTTGGGCCAATCGATTGGATGTGATAGAGACTTTTTCGAATACCACTTCTTATGTACGTCATGATGATATAATACTAGGAAATAAAACATTTACAGCTTCTGAATGGACTGCATTTGTAGATGACGCGTTAGATCCTTTACAATCGGGTGCTCAAGGAGGTCCAGAAAGACATCCGCACGATCCTTTAATTTCTGAGGTAATGGCAAGTCCAGCCAATATGAATATGGGATTGGGGTATCATAGAACAGGTATTACTGTCAGAACAGGTGGAGCATGGTCTAATGGGACACCCGATTGTTCAAGAAGAATTTCCATCGATGAGAATTATAATCATACAGGGTCCAGCTTGCCTGCCAGAACACTCACTATTACTAATGATAGTAAACTTACTATTACAGACATGCCACTTATAGTAACAGATAATATTACCTTAACTGGTACAAACGATGAAATCTGTTTAGCAGGTACTTCACAATTAATTACCACCCATACTAGTGGTAGTTTGGTTACTGGAAATGGAAAACTGTATGTAGATCAGAATTCAGATGTTCCTAGTTTGTACCGATTTAATTATTTTGGAAGTCCTGTAAATAGTATAGGAATGAATACTTACACAGTTGCTGATGTGATGAAAGATGGAACAGAACTAACCTCTGATTCTTCTACGCCATTAGATATCAACTTCATTGCAGGGGTTGATGGAGCTACTACTTCACCAATTTCCATTGCTAACCATTGGATCTATACTTTTGGAGCTTCTGCAGACTGGTCTCAGGTCTTTAGTACAGGTTCTATTCCACAATCTGATGGATTTATCTTTAAAGGCCCAGGACAAGTTCAAAACTACACCTTTGTAGGAACTCCAAAAGATGGAACCATTCAAGCTACAGTAGCAGCAGATACACCTTATCTAGTAGGAAACCCTTATCCTTCTGCCATTAGAACGAGTAAGTTTATTGAAGATAATATTGGCGTTACCACAGCGACCTTGTATTTCTGGGAACAGAAAGAAAATGCCAATGGAGAAGTAGATAATAATGGGCATAACTTTGCAGGGTATGTAGGCGGTTATGCCATTAGAAATTTAGCCATGGGACTGGCAGCGAATAATATTTCTGGCGAAACGAGTAGCACAGCAGCAGCAGGATTAGGAGAAGGCCCTTATAAAGAACCAGGAGAGTATATTGCCGTTGGACAAGGGTTCTTTGTTACGGGAAGTAATACAGGAGGAACCATAGAGTTTAACAACAGTCAAAGAGCGTATATTACAGAAGGAACTCAATCTGTATTTTTTAGAAATACAGAAACCGATGAGAATCCTAATGGAGGGTTATCAGCCTTTAAATTAGGAATGGACTATATTGATGATGATGAGTTAGAACTACACAGACAGATAGGTATTTCCTTTATAGAAGGCAATAGTTTTGCTTTTGAAAAAGGCTATGATTCACAAGCTTTTGATCTAAGAGAAACAGACATCTATTGGGATTTTTCAGATGATGAGACTCCTTACTTTATTGCCGGAGTACAAGCCATTAGTGATGATTTGGAGATACCATTAACAATCGTTACCAACTATAATGGAGATATCACGTTAATGCTAGATGAGTGGGATAACATCGATAGAGATATTTTCTTTGTTGATAAAGTAAA
This sequence comes from Flavobacteriaceae bacterium, assembly GCA_965277255.1. Taxonomy (GTDB): domain Bacteria; phylum Bacteroidota; class Bacteroidia; order Flavobacteriales; family Flavobacteriaceae; genus Polaribacter. The sequence continues at coordinate 101,433 of OZ255723.1, read as the reverse complement.
TGGAACGAGCCATTTGATTAGTGAAGAAGCAATTATACTATCTCTTATTTCAGGAGAGTACAAAGACAGATTCTTTATCACTTTTGGAGAGAGTAGCCTTTCTACAGGAGATGAATTCTTAGAAAGAGGATTACAGGTTTATGCAGATCAAAGTAGGTCGGAATTGGTGATTAAAAACAACGGAGAATTCATTCTAAAAGAGATGATTCTATATGATTTAGTAGGAAAGGAAATCAGACGATGGAGTGATGAGATTCAAGACAGAAGTACAGAATCAATCCGACTGCCATTTAGAAGAAGAATGAGTGGTGTGTACTTGATCAAATTAAACACAGATCAAGGAGTATTGAATAAGAAAGTATATCTAGATTTTGATTAAACCTTTAAAAAAATGATTTCATAAATGTAAAAGAAATAGCTAGGCTACAACAAAAAGCATGTTGGGGAACATTGCTGATGAATATAAAATATTTTGATTGTTGAATTTCAGTGTTCATTGTGTTGTAGCTATGCTAGTTTCATAAAATAAAAGAATAAAGAAACAATGTTATTAAACTGTATTTTTTTGATCTTGCAAACTGTACCGCCACCAGTCCCACCACCTCCACCACCGGGACTTCCAATTGATGGAGGAACTATAGCACTTGTCATAGGAGCGGTTATATATGGTAGCTTGATCTTATATCAGTACAACAAAAAGAATATAAGAACAAGCAAAGAATAAAAGTCAATAGACTATTTATATTAGGCAATCCAACAGATAAATTTAAAAAGTACTAAGCACGATGTTTTCCTTTTAAAACGAAAGATTAATAGGTTTTACAAAATATAGAAAGAAAAAATATCTAAGATTGATTATACTATTTATATAAACTTAAATAACGTGATTTCGATATAACGTATCAATTTTGTATTTGCTTATCAGCAACTTATAAATGTGTCAGGTCGAGTGCAGTCGAGACTTTTTTAAAAAAGATTAGATTTTAAGAGCTTCTCAACTCAATTTATCTTGTGAGGAGTTGAAAGAGTCGAAGTGAAATTGTGCATATTTGCTGGGTTTTACGTTTAAAAATCATAAACCTTACGTTGAACTCATGTTAAATAACCCTTGCATTTCAAATCAGTTTAAAGAACTGTTTCTCATTTTCATATAAAGTAAGTTTTCTCTGTAATAGAATTATTAATGAGTCACTTTTTTATCTCGCAAAAATATGCTTGTTCTGTTGAACCCACATAAGTAAGGCTCCTGTTCTTTGGGGTAATTCTAGTTTTGCTATGATGTTACTTCGATGTTTCTCAATAGTTCTGTAAGAGACAAAGAGCATTTCGGAAATTTCTTTATTCGTCTTAAACGACGCAATAAGTTTTAGTATCCTGACTTCTGTTGCTGTAAGTTTTTTGAAGACAGAAGCTGAATTTTCAGTGAAAGCTAACACCTTTTTAATTTCTTTGCTAAAATAGTAATTGCCTTTTTTAACACTTTCTAAGCAGTTTTCAATTTCAGCTAAAGCAAAATCCTTTAACAAGTATCCATGAACATTCAGTTTTTTAGCTTCTAAGTAATAGTCAATTTTCTTATGGAAAGTAATTAAAATAATTTTAGTTTCAATTTCCAGCCTTTGGCACTCTTTAATAATTTCCAACCCAGACATCTTTGGCATTTCAAGATCTAAAACAGCAATTTGTGGTTTATGCTTTATGATAAAGTTTAGGGCAGACCTTCCATCTCTTTTTTCACCAATAACATTATACCTTTTCTCTAAAAGAAACTCCTTAAGCCCTTTTAATAATATAGGATGATCGTCTGCAATAAATACTGTAGTGTTCATTAATTATGCTAGGTTTATAATATAAGAAGTATAGTTATCCTTAAATTATTTGAGGCTTGTATTAATACAAGTCTCAAAACAATTACAATAATTACAATAAGAACCTAAATTTTATCATTTTATTATTTTTTAGGTATTTCAATTACGGTTTTTGTGCCTTTGTTTACTTCAGACTCAATTGTAAATATTGCATTTATATATTGAGCTCTTTCTTTTAAATTATTTAAGCCTAAACTTTTCCCTCTTTGTTGTTTTATATCAAAACCAACTCCATCATCACTTAATATAATTTTGACTGCTTTTTCATGATCAGTAAAATCTAACTTACAGTTTGTTGCATTAGAATGTTTTTCAATATTAACAATACTTTCTTGCAATATTCTAAAGATAAAAAACTGTTTCTCCTTTGGTATTAATTCATCAATACCAGATACATTATATACATAAGAAATTGAGGTGATTCCTTGAAAATCATTGACCAATTTGATGATTGATTTTGATAGCCCTAATTTTTCAAACTGAAAAGGGTGAAGATTAAAAGAAATATCTCTTACCTCTTCTATAGTCTTTTGAATCATAGAAACCTCTTCATTTTCTTTCTTATTTCTTAATAACAAAGTATTTTTAATTACTAATAAACTTTGCCCAATACTATCGTGTAACTCTTTCGCTATGATAGATCTTTCGTTTTCTTGAAGTTTAATTATTTGTGATGTAAATTTTTCTTTCAATTTCAATTTTTTAATTGCATTACGCTTCCGTACTTTTAAAACGATCATCAAAAAAATTCCTGTCAATACTATGAGACTGGATATTAAAATAATTTTTTGTTCTTCTTTCTTATTTTCAATACGTAGAAGCTCTTTATCATGATTGTAAATTAATTTTTGCTCAAAGGCAGCTTTTTTATTTTCAGCGCTATTAATTTCATTATTAATTTCAGTAAGTTTTTTATAAGAATTTAAAGTCTCTACAGTATTATCCAAAGCGATATATGATAAATAAATAGCATTATAGCACCTTTTTAATAAACTTAAATTATTTGCTTTTTTAGCAAGAAATATGGATTTTTCATAAAAATCTATTGCTTCAAGATATTTGTTTTTCAAAAAATTATTTTCCCCTAAACCAAAGTATGCATAAGAAATTCTCCGATCACTTTTAATTTCTAATGCTTTTGCTAAAGAATTCCTATAATGAACTAACGAACTATCTAACAAGTCCTGTTTTGTTTTAATATGTAACTTTGATATGATTTCATTAACATTTTCTTCTTTGTACAATTCATTAAAGTAAAACCCTGTATTAGATTCTATTAAGGCACAAAAAAACAAATCGTTTTTAAAATAAGTCTTTGCTTCTCTTACATTTTTAAAGCTCATTTCATAATCTTTCAACTTTATAGCTAAATTGGCTCGGTTGATAAGAAGACTATAATAACCTTTATCTTTCTTGTTAATTTCCTCTTTTAATCGTAGTGCCTTAGTATTATACATCATGGAATTTTCATAGTCTTCCAAAAGTTTATATGCAATGGCTATACCCATATAGCAGGCAACAATTTTGTCTTTATTATTTGAAATTTCAAAACCTTTTAAGGCTTTAAAATATAATTTCAAAGCCTCACTTCCATTAGATGTAGCCTTAAAAAAAGAGGTTCCTAAACCTATTTGGGCATTAGCAATAGCTTCAATGCTTCCTGTTTCTTTAGCAAGAAGCAAATTATGGTTGGATATAAATAATAATGAGTCTAGATTCGTTCTTTGTAAAGGTGTTAAAATGTTATTTTTTATTAATAAAGACCTTTCATCTTCGGTAATATTTAATGAGTAATAATACTTAAGAGAATCTATTTTACTTTGAGAATATAGTGGCAATGTAAGAAAAGCAACTAATAAGGGGATTAAAAGTTTGTTTGTCATTTTTTAGGGGTAAAAAGATAAAACTAAGAAAATAACTTGTTTTAAACAAGTCGCTATTCAATATATTTTTAAACCTAACGTATTAATTTACAGTTTGTTAAAAATTATGCACTGTTTTTTGTCATGTACTTAGTTAAAAAACTCATAAAAACAATTACAGTTTAAGGAGTATTTTTTTGAACGAAATAAACCTGTAAGGCTTGACAAGCCTTAACAATTAGCATTTAACAGCTGATTTAAAATTGATAGTTCTCCTGATTTGAAATTAAAAAGTATTGTAACAAAGATTTCTGATATACGTCTATAAAGTGTAATCAATCATTAACCAAATTAATAAAGAACAAATGAAATCAACTGCACACCCACGAGTCATTGAGAGAGGAATTTTAACATCTGCTTACAAAAGAAAAATCAGACAAAATGTACGTGATATGAAATCAGATTCATTATCACAGATCAAAAACACTTTCCTTAGTCAACACGAAAAATTACGCAGCCAAACGGCAGCAGTTCTTCAAGTATCAATTTTTGCGGTGGCTTTAGTACTTATTCTGCTATAATTAGCTAAGAGCTTTTTTAATTCTATCAATTGCTTCTCTGAGTTGTTCCTCAGAAGCGGCATAAGACAATCGTATACAATTTGGAGTACCAAAAGCTTCTCCTGTTACGGTAGCAACATTGGCTTCTTCTAATAAGAACATAGAAAAGTCGTTCGCATTATCAATGGTTTTTCCTTGAAAGGTTTTTCCGAAGAAAGACGAAACATCAGGAAAGACATAAAATGCACCTTCAGGAATATTGAGCTTAAAACCTTCAATTGCTCCCAAAAGTTCTAACACCATATCACGACGAGTTTTAAACTCATCTACCATGTATTGAACTTTGCTAACAGGAGCTAAGACGGCTGTAATTGCAGCGCGCTGAGCAATACAATTGGTTCCAGAAGTAATTTGTCCTTGCATTTTGGTACAGGCTTTGGCAATCCAATCTGGTGCACCAATATAACCAATACGCCAACCCGTCATTGCAAAAGCTTTTGCCAATCCGTTAACAGTAATCGTTCTGTCGTAAATGCTTTCAATAGCAGCAAAACTAAAAGGTTTTATTCCGTAGTTAATATGTTCATAGATTTCATCAGAAAGGATGTAAATCTGTGGATGTTTTTCTAATACTTTGGCCAAAGCTCTAACCTCTTCTTCCGAGTAAATGGTTCCACTTGGATTGTTTGGAGAGTTAAAGAAGATCATTTTAGTTTTGGGCGTAATAGCCGCTTCTAACTGTGCTGGAGTAATTTTAAAATCCGCATCAATAGTCGTCGGAATTTCTACATACTTCGCCTCACATAACATCGCAATCGCAGAATAACTTACCCAATATGGAGCAGGTAAAATAACCTCATCGCCTGGATTCAATAATACTTGAGCAATGTTAGCAATGGATTGTTTTGCGCCAGTAGAGACTACAATTTGATTGGGTTTATACTCTAAATTGTTATCTCTTTTAAATTTGACGCAAATCGCTTCTTTCAATTCCAAATATCCATCTACAGGCGTATACGAATTGTAATCCTGATTGATGGCTTCAATTGCTGCGTCTTTAATAAAATCAGGCGTATTAAAATCAGGTTCCCCTAAACTTAAACTGATGATGTCTTTTCCTTGAGATTTTAGCTCTCTAGCTTTTGCAGCCATTGCCAATGTCTGAGATATTGGCAGGCTGTTAATTCTGTCAGATAATGGATGTGCCATTTCTTTATGCTACTTGTGGTTTTTTCCCTAGATGACCAAGATGCTTAAAATGCTCAATGATCGCTCTACGGGTGGTTTTGTATTCGTTGTACGGTAAGTTAAATTCTTTCGCTGTTTCCTTCACAATTTTAGCTAATTTCTTATAATGAACATGAGAAATATGAGGAAAAATATGATGTTCAACTTGGTGATTTAATCCACCAGTATAAAAGTTCACGAACCAATTGCTAGGCCCAAAATTTGAAGTTGTATATAATTGATGAACCGCCCAAGTGTGCTCTAAATTTCCTTCTTTATCTGGAACTGGCATTTCTGTATTTGGAACAATATGTGCCAATTGAAATACCAAACTTAAGATCATTCCAGCTGTATAATGCATTACAAAAAAGCCAATTAATACTTTCCACCAAGCGATGTCTAAAACTAAAAGAGGAAGTACTATCCAAAGAGCATAATATACTATTTTTGAAATAACCAACTTTGTCCATTCTACTTTAGGATTCGGAAATTTACCATAGGATAGTTTGCGCTTCAAATAACTATGCATTTGTTTAAAATCGGTTGTAATTGCCCAATTGATGGTTAGCAAACCGTATAAGAAAATAGAATAGTATTTCTGTAATTTATGAATTTTAAACCATTGCGCATGTTTTGTAAAACGGATAATTCTACCAGCGTCAATATCTTCATCATGATCTTTTACATTGGTAAATGTATGATGTAAAACATTGTGCTGTACTTTCCAATTGTAGACATTCCCAGCTAAGATGTAGATACTACTTCCCATTAATTTGTTCACCCATTTTTTACTAGAAAATGATTCGTGGTTGCTATCGTGCATCACATTCATTCCAACTCCGGCCATTCCAATTCCTGTAACGACCATAAATACAATCATTAGCCATTGAGGCATATCAACTGTTAAGATTAAAATAAAAGGAGCCAAGAACATGGCAAACATAATAACAGCTTTGGAGTATAACTTCCAGTTTCCTGTACGTTTTATGTTGTTGTCTTTAAAATAATTGTTCACTCTTTTGTTCAGAGTTCTAAAGAATTTGGCCTTATCTATACGGGAAAAATTGACTGTCTTTATCAAAAGGGAAAAAATTTAAGATACAAAAATACGGTTTTATGTGATTATTAACGATGCTTTTGTCATGTAATTGTTCATATGATTAATTACTTTTGTCGTTTAATTTTACTATGGAACTAATTTTAAAATACTTTCCGAATCTTACAGAGCGACAAATTACACAATTTTCGAAATTACAAGAGTTGTATAAAGATTGGAATTTGAAGATTAATGTGGTTTCTAGAAAAGACATTGATGAACTGTATTTACGTCATGTATTGCATTCTTTAGGAATTGCAAAAGTGATGGAATTTCAACCGAATACCAAAGTAATGGATGTTGGAACAGGTGGCGGATTCCCAGGAATTCCGTTGGCGATTTTATTCCCTGAAACTCAATTTCATTTGGTAGACAGTATTGGAAAGAAAATCAAAGTAGTGAACGAAGTCGCTGCAGGATTGGAATTAGAGAATGTAAAAACGACCCACGGTAGAGTAGAGGATATAAAAGATAGCTATGATTTTATTATAAGCAGAGCAGTTGCGCAAATGGAGACTTTTGTTAGATGGACCAAAGGAAAAATTGCTAAAAAACAACAGCATGAACTTAAAAATGGAATTCTGTATTTAAAAGGAGGTGATCTTTCCGAAGAACTACAAAAATATACTTCTGCAAGCATTTACGATTTATCAAACTATTTTGAAGAGGATTTTTTTGAAACCAAAAAAGTGGTGCATTTGGCTATGAAGTTTAAAGGGTAGTTTATTTTTTTTTCACCTTTTGAAATATTGCGATATATGCAATCAATAGAAAAGGAGTTAAAAGTGCAAATCTCCATCCCCAAATGTAAAATACAATTGAAAAAGAAATGGCAGTTGCCATAAAAGCAACAATATGTAAACCCCCTTTTTAATGAACTCGTTTAAACTTTTTCAATTTGCTAAAAAATTGCTGTTTTCAGCCCAGTTTTTGTATTTTTTTCCTTCCGTAGCCCTGCTATGCAACTCAAAAAAACCTTCAACTGAACTAAAACCTTCTAATTTTCGCTTAAATCCAAAAAGCTTAAACGAGTTCAATGTCTTTTTTATAATAACCCGTTGTGCATTTTGATAAAGTTCTGTCAATTCGAGTAAATTTTACGACTGGAAAGAGTAAAATTTGTACTTCGACTAGCTCAGTAGAACTATCGAGAATAAGAATTTTTAGCTGTAAATATGTTCTCGACCTGTCTGCCGACAAGGCAGGTACATCACGCTTTTGGCGTGACACTCGAACTGACATTTCGTTTTCTTTTTAGCTCAAAATGCACAACAGGTTATAATAATTTGTCATAACTACTATTTTCCAACTTAATTTTAGAACTAAGATCCCTATGTTCAAATAAATCCATCACAAGCTGCTACTAGAATTAAGACAGTCTAGGCTCTTGATTCTATAAGTCTTGAAATCAATAATTATATAATGACGTTTTATAGTGTTCTAGTTATAATTTATATTCATTAACACCTTCTTCCCCCTTCTTTTTTAAATCACTTATATTTATTCCTTCTGGTTCCCAAGTTTCTTTTAAAGATAATCTACAAGCTCTGGCTAAATCATATGTTCTATCCTGTAAATCTGTAAAATCTGTAAATTTTTTTCCTTCTTCTCCTTCTAAATACTTCAGTTTCTTATTGAAACTCTTCATGGCATCATAGACTTTTTGATCCTCTATCATGGCAAGTTTACCCCAATAATACTGTCGATATTCTTTGATTTCTTCTTCAACAGTATCTAAATCTTCAGAAACCGTAATTTTTGAAGCCAATTCTAAAACTTTTTCATAATTCTCGTATCGTTTTCTCCAAAACTCTCGTTTAAACTCTTCTTTTTTTGTATCGAAATATTTGATAACTGCAAATCGAGCAGCAATTATTGAAAGTATAATACCAATCAGAATTTCCAATCCTTTTAAATCCATATTTGTTTTTTTGGTAAGTTAGAATTTAAGAAACGAATAGGCAAATGAAATGAACATTAACAAATTTTTAAAAATACATTCGAAAAAGGAATGTTTAAAATTTAAATGTGTGAAATTAAATATCAATTATCTTTGTAATAAATATATGTACACATGTCGTTAACACCTTCCAATACCTTTGAAAAAGGAGCGATCGCTCCAGATTTCTTATTACCAGATACAGTGTCTGGCGAAATTATTTCCTTACAAAATATCAAAGGAGAGCGAGGAACAGTTGTATTCTTCATCTGCAATCATTGCCCATTTGTAATTCATGTCAATAAAGAATTGGTACAACTTGCAAATGATTATACATCCAAAGGAATTGGTTTTGTTGCCATAAGTAGTAATGATGTCGAAAACTATCCTCAAGACAGTCCAGAAAAAATGAAAATACAGGCAGAAGAATTGGGCTATCCTTTTCCTTATTTGTATGATGAAACTCAAGAAGTCGCCAAAGCCTATGATGCTGCTTGTACTCCAGATATCTATGTGTTTGATAGTGGACTAAAATCAGTATATCACGGACAGTTAGACAGCTCCAGACCTGGAAATGGAGTGCCTGTTACAGGAAAAGACATCCGTGCTGTATTAGAAACAATGCTAAGCAATCGATTGTACACAGGTGATGAAAAACCAAGTATAGGTTGTAATATTAAGTGGAAGTAATTACAAAAAGTTACTCTCTACCAATTTCATTAATATGTGATTGTGACTCTAATTTTGGATCTGGACCATATTCATTAGAACCATGATCTCCTTCAGTGCAGTAAAAAATCAAAAGAACAATAGCTCCAAAAGGAATAAAGCTTATTAAAATCCACCAACCAGATTTCCCGGTATCATGTAACCTTCTAACCTGTGCAGCCAAACTTGGTATTAAAGTAGCTAAACCAAAAGCTCCTATGATAAACCATAAGAGAAAGCCACCTAAAAAGAAAAGTATGAAGGATAGAATCCAAGCTGAGAGAGTGATAATAAAATTAAATAGAACATAATACCAATATTCTGATCTTCTCGCTCTACCCTCAAAGTTTGCGTAGTTTTGTATAAACACTTTTTTCCACCAATCCAACATGGTGTATTCCGATTCGTTTTTTATTCTTTCCATGACGGTAAATTTAAAGATTTTCTACAAACAAACCTTTTTTATTTTTAACCTATTTTTTTCTTTATATGTTGCGTTGTTTTCTTGTGAAAACATAAAGAAATACTTTATACAAGTAAACAAGTGCAGGAATACAACTGATGATCGTTATAACGATAAGGATTAACATTAATTTGAAACCTAAAAATGGCATCTCTTTTAAATCGTTAAAAATATCACTATTTTTATACAAATACGGAGTATAAGCCGCTGAAATACCTAAAGAAAAATAGATAAACCCTTGAGGGAAAAGGTGAGCTAAAGTATCATCAGGATATTTAGGCAATAGGAAAAAATAGGTGATTATTAATCCAATTAAACCGCCAATAAATACAATAATGAGTGTCTTCTTATCAACAAACTTGTCTGAGCCTATAAAGAATTCTCTTCTACAGGCTGGACATAAATCTGGATGTTCCTCCACACAAGAACTGCACATAGAACTCTTACATTCATTGCAATAACTTTTTGTAGACCTTTTTGGATGTTCTAGACAAAAATATTTAGCATTAGTATGCCCCAATAATAAAAGATTTCACAATTAATTTTTTCTTAGACTGATTCCACAAACAAACCATCGTCAGTTTTAATTACTGAAGCCAATTTGTTTTTGGTTAAGCCTTTAATGGTTTTGTCCCATTTTTTATTCGATAAACCCGATTGAGCTTTCAATTCGTTTAAGTCGATTTTTTCTGCTTTTTGAATGATTGAAAGTAATGCTTTTTCTTCATCTGATAACACAATATCTGGAGCAACTCGCCGCTCTGGTCTCATTTGAGGAAAGAATAATACTTCTTGAATGGATTGATTATTGGTTAAAAACATGATCAATCTGTCCATTCCAATTCCCATTCCAGAAGTTGGAGGCATTCCGTATTCTAAAGCTCTTAAGAAATCATAATCGATAAACTCAGTAGCTTCATCATCTCCTTTTTGGGCCAATTTCAATTGTTCTTCAAAACGCTCTCTTTGATCTATAGGATCGTTTAATTCAGAATAGGCATTGGCAATTTCTTTCCCGCAAACCATCAATTCAAAACGCTCTGTTAATTCTGGATTCTCTCTGTGCTCTTTACAAAGAGGCGACATTTCTTTTGGATAGTCTGTAATATAAGTAGGTTGAATATAATTTCCTTCACATTTTTCGCCAAAAATTTCATCAATCAACTTTCCTTTTCCCATGGTATCATCTACAGCTACTCCCATATCTTTTGCGGCAGTACGAATCTCATCTTCCGTTTTTCCATTGATATCAAAACCAGTAAAATGTTGAATAGCATCCGCCATTGTCACTCTAGCATAAGGCGCTTTAAAGTCAATTTCGTGTTCTCCAAAAGTAGCTTTTGTTGTTCCATTCACTGCAATGGCACAATACTCTAACAAACGTTCACAGAAATCCATCATCCAATTGTAATCTTTGTAAGCGACATAGATTTCCATGGCAGTAAACTCAGGATTGTGCGTTCTGTCCATTCCTTCATTTCTGAAGTTTTTCGAAAACTCATAAACACCATCAAATCCACCAACAATCAAACGCTTTAAATACAACTCATTGGCAATTCTCATATACAAAGGAATGTCTAAAGAATTGTGATGTGTAATAAACGGTCTTGCCGCAGCTCCTCCAGGAATGGGTTGTAAAATTGGAGTTTCAACTTCAAAATAACCAGCCTCATTAAAAAATGTACGCATGGCATTGAACAACTTAGTTCTTTTTACAAAGACTTCTTTGATATGTGGATTTACAGCTAAATCTGCATAACGTTGTCTGTAACGTAATTCTGGGTCATTGAACTCATCAAATGTATTTCCTTCAGCATCTGTTTTTGGCAAAGGTAGTGGCTTTAAAGCCTTACTTAAGAGTGTGAAATTCTGAACTCGGACACTTTTTTCACCTACCTTAGTAGTAAATAACTCTCCTTCAACTCCTATAAAATCTCCAATGTCCAATAACTTCTTATAGACATCATTGTACAAAGTTTTGTCTTCTCCTAAGCAAATTTCATCGCGATTAAAATACACTTGTATTCTTCCTTCTGAATCTTGCAATTCAGCAAACGAAGCTTTTCCTTGAATACGACGAGACATTAATCTACCAGCAATCACCACCTTTTTGCCCGCTTCAAAATTTTCTTTAACTAGCTTTGAATTTGCATCAACTGGATATAAATCTGCAGGGTAAGGGTTAATCCCTAGTTCACGCAGTCGTGTTAATTTCTCTCTACGTACAACTTCTTGTTCTGATAATTGCATTCTGAATTTTGTTTTCGCAATGATTTAAAGCCGCAAAGATAATCAATTGCTAAAAAGGAGGGAATGAACTCTCTTGACTTTTTATATTTCCTAAAAAATGGTCTAAATTCCTTCATATTTCGTTACTTTTTTCATCCGTAGCAATGCTATGCCTTTCTAAAAGCGCCTAATTTGAAGAAATTTTGCCTCATTTTCGGTTAAAAACAAAAAGTCAAAGGAGTTCAATCTTAAAAAAAGAAAAAATAGGTACTTGTTAAGATTTAAAAAACATGTATATTTGTAGGCTGTTTATAATTAAACAGCAGTTGTGTTGTTTTGGCACTTTCGTAAAAAGTGTCGTGGTTTTGTTAACCAATGGAAAGCTTCCCTGAAACGGGTTGCTTTTTTTTTTGCTCTTTAGAAAAAGGCAGACTTGTATTCCCAGAATTTTGAAATAAACAATCCTGCAAAAATTAGGCTTACTATAAATTTTAACCCTGTAGAGAATAAGAATCCAACAAAAGCTCCAAAGGCGGCTCTAAAAGCTCTTTTAGAATCGTTGCCGTCATAGATTAATTCACCTATTAAGGCACCTGCAAAAGGACCTATAATAATTCCTAAAGGTCCCAAAAAGATCAGACCAATAATTAAACCGATTGTGGTGCCATAGATTCCGTATTTGCTGCCACCAAACCTTTTGGTCCCTAAGGCTGGAATGATATAATCTAAAAACCAAATCAGTATAGCAATACCTAAAGTGATTCCTAAAAAAGTCCAGTTTTGAGGTATTGCATCAGTTAAATGGATGAGCAGCAATCCAACCCAACCAGTAATTGGACCGGGAAGTATGGGAAGAAAAGAACCGATGATTCCGAGTACGATAAAAATACATCCTAAAAAGAGTAGTAGAATATCCATGAGTGTTAGTTGTATTTATGAAACGAAAAAAAAAGGTGTTTGTTACAAGAAATAAAAATTCTATTTTTGATTAAAATTTAAAAACTATTGTTATGCGTATATTATTTTCCTTGTTACTTCTCGTAACCACCTTTTCTGTAAATGCTCAATCCGATAAAAAACTTGTTGATATAAAAGATGTTCCTTTTACTATTTTAGAAAAAGCACCTGTTTATCCAGGTTGTAAAGGAGATGATAATAAAGAGCTTAAAAAGTGTTTTAACAGGAGTATTCAAAAACATATTGCTAAAAATTTTGACACGAACCTCCCTAATTCTTTAGGGTTAAGCGTTGGCCAGAAAAGAATAATTTTGTTGTTTAGAATTAATAAAAGTGGAGTGGTAGACAATATTCGAGTGCAAGCTCCACATCCAAAGTTAAAAGAAGAGTGTATAAGAATTTTGAAATTATTGCCGAAATTTTACCCTGGAGAGCAGAAAGGAGAATTTGTAGGCGTCAAATTTACGCTTCCATTTAGGATTGATGTAAGCGGTCCAGATAAAGAGAATTAAAATAAAACTCTTCATGTCTTTATCAATTCACTTTTTGATGAAATAAGTCTCATTAGAATTTCTTAAATTCACAGGATAATAATCAATAGATTCTTGTGCGCTTTCTTGTATTACTATTTCTAATTTTTTCTTTCACTTCTTGTGACTATTTTTCGTTTAAGAAAAATACAAATCAAGAGAGATTAGATACCATAGTCAATAAAAAAGAAGTGGGTATTTTTCCTTCCTTTCCTGTATGTGATTCTATTATTGAAAAAACGAAAAAGGAAGATTGTTTTAGAAAAACTATCCATCAAGAAATTGCTGAAAGCTTAGCGAAACAAAATATTAAAGTTAGGAGATCTGTTGATGAAACGATTACTGTGATTATTACTGTTCATTCAAATGAAACAGTTACATTAAAATCAATAAATGCTTCCGATAGTCTGCGTCGAGAAATTCCCAACTTGAAAAAAATGATTGAAAAAAGTATTGCAGATTTACCCAAAGTTTTTCCGGCAAGAAAAAGAGGAATTCCAGTAACTTCTGAATATACATTGCCCATAAGAATTAAACTAGAAAACTAGTTCAACATCTTCCAGAGTTTATCTTTTAATGCTGTTAAACCGACTTGAGCTACGGACGAAATAAATAAATAAGGAACTCCTTTCGGAATTTCTTTTTCAATTTCATCTTTTAACTCATCATCCAACATATCTGATTTAGAAATAGCCAACAAACGCTGTTTGTCTAACAATTCTGGATTGTGTTTTTTGAGTTCGTTTAAGAGAATTTCATATTCTTTGGCAATATCATCACTATCAGCAGGGATTAAAAAGAGTAGGGTAGAGTTACGTTCTATATGACGTAAAAAACGATGCCCTAAACCTTTTCCTTCAGCAGCTCCTTCAATAATTCCTGGGATGTCTGCAACGACAAAACTTTTGAAATCCCGATATTCTACAATTCCAAGATTTGGCTTTAGTGTGGTAAAAGCATAATCTGCAATTTTAGGTTTTGCTGATGTAATTACAGATAATAAAGTTGACTTCCCAGCATTTGGAAATCCAACCAAACCAACATCCGCTAAAATTTTTAATTCAATTTGAAACCAACCTTCTAAGCCATCCATTCCTGGTTGAGCATAACGAGGCGTTTGATTTGTTGAAGATTTAAAATTCCAGTTTCCAAGACCACCTTTTCCGCCCTCTAAAAGAATTTTTTCTTGACCATTTTCTGTAATTTCAAAAATAACATCATTGGTTTCACTATCTCTAACAATGGTTCCTAAAGGGACATCAATATAAATATCAACTCCGTCTTTTCCTGTACTTCTACTTTTGCTTCCATTACCACCTTGTTCAGCTCTAAAATGCTTTTTAAACTTCAGATGAAATAACGTCCACATATCTTTACTACCGCGGATAATAATATGACCACCACGACCTCCATCACCTCCATCAGGGCCACCCTTGGTAATGTATTTTTCTCGATGCAAGTGTGTAGAACCTTTACCACCTTTACCCGAAGAAGCATACATTTTTATATAGTCAACGAAGTTACCTTCTGTCATTATCTGTCATTTAAAAAATTAGTTCGAAAAATACCTAACAGCCACTGGCTGTTCTCCTTTTAATTTCAAATCTTCAGTCATACTTTGTTGTTGATTTGTTGATTAAGTTTATTTGGATATTATAAAAAACAAATAAACGATTTAACGTATAAACGGAGAAGTTATAACGTGTCAAAAACTTTCGCCAAACGTTCTGTAATGTCTTCAATAGACCCTACTCCGTTTACACCGTAGTAATTCCCTTTTGCTTCGTAAAAGTCTTTTAAAATAGCCGTTTTTGTATTGTATTCGTTAAAACGATTTCTAATTTTACTTTCATCTGTATCATCAGTACGACCGCTTGTTTTTCCTCTTTCCAACAAACGTTCAACCAATAGATTTTCTGGAACTTCTAAAGCAACCATCCCATTGATTTGCGCTCCTTTTTTCGCCAAGAATTCATCCAAAGCTTCTGCTTGTGATTGCGTTCTAGGAAACCCATCAAAAATAAATCCATTAGCCTTTACATTTTTATCAACCTCAGCTTCTAACATATTAATGGTTACTTCATCAGGAACTAAATCACCTTTATCCATAAAAGTCTTCGCCAATAAACCTAATTCAGTTTCATTTTTGATATTGTATCTAAAAACGTCTCCAGTAGAAATATGAACTAAGTCATACTTTTCCTTCAATAAGGTAGCTTGTGTTCCTTTTCCTGCACCTGGAGGTCCAAATAATACGATGTTTTTCATTTCTGTTATTATTTTGTTAGCTGATAAATTTCAGGTAAATTTCTACCCAACCCATTGTAATCTAAACCGTATCCAACGATAAAATTATCGCCAATACTCTTTCCAATATAATCGATTCTGAGTTCTTTTTTATAAACGTCAGGTTTAAAAAATAAGGTAGCTATTTTTAGTTGTTTTACATTTTTGTTCTTAAAAATGTCATAGATTTTATGAAGTGTAGATCCTGTATCTATAATATCTTCTAGTATGACGACTGTTCTTCCTTTTAAATCTTCGTTGATTCCAATCAATTCATTAACAGTCTGAGAAGATTCAATGCCTTCATAAGAGCTTAGTTTTACAAATGATACTTCACAATTTCCTTTAAACTTTCTAATAAAATCAGAAGCAAAGAGAAAAGAACCATTGAGAATTCCGATAAATAAAGGAACATCGTCTTTGTCTAAATCGTTACTAACTTGATGCACCAAAGTCTCAACAATCTCGGAAATTTCTTTTTCTGAGATGAAAGGTTCAAAATGTAAATCGTGAAGTTTTACTAAATCCATGATGTAAAGATAACTCGCTAATTATAAATGAAAAAAAACCGTTTTGCTTGTACTGAATTTATTTCAGTAACTCCAAAACGGTTTTCATATTTTTTTGATTTCTAAAAATTATTTTTTCGGAGCTTGTTGTTGTTTTTTAGAAGTGTCATACATAATTGGTGTTGCCACAAATAATGATGAATAGGTTCCTACTACAACACCTACAATCAATGCAAACATAAATCCTTTAATAGAATCCCCTCCAAATAGGAAGATGGCTAACATTACTAATAATGTTGTTAAAGATGTGTTGATTGTTCTTCCTAAAGTACTACTTAAAGCTTTGTCTACAACTTCATTATACGCCCATTTTGTATGGATTCCAGCAAATTCTCTAATTCTATCAAAGATAACCACGGTATCATTCAGGGAATATCCTACTACTGTAAGTATCGCTGCGATAAATGATTGTCCGATTTCCATATCAAACGGCATAAACTTATAAAAGATCGAGAAGATTGCTAATACAATGAGTACATCGTGGAAAACCGCAATTACTGCACCTAAACTAAATGAAATTCTTCTAAATCGAAGTAAAATGTATAAGAATACTACCAGTAAAGATCCAAATATGGCATAAAACGCTGAGGTTTTAATATCATCTGCAATGGTAGGTTCTACTTTAATATAGCTCATAATTCCATTGTCGGATTCTTTAGAACCCGGTTTAAAATCGTCATAAGTAGTTCCTTCTGCTAAGTGTTTTTTCAACCCAGTAAATAATGCATTTTGAACTTCATTATCCACATCTACACCTTCTTCTTCAATCTTATAAACCGTAGTGATTTTTAATTGGTTGTCCGATCCATAGGTTTTTACTTCCGGTGAAGTTCCAAAAGTAACTTTTAAATCTTCAGCGACATTTGAAGCATTCATTGTTTTGTCAAAACGAACTACATAAGAACGACCTCCTTTAAAGTCAACCCCTTGTTTTAATCCAATCGTTGAAATAGAAAAAATACCTCCTATAATGATTGCTCCAGAGATGATGTAGGCAATCTTACGTTTACGTAAAAATTCGATATTAATATTTTGAAACCAGTTTTTAGATAATGATGTATTAAAAGTAAGGTTGGTTCCTTTCTCTGTAGAACGATCAATTAACAAACGAGTAATAAATACAGCTGTTAAGAATGATGTAATAATACCTAAGATAAGCGTATATGCAAACCCTTTAATAGGTCCTGTCCCAAAAACATAAAGGATAGTTCCAGTTAATAAGGTGGTAATATTTGCATCAATAATGGCAGATAAAGCTCCTTTAATACTAAAACCTTCTTGTACCGATTGCTTCAAGCCTTTGGCTTTTGTCAGAGATTCTTTAATTCGTTCAAAGATGATAACGTTTGCATCTACAGACATACCAATGGTTAAGATAATACCAGCAATACCAGGTAATGTTAATACAGCACCTCTAGCAGCTAACCATCCAAAGATTAACAACATGTTTAATGACAATGCAATATTAGAAAACAGTCCAGCTCTTCCGTAGTAGATCATCATCCAAATTAAAACTAACGCAATGGCTAGAATAAAAGAATTCAATGATCTGTCAATAGATTCTTGACCTAAAGAAGGTCCTACAACTTGAGCTTGAATAATTCTAGCTGCAGCAGGTAATTTACCAGCCTTTAAAACTGTTGCAATATCTTGAGCTTCTTCAATGGTCATAGTTCCTCCAGAAATAGAAGACATACTTCCTAGTTTCCCTCTAATAACAGGAGCAGAATAGACATAGTTATCTAGAACTATTGCAACATGCTTACCAATATTTTTTTCTGTTAAACTACTCCATAGTTTTGTGCCATAAGAGTTCATGGTCATACTTACTTCAGGATTGTTTAATTGATCAAACTCTTGAGAAGCATCAGCAATTACATCACCTTGAATATTAGGAATATCATTTCTGTTAGATTTAATAGCATACAAACTGATAAATTCAGAACCATCATTTTGAGGAGCAAGTTTATAATCCCATAAAAACTTGACATATTTTAATTCAGCGGGACGTAAAGCAACCACTTCTCTGTCTAACAATAATTTGTTAACCATAGCAGTATCAGTTACTTTTGCATAACCAACTACAGAGCTAACTCCTTGTTCACTTTGAGCTACATTTGGGGATAAATAGGTGAACAATGTTTTTTGTTGAACATTTGTAGAATCTTTTGTTTCTCCTAAGATATCATCAATATTGTCAACTTTTATAGAATCTTTTTCTTGTGCTACATCTTCAACCTTTAATAATTCAGAAACCTTTGAATTGGCAGTAAATAGGTAATTTTGAACTTCAGTATTTGAAAATACTTCCCAAAACTGTAATTCAGCTTTACTGGTAATTAGCTTTGTAACACGATCAATATCTTCTGCTCCTGGCAATTCAATTTGAATTCTACCAGAATTTCCAATTCTTTGAATATTAGGTTGAGTTACACCAAACTTATCAATTCTACTACGCAATACTTCAAAAGCAGTATTGATAGAGCTGTTGATTTCTTCTTGTAAAATTGGCTTTACTTCGTCATTTGTCTTGTTAAAATCAATCTTTTCACGAAGTGCTTTGGTTCCAAAAATTTCAGGATCACTTAGCTTAATTCCGCTATCTCCAGCTATTTTTTCAAACTCTTGAAAAAATAAGTCTAAGTAATTTGCAGTATCGTTCTTTTGAGCTTCATCAGCAGCTTCAAGCGCTTGGTTAAATACAATACTTCTTGATTGATTTGATAAAGACTTCAATACTTCTTTTACAGAAACTTGTAGAATGGCATTAATACCTCCTTTTAAATCAAGACCCAAATTCATTTCTCTGTCCTTGATCTCATTAAAAGTATATTCTGTAACTAATAAGTCAACGACTATTTCGTTAGCAACACTATCTAAGTATTTTTTTTGTATAGAATCTAGTTGTCTTCCGTTGTTTTCATCACCTCGAGATTTTGCGTATTCCTTTGCATCATCCTCTACCTTATTGGTAAAGAAAGTGAAAGATAATTGGTATAAACTAACCAATCCAAAAAGGATGGCAAACAATCTAATAAGTCCTTTGTTTTGCATCTTCGTTTAATTTAAGTCGACTTCTTTTTTAAAACGTGCAAATATAGTATTTACATTAAGATTAGCCTAACGAAAATGTTTATATTTACTCGCTTTTCCTTAAGGAGAAAGAAGCAAGAGACAAACAAAAACTAAAACTGAATTCATGGCGCATTTATCTGATATAGAAATCGCACAAGCAAAAAAGCTACAGCACATTGTTGAAATTGCGAAAAAAATAAATATTGAAGAAGAAGATTTAGAAATGTATGGCAAATACAAAGCGAAGCTTCCTTTACATCTCCTCAATCAAGAAAAAATTGACCAAAATAATTTGATTTTAGTCACTGCATTAACTCCAACACCTGCAGGTGAAGGAAAAACAACAGTTTCTATTGGGCTCACAGAAGGGTTGAATAAAATAGGAAAGCAAGCCACAGTTGTTTTAAGAGAGCCTTCGTTGGGTCCTGTTTTTGGAATTAAAGGAGGAGCTGCTGGTGGCGGATATTCTCAAGTAGTTCCGATGGAAGATATCAATCTTCATTTTACAGGGGATTTTAATGCTGTTGAAAAAGCGAACAATTTACTTTCTGCTCTGATAGATAATAATTTACAAAGCAAAGTCAATAACTTAAATATTGACCCAAGAACCATTTTATGGAAGCGAGTGATTGACATGAACGATAGAGCATTGCGCCAAATTACAATCGGTTTGGGCGGAACTGCCAATGGAATTCCTCGTGAGGACGGATTTAATATCACTCCAGCGTCTGAAGTAATGGCAATATTGTGTATGGCTACTAGTTTTGATAATTTAAAAAAGCGTCTAGGAGATATTTTTATTGGATTTACTTTTGATAAAAAACCTGTGTTTGCTCGTGATTTAAAGGCACAAGATGCGATGGCAATTTTGTTAAAAGACGCCATAAAACCAAATTTAGTACAAACATTAGAAGAGAATCCGGCCATCATTCATGGCGGACCTTTTGCAAATATTGCACAAGGAACCAATACTGTTTTAGCGACAAAAATGGGACTTTCATTGTCAAATTATGCAGTTACTGAAGCTGGATTTGGAGCAGATTTAGGTGCTGAAAAATTCTTGAATATCAAATCCGCTTTTGCTGGGTTAAATCCTAAATGTGTTGTTTTAGTAGCAACAATTAGAGCTTTACGTCATCATGGTGGAGCTAAAAAAGAAGCGTACAATACACCAAATTTAGAAAGAGTTCAAGAAGGGTTTAAGAATTTAGAAAAACATATAGAGAATATTCGAAAATTTAATATTGAACCTGTAGTTGCAATTAATTCTTTTATTTCTGACTCTGAAGAAGAAGTTAATTTGATTAAAAATGCTTGTTTAAAATTAGGCGTACATGCTGTACTCTCTGAAGGATGGGCAAAAGGAGGTGAAGGAACCAAAGAATTAGCAAAGGCAGTTGTAGATGTTGTAGAAAATAAAGCGACCCAATTCAAACCTTTGTATGATTGGAAAAGCCCTATGAAAGAAAAAATAGCAATCATTGCCAAAGAAATATATGGAGCTGATGATGTAATCTATGATAAAAAAGCTGAATTGAATCTACGAAGAATAGACAGGCTCGGATTTAATGATTTTGCTGTTTGTATGGCAAAAACTCAAAAATCATTTTCTGATGATGAAAAACTGATTGGTAGACCTACTGGATTTTCTGTGACGGTTCGTGAAATTGAAATTGCAGCGGGGGCACAGTTTGTCATTCCAATTTTAGGAAAGATGATGCGAATGCCAGGGTTGCCAGGAAAACCCGCTTCTGAAGGGATGACTATTGACAAAGGTGGTGTGATTTCTGGACTGTCATAAATGCATACAATTAGAGAAGCAAATACTGATGAATTTTCTGAGTTAGGAGAATTGATGGTTCACGTATATTCTCAATTAGAAGGATTTCCTAATCCAGATGAAATTCCTGATTATTACCACAATCTCAGAAATGTTGGAGATTTTACGAAGAATCCAAAAACAAAATTGATTGTTGCGGTCTCAGAGGAAGGGAAAATAGATGGAGGTTTGGTCTATTTTGGAGACATGAAATATTACGGAGCCGGAGATGCATCAACAACAAATCAAAAAGCAGCAGCGTTTAGATTATTGGCGGTGAATCCTAAAATTAGAGGAAAAGGATTGGGAAAAAGATTGATTGAAGCTTGTTTTCAACAAGCAAGGGAAGAAGGTTATGACCAATTATTGATTCACTCCACAAAATATATGATGGTGGCTTGGAAGATGTATGAACGAATTGGTTTTATTCGTTTTCCGGAGATTGATTTTGTGAAAAGCGACGTAAAAGTTTTTGGGTTTCAATATGACTTGTAAAACTTTTTTGAATACCCTCCAATAGGAATTAAAATCAGTAAATATAAAAATGGCGTTATACTATTTTATGTCTCATAACAAAGGAATAAAAAAGTTACGCGATATTTGAAACAATCAGTCTTTTACTAAAAAGGTGAATAATTAAATAATTTTTGTTGCAACTTTTACATCGATACTTCTTTGAAGTAAAAGGAATAAGTTTAAATATTTTATCTCTCTTAACTCGTACTACTTTTTTTGAATTGCATAAATCACAACGATCTTGATGAATAGATGAATTTCTCATGTGCCATCCTTTAACAATCAAATAAATAAGAAAAAAGACAGCAATAACTAAAAGCCAAAAATTAATATCACTAGGAACCATAAGCTAAATTATTAAGTTATTCTGAAAGTTTAGTCGTTCATTTTTTCAATAATTTCAGGGCAATAGCGTAAAAGTAGTTGAAAAGTAAAAATTAAGGTTAAAAGCAGAAAATACTGATTTGAAGCAGATTAAATTTTCTTTTTTTCTTTGGTTGCTACAAAGTTTTTTAGATAAAAAGGTTCAAAATAAGCAACATCTTCAAAATTATTATTTTTAAACTTATCATAAGATAAAGCTGTCATCTCTTTGGTAGATGGAAAAAGCTCGTTTATAAAATTTGCATTCTTATGATTAATTACATCTTTACATTTTTCTGCTCCATCTCCTAAAAAGGAAACCATACCTTTTTCAAGATATTCTAGAAAAGAGTCTAAAGTGATAATTTCTGCTTCAGTTTTTCTAATCAGTTTATAATTAGAATCAAAAATAGCAGAGTAGACTTCCATTCTTCTAGCATCTATCATTGGAGTTATTAAACCTTGTTCAACTTTACAAGCATGGGCAAGAATTTCTAATGAGTTCACAGAAATTAAAGGAATGTTATGAGCAAAACACAATCCTTTAGCCGCTGAAACTCCAATACGTAAACCTGTATAAGATCCAGGACCTTTACCAACTGCAACAGCAGAAAGATCATTGGTTGTTAGTTGAACATCATTGAGAACTTCTACAATTAAAGGATGTAGTTTTTCAGCATGAGAATAATTCCCAGTATTAATCTCTTTAAACGATACAGTACGACCGTTCTTTGTAATACTAACAGAACAATTCTTTGTGGAAGTTTCTAAATTTAAAATGACAGTCAAACTACTTTTTTTGCAAAGATAGAGCATAAAAAAAACCTTGACAATTCAGTCAAGGTCTTTTTAATATTGTAGGACTCGATTTTAATCTAAATTCAACTCTCCATAGTAGAATTGAAGTACTTTCGTTTTAAATACATAATCGTATTTGTTTCTAATCAATGTAGATTCTGCGCTCACCAATCTGTTTCTTACCAAGTCGAAATCAAATAAGGTCATAGCCCCTAAATTGTATCGTTCTTGTGCATTTTTAAACGCTTCTCTTTGTGCTTCTAAAGAAACTCTTGCAGCCTCGTATGCTTTAGCAGCTGATTTTGAATCTACAAAAGCTTGTTCTATAGTTTGTTGTAATTGTAACTTTTCACTGTCTAAATTAGTTTTACTAATCTCTTTGTTTACAAATTGACGTGCAATATTTGTTTTCGTCTGAGTTCTATTAAAAATAGGGATGTTTACATTAAAACCTACCCCATATCCTAAGTTATCATCCAGTTGTGAAATAAAACCATCATTCGTTTGCATTGGAAGTAAATTAAGGCTAAAAGCATAATTTGTGCTAAAGCCTAAAGAGGCTGTAATTGTTGGCTTATATGCTCCTTTGGCAATTTCAATATTTAAATCTGCATTCTCAATTCCTAACTCAGCATTTTTAATTTGTGGCTGATTTTCCAATGCTTTTTGATATACTAAATCTGCATTGTCATATAACAAAACAGCAGATGGCGTTCCAACATTTATTTCTAATACATCAAAACCAGCAGAAGGAACCTGTAATGATTGTGATAAATTTAATAAAGCAATTGTTAATACATTTTCAACTGTTATTACATTTTGTTGATCGTTAGCAGCAGTAGATTCTGCATTCAATAGATCACCTTTAGGAATAATTCCTGCATTGTACCTCTCTTTTGCAGCCTGTACTTGTTTTCTGCTTATTTCAGCTTGTACTTTGGCAACATTTAAATTTTCTTTAGCAAATAAGATGTTTAAATACCCATTAACAACAAATAAGGAAATATCATTTTGAATCTTATCTAATGATAACTTACTTCTTTCTACTCCTAATTGAGCCTGTTTGTAGGTGTTTAAATTTCTATAACCATTAAATACGGTTACACCAGAATTCAACCCAAGAGAACCTCCATAAATGGTTGTAGATACTCTATTGTTTGATACAGGGTTAAAACCAGATCCAAAACGAAGGTTACCTGAAGTAGAACCTGTTAGGTTTGGTAAGAAATTACCTTTTGATGTTTTAACATCTAACTCAGCCAATTCTACATTTAATGCATTTTGCTTAATCGTGATGTTATTTTCTAATGCGTGATCCACACATTCTTTTAAAGTCCATTTTTTCTGTGAAAAGCCTAAAGAGACAAAGAAAAGTGATACAAGTAGTAAAAACTTATTTTTCATGTTGGTTAGATTCTTGTCGTAGTTTTTATAATATAAATTGATTGAGGTATCTGATTTCATTTTTGACACCTACCATAAGACGAACAAAATTAGAATATGTTACAATTCTAGCCTCTTATCGAAATGTTAATTTTTAGGGCTGTTTTTATATCGATAGATAAAGTATAGTAAAAAGCCTACCAAGATGTATGGAAATACCATTAAGTATGTTATTCCAGAGTTTACACCTTCAGCCATAGAAGTGTCTCCATTTTCTACAACGGCTTTACACATAGCACACTGAGCAGTGGCAGTTATTGAAGCAAAAAGCAACACAAATGAGGATGCTATTTTTTGTTTTTTATGCATAGTAAGGAGAAATCATTAGATAAACAATAACACCTGTAATAGCTACATACAACCAAAGCGGGAATGTGATTTTGGCAATTTTTTTATGCTCAGGAAATTTACCCAATTTGGCTCTCATAAAAGTAATCAAGACAAAAGGAATGACTACAACTGATAAGATAATATGAGTTATTAATATAAAGTAGTATATATATAGTATAGTTCCTTCGCCGCCAAATTTGGTGGAATCTGATGTCATATGATATGCTACATACATCACTAGAAATAAAACAGAACAAATGATTGCTGTTGTGTTTAGTTTTTCATGCAAAGAGCGATTTCCTTTTTTTATGGCGATTACTGCAGCAATTAATAAAGTAGCAGTAACACCATTAATAGTTGCGTAAATTGGTGGTAGAAACGTTAGTGGTTCTACATTGGGAATTTTAATTCCAAACAAAGCAGCGACTGCTACTGGAATAACTATAGATAGAATCGTAATGATTCTTTTATATCTTTTTTCTTTGAGTTCGTTATTCATCTAACAAGATTTTGATATCCTCTTTTAATTCTTGAATCTGATCTGGAAAGCTGTTTTCTTCTAAAGCTCTATAATAGAGTATAGGATTTCCGTATGCATCTTTTCTTGATCTGATAAACCCGTTTTTATCTACCAAAGCAAACAATCCAGAATGTTCAAAACCTCCATGTTCTACATCTTTATCTTTACCTGCATAGAGTCTAAAACCAGTATTAGATAATTCATAAACCACTTCTTGAGGTTTTCCAGTGAGTAAATGCCAATTTTGATGCGTAATCCCATAAGAATCTGCATATTTTTTTAAAACAGTAGGAGAATCTATTTCTGGAGTGATGCTAATAGAAGCGATTCCAAATGATAAATTCTGGGAGAATTCTTCCTGAAGGGTCAACATTTTTTGATTCATTAAAGGGCAAATCGTAGGACAGGTAGTGAAGAAAAATTCAACAACATATACTTTTCCTTTATAGGTGTTATTGCTAACGACCTCTCCATTTTGATTTGTAAATTCAAAAGAAGGAACTTTTTCAAAAAGAAATAATGTACTATCCTTCTGTTGCTTAGAACCCTCTTTTTTATTTAACCTATTATTGTCTATCAATGTATCGTTAGAGATGCGGTCATCAAGATTTCTAACCACATAAATTCCGAAAATTAATATGATAAATGCAATTCCTATATATGAATATTTTTTATTCATCAATTCTATTCGCTTTATTTTTATTTTTAAAAGCTGCTCTGTATTCGTAAAGTAAGACTTTAATATCGTCCTCCATTTTATTACTCAACTCTGCTACGGATTGAATATTATATCCAAATAAGATTCCATCGTCAATATCTTTATCATCAACTCTACCTCTAAGATTGTTTTCTTTATCTAAAAGGAATACTTTATTAGAATGGAAACTTGAATCCAAAACCTCGTTTGTCTTTAAGAGATTAAAAACGGATGTAATTTTATCTTCTGTGAGTGAAATGAATCTCCACTTAGACATGTCTGTAAATGCGCCTAATTCTGATTTTAATTTAGAAACACTTTCTTCAGAACCTTTAGGATAAATCGCTATAATTTGAAAAGGAATATATCCATAAAACTCTTTATAAATTTTCTGATTTAAATTAAAAAAACCTCCTTCATTATTTTTTACATCATTCCCTAAAAAGCACATGACAGTTACTTGATTTTTTAGCGATATAGATTGAATACTTTCAATCTCAGTTAAATCAATCTTAGAAGTAAGAATAGGAAGCTTTGTAAAATTGTTTATTCCAGTAGAAAGAAGTAGAAAGAATACTAAAGGAAGCACAAAAAGTGCAATAAGTACAAATCTTTTTTTAGTGATTCTCATAATTAGTGATAAAAAAAGGTGGTTAAAAAACCACCTTAAAAGTTATTACCAACGCACTAAGGGCGCTAGTGTGCTATATAGATAGTCTCCTTCAATTAATAAAAGTGTGACCAAGTAAATAATCAAAAATACGGCTGTCCAAACAACAGCTCTTCTAAACCATTTTTTCTCACCTTCCATGTGCATGAAAGTCCAAGTAATATAGTAGGCTTTTACTAATGTTAAAATAATGAACGCCCAGTTTAACCAACTGGTTCCTAAAATTCCATGTAAATGCAATGCTTCAGGTTTGTAAATACCTAATACAACTTCAACTATTGTAATGATAGACAGTAATCCAAATACTATCCATATTCTTTTTACATTTGATTCGTGTGCGTGTGCCATTTCTTAATCGTTCTTTATAATTATACTAAGTAGAAGAAGGTAAATACAAATACCCAAACTAAATCTACAAAGTGCCAATACAATCCTACTTTTTCTACCATTTCATAATGCCCTCTTCGTTCATAAGTACCTAAGATAACATTAAAGAAAACGATGATATTAAATATAATTCCAGAGAAAACGTGGAATCCGTGAAAACCAGTAATAAAGAAGAAGAAGTCTGCAAAGATGGTATTTCCATATTCATTAACTTCTAAATCAGCTCCTTCAACAACTATCCTCGTTTTTGCTAGTTCAGCAGCTCCTTTTTCTCTAGATAATATGGTCTTCTTTTTTGTGTCCAGATCAATCAATTCTGTTCTGATTCTAATATCAGGATTCGTCTCGTAAGCATTGATGATCTGAGCAATGGAATATTGGGAAATGGTTGCTTCTTCT
This sequence comes from Flavobacteriaceae bacterium, assembly GCA_965277255.1. GTDB lineage: Bacteria > Bacteroidota > Bacteroidia > Flavobacteriales > Flavobacteriaceae > Polaribacter. Next base: position 74,122 of record OZ255723.1, on the reverse strand, counting down.
TGAAACCACAATCCATTTTTCTTCGTGTGTTGTACTCTATGATCTTGTCTTTCACCGACAACAAAATCAGCTAAAGCGATTTGCTTATCGTCACTATTTACAAATTGTAAGATTTTTCCATCAGTAGTTTTAACCGCTCCGTAAGAACCTTTGATAAAAGTATTCCACTCCCAAGCTTGAGAACCCACAAAAATAATACCCCCGATAATAGTCAATAGCATGTACCAAGCTACTTTCTTCTTCTTCATGTGATGACCAGCATCAACGGCTAGCACCATAGTTACTGAAGAAAAAATCAGTATAAAGGTCATAAAAGCAACATAAATCATAGGGAAATTACCATGTACAAAAGGTACGTGCGTAAAAACTTCATCTGCGATTGGCCATGAATCAATAAACTTAAAACGAGTTAATCCATAAGCTGCTAAAAAACCAGAAAAAGTCAAGGCATCAGATACGATAAAAAACCACATCATCATTTTACCATAGCTAGCTCCAAAAGGTTTTGCTCCGCCACCTCCCCAAGTAGGTTTCTTTTCGTTAGGTTCAGCAATGTTTGCTTCCATAAAATTTATGTTAAAATTTTTTTAATTGTTGCCAAAATTAATCAATTTTCATCACCTAATAAAATAGAAAAAGAAAAATAAATAAATCCACAAAACATCTACAAAATGCCAGAAGATAGCACCTAGTTCAAAGCCCAGTAAATCATCCGATTTGTATTGATATTTAAAATGATTATAAATTACTACAAGTAGCACGATAATACCAGCTGCAATGTGGAATACGTGCATTAAAGTAATTCCTATAATGAAGGATGTTGATACGGTACTTTCTTTTCCAGTAAAGTATAAACCAGCATCTTTCAATTCTAAAAAACCAAGATATTGAAACCACACAAATGCAACTCCTAATCCAAATGTGATTAATAAAAGGACAATTGACAGTTCTCTTTTGTCGGATTTTATCAATTTTTGCGATAGAGAAATCGTTAGACTACTCAATACAATAAGTACTGTACTGATGTAAAAAGCATTTGGTAAATCAAAGGTAACCCAATCATCACGTTTCATACTAATTACATAGGCACTTGTTAGCCCTGCAAAAAACATCACCATACTAATCATGGATACCCATAACATAGGTTTTGCAGATTTCTTTCTTGCTACTTTTAATTCTTCTTGTAAAACCTGTTCTTCCATTCTAGTGTAAAAATTTGTCAATTACATATATGATTTGTACTACTGTAATGTACAAAACACTCGATAACATTAATTTTCTAGCTTCTATATTCGTTTGTTTTTTATGTAACTGAAATCCATAAAAAAGCATAACAATACCCAACAAGGCTACTATAACTGCCGTAATTGGATGGATATAAAAAGAGCCTGTTACTTTTAAGACAGGTGCTATAGAAACCAAAATCATAATCGCAGTATAGAAAATAATTTGCCTAGTTGCGGTCTGATCTTTTTTATTCATTGGCAACATATTAAATCCTGCCTTTTTATATTCTTCAAATTGTAACCAGCCAATTGCCCAGAAATGTGGGAATTGCCAAAAAAACTGAATCATAAATAAAAACCCTGCTTCAATTCCAAACTGACCTGTAGCTGCTACCCAACCTAACATAAAAGGAATAGCTCCTGGAATGGCGCCAACAAAAACGGTTAACGGTGTAACTGATTTTAAGGGAGTATAAGCACAGGTGTATAAAAATATTGAGATGGCTCCAAAAAGAGCACTTTTTGCATTGATGCAGTACAGGATTCCAATTCCTAAGATGGTGAATAAAATTGCAATGATTAATGCTGTATTTACAGACATTCTTCCTGTAGGAAGTGGACGATCCATCGTTCTTTTCATTAGAGCGTCTGTGTCTTTTTCAATAATTTGATTGAATGCATTTGATGCAGCCACCATTAAAAATCCGCCAAAACTTAAAAGAAAAAGGGTTTGATAATTGACCGTATCAACAGCTAATAAATATCCAGCAACGGAAGAAAAAACAACACTTAAAGACAGTCCAACTTTAGCAAGTTGTTTAAAGTCTGAAAGAGCTCTCTTAAATGAAAATTTAGTGTCGATAACTGTAGTTGAACTCATTAGAATTTAAATCGAGTGCAAAGATATTTCATAATAATTGAATTCCCATGAATTTTCTACATTAATCAATGAAATTAAAAAGAAAATATTTTTCAAAAGTCTTTGTAGTTTCCTTTTTTGTTTTAAATTTGCACCCGCATTAGCAATAATGTCTGTTCTTTAAAATATGACTACGCGAAAGTAGCTCAGGGGTAGAGCATCACCTTGCCAAGGTGGGGGTCGCGGGTTCAAATCCCGTCTTTCGCTCTATTTTTTTTAAATTACCATGTGATATGCTAAGCATGTCTAAACGCAGAAGTGGTGGAATTGGTAGACACGCTGGACTTAAAATCCAGTGGACAGTAATGTCCGTGCGGGTTCAAGTCCCGCCTTCTGTACTAAATGGGAGATTATCTAAAGATAATCTCCCATTTTTTGTTTTATATCTGTTAATGTATTGATACTGGATTAAGACTAAATGTTGTGTTTAAGCAAATAAAATGCTCAATCAATACTTCTAGAATAGTGTTTAAAAACTTCCTTATTTTAAGGATAAATAGAAGATTGATTTAGTCTCCATTATAAAGACAGAAAATTCATACTCAAAAAAGGTTATGAAAGTAGGGTCTCATTAGCAGGCTCTAATAAAATTCCAGCAGAATGTTTTTGTTCTTTTTTCTGCAAATCTTTACAATATTCATTTAGTTTTTCCAATGAACCAGTATAGAATTGAATAAAACCTTTCTTTTTAAATAGATTATAAAATATTTTTTTAATAGGGTTTTGCCTCTGTAAAACTGTTAAATTCATTCTTGTTAAACGATTTCCAATACGCTGAAGCGTTATAACCAGATTAAAATTCCAGGTATGATTTGTATCTGTCCAAGTTATTAGATCCTTTGTTATTTTAAAGCTATGAGAAGTGAGAAACGGATCGCTTTCATCTTCATTCATAATACACCTATGCGTACTCCCATTTTTTGTAATATTCCCATTTGTTTTATCACTTGCTTTCACATGAAGTAACCAAAGATGCTTCGAATGGGCATCAGAAACAACATCAAAGACTAACTCAATAGGTGCATTTATCATGGATTCTACAGAGAGGATTTTACTCATTTTTGGATCAGGAGCATAATCTTCAATAGTAGGTTGAGGTATATGTGACTCTAAGGGAGCTAACGACAAATAACAATATTTAATATCTCCAAAGTCATAACTCCCATTTCCTTGACTTGGTGCTTCCCAAGCTACCTGATCAATTTCTACCCAGGTAGAACATGCATTTATAAGTTGATGTGTAATTAAAACATATTCTTCCAAAGGGATATCATTTTTCATAAGTCGATGCGCGACGATCAGGTCTTTTCCAAATAGCTTTGAGCTGGATTTAACTTGATTAATCGATATATTTCCATAATGAATGATGAACTTTAAGGCAAGGCCGTTAGTTTCTATACATGCACCGCATTGACATATCCTTTGAGAATCATACTTCCGTAAACTAGCATGAAACTTAGTATACATTCTTTGTACTTGAGCAAGGGTTTCAGCAGCGGTAGGTTTTCTACCTGTTCTGTAAAAAAGAACAGCATCACCTTCAATTTCTGAAACCTGAAGATCCATTTCATTGGCATCGATAAGAGCTTCTAATAATTCTTTAATAATATGTTCACTATGGGATATTTCTGTTTCGTGTACAAACTTAGTGAAGCCACTTATATCTGGGATAAAAATAAGCGTTGGTTGTGCTGAGGTGTCATTGGTTGATTTCATGGTTATTAAATTTAAAATAGTTTTCTGTCTGATTCTTTTATCGGTAAATCATTGATGCTGATAAACCGCTTTTGCATCAATCTGTTTTCGTCAAATTCCTAGATTTCATATAAGTGCGAACCATTCTCCTTTGACATTCTTATTTATTTAAAATTTAATAAATTAAGGTAAGGGTTAATGATTCTTCGATTTCACATAAAGTATAGATGTATATTCTATTCTTCAATTTTAATGGTTTTGGTTTTTGCTCCTTTATTAATTTTTATTTTGTATGTCGCTAAAGCGTGCATACTCTTTTTGTATTTAATGGTATATTTTGCTGATTTGATAGACCAGTTTGGATAGTTTTTTAAAATATGAAATATTATACTTTTTGGTAATCTAAGACCTTCAAAGTTTTGTTCGCTACTAATCACTTCTCCTTCATGGTTATATATATTCGTAATTACATTTTTAGCTTCTTTAAAAACTACAGTATAAGTTGCTCGTATATTAGGAGTGAAGATAGGTTCTGACTTAATATCATACTTTGAAACTTCATTTTGAAAATTTGTAATACGCTTTGAAACTTTATTAGTTGTTATTGCATTGCTCTGGTTTTTTAGCTTAGTTAATTTAATGTTTGGATTTAAATCATTAACAGCTACTTCGTTTTGTGAAAAAGTTTGGGTGCTTAGCCCTAAAAATATTAAGCTTAAGATAAGTGTTTTCATACTAATTGATTTTAGATTATTGTTTATTAATGTTATGGTCGCTATGAGATATTTCTGTTTCGTGTATAACTTGATAAAACCATTTATACCTAGAATGGAAGAAGTGTTGGTTTAGTAAAAGGCTCATTTACGGTTTTATAGTTTTTAAATTTAAAATAGTTTTCTGTCTTCGTCAGCAATTATTGGAAAATTGACCGTTGTATTTTGTGTTTCGTTGATATCACTAATCCATCCATTATGTGATTCTAATCCGTCAACACTTAATGCTGCTACTTTTACATTTCTTTTGTCAAATTCTGCTTTGTATTTTGCAACGGTTCCAAGTTCTGTTGTGCAAACTGGCGTGTAGTCTGCTGGGTGAGAAAATAAAATCCCCCAACTATTGCCAAGCCAACTATGAAAATTAATTTCACCTTCTGTTGATTGTGCGGTAAAGTTTGGAGCTTCATCTCCTAATCTAATTGTACTCATTTTTTTAGTTTAATTTATAGTTATCATTTTTTTTTACTCCACCTTTACTGGACTTCATTTTGTGCATTAATTTTTTTGATGTTTTATCAATGTTTAGCGGCAATAATTCGGGTCTTGAATAATGACCTACTGAGTCCATCATACGTTTTCTTTTGGTGATTAATGACATATCCATATCGGCATATACAATACCTTCTCCCCTTGTTAACACTTCTGAAATGATTACGCCTTCAGGTGATATAATCGCTGTAAAACAGCCTTTTTCAAGAGCTTTTTGCATGTTCTCGTCTCCTGTAATTTTTTTCACTTGTTCTGGGTATAGATACCCTGTAGAGTTGATGACAAAACAACCTGATTCTAAGGCATGATGCCTCATAGTAACTTCCATTTGATCAGCAAATATTTGCCCCACCATAGAACCTGGAAATTGACTGCAATGGATTTCTTCATGATCGCTCATAAGAGCAAATCTAGCCAGCGGATTGTAATGTTCCCAACAAGCTAAAGCTCCTATCCTTCCAATGGACGAGTCTACAGCTTTTAACCCGCTACCATTTCCTTGCCCCCAAATCATACGTTCATGATAAGTTGGTGTAATTTTTCTACGTTTTAAGATTAGATCACCAGTAGTATCAAATACCAACTGGGTATTATACAATGTTCCATTGTCACGTTCATTGACTCCAAGCACAATAACCATGTTATATTCTTTGGCCAAACTGCCAATAAAATCAGTTTCCTTACTAGGAACAACCACACTTTCTTCATATAACTTCATATGATCTTTGCGAATAGCAACGGCTGGTTTTATAAATGAGAAATAAGGGTAATTAGGTACTAATGATTCTGAGAAAACAATAATGTCTGCCTCTTTTTTACTAGCAGCTATAATCGCATCCGCTACTTTATCTATAGTTCCCCATTTACTTTCTAAAACAGGAGATATCTGTACGGCCGCAGCTTTTACAATGGCTTTTTTAAACATTATTTTTGGTTTTATTCCGTTTTATGGATATGAGTCTTAAAAAAATATTAAAAGAAGCAAGTCTTAGAAAATTAATATTCCTAGTTAGTTATTTAGTTAACAAATAAATTTACATGGTTCAAATGCCCCTTTGAAATGAATTTTCATTAAGATGAACCAACCTAGTCAATAACTCCTAAGGACTTGCTTTAGTTAACAAATGAATTTACATGGTCCAAGAGTCCATTTGAAATGCACCCTCATTACGGTGAACCAATTGAATGTCTAACACATCTAAAGGACTAATAGGTTGTATTCCTGGCAATAAAGCAGGTTCTCCAAGACCATATAGTGCTTGCAATGCAAATCGGCAAGCATATACTTTACCTCCTTCGCTCATAAACTTTTTTAAACGTGCTGCATAGTTTAAATGACCAGGAAATGCTTCACTTCCTAATGTTGGAAATCCTCTTTGAATACCCAGAGTTACTCCAGGGCCATACAATAGAATAGATGTTTCAAACCCTTTACGTAATAATCTAGTAGCTGATAAAATGTTTACTAAACCGATTGAACCTTCAAAAGCTACGGTATGAAAGGTTACCAAAGCTTTTTCGCCAGGTTTTGCTTTTACGTCTTCGAATACTTTGTCTTCATAATCTACAAAGTAGTCTCCATCTTTGTGTATTGGTTTTTCTACTTTAGGCATAAGTTTGCAAGTTTTAAATTAATATGAATTTCTTTTCTCAGGCTTTTTTCAATCAAAGACCTTCAATTTTATATTGGTTAGAATCAATGAATTAGACTGATGTACAAATTTGAAAAACATAATAGAACTTATGTTTCCTGTATGTTCAAATATTGGTCTGTATGTTCAAATGTTGGAAAATACCCTTGAAAATTCTGGAATGACAGAATAATCTGACTGGTATTTACTTGGGAAGTATTGTTTTAATAAATCTAGGTTTTACTATACAATCTCTTGTATTCGGTAGGTGAAACCTCAAACTCTGCTTTGAAGGTTTTCGAAAAATGAGAAATGCTTTTGAATCCTGTGGCGTAAGCGATTTCACTGATGTTTCCCGCATCTTCCTTTAGCAGTTGAGCTGCTTGATACAGGCGAGTGAGTTTGATCATTTCTGATGGAGTTTTTCCAATAAATTCCACGATCCGTGAGTATAACGTAGTCCTTCCAACACCTACTTCCTTAGCCAATTGTACAACACTAAAATCTTCGTCACTAATATGTTGTTCGATTACATTTCGTACGCGATTGGCAAAGGGAGTATCCACCCAACCCATAAGATCAGGGTCTTTAGAAATCACTTTGCTTTCCGCTAATCGTTCTTTCAGTTTTTGTCTAGATCGAATGAGGTTTCGCACTCTTGCTTTGAGTTCGTCTATTTCAAAAGGTTTCGTAATATAATCATCGGCTCCTAACTCCAAACCTTCAATTTTCATCGATTTTTCTGCCTTGGCTGTCAACAAAATAACAGGAATAAAATCCAAATCAGGATGTTGTTTAATCTTACGACACAAATCATATCCATCACTAAAGGGCATCATCACATCACTAATGACCAAGTCTGGAAGAGACTCCTCCGTTTTCTGGAAACCTTCTAATCCATTTTCCGCTTCGATGACATCGTACTCGGTAGACATATGCTTATAGACATACCTTCTGATGTCTGCGTTATCTTCAACGATTAGTAGTAAAGGGCGACCATTATTAAGCTCGTTTTGAGTATCGTCTATCATCGGTTGAACTTCGTTTTCGATAAGACGCTCAATAATACCTTCTGGACGCTTACTATTTTCATCACCAGTTTTAAACTGGTATTCGATATCCTTAAGATGGGCTTTCCCTTTTTTTAATTTGATTAGGAACTCCGAACCTTTTCCTGGTTCGCTTATTAGTTCAATAGTCCCATTATGCAATACAATCAGTTCATGAACCAACGATAATCCGATTCCTGTACCAGGTTGAATTCCATTACTAGATTCATTCACCTGATAGAAGCGCTCAAATATGTGCTCTTGGTCTTCTTTTGGTATTCCACAACCATTGTCTTTTACACTTATGGAAACTATTTTTTCTTCATTTCTCACCCAAATTTCAATGGAACCTTGCTTGGAAGTAAATTTAAAGGCATTAGAGATCAAGTTGATAATGGCTTTCTCTATTAAATCAGTATCTATATACATCATTACTGGTTCATCGGGACATACGGCGCTGAATTCTATTCCTTTATACTCTGCCATTGATTTAAACGCAAAAATGATGGGATCAACCACAGAACATATATCAATCAATTGTACTTGAAGTTGTGTATGTCCTGATTCGAGTTTGGCTACTTCTAAGATTTGATTCACCAAATGGAGTAATCGTTTGGAATTACGAAGAGCTACTTCCATATCTTCTTCATCGCCAGCTAAACCTGCTCTTAATTTGCTAATCTGATCTTCCAGAGGCCCGATGATTAGGGTAAGCGGTGTTCGGAATTCATGAGAGATATTGGTGAAAAATCGTGACTTGGCTTGATCTAATTCTTTCAGCTCGGCAGCCTGTTTTTCAATAGTTTCTAAGGCTTCCGTAGCAATTTCTTTTTGACGCTCTGTTTCTTCTTTCTCCCGAATAAGGTCTTGTGTTCTTAAAACTACCTGTTTCTCCAATTCCTTTCCCTTTTGTTTAAGTATCCGAATGCGCCAATTTACTCCTGTGTAAATAATGAAGGCAAAGAGAAGGACAACCAAACCATAAAACCAATATGTTTCATAGAAAAAATGAGGTAATATTATTTGTAAAGAAGCTTCATTTTTTAGCCAACCTCCTCCGTTATTGGCCATAACTTTAAAGGTATAAGTACCTGGAGAAAGATTATTGAAAATAGCTTCTTTACGATTTTCCGTTTCAATCCATTCCTCCTTATAGCCTTCCAATTTGTATCGATAGCGAATGTTGGCAGGGCTAGTACTGTAATCAAGTGCAGCATAGCGAATTTGAAAATCTCGTTGACCTTTTGGGAAAATCTTTTCTTTAGCGTTTCCAACATACCAAGTACTATCTGATACTTGAATCTCTTCGACAAATATATTTAATTGAGATGTTTGAACTTTTGCAGGATTAATACTGGCAATGCCTCCCATCATAGGAAACCATATTTCTCCTTTTTCTGTCTTAAATCCTGCAGGCTGTATGCCTCCATTTCCTTCTCGCCCTGGCAACCCATCTTGTTCACCATAAAAGAAAGAATAGACATTAGAGATTTTTCCATTGGCAAAGGCGTTCAATTCTTCCCTATCTACCCAAAAAATACCTCTATTACTATTCATCCACAATCGTCCTTGATCGTCTTCTAAAATTTGATGAATTGTATTGTCAAATAGTCCATTTCTTTTATTATAGATTGTAATATGGGCAATTTTATCTCCAGTTGTAGAACGTTTTATACGATTAAGCCCCCAACCTTCTGTTCCTACCCAAAGAATATTTTTTTCATCTTCATATATAGAGCGAATAATATTACTTGATAGTCCTTGTTTTTTATCTATTTGATGTAATTGTCCATCTTTTAAAGATAATAACCCATTCCCATTAGTGCCAAACCAAATAGTAGAGTCACGAGTAATATAAATAAGACGTACACCAGTAATATCATTACCATCAATTTCACCTATATAATGCCATTTATTATTTTTATCTAATCGATGAATCCCTGTTTTTCCTCCAAACCATAAATTCCCTGCTGCGTCTTCTTGTATTCCTTTAACATCTGACATTTGTGGAATGTAATGAGTTGAATCATTTTCACTAATTGGCGGTTGTACTAATGTAGCTTGTTTAGTTTTATCCCAACGAAATACTCCATTTTTCGAACCTATCCATAATACACCATCTACGGAAGCGTATAAAGAATATGAAGGTCGGGGATATGGAATACCTATTTTGTCTGACACTTTATCAAAAATACCATCTCGTAATTGGAATACTGCTAAATGATTTTGTGTTGCCCATATCTTATCTTCAGAATCTTTCATTAGTGAATATACTGTTGAAATATTCTTATTGTAAGCTTTGATTAATCTGGGTTTTAATTGAACTAATCCATTTCTTTGCGCCACCCATATATTACCAATTTTATCTGCATATATATGCCTAATAGAAGTTTGAGTTGTATAAACCAATTTAGTTTCTCGAAAAAGCTTATTTGTTGCATAAACCCAAATAGCCTCTGATTGGTCAAAAGTAAGGTCCATTTCAAAATGTCCTTGGCTATTTTTATTAGGATACGGAGTGAATTTATCATTTTCAAATACATATATCAAATGACCGTCATTGTTCAGATACAGTTTATTTGGTTCTTTCGGGTTTTCGTAAATATTTATGTAACTATCGACTGAACGTGCCCAATCTAATGAAGATGATATAATAGTATCTTTCTCAAATCTTCCAATTTCTTTATCCGTAGCTATCCATGTATGACCTTGCTGTGTGACATAAATATCGTAGATATTCTTAGAATCAAGACCATCTTGTTCCGTATATTGTTTCCATGTACCATCCAATAATTGAAATGCACCCTCGTCAGTTGCAAACCAAAACACATTTTCTGAGTTATGTACTATTTTCCTGACTAATTTTCCTTTTAATTCGTTTCCAAATGATTGTAGTGATTTCCCATCATAATAAAATGCACCATCATCCGATCCGATCATCATGTTTCCATCTCCATCAAGTTGCATACTAATCTTTCCTTTTAAGCCATCTTCGGAATCGAAAACTTGAAATTGCCCATTACGGTAAGAAATTAATACTTCACTATTTTGTACTATTTCAGTAACGATCCATAAATTATCATGTCGATCTACTTTCAATTCTATAAACCGATTCGTAGGGAATATCGGAATATTTCCGGTATTAAATACTTTAAATTGGTCTCCGTCAAAACGTATCAAACCATCGAAAGTAGCTAACCAAATATAACCGTCTTGCGTTTGTGCAACGTGAACAATTTCATTGACAGGCAGGCCATCATCTACTGTCCAATGCTTTAGTATATAATCCTCAGATAAAGATTGTGACTGTGCTAATGCGTTGCTAAAAATGATCAAGCCAAGTAAGTGTCTTTTTAGCAACTTATTCAAATATGTAATGGCTTGTCTTTTCAATGGGGTAACTGTTTCTCCTAAAAATGTCAAATGCAAAAATAGGGGAAAAATTCATAAAACTTTTCTTTAGGTTCTTTATCCTTTTGATTAGAGAAGTTATTCTCTGATTAATTATTAGTATTAAAAACTAGTACTCTACTCATTCTTAAAAACACAAAACCCATCAGAGTTTTACAAAAACAAAAGAGGCTGTCTGAAAAGGCAGCCTCTTTTATTGGGTTAAATTTCTTTTAAAAGAATTTAGGATAAAAATGAAATTACATCATTCCTGGCATTCCGCCTCCCATTGGAGGCATTCCTGCGGCTGGATTTTCTTCTTTAATATCTACCAAAGCACATTCGGTTGTTAGAATCATTCCTGCAACAGATGCGGCATTTTCTAAGGCAACACGTGTTACTTTTTTCGGGTCAATAATTCCAACTTCTAACATATCTACATAGGTTTCTGACTTAGCATCATAACCGAAGTTTTTCTTTCCTTCTAATACTTTGTTGATGACAACAGATCCTTCACCACCTGCATTTTCAACAATAGTTCTTAACGGAGACTCAATGGCTTTGTTTACAATTTGTACACCTGTAGTTTCGTCTAAGTTATCTGTAGTAATTTTTTCTAAAGTCTTCTTAGCTCTTACAAAAGCAACGCCACCACCGGCAACAATTCCTTCTTCAACAGCAGCTCTTGTTGCATGTAATGCATCATCAACTCTGTCTTTCTTTTCTTTCATTTCTACTTCAGAAGCAGCACCCACATATAAAACGGCTACACCGCCAGCTAATTTCGCCAGACGTTCTTGTAACTTTTCTTTATCGTAATCAGAAGTAGTGGTTTCTATTTGAGCTTTGATTTGATTTACTCTTGCTTTGATTGCTTCTGCATTACCGCTTCCATTTACAATAGTTGTATTGTCTTTATCAATAGTGATGGTTTCAGCAGTTCCTAATAAATCTAAGGTTGCATTTTCTAGAGAGAATCCTCTTTCTTCAGAAATTACAGTTCCTCCACTTAAGATAGCGATGTCTTCCAACATTGCTTTTCTTCTGTCTCCAAAACCTGGAGCTTTTACGGCAGCAATTTTTAAACCACCTCTTAATTTATTTACTACTAAAGTAGCTAAGGCTTGTCCGTCTACATCTTCAGCAATAATTAATAATGGGCGACTCGATTGTGCAACAGGTTCTAAGATTGGAAGAATTTCCTGAAGATTTGAAATCTTTTTATCGAATAATAAGATGTAAGGATTTTCTAAATCTGCAATCATTTTATCAGCATCAGTTACAAAATAAGGAGATAAATAACCTCTGTCAAATTGCATTCCTTCAACGACATCTACATAGGTTTCCATCCCTTTTGCTTCTTCAACAGTAATGACTCCTTCTTTTCCTACTTTTCCAAATGCGGTAGCAATTAAATCTCCGATATTGTTATCGTTATTTGCAGAGATTGCTGCTACTTGTTTGATCTTTTCTGAAGAGTTTCCTACTTTTTTAGCTTGTTTTTCTAAGTCAGCAACAATGGCTTTTACGGCCTTGTCGATTCCTCTTTTTAAATCCATCGGATTTGCACCCGCAGCAACATTTTTCAATCCTTCTTTTACAATTGCTTGCGCTAAAACTGTAGCGGTAGTAGTTCCGTCTCCAGCTAAATCATTGGTTTTGGAAGCAACTTCTTTTACCATTTGTGCTCCCATGTTTTCCAACTCATCTTCTAATTCTACTTCTTTTGCAACAGAAACACCATCTTTAGTTACGGTAGGTGCTCCAAAAGATTTAGAAATAATCACGTTACGTCCTTTAGGACCTAAGGTTACTTTTACTGCATTGGCTAAAGCATCAACACCACGCTTTAGACCATCTCTTGCTTCTATATCGAATTTTATATCTTTTGCCATAATGAAAATTTTAATTTTATCATTTCCACGAAAGTGGAAATGGGTTAGTTTTTAGTTTGTATTGATCAAAAATCGTAGGAATAGTTTTTTAAACAATTGCTAAAATATCGCTTTCACGCATGATTAAATAATCTGTTCCTTCTAGCTTCAGCTCAGTCCCGCCATATTTCCCATATAAAACAGTATCGCCAACTTTTACAGTCATAGGTTCATCTTTTGTACCATTACCTACAGCGACAACTGTTCCTTTTTGAGGCTTTTCTTTTGCGTTATCTGGAATAATAATACCTGAAGCGGTGGTAGTTTCTGCAGCAGCAGGTTCTACAAGAACTCTATCTGCTAAAGGTTGAATGTTCAATCCCATTGATTATAATTTTTTAACCTGTTATGAAACAGGGAGGTTAATTTAGTTTAATGTCTTTCAATCAGTCAGAAATTATGCCATTGACTTTAACCTGACATATTTTCAAATCACTAATTGTAAAAGGTATTTCTATTATAAAAAAAATGCCAACGTGTCATTCCGTTGGCATTTTTTAGTGTATTATTTATGAATTACTGAACGCTATCGGTTGTAGCAGGTAAAGTAGTATCATTTGTTGCAGGAGGAGTTGTATTTACATTTTCTAAAGTATTCTGTAAATTGATGTTGTTATCTCCTTCTCTTGGAATTGCAAAATTAGCAAGTAAAATTAAAGCAAACATTGCAATGGCTAATGTCCAAGTAGTTCTGTCTAAAAAGTTATTGGTATTTTGTACACCTCCTAAAGATTGTGCACCTCCACCTCCAAAAGATGAAGACAATCCTCCTCCTTTTGGGTTTTGTACCATTACAATTAATATTAATGCTATTGCAATAATTAAGATTAATATTAAGAAAACTGTATAACTCATGATTTATTTTTTTGTAAAATTCTAATTCTTTTAATTTGGTCTGCAAAGAAACCACTTTTTTCTGGATATTTCAAACTTAAAATCTCATAGGCTTTTATAGCATTTGAGAACTTTTTTTGTTCCAAATAAACTTTCGCTAAAGTCTCCGTCATCAGAGATTTATCTGCCTTATTCTTTGGAATAGAAACGGCTATTTTTTCTCCTTTTTCCGATGGGCTTATCTTGGGATTGTTTTCTATAAAACGATCGATAAGAAAATTTTTGTCAAGTTTGTTTTGAGGAGGCTTTTGGTCTTTTCTAACAATAGGCTGTTTGGTGGCAGATAATTGCAACCATTCGTGAAAGGAATGTGTTTCGCTTTTAGAAAAATTGATAGGTTTCCCTAATTCTAATTCCTCTTCTACGCCTATAGAAATTTCTTCAAAGTCAACAACTTCTTCTTGTGCTATTTTCTCAGTAATTTGTTGATGAATGTCTAGTTGTTTTTCAAATGTTTTTGAAGTAATAAAATCAAAAAGAACAGATCTGTCAGTTGTATAAGCAGCGGTAACTTTTAGCTCATTATTGTATCGAAAACTATCTTGATCTTTCAATCCTTTCAAGTACAATGCTCTAGCAGATTGAAAGAAAGGGTATTCCTTAATAATGCTTTTTAACTCAGAAATTTGCTCGTTCTTTAGCACTTCTGGCTGATTTAATAAATTTGTGTAGACTTCTAAATTCATTACCAATTAGCTACTGAAGCATTAAAAATATCTTGAATAACTCTTTCTAAGATTTCATCCAGAGCAGCTTCTAAAACACCGCCGGTTAATTGAGCACTCGCATCAAAATCTGAATAAAAAGAAAATTGTTTTTCAAAATCATCTTCTTCTTTTAAACGGTTATAAAATCGGACATTGACAGTAATTGTTAATCTATTTTGTGCTGCAGTTTGTTGCGAAGTTGCACTCATAGGGTTTACTCTGTATTGAGTAATTTCTCCTTCAAAACGTAAATCGCCACCAACCCTAACTTGTTCTAAGTTGGTTTGTCTCAAAAACAAATCTTGCATGTCTTGGGTAAAACGCTGACTTAAGGTTGGTTCTACTAAGGCCGCTTGATTTGGGAAAAAATCTATTTGAAGGGTTTTTGCATCTCCAGTACTACCTCCAGTAAATGAATATGCACCACAAGCAATTAAAATAGATGATGTAACGACAAAGAGTAAAAAATATATTGATCTTTTCATGAGTGTTTCAAATGTACAATTTAATTACAAATCATATTGTTTGATTTTCCTGTACAAAGTTCGTTCCGAAATTCCCAATTCTTTGGCAGCAAGCTTTCTTTTTCCTTTATTTTTTTCTAAAGATCTTTTAATCATCTCAACTTCCTTTTCTTGCAAAGACAGGTTTTCATCTTCTTCAATAGTTTCTACAAAATCATACTCATTACGAGTGTTAGATTGTTGTGGAATTTGAACAACTTCTACAGGATAATGTTCAGGTTGTTTTTCTTGATATATCTTTTCAATCAATTGATGATTTTCTGTTCGTACTTTCTCAGGGTTTCCACTCTGCATCAAATCTAAAGTCAGCTTTTTTAAATCATTAATATCATTACGCATATCAAACAAAACTTTGTACATGATGTCTCTTTCTGTAGAAAAGTCATTTTTATCAGAATTCCCACCAATAACAGCAGGTAAATTACTGCGATTATTAGGTAAATATTGACTCAGTTTTTCTGCTGAAATCGATCGATTTTCTTCTACCACCGAAATTTGTTCCGCTATGTTTCGCAGTTGACGAATATTTCCAGGAAAGCGATAGTTGATTAAAAGGTTGATTGCATTTTCTTCCAAACGAATGGTAGGCATTCTGTACTTCTGAGCAAAATCGGCTGCAAATTTTCTGAACAATAAATGAATGTCCTCATTTCGTTCTCTTAAAGCAGGTAAGTGAATTTCTATAGTGCTTAAACGATAGTATAAATCTTCTCTAAATTTTTCTTTTGCAATGGCGTCGTGCATGTTTATATTGGTAGCCGCTACTATTCTAACATCTGTTTTCTGTACTTCGGAAGAACCTACTTTTATAAACTCTCCATTTTCTAAAACACGTAACAAACGTACTTGTGTGGTCAAGGGTAATTCTCCAACTTCATCCAAGAAAATAGTTCCGCCATCTGCTACTTCAAAATACCCTTTTCTTGTTGCCGTGGCTCCAGTAAAAGCTCCCTTTTCATGACCAAACAATTCGCTATCAATAGTTCCTTCAGGAATTGCGCCACAGTTTACAGCAATGTATTTTGCATGTTTTCTGTGTGATAATTGATGAATGATCTTTGGAATACTTTCTTTACCAACACCACTTTCTCCTGTTACCAATACCGAAATATCTGTAGGAGAAACTCGTACGGCTTTTTCTAGGGCGCGACTTAGTTGAACATCGTTTCCAATGATTCCAAATCGTTGTTTTATTGCTTGTAAGTTTTCCATATTCATGCTCGCAAAAGCGAGTATTTTTTATTAAGAATCAAGAATTACAAATTTCTTTTTCATAGATCAGTCCTGTCTCTAGCTTCTTTAGTCTTGTTTCTCTTTTCTAAAATTAATTATTATCAGAATATCCAACAGCAGTTCCAATTAAGGTTGCCGAAGTACAATCGTCTACTTTTACATTTACAAAATCACCCAATTTATACTGTTCTTTAGGAAAAACAATGACCGTATTTTGTGTATTTCTTCCTTTCCATTGATTTGGATCTTTTTTAGAAGTTCCTTCTATTAACACTTCTTCAACTTTTCCTAAATGTTGTTGCGTTCTATACAAACTATGTTTTTGTTGTAAGTCAATAACTTCTTGTAAACGCCTTTTCTTTACATCATGAGGAACATCATCTGGCATTTTTTTAGCTGCTAGGGTTCCAGGTCTTTCTGAATACGCAAACATAAAACCAAAATCATATTTCACATATTCCATCAATGCTAAGGTATCTTGATGATCTTGTTCTGTTTCTCCGCAAAAACCAACAATCATATCCTGAGAGAGCGACATTTCGGGAATGATCTTAAAAATAGTATCAACCAATTCCATATACTCTTCACGAGTATGTTGTCTGTTCATTGCTTTCAGCATTGTATTGCTTCCACTTTGAACGGGTAAGTGAATGTATTTGCAAATATTTTGATGTTTTGCCATTACATGTATAACATCCAAACTCATATCTTGTGGATTGGAAGTAGAAAATCGAAAACGCATTTTCGGAAATTCTGTAGCACACATGTCTAAGAGTTGAGCAAAATCAACAGCAGTTGCTTGCGCCATTTCAGAGGCTTTTTTGAAATCTTTTTTCAATCCGCCGCCATACCATAAATAACTATCTACATTCTGACCTAAAAGCGTAATTTCTTTAAAACCTTTATCATGCATAGAACGAACTTCTTCGACAATACTTTTTGGATCGCGACTTCTTTCTCTTCCTCTTGTGAAAGGAACAACACAAAAAGTACACATATTGTCACACCCTCTGGTGATGGATACAAATGCAGAAACTCCGTTTGAGTTTAATCGAACAGGAGAAACATCGCCATAGGTTTCATCTTTAGAAAGAATTACGTTTACAGCATCTCTTCCCGCATCAATTTCTTCGATTAAATTGGGTAAATCACGATACGCATCTGGACCCACAACTAAGTCTACAATTTTTTCTTCCTCTAAAAATTTTTCTTTCAGTCGTTCTGCCATGCATCCCAGAACCCCAACTTTCATTTTGGGATTTATCTTTTTAACAGCATTGTATTTTTGCAAACGCTTACGAACAGTTGTTTCGGCTTTTTCACGAATAGAACAGGTATTTACAAGTACAAGATCTGCATCTTCTAAATTTTGCGTAGTGTTAAATCCTTGTCCAGAAAGTATTGCTGCAACAATTTCACTATCGTTCATATTCATCTGACACCCATAGCTTTCAATAAAAAGTTTTTTTGAATTGCCCTTTTTGTTTTCTGTAGCTAAAGCTTGACCTTGAATTTCCTCGTTGATTACTTTTTCAATTTGTTCCATGTTCATACTCAAAATTGATAGGCAAAGATACAACCAAAATAGAATAATTATGACAAATTGGCAGAAAAATATACGTTAAAATCCCTTTAAAATACCCTGTGAAACAAGAATAAAACGTTTCAATAAAAAAAAACTATATACTTTTGCAAACCAAAATCATTTCTAGAGAAGACTTGGTTGAGATGATAATCAATTGAATATATGGCAAAGAATTTAGTAATAGTAGAGTCACCAGCAAAGGCAAAAACCATCGAGAAATTTTTAGGAAAAGATTTTCAAGTTGAATCGAGTTTCGGTCATATTGCAGACTTACCATCCAAAGAGTTGGGTGTAAATGTTGAAGGAGATTTTAGACCAAAATATATTGTATCTACCGACAAAAAAGCGGTGGTAAAAAAATTAAAAGATTTGGCTAAGAAAGCTGAAACAGTTTGGTTAGCAAGTGATGAAGATAGAGAAGGAGAAGCGATAGCATGGCATTTGGCTGAACAGTTGAAATTAAAAGAAGAAAACACAAAACGAATTGTATTTCATGAGATTACTAAAAACGCTATTTTAAAAGCGGTAGAGAATCCTAGAGAAATCAATTATAATTTGGTGAATGCGCAGCAAGCGCGTAGAGTATTAGATCGATTGGTTGGATATGAATTGTCGCCAGTATTATGGAGAAAGGTCAAAGGAGGATTGTCTGCCGGTAGAGTACAATCGGTTGCAGTTCGATTGATCGTTGAAAGAGAACGCGATATTGAAAACTTTAAACCTGAAGTTTCTTATAGAGTAGATGCCGAATTTGTAAATTCTAACGGAAAAAAATTTAAAGCGAAATTAGCGAGAAACTTCACTTCAGAATCTGAAGCAAACACATTTTTAAATTCTTGCGTGGGGGCCATCCACAGTGTTTCCGATTTACAAAAGAAGCCTGCTAAAAAATCGCCAGCACCGCCATTTACGACATCAACATTACAACAAGAAGCTTCAAGAAAATTAGGGTTTCCAGTTGCTAAAACCATGATGATTGCACAACGATTGTATGAAGCAGGTTTAATCACGTATATGAGAACAGATAGCGTAAATCTATCGAATGATGCAAAGAATGCCGCTCAGGCAGAGATTACTTCGTCATATGGTGAATCGTTTAGTAAGCCAAGAAATTTTTCAAACAAATCTAAAGGAGCACAAGAAGCTCACGAGGCCATTCGTCCTACTAATATGAGTACACATAGTGTATCTGTTGATTATGATCAAGATAGATTGTATAGCTTAATATGGAAAAGAACAATTGCTTCTCAAATGAGTGAAGCTTTATTAGAAAGAACTGTTGTTAAAATAGAAAATGATAAAAACGAAAAAGAGTTTGTAGCCAACGGAGAGGTCATCACTTTTGAAGGATTTTTAAAAGTCTATTTAGAAGGAACTGATCACGATGAAGAAGAACAAGCAGGAATGTTACCGATGTTAAAAGTAAACGAACCGCTTGAAAACAATTTTATTACAGCTACAGAGAGATATACAAAAGCACCTTATAGATTTACAGAAGCCTCTTTGGTGAAAAGATTAGAAGAGTTAGGAATTGGAAGACCTTCTACCTATGCTCCAACCATTTCAACAATTCAAAGAAGAGAATATGTAGAGAAAGGAAGTGTTGAAGGAAAAGAGAGAAGTTACAAGCAATTATCCTTACAAAATGATGAGGTTTCGTCTAAAAATCTAACGGAAAAAGTAGGTTCTGATAAAGGAAAATTAGTTCCTACAGATATCGGAAATATTGTAAATGATTTTTTAGTAGCCAATTTTTCTAACATTTTAGATTTTGGTTTTACAGCCAAAGTAGAAAGTGATTTTGATGAGATTGCAGACGGAAAAGAAGATTGGACTTCAATGATTAAAGAATTCTATCAAGACTTTCATCCTACAGTAGAAGATGTTGCTGCCAATGCAGAAAGAGCAAAAGGAGAACGATTGTTAGGTATTGATCCAGCATCTGGTAAGAATGTATATGTTCGTTTGGGAAGATATGGTGCGATGGTTCAAATAGGGGAAGCTACGGATGAAGAAAAGCCAAAATTTGCAAGCTTACAAGGAGAACAAACAATGAATAGTATCACTTATGAAGAAGCTATGGATTTATTTCAATTGCCAAAAACATTGGGTGAATATGAAGGAATTGAGGTAATTGTTGCCAATGGTAGATTTGGCCCTTATGTTCGTTTCGATAAAATGTTTGTTTCTTTAGGCAAAGGAGAAAATCCAATGTCTGTTGATGTGGATAGAGCCATCGAATTGATTGAAATTAAGAGAAAAGCGGATGCTCCTATTGGGGATTATCAAAGTTTACCAATTCAAAAAGGAGTGGGTAGATTTGGACCTTTTATTAAATGGAATTCAATGTTTATTAATGTAAACAAGAAATATGATTTTGATAACTTATCTCAATCTGACTTAGAAGAGTTGATTGAAGATAAATTGAAAAAAGAACGTGAAAAGTTAATTCACAATTGGGAAGATGTAGGTATTAGAGTAGAAAAGGCAAGATGGGGTAGGTTTAATGTTTTAAAAGGCAAAATAAAAGTAGAACTTCCCAAAACAACTGATATCGAGAAAATCACCAAAGAAGAAGCGGTAAAAATGATTGAGGCAAAGACCCCGAAAAAGAAAGCTGCAAAAAAGAAAACTGCAAAAAAGAAATAAGAAATCATTATCTTGCACAAAAGTTTTTTAAAATTTTAAATGAATACTGACTTTTTGTCCCCTATAAAAGATTCTGTAGTTGCACATTCTGTGTTGCTTTCGCCAAACACTCTTGGTAGGAATCTTCTTATACATTCCCAAACAGATGGTTTTCCAGATTTAGAAGATGTTGCTATTGCAATTATCGGCGTTGAAGAAGATAGAAATGCAGAAGATAATTATGGTAGCGGTAAAGACTTACATCATATTAGAAGACATTTATACCAACTATATTCGGGGAATTGGACGACCAATATTGCCGACTTAGGAAATATTAAAAAAGGAAATGCTACATCTGATACTCATTATGCAGTAACATCCATACTATCAGACCTCTTAAAAAAGAACATTTTGCCAATTATTATTGGTGGAGGTCAAGACGTAACATTCTCTAATTATAGAGCTTACGATAGCTTAGAACAGACAGTGAATTTAGTTGCTGTAGATAGTATGTTTGATTTAGGAACGCTTGAAGATGAATTGTCATCAAAATCTTATTTAAGTAAGATTATCATGCAAGAACCTAACAATCTTTTCAATTATAGTAATATAGGATATCAAACCTATTTTAACTCCCAAGAAGAAATTAATCTAATTCATAGTTTAAATTTTGAAGCATATCGATTGGGAGAAACAAAAAATATAGAAATTGTTGAACCCGTTTTTAGAGATGCAGATATTGTAAGCATTGATATAGGATCGGTAAGACAAAGTGATGCACCTGCTAATAATAATGTATCTCCAAATGGTTTCTATGGAGAAGAAATTTGTGCAATAGCCAGGTATGCAGGGATTAGTGATAAAGTTTCTTCTTTTGGAATTTATGAGTATAATTCTAAATACGATTCTAACCATCAGACAGCTCATTTAATAGCGCAGATGATTTGGTATTTTATTGAAGGAGTGAATTTTAGAGCTAAAGATTACCCGTTTAGTACAAAAGAAAACTATCAAAAGTTTACCGTTCTATTAGAAAATGATGATCCTATCAATTTTTACAAGAGTGATAAGACAGGAAGATGGTGGATGGAGATTAATTTAATTAAGGATAATAAATATAAAAGACATGCGTTAATACCTTGTACCTATCAAGATTATATAGAAGCAACAGAACAATTAATTCCAGATAGGTGGTTTAAGGCACAAAGGAAAATGGTTTAAGCCAAGACATTTAAAAGTTTACGTTAAAAAGCAATAATTACATTGTTTTTTTACAAAAAAAACTCTAGGTTTACGAACTTTTTCAGGAAAGACTATAAAATATGAAGAAAGCAGCATTATATGCATTTGTAATAACCATCTTATACGGATGTGGATCTAACGACAGAGGAGAGTTGGTTGGAGTAAGGTCTGATAGTAAATGGTTTGCAGAGAAACCTTATGGAATGGTATCCATTCCTGGAGGGTCTTTTACAATGGGAAAACAAGACGAAGATTTAGCTGGAACATTAGGTACTCCGGCCAGAACCGTTACTGTAAGACCCTTTTACATGGATGAAACTGAGATTACTAACTCAGAATACAAGCAATATGTATTTTGGGTAAGAGATTCTATCGTTAGAACGAAGTTGGCTTATATGGCCGATTTTGCTGCAGGAGGTAGTATAGTAGACTCTACTGGAGCTGCGATATCAGGTGGAATTTATGATTTTGCATTTGCTGTGATTGATACAGCGAATGCGAATGCCTATGAGAAATACATGTTTGAAAACTATTATGACATAGGAGCTGGTTTAGATTCTTTAAAACCTCTAAACTGGGAAAACGACATTATTTGGGATACGAATGACTATCCAGACGAATATTATGCTGAGGTAATGGATTCACTTTATATTAAAAGAGATGAAGCTACCAACGGAATTAGAACATTAAATCCTGAATTTTTGAATTATAGATATTCTTGGTTTGATGGAAACGCTGCCGCTAGAAAGGCAGGGAATAGAAAAGACTTTTTAATCAACGAAACAGTTAATATCTATCCAGACACAACAGTTTGGGTAAAAGACTTTAATTATTCGTACAATGATCCAATGCATCAAGATTACTTCTACCATCCAGCCTATGGAGATTATCCAGTAGTTGGTGTAAATTGGTATCAAGCTACAGCATTTTGTAATTGGAGAACAAAACATAAGAATGATAAAATAAAAGGAAAAAAGAATTCGGTTGCAGTACCTAGTTTTAGACTTCCAACAGAGGCAGAATGGGAATATGCTGCAAGAGGCGGGCTCGAATTTGCTAAGTATCCTTGGGGAGGTCCAAGTACAACTAGTGATAGAGGTTGTTTCCTTGCAAACTTTAAACCAGTAAGAGGTAACTATGCCGTAGATGGTGCTTTATATACAGTTGAAGCCAAATCATACAATCCAAATGATTATGGTTTGTATAACATGGCTGGTAATGTAGCAGAATGGACCAATACTTCATACAATCTATCATCATACTACATGGGATCAACGATGAACCCTAACGTAGAAGATAGAAATAACAAAAGAAAAATTATAAGAGGAGGTTCATGGAAAGATGTTGCCTATTTCTTAGAAGTAAGTACTAGAGATTACGAATACGGTGATACAGCAAGAAGCTATATTGGTTTTAGAACCGTACAAAACTTTTTAGGTAAACTCAGAACACAAACAAACAATTAATTAACACACTTTTAATCCCCAAAAAACATTTATTAGTTATGGCACAATCAAGATCGACCAAGAAATTATTTAACATGGCTTACGGAATCGGAGCTGCAATTGTAATCTTAGGAGCATTATTTAAAATTATGCACTTTAAAGTAGGATTTCTTACTGGAGGTATAATGTTAACAATAGGTATGGCTGTAGAAGCCGTAGTTTTTGCAATTTCTGCTTTTGAGCCAGTTGATGATGATTTAGATTGGACAAAAGTATATCCAGAGTTAGGAGATGAAGATGAAGATGCATCTGGACCACAAGGAATGTTATCTCAAAAATTAGACAATTTATTAAAAGAAGCAAAAGTAGATACAGACTTGATGAATAGTTTAGGATCAAGTATTAAAAGTTTCCATACTGCAGCTGAAGGCTTAAGTGTGGCATCAGAATCAATTTCTACAACAGCAAAATATAATGAGCAAGTTGAATTAGCAGCTTCTCAAATGGAATCGTTAAACGGTTTGTACCAAGTACAAATGGAAAGCGCTAACAAACAATCAGAAATAAACAGTTCAATGATTGAAAATTCTGAAAGATTGAAAGAACAAATGGAATCATTAGCAAGTAGCTTATCATCTTTGAACGGAGTTTACGGAGGAATGCTTTCTGCAATGTCAAATAAATAATTAGTTCATCTATATGTATAACGTAAAAAACTAATTTAAATGGCATCAGGAAAATTATCCCCAAGGCAGAAGATGATCAATCTTATGTATCTTGTTTTTATTGCAATGTTAGCATTGCAAATGGACAAGAAAGTATTATCATCTTTTGGCTTCATGAAAGAAAAAGTTGAAGACGCGAATGTTGCTTCTTCAACAAATATTACCAACATACTCTCAAGTTTAAGTACCAAAGCAAGCGATCAACCCGATAAGTTTGCAGCTTTGAATCAAAAAGCAGTACAAATCCACGGTTTATCAGATGATTTGTATAGTTATATAGGTGATTTAAAGGATTCAATTTTAGCGGAAACAGATCCCGAAGATTATACCAATTACGAATCTATGAGTAATGGAGACCGCGTGGATGAAATGTTTTTCACAGGAGAAGGATTCACAACTCTAGGGAAACAATTTGTTGATAAAGTTAATAACTACAGAACGTCAGTATTAGAAATATTAGGTAATGAAGCTGATAATGATTTAAAAACAAATATTAACAAACGTTTTGCAACAAATCCCGAAAGACCAAAAGATGGAGGAGGAGATATTCCTTGGTTAAAGAGTCGTTACGAAGGAATGCCCATGATTACCACTTTGGCTAATGTAACTCAGATTCAAGGAGATGTTAAAAATACAGAATCTGAAATTTACACAAAACTTCTAGGAGGTCAATTAGAAACAGAAGTATCTTTAACAAACTATAAAGGAATTGTAGCTTTAGATAAAAATGCATATTTCGCTGGAGAAAAAGTAACGGGTAAAATTGTATTAGGTCGTTATGATGCTACTTTAGTACCAGAAAAAGTAGTTCTTAATGGTAGAGATTACAACAAGATTGAAGCAGGTCAAATACTTGTTGATATTCCCGCAGGAAGTGTTGGTAATCACGATATCAAAGGGACTATTACGTTTAAACAAGATAATAAAGATATTCCTGTAGACTTTAGTAGCTCTTATTCTGTAATTGCAGAACCAAGTGAAGCTGTAATTTCTGCAGATAAAATGAATGTTGTATACCGCGGATTAGACAATCCAATCTCTATTTCAGTTCCTGGAGTAGGAGATAATAACATCAACCCTAGTGTAGGAGGGAATAATCAACTGAAGAAAACGGGAATTGGAAAATATATTTTAAACCCAGGCTCTGGCGATGAAGTAAAAATTAATGTGACTGCTAAATTAAGTAGTGGTAAAACCATTAATACACCAAAGACATTTAGAATCAAAAACATTCCAGCGGCAGCAGGTACTGTTCGAAATAAATTCGGACTTGTTCCAATGCCTAAATCCAGTTTAAACAATACTCCAATTGCTGCAGCTTTGCCAGATTTTGTATTCGATTTAGAATTAGTTGTACAAGGGTTTACGGTTAAAGTACCAGGTCAATTGGCTGTAAAATGTACAGGAACAACATTAAATGCTCGTGCTAAAAAAGCATTAGCAAAAGCAAGAAGAGGAGATGTAATTACTATTTTTGATATTAAAGCCATCGAGAAATCAAAAGGAGTTAAAATCAATGAAGTATTGCCTGTAGCCATAGAGATTACAAATTAGAAGAGAATATAAAATTTCAAGTAGTATGATGATTAGGAAGCGTTTATATATAGTTGTTATTGCATTAGTAGCTACAAGTTACATAAATGCCCAAGCCAATCTGTTAAATGCAACTAAAGTTGATCAGATTGGAAAACAAACCAAAGAGAAAATCGCAGCAGATAATGATGCTCCATTAGCTTATGGGTATATAGATGATCGTGATATTCTTTGGTCTAAAGTAGTTTGGGAATATGTTGATTTAAATCAAAAAATTAACCTTCCTTATTATTTTCCAATAGATACTGCAAATATTTCTAATAATAGACGCTCTTTATTTGATACACTTTTAAAAGCAATCAGAAAAGGAGATATTAAAAATGTATATTCAGATTCTTTCTTTACCTCTACGGTAACTCAATCTGAAATTGATGAGAAGTTGGTCAATATTCGAGACAATGCTGGTTTTATAGATACATTTACTGTTCAGACACGAGATATTGAAGCTTATATGATTAAAGGAATGTGGTATTTTGACAAACGTCAAGGTGAATTAAAATACAGACTTCTTGCATTGGCTCCAATGGGTAAAGATGTACTAACATTAGGTGTACAAGGTATAGAAGACGATGAATTATATGAACTTTTTTGGATATTCTTTCCTTCAGCAAGAGAAGTTTTACATGAAGCAAAAGTCTTTAATCCAAAAAATGCATCGCAACCCATTTCTTTCGATCATTTGTTAAATGCTAGGAGATTTAGTTCCACCATAGTCAGAGAAGAAAATATCTACGGAAATAGAAAAATTGCCGATTATATTAGAGGCAATGCATTATTTCAGTTGATAGAAGCTGATAGAATTAAAGAAGATATCAGAGACAGAGAAATAGATATGTGGAATTATTAATCCACAACTTTTATAAAATTAAAAAAGCGTTTCGAACTTCGAAGCGCTTTTTTGTTGTAAAACAGTATTTTTAACCCGTGAAAGTAGATTATATTATTGTTGGACTTGGACTTGCAGGGTTAGCATTTGCTGAAGAATTAATTCAGGCAAATAAATCCTTTTTGGTCTATGAAGACAACTCTCAAACCTCTTCTTTAGTTGCAGGTGGAGTTTACAATCCCGTCATTTTGAAAAGATTTACTCCTGTGTGGAATGCCAAAAATCAATTAAAAATAGCATTGCCTTTTTACAAATCATTAGAAGAAAAACTTTCAATTCACTTAGATTACAAATTCTCGACAAGAAAAGTATTTAAAAATATAGAAGATCAAAACAATTGGTTCATTGCATCAGACAAACCCTTATTATCTGAATATATGAACCCAGAAGTTATTCATGAAAAAATAGATGCCATTCATGGAAATTTTGGTTTTGGAGAAGTATTGCAAACAGGAAGAATAGATACAAATCTATTGATAAAGAATTACAGAGAATATTTACTAAAAGAGAAGCGTATTCGTTTTGAAAAATTTGAACACACTCAAATTGATTTTCTAGAAAATGAAGTTATTTATAAAGAGATAAAAGCAAATAGAATTGTCTTTTGTGAAGGGTTTGGAATCAAACAAAATCCATATTTTAATGACTTACCATTAAACGAAGCAAAAGGAGAAACGATTACAATTCATGCTCCAGAATTAAAAGTCAATTTTCTGATAAAATCTACTCTGTTTGTTTTGCCTTTAGGAAACGATTTATACAAAGTTGGTGCTACATTTAATTGGAAAGACAAGACATCTTTACCAACAGAAGAAGGGAAATCAGAACTTGTAGAGAAATTAAAGAAAGTAATGAATGTATCGTATACAATTGTTAATCATACAGCAGGAATAAGGCCCACAGTAAAAGATAGAAGGCCTTTGGTAGGAATTCATTCAAAATACGCTCAAATGGCTATTTTAAACGGCCTAGGAACTCGTGGCGTTATGATATCTCCAACCATCGCAAAAGAATTATACAATCACCTAGAATTTGGAATAAGTTTAGACAAAGAAATCAATATAAATCGTTTCAATAAAAAATAACATTCATAAGGAAGGAAATTCCTAATATTATAGAATTTTCTAAGAGTAATTGATCTCTAATTAAAGATCAATAGACACCACTACTTTTTTCTGAGGTCTAGTTTTGTGAAGATAATAATATGTTCTTCTAATATCGTTTTCTTTCTTTACCTCTCTCTTTTTAAGTACGGTATCTTTTATTTTTTTTATAATGTAAATCATATAACAATTTTTTTGTTAAAAGTAAAATAGAGGACTACAGCTTAGTAGTCGAATATTAATGCATGTAATTACATATCAAAAAGACAAAAAAATAAAGAAATAAAGCAGCGTATTAATACCCTAATTTAATTAAGGTGATAATTGCGTATTAAGGCTTAATATTTGGCTCAAATTTCACAAATAAATTAATCCAGACAATTCGTGAAAGCCTTAAATTCACTGGGATTAAAAGGATAAGACCGATGAAAATTGTAGCAAAAGATTGTAAGAGCGTAAATTGAAGTAAAAGCTTGGCAAGAATAAAAATGAGCACACACAAAGCAACTGTAATCGCATAACTCACATACATAGCTCCATAAAAAAAAGACGGTTCCATCATATATTTTAGATGACAATGAGAGCAATTTTTATGAAGTTTCGTGATTTTTTTAGGATGAAAGTTAAATGGAAATTCAAAAAAAGTACCCTCGTGACATCGTGGACACTTTCCTTTTAGAATACTATATATTTTTTTTCCTTTTTTAAACATTATAAATGACTTACAGATAATTATTTAATACTTTTACTACTAGTAAAAAATATTCATGCACAAAAGTACAGAAAAATGAAAGGAAAGTACCGCTTAACAATTTTGTTTTTACTTACATTTTTATCGATCAATGCACAATTTGAATGGCAGGCAATCACAAGCATTGCCAACGACCCAGCAACCAACCAACGCTATGACGATGTTTTCTTTTTAGATGAAAACGTTGGATGGGCAGCTAATGGTTTTTTTGCCGCGATTTATAAAACAGTAGACGGAGGCTTAAATTGGACTTTTCAAACTGATGGAAATACATTAATCCCAGGAGGAGGACTGTATTTTAGAAATGTTGAATTTCTGAATGCAAGCATTGGATTTATAGGTACGTTTCAAGGAAAGTTTTTTAGAACTGTAGATGGAGGTGATAATTGGTCTGAAGTAACAGGAATAAGCCCTAATCCATCTGGGATTTGTGGGATAGATGCAGTAGGTTCCTCAACAGTTTATGGAGTAGGAGTATTCTCAGAACCAGCTGTAATGATAAAATCTATAGACAGTGGAGTAAATTGGACAGCTACAGACATGTCAGCATATGCAACCGCTTTAGTTGAAGTGAAATTTGTTGATGAAAACATAGGATATGCAGCAGGGAGGAGTGCTACAGGAGGTATCATTATTAAGACTACTGATGGAGGAGCAAATTGGTCTGAAATTTATAATTCAGGTACAGCTGGAGAATATGTATGGAAACTACAAATCCTTGATGGAACAAGTAATAATGTCATATTTGGTGCAATACAGCAAGCAGCTGCTAACCCAGGCAGATTAATTAAAACGAATAACGCAGGTACAACTTGGGTTGAAAAAAATGTTCCAGGAGCAGACATACAAGCTGTTGGATTTATCTCCGAAACTCATGGATGGATGGGAGGCTCTGAAGTAGGTATCATGGAAACTACCGATGGCGGAGATAATTGGACAAGCATTGGAGTAGGAGGCAATTTGAACCGAGTATTTGTAATCAATAACACCTATGCTTTTGCCGCTGGCACAACCATTTATAAGTATACAGACGAAACATTATCTACAGAAGATGTAGCATATGCAAGAGTACCATTAGAAGTAAAATTATCCGAAAATCCAGTTGAAGATACCTTAGAGTTCTCTATACAATATCGTGGTTCAGATAATATGGTAATAGAGTTGTATGATGTTACAGGAAAACTCTTAAGAAAATTAGCGAAAGATAAAATAGTAGATGCTTCTGGGATCAAAAAAGAATACCGCTTTGATGTAAACGAGTTATCATCTGGAATCTATATTCTTAACTTCCATAACAATACAGGAAGACAATCTTTGAAGTTTATAAAAAAATAACTCAGAGAACCTTACAAGAAAACTTCTGAGTTATTCAGGAAATAATGAAGGTAATTTTTTAAAACTCTAATTTAGATTGATCATTATCAGCAGCTAAAAACTTCACTTTTAAAGCAAACTCTACAAACTCTTTTAACTCCTGACCAGAAGTTTGTATCGAATCTGTAGGTCGAATCCCTTTTTCATTCCCTGTAAATTTATAATAGATATGATTGAAATCTTGATATGTCATGTTTCTTAAAAATATTTTGAATCATTATATTGAGAATTCTATTAAAAAATGGGTTCCTTTATCCTGTTTAGATTCTATTTGTAAAGAACCGTCTAAAAACTTCACTCGTTCTAGAATTGTTTTTAATCCCATAGTTTTAAAAGTAGTATATTTTTCTGAAAAATTAAACCCTTTTCCATTGTCTTTAATATGAATGTGCACAGTATTGTTTTTCGAAAAAACATTTACTTCCGCAGAAATAGCATTAGCATGCTTAACAATATTAGACAAACACTCTTGTACTATTCTATAGATATTTAAACTTTGTAGAGAATCAATTTTAGTGTCAATATTTTCTATTTCTCCATGGATACTAGTGTCTTTGTAACTTTCATCCAGTTGCGAAATAAGGTTTTCTAAAGACCTGCTAAATCCAATGTCATCCAATTGATATGGATATAAGACTCTAGAAATGTTACGTATTCCTTCAATAGAATTACTCAATAACGTTTCTATTTCAGGATCCTTTTCATCGACTAATTTATTTTTTAGAATTAATAAATTATTCTCAAGTCCATCATGTAAATCTTTTGAAATTAGTTGTCTATCTTTTTCTTGAGAGATTAATAATTGCCGAAAATATACTTCTTGTAATTTCTTGTCTTTTTTAAGCTGACTTCTTTTTCTGTATAGAATGATGATCAAAAAAATAAAAAATAATCCAATGCCTCCAAAAATGAATAATTGCTGATTGTCTTTATTCAGTAATGCTACATCTTCCTGTTGAGTAGCAATTTTGTTTTCTTTCACTTCAAACAAAGTATGAACATAAGACAAACCATTTACTTCGGTAACAGCTAACGAATAATCCTTATTTTTAATTGAATCTTTTTTAGAATAAGCAGTTAAAGACACAAATAGAAATATAAATAACAATAATCTTTTTCCTTCCATTTTGATTCGTATTCAAGTGAAAATGATAAAAAGTTGTACTAGCACAGTCGTACCAATACCCAATTACATAATTATTAAAATTATTGGCAGCTAAAAAAAGAATAAGGGTCAAAAGGAAATATTAGCCTTGAAGTTATATTTTTTCACTTTGACAGGAAATTAATTTTCGAGTAAAAAACCTTTTTTGGTTCTAATAATTAAGAATTTTCTTTTTTGAAAGCTTGTTTTATAGAAATACATTCAAGCGATTTCATGTGTTTTTTTTGACTAGTTTTGTGCGAGTAAAAATTATAGACAATTCATGCTTAACGTACATAACTTAACGGTCTCTTTTATGGGGACAGATTTGTTTTCTGGAATCACTTTTAAATTGAATAAAGGAGATAGAATTGGATTGATAGGAAAAAACGGAGCAGGAAAATCTACACTGTTAAAAGTACTCTCAAAAGATATTGAAAGTAGTGGAGGAACCATGGCTTTTGATAAAGACATTCAAATAGGTTTCTTACGTCAAGATATAGAGTTTTTTCAAGGGAGAACAATTTTGGAAGAAGCATACCAAGCTTTTGAAGAAATTAAAGAAATTGAACTGAAGCTAGACGAAATTAACAATCAATTAGCCACTAGAACTGATTATGAAAGTGAAGAATACAGCCAGTTAATTGTTGATTTAACAGATTTTACAGAACGCTATGAATTATTGGGTGGTTATAACTATCAAGGAGATACAGAGAAAATCTTACAAGGTTTAGGTTTTCAAAGAGAAGACTTTGACAAGCTAACGAATACCTTTTCTGGAGGATGGAGAATGCGAATAGAATTGGCAAAGTTGCTATTACAGAACAACGATATTCTTTTATTGGATGAGCCAACAAATCACTTAGATATAGAATCGATTATTTGGCTGGAGAATTTTTTAAAATCCTATGCAGGAGCTATTGTGTTGGTTTCGCATGATAAGATGTTCTTAGACAATGTAACCAATAGAACCATAGAGATTTCTCTAGGTCAGATTTACGACTATAAAAAACCCTATTCTCAATTTTTACTATTAAGAGCAGAAATCAAAGAAAAACAATTACAAGCTCAGAAAAATCAAGAAAAAGAGATCAAGCAAAAACAGCACTTAATCAATAAGTTTAAAGCAAAAGCAAGCAAAGCTTCCATGGCACAATCGCTAATGAAACAATTAGATAAGGTAGAACTTATTGAAGTTGATCAAGACGATAATGCTGCGATGAATGTCCGTTTTGCTATTTCAAAAGAACCAGGAAAAATTGTTGTTGAAGCAGAGAACATGAGTAAAAGTTATGGAGACAAACACGTACTTGAAAATGTAGATTTATTAATAGAACGAAATAGTAAAATTGCTTTTGTTGGACAAAACGGACAAGGAAAATCAACTTTAGCCAAAATGATGGTGGGTGAAATTCCTTTTGAAGGATATTTAAAACTAGGGCATAATGTAGAAATTGGGTACTTTGCACAAAATCAATCAGAACATTTGCCGCCAGAGAAAACGGTATTGGAAATCATGGAAGATGCAGCAACAGACTCTAACAGAATGAGAGTTAGAGATATGTTAGGAGCATTTTTATTTGGAGGAGATGCCGTAGATAAAAAAGCAAAAGTATTATCCGGAGGAGAAAGAAATAGATTGGCATTGTGTAAACTATTGTTGTCACCATTTAATGTGCTAATCATGGATGAGCCAACAAATCACCTAGACATTGCATCTAAAAATGTGTTGAAAGAAGCGTTAAGACAGTTTAATGGAACATTGATAGTCGTTTCTCACGATAGAGATTTTTTACAGGGATTGACTTCAACTGTTTATGGATTTAAAGATAAAGTCATTAAAGAATACTTAGGGGATATTGACTATTTCTTAGAGCAACATAAAATGGAAAATCTGCGAGAAGCTGAGAAGAGAACCGTTGTTAAAGTTAAAAAAGAGGCTTCTAAGAAAGACACCTATCAACTCTCTAAAGAGCAAGAAAAAGAACTTAGAAAATTAAAAAACAGATTGTCTAAAATTGAAACAGAGATTTCAGATTTAGAAACAGAGATTGCTAAAATAGATTTAGAACTAGCTCAGAATTATGATGAAGTTTCTAGTCAGCCAAATTTCTTTGAAAATTACAAAGCTAAAAAAGCAACATTAGATTCTCTGATGGAAGATTGGGAAAAGGCGGAAGCAGAAGTGTCAAATTTTTCGTAGGAAAAAAGATGAATTTTAATTCTCAAATACAGATTAAAAACCAACAAATACATCTCTCAGATTTACAAGAAAATAACATTCAGTTGTTTCTCAAAAGAGAAGATAAAATTCACCCTTTAGTTTCAGGAAATAAATTTAGAAAATTAAAGTACAATCTTCTAGAAGCCAGCCATCAACAAAAGAAAATACTACTCACTTTTGGCGGCGCATTTTCCAATCATATTTTAGCAACAGCTGTTGCAGGAAAAATGGAAGGTTTTCAAACAATTGGTGTGATACGAGGTGATGAATTAGGAAAAGACCTCGCTAAAACATTGGCTACAAATGCTACGTTAAAACAAGCCAGTGAAAACGGAATGAAATTTGAATTCATTTCTCGTGAACAATACAGAAATAAAACCAATGATCAATTTGTAAAAGTACTTCAAGAGAAGTATGGCGATTTTTATATGATTCTCGAAGGTGGAACCAATGAATTAGCTGTAAAAGGATGTGAAGAGATTTTAACAGAAGAAGACCATCAGTTTGATTATATTTGTTGTTGTGTGGGAACTGGAGGAACCATTTCAGGGATTATCAATAGCGCTCAGAACAATCAAAAAATTATTGGATTTCCAGCCTTAAAAGGCGATTTTTTAGAAGATGAAATCCAGAAATACGCACATAAAAAGGTTCATTGGGAATTGGTGAAAACCTATCATTTTGGAGGGTATGGTAAATACACAGATGAGTTAATTCATTTTATCAATCAATTTAAAAAAGAAACTCAAATTCCGTTAGATCCAATATATACAGGGAAAATGTTATTTGGAATTGTAGAAATGATTTTAAAAAATGAATTCCCAGAAGGAAGCAAAGTTTTAATCATTCACACTGGAGGATTACAAGGAATTGAAGGATTCAACCAAAAGCTAAAAGACAAAAAAAGAAATTTAAAAATACAGTAAATGAAATTGAGATTATTTTTAGGAATTCTAGCCATTCTTTTTTTAGCAAGCTGTAGTTCTAGCAGGAAGGTTACCATCAATAAGAAAAAGCAAAAAGGGGTTACTGTAGAACCTAAGTCCGAAAAACTGCCTTCAGTAAAACAAATTCAACACGTTAAAAAATTAGAAAGAGGCAACAAGTCTTTAAATAAACACACACTTCAATACGTAAGAAAATATGCTCCCTT
This sequence comes from Flavobacteriaceae bacterium, assembly GCA_965277255.1. Taxonomy (GTDB): domain Bacteria; phylum Bacteroidota; class Bacteroidia; order Flavobacteriales; family Flavobacteriaceae; genus Polaribacter. The sequence continues at coordinate 39,802 of OZ255723.1, read as the reverse complement.
AGCAGTTTTAGAAATGCATAAATATAAAATTCCTGCTAGCATTACATTAGCACAAGGAATTTTAGAATCCGGAAATGGAAGAAGTCAATTGGCGTCAAAATCGAACAATCATTTCGGAATTAAATGCCATACCGGTTGGAAAGGAGAACGCGTATATCATGACGATGATGCAAAAGGAGAATGCTTTAGAAAATACAAATATGTACGAACTTCCTATAAAGATCATTCGAATTTTTTAAGTACTAGAAGACGATATGCGGGTTTATTTAAATTGAGGAAAACAGATTATAAAGGTTGGGCAAAAGGATTGAAAAAAGCAGGATATGCAACCGATAAAAAATATCCGAAAAAACTCATCAAGATAATAGAAGATTACAAACTATATGAGTTTGATAAGTTTACCAAAAAAGATTTGAAAAGAGGCAAACGAGACACCAAAAAGAAACCAAAAATCCCTGTTGACGAGCCTAAAAAATCAATTCCAAATTATTATCAGGTTCAAAAAGGTGACACTTTGTATTCCATTGCAAAAAGATTTAATACTACGGTCGCTTTAATAAAAGAAGTAAACGGATTAACATCGAATGCATTAACCATTGGTCAGAGATTGTTGTTGAAATAAAAAATCCGCGAAAACCATAACAAAGTCTCCGCGAATTTCAATCAACCAAACTAACTCTATTTCGCTACCACGAATAGTTCTTTTTCATCGCCTGTCTTTTAATGGCTTTGATCATTACACTTTCTAACTCATCTTTTTTCACGGATTCCTTTTGTTTCTCAGCAATAAATTTTCTTCGTTTTTTATTCAGTTCATTAATTTTTACTTTTATTTCTGAACGAATCTTTTTTTGCTCTTCCACATATTTTTTCAATTCATTATTAGATAGTTTCTGTAAATTTTCTGGAAGTTGCGATCGTTTAATTTTAGAATAATCCACCTCCTCTTCTTCAGACTTATCTACCAAATCCCATCCAGAATTATTGTACAATCTGTTGCTTTTACTCACTGCTCTTTTAACAACAACTTCGTCACTCAATTCCATTGCGTTGGTATCCTGAACGGCTTGACTAGTAAACTTATAATGTCCATTATTCCCAAAATAAATATAAGTTTTGTTTAATTTTTTGTTGAGGATGATAATTTGATCATCATAAGGCGTTACAATATGAACTACCTTTTTATTCTGGTTGATGGTCATATAATCTCCGCCACCCAAATGAGCACCGTCTTGCCACATTCCTGAAATCCCTTGATTGTATCCGCCACAAAAAATTGTATTGATGATAATATCTTTTTCTTTTGCATCAGAGATTGCTTTCTTATAATTGATTTTTCCTTGCGTAAATGGTTCATTTCCGGCAATAAAAATCAATCGTAAATCATTCTTGTTTCCGCCCCATTTTAATCCATCTAAAGAAGAACTAATAACCTGTCCACAATATTCTTTCCCACCATTTGTGGTTAACGAGAATAATTTTTCTGAGATCTCGTCCAAATCAGAGCTAAAAGACAAAACCTGTCTTATATAACCATCTGCAGATTCCAATTGATCATTACCATATTCGTACAAGGCAATTTCCATATCTGGTTTTTGAATTCCGTATTTTGCATACGACAATTCATTGACAATCTCCCACAATTGAGCTTTTGCTTGATTGATGAGACCGTCCATACTATTACTCGTATCTAATAATAGTGCTACTTTAATAGTTTGTTTTTTCTTCTTGTTATCATTAGGGTTGCTAGCATAAGATGCAAATGAAATCCCTAACAAAAGAAGTGTGATTGCTTTTAACATTCGTGTTTTCATGATTATGTTTTTTTAATTGCTCAAACTAGGTCAATATTAATGCCACCTTTTTTCAAAAAAAAGCCAGAATGAGTAAACAGGTCGTTTGAGTGAGTAAACATAAAATTTGAGTTAGGGAAAAAGGTTATTTTAGCAGGAAGTCTAGGTTTTACAGTGGCTCTACGTTTTTTTTGGATGATTTTTTGCTGTATGTTTACCAATGTAAAAATTGAAACGAATGAAATACGAGATTAAAATTCCAAAACCCTGCCATGAAGATTGGAGTAAAATGACGGCTACTGAAAAAGGAAGATTTTGCGTTAGTTGTAAAAAAGAAGTTGTTGATTTTACAAAGATGACGGATCAGCAATTGGTCAATAAAATTAAAACGAATGATAATTTATGTGGAAGGTTTAGAAAGAAACAATTAAACAAAGAAATCGGAATGAATGACGGTACGAGTATTTCTAAAGTAGCAGCTTCAGTCGCTTTCACTGCTATGTTAGGAGTTTCGGAACCAGCCGTTGCTCAAGGAAAATCTTTTAAAATTGAACATAAAATTACAGAAAAAGGTAAAGTAATTCCGATAAAAGAAATTCATAAAGATACTCTAGTAATACATGGAACTATTAAAGATAAAGACGGAGCATTACCAGCTGCTTCAATTGTATTGAAAGGAACAAATAAAGGAACTGAAACTGATTTTGATGGTAATTTTTCATTTAAATTTACAAAACCAATTTCAGAAAAAGACACGTTAGTAATTTTGTATTTGGGATATAAGACTATTGAAATACCTTTGAAATCTATAAAATCACCCATAAATGTAACTTTAGTTGAAGATGAAAATACATTTGATGAAATAATAGTCGTTGGAGGAATTAAAGGAAGAGTTATTATAGAAAAAAAACAGAATATCTTTAAAAGAATAGGGAACATATTCAAAAGAAAAAATAAGAATAAAGTCAGAGTAAAAAACAATGATTAAACAACTTAAAATATCAATATTACTCCTATTTGTAGCTTATAATGGTTATTCTCAATATAAAAGTAAAAGAGATGTACTATACGACATAAAAGTAAGAGTTGTAGATACATCAACAAGAGAGCCGATAAAAGATGCCGTAGTTTCTATAAATGGAATTGTTTATCAATTCAATTTTACAAAAGAGTACTACCCCGTAAAAGCAATGGTAGATCAAGAACTAACAGTAGTTCATCCCAAATTTGAAAATGTATACTATCGAATAAAATCTAATGAAGAGATAAAGATAGAAGTTGAAGGATTTGAGGATACTAAAAGCAGTAAAATTTCATACAATAGATTAACAAAGAGCAAACGAAAACCCGATACTTTTTTCTTAAACCTAGATTCTGCAAATTTTTATAAAAAAAGAGATATTGGTAAAAGTCTTTCTTTTATTGAAAATATTTTAAAAGAAAACTATTCTAAAAGAAGAAACGCTGCTACTTACAGATTGTTAGGAGATATTTATTTTGAATGGCAACAATATGACTTAGCAATTACCAACTATCAAAATTCCTTACAATATACTGAAGACGAGAGTACAAAACTTCAACTTGTTAAAGCAATTATCAGGGAGAATAAAATTGATGAAGCTGAAAAAGTCTTGTTGGAAATTATAACTAATAAATTAGGGCTGTTTCAGAAAATTTTAGTTTTCGAAAGTTTGGGCGATATTTACTTGGAAAAGAAAAATTTTGAAAAAGCAGAAATCAATTATCAAAAAGCATTAAAAATTGCAGAAGAAAACAGAGTGCCTTCCAAGGTTACAGACCTAAACTCTAAATTAGGGGATGTCTCTGCTGCTCAAGGAAATGTATTACAAGCAGGACTTATCTTTCAAAACTCTATTAATTTAGCTTCGAAAGAGAATGCATTTCGTTCCTTAGAAGAAAAAGAAAAAGTGGCAAATTTTTACAATACCACTCAACAATTTGACAAAGAAATTGATTTAAGGAAAGAAACGTTAAAAGAGTTAAATACACAGCAATTTGATGGAGTAGGAACAAGTGTAGATTCAATAACAACAATAAATGGAAACGCAAACTTTTTTGCAAACTCTAATGCTAATGTCCTTAAATATACTGATAATGCAGGGTATCTTGATCCTGATAAGGATGCCAAAGACTTGTTGAAACTTACAGATTCAATAATGTCAAAAAAGGAAGTATCAAAATTTGACAGAAAAAAACCATTAAATGGAAATAATAGTTGGGTTAATGGAGATGATAAAATTCGACCTGATGTCATAAATAATCGCTTATTGAATTCCATCAACACGCAATCGATCAATTATAAAATAGGAAGAGCTTTAGTAGAAAAAGAAGATTATAAAAAGGCAATTCCCTTTCTGGAAAGTAGTATTAAAGCTGCGGATAAAAACAATGATCTCATTGTTAAAAAAGATGCCACACGAAAACTGTCTGAAGTGTATGACAATGTAGGAGACTATGACAAAGCACTAACAACGTATAAGGACTATATCTCCCAAGTTGATTCCTTATATGTTAGAAAAGTACAGGAAATAGCTCAGGCAAATCGTTTTTCAAAAAGAATTGGTGAATATCAAAACAGGATCGCCAGCTTAGAAAAAAATAAGGCCTTAAACGATAGTAAAGTAAACCTTGCCATAAAAGATCAGCAATTGGTTCAAGAGCGGAATAAGAATCAGCAAGTAATCATCTATTCATTATTAGGCGGAATGATACTTATGTTTGTCTTGGCTTCTTTGCTATTAAGAAGTAATAAACAACAAAAACTAGCCAATAATCTATTGGCCTTGAAATCGATGCGATCTCAAATGAATCCGCATTTTATTTTCAACGCATTAAATTCTGTCAATAGCTTTATTGCCGTAAATGATGAGCGAAATGCAAATCGATATTTATCGGAATTTTCAGTGTTAATGCGTTCGGTTTTAGAAAATTCTGACGAAGATTTTATTCCATTTTCCAAAGAAGTAGAGCTGTTAGAACTCTATGTGAAACTAGAACACAATAGATTTAGAGAAAAATTTGACTATACAATCTCTGTAGACGAATCCATCGACTTAGAAGAGTTTTCAATCCCACCAATGTTATTACAGCCTTATATAGAGAATGCCATTTGGCACGGACTCCGATATAAAGAAGAAAAAGGAACTTTAGAAATCAATGTAAAAAAGGTAGATAATGAATGCATTTCCGTTGTAATTCAAGATGATGGTGTTGGAAGGAAAAAGTCAAAAGAATTAAAAACAAAAAACCAACTCAAACAAAAATCAAAGGGGATGAGTACTATTCAGAATAGAATAAATATCTTAAACGATATGTATCAAGACCGAATAGCTGTAGAGGTTTCTGACTTTTTTGAAGATGGAACTGGAACCAAAGTTGAACTGTTACTAAAGAAAAAATAACTATTAAAAAGAACACATGAAAATTAAAGCCATTATTGTTGAAGACGAAGCGGTAAGTAGAGATATTCTAAGTAAATATCTTGCTAAATATTGCCCAAATGTAGAGTTGTTAGGAGAAGCCAGTAATATTAAGGATGCTCAAAAATTGATTGAAAAGCATGAATTAGATCTTGTCTTCTTAGATGTAGAGATGCCATTTGGAAATGCCTTCGATCTATTAGAAAAAATAGAAGACAGAAGGTTTGAAACCGTTTTTGTAACTGCCTACGATCATTATGCAATAGAAGCCTTAAATAATCATGCATCTTACTATTTATTAAAACCTATTTCTATTGATGAACTGATTAAAGCGGTAAATCATGTAACAGAAATCAAAGAGAAAGAAAACGATTTACAGAACAAGGTATTGTCACCCAAAACAGCAACAGTTTCAGGAAAGATCACCATTCCACAGCAAGACGGATTTGAAGTATTGGATGTAAATGATATTGTTTTTTGTAAAGCAGACGATAATTATACAGAAATTCATCTAGCAAATTCTAAAAAACTAGTAAGCAAAACACTCAAGCATTTTGAAAACGCACTGTCTCAATATAACTTTGTTAGAATACATAAATCGTATTTGGTAAACATCAATGCCGTTGAAAAATACAAAAAAGGAAAAGGCGGAAGCGTTATAGTTTCCAACGGAAAAGAAATTTTAGTTTCCTCCTCAAAAAAGGGGGGGTTACTATCGTATTTTAAATAGAGTTTAAAAAACAAAAAAACCAGCCAATCGGCTGGTTCTTTAATATCTATTGAATACTTAATATTAGATTTCTAACAGTCCATTTGTTTTAGTAACACCAGCTGCGGATTCTTGCATATGTGCTTTTTCTGCATCATTAAGATTGATCTCAACAATTTTTTCAATTCCATTTTTTCCTAAAACAACAGGAACCCCAATGCATAAATCGTTTAATCCATATTCTCCTTCTAATAAGGTAGAACAAGGATATATTTTCTTTTGGTCACAAGCAATAGCTTGAACCAAACCTGAAACTGCTGCACCTGGCGCATACCAAGCAGAAGTTCCTAATAAACCTGTTAAGGTAGCTCCACCTACTTTCGTGTCTTGTAATACTTGCTCTAATCGTTCTTCAGAAATAAATTCAGAAACAGGAACAGAATTGCGGGTCGCCAATCGAGTTAAAGGAACCATTCCTTTATCAGAGTGACCACCAATTACCATTCCGTCTACATCAGAAATAGGAGCTTCTAGAGCTTCAGCCAATCTGTATTTAAAACGAGCTGAATCTAAAGCACCTCCCATTCCAATAATTCTATTTTTAGGCAATCCAGTAGTTTTATGTACTAGGTATGTCATCGTATCCATTGGATTAGAAACTACAATAATAATTGTGTTTGGAGAATGTTCAATTAAATTAGAAGAAACAGTTTTTACAATTCCAGCATTAATTCCAATTAATTCTTCACGAGTCATTCCTGGTTTTCTTGGAATTCCAGAAGTAATCACACAGATGTTTGAACCTGTAGTTTTTGAATAATCATTGGTGCTTCCTGTAATTTTGGTATCGAAACCATTTAAAGAAGCTGTCTGCATCAAATCCATTGCTTTTCCTTCAGCATATCCTTCTTTAATGTCTAATAATACAACTTCAGAAGCAAAGTTTTTAATGGCGATATATTCAGCGCAACTTGCACCTACTGCGCCAGCTCCTACAACTGTAACTTTCATATGTTTGTGTTTTTAATTGTGTTAAAATAAACTCCTACAAAAATAGCGTAAATAATTACAAAAAAACTCCTATAAAAATGAAAAAGACACCGAAAAGGTGTCTTTTTTTATTGTAGTAAAATAAGTCTCTACCTGAAACTTAATGCAATACCTGCATTTAATGTATTGTATTCTTGTAAAGTGTAACTTCCGAAAATTTTGAAAAACCCAAGGCTAATTCTAGCTCCAAGAGTTGTTTTAAGACCGCTTGCATTAAAGTCTATGTTTAGTGGATCTACAACACTTTGCGTAACAGTATCGTTAGGAGCTGGCAAACCTGTCTGATATTCTAAGTTATAAGTCCCTAACATATTTAGTTCTGAACTACCGCCATTGTATCCAAGTCCGCCATAAATATTGATAAATGGAAAGTTTAAGGAAGCGATAGCTTCAAAAGTATATGAATTCAATTTAAATTCTGCTCTTTGATTAGAACCTCCAATTGAACTCCCATTTTGAATGTCATAATCAACATTCATCGATGTATATGCAGCTAATAAAGAAACGTGTAAAGGAGTCTTTTTTAGAGGGCCAAACCAACTGGTTATTTCTTTTTTAAGCCCGATTCCTAATAATTTTCCTTTTACATCATCTGAACCTAATTCTGGAACCAAACGAATCATCGCATCTATTTTTCCAGGTAACCCCATTCCAAATTGTATAGCAGGTGTAGGAATGGCGCTTAAAGGTAAATCATCTTTTGCACCTCCAGGCATAGTAAATGAAGCGGTAACATTTTGACCACTAACGGTACCAGAGAATGTTACGGGAGCTTCAAGATTATTGGGTCCTGCAACAGTTGCTCCTGTTGTTGAAGACGATGTTGTATTACTGGATAACCCTAAGTCTGCAAATCTAAAAATTTCATCAGAACTTGGTACGATGGATGCATTTAATCCAATAGAAATGTCAAATCCAAATAATTTATGAACTTTTGCTGTGTGATACCAGCCATTATTCATCCCGTAAATAAGACCTTTCATAGCTGGATCCATATAAGCAGCGGTTAACTTTTCAGCATCAGCTGCGGCTAATAGAACAGATTCAAGACCGTCATTGGTTTGTGCTTTGGCGTTAAATGTTAGCGCAAAAACACCTACAAAAACAATAAGTAATTTTTTCATGATATTAAGTTTAGTATTTGTTAGCTCGGGGGTTTTATGTAGCTAATATATAAAAAAAGCCCAATCCATTTGGATTGGGCTTAGGGGAAAATCCCTGTTTTTTTAGTTAAGCATCTATATTAGCGTACTTAGCATTCTTCTCAATAAACTCTCTTCTTGGAGGAACTTCGTCTCCCATCAACATAGAAAATACCCGATCTGCTTCTGTCATACTATCAATAGTAATCTGACGTAAAGTTCTGAATTCTGGATTCATGGTTGTATCCCATAATTGATCCGCATTCATCTCTCCAAGACCTTTGTATCGTTGGATATTGATTCCACCACCTAATTTTTGAGCAATTAAATCACGTTGATTGTCATCCCAAGCATATTCTCTTTTCTGCCCTTTTTTCACTAAATATAAAGGAGGTGTAGCAATGTAAATAAATCCTTGCTCTACCATTTCTCTCATGTATCTAAAGAAGAAGGTTAGAATTAGTGTTGCAATGTGAGAACCATCTACATCGGCATCACACATAATCACTACTTTGTGGTATCTTAATTTTGATAGATTTAAAGCTCTTGGGTCTTCTTCAGTTCCAATAGTAACCCCTAATGCTGTAAACATATTTTTGATTTCTTCATTCTCAAAAACTTTGTGTTGCATTGCTTTTTCTACATTTAAAATCTTTCCTCTTAAAGGTAAAATAGCTTGGAAATTACGATCACGACCTTGCTTTGCAGTTCCTCCTGCAGAATCTCCCTCAACTAAGAAGATTTCACAAATAGAAGGATCCGTTTCAGAGCAATCGGATAATTTACCAGGCAAGCCTCCGATACTCATCACAGTTTTACGTTGCACCATTTCACGTGCTTTACGTGCGGCATGACGAGCCGTAGCGGCTAAGATTACTTTTTGGACAATGGTTTTTGCATCGTTAGGATTTTCTTCTAAATAATCCGTTAGCATTTCAGAAACAGCTTGAGAAACAGCTGATGTTACTTCTCTGTTTCCTAACTTGGTTTTTGTCTGACCTTCAAATTGTGGTTCTGCAACTTTTACTGAAACAATGGCTGTTAATCCTTCTCGGAAATCGTCACCTGCAATTTCAAATTTTACGTTTTTAAGCAATCCAGAATTGTCAGCGTACTTTTTTAAGGTTCCTGTTAATCCACGTCTAAATCCAGATAAGTGCGTTCCACCTTCGTGTGTGTTAATGTTGTTTACATAAGAATGCAAATTTTCAGAATATGAAGTATTGTATACCATGGCAACTTCAACTGGAATACCGTTTTTTTCACCTTCCATAGAAATTACGTTCGCAGTTAATTGCTCGCGAGTGCTATCTAGATAACGAATAAATTCAGGAAGCCCTTCATCACTATAAAAAGTTTCGAAAAGATCGTTTCCTTCATCGTCTTTACTTCTTTTATCAGTTAAGGTGATGGTAATTCCTTTGTTTAAAAAAGAGAGCTCACGTAAACGTGTCGCTAATGTATCGTGGTTATACTCTGTAGTTTGTGTGAAAATTGATTTATCTGGAGTAAAAGTAACAATGGTTCCTGTGAAATCGGTTTCTCCTACTGTCTTAACTGGATATAGTGTTTTTCCTTTAGAATATTCTTGTTGCCAAACCTTTCCTTCTTTATGAACTGTAGCGGTTAAGTGTTCTGATAATGCATTTACACAACTTACACCCACTCCGTGTAATCCTCCAGAAACCTTATAAGAATCTTTATCGAATTTACCACCAGCTCCAATTTTTGTCATTACAACTTGCAACGCAGAAACACCTTCTTTTTCGTGAATTCCAACTGGAATACCACGACCATTATCTCTAGTGGTAACAGAATTGTCTTCGTTAATGATAACATCTATAGTATCACAATAGCCACCCATTGCTTCATCAATCGAGTTATCTACAACTTCATATACTAAATGATGCAGTCCTCTAACTCCTACATCTCCAATATACATGGATGGGCGCATTCTTACATGCTCCATTCCTTCTAATGCCTGAATACTGGAAGCATCATAATTGTTTTTGTTTTCTTCGCTCATGTGTTATTTATATAAGATTCATAAAAAAATCATCACTAAAAAAATGATGAAATCAACTGTTACAAATTTACGAAAAACCCTTCTTTTTTGAAAGGGATTCACCAACGGAAGACGATAATTATCAACATTTGTTAATTACTAAAAAGTGGCTTAAATCGCTTAAAAAAGGGCTTATAATTGATTTTGTTTTTATTCTAATTGATTGAATTGATTGAAAATAACAAAACCTCTCAAAAGCGAGATTTCATCATATTGATTGAAGTTAAAAATCACTAAATCATTCTTTTTTTAGTCGATTTAGAAACGGAAAATTATTCCATTTCCAAATGATATACGTCACAAAAAGAAAGAAACCATTCCAGAGAATAATGAACGTAATAAAGGATGGCCAAGTATCAAAACGAGCATTGTTTAAAATGTATAAAAAACTCTCTCCATCATTGGTGTTAGTGATTAAATGTCGAGTTGCCCAATTGTTTCCTAAATGAATTCCGATTGGAAAAAATAATGACTTCGATTTGAGTAAAGCAGTAGCATACAATAAATGACCAACAGGAATACTTACTGCTAGAAGAATAAACATAGGAAGATTATTCATAACCCCGCTGTCAAAAACATGTATGGATGCAAAAAGGATAGAAAAAATAATATTGGCTTTTAGTACAGAACTTATTTCAATTGTTTTTTTGAAAAGATATCCTCTAAATATAAATTCTTCTACGGCTACTGTAGGCAATATTGCGTAGAAAGCATATAGAATGTTTTTATAGTTGATTGCAGTGCTAATTTCAAATGTTTCACCGATGTATAGTGCTCTTAAATATTTAGCAATCAGAAAAGCAGCAGCGCCAATCAGTATTCCTAAAGGAAGAAAAATGAGGTTTTTTGTTTTAAAGTTCAGCCCAATATCACTTAACGATTTGTTATCAATTTTAAATAAAATCCAAGTAGCAATCAACAAGCAAATTGCAGAAGTATATGGGAAATACTCTTTGATAACACCTTTGTTTATCAGAACACTTATAAAAAGCGCCAAACCGAAAAGTAATACTGCTAATATGTATCCATATGCAATGGGGAATTTTTGAATCAGAGTTTTCATGTGATGAGTTTAATTAGAAGTCTCTAGCTTTTTTGTTCTTGCAGTGTAACGCAGATATTGTTTTACAAAGATTAAAGTGAGAACGGATGGGAATAAACCTTTGATAAGATTATAAGAAAGCCAATTCCAATCCGACAATTGTATTTTTGATACTTCTGAAAATAGTAACTCTCCGTAGGGTTGTGATTTAAAAAAGCATGCTTGAATTAGATTCCAACCTACATGAAACCCTAGTGCCATTATTATAGAATTTGTTTTAGCAAATGTATAGGCCCAAACATAGCCTGTAAATCCAGTGATAAGGATTATGTATATAATAAGTAGTAGGTTACTTTCTAACATTCCGTAAGAAAAAACATGATAAACCCCGAAGAATAAAGCTGATAAAAGAATTGCTTTTTGCATGCTAATTTTTTGAATAAGAATATATAAAATGGCACCTCTAAAGACTAAGTCTTCTGTTAAAGCAGATCTTAGATGGTAACCAAATGCGTTTAAAATAGATGGGTAATTTATGACTGGGTTTAATTGCCATTTTACAGATAAAACCAAGGTTTCAATGTAAATCATTAATAAACCGACTAGAACTATAAGGACAAAACCGATTAAAAATTGAATGATCCGTTTGCTGTTTGGAATGATTCCTAAAACAGGAATATTTTTTTTCTCAATGAAATATAAAAGCGCCCAAGAGACCACTATTATTACTAATAGTCCTAACATAATTGTGAAATTTTTAAAAAAAGTTAAACTGACTTAGACTTCAAAAAAGGAATGGAAAGCGGGTAGCTATAGGTTCCTTTACTTAACGCAGACATGATATTCAGAAAGGTAGTTATCAATCCAAATAAAACAATTGCAGCAGTTCCAAAAAAGTTCATTCCTGGAAAAGGAAAGAACAAGAGTAAGGAAATGATAAAATACAAGGTGAGTGAACAATGGAAATTAACAATAGCTCTTCCATGAGTATCGTATGTTTTATTGTCGTTTGCTTTATGAATCCAAAGGAAAAGAGGGAAAAGAATATTTGCGAATGGAATAATCAAACCCAAAAAAGGAGAGGCGTGTAATAATAACATCCATTTTCTTTGAATAACTTCTTCATTCGGATTGTCAATAGGAAGCAAATCATTTACTTCAATGTTCAAACCAACGGCTAATAATTTTACAGTTTGTAGATGAGGTTGCGTTTCTCCTTTTTCAATACGTTGAATAGTTCTAATACCAACAGTGGTTTGTTCAGAAAGATCTTCTTGGGTATACCCTTTTAGTTTTCTTTGGTAAATTAAATTTTCGCTTAACGATGAGTTTTTCATTTTATACTATTTGATACTACAAAAGTACCATGGATGTGTAGTTTTTGTAACGTCATTTGCATGTCACCTATCTGTCAGTTTCAGTGTTTACGGTGTATTAACTGCTAATATAAATAAAAATCCCGCCTCGTCCTGAACTTTTATCTCGAGCTTGTCGAAAGATGTTTCAGGATTTGGCGAGATATTTACAATAATATTTATCGACTATTTTTTAGTCTAAACTCTGCTATCTAACAGCGGCCTGTATTGAGCCTTCCTGCATTGAGCTTAACGAAGCGCGAAATAAGCAGTCTAGTTTCTGATATCTAACAGCGGAGCGGTCTAACATCTAAAGTTAATATGCATCCTCATGCACAGTCTTAATGGCCCTACCACTGGGCTCATTCATATTTTGAAAACTTTTATCCCAAGCCAAAGCCGTTGGTGTGCTACAAGCAATAGAAGGAACAGAAGGAACAGTTAATGCCGCAGTTTCTGATGGAAAATGTTGTTCAAAAACAGAACGGTAATAATACTCTTCTTTGGTTCTTGGTGTTTGTACTGGAAAACGATGTTTAGCATTGTGTATCTGTTCATCAGTTACTGATGAGTCTACTAAAGCTTTCAAAGTATCAATCCAGTTATAACCAACTCCGTCTGAAAACTGTTCTTTTTGTCTCCAAGCAACAGATTCTGGTAAATAACTTTCAAAAGCTTTACGTAACACCCATTTTTCCATGCGTTCTCCGTTAATCATTTTATCTTGAGGATTGATTCGCATAGCGACATCCATAAACTCTTTGTCTAAGAAAGGAACACGGCCTTCAATTCCCCAAGCAGCCAAACTTTTGTTCGCTCTCAAGCAATCGTATTGATATAATTTATCTAATTTTCGTACCGTCTCTTTGTGTAATTCTTCAGCATCGGGTGCTTTGTGAAAGTATAAATAACCTCCAAAAATTTCATCAGCACCTTCACCAGACAATACCATTTTAATTCCCATCGACTTAATAACTCTAGCCAATAAATACATAGGAGTAGAAGCCCTTATGGTTGTAATATCATAAGTTTCTAAGTGATAAATAACATCTCTTATTGCATCCAAACCTTCTTGAATGGTAAAAGTTACTTCATGATGAATCGTTCCAATATGATCAGAAACTACTTGTGCAGCCGCTAAATCAGGAGAACCTTCTAATCCTATAGAAAAAGAGTGGAGTTGTGGCCACCATGCTTCTTGGGTATCACCAGACTCAACCCTTTTTTGTGCGTATTTTTTTGCAATGGCAGAAGTAATGGAAGAATCCAATCCGCCAGAAAGCAATACCCCGTAAGGAACGTCAGACATTAATTGTCTATGTACAGCAGCTTCCAAAGCATCTCTTAATTCATCAATACTCGTTTGGTTTTCTTTTACCGCTTCATATTCCATCCAATCTCTTTCATACCATTTTGTCAATTTCCCATCAGTACTCGATAAGAAATGACCTGGAGGAAAGACTTCAATTTTATTACAAACCCCTTCTAATGCCTTTAATTCAGAGGCGACATAAAAAGTTCCATTTTTATCCCATCCAATATATAAAGGGATAATTCCCATATGATCTCTCGCAACTAAATATTCATCCTTTTCCGTATCATAGATGGCAAAACCAAAAATTCCGTTTAGGTCGTCTAAAAAAGCACTTCCTTTTTCGCGATACAATGCTAGAATTACTTCACAATCTGATTGTGTTTGAAATTCATAAGAAGCATTCTTTTCAAAAGGTTTTCTTAATTCTTGGTGATTATAAATTTCACCATTGGCAGCCAATACTAAAGTTTTGTCTTTACTAAATAAAGGTTGTTTTCCAGAAGCTGGATCTACAATAGCCAATCTTTCATGAGTTAAAATGGCTTTTTCATCACTATAAATTCCACTCCAATCTGGACCACGATGTCTAATCGTCTTAGACATTTCTAAGAGTTGAGGTCTTAGTTTTTCTGAACTTTCCTTTAAATCAAACGCACATACAATTCCACACATAATCTTTTCTTTTTTATTTGTTATCTCAAATTGAGATACTATTTTGTTTTAATTTCTATACAAAGAAGCGGATTAATATTCTTAAAATAAACAAAATATTAATTTTTAGTTTCAATATGAAACATTAAAATTGATATTAAAACATAATGTGTAGTTTCAAAAGGAAAAAAAGACACATTGACTTACAAATTGTAAATCGATGAAAAAAAAGTGCAATGAAAACTTGTCACATTAAAACTGACTCTATAAATTTGTCTCATCATGCAAAGACAACAAAATACTTGGTGGTGGAACTTTCTTATGTAAATAAGTGAGAACCTAATCTTGTATATAAAATATAAAAAAAAGGCTTATCTCACGATAAGCTTTTTTTTATGCTGAATTTATTTCAGCATCGCATGAATAATAAATAGATAGATACTGAAATATTTATCCTGAATTTATTTCAGGAAACACGACGAAGCCTGTCTGCCGACAAAGGCAGGCAATCTGTTTAAATATTAGTTAGATTCATGAGATTGCTTCTCACGCCACACTTCGATAAACTCAGTGTAAAAAGCGTGATCGCAAAGACAAAAGATGATTGATACTATATAATGAAAAAAATAAAATTTAAAACAAAAAGCGCAACAAGAATTTCCGATACAGTAACACCCGTTGGACTGTATTTAAGATTCAGAGACCGCTATGCCAATACTTTGCTGTTAGAGAGTTCAGATTATCACAGTAAAGAAGAAAGTTATTCCTTTATTTGTGTTGAACCTCTAGTTTCTATGAAGGTAGAAGATCACCAGTTTACCTCAGAGCAAAAAGGAGCAACAGTTTTTAAGCAAGATATTCAAGGCGATTTTTACAAACTTTTCTCTCAGTTTAGTGAAAGTATTCATTTAGATTGTGACGATTCTTTGAAATCATTCAACGGATTGTACGGATATACTACCTATGATAGTGTGCAGTATTTTGAAAACATACAATTCAAAAACCCGCAGGCAGATTCAGCAATCCCTTTTATGCAATACAGTTTTTACCGTTTTATCATTGCCATCAATCATTTTAATGATGAAATGACTTTGATAGAAAATATAGAAGAAGGAACTGAGCCCAGAATTTCAGAGATAGAAACCATTATTGAAGCCCAAACTTTTAATACGCAGGATTTTGAAATTGTAGGAAACGAATCTTCCAATTGCACCGATGAAGACTTTAGAGGATATGTAACAAAAGCAAAATCACATTGCAAAAGAGGAGACGTATTTCAACTCGTATTATCTCGTCAATTTCAACAAGAATTTAAAGGCGATGAATTCAATGTGTATAGAGCATTACGATCGATTAATCCATCGCCCTATTTGTTTTATTTCGATTACGGAAGCTTTAAATTGATGGGTTCATCACCAGAAGCACAAATTAAAATTGAGGCAGGAAAAGCAACCATCAATCCAATCGCAGGAACCTTCCGAAGAACGGGCGATATGGCAGAAGATATCAAACTCGGAAAAATTCTTTCAGAAGATAAAAAAGAAACAGCAGAACATGTAATGTTAGTTGATTTGGCTAGGAACGACCTAAGCAAACATGCAGACAATGTAAATGTAGAAGTGTTCAAAGAAGTGCAATTTTTTAGCCATGTAATTCACCTGGTTTCTACGGTTCAAGGGCAAATAAAAGGAGATCCAATAAATATAGTTGGAGATACTTTTCCTGCGGGAACTCTAAGCGGAGCGCCTAAATACAAAGCCATGGAACTCATTGATACCTATGAAAATCAGTCGCGTGGATTTTATGGCGGAGCTGTGGGAATTATTGGTTTGGACGGTTCCGTAAATCTGGCAATTGCCATTCGCTCTTTTGTGAGCAAGCAGAACAAATTGTATTATCAAGCTGGAGCAGGAATCGTCATTCATTCCGATGAAGAAAAGGAATTACAAGAAGTGAATAATAAATTAGCAGCGTTAAAAAAAGCTTTGCTATTGGCGGAAGATATTTAGGGCGTTCGGGCGGGCTTTACGCACTCACTTTTTTGTTAAAAAACAAAAAGAGTTCAAACAAATGCTTCAATCCCTAACGCGAGGTAAAAAGATTATGAGTATGTCAGTTCGAGCGCAGTCGAGAACAAATAAAAAGGAATCTTATTTAAGTAAGAAATATTGAAACAACCAACATTGATCATTTCAATGTGTAAATTAAAAAGATACTGAAACATTTATCCTGAATTTATTTCAGGAAATAAACAGATACTGAAACAAGTTCAGCATAAGATGAAAATACTAATTATAGATAATTACGATTCGTTTACGTACAACCTGGTTCACATGGTTGAAAAAATTACAGGAGAATCTCCCGTTGTATTTAGAAACGATGAAATAACGCTAGAAGATATCGATCAATACGATTTGATCATGTTGTCTCCAGGACCTGGAATTCCAGAAGAAGCAGGAATTTTAAAAGACAGCATTAGAATGTATGCAGGTAAAAAGCCCATTTTTGGAGTCTGTTTAGGACTCCAAGCCATTACAGAAGTATTTGGTGGGACTATTATAAATATGGATGAGGTTTTTCATGGAGTTGCAACAAATATGAAAGTAACACAACCAGAAGCGATCATTTTTAATGATATTCCCTCAGAATTTCTGGCAGCACGGTACCATTCTTGGATTGCATCCAAAGAAAATTTACCCTCAGTCTTAGAAATTACAGCAGAAGATGAGGAAGGTGGAATTATGGCAATCCGACATAAAGAGTATGCTATTAGCGCAGTGCAATTTCATCCAGAATCAATTTTAACAGAAGTAGGAGAGCAGATTGTATCAAACTTTATTAAGACCTTTCAGGATTTGAAAACCTGAAAGGTCTAAAACGAGAATATCACGTTGAATGGAGTCGAGAGGTCTTTAGTAGGTCTCGACTGCGCTCAACCAGACAAAAAGATACTGAAATAAACAAAAAATAGATTCCTGCTTCCGTAGGAACGAAAAGAGAGATACTGAAACGAGTTCAGCACAAGATGAAAGAAATATTAAACGATTTATACCAACACAAACGATTGTCAAAATCAGAAGCAAAACAAATCTTAATTGATATTGCTACTGAGAAATACAATGATGCTCATTTGGCTTCTTTTATGACAGTTTTTATGATGCGTCCAATTACCGTTGATGAATTGTCTGGATTTAGAGATGCATTAAAAGAATTGGCAATTACAATCGATTTATCAGCATACAATACCATAGATATTGTAGGAACTGGAGGCGACGGAAAAGACACTTTCAACATTTCAACATTAACCTCTTTTATTGTTGCAGGAACTGGACAAAAAGTAGCCAAACACGGAAACTACAGTGTGTCTTCAAAATCTGGTTCATCCGATATGTTAGAGAGTTTTGGATATGAGTTTACCAATGATGAAAGTACGCTAAAGAAGCATTTAGAAAAAGCAAATATTTGTTTCTTGCATGCTCCAAAATTTCATCCAGCGATGAAAGCCGTGGGACCGACTAGAAAAGCATTGGCATTAAAAACATTTTTCAATATGTTAGGACCTTTGGTAAATCCGAGTTCGCCACAGAATTCAATGTTGGGAACCTTCAATTTAGAAATTGCCAGATTGTACAATTATATCTTACAAGAAGAAAAAAGTAACAATTACGGAATTGTTCATGCCTTAGACGGTTATGATGAAATCTCTTTAACAAGCGGATTCAAATTGTTTACCAAAGAAGGGGAGCAAATCATCAATCCAGAAGACATTGGTCAGAAAAGAATTTTACAATCCGATATTTACGGAGGGAACTCGGTAGGAGATGCCGCAAAAATTTTCAAAAGCATTTTAGACGGAAACGGAACAGAAGCGCAAAACAATGTAGTGTTAACCAATGCCGCTTTTGCCTTAAAGATTATAGATGCTAACAAATCATTTGAAACAGCATTTGAAGAAGCAAAAGACTCTTTGTTTGGAGGAAAAGCAAAGAACTGTTTACATAAATTAGTAAGTTAAATAAAAATGTCTTTACGAGGAAGTATGACGAAGTAATCTCATGAACAGATTGCCTGCCCGATGCAGGCGGGCTTCTTACGCCAAGAGCTTAATCGCAAAGACAATAGAATATAGAAATGACAATTTTAGATAAAATAATAGCCTTCAAAAAGAAGGAAATCGCGAAGATTAAGGCAGACGTTCCAGTAAAAAGATTGGTAGAAAGTCCATTGTTTCAAAGAGATCCTTTGTCGCTTAGGAAATCGTTATTGGAAGTAAATTCAACAGGAATTATCGCCGAGTTTAAAAGACAATCTCCGTCCAAAGGAATTATCAATGACAAAGCAAGCATTGAAGAAGTAACCAATGGTTACTTAGACGCTAATGTAGCAGCACAATCTATTCTGACGGACACTTCATTTTTTGGAGGAACCATGGTTGATTTGATGAAAGCAAGGACCATCAATACAACAAAACCAATTCTACGAAAAGACTTTATTGTAGACGGATTTCAAATTGTAGAAGCCAAAGCTATTGGAGCTGATGTGATTTTATTGATTGCGGCATATTTAACAAAGCAAGAACTGAAGAATTACGGACAATTGGCTGAAGATTTAGGAATGGAAGTTTTGTACGAAGTACATACCCAAGAAGATTTAGATAAGATAGAATTGAGTAATAAAATCATCGGAATCAACAATAGAAACCTAAAGACTTTTGAAGTAGATTTAGAACATTCTGTTGCTTTGGCAAATCAAATTCCAGATTCTTGTGTACGCGTTTCAGAAAGTGGTTTGAGCGACCCAAGAATTGTAACGGGCTTAAAAGAATATGGATTCAAAGGATTTTTAATAGGAGAAAA
The DNA here is from genome assembly GCA_965277255.1 of Flavobacteriaceae bacterium. Classification (GTDB taxonomy): domain Bacteria; phylum Bacteroidota; class Bacteroidia; order Flavobacteriales; family Flavobacteriaceae; genus Polaribacter. Next base: position 20,384 of record OZ255723.1, on the reverse strand, counting down.
TTTTATGAAAACTGAAAATCCAGGAGAAGCCTGTGAGGCGTTTATTAGTCAAGTTAGATAATGTATGTCAGTTCGAGTGAAGTTTGAAGACTGAGCGAAGTCGAAGTCAAGAATTTTGTATCGAGAACAAAATACTTCTCGATACATCACGCTCTTAGCGCGACACTCGAAGTGACAGTAAAAAACAATTAAAATGTCTTTGCGAACAGCGTGAAGCAATCTGTTTAAATATTAGTTAGATTCATGAGATTGCTTCTCACACTTAAGGTGTGATCGCAAAGACAAATAGATAAGAAAACAATTAAAACAGATTCCCGTTTTCAAGGGAATAACAAGCCAATGAAACTAAAAGTTTGCGGAATGAAATACATAGAGAACATCAAATCAATCGCTGATTTGAAACCCGACTATATGGGGTTTATTTTCTATGAAAAATCCAAAAGAAATTTTGAAGGAATTATTCCAGAACTTCCTAAGTCAATAAAAAAAACAGGAGTTTTTGTCAATGAATATATTGAAATTGTGGTTTCCTTAATTGAAGAATATACATTAGAAGCCATTCAATTGCATGGTGATGAAAGCCCAGAGTATTGTAAAGACTTAAGAAGAATTATAACTGATTCAGGAGATTTATCATTTGAAATCATAAAAGTTTTTTCAATAGACAACAACTTCGATTTTGAAAGGTTAAACCCGTATAAAAACCTGGTTGACTATTTCTTATTTGACACCAAGGGGAAAGAACGAGGAGGAAACGGAGTTCAATTTGATTGGTCGGTATTAAAGAATTATCCATATTCAAAACCTTTCTTTCTGAGTGGGGGAATTGGGTTAGAAGATGTCATTGAAATCAAGAAAATAAAAGATTCAGGTTTACCCATATATGCTGTTGATGTGAATAGCAAGTTTGAAAGTAAACCAGGATTGAAGAATAGTAAAGAAGTTAAAAACTTTAAAAAAGACCTGTCATTACGATCACGCTTTTTACGCTGAGCTTTTCGAAGTGTAGCGTGAGAAGTAATCTGTTTATCAATTAACAGATTGCTTCGTCGTGTTTCCTGAAACAAGTTCAGGGCAAGCCTCGCAAAGACAATAAATAGAAAAAAACAAAAAAACCTAACAGGTCTAAAGACATACAATATGAAATCAAAATTTCATCCAGACAAAAACGGATATTTTGGACAATTCGGAGGAGCCTTTATCCCCGAATTATTATATCCGAATGTAAAAGAATTAGAAGATAATTACATTCAAATTATCGAATCTGACGAATTTCAAAAGGAATACAAAAGTTTGTTGAAAGATTACGTAGGAAGACCAAGTCCGTTGTATTTGGCAAAACGATTATCAGAAAAATATGGAGCTCATATCTATTTAAAACGCGAAGATTTAAATCATACTGGAGCTCATAAAGTGAACAATACCATTGGTCAGATTTTGATTGCTCAAAAATTAGGGAAAACAAAAATCATTGCCGAAACAGGAGCGGGTCAACACGGTGTGGCAACAGCAACAGTTTGTGCGTTGATGGGATTGGATTGTACGGTTTTTATGGGTGAAATTGATATTGAACGTCAAGCGCCAAATGTTGCTCGTATGAAGATGTTAGGAGCAAAAGTAGTTCCAGCAACTAGTGGAAGTAAAACGTTGAAAGATGCAACCAACGAAGCCATTCGTTATTGGATTCAGAATCCTGAAACCTTCTATTTGATAGGTTCTGTAGTGGGACCGCATCCGCATCCAGATATGGTAGCACGCTTACAAGCTGTAATCTCTGAAGAGATAAAATGGCAATTGAAAGAGAAGACAGGAAAAGAAAATCCTGATACTATTATTGCTTGTGTTGGAGGCGGAAGTAATGCCGCTGGTGCATTCTATCATTATATGGATGATGAAGCTGTAGAACTAATAGCTGTAGAAGCTGCTGGTTTGGGAGTTGATTCTGGAGAAAGTGCAGCGACTTCTCAATTGGGAGAAGTAGGAATTATCCATGGAAGTAAAACAATTTTAATGCAAGATGAATACGGACAAATAGTAGAACCGTATTCCATTTCAGCGGGATTGGATTATCCAGGCGTTGGACCTTTACATGCATTTTTATTTGAATCGAAACGCGCGAAATTCATGAATGCTACAGATCAAGAAGCGTTGGCTGCTGCTTATGAACTCACAAAAATTGAAGGAATTATACCCGCATTAGAATCTGCGCATGCTTTGGCTGTATTGCCGAAATTGAAGTTGAAGAAAGATCAAGTGGTTGTGATTAATTTATCAGGCAGAGGCGATAAGGATTTAGAAACGTATATCAAACATTTAGAAGATTAAGATAATGTCATTCCGAACGAAGTGAAGGAATCTTTTAAATGAGATCACCACGTCATTTCATTCCTCGTGATGACAAAAAAGAAATTTATGAACTCAATCAAAAACATATTTCAAAATAAAGACAAAAACATTCTATCCATATACTTCACTTCTGGTTTTCCAAAGTTAAATGATACAACTAGAGTAATTCAAGAGTTAAGCAATGCTGGTGTCGATTTTATAGAAGTAGGATTACCATATTCCGACCCTTTAGCGGATGGACCAACCATTCAAAATAGTAGTCAGAAAGCACTGGCAAACGGAATCAATTTAGATATTGTTTTTGATCAATTGCTACAAATCAAAGAAACCAACAAAATACCTTTGGTATTGATGGGTTATTTGAATCAGCTCTTAAAATATGGAGAAGATAAGTTTTGTCAGAAATTAGTAGACTGCGGAATTGACACCGTAATCTTACCAGATTTACCGATGGTAGAATATGAAAATCATTATAAAGCATTATTCTCAACATACGGAATCAACAATGTGTTCTTGATTACGCCACAAACTACTGAAGAACGCATTCGAAAAATTGATTCTTATACTGAAAGCTTTATATATATGGTAGCTTCCAGTTCTATTACGGGAGCAAAAGGAGCGATTTCTCAACAGCAAATCGAGTATTTCAAACGAATCAAATCCATGAACTTGAAAAGTAAATTAATTATCGGTTTTGGAATTTCAGATCATCAAACATTTTCAAAAGCTTGTGAATATGGGAGCGGTGCGATTATTGGTTCCGCATTTATCAATTTCTTAGAACAAAATGGAGTAGAGGGGATTCCAGAATTTGTAAAGAGTATTATTTGTTAAATTCATAATTTTTTATTGAAAAAATAGTTAAAAATTGTAATTTCACCATCCAAAATTATTAATAATGAAAAAAGTATTACTCCTATTGTTCTTTTTTTTAGGTTTTTCTATTTACTCACAAGAGTATAAACAAATGATAAAATCTGGCAATTTTACTGTCGAACAAATACAACAAAAAGCTGAAGATTATTTTAACGGAAGAGATAAAGGAAGAGGTTCTGGCTATAATCAATACAAACGCTGGGAATATTTTGCTTTAAAACAGCAAGATGAAAATGGACTTTTAAAAGATCCGAGTTATTTATATAATGAATGGAATAGATACTCTCAAATTCAAAATAATACAAATACAAATAGAACATCTGGTTTTAATGATAATTGGACAGAAGTAGGCCCAACTTATTGGAATGGAACTAGTGGATGGAACCCCGGAGTAGGAAGAATATCTGGTTTGGCTGTTGATGCATCTGATCAAAACCATATCGTTATTGGCTCTATTGGAGGAGGAATATGGAAAACTACAGACGGAGGAACAAATTGGCAACCACTTACTGATAATCACGGTAATATGTATGCCTATTCTTTAGCAATAGATCCAAACAATACTTCAACATATTATTGGGGATCTTCTGGAGGTAGAATATATAAGTCAACTGATTCAGGATCTGTTTGGACACCAATTACAAATGCAGGGAATAGTAATGTTTTAAAAATAGTAGTACACCCTACAAATTCAAATATTGTGTTTGCATCTGTAGAAAATAGTGGGTTATATAAATCTACTGATGCAGGAGCAACATGGAATATTGTTGTTTTTGCAAGTTCTTATGATATTGAATTTGATCCAAATGATAGTTCTATTGTATTTTCATCTGGTACAAGAATGTATAGATCTACAAATACAGGAGATACATTTACAGAAATCACAGGTTTAGGTTTAGGCCCTAAAATGATAGGTGTTTCAAAAGCAGATTCAAATAAAGTATACGTTGTTGAAGCATCAGGAGGAAGATTTGGAGGGTTTTATAAATCTATAGATAATGGCATAAGTTTTACAAGTATTGATCATGGTACTACAAATTATTTTGGTTATCAATCTGATGGATCTGATAATTTAGGACAAGCGCCTAGAGATATGGGAATTACTGTTTCACCTACCAATGCAGATGAAGTTCATATTGCAGGGATTAACTCATGGAGATCTATAGATGGTGGAACAAGCTTTTCTATTACATCACAATGGACACCTGGAGGTGCATCAAATCAAGGAATTGGATATTGCCATGCAGATATTGATGATATAGAATTTGTTGGAGGCAATTTATATGTAATTTCTGATGGAGGAATTTTTATCTGCGAAAATAGTACAACAGTAAATACAAGTTATTATAGAGATTTAACTCCAGGTTTAGGAATTAGACAATTTTATTTAATGGGTATTTCTCAAACGGATCCAGTAATTATATCTGCTGGCTCACAGGATAACGGTTCTTCAGTTTTAAGGAGCGATGGTACTTGGGTAGACTGGTTAGGAGCAGATGGTTTTGAATCTATAATTGATGTAAATGATTCTAATACATTATATGGATCTATATACAATGGACTTATGTATAAATCTTTAGACCAAGGAACTTCGGCTTCAGATATAATACGCCCTCAAGCAACAGGATTTGTTACTCCTTTTGAACAAGATGCTAGTGGGGCATTATATTTTGGCGGAAGTCAGATATATAAATCTACCAATGGAGGATTATCATGGAGTTCAATCTCTCAAGAATTTGGAATTTTTACAAATCAAGTGAAAATTGCTCCTTCTAATACTGATTATATATATGCTTCTCTAGGTTCAAGTTTATATAAAACAACAGATGGAGGCGCTAGCAATTGGGGACTTTTATCTGGTTTTACAGGTAGCATTAATAGCATTGCTGTGCATCCAACAGACCCAGAAAAAGTAGCCATTGCTGTAACAGGTAGTTCAGAAAAAGTGTATACATCTTCAGACGGAGGAACTACATGGAATGGATATAGTGATAATTTGCCAAACTTCACAGCTTTTGCTTTGGTGTGGGATAACAATGGTAAAGACGGATTGTATTTAGGAATGAATTATGGAGTTTACTATATCGACAATACCTTCACTGAATGGAATTTATTCAACAATAATTTACCAAATGTTAGAGTTACAGAACTCGAAATAAATTATGTAGATAACAATATATATGTTTCTACCTATGGTAGAGGGATTTGGAAATCTCCTAGATCTAATGGTGTCTTAAGTGTTGAGAATCATGTTTTAGAATCTTTAAATATATATCCAAATCCAGCGAGCGATCAATTAAAAATCTCTTGGGATCAATCTGATAATGTTGCGATAAGAATGTTTAATACTAGAGGTCAGCTTATCTATTATAATAAAGAAACGAGTTTGATTACTCCTTTAGAAATTAATACTTCTCAACTTTCAGGCGGAATCTACTTTTTAAAAGTAAGTACATCTAATGGAAATTATACGAAGAAAATAATCATAAACTAAGAAGATTAGTCACATCACTAAAAAAGCGAACTGAATCAGTTCGCTTTTTTAGTTTGTTTCAATTTTCATTTCGTCTTTTTAAAGACTCGAAGGCTATATCAGTAAACTTTCTCTCCATTCAAATAAGTTGCAGTTGCTTTCGTATCAGGAATTTTAGTACCATCGACAGTCATTATATTTTGATTTAAAACCACAAAATCAGCAAACTTTCCTATTTCAATACTTCCTTTTTCGTTTTCTTCAAAATTGGAATAAGCTGCCCAAATAGTCATCCCTTTTAAGGTTTCTTCTCGAGACAATGCATTCTCCATTTGATACCCACCTTCTGGATATCCATCAGTGTCCTGACGAACTACAGCTGTATAAAATGTCAAAAATGGATTGACTTGCTCTACAGGATAATCAGTTCCTAAAGCGACCATTCCGTAGGTGTCTAATAATTTTTTATAGGCATATCCGCCTTTAATTCTTTTTGCTCCAACGCGATCTCCAGCCCAATACATATCAGAAGTTGCATGTGTAGGCTGAATGGAAGGAATGACATTTTTAAACAGTTCAAAATCAGTTGTGTCTACAATTTGAGAATGCTCATTTCTCCAACGTCTGTCTTTAAAATTTGCATTAGCTAATGCTTCTTGATACACTTTTAAAACCCAATAATTGGCAGAATCGCCAATGGCATGTGTATTCATTTGATATTCTGAAGCTGCAATCTGTTTTGCAATTTCTTGATATCGCTCAGGCGAATAAATCAAAGCTCCAAAATGATTGTCTCTATCTGCATAGGATTCTTTCATGGCAGCTCCACGAGAACCCAATGCACCATCGCCATAGACTTTAAAAGAGCGAACATTCAAACGATCCGTTTTTATAATTCCTTTTTTCGTGTAATAATCTAAGTTTTCTTGAGAAACAGAAACCATGGCATAAACACGCATTTTTAAATCACCAGTGGTGTGTAAGCTATCGATCAATTCAATTTCTTTTCTTGCCAAACCAGCATCATCTACAGTTGTTAAACCATAACTAAAATTGATTTTTTGTGCATCCATTAATCCAGCGATGGCTTCTTTTACAGTGGTATTTGGCACTTTAATATAGCTCATTGCTCTATCAATCAAAACACCTGTTAACTTTCCGTTTTTGGTAATGAACTCTCCGCCAGTCACTTTTTTAGGAAAATTAGTATTGGATATTTCTGAGTATTTTAATGCAGCCTCATTGACTAATAAAGCATGGCCGTCTACTCGTCTAACAGCAACAGGAATGTTTGGGAATAATTCATCTAACTTTTCTTTGGTAGGAAACTCTTTGACTTCCCAATCATTTTGATCCCAGCCACGTCCTGTAATATAATCTACATTCTTTTCTTTTTGAAAATCGACTAACTTCTGAAGGACTTCTTCGTAACTTTTGGTACCAGTTAAATCAACTTTTTGTTGTTGCAATCCAAATCTAAAAAAATGACAGTGTGCATCGATCAATCCAGGTAAGATCGTTTGACCATCGGCATCAACAGTTTCTGTTGCCGTATATTTTGAAGTAATTTCTGTATCCATTCCTACGGCAATAAATTTCCCATCTTTGACAGCAAAAGCCTCAGCATTGCTAAAATTAGCATCAACGGTATAAATATTTGCATTGGTCACGATCAAATCGACTTGCTCTTTTTTGCAAGCAGCAAATGCAAGGATAAAAACGAATAATAGACTAACTTTCTTCATGAGTATATATAGATTAAATAAGCAAAATACATTAATAAAAATTGAAGCGGAATTCTAATAATTGCCATTTTCTTTGATCCGATAGCGGGCCTTTCTTTGGTAACATCCCAGATGTGAATGGGAAGAAAAAGGACCATTAAAATAAGAATCCCGATGGCAGCTTCAGAAACTATTTGTTCAACAAACAAACTAATTCCCAAACCAAATTCAATAACTCCAGCAATATAATTGACTAATTTCTTTGGAAAAATATCTGGAATAAAATGTTTAAATATTTTTGGTTTTATGACGTGCATAATTCCAGCAAACATCAAAAATCCACCAAAAACAATCTTTAAAACCAGAATGAAAACTTCCACGAATTAAGGTTTTACGGGCGTATTGTTATATAGATATTTGTCCATTAGGTAGATGATACTTGCCATAGAAGCACTTCCTAATTCCAATTCACGCTTGTTTACTTTGTCAAAAGTATCAATGGAAGTATGATGATAATCAAAGTAACGCTGACTATCTGGACGATAACCCACCAACGTAACAGCATCATCTTTTAAAGGCGAAATGTCTGCGCCACTACCACCTTTTTCGATATCATGTAAACCATAAGGTGATAATAGCTTTTTCCAACTTTTCAATAATTCCGTATTGGCAGTATTCGCATCAATTGAAAATCCACGAGGTGTATGTCCACCTGCATCAGATTCTAAACCACCAATATGATTTTCTTTATTTTCTTTTGCCAAACGTGCATATTCTTTTGCACCTCGAGTTCCATTTTCCTCATTCATAAAGAAAACGACACGTAACGTATTCTTTGGTTTGACGTTATTCTTTTTAAACAAATATGCAACTTCTAAAGATTGAACGACACCAGTTCCATCATCATGAGCGCCATCTCCTAAATCCCAAGAATCTAAATGCCCGCCAACAACCATAATATTTTCTGGAGTTTCAGAACCTTTTATTTCGCCAACTACATTAAAAGAAGGTGCATCGGGAAGCGTTTCACAGCTTTGTTTGAAGTAGAATTTTAAATTGGGATTGCTTTTTAAATCATCACTTAAAATATTAGCAGCTCTAGAACTAATAGCAGCAGTTGGAATGTGTTGTTCTTCGGGTAAATCGCCATAAAACATCGTTCCTGTGTGCGGATAATCATCAACTCCGTTTGTCATAGAACGAACAATTACAGCTTTCGCTCCAAACTTTCCACAAACAGCAGCACCGCGAACTCGTTGACCTACGCAACCTCCATAAGCTTGAAATGTGTTGATCAACGTATTGTCGAAAGGACGATTGAAAAACACGATTTTACCTCGTAATTTTTCTCCTAATTCTTCAGCTTCTTTCAAACTGTGGACTTCAATTACTTCCGCTGTTACACCATTCTTTGGAGTGGCAACTGAAAAACCTAAGGCACAAATGGGAACATTCTTCTTAGTTCCACCTACTTTATAATTCGCAACTTCTTTTTCGCCACGAACCCAATGAGGAACCATAACGGGTTGTAACCAAACGGAATCCAAACCAACTTCTTTCATCACTCGTTCTCCCCATTCTACCGCCTTTTGGGCTTCTGGAGATCCGGATAAACGTCCACCAATATTGGAAGTTAAATCACGTAACCATTCATAAGATTGACCTTGTGTTAATGCAGAATTAAAGAATTGTTTGATATGGGTTGAATCTATTTTTTCTTCTTGAGAAAATTCTAAAGATGAAGTTTTAGTTTGTTCTTTGGGATTGCAAGAAGCTAAAAGGCAGATTGCAAACAAAAACGTTAGTTTTTTCATGTATTGATTTGTATAAAATTAAGAAGCTAAATTTACGGAAAGTTTTGGAGATTGATTTTATATTTGATTGGGTTAGGAAATACTCATACCTTTATTTAAAATTATTCAATTAACCATGATTGACTCAATGCGTCAAATATCCAAAAGAACCTTTTTCTGTTTTCTCTCACTCTTTTTTTCTTCGCTGAATATTTTAGGTCAGATAGGAGTTTTGGAAATGAGTGATGCCATTTTTCTACAGAAAGAAAATTATAGACTAAATTGTATTATATCAGCAACTTCTATTAATGGAAATTATGAAGTTGCACAGCAACTACTGAGTAAGGAAAACCCTAGGAGCAGAGCATATCGTGTAGGAAATGCGATGTTGCTATACAATATTCACGGTAGAGACAATTCATTTCAATATTTAGACAGTATTAGCAAACGTATTCCCACTTCTAAAGAGGAGCTTACGTATCTAAAAGCTTTGGTGAGTATTTCTACTAATAATTCTGATGATTATTGGTATTATCGCGATCAAATTGATTCCACCTCTGCGTATTGGATTCGATTAAAGTTTAAGGAAAATGATAAAAAAAGTTGGAGAGACTATGATAAAGATGACAAAAAAATCACAGTTAAAAGAATCGATAGAATTCTATCAAATGCTAAATTGCCAGATTCAGATCGGCTTTTTCTTGAATTAAAAAAGATTGATCTTCTGCGTGATATTACCTATAGAGATTCTGTTAAATATGACAAAGTACAAGGAGTTTTGAAACTGTGGAAAAAGTACCCTCAACAGTTTGATAAAGAAGAGCTCCTTTCCTCTTTGAGGCGTTGCCATTCTCCTTATTGCGAAAAGGCAAAAGCCAGTTTACGTACAAAAGAAGTATTGTCGAATGAAGAGCAAGTGTTCAAGTTGATTTACGAATTCACTTATTCGGGAAATACAAAAACGCTCACAACTTTGGAACAAGAGTTGCAAAATCTTGTTGATGCGGAACCCAAATGGGATGAGAAAGAGAGAATCAAAGCCATGATCATATCTGCCGATAAAAATGAAGAATATTCCATGTCACTCAAATCGAAGCTTAAAAATAGTCTCCTTTTCGAAATTGATAGGGTGTTAGTTTCCTTTTCAAATCCATTTGTAGACGGCATGAAAACGACTGTTTCTAAAAAAGAACTCCTTTCTCTAATTGATACGTGTTGTGGAGAAGCGTTGGTAAATGATGCTTATAAGCAGGTGAAACAAGCTCCCAAAGTCATACTTCAATCTATGTTGGGTGATGTGATTTTAATTCGAAACTACAGCAATTTATTGGAAAAATCGATAGGGAGACGACTGAAAAGATATGTGAGTTTAACTGAGCGAGCACCACCATACGAAGTAGTAGAGGATTGGGATGTATTTATTGCGTATTTAGAAAAGAAACCATTGTTTAATCATATCATCAATCCTCGTCGTTTTGATCCGATTCCAAGCATTAAAACCAAAGAAGAGTATAGCAAGGCAAAAAAATACATTGATGCTTTGTTTCAAAAGCAACCCAACAATTATGCAGTTGCCAAGTGGAGATTTTGGGTGTACTTTTCACCACAAGAGCTGTATGAATTAGATGTAACTACTGCTGAATCGTATTTCAAACAAATGATTCATATTTATTCATTGAATCAAGATGATAGAGATCCAATGGGAGAAAAATACCGTAAATATGGATCTACGGGAAAGAAATGGATTGGCAATCTAAACAAGCAGTTATCTCCTGAAAAACGCGAGAGCATCATTCAATATTTGGAAAAGCAAATGAAGCTGTATCCAAGGCATAGAATTTTAAGAAGACTTCACGTATACTTGATGCTTTACAATTCAAAGTACGAAGAGTATTTTAAAAGCTATGTTGAGGCTGAAAAAGTTGATATTTGGGTAGGCGGCCTTGATAGTTATGCGTATAAATACGTGGATAAAAAGCTTGGAAAAAAACTTATATTAGGTCTTTATCGATCTACCGATAATTTTGATAGAGATGCTTATATACCTGCCTGTCATTGGTACGGACTTTTTGACGAGGCAGCACATATTAAGGGAAGTTATCTTTCTGATTTACCACATCAACCCCAGAGAGAGGAATTTTTTACAAAATATTTTGACGATTTGATCGGGTATAAAGGAGGGAATCCGAAAGAGATACAAAGATTGCTGGAAATCGTTTTTGAAAAGAACCAGGATTTAGGGATTTTACGATGGTATTTAATGATGTACGATTTGATTCTTGGGAATAAAGAAAAAGCCTTATCTAGATTAAATGTCACGGTTGATCAAATTCCTGTGTATTGCAAAAAAGAGTTAGATGAAGTGACCAATTGGCCGCGCCGAAAAGGCGTGGATGAACATGCGATTTCCTCTTTTATGGAGGAGTTTGAAAAGAGATTTCCAGGATATTTCGAAAAGAAAAGGTTGAGATAAATCTTATAATTCAATATGAATGTGATCATCATGTCGTACTGCTCTACAACCATGAAAACGAATTTTTGAACTGCTTAACTTCAAACGAGTTTTTAGATGAGGTTCAATAAATATTTTTTGAACATTTGAATTTTCAACCATAAATTGAACCAATTGTTTGGTTGCTTCTTCATTGAGTTGAATATTTTTATTGGTTTTTCCAAAAGTTAGATATTTGGAATAATCATATTGCCAACTTCCATTGTCTTTACAGATTTGAGTTTGATCTACTTCTCCTTTTCTAGGAACTTCAAAAATTCCATAACCACTATTGGACGGATTTAAGTTGGATACTTTTCCGTTTTTATCATTATAAATAAATGAAATATCAATCTTTTTCCCATCGTTATGACTCAAATGAGGAAGTAATGGAAAACCATCAAAGAAAGGAAAGTTTGCATCCAAATACACGAGCTGAATTCCTGGGTATACTTTGTTCATCTGCAAAGAAACATCCGTTAATACCGAATGCGTTTTTGGAGTGACATAATTACGATTGCAAAGTTTGGTGAAGATATTATGACTTTGGATTTGATGGTTATTTTCAATTTTCATTCTTCCAAAAAACGGAGCAATATTGGGAACGATTAAAAAGGTAGTGATTGTATAGATAAGAATGAAAACTAAAAATCGTTTTAGCAGAAATCGTTTCTTTTTTCTTTTGATCCATAGTATTGAAATCAAATAAACAATTCCACCAATTTGAGTTAGGATAGTGAGTACTACTACAATCACTAAATGGAATAGACATTGAAATATAGCTTTAAATTTCATTCAAAACACTTTGTGCTTTAGCAATCACATTTCTGTATTTTCTCTTATTTGTATTGGTCATATTATGCGATTCCGTAATCATTCGAGATAAAACATCTTTAGCATTTTCATTCTGATTCCTTCGGATTAAAAATTCTGCTAAGTATAAGCGTTCCTCATAATTAGAATAGTTCAAATCGATTTTATACAACTCACTTTCTGCTTCTTCAAACCGTTCTTTTTTCTCTAAAGCAATGCCATAGAAAAATTGTGATTTTTTAAACTCTGAGTTGGATTTTATCTTTACGGAATACTCAATAACCTTATCAAACGCATCACTATGAAAATACCCTTTTATCAATTGATTGATGGTATAAGAATCGTTTCGAAAATTACTATCCAGTGCTTTTTCATAATGCTCAATCGCATTTAAATAATCGCCAATTTCTAAATAAGCATCCGCTAAATCTACTCGATTTTGAAAGGTGTCAGAAAATTGCAATTTCTTTTCTAGGTCAAGAACTTTTTTGGTTGGGTTGATAATGTTGGTCATTTCCTCTTTGATAGCAGAAACATCTTTACTATTAATAATCTGGGTGAATATATAGATAAGACTACCAATTACAGGAATAAATAGAATGATAAAAAACCAATAGTATTGATTTTTAGTTTTAAACAGATGATACAGACAATAAATCTGAAGTGCTAAAATGAGGTAATACTTTATCATGAGCTTATTATACGAAAGATAACGCATTTCTAAGTACATCGCAAAAATTATTTACACATTGTAATTGCTTAGTTTTTAAGACCTTAAAGGTTTTCAAAACCTTTCAGGTCTAAGAATGTGAATTTTTTTATTGGAAATTGTTGAATAGAACTTGATACTTTATTTTGTGTTTTTTACGAATATAAAATAACAAAAAGGCTGTGCCTTTAAAAATCAAATTTATAAGTAACTCCAGCTAAGACCTGAAAACCTTGTACATTAAAATTCGCGTAACGTTCGTAATCGGTTCCTAAGACATTGTTTAGTTTGATAAATGCAGAAAATAAATCGTTAAAATGATAGCCTCCATTTAAGTTTACATCTACAAAGGCATCTAAGTTTTGAATTCCAGAAACTGTAGAAGGAAATGTTCCGCTATACAATTGATCCAAACGTTCTCCTATAAAGAAAATATTGGCAGAGGCATACCACTTGTCTTTTTTGTATTTTCCGAAAATGGCTCCTTCAAGTTTTGGAAGATTCCAAGCTTTTCTTTGAAAGGTTGTTGTATACGTATTGGATTGTACATTCCCTCCAATAATCAAACGTTTTGTAACATCAACTTCCAATTCTGCAAAGATGGATAAGGTAGAAATATCATCATAAAAAACACTAAATGAATTTCCATATTCATATCCTAAAAGTGGATTGGTAGCATCAAAAGTACCGTTAGATTTTGAATTGTTTCTTACAAATAACGCTCTGTCTTCATCACTTTTATAACTTGCTTTAATATCAAAACTTACATTAGATGAAAACTTCCCGTTAATTCCACCAAAAATATTGTACTGCTCATTGGTTTGGGTTAAAAATAATGTAGGTGATACATAGGGGTTTTCCTCAGAAAAACTTTGAAATGAATTCATATGAATGTCTCCGGTAGCTCCAGCATAAATATTGGCAAGTTTCGAAATTAAAGGATAGGTAACCTGTACATCTGGATAGATAAAGAAATCCGTTAGGCTATTTTCAATATCAGAAGATAGGTAAACTTTGGTTCCTAATTTTATATGAAAATCTTTGTATTCCAATCGATAAATAGGATTCAACCCCAACGTAAAAAAGCTATAATTAACATTGGTTGAGTTAAGGTAACTTTGCTGAAATTCACCTTTCAAGTATTCAATAGAAGTTTTTAAATCCAAATCTTTCCATCGCCTATTAATTCCATCCAAAGGAACTTTAAAATTTGGCTTTAAAGAAAATCGAATCTCTTTGCTTCCAAATTTATCATCAAAAAGACTGATGGAGGCTTTGATATCATCAAAATAGGAATCTTCAAAAAGAAGTTCCCCTTCCAATTCATACAATCCATAATTCTGTTCTTCTAAAATTGAAGTAATGGATGCTGTATCAAAAGTAATGGCATTGGGTAAGCCATACCAATTGTATTTTCTACGATCTATATTTCCGCCTATTTTCCAAGTAAAATAGCGTTCTTCCCTCAAGTAATAAGCGCCAACTTTTAAGTTAGAATATCCATTGTCTAAGGGTGTGCTTTCCACGCCACCTTCAGAAGAAATGTACTTGAGATAAATACCATAATCATCGTCAAACTTTCTATTTTGATGTAAGAATGCTTCTATAAAAGGAGTGGTATAATTTCCAAATCCCCCCGCTACATAATTATCAAACAAACGTTCTTTTTTACCCACATCAATTCCTTTGACAACACCACTTTTTGGAACGAAGGTAGAAGCCACGGGTGCAGAAAAAATAGAATAAGTCAATTTCTGCTTTTCAGAATTTTTACTCAATACAATTCGCGGACTTTTCTTTATTTTAAAAGCATCGGCAATGGTAGGCGTATAGGATGTAATTACATTTATTACTTCTACAATAGTATCTTTCTTTTTTTCTTTTTTTGATTTCTTTTGAGAAAATGCTTGATAAGAACCAAAAACAACGAGCAATAATAGGAAACTCTTTTTCATCAATCTTAGTTTTTAGGGGTTGTTACTGAATTATTCGTCTTGGCTTCGTTGAGTTTGATCTTCTTCAACTCATTTTTAGCATCATTCACAATATCGTCAAACTGTGTAAAGTTTTTAATGATGTTTTCTAAAATATATGTTGCTTGATACGGATCTGAATTCTCTAAGGCATAATAATTTTTTGCCATCACAATAAAGCTTTTCGCTCCCCAATATTTATAAGCTGAATAATCTGAAGTAATGGTTTGTACCACCTTATTAGACTCAGCATATTTTTTATTTTGATTGTTAAAATAAGCACTATAATACAAAGCTTCGGCTTTTAGTTCTCCGCTTGCATTTCTTTCTACTTCCGTGTAGAACTCTTCTGCTTTTGGAAAATCATCTGTTTCAAAAGCAGAACGGGCAATGATAATCTTTGCATCATACTCTACATTGGCTTCTAGTTTGTCTATTAATAAAATTTTCTCTGCGTAATCCACTGCCTTTTCAAACAGCCTAGATTGATAATAGCCTTTCATCAAATTACTTTGAGCATACAGAATATTTTGAGGAAAATTAGCTTCTTGCTCCAATCGTTCTAGTAGCGGAATGGCATTTGTCCAATCTTCTTTCTCTAATAAAATTTGCGATAATTTGTTGAGCGCCTCTTCGCTAAATTCACTTTGAGGTTGATTAACTACATACTGATAACTAGGAATTGCTTCTTCCTGTCTGTCTGTCCTCGCTAACAACTGCGCCAGATAAAAGTTCGCGTTTAATGCATGTAAACCGTTAGGGAATTCTTTTACATATTTTCCAAAACCTTCAATCGCTTTTGGAACATTGTTTTCTAAGAATTTATTTTCGGCAGATTCGTAAGTAGCATTATCTAAATCTGCATCCGTAACATTTACAAATGTGAGTCCTTTTACCCAAACGGCATATTCATCAACAGTTCCTAAGTCTACATGTACGTTACGTGCATTGTCAACAGCTTCTTTAGCTTGACTAGAGTTCGGATATCTTGCTACAATTTCTTGGTAAACTTTTAATGCTTTTTCATTCTCATTATCGTTGTAATACAACAACCCGTTTCTTAACAATGCTCTTGGATTGTATGAACTTCTAGGGAAAGTTTGAAATAATTTTTCGTAGGCTCCATGTGCTTTTTCATTATCTTTTTGAGCAGCATAGGTATTTCCTAATTGAAATAGCGCATCGTCCCTAAAATTTGACAATTCAAAATTGCTAAATAAGCTTTCTAACTGAGTGATTTTGTCTTCATTTTTATTTAAAAAACCATAACTAATTGCCATTTGATATTGCGCATAATCAGCTCCAGTTCCTAATTCATCAACCACTTTGTTATACGATTTGATAGCTCTGGAATAATTTTTTGTCGCGTAATAACTATCACCCATTCTTATGGTTGCATCGTCCGTCATGGTCAAATCTTCATTTTTTGTATTGATGAATCTTTGAAAAGATTTTGCAGCGTTTGGATATTCTTTTAATTTAAAATGACTGTATCCGATGTTGTAATCTACTTGTGCATAGTCTTCAACTTTTTTTGCAGAAGACGATTTTTTGAAGGTAGAAAACTCATCCAATGCTATCTGAAAATCACCAAGTCTATAATTAGCTTCTGCACTCCAATACTGCGATTTGTCTTTGATATACGGTTGGTCAGATTTTATTCCTTCAGCAAAATAAGGCAGCGATTCTTTTAATTTATTTTCATTAAATAATTGAATGGCTCTGTAATAAGAAACTTCATATGTGAGGTCTTGATTTTGCTTGCTTCTGTTTTTAG
This sequence comes from Flavobacteriaceae bacterium, assembly GCA_965277255.1. Classification (GTDB taxonomy): domain Bacteria; phylum Bacteroidota; class Bacteroidia; order Flavobacteriales; family Flavobacteriaceae; genus Polaribacter. The sequence continues at coordinate 3,409 of OZ255723.1, read as the reverse complement.
CTAAATATTCTAAAGCTCCTTGATAGTCTTGCTGATACAAATAAGAAGTCACTACCAATCCATTAATCTCTTCATAGCTAGGCGATTTTGGATAGGTTTTTAGAAAATCTTGAAGTACCTCAGCAACACTTTTGTATGGATTTCCTTCCTCGTAACTCAGTTTGGCGTAATTCAAAGCAGCATCTTCTTTCACTTTGAGATCAAAGCTCATTTCACTAGCGCTTTTAAATGCATTAAGAGCTTCTGGTTTTTTCTCTAAATAGATATAGCATTCTCCTAAATTGTAATATGCTTTTTGTGATACATTGTTTTCTTCATCGATAATTCTGTTGAAGTTCGAGACTGCATTTTCGAAATCGTTTTGCTTAAAGTAAGCATAACCTAATTGATAGTAATCTGTATTGTTCCACTTTCCTTTTTTACCACGATATTCTTTTAAATAAGGAATGGACGCTTCGTATTGTTTTAAATTGAAATAACTTTCACCAACAATTTTAGCAATTTCAGACCGGTCTTTAGGCTTTGCTTTTTCGAGGAGTTTTTCCCCTACTTCGATACATTTTTCAAACCTACCTGCTTTAAAACTAATGTCTAATAAGTAGTAGGTAACTTCACTTTTATAGGCTTGATCGTCAGCAATTTCTTGCAATGTTTTCTCTGCAATTTCATAATCTTCTTGTTTGTAAGAAATATATCCGAAGTAATAGCGAGAATCGTTTCCGTATTTTGGGTCGTTAATAAGAGTGACAAATTTATTCTTGGCCAACGTAAGGTTTCTTGTAGAAAGGAAAGCATATCCCATTTTAAAATTCAATTCTTTTCTATTGCCCTCAGATAAAGCATCATGGTTTACCTTAGAATACCATTTTAGTGCATAGGCAGCTCTTTTATTTGCAAAATAATAGTTGCCAACATTAAAATAAGCTTTGTCTTTTTTGTTACTGTTTGGGTGATTTTCAACAAAATTCAACACTTTTTTATCAGCGTCCGTTTGATTGAGTCTGATGGCACACATGGCGTCAAAATAATCAGCATCTGCTTTTAATCGAAGTCGATCATTCGCACTTTCTGAAACCTCCATAAATGATTTTTGCGCTGCTGCATAGGCTTTGCTATTAAATAATTTAACAGCGTGATTGTAGTCAGCCAAAAGGTTGATATCTATTTCAGTTTGTTGTCCATAAACTTGAATAGATAGTATAGAAAAAAATAAGAGTGTTAGATTTCTATATAAAAAGCGATGTTTCATCGGGAGATTTTTTGCTATTTGAAAGCTATAACGTTAAAATTTGATTTTTGTTGGATTTTTAATTCAAAAAAATCAGAATAAGGAGTAGTTCAAAAATACTAAAAACTGAGTGTATCTCCTCAAAATAGTGAACAATCTTGTTAAAATTCTTAGTAAAAATTATGTAGGTTTGTAAAAACTTCATCTATGCCGAATTCAATTTTACATTTAGAAAATGCAGATATCTATCAGCGAGATAATTTAGTGCTTTCCAAGGTGAATTTAAAAATTGAAAAAGGCGATTTTTTTTATTTGATAGGAAAAACAGGAAGCGGGAAGAGTAGTCTGATGAAAACGTTGTATGGCGATTTAAGATTACAGCGAGGTATGGGAAGTATTGTTGGATTTGATTTAAAAAAATTAAAAGATAAAGAGATTCCTTTTCTACGTAGAAAAATTGGAATTGTTTTTCAGGATTTTAAACTGTTAAATGATCGAACAGTTTTTGATAACCTCTCTTTTGTATTGAAAGCTACAGGTTGGAAAGATAAAAATCAGATGAAAGAAAAAATAGAAGAAGTGCTTGAAAAAGTGGGGATGAAAACTCAATACTACAAGAAACCCTTTGAACTTTCTGGCGGAGAACAACAACGTGTTGCTATTGCAAGAGCCTTGTTAAATGACCCAGATTTGATTCTTGCTGATGAGCCTACCGGAAATTTAGATCCTAAAACCTCTTTGGAAGTGATGGAATTATTAAATCAGATTCACAAAAGCGGAAAGAGTATTTTAATGGCAACACATGATTATGCTTTGATTGTAAAATTCAAGCAAAAAACGATTAAATGTGAGGGTGGTGAATTGTTTGAAATGATGACGGAATCTGCTACTTAAAAATAGCATCAACTATTTTTTTTGCACTTTCTGTTGGACTAAAATTTTGCAAGATCTTTTTGCGTTCTTCTAAAATAGATGGAACGAAATCTATTTCGAGGATTTCTTTGGTTTTTTGCAAAAATTCATCTTTGGTATTTGCCTTTTCGCATAATGATTCAAGACCAGTATCATCAGCCATGAAATCATTGGCAATCACAAACTTACCTTGATATAAGGTGTTTAAAAGCTTTAGCTTAATTCCAGTTTTTTGAAATGTAGGCAACACATTTATATGTGCTTTTTCAAACAACCTATTTAAATCATCATCATTGATTAAATGATGAAATTTAATGTTATGATATTTGGAAATTTCTTTAGAAACTTCTTCGTTCTGATAACTACTAGCAATAATCAATCGATAATTAGAATCTTTGTAAATATCAATTAAAAACAATGCAGCTTTTACATTTTCAGAAACAGAAATATTTCCATGATATAAAAGACATTCTTCTTTTTTGCTGTGTTTTGTGTGAATTTCTACATCGTGAAAAGCAGGAATGTAGGTACATTTATCGCCATATTTCTCTTGAAAATATTCTTGTTCATGAGGGGAAATGGTAAACACACCATTTGTAATCATTAAAACTTTTTCATATCGCTTTAGCTTTTTAGCTTCTCGTTTGAAAAAATTACGTTTAAAAACATCAGATTCACTTTTAGCCAAACCTTTATAAAAACGATGCTCTATATTATGTGCTCGCACAAATATTTTTTTTCCAACGAGTAAATTGTTTAATACTGGATGTGTGGTGTGAAGTCCTTCAAATAGTATTGGATGATTGTCAAGAGTTAAGTTTTGTATCAAATCTTCATTGGCTCTTGTTTTCACGATAAAAGGATCTGTAGAAAGAAAACTTTTGACAAATGAATTTCTCGGATAGTAAAAAACTTCTTCGCAATACTTGTTAAGTTCTGTTTGCTTTCCTTTTCCATATTCAAATGTGTGGAGGCAAATTTTTATGCCTAAACGGTGTAATGCTTTTAACTTGTAAAAAACATCTATGACGCCACCATAATTTGCAGGGTAGGGAACATCAAAAGATATTATATGAAGTTTTTTAGCCAAGTTTAGAAAGGATTGAGGTTAACTTTTCTTTTTCATTTGACCAATTTAATTGTTTTTTAGCTTCTACCAGTGATTTTTCATAATTTTTAATAGTCATGGTGTTGATGGTGTTTGCCAATGCTTTTGGAGTTCTTTCCATCAATATTTCACCAACGGAATATTTTTCAATGATCGCTTTC